>CAVSDG010000001.1:0-1202619 GCA_963726685.1 uncultured Planctomycetota bacterium
GCCGGCCCCGGCGACCGGCGAGGCTCCGGCCACCAAGGCCGCGGCCCCGGCTAACCCGGCGACCCCGCGCTGGCGATCGGGCACGCGCTTGATCTTTGTAGGGAGGGCTCCGCCCACCGTCCCGGGATGATCCCCCCGAACGGTGGGCGGAGCCCTGCCTACAGAATTTGACGCCGATGTCTCCGACCCGCGACGCACGCCCGCGCTCCCCGTGTAGATTCGCGATCTTTCGCACGTATTTTGATGAATCCCCTTGCGGGGCCTCGGTCGCGTTGTAGACTGCCGGCTCGTTTTCCCGCCCAACCTCTCTAGGGGAGATACTGAGTCGATGCACACCCCGCGACCGCACCGTCTCTCGAGGGGCCTGATCGCCCCCGCCGCCTGCGTTGCCGCGGCGCTGTTGGCCTCGCCCGCCCGCGGCCAGCAGATTGGCGACGTGTTCTACATCGACATGGAGAACCACAACCTCACCCAGCCGTCGAGCGTGACCTCGCCGGCGCAGCTCCTGAACAACCCGGCCGCGCCGTTCCTCAACAGCCTGATGACGCCCGGCAACCCGAACGCGGCCCAGACCTCGTGGGCGAGCAACTACACCAACGTCGCGGCGGGCGTGCACCCGTCCGAGCCGAACTACGTCTGGCAGGAGGCCGGCCTCCACGGCCCGCTCAACGACGCCGATCCCTTCCCGAACAACATCGTCAACGCGCCACACTTGACGGGCCTGCTCCAGACCTCGGGTATCTCCTGGAAGGCCTACCAGGAGGACGCGCAGGTCCACCGCCGGTTACCAGGCCAACGGCGTCCCGCACGACCAGCGACCTCCGGGAACCGACAACACGCTTCACCAACCCCTACAACGGCAGCCACCAGTACAACTTCGCCGCCAAACACGACGGGACACTCTTCTTCACCGACACCAACGGCGGAACACGTCGCGGCCTCGAACCAGCCACTACGCGCTGTTGTCGCAGCTCTCCACCGACCTTGCCAACAACACGGTCGCCGCTACAACCTGATCACGCCCGACCAGTACAACGACATGCATTCCGCCCTCACCGGCGGTTTCACCTACAACGGCGTGCACTACACGGGCGATCAGTCCGCGATCGCGGCGGGCGACAATTTCCTTTCGATAATCATCCCGCAGATCATGGCCTCGCAGGCCTACAAGAACAACGGCGCGATCGTGATCTGGTTTGACGAGACCGAGAACGGCGACAGCTCGCAGTTCACCGTTCCCGAGATCGTGATCTCGCCGCTGGCCGTGGGGAACGGCTTCCAGGTCACGACACCGCTGACCCACTCGTCCGACCTCAAGACGCTGGAAGAGCTCTTCGGTGTCTACGCCCCCGGCGGCGGGTTCCTCGGCGACGCGAACACGCCGGGCACCAACGACCTGTCGGGGTTCTTCCAGGCCAACGCCGCCGCCCGAGCCGTCGTCGCTGGCGCTACTCGGCCTCGGCGGATGCTTCGGCCTGTTCAAGTTGGCCCGCGGCCGTCGCCGGGCCTGAGCGACGCTGACCGTGGCGAACTCGGGGCCTCCGCGCGATCGCTCGGAGGCCCCGCATGTTTCGAAGCCGCCTCGTGCGGCCCCCGATAGGCCGTCTTGGCGTAGGGAAATCGATCCTTGAGGCCGAGCAATGGCCGCTCGACCAGCCTCCATGAGATTTCGGCGAGACCGACGCACGCGCCGACCTTCGCCACGTCCATGATCCACGGCGCGACCTTCAGTCCGATCGCCTTCTGGACCATCGGCGCGAAGATCAGCACGAACGGGTGATAGAGGTAGATCCCGTAACTGATCGTTCCCAGCCGCACCAGTCTTCGGTCGCGGAGCGGTGCCAATTTCGGACTGCCGTCGGTGAGCAGCACGAGACCGACCCCCGCGAAATAGATCCAGCACGTCGCCCCGGTCTGGACGGCGAACGAGCGGATCGCCCACATCGCGGGAACCGGCCCGTCGAGCCGGTCCATGAGAGGGCAGCCGACCTGGCGGATCGCGATCGCGAGCAGGCCGATCGCCGCGAATCCTCGCACGAACGCCCGCCGGTGGATCTTGAGCAGATCCCGGTCGACGAGCAGGTCGGCGAGCAGGGCGCCCAACGCCAGGCCGTCGCAGCGCGTGAGGAGCATGTGGCGATGGAAGCCAAGCGTTCGCATCACCGTCGGCGACGATCAATAGGGGCATGATCCCCCATCGAATCCGTTTCCGTCCCAGCACCACGACGCAGAGCGGCCAAAGCAGATAGAATTGCTCCTCGATGGCGAGCGTCCAGGTGTGCGTGAACAGCCGGCTGAACGGCGGCGTCTCGCCGCCCCAGTAGCCGGGCACGAACTGGAGATACGCCGCGTACCAGCCGAACCCCGCCATCGACTCGGGCTTCTTGAGAAGCGGATTCACCAGGACACAGGCGACGAGCGCCAGGTAATAGATCGGCCAGATCCGCAGCGCCCGCCGCGCGTAGAACGCCCCGAAGAAGCCGGGCGAGCGGCCCTGCTCGAGGATGATCGTCGTGATCAGGTATCCCGACAGGACGAAGAAGAGGTCGACGGCCGTCCCGAGCGCCGGCGCCGTGTCCACGAACCGCATGTGGAACACGACGATCACCAGCGCGGCGATGCCGCGGAGGGCGTCAAGCTCGGGGATGCGCCGCATCGGGCCTCCCCTCGATCACCGTTCGCGTCAACCGATGGATCTCCCACGCCACCATCACGAACAGCCCGATCGCCAGCATCATGTGCCATCCCACGCCGCGCATCATCGGCGAGGCCGAGCCCACGAGCGACACCACCGCATAGCCCCCGACGATCCCCGGCCGACCGATCAGGAACAGGCACGCCGGCATCGTCCAGAGGAAGTAGTGGTGCCAGCAGATCGGCGTCGCGGTGAGCATCGCGATCGATGACAGGGCGAACATCCCCGTGAGCGACCGTGACGGGTCGAGCCGAGCCGCCGCGCGGGCCGCCGCGATCCAGGTCAGCGCGATCCCGACCAAGACCGTCCCCCACGCCGCCCAGATCAGGTCGAGGGGCAGCCGAGCGACCACGAGGGCATTCCTCGGCCGGTATTCCTCGGGCATGGCGCCGAGGGTCCGGGCCAGGACGATCGGCAGGCTCTCGTTGTTGGGCCGGAGGTCGCCGCCGCGGGCCACGAGGTGCCAGGGCTTTTCGTTCCGGCTGATCCACTCGGCCTGGTCCTGGAAGCCGTGGATCGCCTCCTCGGGGCCGACGGCCAGAGCGACGAGCCCGAACCCCGCGACGATCGTCGCCGCGATGCCCGCGAACACGCCGAGCGAGCGCAGACCGCGTCAGGGCCGAGGCCCAGTGCACAGCCGGCAGGATCTTGATCAGACCGGCCATGCCGATCAGGAGTGATCCGACGAACCGGCGACCCTCCTTCACCGCCACGAGCCCCCACGCGACGAGGGCGAAATTGATCGGGTCGCTCTGGCCGAGGCTCAGTGCGTCGATGAAGAACGGCGCCGCGGCCGCCCAGGCGAGCAGCTGCCGTCGCGGACCGACGCCCGTCAGCCTCGCCAGCGCCCACGGCAATGATCCGACCGCCGCGAACGAGATCGCCGCCCAGACGGTCGCCGCCGTGCCGATCGACCGGCTCGCCAGCGGCGCGAGCAGGACATGGAGCGTGATCGGATACCTCGGCTGCGAGTCGACGCGGAGATGCCCGCCTTTCCAGAGCAGCCTCGCGGCGCCGTAGAAGTACTTGAAGTCGTTGCCGCGATTCGTGCCGCGGATCACGACGTAGGCGAACAGGGCGATGATCGCGGCGGCCGCGAGCCCGCGCAGATAGCATCTTCCTCGTTCCCACGCTCTGCGTGGGAATGAAGCGTTCCGACGCTCCGCGTCGTCCGAAAATGGCCGCGGAGCGGCCGGGGATGCGTTCCCACGCAGAGCGTGGGAACGACGGTGATCCGCCTCGCGTCGGGACGGCGTGCGTCAGAGCAGAACCCTCCCCCCTTGAGGGGGAGGGCAGGGTGGGGGGTGGGCTTGGCGTCATGCCTGACCTCGTCGGCTCGCCGGCAACTCCGTCGTGCGACGTACTCTAACCCCGACCCCGATTTCGATCCATCCGAGTCGCCCTTGTCGCCGCCGCTAAAATGCCGACGACGAACGACCTCGCCACGCACCACGAGGAAACTCAGCGATGGAGCAGCGGAAGTTCGGCAAGACCGACATGACGGTCAGCGTCCTCGGCTTCGGCGGCGCCGAGATCGGCTTCGAGGGGGCGTCGGACGACACCGTCGAGCGGCTGCTCGGCGACGCGCTCGACGCGGGCCTGAACGTGATCGACACGGCCGAGTGCTACATGGACAGCGAGGAGAAGATCGGCCGCGCCGTCTCCCACCGCCGCTACGATTTCCACCTCTTCACGAAGTGCGGCCACCCCGAGAAGCCGGGCGTCGGCGATTGGCGGCCCGAATCCCTCCTCGCCAGCATCGAACGAAGCCTTAAGCGCCTGAAGACCGACCGCGTCGACCTCGTCCAGCTCCACAGTTGCTCGCTCGAAGACCTGAAAAAAGGCGACGTGATCGCCGCCCTCCAGCAGGCCCGCGACAAGGGACATACCCGGTACATCGGCTACAGCGGCGACGGCCAGGCCGCGAAGTTCGCGATCGAGTCGGGAGTCTTCGACAGCCTGCAAACCTCGGTCAGTATCGCCGACCAGGAGGCCATCAAGCTGACGCTACCTCTGGCTGCGGCGAAAGGCATCGCGGTGATCGCCAAGCGGCCGATCGCCAACGCCGCCTGGCGCTACGGCGCCCGTTGCGACAACGGCTATCACCGCCCCTACTGGGAGCGCTTGAAGCGGTTGAACTACCGTTTTCTCTCCGACCCGAAGGAGGCCGCGGCGACGGCCCTCCGCTTCACCCTGGCCCAGGCGGCCGTCTGCACGATGATCGTCGGTACGACCAAACCCGGCCGCTGGCGCGAAAACGCGGCGATCCTGGACCAGGGCCCGCTGCCCCAGGATCAGATCGACGCCATTCGCGAACAGTGGTGGGAGGTCGCGGAGCCGTCGTGGACCGGGCAGACGTGAACGAACATCCCGGTGGGGCCGGCGGCGGCCGGCTCTTCGGAATTATCCCAGGTCGCCCAGGTCAAGTTTCCCGCGGTCCCGCAGCGCAGCGAATCGCCGATACGTCTCTCCGACCCCCTCGACCAGGGGCGTCCGGCGGAGCGGCGCAAACCGATCCGCCAGCCGCGCATCGTCGAGGTCCGGCGCGATCGGAAGCTGACGATCGCCGTGCGTGATCAGCCCGGCGGCCTCCGGCGCCACCGATCTGCAGCGTCGCCACGAACTCCTCGATCGGCACGACTGCGCCGCGGACGTTGTAGGCCTCAGCCCCTTCGAAAGGCGCCACCAACGCACGCAAGAAGGTCGCCGCGACGTCGGCCACGTATTGCAGGTCCTGCAGCCCGCCGTAGCTGATGTGATACTTCCGCCCGGCGGCGACGGCCTTGATCGCCTTCGTCGGCTCGCTCGTCACGCCGAAGTCGCGGCCCACGCCGTAGACCGTCCAGGGCCGCAGGCCGACGCTCGAGATGCCCCGATCGAGCCAGTAGACCCGCGCGTTCAGCTCGTTGCAGACCTTGAATGCGCCGTAATGCGTCAAGGGCGCGAGCCGGACCTCGTCGCCGGTCGGCCCGACGGCGTCGGCCGAGGGCGGCCCGTGGACGGCGGCCGAGCTGGCGTAGACGACCCGCTGGACCTGGTCCTTCAAGGCCGACGCGGCCTCGAAGACGGACAACGTGCCGAGGACGTTCACCCGGGCTCCGAGCATCGGATTGTCGCGGCAGACGGGCACCTGCAAGCCGGCGAGATGGAGCAGGTGAGTCGCGCCGGTCGACTCGACCGCGGAGCGAAATGCGTCGGGATCGGACACGTCGCCGGGCAGGTAATGGATCCGCCCGCGCTCGCCGGGCTCGACCAGGAGATCGATCCGGTGGGTGTCCTCCTTGAGGTCGAAGATCCAGACCTCCCGGCCCTCGTCGAGGAGTTGCCGGGCCACCCAGGCCCCGATGCAGCCGTAGCCGCCGGTCATCAAGACGCGCACGATCCGCCCTCCTCGCCTTCGACGGTAGAGGAGGGCCAGGCTACTTCCTCCGGGCGAACTCCGTCGAGGGGGATGTGGGACGCTTCGGCCGGGACTCTTCGGGCCTCCCGTAGGGGAACGTCAGCTCGGTCGACGGCCGAGTGTCGGCCTTGAGCACCGTCGCCATTTCGTCGAGCGCCGCGTTGTTGACCTCCTCGGTGTTCGAGGCCACGCAGTCGCGGGGGACGACCACGTGGAAATCGCGCATGTAGGCATCATTCGCCGTGAACAGCACGCAGATGTTCGCCGCGATCCCCGTGACGATGACCGTCTGGACCTGGAGGTAGTCGAGCAGGACGTCGAGCGTTGTCGAGAAGAAGCCCGAGTGCTTGGGCTTGAGCACGAAGTAGTCGTCCTCCTCGGGCTCCAGGAGCTCGACGATCTCCCGCCCCTTCGACTCGGGCCCCGTCGCGTGCTCGACGATCTTCTGGAGGTTTGACTGCCAGCGGCCGAAGTTGTCGTTGACGTAGATGACGGGGACCTTGGACTCCTTCGCGCGCCGCTTCAGGTCGGCGATCCGATCGGCCATCGGCCGGGCGAAGCGGAGCAGGTCGTCGGCCTCGGGGAAATCGAGGTCGTTGATCACGTCGATCAGGAGCAGCGCGACCTCGGCCTTGTCGGGGGCGCTGCCGTGGAGGTCGGGGTTCCTGGCGGGCATGGGCGGCTTCCCTGGGGAGAGCTTGGGACATGGGACGCTCGGAGCGATTCCCGTACCGCGCGTCGATTTCGCCGCCGGTATGAAGTTTTTGACGGACGGTCATACCGCGCGTAATATGGAGGCGATCCGACCGACCCCGCCCGGCCGCGAGGCGAAGGCCATGCACATCCCCGACGCCGTGCTCGATCCGAGGACCGTCGCCGCCACGAGTGCGATCGCCGCCCTGGGCCTGGGTTACTGCGTGTCGCGGCTCCGGGGCCAGCTCCGCGACCGGACGACCGTGCTGATGGGAATCACCTCGGCCTGCGTCTTCGCGGCGCAGATGGTGAACTTCCACATCCTGGTGCTGCCCGTCTCGGGCCACCTGCTCGGCGGCGTGCTCGCCGCGGTGATGCTCGGCCCGTGGGCCGGGGCCTGCGTGATCGCCACCGTGCTGGCCGTCCAGTGCCTCCTCTGCGGCGACGGCGGCCTCACGGCCCTGGGGGCCAACTTCCTCAACATGGGCCTGATCGGGTCGGTGGTCGGCTACGCGATCTACGCGCCGATCCGCCGCGCCATCGGCGGGCACAAGGGCGTGCTGATCGGCGCGATGGCCGCGGCGTGGTTCTCGGTGATCCTCGCCTCGGGCGCGTTCGCCGTCGAGCTCGCGGCCTCGGGCCGTCGGGCCGACTTCCTCAACGTGCTCGGCTGGATGGTCCTGGTCCACGCGGCGATCGGGCTGGGCGAGGCGATCATCACCGGCCTGGTCGTCCGGTTCGTGCTCCAGGTCCGGCCGGATCTGATCTATGGGCCCGAGGTCGAGGCGCCGCGGGCCGTCCGCTGGGGACAGGTCGCCTTCGCAGGACTGGGGATCGCGCTGGCCGTGGCGATCTTCCTGGCGCCGCTGGCCTCGGAGTTTCCCGACGGACTGGAAGCAGTCGGGGCGCGATTGAGCTTCATCGACGAGGAGCATTGCGCCCGCACCGATCGTTCCGGCCCCGATCCCCGACTACGCCATGCCGGGCGTCGGCTGGAAGCCGATGGCGACCGCCACGGCCGGCGCGATCGGCACGCTGGTCGTCTTCGGCGTCGGCCTGGCCCTGGCGCGTGCCCTGGCCGCGGGGAAGGGGCCCTCGTTCGGGGTCGCCCCGGATGCGGCCTGACCTCGCCACGCTCGAGCGCCTGGCCGAGCTGAATGGGCCGCTCCAGCGGATCGACGCGCGGATCAAGATCGTCGCGACCATTATGTTCGTGGTCGCGGTCGTCGCCACGCCGGCCGGGCTCTGGTGGGCTCTCGCGATCGAGGCGGTGATCCTGTCTGCGGTCGTCGCGACCTCACGCGTCCCCCTTCGTTATATCGTCACGCGATGGCTCGGCTTCCTCGCCCTGGTCGCGTTCCTGGCGGCGATGGTCGCACAGGCGCATCCCGGATCGGACACGCCTGGGCTGGTGGGCCGTCTGGGGCGCGATCCTGGCGAAGAACAGCCTGGCGTTCGTGGCCGTCCTGACGCTGGCCGCGACCACGCCGATGCGTCATCTGCTCGGCGGCCTCGGGCGGCTGGGCGTGCCGGCGGTCCTGGTCTCGACCCTCCATTTCATGATCAGATATATTCACATTTTATCCGATGAGTTGAGCCGGATGGTCCTGGCGCCGGCGGTCGCGGACGTTCCGCCGCTCGGGCCGGCTCGACTGGGGGTTGCTGACGGGGCTGATCGGCATGCTGCTCGTCCGTTCGTTCGAACGCGGTGAGCGGGTGCACGCGGCGATGCTCGCGCGGGGGTGGGACGGGACGATTCGCATGCTGGATGGGCCGGGTGATTCTCGACACGCCAACCCTACCCTCCCCCGCAAGAGGGGAGGGTAGGGTGGGGGGTGGTCGGGAAAGCAGCTTCGCCATCCAGACTTGCCCTGACCCAGGGGCCAACCCGTGACGACCGCCCTGGCCGTCGTCGCCGACGGCCTCACGTACTGCTATCCCGACGGCCGCCTCGCCCTCGACGGCGTCTCCTTCTCCGTCGCGCAAGGCGAGAGCGTCGCGCTTGTCGGCCCTAATGGCGCGGGCAAGAGCACGCTCCTGCTGCACCTCAACGGGCTCCTGCCCGATCGGGGCCGCGGGCACGGCCATTCGCACGCGACGGACGGCCACTCCCACGGGTCGATCCACATCGACGGGATCGCCGTCGATGACCGCAACGGGCCCGAGGTCCGCCGCCGCGTCGGGCTCGTGTTCCAGGACCCCGACGACCAGCTCTTCAGCACGAGCGTGCTGGAGGATGTCGCGTTCGGCCCGCTGAACCTGGGGAAGTCGCGGGCCGACGCCCGGCGGATCGCGCTCGAGTGCCTGTCCCGGGTCGATCTCCTCGACGCCGCCGACCGGCCGCCGCACCACCTGAGCTTCGGCGAGCGGAAGCGCGTCTGCCTCGCCGGCGTGCTCGCGTGCGAGCCGACGGTGCTCGCCCTCGACGAGCCGACCGCCAACCTCGACCCCCGCGCCCGCCGCCGCTTCCTCGCCCTGATCGCGGGCCTTCCCGCCACCAAGCTGATCGCCACCCACGACCTCGAGATGGCGCTGGACCTCTGCCCCCGCGCCATCCTCCTCGACGCCGGCCAGGTCGTCGCCGACGGCCCGACGCGCGACCTGCTCTGCGACGAATCCCTCCTCGAACGCCACGGCCTTGAGGTCCCCCTCAGCCTGAGGCTGCGGACTCCGTAAGCCGGGCACTTGCCTTTCGCCGTCGACATGCTACAAATGTCAGACGGAGGGCTTCATGAGCGTATCGACGTCGGGGCGGGCCGAGGCGCGTCGGCTCCAGGTGGGCCTGGGCGACCTCGCGCTCTGGGTCGTGGGGGCGGCGGTCTTCTTCGCGTTGGTGCGGGCGGCGAACGGGTTCTGGATGGCCTGGATGGCCCCGCCGATCCGGCCGATGCTCGACGTCGACCGGGTCGCCGGCGTGGCCCTGCTGATCCCGGCGATCTTCATCGCCCTCCGCCTGCCGCTCGACGCCGCGCGGAGGTCGAGGGCCGCGGGCGAGCGCGGCTCGGCATTCGCCGGGGCCTGGCGGGTCGCCGCAGCGATCGTGCTGGTCGGGCTGACCCTGCTCGACTCGATGCAACTGGCCGAGGTCGACCCGCGCAAGTCCTACAACATCAACGGCATGTACCGCTCCCCCTGGCCGATGAAGCTCGCGGCTCTCCTGCTTTCGATCGGGACGATCGGCCTGCTGCTCGGCCTCGCGCCGGCGGGGACTCGTCGCGCGCGGCCGCGCCGGGTCGCGGCGTCGGTCGTGCTCGCCGGGGTCGCCGGGGTCGGTCTGCTGGGGTTGTGCGGCGAGGCGCACATCGCCTACCTGATCCTGCTCGCGCTCGACGCGGTGGCGCACGCGATGACGCGGCCCGGGCTGGTGGCGGGCGTCTACCGGTTCGGCGTCTCCCCCTCGCCGATCCTCCTCGACCGGGGCCTCTGGCCCTCGCTGCACCATCGGCTCGCGGCGGGCGGCCTCGCGGCGTCGCTCGCGCTGGTCGCCTGCGGCCTCGCGGCGCACTGGCTGGCGCGCGACCTCCAGGATCCCGACGGGCGAGATCGGCCCCGGTCGCGGGCCGGGCTCCTCTACCGGGTCGCGACGGCCGTCGCGGTGTGGGGGACGGGGGCCTACCTGCTCCTCGGCGCCTTCCCGCGGCTCCACGCGCCGCTGCTCGAGGGCTTCCTGTCGATCCTCAGCCCGAGCTGGACGCTGGCGATCATCGCGGCCTTCCTCGCCCTGGCCGCCGGCCTGTCGGCCCGGGGCGTGGCCGGGCCCGCCCAGTCCGAGCCGTCGGCCGGCCCGACGGCGCCCCGCCCGGACCGGCCCCGGTCCGCCGGCTGGCCGTCGGCGTCGCGAAGGGGGCCCTGGTCGTCGGGCTCGTGCTGACAATCCTCGCGGCCGTCGCGCGGCTCCGGGGCGTCACCGCCGCGCTCCCCTGGTGGTCGCCGTTCTCCCTGGCGTTCCTGGTGGAGGCCCTCTCCCGGCCCTTCGACTGGGCGACGACGGATGCCATCTACCTCGACGCGCGGACGGCGCCCGACGTCGTCGTGCTGCTCGGCGCCGTCGCCATCCTGGTCGTCCTCTTCGCCCGCTTCATCCTCTCCCCGGGCGAGGCCCCGATCGACCGGATCGCCCGCGACCCCCGCCTGATCGGCCGGTTCCTCGGCGCCTGGATGACGCTGACAGGCGTGATGCTCACGCTCATGCCCGCCTTCTTCCTGGGCGGGATGGCGGTGCTGCACTTCGCGCTCAAGGCCTATTATCCCTGAGCCGCCGTCATTCGAACTCGAGCCCGAAGACCTTCGCCTGGTTCAACTCGACCCGGAGCGTCACGGCCTGGCCGGCGGCGATCCCGAGGTCGTCGCCCCCTTTCCACGTCACGCGCGACCATGCGCTGTCGCCGACGGCGGGCACGCACTCGGCCAGGCTCCGCCCGTTCTTGCCGACGACCTCGACCTTGACCCATCCCGTCCGCCGCGTGACGGCGTTGATCTTCAGCGTCTTGCCCGGAGCGATGAGCGGGATCATCGTGAACTCGCCGCGGTCCTCGGCCTCGACGGCGACGAGCCGACCTTTGGGCCAGACGGCGTAACCCGTGCCGCCGATGGCCTGGCCGCGCGGGTACTTGTGCGGGAAATTGTGCGCGAGGTAGGGCAGGGCCCAGTCGCCGTCGGGCAGCTCGATCAGGTCGGGCGTGCCCCATACACAGCCGCCGTTCCACTGGCCGAACGGCCCCGTACGCAACAGGTCGCCGCCGGGCACCCAGTGCCAGACCTTGCCGTCGTGGCTCGACGCCAGCGCGACCCGCGTCGAGTCGTCGATCGAGGCGTTCCAGATCGTCGGGAACATCAGGTGCTGGTCGGGTGCGCCGGGGACGGTCGTCCGGCAATTCGTGTAGAGCTGCTCGGAGGGGAGCATGTCGGGCGTCGGCTCGAGGATCATCTCCGAGGGCGGGAAATGCGCGAAGTCGCGCGACGCCGTCCTGCCGATCGCCCGCCGGCCGACGCCCGTCCAGCTATTGCGGATGTCCGCCGGCAGCCGCTCGGCGCGCGGGCCGATCGACCAGGCGCGGGTGTAGAGGACATACTCGCGCGAGCGCCCGGTCGTAGTAGGCCGTGTTCCACGTGTCGGCGTACTCGACGACGACCGGCTCGGGCAGCGTGGTCCAGTGGATGCCGTCCGCCGACACGCCGCCGCGAAGGCAGGCGACCTCGCCCTTCTCGCCCAGGTGCAGCGTCGCGCGCGGCTCCCAGCCATCGGGCCGCTTGGCACGGAAGGCGTCGAACTCGGCGCGGGTGAGCGTGCCGGTCCAGAGTCCCTTGTATCGCTCGGCCGCGCGGGCCGAGGGGTCGATGAAGACCTGGTAGATGCCGTCCTTCACCCTCGCGTCGAACTTGAGCGCGGCCTTCTTCTCCCAGCGCATCGCGTCCTTCGACTCGTAAAAGTCGGAGTCGGTCCACCCCTCATAGAGCTTGCCCTCTTGAATGATCATCCGATGCGGCCGCTCGAACGGTCCGACGATGCGCGGCGTCTCGGCCGCGATCCGGATGCCTCTGCGGGGCGTTGATCGCGACGTGATGCGCCGCATACGGCCCCTTGTTGCCGCTGACGTACACGCTCTTCCCCGAGTCGTCGCGCCAGTCGAGGTCGCCGGGCTGGATGTAGTACCAGTTGGCGAAGACGACCCGCTTGCCGGCCAGTTCGTAGGGGCGCCGGGGACGGGGCGGCGGGTGGCGACGCCATCGTGGAGTGTTCGCTCGGGCATCGCCGCTGTCTGGGCCGAGGCGATGGGCGCCCCTAGGCAGAGCATGCCCAGGGCCACTCCCCGGACCCTCGCTCGGATCATCACCGCTGCGCCTCCCCGTGAGAATCCTGGGACTGCGGATCTGTGGCCGTCGCCTCGTTCGCGAGACCACCGTCCGGGGTCCGGCGGCGGGGCGGCACGGTGAACCGGATCATTCTCCTCGCACGATAGTGGAACCTCGGCCCCGGGCCGCCGTCGACGACCGCGAGCTCGGCCGTCCTGCCTCGGCGGCGGTGGAGCGACTTGAACAGGTCGGTGTGCGAGACATCCGGCAGGACGTCCCCTCCCCGGAACCCTGCGCGCTCGAACACGCCCCCATCGGCGACGGAATCGATGGCCACGGCCGAGATGTAGCCATGCGCGCTCTCGTCATCCGGCATGCTGGCCGAGCCGCGTTTGAAGCCCAGGTCTCGCTCCAGGCCCGGGGCCAGAAGCATCTGATAGTACAGGGCCTGTCCGAGGATATACGTTGCGAGGACAAATGCCAGCACCCCGATGGCGGCGAAGATGCCCAGGACGACCGTCAGCGCGGTTTCCATGTCGGGACAGTCCGATGAGGAATCATAACGATTCAATGGGCTCCTCCTGCCGCTATCGGAAACGGGCGGTTGCGGTCTCGCGAGGTTGCCACGGGTTCGTCCCCGAACCCGTGTGCCAAGGCCCTCGCGCACGGGTTCGCCCCCGAACCCGTGGCAACCCCGGACGCGCCCAACCGCCTCCAGCTTGAAGAGGTGATCGACCCTGCCGCGTTTCCCGCACCGCCTCGCCCGGGCGACCCTCGGAGCGTATATTGACCAGGGGGGGCTTTCGATGCCATGAAACGCACAATCAAGTAAGTCGCCCTCTCGATCGCGATCTTCGCCTATTCCTTCGCGGTCGCCGCCATGGGATTCAGGTTATCCGGGGAATCCCACGGTGACCTGATGATGCGGTGGGGATACGACGGGCCGCCCAGCCTCGCGTGGTACCTGCTGATACCTCCGAGCCTGCACTTCCTCGTCTTCTTCAAGGACACCCGGAGCGAGAAGCTCCGCCGTTGCCTGGATCTCTACTTCATCGCGGTCTTCCTGGACTCGCTCCTCTTCCTGGTCGACGCGACGCTCACAGGGCCGAATCCGCTTGTAATAATCTATATTCTCTATCATTTAATTTTCCTTTTCATTCTCACATTTTATGCATCCTACCTTGTGGTCTGCTGCATGATCCTGGTGATCGGCAATCTCCTCAGGCGGGTTCCGCAGGACATTAATATCATTGCAAGAGTTCTCTTACTAATCGCCTGGATTGCCCGGAATATCTGGGTGATCTGTGTTTGGCAGAATTATCCTTCCATCTACATCAGATTACCCTAGCGGAGCGCGGACGCCGTCCGGTCCCGGATGGCGCCATCTCAGGGCAGCGTCCCCGCCCCCTCGACGAGCCTGACCTTACGCCCGCCCGCGACGTCGGTCCACACCTCCCTCCGCCCCGACGGCCACGCCACCCCCAGCCGATCCACCTTCGCCGCACCGCCGAGTCCCAGGTGAATCCGCCGATCCGACGCCGACAGATAGCTCCCGCCCCCAATCACCCGGCGCACGAGCGTCCGATCGCCTACCCGAGCCCGCACGATCGCCCCGATCGCAGCGCGGTTCGAAGGCGGTCTGGCGACCAGCTCCACAATCAGACCCGGCGGAGATTGCGTGACGTTGCGGAGGACGAGAGCGGCACCATCTAGAACGCCCACCACGGCGTCGGTCCGGCCGTCGTCGTCGAGGTCGCCGACGGCGAGACCGCGGCCGAGGATCGGGCGGGCGAAGGCGGGGCCGGCTGTTGCGGAGGCGTCGACGAATCGGCCGCCCGTGTTGCGCAGGAGGGTCATACGCATCGCGAAGGGGTCGCCCAGCCGCTCGCGGTCGAGGACGTGGCCGTTGGTCTGGAGGAAGTCGAGGTCGCCGTCGCCGTCGAAGTCGGCCAGGGCGAGGCCGAAGCCGGTCACGCGGCGGGTCAGCACGTCGAGGCCGAGCCGCGCGGTCGCGTCTTCGAAGACGCCCCGATCGAGCGCGGCGAAGGCGATCGTCGTGCGGTCGATGAAGTTGCCGACGAGGAGCGTGTCCCGCCCGCCGACCTCGCCCAGCGCGACGCCCATCCCGGCCAGGGGCTTGCCCCGACCGTCGAGCGCGACGCCCGCGGCGACGCCGACCTCGTCGAAGCGCATGTGACCCTTGTTCTCGAAGAGGAAGCATGGCTTGCCGTCGTTGGCGACGAAGACGTCGAGCTTCGGATCGCCCACGAGGTCGGCCACGACGACGCCGAGGCCTCGTCCCTCGGGCGCGCGACGCCGGCCTCCTTGCCGATCTCGGTGAAGGTCCCGTCGCCGTTGTTGCGGTAGAGGCGGTTCGCCTGCGACGGGAAATCGTCGGGGGCGCCGAAGTCGCGCTTGCCGTCGGGTGCGGCGATGAACGGGGCGGTGGCAGGATTGAAGTCGAGATAGGCGACAACGAAGAGGTCAAGGTCACCGTCGTCGTCGAGGTCGGCGAAGGCGGCGGCGGTCGTCCAGAGGTCGCAGGCGAGGCCCGCGCGATCGGTCACGTCGGCGAACTTACCGCCCCCTTCGTTGTGATAGAGCCGCTGGCCTCGCCAGCCGCTTACGAACAGATCCTCTTTCCCATCATCGTCGTAATCGCCGACGGCGCAGCCCATCGCGTACGGAGGCCCCGGGGGCGGGTCGGGCAGGGGGGTGAAGGTGCCGTCGCCCTTGTTGCGGAAGAGGGCGCCGGGCGGGTCGGGGCCGTCGCCCTCGATCGAGCCGCCGTTGGGGAAATACAGGTCGAGATGGCCGTCGACGTCGACGTCGATCATCGCCACGCCGCCGCCCATGACCTCGACCATGTCGTGCTTGCCGCGCGAGCCGGTGTGGAACCGGAAGACCACGCCCGACTCGGCGGCGACGTCGCAGAAGGAGATCGGGGGCGGGTCGGCGGCGAGGATGGCGAGGAGCAGCAGGGCGGGCATCGGGCGCTCACGGAAAGTTCATTGGACACCGAGCGAGGCCGCAGCCATGATAACCGGCCGCAGGGGACGCGGAGGATGGAGGGAACGCGTAGAGGATTATCCGCAGATGACACCGATGTACGCCGATGAAGAAATAATAAATCAATTTTAAATGATTGATTTATTTAATCGGCGTACATCGGCGTCATCTGCGGATGATCCGCCTTTTCTGATTCCCACTCAGCCTCGTCCGTCGCCTCTTCCTTCTCCCGGGAGCCGCCCCGATGACCCGTCGCATCCTCGCCCTGGCCGCCGTCCTCGCGGCGACGCTCTCCCTGCCGCTCCTCGGCCAGCAATCTGACGGCGAGAAGCCGCGCTACGCGGGGCCGACCGACCGGGGCTTCCTCCTGCCCAACGGCTGGACCCTCACCCCGGCCGGCGACCAGGTCACGCTCACCGACCTGCCGCTGAACATCATCCCCCTGGCCGACGGCAAGCGCGCCCTCGTCGCCACCAGCGGCTACAACGCCCACGAGCTGAGCCTCGTCGACCTCGATTCCAAGGCCGTCATCACGAAGACCACCGTCCGCGAGAGCTGGTTCGGCCTGGCGCACGAGCCGAGGTCGGGGCGGGTCTGGTGGTCGGGCGGCGGGATGGGGATGATCCACGCGTTTGAGCTCAGGGGCAACGAGCTGGTCCGGACCGGCCCGTCCGAGCCCGATCCCTCCGAGGTCGCGAAGACCCGCGCCGCGGAGAAGGAGCGGGCCAAGACCGCGAAGAAGTCGAAGCCCGACATCCCCGAGGGCTTCGAAGGACCGCCCGACTTCGAGGCCGGCATGACCCTCGGCCCCGACGGCAAGACGCTCTACTCGCTCGACATCGACGACAGCACTCTCACCGCCAGCGACATCTCCGACCCGACCAAACCCGCCCGCGCCGCCAAGGTCGGCGTGCGGCCCTATGACGTGGCCGCGACTCGCGATGGGTCCAAGCTCTTCGTCTCCGACTGGTCCGAGCGCGTCGTCCTCGTCGTCGACCCGGTGAGCCTCAAGACCACCGGGAAATTCTCGGTCGGCGAGCATCCCAACCAGATCGCCGTCCACCCGTCCGACGACCGCGTGTTCGTCGCCTGCGCGTCGACGAACTCGGTGGCCGTGATCGACGCCCGGCGGAACATCGTCACCGAGACGATCTCCACCGCCCTCTTCCCCCGCTCGCCGGAAGGAAGCACGCCCGACGCCCTGGCCGTCGCGCCCGACGGCAAGACGCTCTTCGTCGCCAACGCCGACAACAACTGCGTGGCGGTGATCGATATCTCGATCCCCTCGAAGAGCCAGGTCAAGGGCTTCATCCCGACCGGCTGGTATCCGACCTCGGTCGCCGTCACGCCCGACGGCAAGCGGCTGCTCGTGGGCGTGGGCAAGGGGAACCAGTCGAGGCCGAACCCGATCGGCGCGCAGGCGCGGACAAGATGAAGACGGCCCACGACACCTCGAAGAAGCCGGCCCGGACGCTGCCCTGGCCCTACATCGGCACGACCCTGTCCGGCGCCCTGTCGATCGTCGCCGTGCCCGACGACAAGGCCCTCGCCGCCTACACCGAGGCCGTCTACAAGAACTGCCCCTACTCCGACAAGCTCCTCGCCGAGTCGCCGAGCAACGCGAAGACCGCCATCCCGACCAAGGTCGGCGACCCCTCGCCGATCAAGCATGTCCTCTACGTCATTAAAGAGAATCGCACGTATGATCAGATCTTCGGCGACGTCGCCAAGGGCAACGGCGACCCCGCGCTCGTGATGTTCGGCGCCCAGGTGACGCCGAACCACCACAAGCTGGCCGACGAGTTCGTCCTGCTCGACAACCTCTACTGCAACGGCCACGTCTCGGCCGACGGCCACCCCTGGTCGACCATGGCCTACAACACCGACTACATCGCCCGCAACTGGGCGCTCACGTATTCGCGTCGCGAAGGCGTCGAGCTCGACGACGACGGCGACCTCGCCAAGGCCCCCTCCGGCTTCCTCTGGGACGCCTGCGCCCGGGCTCATCTGAGCTACCGGAGCTACGGCGAGTTCGGCCGCCGCGTGAGCCAGCCCGACGGCAAGCTCGTGATGGAGGCGATGGTCCCCGGCCTTGTCGGCCACATCAGCCCCGACTTCGGCGTCGCCCGGCCCGGCACCCGGCGCGTCCGCGACACCGACAACGCCGATACCTTCCTCCGCGAGTTCCGCGAGTACGAGAAGAACGGCGACCTGCCCCGGTTCATGGTCATGAGCCTGGGCGAGGACCACACCACCGGCACCTCGCCCGGCACGTTCACGCCCGCCGCGTGCGTGGCGAGCAACGACCTGGCGCTCGGCCGGATCATCGACGCCGTGTCGCACAGCAAGTTCTGGCCCGAGACGGCGATCTTCGTCATCGAGGACGACGCCCAGAACGGCCCGGATCACGTCGACGCCCACCGCACGGTCGGCCTCGTCGTGAGCCCGTACACGAAGCGGCATCACCTCGACAGCACGCAATATCAGACCGTGAGCATGATCCGGACGATCGAGCTGATCCTCGGCCTGCCGCCTCTCTCGCAGTACGACGCCGCGGCGAGCCCGATGTTCGCCAGCTTCACCGCCGCGGCCGATGCGACGCCCTATGTCCACGTCCCGGCGAAGGTCGACCTGAACGCCGTCAACACCGCCACGGCCTACGGCGCTGAGCGGTCGAGCAAGATGGACTTCTCGGAGTACGACAAGGTCGACGACTTCGCTCTGAACGAGATCCTCTGGCGTTCGATCAAAGGCGAGCACGCGCCCCTGCCGCCGGCCGTCCGGCGGGCGATCGCGTATCGGCCGGCGTCGCGGTGAGGTTGTCCTTCCGCCGATCTCGCCGGACACTCCAGCCCAGCCAGCCCAGCAAGGCGACCGCGGTCGCGTTGAGGATCGCCTTGCCGACCCAATCGACGCGCAGGGCTCCCCCCACGGCGAAGATGGCAAACCCTCCGGCCATGGAGGCGAGAATTCCCGCGAAGACGACGGCGAATCGATGCCCGTCATTCCATTCCGGGCAGGACGTCCAGCGGGTGACGAGGAAGAGAATCGCGCAGATGGACGTAAGCCCCGCGATGATCGGGACGCCAGGCGGTACCATCGGGGCCGCACCGTAAGCCAGCAGCACCAGCATGCTCCAGGGCAGTCCGAACAGGAAGGCGATCAGCCCCACGAGCCAGGGGGCCGGCGCCGAAAGGGCGGCCGCACAGCGTTCCGGTGTCGGCGACGTCCGCCGGCCGAGGGCGGCCATCGCCAGCAGCACGATGGACGCGATCGCGAGGCAGACGTACCCGAGCGGTGGTTGATACTCCGGCAGGTGGAAGACCCGGGTCCGGGCGACCTGCGTCCAGGAGTACCAGGCCACGAAGGAGCCGAGGAGGAACGCGAGGCCCGCCGGCACGAAGCCACGTCGGCCGACCCAGGGCTCGTCGCGTCGGTCCGGGAAGATCAGCTCGACGAGCCAGATCGGGAGCACGACGACCCAGACGCTCTCGTACCCGAGCGACCACAGCAAGTAGACCCAGTTGACTCCCCACGCCCGTCCGTAGGCCGGTTCGGCGGGACCTACCAGCGGGGCCAGGGACGTCTGCTGGATCAGGCACTCCTCAGCGACCGCCAGGGCCGCGCCCAGGAGCAGGACGCCGGCCCAGCCCCGGCGACGGCGCCGGATCGCCTCGCGGATCATCAACGCGCCGCAGCCCCAGACCGCGACCTGGATGACCAGGACGGGGAGGACGCTGATCCTCGTGGCCCCGTACAGCACCTCGGAAACGATCGGCGCGAGCAGGACGAGCGCGACGGCCGGGGCCGCCCCCCGGCCGGCCCGCCGGCGGTCGGGCGCGACCGACGCGGTGTCCGCGGGATCTTTGCCGGGATTCATCTCGTCTCCTAGAATCAACTCCAGGGGAAAGAATCTCATGGCAAAGTATCTCGCGTGTAAGATAAATGCGTCAAGCGACGACCCTCCCGGGGCGGGCGGGGGCGAGGCTCCGGCGCCGGTGGACTCGCTGGGTCGGGAGCTGAGCACGGCGGTGATCCTCTTCCACGAGGCGGTCGCCTCGCGGCTCGGCCTGAGCGCCGTCGAGTGGAAGTGCCTGGGCCTGCTGGGCCAGCACGGGCCGGCCACCGCGGGCAAGCTCGCCGAGCTGGCCGGCTTCACGACCGGGGCGATCACCGGGATCGTCGACCGCCTCGAGAAGGCGGGCTACGTGCGGAGGGTCTCCAACCCGCGCGACAGGCGCAGCGTCATCATCGAGCCGCTCCGCGACCGCGAGCTCCGGGAGCAGGTCGCGCCGATCTTCGCGTCACTCGGTCAGGCGATGGCCGACGTCGCCGGCCGATACAGCGCTCGGGAGCTGGCCGCGGTCCGGGACTACTTCGAGAGGACGATCCGGGTGCTCCGCGACGAGACGGCGAAGCTGGCGGTCCGCGGCGGCGCGGGGTCCCCGCCGGCCTGAACCGCCCTCGCCGGGCGGGGCCCGCCGCTCGAGCGACCGGGCGACGCCTTGGCCTCGGGGCCGCCTTGACCCGTCCGAACCGCGGAGGACGCGGTCGCCGTGTTTTCGGAGGGTTCGTGCGGTTGACACACCCGCGATGGGCGATAAGATACATTAGCTCATTCCCTTCCGAACTCGGGGTCACGATGCGGCGAGGCAGCCTGACGCGACTGGTCCAGCACCTCGGGATCACGCTGGTGATCCTGGAGCTGGCCCACGTCCCGCTGCCGGCGCCCGAGTCGCACGCCCATCGGCACCTGGTCCGGCGGGACGAAGCCTGCGCGAATCACGCGTCTCCCCTGCACTGGCGCTGGGCCGCGCTCGACCCGGACGAGGATGACGACGACGAGGCGCTGGGCCTCGCGGCGGTCCAGCTCGGCGAGGCCAGGCCCGATTGCTGCGGCCACGCCAAGGTCGACTGCGACGTGGCGGCGACGCCGAGGGTCCGGTCGCACCACCAGTTCGTCCGCGGCCATTCGAAGGGGCTGCACAAGTCGTTCGCGGGCCGCTCGACGTTCGTCGGCCTGGCCGACACCCGCGCCGCCGGGTTCCACCCGCTCGGGAACGACGCGTCCCGGGCCCCCCGCGCCGCGATGCTCCAGCGCTGGCGCTGCTGAGTCGCGCGGGCGGCCCGTGATCACCGGCGCCCGGCGAACGCGCCTGGCACCCTCTACCCTCCGCGAGCCGTCGTGCGAACGCCGCACGTCGCCGCGCAGGACCGGTCGATCGCGTCGCCCGCCCGCGGGATCGTCGCCCCCGCACGGCCCGGGCCTCGTGAGCATGCCACTCCCCCGCATGCCGGGCCCCGTCGGCGGGGTGCGGCGGTCCTGATCCGCATTGCATCGAGCGCGCCGTCCTTGCCGGACAGGCGCCGTCGGGCCGTCACCCGTTCGATGAACGTTCGGTATCCCGCGATTCTTCCCGGTTGCCCCGCAACCGAGCCAGGTGACCCATGCCTTCCGAATTGAAAACCTCTCCCGCCCCGCGGCCGTTCGACCGCGCCCGGGGCCGCGAGTTCCTCGCACGCCTCGGCCTCGTCGCCGACTGGACGACCGACCCCGACCCCCGCGAGGGGCTGACGGCGATGGCGCTCGGGTGGGATGACCCCGATCGCCGACCCGACCCCCGCGGGATCGACGCCGACTGGGAGACGCGGCGGATTTTCTGACCGTCGATCCGTCCGCCGATCTCCGCCAGCCTGGTCCCGGCCCGGGGCCTCTGGCCGCCGTATTGGTCCACGGCGGTTATGCCTCGGGTCGGGGCCACTTTGCTTCGTCACGACCCCGTTTTGTCCGACGCTCTCGGGCTGAGACGGTGCGCGCCGAGCGCCGGAGGGCCGCGACGACGGGGACACGCACCGATCGCGGCCGATCGGCCGGGTGGTCTGGAAGCGGCCCGCGCGGAATCGGAGAACGCCGCGGCCCCTGCTCACGATGATAAGCGATAGTGCTCGCGCGACGCCGCGCCCGATGCCCGCGACCCCGACACCCCTCACCGTGGACGACCAACCATGGCCACGCAAGCCCAGATCGACGCGAACCGCAAGAACGCCCTGAAGTCCACCGGACCCAAGTCCCAGCCCGGCAAGGAGAAGACCCGCTTCAACGGCCTCAAGCACGGCCTCCGCGCCGAGCAGGTCGTCCTGCCCGGCGAGGACCCCGCCGAGTTCGAGGCCGAGCGCCAGGGATGGATTGACGACTGGAAACCGCAGAGCCACACCCGCGCCGTCCTCTGCGAGCGGGCCGCGGCCGCCTCGTGGCGATTGCGGCGATCGGTCCGCGTCGAGGCGGCCCGGCTCCGCGGGCTCGGCGACGCCGCGGCCGAGCGGTTCGACGCCGACCAGCGTGCGGCGATCGAGCGGGCCGTCGAGCTGTTCCAGACCAACCCCCAGGCGGCGCTGGAGCGGCTCTCTTCGCACGCGGCCGGCATCGACCATCTCATCGGCTGCTGGGGCGGGATCGCCGAGGTCCTGGCCGGGGGCTCGGCGGCGTGGGACGCGGGCCACTACCACGCCTCGCTGATGGCCCTGCTCGGCCACCTCCCCGACGCCGACCCGGGGCGGGCCGGCCCGGCGGCACTGGCCTCGGCGCGGCTGCTCATCGCCAGCGACCCCGACGAGGAGCCGCTCGCCGAGGCCGACGCCCGGCGCGCCGTCGCCGCGATCCTCCGCGCCTCCGAGTCCGAGCGCAGGCGGCTGCGGGCGCTCCGCGCTCGCCTCGAAGACCCGTCGGACCTCCGGCGGCGAGCGATCCACGTGGCGTGCGTCGATGACTCGAAGCAGGCGGTGCTCCAGCATCGCTACGAGATGGCTCACGACCGGTCGCTGCGGGCGACGCTCAAGGAGCTGAGGACCCTGGCGAAGTCGGGGGCGGACGAGGCGGGGCGTCGCGAAGACCTTGCCGCGCCGGCGGTTACGGCACCGGCCGCCGAGGCGCCGACCGAAGCCAAATCGGCGGCCGCCGCGGAGCCGTTGGCGCCGACCAAAGCCAATTTCTCTGAACATTCGATCACGCCATCACGGACCGATCGGCGTCGCGAGGGTCCGCGGCGGTCTGCGGCGGCGGCCTAGGCGGGCGGGTCGGGCGGGTCGCATTCCGATGCGTTGATTGAAGAGGGCGTTGCGGCGGGGCCGTGGCGCTGGCGGTGCGCGCTGCGGTGGGGTGGGCTCGCGCTCATTCGCCGCGCGGGTTGTCCCGGGCGCCGGAGGTCTCGAACCGCTTCTGGCTGGCGGTGTTCCGGCCGGTGCCGTAGGGGGTGGCGCTCGACTCGGCCTGCTCGTCGATCGGGCCCGGGTCGGGGGCCCAGGCGTAGGGGGCGATCCAGCGGCCGATCCTGGGGTTGGCCGTGGCGTCGAGCAGCGAGTGCTCGTCGCCGAGGAGGTCGTGGATGTCGTGCTCCTCGTAGCGGGCGGCCAGCGGGCCGAGGCGGTCGAAGTCGCGGTTGGTCAGGCCGATCCGGCCGATCGCGCGATGGTGCCCACTCTTGATCAGCCCGCTGTAGAAGAGCAGCGACTCGTCCTTGCGGTTGTAGAGGTTCAGGAAGCCCTTCGCCGCGTACAGCGCACGGTCGTACTTCTTCCCCGGGTCGAGCCAGTCGTGGTCGCTGGCGCCGGCGATGATGACCCCGTGGAGCTCGAGGTCGGGCCGGCTCGTCGGCAGGCAATACTCGGGCTGGTGCGTCCCGCTCGAGAGCGACCCGCCGCCGAGCAGGTGAAGCGCACCCGGCACGACCCGCCCGCCGTAGCTCTGGCCGAGCAGGCAGACGCGGCTCGACGCCGGGAACGACTGGACGAACCGCGCGAGGTGATAGGCCGCGATGTAGGCCCGGCGGCCCTTCTCGTTGACGTCGAGGATGTCGTTGCGATAGACCCGCTGGCTCGGCCAGTCGAAGGCGACGACCACCGCGTCGGGCGGGAGGCAGCGGTGGTGCTGGAGCCACGAGTGGCTCCACATCAGACCGCCGACGGCCATGTCGGGCGTGGTCAGGCTGCCCTGGACCTGGATGAAGACGGGCCGGCCCGCGGCCTGGGCGAACAGCTCGGCCGGGTCGCGCGGGACCATGTCGCCGCGGTTGTCGAACTGCATGATCTTCAGGTCGGCCCAGGGGTCGGAGCCCATCTCCTGCGGGCAGTCGCGGGTGCTGATGTACCAGAAGGCCTCGAGCCGCTCGGGGCGGGGCCGGAAGTGGTCGAGGAAGACGAACGGCCAGCCGGTGCGGGCGTCGAGGGCTCCGTCGAGGAAGTTCTGGTCGCCGCTCTGGCTGATGCCCGGCCCCGCCGCGCCCGGGTCGAAGATGCCGCCGGGCCTCGGCCGCGCACCCCGTGGGGGCGAGCCCGGGGCGACGCCGCGCCTCGGCTCATCCGGGGCGCGGACGGGCAGGGGGAGCACACGACTCATCCCGCCCAGGAGCGCCGCCGCCCGGAGGAGCGCCGCCGGGCTTCTCCCCGCCCGCGGGCGGCTCGGCGGCCGGGATGGAGGACGACGGGGCCGTGGGCCTGGTCGCCTGCCCCGGCGCGGGCGGCCCGACCAGCAAGGTCAGCCCGATCGCCAGCGCGAACCGAATCCGACCACGGCCCGCACTCGCCCGATCCATCAAGCCCACCCCTTCCGGCATCCTGCCCGGGACCCCACGAGGCAGGGGTTGCCCGCATCCTGCCTCCTTTATCGATCTTGCGGGCGTGCGGGTTGATCCTTTCCCCTCACGACTGCCCCAGCGTCACCGGCACGTCCACCTCGCGGCCCCCGCGAACGACGGTCACCGTCACCCGGTCGCCCGGGGCGCGGGCCTCGACCTCGTTGAGCAGGTCGTCGACCGAGGTCACGGGCTTGCCGTCGATGGCGACGATGACGTCGGCCGTCTCGGGGTCGAGCCGGCGGACCGACGCCGAAGCCGGTCCGCATCAGCTTGACGCCGATCGGCCGGATGCCCGCCCGGTCGGCCGGCCCGCCTTCGGCCACGCCCAGGACGAGCAGGCCGTCGCTCCGGCGATAGACCCGCGTCAGCCCGAGGTCGGCGCGGATGACCCGGCCATGCTCGATCAAGGGGCGGAGGATTCGGCTGATGGCGCTGATCGGCACGGCGAACGAGATCCCCGCCGACTGCCCGACCTGGCTGAGGATCGCCGTGTTCATGCCGATCACCTCGCCCCGCGAGTTCAGCAGCGGGCCGCCCGAGTTGCCGGGGTTGATCGCCGCGTCGGTCTGGATGATCCCCTTGATCATCCGCCCGTTCTTGGCCTTCAGCGAGCGGTCTAGGCTGCTGATGATCCCCGTCGTCAAGGTCCGCTCCAGCCCGAACGGGTTGCCGACGGCGAGCACCTTCTGCCCGACCAGCAGCTTCGACGAATCCCCCAGCGCCACCGGCACGAGCCGGTCGGCCGGCACGCGGACCCGCAGGACGGCCACGTCGTTCGAGGCGTCCTTGCCGACGACCTCGGCGTCGTGCGTCGAGCCGTCGGCGAGGGTGACCTGCACCGAGTCGGCCCCCTCGACGACGTGGAAGTTCGTGAGGATATGACCCGCCTTGTCGATGACGAACCCCGAGCCCGTGCCGCTGGAGGTCTCGTCGCCGAAGAAGCCGGTGCCCTCGGCCGCGGTCGTGATGTTGACCACGCTCCGGTTCACGGCCGCGTAGACCCGGATGTTGATCTGCTCGTCGGCATCGACCCGTTTCAGCAGGTCTTCCGGCAGGCTCGGAGGTTGGACTGGGGGAACGGCCGGCGCAGCGGGCGCCTCGACCCGCGCCCGGCCGCGGATCTGGGCCGTGGGGCTCTCCTTCGCCTTGCCGAAGAGCAGGGCGGCCAGGCCCAGGGTCACGAGGATGGTCAGCAGGTGGCTTGCGGCAGGTTTCCAGCTCGGCATGGGGTGGTGCCTCCGGCTCGTACGGGTCGCGGTCGACGGCCATTCTAGCATCGCGGGGCGAAGGCCCAAGGCCTTCCCCTTCACCCTTGGTTCGCGTGGCCGCGCTCTGAAACCCTCCCCCTCAAGGGGGGAGGGTGAAGAGATAGAGCCCCCCAGAAGAGACCCGAACCGCTGTGCACGGCCTCCTCCGGCGTCTGGACTCCGCCCCCGCGGCGCGACACAATGAGCCGCGTCGGGCCGCCCGCCCGGGCGCGTCGCCGCCCCAGCACTCTCCCGCCCCGAGGAACCTCGCCGATGGATCGTCTCGCCCTCCCGCCGCCCGGGTCGCCGCCGGCGCGATCCTGGCCGCGGGCCTGCTCTGCTCCGCGGCCCGCGCCCAGGTCAGCCCCGAGAAGTCGGCCGCGATGCTCAAGCCGGCCGAGGGCCTCGAGGCCACACTGTGGGCCTCGGAGCCGATGGTCGTCAACCCGACGACGATGGACATCGACTCCCGCGGCCGGGTCTGGATCACCGAGGGCCAGAACTACCGCTACACCCACAACAGCAAGTTCCCCCGCGTCCCCAACGCCGACAAGATCAAGATCCTCGACGACACCGACGGCGACGGCAAGGCCGACAAGATGACCGTCTTCGCCGACAGGATCTCCCCCGTGCCGATGGGCCTGGCCGTCGAGGAGAAGTGGGGCAAGGACGGCAAGTACCAGGGCTGCAAGGTCTACGTCGGCAACAGCCCCGACCTGCTCGTCCTCGAAGATACCGACGGCGACGACAAGGCCGACAAGCGGTACGCCCTGCTCACCGGCTTCGGCGGGGTCGACTCCGACCACGGCGTGCATGGGATGGTCCTGGGTCTCGACGGCAAGCTCTACTTCACCCACGGCGACGGCTGCTGCTCGTACGAGACGGACCACTCGCACCAGACCCGGAACTTCGACGTCGTCGACAGGAGCGGGCCGGCACGTCTCGTCCGACCAGCTCGCGAACACGCTCCGCGTCAACCGCGACGGCACCCAGTTCGAGATCATCGCCGACCGCCAGCGGAACAACTACGAGACGGCCAACGACTCGCTTCGGCCACGGCTTCACGTCCGACAACGACGACGACGGCAACCGCGGCAGCCGCGTGCATCTGGGTGATGGACGGCGGCCACTACGGCTACCGGACCCCCGGCAGCGCCCGGCACTGGGGCGAGGATACGCCCGGGCCCGTACCGAAGCTCGTCGGCACCGGCAACGGCAGCCCGTGCGGGATCATGGTCTATGAGGGGAGCCTGCTCCCCTCCGAGTATCGGGGAGCGATCCTCGAGGCCGAGGCCGGCCCGCGGGTGATCAACTACTTCCCGCTCCGGCGGCACGGCGCGGCGTTCCGGACCGAGCACAAGGTCATGCTCTCGAGCGACGACCCCTGGTTCCGGCCCGATCGACGTGACGGCCGCGCCGGACGGGTCGGTGTTCGTCGCCGACTGGTATGACGGCGGTGTGGGCGGGCATGCGTTCCGGGATCAGACGACGGGGCGGATCTATCGGGTGGCGCCGAAGGGGGCGAAGTCGAAGGTTGCCAAGTATGACTTCGCGACGATTCCGGGCCTGATGCGAAGCCCTCAAGTCGCCCGTTGTCGCGACCCGGGACGCGGCCCAGAGATCCCTGATCGAGCGGGCGTCGGACCCCGCATCGGCCGACGCTCTCAACGCGGTCGTGGTGATGGCGGGCGACGGCGGCTCAGGCGATACCAACCAGGCGCGGGCGATCTGGACGCTGTTCCGAATCGTCGACGGGACCAAGGGGCTAGACGTCCTCTACCTCGGCTTGCTCACGGACAAAGATCCGGCCTTCCGCGAGCTGGCCGTGCGCATCCTCGGCCGCGACGTCAGCCGCAACGGCCACGTCGTCTTCACCAACCCCGAGGCGAGGCAGCCCCTCCGCGGCGAGGTCAACCTCGAAGCACCTCCTGCCGCTGGCCAACGACCCCGACGCGGGCGTCCGCCGCGAGCTGATCCTCGCCTTCCGCGACCTGCCCGACGAGCAAGGTCGGCGAGGCCTTGAAGACGCTGGCCAAGGGCTGGGACGGCCAGGACCGCTGGTATCTCGAGGCGCTCGGGCTGGCCCTCCAGAACCGCGAGGGGCTCGTTCCTCGCCGAGCTGTTCGACGGCAGCCTCTACGGCGACCTCGACCTCGACAAGACGGGCAAGGACGGCCTGATCGCCGTACCGCCCTACTTCCCGGCCGACCGGAACGAGGCGTACATCAAGATGGGGACGCCCGACCAGCCGTCGAACGCGCTGGGCAAGACGCTCGGCCTGGCCTGGCGGCTCCATCGGCCCGAGGCGCTGCCGCTGATCGCCAGGATCCTCCCCAAGCTCGACGCCCCCGAGCTGAAGCAGGCGGCCGACGACGTACTGCTCCAGTTCAACGACGCCGAGGCCGCCGTGGTGCTGGCCGGCCTGGTCTCCGAGTCCGACGACCCCGCGCGGAAGAACGGGTTGCTTGTCGCTGATCGCCCGCAAGATCGGCGGCGACTGGAAGAGCGCCCGCGGCAACGCGAAGGTCATCGCCGCGATCGAGTCGGCCCTGGCCGACTCCGGCCGGCCGGCTCGCGGGCATCGGCGTCGCCGCGCGAGCGGCGATGGCCGCTACGGGGCGAAGCTGATGGAGTTCGCCAAGGACGCCAAGGCGCCCGAGGAGGTCCGCGTCGCCGCGATCGAGGCGATCGGCAAGATCGCGCCGCCCAAGGCCGCGGAGTTCCTCGATGGCCTCGTCCAGGCCGTGAAAGGGAAGGATGCCTCGACACCGATCGCCGAGGCCGCGCTGCGGCGCGTCGGCCGGCGTCCGCGACCCGATCGGCGCTGGTCACGCCGATGATCGCCGGCAAGCGACTATCCGCTGGGCCTCCGCCGCGAGGCGCTGCGGGTCTTCGCCGGGACGAGGGGCGGGGCGATGAAGGTCATCGACCTGGCGAAGGAGGGCAAGCTGCCCGACGAGCTGAGGACCGAGGCGACGACGCTCGTCCACCGCAACCCCGACCGGGGCGTCCGCAACGAGGCCGACCGGGTCCTGCCGCTGCCGAAGACGGCCTCGGGCAAGCCGCTGCCGGGGATCTTCGAGTTGGTCCGCCGCGAGGGGAACGCCGGCAAGGGCCAGGCGGTCTTCTACCGGGCCGGGACCAACGCATGCTCCTCGTGCCACCGCGTGCAGGGCCGCGGGCAGTGGATCGGGCCCGACCTGTCGACGATCGGGTCGAAGTACGGCAAGGCCGAGCTGATCCAGTCGATCCTCAATCCGAGCGCGGCGATCGGCTACAACTTCCGCTCGACCGTCGCCTCGCTGGCCGACGGGCGGACCGTGATCGGACTGGTCGTCGAGGAGGCGCCCGACCGGCTCGTGCTCAAGACGGCCGAGGGCCAGCGCGTGACCTTGCGGCCCTCGGAGATCGAGGAGCGGAAGCAGGTCGAGGTCTCGCTCATGCCCGAGGGCCTGGCCCAGACGATGGGCGAGGCCGACCTCGTCGACCTGCTCGCCTTCCTCCAGACCCTCAAGCAGCCGGTGAGCATCGTCGGCCAGTACCAGGTGCTCGGCCCACTGGCCGACGCTGACGACGCGGCGGTCGTCTCGGGCGCCGCGACCGATGGCTCGTGGGCGCGGCGGACGGCCGATGCGGAGGGGCAGGTCGACCTGCGGACGATCGCAGGCTCGAACGCCGCCAAGGTTGTTTATTTGAGAACTCCGGTGCTCGCCCCCGAGGCGATGCCCGCGACGCTCGTGCTCGACCTCAAGGGCGAGGCCTCGACGTTCCTCAACGGCAAGCCGGTCGCGCTGAAGGCCCAGCCGGATGGGCCGCGAACGGCGGAAGTGAAGCTCGCGAAGGGGGAGAACCTGCTCGTCCTCCGCGTGCCGGGCGGGTCGCAGGGGGGGCTCGTCACGACGTTCGTGGCGGGGAAGCCGCTGGAGTTCCGCTAGCCGTCTTTCCGGGTGGGCGCGGGCGTCCCTGCCCGCCCGGCGATGGCCTCCGTCGGGCGGGCAGGGACGCCCGCCCCACCCGGAGAAGGCCGCCCCAGTCCTTGAACGAAGACCTCCACCCGTGCCGACACCGCCCGTCGCCGTCGCGATCCCGTGCTACAACGAGGCCGCGGCGGTTGAGGCCGTCGTCTCGGCCTGGCGCGCGGCCTTGCCCGAGGGGGAGATCGTCCTCTTCGACAACAACTCGACCGACGGCACGGGCGACATCGCCCGCGGCCTGGGCGTCCGGGTCGTGGAGGTGCCCGAGCAGGGCAAGGGCTGCGCCGTCCGGGCGATCTTCGCGACCCTGGGTGACCGGCCGGCCGTGGTCCTCGTCGACGGCGACGGCACCTACCCCGCCGACCGAATCCGCGGCCTGCTCGACCCGATCCTGAAAGGCGAAGCCGAGATGGCCGTCGGGGCGCGCCGTCCGGTCGCCGCGCCGGGGGCGATGTCGCCGATCCGGGGGCTGGGCAACGTCCTGATCCCCGCCGCGTTCCGCGTGCTGATCGGGGCCGGCAACAGCGACCTGCTCTCGGGCTACCGCGTGTTCTCGCCCCGCTACCTGAACGAGGTCCACCTCCACTCGACCGGCTTCGAGATCGAGACCGAGCTGGCGAGCGAGGCCGTGGCGCGGGGGATGCGCGTGGTCGAGGTGCCCGTGCCCTATCACCCGCGGATTGCGGGGACGGCGAGCAAGCTCAAGGCCTTCCGCGACGGGCGGCGGATCTTGATGATGATCCTCCGGCAGAGCGTCCGACTGAGGCCGTGGCGGCCGCTCGGCGTGGTCGGCGGGATGCTTGCGGCCGTTGCGTTACTGGTCGGGTCGAGACCGCTCTTGCTCGTGGCGGGCACGGTGCTCGTGGTCGCGGTTGCGCCGGCGGCGTGGGCCTATTCGCGGTCCCGCGATTGAGGACGGACGGGTGGCAGGGGTTCGCTCGCGAACCCCGGTCTGCAGAGACCTCAGGACCGGGGTTCGCGAGCGAACCCTTGCCACCCAAGTCAGAATCACGTCGCCTTCGGCAGCCGGTCGCTCACCCGTGCCAGGGCCTGCTCGATCTGCTCCCAGGAGACGGGCTTCTCGAGGTAGCCGTCGACGCCGGCCTCGCCGATCCGGCGGCGGTTGACGATCGTCACGTCGCCGGTCAGGGCGAAGATCGGCAGATCGCGGGTCCGCGGGTCGGCGCGGAGGGTGCGGACGGCCTCGATGCCGTCCATGCCGGGCATGTTGACGTCCATCAGGACGACGAACGGGCGCTCGCCGCGGGCCATCTCGACGGCGGCGCGGCCGTCCTCGGCCTCGAGCACGCGGTAGCCGAGGCCGCGGAGGACCCGGGCCAGGGCGCGGCGGCTCGGCTCGTGGTCCTCGGCGACGAGGATCGGGCCGCTCGCCGGCGTGATCGAGAGCGTCGGCATATCGTGGTCGGTCGGGGCGTCGACGAGGTTCGAGGCGGGCAGCGACAGCGTGAAGGTGCTGCCGCGACCCTTGGCGCTCTCCAGCAGGATCTCGCCGCCGAGCAGGGCCGCCAGCCGCCGGCAGATCGCCAGGCCCAGGCCGGTCCCGCCTGTCTCGCGCCGGCCCTGGCCGAGCGTGGCGAACTCGTCGAAGACCCGGTCGTGATCCTCGGGCGCGATGCCGACGCCCGTATCCTCGACGCTGATCCGCAGCCGATCGCCGTCGCGGTGGCCGTAGAGGCGGATGTGGCCGCGATCGGTGTAGCGGAGGGCGTTCGAGAGGAGGTTGGCGAGGATCTGCTTGAGCTTGTTGCGGTCGGTCGCGAGGTGGACGCCGGCCAGGCCGTCGGGCTCGAAGCGGACGTCCAGCCCCTTGGCGCGGGCCTGGGGCTCGATCGAGGAGAGGCACTCGGTGAGCTTCGGCTCGAGCGGGAACCGGGAGACCTCCACGGGCGTGGCGCCGGCGTCGATCCGGCTCAGGTCAAGCAGGTCGGTGAGCAGGTCGAGGACGTTGCGGACCGAGTCGCGGATGACGCGCAGGCTCTCCTGGACCTCGGGGTCGGCCTGGTCCCTGACCTGGGTCTCCAGGAGCTGGGCGGCGAGGAACACGGCGTTGAGCGGCGTCCTCGCGTCGTGCGAGAGAGCGGCCATGAGCCGGCTCTTGTGCTCGGACTGGCGCTCGAGCGCCTCCTCGAACTCGACCCGCTCGGTGATGTCGGCGCACGAGCCGAGGTAGCCGAGGAAGCCGCCCTCCTCGTCGAAGTAGGGCGCGCCCCGGTCGGTGACCCAGCGGTAGACGCCGTCGCGGCGGAGGATCCGGTAGGTCATCTCGAACGGCCCGCGGGCCTCGAAGGCGGCGAGGTAGGTGGCGACGCACCGCTCGTAGTCGTCGGGGTGGAGGCCCTCGGCCCAGCCGTCGGCCGACTCCTGGGCCAGCGACCGGCCGCGGAACTCGAGCCAGGCCGGGTTGAAGTAGTCGCACCGGCCCGTGGCGTCGGACCGCCAGATCATCACCGGCGTCTGCTCGGCAATGGCGCGGAACCGCGACTCGGAGCGGGCCAGCTCGGCGCGGAGCCGGGCGCGTTCGGACACGTCCTGCGCCACGACGACGGCCCCGGCGATCGCGCCGGCCGCGTCGCGGAGCGGCGAGGCATTGGCCAGGACCGAACGCTGCTCGCCGCCGACCCGCAAGACCATCTCCTGCTGGGCGACCTCCTCGCCGCGGAGCGCCCGCAGACCCGGCAGCTCCTCGGCACTCAACGGGCGGCCGTCGGGTCCGGCGATGTCGTAGTGGGCCCGGTGGTCGTGGAGGTTGACCCGGTCGACCGTCTCCGACGCGGAAAAGCCCTGGAGCCGCTCCGCCTCGCGGTTCAGCGCAACGATGGCCCCCTCGGCGTTGATCACCCAGACGCCGACGGGCAGGTTGTTCAGCACCGTCTGGAGCTTGCCCCGCTCGCTGTCGACGGCGACCCTGCGGCGGTCGGCCTCGGCTAGGATCTCCCGGGCCTTCTCCTGGCTCTCCTCCTGGAACCGCTGCACCGCCTCGGCCGCGGCCTCGTCAAGCACGGCGTTGATCGCCCGGGTGGCCCGCTCGACCGCGTCGATGTCGAAGCCGAGCTCGCGGGAGTGGGCGAACGTGGCCTGCAGGAGCGCGGCCCGGAGGTGGCCCAGCTCGTTGACCACCTCCGCGACGTCGTAACCCTGCTTCCAGCGGACGCTCCCGTGCTTCCGCCCCGCGTCCTCGACCTGGGCGTGCTCGCCGCGGAGCCGGTCGGCGATCCGCTCGAGGATCTCGGGCACGTGGTCGACGAAGTCGGTGTAGGAGAGCCGGTGCGAGTCGGGGACGTCCCCCTTCCGCTCGACGGCGGCGCGCCAGACGGCGATGATCGCGTCGGTCCGCTCGTCGATGTGATCCGCCAGCGCGGCGGTCTGGCTCATGGGCTCGCTCGATTCAATCGGAGTCCGGCGTCATCGCGCGGGGCGGATCACGTGCGGGGGGAGCACCCGGGGGTGGGAGGCATCGCTGTGAGGCTAGTATCGAGAAACCGGCTCGGCCAAGTCAAGCGCGGCGCCGCCGCCGGGCGTCCGCGGTTGAACGGCCCGGCCGGCGACGTATAGAATCAAGGACACGCCGGCCGAAATCCCGCCGTGACTCCCGCCCGCCCCTCCCGACACCCGACGAGACGCCGACCATGAGGATCGCCCGCCCCCGATGGGCCCGGCCCGCGCTGTTGGTCGCGATGCTGGCCGCCGCCACGCCCGCGCTCGGCGCCCTGCCGAAGGTGCCCGAGGGGTTCAAGATCCGCCTGGTCGCCGCCGTGCCGGCCGTCACATTCCCCTGCCAGCTCGCCACCCGGCCCGACGGCGGCCTGTTCGTCGCCGAGGACCCCATGGACCAGGTCGGCCCGTACGAGGCCGACAACGGCCGCATCCTCCTGTTCCGCGACGGCAAGGACCCGGTCGTCTTCGCCGAGGGCTTCCGCGCCATCTTTGGCATGGCCTGGCACGACGGGGCGCTCTACGTCATGAACATGCCCCGGCTGACCGTCCTCCGCGACACCAACGGCGACGGCAAGGCGGATCAGCAGAACGAGCTCTTCACCGACCTCGGCCCCAAGCCCCGCCCCGGCGGCCTGAACGATCACATCGTCTCGGGCCTCCAGTTCGGCATGGACGGCTGGCTCTACATCTCGGTCGGCGACAAGGGCGTCCCCGGCGTCCACGGCCCCGACGGCCGCACGGCGCAGCTCAAGGGCGGCGGGACCATGCGGTGCCGGCCCGACGGGACGGGTATCGAGGTGATCTCGACCGGCACCCGCAACCACCTCGAGCCCAACCTCGACGCCCGCGACAACCTATTCACCTACGACAACACCGACGACGGCGACGGCTGGTGGACCCGCGTCACCCACCACATCGACGGCGGCCACTACGGCTACCCCTACGACTACCACGCCCAAAAGGACCGGATGCTCGACCGGATGGCCGAGTACGGCGGCGGCTCGCCGTGCGGCGGCGTGCTCTACAAGGAAGACGCCTGGCCCGAGAAGTATCGCGGCCTCGGCCTCTGGGCCGAGTGGGGCAAGGGCCATGTCGCCGCGATCCGGTTCCAGCCCAACGGCGCGAGCTTCAAGGTCGCCGAGTACATGAAGCTCGTCGAGAAGGACGACGGCGGCGAGTTCCGCCCGATCGACCTGGCCCTCTCGTACGATGGGAAGACCCTCTACATCGCCGACTGGAACATGGGCGGCTGGGGCACCAAGACCGAGAAGGTCGGACGCGTCTTCGCGATGACGTATGAGGGCAAGGTCGAGACGAAGCCGCGGGGGAAGGATTCGGACCCGATCGAGGCGCAGATCAAGGCGCTGGCGCATCCGTCGTTCAACGAGCGGATGAGGGCCGAGACGGCCTTGATCAAGAAGGGGCGGGAGGCGTTGGCCCCGGTGAAGGCGGCCCTGCGCTCGCCAACCGTCGACCCGGTCGGCGGCCGGCACCTCGTCTGGGCCTATGACACCCTCGCCGGAGAGTCGCCCGAGGCAGTGGGCGTCATCTCCTCGTGTCTTCATTCCCAGCACGCCGACATTCGCGCCAGGCCGCCCGGGCGCTGGGACTCCGGGCCGCGAAGCCGGCCGCCGATGCGCTCCGCGGGACGGCGACGCGCGACTCCGATCCCGCCGTCCGGCTCCAGGCGATCATCGCGCTGGGCCGGGTCGGCGACCCCGCCAAGGCCGCGTCTCTCCTGCCGGCGCTGGCCGACCCCGACCCCTACCTCGCCTTCGCGGCGCGGGTCGCGCTGCGCCGGGTCGGCCGCTGGGATTTCCTGTCGCTCGGGCTCGACGACCCGAAGGTCCGCCTCGGCCTCCTCGCCGCGATGGAAGGGCAGTACAACCTCGAGGCGGTCGGACTGCTCGCGCGATTTGTGGGCGATCGCAAACGACCGGCGACCGAGCGTGCCAGGGCCCTCACCTATCTCGTCCAGGCCCACCGCAAGACGCCCCCCTGGGACGGCACCTGGTGGGGCACCCGGCCGACGCAGGGCAAGCCCCCGGCCAAGTCGGTCGCGTGGGAGGGGACGCCGATCGTCCTTCGAGCGCCTCCGCGACGCCCTGGCCGACCCCGACGTCCCCGTCCGCCTCGCGGCCGTCGATGCCGTGAAGGAGGCGAACGACCGCGAGGCCTTGCCGGTCCTTCGGCATCGCTTCCCCATCGAGCCGGACGAGAAGGTCCGCCGCGAGATCGCTGCCGTCTTCGGCGCGATGGACGACAGGGCCGCGCTGCCGCTCCTGATCTCCGCGCTCCGCCACGCGAGCGTGCCCGAATCCGTCCGCGAGGCGTCGCTTGCGAGCATCGAGGCGATCGGCACTGACGCCGCGATCGCGGCCCTCGTCGACCTGCTCCACGAGCCCGGCCTCAAGCCCGACCGCCAGGCGCGGCTCATCGCTTCACTCGGCCGGTTCAAGGCCCGCGCGGCCGTGCCGACGGTCGTCGCAATGCTCTCGAATCCCGACCCGAAGGTCCGCGCGGCCGCGGCCGAGGCGCTGGGCAAGATCGGCGACACCTCGGCCACGCCGAAGGTCCGCCCGCTCCTGAAGGATGATTCGCCGGACGTCCGCAAGGCGGCCATCGCCGCGGTCGCCGCCCTGAAGGACCGCGAGTCGATCCCCGCGCTGATCCTCGCGGCCGAGTCGGAGCCGACCCGCTACGAGGCGACGATCGCCCTGGCCTCGATGCCCGACATCCGCTCGCTGCACATCCACCTGACGGGCCTGGGCGACAAGAGCCCGGACGTCCGCAAAGCGTCGTCGTCGGCCCTGATGGCGATCCGCGACGAGGCCCGTCCCGCCCTCGAGCGCCTGGCCGGCCGCAAGGAGTTGCCGCCGTCGGCCCTGCCGGAGCTCCGCAAGATCTACGGGGCGATTCAGCCGATCGCGGAATGGAAGGTCGTCGGCCCGTTCAAGGCCAACGAGCGCCCGCCGTTCCCGCTCAACCGCCCGGTCGACACGGCGAAGCCGATCGCCCACGACGGCAAGCCGCTCGCCTGGAAGTCGGTCAAGGCGGACGGGGCCGAGGGCGAGGTCGACGTGAATCGCCTTTACCCGGGCGGCGATCACAGGTCGGTCTTCGCCTACGCGGAGGTCGACAGTCCCACCGCCCGCCCCGCGCGGATGGCCGTGGGGTCGGACGACACGGCCCAGGTCTGGGTCAACGGCAAGTCGGTCTTCCGGCACGACGGCGACCGCGGCTTCACCGCGGCCCAGGACGAGTTCGACATCAACCTCGTGAAGGGGAAGAACCGGATTGTCCTCCGCTCCGGCAACACGTCGGGCAACTGGCAGTTCTCGGCCGGCGTCTCGGCGTCCGACGATCACGCCTTCCTCCAGGGCCCCACGTCGGGCGGGTTCGACCCCGACAAGTTCCGCGCCGAGGCGTTGAAGGGGAAGGGCAAGGCGGAGCGCGGGAAGGCGCTGTTCTCGGACCTCAAGGGCGTGGCCTGCCTCAAGTGCCACGCCGTCGGCGGGCAGGGCGGTGCCGTCGGGCCGGAGCTGGGTGGCGTCGGAGTCAAGTATCCCAGGGAGGAGCTGATCACGTCGGTCCTCTACCCGTCACAGCGGATCTCCTCGGGCTACGAGCCGGTCGTCCTGGCCACGGCCGATGGCCGGACGCTGACCGGCATCATCAAGAGCGAGACCCCCGAGGCGATCGAGATCGAGGACGCCGAGGCGAAGCGGATCAAGCTCGCCAAGACCGACCTCGACGGGCGGAAGACGAGCGACGTCTCGCTGATGCCCAACGGGCTGGCCGAGGGGCTGACGCCGAATGACTTCGCGGACCTGATCGCCTATCTCGAGACGCTGAAGGATACGTCGGCGCTCCACGGGCCGGGAGCAGCGGGTCCGGCGAAGCCTGGAGGCCGTTGATCGGACTTGCGGCCCGCCCTGCGGTTGTGGGAGAACGGATGATCGGGCGGCCGGGAGATGGGCCCGGTCTCGCCGGATTCACCGGACAGGGGCGGCGATGGCCAGCATGACGAAAAGGCTGATGGAGGCCTATGCGGCCGCCGAGCCGTGGGGACCCGGCCATGGCGAGGCGATGGCCTGCCGGGACCTCGAAGACCTGCTGGCCGACGGCATCCTGCTGTTCCGCCGGATCGGCGAGATCGAGGCCAAGCACCAGCGCCACGCCCTCGCGAACCGGGATGAGGATGTCGAGGGTCCCCTACGGGAGATCGACGACCTCTACCGGTCGTGGGTCGAGGCGTCGCAGCGATGGCTGACAAAGGCCGAGCGGATGTCCGCGCACGGCTATGCCGTCGAGGGCCTCGACGCGTTCCGCGCCACGGTCGAGGAAGCCCGGAACGTGGTGGGCAACACGGATCTTGAACGAGACATGAAGCCCCTGGACGAACTCGTCGCGTCGGCCCGGCCCGACAACCCGCGACCCGACCGCTACCGCGACTGATCGGAGACCGGGCGATGGCCCCGCTCGGCCCCGGCCGGATCTTCTGGGCCGTCTATCCCGGCAACCGCGGGGATGGCAAGCTGCGCCCATGATCACGGCGAGCAAGCGGACCGAGATCCTCCGCACGGGGACGCTCTTCGCCGTCGTCTGCTCGACGGACTTCGACGAGGATCACCCGCTGTCCCACGAGGTGCCGTTGCCCTACGATCCGGATGGCAAGTCGCTCACGAGGCTGAAGAGACCGACGGCGGCGATCTGCGACTGGACGACCTCGTTCGCCGTCGCCGACATCAAGGACACGGCCGGCCTCGTCCCCACCCACCTCCTGCGTGAGATCTGTCGCCTCGCCGGGGTCACGTTCCCGGCGGCGCGGTGAAATCAAAGTCCCGGCCACCCCAGACCCCGCAGGATCGAGCCCGCCGATGTCCCAAGACGAGCCCACGACCAACGGCCGCCCCCGCCGCGAGCGGAGCACCCGATATCCCGGCGTCCCCCTCTCCGACTGCGTCGAGCTGGCGAAGTTCATCGAGTCCCGCGGCCTCGACGGCCTCTCGGCGCCCGACATCGCCTCGGCCCTCGGCTACAAGAACATCAAGACCAACACCTTTTCGGCCCGCCTGAGCGCCGCGAGGCAATTCGGCCTGCTGACGCTGGCCAACGACGGCTATTCGCTGACCTCGCTGGCCAAGGCGATCCTCCATCCGGTCGATCCGTCGGACCTGCCGAGGCTCTATCGCCAGGCGCTCGTCGCGCCGCCGATCTATGCCGAGCTGGTCGAGCGGCTCGGCGACAAGCGGGTTCCCGAGGTCGCGATCCTGGGAAACGTGCTCTATCACAACCACCAGATCATCGCCTCGGCCAAGGAGTCGGCCGCCGAGGCGTTCCTGGCCTCCGCCCGCTTTGCCGGGGCGCTGGGGGACGACCACGTCCTCCGCCTCCAGGGCCAGCCCGCGCCGGCCAGTGTCGCGGTCTCCGAGAAGGCTCCGGCAATGAAGGCGAGGGCCGACGTCCGCATCGACCTCCGCCTCTGGGGCGACGACAAGGGGAAGGTCATCCGCGTCCGCGCCCCTGAGTCGATCACGGCCGAGAGCTTCGAGCGGCTGCTCCAGGCGCTGAAGCTCCACGTGCGGATCGGCGGTTGACCCCGGGCTTGAGGGCCCTGGACGACCCCCGGGGCCTGGTTTAGCATCGGTCGGCCCGGCACCCGCCGGCCGATCCCCCTCCCTAGCGCAAGAGCGACGAATGTTCCACGCCGGACAGGACGAGCCCGCCGGTCCCGATTCGCACCCCGTCGCCGAATCGACCGCGCGGTGGGCGCGGTTCACGTTCGTCGTCCTGTTCGTGATGAACCTGCTGGATTACACCGACCGATGGGTGCTCTCGGCGGTCCTGCCGCGGGTGAAGGTCGACTTCGACCTGAAGAACTACCAGGCCGGACTGCTGCTGACCTATTTCCTCGTCAGCTATTCGCTCGTCAGCCCGATCATGGGGTGGCTGGGCGACCGGACCCGGCGGACCTGGCTGCTCGGCCTGGGGGTCGGCGTCTGGAGCCTGGCCACCGTGGGCACGGGGTTGGCGCGGAGCTACGGGCACCTCGTGCTGGCGAGGAGCTTCCTGGGCATCGGCGAGGCGACCTACGGCGTCCTCGCCCCGACGCTCTTGATGGACCTCTTCCCCCGCGAGAAGCGCGCGCGGGTGATGTCGGCGTTCTACCTGGCCATGCCGCTGGGCGGCGCGCTGGGGATGGGCCTGGGCGCATGGATCGCCAGCATCACCGGCTCGTGGCGCTGGTCGTTCTTCGTCGTCGGGGCCCCGGGCGTGGTCGCGGCGCTGGCCGCCCTCGTGCTGCCGGAGCCGGTCCGCGGCGCGAGCGAGGGGGTCGACCCGAAGCGGCTGAAGCAGCACGAGCGGTCCGGCGCGACCAAGGAGGACTACATCGACCTGATGGTCAACTCGTCCTACACCTACTCCGTCTTCGGCATGGCGATGTACACCTTCGCCATCGGCGGCCTGGCGGCGTGGCTGCCGACGTTCCTGATGAAGACGCGGGGGATGCCCGAGGTCGCCGCGGGCCGCGACATCGGCCTCGTGACGGCCGTCTCGTCGATCGTCGGCATGCTGGCCGGCGGCTGGCTGGCCGACCGGCTGGCCAGGACGAGCCCCCGCGCCCTGTTCCTCGTGCCGGGCGCGGCGATGCTGCTGTCCGTCCCGTTCATGCTGGTCGGGCTGTTCGCGACGTCCCGGCCGCTGATCTTCGGCGGGATCTTCCTCGCCGAGATGCTGATGTTCATCAACACCGGCCCGTGCAACGCGGTGATCGCCAACGTCGTCGCGCCGAACATGCGGGCGGCGGCCTACGCCGCGGCGATCTTCGCGGTCCACTTCCTCGGCGACATCTGGTCGCCGCCCCTGATCGGCTACGTCGCCGACCTCTTCGGCCAGCCCGACACCATGGCCAGCCCGATCGGCCGGTTCCTCAAGTCGATCGGCGCCGTGCCGGTCGTCGGCGAGACCGGCCGGCCCGAGAACATGGTCGCGGGCTTGCTCGTCGTCGTCCCAGCCGTCGTCCTCTCCGGGGTCGTCCTGCTCGCCGGTGCCCGGCACCTGCCCCGCGAGATGGCCCTGATGCTCGCCAAGCTCAAGGCGGCGCCGGCGAAGGATGTCGCCGTCGTCGAGTGAGCCCGCCGGCTGGCGGACGCCGGCTCGATCCCCTATAAACGACCCAAGGCTCGCCGTCCGCGAGCGGACCACCCCACCCGAGGAAGCTGCCTACGATGTCCCAACCCATCCGGATCGCCGTCAGCGGGGCCGGGGGCCAGATCGGTTATGCCCTGATCTTCCGGATCGCCTCGGGCGGCCTGTTCGGGCCGGACCAGCCGGTGTCGCTCCGCCTGCTCGAGATCACCCCCGCGCTGCCGGCCCTCGGCGGGACAATCATGGAGCTCGAGGACTGCGCCTTCCCGCTGCTGGCCGACGTCAAGTCGAGCGACAAGGCCGAGGTGGCCTTCGAAGGGGCCGACTGGGTGATTCTCGTCGGCGGCATGCCGCGCAAGGACGGAATGAGCCGCGCCGACCTGATCCGCGCCAACGGGCCGATCTTCACCGGGCAGGGCAAGGCGATCAACGACGCCGCCGGTCCGAATGTCCGCGTCCTGGTCGTCGCCAACCCGTGCAACACGAACGCCCTGATCGCCCGGTCGCACGCGCCGAAGGTCCCGGCCGACCGCTGGTACGCCATGACCCGGCTCGACCAGAACCGCGCGGCCTCGCAACTGGCGATGAAGGCCGCCGTTCCGGTCGCGCAGGTCAAGCGGATGGCGATCTGGGGCAATCACAGCGACACCCAGTATCCCGACTACAAGAACGCCGTGATCGGCGGCAAGCCCGCGACCAGTGCCATCCCCGACGCGAGCTGGTTCACCGAGACGTTCATCCCGACCGTGGCCAAGCGGGGCGGGGCGGTGATCAAGGCGCGGGGGGCGTCGTCGGCCGCGTCGGCGGCGAACGCGGCGATCGACAGCGTCCGCTCGGCCTCGACCGCCACGCCATCGAGCGACTGGTTCAGCGCGGGGGTCGTCTCGGACGGGAGCTATGGGGTCCCTTCGGGCCTGATCTACAGCTTCCCGCTCACGAGCGACGGCAAGACGTGGAGCGTCGTGAAGGACCTGCCGATCGACGACGACGCCAGTGCGCGGATTGATGCCTCGGCGCAGGAGCTGGCCTCGGAGCGCGACACGGTGAATGACCTGCTCGGGCCGGCGGCCTGAGCGGGCGAGTCGCGAGGAAGGCAGAAGGCGGAAGAGGCGGAAGGCAAAAGGCAGAAAGCGCAGAGCGGAAAGCCCCACGTCGATGCCGGCATCGGGCCTGCCCGCTCTCGCTCTCCGCATTTCGCTTTGTGCTTTATGCCGTCTGCCTTTCCGTTCACCCGGCACCGCGCCTGGCGGGTTCGCCTTGACCGCCCCCTTGCGACCGGGTAAGGTCCGCCCCTGAAATCCCAGGATGGGTACGCTGCTTCCCATGGCGAGCCGCCCGCGCGGCGCGGAATGGGGGGCGACGTGGTGAATCAAGGAGGAGAGGTCTCCATGTCGTCCCACGACCGTAGGGCCGCTGCACGCCGTCGTGCCTGGGGCCGGGGCCCCATGATCCTCCGGTTCGAGCCGCTCGAGGGCCGGCAGCTCCTGGCCACAGCCTCGGCCGCGCTGCCCGACCTCGTCGCCACCTCGTTCAGCTCGACGACGACCGGCGACTGGGACGGCGCGATCCAGGTGAGCGGGACGATCGCCAACATCGGCTCCGCCGCGCTGCCGAATGGCACGGTCGCGGCCATCTACGCCTCGCCGACGAACGCCATCGCCGGCTCGGCCCTGCTGCTCGGGACCGTGGCGATCAATGCCGGCCTTGCCCCGGGACAGACCCAGCCGTTCACGACGACGGTCGCGCTCCCGCCGTCGCCCCTGAGCGGGAATGGGGATGAACTCGCAGCTCTTCATCGACATGGACATCGACCCGCAGAACCTCGTGGCGGAGTCGAACAAGGGGAACAACCAGGGGCAGGGCCTGGGCCTCGACGAGTCGATCGTCTCGATCACCCCGCAGCCGATGGCGAACCTGGTCGGCACGGCGTTCACCGTGGCCCCGACCGCAACGGCCTGGGGCCAGCCGATTTCCGTGACGGCCCAGATCAAGGACAACGGCCAGGGCCCCGCACCGGCCACCCGGGCCAAGATCGTCCTCACGCCCGACGGCCAGGCGCCGGGCGGCTCGCAGGACATCACGATCGGCAACATCGCCGTGCCCGCGATGCTGCCGTTCCAGACCGTCAACCTCGTCCAGCAGATCACACTGCCCGCGACCCCCCCGGCCACGATCGGCAACTCGGGGACGTACTACATCTCGATGATCCAGGACGCCGACCACGTGACCAGCGCGTACGTCGGGCAGGTGACGATGCAGGGCGTCGGCCTCGATGAGCAGACGATCAGCATCCCGTACCCCGACGCCGCGGCCCCCGCCTCGACCACGACCACGACCACCAGCTCGACGGGCACGACGACCTCGACCACGACGACTTCCTCGACGGCGCTGCCCGACCTCGCCCCTTCGACCGTCAGCCTGCCGGTCTCGACCTACAACTGGGGCCAGGGCTACGTGATCGACACTGCGGTCCAGAACATCGGGCAGGCCGCCTCGATGCCGACCACGGTCGAGTTCGTGCTGACCGACGACGTCAACAACCCGACGCAGGGCTATTTCCTCGGATCGTCGGTCGTCCCGGCCCTGGCGTCCGGCGCCGTGCAGGACATCGCCCAGACGATCAAGTTCCCCAGCCGGCTGCCGAACGGGACCAACGTGCCGGCGAGCAGTTACGGCCGGATCATGGCGATCGTCGACCCGGAGAACATCCTCAACGAGAGCACCAAGAGCAACAACGACATCCAGTCGGGCCCGATCACGCTCCAGCTCCTGTGGGGCGGCGCCAGCTCGGTGGTGCCGATGTCGCCGCCGATCCGCACGAGCCAGCCGACCGCGACGACCACGACGACCCCTGTCACGACGCCCACGACGCCGGTGATCACGGCCAAGGACGCCCTGGTCCAGGCCAGGAAGGCCCGGCATCAGGTCACGACCAAGAACACGTCGACGGGCACTGCGGCATCGATCGCCGCCGAGCTCCGCGCCGAGCGGGCGGCCGCGGCGAGGGCCCGGGCCATCAAGGCCGCCCAGGCCGCGGCCAAGCGGAAGAAGGGGAACTCGGTCGTCCGGACCCTGATCAACTACGAGAACACGAGCAGCAGCAACATCGTCTCGCTCCTCAAGAAGCTCAAGTGACGCCCTCGCCGACCGAGCGTGATCGGGAGCGCGACTCCCGCATCCGGAAAATCTCCCGCAGGCCCGCAGCTCGGCCCAGACTTACGTTGCGAGACGACGCAATCCGCGACGATAGAATCGAAGAGTTGCGCCCTCATAATCTGCTCAACCACAACATTTTACGGACAAGGCCGCGTCGTCGGCCGGACGCGGCGAAAACTTGAGAGAAAAGCGGAAATAACTGGGCGATTTATTGAAGACCGGCAATTTCGTGGCTATGCTTTGGCAGTCGCAGCGAACCGGCCGTCCCTGACTATGAGGGGGAGGTCGGATCGGCCGCGACGCGAGGCCCGCGCACCCCCCGATCCGCCGCATTGAACGGGACTCCAGGAGCCGCGTTGATGTCCTTCGACCGACGGCCGGCACGCCCTTACGATGAGGAGGCCACGTCGGGCCTGCTGGTCGAGGCGTGCTACGTCCCCCAGCGCTACGAGCCGAACTACCCGTACCCGCTCCTCGTCATGCTGCACGCCCGCGGGGGCGACGAGCAGCAGATGGTCCGGTCGGCCTCGGCGATGAACTGGCGGAACTACGCCGGCGCTGAGCCTCCGCGGCCCCGAGCGGGTCGTCCGCCGCGGCGAGCCCTTCGGCTTCGGCTGGGGCCCCGAGTTCGCCCGCCGCGACCGCGCGCGCGGCGCGGGCGCCGGCGATCGGCGCGAGCGACCTCGGCGCCTTCCGCCGCAGGATGGCCGACGAGTCGACCGACCCGATCGACGTCCTGGAGGACGCCGTCTTCGCCGCCGTCCGCAAGACGCGGCAGACGCTGCACGTCCACTCCGAGCGGATCTTCCTCGTCGGCTCGGGCGAGGGGGCGGCCGTCGCCTATCGCCTCGGCCTGACCTATCCCGAGCGGTTCGCCGGCGTGGTCGCGATCAACGGCTGGATCCCCGGCCATTTCCGCCCCCTGGGACGGCTCAAGGCGTGCCGCGACCTCAAGGTCCTGGTCGTCCACGGCGAGTGGAACGCCCGCGCCCGCGTCGAGACCGCCCGCCGCGACGTCGCCGTGCTCCGCTCCGGCGGCCTGAACGTCGCGTTCCAGACCTATCCGTGTGCCCACCGGATCACGTCGCCGATGCTCGCCGACGTCGACACCTGGCTGATGAACCAGTGCACGGCCGTGGTCCTGATCGCCCCGCCGATGTCGGGATGAGCCCGATTCCCCGGCGGGCGCGGCGGTTTACAATGGTCAGGGGGACCCCCGCCTCTCCGGCCGTGAGCGCCGTAGGCCGACGGCCCGGGGGTCGCAGAATCCTCGCGCCGGGGACCGGGTCGGATGTCCGAGACGTTTGCCTGCCCCGAGTGCGGGGGCGAGGTCGAGCTGCTCGGCGCCGCGCCGGGGCGAGAGGTCCAGTGCGCGCATTGCGACGCCTGGCTCGAGGTGCCTTACCTCCCGCGCGGCGGCGTCTGGACCCGGGCCAGATTCCGCCGGAGCCCGGCGGCATGGATCATCCCGATGGCCTGGGCGGGCGTCGGGCTGCTGGCGGCGCTGGTGGCGATTGCGGCGTGGTCGAAGGTTTCCTCCTCGCGCAGCCACGCGGCCCGCGACGCGACGCTCGAGACCCTGATCGCCTCGGCCGACGCCGCCGAGAAGGCCCATCGGCCCGATCGGGCCCTCTCCGAGATCGAGGCGGCGCTGGCGCTGTTGCGACAGGACGACTCCGAGTGCGGTGAGCAGCTCCACGATCTCACGGCCCGGCGTGAAGTCCTCTCAGTCCGCGAGGCGGAAGCGCCGGATCGCCGTCGCGAGGACGGCCGGGCCCGACGCGGCCGTCGGCGACCTGCTCTCGCTCCAGGCCCGCGCACGGACGGACCGGGCGCTCGAGCCGCTCGTCCCGACGATCCTCCGGGCGGTCGACGCGGCGCGACTTCGTCAGGGCGAGGCCGCCCTCGCCGCCTCGCGCCGCGCCCTCGACGAGGGACGGCCGCTCGACGGCCTCGCGGCCGGCGAGCGGGCGCTGGCCGTCGCCGACAAGCTCTCCGGCGAGCCGTCGCGGTCCGTCGCCACCGAGGCCGAGCGACTGATGGCCCCCGTGCTGGCGCGGATCGGCGTCGTCGTCATCCAGCTCCCGGGCAAGTTCACGCTCGGCTCGGAATCGTCCTACGACACGGCCCTTGGACCCATCCTCGTCGACGCCCTCCGCCGCCGCGGCTTCGCCCCGCGCCCCGCCTCCGGGCCCGCGGCCGCTCTCTGGGACCGTCACGCCGCACGCCGGCTGCAATTCCAGGTCGTCGAGACGCGCGGGGTGCGCTATCTCGAGTCTCAGAACCGGATCACCCAGATCATCACCACGCTCACCCTGACCCGCGGCCCGACGACCCTGTGGCAGGGCGCCGTGACGGCACGGACGCAGGTGCCGCTTCCCTCGCTCTCGGCCCATGCCTCGACCCGGATCGGCGTCGCCAATCGCGACCTGGACATGGAGCACAAGCTCTACGAAAACGCCTGGGCCTCGACGCTCGACCGCGTCGCCACCCAGCTCCGCGGCCTGCCGGAACCCTGAGCGGGCAGTCCGCGTGATGGCGGCCGAGGAAGGCAGAAGGCACAAAGCACAGGACAGAAAACGGAGAGACAAATCGGTCTCCCGCCTTGCGATCTGTGCTTTGTGCTTTGTGCCTTCTGCGTTCCTCGCCCGCTTCACTTAAACTTGTTCACCATCCCATCCACCGCCGCCACCAGACTCACTCCGAGCCCCTTCTGGCGGATCTGCTCGAGGTCGCCCCGGCAGGCGAAGAGGGCCTCGACGATCCTCGGGTCCCACTGGCCGCCCGCGCCGGTCCGGAAGATCTCGTCGATCTTCATCGGCGTCAACGGTCGTCGGTAGGGGCGGGTGCTCGACATGGCGTCGAACGAGTCGGCGACGGCCAGGATGCGGGCGACGACCGGGATATCCTCGCCCTTGACCCCCTCGGGGTAGCCCGTGCCGTCGAACGCCTCGTGGTGGCCGGCGACGCCGGGCAGCAGGTGGTGCAGCTTCTTGAGGTCGGAGAGGATGTTCACGCCGATCTTCACGTGAGCCTGGATCTTGCGGTACTCGTCGGGCGTGAGCGGGCCGGTCTTCTTGAGCACCTCGTCGTCGATGCCGATCTTGCCGACGTCGTGGAGCAGGCCCATCAGGTAGAGGTCGCCCCGCTGGTGGGGCGGCATCCCCAGCTCCTCGGCGATCCGCACGGCGATCCGCGCGACCCGCTCCGAATGGCCCGAGGTGTAGGGGTCCTTGGCGTCGATCGCGGCCGTCAGGGCGCGGATGATGCCGAAGAGCATCTCCTTCAGGTCGCGATAGAGCCGCCCGTTGGTCCGCTGCGTGCCGATGAGCGAGGCGACCGGCTGGAGCAGCTCGACCTCGCCCGCGCCGAAGGCCCGGCCGTCGATCGGGTCGATCGCCACGACCCATCCGGTCGTCGATTGCGACTCGGCGGCGACGACTGCCACCCGGTGCGGGCCGCCCGACGCGTTAGGCAGCATGGCGCCGTTGGCGAGATGGACGGTCTGGTCGAGGTCGGCGGGGATCAGCGCGCGGAAATCGCGTGACCGCATGCCGGCGGCCTCGCCCGCGACGACGATCGGCTCGCCCGACGCGCTGGGCACCCACGCGACGGCCGCGACCTGGAGCGCGGCGCGGACGGCCTTCAGCGCCAGCTCCTGGAAGTGCTCCGGCGCGTCGGAGATCCGCATCCGCCGGATCAGCCGGGCGGTCAGCACCCGCTCGCCGCCCTCGGCTCGCGGGGCCGGGGCCGCCGTGCCGGCGCGGGGGAAGGCCTCGCCGCGAAGGTCGTCGGCGATCGCCTGGCCCCAGGCGCGCAGGGCCCTCTCGGGGCAGAATGGTCCCCACGGCTCGCCGATGCCGTGCGCCGCCGGCGAAGCCGACGACCGCCACCAGGTCGGCCCCGCTCGGCCTCGGCACCGGCAGGCAGAGCCAGAACGGCCCCGCGTCGCGGCTGGGCCGCCAGGCGACGACCCGGCCGTGCCAGAGGACGCCCGCGGCCAGCGCCGCCGTCAGGGCGGCGTCGGCGTCGGGGAACGTCGACTCATCGAGCCCGATCCGGGCGCGCCAGGCTCATGGTCGCCGGGTCGAGCAGGCCGACCGGCGCCGCGAACTCGCGCGCCAGCCGCCGCGCCATCGCCTGGTCTTCCGTCTCGCTGGCCGGGACTGGTTGTCTCGGCGTCACCAGGCTCGAGCCGTTCATCGGATTCCGTTTCTCCCCTGATCTGGCGGCCGCGGTCCCCGCCCTGCCCGAGTAACCTAGGTCACGGATCGCCGATCGCCAAGCGACCCTGCCGCCGCCTGGACAACCCCCCAAGACGTGGCGTATAGCCCCCTAGGAGCCGACGGCGGCGTCAGGCCCCCGGGGGGGTGCAGCCGATGAGCAAGAACGCCTCGCGATTCCCCTCCGCGGCCGGCGGGGACGACGCCCTGGTCGACGACTGGAATCCCGACGTCGCGGGCGGCTCGCTCTCCGTCTCGACTGGCGCTGTCCTCGACAGCCTGCGCGGGGATACCTCCGCCCCCGGGCCCTCCGTGGTGGTGGGCGGCGGCTTCGCGCTGGGGGAATCGATCCCGCCCGCGCCCCCCGACGGCCACACGACCCGGGCCGTGGCGAGTCCTGAAGAGCCGGTCCTCTTTCCCAGGCTCGGCGAGGCGATCGGCGGCTTCCGGCTCATCGCCGAGCTGGGCCGAGGCGCGTTCGCACGGGTCTATCTCGCGCACGAGGCGGCGCTGGGCAACCGGCCGGTCGCCCTGAAGGTCTCGAGGGCCGAAGGGGACGAGCCGCGGGTTCTGGCCCGGCTCCAGCACACGCACATCGTGCCGATCCACTCGGTCTGCGACGACCGGCTGACTGGTCTCCGGCTGATCTGCATGCCGTACCTCGGCGGCGCGAACCTCGCCCAGGTGCTCGACGCCGCGACGTCACCGCCGGGTCGTTCGTCGGGCGGGCGGAGCCTGATCGACGCTCTCGACCTCGTCGCCCGCCCCGCGCCGTCGGGACACCCGTCGCGGATCGAGGGCCGCGGACGCGCCGAGTCCGGGCCTATCCCGACGCCGGCCGATGCCGGGCCGCGCGGCTCGCTGCTTGCCTCCCTCCGCCGCTCGCTGTTCGGCCCCGGGCCAAGGCGCAAGAGCCGGCCCGGGACGTGCCGGATGCCGATCACGGGGACGACGAGCGGGGCCAGCCCGCCCGCCACTTCCTCCGCGGGTCCGACCTGATCCACGCCTCGGTCTGGATCGCCGCGCGGCTCGCCGAGGGCCTCGAGCACGCCCACTCCCGCGGCCTGCTCCACCGCGACCTGAAACCATCGAACATCCTCGTCGCCGCTGACGGCACGCCGATGCTCCTCGATTTCAACCTCGCGGCCGAATCGCTCGGCGAGGCCCCCGACGACGGCGCCCGGGCCATGATGGGCGGCACGCTCCCCTACATGGCCCCCGAACACCTCGACGCCTTCAATCCCCGCGGCTCGACCCCGCCGGGGGCGGTCGACGAGCGGTCGGACATCTATGCTCTCGGGCTGATTCTGTTCGAGATGATCGCCGGGCGCCCGGCATTTCCCGAGCCGCCCGAGGGCCTTCCGCTCATCGATGTCCTCGCGTGGCTTACGGCCCAGCGCCGCGCGGGCGCGCCATCGCTCCGCACGGCCGAGCCGCGAGTGTCGTGGGGCCTCGACGCGATCGTGTCGAAGTGCCTCGACCCTGATCCCGACCGCCGCTATCGCTCGGCGGGCGAGCTGGCGGAGGACCTCCGGCGGTTCCTCGATGACCTGCCGTTGAAGTTCGCGCACGAGCCGAGTGCCCGCGAGCGGCTGGCGAAGTGGATGCGGCGGCATCCAAGGGCGTCGTCGATCTGGACGCTTGCCCCCCTCGCCACCGCGTTGATTTTGACCATCGGGGCCGTGGCGTGGACGAAGGCCTACCACCTCCGTGAGGTCGCGGCCCGGCTCAATCTGCGGCGGTTCGGCGAAGCGTTCCACGAATGCCAGTTCCTGCTCAACACGTCGGGTTCGGATGGCCTCGACGATCACCTCCGCCGCGGCGTCGAGCAGTCCCACGCGCTGATCGATCGCTTCGGCGTCGGCCGCCGGGGTGACTGGTCGCGGGGCTACTGGGTTGCTCCGCTCGCGCCGGAGGAGCGCGATGCGCTCCGCCGCGACCTCGCCGAGCTGATCCTCCTTGAGGCCCGCGCACGCGTCCGGTTGTCTCAATTCGAGGGGACCGAGGACGACCGCCGCCGCGCCCTGGAATGGGCCGTCGCCTGGCTCGACCGGGCCGAGTCGCTCGACCCGTCGCCGTCGCCCGCGCTGTTCGCCGAGCGGGCCCGCTACCACCACGCCCTCGGCCAGGCCGACCGGGCCCATCGCGACCGCGACCGCGCCGAGGCAACCGCCGCGGCCACGTGCCGCGACGAATACCTCCTCGGCACCGCCGAACTCGCCGACGGCCGACCCGATCGCGCCGAGCGGCGGCTTCGCCGCGCCGTCATGCTCGACCCGAAGCGGTTCTGGGCCTGGTTCGCGCTGGGGCTCTGCCACTTCGACCAGGGTCGATACTCCGACGCGGTCGGCGACTTCAACGTCTGCACCGTCCTGATGCCCGAGTTCGCCTGGCCGTTCGCCAACCGAGGGCTGGCCCTCGCCCGCGCCGGCCGGCTCCCCGAGGCGATCGACTCGTTCGACCGGGCCCTGTCCCTGAGCCCGACGTTCGCCGAGGCCTACGGGACGCGCGGCCTGGTCCTGCTCGAAGCGGGAGAGGCAGCGCGGGCCGAGCGTGACCTGGCCCGCGCGATCGAGTTGGGTCGTCAGGACGTCGCCGTCAAGGTTGGCCGCGCCGAGGCCCTTTGCAAGCTCGGCCGGCCCGGCGAGGGTCTCGCCATCTACGACGATCTGATCGCCGCCCGACCCTACGACGCCCGCCTCCTTTCGGCCCGCGGCATGGCGCAGCTTCTCGCCGACCCGAAGGCCGCCGAGGCCGACTTCCGCGCCGCCCTCGGCCACGACCCCGGCTCGGCCATCGCCCACTTTGGCCTCGCGCGGCTCCGCTTCCGATCCGACCCCAGGGCGGCTGAAAAAGAGGTCGAGCTCGCGCTTCGCGCCGACCCCGGCCATTTCGACTCGCTCGAGCTCCGCGCCCTGATCCGCGCCCACCTCGGCCGTTCAGACGCGATCGAGGACGTCGACCGCCTGCTCCGGTCGCCGACGCCGCACCGGCTCTACAACGCCGCCTGCGCCATGGCCGTGCTCTCGCGCTTTCAGCCTTCGCACGAGTCGCGCGCCTTGGATCTGCTCCGCCGCGCGGTGGAGTCCGGCTTTCCGGTCGCGCCGGCCCGCGATGACCCGGACCTCGCGGCGCTCCGCGGACGGGCCGAGTTTCACACGCTCCTGGGCGCGCAAACGGCGGCGAGATAGGCCCGGATCAAACGGCCATCGGCTCGAACGCCGCCTCTCGGGCCGCGACCTCGACGGCGCGAGCGTCCGGGCGATCGAGGCCCTCGGCGTAGGCGATCAGCAAGGCGAGGTCGGCCACGCGGTTGATCCGACGGGGCAGGCCCTCGGCCGCGCGATGCAGGGTGGCCAGGGCGTCCGCGTCGAATAAGGGTTCTCGCGCGCCGCGGCGTTGAGCCGGCCAAGGATGTAGGCCGAGGTCTCCGATCGCGTCAGCGGCTGGAGCATGGCCCGGGCCGTCAGGCGATCCGTCAGGGCAGGCGGAAGAGCGAGCATCACGTCGGGGCTGCCGACGATCAGGAGCGCCAGGTCGGGCGAGCCGTCGGTGTCGAAGTTCAGCAGGAGCCGGAAGGCCTCGAATGCGGTCGGATCGTCGATCAGGTGGGCCTCGTCAAGCACCAGGAGCGGCCGGCGGCCGCGAAAGGTCGACTCGCGGAGGGCTCGTCGGACCCGTCGGAGCGATCCGGATAATCCGCCCTCGCCGGGAAGGGCGTCCAGCTCGTCGGCGAGGAAGGCCAGCAGGTCGCCCGCGGGCAGGGCGGGGAAGACGAGGTGGATTGCCGGCGTGGCGAGGTCTCGCGCGAGCGTGCGGGCGAGCAGCGTCTTGCCCGAGCCGGATGGACCGCAGAGCAGGGCGGGGCCGCGGCCGTGCTCGAGGCCGAAGCGGAGGCGCCGGAGTGCGGCGTCGTGGCTTGCCAGCGCCACGTAAGAGTCCGGGCGCGTCGAGTCGCCGAACGGGCGCGGCGAAAGTCCGAAATGGGACTCGTACAAGGGCGGCCACTCCCTCGGTCGCGGTCCCGCTGTCCTGTGCTTTGTGGCTCGTGCCTTTCCGGAAAAGCAGAAAGCACAGAGCACAAAGCAACGGAGAGACGGGCAGGAGGATCAGACGAACGTCTCGGCCATGCCGAGCAGCGGGATGCCGCCGGCCTCGAGGACCTCGCGGGCGCGGACGACGGCGCGCTCGCCGGTCAGGGCCCGGTGGTGGACGAGGACCGCGGCGTCGACCGAGCGGTGGAGGACCGCGGCGCTCAGGCCGGCGAAGAGCGGGCTGCCGTCGAGGAGGATCAGGTCGTACTCGCGGCGAAGCTTCGCCATCGTGCACGACCACGCCGGGCTGGCCACGAACTCGCGCGGGGCCGCCACCGAGGCGCGGAGGGGGAGGACCGAAAGGTGGTCGTCGGGGGCCTCGACGATCGCGTCGGCCAGGGCCTTCCCGCCCTCGATCACGTCGTCGAATCCCACCCGGGGCCGCAACCCGAGCTGGCGGGCAATCATCGGGCCGCTCAGGTCGGCGTCGACCAGCAGCGTCCGTCCCGGCCGCCGCGCCAGGGCGCGGGCGAGGGTGAGCACCAGGGTCGTCCGACCCTCGGCGCGGTGGCAGCTCGTGAAGAGCAGGACCTTGATCCCCCGGGCCTCGCGGACCTCGAGCAGGGCGTCGGCCAATCGGCGGAATCGCTCGCCGTGCTCGCGCTCGAGGGTCCGGACCGTGGCGGGCCAGTCGAGCGTCGCCCCGTCGCGGGCCGGCTCGACGACGAAATGAGGCGCCGGCGGAGTGGCCGGCGCCTCATTCGAGGCACCTCGGCGTGCATAGGCACGGGCCAGGGCCCGATCAACGTCCTGCATGCTCGGCCTCCTCGGGGCCGTCGACCGGCAACAGATAGTCGTGGAAGACGACGGGGACGTGTGCCGACGCGATCGAGACCTCGTCGACGGGGACGGCCGACGCGACCCGGATGACCTCGGGCTCGGGCCTCATCGACGCCCCAGCCTTCCTCTCGATCGGCTGCGCACCACCCAGAGCTAACAAGAGGAAGCCCACCGGCAGGACGCTCATCATCGTCAGGCCGGCGAAGCGGACCTCCTTGCGGAGGCGACGCCGACGCCGGGTTGGCCCCGGCCGGCGGCCGGACGCCTTCATGTTCGGCACCTGGATCAGGATCGGCACGACCAACCGGGCGACATCACTCGTCGTCCGCGATCGACCGGCGAGTTCAAGAGTCGTGGTCATGGCTCGTGTCCTCCTCCAGCTTGCACGGAAGCGAGCCGTTGGATTTTAGGTCTTGGAAAGATTGTTGGACTGGATAATCTTGGTCGACTTCTCCGTCCAGCTAAAGTGATCGGACGGTGTCCTGGTAAACTTGAACGGGCGTGACGGAAATTCAGAAATAGGAAAATTGGATGATCCGGGAAGGATGTCTGGTCAGCGAAAACGAACCGGCCCCGCGTCGATGGCTCGACGCGGGGCCGGTTGGGCAGGCGGTTACTCGGAAGGGAGGGCAGGTCGCTCAGCGGCCTCCGCCGAACAGGCCGCGGAAGAGACCGCCGCGGCGGGGCGGCTGGTTGCCCGAGACGAAGTTGGCGTCGCCCGTACCGCCGCCGTAGGCATAGCCCCGGCCGACCTCGTACTGGCCGACGGGGCGAAAGGTCGGGGCCGTGGCCGCGAGCATCCGGCCGCCGCCGCCATTGGCCAGGTCAAGGGCCCGGACGTTGGCCTCGGTCACCTGCGGATTGTGGCCCTGCCACTTCGACTCGACCACCTCCAGCAGGTTGAGCGGCGCGAACATCGCCTCGCCGCCGACCGAGACCCAGTCGGCCAGGGCCGGGTTGGTCTCGTCGACCTTGCCGTCGAGGCCATAAACGAGGATGTACTCGTACTTGCAGATCCGCGGCTTGTCGTCGTCGCCGTTGAGGCACGAGCCCGAGTTCGCCGAGATCTCGACCTCGAGCCGGACCGAGCGCTCGCCCTTGCCGGGGACGGCGTGGTAGGTCGCCGTGTACCTGCCGATGCCCTGGTTCCAGACCTCGTTGGCCGTGCCGCGGGGCGGGAAGCCGCGGAGGTTGCCGAGCAGGTTCTGCCGCTGCCCGCGCACGTGCTGCTCAAGCACGGCGTGGAATCGCGGGACGAACCGGTCGGTGCCGTCGAAGCCGGGGCGGGGCGGGCCGGGGGGGATGTCGATGACGTAGTCGCCGATCCGGTGGTTGTAGTGATTCTCGCCCAGCTCGGCCCAGAGGGCCTTCAGCTCGTCCTTCGTCATTCCGGACCCGGGGGCCGGGATCGGCTCGTTCAGGAGGATCGACGCGACCGCACCGCCCAGGCAGTGGCCCGGCCAGCGCTGGATGTCTCGGTTCTGGGCGTACGCCGCCTCATGGGCGCGGGCGCTGGTGTGGAAGATCTGGTCATACTTAAGCAGGGGGGAGGGGGTCGCGTAGAGGGTACCGTCCTTGCCCCGCCAGGTCAGGTCATCATAGAGGTTGGGGAACCAGGTTGAATCGTCGCCGGCGGCGACGGGGGTCTCGAGGATCCCGTTCCGGCCGGCGCGGACGATGTCCTGGCCCGGGGCGATGTAACCGCCGGGCTGGGCGACCAGCTCATCGTCGCCCGCCGTCTGCATGGTATCGACCCGGGCGTTACCGCCGGCCCACGGTTCGTGGATCGCGTCGGACTTGGTCGGCCAGTAATAGAAGTTCCAGGGCTGGCGGGTGCTCTGCCCGAGCTGGACGAACGTCGTCTCCACCGCGTACGGCTTATCCTTCTCCGGCTCGATCACCCGGAAGGTGTACCAGCCGTGCTTGTCGGTGCCGACCTCCTCGCCGTTCCTGCGCTCGCGGCCGTCGGGGCCCTTGATGGTCTGGACCTTACCGGATGTTGCCTTGACCGTGAGGACCCCCCCGAACCTGGTCGGGACGTAGACCCCGAAGTATTTGTCGCCTTTCTGACCCGTCAGCGATCCCCCCAGGGGAACGGGCTGGACTTGCTCGTCGGCCACCGCCCGGGGGGCCGAGGTCGCGGTCAGGACCGCGACAATCGCCCCGGCCACCCTGCCGACGAGCCTGTTGCCGATACGCATGCTGCCTCCCGACCGAGATCCGGTTGTGTGACGCCCGTCGCCCCCGCTTCAACACCCCGCGGCGATCCGCGCAGACTCGCCAGAGTATCGAACCTGTCGGGGCACCCACAATGGTTCGGCAACTCGAAGGCCGGTCTCGCTGACATTTTTGCACGACTTCTCGCCCATCTTACACGGATGCGTCAGAGCCCCTAGAGCCCGCACAGGGCGGCAGCGTCTCGATTTTTACAAAGAGAGTCAATCTGGGTGGGATGGGTGCCGATCAATAGCCGTGGCCACCCCTGGGGTGGAGCGCCTCGGCCGGCCATGAGGACCGACCGAGGGGCTTCCGCCGCTGTCCCGAGGCCGACGTTGTCGGGTCTCCCCATCAGTGGGTAGGGGGAACCTGGCCGTCCGACCGGGTGCGCCCGGTCGCGGATGGCCCCCGACAGGGACGGTGGTGTTGGTGTCGGCGATCGGACGCTGTCCTGAATCGACCATGCCGAGCCGACAGGGAATTCTTTACCTCGATCGAGACGTCGCCCGTCTAGACCTCCCACCAAACCAAGGACATCGCGATGACCAGCGCGGTTCTGATTCTCGCCCTCGGCGGCGTGAGCCAGTTGTTCCACCACAAGGCAGAAGCTACCTACGCCACGCCCCAGGCCCCCAGCAAGGTGGCGCCCGCCCCGCAGGCGCCGGGCAAGTCCATGCCGGCCGCTGCAGCGCCGAGCAAGGTCTCCCCCGCGCCGCAGGCTCCGGCCAAGGTGGCGCCCGCCCCGCAGGCCCCGGCCAAGGTCGCCCCGGCGCCCCAGGCCCCGGCCAAGGTGTCTCCGGCACCCCAGGCCCCCGCCAAGATCGCCCCGGCGCCCCAGGCCCCGGCGAAGGTGTCTCCGGCACCCCAGGCCCCCGCCAAGATCGCCCCGGCGCCCCAGGCCCCGGCCAAGGTGTCTCCGGCACCCCAGGCCCCCGCCAAGGTCGCCCCGGCGCCCCAGGCCCCGGCCAAGGTGTCCCCGGCCCCGCAGGCCCCCGCCAAGGTCGCCCCGGCGCCCGAGCGCCCGCCAAGGTGTCTCCGGCCCCGCAGGCCCCGGCCAAGGTCGCCCCGGCGCCCCAGGCCCCGGCCAAGGTCGCCCCGATGCCCCAGGCGCCCGCCAAGGTTGCCCCGGCCCCCGCGCCGCAGGCTCCCATCAAGGCCGCCCCGCAGGCCTGATCGGATAACCCACGCGGCCGGGACGGGAGGCTCTGGCCGCCCCGACCGGCCGGATCGCCGAGCGGCCCTCCCGACGGCCTCGGGGGGGCCGCTTCGCGTTTCGACAGCAGGGGACGGGCCTCCGTCGACTACTGGCCGGCGGGCCGCTGCAGCCGGTCGAACTCGGCCATCCACTGGGGGATGACCGCCCCGATCGGCCCGGTCAGCGGGATCAGCCCGTGGCTCCGCGCCAGGGCCTTGTGGTTCATCAGGCTCCGGCCGCCGACGAAGATCGGCACCCCGCGGATCGCGGCGAGCTCACGGAACCGCTTGTTGATACTCCGCGAAAGCACGAACGAGACGCCGACCGCGTCGGGGTTCCACGCCTCGACGGCCTTCCGCAGCTCTGCCACAGGTAGGTCGACGCCCATCGTCTGGGCGCGCCAGCCGGCGAGCTCGAGCATGAGGCTGAGGATCACCACCCCTCCCTCGTGCCTCTCCCCCTGGACCGACGCGATGACTGCGCGGTGGCTCGGCCGCGGGTTGCCGCGGCGGGCGTCGTCGAGGGCGCGGCCCAGGATGCGCAGGATGAACCCGCTGGCCAGGTGCTCCTGATAGATCGAGATGACGCCGCGGAACCAGCGCTCTCCGACCTCGACCAGCGCCGGCTCGAGCACTCTCGCCGACAGCTCGCCGGGCGCGAGGTGGACTGCGAGCCCCGCGATCCGCGCGTCGGCCCCGGCGAGGTCGCCCGCGCATAGGGCCTCGATCAGGTCGGCGTCGAACTCGGCCCCGACGGACGTCCCGCCCGGGGCTGGGGCGTCGATCTCGAGCCGCCCCGCCTTGAAGTCCGCAATCAGCTCACCGACCGGCCGGCCCGACCGGGCAAGCTCGGCGATCCGCCGGAGCGCATGCACCTGGTCGGCGCCGTACCGCCGCTGATTCGACCTCGATCGCCCGGGCCGCGGATACCCGTACCGCCGCTCCCAAACGCGGAGCGCATGGCAACTCACGCCGGTCAACTTCGAGACCGCGGCGATGGAATACTCGGCTCGTGGGGGCTTCGCGGCCATGGAGAGCCCCGTCGTCGGGGACGGCACGTGGCGACCTGGGCCTATGTTCGCACGCCGCAACGGCGTTCGCAACAAGCAACGCCCAATTGATTTGCGGCATCACGCGATGATGATTGTCCGCAGCAGAGTTCTCACCCAGGTCGAAATGTCTTATGTTCCGAAAAATGTCCTAGCCTTGACGCAGTGGGACCGACGGAGGTCCCAATTCGGCCTCCGCGCGGCCGCGAGCCGGCGCCGTGGGCCGCTGGCGCCGCCCGCCAGACGGCCGAGGACGCGATCCATCCGCCCGATCGATGCTCACCACGAGAGGAAGGCATCCATGCGTCGCGACGACCGACGACGAAGAGACCACGGACGACGCGGCCCGCGCCCCGGGACCCGTCCGCTCGTCGAGGGGCTGGAGGGCCGGCTCCTGCTGTACGCGGCCACCGGCGGCTCCTGGCCCCATCCCAACCTCGTCACCTACAGCTTCGTCCCCGACGGCACCAACGTCGCCGGCGCCGGGAGCAACCTCTTCCAGACCCTCAACGCCAGGTGGTCGACGGCAGCCTGGGAGGCCGTCTTCACCGAGGCCGCGGCCATCTGGGAGCAGGTGGCCAACGTCAACCTCGTTCAGGTCTCCGACAACGGCACGCCCGTGGGCGGCGGCCCCTTCGAGCAGGGCGACCCGGGCATGGGAGACATCCGGATCAGCGGCCTCCCCTCGTCGGTCATCGGCTCCGGCACGCTCGGCTACACGCTGCTGCCCCCGCCGATCAACGGGTCGTCGGCGGCCGGCGACATCATCATGAACACCAGCCAGCCCTGGCAGATGAACAGCGACTACGACCTGCTGACCGTCGCCATCCACGAATTCGGCCACGCGCTGGGCCTGGGGGAGTCGCAAATCCAGACGGCCGCGATGTACGGCACCTACACCACCATCAAGCAGTCGCTCGCCCCCGACGACGTCGCCGGTATCGACTCGATCTACGGCGCCCGCCAGGCCGACGCATTCATGGCGAACTACGGCAACACCTCCTTCTTCGCCGCGGCCGACCTCACCCCGTTCATGAACTCGCAGGGCCAGTTCGGCTACCCGGCCCTCGACCTCCAGAACGCCAACCAGTCCGAGTGGTTCAAGGTAACCGTTCCGGCCAACTCGAACGGCTCGGTGACCTTCACCATGCAGTCGGCGGGCCTGAGCCTGCTCAGCCCGGGCGTCGCGATTTATAACTCGTCGGCGACGTTCCTCGGATACGGCGGCAGCTTCAACTCCGGCAGCAGCACGGCCACCGTCAAGCTCACCGGAATCGCCCCGGGCCAGGTCTACTACATTCAGACCTTCGGCTACGGCTACGACTGGAATAGCGCCGGGAACTACGGGCTCCAGGTCAACTTCAGCTCGCGGCCGCTCTACCCATTCGCCTCGCCGGTGACCACCACGATCGCGCAGCCCAACCAGGGCGGCGGCGGCCAGCTTGAAACGACCGGTCATGGCACGGCGCCGAACGCCGCCTGGGTCCACCAGGCCGAGCAGGCGAACGGGACCGGTCCTTCCCTTTTGCAGTACCTTGAAGCCATCCTGTCGAGCCTAATCCCACTCGTCGCCCCCAACGTTTCCTCCGGCTCGACTGTCACCATCAGCGCCGTGACCCCCGCCGGCCCGCTGAAGCCCACCTGGCCGTGGTCGATGGGAGCGACCTTGCCCTCGCCGAATTGAGCGTCGTGTTGCCGCCGGGCGACATCGCCCGGCGGCCATGCCCGCTTCCCGCGACGAGCCGCCGGACCGGAGCTAACCTTCTCCAGGGCGGCGCACCGTCGAAGACGCGCGATGCGACCGCCCGGACGGCCACGATCCGCCCGGCCTCAACGCGAAGCGCTGCGCCATGAACTCCCCTCATCGCCCGCGACGGCGGCGAAGATCCGCTGTCCGGACCGCACCGCGATTCGACCGGCTCGAAGCGAGGCTCGCCCTCTCGACCGCCGGGTCGTCCGTCGTCGGGGTCGTCTCACCCGACTCCGGTGGCTCATCTCTCGTCGTCGCCACCGACCCCGCCTCCGGGACGAAGCTGGCCACAGCCCCGGCCTCGATCTCGGTCTCCTTCGGCCGCCTGCTCCTCGGCGGGTCTTTCTCCGGCGATTTCCGGCTCGATCGCGTGGCGGCCGACGGCACCGAGGCCACGTTCGAATCCGGCGGCGCCTGGCCGAGTCCGTCGGTAACAACCCCCACAAGCTGGTCGTCACGCCCGGTTCGGGGCTCGATCCGGGCCACTACCGCCTCTATCTCCTGGGAAGCTCGCCCCTGGCGGGACCAGGCGGCGCCGACCAGATGATCGACGACTTCTCGATCGACCCACAGGCGCCCGCGATCGGCACGGCGACCGACCTCGGCTCGCCGGTCTCGGGCATCGCGACCGCCTCGGGTTCGCTCGACCTCGCCGACCAACCGGGCGCCGCCGCCTACTACCGCGTCGAACTGCCGCAGGGCCACTTCTGGAGGCTCGGCGCCGAGGTCGACGCCGGGCGAGTCGGCAGCGCGCTGCTCTCCGCGCTCACCGTCTATGATTCGCAGGGCAATGTGGTCTCAAGCCGCGACGAAAAGCTCCCCGGCTCCCTCAATGATCCTTACCTGTTCGTCGGGCTCAACCCGGGCGTGTACTACATCGGCGTCTCGGGACGCAGCGACCTGCCGCCGGGCGCCGTGCGCTCGGGGGGGGCGTTCCGCCTGCGGGTCGTCGCCGATCCGGCCGACTCACCGACCACGATCGTCTCCTCCACGCTCAATTATGCCGACCCGACCGAGGCCATCCCGACCGGCCTGACACTCCGGTTCGACGGCCCGCTCGACGCGTCGGCGCTTGCGGCGAACCCCTCGGGCCTGATCCAGGTCGTCGACGCCTCGGGCCGCGCGTGGGCGGCCGACGCCGTTGCCTATGACATCTCGAGCGCGTCCGTCACCTTCGCGTTCGAGCAGGCGCTGCCGGCCGGCCAGTATTCGGTCCAGCTCGCGGGGCAGGGGGGCCTTGTCGACCTCGTCGGCAAGCCGCCAGTCGCGCCCGGTTTGCCCGGTGGGACGCTCGCCCAGTTCGCCGTGGCTACAGCGAGCGTAACCCACGGCCCCGACGATTACGGCCCGATCTTCCTGGATCAGCTCCAGCAAGGCCTCTCGGCGAGATTGCAGCTCAAGCCCGGCGAGGAGGTCACATACCGTTTCGTCCTCACGGCCGACTCGATCTACGACCTGGAGACCACCTACACCGGCTCGGCCCCGACGTTCACGGCGCATGTCGGCGGCGCGAGCGTGTCGCTGGCACCCGGCGCAGCGGGTATCGCCGAGCATCACGTTGTGGACCTCAAGCACGGCGTCATCACCCTCGACGTCAAGGGCGGGGCTCTCGGCACAACGATCGACTGGTCGTTCCTGCTGGTGAGTGGGTCGTATGACCTGCTGCTGGACAATGGCGTGGGCCAGACCTCTGGCCTCGGGCTGCGCCTGATCACACCGACGCCCGACCCGCAGGCTGGGCCGAGCCTTGCGGGCCTGACCACCGTTGACGGCCCCCCGGCGGCCTCGGGCCCGGCGACGTCCTCGACCTCGGCCACGTCATCCGCCACGCCCGCCGCGACCACCGGGCCTGCGACCCCGGCGGCCCAGTTCCTGACGAGCAACTTGGGACCGATCGGCCATCCCACGCTGCTCGACGACGCGGTCGCGGTCGTCGGCCCGGTCGCGCCGGGCGGGTTGACGGCCCTGTCGTCGAGCGCACCGGGCATCCCGCAAGGCCTGAGCGTCGGACGCGCAACAGCCATCCCTCGCGGGATGAATTCGGGGGCAATGCGGGGTCTGGCCGAGGTGCCGGAGCCGGTTGCTTCGGGGCCTGGCCTCGAGTCGGGCAGCGGGGCGGCGCTCGCCGATCTCCCGCCGCTGCCCGAGGCGGAGCCTGTCAAGGCGGGCAACGCCCCGGGGGCGGGCCTGCTCGAGCGCGTTTCCACGATGCTCGCCGGCCTGATCCCCTCGGCTCGGCACGACCCGGCGAACCGGGGTTCCGGCTCGCGGGACGAGGTCGCGCTCGCCGGGCTGTCGGGCGCCACGAGCCCGGCCGCGCCAGGGGCCGAGGATGCGGTCGAGTCTGCGGACCTCTCGAGCCCGATCGGGCTGGGCATGCTCGTCGTCGCCGCGGCCCACTACCACCGCCGGGTCGGCGCGTGGCTCGGACGGCGGAAGGCCCCGATCGCCGCCATTCGAGGCACGGTCGCCTCGGGCCCGCGCCGGCCGACCGCCTGAACGAGCCGGTGGCCTCGCCGCCGGGTTCCGCTTGCCTCGCAGGCCGCAGCGACGGACAATCCTCCTGGACCCGACCGCCGGTCGCGCCAGGAAGGAGAGCCACCGTGTTCGTGCTCCGTCCACGACCGACCGACCTGGCCCGGGGAATCACCCGGCGCCGCTGGCTCGAGCTGGGCTTCGGCGGCGGGATCCTGGCGGGCGCATTCGCATCGCGGGCCGGAGCGGACACGGATTCTCGGGCCGGCGACCCGCCCGGATTCGGCCGGGCGAAGTCGTGCATCCTCATCTATCTCTTCGGCGGCCCGAGTCACATCGACATCTGGGACATGAAGCCCGACGCCCCCGACGGAGTGCGCGGCGAGTTCAAGTCGATCGCCACCGGCGTCCCCGGAATCCGGATCACCGAGCACCTGCCGAGGCTCGCGAAGCGGATGGATCGGCTCGCCATCGTCCGCTCGATGACTCACGGCGACGCCTCGCACGGCTCGGCCTGCCACACGATGATGACCGGCCGACGCCCCCGCGCCCTCGGCGAGGTCGGGCCGACTCCGGAGGATTTTCCCAGCTTCGGCTCGGTCCTATCGAAGCTCCGCCTGCCCTCGGGCCCGCTGCCGCCGTTTGTGGCCCTGCCGTGGACGATCTCGACGAGCACCAACCTCGTGCCGGGCCAGGACGGGGGCTTCCTCGGCCAGGCGTACGACCCGTTCCGAATCGCCGCTCCGGCCGCGACCTACGACTTCTTCCCGCCCGCGCTGGCCGTGGACAAATCCTTGAGCCCCGAGCGGCTCGATGCCCGCCGCGCACTCCGCCGGGCGCTCGATGGCGATCCATCGGCCCTCGACGCGCAGCTCTCGCTCGACAACGGCCTCCTCTACCGCCGCGCCTTCGACCTGCTGGCCGCTCCCGAGGTGGCCCGCGCCTTCCGGATCGAGACCGAGTCCGCCCAGGTCCGCGAGAAGTACGGCATGAACGCCTTCGGCCAGAGCCTCTTGCTCGCGCGAAGGCTCGCAGAAGCCGGCGTCCCGCTGATCACCATCTACTGGCCCGACCGGACCGAGCCCGAGGCGTTCATCAACAACGGCGTGAAGGACAACGTCGCCGTCGCCGCGTGGGACACCCATGGGCACAAGGTTGGCGCGACGCCCAACTTCCCCATGCTCCGCGACAAGAACTTGCCGCCCCTCGACATCGCCTCCTCGGCGCTTCTGGATGACCTGGTCGACCGCCGCATGCTCGACCGGACGCTGGTCGTCTGGACCGGCGAGTTCGGCCGCTCGCCGCGGGTCAACCCCGACGCCGGCCGCGACCACTACGGCAACGCCTTCTCGCTCATGCTCGCCGGCGCCGGCATCCGCGGCGGTTATGTCCACGGCTCGACCGACAAGATCGGCGCCTATCCCGCGACCGACCCCGTCTATCCCGCCCAGTTCGCCGCGACCCTCTATCACGCGATGGGCGTCCGCCCCGACGCCGAGATCCGCGACGGCCTCGGTCGGCCGTTCCGCGTCGCCGAGGCCGACCCCATCGCGCCGCTCTTCGCCGGCTAGACACGCAGGTCACGGTGGGCGGGGCCCGCTCTACGAAGCCTCTCCCGGCTCAAGAGGACATGGTACGGGGCTCGGGGCGAAATGGCCCCGGAAGTGAGGCCGCGGGATGGCATCGGCTGCCGGATCAATTCGGTCCGCATGAAGCTGGCTCCGCCCGAGGATGCCCCGCGCCAGCCGCGACCACAGGGGCGGGATCAGGAGCAGGGGGGCCGTCCCCAGCAGGCCCACGGGCAGCATCGGGCTCTCGTCGTGTGAGAGGAGCTGGTGGTAGGGGCGGGTCGAGTGGCAATGGTGGTCGGCGTGCCTCGGGAGCTCGAGCAGGAGAAAGCGGCTCGAGATGCGATCGGTCTGCCACGAGTGCGCCGGCTCGATTCGCGACCCCGCGGTGCGCTCGAGCCCGTAGTGCTGCAGGTAATTGACGACTTGGAGCAGCACCACGCCGATCGCGCCCTGCCTCAGGTAGGCCCCCAGCGCCCGCTGGCCGAGCGCAAGGCCGATCACCGCGGCGATCGCCACCTGGATCAGCGTGGCGGCGACCACGAAATTCCGCGGCCCGAACCGCCATCGTCCCGCGCAGGCGAGCCGCCCGGACTCGATCCTCAGGGCAGAGACGAACTGCTGGGGCAGCGATCGCACGATGTAGACGTAGATGTTCTCGCCCGGCCGCGCCGTCGACGGGTCGAGGCGGGTGCCGACGAGCTTGTGGTGTCCCTGCACATGCTCGATGTAGAAGTGCGAATAATTGACCAGCAGCAGGTTCCAGAGCCCGGCCGCGCGCCAGGCTCGGCCGCGGCGGTGGATCAGCTCGTGGGCGACGACGATCCCCGAGAGGCCGGAATTCAGCCCGGTCGAGAGCGCCGCGTCGAGGGCGCGATACGGGCCGAGGATGCCCCGGGCGATCCCGTAAAGCAGCGTGGCGACGGCCAGCGTGTTGACGACGACGTGCAGCGCGAGGACGAGGTCCGGCGTCCAGCGCGGCGCCTCGGGCGGCGGCGTCCGGTCATCGCGGACGAACCAGTCGGCCACGCAGAGCGAAACGATCATCGCCGTCGTCGCCAGCGCCCACGGGCCGCCCTTGAGGTTGCCCGCGATCGCCAGGACGCCCGGAAGTAGTCCCAGGAAATAGCCGGTGAACCCGAGACGCGGCATCGATCGCCCCGGAGAGGTCGTGACCGTGCATCGGTCGAGTGCGCCAGATCAAAGCGTGTTTGGGCAAATCCGGCAAGGCGAATCGCGGCGGTCCGGGATCAAGCCGAGGCCGCGGCCCGCGCGTAGACCCTGCGCCTCCGGTCGAATCCCCGCTCCTCGACGGCCCCCGAGTGCCGCAGGCAGTACGCCAGCCGCTGCGCGAACGCGACCGGCCGACCGAGCCTCCGGGCGAAGTCGAGCGTCGTGAACGGACCGTCCAGGCTGACCGGCAGGAGCGACCACAGGTCGTCGGCCGTCCGCAACATCGCCGAGGAGATCACCGCAACGAGCCGGCGGTCGACCACGCGGTAGCCCCGGCGACGATCCACGCGAATCTCGTCGATGCGGACGCCCACGACCTCGATCGCCAGCCTCGGGTGCGGGAAGACCCGCGCGAGGCCGACGAGGTCATCGAAGACGTCGAGCAGATCGCCTCGTTTCGGACTCCGACGGCTCGTACGGTCGGGGCCGTCCGCGCGGTCGCGGCGGATGATCCGCCGCTCGAGGATGACGGGCTTGATCACGCGGACCCGGTGCGCCTCCAGGAGCGTCGCGAGCTTCCCCTTGAGCAGCCCGAGCGGCCCGGCCTGGATCTCGATCAGGCAGCCGTCGGCGTCGATCGCGTCGGCCCGGAAACCGGCGACGCGGACCTCGGCGCGGCCTCCAACCTCGGGGCCGTAACGGTCCTTCAACTGGCGATGCAGGCTCGATTCCATTCGAGGAGTCCGTCCCTGGAGTCCGATGTCCCGTTCAGGCCGGCGGCAAGGGCTCGACGCCCAGGTCGCGGATCGTCGCCAGGGCCCGGAAGTTAACCCCGCGCGCGGCGAAGGCGGCCGAGGCTCCCTCGAGCCGGTCGAGCAGCGCGACGACCCGGACGACCTTCGCGCCGATCGCCTCGACGGCCTCGACCGCCCTGAGGGCGGAAGCGCCAGTCGTCGCAACATCCTCGACGACAACAACATCCATCCCGGCCTCGACCGGCCCCTCGACGAGCTGGCCGGTGCCGTGTCCCTTGGCTTCCTTCCTGACAAGGAACCCGCGGAGCCCCGGCCGTGGCCCCGCGCCGGCCGCGGCGAGCGTCGCCCCCACGATCGGGTCGGCCCCCATCGTCAGGCCGCCGACGGCCGCCACGCCCGGCAGGTCGGCGATCGCCTCCAGCACCCCCGCCCCGATGAGCGCGGCCCCCTCGGCCGAGAGCGTCACCTTCCGCCCGTCGACGTAATAGTGCGACGTCCGGCCGCTCGCCAGGGTAAACGTCCCCGTCCGCAGCGCCTCCCGCTTCAGCAGGGCGATCAACGTCCCCCGGACCTCGTCCGCCATCATCTCGCCCCCCGGCTCGATCCCATCGCCCATCGCGCCACGACCCGAGAACCTACCAGACCGAGGGCGCGAGTCCAACAGGAGCCCGAGCCGGTCTCGGGTCCGTGCGAACCCGTGTCGCCGCGCCGACCGAACCCGAGCGTGCGCCTTTCGTTCGCCCTGGTGCGGTTCCGAGCGGGACGGGCCTGCCCCCAAGGGACGAGAAACTCATTCAAATCGTTCAGCGAAGCCTTTCCCTTAGCCCCGGGATTGGCGGGCAGCTCTATCAATTCGTAGAATCTGTCAAAGAAAAGCGCCGAACCTTTCGCGCACTCCTTGATCGCAGGCGACTCGCCGACTATCATAAAATCGTCCAAACCGTCCAGGAAGCCCGAACGACCAATGTCCGTCCCCGACGTCCTCCTGAAGACCCAGCAGGTCGCCGACGCCCTTGGCATCAGCGTGAGCACGCTGAAGCGATGGGTGGACGCCGGCCAGCTCGCGGCGTCGCGGACGGTCGGGCGTCATCGGCTGATCCCGCTGGGAGAGGCGACTCAGGTTCGCTCGGAAGAGCCGGCTGTCGACGGCGGGCCTGGAGCGCTTGGCCGGCGAGGGGCCGCGGGCCGTCGTGCGGGTCGACGACGCGGTCCGCGAGCGGTTGACTGCGGCCCTGAAGGCAGGCCGGGCCCGCGACGCCCGGCGATTGATCCTGGATGCCCACGCGGCGCTCGGCGACGGGGCGCGATTGGTCGACGAGCTGATCGGGCCGGTCATGCGGGTCGTCGGGCACGGCTGGAGCGTCGGCGACTGGGACGTCTACCAGGAGCACCAGGCGTCGCAGATCGTCGCGACGGCCGTGAACGACCTGATCGCCCGCACGCCCCGCGGCGGGGACAGCCCCGGGCCGATCGCCATGGGAGCGTCGCCCGAGGGAGACCACTACACGCTCGCGACCCTGCTCGGCGAGCTAACGCTCCGAGAGCTGGGTTGGGACGTGCGCAACCTCGGACCGAATCTGCCCTTACGGTCGCTGGCGCGGGCGGTGACCTTCCATCGGCCTCGGCTGGTGTTCCTGTCGATCGCGCACGTCGTCGACCCGATCGTATTCCGCGACGGATACGCCGAGCTCGCCAGGGCGGCCCGCGAGGCCGGGGCGGCGGTCATTCTCGGCGGCCGCGGGTTAACTCCAGAGCTCGGGTCGCGGTTGGAGCAACACGGCTTCGGCCCGCGGATGGCCGACCTGGCCGAGTTCGGCGCCGGCTGCTCCCGGCCGCCCGCGCGCCCGAACGATCGACGCCGGCCTCGACCCGGCTTCGAAGAACTAGCTTCGCACCTCGACGGACAGGAAGGGGACGACCGATGCACACGACGCGGCGGGATGGACTCGGCGAAGACTGGGGGACGCCCGACGCGAGGCGACGCAGCTCCTGACGGCGGCCGAGGAGCGCGAGCTGCTCCTGGCCGACCTGGCGAAGTGCAAGGCGAAGCTCGCGCGAGGCACTGGCCTCGATCCGCCCGGCCGACGACGTGCCCGATGGGGGCGACGACCCCCAGGGCCTGGCCCAGTACATCGCCGAGTTCTACGCCAAGAACGGCGACGGGCCGGCCGAGGCCCGCCTGGGTGCGGTGTTCCGGCGCTACGCCGAGATCCGCGGCAAGCTGGCGATGGCCAACATGCGGCTCGTCGCCCACGTCGCCAAGCGATTCCGCGACCGGGGCATCGCCCATTCCGACCTGATGCAGGACGGCTTCTGCGGGCTGCTCGAGGCGATCGACCGCTTCGACATGTCGCACGGCACCAAGCTGGCGACCTACGCGACCTGGTGGATCCGCCAGTCGATGCAGCAGGCCGTGGCCGGGGGCGCGTACCCGGTCCGCCTGAGCCCGCGGCACCTCCGCCAGCTCGCGCAGAACCAGGACGAGATCGACCGGACCGGACGCGGCGACCGACGCCGCCGGCGCGATGATCCGCCACATCCACACCGCGACCCGGCCGACGCTCTCGCTCGACGCCACGATCGGCGACGAGACCCACTTCAGCCTCCTCCAGACGATGAGCGACCCCGAGGGAGACCGCGACCGACGACATCGACCGCGGCGAGGCCGTCGGCCGGCTCATCGGCGACGCTCCGGCCGCGGGAGCAGGAGGTCCTGGCGCTCCGATTCGGACTCGACGGCAAGTCGCGAAGCACTCGCTGAGCCAGGTCGGCCGGGCCCTGGCGGTCTCGAAGGAGCGGGTCCGCCAGATCCAGGACCGGGCCCTCGAGAAGCTCCGGGCCGTGGCCGTCGAGGACAACCTCGTCGACACGCTTGCCGACCTCTGAGGCGGGCGTCGCGTCGGCTTGCGAGCGACCCACCGGACCGATAGTTTATGGGTGACGCCCGGCCTCCGGCGATCGTCGCGGATCGAAGAGGTCGTGGCGAAGGCTCGAGCATCCCGCACTTCGCAGGGCTCGCCCATGACGATCGACGTGGCCTGCCCCGGTTGCGGGAAGTCGCACTCACTACCCGGTTCGCACGCGGGCAAGCGTGCCCGTTGTAAGCGTTGTGGGCTCGAGTTCCGGATCGGCACGCCCGCGGCCGGGCCGAACACGCCGGCACCGCCGAAGCGGACTTATCTCGAGACCGACGCCCCGCTGGCGAAGCCGCAACCGGCCCCCGTGATGACGCCGCCCCCGGCGCCGTCGCTGAGGCCGGCGAACGAGGTCGTCGTCCGTCCCTCGCCAGCCCCGCGCGGCGAGCCGTCCCGAGACGATTCCGGTCGCCTGCCCGTTCTGCGGGTTCCATTACGAGGTCGACGCGTCGCTCGGCGGCAAGCGAGGCCGCTGCAAGTCGTGCCGGGAGATCTTCCGGCTGCCCGAGGTCGCGGACGCCGTGCCGACGCCCGACGTGCCCGCGGCGCGGATCGCACGCGCGGGGTTGCTGACACCCCCGGATCATCGCCCGCGATGGCCGGCCCGGCGGCTCCCGCGCGGCTGTCGCTGTCCCTGCCGCCGGGAGGGCCGAGGCCGCTCCACGTGGGACTGGTCGCGGTGGGCGCGTGCTTCGCAGTGGTCGGGATGGGTGCCTTGATTCGTGCCATCACTCACGGCGGCGAGGACGAAGCCAGGCGCGACGTCGACCGGGCCGCGCGTCGCCAGGCCGGGCGTCCCGAATCCGGGCGCCGGGAGCCGGCCGCCGTGGCCGCGCTGTTCGACCCCTTCGCCGATGAACCGCCGGCGGGGGAAACGGTGCGTGACGACGTCCTCATCCGGCATCGCGGCTACTATCGGAGGCTCGCCGATGCGTCAGAGGCCCTCGTCTCGCTCTTTCGCGATGGACGGCCCGCCCGGCCCGGTGCCTCTCAGGCGAAAGAGGTCCCTGGAGGCAGGGTAGCCGAGATCGAGGCCGGCCGCGCGGGGCTGCCGAGTCCGACGCCGGCCGAGGAGTATCGGCTGCTCGTCGAGTGCGCGGGCCGGCTGATCGACGTCGGCAACCGCCAGAAGGCCGAGATCCGCCGAGTGCTGGCGACGCTTCCCGACGGGTCCTTTCGCCGACGAGCTCCGCCAGCAGATGGCCCGGATTGACCAGCCCCTCGCGTTGTTCCGCAAGGGCCTGGCGCACGGGCCCGGGGGAGTCCCGTGCGTCGATGTGCTCCTGCCCGATTTCTCCGACGCCGACGGACTCGCCGGCGAGGCGATCCGGGCCCGGCTCGAGACGATGACCGACGCCGGGCCGCCGCAGGTCTTCAAGTTCCGCTCGGGCGGGGCCGGCCGCGCCGGGCTGGGCGTGCGGCTCGGGCCGGTCGCCGATCCCCAGGCCTTCGCCCGCAAGGTCGGGTTCGGCAGGGCGTCGGTCCAGGGGCGGAAGATCACCGTCGTCGAGGTCCACGCCGACCCGGCCGACCTCGCCGACGCCCGCGCGGGGCGGACGGGGCCTTGATCCCGCCGAAGATGGCTCGATCCCGCGCACGAACCCGGCAGGGCCTGTTTCGCCGGCGGCGCTTTCATGTAGCCTCATGGCGACGCGAAGCCATTTCGTATCGAGTCGAGGCCGGGCCGCCCCCCACCCTGCCCGATCGTCCGTCGGGAGACAAGTCGATGCCTCGCCTCGCCGCTCGCGTGGCCGGCGCGATCGCCCTCCTCGGGGTGATCGCCGGCCCCCTCGCCGCCCGTGCCGCCGGGACTCCCCGCCCGGAGCACCCACGGCCCGACGCCGTCCGGTCCCACTGGTCCAACCTGAACGGGCCCTGGGAGTTCCGCTTCGACCCGAAGGACGAGGGCCTCGCCGCCCGCTGGTTCGAGCCCGGCGCCGCGGGGTTCGACCGGACGATCACCGTCCCGTTCCCCTGGGAGAGCGAGCTGTCGGGCATCCGCGAGCTCGAAGGACCGAAGGTCGCGTGGTATCGCCGCTCGTTCGACGTGCCCGCCGACTTCCCCAAGGATCGACCGCGTCGTGGCTCCGGTTCGAGGCCGTCGACTGGCGGGCCGACGTCTGGGTCAACGGCAAGAAGGTCGCCGAGCACGAGGGCGGATACTCCCCGTTCGAGGCCGACATCACCGACGCCGTCGCGCGCGGCAAGCCCGCCGTCGTCGTCGTCCGCGCCTTCGACCCGACCGACCCCGAGCTGCCGACGGGCAAGCAGGTCGGCTGGTACACGCCGAGCTCGGGGATCTGGCAGACGGTCTGGCTCGAGTCGCGGCCGAAGGCGCTAGATCAAGCCGATTCGGGTCATCAAGACGGAGGTCGATCCGGCCGTCGGCCATCTTGATGTCGGGCCGAGGCCCGTGGCACCAGACAGCAATGAGACGATAACGGTCACGGCCGGACGACGCGAGCATCAAGCGTTCGAGCCCGGCATCACCGCGGGTGGGCCCGGCATGGTCTGGACCGTCTCTCAAGCTCGAAGTCCAGGACGCCAAGCTCTGGACCCCCGAGACGCCCCATCTCTATGACTTCACGATCGAACTCCGTGAGGGCCGACAAGGTCGTCGACACCGTCAAGACCTACTTCGGCCTCCGCACGATCGCCCGGGGCAAGTACGGCGACGCCCCTTATGAGCGCATCCTGCTCAACGGCAAGCCGATCTACCTCCGCGCAGCGCTCGACCAGTCGTTCAACCCGAAGGGGATCTACACGGCCCCGGACGACGACTTCCTCCGCCGGGACCTGATGATCGCCAAGTATCACAGCCTGAACGGCCTGCGCATCCACATCAAGCCCGACGAGCCCCGCCGGCTCTACTGGGCCGACAAGCTCGGCCTGCTGATCCTCGAGGACATGCCCAACACCTGGCGGCAGACGCCGAAGGCCCGCGCGGCGTGGGAATCGACGATGCGCGAGGTCGTCGCGCCGCGACCGGAACCATCCGAGCATCATCGCCTGGGTCGCCTTCAACGAGACCTGGGGGCTCGGCGACGCCGAGCGAGTACAAGGCGAACAAGGACACCCAGGGCTGGGTCAAGCGGATGGTCGGCGAGATCCGCAAGCTCGACCCGACGCGGCTCGTCGAGGACAACTCGCCGTGCAACTACGACCACGTCGAGGGATCGGACCTCAATAGCTGGCACTTCTACATCGACGACCACGAGGGCGCGAGGCGGCACATCGCCGACGTCATCGCGCAGACGAAGCCGGGACGGCTCGTGGAACTTCTGCCCGGGCGAGAAGCAGTCGACCGCCCCGTTGATCAACTCCGAGTACGGCGGAGTCTCGGCCGGCGGCGGCGACCGCGACATCTCCTGGTGCTTCCGCGACCTCACGACGCTGCTGCGGCGGCAGCCCAAGATCCAGGGGTATGTCTATACCGAGTTAACCGACATCGAGTGGGAACATAACGGGTTCTTCAACTACGACCGGACGCCCAAGCACTATCGGCTACGAGGCGTTCCTGCCCGACATGCACGTCAACGAGCTGCAGGGGGACGACTTCATCGGCTACGAGGGGCCGCCGGCGATCGTCGCGAAGCCGGGCGAGACGATCACGGTGCCGGTCTTCATCAGCCACTACTCGAACCGGACGTTCGAGCCCAAGCTCCGCTGGTGGCTCGACGGCTACGACGACCACGCCGACATGGTCATGGCCTCGTCACCGCAGAGCATCCCGGCGACCTGGAAGCCGTACGACGTGACCGTGCAGCAGCCGATCCGCGTAAGGGTGCCCGACCGGCCGTTCGTCGGCGCGCTGAACATCAGCCTCCGCGACCCCGAGAATCACCGATTCGCCGTGAATTACGTGAACATCGTCGTCCGCCCCGATAAGCCTCAGCCCCGGGCCGAGGTCGAATCGGCGGCCGACCGCACGAGGCCGTGCTCCGGTTCGCGCCAGCGGACTATCGCCGAAGCAGTCGTGGACCCGCGTCGGCTCGCCGCCGGCCGGCAAGGTCTACGGATTCGGCAAGGGCTACTTCGAGTACCGGATCAAGGTGCCCGAGGCCGTCGTCAAGGCCGGGATCGAGACGATCCGGCTCCAGCTCGAGATCGCCTCGAAGGCCGAGCGGCAGAAGGTCGACTGGCCCGAGCGCAAAAGTAAGCAGGACTATCCCCAGACCGACGAGCGGAAATGGCCGACGACGCTGGAGGTCTCGCTCAACGGGCAGCCGGTGCATCGCGAGGAGCTCGACGACGACCCGGCCGACGCCAAGGGGGTGCTCTCGCACCTGGCGCGGGTCGAGCACGGCAGCTACGGGGAATTGGTCGAGGTGCAGGAGCCGGTCGAGCCCGGCGGTCCTCGCCGCGCTGGCCGAAGGGCGTCCGCTGGTCATCCGCCTGGCCGTGCCCGACTCGGCCGAGCACGCGGGAGGCCTCTGCCTCTTCGGCGCCGAGACGGGCCGGTATCCGTTCGACCCGACGGTGATCCTGCACACGCGCGAGCCGCTGCCGCCCGGCCTCGGTGTCGCGCCGATGCGCCGGTGGCGACGGAGATCGCCAAGGCCCGGGAAATCCCGATCGTCGCCGCGGGCGACGTGACCCGCGGCCGGCCGGCGACGTGGGCGTACTCGACCGAGCGGCCGGCCGCCGGCGTGGGACGGCCCCGAGTTCGACGACGCGTCCTGGCGCCGCGGGCCGGGCGGATTCGGCACGCCCGAGACACCCGGCATCAGGGTCCGGACGGCATGGGATTCGCCCACGATCTGGCTGCGGACGCACTTCGACTCGCCCATCATCGGACAGGGGGACGTCGTTCGACTCCACCTGTTCCATGACGAAGACGTGGAGGTCCGGCTCAACGGAACCCCGATCTTCGGGGCCCGCGGCTACGTGACCGACTACCTCGACGTCGCGCTCGATGACGCGGCGAAGGCCCTGCTCCGCCCGCGCAGGCAACGTGCTGGCGGTCTCGTGCCGCCAGTCCGGTGGCGGCCAGGGCGTCGACGTGGGCCTGACCCTTTCCCGCGCGGCCGACTGATCCGCGTGCCGAGCCATGACGCCTCGGTCGGTCTCCGCGTGGGGACCGACCGGTCGGTCAGAGGTCGCCGTGGTCCGGGACGAGATACTTCTCGCCCTCGCCCGTGAGGAGCCAGTGCGGATGGGCGCGGGTCACCTCGATGAACCGGAGGATCGCCTGCGCCGGGATGGTGCAGCCGTCCTCGTAGTTGAGCACGGTCCGGAACGGGATGCCGAGCTCACCGGCCAGGAGGGGGCCCCCGTTCTCGCCGTAGAGCTCCTCGCGGATCTCCCGAAACCGCCGCGCCAAGTCGCTCTTGATCGACTGCCAGTCGGATTGTCTGCGGGGACGTTTCCATGCGGGCTTCCACGGGGGGGTCAGGGGGAAGCTGCGGTCCCCCGAGCGGCCGCAAGGTCTCCGGGATCGCGCAGCACGGGCCTGCGGATATTCGCATCGTATCCACGGCCCGTCCGGTGGTCCAGGTACTGTGCAGGCTATTTTTCGCGGACCGCGTTGCGCAAGCACGCATGAGTATGCTGCGCGTTCGCCTTGAAAAGGGAAGTGGCGGCTGTACGGATGCTGGAAAGGCCTTTCCGGGAAGGATGGCGAAAAAAAAAGAAAAACCGTGTCGCGACCGTCGCGTGATTCCGGTTCATGGACGTGGCCCGAGGGTGGTGGAGGCCCGGACCCGTGCCTCCGCCCTGATTATTCGGCCGGTCAGCAGCGGTCCCGTACACGACGAGGTGCACGTGTTTGCGAGCCAGGAGACGATCATCGCTTTGGCCGATCGGCTCGAGCAGGCCTACCTCCGGCGCTACCCGGACTGGAGCCCCGCGCGGACGTCGCATGGCGTCTGGACTGCGGCGGCGGCGGGCCTCTCGATGCTCCACCGCAACGTCCCTTCGGTGCCCGTCGATCCCGAGCTGTTCGTCGCGGTGCAGCCCGGCGCGGACCTGGGCCGACCCCTGGGCCGATCTCGTGGCCGATTCGGCACTTCGGCGCGTATCGCCGCCACGTCAAGCGGATCGTCGCTCAACTTCGCGACGAGATCCGCGACGAGGTCCGTGCGGCCGAGCGGCGGGTCCGGCGTGGATCGACGCTGGCGGCCGTGCTGGCCGATTCCGGCGGCCGGTTCTCGGCCCTGGGCCGCTATGTTCTCGCCCGCCGAGCCGGCCAGGATGAGCTGGCCGAGCGGCTCCGTCCCGAGGCGGAGCGGCAGCACCGTTCCTGCCCCCTCTACCAGCAGGCGTGCCGCTCGCTCCTCCCGACCACGCCTATCCCCTGCCTCGTCAGTCGGGCCTGCTCCCCGGCCTCGTCATCCCGGCCGGCGTCGAGCTGCCCTGCTTCAGCATGAACTGAAACCCAGGCCGGATGACGCCTCCCCCGGCCCCCGAACGAATTCGGACGCACCCGGCCCCGGGCGTCGCCCCCGTGTTTCTCCGCAGAATCCGAGGCCGTGCTGCCGATCACCAGACTGCAACGGAACAGTGCGCTCGCGCGACCCGCCCCGTGACACTCGCCACACCGAGGACAAAGATCCATGCGAGCACGCCGGTTCCGCCCCTGCGTCGATTTCCGTCCGAGCCTCGACCTGCTGATGCCGCGGATCTCTCCCTCGGACATCACTACGATGGTGCTCTCGAACCCCAACCCGGTCCCCGACACCCCCGACGAGCCGGACCCGACGGCCGACCCCGGTGTACCCACCGCCCCAATGGCCCCGATCTACACCGGTCCCACGCCGACCGCCACGACGGCGCCGACCGTGTCGACTCCGACGGTCGGTTGCTGACCCGATCGGAGACGCCTCGCTAGAACCGGCTTGATTGTGATGGCTCCCGTGCTGCGGGCTGTCGCCTGAGCCTGGACCTCCCCCCGCACCTCGGGCTCCCGGTACCCCCGCCGGCCGCCGGAAGTGCTCCGGCGTCGATATTCCGTCCAGGCTGCCAGAACTCTTCGCTTTATCCTTGGCGCACTGCGTGGTATTATCACTACCACGTGGCGGGAGATCGTCCGCCGGGTCGGTTAGGAACAGCCGACCGCGGAATCCGGCGCCGGCGTGCCCCTCCTGCCGCGTGGGAGGTGCGCGTTCATGGACCCGTCGTCCGAGCCCGTCGGGGAACTGAGCCTCTTTGCCAGGGCGCAGGCCGGCGACCAGGCGGCCTGGGTCGCCCTGTTCAACGAGTGCTATCCCAAGGTCCAGCGCGTCGTCCGCCGGCGGATCAACGGCCCGCTCCGCCGCTACATGGACTCGACCGACATCGCCAGCGACGTCTTCGGCGAGCTCGCCGAGAAGGCGTCGCGGTTTCGTTTCGAAACGGTCGACGACGTGAGGAATTTCCTCCTCGACGCGGCCCACAAGCGGGTCGTCGACGAGCATCGCCGGTTCATGGCCAAGAAGCGCGACTCGCGGCGCGAGATGCCGCTGGGGGCGGGCGGTGCCGACGACGATGCCTGGGGTATCTCCTCGGGTGAGCCGACCCCCAGCCAGCACGCCGTCGCCCAGGAGACCGACGAGAAGCTCCGCACGGCAACCGCCGACGAGGAGGGGCGCCGCGTCATCGCGCTGCCGGCGCGAGCACCACAATAACGAGGAAATCTCGGAGCTGACCGGCTGGTCGCTCCGCAAGGTCCAGAGGTTCCTGGAGCGGTTGCGGCCGACATTCCTGAACTGACGCGGAGGCGCGACGATGAGGACGCTTGCCCCGTCATTGGGAGCCGCCAACGAGCTCGACCCGATCGGCGGCGTGGTCCTCGAATTCGAAGAGGCGTGGCGGAGCGGCCCACCGCCCCTCGACCGCTTCCGCGCCTTCGCATTCGGCGACGCCGACGTCTCCTACGGCCTGGCCGAGCTCGTCCTGGCCGATCTCCGCAACCGCTTCGCCCTGGGCGAGCGCCCCGCCGCTCGCGAATACCTCGGCCGCTACCCCGAGCTCGCTGCCGAGCAGGGTCGGGCGCTGAGCCTGATCTACGAGGAATACTGCCTCCGCGCCGAGGCGGGCGAGGCCGTCGAGCCCTCGGAGTTCTGCCGGGGCTACCCGACCTGGCGCGACTCGCTGTCGGCTCAGCTCGCCTATCACCGCGACCTCAGCCGGGCCGTCGAGCCGGTCGACAGCCGCCCCGCCTTCCCCGGCCCGGGCGACCGCTTCGGCGAGTTCGAGCTGGTCGAGCTTCTGGGCAAGGGGGCCTCGGCCCACGTCTTCCACGCGCGCGTCGCCACCCTCGGCGGCAAGTCGTTCGCGCTGAAGATCTCGCCCGACCGCGGCGACGAGCCGAGGATCATCGGCAAGCTCGACCACCCGAACATCGTCCCGGTCACGTCGATGGTCGTCGACCCCGCGACCGGCCTGCGCGGGCTTTGCATGCCCTATCGACCGGGCGTGACACTCGACGAGGTCGTCCGCAGCCTCCGCACCCGGGCGCGCTCCCGCGCCGGGCCCGCGACCTCCGCGAGATGGTCGACCCCGAGGCCGACGCGAGGCGCGCCGACGGCGACGCGCCCGGCTGGTCCGACTTCCCGGCCGCGGGGTCCTACGCCGACGCCGTCGCCTGGGTCGGGCTCAAGATCGCCCAGGCGCTCTCCCACGCCCACGGCCGCGGCTTCTATCACCGGGACGTCAAGCCCGAGAACGTCCTGCTCAACGGCCGCGACGGCCCACAGCTCATCGACTTCAACCTGGCGCACGACCCCGCGCTGGCCGGCGCGGCCCGCTCGGCCCACCGGGGTGGCACGCTCCCCTACATGGCCCGCGAGCACCTCGAGGCCTTCCTCGACCCCGCGCGGTGGGACGACGTCGACGGCCGGGCCGACCTCTTCTCGCTCGGCCTGGTCCTTCGCGAGCTGCTGACGCTCCAGTCGCCGGCCCGACCGGGCGACCGGCTACCGCTGCCCCTGCGCCATTAATGCGATGGTCCAGGCGCGCGAGGCCCCGAGGCCTCCGATCCGTGACGCCAACCCCCGCGTGCCGCACGCGCTGGCGGCCGTCGTCGCGAAGTGCCTGGCCGCGTCGCCGGCCGACCGCTACGCCTCGTCGGCCGACCTCGCCGCGGACCTGGCCCTCTACCTGGGCCGTCGTCCGCTGCTGTACGCCAGGAACCCGTCCCGCGCCGAGATCGCCGTCAACGCGCTCCGCCGCGCCCGCGTGCCGCTCGCCGCGGCGGCCGTTCTGGTCGCGATCGCCGTCCCCTGCCTCAGGCTCTACTACGACTCGCACGGTGGCGCTCGACATAAAGGCGAGCTCGGCCACGCTCAAGATCCTCGAGCTGGCCGTCGCCGACGAGTCCCAGAAACGGCACGCGGACGCCGATGCGAGGATCGCCGCGGTCCTCGACGAGCGCGGCGATGCCATCGACGGCCTGAAGGCGACCCTCCGCCGCCATCCCGACTCGCTGGCCCTCCGCCTCGGCCTGGCCAGGGCGTACGAGGAAGCACGTTGGCACGACCAGGCCGCCACAGAGTATCAAGAGGTCCTGGTCCGCGACCCGACCCGGATCGTTGCGCTCGCCGGGCTCGGCAACGTCGAGCGGATCCGCGACCACCATGCCGATGCGGTGAAACTCTTCAATCAAGCCATCGACCGCGCCGTCGACCTCCCGGCCGGACAGGGCCGCGACGCGGTGCCTTCCTACAGGCGTAACCGCGCGCGCGAACTGATTCTGCTCGCGGACGAGCACTATGACGGCGGGAGGTTCGTCCCGGCCTCCGGACATTACGAGAAGGCCCTCGACGACCTGGCGAGCATCGACCCCCATCGCAAGGACGGCAAGGTCGACAGGACGCTTTTGCTCTTTCGCGAGCACTTTTCGGCCGTGGCGCTGCTCGGCCTGGGCCGTTCCGCCCTGGCCGCCGGGCAGCCCGCGCGGGCGATCGAGGTTCTCCACCGCGCCCTCGACCACGCCATCGAGGCATGCAAGATCCGTCAGAACGAGAGCGAGCTCAAGGCCAAGATCAAGGCCGAGCTCGATAAGGCGCTCGGAGCCGCCGGGCCGGGGGACATCGCGCTCGCCCCGTGATCGCGCCGGGTCGCGACTTCGGGCCGACATCGGGCGGATGTCCGATGTCCATCCCACGAACAAGGATAGTGCGCGAAGACCCGCGTATGCGCCCATGATCGCCAGCAACGATTGACCTGCGTGTGGTTTTTTTTCGACACCTGTCGCGTGCCCTAAAAAATGATGTACTCTCGAAAATCTTGACCTGGTCGAGGGCAGCGGCCCGAGCTCGCGGTCCCTCCGAGAGGTCTCTTCCTTTCCCTCCCGCGCTCCCCTCGCGGGCGCCCGCACACGGAACGAATGAGACTTCATTGATGCGCTCACTCTCGATCCGGACCCTGGCGTTGGCCTTACTCCTCATGGCCATCGGCCGGCCGGCCTGGGGCGTGGTCGTAATCACCGGCGCGTCTCGGCAACTACTCGGTCACGCAGATCTACACGACCGATTCCAGCTACCTGACCAGCGGTTATCTCGGTAGCGGCGACCAATACGAGGGGCGATTCTCGAGCCCCCTAAACGGAGGCTCCGGCGGCGCCACCATCGTCGGGCCTCAGTCGATCCTGACGGCGACCCACCTCGACCCCAATCTTAATCCCGCAACTTTTACGTATAATGGGACCGGCTACAACCTGAGTTCCCCTGTCAACGTCGGCAACGGGATGACGCTCTGGACCGTGAACGGGGGGATGTTCAGCAACTACGCGACGATCTACGGCAACGACGGTACGACCGCCGTGCGCCCCATCCGTGGCGGGCCATCTCACTTCCGATTTCGGCTACGGGGTCGTGGCTGGGGTCCGGACCGTCACGCCGACGTTCTCCACGGCGGTGGTCGACGGGCCGGGGGGGCGACCGATCCCCAGGGCTACATGTGGGGTGGCGGCAGCGGCGGCCGGCTAAGCTGGGGCGGGAGTAGTGTGTACACCTACTTTTCCGACCCATCCGGGGGCGACCTCGGGACGACCTTTCTCGGCGGCGCGATTCCTCCCCTCGCTCGGGACCGGGACTATGTCCTCGACGCTCACCAATAACGACTCGGGCGGCGGTCTCTTCGCGCCGATCAACGGCACCTGGCAGCTCGTCGGCGTGAACACCGCCGTCGAGGGTCCACTAGTACTCTCAACTCCAACGGCAGCGGGTCATTCAACGCGGCGATGTGGGACCAGAACGGCTTCTACGATGGCGCGGGACACCCCTACTCTCCCCCCGACCCGGGGCTCGGGCTCCCGGCGGGCGACAACCCCCAGTTCTGGTACGCCGATGCCATCACGCCGACGGTCCTTCACTCCATCCAGACCGCTGTGCCCGAGCCGGCGACGCTGTCGCTCCTAGCCATGGGCGTCGGGTTGTTCGCGATGGCGCGCCGTTGGAGGAGACGCCCGCCGAGCGCCTGACGACCGACCCGCCGTCGATTAGAATGGTCGCGGACACTCCGTCGCCTTCGACGCCACGCGGTCCACGACTATTTATGACCGACCTGATCAGCGAGCTCTGGGAAGGCCTGCGCGACGCCGGGTTCCCCGAGGTGATGCTCTACCTCTCCGACGGAACGGCCAGCCGGTGCCATTGGGACAACACGGCGCTCGTCGGCGACGTCCGCGTCGCTCTCCTGGGCGACCAGGAGCGGAACATCGTCCGCATCCTCCCCCTGCGCGACTGCGCGGGCATCGGCGTCGCCAGCCCGAAGGGGACCGACTCGATGAATTTCCGCTCGGTGGTCCAGGAGCGGCTCAGGGCGCGGTTTTCTCCCGAGAGTCCTCCGAGCTGACGCTCGCAACGCCCCTCGGATGGAACGACGCGTGCACCTGGCGGAGCCGGCTGAGCTCGACGCGCGTGTAGATCTGTGTCGTGGCGATCGAGACGTGGCCGAGCATCTCCTGGACGACGCGGAGGTCGGCCCCGCCGGCCAGCATGTGGGTGGCGAAGCTGTGCCGGAGGGTGTGCGGACTGACGTGCTCGGGCAGGCCCGCGCGGCGGGCGTGGACCTTGACGACCCGCCAGAGGCCGACCCGCGAGAGCGGCCGGCCCGACCGGCCGACGAAGACGGCCTCGGTCTCGGGATGGCGGCGGACCAGGGCCGGGCGATCTCGCAAAAGGTAGTCCTGCAACGCGGCCCGGGCGCGCGAGCCGAGCGGGACGATGCGCTCCTTGTCCCCTTTGCCGATGCACCGGGCCGACCCGCGGACCATGTCAAGGTCGCGCGGACGCAGGCCGACCACCTCTGAGGCGCGGCAGCCGGTCGCGTACAGCGTCTCGAGCGCCGCGCGGTCGCGCCGGCCCATGCGGGTCGAGGCGTCGGGGGCCTCGAGCAGCCGCTCGACCGCCGAGGGGCCGAGCACGCTCGGCAGGCGGTCCCAGACGGCCGGGGCCACGAGCAGCTTCGCGACGTTCTCCGACAGCTTCCCCTCGACAATCAGGAAGCGGAAGAAGGTGGACAGGCTCGCCAGGTGCCGGCCGATGCTCGTCGGCGCCAGGCCCGATTGGGCGAGGTGGTCGACGTACTTCGCGAGCGTGGCGATATCCACCTTCGCCAGCGGCCCCGGCGCGTGCTGCTTCCTCCACCTGACGAACCGCGCCGTGTCGGCCCGATAGGCCGCCAGCGTGTTCGGCGAAACGCCGCACTCGGCCATCAGGAAGTGCAGGAACGGCCCGAGCGGGTCGCGGTCGGGATCGGGCAGGACGGAGGGTCGGGGCATGGCAGCCTGGGATGGGTCTTCGTAGGGTCCGCCGTGCGGACCTCTTCGATTCAGGGCCTTCGCGACACGAGGTCCGCACAGCGGACCCTACGAGGGCGGCGCGATCGGCTCGATCCGCGTGATCCGCCCCTTCGGCCGGGTTCGGTCGATGTTCAGAGGGCTGCCCTCGGGCGTCTCGTCGGTGCCGACGTTGCCGACCGAGTCGGCGACCTGCACGCGGACGTAGAACCGCTGCGGCGCGGTGGGTGGGAGGGTCCAGACGTAGCGGCCGCTGTTCTCGACCGGCGGGCCGATCGGCCGCCAGTCGGAGTCGCCCTCGCGGCGGACGGAGATCGTCACGGGCCGCGGCCCGAGGTGGAGGTCGCTCGCGTGCCAGGTCAGCGCGATCTTGCCCGCGTCGGGTCCGACGCCCACCTGCACGCGGTCGAGCTTCACGACCGGCGGCGTGCTGTCGACCTCGACGAGGTAGTCGGGCGCCTCGCCCGGCTCAGGCGGCGAGTCGCCGAGCTTCGAGGCCGACCGCGCCACCAGCTTGAGCCCGAAGACCCCCTCGCCGCCGAGCGCCACCGGGAACGGCGGCTTGCGGTCGGAATCCTGGGCCAGCGGGCTCCAGGTCCGGCCGCCGTTCTGCGTCACCCAGAGCTCGACGGTCGCCGGTCCGCCGGGACCGGCGTCGGCGACCTCATACTGGAGGTTGAACTTCGGGCTCGCGATGAGCTGCGGCCTGCCGCCGGGCTCGGCCGGAGCGGATTCGGGGGCGAGGTCGGCGCGGGTCGGGACGTCGAAGGGATTCGAAGGAGCTGGCGAGGCCCCGGCGGGCACGAGCGCCGGCCTAGGAGTCGGCCCGCCGCTCGGGATCTGGGGTAGGCCGTCAACCTCGGCCGACGCAAACGTCCCGACCGGCGACGGCTCGGCCGGCCCGGTGGACGGGCCCGCGCGGCCGACCGCGGGGTTCTCGGGCGTGCCGTCAGGCAGGACGACCATCATGTCGTGGACGTTCTGGGCCCGGTCGGCGACCTGGGCCCGCACTCGGACCGGGCCGGCCGTGCCGGCGTCCCACGTCGCCTTGCCGGCCGGGTCGACCGGCGCTCGCACGGGCACCTGCCGCCAGTCGCTAGCCCCCACGGCCTGGAACTCGAGCGCGAAGGAGTTCAGGTCGATCGCCTTTTCGTCGCGGATCTCCCAGCGGACGGACGCCAGGCTGCCGCGCCGGCCGTTCGCGGCGAGCACGATCGTCGGCGGGACCGTGTCCACGATCACCTTCATCTTCGGCTCGATCGCCGAATTCGACGGCGGGTAGAGCTTGCCCTCCGTGTCGAGCGTCTGGACGGCAAACCAGTACTCGCCATCCTGTGGGGCGCGATAGGCCAGGGCCCGCTTGTCGGGGGTGGTCCGGCTGACGACCGGCTTCCATGTCTGGCCCCGGTCCTCCGAGACGCAGAGCAGGACTTCCTTGATCCGCGCCCTTTCCTCGGGCTCGATGTTGAACGGGATGCGGAACGCGCGACTGTTGTGATAGATCACCTTCGCCGAAGGCGCTGGGTCGGCGCCCGAGGCGGCGAGACCCGGCGCGAGCAGGCCGACGCCGAAGGCCAGGGTCCAGCCCCGCCCGGCGCGTCCCAGTCGCACCCCCGCCGTGCCCTTCGGCCTCACGTGATCCTCCTTGATCCGGCCCCGCACTCGAAGCCGCAACCTCTTGCTGCGGCTCGATCTCCGTCGCGTCCTTGCTGGATTTCTCCCCCGCATCGTCCCGGCCGACGCGCGGCCGCGACTTGGCCGATCCCGAGACCCTGTCCCGAGATATCGACCCGGCTGACCCTACGGCTTGAACCGAACCGGTCGACAATTCGGATTGTGCGGCCCCGCGCCGACGACGGCGCGACCGCTACTTGACGAGCCTGAACGTCAGCGTCGCGTCGGTCGTCTGATTGAGGTCGGCATTGCCGTCGTTGAGCGTCGTCTCGGCCGACTGCTTGATCGTCGCCGAGTCGAGATGCCCGGCGGCCTGGTCGAAGACGAACGTGCCGGTCCCTTGCTGCTTGGTGATCTTGACGGTCAGCTTCGCCTCGGGCACGGGTGTCACGCTCGTGTCGAGCGTGGCGTCGATCCGCGCCATGGGGGCGAGGTCGGCGAGCGTGTACTTCACCTTGAACGCGACCTTCAGCGGCCCGCTCGGCACGCTCAGGTCGGCGTCCCAGGTCGCGCCCTTGTCGACGGCCTTCTCGGGGAGCTTGGGCAGGAGCTGCGCCAGGATGTTCTTGACGCCCGCGGCCGAGAAGAAGCTGCCGGCGTCGGCGGCTTCCAGGAGCGGCGACCCGGCCAGGGCGGCCGACGCGCCCTCGGGGAGCTTCACGTCGAGCACCTCGCCCTGCGGGCTGAGCCTGATCGCATAGGGCTTGCCGAGGATCGCCTCGTACGACCTGGCCCAGACCTGGTTGGCCGGCGCCTCCGCGGTCTTCTTCTCTTGCGAGTCGTAGACCAGCGTGAGGCCGGGCGCAGTCACCTTGGTCCTGGCGTGATCGAGCGTCTGCGTCAGCTCGATCGCGGTGGGAGTGACCGAGACGACCTTCCAGGTCAGCTCGACGTCCAGCACCGCCTTGTTCGACAGCTCCTGACCCTGGGCCTTGACCGTGACGTCGAAGGTCTGCGAGAGGGTGTACCGGAGCGTCTCCCCTGGCTTCGGGGCCCACTTTAGCATCTCGGCCCCGCGGCCAGCCGGGACGATCACCAGGACGGCGGCGACCACGGCGAGTCGCGCGGGGACGGTGCGGCGGGACATCGGTCGGGCCTCTCGGAGAGCGATCCGTGGTGTGGTGCCCCGGCTAGCCTAGCCCGGCCACGTGAGCGCCGCAACGGTGCACACGGTGCGGCCGGCCACGCTCACATGAACACGGGCTTGCCAGCTGCCCGCCGGATCACCGTGAATTGCCCGCCGTGCATCAGCGTGTGGTTCGCGACCAGGAGGAACACGTCCCCGAGCGTCGGCGCGAACCCGGCCATGTTCCCCTTCGTCGGACGGTCGAGGTCGGCGTCGGTCAGTCCCTCGAGCGCGGCGATCGTCGCCGCGCGGGTCGCGTCGAAGAGCTTGATGTAGGCGTCCTTCGTCAGAAATCCGTCCGGGCCATCCTTCTTCGCGCCCTCCTTGCCGTACAGCTCGAGCGAGCCGGGCGGCAGCTCGGGGAACTTGGCGTTGGGGAGCTGCTCCTCGACGAGCATCTTGTCGCCGACGATCACCTGGCCAATCTGCCAGGCCGCGTGGTTCGCTCCCGGGACGGCGCGGACAAAGAGGTCGGCGTCCGTGAAGTCGTCGAGATACATCTTGAACGCAGTCGCCGTGCTCGTGAGGGCCGACTTGATCGCGCCGATGCCATTCATGAGAAAGTCCCCCCTGAGAACGTAAGGTCGGATCCCGCTCACTCGCCCCGATGGCGGCGGACGATCGCCGCGAACTGCGACGCCAGGTCGCGGAGCCGGCCGAAGTCGCCCGAGGCGACGGCTTTCGGGTCGACGAGCGACCCGCCCACGCCCAGGCAGCACGCGCCGGCCTGGAGGAACGCGTGGGCCGTCGTCAGGTCCACGCCGCCCGTCGGCATCAGCCGAACCTGGGGCAGGGGGCCCCGCAGCGCCTTCAGGTAGGCCGGTCCGCCGATCTCGGCCGGGAAGATCTTCACGACGTCGGCCCCGGCCTCCCACGCGGTCAGGACCTCCGTCGGCGTGAACGCCCCGGGCATGACGGCCTTGTCATAGCGACGGCAGAGGCGGATCACGTCGAGGTTCACCGTCGGCGAAACGATGTACTCGGCCCCCGCGAGCAGGGCCGCGCGGGCCGTTTCGGGGTCGAGCACCGTCCCCGCGCCGAGCACGACCCGGTCCTCGAGCTCGTCGCGGACCGTCCGGATCACGTCGACGGCGTCGGGAACGGTGAACGTGATCTCCGCCGCCGTGACGCCGCCCTCGGCCAGCGCCCGGACGACCTGCGCCAGTCGCTCGCCCGACTCGGCCCGGACCACGGCGATGATCCCGCCCTCGAGGATGCGTCGCAGCGTCGTCTCGCGGCTCATGGCGGTGCCCCTCATCGTGCTGTCGGAGCGACGCACACGTTACTCGGATAGTGTGCGGATGTCAACGGGGTTGACGTAATGCTTTCTGCTCCCCGGGCGTCAGCTCCCGCCATTCGCCCGGCGCGAGCCTGCCGAGCCCAACCGGCCCGACGCCGACTCGGACGAGCCGGAGCGTCGGGAAACCGACGGTCGCCGTCATGCGCCGGACCTGGCGATTGCGGCCCTCGCGGATCGTCAGCCGGAGCCACGCGGTCGGCACGTTCTTTCGGAACCGGATCGGCACCGGCCGCTCGGGCAGGTCGGGCGGATCGGCCAGCAACTCGACCTCGGTCGGGCGGGTCGGGCCGTCGCTGAGGGTGACTCCCCGACGGAGCGCATCGAGCGCTTCAGGCGTCGGCACGTTCTCGACCTGAACGAGGTAGGTCTTGGGATGCTCATACCTCGGATCGGTCAGCCGATGGGCGAGCCGGCCATCGTCGGAGAGAAGAAGCAGGCCCTCGCTGTCGCGGTCGAGCCGGCCAACGGGATAGAGGCCGGGCAGGGGGATGTAGCGCTTGAGGGTCGCGCGGCCGGCCTCGTCCGTGAACTGCGTGAGGACGTCGTAGGGCTTGAAGAAGGCGATGGTGCGGGGCATTCCTCAGTTCGGCGACTGGTCGGGCGTCGGGTGCGACTCGTTCGTCGGTTCGACCTGGGGCGGCGCACTCCGCGTTGGTCGGGGCCTGTCCCTCGGCCGACCCTTCCTCGCCGGGCTCCTCGACGCGTGCCTGCCAGAGCTGTTTGAGCTGGCCGAAGCTGCGCAGGGGCACGCTGCCCGCCAGCGCGTCCTTCGAGAGCGGGGGCGGAGGCGGCGCGGGCTTCGAGGGACGCGGCGGCATCGCCGGTTGCGGCGGGCGCTGGGAGCGATCGAACCGCCCCTGGCCACCGCCGCCGGGTCCGCCCGGTCGCGGGCCACGGTTGGGGGGCCCACCGCCGGGTCGTCCGCCACCGGCCGCACCGCGGGTCGGGATGCGGTCCGACGGCCGGCGATCGCCGTCCGCCCGGGCGCCCGGGCCCTGTCCCGCTCCCATGCCCTGCGGCGAGCCGGCGGGAGGGGCCTGGAGCTGCGGCGACGGAGCCGAAACCGGAGGACGAGGCGGCCGTCCGCCGCCCTGGCCCTGGCCCTGGGCCGGCCCGCGACGCTCGCCGCCGCGCGGCTCGCCGCGGCCCCGGCCGCCTCCGCCCCCGCGCTCGGGGCGCGGGCGCTCGGTGCCGGGCTTCACCATCGTCAGCGAGACCCGCTTCCGCTCGTTGTCCACGCCCAGGACCCACACCGTCACCACGTCGCCGACGCTCACCACGTCGTGCGGGCTCTTGATGTACCGGTTCGCGAGCTGGCTGATGTGCACCAGGCCCGAGTCCTTCAGGCCGATGTCCACGAACGCGCCGAAGTCGACGACGTTCAGCACCGTTCCCTTCAGCTCCATCCCGGCGCTGAGGTCTTCGAGCTTGAGGACGCCCGTCTTGAAGATCGGCTTGGGCAGGTCTTCGCGAGGGTCACGGTCGGGGCGGGCGAGGGCCTCGAAGATGTCGTGAAGGGTCGGCTCGCCGACGCCCAGCTCGGCGGCCAGGGCCGGCAGGTCGGCCTCGTTCATCTTTGCGTGCAGCTCGGGCAGCCGCGCACGGTCGTTGAGGATGTCGGTGGCGAAGCCGAACTTCTCCAGGACACGCGTCGCGACCTCGTAGCTCTCGGGGTGGACCCAGGTCTTGTCGAGCGGGTTCGGCTGCGCCGGGGATCTTGAGGAAGCCCGCGGCCTGCGTGTAGGTGACCGGGCCGACGCCCTCGATCTCGGCGAGTTGCGTGCGGTCGGTGAACGGCCCCTTCTCTTGTCGGCGGTCCACGACCCGACGCGCCGTGAGCTGGTTCAGGCCCGAGACGTGTCGCAGTAACGGGACGCTCGCCGTGTTCAGGTCGACGCCCACGAAGTTGACGCAGCTCGAGATCACCCCGTCGAGCGACTCCTTCAACTGCTTGGGGTTGACGTCATGCTGATACAGGCCGACGCCGATGTTCTGTGGTTCGATCTTCACGAGCTCGGACAGCGGGTCCTGGAGCCGGCGGCCGATCGAGACGGTGCCGCGGAGCGTGGCGTCGAAGTCGGGGAACTCCTCGCGGCCGACAGTGCTCGTCGAGTAGACGCTGGCGCCGGCCTCGTTGACGATCACGTAGGCGAGCTGTGCGAGCTGGGGGTCGGCGGCGTGCGGTTTGGGCGGCGGGGGCGGACCCTTGGGCTTGGGCGGGCGCTGCTCGCCCTTGGGCTTGGGCGGGCGGCCGCCGCCGGGCTTGGGCAGGGGCTTGCCGGCGGTCGCCTCCTTGGCCCGGGCGAACTCCTCGCTGATCTGCTCGGGCGTTGCCGGGCCCTCGGGCGCCGGGACCGACTCGGGCGTCGTCGACTCCGGCTGGGCCGGGGCCTCGGTGGCCGTCGGCTCCCCGTTCATGTCCCCCGCGGCGGGGTTCACGGTCGACTCGTCCTTGGCCAGCAGGTCGGTCGACTGCGCCTCGGCCTCGGGCGCGTTCGCCTCGGGCGTCGAGGACGGTGGGGGCGTGTGATGATGATCGTCCGGCGTCTCCGGCCCCTCGGCGGCGAGGGTCGGGGCCTCCTCGTCGGCCTCGGACGAGCCGCCCGAGAGCGGGGGCAGCTCCTCGACCGGCGGGACGGCGTGGTGGTGCGCCTCGCCCTCGGCCGGCGTCTCCGCGGGCTCAGTCGCAGGCGGGGTGAACGGGGCCGGGCCCGTATCGTCGGGCGGGGCGGCAAACGGGACGGTCTCGGGAGGCGCGGCCGCGCCGGGATTGGCCGTGACGTCCGCGGGGATGGTCGTCGCCGTCGTCGGCGCATCGACGGCCGGCTCGGCCGGGGGGACGGCCGTCGGGGCCGATTCGGCGGCGGCGGTCGGCTCCGCGGGGGCCGATGGTTCCGGGCCCATCGAGGTCACGCCGGGATGCGTATGGAAGAAGGTCCCCTCCGAGATGATCTCCGCGACGAGCTCCTCGGTCTCGCGACAGGCCGTGCCGTTGCCGATGGCGACGACGCCAACCTTGTGCTTGCCGACCATGTCCTTCAGGACCTGCTTCGCCTCGTGCCGCCGGTTTTGCGGCGGGTGGGGGTGGATCACGCCGTGCTCGAGCAGGTTGCCGTGGTCGTCGAGCACCGCGAGCTTGCAGCCGGACTTCAAGCCCGGGTCGATCGCGAGCACGACCTGCTTCGCGATCGGGGGCTGGAGCAGCAGGCTCCGGAGATTCCGCGCGAAGACGTCGACGGCGTGCCGTTCGGCCGATTCCGTGAGATCACGCCGGACCTCGCGCTCCATGCTCGGCAGGAGCAGTCGGTCGAGCGCGTCGACGGCGGCGGCGCGGAAGGTCTCGGCCTGCGGGTGCCCCTCGAGCGGCAGCTCGCGGAAGACGGCCCCCTCAACCTCGGGCCGCGCGACCTCGAGCTTGACCTTGAGCGGGCCTTCCTTGTCCCCCCGGTTGATCGCCAACACGCGATGCGGCGGGATGTGCGCGATCGGCTCGGAGTAGGCGAAGTAGTCGCGGTACTCGAGCCCCTCCCCCTCCGGGATCGAGTCGCCCTTGGTCGTGACAACCTTGCCCGTCTTCCAGACGACCCGGCGCACCGAGTCGCGGACGTTGGCCAGCTCGCTGATCGCCTCGGCCAGGATATAGCCAACGCCTTCGAGGACCTTCTCGACCGTGTCGAGCCCCTTCTCGGCGTCGACGTACCCGGCAGCCGAGGCGTTGAGGTCGAGCAGCGTCTCGTCGCGGTGCCAGATCTGGACGGCCAGGGGCTCGAGCCCCTTGTCGCGGGCCTCCGACGCCTTGGTCTTCTTCTTGGGTTTATAAGGGAGATACAGGTCCTCGAGCCGCTTCGGGTTCTCGGCGCCGCGGATGGCGGCGGCGAGCTCGTCGGTGAGCTTGCCCTGGGCCTCGATCGCCTTGAGGATCGTCTCCTTGCGCTCGGCCAGCTCGCGGAGCCGGCCGACGCGGAGCTGGATCTCGCGGATGATCACCTCGTTCAGGCCGCCCGTGCGCTCCTTCCGGTAGCGTGTGATGAACGGGACGGTGTTGCCCTCGTCGAGCAACTGGACGACGCTCTCCACCTGAACGCGCCGGATCTGGAGGTCCTGCGCGATCCGGCCCAGGTCGACCTGAATCGGGTTGTCCATGAGAAGGTTCACCTGAGGGGAGAACGGCGACGGCGACGGTGGCGGAGGGCCGGGGACGACCCCGCCAGTGGCCTGCCCGACGGGTGCCGCGGGGGCGCGCGGACCATCCCGGGGCTCCGGCCTGGGGAGGAGATGGCCCACTCTAGAAGAACGCCCCCCGCACTGTCAAGCGCGCCGAACCGCACCGAACCGCCCGACAGGACGGGGGTTCGGTGACCCGGCGCGGCCCCGCGGCCGGCTTGTCCGCGCCGGGCGCCGCGGGTATCGTGAGGGCCCGTGACAACGCCCCGTCGCGACCCGGCCACGCCTCATGCCCGACCCGACGCCCGACCGCCTCGACTCGCTGGCCTACACCCTGGCCCGATACCGCGAGCGCACCCCCCGCCTTGCCTTCCCCGGCGGACCGCCCGAGGCCATCGCCGCCTGGCGGTCGCAGGCCCGTGCGAAGCTCGTCGAGCTGCTCGGCGGCTTCCCCACCTCGACGGTCCCGCTCGACGCCAAGCTTGGCGAGCCGATCGGCAAGGCGGGCTGTACGCGACGCACGGTTGTCTTCGCCACCCGGCCGGGCATGGCCGCGTTCGCCCACGTGCTCGTGCCCGATAACTTGAAAGGGCGCGCCTCGGCCGTCGTCTGCATCCCCGGCCACGGCCTGGGCGCCGACGACCTCGTCGGCCTCGGGCCCGACGGGAACGACCGCACTAACAAAGATGGATATCAGCACGATTATGCACTCCAGTGCGTCGAGCGCGGCCACGTCGTCCTGGCGCTCGAGCCGCTCGGCTTCGGCCACCGTCGCGACCCGGCGGCGCGGAAGTCCGGACCCTCGACGAGCAGTTGCCAGCCCGCCGCCGGCGCCGCCTTGATGCTCGGCGAGACCCTGCTTGGCTGGCGGGTTTGGGACAGCCTCCGCGCGATCGACTTCCTCGCGACGCTCCCCGAGGTCGATTCGTCGCGCGTCGCGATGATGGGCATCTCCGGCGGCGGCACGATCACGCTCTACGCCGCCGCGCTCGATGAACGGGTCAAGGTCGCCGTCCTCTCCTGCTCGTTTTGCACGTTCCGCGACTCGATCTACAGCGTCGCCCACTGCATCGACAACTACGTCCCTGGCATCCTGAACTGGTTCGAGGCGTCCGACCTCGCCGCGCTGATCGCCCCGCGCTACCTCTTCGCCGAGGCCGGCCAGGACGACCCGATCTTCCCCGTCGCGGGCGTCCACAAGGCCCTCCGCGACGCCGATCGCGCCTTCGCCGCGCAGGGAGCCGAGGGCCATATGGATAGCCACATCTTCGACGGCGGCCACGTGTTCGACGGATCGAAGGCGCTGCCGAGGATGAACGAATGGCTGGGTTGAACCGCGACGCGTCGCGCGGCACGATGTGGTCTTGAGATCCGCGCCCGAACCGCCCGTGCGGGAGGTCCATTCATGATCGAAGAACGGTCCCCAGACTCCGCGGCGGCCCCCCGTCGGCCCCGGTTCACCGTCAAGAGCGCGATCGCCGTCGTGGCCGCGATCGCCGCGATCGGCTGGGCCGTCATCGCGATTCGCGACAATCGCGAGGCCAACATCTGGGCGCGCAAGCTGAAGAACGGCGACATCGAGGACCGCCAGATCGCCGCCCGCGAGTTGCGCTACACCACCAAGACACCGGAGGACCTCGACGTCTCGGTCGCCGCGCTCGTGCGTTCGGTCGGCGACCCGACCGTCGAGGTCCGCACCGAGGCGATCGGCGCGCTGGGCGACATCGTGCTGACCGCGATCCGGCCGAAGGAGGGTGCTCCGCCGCCGCCGGCGCGTTCGGAGAAGAGCCTCCGCGACGCGACGAACGCGCTGGTCGCCGCGGCCCGTGACACGGACCCCGGCATCCGTGGCATGGTCGTGGGCCTGCTCGGCGCCATCGGGCCCGATGGCCCGGCCGACCCCGCCCCGGCGGTCATCGCGGCCCTCCAGGACGAGTCGCCCACGGTCCGGACCGCCGCCATGAAGGCCGCCGGCACGCTCGGCCCGAAGTCGGACCCGGCAATCCCAATCCTCCTGAAGACGGCCGCTGGCGAGGATCGCCAGGCCGGCGCGGTGGCCGCCCGCTCGCTGGACAGCGTCGCGCCCTCCCCGGCCGTCGTCCCGCTCCTGGTCGAGACGCTCAAGGACCTCGATCGCACGGTCCAGGTTCGCGCCGCGACGGTGCTGGGCCACATCGGCCCCGGGGCCGCGGCGGCGTCCCCCGACCTGATCGCGTGCCTCAAGGAGTCGTTCAAGACGCCGCTGCCCAAACCCGCCCCGCGCGGCCCGGCCACCGCCTACGACCCCGGCTCCGCGGCCGCGCGGCGCTGGCCGAGGTCGCTCCCGAGAAGGGGGCGAGCCCCGAGACCCTCGCCGCGCTGACCGAAGCCTTGCAGACCCCGGACGACGCCCGCCACTCGGCGATCGCCTCCGCCTTCGCCACCCTCGGCCCGAGGGCCGTGTCGGCCGTCCCCGCCCTGATCGCGGACCTGAAGCGGGCCAAGCCGACCGACGCCTACGCCGGCCCGCTCGCGCGTGCCCTGGCCCAGATCGCCCTCGGGACGCCGGCGGAGCCCGAGGTCATCGCGGTCCTGACCGAGGCCCTGAAATCCGAATCCGACGCCACGCGCCTCGGCGCCGCCTGGGGCCTGGGCGAGTTCGGCCCGAAGGCCGCATCCGCCCTCGACGCGCTCCGCGCCCTGGAGAAGGACAAGTCCCGCCGCGTCCGCGACCAGGCCAAGGAATCGGTGGAGTGGATCCAGTCGACGGAGACGGCGGCGTCCAAGTAACGGGGAGGACCGCGCGGGCGTGCCGGCGGGGCGGGCGTGATTCCGCGATCGCCGATCCGACGAACCCGCCTGGCCTCGCTTTCGTCTACGGGATCGAGCAAGTAGAATCCCTCGTCCATCGATCAGCCAGTCTACCGGGACGCTCAGGCCCCCGTGTGACATCACGCTAAGAGGGCCGCACATGCTCCTGATCGGGACCGTCGACGGCATCTATCGCTGGGCCGAGGGGAACAACTGGCCGGTCTTCCACGGCCTGCAGGGGCGGGGGGTCGTCGGGCTGGCGTCGCCGGGGGCGGGTTTCCTCGCGGCGCTCGATAAGGAAGGGCTCGTCTGGGAGAGCGGCAACAACGGCCAGAGCTGGCGCGAGGTACCGCTGCCGGACGGGATCGGCAAGCCGACGGCCATCGCGGTGGGCGGGACGCCCGCATCGATCCTCCTGGCCGGGTCGGGCCCGGGGCTCTATCGGCGGATGCTCGGCTCGACGCTCCGCACGAGCTCGCCGCTGGAGCTGGCACGTCGTGCCGCGCCGAAGATCGCGGAGCGGGCCATGACGATCGTCCGAAGCCGGACCGGAGGCGGCACGGCCGTGGCCGCGCCGCCGAAGCGTCCAGCAGCGGTCGATCTCCGCGGCTGGACCCGGCTCGGCGCCCCCAAGCTCGCGACTCCGCGCGATGTCACGACGATGACCGCGACGCTCGATGCGTGGTATGCGTCCATCGCCGGCGAGGGACTCTGGATGAGCACCGACGGGGGAGTGAGCTGGTCGCGGTGCGAGGGCCTTCCCGCTGATGTGCACGCGGTCCGCGCCGTGCCGAAGAAGCCGGGCCAGCTCCTCGCGGCGACGTCGGACGGCGTCTGGTTCAGCGGCGATAGCGGCAAGTCGTGGGAGTCGCGGAGCAAGGGCCTCGAGTTGGCCCCGAACGTCCGCGCCGTCGAGTCGTGCCCCGATCAGCCCGACTTCCTCCTCGCCGGGGGCGCCCCGGCGAAGTCGGCCTCGGTCCCGTCGCCGATCTACGGACTCTACGAGAGCAAGGACGGCGGCAAGTCGTGGGTCCGGGTCCTGCGGAGCTTTCCCGAGAACCCCCGCGGCGACGCCATCGCCGACATCCGCTTCGACCCGACACTGCCCGAGAACGCGGCCGTCGCCTTCGAGTCGGGCGAGATGTGGGTCACCCTCAACGGCGGCGACTACTGGCAGCCATTCGTCCGCGACATCCACGCAGCGCGGGTCCTCTGCCCGGTCCTCTGATCCGGCCGTCGGGAACATCTCCCGTAGGGTCCGCTGGGCGGACGTCTTCGATCCGAGGCCATCGCCAATCGAACACGTCCGCACAGCGGACCCTACGAGGCAACCCTGATCCGGCTTTTCATGTAATAATTGCCCCCGGATGCGCACGAACCGCCGACCGACCTCAAAAGATTGAACAGCCGAGCGATCGTCCCCATCTCCTCAATCGGCGCGACTCCAACGATTTCCGATTTTGCGCGTGACAAACCGCCCGGTCCCGGCGCATGAATTGCGTTGGGCCCTTCGTCTCTCCCGACGCGCCCGCCCCACATCCTGCTCACCCGAGACATATCCAGAGACGGAGTCCGGGCCCCCATCGCGGGGGTTCGCGGCGTCGCGCCAGGACGGCTGGTCCCCCAAGGAATCAGGGAGTCCTGCCCATGAGCGATTTACGCGACCGCCTCGGCCGGGCGTTCGAGTTCGCCGCCGGCCAGGTCAAGGCGACCGTCGAGCGCACGCCCGACTATGCCCCCTGCTACACCCGCGACGGCCGCTGGAACCACGGCGGCGAAGGCCGGGCCGACTGGTCGTCGGGCCTGCTCGCCGGGATGATGTGGCGGATCGCCGAGCGGACCGGCTCGCCGCGCTGGCGGGCCTGCGCCGAGGACTACAGCCGCCGGCTCGAGCCGAAGAAGCAAGACCGCGCCCTGCACGACCTCGGCTTCGTCTTCCTGCCGACGTACCTCCCCTGGTTCCGCGCCGACGGCGACCCGATGGTCAACGACGTGCTCGTCACCGCGGGCCACTCGCTCGCGCACCGGTACAACGCCCGCGGCCGGTTCCTCCGCTCGTGGGTGGCGCCGGCCAGCACGCGGATCGACCTGATGATGAGCGTCCCGTTGATCCTCCACGCCGCGATCGAGACCGGCGACGAGCTGCTCTACGACCAGGCCGTCGCCCACTGCCGGACTGCCGAGCGCACGCTCGTCCGCCCCGACGGCGGCACGGCGCAGGAGGCCGTCTTCGACCTCGAGACGGGCGAGTTCCTCGGCAACGCGACGCCGCTCGGCTTCGGCACCGAGACGGTCTGGGCCCGCGGCCAGGCCTGGGCCATCAGCGGGTTCCTCTCGGTGTATCTCTACACGAACGACCCGGCCGACCTCGCCGTCGCCGAGCGCTGCGCCGACTATTACCTGAGCCGCTGCCCCGACGGCCAGATCCCGCCCTGGGATTTCGACGTGCCGCCCGGCCCCGCGCGGCTCGACGACACCTCGGCCGCCGCGATCGCCGCCTCGGGCCTGCTCGACCTCGCCACCGTGACGGCCGACTCCGTCCGCGCCGGCCGCTACCGCGAGGCCGCCCGCGCCACGCTCGACAGCCTCTGCACCGACCGCTACATGGCGTGGTCGGTCCCCGACTGGGAGGGCGTCGTCCGCCACGGGGTCTATCGGTACCACGAGCGGAGGGGCATCGACGAGTCCTTGATCTGGGGCGATTATTACTTCCTCGAGGCCGTCGACAAGGCGTTGCACGCGGCCTGAGTGCACGCCTAGAATCGCGGCACAATCCGCGACTCTCGGCACCTCGAAGGACAACCCGATGCACCCCGACGACGCCGGCGACGACGAAGAGCCGCTCCGCGCCGGGGCGTCCCCCGGGGACGCCGAGGTCGAACCCGATACGCGCCGCCGCCGAGCCTGCACATCGTCCATCAGGATGAGATCGACGAGGAGCTTGACGAGGAGGAGGTCGACGAGGCCCCACGCACCGTCCTGATCACCGGCGCCAACGGCAACATCGGCCGGAAGCTCCGCGAGGCGTGGGCGGGCGTCTATGACCTTGTCCTGATCGACCGCCAGGCCGATCCCGGCGACGACGAGATGATCGTCGCCGACCTCTCCACCTGGGACGAGTCGTGGGTCGCCTACTTCGACGACGTGGACACGGTCGTCCACCTCGCGGGCAACCCCGACGACGATGCCCCGTGGGACGCGCTGGTCGGTCCGAACCTCGACGGCCTGGCCAACGTGTTTCACGCCTCGGCCTTCGGCGGGGTCGAGCGGGTGATCTTTGCCAGCTCGAACCACGTGATGGGCCGCTACCGCGACATCGGCGACATGCCAATCACCGTCGACCTTCCGCCTCGCCCAGACGGGCCCTACGGCGGCACGAAGCTCGTCGGCGAGCGGCTGGGACGGAGTCTCGCGTCGGCGTTCGACCTCACGTTCATCGCCATCCGCATCGGCTGGGTCCAGCGCGGGAGAACCGGCCGGAGACCCTGCCAGACGACTGGTCGCGCGGCCTGTGGCTCTCTGACGACGACCTCGTCGACCTGTTCGAAGCCGCGGTCGAGGCCGACCTGGGCGAGCGGACGTTCCTGGTCGTCAACGGCATGTCGAACAACCGCGGCATGCGCTGGGACCTGACCGCGGCCAACCAATGGCTCGGCTTCGAGCCGGCGGACGACTCGGGGGAGGAAGGGCTCTGACGTAGGGTTCGCTATTGCGGACCCTACGAAGAGGCCGACTCGACGCGATCCGAGCCTTCGACGCCATCGACCGCGTCGCGCCAAACGTCCCGGGCGCGGCGGCCTTCGTGCCGGGCCTGCTCCTCGAGCAGCTCGCGCTGGTGGAGGATGAGCCGCGTCAGGTAGTCGCGGGCGTCGCTGACGTGGGTCAGGAATCCCGACATCAGCTCCTCGCCCTCCAGAGTGCCGTCGGCGAAGCGGTCGAGCGCGTCGCTCTTGAGGCGGCTCAGCTCCTCCTGGAGCGCGAGCAGCGTGCCGAGGTCGAGAGTCGCCGCGCGTTCGGTCTCCATCGCCCGGCGCTCGATTGCGGCGACGCGAACGATGTAGGCGCCGAACCCCTCCTCGCGGCGGCGGCGGAAGCGGCGGCGGAACCACTGGCCCAGGAAGAACAGCCCGCCGGCCAGCGCCGCGAGGATGCTCACCTCCTTCTCGAGCAGGTCAATCACGTCCCCCGCGATCGCCGGTGCATTGCGGCGGAGATAGGCCGTCGTGCCGTCGTGCCACGGCAGTTCCGGCGGCAGGTCGAGCAGCTTGGCGTCGATCGCCGGCTGTACGGCCTGCGCGAACGGCGAGCCGAAGACGACCTCCAACAGTCGCTGGATCGCCTCCGCCGGCACGCCCTTCCGCGCGACGAGAAGCAGCCGCGTGCCGAGCGTCGGGATCGTCGTCGGCGGCACGCCGGGCTCGACCCGATAGGCGAACGAGGGGATCTGGGCTTCGTAAACGTTCCGGCGGTCGATTCGCGTCTCGGGCTCGTCCCTTGGTCCGGTGTCCTCGTCGATCGCGCCGAGCGTGAACGCCTCGAAGAAGGGCAGCGGCACGAGCCGGAAGCCGTGCGTGCCGACGAGATGTCGAGCCACCGGCGAGGGGAGGGTCGAGACGGTGAAGACGGCGTCGGGCAGTTTCTTGCGGTCGGGCTCGGATTGCAGGGCGGCGTAGCCCGCCGTGCTCGCGACGAAGTCGCCGGGCCTGAGTCCCGCAAAGGCCATGACCTCCGTCGCGAGCCGGTTCGTGCCGCTGCCGCGTTCGCTCAGGCCGACGACCTTGCCGCGGAGGGCCGACAGGCGCCGGGAGACCTCATCATGCAGCTCTTCCTTGACGAGCAAATGGAGCGGCTCGACGTGCAGGCTCGCCACTTGCCGGAGGTTCGGCCGGTCGGCCAGTTCGAGTCCGCCCTGCGCCAGGGCCGCGTCGAGCCGGCCGGTGTCGACCTCGCGGAGCGCCTCGTCGGTGCCAGCCGTCTCGACGACCTCGATGGCGATGGCCCGCCGCGCGGCCTCGCGACGGAGGGCCTGGGCGATCCGATATCGCTCGCCGGCCGCCCGGCCGGCCGTCAGCCGAAGGCGGACAGGGCGCTCCTTCGGCACGTGGAGCCAGAAGTACGCCGCCAGGCCCAGCGCCGCCAGGCCGAGCAGCGCGAACGCTCCGTCCCGAGCCGCCTTCCGCCACCGGAAACCTTGCACCATCGCGGGTACACCCTCGCGGGAGACACTGGGGCCATGGGCCCGGGCGTCCTCCCGCTCCAGTCTATTCCGTCGATGGGTGTCGCCATCAGGAGGAAGCCGACATCTTCACCATTTTTTCCCCGGGGAGTCGATCAGAACGAGTCGGACGAGACGACCTCGCCCCCCTGGCGGGTGGCGATGGCCTGGAAGATCGTGAATCCGACCAGCTCCTTGATGAAGCGGACGCTGCCGTCGCAGAAGAGGAAGTTGGCGCCGCCGGGGTGGCGCGACCAGTACTGATCGCCGTGAGCGAGGCCGGACGGGGAGTTCGGCCCGTGCCCCTCCCCGGTGTGCGAGAGCACGAGGGCGCCGCCGCCCTCGGGATCGAACCCCGCCCCGCCCTGGAGCGCGACGAGGGGGACGGCCGCGTTGGTGACGGCGCCGGTCCAGGTGGCGCGCGAGAGGTTCTGGCTCCGCTCGCCGGCCAGGAAGGTCTGGCTCGTCCCGTCCGTGATGGCGGCGATGGTAACGCACTTGTTGCGGAAGAAGATCCCGTTGCCGTTGTCGCGGCCGGGCGGGCCGTCGTCGTCGTCGATGATGTACGGATACAAACTCGACGGGTCACCGGTCCCCACCGACCCGACGTAATTCGACGACGCCACGTCGCAGATCGGGGCTCCGGGCGTCGAGTTGTTCGTCGTCGAGTCGACGACCGTGAACGTGTCGGTCCGCGTGGCGTCGGAGGGGCAGAAAAAGGTCGCAAGCGTCGTCAGGCGGGCCGTCTGGTTGTCCGGGAATTCGATGCCTATCACGAAGTTCACGCTGTTGTAGAGCGCGGTCTGTTCCATGTGGCCCAAAGCCCGCGCGGCCCAGCCCCAGCCGGGGCCGTCGTTTTCGAACGTGACCGGGTCCTTCAGCGAGAAGTAGCCCGGCGGGAAGCACGTATTCGCGCTCTCGTAGTTGTGCATTGCGAGGCCGACCTGCTTCAGGTTGTTCGTGCACTGCATCCGCCGCGCCGCCTCGCGGGCCGACTGCACGGCAGGCAGCAAGAGCGCGATCAGCACGGCGATGATCGAGATCACGACGAGCAATTCAATCAGCGTGAATCCGCGCGCTGAAGTCCGACGCATCGGTGAGGCTCTCCGGAAGCGCGGCGACGTGCGGACGTCTGGTCCGGCATCGTCGCGCTGCTTCGGTCAGTGACGTCGCGGTCCAGCCGGAGAGGGTCCCGGCCGCGTCCCGCACGGAGCGGGACCGAGGGCCAGCGGGACCTCCGACTCGCGCGAATCGTCGCGGTTTGAGGGAAGGACGCTCGGGACGGAGAGGAGCCGTCGCGGAGACGCGGCGGACCGCGACCTCGGCAGTCGGGATCGCGACGCGGCGACCGTGAGGCTCGGGCGAGCGTCAGGCTTCCGGAGGCTCGTCAATCCGGGAGACGAACCCGATCGGGAGCTGTGGCGTTTCCGACCGCGCATGGAGCCGCGACGAGGGGACGGGCGACGGCGGCAGGACGGGCAGGACCGCGGCCATCCGGCCGACCGGCCGCGACGAGGCCGGCGCGGGCAGGTCGGGCGTCCCGCACGGGGCCGACCGGGCGCACGGGGCGTCGGGCGGCTTCGGGGCGGGGACGGCCGGGGCCTCGGCCTTCGCCGGTGCCTCGGCGGGACCGTGGGCATCCGACGGGCAGCAGCAGGCGGCACCCTTGCACCGCTCGGCGCAGGCGCAGTGGTGGCCCGACTTGCCGTGCGCCGAGCGCCCGCTGGGGCCGACCAGGCCAGCGCCATCACGACGACCGCCGCCGCCAGGAGGCGTCGGGCGAGGGTCGCGGCGGCGAGGGGCGTGGCTCGCGGGCTCAAGGTCCGGGGCACCTGGCTGGGGTCGGTCGGACTCCGTCGGCGTCCTTGCCCGGCGGACGGGGCGCGCCGGGGATTCCGGCCCCCGACCTCGCGCCGCCGACCATGTTGGTGAGACGCCATGCCGCCGTCAAGGGCCGGCGCCGGATTCCGCGCGGGGCTTGGATAGATCGGCGGCTTCCGGGAGACTATCTCAGCGGGACGATCGGAGGTGGCGACATGCGGGAGATCCAGGGCGGCCAGGCCCTCGCCGGGCTCCGCACGCTGTTCGACGTCGGGGCGGTCGGCGACCTGACCGATGGCCAGTTGCTCGAGCGGTTCCTGAACCGCCCGGGCGAGGGGGCCGAGCTCGCCTTCGCGGCACTGGTCGAGCGGCACGGGCCGATGGTCCTCCGCGTCTGCCGCGGCCTGCTCCGCGACGGGCACGAGGCCGAGGACTCGTTCCAGGCGACGTTCCTCGTCCTGGCCCGCTCGGCCCGGTCGATCCGCCGTCGCGAGTCGGTCGGGGGCTGGCTCCACGGCGTCGCCCGGAGGGTCGCGTGGCGGGCCCGGCTCGCGGCGTCGAGGCGCCGGGCGGCCGAGCGCCGGGCCGCGGCCGCCCGCCCCGGACTCGGCGACGCCCCGAGCTTCGACGACTCGGCCGCCGCGATCCATGAGGAGATCGCCCACCTCCCCGAGCGCTACCGCGCGGTGGTCGTGCTCTGCGACTTGTCGGGCCTGACGGAGGGCCAGGCGGCGGCCCGGCTCGGCTGCCCGGTCGGCACGATCCGAAGCCGGCTCGCCCGGGCCCGCAACCGGCTCCGCGCCCGCCTTGCCCTCCGGGGCGTCGTCCCCACAGCCGGGCTCCTCGGCGCGGCCTCGCTCGCCGAGGCCGCGCCGGCGGCCCTGGTGACGTCGACCGCCCGAGCCGCCGTGGCGCTCGCGGGCGGGAGCCCCGCGATGGCCGGGATCGTCCCGCCGTCACCGCTCGCGATCGCCGAGGACTTCACGAGGACCCTGCTCATGACCACGACGGCCCGGATCGCCGCCGCCGCGCTCGCTCTCGCCCTCGCCATGGCCGGCGCCGCCGCGCTCGGCCGCCCGGCCCCGGCCTGGCCCCAATCAGCCGACGAGGACGCGCGGCGCACGCTGATCGAACACCAACGCACTCTGGGCGATGCCCTCGTCCGCCGCGACGTCGCAGCGGCCGACCGCATCTTTGCCTACGAGATGATCGGCATCGACCCCGGCGGTGGCACCTGGACCAAGACTCAGTACTTGGACCGGATCGGGACGGATGGCTTCGGCGTCAAGTCGTGCGACCTGGTCGACTGCCAGGTCCGCGTCTTCGGCGACGCGGCCGTGGTGATCGGCCGGAACCGGGTCGTCGCCGAGGCGGGCGGGACCACCTCACGTTATGAGACGCGGTCCACCAACACGTACATTCGCCGGGGAGGCACCTGGCAATGCGCCGCCTGGCAGACGGCCGTCCTCCCCGCGCCGGCCCCCGCCCCGCGCCGGCCCGCCCGTCCGGCCGCGCCCGGGACCTTCGAACACCCGTAATCATCGGCGGCCTCAGCCTGCCGGGACAGCCCCGCCGGTCGCCAGCCGGGGCAGGATCGGCACGGCGGGTTCCGCCGAATCCGGCACAGGCCGCCCCGGCCCAATCCCATCGAGGACCGCCTGCATCCGCGACTCCAGCTCCGTCGTGATCGCCCCCGTCGCCAGCCGGGGCCTCGCGAAGCTGGCCATCCGCTCGCGGACGTCGATCGGCTCGCCCAGCCGCACGACCGCCCGACGCATCGCGTAGGGCTCGGGCTCGATCGCCAGCACGTCCTGCTCGAACTTCCGCATCGTCTCCGCGAGCCGCTCGACCGTCGGCGCCTCGCGGAGATAGTCGCCTTGATAGCTGAAGAGCTGGACGGCGAGGAACACGTCATACAGGTCGCGGCGGAGCATCGTGGCACATTCGGGCGTCGTCGCCGGTTCGGCCAGCTTCTCCAAGCAGGCGTGGCGGATCTCCTTCACGCGGACGGGCACCGTGTCGTCGCGCCGTTTGCCGAAGTGGCGGTCCTCCAGAGAGTCGAGGACCGCGTCGCGGAGCGAGCGGATCCGCTCCTTGATCGTCCCCGGCCGCGTCGCGCCGAGAAGCTCCATCTCCTTGAGCCCGAGCATCGCCTCGGCGTAGGCATGGATGCGGTCGACGAGGCCGTTCTCGGACCGCGGCCACCAGCCGAAGCGCGACTCGAGCCGCGCCATCGCCTGCTGGAGCGCCGGCATCGGGTCGACCCCGTCGAGGAAGCGGTACTTGATCCCCATCGGAACGATCCAGACCGTCTTGCCCCGCTCGCCCGCGCGTTTCCCCGCGCTCGCGGCGACGGCCGCGGCCCCCTCGCGGATGGGCGTGAGCCGGTCGTTGACGTGGTAGATCTCCCCCTCGGGGAAGATCACGAGCGGGTCCTGCCCCTTGCCGAGGATCTCGACGGCCGTCTTGAACGCCCGGAGGTCCGCCCCCTCGCGATCGACCGGGAAGGCTCCGACCCTCGGCAGCAGGAAGCGACCCCCGCGGCCGTTGGTCTGGAAGATCTGGTACGCTGCCATGAAGTACAGGACGCGGCCCAGCGTGCGGCCAAGCTCGAGCAACACGCCCGAGTCGGCGTCGTCGGGATGGTTCGGCGTAATCAGCACGCCGTCGCCCCGGCCGAGCAGCGGGGTGAGATGCTCCAGGCCCTCGAACGCGACCGACGCGACCTTGAGCCGCTTCAGGTAGACCCGCCTCGCATAGAGCCGCCCGAGCCAGAGCCAGAACCGCCCGACCCTGGGCGGGATGAACTCGTATTCGATCCTTTCGCGGAGCAGCAATCGGTCCACGCTCGGCGCCTCCCGGGGGACGGAGACAGGGTGGATTCGCCGGGTCTCGCGGGCGACGTCGCCCCGCTCAGGGTTGCCGCGACGACTGCACGAGGAAGACCGTCAGCAGGAACGCCACGAACCCGAACACCCCGGCCTGCGTCGGGTTCTTCTGCGCGACCGAGACCAGCGCCAGCACGATCGACAGCAGCAGCCCGCCGCCGATCAGCGCCCGCTTCATGCGTCCCCGACGACCCGGGATATCTCGAACGGCATCATCCCCGGCGTCGGCCTCGCCCACGGCGGCGCGGCGGCCGAGCCGTTCACGGGCACCGTCGATGCCGGCCCCGTGGCGAACGTCCCGATATAGAGCACGTCGTCGACCGCCTCCGCCCGCGCCCGCCGCTCGTACGGTGGCCGCGACGCCTTGCCGCACGACGGGCAGCGGAGCCAGTCCTGCCACTCGTCGACCGCGGCCTCGAGCATCGCCCCGCACCGGGGGCAGGGGTAGGTCGTGACGTAGGCGATGTCAGGGCTCACAGGCGGGTCTCGGGGATTAAATCAGTAGGTCACCGTGACTTCGATGGTAGAGTGCCACGCATCGCACTACAATAGTCTGATCGCTGATCGATCGCGGGGTTGGTCATGGAACGCATCGAAGCTGTTTTTGAGGGTGGCGTATTCAAACCCCTGGGGGGCGTCTCCCTTCCCGAGAACCAGCGCGTCCGTCTGAGCGTCGAGCCGATCTCCGGCCCGGACCCGATGGCCTGGCTCGAACAAGTCCGGGAACATCATCGTCAGATCCTCGAACGGCGGGGGCCGTTCCCGGACAGCACCGCCGAGATCACCCGGGACCGCGGGCAGGATGTCTGAGGGATCGTTGGGCAACTGTGAGAATCGCCAGAGTCGTCGTCGTCATAGATACTGACACTCGTCTTACACAGGACAACAGCGGCTCTAGCTAGAGGCACGAAGTGGATCGTACTGGGGCCAGAGCCATCGCTATGAACCAGCAACCTGCGAATGAGTCCGGTTCCGACGATCGTGATTACGAGGCTATATTCGAGAGGCTGCGAGATGACGAGATGCGTAGGCATCCTTCGGTCAAGGTCATCAAAATCCTGGATGAGAATGATCCCATAGAAGATGATCCGCTAATGGCTTTCCTCGGATATCCAGGCGTAAACCTGATTAGTTGGAACTCGGATGAAGCACTTGTCTACGAAGATCATGCAGGAAAACCGAATGGCGGAGTCACCTATGCAACCCGTCTGGGGACTGACGAAAATATATCGACTTTTGTGACAATCCGCCTTTTAGAGCTAAAGAATAACCCGGTTCTCCCATGCTACCTGATTGCGACCCTTCTTCACGAAATGGGGCATGTGGATGATATTGAGAAGGGAATAAACCTTCGCCTAGGGGTAAAGGTCGACTCGGTGGCAGGCGAGATCTATGCCAATCGTTACGCGATTCGGAGAATGAGGAGGCAAAATCTCCTCTTGCCGCTCGGCTTGCTCATCCTCAACGTTCTTCGGCAGGCCCGTGACTCGCCGGAGGACTCCGTTGATAGGGAAGCCGCCAAACAACTTTCTGAATCAGAGGAATTCATGCAGTGTGTAGCCTTGGCGAATAGCGTGATTGACATTGAAGTCTCTTTAAAACAAATGTAGATGCCGCGCAATGGACAGGCAACGTTCCACAACTCGGTCCCTACGTTTCAGAGATCCTTCGATGAGCGCCGACAACGCACTGCCATCCCGCCTCGAAATGCGTCAGATCACCAAGCACTTCGGCGGCGTCCACGCCCTCGAAGGCGTGACCTTCCGCGCCCGGGCCGGCGAGGTCCACTCGCTCTGCGGCGAGAACGGGGCGGGCAAGAGCACGCTCATGAAGATCCTCGCCGGTGCGATCACCGACTTCGAGGGGCAGATCGTCCTCGATGGCAAGCCCGTCGCCTTCGCCGGCCCGCGCGACGCCGAGGACGCGGGCATGCGGATCATCCACCAGGAGCTGAACCTCGTGCCCGACCTGACCGTCGCCGCGAACATCTTCCTCGGCCGCGAGATGACCGGGCGGTTCGGGCTCGTGGACAACCGCGCGATGGAGCGACGGGCCCGCGAGATGTTCGAGCGGCTCGGGACGCCGATCAACCCGCGGGCCCGCGTCGCCGACCTGCGGATCGGCGACCAGCAGATGGTCGAGATCGCCAAGGCGCTCATGTTCGACGCCGCGATCCTGATCATGGACGAGCCGACCTCCGCCCTCTCCGACGCCGAGGTCGCCCGGCTCTTCCGCGTCATCAACGACCTGCGGAAGGCCGGGACGACGGTGATCTACATCTCGCACAAGATGAACGAGGTCTTCACGCTCTCCGACTCGGTCACGGTCCTTCGCGACGGCCGGTTCGTCGCCACCGCCGCACGGGCCGAGACCGACGCCGGCGCAGGTCGTCCGCTGGATGGTCGGCCGCGAGATCGCCGGGCTCTCGTTCGAGCCCAACGACGTGCTCGGCCGGCTCACGCTCAAGGTCGAGGGCCTCTCGCTGCCGAGCCGGCCGGGGAGCGGGCGGCCGTCGCTGAGCGGGCTCAACTTCCAGGTCCGCGCGGGCGAGGTCGTGGGCGTCGCCGGCCTTCTGGGAGCGGGCCGGACCGAGCTGCTCGAGGCCCTCTTCGGCGCCTCGGCCGAGCCGCCGCGCGGGACGATCCTCCTCGACGGCCGGCCCGTCCGCTTCCGCCGCCCCGATCGGGCGATCGCCGAGGGCGTCGCGCTCGTGACCGAGGACCGCAAGACGCTCGGCCTCTTCGACCGGATGACCGTCGCCGAGAACATCACCCTGGCGAGCCTGGGCGACGTCGACCTCGCGCGGCCTCGTGAGCCACCGCGCGGAAAAGGCGGCCGTCCGGCAGGCGATCATCGACCTCGCGATCAAGACGGCCGGCGGCCGCGCGCGCGATCACCAGCCTCTCGGGCGGCAACCAGCAGAAGTGCATCATCGCCCGCTGGCTCCTGACCAACCCGCGGCTGCTGCTGCTCGACGAGCCCACCCGCGGCATCGACGTCGGCGCCAAGGCCGAGATCTACGCGCTGATCCGCCGCCTGGCCGCAGGCGGGCATGGCGATCCTGATGACCTCGAGCGAGCTGCCCGAATTGCTCACCGTCTGCGACCGCATCCTCGTCCTCTGCGAGGGCCGCCTCACGGCCGAGTTCCCGCGGTCCGAGGCGACCGAAGAAGTCATCATGCACGCCGCGACCCAGTTCCTCGACCGGGCGACGGCGTGAGCCTCCCCATCGGACCCTAATCCAGGCCCGTGCCCGAGAAGAGCAGGCGATCGCTCCGCTTCAGGCCGTCCCGGAAGTACGGGGCGACCCATCGGTCGTCCGGCCGCAGCTCGGGGCGATACGCCTTGCGGCCCGGATTCTTGGCGCTCTCCGCGGCGATGAAGCGGAATCGGTAGTGGTCGTAGAGGCGGAGCACCTCGACGCCGTACGAGTCGGCAAGGTCCGGGTCGCCGCGGACGACCAGGTAATTCTCGTCGTTCTTCGCCGAGGCGTTGAGCGAGAGGTTGTGCGACCCGCTGATGATCGTCGGCGACTCGCTCGTGAAGTCGACCACCACGATCTTTGTGTGGATGTGGATGCCCCCCTTCTGGCCTGCGTAGGACTCCTTCTCGAAGGTCTGCTTCTGGAGCCGCTCGAGCCCCTTGCCCAGCAGCGCCGTCGCCGCGAACTGGAGCGTCCGGTCGGCCTCGAAGCCGGTGATCCGGCTCTTCTTGTTCTGGAGCCCATACCGCAGGATCGGGTCGTTGTCCTCCCCCTTCAGGGCGTCGAGGAGGGGGTCGTACAGGTCGAACGCCGTGCAGAAAAGGACGTCCTGCTTCGCCCCCTTAACGAGCCCGATGAAGTGGTCGAGGTCCTTCTTCTTCGAGCGCGGCGAGAACCCGATGAAGAGGTCCTTGTCGCCGAAGCCGTTCTTCGCGTCGATGTACTTGAGCGCCTCGGCGGGGTCCGCGGGGTACTTGAACAGGACTTCGAAGAGGTCGAGATACCGCCGGGCCGTGTTGGGCTCCCGGGCAACGTGGACGACGTTTGCCTGGAGGTACACTCCGTTGAACGTGAAGTTAGTCGAGCCGCAGAGGACCTCGTGGGGCACCCTCTTGCCGTCCTTGACCCGGCTCAGGACCACGAACTTGTGGTGGTGGATCGCGTTGGTGACGCGGGCCCGCTTGATCGACTTCGGGAGCGACGCGAGGTTCTCCTCGTTCTCCGCGGTCTGCGGATCCTTCTTCTTGGCGTGGTAGACGATCCGGACCTTCGCGCTGTTGCCGTGGGCCCGGTTTACGGCCTTGATGATGTCCTCGTGCTCATACTCGTAGATGGCGATGTCGATCGCCCATGTCTCGTCCACCGCCCGGTCGATGAACCTGATGATCTGCTCGAGGACGCCGCGGCTCAGCCACGTCTTGGCGTCGGAGGGCAGGTCGGGCTTCGACTTGTCCTTTCGATTCGACAGGAAGCGGTCGACGTCCGGGAACTGCCGTGAGAACGCCTGGCTCGCCGCCGCCGCGCGATTGAAGAGCACACTGTGCGTCCCCTCGGCGACGCTCCCGGCGTGCACCTCCACCGTCGGGCCGGGTCTTACCTTGAACTTGTCCTGCGTCCCGCAGACCGGGTGGACGGTGTAGGCGTACGCCGGCTGGGGAACACGCGGTAGTCGGACCAGCGGAATTTCTGGACCGGAGCCAGGTTCGTCGGAATCGGCACCCCCGGCTCGTGCTCCATGTTCGGGAACGGGAGCATGCCCTCGATGAAGCCGGATTTGCCCGAGTCCATGTCTTCGCGCTCGATCGCGAAGCCGAGGAGGTCCTTCTCCTTACCGTCCTTCACGTCCATGGCCAGGAGGACGCCCGTCGTCCCGCCGTACGCCCTGACCGTCACGCCGTTCGCCTTCACGGTCTTACGCATGGCCCGATACCCCCGGGGAGGCGTCGTCGCGCCGCCCTCGGACATCGGGGAGGCGCCGACGGCCGCGCCGGGGGTATCGTCTCAGGCGCCATCGCCCGACGGAAGGAATAACCATCGTCAGGGCTTGGGCTTCTCCGGGAGCTGGTCGGCCGCGACGTCGCCGACGTGAAGGTCGCCGTACACGACCCGGTACTTCTCCGAGTCGTCCGGCCTGTACCAGAAGATGATCTTGTCGGCGTCGCCGAGCTTCACGCCGTCGGCCTTGTAGCCGAAGCCCTTCAGCTCGTGGCGGAAGGTGAGGATGCGGCCGAGCGACATGATCACGTCCAGCATCCTCGGGTCCATCTTCGTGAAGGAGGTCTTGGGGGCGTCCTTGGGCTTCGGAAAGATCTCGTCGAGCGTCTTGAGGAAGTCCTCGTCGTCGAACCCCTTCGGGAAGGCCCCGCCCTTGTGCTCGGCGTAGAGGCGGAGCAGACGGACGACGGCGACTTCGGGCTTGGCGAAGAGCATCCCGCCAGCGATCGTCTGGACCGCGTACCCCTCGGGCGGGTCGGCGCGGAAGAGCGAGTCGTCGAGCGGCGGGTCGAGCTGGAAGTCGGTCAGCGTGGCGCGGACGGGCTTGTTCATAAAGGTGTTCGTGACGTCGATGCGGATCGGGAGCTTCGTCTTCGGGTCGACCCACGCGACCATCGTCCCGCCGCGCTCCTCGACGCGGTACCCCTCGGCCTCGACGTCGCCGATCCGCTCGCGACCGACGGGCTTGGCATCCTTGCCGGGGAGGTTGCGGAGGTGTTCGACGGTCTTGGCGGCGAAGTCCTCCGGGGGTTTGGCGTTGTCCATGACGATCGCCGACTTCTTGGCCGTGTCGATGATCACCATCCGGCCGCGGGTCGAGTCGAGGATCGACACGGGGAAGGCATCGGCGACGCCGGTCTCCATCCGCATGAGGCCCGGCACGCGGAAGAAGAGCCTCATCGTCATCGACTTCAGCTCGGCCGGCGCCGCCTCGTTGGTCGAGGTCGCCCGGTAGACGATCGTGCGGGCGTCGTGGAGCTTCTGCGCCACCTCTTCAAAGGCGGTGGCCTTGGGCGGCCTCGCGACGAACAACAGCGCAGCCCGCGGCGACCACGGCCGCGGCAATCTTAAAGGTCGACAGCATCGCTCTCCTCCAGGTCCAGGGGATGACGTCCGGCTTCCCTTCCGCCGCACGCGCGACGGCTAGGGCCCGGGTCAGGGATTCTTCCGACGGCCCGTCGGACACGGGCATGCCCCGCAGCGCGGCCTCGGCGCGGGAGAGCCGGTCGTCGGGCGGGATGTTCGCGCTCATGACCGTTCCTTTCCGCAGCCCGACGGGCACGAGCCCGCCAGCAGTTGCCTCAGCCTCGCCCTCGCCCGATGCAGCAGGACGCCGACCGCGTCGACCGTCGCTCCCAGATGCTCCGCGACCTCGCCGTAGCTCCAGCCTTCGAGGGCGTGCAGCGTGAACGCCTCGGCCTGCTTGGGTGGGATTCGCCCCAGGGCCGCGCGGAGCGACCCGGCGAGCTCGGCCTCCTCGGCCGAGTCCACGGGCGAGGGCGACGACCCTCCCAGCGCGTCCCAATCGGCCACCGGCTCGAACGCCCCGCGTCGCCGACGCTTCCGCAACCGATCGAGCGCCCGGGCCGTCGCGAGGTGCTGGAGCAGGGCCCTCCAGCACCGGACCTCCTCGCGCCGCGCGATCCCGACGGCGACGACCAGTGCCTCCTGGAGACACTCGTCGGCATCGGCCCGGTTGCCGGTCAGCCGATAGGCCGTCCGCCACGCGGCCGGCCCGTCGCGGCGGAGGATCTCTTCCCAGTCCGGCATCGGTTGGCCCCGAGACTCGGGTCGATTCCACCATTGTGTCGCCGGGGCTGCGTGTTTTCTTACAGGATCGCGGCGAGAGGCCCGGATTCAGTCGCCGCGCAAGTGGCACATGATCTGCTCACGAGTCGCCTTGGAGGTTCGTACACACCTCACCGGAACACCACCTGAATGAGGGGCACGACCATGCCGAAGGGCGACAAGTCGAAGTACACCGACAAGCAGAAGCGCCAGGCCGAGCACATCGAGGAGGGCTACGAGAAGCGCGGCGTCTCCGAAGGTGAGGCCGAGCGGCGCGCGTGGGCGACCGTCAACAAGGAGACGGGCGGCGGCAACAAGTCGGGCAGCGGCCGCGGCAAGCCGGACACCAACGTGTCGAGCAAGAAAGGCGGCAGGATCGGCGGTCCGAAGGGCGGCGCCGCCTCGGCGGCCCGCCCGGCCGCGGCCCGTTCCGCCTCCGCCAAGAAAGCCGCCGCGACCCGCAAGCGGAACAGCACGGCCAAGGCCAAGAAGTCGTCCTGAGCCGCGCTTCGTATCGACGGCCCCGGCCGACGCCTTGCGCGTTCGCCGGGGCCGTCGGCGGATTGTGAGAACGCGGCGGGCTTGAAATCGGATGATAGGGGGGAGCTCTTTCCCAATGCGGTTCTCGATGACCCGCGCCTCGGCGCCACCTCTCCCGGCGCCGACCGAAGCCAATCGCCCAGCGCCGACCGAAGCCAATCGCCCAGCGCCGACCGAAGCCAATCGCCCAGCGCCGACCGAAGCCAATCGCCCAGCGCCGACCGAAGCCAATCGCCCAGCGCCGACCGAAGCCAATCGCCCAGCGCCGACCGAAGTCAATCGCCCAGCGCCGACCGAAGCCAATCGCCCAGCGCCGACCGAAGCCAATCGCCCGGTCGACCAGTCCGGGCTTGGGTTCGGCCGGCCCCGAGGCGCCGGGGCCGAACGGCCTCGTCTCCGGACCCAGAACGCCCCGGGAGGGCGATCCTAGTCGATCAAAGATGCACATTTCTTGCATCTTGGGTTCGGTCGGCGCGTTGGCAGGGGTGCCCTGGGCGGCCGGCCTGGGTTCGTTCGGCGCCCGCCCAGTTCCCGGGGCCGGTCAGCCGTCGGAGCGGCCGGGCCAGGGGGCGAAGGGGGTGAAGGCGACGACCTCGCCGCCGTGCCAGGGGCCCTGCCCGGGCGGGAAGAGGGCCAGGCCGTCGGCGAGGGCCAGATCGGGCAGGTCGGGCGTGCCGAAGGCGACGGCGGCCCGGGCGCGGAGCCGGCCGTCGGCTCCGGCGTGGAGGGTGGCCGGGACGGCGCGGAGCGAGGTGCCCGTCGCCGGCTGGGGGGCGTCCCAGATCGCCCGGAGCGGGGACTTGTTCGGGGACTCCTCGCCCTGGAGCCTCGCCAGCAGCGGTAAGACGAGCAGGCTCGCGGCCACGACCGCGGCCGTCGGGTCGAGGGGCAGGGCGACGACGTGGGTCTCGACCCGGCCATCGTCGTCGCGGACAACCCCGTGGCCGACCCCCGGTCCGCCGCCCGGCTCGATGGCGGGGCCCGTCGACGTGGGCTCGAAGCCGGCGTCCTCCAGGGCGAGATACCCTTCGTCTCCGAGCCGGCCGAGAACGAGGACGAGGTGGGCGCTGAGGGCCCGCTCGAAGGTCCGGGGGAAGTCGGCCTCGGCCACCGCGCCGAGGTCGTGGACCATCCCGCCCGCGCCCAGCAGGAGCGCCGCGACTGCCAGGTTGGCGGCGTTCCGCTCGTGGTGCAGGACTGGGGCGTCGGCCGGGCTGATGAGGTGCTCGCCCACGGCGACGATGGCCACGCGGACCCGACGGTGGCAGAGCGGGTGGACGCACCCCTGGGCCGCTAGGAGGGGGACCATCGCGGGCCGGAGCCGCTCGCCCGCGCCGGCGAGGACCTCGGCGGCGGCGAGCGTCGCCCCGCGCTTCACGACCGCGCGGCCGGGCGCGACGGGGCGGAGGATCTCGACCACGCGGGCCGGGCCGTCGGCCGGATCGGGGCGGACGGAGAACGGGTCGATCACGGCGTCGGCGCCGAGGGGCATGGGGTCGCCGGGCTCGACGGGCGCGGCCTCGCCCGGCTCGATCTCGTGGCCGTCGTCGGACCAGGGCCGGGCCACGCGGAGCAGGGCCCCGGGCGTCGCCTCGGCCGCGCGGACGGCGTAGCCGGGCCCCGAGGCGCGGTCGAAGGGGGGTAAATCCACGTCGGCGACGACCGGCTCGGCCAGGACGAGGCCGACGGCCTCGGTCAGCGAGACCTCGATCGCCCCGACCGGCCCGGCCGTCTCCAGGGCCGCGGCCACCGCTTGCTCCAGCGGCACCGGCGACGCCGACCGATCCGCCCCCGCACGCCGCAACGGGATTCCGATCCGCATCGATTCGCCCCTCGCGCCCCGGGCCCGACCGCACCCCATCGGCGGTGCCCTCTGAGTGGTCGGGCATTGTAGCGAGGCCGCCAAAACCTCCAAGGCCGATCGGCGCACCACCTTTGGCCTTGGCCGATTGACGGGGGCGCCTATAATTCTTCTTACGTTGCACGGACACCCCGCCGACGCCGCCCGAGGCGCCGGCCGCACGGAAGCCGAGTACCGCAGCATGGGCCGATTCGCCTGGCGCAACCTCCTGACCCGCCCGCTCCGCACGGCGCTGGCCCTGGTCGGGCTGTCGATCCCGATCCTCGGCGTGCTCGGCCTCTTCAGCATCTCGGGGGGCCTGCGGAACCTCGTGGGCGACACCCTGAGCAAGATCCAGGGCATCATGGTCCTGCGGGACAACGTGCCCAGCCCGGTCTTCAGCGACCTGCCGGCGGCCGACGAGGCCAAGCTCAAGGCGGTGCCGGGCGTCCGGGTCGTGGCGCCGGAGGTCTGGCGGATCGCCCCGCCGATCAACGGGACGCGGACCTTCGCCAAGAACGTCGGCCAGATCCTCGGTGGCGACAAGGGCCAGGCGTTCAAGAGCCTGCTCGACACGCCGGTGGTTCAAGGGCAGGACATCCCCTCCCACCACCAGATCCGGAGCGGAATCTACCCGACGTCGCTCAAGGAGAAGGGCGCGGGCCGGTTCCTCGACTATTCGGACGCCGGGACGAACCACGTCGTCATCAGCCGGACGCTCTCGAAGGACTATCCGCGCCCCGACGGCAAGCCCAGCGGCGTCGGCGACCACCTGCAGATCGGCGGCAAGGACTTCGAGATCATCGGCATCTACGACACCGGCTCGATGTTCCTCGACGTGGTCATCGTCATGGACATCGCGACGGCCCGGAAGCTCATCGGCATCTCGGAGGACCAGGTCTCGAGCTTCTACGTCGAGATGGACGACCCGTCCCAGAACGACAGGGCGGCCGAGGCGATCGAGAAGGCCCTGCCCGACGTCGACGCGCGGAGCATGAACGAGTTCGCGGCCAACTTCGGCATGCTCATGGGCCAGCTCGACAAGTTCCTGCTCATGACGATCAGCCTGGCCCTGGTGGTCGGGATCGTCGGGATCGTCAACACGATGCTCATGAGCACGACGGAGCGATTCGTCGAGTTCGGCGTGCTGCGGACCCTCGGCTGGTCGAAGGGGAACGTGCTCACCCTGGTGACGACCGAGAACGCCCTGCTCGGCCTGCTCTCCGGGGCGATCGGATGCATGCTGGCCTACGTCGGGGTGACGATCGGCAACCAGTTCATTGAGGGCGGTCTCAAGCTGACGATGCCCGCGTGGCTCGTCGTCCTGGGCGTCGGCATCTCACTGGTGACCGGCACGCTCGGCGGCCTGTACCCCGCCTGGCGTGCCTCGAAGCTCGTCCCGATGGACGCGATCCGGCTCGGCTCGCGATGACTCCTCGACCCCTCCTCGACAGCCTCCCGGACGCCTCTCCCATGATCGAGATCGCCGACGTCAGGAAGTCGTACCGCAGCGGCGACCGCACGGTGGAGGCGCTCCGGGGCGTGACCTGCCGGATCCCAAAGGGGCGGTTCGCGTTCATCGTCGGCCCGTCGGGCTCGGGCAAGTCGACGCTGCTCTACCTGCTCGGCGCCCTCGACCGGCCGACCTCGGGGCGGATCGTCGTGGCGGGACATGATCTGACGGCGATGTCCGAATCCGAGACGAACGAGTACCGCCGCGACAAGATCGGCTTCATCTTCCAGGCGTTCAACCTCATCGCCAACCTGACGGCGCTGGACAATGTGGTCGTCCCGTTCCTGCCGCGTGGGGTCACGCCCGACTTGAAGGAGCGGGCCGCCGACCTGCTCCACCAGGTCGGGCTGGGGGACCGGATGGACCACCGCCCCTATCAACTTTCGGGCGGCGAGCAGCAGCGGGTGGCGATTGCCCGGGCCCTGGTCAAGGACCCCGACGTCATCCTCGCCGACGAGCCAACCGGCGAGCTCGACTCGAGGTCGGGCGACGAGATCTACCGGATCCTGCACGGACTCCAGGCCGACAAGGACACGACCATCGTTGTCGTCACCCACGACCGCCGGTTCATCCGGCCCGACGACATGACGCTGGAGATCCAGGACGGCCACCTGCTCAACGGCGAGCTAGACCCGCAGCACGACCTTTCCGAAGCCGAGGTTTGATCGTACTCGCTCGTAGGCCTTCGCGACCTCGTCGAGCGGATAGACCCGATCGACCAGCGGCCGGACCAGACCCCGCTCCAGCCACGGCACGACCCGCTCGGCGAACGCCCGCGTCGCCGCGGCCTTCTCCTCGAACGGCCGCGAGCGGAGGGCCGTGCCGACGATCGTCAGCCGCTTCTTGAGCACCAGCCCCAGGTCGATCGTCCCCACCGACCCGCCCAATAGCCCGACGACGACCATCCGGCCCTTGACGGTGAGGGCGTTGAGGTTCCCCTCCAGGGCCGGCCCGCCGAGGTGGTCGATGATCACGTGGACACCCGCGCCGGCCGTCGCGCGGACCACGGCCTCGGCGAAGTCGTCGTTCGTCGAGTCGATGGCGACATCGAGCCCGAGGCCCAGCTCCTGGGCCTGGGCGAGCTTGTCCGCGGTCCTCGACGTGCCGAAGACGGTGCATCCCATCGCATGGGCGAGCTGCACCGCGGCCGAGCCCACGCCCCCGCCGACCGCATGGATCAGGACCCGCTCGCCGGGCCGGACGCAAGCTCGGGATTCGAGCGCGTCGTGAGCCGTGATGAATGCCTCGGGCACGGCAGCGGCGCCCTCGAAGTCGAGGTTCGCCGGGATCGGCACGGCCATCCGCGCATGCACCACGACGAACTCGGCCTGACATCCGCCCGAGGCGATCCCGAAGACGCGGTCGCCGGGCTTCAGCCCGCCGGTTACGCCCGGCCCGAGCGTGTCGACCTCGCCCGCGTACTCGAGCCCCGGGATGTCGGCAGGCGCCCCTCGGGGGCCGGGTAATGACCGCGGGCCTGCATCAGGTCGGCCCGGTTCAACCCGGCCGCGCGGACGCGGACGCGGACCTGGTCGGTGCCGGGCTCGGGAGTGGGGACGTCGCGGAGGTGCAGGACCTCGGGGCCGCCCACGCCTTCGATCACGACCGCCCTCATCGGCCACCCCCGTTGCAAGTCGGCCCCGGCCCATGCATCCTGGCGAGACCAACCCCAGCCTGCAAGGGAGACGCCCGCCATGACCTCTCCGGCCCGGCTCCTCGCCCTCGCCCTGCTCGCGACCTCGCCCGCCCTCGCGCCCGACCTGCCGCTCGCGCTCCACCCCGACAACCCCCACTACTTCCTCTTTCGCGGCAAGCCGGCCGTTCTTGTCACCTCGGGCGAGCACTACGGCGCGGTTCTGAACCTCGACTTCGACTTCATCCCGTATCTGGATGAGCTGAAAGCCCGCGGCTTCAACCTGACGCGGCTCTTCTCGGGTACCTACCGCGAGGTCCCCGGCTCGTTCAAGATCGAGTCGAACACCCTCGCCCCGAAGGCCGGCCGCTTCCTCGGCCCCTACGCTCGATCCGAGACTCCCGGCGCCGCCGACGGCGGGGCAAAGTTCGACCTCGACCGCACAAATCCCGACTACTTCCCGCGCCTGAAGTCATTCCTCACGGAGGCCGGCAAGCGCGGGATCGTCGTCGAGCTCTCGCTCTTCTGCCCGTTCTACGAGGACAATCTCTGGGCGGTCAATGCGTGGAACCCCCGGAATAACGTCAACGGCACTCCCGAAGTCCCGCGGACTGAGGTCTACACGCTCAAGCACGCGGCCCTCGTCGAGCGGCAGCGCGCGTTCGTCCGCCAGGTCGTCACCGAGCTGAACGGCTTCGACAACCTGTACTACGAGATCTGCAACGAGCCCTACTTCGGCGGCGTCACCCTCGACTGGCAGGCCGCGATCGCCAGGGAGATCGATGCGACCGAGGATGCGCTTCCCAATCGGCACCTGATCGCCCAGAACATCGCCAACAACGCGGCGAAGATCGAGAACCCGAATCCGCTCGTCTCGATCTTCAACTTCCACTACGCACGCCCGCCGAAGACGGTCGAGATCAACTACGGCCTGGGCAAGCCGATCGGCGACGATGAGACCGGCTTCGACGGCACCACCGACCTTGCCTATCGCTCCGAGGCCTGGCTCTTCCTCCTGGCCGGCGGCTCGATTTTCTCGAACCTCGACTACTCGTTCACGCCTGAGCACGAGGACGGCACGGCGAAGGTTCTGGCCCCCACTCCCGGCGGCGGAGGGCCCGCGTTCCGGTCGCAGCTCGCCTATCTCAAGCGGTTCGTCGAGGGGTTCGACTTCGTGCGGATGGAGCCCCGCGACGACATCCTGCTCGGGGGTATTCCCGTCAACGGTGCGGGCCGGGCTTTGGGAGCGAAGGGCCGGGCGTACGCGATCTACGTCAAGGGCGGCCCGCAGGAGGCGATGGCGCTCGACCTCGCGCTGCCGCCGGGCGAGTACCGCGTCGAGTGGCACGATCCGGCCGCGGGCAGGGTTGTCGCGACCGGCCGCGCACTCGCGTCGGACATGCGGACCTCGGTGAAGGCGCCGCCGTTCCGAGAGGACATCGCGCTGAAGCTCGTCTTCGAGCGGTGAGCGTCTTGCTCGTGGACCTATCGCCTTCGATCATCGCGCCTTCCTGCGCGGGGTGTCGTGGTGGTGGTCGTGGGGATGGGCGTGGTCGTGATCGTGCGCGTGGCGGTCGGGCAGGGGGGCGGTCGAGGTCAGGACGAGCCGGCCGGTCTCCACCCCTTTCGTGCCGATGAGCGAGTCGGCCAGCTCGCGGACGAGCCGGGCCGTCCCTCGGAGGAGGATCACCTCCAGGCACCGCTCTGCGTCGAGGTGGACGTGCGTGGTCGTCACGACGCTGTCGATGTGCTGGTGCTGCAGCTCCGTCAACCGCTCGCTGATCCGCCCGGCGTGGTGGTTGTAGACGAGGGTCACCACCCCCATCGCCGCGCTGTCGTCGCGGGCGATCGTCTCCTCGATCAGGGCATCGCGCATCAGCCCGCGCACCGCCTCGCTTCGGTTGGGGTGCTGATGCTGCTCGCGGTAGCGGTCGAACCGCCGGAGCAATTCGCCGCCGATCGCGACGCTGAAGCGGACGAGGGGCTCTTTCATGGCGGATCTCCCCGGGGCGCTACCGTTCCCGCCCCGGGAGGGCGAGGCTCCGTCCGAGCCCGGGCAACCAGCATGGCCCGGCGGCGTCCGCCATCCCGACGGACAGGCCCGATGCCCAGGCTCGGACGGAGCCTCGCCCTCCCGAGAGGGTCTCCCAGGAGCATGATAGGGGGAACCCGCCCCGGGGCTCAACGAGGCGATGTCAGGAGCCGATAGGCGAGCGCCAGCCCGACCACCCCGATCCCCACCGCGACCGCGATGGCGAACGACCAGAGCGACGGGCGGAAAGGCTCCCCGCGGAGCAGCCGCCTCAGCTCCCTCGCGTGGAGGACCGCGGCGACCAGGCTGATCGCGACGCCGACGACGACGATCGCCACGCCGAGCTGGAGGGAGATTTCATGCTTCCCGGCCGGGACCTGGCCCGTGCGCGGATCTCGTCGAGGAACAGCGCGAACCGGGCGACGACGAAGCCCAGGCCCATCGTCGCCAGGCCGGTGCGGACCCAGGCCAGCAGGGTCCGCTCGGCCGCCATCCACACCTGCGGGTTGACCGGCTCGCGGTCGCGGGGGGGCTCGCTCATCCGACCTTCGTCCAGGCCCCCTCCTCCTTCGAGCTCTTCACCGCCGCCTCGATGAAAGCCATCCCGGCGACGCCGTCCTCGATGCCCGGGTGCTCGAAGGGCGTGGCAACCTTCTCGCCGAGCTTGGCGCGGATTTGCAATTGAAGCGTCAAGTGCAGGTTGGCCAGGGCCTCGTGGAAGCCCTCGGGATGGCCCGACGGGACGCGGATGTAGGGCTTGATCGAGCCGGGGAAGTAGCCGTATTCCGCCCCCAGGCGGTAAAGCTTTACCGGCTGGCCGCCCTCGAAGACCTTCAGGACGTTGTGATCGGTGATCGACCACTCGATCGTCCCCTTCGTGCCGGAGACGCGGAAGCCGTTGTCGTTCTGGGCGCCGATGGTGATCTGCGACGCGGCGATCGTGGCAATGGCGCCGCCGTCCAGCTCGGCGAAGACGGTGAAGTCGTCGTCGAGCGCCCGCCCCTTCACGAACGACGTGAGCCGCGCCTGCACCCGCTTGGCCCCCTGGCCGCCGACGAACCGGACGAACTCGTAGGCGTGCGTGCCGATGTCGCCGCCGCACCCCGAGGCGCCGGCCTTCTTCGGATCGACCCGCCACGAGGCCTGCTTCTGGCCCTCGCCCTCGAGCTTCGTCGCCAGCCAGCCCTGGGGGTACCACGCCTCGACCTTGCGGACCTCGCCGATCGCGCCGTCCTGCACGAGGGTCCGGGCGAACATGACCATCGGGAAGCCGACGTAGGTGTACGCCACGACGAACGGCGTGCCCTTGCTCTCGACGGTCTTCTGGAGCCGCTTGGCCTCGTCGAGCGTGGTCGTCAGCGGCTTCTCGCAGAGCACTCCGATGCCGGCCGCGGCCGCGGCGTCGGCCGGGCCGAAGTGGGCGTCATTCGGGGTGACGATCGTCACGTAATCGATCCGCTTGCCGACGGGCAGCTTGGCCTCGGCCGCGATCATGGTCTGCCAGTCGCCGTAACCACGCTCGAAGAAGAGTTCCCGGGCCGACTCGATCGACTCGTCGGGCTTGCTCCTCAGGGCGCCGGCGGTGAGCTCGGCTGCGTTGTCCATGAGGATCGCGCGGCGGTGCGGCGCCCCGAAGAAGTTGGCCGGCCCGCCGCCTCCGACCATGCCCACTTTCAGCTTGCGCTGGCTCATCGCGTCGTCCCCCTGGCTCGTTCGATCCTGGACATGGCCCGGAAAACGGCCACTATAGCCCGCCGGCCCTCTCCCGCAAGGGCCGACCCGCGAGGGGCCAAGGCCCGCCGCGCAAACCCCTGGCGGACCGCCGCCGCACTTGCCATCCTATGGCGACCCGCGAAGGACCACGCCATGCCCCGGATCAGCCTCGCCCTGGCCGCCCTGTTCGCCTTCGCGGCGACGTCCCACGCCCGCGACGGTCGCCCGCCGAACGTCGTCCTCATCCTCGCCGACGACCTCGGCTGGGGCGACGTCGGCTTCAACGGCCGCAAGGAATGGCAGACCCCGAACCTCGACCGGCTCGCCGCGCAGGGGACCACGTTCGCCCGCTGGTACACCGCGGCCGTCGTCTGCGCCCCGAGCCGCGCGGCCCTGATGACGGGCAAATACACGATCCACGACGGCGTCTCCCGGAACAACGACGACCTGCCCGCCGCCGAGGTCACGATCGCCGAGGCCCTCAGGGCCCGCGGCTACGCCACCGCCCTCTTCGGCAAGTGGCACCACGGCGCGCCCAGCGCCCCGTCCAAGGACTACGTCCACCCGATGGACCAGGGCTTCGACGAGTTCTTCGGCTTCACCGTCGCGAAGCACGCCTGGGAGCAGTTCCCAAAGGAGCTCTGGCACGGCCGCGAATTGAAGCCCGTCTCGGGATACGCCAACGACCTGTTCACCGACCGGGCCGTCGACTTCCTCGAGCGCAAGAAGGACGCGCCGTTCTTCCTCTACCTGCCCTACATTGCCACCCATTTCCACATCCAGGCCCCCGAAGACGAGGTCGCGCTGCACCGCGGCAGGTTCCCTGAGGCCGACACGGCGAACCCGCTCAACGCGACGTACGCCGCGATGGTCACCCGGCTCGACCGGAATGTCGGGCGCGTTCTGAGTGCGATCGACCGCCTGGGCCTCGACCGCGACACGATTGTCCTCTTTACCAGCGACCACGGCGCGACGTTCGAGCAGGGCAACAAGGGCACGAGCAACTTCCACGACTCGAACCGCCCGTTCCGCGGCCAGAAGCGGACCGTCTGGGAGGGCGGCATCCGCGTGCCGGGCGTCGTCCGCTGGCCGGGCCGCGTACCGAGTGGGGTCCTCTCTCACGGGATCGTGCACAACACGGATATCTTGCCGACCCTTCTGGCCGCCATTGGAGGCTCGCCCGACCCAGCCTGGAAGGTCGACGGCGTCGACCTGCTCCCCGCATGGACCGGGGTCGCGCAGTATCCCGATCGGACCCTCTTCTGGGAGTGGCGCTCGGAGGGCTGCGACCAGCTCGCGGCGATGCGGGGCAACCTCAAGCTCGTCATCACCGGCGGCACCCGCCCCGAGCTGTTCGACGTCGAGGCCGACCCGGCCGAGCGGCGATCGCTCGCGGCGCAGTATCCCGACGAGGCCAAAGCGCTCGAGGCCGCCCTGAAGGCCTGGCTTGCCACGGAGCGCGATAATCCCCGAGAATTACCCGTCCCATCGCGGCCGGCCCCGAAGGCGAAGACCGCACGTTGAATCCCCCCGGAGACGAGCCATGAACCGCCTCGTGATAGGTCTCGCGATCGCGTCGCTGTCCGTCACCCTTGCGAGGGCCGACGACGCGACGCCGTCTGGCGACCTCGCCAAGCTTCAAGGCACCTGGACGGCCATGGTCGGCCCGGAGCGCCAGATCCCGATCACACTCGAGGTTCAAAAGCAGAAGGTGACCATCACGGGCAAGCGGCCGGATGGTGAGGACTTCACGCTGAAGGGCGAGCTCAAGCTCGACGAGAAGGCCAGCCCCAAGACGATCGACTGGGTGAAATTCGTCGGCCCGCAAGGCAACGAGGCGCCCGATAACCTCGGCATCTACAAGCTCTCCGACGACACCTTCACCGTCTGCTCGGGCGGCCCCGGCAACGAGCGCCCGACCGAGTTCAAGAAGGGGGACGACGGCCCGCCCCAACTCGTCACCTTCACGCGGAAGAAGGACGAAACCAAGAAGGACGAGGCGAAGGACGACCTCGCCAAGCTCCAGGGCGACTGGAAGACCATGATCGGCCCGAAGAAGGACCGGTTGGTGGCGTTCGCGATCAAGGACAAGTCGATCGCGTGCAAGTACACAACCGAGGACGCCGAGGTCCTCGACCTCAAGGGTGAGATCTCGCTCAACCCGTCGGCCTCGCCCCGGACGATCGACTTCATCAAATTCAAGAACGGGGGCGAGGACATGGACGACACTCTTGGCCTGTACAAGGTCGAGGGGGATACGCTGACGATCTGCGTCAGCAGCCCCGGCGACCCGCGCCCGACCGAGTTCAAGGCCGGCGAGGGCGGCGAGCACCCGGGGCTCTGGATCTTCACGCGGCCGAAATGAGGGGAATGTCCGATGCGGATCCACGCCGCCCTCGTGGCGATCCTCGCCCTGGCCCCGGCCGACGACAAGCCCGCCGCCAAGGGCGACGTTTCGAAGCTCCAGGGAGCCTGGACCGGCAAGGCGGGCCGGGCCAACGATCGGATGGACGTGCGCGTCGAATTCCAGGGCGACTCGGTCACGATGACCTTCGGCCGCGAGGGTCAAAAGCGGACCGGCCGCGGCACGTTCAAGCTCGACGACGACGCGAAGCCCCGGGCGTTCGACCTCATCGACTTCCGCATGCCCGAGGACGCACCGCCCCGGCCCTCGCCGCCCTTCATCTACGAACTGGACGGCGACGCGCTGAGGCTCTGCGGCGCCGGCGACGTCGATCAGCCCCGGCCGGTCGAATTCAAGTCGACCGGCTCCGGCCCGACCCAGACCGTGCTCATCGAGCTGACCCGGGAGCGTCCGGCGAAGTAAGCCGATGCGAGAGGAGGGACTCGAACCCTCACGCCTTGCGGCACAGGAACCTAAATCCTGCGCGTCTGCCAGTTCCGCCACTCTCGCCGAGGGGAGGCGATTCGCCCGACCCGGTCGCCATTCTACGGGCCGCGCGGCATCGGGTCCATCGCACCCCGAGGCCCCAGTCCGTCGGCGCCGGATTGCCGTCTCTTGCCGTAATGTGTAGACTTCAGGAAGACCCCGATGCCGGGGAATGTCGTCATTCGCGGGGGAGGGATCCTCCAACTCCTTCGACCTCGAGGGCGAGGCCCGACGATGAGGATGTTCTTCTTCGACGTGACGCTCCGGGTCGTCCACGACGGACGCCCGATCGATGCTCGACTCTACAAGGGCGTACGCGCTCCGGACGAGCTCGCGGCCCGCCGCGCCCTCCTCCGCCGGTTCCTCGACGACGGATTTCAGGTCCTGCGGATCGGGCGTGCAGCCGAGCGGAGTCGCGGCGGCCGCTAGGCGGGTCACGCGCCACGCATCACGTCTAACGGTCGGAAGTCAATCGCCCCGGCGCGAGGCCGGCGGGACGTGGACGACGCCCTTCGGCTGCGGGGCTCCCGCGGCGGGATCCACCGGAGGCGGCGGGGTGGCCTCGGGCAGTCCTGCGGGCTCCAGCGTCGGCCCCGATCGGGATGGCAAAGCGGGGCGCGCCTTCAGCTCGGCCGAAGCGGGATTCGGTTCGAGGATCGTCGGCGCGTCGCCGCCTCGAGGCCTCCAACCGGGCCGGGCCGCAGCGCTCGACCCAAGAGACTCCTTGACCGCCTGCCACCGGGCCAGTCCCGCCTCGACCTTCTCGAGCCGCGCGGAGCGTCTCGGCCTCCTTGGCCAGGGTGTTGATCGCCTCGTCGGCCTCCTTCTGCGACCGCTCGACGAACGCCTTGGCCGCCCCCTCCGGGTCGGCGAGCGTGCCGTCGGCCGTCCAGGCGGTCGTCGCGGCCTTCAGCGCCGAGGGCGTGGGCAGGGCCGGCGGCAGGGGATTGGAGTCGAGTGGCGCCGGCGCGGAGGTGGCCGCAGCCTTCGGGTCGGGCAGGGTCGGCGGACTCTCTCGGCCTTGGGGCTCGGCCGGTGCCTTGACACCCGGCCCGTCGTCCGGCTTCTGCGCCAGGAGTCGTGGCGTCGGGACCACCAGGCCCACCGCCATCGCCGCCACTCCCGCCGCCGCCCCGAGCCTCACGGTCAGCGCCCGACGATCACGCATGGCCCGCCTCCTTTTCGGCGACTCGACCCGGGGGGACGATCCGCATCCCCGGCCCGGCGGTGATTCTAGCGGCCCTCGCCCTTTCCGTCGCCTGGAATCCGGCCGACCACCTCGCGAAGCGCCAGGGCCCCGCCGAAGTGGCGGGCGTTGAGCGCCTGGGCGACGACGGTGCGATGGCACGTCCGGCCGTCCGCGCAGGCGCAGAGCAGGGCGAAGGTCCGTCCGCCCTCCCGGACCATCGCCGCCAGCCGATCGAGCCCGCGATGCACGGGCCAGATTCCGGAGGTATCGGCGAGGTGATCGCGGAGCACTGCCATCGACCGGTCCTGCCGCTGGGGGTTGCCCAGCTCGACGAGCCAGGTGTAGGCGATCCCCGCCTCGGCGAGCAGCCGGACGATCCCGGCCGCGCCGGCCTGGAGGTTCCACGGCTTCGGCCCGTATGGCCGGCCGGGGGTCGGGTCGGATGAGCACGGGTTGAGGCGGACGTCGACCAGGTGCGTCACTCCGCGTGCCCGCAGAGCCTCGACGAGCCGATCGGCGCGCGTCGTCGCTGTCCATGCGCCGTAGCCGACGAGCCAGAGATCCATGGCGAGAGACTCCTCTGCGTCCGGGTCCGCGCGGGACGCGTAACCGCCCATACTGGCGGCGTGGCGGCGCCGGGTCTACAGTAAGGGACGAAACACCCCGATCGCCCCGAGGGATCGTCCGATGCCCCGACTCCGCCCCGCGCCGATCTTCGTCGGCCTGGCCCTGGCCTGCGGCCTTGTGACCTCGCCGGCACTCGCGCAGCAGGCCCCGGCGACGAAGGCCGCGCGGCGCTCGCGGCCGGCCGTGGCCGGGCCAAAGGTCTACATGGGCCGCGAGATCGCCGACGTGATGAGCTTCCACGGCGCCGACTGGCTCGTCCGCGACACCCGCGAGGCCGAAGAGCAGCCCGACCGGATGCTCGACGCGCTGAAGCTCAAACCCGGCATGACCGTGGCCGACGTCGGCGCGGGCGTCGGCTACACCAGCGTCAAGATCGCCGGCCGCGTCGGCGCGAAGGGGACTGTGCTCGCCACCGACGTCCAGCCCCAGATGCTCCAGATGCTCCGGGAGAATGCCGGCGCCCTTGGCGTCAAGAACATCAAGCCGATCCTCTGCACCCCGACCGACCCGAAGCTGCCCGAGGGCGCCGTCGACCTGATCCTCATGGTCGACGTGTATCACGAACTCTCGGAGCCCGAGATCGCGCTCAAAGGCCTCCGCAAGGCGCTCAAGCCAGACGGCCGTCTCGTGCTCGTCGAGTTCCGCGCCGAGGACCCCGAGGTCCCGATCAAGCCCGAGCACAAGATGACGGTCGCCCAGGCCCGCAAGGAGCTCGAGGCCAACGGCTTCACCTTCAAGGAGAGCCTGGAGTTCCTCCCCTGGCAACACGTCATCATCTTCGAGAAGAAGCCCGACCCGCCGAAGGCCCCGGCCGAGGCCGAGACGAAGAAGGCCGAGCCCGCTCCGAAGTAATCACCCGGCGGCCTGCCGGACGTGCCAGCAGACGCCGCCCGGGTCGATCAGGTGGATCTCGCGGCCCCAGGGGAAGTCGGTCGGCGGGCCGATTTTCACGCCGGGGTATGTGCCCGGCAGATCCTTCGCGTCCAGCTCGGACCAGTACGCGTCGAGGTCCGTGACCTCGAACGTGATCATCTGGTTGTGCTGCCACTCGGGTGCGTCGATCTCCTGGAGCAGGAAATACGCCCCACCGAAGCGGAGGCCCGCGAGCCCTTCGGCCCGCCAGGCCGTGGCGAACCCGATGGCTTCGAAAAACGCCAGCGCCAGCGAGAAGTCCGGACCCGACGGCACGAACGGGTAGAGCGTGGTCGCCTCCGCCTTCATGGGCGATCTCCTCGGTCCATTCAATGTGCGCCGGCCCGGCTCCGCTCGTATTGGGCGATCAGCGCGTCGGGCGACGTGCTCGCGATCTCATCGCCGATGACGTCGAGCGGGAGGTCGTCGAGCCGCTTGAAACGGACGCACGACTTGCCCATGTCGAGCTTCTTACCGGTGGCCAGGTAAGCCTTGCGAAATTTCGCCTCGTGCTCGGCGCCCATGCCCGCGCAGTTCAAATAGAGGGCGTAATGGTTCTTCTGCGCCGCGAGGGCGGCGTAGCCCAGCGGTTGCCCGTTGTACGTCTCGGGAAAGCGATCCAGGGGCACCTCGTACGCGATCATGGCCCAGTTGATCGACTCTCGATAGCCGGCGGGAAGGCGCCGCAGGATCAGGTCGCGCACCGCCGCGATCACGGCCCGCCGCTCGTCGGGCAGCGACGCGAGGTACTCGTCCACGGTCGTCGCCTTGGTTCCGGCCATCGTCCCCTCGTCGATGTTTTGAGGCCGTCGATTCGACACATCGCCTGCAGAATTCGATCAGCTCCGCGGACGGTCTTCAACCTAATTCCGCGCAGCGGTCGCAGCGGTCGCAGCGGAGAGGCGGCGGGATGACTTGCGTGGCGTTCATGGCCCTGATCCGCTCGGCGCGCCGGACCGAGCACGCCGGGCATTTTGTGAACGCCTCGATGTCCCAGAGGTCGGCAGACACTCTCCCCGCCCGCAGCGACAGGCCGTATTCCTGCGCCGCCTCGAGTGATTCCAGGGACGGCGGCGCGAACTCGCCCGAGGCCGCGAGCGATTCCATCGCGCCGTTTCCTGCGCGTGTCGGAATCAACGAGCAGACCGACGCGCCGCATTCGAACGCGAAGTCGAGCGAGCGCTTTGCCCACTCGAGCCCTTCCTGCTCGGAGAGCCACGGTGGGCGGAGGAGGATAAAGACGCGAAGGTCGATCGCCTCGCGATCCAAGAACTCCGCCGCGCCCGGAAATCCTCCAAGGTCATCCGCTTGTTGAGCCGATCGAGCACCTCGGGATGGACCGTCTCGAGGCCCATCGCGACTTCGAGCCGACTGCCCAATCGGTCGCGGAATTCGAGGCACCGACGACCGACGAGAGCGGGATGCGACTCGATGATCGTCCGCCGGAACGGTCCCGCGAGCCGGGCGATCGCCGGGTACTCGTCGGGCGGGATGGCGCGGGAGTCGAAGAAGCTGCCTGCGTTGTAGAGCTTGAGCGAGGATCGGGCGGGATCGAGTCCGGGAAGCTCGCCCAGCGCGAAGGCGATCTGCTCCGAGATCGCGCCCACCGGGACGGTCTCCTCCAGCGTATTCCGCCAGAGGTCGCACATCAGGCAGCGCCAGGGGCATTCGCGGTTCGTGAGGAAGACCGTGGCGGCATCCTCGACCTCGCCGCCCGGCCCCATCTCGGGCTCGACCAGGAAGGCATAGGGCCTCCTCGGGTCGAGGGCGTTCCGCGCGGGCCGCCGGCTGAGGATCCAGCGGTCCCGCGCGGCGGGCGGGGCGGGGTAGGCGTCCATCGCGGACCGATCAGTTGGGGATGGTGTTGCCCGAGACCCGCTCGGCGCCCGGGTCCCACGCCGTGCGGAGCCGCTCTTCCCACTGTCGGAGGAAGACCTGCCGGCACCACGCCTTGCTCACCTTCCAGGTGCGGTATGTCTCGCCGGCCCCGGCCTGGAATCGCCGCTTGGGGAAGACCGGCATGCGGACGCCCGTCACGGCCTCGACTCCCTCACGGACGACCTCGGCCTTGAGCCTGTAGAGGCGCTCGGCGCTCCCCTCGATCAGCGTTTCGAACGGGATCGCCAGAGAGGCCGCGATCGCCGACCGCGCCGTGTACGGGCTGTACGCCTCGAAACCGAGCCGGTTCGCCGGGGCATAGGTCCGGATGTACGACCGCGACAGCCCGCCCGAGTAGGTCAGACTGTGCTTGATCGCGTCGATCCCCCAGCCTTCCTGGTAGAGCAGCGGGTTCCGCAGGACGCTGGAAATCGTCAGGTCCGAATCCTCGAGCGGATACGCCTTGAGATTCTCGTCGCCGCCGTCGCCGTCGAGGAGATAATTCAGCGACGGATGTCGCTCGCGGATCGCCTTGAGCAGCAGGAGCGAGGCCGCCGCGCACTCGACGTCGAGCGGGTGATAGTCCTCGATCGTTGCGATTGCCTCCTCCAGGTCGGGCCGGGCTCCTTCGAGCGCGACGCGTTCCCACGAGGTCTCGAAGCCCATCTCGCGGACCCAGCGCTCGGCCTGCGCGGCGTCGGCGCCGCCGCCGAGGTCGAGCGTGAAGGCGCGGACGACACCGGGGTCGCGGCCGAGGTCGCGGAGGGCTTTCCGCGCCAAGAGGAAGACCGAGCCGCTATCCACGCCGCCCGAGAACAGGACGGCGATCGGCTCACCCTCGGGCACACGTGCGACCCAGTGGCGGGTCGCCTCGTAGGCGGCCCGGATATACGCGGTGCCCAGCTCGTGGATATCGGCCGGGCCCTGTGCGATCGGCGGATTGAAGAAGCGGTGATAGCGCGGGTTGGGGTCGGGGCAGCCGACCTGGTCAATCTCGACGACGTGATGCGCGGGATCATTCGCGTGTAGAGCGGGTCGAACTGCCAGCCAATCTTCTGCTCGCAGCAATACTCGTAGATCCGCTCCATCCGATCGGCGACGACAAGGTACGGGCCGTGATACCGCTTCGCCACGAAGTAGCGCAGAGGCAGCCCGATGGTCCGGGCCAGGCGGACGGTCTGGCCGTCGCGGCTGACGGCCGCGAAGTGCCCGTCGGTCGCCGCGAGCCGGGCTATGTCGAGTTCATCGACGGCTTGCTCGACCTCCGCCAGCGCGGCGCCCGTGAGGCCCGACTCGCGCGGGCCGACGAGGTCCACCAGTCGTTCGACTCCTGCCAGCATGGGTTGACTCCTTCGTTGCGGATCGGGATGACGAGTTGGGATGTCTCTACGCGAGAGGATGGGTCGACGCGGGTTTCTTGCGCCCGTCCACCAGATCTCGATGAAGTTCGCCATCGGGCCGACGAGGAAGAGGGCGTAATACGGCGCGTGGACGACACGCTCCAATCGGAGGACCGCTTCGACGGCCGCGACTAGGAATGCCACGAGCACCTGCCCCCACTTCGCCCGCACCGTCGTCCTCGGGTCGGTGATCATGAAGAAGACGAACAGTTGATACATCGGCCCGGTGATCGGCGCGACGGTCGAGAGCCAAGGGTCGCCCGTGATCGCGCTGCGGATGGCCGAGAAGGCGAGGAACGAGGCGACGTAGGTCGCGCAGATGTGGAACCGCTTGAGCCGCCAGATGATCATCGTGCCGAGCGTCCAGATCACGGCCATCGCCCAGAGGGAATTGCCCCACTGAATGCTCAGGCTGGCGACCGTGGCCGGCGCAAGGAAGAGCATGGCGCTCACGCCCAGATTCGACGGGTTCCAGAGATGCCGGCCCCGCCAGCGGATCGCGTACTTCGACGTGATCGAGATCAGGCTGCACATCGCGTAGGGCCAGTAGAACGGCGAGCGGATCAGGATGCCGACGCTGATCCCCGACACGTACGCACTCGCCAGGTGCGGCCACTTGCCGACCAGCAGGCGCGACAGGATCACCTCGGCGAGGATGCTCGTGCCGATCGCCAGCAGCGTCCGCGTGTAGCTCTCGAGCACGCCGAAGCTGAGCTGCGCCCCGAGCAAGATCAAGGAGATGAGCAGCGGCGGGAGGTAGCGGTTGTCGATCGTCACGCGGCGACGCTTCATCTGCGGCGGCGCGGGCGGGGGCGTCGTGGGGAGGGTCGTGGTGGCCATGTTACTTCGGCTCCTCGATCTGGTGGACCCGCCCCACGGCCGGGGCCTCGATGACCTGCTGGGCGCCGGACGGCCAGCGGATGATGGCCTTCTCGACCCTGGGCGACTTGCCGAGCCCGAAGTGGAGCTTGTGCTGGTTCTGGGCCGAATAGCCTGCCCCGCCCGATACCTCCTGCAACTGCTCCTGCCCGTGCCAGAAGAGACGGACCTGGGCGCCGACGGCGTCGCGGTTCGACTTCGTGCCGGTCAGCTCGAAGTCGATCCAGGCGTTCTCGGGCGGGACGGAGTTCTTGTAGATCAGGAGCGGCCCGCGCTGGTTGGCGACGATCACGTCGAGCACGCCGCGGTTCCAGAGGTCGACCAGGGCCACGGCGCGGCCGTCGTGGGTGTCGGTGTATCCGACGGCCTGCGCGACCTCAGTGAATCGCCCTGCGCCGTCGTTGAGCCAGACCTTCTTGGGCTGGTAGCCCGAGAGGCTCTTGCCCCGCATCGCCGGCCAGTTCTTGGCGTCGTTGATGATCGCGGCGTGGCCGCCGGCGATCTGCGAGAACTCGAACCAGTAGCTCGTCCCCGGCGCGGCCGAGACGTAGCCGTTGGTGAGGAACAGGTCCTGATTGCCGTCGTTGTTCAGGTCGCCGAACTGCGCCCCGAAGCTCCACCCGCCCAGCTCGACGCCCAGCTCGTTGGCGAGGTTCTCGTACTGGATGCCGTCGCCCTTCGTCCCCTCCTTCGGCACCCAGAGGTTGTTCCCCTGGATCAGGACACCCTCCTCGGAGATGTTCGTCACGTAGACCGAGAACCGCCCCTGGTTGAAGATGTCGCCGAACGAGACGTTCATCCCGCTCTTCGGCGCGAAGCCGATGCCCGTCGGCTTGCCGACCTCGCGGAATGACTTGCCTCCCTGGTTCGCATAGAGCTCCGAGACGCCGTAGTCGTTGGCGACGAACAGGTCCGGGTACCCCGTCCCCCGCAGGTCGGCCGCGGCCGCGCAGAGGGCCCAGCGGTGGCTGTCGATGCCGACCTGACTCGTGACCTCCTCGAAAGTCCCATTGCCCTTGTTGCGGAAGAGGTACTTCCGCCCGCCGTTCTGGGCGTACTCGAAGCTGTCGGGCATCATCTTCGTCGAGGAGAGATGCCAGAGGTCGAGCCCGTCCGCCCAGTAGCCGGCGAGGAAGAGGTCGAGCAATCCGTCGCGGTCGTAATCGAGCCACGTCGCGCACCCGGCGTTGACCCACGCGGGGAACCCGGCCGCCTCGGTGACGCGCGTGAAGCCCTTGCCGGCGTCGTTGTGGAACAGCTCGGGCTTGCCCCACTTGTAGAGGAAAAGATCCTCGAAGCCGTCGTTGTCGTAGTCGCCCCAAACGGAACCCATCGAGACGCCCGTGCCGGGCCGGTTCACGTCGGCGACGCCCATGTCGGCGGCGACGTCGCGGAACGTGCCGTCGTGCTGATTGCGATAGAGCCGGTTGTGCGTCCCCTCGCCGCTGTCGGTCGTGTAGAAGTCGGGCCAGCCGTCGCGGTCGAAGTCGGCCACCGCGGCCGACGCGCCCATCGACGCGATCTGTGGCATGATGTGGTCGAGCTTCGAGTCGAGCTTCGGCGCGTGGTGCGTGAAGTCGACGCCGGCCGATTTCGAGATTTCTTCAAGCTGGACTCCGTAGCGTGACGCCGATTGCCCCCTGGCGACGTCGGCCGGAGGGACATCCGGACTCGCCACGGAGTAGCGCCGGTTGAGCACCGGCACCGCGGCGACTTCGATCACGAGCAGGACGAATGCGATGAGACCGGCGTGTTTCATGGATGAGACTCCGCCCTCGGCCTGAGGCCTTTCTGGAACGTGTCGGGCGTGACGTAACGGGTATGGAACTCCGCCCAGTCGGCGGGATGAGCCTGATAGACCGGGTCGTCCTCGAGCGCGCCGGGCGGCGTGTCGTAGGCCGGGCGGGCGTGCGAAGGCAGGGGCAGGACCGTCTTCGAAAACGCCGTGTTGTAGTCGCCGTCCTTGTTCCATCCGTCGCCGATCAGGACGAAATCCCGGACCCAGCCGGCCCCGGGCGCGGGCGGGGCGTCGAAGCGGAGCGCCAGCTCGTCCCCGGCGTTGGCGATCACGTAGCGGTCGTCGACGCCCTTCAACAACTCGCGGACATCGCCGAACCGCGTGTAGTAGCCGATCAGGTCGCGCCACCGCTGGGACGTGCCGTCGAGGACATTGTAGTCGGGCAGCTCGGGCGAGCTGATGTCCGCCTGCGTCATCCGCGAGAAGCCTCGGTAACGTAGCTCGGCCGAGGTCGCTGCGAGCCGTTGCGTCTTCAAGGTCGTCTCGGGCGCGGCGACAGCCACGACGAGGCGATCCCAGAAGACTTCGAGGTTCGTCCGTAGCCGCAAACGACGCGGGGCGCCGAGACAGAAGACGCCGTCGAGGTCGATGAGAATCGTCTTGTTCTTCCCCGCGGGGAACCCGAGGTCGGGCCGCGCGACGGTCCACTTGCCGTCGGCCGTCGCGATTTCTAGCGACAACCCGCGCGGCGGCTCGTGACTCCCCTGCGCGAGCGCCACGTTGATCGAGCTATCGGTCGGATGAATCCAGCCCTGCGCGACGAGGTACAGCGGCCGATCGCGCGGGACGTCGTCGCCGATCTCGACCTCGACCCAGTGGTCGCGCGTGACGCCCTGGTACTGGCCGCGGCCGAATGTGTCGAGGTAGCGGCCGTCGCGGTCGCGGACCGTCTCCGTCACGTCGTTCCCATTGTCGTCGCGGGCGTAGCGGATCGCCATCAGCGGCCCCGTCGCGTGGACGGCGAGCTTCGGCGGCTCGCGCGCGAACCGCTCGTCGACGAAGACCTCCGTCCCCTTTGGGTGGTCGACGACCATCAGGGCGAAGTGGTCCCAGTAGTGCGTCTCCCACAATTCGGCCGTGACCCGCAGGTCGTACTGGCCATCCTTCGCCGCGAGCTGGTCGCCGCGGATCTTCACCCAGTCTTCCGTCTGCGACGACCCGGCCGTGTCCTGGGCATTGATCCGCAGGCCGAGCGGCGAGCGCCAGATGGCGTCGGTGACGAAGGCGATGCCCGTGCCGTCGAAGGCATAGAGGAACGGGCACGATCCCTTGAGCCGCTGCTCGGTCGTGATCGCCTTGTCGGCCGCGATATCGAACTCGCCCTGGTTGGTCCCATTGGGCCAGACGATCCGCGCGACGTCGGCCACCTTGTGGTCGCCGAGGCCGTAGTGCACGACCGGCCCGGCGATCACCTGCTTCTGCACGAGCAGCCCCGCGCGGACTTCGACCTCGCCGCCGACTCCGAACGAGTTGATGCGCCCGTCTCCGTAGACCTTCTGAGCCTTGGGCCGGATGACCTGCCAGTGATAGCTCTTCGTTCCGCGGCCGGTGCCGCGGACGGGCCGGCCGTGGCCATCGAGTCCGACGAGGTCGAGCGTCCCGTCGCTGTTCAGGTCGACGATCGAGAAGACCCGAATGCCCTTCGGGGCCGGAGCTGTCTTGAACCGGCCCGACCCATCGCCGAGCCCGATCCAGCCGCCCGACGTGCCGGACGCGACGAGGTCGGTCGCGCCGTTGTTGTCGAGGTCGGCCGCGAAGAGCCGCGCACCGTCGCCGACGGCCGCCCCGCGCACGAGCTCGGCGGCCTCCCACGATCGCCCGTCGTCGCGGGCCGACGCGCGATGGACCGAGCCGTCGCCGCCGAGGACGAGCAGGTCCATCGTCCCGTCCGCGTCGGGGTCCGCGATCGCGAGCGCAACGGCACCGTCGAGCTCCGCCGGTGACGGGACCGATCGGAACCGCCCGGCGCGGTCGTTGGATAAGATCCGCACCGCCCCCTTCGCGTCGAGCCCCGCGGCGTCGGGGTCGCCGTCGCCGTCGAAGTCGGCCCACGCGAAGTCGCGGAGGTCCGACAGCCCTTCGAACGGGTTGATCGGCCGGAACGTGCCGTCGCGGTTGTTCCGCAGGACGACGGCCGGCCCCTCGCGGAGGCCGAGCACGACGTCGAGGTCGCCGTCCATCTCGACGTCGGTCGCCCATGCCCCGTGGTAACGCCTGCCGAGGACGGTCGCGTCGAGCTTCGTCGCCGCAGTGACGTCGGCGAAGCTCCCATCTTCCTTCTGCTGGTAGAGCTTCAGCCCCCCCGCGCCCGCAAGGGCCAGGTCAAGCCGGTAGTCCGAGTTCAGGTCCGCGGCGAGGATGGCGTGGGGTGTGGGGAACGCCCCGCCGTCGGGGAAGGCCAGGGTCGCGGCTGACCCGTCGGCGTTCTTCAACTCGCGCAGACCGGCGACGAACACCGAGGGCGGCCCCTGGCCGGTCATCGACTCGGCCAGCAGCACGTTCCAGCCGTTGCCGCCCTTGTCCGAGACGGGCTCGACGGCGAAGGCCAGCGCCTCGTCGGGCGGTGAGGGCTCGGGCCTGGGCGGCGTCATCTTGAGGAACTGACGGACCGGCTCGCCGACTGTCCCGGCCGGCAGCTTGACCACGTTGGCCCCCTGGCGGAACGCGGGCTGCTGCGAGAGCGTGTTCCGCAGGGCGACGACGCGGATCGGCGCCTCACGCGCCTTGGGGTCGACCGCCTTGAGCGCATCGTAGGCCCGCTGGGCCATCGGAGGTCCGTCGCTGGCGAACCGGCCGATGCGGCCGACGCTGTCCCGGAGCGCCTCGGCATCCCCGCGCTTCGCGGCGAGCCGCGCTCGCTCGAGGAGGACGAAGAGGTTGTCGGGCTGCCGCTTGAGGATCTCGCCCATCAGCCGGAGCGGCTCGTCGGCCGTCTCGGGGCCGCCGCTGGGGCCGGCCTCGCGCTCGAGCTCCTCGGCGAGGGCGGCCCGGGCCCTGAGATCATCAGGATCGAGCTCGACGGACCGGCCCAGGTGCGCCGACCGCCCCCGCTGACGTCCCGCGCTGGCTGTCGAGCAGGCCGAGCAGCCGCTCGATCGCGCCGGAGTTCGGCGCGAGCTCGCGGGCCTTCGCCAGGTCGTTCGCCGCAGCGTCGTAATTCCGCGAGCGGATCTCGAGCAGCCCCAGGTCGGCCCACGCCGCGGGCTCGCCGGGGGCGAGCGTGACCGCGCGATCGAGCATTTGCCGCGCGTTGTCGTTCGCGTCGACATCGAGCGCCGTGACCCCGCCGTAGAACGCCCCGACCGTCTCGGCATATTCCGGCGAGCCAGGCTGCGGGAGCGTTGGGCCGGCCGCTTGCGGAGCCTGGCCGCCCCGACGCAGCCCGATCACGATGACGGTAGTCATCGCCGCGGCGAACAGGGCGAGGCCCACGAACATCAGGGCGAGTCGCTTCCCGCTGCTCATCGCCCGGCCTCCCCGCCCGTCGGCTCGTCGCCCGCGAAGTGGAGCTCTTCGAGGATCTCGGCCCGGAGCGCGAGGAACCGCGGGTCGTTGCGATGCCGCGGCCGGTCGAGCGCGACGTCGATGATCCGCTCGACGCGACCCGGCCGCGGGGTCAGGACGACGATCCGGTCGCTCATGTAGATCGCCTCGTCGATGTCGTGCGTGACGAGGACCATCGTCGTCCCCCGCGCCCGCCAGAGGCGCAGTACCTCGTCCTGCATCCGCATCCTCGTGAACTGATCGAGCGCCCCGAGCGGCTCGTCGAGCAGGAGCACCTGGGGCCGGTTGATCGCCGCGCGGGCCAGTGCCGCCCGCTGGGCCATCCCGCCGGAGAGCTGGTGGGGATAGGCGTCGGCGAAGCCGTCGAGCCCAACCAGCCGGAGGAACTCCTCGACCTCGTGTCGATGCCGCCCCAGCACGCCTCGCGCGACGAGCCCGGCGCGGATGTTGCCGCGGACGGTCAGCCAGGGGAAAAGGCTAGGATCCTGGAACACGAGGCCCCGGCTCGCGGCGGGTCCGGCGATCGGCTCATTCCCGACGCGGAGCTCGCCCGCGTCCGGTCGGTCCAGCCCCGCGATCAGCCGCAGCAGAGTGCTCTTGCCGCAGCCGCTCGGGCCGATGAGCGAGACCAATTCGCCCGGCGCTATCGCGAGCGAGAGGCCGTCGAGCGCCGGGACGATCCCACCGTCGGCCGCGCGGAACGACTTGCTCACGCCGCGGATCGCCAGCGACGAGCCCTCGGCCGCAGTCGACTGCCTGTCGATATCCATCGCGACGGTCACCATCGGATCGCGCCCGTCTGCCAGCCCAGCACGCGGTCGCGGAGCCTGAAGAGCAGCGTCATCAGGCCCGAGAAGAACGCCGCCATGATGACCAGGGCCGCGTAGACCTTGGCATATTCGACGTAACCCTGCTGCCACTTGAGATACCACCCCAGGCCCGACCGCACGCCCACGGTCTCGGCGACGATCAGCGTCAGGAACGATGCGCCCAGCCCCATGAACAGGCCGAGGAAGATGCTCGGCGTCGCCGCCGGAATCGCGACGCGGAAGATCAGGTACGCCCGCCCGGCGCCGAGGGTCCTCGCGACGTCGAGATAGGAGACCGGCACGTTCGCGATGCCCGAGCTCGTGAGCATCGTCACCGGGAACCAGACGGCCAGCGCGATCAGCGCGGCGCCCGAGACGAAGGCATTCGAGAACAGCGCCATCGCCAGCGGCACGTACGCCGTCGCGGGGATCGGACCGACGAGCTTCAGGAACGGCATCCCCCAGTAGCGGACCCGCCGCGACCAGCCGATCAGGACCCCGCTGACCACCCCCGCCAAAGTCCCCGCCGCGTAGCCGGCCAGCAGCATCTTGAGCGACTGGCCCGCGCTATCGAGGAGTAGCCATCGGTCATCGATCATCCCCGCGAGCACCGCGTCGGGACCCGGGAAGTAGGGCAGGGGCATCCAGGCGAGCTTGAGCGTGACCAGGTCCCAGAGCGCCAGCGCCGCGATTGCTCCCCCCAGAGCGGCCCGTTCTGGCGGGCCCAGGCCCGGGGACGACGCCAGGCCCACGCGATGACGGCCAGCACGAGCGAGACGGCCAGCAGGGCCACGAGCAAGGTCGGATAGGGGCCGGAAGGACCGGCCGGCTGGAGGTTCGGGACGAGCTTGTGCACGACCAGCGCCGCGATCGCCGCCCCGGCCGGCGCCAGCACGGACGCCACGCCGCCGCCACGCGTGGTCGCGACGCGCGGCATGTCCTCACCAGCGGTCGGGCCGGCGGCGGGCATCGTCAATTCGGCGGTCGAGGAGGACAAGAGTCGTGTCTCCCGATCAGTCGTGATCGCAGCAGGTCTTCACCCGATCGATCGAGAATGCGGCGAGGACGCTCGCGTCCGGTACCGCCGGACCGCCGCCCGCGACGGTCTCGACCTTCAGGCCCTTGACCCAGTCGTCACTCACCCCGTCGAGGTCGAGCCATGCCCGCGCGGCCAGCTCCGAGGGGTTCGTGTCCGGCTTGAGGAGGCCAGCGGTCTTCATCTCGGTCGCCGCGAGGTCGAGGCTCGTCCGGCAGCGGGCGATGCCGGGCATGTACTTGAGCTTCGAGATCGCCTGGGCATTCACCTCGACCGACGCCGCGATGTACTTCTTCTCGACCGACAGCTTCGCCGCGGCCGTGGGGTTTTCTTCGGTCCAGCGTGCCCCCTTGAGCAGGGCCCGCGTCACCTTCGCGGCCGAAGCCGGGTCGCGCTTCGCCAGGGACCCGCTGACGACCACAGCGCAGCAGTATTCGTCCTTGTACGGCGGGTCCTCGGCCTGGTCGGCGATCGTGCGGACCTTGCCCTGGGCGAGCAGGATCGAGCCGATCGGCTCGGAGTCGCAGACGGCGTCGACCTGCCCTTTGTCCACGGCCAGGCCGAGGACGTCGGGCGGCAGGACGACCCACTCGACGTCCTTCTTCGGGTCCATCCCGTTCGCCGCCAGCACGCGGCTGGTGAAGAGGAACGGCGGGCTCCCCAGGTGGGTCGGCACGCCGATCCGCTTGCCCTTCAGGTCCTTCGGCGACTTGATTTCCGACTTCACGCCCGCCTGGACCCGCAGGCATCCCGAGTGGACGCCCCCGGTGATCTTGACATCGAGGCCGCTCTCGATCGGCTTGAGCAGGTACATGATGAGCGTGTAGTTGGCGTCGAACCGGCCGAGGCCGAGGCCGTCGCGGAGGCCGTCCCAGTCAGTCTTCACCAGCTCGACGTCGAGCCCCTCGTCCTTGAAGAAGCCCTTCTCCTCCGCGACGAACATCGCGGCCTCGCAGGTCAGGCCGAGGTAGGCAACCTTCACCCTCGCCGGGCCCGACGATGGCGCCGCCGACGGCGAGCCGGGCGCCGCCTCCTTGCCGCATCCGAGGGGTAGCGCGACGAAAGTCGCGGCGAGGATCGTGACGGCGGTCGTTCTCATCGGTGATCTCCGCTGGGTAGGGGTGGCAGGGGTTGGCAAGCCAACCCCTGCCACCCCAGGAACGTCCCGATGCCTTCACTTCGCGAGGAGCTTCTTCTGGTTGGCGATGATCTCGCGCTGATTCGCCAGGATCTTGTCCTGGTTTGACTGGATATGTTCCTGGTTCGCGGTGATTGTCGCCTGGTTGGCGAGCACCGCGTCGAGCTTCGCCTGGTTGGTCAGGATCGACTCCTGATTGGCCGTGATCGTGGCCTGGTTGGCGACGATCTTGTCGAGCTTCTTCTGATTGTCGCGGATCGATTCCTGGTTGGACAGAATCGCCGCCTGGTTCGCCACGATCTTGTCGAGCTTCGCCTGGTTCGACTCGATCGACTCCTGATTCGCCAGGATCTTCCCCTGGTTGGCGAGGATCGATTCCTGGTTGCTGATCACGTTCGCCTCGGCCATGGTCCCGTCCTCCAAGAGAGAATGGTCGCTCGTTGGGACGCGGTCGGGCGCAGCCGATTCGGCGCGACGAGACCGCGACCGGAATGTTTGGGATGGTTCGGCGCGGGCCGAAGGCCCACGACCATGCGGCGAGGGCACGCAGGTCGGCGCGGCCCCATCGGCCGGGCTCTCAGGACGAGCGGTGGGGAAGGGAAGGGCGAGGCGGGTGGAAGACCGAGCCGGCGGGATGGAGCGCGCGGGCGTCCCGCTCGTCGAGGGGGAGCGAGGTCGACGCCGGGGCCGGCGACGGCGGAGGAGGCGTGAGGATCGCCCAGGCCCCGATGCGGACTGGGACGGGCGCGCTCGAGGAGACGGGCGGGGCAGGTTGGCCCGAGCACATCGCGCCCTTGCAAGGCGCGGGTCGGTCAGGAAGTTTGGGAGCTTCGATCGGCGTCCGGGCGAGTTCGAGCGACGCGAGCACGGCCGATCGCTGGGCGTAATGCGCGCATCCCGCGCGGGCCTGACTCGGGCCGACGACGCCCGACGCCAGGAGCACGCACAGCGCCCCGGCCCAGGACCACGCCGATCGACCCGGCGACGTCGACCTCATCGGACCTCGATGGCGAACGGAAGGGAGTTCGAGCCCCTTCAGGTTAGACGAAACGCGCCCCGTCCGGCAAGGGCGGGCCGGCCCTCTTTTGGGAGGGCGAGGCTCCGCCCGTGCCCGGGCATGACGCGCCTTCGGGGATCGGGCCCTCGACGAATCGCCGCGCGAGACCCGGGCTCTGGCGGAGCCTCGCCCTCCCATGACGGAACTCTCGCCCCTCACCCCCCGGCGCCGGCGATGCCGTACCGATTCCGCAGGTCGACGACAAGCTCCTCCATATCCATCGGCAGCGGGGCCTCGACGCGGACCGACTGCTTCGTCAGCGGGTGGACGAACCCGAGCGTCTGGGCGTGCAGCGCCTGGCGGTGGAACGTCGCCTTGCAGCGGGGCTGCTCCTTGGGGCGATAGACGAGGTCTCCGACGACCGGATGCCCCTGCTCGGCCAGGTGGATGCGGATCTGGTGCGTCCGGCCGGTCTCGAGCCAACAGGCGACGAGCGTCGCCACCGGGCCGAACCGTTCGACGACGCGGTAGTGCGTCACCGCCCGCCGGCCTTCTCCAGGGCGCCGGGCGACGCCGCGGCGGAGGTCGCCGCGGTCGGTGACGAGGGCCAGGTCGATCGTCCCCGTCTCGCGAGGCATCACGCCCTCGACGACGGCCAGGTACTGCCGCTCGATGTCGTGGGCCTTGAAGAGGTCCTGGAACGCGCGGACGGCCTCGGGCGACTTGGCGAAGGCGAGCGCCCCGACGTGTCGCGGTCGAGCCGGTGGACGACCCCCGCAAAGGGCCGGCCGCCGTGGCGGATCGCGAGATAGCGCGACACGCGGTCGAGCAGGGTGTCGCGCTCCTGCCTCGGCGTCGGCAGCGTGAGCAGGCCGGCCGGCTTGTCGACGATGACGACGTGCCGATCCTCATGGAGGATCCGCAGCCGGCCCGCGACCTTCCGCGCCTTGGGCCGGTTGGGGAAGAAGGCCACGTCGGCGTCGGGCTCGATCTCGCGGCCGGGCTCGTCGCATCGCTCGCCCGCGACGTCGACCCGGCCGTTGCGCACGGCGTCCTGCGCGGCGCGGCGCGAGAGGGCGAATCGCTCGGAGACCAGTTTATCGAGCCGGATGGGCATGAAGGCGAGGGCAATCGCTCGGCGGCGGAACTGGGCGGCCCTCCAATCCATGATGACCGCCCGCCCCGTGACCACCTGACCGCCGGAGCGATGAGGCGCCGCGGGTAGTCTCCTCCGACGGATGAGTGCAGAGCTCTCCGGCGGTGGCCCTCCGTGACCGCGCGATCGTAGCAAGCTCCCTCGGCCTCGCCTAGCCCCCAGCGGCCGATCGACCCGGCGGCCCCCGGGCGTGTCCGTCCGGATCGGTCGGGTCCTGGGTCGGTCGGCGTCCCGACGACCGAACCCGAGCGTGCAAGTGATGTTCATTTCAGTGCAGCTTTGTGCGGGATGCGGCCTCCGGGGCGGGCCCGGGAGGAGGGGCGGCGGGATTTGCCGGGACGCCCGCCTCCCCGGCCCGAGGGGCGAGCGCCTCCGCACCGTTCCGCACATAACTTGCACGCTCGGGTTCGGTCGTCGTCGCGGCTGGGGTGGGACCGACCCGAGACCCGCCCCCGATGCGGCTTGCACGCCGCCGGTCGCCACCGCACAATCGGGTGGACGGTCGGAGTCGACGGGAGGACGGGCGATGATCGGTGGGTCTCTCCGGCGGCAACTCGTAGGGATTGCGCTGGCCTGCGCGATCCCCGTGCCGGCCATGGCCGACGGCCCGCCCGCCGCGACCCCGACCCCGCCGCCGGGCCACGACCTGACCTTCCGGCCGACGGTCATCGTCCGCCGCGGCAAGCACCAGGGGAGCGGGACGGTCATCGCCTCGATCCCCGGCGAGTCGCTCGTGCTGACGGCCTCGCACGTCCTGGAGGGGGACGGGGCGCTCTACATCGAGGTCCACCGCTACAACCTCGGACTCGAGCGGCGCCAGCCGGCCGCGGGATGGCCGCGGGAAGTGCCGGCGCGGGTCGTCGCCCTCGACAAGGCGTCCGACCTGGCCGTGATCCGGGTCGCGGGCTTCGAGGCCATGCCGTACGTCGCCCGGATCGCCCCGGGGTCGGGCGAGCCACCGCGCGGCGAGGCGGTGGTCTCGGTCGGTATCGACCTGGGCGAGACGCTCGCGAGCTGGGGCTCGCGGGTCTTCGACTACGCCAGGATCGACATGGGCAACGGCGGCGGCCCGCGGCCGTTCCTCCTCGTCGAGAAGCCCCCCGAGCACGGCCGGTCGGGCGGCGGGCTGTTCACGACCGACGGCACGGTCGTCGGCGTCTGCGTCGGCCGGGCCGAGATCATTCGCGGGAAGCGGTTCGGCGTGTTCGCGTCGAGCGAGAGCATTCGGCGGATCCTCCGCGAGCACGACCTCGAGGCGGCCGTCGCCCGCTCGGTCGCCCGTCGCGTACCGCGACCGGCCCCGTCCCTGCCGGCGCCGACGCCGCCGCCACCGCCCCCGGCCCGGCAGGCGACCTCGGGCTGAATTGGTCCGGGGAGACCGGTCCTTCCCGTTGTCAAACGGGCCGAACCGGAGCACAATGGGGGTCGTAGGATGGATATCGGTCCGAGGGCGCTCCGTCCGCGCCCTGGCCGGACCTCCCGCGATTCAGGGGAACGATCGTGAAGTCCAACAATCCGGCCCTCGCCATGGGCTTCAACCAGTACGCCGCCCAGGGTTCCTGGGGCGAGTCGTACGCGGCCCCGCGCAGCACGACGATGACCGTCCAGGGGACGGTCTCCAAGACCTTCCTGCTTCTGGCGATCCTCAGCGCCACGGCGCTCTGGGCCTGGAACGAGGCCGGCAGCGGCAACATGACCGGCGGCCTGCTCGGCGGGGCGGCGATCGGCGGCTTCATCGTCGCGATGATCACCTGCTTCAAGCCGACGCTCGCTCCCTGGACCGCCCCGGTCTACGCGGCGCTCGAGGGCGTCTTCCTCGGCGCGTTGTCGAAGCTTGTCGAGTCGCGGATGCCGGCGTACCAGGGCATCGCCATCCAGGCGGTCGGCCTCACGTGCGGGACCCTCTTCATCATGCTCACGCTCTACCTGACGCGGACGATCCGCGTCACGGACAAGCTGGCCGCGGGGATCATGGCCGCCACCGGGGCCGTCTGCCTGATGTACCTGCTGACGATGGTCCTCCACCTCTTCGGCGTGAACGTGCCGTTCATCCACGCCGGGGGTAAGATTGGCATCCTGTTCAGCCTGTTCGTCGTCGGCCTGGCGGCGTTCAACCTCCTGCTCGACTTCGACATGATCGAGAAGGGCGTGGCCTACGGCGCCCCGAAGTCGATGGAGTGGTACGGCGCGTTCGGGCTGATGGTCACGCTCGTGTGGCTGTACCTGGAGGTGCTCCGGCTCCTCCAGAAGGTCTACAGCGAGCGGCGCTGATCGCGTCGGATCTCGATCGTTCGGCCCCGGTGCGGCTTCACGCCCCCGGGGCGGCGGCGAGCCGCGACGACCCTTCGCCCGCGGACTCCAGGTCCCGGGCGTGGGTGACCCGATTGCGGCCCTCGGCCTTGGAGCGATAGAGCGCCTGGTCGGCGAGGTCGAGCAGCCGCGCGGCGGTGGTGACCCGCGGGCCGGTCGTCGCGATGCCCACGCTCGCCGTGATCGGGCGGAGCGGCCAGGCGCGCGACGCGATCGCGGCCCGGAGCCGCTCGCCGACCACCCCCGAGGACGGGGCGTCGGTCATCGGCAGGAGCAGGACGAACTCCTCGCCGCCGTAGCGGGCCACGAGGTCGTGCTCGCGCACGCCCTCGCGGAGCACCCGCGCCAGGTCGCAGAGCACCTCGTCGCCGGCCGGGTGGCCGAAGGCGTCGTTGTATTGCTTGAAGCGGTCGACATCGAGCATGACCAGTGAGTAGGGCATGTTCTGGCGGTTCGCCAGCGAAAGCCCGAGTCCGAGCGCGTCGCGGAAGTGGCGGTGGTTCTTCAGGCCGGTCAGCCCGTCGGTGGTCGCCAGCTCGGCGAGCCGCTCGTTCTGGCGCCGGAGCTCGACATGGAGTCGCTCGAGCTGCTCGGAGCGGAGCCGCAGCTCTTCCTGCGTCGCGATCAGCCGGCGGGCGACGCTGAGCCGCGCGATCAGCTCGGCGCGATCGAGCGGCTTGGTGAGGAAGTCGTCGGCCCCGGCTTCGAGGCCGGCCAGCCGGTCCTCGCGGAAGGCCCTGGCCGTCAGCAGGATGAAGTAGACGTAAGGCCGGTCGGCCAGAGCCCTTATCCGTCGGCAGAGCTCGATCCCGTCGAGCCGGGGCATCATCCAGTCCGAGATCACGACCCGGACGTCGTCGCGGTCGCGGACGATCCGCCACGCATCTTCACCGTTGGTCGCCGCGACGACCTCCTCGTCCAGCCCCTCGAGTGAGTGTCGCAAGACCAGCGAAGAGACCGGGTCATCCTCGGCGATCAGGATCGTCATGCCCATCCTTCCCAGATCTGCGGTGCGGCGGGCGGGGCCGACCTACTTATTTGAATCATAGGACAGTCTTGCACGCGGGGGAACATCTCATGGCGGCCCGACGACCCAGAGGTCCCAGGTCCGCCCGCGCTCGGCGAGCCGTGCCCGGTCGCCCAGGGCCGCCGGCGGCCGGCGGCCGCCCGGGGTGACGATCGCGGCGACGCCGTACTCGTCGACCGCGCCTCCCGGCACGGCCGCGAGCTCCGCGAACCGACGCCGTCGAGAGGCCCGCTCGTCGCCGCTGAGGTGATGGGTCCGCGCGACCTCCGCGGCCGCCTCCTCGGGAGTGAACCCGATCAGGGCCAGGTCGAGCGAGTCGCGCTCGTGGCGCTCGTCGTCCTCGATCGCCGAGCTATAGTCGACCAGCCTGCCGCCGAGCGGGTGGACGTCCTCGATCGCCCCCAGCAGCAGCAGCAGGTCGGGCGGGCCGGCCACGACCGACCCCGCAGGGATCGAGAACGGCTCGCGCCGCCATTCGTCGAGCATGTCGAGGTAGTAATTCGACTCCCGCGACTTGACGGCTTCCGCGGCCCGGAAGCCGAGGCCGAGCGCCACCTGGACCGCGACGAGCAGCGGCGCGAGCCACCGCCAGGCGCGGAGCCGCGAGGGCCAGGGCAGCACCAGCAGAGCGAGGAGGAGGCTGAACGCCGTGCCGTAGGCGTAGATCCAGTGGAAGTTCTCCAGGTTGACCCCGGTGAGGATGTGCTGGTTGCTCAGGGCCAGGCCGGCCCCGGTGCAGGCCCACATGTAAATCAGGTCGCGCCGCGAGCGGAAGACGAGCCAGGCCGCGGCGAGCCACTCGAGGATCAGGAGCTTCGGCAGGATCAGGTTGCCGGGGTCCCACCGATCGATGGGGGCGAACTTGTCGGTCCGCACGAGCCAATCGCTCGGCGTCTTCGCCTTGATCCGCGCCCCCTCGATCGCCGCCGGGGCCGCCAGCACCGCGGCGACGCAAAGCATCACCGCGTAGGTCCGCCGGCCGCCCCGATCGAGCAGCCAGGCGAGCGCCGTGCCCAGGGCCGCGGTCGTCGCAAAGTAGAAGTAGACGTGGAACAGCACGCCCAGCGAGGCCCCCGCCGCCAGGGCCGAGCGGGTCGTCCCGAGCCGCCGCGCCCGGTGCGCCAGCGCGATGTGGGCGAGCAGGAAGGGCAGGGCCAGGGCCGGCGTCGGCACCCGGAGATGGGGCATCAGCCGCGGCACGTCGGCGAAGAAATCGCCCCGGCCCGACACGAGCGAGGAAATGAGGATCTCCCCCGATCGCTGGATGATCTGCCCGAAGAGCAGCCCCGCATCGAAGAGGAGGAACGCCGCCAGCCCGGCCGCGCCCCTCGCCGACCTGGTGAACGGGCGGACGGCCGCGTAGAGGGCCAGCGCCAGGGCCGGACCGGCCAGCAGCCGCCAGAGGATTCCCAGCCCCGTCATCCCCACCCCGAGTTGATGGGCGACCCACGCCGGGGGGACGAACAAGATCCACGGGTGCATCATCGGCCCGCTTGGCCGGCGGACCGCATCGGTCATCGCGAAGCCGCCGTGGCGGACGATGTCCCGCGACCAGGCGAGATACAGTAGGGCGTCGCCGTCGGCAACATAAGTGGCGTCGCCGGTCCTGACGAGCCTGATCAGGTGCGGCAAGAGCGTCAGGACCGCGCCGGCCGCCGCCAGCGCAACCACCCAGGGCCACGCGCGACCGCGGTCGCCGACCTGGGCATCGGGCGGGGGTGGGGCGGCTGGAGAGGTCATGCGGCGGATGTCCCGGTGTCGAGAGGCGGCGCGGATCGCCCTGTGCCTAGGCGGGCACGACGAAGCTCAGGTGGTGGGCGCAGTGGATGCAATGAAGCTGGTCCCATTCATCGCCCGTCATTCGCCCGAAGAACGGGTGCACGGCCCGCGGCTCGGGATGGGTGAGGTAGTAAGTGATTGAGGCCCGTAGCGCCTCGGCCTCGGCGCGGGAGTCCAGTCCCGTCTTCGGCAGGATCTCCTCGGAGGTCTTGATTCCAGACCTAATCCGCCGATCGCCGAGGATCTTCTTCTTGATGACGGATCCTATCGTCGCCCGGATCAGCCAGGGGGCCTGGACACCGTAACCGTCCACCGATTTCTGGATCGCACCGGCGAGGTGGTTGCAGACCTGGCCGAGCGACCAGTTCCCGACCGTCGAGTGGCCCGCCAGGAGCCGATCCACGTCGGGCATCACGTCGCTGAGCCGGGCGAATTCCAGTGTCCTGCGCTCGGGCATGGGGTCCCCTCGTTCGGGTCAGGCCTTCGATTCGAGCAGGCGGATCTCCTTGTCGCGGCGGAGTCGGCGTGCGGTCGCCTCCTCCCAGTCGATCGGCTCGTCGCGGAGGAAGGCGAGGGCGACGTCGCGGAACTCGGCGGGGATCGGCACGTCCAGCTCTGCGTGGCGGACGACGACGCCCGCGTAGGCCAGCCGCTCGACCTCGTCCCACTCCTCGATCGGCCGGCCGACGTCCTCGGCCAGGGCGCCGAGCGACGCGGTCAAGGTCGCGGGCCCGGCGAGTCGCTGCTGGACCTGCTCGGGTGTCAGCGGATTTGCGTCATCCATGAGGTCTTCATAAGTCGTGCCGTGGGCGCGGGCAAACCCGGCGTCGAGGGCGTCGGCCGCGTCGTCGTTCTCGTAACTCTTGACGCCCCAATGACCCATCGTCGCCTGCTCTCTCGTCCGGACAGCTCAGGTCGGCCTCCGCCCCAGCCGGTCCCGTGCCGTCGTCTTCGGGCCGACCGGCTCGGCCGTCGCGCCGAAGGCGGAGAGGCCGATCGGCGGGCAGTCGAGGTAGATCGATTCGATGTCCTGCCTCGCAACGAGGAACGCCTCGTGGTAGACACCGAAGTCGCCCCGGGCCCTCATCCGCTCCACGGCCTCGCGCCACCAGTCCGCGTGCGGCGGCCGCCGAGACCAGGCGTCGAGCGCCTCGAAGCTGGCCCAGTATTGCCAGGCCCCGACGTGCCGCCACCCCATCGCGAACCGCTCGGCGTGAAGCAACCCCGCGCCCTCGACGATCGCTTCGGCCGCCGCCCGGTCGACCCGCCGCGCCATCCGCCGAGCGAACCCGAAGGCCGAGACCCTCCGGATCACCAGCCCGAACCGCACCAGGCAGAGCCCCTCGACCCCCTCGGGCAGCTCCGCGACCAGGCGACGCAGCGTCATGTCGGCCGACCCCAAGGGTCACGATTATAAAGGGCCCCGGGGTGCGATGAAAGGCGGCGTCCCCGCAAGCTCATTCGAGACGTCGCGCCCGCCCCATCAGCGCGGCCAGCCGGCGTGGCGGGGAGACAAACGTCGGCACGGCCACCGGGGTCTCGGCGACCATCTCGGCCGGCGTCAGCTTCCTTCCGTCGACCGTCCCGATCGCACAACCGGCCTCGGACGCGATCACGATCCCCGCCGCCACGTCGTGCGCCGCCTCGCCGAGGAACGTGCTGGCCGCCAGCCGGCCCGATGCCGTGAAGACCAGCTCGCAGCACGCGCTGCCGAGGTCGCGGAGCCGGCCGGGGACCGTCCGCGGGTCGACGGCCCTCATCGCATTCGTGCCGAGGCAGACGTTGTCCTGGTCGTGGAACTCGTCGGCGTCGCGGACGTTCAGCCGCTGCCCGTCGCGGAACGCCCCCTGGCCCTTCACGCCCCAGTACAGTTCGCCCAGCGGCGGGATGACGATCACGCCCAGCGCGGGCTCGCCGGCGTCGATCATCCCGATGCTGATCGCCCAGAGCGGCAGCGCGTGGACGAGGTTGCCGGTCCCGTCGATTGGGTCGATCGACCACCGCCTCGGCCCCGACCCGCCCGCCGCGGCATATTCCTCGCCCGTCAGCACGTCGTCCGGGAACCGCGCCGCCAGCCGGCCGCGGATGAGCTGCTCGAGGTCCCGATCGAGGTCGGTGACGTAGCTCCGATTCGCCTTCTCGTCCGGCCGTACCGACCCCGCCCGCTCCCGCGAGATCGTCGCCGCTTCCAGGGCCAGTTCCTTCACGAAGGCAAGTTCGGCGTCGAGCGTGGCCATGCGCGATCGGCTCCGGCGTGCGGGGCGGTTCTTCGGACTGAGATCGCCAGGGTACGGGCTGGCCGTCGGAAGCCGCAAGCCGAAGTGCAAGGCCACGTAAGTCGACAGTCTCGTCACTGAATAAAATTCAGGTTGACTTCCACTTTATTGAACTCAATAATCTTCAGTCGGACTTCAATTTTGTTGAGCGGTGAGATCGAGGCCCATTCGCGATGAGCAAGGCGACCGAGACGCTACCGGCGTGGCTGGAGGCGCTGGAGGAGGAGGACACGCAGTTCCTCCGGCGGTTCCTGCTCTGCTCCGGGTCGTTGAAGGCGCTGGCCGAGGAATACGGCGTCTCGTACCCGACGGTCCGGGGCCGGCTCGACCGGCTGATCGCGAAGGTCAGGGCCGCCGAGGACACCAGGCCGGCCGACCCGTTCGAGCGGAGGCTCCGCGTGCTCGTGGCCGATGCCAAGGTCCCCTCGTCGCTCGCCAAAGAGCTGCTCGAGGCCCACCGCGACACACTCAAGGGGAGGAAAGTCGAATGACGACGCCGTGGTTCGATCCGAACGCCTGGGCGTGGCTCCCGGGCACGCTGTTCGGCTGCCTGGGAGGCCTCTGGGGCGCGTGCGCGGGCATGCTTGCTCCGAGAGGAAGGGCTCGGGGATTCGTCCTCGGAGCCGGTTTACTGTTCGTCGTCGTGGCGGTGGCCTTCCTGATCACGGCGATCGTCGCCTATCGGAGTGCCCAGCCTTACGGGATCTGGTTCGGGCTCGGGCTGCCCGGCATCCAGGGGCTGATCCTGTTCCCCCTCCTCCTACCCGTCGTCGCCCATCGCTACCGCCAGGCGGACGAGCGGCGAATGGCGGCCCAGGACCTCCCAACCTGAGTCACCGGAGGGAATTCCCCATGCGACGGTTCAATGCGGCCGTTTTTTCCGCGATGGCCCTCCTCGCCGCTTGCGAGGCGGAAGCCGCTGGGTCTGCGCGAACGGAATTTACACTGACGAACGGACTCCGGGTCCGCCTCGCGCCCGCTCCGGATGAGACGGAGGTGATCGTCATCCTCGGCCTCCCCGCAGGCTTCCGCGTCGAGCCCGCGGGCAAGCCCCATGTCGCGCACGTCGTCGAGCATCTCGTGGTCTTCGGCGGCCGGACAGGGTCGGACGAGGCGAAGACGGTCGAGCGGTGGTTCGCCGAGGGCCGGGCGAACGGCGAGACGCTGCTGCCCTTCATGTATTTCGACCTCCACGTCCGACCTGACGACCTGGCCGCGGCCGTCCGCGTCCAGGCGTCGCGCCTCAAGGGGCCGACGTTCACCCGGGAGGTCCTCGACCGGGAGGTTCCGCGGACCCTCGGCGAGGTCGAACAGGTCGATCGACTCGACGAGGGATACACGTCCAAATTCGCCTCGATCGCCTTCGTCCAGGCGGCCTATCACGGCCGGACCGACGTGCCCATGCGGACGAAGACACGTGCGCTGACGGTCGACGACGTCCGCGACTTCTGGTCGCGGTCGGCGCGGCCGGACCGATCCATCCTCTGCGTCGTCGGCGCCTTCGACCCCGCGAAGGCGCGCGAGGAGATCGAGGCGGCCTTCGGGACGATCCCCACGCCCTCCGGCCTACCCTCGGACGCGCCGGCCCTGAAGCCGGGGCACGTTACGGCGACCTGGGACCTCCGGGCGCGGCACCTCCTGATCGCCTGGCCGGCGCCCCGCCCTCCGATCGCGACCATCCGGCGCTGACCGTCGCGTCCCTCCTGCTGACGCAGCGCCTCTTTGCCGACCCGGACATTGCCGCCCTGGCCAGGCTCCCCGCCATCAGCAACGACGCCGACGGGTGCTTCCTCATCAACGCCTACGTTCGCCCGGGCGTCGACCCGGAATCGCTGGAGGCCAGGATCCTCGATCGCGTCGGCAAGCTCTCGGGCCAGGGGGCACCGACGGACGCCGAGGTTGTCCAGCTCCGTGCAATCGTCGGCCAGATGATCGGATTCATCGACGTCGACACGATCCCTCTGCCGCCCGGCGTCTCGCGGTCGTCGGCCCGGGCCAACGTCGAGCTACAGCGCCTGACCAGGGAGCTGAGCTGGGGCGACCCCGCCTCGTACAGGAAGCGGACCGAGGCCGTCGATTCCAGGGCCGTCCGCGACGCCGTCGCGCGGCATCTCGACCCGGCCAGGGCCACGATCGTCCACCTGGGCCCGGCCCGCTAGCTCGGGTCACCGAGCCTCGGGCTTCCGCCAGACCTGCCCCCGGCCGTCGTCGGCCTTCCAGGCCCGCACGAACCGCCGCGCCGTGATCGTCTCGATGGCCGCGTCGGTCCCGTAGATCAAGACGACGTCGATTTGATCGGCGGAACGGTCGAGGTAATCAGACCAGAGCGCGGCACGCTTCGCTTCGTCGCCCGGGGCGTCGGTCCGGGCGATGATCTCCAGCGGCGCGGCACGGGGCATGGAGTCGGGGTCGCGAAGCTGGACGGGGAAGTAGTAGTAGTTCGTCTCGTAGTCGGCCCAGATGACGTTGTCCGCGTCGACGCCGAGCAGGCAATCGGCGTGGAGCACGGGGTTGGAGCGGAACCGGCCGAGGATATTGAGCAGGACCGTCGCCTCGCGACGGCCGCGGCCCGCCGCGTCGGCAGCCTTGAGCAGCGCGCCTGCCGTCCGGGTCGATTCGCAACCGTAATCCCAGACGAAGAGGCTCTGCACAACGAGCGCGACAAGCAGCCCCACGCGGCCGAGCCTCGCGAGCGGCCCTGTCGCGTCGAGCCGTAGCCACGGCGCCAGCGCCACGAGGCCGAGCAGGGCGACGCGCTGGGGCAGGTAGCCGCCGTGGTTGTCGCCGAGGCTGTCAGGCGTAATGAGGCTCCCGAAGAGCAACAGCGCCGCGAGCGCGGCCCCATCCCCGCTTCCCCGCTCGATCCCGACACAGGAGCGTGGCCGCGGCCAGCGCCGCCAGGGCCAGAACGAGCCACACGATCGGGGCCACCAGGCCGTTGAGTTTCGACGGAACCTCGCCGAACGGCCGGTAGACCTTCGCTGCGATCGTGATCGGGTCGACCCAGCCGAACTGATCCATCCAGGAGCGGAGCGAGAAGGGGTCCTTCAAGATGCCCCATTCGGGCCGCATCGGCCCGCCCTCGCGGGTCAGGTTCTTGTAGATCAGGCCGAGGGGGACCAGGGGCGAGAGGGCGACGAGCGTCATCTCGAATCGGCGACGTCGATCCTCTCCGGCGCAAGCGCCGCGAGAACGATCAGGCCGAAGGCCGTCAGACCGAGGGTCACGGGGTGGCAGAAGTAGCCGGCGACGACCAGGCCGCCGAGGGCGAGCACGCGGCCCCACGTTAACCGCTCGCGGCCGACCCACCAGACGCCCAGGGTGATCGCGAAAATCGAGGCCCCGAGCAGGAAGCTCGTAAAGCCAAAGAGCCAGGTGACGTTCAGCCCGATCAAGGCCGCGAGTGCCGCCGAGGCCATCGGGCTTCGCTCGCCGTCCACCAGGTAGCGCAGCCACGCGGTCGCGCCGGCGAGGGCGATAAGGGTGAGCGTCGCCGCGAGCCGCTCGGCGGCCTGCGGCGGCAGGGTGACATCGAGCGCCAGGAAGAGCAGGTGACCGGCCCAGTTGGGCAGCGGCTGCCAGCGGATGGTGTAGATCGATCGATACGGCGATGCGGGGTCGAACCAGCGGCGGAGGACGTGGGCGTTATAGAGGTGCGCGGGGCCATCCTGCGTGACGAAGCACGGCGAGACCCAGATCGCCAGGACGGCGGGAATTAAGGCAAGCCCCAGGAACAGGGCGAGGCGCGGCCCTCTCCTCCGTGCGGGCGTCTCGTCGGCGTCGACCATGGTCCGGACCGGAAATGCCAACCCGGCCTCCCTCGCCTCCAGCGGAAGCGAGGGGAGGCCGGGACGGGTGCGTAACAACCGGACTGACGCCGCCCTGGTGGCCCGGAGGCCGACGGATCGCAGCCGCCGATGCGCGGCAAGGTCCTAAATCACGCGGTGCAAACCGACGCCGGGCATCGCGGGCCCGGCCTGGCGATGACACACTCTAACGCGCGATCGCCGCGTCGGCAAAGGGGTCGCGAAAGTCGTGATCTGTCGCGTCCGAGCCGCGGGCGCGAGCATGCCGGCCACGGTCCGCGCCGCAGGGACGCAGACCCGGTCGGGACCAAGATCATCAATCGATCGGGCGTGACGGGGCCGTCTCATTCCGGCCCCATCGCGGACCGGGTCGGATCAATAACGGCCGCCGCCACCCTTGTAGCCGCCGCCGCCACCGCCGCCGTAGCCGCCACCGCTGCCGCCGTAGCCGCCGCTGCGGCCGCCGCCACCGCCGCCGTAGCCGCCGCCACCGCCTCCACCGTAGCCACGGCCGCCGCCACCGCCGCCGTAGCCGCCGCCGCCGCCGCGATCTTCACGCGGGCGGGCCTCGTTGACCGTCAGGCGACGGCCACCGTGCTCCTGGTCGTGCAGGCCGTCGATCGCCGCCTGCGCCTCGGCATCGGAGCTCATCTCGACGAACCCGAAGCCCTTGCTCCGGCCGGTGTCGCGGTCCTGGATGACCTGCGAACTCTGGACGGTCCCGAACTGCGAGAACATCTGATCCAGGTCCGAGCTGCTGACGCTGTAGCTCAGGTTCCCGACGTACAACTTCTTGCCCACCGTCAATCTCCTGTCCAGAGCAGAGCCGACCCGCGTCCGAGACCGGGTCACGTGAAAGAGAGGTTCCTGGCGGCCGAGCGGGAGGGCGGGTCGAGGGAAACTACGGAGAGACGGAGGGCTCTCTGAGAATCAACGTCGGCCTTCTCGTTCGACGGACCATCCAACCGTGACGCAGTTTATCCAGGGCCCGGCCCGGATGTCTATGAGAATCCGGCCATCTCCGGTTTTTGTCCGACCGGTCGCCAGCCGCCCTCAGCGCGTTGTCGTGATCCCCTCGGCGAGCTGCCGGGCATAGCCGAGGCCATACTCGCCGCCGGGGATGCCGCCCTCGGCGTGGACCGTCACGAGGAGGGTCGCCGTCAGGAGCGCCTGGGCGACGACGGCCGTCGCCACGAGCCGCCGGTCCGGCAGGAGCATCAGCGCGAGCCAGACGAAAGGGAACGGGAAGAACGGCACGAGGTAATGGTCGTGGACCCACGGCACGACCAGGTGCATCAGCAGGCCCGCGCCCAGGCCCACGGCCCCCACGTAGAAGACAGCCGTCGGGTAGCGCGGCGCGGCGGAGCGGAGCCGGCCCAATCGGGCCGCGACCCAGCGCCCCACGCCCAGCAGGCCGATCAGCAGCAATAGACCGCACAGGGCACCGACGCCCCAGGTCGGCCTCCCCGCCACGGTCGGCTGCGCGATCGGCGGCATCGTGGCGCGGAGCGGGTGGAGGACGTCGAAGGGCCGATCGACGAAGACGACGTCCAGCCCCAGCGACCGGACGAACCAGAGGATCCAGAAGCGCGGCATCAACAGACGCTTGAAGCCGGCGCCGGGCGATGTCGCATGGCGCGGGAGGTCCATCACCGCCAGGGCCCAGGGGATCAGCGGCAGACTCGCGAGCACGGATCCGATCACCCACCACTTCCAGCGAGTGCCCCTCGCCTCCGGGTCGCGCCACTCCGCGACGGCGGTCCAGATCGCCAGGCCGCCGGCCAGGAAGAGTCCCGCCATGTGGACCTGCCCGACCAGGGGTCCCATCAGTCCCCAGAGCAAGGCCCCCCAAGGCGATTTCCGGTTGAGATGGCCGAACCAGAGGAGGAAGGTTAGCGGCGGTGTAATCGATTGCTGCCAGATCCGCCGCGCATAGCGCACCGACGGCGGGTTGACCGCGGCCAGCGCAAGCCCCCAGAGCCACGGCTCCCGCTCGGCGGGCTGAATCTGCGAGAGGATCACACACACAAAGCCGAATATCGCGAGGATGTTCAGCGCCTCGGACGCGCGGCACATCGCCTCGGGCGACGGGGCGAACGTCGCCAGCCCGGCGAAGATCCACACGCTCGGGCCGAAGTTGGGCAGGCCGACGCTGCTGCCCATCCCCATCCAGGGCCAGGCCATCTCGCCCCGCGCGACGGCCGCGCCCTTCTCGACGAGATAGACCTGGTCCGCCCCCCACTCCATGTCACCGACCCAGATCCAGCGCGCCACGGCGCCGAAGACCAGCGCCGAGGCGATGAGCCAGAGGGCCCATCGGGGCATCGGCAGCCCAGCGGCCTGGCCGGCTCCGTCGCCTTCCCGCTGATCCGAGTCTGGCGCCATGATGGGAATCTCCAGCTCGGCTCTCTGGCCGACCAGGCTAGCGCGGCGCAAGCCTCGGCCAATCGATCTCGACTCCCTGGCGCATCAGGAAGGCCTGGAAGTCCTTGAGCAGCCCCGGCGTGTTCCGCACGGCGCGCGGCTTCGTCTTGCGGCCGAGGCAGAACGACGCCAGCGACCCGGCCGCCTCGCCGATGCCCCACTCGACCGGGTGCAGCCGGTAGCAACCGTTGGTGATATGCGTCACGCCGAGATTCTTGCACGCCGGCAAGAGGTTCTCGACCCTCCGCGGGATCAACGCGCCGAGCGGGACCTGGAACGGCAGTGAGCTGACGTCGAGGTAGTTGTCGCCGCCGGTGCTCGGGTGAAGGTCGATCCGATAGCTTCCGACGCCCACCGAGTCGGCGAACTTCTCGGCGGAGACGTCGTCGCGGCCGAGCGCCTTGCGGCGGGCCTCGGTGCCGACGTGCGACTCAAGGAGGGTGAACTCCGCCCGGATTCGCCGCGACTCGCGGATGTAGGGGTGCTTCGCCAGCCCGTCTTTCGTCCCGACCACGTCGGGCCGGAGCCGCAGGCCCTTCCAACCGGCCTCGGTCTGGAGCCAGTAGAGGAGCGAGAGGCTGAGCTGCTTGGCCCGCGCGACATGCTTCGCGGCCTCCTCCTCGGTCACGCCCACGAGGTTTCCCAGCCAGTAGTCGTTCTGCGGCCAGTTGACCAGCGTCATCCCGGCGGGGATGAAGCCCGGCCGGAAGTTCTTCGCGTCGGCGATCCGCCGGTAGACCCAGAAGCCCTGCCCGGCGCCGGTCGGGTCGAAGGTGAACTTGCGGGATTTGAGAGTGACGGGGTCGGTGGCGTCGCCGAACAGCTTGCCGGGCCAGGCCGGCGTCAGCTTCGGCACGTAATCGCGCCAGAATTCGTACTCGGCCGGCCTGTCGATCGTGTGGTCGGCGCCCGGCACGTAGTCCATCGCGAAGCAGCAGGTGAACGACTGGTGGTTCTCGGGCTGGGCCCGTTCCGGACCGTGCAGGTCGCCCGTCTCCGACCTCGCCTCGAAGCCGGTGACGAACTCGGTGCCCGTCAGCGGCAGGAGGTCGCCCAGCTCGGTCGCGTCGAGGAAGTAGGGCGCGACCACGACCCGTTCGTCGCCCGATTTGAGGTCCCGCACGGTGACCGAATTGACCACATCGCCCTGTGTTTCGGCCCTGGTCGGCGCGTGTTCGAGCAGCACTGTGAGACGGCCGGCTGAAGCATAAGGGGCGAGCATCGCCGTCAGCACCGCGAGCGCGACCCTCGGCTCGTGGCAGAGCGCCGAGACGCCGCCGTTGCCGGGGTCGAGATAGGGGTCGGCGGCGGCCTCGGCCGTGAGCGGATAATGCTTGCGGTAATACTCGCGGATGCCGCGGCGGAGGGCCATGTACGAGGCGTTCGCGCCGAACTTCTCGATCCACGGGTGCTCGTCGGGCGGCACGGCTTGCTGGGTGAGCTGGCCTCCGATCCAGTCGGTCGGCTCGGTCATGACGACCGTCTCGCCGTGCCTCAGGCACGCCACGGCCGCCGCGCAGCCGCCGAGCCCGCCGCCGACGATCGCGACGTCGGCGGCGATCTCGCGGGATGGGGATCGCGCGGCCCGCGCCGGCGCCGCGCCGAAGCCGGCCGTGAGGAGGTCGGCCAGGCCGAAGCCGGCCCCTTCCAGGAAGCGTCGCCTGCGCATCGCGCCCGATCCTCCCGCCCCGAGGCGTGTCCAACTCCGCCGGGAGTGTAAGGTGCCGGCGACTTCCCCGCCAGGCTCGGCCGGCGGCCCCTCGTCCTGCCGCCCCGGCCGGGTGACGGGGGCCTCGAAGGCGAGACCCCGGCCACCCGGGCTGCGGGCGATTGGGTTCGTTTGGCCGACCAGGGCGGGGCCCGGGGGGCGATTGGGTTCGTTTCGTCAGCGGGGGAGGTGCCGGGCGGCCAATTGGGTTCGTTTCGTCGGCGGGGGGCCTTCTGGGCGAACCTTGGCGAAAGAAGGCGAACATTTCTTGCACGCTCGGGTTCGGTCGGCGCCAGGAAGTCCCACCCCGGGACCCGGCGCGGGTTCGCGCGGGGCGAGCGGGTGGGCGGATCACCCCGGGCCCGGACGTCCCCCGTCCCGGCCGGCACGCGGGCGGCAAGCGGACCCCTGCCACCCGACGTTATAATGAGAGACGAGCGGACGGCGGCCCGTCGTCCGCCCCGAGGGAGCGAGGTCCACGACCGCCATGCCCGATGCCCCGTCGCCATCGACGTTCGACGACGAGATCCGCCGCCGCTTCGCGCGGGCCTCTGCGCGGTCGGGTGATCCCTCGACCTTGATGACGCTGACCGGCAGCTACATGCGGCGAGGGCGGTTCGCCGACGCCGAGTCGCTCTGGCGAGGCACGCTCGAAGGGCAGGAGGCCGAGCTCGGGCCGGATCATCCCCGGACGGCCGGCAGCCTGTTCAACCTCGCCCAGGCGTGCTACGCCCAGGGGCGGCTCGACGAGGCCGAGGCGCTGCTCGAGCGGTCGCTGGCGATCAACGAGTCGAGCCTGGGCCCCGACCACCCGGTCGTCGCGACGATCGAGGCGAGGCTTGGCGTGATCGCGCTGGAATCGGGGCGTCCCGACGTCGCCGAGGAGCGGATGCTCCGCGCGCTGGCGATCACCGAGGCGGCCGCGGGGCCGGACGGCGTGGAGGCGGCCGACGCGCGGACCGACCTCGGCCGGCTCTACCTCGCGACCGGTCGGCCCGACCGGGCCGAGGAGCACGTCCGGCTGGCGCTCGAGTCGTATCAATCGTCGCTCGGCCTGATGCACGCGAAGACGGCCGCGGGTTTGAACAACATGGCGGTCGTCGCCCGGCTACGTGGCCGACAGGAGGAGGCCGAGGCGCTGCACCGCCGCGCGGTGGTCGTCGCCGAGGAGGCCGGACCGCCCGGCGAGACGGGGCTGGCCGACGTGCTGGAGAACTTCGCCTCGTTCCTCGACGCGTCGGGCCGGGCCGCCGAGGCCGAGGAGGCCGAGCGCCGTGCCCTGGCGGTCCGCGAGGAGGTCGTGGGTCCGGCCTCGCTCGAGGTCGCCGCGACGCTCGCGCGGGTGGCTCGGCGGCGGGTCGCGGAGGGCGACCTCGCGGAGGCCGAGGCCCTGCTCGGGCGCGAGCTGGAGATCGAGCAGGCCGCGCTGGGCGGAGAACACCCGGCGGTGGGCATCACGCTGGGCCGGATCGCATCGGTCTCGGTCGGCCTGGGCCGTCTCGGCGACGCCGAGGTCGCCGCACGCCGGGCCCTGGCGATCCTCGACGCGGCGGGGGGCCCCGCGACGGCGCCCGCCGTCGAGGCGCGGCTCCGCCTGGCCGACCTCTGCCGTGGCCGCGGCCGGCCCGGCGAGGCGGTCCGGCTCTGCCGCGAGGCGCTCGAGCTGCTCGACGCCCACCCCGACGCGGCTCCGGCCCCGCTCCGGTTCGTCGCGCTGTCCTGGCTCGCCTCCGCATTCCACGAAAACGGCCGGCTGGACGAGGCCGAGGACGCCGCCCGCAAGCTTCTCGAGGCCGTCGACGCCACGCCCGAGATCGACCGCGAGGCGCGGGGCCTGGCCCTGAACTGGCTCGCGCGGGTCGTCGCCGAGCGCGGCCGGCTCGACGAGGCCGAGTCGCTCTGCCAGCGCGAGCTGGAGCATCTCCTGTCCGCCGATGAGCCCGACGCCGGGCGCATCGACGCCGCCCTCGCCACCCTCGACGGTATGAATTCCGCCCTCGGCCGGCACGACGCCGCGCGGTACTTCGCCGCGCGCCGGGTCGAGCAGATGGAGCAGCGCAAGGGGCCCGACGACCCCGAGCTCATCCCGGTCCTCCTCCGCCGGGCCGATCTCGCGCTGGCCGCTTCCGACCTCTCCGCCGCGGACGTCGACCTCGACCGCGCCCTGGCGATCGCCGACGAGAGCCAGGGCGCGGCGAGCGCCCTGGCGGCCAACCTCCGGCTCTGCCGCGGTGCCTCCTGCCTCGCCCGCGGCCGGCATCACGCCGCGCTCGCCGAGTTCCGAGGCGCCCTCGCAATCGCCCGCGCCCGCCGCGGCGAGGACCCGGTCGGCCACGCGACGACCTGGCTGGCGATCGCGCGCGTTCACGCCGAGCTTAGCGAGACCATTCGCGCGTGGAGGGCCTGCCGCACCGCCCTCTCGGCGATCGTCACGGACCGCGGGAAGGACCATCCCGACACGGCGACCGTGCTGGAAGCGATCGCCCGGCACCACGCGGGCCGGTCGCTCCCCGCGAAGGCCGCCCCGCTGCTCAGGCGTGCCCTGCAGATCCGCGAGAAGGCTGGCGGCTTCGACGCCCCGGAGACAATCGCGACGGCGCTCCTGTTCGCCTCGACGGATGGTGCCTCGGGCCGGCTCCGTCGCGCCGTGAAGACCTACCGCCGGGTCGAGCGGTCACTCTCAACGCGGCTCGGGCCCGATCACCCCGAGCTCGGCCCCGTCGCCCTGGGTCTGGCGACGGCCCTCCAGCAGGCCGGCCGGAGCGCCGAGGCCGTCGGGCCGTACCGCCGGGCCCTGGCGATCTTCACGGCGGCCGACGGGCCGCACGCCGCTCCGCCCGTCCGCGGTCGCCTTCTCGCTGGGCGTCCTGCTGGATAGGCTCCGCCGGCCCGCCGAGGCCGAGGTCCCGCTCCGCCTGGCCGTCGACGCCCTGCACGCGATCCACGGCGGCGACCACGCCGAGGCCGCCCTCGCCATGTCGCACCTGGCGACAGTCCTCCGCAAGCTCCGCCGCCGCGACGAGGCCCGCGAGATGGAGCACCGAGTGCGGGCCGCGCGGATACGCCGATGAGCCGCGTCAGTCCTCGAAGATCGTCGCGACCGCCGCGCGGAAGCCGGGGAGGTGGGGCTCGGCGTCGATCTCGTCCCGGATCGTGTAGAGACGCGGCTCGGCGTCGGGCCGATAGGCTGTGACCGTGCCCATGTCGGACCGGACGACCCAGACCAGCGGCACGCCGGCTTCAAGAAGCGCGCCGACCCTGTCGTCGATGTGTTCCGGCTTATCGAATGGGGTCGCGATCTCCACCGCCAGCGTCGGACTTCCGTGGAAGAAGTCCTGGGACTCGGGCGTCGCCGCGACCAGTTCGGGCGAGACGTAGGCAATGTCGAGGCTCACGAGAGTCCGCGGCGCGAGGCGAAATCCGGCTTCGCCACCAACGACGAGGCCGCGCGGCCAGGGCCGATCCCGCAGCCAGATTTGAAGGAGAGAGCCGATGGTCGCCTGGAGGGCGCCGTGACGCCACGGACGCATCGTCATCCCGAGTTCCCGCACCTCGCCGTCGATCAACAATCTCCTGACCCCGTCGTCGGGCAGGGCGAGGAACTCCTCGACGGTCATCCGCGGGGCGTCGACGGTAGCCATGGGCGTCGCTCCGTCCGGTTCAGTCGGCGAAGGCGTAGCGGACGATGCAGTAGAGGGCCTGGACGCCGTCCTTCCAGCCGATCTTCTTGCCCTCCTTGTAGTCGCGGCCGTTGTAGCTGATCGGGATCTCGAAGATCCGGCACTTCCGCGCCGGCCGGCCCTCGAGCGGGGGTACCTGGAACCGCGCGACCTTGGCCGTGACCTCGGGCTCGAAGCCGAACCGGTTGCTCTTGAGGGTGATCCCCTGGATCACCTCGCGGCGGAAGACCTTGTAGCAGACCTCCATGTCGGTCAGGTTCAGGTCGGTGAACATGTTCGACAGGAGGGTCAGGAACTTGTTCCCCAGCGAGTGCCAGAAGTGAAGCACGCGGTGGATCTCGCCGATGAACCGCGAGCCGTAGACGACGTCGGCCTTGCCCTCGATGATCGGCTGGATCAGCTGCGGGTACTCCGTCGGGTCGTACTCGAGGTCGGCGTCCTGGACGATGACGATCTGGCCCGTGGCGTGCCCGAAGCCGGTCCGCAGCGCCGCGCCCTTGCCCTGGTTCTTCTCGTGGAACCGGATCGTGAGGTCGGGCTGGGTCGTCTGCCACTGGCGGAGCAGCTCGGTCGTGCCGTCCTTGGAGCAGTCATCGACGAGGATGATCTGCTTGTTGATCGGCACGGCGCGGACCTGGCGGACGATCTCGCGCGAGCGAGTTGACCTCGTTGTAGACCGGGATCACGACCGAGAGGACCAGGTCGTCGGGGACCTTGAAGATTCCCAGGTTGCGGCAGGTCGGTTCGCCGAGGAGCGCAGGAGCGAGTCGTAGTCGGGCTGGTCGCGTCGCGTCGGCGATACCGAGGGAGGCGTCTCGTCGGGGATCGGCGGCGGTGGTCGAGTCGAGCATCGGGCGATCGTCCTCGCGATCGGAAGCCCTCGGCGTGAGGGCGGGGGTCGGTCGGGTCGAGCCGATTATATGACAGAGAGTCTTCGGAGCGGAACCCTCCGCCGCGACCGCGCCGCTTCGAAACAACACGGCCCGCCCCCCCGCAAGACAGGGAGGCGGGCCGACTTAGCCGTGGGATGCCGCGTTCAGGCCCGCGGGGTCGCAGGAGCCCCGCCCGGGGCGGGCGCCGGGGACCGCAGGGATGGGCGCGGCGGGGACCGCCGGGCGTCGTGGCGGCGGGCACCGGCGCCGCCGGGACCGGCGGGGTCGTCGTGATCGGGGCCGTCGCGGCCGGAACCGGGGCGGCCGGGGCCGCGTCGACGGCCGGGGTCGTTACGGTCGTGGCGCCCGGGATCGCGGTCGTCCGCACCGTAGAGACCACGCCCTGCGAGCCGGGGATCGGCATGCCGCCAGGGATCGAGCCATAGTATGACGTCTGACTCGAACCCCACGTCTGACCCGTCCCGTAGACCGGGCCGACTGGCGTGTACGACCCGTAGACCGCCGGGGAGCAGCCCGTGTAGCAGTCGTAGGCCGGGATCGGCTCGGCATAGCCGCCGTAGCAGCCGCCCCGGTTCTTGTGGTGGAACAGGCCGCCGCCGCCGAAGAGGCCGCAATGCTTCCGGCCGCCGTAGCAGCCGCCGTAGCACGACGAGTAGCAGCTGCCGTAGTACGACGAGTAGCAGCCGCCGTAGCAGCCGCCGCCGGCCCCGTAATACGACGAGTAGCACCCGCTGTAGCACGACGCATAGAGCGGCGTGCTGTACGTGGTGTAGCCGCCGTAGCCGCCGCCATAGCAGCCGCTATAGCAGCCGCCGCCATAGCAGCCGCCGCCGTAGGAGGCGGGGGCGCAGCTCATGTGATGGCAGCCCATGCCGCTGAGCGCCATCAGCATCACGATCGTTCCCTGCATCTTGTCCTCCCCTGTTGCCAATCAAGGTGCGTGACGTCAACGCGAGGGCGGGCCGGCCGCACGCCTTCAGACCGGACCGGCGAGGGTCGGATCGCGACGCCCGTCGGCGCCGATCCTCCGACCCATCCCACCCCTATTCCACGATCGCTAGGCCCTCTCTCGTCATCACAGAGTCTAATACTCGAAAAGTCGCCTCGCAAGAAGTTTGGGCAGATTAGGCAGAAATTTCATGATTGGGTAATATGGATCGGCGTTTCCAGCGCGAGAGGCGGCCGACGCTCAGGTCGACTGGCCCGGTCGGCGGACCGCGTCTACGATGGAGGCGCGTGCAGCGTCCGATCTTCGGCCTCGCGGCGAGTCTCATGAATCCTGGCAAATTCGATACCGTGGGTAAACCTTGCGGCGGCGGCGGCGTCTTTGCCGACCTGGGCGAGGGTGGTGGTCACGCTGTTCGTGCTCCTCCACGCCTGGGCCATCTGGGTCGGGGCGTGGGCGTCGCCGCCGTCGTCGCCGCTGGAGCGCTCGCTCGCCGACGTTTTCCGCGGGTATTACGACCTGATCGACCAGGGCTACGCATACCGTTACTACGCGCCCGAGCCGCCGCCCGACGCCGATCGTCATGGCCACGATCCGCTACCCTGACGGCCGGTCGGAGGAGGTCCGCCTGCCCAATCGGGCGACTCGGCCGCGGATGCTCTATCAGCGGCAGCTGGCGCTGGCGAACTCGCTGTTCCAGGAGGTGGATGAGTCCCGCCAGCACCGCGGGGACCCGGGGCACGGGCCGTGGGTTCGGTCGTACGCGCGGCACCTCGGCAAGACCCATCCCGGCGCGAGACGGTGACGCTGTCGCTCCAGCTCCACCTGATCCCCGACCCGGCCCGCGTCGCGGAGGTGCTGCGCACGACGGGGAAGGCCCCCGACCTCGACGCCGAGGGGTTCTACACGGTGCCCGAGCGGATCGGAGAGTACCCGTGCGACGCCTCCTGACCGGGCCGATCCCTATCTGCGCGACCTCGGCCGCGACGCCTGGGCCGCGGCTGGGATCGCTTTGCCTTCGCCCCGGCCGACCCGACGCCACTGGGCGTCGTCCGGGTTGCCGCGGGTGCTGCTGGCGTTCTGGAGGCTGCTGGTCTACGGGCTCGACCTTCGCGACTACCTCGGCTCCGACGGCTGGATGAGCCCGGAGGCCGTCCGCCAGGCCTTCGAAGGGAGGCCAGTCTGGTCGTTCTGGTGGCTCGTCCCGGATGGACTGCTTCGGCCGGCCTGGGTGGCGTGCCTGGTCGTGCTGGCGCTGTTCACCGTCGGGCTCTGGAGCCGGGTGACGGCCGTCCTGGCCTGGGTGATCGTCGTCTCGACGGCCCGGCGGGCCCCGGCGGCGCTCTACGGGTTCGACCAGATCAATCTCGACCTGGCTGCTCTACCTGGCCGCCACGGGCGCGAGCGGCCGGGCGGTCTCGCTCGACCGGTTCCTCGCCCGGTTCCGGCGGCACCGCCGCGAGCTGCTCCGCGGCGCCGAAATCGGGCCAGCTGGACGCCGTCGCCGGGCGTCCCCGAGCCTTCGGTCTCGGCGAACCTGGCGCTTCGGCTGATCCAGTGCCACCTGGTCTTCATCTACTGCGATGGCGGCCCTCGCCAAGTTCCAGGGGCAGGCCTGGTGGACGGGCAGCGCTTCTGGGGGATCGCCGCGGCGGGCGAGTTCCGCCTCTTCGACCTGACCTGGCTGGCCGCCTATCCGACTGCTGATCCAGCTCTGCACCCACGCCGGACTGGCGCTCGAGCTGGGCTACCCGGTCCTGGTCTGGGTCCGGCCGATCCGCCCCTTGATGCTGGCGCTGATCGTCCTGATGCACGTCGGGATCGGCCTGACCCTGGGCCTGACCGAGTTCAGCCTGGCGATGATCGCGGCGAACCTCGCCTTCTGTCGACGGCCGCTGGCTGCGGAGCCTCGTCGCGGGCCGGGACCCGGGAAAACCGCCGGGCGGGTCCTGTATGATGGGGCGTGCCCCCGGTGCCGGGCGTCGATGGCGCTGCATCACTGCGGGGGATCCCGACCGCCTGGTCGAGCCGGTCGACCTGACGAGCGTCGACGTGGCGAAGATCCACCCGTCCCTGACGAAGGAATCATGCCTCCGGGCCATGCACCTGGTCCGCGCCGACGGCCGGGTCGAGTCGGGTTACGACGCGGTCATGACGATCCTTGGCTGGACGCCGCCGTTCTGGCCGTTGTCGTTGGTCCGCCATGTGCCGGGTATTTCCGCGATCGGGCGGCGCGTCTACCAAGGCGTTGCCGACAGCCGCCCGCGCGACGCCGTCTGCAACGACGAGGTCTGCGGCCTCCATCCGCACACGCCGCCGGATCGGGCCAAGACCGGGAGGGCCGTCGCGATGAGCTCTCGAGCCGAGCGACAATGCCCCGAGCCTGCCCCGCCTCTTCCTGTTCGAGCCGGGCTGGCGGATCGCCCGCAAGTCGAACAGCGAGCGCGAGTTCTGCTACCAGATCGCGCCGGGACAGGACTATTACCACCGCCTCCTCGACGGCGAGATCTACCTCCACCGGGCCGACGAGAAGATCTGCCTCCCCTGCGCCGCCCGCCGCGGGCTGCTCACGTACGACGCGAAGGTGCTCCGCGACCCGGTCGACGGGGTGAATGTCGCGATCGACGAGCTGTTCGATGTCGGCTTCGACGTCCTGCCGGAGCGCGGCCGATCGGTGGATTGACCCCCCTGGCGCGGCTCTCTTTGACCGCAATCCTATCCTGTTATCATGGGACAGGGTCGGTAGCGTCACGCCCGCGGCGGATTTCATCTTGACCAATCTAGTCGAAAAATGGACGATTCAATCCACCCGTCCATTGCGGGGGTTCGCCGATGAGCGTGTCTTCGAAGTGTTACTACGCGCTCCGGGCGATCTATGCGTTGGCCGAGCATAACAGCAGCACCGAGCCGCTGAAGATCTCCGCGATCGCGGAGCGGGAGCAGATCCCGATCCGCTTCCTCGAGGTGATCCTCAACCAGCTCAAGGGGGGCGGGTTCGTCCGGAGCAAGCGGGGGGCGGAGGGGGGTTACTTCCTGGCCCGGCCGGCCGAGGAGCTGACGGTCGGTGCCGTGATGCGGTTCGTCGACGGGCCGATCGCCCCGGTCGACTGCGTGAGCCAGTCGCGCCACAAGGAGTGCGAGTTCCACGGTGAGTGCCACTTCTTCGGCTTCTGGGGCCGGGTCCGCCAGGCGATGTCCGACGTCGTCGACAAGACGACGTTCGCCGACCTCGTGCGCGAGACCCGGGACCGGCCGAAGGCGTACATCGGGGACTGGACGATCTGATGCCGGGGGAGGACGATCCGTGGCATGGCGGGCGCGGGCTGGCTGATGGCTCGTCCCGATCCTCGCCCTGGCCGGCTGCGTGCCTACGGGGCCGGGTGCCCGCGAGGATGTCCTGACCATCGGCGCCTACTCGGTCGTCCGCGAGGTCCTGCACGAGGCGCTGTTCCCCGCCTTCGCCGCCCGTTGGAAAAACGAAACGGGGCGGGACATCCGCTTCGAGGAGTCGTACAACGGTTCGGGCGCCCAGTCACGCGCCATCGCCGCGGGCTTCGACGCCGACATCGCGATCCTCTCGCTCGAGGACGACGTCACCCCGCTCGTGAAGGCGGGGCTCGTCTCCGAGACGTGGAACGTGGGGCCGGATAAGGGGATGGTCACGCGGAGCCTGGTCGTCGTCGCCGTTCGGCCGGGCAACCCCATGGGAATCCATGACTGGCCCGACCTCGCCAGGCCCGGCGTCGGGGTCCTCTACCCCGACCCGAAGACTTCCGGCGGCGCCCGGTGGAACATCAACGCCATCTACGGCGCCGGTCTGCTCGGCGACGGCAAGCAGGAGAAGCCCGATCTCGAAGCGGCGAAGAGGTTGCTGACCGCCGTGCAGGCGAACGTCGTCAACATGGACTCCTCGGGCCGGCAGAGCCTCGCCACCTTCGAACGGGGCATCGGCGATGCGGCCGTGACCTATGAGAATGAGCTGAGGCTCCGTCTCGCCCGGGGCGGCAGCGATGCGGGCCTGGAGTCGATTGTCCCACCGCACACCCTGTTGATCGAAGGCCCTGCGGCACTTGTCGATGCCTCGGTCGAGCGGCACGGCAACCGTCGGCTGGCGCAGGCCTTCCTCGACTTCCTGAGGGGCAAGGAGGGCCAGGCGATCCTGGCCGAGTACGGCTTCCGCCCGCTCGACGAGGCGCCGCCACCCGGCACGTTCACCATGAGCGATCTCGGCGGCTGGTCGAAGGTCAAGGCCGACGTCTACGGGCCCAGGGGCCTCTGGACCTCGATCTTCACCGAGCGCGAGAGGGCCAGGAAGGGGGGGAGCCGCTGATGCCCGGCCCCAACCAAGGTCCGACGAGCGTCCTCCTCCGCGGCGCCACGCTTTCGTACCTGGCGCTGATGGTCGCCCTGCCGCTGGTCGTGCTCGTCATCGAGGCGACCTCCCAGGGCCTCGGCGCGTTCCGCGACAAGCTGACCGACCCCTTCGCCTGGCACGCGCTGAAACTCACCTTTCAGACGGCCCTGACGATGGTCTCGCTCAATGCCGTCGCCGGCACGGCCACGGCCTGGGTTCTCGTCCGTTACGACTTCCCCGGCAAGGGGCTGATGAACTCGCTGGTCGACCTGCCGATCGCCGTGCCGACGGTCGTCACCGGCCTGATGCTCGTCGCGCTCTATGGGCCGTCGAGCACGCTGGGGACGATCCTCGGCCGGTTCGGGCTGTCCGTGATTTACCAGCGCCGGGATCGTCCTGGCGCTGCTGTTCGTGACGTATCCCTTCGTCGTCCGCAGCGTGATGCCCGTGCTCCTGGAGATGGACCGCTCCGAGGAAGAGGCGGCGATGACGCTGGGCGCGGCGCCCTGGACGATCTTCCGCCGCGTCACGTTCCCGACGCTCTGGCCCGCGATCCTCACCGGCACGGCCCTGGCCTTCAGCCGGGCGCTAGGGGAGTTCGGCAGCGTGGTGATGGTCGCGGGCAACCGGCCGCTCGAGACGAAGACCGGGCCGATGTATGTCTTCGGCGAGATCGAGAGCGGCAACCGGCTCGGCGCGATGGTGGTCTCGACCGTGCTGCTCGCCTGCTCGCTCGGCGTGCTGATCGTCCTCAACCTGCTCCAGCGCCGCGGGGAGGATCGGACATGACCGCCCCGGCCACGAAGGACGCCGCCGCTGCTCCGCGCGCGAACCCGGTGGCCCGCCGGGTCCTGATCGGCGCCGTGTGGGTCTGGTTCGGCCTCCTGATCCTCGCGCCGACCCTGGCCCTGACCCGCGCGGCGTTCTCGGGCGGGCTGACGCCGTTCTGGAATGCGATCGCCTCGCCCGAGGCGCGGCGGGCCTTTGGGCTGACGCTCTGGGTCACGCTGATCGCGACCGTCGTCAACACGGTCTTCGGGATCGCTTTCGCCATCGTGATCGTCCGCCATCGCTTCTGGGGACGGACGCTGGCCGATGGCGTCGTCGACCTGCCGTTCGCCGTCTCGCCGATCATCGCGGGGCTGATGCTCGTGCTCGTCTATGGACCCAACGGCGTGCTCGGACGCTGGCTCGAATCGGCCGGGCTCCGCGTCGTCTACGCCTGGCCGGGGCTCGTGCTGGCGACGATGTTCGTGACCGTCCCGTTCGTCGTCCGCGAGGTCGTGCCGGTGCTCCGCGAGTTTGGCGTCGATCAGGAGGAAGTCGCCCGGACCCTCGGAGCGGGCCGCTGGCGGACGTTTTGGCAGATCACGCTCCCGTCGATCCGCTGGGGATTGGCCTATGGCGTCACGCTCACCGTCGCCCGCTCGCTCGGCGAGTTTGGCGCCCTGCTCGTCGTCTCGGGCAATATCCTCGGCCGGACCCAGACGGCCACGCTGTTCGTCCACGACGGGATCGAGAGCTTCCATCCCGAGTCGGCCTACGCCGCGAGCCTCGTGCTGGCCGGAGCGTCGTTCGTCTTGCTGATCGGGATGGAGACCCTGCGGAAGCGCGTGGCGGGACGAGAGGAACGAGCGGCGTAATCCCGCGACAGATCGAGGTGTGCCTTGGCCATCGCCGTCAGAAACCTCCGGAAGCGGTTCGGCTCGTTCCAGGCCGTCGACGGGGTCTCGTTCGAAGTCCCCGCCGGCCAGCTTGTGGCGCTGCTCGGGCCCTCCGGCTCGGGCAAGAGCACGATCCTGCGGATCATCGCCGGGCTGGAAGGGGCCGACTCGGGCGAGGTCGAGCTGACCGGCGAGGACGCCACCAATCTCCCCGTCCAGCGGCGGGGCGTCGGCTTCGTCTTCCAGCACTACGCGCTGTTCCGGCACATGACGATCCGCCAGAACATCGCGTTCGGGTTGGAGGTTCAGAAACTACCCAAGGCGTTGATCCGACAGCGGGTCGATGAGCTGCTGAACCTCGTCCAGCTCGCCGGCTATTCCGAGCGGTTCCCCTCGCAGCTCTCCGGCGGCCAGCGGCAGCGCGTCGCCCTGGCCCGGGCCCTGGCGCCGAGGCCGAAGGTGCTGCTGCTCGACGAGCCGTTCGGCGCCCTCGACTCGAAGGTCCGCGAAGAGCTACGGTCGTGGCTCCGCCGGCTCCATGACGAGGTCCACGTCACGAGCCTGTTCGTGACCCACGACCAGCAGGAGGCCTTCGAGGTCTCCGACCAGATCGTCGTCCTGAACCACGGCAAGGTCGAGCAGATGGGCCCGCCGCAGGCGCTCTACGAGAACCCGGCGAGCCCGTTCGTCACCGAGTTCCTCGGATCGGTCAACGTCCTGCCCTTCGAGACCGTGCTCAAGATGGACCAGAACGGCCATGAGGGGAGGCAGATGCCCCACGTGGCGGGCCGCGACTCGTCGACGCTCGTCTACGTCCGCCCGCACGACCTGGACGTCGCCCGCGAGGTCAACGGCCGCCCCGCGTGGACTGCCCAGATCGACCGGCTCACGCGGCTTGGCCCGCTCGTCCGGCTCGAATTGACCCTTCCGGACGGCACGTCCCTGCTCGTCCAGCTCACCCGCGAGCGCTGCCTCGAGCTCGACCTGGCGGAGGGGGAGTCGGTCTTCGTCACGCCCAAGGACATGAAGGTCTTCCGCCCGCAGGCGGAGTTCGTCGAAGATTACGTGATCTGACGCGTAGTCCCGAACCGAACCGCCGCGAGGACGACCTTGATGTCTCTCTGCGCCCCGCTCCTCGTCTGGGCCGACGGCCCGTGGTCGGCCATGTTCCACCTCGGGCCGCCGGTCCTGGAGAAGGTCCTCCGGCCGATCGTCGTCTATGCCTTCCTCGTGCTCCTGCTCCGTGTCTTCGGCAAGCGCGAGCTGGCGCAGCTCAACCCGTTCGACCTGGTCGTGCTGCTCTGCCTCTCGAACACGGTGCAGAACGCGATCATCGGCGACGACAGCTCCGTCACCGGCGGGCTGATCGGGGCCCTGGCGCTGTGTGGGATCAACTACGCGGTGATCCGGTTCCTCTTCCGCCACCGCCGGCTCGACCAGATCATCGAGGGGCGTCCGACGGTCCTCATCAAGGACGGAGTCCTGCGGCGCGCGCGCAATGGCCAAGGAGTTGATCACGCGGGCCGAGCTGCTGTCGATCGCGCACCGGCAGGGCTTCGACTCGCTCGACGAGGTAGATTCCTGCGTCCTCGAGCCGGGCGGGACATTCGTCATACTCGGCAAGGAGCCGCGGCTGGCGGACCGGCACCACCGCGAGCTGCTCGACAGGCTCGACGGGCTCGGCCTCCGGCTCGACGAACTCACGCGTCGGCTCGACGCCGCTGCGCGGGCGCGGGCTGACGGAGGGGGTCAGCGGGGCGTCGCGTCCCTCAGCCAGAGCGCCCATTTCGGCCCCCTCGCCGCGAGCCGCCAGGGGCCGGCGCGGGTGGGCTCGGGGGCGTCGGACGGCAGGAGCAACGCGCCGACGTGATAGCGACGGACCAGCGCGTCGGCCCCGCCGTCGAGCACAGAACGGAAGTCCGCGATCCACCGCTCGCGCATCCCGTGCCTCGCGACTGGCTCCGAATGATCGGCCACCGCGAGGAACTGCGGTATATCCATTCCCTGGAGCCAGGCGTTGAGCGCGAACCGCCGGCCGACCTCGGCAGTAGGAAGTGTGCTGTACCACGTCTGGTCGAACTGGTAGAGCAACCCGGCGCGGGTGAACAGCACCGCGACGTTCACCTGCCCCGGCCCGGCGAGCGCCTCGTCCGGGCCGAGCTGGCCGAGGGCCGCGCGGACCGGATCCAGATCGCGGACGTCCTGCGTGAAGCCCCTCGACGCCCAGTGGTGCACCGCCTCATAGGGCCGCGCGACGAGCGCGAGCGTGACCACGACGGCCGGTACGGCCCAGAGCGCCGGTACCCACCGTCGGGGGCCCAGGCCGTCGAGCACCAGCGCGGCGAGGATCAGCAGCAGGATCTCGCCGAACGGGGCGAAGACGTAGGCCCAGTGATAATTCTCGAATTCCAGGCCGGTCACGACCGCGCTGTTGTTCAGCAAGTAGCCCGAGACGAGCATGCACCAGGGCAGGGCGGCGCCCCAGAGGCCGAGGCCCGCGATGGCGGCGCCCGCGACCGCGATCTCGGCGACGGGCCACTTGTTCTTCAGGTGGATGGTCCGCAGGGGGTCGTCGGGCGCGAGCTTCCGGCCGCGGATCATCCGGTCGAGGACCTCCCGATACTGCGGGTCGGCGAACGTCTTCGCGTTGCTGTAGACCTGGGCGCCCCGAGGACGAGCCCGCCGGCAAGCACGGCCGCCACGAACCGCAGCTCCTTCCAGCCTTCCGGGTCCTTCGCCCGGCCGACAAACCACGCCACCGACCGCAACCCCAGGTAGGCGCCGATCCCCAGCAGGGCGGCCGTCCAGAAGAAGAAATAGAGCTGCAGGCAGAGCCCGAGGCAGATCGACCCCAGCGCCCACGCCCGCCATCCCCGCCTGCCCCCGGGGGCGAGCACCGCGATGAGCAGTAGGAGCCAGGGGAGATTCAAGAGGGGCGTCACGATGCGGTACTGGGGCAGGCCGTTCGCCCCGAGCGCCGACGTGGGGCCGAGAATCCCGCGGACCAGCGCGAGGCCCTTGACGAGCGGCTGCCCGCGGGTGAACCCGGCGTCGGCGAGGCAAATTAGAGCGCAGCCGAGTGCCCAGGCCGTCGGTCGCCTCGTCCCGCCCAGGAACTGGCGGAAGAGCACGTACAGCGATGCGCCCAGCATCGGCCCGCCCACCGCCCGCCAGAGCAGGCTCGTCCGGAGGGCCGAGAGCCCCAGGAGCTTCGCCAGCTTCGCCAGCGGCACGAACTGGAGCCAGGCGTAGAGCGTCGGCACGTGCTCGTCGGGCGTGGCGAAGGGGTCGCGCAGCGACCAGCCGTCGTAGTAAGGCACCCGGGAGATCGCAAGGTACAGGACGTCGTCCCCGTCGGCCACGTAGTCGAGCGTCCCCTCGGCGAACCACTTCGCCAGGTGCGGCTCGACCGCGATCACCAGCCCGAGCAGGGCGCAGGCGAGGCAGGCAAGGACGTCGGCGCGGGTCCACGGGGCGACGGTGCGGGCGGGCTTCGTGAACATCACGCGCTGGGAGCCTCGGGACGGGACGCCGGACGGCAGGCCTATGCGGGCCGGACCGCCAGGGTATCAGGAGCGGCGCGGCGAGATCAACCGGCCCGCGGCCGTCCGCCCGGCCGGTCGCCGGTCCGTTTGGGCCCTGACAGGGGGTTCGCCGCGGCCAGCCGATCGGCCGAGCGAACCCGGCGCCCGCGCCGACCGAACCCGAGCGTCCGCCTTTCGTTCGCCTACGTGCGGCCTCGTGCCGGACGGGGCCGGGCGGCGGGGTCGCAAACTGACCCACGACCGCTCGACCCGATCTATCGAGGAGCCCATCGCTTTGGTTTAGAATCGACCTTCGTCAGGCACATCCCAGGGCGGGGGACGGTCCATGATGCTCGTCGCGTATCTGCTCGGTCTCGCGACCCTCGGCGCCGCCGCGGACCCGCCGACCGCCCTCTCGATCGCCCCCGGCGCATCGGCCTCGACGACCGTCGCGGCGGCCGACCATCCGCGGCTGCTCTCGATCGTCGTCGCGATCGATCGCCCGGCTCAACTGGCGCCGGGCGTGCCGGTCTATGCAACCCTGGCCGTCGGGTCGGCGGTCCTCAAGAAGTCTCTCCATCTCGGCGACCCCGACGTCGCCTGGACGATCCGCCCCGAGGCCGGACAGGTTGCGACCGTGACCCTCGAGGCCGACGCCCGGCTCGCCGGGGCGATCTCCTGCACCATCCGCACGGCCGAGCACGCCGAGTCACCCGACGGCGTCGCCTTCGAGCACGAGCCGAACGACACGCCCGCCTCGGCCAACCGCCTCGACCTCGGCCGGACCGTCTACGCCCTCGCTGACGATCGTCCCTATCTCCCGCTCGGACAGAAGCCGACCCCCGCCGAGCAATCCGCCGGCCAGGACTGGTATCGCTTCGACTTCACGTCGGATCATCCGAAACTGCTCTATATCGGCATCGACTACATCGACCGCGACGTCCCGCCCGACGTCCGCGTCTACACGCTGGACCCGTCGGGCAAGCCCGTCGAATACACCCGCGGGAGCGATCCCCAGAGCCTCCAGCGCGAGCGGCCGCCCCGCCCCGGGGCCAACAAGTTCACGACCCGCGTCCTCGCGAAGGGGACCTATTACGTCCTCGTCGAGGCCTGCCAGCCCGAGTACCAGTTGCGGACGAAGCTCCTCGACCCGCCGCCGTACTTGAAGTCGGAGCAGGCCAGCGACCCGACGAAGGTCGCCGCCGCCGCCCGCAAGGCCGTCCGCTCGGCGATGGACTTCCAGCTCCTGGCGGGCGATAGCTGGCACGCCAACACCCCGCGCAAGGGGCAGGCGACCGACCGCGTGGCCAACGTCCACCACGAGGTCTCGACCTGCGTCGGCTGCCACCCAACCCACTTCACGACCCAGTCGGCGCTCACGGCCGTCCGCAACGGCTACAAGCTCGAACAGCCGTTTGCCGCCCGGTTTCTCTTCGAGCGATTGGCGAATAACCCCGTCCCGCTCCACGGCCATGACCGCGCCGTCTGGGCCCGGATGATCCCCGCGCCGGCGAACGTGCTGGGCCGGCTCTCGACAATCCTCATGGACGAGGAAGACCTGCTCAAGGTCACCCACCGCGACGACACCCACCGCGCGATCGCCGAGTTCCTCGGCCTCTACTACGACGGCCGCAAGACGATTCCCCCCGACGAGACCAACGGCAACAACCCCGTCAGCCGCTACAAGGTGGCGACCGACGCCTGGCGCCAGCTCGACCTCGTCTTCAAACGGACCGGCGATCCGCACGCCGCCGCGACCCGCGACGTGGTGGCCCGAATCTTGCCAACCGGCAAGCCCGACACCGTCCGCGACCTCGCGGCCCAGACGATCGGTCTCTGCCTGTCCGATCCCGTCGGGAACAAGGCGAAGATCGAGGCCAACGTCGCCTGGCTCCTCAAGATCCAGCACGCCGGGGGCCACTGGCCGATCAAGTTCGACCCCGGAGCCCCGCCGGCTGAGATGCAGACCGGCGAATCGCTCTATGCCCTCAGCCTCGCCGGGGTCTCCGCCGATCATCCCGCGATTCGCAAGGGCGTCGTCGCCTTGCTGACCGAGCAAAAGCCCTTCGGCGGCTGGTTCGACACGAACCCGTACGAGCAATTCCAGACGCCGTTTCGCGAGACACAGTGGTCGCTTATGGCGATCGCTCGCATCTACCCCGGCCCCGGGACGTCGAGCTGGGACAACCCGATCGGGCCGCAGCCAACGCATCTCCGGACCGGTTCGGAATCGCTCCTGATCGCCGACCTGGAACGGATCTGGGACGAGCCGGGACCGGGGCTCGAGGCCGAGATACTCGGGGTCCACGATCATCCGTCCCCTTTGGTGAGACTCGCGGTTTGTTCGGCCCTGTCCAGGGTGGGCACCGCGGCCGCGGTCCCTGTGCTGATGGCGCGGCTGGGGGACGAGTCGAAGGTCGTTCGCCGCGCCGCGGCCGACGCGACTCGCCAGCTCGGCGACCGGCTCTGGGCCGGGAGCGACGACGCGATCACGCCCGAGCGGCGGGCGTTCCAGGTCGCGCTGGCGTCGGAACTCGGCTTCCCCAACGAGCGAGACCGCCGGGGAGCCACCCGAGTCTTCGCCGCCCACTTCCGCGACCTCTCGCGCAGACACGGCGCTCGCCGGCGTCCTCATCCGCCGGCTCGACGACGCCGATCCGGTCGTGCAAATGCAGGCGGTGAAGGGCCTGTGGCGATACTGGTACTGGCAGTCCGGTGCGGCCCTCCGCAACGAGATCGAAGACGCCTTCATCGACCGCCTCGGCCGTCCCGAGCACCCGTGGGTCCGTCGCAACCTCATCGAGGCCCTCTACATCATCGGCGACGAGAACATCCGCTATCTCTACAACAACTGGCTCCCCTCGCTCGCCGACGACGCCGTTCGCCGCCGCGCCACCGAGGCCCAGCACGCGACGGTCAATCGCCTTGCCGAGAAGTACGTCACGGCCCTGAAGGGCGACAACGCCCTCCGTCGCGAAGGCGTCCTCCGCGCCCTGAGCGAGTTCCACGAGCGGCCCGAGGGCACCGGCCGCGTCGGCAACGATATCGAGCCGATCCTTTTCTACGACCAGGCCTTGCCGAACCTCTCCGCGGCCTTGCTGGAGACGCTCGGCTCGCCCGACCCGACCGTTCGGCGTCTGGCTCTCCAGGCGCTCGCGACCCTCCGCGGCTATCGCGACTCATCGCTCGCCCGCGCCGTGGCTTCGCGACGAGGCGACCCCGACGCCGACGTCCGCGATTGGGCCGGGACGATGGCGAAGGAGTTCCCGCTCGACGTCAAGCCCGGCAAGGCGGAGCCGGCCCTGATCGCACTCATCGACGAGCTGCTGGCGAGCCCGCTCCCCGAGGCCCGCGCCTCGGCGCTGGCCCTCGTCGGCCGACTCGGCCCCGTCGAGGATGCGGCCCTGGATCGGAGCCAGGCGATCGTCGATCACCTGAAGGACGCCGCGCCCGAGGCCCGCGCCGCGGCGATCCGCGCCCTGTCCTCGTTCCCGAATCGGCTGGACGTGCCCGCCGTCCGGTCGACGGTCCGCGACGCCCTGGGCGACGACGCCGCCCGAGCCGAGCGTCGCGGCGATTCGGCTCGCCCTGGCGAGGCCGGGCCTGGCGCCGGAGAAGGCCTTGCGGACGGCACTCGATCGGCCGTCGCCCGGGCACCGGATCGCGCTGCTGACGTCGATTGCCGCCGAGAAGAAGAAGGCGGCGGATGACCTCCGGCTCGTCGGCGTCGTGAGCAATACGCTGATCGACGAGAACGGCGGCGTCCGCGAGAAGGCGCTCGCGGCGATCCAGGCCGCGCCGGCGATGGTGAACAACCCGGCGGTCGAGGATGGATTGCGCCGTCGCCCGCTCAGAGAATCCCCGCCAGAAGGAGATCGCTCGCTCGCTCTTGGCCTCGCGCGGCCGCTCGAGCGGTGTCGATGCCGGCAAGGACCTGCTCGACCTCGCCTTCTTCGAGGCGAAGGTCCTGCCGATCTTCAACACCATGGCCGACGACGGCCAGAACTGCGTCGGCTGCCATCGCTCGCACACCGTCCTCCGCCTGCTCCCGCCGGGCAAGGACGGCAAGTACACGGCGGCCTCGGTCCGCTCGAACTACCGCGCCGCGCTGGGCGTGGTGAACCTCGCCAGCCCGGCCGACAGCCTCCTGCTGAACAAGCCGACCTGGGACGCGGCCGAGGAGGCCGAGGCGCAGAACGACCCCTCCATCAAGGCCCACGTCGGCGGCGTCCGCTTCGAGGCCAGGACCTCCCGCGAGTACCAGACGATCCTCGACTGGATCAATGGCGCGAAGCTCGCACCCCCATCGGCCTCGCGGTGATGCGGGCGCCACCGGGGTTTGCGAGGTACCGCGCCGCCCGTGTAAGATGAAAGGCCTCATGAGCGACCACGCGGCGGGCGGGATCACGCTCGGCTCTCTCCAGCGGCGGATGGAGGACCTCTACGGCGCGAAGGACGCCGCGCGCGGCGACGCGGCGACGTTCCTCTGGCTGGCCGAGGAGTTCGGCGAGCTCGCGACCGCGCTGCGGTCGGGCACGCACGAGGAGCTGGCGCTGGAGATGGCCGACGTGCTCGCCTGGCTCGCCACCCTGGCGAACATCCGCGGCGTCGATCTCGAGGCGGCCGTCCGCGCCAAGTACGGCGACGGCTGCCCCGGCTGCGGGGCCACCCCCTGCACCTGCGACCCGGCCGAGAAGCCCTGAGCGGAGCCACCGAGAGCCCCATGCGTCCCCGACCCATTCGCTGCCTTTCGGCGGCTTTCGTGCTTCTCGCGACCTCGCCTTTGCTCGCCGCGCCGGCGGGACGGGCGATCGAGGTCGAGAACATCCGTGTCGGCTTCGATAGCACGTACAAGATCGGCGCCTGGACGCCGGTCGCGGTCCAGGTCCGCGCGACGGTCGAGCCGTTCGACGGGACGATGGAGGTTGTCGTCGAGGACGAGTCGGGCACGCCGACGGTCTTCTCGCAGCCGGCCCACATCGGCGCGGGCGACTCGGCCCGCCTCCACGCCTACACCCGGTTCGGCTCCCCCGCGAGCGGGCTCACGGTCCGGTTCGTGAAGGACGGCAAGCCGGTCTCCGTGACCGAGCTCGACGCGATCAGCCCTAACAACCCGGCCAAGCGGCTTTTCGCCGATGAGACCGTCGTGCTCGCCCTCGGGAGGCCGCAGGGGGTCGAGCTCGTGCCGGGCCTGCCCGGTTTCAACGGCGGGCGAACCGCTTCGGCCGACCCCTCGGCCGGCGCAGTCGAGGTCGTCCGGCTCCAGGCGATCGGGGAGATCGAGCTTCCGGGCCGGCCCATGGGATATGACGCGTTCGACGCCGTCGTCATCGACACGAACGACAGGGAGCTCATGGCCTCGCTGGCGACCAGGGGAGACGCCCTCACGCAGTGGGTGGGGCAGGGCGGCCATGTCGTCGTCGCGGTCGGCGCCAACTGGCAGGCCGCGCGGGACGGCGTGCTCGGCCCGCTGCTGCCGGCGACACCCACGGGCACGATCCCAATCAGCGACGTCCGCACCGTCGAGTCGTTCGCCGGGGCGACGAACCAGCTCGACGTCGGCGCGCAAGGACTGACCATCGCCCGGCTCGAGGAGGACAGGGCCCGTCCGACCAAGGTGCTCTGCTCGACGGCAACGACCCCGATCGTCGTCCGCGGCAGCTACGGCTTCGGCCGGGTGACGGTGGTGGCGCTCGACGTCGACCAGGAGCCGTTCGCGAGCTGGCCCGATCGCGGCCTGTTCTGGGTAAAGGCGATGGACCTTCGCCCGCTCGGCTCGGCCGACAGCGCGCAGAACCGAGGGCGGTTCACCCAGACGACCGTCAACGACCTCTCCGGCCGGCTCCGCGAGGCGCTCGAGCAGTTCCCGGGCGTCAAGCTCGTGCCGTTCGGCTGGGTCGCGTTCTTCATCTTCCTCTACATCCTCCTGATCGGCCCGGGCGACTACCTGTTCCTCCGCAAGGTCGTCAAGCGGATGGAGATGACCTGGATCACCTTCCCCGCGATCGTCCTGGTCGTCAGCGCCGCGGCCTACTGGGCGGCGTACAGGGCGAAGGGGACCGAGTTGCGGGTCAACCAGGTCGACGTGGTCGACGTCGACGTCCCGGGGAAGCTCGTCCGGGGCGCGTCGTTCGTGAACGTCTTCAGCCCCGAGAACCGCGACTACGACGTGGCGATCGTGCCGAAGCCCTTGCAGGAGGCCGGCTCGATGCCGCCGGGCACCGAGGTTCGCGTGAGCTGGTTCGCCGCGCCCGACATGGGCCTTCGCGGCATGCGGGGCGGCGGCCGGGCGCTCGGGTTCGGGGCCGAGCCTTATTACTACAGGCCCGACGGCCGCGCCGAGCGGCTCGAAGGGGTCCGCATCCCGATCTGGAGCACCAAGGCGTTCTCCGGCCGCTGGTTCGCCCCGGCCGACGGGGCCGAGCCGATCATCGAGTCGGACCTCGCGGCGCTCGGGACCGACCGGCTGAGCGGGACGGTCACGAACCGGACGGGAGTCGAGCTCAAGGGGGCAGTGCTCGCGTTCGACCGGCGGATCTACTACAACCTCGGCACGCTCGCCCCGGGCGAGTCGAAGCAGGTCGAGCTGACGCAGGACCGCAACATCGCCGGGCACCTCAAGGACCTCGTGCCCGATTACTTCAACGCCTCCAGCCGCTCGCAGTCGGCGCCGATCGACCGTTATGCCCTGATGCAGGCGATCCTCTTCCGCGACAGCGATACCTCGGGCACGACGCCCCTGCCGAGCCGGTCGCTCCACGACCTCGACCTGACCGGCCAGCTCCAGCTCGGCCGGCCGATGCTCATGGCCGAGGTCGAGCGGCCGATGACCGAGCTGAGCCTCGGCACGTCGAAACCGCCGTCGACGGAGGACCGGACGACCATCCTTCGAGTCATCCTGCCGCTCAAGCGATGATTCCTTTCGTCGTACGGAGACTTGGAGCCGGAAGGCACAAAGCAGAAGGCACAAGGCGAGAGAGCGAAGCGACTTCCTAATGTGCCTTGTGCCTTTTGCCTTCCGCGTTTGTCCCCACGAATCCCGAGCCGCCCCCACGAACACGGCCAGCGCGAATGAGGCGCACGCGATGATCGAGACCCACGACCTGACCAAGATGTACGGCGACCTCTACGCCCTGAACCGGCTGACGCTCACGCTCCAGCAGGGCGACGTCTACGGCTTCATCGGCCCCAACGGCGCCGGCAAGACGACGACGATGCGGATCCTCGCCACCCTGCTCAACCCGACCTGGGGCGAGGCGACCGTCTGCGGCTATTCGATCTACACCGGGTCGAAGGAAATCCGCCGCGCCATCGGCTACATGCCCGACTTCTTCGGCGTCTACGACGACATGAAGGTCATCGAGTACCTCGAGTTCTTCGCCTCCGCCTACCGGATCAAGGGCCCGGCGCGGAAGAAGATCTGCGAGGAAGTCCTCGAGCTCGTCGACCTGACCTACAAGCGCGATGCGCTCGTGACCAGCCTCTCGCGCGGGATGACCCAGCGGCTCGGCCTGGCGCGCGTGCTGCTCCACGACCCGCAGGTCCTGCTGCTCGACGAGCCGGCGTCGGGCCTCGATCCCCGGGCGCGGATCGAGATCCGCGGGCTGCTCAAGGAGCTACGGGCGATGGGCAAGACCATCATGGTCTCGAGCCACATCCTGCCCGAGCTGGCCGACATCTGCAACAAGATCGGGATCATCGAGCAGGGCATCCTGCACGTCAACGGCTCGGTCGCCGATGTGATGAAGCAGGTCCGCACCGACATCATCCTCAACGTGGCCGTGTCCGACCGCCTGCTCGACGCCGCCAACATGCTCGAGGCGCAGCCCGAGGTCGAGAGCGTGCAGGACAAGAACGGCGTGCTCGTCGTCAAGATGAACGAGGGCGTCCACCAGTACGGCTTCCTGGCCAGCCGGCTCGTCGAGCAGGGCTACGACCTGACGCTGTTCAAGGAGGACGAGATCAACCTCGAGACGGCGTTCATGCATCTGACCAAGGGCATCACGAGCTGATCGCCAGCCTGACTGGTTTCCCGTAAACGATCCGGGCCCGCATCCCCACGCGAGGGATGCGGGCCCGGGTGGGTTTTGGGGCGGGTCGGGGCGAGGCTCAGGGCGTGGCGACGCCATTGACGGTGATCATGCCGGTCTGGATGAAGTTCTTGAACGAGAATCGCGAGAACCCGGTGAAGTTGCCGTTGATCTGGAAGTTCGCGGCGATCGACTGCCCGATGACGAACGAGCTGCCCGGCGCGATCAGCAGATTCCCCTGGATCATGGCGGAGTCGTACGGGACGGTCGAGCTCACGCTGTTCGTGACATTCTGGTTCGCGGGAACGCTCGACGGGCCGGTCCCCTTGGCCGGCTGGGTGGTGAGGCCGACGTCGCGGCCGATGACGAAGTTCGAGCCGTTGCCGACCTGGATGTCGCCGTTCGTGCTGAGGAAGTTGAGGTCGCGGCCGATGAAGACGCCCGTATTGGCGCCGCTGAGGGTGATGCTCGTGTAGATGTCCATCGTGTCGACGTCGCCGCCGGTGTTGATGGTCGCCCCGGGCGCGAGCGCGTAGAAGGCGAGCCGGTCGATCGGGTTCGTGCCTGCGGCGATGAGCGGCCCCGAGAGGACGGCGGTCTTGTAGCCCAGGATGTCGTCGACCTGGCCGTTGGCCACGACGATCGACCCGATGTTGATCAGCCCGTCGTACACCGGCTGCCGCGTGTTGAACGTGTGGGCCGACCGCTTGGTCTCGGAGTCGACGACGGGGTTGATCGTCACGACGCTCTGGGCGTTCGTGCCGAGGAGTTGCAGGCCGTATCGGCCGCCCGGCATCGCGTAGGCCTTGACCGTGCCGCCATTCTGGACCTGGATGTAGAACGACTGGCCCGTCGCGGTGGTGATGTCGACGGCCTGGCCGTTGAACGCCGTCTGGATGTGATTGGCGGGGTAGAGGTAGCCCCACTTGCCGAACTTGCTCAGGACCAGCCTCGTCTCGAGCCGGCCGTCGAGCGCCGGCTGGAACGCCCGACGGTCCTTCCGGCGGCGGTCCGCGCGTCGTTCCGACATCGTCCTGACCCTCCCTGGCGCCGCCGAAGACGACGGGGGTCCGTCGCGCCAGGCGGCCAGATACGTCCGTGATTGAGTCCTGCGACCTGCTGTTGTATCGTCCGCCCCGGACGAGACCCGCCGTCGAATCCCACCCTAGCGACGACCCCCGGTGCGCGACTTGCCCGAGGCGACGATTCGACCGTCTGCGCCGGTCCGGCCGGACGTGCCGAGTCTCCGACCGCCGTTGCGACGCTGCCGACCGATCGGCCACAATGGCCCGTCCCCCGCCGCGCAGGCGCTGGGGAATCCGGCCGAGGCACCGACCCGATGCAAATTCCCCTGCTGTCGCGCAAGGCCGAACGGTTCACCGAGAGCGTCATCCGCGGCATGTCGATCGAGGCGCGACGATTCGGCGCCGTGAATCTCGCCCAGGGCATGCCCGACTTCCCGGCCCCGCCCGAGGTCAAGGCCGCCGCCTGCCGGGCGATCGAGGCCGACATCAACCAGTACGCCATCACCTGGGGCGCCACCGACCTCCGCCAGGCCATCGCCGAGCACGCCGCATGGCACCTCGGCCTCGCGGTCGACCCCGAGACCGAGATCACCGTCACCTGCGGCAGCACCGAGGCGATGCTCGTCGCCCTGCTTTCGACGATCAACCCGGGCGACGAGGTGATCCTCTCGCAGCCGTTCTACGAGAACTACTGGCCCGACTGCGTGCTCGCCGGCGCGACGCCCCGGTTCGTCCCCGTCCGGCCACCCGGCTGGACCTTCGACCCCGACGAGCTCGCCGCCGCGTTCAACGACAAGACCAAGGCGATCATCCTCTGCAACCCGAATAACCCCACCGGCACCGTCTTCACCCGCGACGAGCTGGACCACGTCGCCGCTCTCTGCCGGAAGTGGGACGTGATCGCGATCACCGACGAGATCTATGAGCACATCGTCTTCGACGGCCGCCCCCACATCGCCCTGGCCACCCTTCCCAGAATGAAGGAGCGGACCGTCACCATCGGCGGGATGTCGAAGACCTACGCCGTGACCGGCTGGCGGGTCGGCACGATGATCGCCCCGGCCCACCTGACCCACGCCTTCCGCCAGGTCCACGACTACGTCTCGATCGGCGCCGCCGCCCCGCTCCAGGCCGCCGGGGCCGTGGCCTATCGCCTGCCCCGCCCCTACTACGACGCCCTCGCCGCCGACTACCAGGCCCGCCGCGACAAGTTCTGCTCGGCCCTCGTCTCCATCGGCTTCGAGCTGGAGCCGCCCCAGGGCGCCTATTACGTCATGGCGGGCATCTCGGCCTTCGGCGCGACGGACGACGTGGAGTTCTCCCGCTATCTGGTCCGCGAGGTCGGCGTGGCGACCGTGCCTGGCTCGAGCTTCTTCCGCGACAAGGGCCTGGGCCGCGATTACGTGCGCTTCTGCTTCTGCAAGAAGGGTGAGACGCTGGATCTGGCGATCGAGCGGCTGCGGAGGCTAAGGGGGGCGGTCTGAATCGGGGAGTACGCTACAATCAGAAGAGTCATCCACTCCGCTTCGAGGTGGGAACCCATGCCCGTCGTCATCCCCGATGAGACGTTGCGTCAAGCCGGCCTGACCGAGCCCGAGGCGATCGTGGAGATCGCCTGCCTGCTCTTCGACGCGGGCAAGCTGGCCCTGTGGCCGGCCGCGAAGCTGGCCGGGATGAGTCGGGTTGAGTTCGAATGTGAGCTCGGGCGTCGGAAGATCGCCATCTATCGCCCGACGGCGGAGGACTTGGCCCACGACCTCGCCGCGCTGGATCGTTTGGGGATCTGAGCATGGCGATCGTCGCTCTCAGACCGTGGCGGTCACGCCAGGGCAGTGAAACGTGGCCGCCGCAAATCATTTTGGCCGTTATCATTGAGGCCGTGAGCGTGGGGAACCGGCGGCAGAGAAAGTAGCGCTTTCACGACCTTCGAAAGCGCTACGTTCGGCGACCGACGTTTGTATACGGCGTTACCCGCCTGGAAAGCCCAGCGGGTAGCAGAGATAGACAGTCCGCGTTGTCAGCGGGCTCCTACTTGAGGCATCCCACCTGCGATGGCATTCAAGATCTGGCATTTCACCCCGTTCTGTTATGTCGAGCCGATCAGGACCGATGGGTTCCGGGACGGCGATCAGGGCTTCGTCTGGTTCACCACCGCAGGTGACACGCATCACGACCTCATCGTCAGGGTGCTCCTGGAGGTAACGCTCGATGTCGACGAGCGGGCATTGGTCCCTTTCGCGATGAGAGTCGTCGACCGCACTCGATGGGACGAGGAGACCCGGTCGATGGTGGCGACCGATGACCCCGCGCTGATCTACCGAAGGACCGATTACAAGATCCCGGCTGCCTTTGTAAATGCCCACGCGATAGGGATCAGGCTCGTCCCCTCCGAGGAATATCGAAAAGCTCCTTCATCCCTTGCATGACCATCGCCGGGTGCCACTGGTGGCTCTTGCCACCAGACCAAAGGTCTCGGCAGCGTGCGGGCCGCGCGCTGGTGGGAAGACCCACCAGCGGCACCCGGCGAGTCCTCGTGCGGCGGGCCTCGCCCACCGTCCGGTGCGGAAGATGATGGGCGGAGCCGACCCTACGAAGACATCACACCGTCACTTCACCTCGCGCTCGATCGCCTCCTTCGGCGGAGCGGGGTCGCCCTGCGGGGTCAGCAGGTTGATCACCCGGGCATACGGCAGCGACTTCATCGCCGGTTCGACCTTGGCGCGGTCGCCGACGATCAGAATGGCGATGTGCTTCGGGTCGATGTAGGTCCGCGCCACGCGGTCGACGTCGGCCTTGGTGACGGCCTCGACCTTCGCGCGGTAGCTGGCGAAGTAATCGTCGGGCAGGTTGTAGAGGACCAATTCGGCCAGCGCCGAGGTCAGGCCGCCGGGGCCGCCGCGCCCCCCCCCGCCCCCGCCGCCGATCGACTCGAATCGGGCGGGGAAGGCCTTGATGACCCGGTCCTTCTGGGCCCGGACCTCCTCCTCGGTCGCGCCCCGGGGCCCGGTGATATCGTCGAGCTCGCGGATCAGCTCGACGACAGCCTCCTTCGTCACCTCCGTCTTCACCGGCGCCCCGGCCTCGAACGGGCCGGGCCCCTGGCGGAAGGCGAACGACGACCGGGCGCCGTAGGTGTATCCCTTCTTCTCGCGCAGATTCATGTTGATCCGGCTGGTGAAGCTACCGCCGAGGATCGCGTTCATGACCTGGAGCGGGAAGTAGTCGGGCGTGCTCCTCGCCACGCCGACGTGGCCGACGGCGATCACCGACTGCGCCGCCTCGGGCTTATCCACGAGGTAGACCGACACCCCCTCGGGCTTGGGCGGCTCGGCCAGGTTCGGCGAGACCGACTCGCCGGGCGTCCAGTCCTTCAGCGCCGATTCGAGTACCGGCACGATCGCCTCGGGCGTCGTGTCACCCGCGACGATCAGGGCCGCGTTATTCGGCAAGAACAGTCGCTTGTGAAATGCTATGACATCATCTCGACTCAACCCCTTGACCGACTTCGGCGTCCCCATCTGCGGGCGGCCGTAGGGGTGCGTCGCGCCGTAGAGGAGGCGGGGGAAGACGATCCCGGCGACCATCTGGGGGTTGTCGGCCTGGCGGAGCAGGGCCCCCAGCCGCTGGACGCGGAGCCGCTCGAGGTCCTTGCTCGGAAAGCTCGGGTGGAGCAGGACGTCGGTGAAGAGCTCGAGCGCCTTCGGGGCGCTCTGCGAGAGCGTCGAGAGCGTGACCGACATCCCCTCGAGGTCGGCCCCCGAGCCGAGCGAGGCGCCGATCTCGTTCGACGCACCGGACAGGGCGAGGGCATCGCGCGTGCTGGTGCCCTCGGTCAGCAGGCTGGCCGTCAGCGACGCCAGCCCCTCCTTGCCGGGCGGGGTGAGGGTCTCGCCGCCCTTGACGACGAGCTCGAGCGTGAGGATCGGCAGGTTGTGCCGCTCGGCGATCAGGACGTCGAGGCCGTTCGACAGCTTTCGGCGGACGACCTTCGGCGGCGTGAACGCTGGCGCGGGGCCTGGCTTGGGCATGATCGAGCGATCGAAGTCGTCCTTCACCGCGACGGCCGGCGGGCTCGCGATGGGCGCTGCGCCGCGCGGTCGACCGGCGGCTCGGCAGGACGGGGCGTCGGGGCCCCGGGGTTCACGTCGAGCCGGACCCGGTTCGCCGTCAGGTACTTCGCCGCCACCCGCCTCACGTCGGCCGGCGTCACGGCGTAGATCTTCTTCAGCTCGGACTTGTAGGCGAGCGGGTCCCCGAGGACGACGTTGTTCTGGTTGAGGAAGTCGGCCTTCCGGCCCATTGACTGGAGCCCGAAGTTCAGGGCCCGCGCCTGCGCGATTTGCGACTTCTTGACCTCATCCTCGGTCGGCCCCTCGGCCTTGAGCCGCTCGATCTCCGCGTCGGCCATCGTCACGAGCTCGTCGAGTTTCTGCCCACGCTGGGCCGTGATCGTCACGCCGAACGAGCCGGCGAGCATCTCCGAGCTGTGGAACGCCGAGGCGGTGGCCGCCAGCGGCTTCTCATACATCAATCTCTTGTAGAGCCGGCTCTCGCCGCTCAGCTGGCCGAGCACGCGGCCGAGCACGTCGAGCGCGGGCTCGTCCTCGTGGCCGACGGGCACGGTCGGCCATTCGATCGAGGCGCGGGCCTGCGCCACGCGGTCGGTGATCGTTACCTTCTTGGGCGTCGCCACGACCGGCACGGACGGCTGCGGCCGCACCACGTCCGGCCCCTTCGGCAGCGGGCCGAAATACCTGGCGATCAGCCGCTTCGCGACGGCCGGGTCGAAGTCGCCGGCCAGGGAGAGGCTCGCGTTGTTCGGCGCGTAATACGTCCGGAAGAATGCCGAGACGTCCGCCAGGCTCGCCGCCGACAGGTCGGCCATCGAGCCGATCGTCGAGTGATGATAGGGGTGCTCTGGCGGATAGAGCGTCCGCGCCAGGATCTCGAACGACTGTCCGTACGGCTGGTTGTCGACCCGCTGCCGCCGCTCGTTCTTGACGACGTCCCGCTGGTTGTCGAGCTTCTCCTGCGTCAGGGCCGGCAGCAGGAACCCCATTCGGTCGGCCTCGAGCCAGAGCGCCAGCTCCAACGCGTTGCTCGGCACGTTCTCGAAGTAGTTCGTCCGGTCGGTGTTCGTCGACCCGTTGATCTGCGCCCCCAGCGGCTCGAGCGGCGCGAAGTACTCGGAGTCGTGGTGCTGCGACCCCTGGAACATCAGGTGCTCGAACAGGTGCGCGAACCCCGTCCGCCCCGGCTTCTCGTCCTTCGACCCGACCTTGTACCAGAGGTTGACGCCGACGACGGGCGTGGTGTGGTCCTCGTGGAGGATCACCTCCAGCCCGTTCGGCAGCGTGTACTTCTCGACCTTCAGCTCGGGGATGCCGGGCGGATCGTCGGCCCGCGCGGCCGGGGCCACGGCCAGCAGCGCGATCGCCAGAAAACGGACTCGCGTCATCGGATGCCTCGCTCTCGGGTATGTGGACCGGTCCATCCGGCCGGAGAGAGGTCGGACCGCTGAGAAAGGTTGTAATCGGGCTGCCGCGGGAGGTCCAGGGGCGGGACGTCGCGAAGGGCCCGCAATGCGGGCTGTTTTTGTGTCTTGGGAAGGGCGAGGCCCCATCGCCGACTCCAGGACGGCCGGGTCCTTACTTCCTGCACGTCCCGGATGGATTCGACGCTCCAGTCATACAGGTTCATGCGGAGTGACACGTCGTTTACGCTCGACCCTAGATGGCCCGGCCCCACGCCCCGTCGGCCGCGCGGCAGACGTGGACGACCGGCGTCCGGCCCGTCCGCTTCGTGTAGCCTTCGGCGACTGCCACCTCGAATTCGTCGGCCCGGTCCGGCTCGACGAGGTTGACGGTGCAGCCCGCCCACCCGGCGCCCGAGAGCTTGCCGCCGAGGAAGCCGGGGGACGACTCGGCCGCTTCGATCAGGGCGTCCAGGGCCGGGGAGCTATTCTGGAAGTCGTCGCGGCTCGAGGCATGCGACGCCGTCATCAGCCGGCCGAAGGCGGCGAGGTCCCCCGCCTTCAGCGCCTCGGCCCCGCGGCGGACGCGGTCGTTCTCGGTCAGGACGTGACGCGCACGGAGCCTCGCCGAGGCGTCGATCGCATCCCACTCGCCCGCGAGGTCGTCGAGCGAGACGTCGCGGAGCGTGCGGACCTTGTCCCCCCCTTCCAGGGCCTGGAAGTGCTTGACCACGGCCTCGCACTCGGCGCGGCGGACGTTGTACATGCCGTCGGCGAGCCGCCGCGACGTGGCCGAGTCGACCACCACGATCGCCGGCGCGGGTCGCCCAGGGGCAGCCGTTCGTAGGCCAGACTCCGGCAATCGAGCGTCAGCGCGTGGCCCTCGCGGCCGAAGAGCGACGAGAATTGGTCGAGCAGCCCCGACGCCACGCCCACGAAGACGTTCTCCGACCGGCGGAGCGTCTTGGCCAGCTCCATCCGATCGGCATCGTCAAGGTCGGCCGTCCGCCCCGGCACGACCCCGGCGGCGAGCAGGAACATCGCGAACGACGCCTGCAGGCTGGCGGAGCTGGAGAGCCCCGCGCCGAGCGGCACGTCGCCCGCGAGCGCCGCGTCGAACCCGGACCGGAGCGGCCCGTCCGACTCCCCCAGCGCCCACGTCACCCCGCGGACATACTGCCCCCACGCCCCCTTCTCACCGGGCGCGAGGCCGTCGATCGGGAACGCGTCGACGCCCCCCAGATTCGCCGACCGGACCGCCCCCTGCCGGTTCTCGACCCTCCGGCCGACGACCAGGGTGTAGCGGTCGATGGCCGCGGCCAGGACGAGCCCGCCGTTGTGGTCGGTGTGGTTCCCCAGTAGCTCGACCCGCGCCGGGGCTCTTGCGACGACATTCGGCGTCTCGCCGAACGCGTCGATCGCCGCGGACCGGGCGGACTGTTCGAGGGGAGAAACCATGAAGCCGACGAGGGAAAGGCCGGCGGTCTTCGTAGGGTCCGCTGTGCGGACCATCCCGTCCGAGGCCGATACGGAGGATCGTCCGCACAGCGGACCCTACGAAAATCGGGAGATGGATGCGAGGGCCGACCGCAGGCCCCCGCCCGCGATTCAGGCCATCGCCGTGGCCGTCGCCGCCTTCTTGATGGCGTCGACCTTGTCGGTCTTCTCCCAGGTGAACTCCGGCTCATCCCGGCCGAAGTGGCCGCCGCTGGCGGTCTTGCGGTAGATCGGACGGCGGAGGTCAAGGTGCTTGATGATGCCCGAAGGGTTCAGCGGGAACACCTTGCGGATGATCTCGGCGATCTGGGCATCGGGGACCTGGCCCGTGCCCTCGGTGTCGACATGGACGCTCACCGGCTCGCTGACGCCGATCGCGTAGGCGAGCTGGACCTCGCACCGCTCGGCCAGACCGGAGGCGACGACGTTCTTCGCCACGTATCGCGCCATGTAGGCGGCCGAGCGGTCGACCTTCGTGGGGTCCTTGCCGCTGAACGCCCCGCCGCCATGCCGGCCCCGGCCGCCGTAGGTGTCGACGATGATTTTCCGCCCGGTGAGGCCAGCGTCGCCGTGCGGCCCGCCGACGACGAAGTTGCCTGTCGGGTTGATGTGATACACGATCTGGTCGTGCGTCATCTTCGGCGGCAGCACCGGCTGGATCACCTGCTTGATGATCGTGTCGCGGATCGTCTTATGATCGACCCCAGGGTCATGCTGTGTCGAGACGACCACGGTATGCACGCGGACCGGCTTGCCGTCCTCGTACTCGACCGTCACCTGGCTCTTGCTGTCCGGCCGGAGCCACTTGATCGTGCCGTCCTGCCGCAGCTCGGTGATCCGGTTGATGATCCGGTGGGCCAAGGCGATCGGCATCGGCATCAGCTCGGGCGTCTCGTCCGACGCGAAGCCGAACATCAGGCCCTGGTCGCCGGCGCCGATGTCCTTGCCCTTCTCGGCGTCGTCGTTAACCCCCATCGCGATGTCGGGCGACTGCTTGCCCAGCGCGATCATCACGGCGCACGTCCTGGCGTCGAAGCCCATCTCGCTCGACGTGTAGCCAATGTCCTCGACGACCTTCCGCACGACGTCGGGATAATTCACATTCGCCTTGGTCGTGATCTCCCCCGCGACGACGACCAGCCCGGTCGTCAGCAGAGTCTCGCAGGCCACGCGGGCGTGGGGATCTTGCGCGAGGATCTCGTCGAGGATGCCGTCGGAGATCTGGTCGGCCATCTTGTCGGGATGGCCCATCGACACCGACTCGCTGGTGAACAGGTAGCGGTCATGCGACACGGAAGGACATCCTCCTGCGCGGGATGGGACGGCTCGAAACCGAGTGGGGGGACGCCTCCGAGATGCGGCGTCGCGTGAGGGCTTGAGTCTAGCAAGACCTTGCGGTTGCGTAAAGCGGCGCCGACCGCCCGAGTTGCCGAGAACCAACAGACCGCGGGAGGTGCCGACCGCGGCAGGTTGCGCCGACCGAACCCAAGCCCAGGGCCCCGGGAAGGGCGGGGCGGGGCGCCGACCGAACCCACCGTTCATTCCCTCGGAGGTTCTGTGCGGCTTCGATCGCCCGGGACGGCGAGACAGCGCCACGATCCGGCCTACCGGAGCCAATCCGGCCGTCGGGCCGCCGCGCCGACCGAACCCAAATCCGGGGGGCCACTGGGCCGGGGCCGGTGCGCCGAACAAAGCCACCGTTCACTCGCTCGGAGGTTTCGCGCGGCTTCGATCGGGTCACGGCGAGGGGTGAATCCGGTCCCTCCCCCTTCAATTCCCGGTACCGTCCCGCGAAGATGAGGTCACCTCTCGCACGACCCGCCCGACGGAGCCCGCCATGCGATCGATCATCCTGCCGGCCGTCGTCCTGCTGGGGTTCCTGGCCCCGGGCGTCCGGGCCGACGAGAAGACCCTGCTCGAGCAGCCCCTCTCCGAGTACAAGGCCCGCCGCCAGGCCCTGATGAAGCGGGTCAAGGAGGCCGACGCCGGCGCGATGCTCGTCCGCCCCCGCGGCGGCGACGGCGCGGCCGAAACGACGCGGCGGCCGTCCGGCCCGGTGATCGTCCTCGTCGGCGAGACCGAAGAGCACGACGACGGCCGCTACTGCCAGCTCAACGACTTCCTCCACCTGACCGGCGTCACCACTCCCCACGCCGCGCTGATCCTCTGGCCCGCCGAGGGGAAAGAAGTTCTCTATCTTCCCCCGCGCGACAAGGCCGAGGAGGCCTGGACCGGCCCCAAGATCGGGCCGGGTCCCGAGGGCGTCGCGGCGACCGGCATCGAGAAGGTCGAGGCGACGTCCGCCTTCCTCGGCGACCTCTTCGACGGCATCGGCGACACCGGCAAGCGCTCGTTCGCCCACCGGCCCGCCTCGGTATTCCTGCTCACGCCCGACCCCAAACCAAACGCTGGCGGGCCCTCGGCCGGGCTGGCGAGGCTCGTGAAGGAGGGGGCCCCCCAGGCGAGGGCCCGCGACCTGGCACCCTTCCTCGGCGAGGTGCGGAAGGTGAAGTCGCCGCCAGAGATCGCTCTGCTGCGGAAGGCCATCGCCATCACCGGCGACGCCCAGGCTGCGGCCATCAGGACGATCGGCCCGGGCGTGCCGGAGTACAAGGTCGAGGGCGCGATCCTCGGCGCCTTCATCTCGGGCGGAGGTATGCGTGCGGGCTTCCCCTCGATCGTCGGCTCGGGCCTGAACTCGACGGTTCTGCACTACAACGCCAACCGGCGGACAATGGAGTCGGGCGAGATGGTCGTCGTCGACATCGGCGCCGAATATACATATTACACGGCGGACATCACGCGCACTTACCCGGTCTCCGGAAAGTTCACACCCCGCCAACGGGAGATCTATCAGCTCGTCCTCGACTGCCAGTCGGCCTGCGCCGCCGAGTTCAAGGTCGGCAAGAGCACCTTGCAGAGCCAGAACGTCTTCGCCAAGGCCTACATGGCCAAGAGCCCCCTGCGGGCCAAAGGCGAGGGGGGCGTCGAGCACACGATGGATCACTTCTTCATCCACGGCCTGGGCCACTACCTGGGCATGGACGTGCACGACGTGGGCGACACGGGCAAGGCATGCCAGCCGGGCGAGGTCTTTACCATTGAGCCCGGTATCTACATCCCGAGCGAGGGATTCGGCGTGCGAATCGAGGATGATTACCTCGTCACGAAGGATGGGCTGGAGAAGCTGTCGAAGGACATCCCGTGCGAGGTGGATGAGGTCGAGCGATTGATGGCGGAGGCGCGGGCGAAGCGGACCGACGCCTCCGCCCGGCGCGAGGAGGCCGCCACGAAGCCCTGAGCTACGCGTGACTTAAACTCGATTCCGGTCGCTTCACGGGCTCGGATCGCATAAGATGGGTGTTGTTCGATCTCGATCCAATCGCCGGATGGGGCGTTCGCCGTGTCTCTCACGATCCAAACCGAAGCTCCGCCTCTCCGTCTGGACGAGACTGGAGCCATTCGCATCGGCGACTCGCGCGTCTTGCTGGAAGTCGTCATGGCTGAATTTCAGGGGGGTGCGACGCCGGAGGCGATCGCCCGGAACTATTCGACGATCACCCTGGCCGACGCCTATGCGACGATCGCTTATGCCTTGCGTCATCCGAGGGAGATTGAAGCCTATCTCGCGGAGCGCGAGCGGATGGCCGAGGAGGTCCGCGCGAAGATCGAGGCGGCCCAAGGCGACCTCGGGGAGATTCGGCGCCGACTCCTCTCCCGGAGGACCACCTGAGGCCGGTCGATGGTTCGCCTCCTGAGTGATGAAAATATCAACGGCGATCTCATCCGCACGCTCCTTCAGCTCCGACCCACGATCGACCTAATCCGGGTCCAGGATGTCGGGTTGCGCGGGGCAACCGATCCCACGATCCTGGCCTGGGCCGCGGAGGACGATCGCATTCTACTGACCCACGACCGGGCGACCGTACCCGACTTCGCATTCGCTCGATGCGCGGCCGGGCAATCGATGACTGGCGTCTTCGTCCTGGCCCAGCGACGGCCCATCCGGCAGATAATCGACGAGCTCCTGATGATCGACGCATGTAGCGACCATGCCGAATGGGCGGGTCGCGTCGTCCATCTGCCGTTATGAATCGGCGGGCAAACGGCTCGGCGATCGAGTCCATTGCGTCCGGATGAGCGGTCGCTCACGAGCCATGCGGCACACGTCGGCCGCCGGCGAGACGCGAGAGGAACCACTCCCGCGCCAGTGAAGCGACCCGGTCGAGCGCCCGGGCTCCTCGAAGAGGTGCGAGGCGCCGGGAATGATCGCGACCTCGACCTCGGTGCCCATCCGGGCTACCGCCTGGCGGTTCAGGGCGATGACGGGACGATCGAGGCCACCGACGATAAGGAGCGTCGGGGCCTTGACGCGGGGCAGGGCGTCCCCGGCGAGGTCAGGCCGGCCGCCGCGCGAGACGACGGCGGCGACGGCCCTCGGTCGCTCGGCCGCCGCCACGAGCGCGGCGCCGCCGCCGGTGCTGGCGCCGAAGAGGCCGACCTCCAGGCCGCGCGTCTCGGGCCGCGACCCCAGCCAGTCGATCGCCACGACGAGGCGCCGGGCGAGCAGGCCGATGTCGAAGCGGAGATGGCCGGTGAGGGCGTCGACGGCCTCCTCGTCGGGCGTCAGCAGGTCGATCAGCAGGGTTCCCAGTCCCCCTTCGCGGAGCGCGGCGGCGACGCGGCGGTTCCTCGGGCTGTGGCGGCTGCTCCCGCTCCCGTGGGCGAACAGGACGACGCCCGTGGCCCGATCGGGCACGTCCAGATCGCCTTCGAGCACGACGCCGGTGGCCGCGAGGCGGACGCTGCGCTCGGTCGCCCCCGCTTCGCGGCGGGCCGAGGCCCGCTCAAGCAGGTCGCGGACCTCGGCGTCGGTCGTCTGCGAGAAGTCGTCGTACCAGATGCCCACGGCGCGGAAGGGTTCGGGCGTGCTCGCGCAGACGACTTCATCCACGATCTCCTGGAACTCCTCGCACGTCGATGACGAGGCGACCGGCACCGCGACGACGATTCGCCGCGGGCCCGCCTTTCGGAGGGCTTCGACGGCGGCTCGCATGCTCGCGCCGGTGGCCAGGCCGTCGTCGACCAGGATTGCGACCTTGCCCTTGAGCTCGGGCTCGGGCCGGTCGTCGCGGTATTCCCGGGCCCGGCGATCGAGCTCGGCCTGCTCGGCGTCGGCCACCTCGTCGATGACCTGATCCGGGATGCCCAGACCGCGGACGACGGGCTCGTAAAGCGCGCGGACGCCCCCCGAAGCGATCGCCCCCATCGCCAGCTCCTCATGCCCGGGCACGCCCAGCTTGCGGACGAGGAACACGTCCAGCGGTGCGTTCAGGGCCCGCGCCACCTCGTAGGCGACCGGCACGCCGCCCCGGGGAAGGGCCAGCACGATCACGTCGTCGCGGCCGGCGTACCTGGCGAGCCTCCCCGCCAGCACCCGGCCGGCCTCGGGACGATCGCGGAAGCGTCGATCCATGATGTCACCCTCGCGCGCGCCTTGGCCGCAGGGACATTGGCTGCAACTCCCGAGCCCGTCGACGGGGCGCTCAACCCACGTCTTCGCCCCGCGCCTTGGCCTCGCCGTCGCGGCGATACCAGCTCCAGAGGAGGCGATGCAGCGAGTAGTCCAGGAGGGACTGGCTGTCGGGGAAGACGTCGTCCTCCGTCGCCCCGCCCGCCAGCATGTCGCGGGTCGGATAAGTCAGGTAGGCCGCGGTGGCCCGGGCACAGACGTCGCCGAGGAAGAGCGGGAAGTTCTCGGCCGAGGACGGCTTGAGCCGATCGCCGAGGTACGCGTAGTTCATCTGGCCGGCGACGATCCGGAACGTGACTCGCGGGTCCTTGCGGACGAGGACGACCTCGGGCATGGGGTCGCGGGGGATCCGCATCGCGCGGGTCCGCCGCGCCGCGCGGGGTTGCGTCCGGTCAGGAGGCGGGCGCCGCTGTTGAGGCCCGCGATCCAGCTCGGCGCCGAGACGTCGCGGAACTCGTCCTCGGCCTCGATCAGCCCGGCCGAGACGAGCTCGAACTTGTCCCAGGGGACCCAATGCGTCGTCTCGCCGCGGAGGCCGAGGACGCGGAAGCCGCCCTCCTCGCACGAGGCGACGTGGACCGTCCGGGGGATCCCGAGCTCGGGGAAGAGATCGACCCGCCAGGCCTCGGCGGCGATCTCGAGCGCGAAGAGGCCGTCGAGGAGCTTGCGGGTCGTCGCCTCGTCGAGCGGCCTGGGCCAGACGCCCGGCACCCTGGCCACCCACTGGGCGGCGTCGGTCGGGTGCGTGCCCGTGGTGGCGACGAACAGGTCGCGGACCGGCTTCGGGTCGTCGAGCTCGTCGAAGACGACCACGCGATAGAGCGGCTCGGTCCCGGCCATCGGCTGCGGCTCCACGGGCGTTCGACCGGCGGGGCGATCCGGACGATCGTACACCCGACGACGCGGGCTGGCCAGCGCACGGGGTCTTGAATTGGGAGTGCGGAATTCGAAAGGCGAAAGGCGAAAGGCGAAAGGCGAAAGGCGAAAGGCGAAAGGCGAAAGGCGAAAGGCGAAAGGCGAAAGGCGAAAGGCGAAAGGCGAAAGGCGAAAGGCAAAAGGCGAAAGGCGAAAGGCGAAAGGCGAAAGGCGAAAGGCAAAAGGCGAAAGGCGAAAGGCGAAAGGCGAAAGGCGAAAGGCGAAAGGCGAAAGGCGAAAGGCGAAAGGCGAAAGGCGAAAGGCAAAAGGCGAAAGGCGAAAGGCGAAAGGCAAAAGGCGAAAGGCAAAAGGCGAAAGGCGAAAGGCGAAAGGCAAAAGGCGAAAGGCGAAAGGCAAAAGGCGAAAGGCAAAAGGCAAAAGGCAAAAGGCGAAAGGCGAAAGGCAAATGATCGCGAGTCGAGCCGGATGCGACAAGGTGGGTGTCGCGAGGCCGAATGAGATCCGTCACCGCGTGCGCGTGCTGGTCCCTCCGTCTTGGCCGTCCGCTTTTCGCTCTCCGCACTCTTCACTCCGCACTGCTCCAAGAGCCCGACCAAGGCCTGTCCCCCGACGCCGCATCCCGCTACGATCGACGAAGCCATCCCCCCGCCCGAGGGCCTCCCGATGCCGCTCAAGATCCCGGTCATCCTCGGCTCGGTCCGCACCGAGCGCGTCGGCATCCGCGTTGCACGCTACATCGTCCGGAAGCTGACTGCGCGCGGTCACGAGCCGATCCTGATCGACCCGGTCGAGTACCGCCTGCCGCTGCTCGACAGGATGTACAAGGAGTATCCCCCGGGAGCCGCGCCCGAGACCCTCGAGCGGCTCGCGCCGATCTTCAGGTCGGCCGATGCCTTCGTCATCGTGTCGGCCGAGTACAACCACTCGATCCCTCCGGCCCTGTCGAACCTGCTCGACCACTTCCTCGAGGAGTATTTCTTCCGGCCGTCGGCGATCGTCTGCTACTCGGGCGGGGGCTTCGGCGGCGTGCGGGCGGCCATGCAGCTCCGCGCGATGCTGGCCGAGCTCGGTATGCCGAGCATCCCGTCGCTCCTGCCGTTCCCCAAGGCGCAGGAGATGCTCGACGTCGACGGCAACCCCGCCGACGCGGCGCGGCTCGACAAGTCCGCCGACCGGTTCCTCGACGAGCTCGACTGGTACGCCGGGGCCCTCAAGGAGGCGCGGGCGAAGGGTGTTCCCTACTGAACGGCCGGGGCGAGAGGGCGGCCCCGACCGCGTCGCCCGGCGCTACTTCGAGTCCTTCGAGCCCGAGGACCCGGAGCCCTCGTGCATCGACGGCAGGATCGTGATCTCCTCGGCGTCGACCGAGTAGATCCGGTGCCGACCGTGCTTCGCCTTCATGTGCTCGGACAGGTTCGCGCCGGCGCTGCTGGCCGAGTCGTCGCGGCGGGCGAACTTGATCTCGACGTGGTCGCCGACCTGGAGCTTGTCCAGGCCGCACTCCTTCTTCTCGCAGGCCTTGCCCGACTCGTCGCAGCAGGTGCAGACCTTCGTCTTGGGCGTGAGCCAGACGTGGTAGATGTTCGCCCGGTGGTGGCCTTGCCCGGCCGACTTCTCGCCGCCGGCCTTCTCGTCCTTCTCGCGTGACGCCGCGTCGTGGTGCGGGCCGGGCATGCCGACGACCGTGAGGAACGCCCCCTCGAGCTCGACGGCCTTCTTCGCCTTGTAATCGACGACCATCTCCCCCTCGACGGTCACGCCCGCGACGACGCCGTGGATTGTCATCTCGGACGATTTGTCCTTGTCGGACCCGCTCTTGTCGTCGGCCCGTGCGATCGGGCCGAGCGCCAGCCCCAGCGCGAGCGCGGTCGCCGCTGCGAAACGAACGTTCATCGGATGTTCCTCCCTGGCTCGGTGGTCGGACGAGGACGCGCGGCCAGCCCGCGCGATCTCCCGCTCGATTTGCCGGCAACTCCGATGCCCCGACCCACTAATAAGGACATTTTCACCAAATCAACTTGCATCTCGATGGGACAGGCGCCGGGCATCTCCGCCGCGGCCCGGCGGGCCGAGCGGCCCTAGTCCGACGCTCGACTTCTCTGATAAGGTGGATGTGTGAACCGACTCGAAGGAGGTCCGGCATGGGCACGGTGCGCATCGTCGTCGGGGCGTTGGCGGGAATCCTTGTCGCGGCCCTCGCCCACGGGGCGACTCAGGAGGAGGCGCGAACCCTCTGGAAGACCGGCAAGTACGCCGAGGCCCAGGAGGCCTACGAGGCCCTCGCCAAGGCCGCCGACCTCAAGCCGGCGGCGAAGGAGACGATCGCGCTGGGCCTGGCCGACTGCCTCCTGAGCCAGGGCCAGCCCGACAGGGCGCTGGCGACCCTGAAGGCCGTCAATCCACCCTCGGCCGACGTCCATGCCAGGATCGCCGACGTCCTCTTCCACCGCGGCGGCTGGGACGGCGCCGCCGCCTCGGCGAAGGCCGCGCGTGCCATCAAGGATGACCACCTGCTCGCCCGCTGGGTCGAGGCCCGCCTGCTCGAGGCCCAGGGCAAGCTCGCCGCCGACGGCGCGGACTGGAAGTGGTTCATCGACTACCAGAACGGCCACAACGACACGCTGGCCAAGGACCCCCTCGGATTGCTCATCGTCGGGCAAGCCGCGGAGCGCTATTACCGGGCCAACGCCACGGGACAGCAGCTCGGCGAGGGTCTGAACGACGTGATCAACGCCGTCTACGAGACGGCCCTGAAGGTCGACCCCGACTGCTGGCAGGCGCACTGGCTCGAAGGGAAGCTCTTCCTCTCCGGCTACCAGGAAGGGGACGCCCGCAAGGAGCTGAACAAGGCGCTCGAGACGAATCCCCACGCCGCCGAGGTGCTGGTGAGCCTCGGCCACGCCGACCTCGAGGGGTACAAGCTCGCGAACGCTCGCAAGCGCGCCGAGCGGGCGCTGGAGATCAACCCGAAGCTGGCCGCGGCGTACGTGCTGCTGGCCGACGTCGACATCTCGGACGAGAAGTTCACCGAGGCCCGCGACGCCGCGAAGAAGGCCGTGGCGGAGAACCCGAAGGACGAGGCTGCCCTGGCCCGCCTCGCCGCGACGGCCCGGCTCCTCGTCGACCCCGCCGGCGCCACGGCGGCCGAGGCCGCGGCCCTGTCCAATAATCCCCGTCCCGCCGACTTCTACTTCGCTCTCGCCGAGCGACTGGCCGACCGCCGCAAGTACCGCTCGGCCGAGCGGGCCTTCCTGCTCGCCGCCCAGGCCGACCCGAAGCGGGCCGACGTGAAGATCGGCCTGGGGATGCTCTACATGCAGATTGGCCGCGAGCCCGAGGCCCGCGACCTCTTCGACACGGCCTTCGACGCCGACCCGTTCAACGTCCGCGCCAAGAATATGATGAAGGTGCTGAACCACATGGCCGGCTACCAGTCGGTCAACTCGGCCCATTACATCGTCATGGCCACGCCCGACGACATGCTCCAGGCCCGCTACTTTGCCAACTACCTCGAATCGATCTACGACGAGCTCGCCCACCGCTTCGGTTACACCCTGCCGACCTCGACCCAGATCGAGGTGATGAAGGACCACGAGTGGTTCAGCGGCCGGACCGTGGCGCTGCCCTTCATCCCGACCGTCGGCGCCTGCACGGGCCGGGTCGTCGCGATGTCGAGCCCGAAGAACTCGAAGTCGCCGTTCAACTGGGCCCGCGTGCTCAAGCATGAATTAACGCACGTGATCACCCTCCAGCAGACTGACTTCAACATCCCCCACTGGTACACGGAGGCCCTGGCCGTCGAGAGCGAGGGATACCCCCGGCCCCAGGCGTGGAACAAGATGCTGCGCGAGCGCATCCCCGCGCGGAAGCTGCTGAACCTCGACAACATCAACCTCGGCTTCATCCGCCCGAGCGAGCCCGAGGAGCGGCAGCTCGCCTACGCCCAGGCGCAGCTCTACGCCCAGTACATGGTCAAGCGGTTCGGCGCGGACGCGAACATCAAGATGCTCAACGCCTACCGGCGCGGGTTGACGACCGGCCCGGCGATCAAGGCGTGCTTCGGCGTCGAGAAGGCCGACTTCGAGGCCAAGTACCTCGCCTTCCTCGACGAGACGGTCAAGGCGATCCGCGTCAACACGACCGAGAAGGAGAAGCCGGCCGAGAAGACGACCTTCTCGAAGCTGGCCGCGCAGCTCAAGGCCAAGCCCGACGATGCCGACCTGAACGCCCAGATGGCCTACGAGCTCTACGCCCGCGGCGAACTGAAGGAGGCCCGCCCTTACGCCGACAAGGCGCTCAAGGCCAAGGCCCACCACCCGCTCGCGAGCTACGTCAAGGCCCGGATGCTCGCCTCGATCGGCGACGAGGACGCGGCGCTGGAAGTCCTCAAGCCCGCGCTCGACAAGAAGAAGCCCGACGAGAAGGTCCTCGGCCTCCTGGCCGAATTGCAACTGAAGGCCGGCAACCTCGACGAGGCCGAGGCGCTCTACAAGATGGGCCGCGCCGACGACCCGTACCACTCGCGATGGATCAAGGGCCTGGCCCGGATCCACCTCCGCCGCAAGCAGGAGGACGGTCTGCTCGAGGACCTCGAGGCGCTCGCCTACAACGACTCGGACGACGAGGAGATCCGCGAGAACCTGGCCAAGCGTGCTCTGGAGATTGGCAAGCCCGAGAAGGCCGAGCAGTGGGCCATGCAGTGCCTCTACATCGACGTTTACAACCCGACCTACCACGCCCTGCTCGCCGACGCCCTGATGGCCCGCAAGAAGCCGACGGCGGCCGTCGGCGAGTACGAGACGGCCCTGACGCTCAAGCCGCGCAAGGCCGACGAGATCCGCGTGAAGCTCGCGAAGGCCCAGTCCGCATCCGGCGACATGGCCGCGGCGATCGCCACGCTCGACGCGATCCTCAAGCGCGACCCGGAGCATCCCGAGGCGAAGGCGCTGCGGGATGAGCTCAAATAGGCCGGCGGCGTAGGGCCTGTCTCGGCCTTGCCCGGCTCGCCGATGATCGTACAATAGCCGTGTTGAGACCGCCGGCGCCTCGTCCGAGGATCGCAGATGTCCCTCGCCCCCCGCCTCCGACGCTCCCTGTGGTTCGCCCTCGCGGCGATCGCGGCGTCGTTGCCGGGCATGGCTCGGGCAGCAACCGAGCCCCGATGCGAGGCGATGCCCGCCGGATGCACGACGTGCTCGTGCTGTGAGGACGGCTCCTCCGTACCTTCGCTGACCGGCCCCACGGCGTCGCTGATGGCCCCGGCATCATCGATGCGGGGGATGACCATCGGTTGCCCCATCCCCGGTCCCTGCGTCTGCCGCGCCGGGGAGCCGACGGCACCGGCTCAGAAGCCCGGCCAGCGTGAGGAACAACGCCGCGTCGAGACGGGCCGCGAGGTCGCGGCTGACTCGCCGAGCTATACGGGGCCACGCGTCCCGGTGGCGATCGCCTTCATGCCCGACGTCGGGCCACCGCGATCGCCGATCTACCTGCGCACTTCGCGCCTGTTGATCTGAGACGCCCCGTGCGTCGGGCCTCCCGGCGCTCGCTGGACGTCCGCGCTCCCGGTCTCGGCCGGATCTGAGCCGCGGCGCCTCGCGAGGCCCGGGATCGTACGTGCCCCGACGCCGGGGACGAGGACGACGATCCGCGCGGCGGGTCGTCCTCCCCCTCCCTGATGTTCGGGAAGGGGCGCGGGCCGCGTGGTACGGTCCGCGAGTCTTGGCCTTCAGGCTGGAGGGGTCGGGTCGGGTTTTCCGGTCGTGCTGGCGAACAAGATCGAACGAAACCGCTCGTCACTTGCACGCTCGGGTTCGCTCGGCGCCAGGAGGCCGGACCCCGGAACCCAACCCGACAACCTGAAGGTCAGTCGCGACCACTTAGATCGAGGAGATGGACATGATTCGTCGACGATTGCTGGGCGCGGCCGCCGCGCTCGCCGTGACGGCCTTCGCCGGGGCCTGGGCCGCCTCGTCGCCCAGGGCCGACGCCAGGGTCGCCTGCGGCTGCTGCGGCGACGCCTGCGCCTGCGCCACCTGCACCTGCGCGGCCGACTTGAGCTGCTGCAAGGCGTGCGACTGCCCCGGCTGCGCGGGCGGCTCGTGCTGCACCGGGGCCACGGCCACGGGCTGATCCCGGGGACGGGCCGGCCCCCGATGGCACCGGGGGCCGACCTCGGTCGACCCGGAGGCAAACCTCGGGGCGGCCCGCGCGAGCGGGTCGCCCCATTCGATTGTACGCCCTCAGCGATTCCCCGGAAGCCACGCCATGCCGTCGGGCCCTCGGCCCGTCTTCAGGCGGTTGGTGACGGCGAGGGTCTTCAGGTCGACGACCGCGACGGTGTTCTCCCCGGTCATCGCCACGAAGGCGCGCGTGCCGTCGGGCGGGACGAGGATGCCGCTGGCGCCCCGGCCGAGCTTGATCCGCTTCGTCACCGCCCGCGTGCCGACGTCGAGGACGATCAGGTCGCCGGCGCCGATCTCGGAGACGAGCGCGAGCTTGCCGTCGGGCGTGAACTTCAGGCGATTGGCCCCGCGGGCGCCGGCGTCGATCGTGTGGACGACCTTTTTGGCGGCGACGTCGATGACCGAGACCCGGCCGTCCTGCATGTGGGCGGTCCAGAGCTCCTTGCCGTCGGGCGAGACGTCGAACCCCTCCGGACCGCGGCCGACGTGGACGAGCGTCTGCCTCCAGCCCGGACCGCCCGGGCCGCCCATGCGCGGGGGACCTCCCGGACCGCCGGGCGGCGGGCCGCCGAAACCGCCCGGGCCGCCATCCGGAGGCGGGCCGCCGGGGGGAGGGCCATCCGGAGGCGGGCCGCCGGGACCGCCGCCCGGAGGAGGGCCATCCGGAGGCGGGCCGCCGAAACCGCCCGGCGGGCCCCCGGGGCCGCCGCCCGGACCGCCGCCCGGTCCGCCGCCAGGGCCGCCAGGACCGCCAGGACCGCCGCCCGGCCCGCCGCGCTCGATGATGCTGATCGTGTCGGAGCTCACGTTCGAGGTGAAGATCGTCTTCTCGTCCTTGCTGACGACGATCATATGCGTCCGGTCCTGGCCCGTGCCGAGGATCCAGTCGACCTTGTTGGTCGCCGGGTCGTAGCGGCCGATCGCCATGTTCGCCTCGGCCGTGAAGTACAGCTTCCCGCCGGCGAACCAGAGCCCGTGCGGCCGGCCGAGGGGGGTCAGGTCGACGCGATGGACGGTCTTCCTCGCGGTGATGTCCATGACCGAGATACTGTTGCCGCCCTGGGGGGTCGAGCCGCTGTAGTTGGTCGCGAAGGCGAGCCTGCCGTCGTCGGAGACGGCCGCCTCGTGCGGGTCCTGCCCCGTGGTGGGGATGCGGCCGAGCACCTCGCCGGTGGCGGGGTCGACGATCGCCATCGCGTTCTCGCCCTTGTGCAGGACGAGCAGCGCCGGCCCCCGCGTCTCCTGCGCCGAGGCCGCCGTGCAGGCCAGGCCGGCGAGCAGGATCATCCGGGTCAACGTTCTCATCGTCGGTCCTCCGGGACGCATGTTGGGACGCCCGCCCTCGACCGCGCCGAGGGGCGATCGCCTGGTGGCCACGTTAATCCTCTGCCCCGCCCGATTCGACGTCGCACCGACAAAACGTGTCGAGAATGGCCCTCGGCGACCGGCCCGCGGCCCCCCTCTCAGAGGCCGCGGGACCGGCCGCCTCGGGTGTCGGTGGCGCGGCGGCTGGCCGCACTCCATAAGACCAAATAACGCCGTCGGGACCGGGCCGAGACAGTCCGGCCGGGGAGAATCCCCGCGGCCGAAGGTTCGAGGAGCGGCGCGCCTTATGCTACGCTCGCCCCGCTTCGCGGACGACGCCGGGCCGTCTGGCCGCCCCCAAAGCCGGATCGAGAGTCCGTCCATGACCCGTCCCGACGCGAGGCCCGTGCGCGAGGCATCTCCGCCCGGCGACTGCCCGCGGCAGGTCGTCGCGATCATGAACCCGAAGGCGGGCTCGGCCGCGATCGATGCGATCCGCCGGGCTCTCGAAGGCTGCTTCGCCAGGGGCGAGTCGCGGCTCGAGCTCTACGAGATCCGCGACGGCGACGACCTGGGTGCGGTCGTCCGCGAGCGGCTGGCCTGCGGCGTGGGCCTGGTCATCGCCGCCGGGGGCGACGGAACCGTGTCGGGCGTCGCCGACGCGCTGGCGGGCTCGGGCACACCGATGGGCATCCTGCCGATGGGCACGGCCAACGTGCTCGCTCGCGAGCTCGACATCCCCCTCGACGTCGAGTCCGCAGCCCGCCTGCTCGTCGACGACCACGACGTGGTCGCGATCGACGCCATGCGGGTCGGCAGCCGGCACTATCTGACGCAGGTCGGCGTCGGCCTCGACGCGCTGATGATCCGCGACACGCCGACCGAACGGAAGAAGCGGCTCGGCAAGCTCGCCTACCTCTGGGCGGCCGCGAAGCACCTCGTCGGCTTCCAGCCGAGGCAATTCACTCTCGAGATCGACGGCAAGTCGATCCGGCGGAGCGCCTCGGAGGTGGTCGTCGCGAACGTGGGAACGCTCGGCCAGCCACCGTTCCGGTGGGGGCCTGATATCCGGGTCGACGACGGCACGCTCGACGTCTGCGTCTCGAGGGCCCGGACGATCCTCCATTACCTGGTCCTCGCCTGGCACGTCGTCACCCGCCAGCACAGGGCCGACCCGAACGTCCGCTACTACCAGGCCCGCCGCTCGGTCGCGATCGCGACGAGACATCCGGTCCCCGTGCAGGCCGACGGCGAGGTGATCGGCGAGACGCCGGTGCGCGTCGAGGTCGTGGCGGGGGCGATCCACGTCATCGCGCCGCGGCGGGCGTGAGCCGGCCGGGGTAGGCCGCGGCCGGCCGTCTTCAAATTGACCGGACCCGCCCCGGCCACTACATTGTGAGCCGGCCCGGGGATCAGCCCGGCGCTTTGCCGAGGAGCTAAGGATGGCCATGTCCCCGATCCACGCGATCGCCCTCTCGCTGCTGTTCGCCGACGCGCCCGCCTCGCTCCGCCCGTCGGAGAAGGTCGGCGAGTCGACCCGCGTCGTCGTCGAGCTGAAGGGCGAGGGCCTGTTCAAGGCCGCCGCCGAGGACGGTGCGGCGGAAAAGGGGGAGGCGAGCAAGCCGCGCTCGCTCAAGGTCGAGACGCGGCTTGAGTTCACGGAGAAGGCACTGACCGTGGGCAAGGACGGCGCTCCAGCAAAGGTCATCCGCCGCGTCGAGCGGGCCGGGGCGGCGATCAACGGCGAGGTCCGGGCCACGTCGGCGACCATCCGGCCCGAGGTCGCCACGGTGGTCGCCGAGCTGAGGGACGGCCAGGTCGTCGTCGTGAGCCCCGGCGGGCCGCTCACCCGCGCCGAGCTTGAGGTCGTGCAGGGGCCGGGCGACCCGCTGGCCCTGGCGGCGCTGCTGCCGGCGGCGGCGGTCGCCAAGGGAGAGTCGTGGACCGTCGGCAACGACGCGGCCCGGTCGCTCAGCGGGTATGACACGCTCGACGACAACGGCCTGAAGGCCACGCTCGAGTCGGTCGACGGCGCCCGGGCGGTCGTTCGGCTCAAGGGGCAGGTCCGCGGCTCGTACCTGGGCGGGCCGGGAACGATCACTCTCGCCGGCTCGTTCGCCTTCGACCGCAAGGCCGGCCGCGTCGAGTCGCTCGAGGTCGAGCGCGCCGAGGCCCGCAGGCCGGGGCCGGTCGAGGCGGGGCTGGATATCAAGAGTACGCTGAAGGTCTCGCGCCAGGCCGTCGCGACCCCCTCGGAGCTCTCCGAGGCCAACCTGGCGGGCGTGCCGACGGAGGTTGACGCCGAACGCGAGCTGCTCGTCTTCCGCTCGCCCGACGGTAAGTACCAGTTCGTCCACGACCGCGACTGGCATATCGACTGGGACGGCGAGAAGCAGGCGGTCCTCAAGCGGCTCGACAAGGGCCGGTTCGTGGCCCAGTGCAACCTCTCGGCCGGCCCGAACGCGGGGGCGGGCCGGCACGAGGACCCGGCGCGGCTCCGCGACGATATCAAGGCGGCCGTCGGGCCGCGGTTCGTGGCGCTGGTCGGCGAGGGGGTCGTCGACAGGGCGCCGGCGGGTGGATACCGCTATAAAGTTGCCGTCCAGGGAAAGGAGGGCAAGGCAGGCGTACTCTGGTACTATTATTTGATTGCCGGTCCCCGGGGCGACCAGGTGCTGGCCATCTTCACCGTGGGGCTGGACCAGCGGGAGCGGTTCGGCGACCAGGACCTTCGCCTGATCGGCTCCTTCGAGTGGCTCGGCCCGGCTGCGAAGCCCTGACCGCACGCACGACAGACGATCGCCAACGCGAGTCCCACCCATGCGGATGCCTCCGTCCCTCCCGGCCTGGCTCGTCCTGCTCTGGCTTCCCGGCCCGGCCGGGGCCCAGGCCCCCTCGCCGACCGCGACGGCCCCGACGCCGGCGCAGACCCCGGCCGCGGCTGCCGCCGAAGGGCCCGCGCTACCCAAGGCCGCCGGGCCCGGCGAGGAGACGCCGGACGGCGCGACTCGGGTGCTCGACCTGGCGCACCGCTATCGATTCGCCGAGCAGTACACGGCCCGCGAGGGGCAGCCCACCGCCGGGACGATCTCCGCGTACCGGGTCAGGACCACCGAGACAGTCAAGGAGACGGCCGACGCTGCCGAGGCCGCGGCGGCGCCCGTCGGCACGTCCCGCGAGATCGAATACATCGAGCGGCCGGCGGAGATCTCCGGCCTCGGTGCCGTCACCTCGACGATCCGGACATACAATCGCTTTCGCTCGCAGCCCGAGGAGCCCGCCCCGGCCACGGGCGGCAGGATTCTCGACGGCCTGACCGTCTGGTATCACCCCAAGCGCGACGCGGCGCCCCTGCTCATCAGCCTCGAAGGCCGCCGGCTCCGCGAGCGCGAGTACGAGCTCGCCGCACGGCAAATCTACGTGCCCGGTCTGGCGGCGCTTTTGCCCACGCAGTCGGTGCGGATCGGCGACACCTGGCGGATCCCCCGCAAGGCGGTCCAGGCCCTGCTCGCCGAGCCCGAGGTCCGCGGCGACGCTCTCCGCGGCAAGTTCCTCGAGCTCCGCCGCCCGCCGGCGGGCGGCGGGCTCCAGGCGATCTTCACGGTGACCGGGTCGATCCAGACGCAGGTCGCCGAGACGCTAGTTAACGCCGAGCTCGTCTTCAGCTTCGCTGCGACGCAGGCCGACCGGGAGGACCCCGCGAAGAAGGCGCTGGCGGACCTCGACAACGGGCTGATCGACGCCAAGGGCGCGATCACCGGTCTCCTGATGGCGCGGGTGGCGAAGGGCGTCGTGGCCGGGGCGGCAGGCGAGACGCCCAGGAAGTTCCGCGTCGAGCAGCAGCTCGTCCTCGACCGCCGGCTCGGCGGCCCCGGTCCGGTCGTCCGCGGCGAGGTGCCGACCTCGACGCCCGCGCCGACCGTCGCCAACTCGTGGCTGACCTACCTCGACCCCAAAGGCCGCTTCACCTTCCAGCACCCGCAGGACTTGCTCCCTCCCGGCCGGGGCCAGGCGAGCATCAACGCCCTGTTCCTCACCCGAGGCGGCCCCGAGGGGCGCGACCTTGTCCAGATCGACATCTTCCACGACCGCCGCGACCCCGCGGCCTTGAAGGAGGTCCTCAACGCGCGGTGGGAGCAGGTGAAGGCCGAAGTCCTCGCCGGCGGCGAGGAGTGGCTACCGGCCGCCGACTGGCCGGGCATGAAGGTCTTCCGCATGGAGGCCGCGCTGAAGCCTCCCGCCCGCGGCGGCCGCGCCCAGCGCGTCCACTTCGACGCCTACCTGATCCAGTTCAACGACCGGGCCAGCCTCATCGCCATCGCCACCACCACCAGGGAGGCCGTTCCCGGCTTCCGCCGCGAGGTCGAGCAGGTGCTCAAGACCTTCCGGCCGCTAATCAGCGGGTGAGACGGCGGCCACCTCGACGGCGGCCCCTCACGGGGCCAGCCAGTCCTCGAGTCGCAGGCCCGGGACGTGGACGTAGTCGGCCGTGTTATGGGTGACCAGGGTCAGGTCGTGGACCAGCGCCACCGAGGCGATGAGCAGGTCCATCCGACCCTGGGCAATCCGTCGGCGGAGCAGCGCGCCCCTGATCCGGCCGAATTCCCGGGCACAGGCCTCGTCGAAGGGGATCACGGAGACGTCGCGAAGCAGGTCGTCCTCGATGCTCCGAAGCAGCGGGGCGGGGTCGGAGCGCTGGTGGGCCCAGGCGTGGAGCTCGCCGAGGACGATCGTCGGGATGAACAGCCGGCCCGCATGCTGGATGAAGCGGTGAATCAGTCCGGACGGCCGCTTGAGGTGCTGCGAGCAGGTGTCCGTGTCCAGGAGAAAGCTCATCCCGGCAGTGCCGGCCGGTCGTCGCTCTGGCGGTCTCTGTGGAGTCCCTCCAGGATCCGGTCGTCTTCGTCCGTCCAGTGCCGGGCCATCGCCCCGGCCGATCTGCGGATGCCCTCGCCCCACGCGTCGGGACGATCCACGGCCCGGACCACGACCTCGACGGCCTGGCCGTTGCCGAGACCGGGGTCGGAGGACAGCTCGATCGTCCTGCCGTGGATCACGCCCGGGATCGCCTCGGCCATGCTCAACTCCCCTCGAGGGCCGTCGCCGCACCAGTCTCGGCCTTCATTGTTTCAGGCCGATCCCCGCCGGGCAAGACCGCCCAGCTCCGCCGCCACCTCGCCCGCTAGCCGCGCATTGGCGACGATGAGCGCCTTGTTCGCCGCGAGGCTCCGGCCGGATGTCGACTCGCGGATCGCGTCGAGCAGGAACGGCGTGATCGCCTTGCCCGCAATCCCGCGCTCCTCCGCCCGGGCCAGGGCTGCGGCCACGGCCGCTTCCATCTCGTGGCGGGGGATGGCCAGGTCGGGCGGCGGGGGCTGGGCGAGGACGATCGCCGCCGGGAGGCCAAGCCGGCGGTGGCTACGGACGAGGTCGGCCGCCTCGGACGGTGACTCGACCCGGGCCTCGACGGCCAGTCCACTCGAGACGGTCGTGAACGCCGGGAAGTCGTTCGTTTGGTAGCCGACGACGAGCACCCCACGCGTCTCCAGGACCTCGAGCGTGGCGGCGACGTCGAGGATTGACTTCACGCCCGAGCAGACGACCAGGGCGCCGTCGGCGCGGGCCAGCTCGTCGAGGTCGGCCGACACGTCGAACTTGCGATCGGCCCCGCGATGGACGCCGCCCAGGCCGCCGGTGGCCATGACGTCGATCCCGTGGCGGCGGGCTAGCCAGATTGTCGCCCCGACGGTGGTCGCCGCGTTCAGGCCTCGCGCGACGGCCCAGGCAAGGTCGCGCCGGCCAGCCTTGAGAATGGAGCCGGCAGGAGACCTCGCCAGCCGTTCGAGCTCCTCCTGCTCGATACCAATGCGGACCAAGCCGGCCAGCACGGCGATCGTCGCCGGCTCGGCGCCGGCCCCGCGGACGGCGGCCTCGGAGTCGCGGGCCGTCGCGAGGTTGTCCGGCCAGGGCAGGCCATGCGCGATCAGCGTCGACTCCAGCGCCACCCGCGCCGGCGGTGCTGCCATCATCCATCCCCGATCAACGACGGATTTCGGGGGCCGACCCCTGTCCGAGCCCCCTCCCTCCCTCGTAGGTTAGGTGTGGACTCCGGCCCGACGCAAGGCCCGCCCGGGCGAGACGATGCAAGTGATCTTGGATGTGATCAACGGCCCTCGCAAGGGCGCGTCGTTCGTCTTCGACCGCCACGACACGTTCATCGTGGGGCGGTCGCCGTCGGTCCACTGCGCGATGCCGGAGGACTCGGCACTTTCGCGCGACCACTTCCTGATCGAGGTCATGCCCCCGCGGTGCGAGCTCCGCGACCTGGGGAGCACGAACGGGACGTTCGTCAACGACGAGCGAGTCGACCGCGCGGCTCCGCGACGGCGACCGGATCTCGGCCGGGCAGAGTGTCTTCGTCGTCCGTCTCGAGGGGGACGTGGTCGAGAGCTCGTCGGGCGCGAAGACGACGATCGTCGTGGCCGCTGGCCGTCGCGAAGTCCGCTGCGCGGGCTGCGGCGTGCAGGCGTCGCCGGGCGCCGTCGAGGACGCTGGCGGCGACACCTGGCTCTGCGACCTCTGCCGCGGCGAGTCGGTGACGACGCCCCACCCCATTCCCAACTACTCGGTCGTCCGCGAGCTCGGCCGGGGCGCCATGGGGGTGGTCTACCAGGCGCGGCACAACCCGACCGGCCGGCTCGTCGCGCTGAAGCTGATTGTCCCCGAGACGGCCGCCACCCGCACGGCCATCGACCGGTTCCTCCGCGAGATGTCGGTCGTGAGCCAGCTCAAGCACCCGAATATCGTCGAGTGGCTCGAGCAGGGGATGACCCGCGGCCAGCTCTGGTTCACGATGGAGTATGTCGAGGGCACGAGCCTGGAGGCCGTCGCCGACTCGGCCCGCGGGACCTACCCGATCCCCCAGGCGTGCCGGATGGCCGCGCAGGTCCTGAAGGGGCTGGCTCACGCCCACGAGCACGGGTTCGTCCACCGCGACATCAAGCCCGAGAACATCCTCATCGGCCAGACGCCCGCCGGGTCGATCGCCAAGATCTCCGACTTCGGCCTGGCCAAGAGCTTCCGCGGCCTCGGCCTCTCCGGACTGACCTTCTCCGGCGAGATGCGCGGGACGATCCCCTTCATGCCCCCGGAGCAGATGCTCGACTTCAAGACCGTGCTTCCCTCGGCCGATCTCTATTCGACCGCCGCGACGCTCTACTACCTGATCTCCGGCCAGTTCCTCTACGACCAGGAGTCCGAAGGCGGCGGCGACCTGATCCGCACGCTCCTGGAAGAATCCCCTGTCCCGATCCGCAAGCGCCGGCCCGAAGTCCCCGCCGGGCTGGCCGCCGTGCTCGAGAAGGGTCTCGCCCGCGAGCCCGCCGAGCGATACCCCACCGCCGACGCCCTCCGCCGCGCCTTACGCCCCTTCTGTTGACCCCACGCCACACCCGTCTTGTCTTTATTGACCGGTCGGTTCAGTTTTGTAATATGGACGAAATCCGACGTCGGTGGATAATTCCTGTCCGTTTCCGGTGATTGCAATCATTACTAGAAATGGCAGGCCTGTCTGTAACGTCTAAGGGAATGGAAGACGGGTCTGGAACCCCCGCGACGTTAATTCGTGTTAATCTAGAGTATCCGGGTTATTTGAATTGATGCCGTCTCGCCAAAAGGCGAGCGGAGGCGACCAGCGGGTCCAGTCGAGTCGGGCCCCCCGTGGAATCGGGGATGGGGCGACTTTTTTTGAGCGACCCCGGGGCATTGACTTTGCGTACTACTTGAGTAGCAGCGAACCCGGCCGCGCCGGAGGGCGTCGGAAGATGAGAGGGGCGTCGCAGAAGATCGGGCCCGTGTCCACGAATTCCCTCGGGGCCACGGAGGTGGACGTCCCGGGCGGCGATCGCGCCGTGGCGGTCCGCGACCCGGCCTGGGGCGACGCCCGGGGGAAAGGGAGCATGTACCGCCATCCGGCGCTGAAGCAACTGAAGGAGCAGCAGGCTCGGTTCACCCCGAAGGACCGCCGGCTCGAGCAGATCGACCGGGCCGAGGTGCTCCTGTCCGAGATCGCCGCCGAGAAGCGTTATCCGTACGAGTATCTCTGTTTCCGGATCACCGGCTTCCGCCCCGAGGGCATGCCCGCCCTGGTGCTCGAGGGGGCCGACGTCCGCAACGACCTGCGGTTGTTCATCGAGGACCTCTCGTCGACCGTCGGCCAGAAGCTGGAGCAGGCCGCCGAGCCGGTGCTGACGGTGGACGCCGTCAGCCGTCGCTACAACGTGTCCACCCGGACCGTCAATCGCTGGCGCTCGCAGGGCCTGGTCGCCCGGCGGTTCGTCATCGCGGGGCGGACCAAGGTCGGGTTCCTGGAATCGAGCCTCAAGCGCTTCGTCGACACGCATCACGAGCAGGTCGAGCGGGGCACCCGGTTCCGACAATTGACCGACGAGGAGCGGGAGGAGATCCTCCGTCGCGCCCGCCGGCTGGCCCAGGTCGGCCGTCACCACGGCCTGATCGAAATCGCGCGGAGGATCGCACGGAAGATGGGACGCTCCACCGAGACGGTTCGCACAACCCTGAAGTCATATGATCTGAGCCACCCCGACAGGGCGATCTTCCCGCCGTCGACCGCCCCCCTGGACGAAACGGACAAGGCGAAGATCCACCGGCTCTACGCCAACGGCCGCGGGGTGTCGGCCGAGAACCTCGCCACCCAGTTCGGCCGGACCCGGTCGAGCATCTATCGGATACTCAACGAGATGCGCGCCCGGCGCATCCTCTCGACCAAGCTCGAGTTCATGGCGAACGAGAGCTTCGCCGACCCGAAGGCGAAGGTCGAAATCATCGCCGAGATGCCCCTGCCGGCCGACGGCAAGGCCCCGCGGCGGACCAAGGCCCCCAAGGGCCTGCCGCCCTACCTGGCGAGCCTCTACGAGGTGCCCTTGCTCAGCCGCGAGCAGGAGGCGCACCTGTTCCGCAAGATGAACTACCTGAAGTACCTGGCCAACGCCCTCCGCGAGAAGCTCGACCCGGCCAAGGCCAAGACCTCGGCGCTCGACGAGATCGAGCGGCTTCAGGAGGAGGCGCTGGCCGTCAAGAACCAGATCATCCGCGCCAACCTGCGGCTCGTGGTCTCGATCGCCAAGCGGCACGTCGGCCCGTCGAACAACTTCTTCGAGCTGGTCTCCGACGGCAACATGAGCCTGATCCGCGCCGTCGAGAAGTTCGACTACGCCCGTGGCAACAAGTTCTCGACCTACGCGTCGTGGGCGATCATGAAGAACTTCGCCCGGACGATCCCCGAGGAGAACTTCCGCCGCGACCGGTTCGTCACCGGCCACGAGGAGATGTTCGAGGCCGCCGCCGACAACCGGATCGACGAGCACGAGTACGAGAGCGCCCAGCGGCGGATGCAGGAGGCGGTCAAGGGCATGCTCGGCCGCCTGGACGACCGCGAGCGGCGGATCATCGTCAGCCGCTTCGGCATCAACGGCGCCAACGAGCAGACCCTCGAGCAGCTCGGCCGCGAGCTGGGCATCACCAAGGAGCGCGTCCGCCAGATCGAGTCGCGGGCCCAGGACAAGCTCCGGAAGATCGCGGGGGAGGAGAAGCTGGATTTGCCGATGCTCTGATCGATCCCCGAATCGCGAGGTCCGGCGAATGCCAAGTCCCGAACGTGACCGCGAGGAAGTCGCCCGACGTGCTCACGAAATCTATGAGCGCGACATTCGTGCGCTCGTCGAGCCCGAGCAGGTCGGGAAGTTCGTCGTCCTCGACGTCGAGACGGGGGACTACGAGGTCGACGACGACGAACTTGCCGCGAGCCGTCGTGTCGAGGCCAGGAATCCCGGCGGGGGTCGGAGACGCTTCCTCTTGCGGATCGGGTATCCCGCCGCCTATCAGATCGGCGGATCTTCGCTCCACCTGCTTCGATGATCTCCGGAGCCGTGGCCGGACGCGAGGCGATCATCCGGCTCGTCCTGATCGGGGCGGCCGGCCAGACCGAGGAGGTCGCGGCCGTCATCGACACCGGTTTCACAGGCTCCCTGACCCTTCCCCCGGCCCTGACGGCCTTGCTTGGTCTCCAGTTCCAATTCGAAGGAGAGGCCGTACTGGCGGACGGTGAGGCAGTGCGGCTCGATGTTTATGAGGGAACGGTGGTCTGGGATGGCGGCAGGCGGGAAATTCCTGTCATCGAGACGGGGAACACACCCCTCATCGGCATGGCCCTCCTCGAAGGCCATCGCCTGACGATCGACGCCATCGACGGCGGCCCCGTGACGATCGGGCCGATCGTCTGAACGTCGGACACCATTCGGCGGGGATTTCCTTCGATCGGGCCGATCGGGCCGGCTAGACTGAGCGGGCCGCGATGGGTTGCGGCACGCGCGATCCCGTCGCGCACGGCACCCGAGCGGAGGGACCCGACGATGCGCTCGCGCCGACGTTCTGCCTGCTCGCCGCCTCGTCCCTGCTGCCCGCCCCGTCGCGCGCCCAGGCCCCGGGCCGTCCCGCGGACGGCTGGGTCGGCAAGCGGGTCATCACCCAGTTCGGCGCTGTGCTCACCGACCCCCGCACCGGCAAGCTCGACGACTCGGGCCGAGCAAAGAGCATGACCATCTCCGGCCACGACCGGGCCGACTTCCGCACCTACACGGTCGAGCACGTCAATGGCAACTGGCTCTGGCTCCACGACGAGAAGGGATCGGCCGAGGGCTGGGTCGATGCCTCGTGGGTTGTCCCGTTCGACCAGGCGGTCGACTTCTTCACCGCTCGGATCCGGGCCAATCCCACCAACGCGACCAATTACGCCAGGCGGGCTGCGACCTGGAAAGAGATGGGAGAGCTCGACATGGCCATCGCCGACCTGAACGAGGCGATCCGCCTCGACCCGCGCAATGTCGTGTCCTACGGCAACCGCGGCCTCGCATGGAAGGTAAGCAGGAGTACGACAAGGCCATCGCCGACTACACCGAGGCCATACGGCTCGATCCGAAGTTTGGCGGGGCCTACTGCGCACGCGGCAACGCTTGGTACGCCATGAAGGAGCACGACAAGGCCATCGCCGACTCTACCGAGGCTATACGGCTCGATCCGAAATATGCCCTGGCTTACCGCAACCGCGGCGTCTCCTGGGAGGCCAAGAAGGAGTACGAGAAGGCCATCGCCGACCTGAACGAGGCGATCCGCCTCGACACGAAATCCGCCAGACCCTATTTCGACGGAGCAGCCGTCTCGCTCCTGACCGGGCGGGACGGGGAGGGCGACGCGCGGGCGACGATCGAATGGGATGGGTGGCGCGGCGACCTGGCTTCCTATGCCGTCCTGATCGGCCATTCCTCGGCCCGGCGGGTGAAGCACGACGACGACGCCCGACGGCTGCTCGATGACGCGGTACGTGAGTGCGACAAGGACTCCTGGCCTTACCCAGTCGTGCGATTCCTTCGCAAGGAGATCGACGAGTCGGCCCTGCTTGCCCTGGCTGTCGACGACGACAAGCGGACCGACGCCCATTGCTTCCTTGGCCTCGACCACCTGCTCTCCGGCCGGGTCGAGCCCGCGCGGGAGCATTTCCGCTGGGTCAAGGATCGCGGCAGTCCGGAAAACACCAATTACGCGATCGCCGTAGCCGAACTGGATCGGCTGGACGCAAAGGGCCAGCCGTGAGCGACCCGCGCCGTCCGGGCCAACCTCAGTCCGCTCGCGGACGTCGAAGAGTAGAGAGGCCGCGATTCCGCGGCCCGGCCCCTTGCCGAAGGGCCGGGTCGCGGGATAAGATCCTAATCTCGCCCGACGGGCACGAGTGCCCGTGTGCCGCCCGGATCGTCCGACCGCGGCTGGCCGAAGGGTTCCTGAGAACCGGCCGGACGCGGTCGCGTTCGTCGGGGGGACGCGGCGGGGCCGGCGGTTTTTCCGCCCGGCGCCGAAGCGCTCTTGCAAGGCGAGACCCCGGCGATATAGTTTAGGAATTTCACGGCCTGCTGGTCGCTGGCGTAGCTCAATCGGCAGAGCACCGGTTTTGTAAACCGACGGTTGTGAGTTCGACTCTCACCGCCAGCTCTGTGCGGCGCGTCGAAGACCCTACGCGAGGCGACTCGACTCGGGTGGATACCCAAGTGGCTAAAGGGGCCAGACTGTAAATCTGGTGGCACTGCCTTCGCAGGTTCGAATCCTGCTCCACCCATCGCTCCTGGGCCGCGGAGGATCGGCGGGGCGAGACCGAGCGACACCGAGGAGCCCGACCCCACCGGGACGGGACGGCCAACGACACGACATCCCCCGGCGCGGCCCCGAGCCACCACGACCCGAGGCCGTCCGGACGACCCGGACGGGACCAGGCGGGTGTAACTCAATGGTAGAGTACCTGCCTTCCAAGCAGGCTACGTGGGTTCGATTCCCATCACCCGCTCTCGCCAGGGCGAGGGGGGCGGCTCCGCGGGAGACAGAGAGAGTCAGAGGTTCGAGGCTTTTCGCAGACACGCTGCCGTGGCTCAGTTGGTAGAGCGCGTCCTTGGTAAGGACGAGGTCCTGGGTTCAAATCCCAGCGGCAGCTTTCGGTTACGGTCGGTCCGATCAGCGGGGCGGTCAGGCCGCCGAAGTCACCCACCGCGCGGCAGGTAGTCAGGGGAACAGGGGCGCCGGGTCGATCCGGCGCCGCCGACGCCCCGGTTCCAGGAGACGACGGGAGCAACGATGGCCAAGGAAACGTTTGTCAAGACCAAGCCGCACGTCAACGTGGGCACGATCGGTCACATCGACCACGGCAAGACGACCCTGACGGCCGCCTTGCTGTCGGTCCTCGCGGCGCACGGGCAGGCGAAGAAGAAGGACTACGCCGACATCGCCAAGGGCGGCACGGTCCGCGACGCCAACAAGACCGTTACGATCGCCGTCTCGCACGTCGAGTACGAGAGCGAGAAGCGGCACTACGCCCATATCGACTGCCCGGGCCACGCCGACTACATCAAGAACATGATCACCGGCGCCGCCCAGATGGACGGCGCGATCCTGGTGGTTTCGGCCGCCGACGGGCCGATGCCCCAGACCCGCGAGCACATCCTGCTCGCCCGCCAGGTCGGCGTGCCGGCCCTGGTCGTCTTCCTCAACAAGATCGACCTCGTCGACGACGAGGAGCTGCTGGAGCTGGTCGAGCTCGAGCTGCGGGAGCTGCTCACGCACTACAAGTTCCCCGGCGACGAGATCCCGATCACCCGCGGCTGCGCCCGGCCGGCCTACGACAACCCGACCGACGCCAAGGCCGCGCAGTGCATCCTCGACCTCGTCAAGACGATGGACGACTACATCCCCGAGCCGGTCCGCGAGAAGGACAAGCCCTTCTTGATGCCGATCGAGGACGTCTTCTCGATCAAGGGCCGCGGCACCGTCGGCACCGGCCGGATCGAGCGCGGGGTAGTCAAGATCGGCGACCCGGTCGAGATCGTCGGCTTCAACGCCAACAAGAACTCGACCGTCACCGGCGTCGAGATGTTCCAGAAGACGCTCGAGGTGGGCGAGGCCGGCGAGAACGTCGGCATCCTGCTCCGAGGCGTTGAGAAGAACGAGCTCGAGCGCGGGCAGGTCATCTGCAAGCCGGGCTCGATCACGCCGCACACCAAGTTCGAGGCCGAGGTCTACGTGCTCGGCAAGGACGAGGGCGGCCGGCACACCCCGTTCTTCAAGGGGTATCGCCCGCAGTTCTACTTCCGGACGACCGACGTGACCGGCTCGGTCCTGAACCTGCTGTCCGAGGACGGCAGCGAGGCCGAGATGTGCATGCCCGGCGACAACATCAAGATGACCGTCGAGCTGCACACGCCGATCGCGATGGAGCAGAACCTCCGCTTCGCGATCCGCGAGGGCGGCAAGACCGTCGGCGCCGGCGTCGTGACCAAGATCCTCCAGTAAGCTAAGCGAGCCGCCGCATCGGGCCGGGCGAATGCCCTGGCCCGATGCCGGCCTGATCGAGACGAACCATGCGCGAGTATGTCTGGCTGGAATGCTCCGAGTGCCACGAGCGGAACTACCGGGTCCAGAAGGAGACCCGGGGGGCCGAGCGGCTCGAGCTGAAGAAGTACTGCCCGAAGTCGCGGACCCACACGGTCCACAAGGAGTCGCGGAAGAAGTAAGGCCCCGGTGGCGAGAACGCCGCGGGGTGGCGTCCGGTCGTCCGCGGGCCGGCGACGGCCGGGCCCGGGTCGTTACGAGCGTAGCTCAATTGGTAGAGCACCGGTCTCCAAAACCGGCGGTTGGGGGTTCGATTCCCTCCGCTCGTGCTCCGGTCCGATCGGTCGGCGTCGAACTCTGACGGGCGGGCGGCGTCGGGGCCTTAAAGTCGGCCCCGTTGAGGGTGTCATGGGCAAAGTCAAAGACGGGGCGTCGATCCCGGCGCCGGCGAAGGCGAACAAGCCGGCCGCGGGCGGCTCGAACAAGTCGGGCGGCTGGTTCGGCGCGTTCATGGCCAACCTGGTGCGGGCCGACCGGTACAAGCCGCTCCAGGGCCGCCACGCCCGGCTGGCCACCGCGATCGGCCTGGGCGCCGTCGTCGCGCTCGGCCTGCTCCAACTCTACTACAACCTGGGCGACCACCCGAAGATGACCCAGCTCGCCATCCCGGCGGCGCTGGGCGTCGTGCTCGGCTGGCTCGTCTACCGGGTCGTCGAGTACCCGCCGTTCGTCGAGTTCCTGATCGCGACCGAGGCCGAGATGAACAAGGTCTCGTGGACCAGCCGCGACGAGCTCAAGCGAGCGACGGCCGTCGTCCTCGTGACCGTGGCCCTGATGGCCGTCTTCCTCTTCGGCGTCGACTTCCTCTGGCAGTTCCTCCTGAGGATGATTGGCGTGCTCCGCTTCGGCGACACGAGCGACCTGGGCTCCAACGCCTGACCGTCCGCACCCGAACGATCACCCACCGCCATTCGTAGCTGGCCCGGCATGAACCACGCAACCGACGAGACAACCTCGGCCCACTCGCTCGTCGAGGAGCAGACCCCCGACGGCGGCCCCGTCGACGACGGCGGCGCCTCGGTGTCCCCGCCCGAGCCGCCGCCCGCCCCGCCGACGGGCGACGACGACGAGCCTGCGCCGGAATTGGTCTGGTACGTCCTGAAGGTCCAGAGCGGCCGCGAGGACACGATCCGCGACGCGCTCGAGCGCCGGGTGAAGATCCAGGGGCTCCAGCGGTTCTTCGGCCGGATCGTCGTGCCGACGGAGAAGATCATCGAGATCCGCAACAACAAGAAGCGGACCGTCGAGCGGAAGACGTACCCCGGCTACATCATGGTCGAGATGGAGCTGAACGAGAAGACCTGGTTCACCGTCCGCGAGACCCCCGGCGTCGGCGACTTCGTCGGGGCGCACGGCACCCCGTCGAAGATGTCCAACGACGAGGTCGAGAAGATGCTCGGCCAGCAGACGGCCAAGGACGAGAAGCCGACCCAGGTGAAGATCAACGTCGAGCGGGGCGACCGCGTGAAGATCAAGGAAGGCCCGTTCGAGAACTTCGAGGGGACGATCGAGGAGGTCATCGAGGCCCGCGGCCTGGTCAAGGTGATGCTGATCATCTTCAACCGCCCGACGCCCGTCGACCTGGAACACTGGCAGGTCGAGCGGATCTGAGCGGGCATCTTCGAGGCGAGTGGGGGGAGTGCGTAGCGATGGGGCGTCAGGCCGGACAGATCCCGGATCGGTTCCGCGGCAAGACCTGGATCTACCGGGCCCAGATCGCGTTCGCGCTTTTCTTCGGGGTGATGTGGCTGATCATCGGCGTGGTGTTCTCGTCGGGCAAGGCGAAGAACGCGCAGGGGCAGCCCGTCTCGGCGAACATCGGCTACGGGCTCCTCGGCGCCGGCGCCGCGGCCCTGGTCTACGCGGCGCTCGATATGGTGAACCTCCGGGCCCGCAAGCAGCCGGTCGTGCGGATCTATCGCGAGGGGATCGAGTTCGACAGGTACAGTTGCGACTTCATCGACGAGCGGGAGCTGGGCCTCACCTCGCTGCACCTGATCGCGGCGGTCCTCTCGGGCCGGGCCGGGGGACGGTACTTCCGGGCGAGCTGGCCCGAGATCGAGGCGGTCGGCATCGGCGGCGGCATTGGCAAGCGGGGGCTGGTCGTCGAGGGGACATTCGCCCCGGGCGACCCCGCCGCCCCGACCGCCCAGCGGCTGGTACTGCCCGAGTCGCGGTTCCGCGGGCGGCTCGAGCCGATCGTCGAGGCGATCAACCGCCACGCGAATCAACCCCAGGCGCTTCCGTCGTGGAGCGAGCACGAGACGGCGATGGCCTGAGGCCACGAACCACTTCATCTTCATCGGATCGAGACGATCCCGGCAGGAAAGGCGAGCGACGATGGCGAAGGTGATGACGGCGAAGGTGAAGCTCCAGTGCCCCGGCGGCCAGGCCACGCCCGCGCCCCGGTCGGCCCGGCGCTGGGCCAGCACGGGGTGAACATCGGCCAGTTCGTGATGCAGTTCAACGAGCGGACCAAGGAGATGAAGGGGACGACGATCCCCGTCGAGATCACGATCTACTCCGACCGCTCGTTCGAGTTCATCACCAAGAGCCCGCCCGCGGCCGTCCTGCTCAAGCAGGCGGCCGGCATCGCCTCGGGCTCGGCCGAGCCGCACAAGGTCAAGGTCGCCACGGTCACGCCCGACCAGGTCAAGAAGATCGCCGAGACCAAGTTCAACGACCTCAACGCCCGCGACATCGACCACGCCTGCCGGATCATCGCCGGCACGGCGCGGAGCATGGGCGTCGAGATCAAGGGGTGAACCCCGTGATAATTCAGGAGGTCCGACGTCTTACCGACGCCGAACCGTTCCAGCCGTTCATCCTGCATCTGGCGGATGGTCGGCGAGTCTCGGTGCAGCGGCGTGAGTTGCTCGGAATCGCACCGAGCGGGCGGACCCTGGCCATCTTTCAACTCGACGACGCTTTGGACTTCGTCACCGTTTCCGAGATCACGAGGATCGCCACTTAAGAGATAACGAGCTTTGTCCCGTGGGCTTACCCCCCACCCTACCCTCCCCCTCAAGGGGGGAGGGTTTCAATTCTTCTCCCCCCTTGAGGGGGAGGGTAGGGTGGGGGGTGGTCTTCGCGGCATCACCCTGCGAGAGATCACGTTGTTGGGGACCGCCGGCGCGACCGCCCGCCGGCAGGCGTCGGGACGACGAGGGATTGAACCCCTCATCCCCGATCTTCAGTCCCCGGAACCGACAGGCGGCAGCCCTCCCGAAAGGAGCGCGAACTTGCACTATCGATCGAAGCGCTATCGCGCCTTGAGCGAGAAGGTCAAAACCGAAGACCCGATCCCGCTCGCCGACGCGATCAAGAAACTAAAGACATTCGGCACGACGAAGTTCAACCAGACCGTCGAGGTCTCGACGAACCTCGGCATCGACCCGAAGCAGAGCGACCAGAACGTCCGCGGCTCCGTGGCGCTGCCGCACGGGATTGGCAAGACGGTCCGGGTCGCCGTGTTCGCGCAGGGCGACAACGCCGAGAAGGCGAAGGAAGCCGGCGCCGACATCGTCGGGGGCGACGACCTGGCCCAGAAGATCAAGGGCGGGTTCATGGACTTCGACGTGGCCCTGGCCACGCCCGACATGATGGGCGTCGTCGGCCCCCTGGGCCGCGTCCTCGGCCCGCGCGGGCTGATGCCGTCGCCCCGGTCGGGGACAGTCACGACCGACATCGCGGCGGGCGTGCGTGAGTTCAAGGCGGGCAAGATCGAGTTCCGCAACGACAAGGGCGGCAACGTCGCGGCGGCCGTCGGCAAGCTGAGCTTCGAGGAGGACCAGCTCGCCGACAACATCCAGACGTTTCTCAACCACCTCAGGACGGTCAAGCCGGCGGCGGCGAAGGGGACCTACATCCGGTCGGTCACCATCTCGGCCACGATGAGCCCCGGCATCCGGGTCATCGCCTGACGACGGGCCATGGCCCCACGGGAGCACATCGAGCATGAGCAAGTATGTCAAAGAGCTGATGATGGAGCAGTACCGCCACGAGCTCGGCGGGACGAAATCCGTCCTGATCCTGGACTTCAAGGGGCTCGACGCGGTCAGCGAGCACCGGTTCCGCATGGACCTGCGGAAGAAGAAAATCAAGGTCCGCGCCCTGCGGAACACCCTGGCCCGCCGCATCTTCGGCGAGATGGGCCTGGGCGGGCTCGACCCGCTGCTGACGGGTCCCTCGGTGGCGATCTGGGGGGGCGACGGCCCGGCCGAGCTCGCCAAGGAGGTCTCGGAGCAGGTCAAGAAGCTCAAGAAGCCCGAGATCAAGGGCGGTGCGGTCGACGGGACCGTCATCACGCCGGCCCAGGTCGAGGACATCACCAAGCTGCCGAGCCGCGAAGCGCTGATCGGCCGGGTCGTGAACCTGGCCCTCAGCCCGGTCCAGCGGGTCGTCAGCCTGGCGACCGCCCCGGCCAGCGGGCTGCTCGGCCAGCTCAAGACCCTCTCCGAAGGCGCGCCCGAAGGCGAAGCCCCCGCCCCCGAGGGCGGAGAGGACGCCGGGGCCGCGCCGGCCGAGGCGGGCTGACCATCGGATCGATTTCCCGGCGAAGGCCCCCGGGCCTCCGCCTCGCGATAAACACCGGACTTTCGTGACTTACTCGTAGGGTGCAGCATCCCCGCCGCACCGTTTATTTCCCCAGAATCCCGGGCGCACAGCCGCGCCCGACCTGGAAAGGAACCCCGACCGATGGCCACCGCCGAAGCCGCCACCTACGCCGACAACATCAAGACCCTGGGCGACTCGATCGTCAAGCTGACGGTGCTCGAGGCCAAGGCCCTGGGCGACTACCTCGAGGACGTCCACGGGATCAAGGCGGCCGCCGCGGCCGTCGTCGCCGGCCCCGCCGCCGGCCCCGCGGCCGCCGCCGCCCCGGCCGCCGAGCAGACTGAGTTCGACGTCGTGCTCGAGGCCGCCGGCGCCAACAAGATCAACGTCATCAAGGTCGTCCGCGCCGCGACGGCGCTCGGCCTGAAGGAAGCCAAGGACCTGGTCGAGGCCGCCCCCAAGGCCGTCAAGTCGGGCGTGTCGAAGGACGACGCCGCCAAGCTCAAGAAGGAGCTCGAGGACGTCGGGGCGACCGTCAAGGTCAAGTGAGTTCGGGCGGTCGCGGGCCTTCACCGCGACCCCCCGCCCTAACCCTCCCCCGCAAGGGGGGAGGGCAGGGTAGGGGGCAAGTGGCGCAACCCCGCGACCTACTGGTAGACGCTTGATCCCGTCGCTACAATGACTTGTTCGGCCTCGGCGTCTCCGCCCTCGTGGCGGGATTGGGCGTCGAGGCCCCCTTGCGCGCACCGGGTCGCGGAGCGATCGACCGGCGGCCAAGGTCCGCCCCTCTTGCCCATGGCCGGACGCGACCAAAACGGGATGATTCCCCACCGCATCGGTCCCGACGCGACCCAGGCCGGACCCGCCGACGGGCCCGCCCCCGCCGGCAGCCCGCGCCGATTGCCGCGGCACGATCGAAGGCCCGCGCCTCTTCTAAAGTTCCTCCGAGGAGCCCGACTCCATGGCCACGTCTTCGTCGACCAAAGTCCGGCGGATCGTTCCCGACACGCAGCGTAATTTCGGGAAGATCCACGACGTCTTCCCCGTGCCCGACCTGACCGAAATCCAGACGCGGAGCTACGAGCGGTTTCTCCAGGCCGACATTGCGCCCGAGAACCGCAAGGACGCCGGGCTCGAGGGCGTCTTCCGCGAGATCTTCCCGATCGAGAGCTACGACAAGACGCTCAAGCTCGAATACATCAAGTTCGACCTCGGCAAGCCGCGCTACGAGCCCGACGAGTGCCGCCAGCTCCGCCTGACCTACGGCCGGCCCCTGCACGTCTGGCTCCGCCTCAACAAGGGCGAGACGGCGATCGAGGAGTCGGTTTACCTCGGCGACATGCCGATCATGATTGGCGGCGGCGAGTTCATCATCAACGGCGCCGAGCGCGTCGTCGTCAGCCAGCTCCACCGCAGCCCCGGCGTCGACTTCGTCGTCGACATCGAGGCCGGCGACAAGAAGATCCACGCCTGCCGGATCATCCCCGAGCGCGGGAGCTGGATCGAGCTCCAGGTCACCCGCCAGGACAAGCTGGGCGTCCGGATCGACCAGTCGGGCAAGTTCTCGTCGATGACCCTCCTCCGGGCGATGAGCCCGCAGTTCTCGTACGACGACGCGATCCTGAAGGCGTTCTACGACGCCGAGACGATCGACACGGCCGCCAAGGACGCCGCCGCGAAGCTCGAAGGCCGCATCGCCTGCGGCGACGTCGTCGACCCGGCGACGGGCGAGGTTCTGATCGAGTCGGGCGCAACGATCTCCAAGGCCTCGGCGCAGATCCTCGCCGACGCCAAGATCGGCAAGATCGAGGTTCTCAAGGATGCCAAGGACCTGCTCATCCTCCAGTCGCTCCAGGACGACCCGACGTTCGACCACGAGAGCGCCCTCTTGCGGATCTACCAGCGGCTCCGCCCGGGCAACCCGCCCCAGCTCGAGAAGGCGCGGGAGCTGTTCCACGAGAAGTTCTTCGACACCAACCGCTACCGGCTCGGCCGGGTCGGCCGGTTCCGGATCAACCGCAAGTTCAACCAGGACGTCCCCGACGAGCAGATGACGCTCGACGTGCTCGACTACCTGAACGCGATCCGCTACATCCTCAACCTCCGCAAGGGCAAGGGCCACGTCGACGACATCGACAACCTGGCCAACCGCCGGCTCCGGACGATCGACGAGCTGGCCTCCGACGAGCTGCGCAAGGGCTTCCTCAAGCTCCGCCGGACCGTCCAGGAGCGGATGAGCCTCAAGGACGCCGAGGACCTGGCGCCCAGGAGCCTGATCAACCCCAAGAGCATCAGCGCGGCGATCGAGTACTTCTTCGGCCGCGGCGAGCTCTCGCAGGTCGTCGACCAGACGAACCCCCTGGCCCAGCTCACTCACGAGCGGCGGCTCTCCGCGCTCGGCCCGGGCGGCCTGAACCGGAAGCGCGCCGGGTTCGAGGTCCGCGACGTCCACATCTCGCACTACGGCCGGATCTGCCCGATCGAGACCCCCGAGGGGACGAACATCGGCCTGATCTCCTCGCTCGGGATCTACGCGTGCGTCGATGAGTACGGCTTCCTGGTCACCCCGTACCGCGAGATCAAGCACGGCCACCCGACCGACAAGGTCAAGTGGATGCGGGCCGACGAGGAGAGCGAGGCCTACCTCGCCCCGGCCGACGCCCCGTCGGACGACCACCGCAAGCTCAAGGGCCCGAACGTCATCGCGAGGTATCAGACCGACTTCCACACCGTCGGCACCGAGCAGGTCCAGTACATGGACATCTCGCCCAAGCAGATGGTGGGCGTGTCGGCCGGCCTGATCCCGTTCCTCGAGCACGACGACGCGAATCGCGCGCTGATGGGCTCGAACATGCAGCGGCAGGCTGTGCCGCTGCTCGTGGCCGAGCCGCCGATCGTCGCAACGGGCCTCGAGCGGCCGGTGGCCATGAACTCGGGCATGATCGTCCGCGCGGCGCACGACGGCAAGATCACCTACGTCGACTCGAATAAGATCGTGCTCGACGAGGACCCGCCGATCAAGCTCCGCAAGTACGTCGGCCTCAACGAGCGGACCTGCCTGAACCAGAAGCCCGTCGTGGCGCTGGGGCAGAAGGTCAAGAAGGGCGACATCCTGGCCGATGGCGCCAGCACCTTCAAGGGCGAGCTCGCCCTGGGCCGCAACGTCCTCGTCGGCTTCATGGCGTGGGACGGCTACAACTTCGAGGACGCGATCATCATCTCCGAGCGCCTGGTGAAGGAGGACGTGTACACGTCCATCCACATCGAGGAGTTCGAGATCGAGATCCGCGAGACGAAGCTAGGCCGCGAGGAGTTCACCCGCGACATCCCCAACGTCTCCGAGAAGGCTGCGGAACCTGGACGAGAACGGGATCATCCGGATCGGCACCTACTGCAAGCCGGGCGACATCCTCGTGGGCAAGGTCGCTCCCAAGTCCAAGAGCGAGCTGACGCCGGAAGAGAAGCTGCTCCACGCGATCTTCGGCCGGGCCGGCGAGGACGTGAAGAATGACTCGCTGGAGGTCCCCTCGGGCGTCGAGGGGATCGTGATCAACACCCAGCGGTTCAGCCGGCGGATGAGCCTGAACGAGGACGAGCGCAAGGCCTTCGAGAAGGAGCTGAAGGACACCGAGACGGCCGAGAACGCCAAGATCGCCGAGGAATACAAGGCGATGATCAAGGCGCTCGAGGACGCGATCGGCGGCCCGGTGCTCGACCCCGGCACCGGCAAGCCGCTGGGCCGCGACAAGGACGCCAAGGTCCTCGCCGACGAGTCCGAGCGGTTCAAGCTCGAGGCGCTCGACCTCCGCTCGCCCGACAAGACCGAGGCCGCCCGCAAGGTCGTCCGCCAGTTCGGCCCGCGGGTCGAGGCGCTGCGGGACGAGAAGGACCGCAAGCTCAATAGCCTGAAGCGCGGCGACGAGCTGCCCTCGGGCGTCCTCCAGATGGTCAAGGTCTACATCGCCACCAAGCGGGTCATCTCCGTCGGCGACAAGATGGCCGGCCGCCACGGCAACAAGGGGGTCATCGCCAAGATCCTCCCCGAGGAGGACATGCCGTTCCTGGCCGACGGCACGGCCGTCGAGATCCTCCTGAACCCCCTGGGCGTGCCGAGCCGGATGAACGTGGGCCAGATCCTCGAGACCCACCTGGGCTGGGCCGCGGCCAAGCTCGGGTTCCAGGCGATCTGCCCGGTCTTCGACGGCGCGAGCGAGGAGGTCATCCACGCCTGCCTCCGCGAGGCCGGCCTGCCCGAGAACGGCAAGGCCCAGCTCTTCGACGGCCGCACGGGCGAGGCCTTCGACCAGCGGGTGACGGTCGGCTACATCTACATGCTCAAGCTCCACCACCTGGTGGACGACAAGATCCACGCCCGCGCCACCGGCCCGTACTCCTTGATCACCCAGCAGCCGCTGGGCGGCAAGGCCCGGTTCGGCGGCCAGCGGTTCGGCGAGATGGAAGTCTGGGCCCTGGAGGCCTACGGCGCGGCCTACATCCTCCAGGAGCTCCTGACCGTCAAGTCGGACGACGTTGAGGGCCGGACGAAGATCTACGAGAGCATGGTCAAGGGCGAGAACACGCTCGAGGCCGGCACCCCGGCGAGCTTCGACGTGCTCACGAACGAGATCCGCGGCCTTGGGCTGAACATGCAGTTGGAGAAGAAGCGGATCTGACGACTCCCGGCGGCCCGGCCTCGCCCGTAAGATGGATGGGGCCGGGCCGCCGAGTTCGATTCACGGCCGGGGATCTGCATGCTCGTTCGCGGTGGGGTCTCTGAAGCCTTGATCGAGGCCATTCGCAGCTTCCCCGCCCGCCGCGACGTCGAACATTGCGGTGTGCACTTCGAAGCCGATCCGTTCGACATCTACACGAACTGCCCCCACTGCGGCGCCCGGATCAAGCTCCGCTCGTTCTCCGGGTCCACAGAGATCGAAGACGTCTTCGACGCGGTCTTCGCATGGATGGATCGGGCGGATGCGGCGCGGGGGCGACAGGTCGCCTTGAGGGACGATCGGGAATCTTTGTGAGCGTGCATCGCCGCGGAGTGACCCAGACCGCATACCGGAAGTGAAAGGAGGCCCACCGTGGCCGACGAACACGACCACGACCACGACGACCACGACCTCGGCGACGACGAGATCGAGATCACGATCAACCCGCGTGAGGAGGACCTCGACGCCCTCGGGGTCGCCCCCGAGGAGTTCGAGGCGGCCCTGATGAAGACGCTGGACTCGTACGACCAGGCGATCGACGTCGCCGACCCCGACGCGGTCGCCCCGCTGGAGGACGCCGAGATCACCCTCGCCGGGAAGGTCTACCACCTCCGCGAGGTCGCCGATATCGAGATCACCGGCGGACTCGACGGGCTGGTCGACGGAGACGATGAAGAGGAAGAGCCCGAGTGAGCCCGGGCGGTTTCCTTCTGGATGTGGCGTCCTTCCGGGTGGGGCGGGCCTCCGAGCCCGCCTGTCTCGGCTTGCTGGGCGGGCACGGAGGCCCGCCCCACCCTGTGTCGACCGCTCGACTCGAGAGGAAAGCGCTCTGGCGGAGAAATCCGGTGCCAAACCGCGCTGTCAAGCAGATTCTTCTTGGAATCCCCCGACGATTCCTGTATCATCGATGAGAACCGACTCCACCGGCGGGCCCGCGGCGACGGCCGCGAGGGCCCGGCGGATCCGCTCGGGATGGGCGATGCGACTCCGACTGAGCCACCGACCCCGCACCTATGGAGTCCCTGAGAACCGGCCACGGAGGCTGCCGGCCTTGCGCCTCGATGCTCGGCTCGGATCGGCCGATTGAGTGACCGCGGACGTCCGCCCGGTCGACGGGGTGGGCGGTGCCGCGTTCGTTGCGTTTCCTGTCGACCGAAATTGGGCGAAGCTGACCCTCCGATGTAACCACCGAATCTCCGCGACGTACCGTCCGCCGGCCGAATCAATCCCCCGAATCACCCCGCTTCCGCACCGCCCCTCGGCGTGCAGAGGAGAGTGCCTCGTGAGCATGGGCGAGAGTGCCTACGATCGTATCAACGACTATGGGGCCGTCAAGATCGGGCTCGCCAGCCCGTACGACATCCGCAGCTGGTCGTTCGGAGAGGTCAAGAAGCCCGAGACGATCAACTACCGGACCTACCGCCCCGAGAAGGACGGCCTGTTCTGCGAGCGGATCTTCGGGCCCGAGAAGGACTGGGAGTGCGCCTGCGGCAAGTACCGCGGCATGAAGTACAAGGGGATGATCTGCGACCGCTGCGGAGTCAAGGTGACGCACAGCCGCGTCCGCCGCAAGCGCATGGGCCACATCGAGCTGGCCGCGCCGGTCGTCCATATCTGGTTCTTCAAGGCGATGCCCAGCCGCCTCGGCACCCTGCTGGATATGCGGACGACCAGCCTCGAGCGGATCATCTACTTCCAGGACTACGTCGTCATCGACCCCGGCGACACCCCGCTGAAGGAGCGCCAGCTCCTCACCGAGGAAGACTACCGCAAGCACCGCGAGGCCTACGGCGATAGCTTCACGGCGGACATGGGCGCCGACGCGATCCGCAAGATGCTCGCGCGGCTCGACCTGGTCAGCCTGTCCAAGACCCTCCGCCAGGAGCTCGGCGAGACCTCGAGCAAGCAGCGCACGAAGGACCTCACCAAGCGGCTGAAGGTCGTCGAGAGCCTCCGCGACTCGGACAATCGGCCCGAGTGGATGGTCCTGGAGTGCATCCCGGTCATTCCGCCCGACCTCCGTCCGCTCGTGCTGCTCGATAGCGGCAACTTCGCCACCAGCGACCTGAACGACCTCTACCGCCGGATCATCAATCGGAACAACCGGCTCAAGAAGCTCGTCGACCTGAACGCGCCCGAGGTCATCATCCGCAACGAGAAGCGGATGCTCCAGCAGGCCGTCGACGCGCTCTTCGACAACAACCGGTGCAAGCGGCCCGTGCTCGGGTCGTCGAACCGGCCGCTCAAGTCGCTGACCGACATGATCAAGGGCAAGCAGGGCCGGTTCCGCGAGAACCTGCTCGGCAAGCGCGTCGACTACTCGGCGCGCTCGGTCATCGTCGTCGGGCCCGACCTGCGGCTCCACCAGTGCGGCCTGCCCAAGAAGATCGCGCTGGAGCTGTTCCAGCCGTTCATCATCCGCCGGCTCAAGGAGCTGAACCACGCCGACACGATCAAGTCGGCCAAGAAGATGCTCGAGCGGAAGGTCGAGGAGGTGTGGGACATCCTCGAGGAGGTCATCCACAACCACCCGGTCCTCCTGAACCGCGCCCCGACCCTGCACCGGATGGGCATCCAGGCGTTCGAGCCGGTGCTGGTCGAAGGCAACGCGATCCGGATCCACCCGCTCGTCTGCAAGGGCTTCAACGCCGACTTCGACGGCGACCAGATGGCCGTCCACCTGCCGCTGTCGATCGAGGCGCAGGTCGAGGCGATGACGCTGATGATGTCGACCAACAACATCTTCAGCCCGGCCAACGGCAGCCCGATCATCAGCCCGACGCAGGACATCGTCATGGGCTCGTACTACCTGACCGTCCAGCGCCCGGGCGAGAAGGGGGAGTACAAGAACGACGGCGCCGGGATCGAGTCGGGCGTCTACTCCTCGCCGAATGAGGTCTTCCTGGCCTTCAGCCAGAAGAAGGTCGGCGTCCACGCGATGATCAAGATGCGCCTGCCCGAGCACAAGTCGCTCAAGGGCGACGGCGAGAAGGAGTTCAAGCCCGGCATGGTCGTCAAGACCACCGTCGGCCGCGTGATCTTCAACGACATCCTCAAGCCGAAGATGCCGTTCTACAACATGGCGCTGGGGCAGAAGCAGCTCCAGGGGATCATCGCCGACTGCTACCAGCTCCTGGGCCGCCGCGAGACGATCGACCTGCTCGACTCGATGAAGGACATCGGGTTCCGCGAGTCGACCCGCTCGGGCCTCTCGTTCGCCACGAGCGACCTGAAGAGCCCGGCCTCGAAGGACGCGATCCTCGCCGAGGCCGAGAAGGAGGTCTCCAAGACCTCCAAGCTCTACCAGAAGGGGATCATCACCGAGCAGGAGCGGTACGGTAAGGTGCTCGACACCTGGACCCACGCCCGCGAGAAGATCACCACGGAGATGATGGAGCAGCTCCGCAACGACGTCCGCGACGGCGAGGTCTATCTCAACCCGATCTTCCTCATGGCCGACTCCGGCGCCCGCGGCGGCGTCGAGCAGATCCGCCAGCTCGCCGGCATGCGAGGCCTGATGGCCAAGCCTTCGGGCCAGATCATCGAGACCCCCATCAAGGCCAACTTCCGCGAGGGGCTCTCGGTGCTGGAGTACTTCTCCTCCACGCACGGCGCTCGCAAGGGGCTGGCCGACACGGCGCTCAAGACGGCCGACTCGGGCTACCTGACGCGCAAGCTCGCCGACGTCGCCCAGAACGTCGTGATCACGATGGAGGACTGCGGCACCGCCCAGGGCATCACCAAGGGCGTCATCTACAAGGGCGAGAAGGTCGAGGTCTCGCTCAGCCAGTCGATCCGCGGCCGCGTGAGCCGGGTGAACATCGTCGACCCGATCACCGACCAGGTGGTCGTGCGCGAGAACGACATGATCACCGTGGCCGCCGCGAAGAAGCTGGAGGAGATGCAGATCGAGAAGATCCAGGTCCGCAGCCCGATGACCTGCGAGGCCACCCTGGGCATCTGCCGCCGCTGCTACGGGATGGACCTGTCGACCGGCCAGCTCGTCGAGCCCGGCATGGCCGTCGGGATCATCGCCGCCCAGTCGATCGGCGAGCCGGGCACCCAGCTCACGATGCGGACCTTCCACATCGGCGGCGTGGCGACCCGGAGCGTCGAGGAGAAGGACGTCAAGACGAAGCGCGAGGGCAAGGTCAAGTTCGTCGGGATCAGCCTGGTCATCAACTCCGAGGGCCAGAAGATCGCCCTGTCGCGCAACGGCGAGATCCAGATCCTCGACCCCAAGGGCCGCGAGCTCGAGAAGTACGACGTCCCCAACGGCGCCGAGCTGAAGGTCGACGACGGCCAGCAGATCGCCCGCGGGACGGTGCTCTGCGAGTGGGACCCGCACACGATCCCGATCCTCGCCGAGGTCGGCGGCAAGGTCCGCTACGAGGACATCGTCGAGAACGAGACGATGCGGATCGAGATCGACCCCTCGGGCCACACCCGGCGGACGATCATCGAGCACAAGGGCGAGCTGCATCCGCAGGTCATCATCGAGGACGATCACGGCAAGATCCTCGACTACTACAACATCCCCGAGCGTGCCGGCATCGAGGTGGCCGAGGGCCAGGTCATCACGGCCGGCACGATGGTCGCCAAGACCCCGCGCGAGGTCCGCGGCACGGCCGACATCACCGGCGGCCTGCCCCGCGTCACCGAGCTGTTCGAGGCCCGGAGGCCCAAGGAGCCGGCCGTCATCGCCGAGATTGACGGCCGCGTCGAGCTCCTCGACGAGAAGCGCCGCGGCAAGCGGACGATCATCGTCAAGAACGAGAGCGGCATCGAGCGCGAGCACCTCGTGCCCCACGGCAAGCACCTCCGCGTCCACGGCGGCGACCGCGTCCGCGCCGGCGACCCGCTGGTCGAGGGGCCGCTGGTGCCGCACGACATCCTCCGGATCTCGGGCGAGGAGGCCGTCCAGCGGTACCTGCTCCGCGAGATCCAGAACGTCTACCGCTCCCAGCGCGTCGAGATCGACGACAAGCACCTGGAGATCATCATCGCCCAGATGCTCCGCAAGGTCCGGATCGAGTCCGTCGGCGACACGGGCCTGCTCCCCGGCTCGGTCATCGACAAGTTCGAGTTCCGCGCCAAGAACCAGGAGCTGATGGCCTGCGTGAAGATCAAGGATCCGGGCGAGACCGACTTCCGCCAGGGGGACATCGTCCCTCGCGACCACTTCGACCAGGAGAACCTCCGGGTCGAGCAGTCGTCGGGCAAGAAGTCGGAGTGGATCCGGCCCAAGCCGGCCTCGGCGAGCACCCAGCTCCTGGGCATTACCAAGGCGGCCGTGCAGTCCGACAGCTTCATCTCGGCCGCGAGCTTCCAGGAGACGACCAAGGTCCTGACCGAGGCCGCCCTGGCGGGCAAGGTCGACTACCTGGTCGGCCTGAAGGAGAACGTGATCCTCGGGCACCTCGTCCCGGCGGGCACGGGCTTCAAGTCGCACCAGGAGGCCGAGGTCCGCATCCGCCCCGAGGCCCTGGCCGAGATCGGCCACGCCCGCTACCGCGACGAGGCCCCCGCCCCGGCCGGCAACGCCGGCTGAGCGGGACCTCCGCCGCAGACATCTCGAAACCGACTCCGGCCCGTCGTCCCTCATTTCCCGAGGGGCGGCGGGCCGGTCGTCCCTCCCGGTCGGGATCGACGGGAACAGCGGAACGACGTCGCCTCGCCGTGAAGCCTGTGATGGCCACCGACACCCTCCGCCTCGGCCCGGCCACAAGCACCGTCCTTCCCGGGTTCGTCATCCCCCTTGCCGACGTATGGGCCGGGGGTTAATCTCTGACTGACCGCCGCGACCCACCAACGCATGCAAGGATGGCACAGAAAACACCCGGTCATGAGCGGAAACCGACGGATCGCGACCCCGGCCCGCCCCAACCGGGCCGGGAAACCCCCGGAATCCCGCGGCCCGGCCAGGCATCGGCCAATCTGGGCATGAGGATTGCATCATGTGCGGACGGCCGCCCGCGTCGGGCGGAGGCAACGGGGAGGCGACGATGGCAGTCACCAGGGACGAATGCCGATCGGTCGGCGAGAACGGGGCTGACCGCGCCTGGTACTTCGACGAGGACGGCTCGCTAGCCGAGGTTGATCGGGTGCCGCGGATCCAGGAATGGCTCGGGTTTGGCTACGCGCTGGTCGGCCTGACCCTCGGCTCATTGGCCTGGCTCGGCCTGCCCGACCGTCACCAACGGGCGGCGCGGCGGGCCCATGCGAGGGTCCGGAACGTCGCGTAAGATGGACGACGCCCGCCGCGGTGTCCGGTCCGAGGACGCGGAGGGCGTCGGGAACGGCCCGTGCCCGCGCCACGCTTCAAGCTTCGCCATCTCCTGCTCGCGATGGTGCCGGTTGCGCTGATCGCGGCCCTCGTCGCGGCGGTCGGCCGGGCAAAGACGGACGTTCGCGAGTCGCAGTGCCACGGGAACATGTCCTTCGTCGGTTCCGGGCTGCGCGGCTACCTCGCGGGGAACGGGCGCTTCCCGCCGGCGGTCTCCCGCGGGCCGGACGGGAAGCCGATGCATAGCTGGCGGGCGCTCGCGCTCCAGCTTAACCTGGGCCTGTCGTTCGCGTCCTACAGCCTGGCCCAGCCCTGGGACAGCCCCGGCAACCTCAAGGCCGCGGCCGAGTTCGCCAGCACCTTCGCCTGCCCGAACATCCAGACCGGCCCGCCGCGGTTCACGAATTACGTCGCCGTCGTCAACCGCTCGGGTGTCTCCACGCTCGACCTGGCCAACGCGACCGGCCCCGGCCTGCCCCCGGCCGGTCGCGCCCCGCGATCGGTACAATAACTCGCGAGGGGCCGGGCCCATCGACGCCGGCCCTCTCCACGGAGCCGAACCATGCGCCCACCTGCCCGCCTCGCCCTCGGGATCGTCTCGCTCGCCCTCGCCTTCGGCCCGACCAGCGCCCGGGCCCAGGGGTACGCCCCCGGGCCACGCCCCACCTATGGCCCGGGAATCGGCTACACGAGCTATTACAACGCGCCTCGGCAAGGGGCCGTCGCGCCGGCCCGGACGTACTACGCCCCGCCGCGGACCTACTACGTCCAGCCCCAACCGACCCGGTACTACTACGCGGCTCCGCGGCGTCGGGGCCTGCTCCGGGTGCGGAAGTACCCGGCGAGTAACACCAACTACACCAACTACGTCCTGGTCGATCCCAACAATCCCCACTGGACCTTCGACTACGACGACTGGATGGCGCACAACTTCTGACGGCGGCCGGGCCGATTTCCCGGGAGGGCGTCGAGTCCCGCTTCAGCCCCGCAGCGCCGTGACGAGCCGCTCGTTGGCCGCGTCCCAGCGATAGCCCGATGCGATCCCGCGGCCGTCCTCGGCCCTCCGCGCCCGCTCCTCGCCGCGGTCGAGCAGCTCGCGGATCACTTCGGACATTGCCCCCTCGTCCTCGGGCGGGAAATACCAGCCGGCGTCGCCGCCGACCTCGGGCAGGGCCGTCGAGTCGGCCAGGGCCACGGGGAGGCCCTGCGCCATCGCCTCGACGGCCGGAATGCCGAAGCTCTCGCACGTCGAGGGGAACACGAGGGCCGTCGCCTCCGAGTACGCGGCGCAGAGCGCCTTGCCCTGACGATAGCCCGGGAGCTTCACCACGGCCTTGCCGCCGATCGCCGCGGCCGCCTCGCGGATCTCACGCGTCTCCGCCTCCTCGCCGTCGCCGAGCAGCACGAGCGCCAGCTCGCCCCGGGCGACTTCCGCCAGCCGCCCAGCCGCGCGGACGAATCGCGGCAAGTTCTTCCTCGCCTGGAAGTTCGCGACCGAGAGCAGAAAGGGCATCCCCGGCGGCAGGCCCAGGTCGGGCCGGACCGCGGCGCGCTCCGCAGTTGTCGGGGTCTCGAAGAACAAGTCGTCGGCCGCGTTCGGCACGTGCGCTACCTTGTCCCGCGTCTCGGCCGGATAGTGGTCGGCGAGCGTCGCCGAGTTGAACGCCGAGACCGAGAGCACCCGGTCCGCCCGCCCGAACACCTTCGAAAGCAAGGCCCGTCGGCGTGGGCCGCCGAGCGCGACATCCTGAAGCACGTCGTGGCTCGTCACGGCCAGGCGGGCCGACTTCGTGGGGATATAGTACTCGGCCGGCGAGTAGACCCAGTCGGCCCGTCCCGACCACCACTCCACCGGCGGCCACTGGGTGAACCGCCAGGCGCGGAGCATGTCGCGGGTCCGCAGCGGCATTTCCCGCCGCCGGATGTTGCCCAGCCCCTCCCAGAAGACCAGGCCGTCGGGCTCGCCGATCCGCCCCGAGACGACCGACAGGGCCACATCCGGGCGCCGGGCCAGCCGGTCGAGCTGTGCCAGCGCGTGCCGCGTCACGCCGGTCGGACCCCGGCAGGCGTCCATGTCGTAGACCAAGGCGACCTTCAGGGGCATCCCGCCGCGATCCTTGATCTTCGACCTAATGGAGCTTGATGATCCACCGGAACACGATCACCAGGCAAATTCCCACCCCCACGACGACCCACCAGGGCGGCTTGCGGGGCGTGTCCTCCCGCGAGAGGTACTCGCCACAGTGCGGACAGCGCTCGGAGTCGTCGTAGATCGTCCCCAGGCAGTGCGGGCAGGGCATCGTGACGCCGTCATCGTCGCCCTCGTCCTCGTCGAGGTCGTCGCTCTCGTCGAGGTCGAACTCGTCGCCCCTGTCGCGCATCGGCGGCCCCCCTGCGGCCAGCCTAGGGCAGTGGGCCGCGACGTGTCAACGGCCGGGACATCGGCCGCGGAGGCCCGGCGTCGGGGCGTGGGAAATGGCGCGGAAGTCCCGGTACTGGGTCCGTCTGAGATCGCGATTCGTGGTCTGAGAGTCGGCCCAGGCACCACGCAAACGGACCCGTGACGGAAGTCCCCGGGAGGGCGAGGCTCCGTCCGAGCCCGGGTCTCGGGCCGATCCGTCGGGAGGAAGCCACAACCCCCGCGCCGGGCGCGATGCCCGGGCTCGGACGGAGCCTCGCCCTCCCGGATACCGCCCTCGCGCCGTTTCCGAGAACGGGCACCCCCCGCGCCGGGCGTCATGCCCGGGCTCGGACGGAGCCTCGCCCTCCCGGATGCCGCCCTCCCGGACGCCGCCCTCGCGCCGATTCCGAGAACGATCCCCGCCCCCATCACGATGATATGCGATAGAACGCGCGCGACGCCGCGCGCAAGGACCATCCGGAAATCCCACCCCCACCGAGAGGCCACCACCCATGCGTTCCGAGAAGCAGCGCGAAGCGAGCCGAATCAACGGCAAGAAATCCAAGGGCCCCACCTCTCCCGAGGGCAAGGCCGTCTCCAAGTTCAACGGCCTCAAGCACGGCCTCCGCGCCGAGCACGTCATCCTCCCCGGCGAAGATCCCGCCGCCTTCGAGGCCGAGCACCAGGCCTGGATCGACGACTGGAAACCCCAAAGCCACACCCGCGCCGTGCTCGTCCAGCGGGCCGCGGTCGCCTCGTGGCGGCTGACCAGGGCCGTGAAGGCCGAGTGCGCCTGGCTCGGGAGGCGCGCCGAGTTGGCCGGCGACACCTTCGACTTCGAGCGCTTCAACCGCGTCGACCGCGCCGTGTCCCGCGCCGACACCGACCCAGGCGGCGCACTGACGCTCCTGGAGCTCGACGCCACCGGGATCGACCGCGTCATCGCCTCCTGCGGCGAGCTCGAGCGCGCCTGGAGACGGGGCCCACCGGCTGGGACCAGCCGCGCTACCACCAGACGCTGATGATGGTGACGGGCCACCGGCTCGACGAGTACCCGCACCACGCCGGGCCGATCCCCAGGGCCTCGGCGCGGCTGCTGGCGGCGAACAACGCCGACTTCGCCGACCGGCCGTGTTTCGACTACGGCCACCGCGTGGTCATCTTCCCGCTGCCGGAGGGCGAGCGCCAGGCGGCGGTGGAGCTCCTGCGCAAGGCGTTGGCCGAGCAGGTCGCGCGGCTCCGCGAGCTCCGGAGCCGGAAGCCCGACCCGGCCGACCTGCGGGCCCGCGCGGTGGCGGCGGCGTACTGCGACGGGTCGGAGGAGGGGAAGCTGCGGCATCGGTACGAGATGGCGATCGATCGATCGCTGCGGGCGACGATCGGGCAGCTCGTGGCGCTGGAGAAGTCGGGGGCGGACCTGGCGGGGGCCGACCAGGCCGAGGCCTTCGCGGAGGACGTGCCGGCCGACGGTTCTGAGTCCGAAGTAGATAGTCAAAAAGATGTTGCGTCAACAAGCGCGGCGCCGGCATCCTCGGACGGGCCGACCGCGCCGGGTTCGCTCGGCGCCGGCATGGGCGGGCCGGTCCCGACCGCCGTCGCCGGCCCGATCAGCGGCCCGGGGGCCCCGCCGCGGGCCTCCGCGAAGGCCGGCGGGGGCGGGTCGTCGCGCTGACATCCATATCCGTCCATATCGACGAGTGCTCCCGAGGCCGGGCCGCGCCCCCGGTGCGCGCGGGCGGGCGAGGCGGCCTTTCGGCCGGCTCGGGTTGACAGGAGATGCCCGGATGGTAAAGTGTTAGCTTCGGCGTCGTCTCGCCCGGCGGCCCGCCCACGCGCGGCCGGCTGGGCTTCGCGGCTCGATCGCGGGGCCTGCCGACGCGGACGGTACCTCAGGACAGGAATCAGCCCGGCCGGCCGAGAGCCCGGCCCGGGGGAACGGAACGACTCGCCCATGCCCACGATCAATCAGCTCGTCCGCAAGCCGCGCCGGCCGGTGGTCTACAAGACCAAGAGCCCGGTGCTCGAGGGGTGCCCGTTCAAGCGCGGCGTCTGCCTCCAGGTCAAGACGATGACGCCGAAGAAGCCCAACTCGGCGCTGCGGAAGGTGGCGCGGGTCCGGCTCTCCAACGGCAAGGAAGTGACCGCCTACATCGGCGGCGAGGGTCACAACCTCCAGGAGCACTCGATCGTCCTGGTCCGCGGCGGCCGCGTCCGCGACCTGCCGGGCGTGCGGTACCACATCGTCCGCGGCGTGCTCGACAGCCTGGGCGTCGCCGACCGCAAGCAGGCCCGCTCGAAGTACGGCGCCCCGGCCAAGAGCGCCGCGCCGGCCAAGAAGAAGTAATCACCCAACGATCTGATCACGGCTGGAGTTAGGACGCACGATGGCCCGCAAGTTCACCGCCAGCAAGGAGCAGCTCCGGCCCGACCCCCGGTTCGGCTCGAAGCTCGTCAGCAAGTTCGTCAACTGCCTGATGCACGACGGCAAGAAGAGCACGGCGCTCGCGGTCTTCTACGACGCGATGGACCTGATCGAGCGCCGGCTCCCGAACGAGCCGCCGGTCGAGGTCTTCAACCGCGCGGTCGAGAACGTCAAGCCGGTCATCGAGGTCCGCTCGAAGCGGGTCGGCGGCGCCACGTACCAGGTGCCGATGCAGGTGAACAAGACCCGGCAGCAGACGCTGGCGGTCCGCTGGATCCTCATGGCCGCCCGCGAGAAGAAGGGCCGCCCGATGGCGATCAAGCTCGCCGACGAGCTCCTCGCCGCCTTCAACCGCGAGGGCGCCGCCATCAGCCGCCGCGAGAACGTGCACCGGATGGCGGATGCGAACAAGGCGTTCGCGCACTTCGCCTGGTGATCGGGATCGGCCTCGGCCCGCCCGAGGCCGTTGCCCTCGCAGGCGCGGCGGATCATACTCTCGGTAGGGTCCGCCATGCGGACCATCCGCGGACCCCGGCCGATCCGACGCGCGGTGAGATCCACCATGTCCGAGAAGGCCATCGTCCTCGAGGCGGTCCGGCGGCTGCCGGAGGACGCGACCCTGGACGAGATCGTCGAGGCGGTCGCCGCCGTCGGCCGAGCTCGGGCGGGCGGCCGGTCCGAGACGCCTCCGACGCGGATCGACGAGGAGCTGGCCGACTTCATCGCGTCCGGCCCCGGCCCGCGGCTCGTCGCGGAGTTCCGCCCGTCGGAGGAGGCGCGGCGGAGGGTCGCGGACCTGATCGCCCGCGAGAAGACCTCCGGCCTGTCGGCCGACGAGACCTCGGAGCTGGACCGCTACCTCCAGATCGAGCACCTGATGCGGCTCGCGAAGGCCCGCGCCCGCCGTAACCTGGGCGATGAGTGACGCCTATATCGCCGCGGACCTCCGGCGGCTCGTCGCGGCGAGGGCGGGCGCGCTCTGCGAGTATTGCCTGATCCACGAAGAGGACAGCTTCTTCGGATGTGAGGTCGATCATATCATCAGCGAAGCACGGCGGGCCGACGGTCGCGGAGAACCTGGCCTACGCCTGCGCGACCTGCAATCGCCGCAAGGGGAGCGACGTCGGCTCGATCACCGCGGTGGGACGCGTCTTCGTCCGCTTCTTCAACCCGCGGGCCGACCGCTGGGCCGACCACTTCCGCCTGGAGGGCGGCCGGATCGAGCCCTTGACCGAAGTCGGCGACGTGACGGGGCGAATCCTGGCCTTCAACGACGCGGCCCGGCTCCAGGAGCGGCAACTGCTGGCGTCGATCGGACGCTATCCGAGCCAGGCGGCCCTCGGGCGGATCGCGGGAAGAACGAACTGAGTTTTCCTTGAATATCCCCCGCCTCGCCCGCATGATCGTCCTCGCACCCGGGCCTCGCGAATGGCCCGGCCGCGGACACCGAGGGCGGATCGCATGCCCCCCCATCCCGACCCCGCGAAGCTCGACGACGACATCGTCCTGGCCGACGACCCCGGCCCGTTCCGGCCGCCGGCGTCGTACCGGTTCGAGGACGAGCTGCAAGGCCCGGCGCCGAGGCCCCGGCCCGAGATCCTCAAGCAGGGCCGGTACGCGGCGAAGCAGCGGCAGACGACCTGGGCGCTGATCGTTACCGGGGCGATCCTGGCCGTGCTCGGTCCGCTGCCGATCGTGCAGACGATGGGCCTCTACTTCCTGCCGCTCGCCTACCTGACCTGGATCGGCCTGGCGATCCTGGCGTTCGGCGGGGTCGGGCTGATCACCAACGCCCTGCGGAGCGGGCCGTATCGCTACGTCGAGGAGGGCGTGCCGATCGTCGCGCGGATCCTCGCGCTGCGGCTCGTGCCGGCGCTGATCCATGAGGGGCAGGTCACGCGGAACAGGTTCGAGGCCACGTTCGACTACCTCGACCCCGAGACCGGCGAGCCGAGGACGGCCGTGGGGCCGTCGAGCGACTTCATGGCCGACTTCAAGGACCGGCTGACGACCTCGTACCGCGTGGGCGACCACGCCACGGCGGTGTACCTGCCGCACGACCCGGCGAAGACGCTGAAGCTCTACGGCTTCCTCGACCTCCGCCCCGACCTCGGCCTCGTCCGCCGCGACGGGGCGCCGCCGTCGAGCCCGATCAAGACCGTGCTGGCGATCCTCACCGTCGTGTCGATCTTCGTCGTCCTCTTCTGGAACCTCTACGCGTTCGGCCGCTACTCGCCCGTGCGGATCTCGCCGACCGCGGCGGGGATCGTCGGCGGGGTCGGGGCCGTCGGCCTCGGTGGTTACGTGCTCTGGTGGCTCGCGGCCCAGCAGTCGAAGGCGCGGCGGAAGCGCGCCGAGCGGAACGCCGAGGCCCTGGCCCGCGGCGAGGCCGTCGAGCCCGACGCCGGCCTGAAGCGGGGGCCGTTCAGCAACCACGGCCTGATCATGACGCTGATCCTCGCCGCCGGCTCGCTCCTGATGGGCGGCCTGACGTTCTTCTGCTGGGCCATCACCGCCAACGCCTGGCTCGACGGCTCGCCCGCCGCCGCGAAGCCGATCCTGATCGACGAGAAGGTCGAGGTCACCCACAAGGCGATCTTCCGCGAATACAAGATCAAGTACCACTTCCTCGACGATCCGAAGACCAAGCACGAGTACATGTCGAGCCCCGCGCACCTCGACACGCTGGACGGCCCACTGGCCCTGGCCGAGGTCCACGCGGGCAGGTTCGGCTGGCCGTGGGTGAAGGAGATCCGCCCGGCGCCGCATCGAGGGGTGAGGGGGCTGAAGCTCGGGCCGTGAGGCGGCGGGCGGAGGGACTCGGGGTGGCCCTTGCGGCGATGGGCCGCGGGTGCCAACATGAACGTGCACGCTTCACGAGGACGACCGGGGGACGGATGGACCAACTCACGCGGATCACGCTCGACCCGGCGGTCATGGGCGGCAAGCCCTGCATCCGGGGGCTGCGCGTCACCGTCGCCACGATCATCGGCCTGCTCGCCTCGGGCCGGGGGCGCGAGGAGATCCTCCGCGCGTATCCCTATCTCGAGCCCGAGGACATCGACCAGGCGCTCGCCTACGCGGGTTGACGGGCACGCCTTTCGTCAGGCCTTCGCACAGCTCACCCCCCACCCTACCCTCCCCCACAAGGGGGGAGGGGGAAGACTGCTTCGGCCGAACAAATCAGAGCCCTCCCCCCTTGATGGGGAAAGGCGGGGCGGGGGTCGCCAAGGCCCGTCGTCCGTCACCGCCGGATCACCCCGTCGTCTATTCCATGCCCCAACCTCCCCTCGACCTCCTCTGCATCGAGCCGAGATACCCCGGCCGGCTCGGCGGCGTGGCCGACTGGCTCGTGCGCCGGCGAGGATACCGCGTGCGGTTCTTCTGCCACCGGGCCGACCCGCCGGAGCTCTGGCCCGAGGCGACGGGCAAGGGGATCGAGGTCGTCGCGTTCGAGGTCGGCGGCATCGCCAAGGAGCCGACCGTCGAGTGGCCCAAGGTGCTCGAGCGCGGGCTCTGCTACTCGTACGGCTGCTGGGAGGTGCTGCAGGCCCGCAAGCCCCGTCCGGTCGACGTCATCCTCGGCCGCTCGGCCGGCCTCGGCTCGACGCTGTTCGCCCCGGTGAATGACCCCGCGGCGCCGGTCGTCCAGTTCTTCGACTCGTATTACGATCCATCCCGCTCCGAGCACGACGCGGGCCAGCCCGAGGCCTTCGGCCACTGGAGACGCGCCGCCAACGCGATCGAGCTGGTCGAGCTCGAGAACGGCGTCACGCCCTGGGCGGCGAGCGAATACCAGCGCGGGCTCTTCCCGCCCGAGTATCGCAATGACTTCCTCGTCCTCCACGACGGCGTCGAGACGCGGGGCCTGCCGGCCAGGGATCGGGGGCGGCTCGTCGTCGGGGACCGGACCGTTCCCGAAGGTGCCCCGGTCGTGACGTTCGTCGCGCGGTCGCTCGACCACGTCCGCGGATTCGACCGCTTCGCCCGGCTGGTCGAGCGGCTCCAGCGCGGATTCCCCGACCTGATCGCGATCGCCGCGGGCCGCCCCGTCGTCGAGCGGACGCTCGACCACGCCCACTTCGGCCGCGACTATCCGGCCCTGGTCCTTGCCGACTACCCCGCGATCGACCGCGACCGCCTCTGGCTGCCGGGTCTGCTCGCCCCGGCCGACCTCCGCCGCCTGCTGGCGCGGAGCGACCTCCACGTTGTCGCGAGCCGCCCCCACCCGGCCTCGCGCTCGCTCGTCGAGGCGATGGCGGCGGGGTGTGCCGTCCTGGCGTTCGACACGGAGGCGGTGCGCGAGTTCGTCGAGGATGGCGCTGGCGGGCGGCTCGTGCGGGACGACGAATCGGCCTGTGAGGCGGCTTCGATGCTCCTCCACGATCGCGACGCGGCCCGGGGGCTGGGGGAGACGGCGGGCGAACGGGCCCGGCGCGGTATGCCCGGGACGTGACGTTGCCGTCGCTGGCCGAGGTGTTCGATCGGCTTGTGATGGACGGGGATCGGGCGATGCGCGGGCGACTCCCGTAGGGTCCGCTGTGCGGACGGCCTGCCGGCGCCGGGCTCGACCATCGAAGACGTCCGCACAGCGGACCCTACGAGGACCGGAATCCCTCATGCACATCCTCTTCCTCCACGACGCCTTCCCCGCCCAGTTCGGCCGGGTCGGGCTGGAGCTCGCCGAGCGGTACGGCTGGCGGTGCAGCTACCTCGTCCGCAACCTCTCGCGCTGTCCCGAGCCGAGCCCGGCGATGCTCGAGCGGCTCGACCTTCGCCGCTACGCGATCCCCGCCGGCCCCGACGACGAGGCGATGCCGCCGTGGCCGAGGATCTACGGGCGGTACGTCGAGCAGTGCCGGGCGATCCTCGGGGCGCTCCGGCAGATGCCCGATCTCCGGCCCGACCTGGTCGTCGCCAACGGCGGCCGTGGCGCGCCGACGCTGTACGTGCCCGACGTGCTCGACTGCCCGATCGTCACCTACTGCGAGTACTACTTCGCCCGCTCGCACCGGGACCTGAGCTATCGCCTCGACCTGCCGCCCGCCGAGCCCGCGCCGTTCTTCCCGAGGGTCATCAACGCGCCGACCCTCGTCAGCCTCGTCGACGCCAAGGCCGGCTACTCGGCGACCCGCTGGCAGCGGGATTCGTTCCCGGAGCGGTTCCGGCCGAAGATCGAGGTCCACTTCGACGGCGCCGACGACCGCCTTTATGCGCCCGGCCCGCGCCCTCATACCATCGCCGACCGGTCGGTCCCCGAGGGGACGAAGGTCGTGACCTTCGTGGCGCGGGGGCTCGAGTCGGTCCGCGGCTTCGACCTGTTCCTGGCCGTCGCCGGGCGAATCATCCGCGAGCGGTCTGACGTCCTGTTCGTGGTGGCCGGCGACGAGCGTGCCTATTACGGCTGGGACCACTTCCACGCCGGGGGGATCCCGTTCAAGGAGTGGGCCTTCAAGAAGACGGGCGTCGACCCGTCGCGGTTCGTCTTCCTGGGGCACGTGCCGCCCGAGACGCTGGCCGACGTGCTCCGGCGGAGCGACCTGCACCTGTACCCCTCGGCGCCGTTCGTCGTGTCGTGGTCGCTGTTCAACGCGCTGTCGACGGGCGTGGTCGTCCTCGGGTCCGACATCGACCCGGTGCGGGAGGTCATCGAGCCGGGCGTGACCGGGCTGGTCGCGCCGCTGTTCGACGTCGACTCGTGGGCCGAGCAAGCCCTGCGCGTCCTCGACGACCCGGCCGCGTTCGCCCCGCTGGGCGAGGCGGGTCGGCGGATGGTCGCGGAGCGGTACGGGATCGACGCGGCGATCCCGCGACTGAAGGACTTCTACGAGCGGGTCGCGGGCTAGAGCCGTTTCCTTTCGGGTCTGTCGTTCTTCGTAGGGTCCGCTGTGCGGACGTCCGGGGGATCGGCGGGATCGAAGACGTCCGCACAGCGGACCGTACGAAGAGCCGCCAGGATCAAAGAGAAACCGCTCTAGCGATCCGCGGGCCGGCGGAGGCGGGCGAAGGCCAGCGCGGCGAAGCCGCCGAGGCCGACCAGGGCGAGCGAGTTCGCCTCGGGCACGGCCGTGCTGGTGAGCGTGAAGGCGACGTCATTGGGGACGAAGCCAGAGATCGTGGTGCTATAGGCCATCATGTCGCCGGCCACGCTCGTGTGCCAGCCCCAGGATTGAGTGGCGGCGGGCAGGATCGCCGCGATCGAGATCCAGTAGGCCGTCCCCGCCAAGAGCGTGAAGGCGGTGGGCAGGGCGGCGGTATAATCGTAGGTGTACTGGCCGTGGATGTCGATGCCGCGAAACGTCTCCCCGGCATCGCCGGAGATGTCCTCCGACTGGAGCAAGGCGCCGGGGAGACCGCCGCTGTCGGCGTAGAACCCGATCTTGAACCCGGTGATCATGCCCATCGAAGGCACGTTCATGCCGTTCGCGGTAGGATAGCCGCCCTCCCAGCTCAGACCCGTCGCCGTCCCGGCCGTGCCGAGCGGTAGGTTGTCGAAGACCTGGGCTGTAAAACTGGTCGTCGTCGGGTCGTACTGCGAGTACTCGAAGCCGTCGGCGGGGAAGTCCGACGCCTGGGTGTAGATGACGTCGGCGACCGCGGGGGCGGGCAGGCACGCCGCCAGGGAGAGGACGGCCGCCAGGGGAATGGTCTTTAGAATCCGTCGCGTCATCGCAACCTCCCTTGGAGGGGCCCTGTGCGCGCACGGCCCCTCGGTTCAGAAGCCATCTGTGAATGGGTGCCGGCCATAAGGCTCCTGAATGGGAGATGTCCTGCTCGACCTCCAGCCTGTCAGATGTTGCGAAAAAACAACGACGCCCGACGTCCTCAAGAACCCCGGACGCCGGGCCCGGGTCGCCGCCTCGGGGCCGCGCGGCCCCTACGCGCCCGGGGGATCGTGCGTTAAACTGAAGTCTTCGAGGCGCATCGGACGCCCCACCGTGACACAGACGCAGCACCGAACGAATCGAAAGGACGCCCGATGAGATCGCTCCCGATCGCCGCGGCCGCCGCCGCGGCGGTGGTCGGCTCGGCCCTCGCCTTCGCCCAGGACCCCGCTCAGCAGAAGACGACGACGGCCGAAGCCAAGACGGTCACCAAGGAGGCCGCGCCCGCCATCCCGTCCGAGTTCAAGGACCTGAAGTCGCGCGCCAGCTACATCATCGGCTACAACCTGTTCCACCAGCTCAAGGGGCAGGGGATCGACGTCGACAACGAGGCCCTGGTCAAGGGCATCAAGGATGCCCAGGCCGGCGCCAAGCCCGCGATGAGCGAGGCCGAGATCAAGGACACGGTGCAGGCCCTGCAGCAGCAGGCCATGGCCAAGCAGGCCGAGCAGCAAAAGGCCATGCAGGCCGAGGCCGCCAAGGTCGGCGGCGCCAACAAGGCGGAAGGCGACGCCTTCCTCGCCGCCAACGCCAAGAAGCCGGGCGTCGTCACCCTGCCCAGCGGCCTGCAGTACAAGGTCATCAAGGACGGCACGGGCTCGTCGCCCAAGCCCAGCGACGTCGCCACCGTCCATTACGAGGGCAAGCTGGTCAACGGCACCGTCTTCGACAGCTCGTACAAGCGGGGCGAGCCGGCGCAGTTCCAGCCCAACCAGGTCATCCGCGGCTGGACCGAGGCGCTGCAGCTCATGAAGACCGGCTCGGAGTGGGAGCTCTACATCCCCTCCGACCTCGCCTACGGCCCCCAGGGCCGGCCGTCGATCCCGCCCAACTCGACTCTGATCTTCAAGGTCGAGCTGATCGCGGTCAACGGCCAGAAGTGAGGCCCTCGGGAACCCATCTGACCCCTCTCCCCTTGTGGGAGAGGGTAGGGTGAGGGGTTCTGTGGCGATGGCCCCGGCGATCCCCCGAAGACCCCCTCACCCTAACCCTCCCCCACGAGGGGGAGGGGATCGACGGAGGGTGCGGCCTCGCCGATCGTTCAGGCCGTGGCGGCCGCCGGCTGGACCTCGGCGGCACTTGGCGGCGACCTCCTCGGCCGAGGGGGCCTTGCCCGGCAGGGGCGTCGAGATCGACCAGCGGTGGCCGAACGGGTCGACGACCTGGCCGTACCGCGCGCCCCAGAACATGTCGGCCGGGGGCATCGTGGCAGTCGCCCCGGCGGCCACGGCCCTCGCGAAGCTCGCGTCGACGTCCGGGACGTTCAGGTGGAGCACCACCGGCGTCCCGCCCAGCGCCTGCGGCGAGGTCGAGCCCTCTCCGTACTCCGGGAACTCGTCGCAGAGGTAGACCCAGCTGTCGCCGATCATCATCGACGCGTGCATCAGCCGCCCGTCCGGCGTCGGTGCCCGGAACGTCTCCGTGGCGCCGAACGCCTCGGCATAGAACTCCAACGCCTTGGCCGCGCCCCGGATCATCAGGTGCGGCACCACCGACTGCTTGACCTCCGGAACCGCATTTGTCGCCTCGCCCATGGCTCGAACCTCCCCCTCGCGAGACCGTGTGTTGAACAGAACGCCACGTCCCACTCATCGGACGGATTGAACCCGGGGCTCCAGATTATTGTCTACGCCTGTTCAGTGCAAGCGGGTACAGGAAATGGCCCAGCCCGCCCGGCGCTGTGCGGCGAAAAGGGCGGGCGTTACACTCGTCTCTGACACCCATTGATGGCCTCGAAACCGGACCGCGATTGGACTCGCCCCCATGGATAATTCCCCAGCCTCGCTGACGTCGATCCGCAACATCGGGATCATCGCGCACATCGACGCCGGCAAGACGACCACGACCGAGCGCATCCTCTACTACACGGGCGAAGTCCACCGGATGGGCGACGTCGACAAGGGCAATACGACCACCGACTACCTGGCCGAGGAGCGCGAGCGCGGGATCACGATCGTCGCCGCGGCGATCACCTGCCACTGGCACGACGCCGAGGGCAAGCCGATCACGATCAACATCATCGACACGCCCGGCCACGTCGACTTCACGGCCGAGGTCGAGCGCTCGCTCCGCGTGCTCGACGGGGCCGTGGTCGTCTTCTCGGCCGTCGAGGGGGTGGAGGCGCAGAGCGAGACGGTCTGGCGGCAGGCGTCGAAGTACAGCGTCCCGCGGCTCTGCTTCATCAACAAGATGGACCGCATCGGCGCCGAGTACGACCGGGTCTTCGCCGAGATCGCCGACCGCCTCGAGGGCCACCCGATCCCCGTCCAGATCCCCATCGGCGCCGGGCCCGAGGGGACGATGGGCGAGTTCAAGGGCCTGATCGACCTGATCGCCATGAAGGCCCTGTATTACAAGACCGAGGATCTCGGCTCGACGATCACCGAGGCCGCGATCCCCGACGACATCCGCCCCGCCGCCGAGCTCTGGCGCGAGCGGATGGTCAACGCCCTGGCCGACTTCGACGAGCCGTTCGCCGAGGCCTACATGCACCACCTCGACGGCGCCGAGCTCTCGGAATCCGACATCGTCGCCGCCCTCCGCCGCGCCACGCTGACTGGCCGCGCCCAGCCGGTGCTCTGCGGCTCCAGCTTCAAGTACGTCGGCGTCCAGCGCCTGCTCGACGCCGTGGCCGCCTACCTGCCGAGCCCGCTCGACCGGCCGCCGGTCGTCGGCCACCACCCCAAGAAGGGCACGGAGATCGTCCGCAAGCCCGACCCCGCCGAGCCCTTCTGCGGCCTCGTCTTCAAGATCACCAACGACCAGCACGGCGACCTCTCGTTCGTCCGCGTCTACAGCGGCAAGCTCGCGGCCGGCACCCGCGTCTACAACCCGGGCAAGGACAAGAAGGAGATCTGCTCGCGGCTCTACCACATCCGCGCCGACGAGCGGGTCAAGATCGACGAGACCGAGGCCGGCGACATCGTCGGCGTCGTTGGATTAAAGGACTCGGTCACCGGCGACACCCTCTGCGACGCCGCGCACCCGATCCTGCTGGAGAAGATCGAGTTCCCCGAGACGGTCATCAGCATGTCGATCGAGCCCGTCAGCTCGGCCGACAAGGGCAAACTCGCCGACACCCTGGCCGCGCTCGCCCGCGAGGACCCGACGTTCGCCTACAAGGTCAACGAGGAGACCGGCCAGACCCTCATCTCGGGCATGGGCGAGCTCCACATGGAGATCCTCAAGAACCGGATGACCCGCGACTACAAGCTCAAGGTCCACGTCGGCCGCCCGCGCGTGAGCTACCGCGAGACGGTCAGGAAGACCGTCAAGAAGATCCAGGGGACGTGCGTCCGCCAGACCGGCGGCACGGGCCTCTACGCCAAGGTGACGATCGACCTCGAGCACGAGACCCAGCCCAAGGGGGCCCCGACGCTCCATTTCGTGACCAGGCTGAAGGGCGGCGTGATCCCCAGCGAGTTCATCCCCTCGATCGAGGCCGGCCTCCGCGAAGAAGCCAAATCCGGCGGCCGGACGAGCTACCCGCTCGTCGACCTGAAGGTCACGCTCACCGACGGCGAGACCCACGACGTCGACTCCAACGACCTGGCCTTCCGCTTCGCCGCCTCCGATGCCCTTCGCAAAGCCGTGGCCGAGGCCGGCTCGGTCCTGCTGGAGCCGATCATGAAGGTCGAGGTCGTCACCCCCGACGACTACCTGGGCGACGTGATGGCCGACCTGCTTCGCGGCGGGTGCAGATCGACAAGATGAGCGAGCGCGGCAAGCTCAAGGTGATCGACGCCCGCGCCCCCCTGGAGAAGATGTTCGGCTACTCGACGGCCGTCCGGAGCCTGAGCCAGGGGCGCGCGAGCTACACGATGGAGCCGCTGGAGTATGCGGCGGCGCCGGATGAGTTGCTGGAGAGTTTGGCTGGGGGATGATGTCCGATTGCCGGGGGATGGTGCTTGGTCGTTCGCGGTGGTGAAATATGCGAAAACGCAAGCTACTTCGGAAGGCGCTTAATAGCCCGAAGAACCTCGCCTTTGGCGACTTGGTCTCTCTCGTCGAGGCATTCGGATTCCGGCTCGATCGGGTGAGAGGGAGCCATTACATCTACGACCATCCCGAGATCGCCGAATTGGTCAACATCCAGGATGACGACGGCAAGGCCAAGCCCTATCAGGTCCGCCAGTTCCTCAAGCTCGTCGAAGAAAACGACCTCTCGCTTGTAGACAAGAACTCCACCGAAGATGCAGGGGAGGAGGAACCGTGAGAGACTACCACATCAATATTTTCTACAGCGAGGAGGACGAGGGCTACATCGCCGACATCCCCGATCTCCGCTATTGCTCCGCGTTCGGCGAGACGCCGGAACGTGCCTTGTCCGAGCTCGTCACAGCGAAGGCCGCCTGGCTGGAGTCGGCCCGCGCCCTGGGGAAGCCGATCCCGCCGCCGAAGTATCGCCCGGCGATCTACCAGGCGACGGTCTGAGATCAAGAAGGGGCGGGCATACTCGGCGTGAGCTGATACTTCCGGTATCGTTCAACCGACGATCCCGACCCCTCGTTTCGGAGACCGACCATGTATGACATGAGCAATCTCAAGAAGCTGAAGACGCTCGGCGAACTGGCACCCGCCGCCTGGGAGGGCTTCATGGCCTTCGACAAGGCCGCCCTCGCCGACGGGGCGATCCCAGCCAAGATGAAGGAGCTGATGGCGGTGGCCGTGGCCTTGACGACGCAGTGCCCCTACTGCATCGAGATCCACAACAAGCGGGCCAGGGCCGCCGGCTGCACCGACGCCGAGATCGCCGAGACGGTGATGGTCGCGGCGGCCTTGCGGGCCGGCGGCTCGATCACCCACGGGACGCACTGCCTGGGATGATGGGGTTGAGCCGAGGCAGGCGCCTGGGGCGGCTGTGGTCGGAACGCGATTAGGGGAGCTGTCCGCAATCGTCGATGACGATCTTCCCCCGCGGCTTCCCGCTCCCAGAACCCTGGGCCTCGATCGTCTTCACGAGGTCCGAGCCCTCGGTCACCTCGCCGAAGACGACGTGCTTGCCGTCGAGCCACGGGGTGGGCACGGTCGTGATGAAGAACTGCGAGCCGTTGGTGTTCGGGCCGGCGTTAGCCATCGAGAGGAGGAACGGCTTGTCGTGCTTGAGCTTGAAGTTCTCGTCGGGGAACTTGTTGCCGTAGATCGACTTGCCGCCCGTGCCGTTATGATTCGTGAAGTCGCCGCCCTGGAGCATGAACTGGGGGATCACGCGGTGGAACGACGACCCTTTGTAGCCGAAGCCCTTCTCGCCCGTGCGCGAGGGCGCGGAAGTTCTCGGCGGTCTTGGGCGCCACGTCGTCGAAGAGCTCCATCGTGATCCGCCCGGAGGGCTTGCCGTCGATGCTGATGTCGAAGTAGACGCGCGGTCTGGCCATGTGCGTGCTCCTCGGTCGGATCCGGCGGCCGGGCGAGGCCGAGAGTCGCCCAGGCCTCGGCCGCGGTGATCGGAGTCCAGGGTAACGGCGGAATCCGGCAATTCAAGCGGCCTCAATCGTCCGAGGTGCCCGCGCCGACAATCGGGCGGACGCGAATGTGGACCGCCGGAAAACGCCGCCGAATTCCCGGAAAGTGGCGTTGACGCCCCCCGTATCATCTCTGTATCGTCTTACTTTCCCGCGTGACGTGTCGCGCAGGGGTCGGCAAGGCGATCGCGTTTGATCGACGAATCGGAAGGACGGACCGCGTGGCGGGCAGCAGCAACGAGCGGATTCGGATCAGGATGGAGGCGTACGACCACACCATCCTGGACCAGTCGGCCAAGGACATCGTCGACACCGCCAAGCGGACCGAGGCCATCGTCCACGGGCCGATCCCCCTGCCGACGCGGATCGAGCGTTACACCGTGCTCCGGAGCCCGCACATCGACAAGAAGTCGCGGGAACAGTTCGAGATCCGGACGCACAAACGGCTGATCGACATCGATCAGCCGACCAGCAAGACGATCGACGCCCTGAACAAGCTCAGCCTCCCGGCTGGCGTGGACATCAAGATCAAGGCCGGCCCCGGGGGCGGCTGATTGAGTCTCCGCGCGTTCATGGCGAGGTCCGGCGGCCGGCCAGGGGTCGGGGAAGGTCCCACCCCTCGAGGATCGGCTGAACGGATCGGATCGTCCGGCGAACCGCGTCCCCCCGCGGTCAGGAGGGGGCGTCGTCGGTCGCGATCGGCCCGGGGCACCGGGCCCCTCGGGCCGCACAGGCGATCGGTCGTGCGCCAGTGAAGTAGATGACGGGCCCGTCCCGGGCGACAGCGTGGAGTGGACCAGATGCGCGTCGGACTGCTCGGCCGCAAAGTCGGCATGACCCAGATCTACGAGCCGGACGGGACCGCCATCCCGATCACCGTGCTCGAGTGCGGCCCCTGCACGGTCCTCCAGGTCCGGACGGAGGAGCGCGACGGGTACCATGCCGTCCAGCTCGGCTTCGACGACAAGAAGCGGAAGTCGGCGACCCAGGCCGAGCGCGGGCACGCCAAGAAGGTCGAGGCCGAGCCCAAGCGGTACGTCCGCGAGATTCGCCAGGAGGGCCCGACCGAGGTCGCCGAGGGGCAGACGCTGACGGTCGAGGTCTTCAACGAGATCGGCCGGGTCGACGTCATCGGCACGAGCAAGGGCCGCGGCTTCACCGGCGTCATCAAGCGGCACGGCTTCAAGGGCCTCCGCGCCACGCACGGCGTGAAGCGGATGCACCGCCACCCGGGCTCGAGCGGCCCCAGCGCCGACCCGGCCCACACCCGCAAGGGGATCAGGAAGCCGGGCCAGCACGGCAACGCCCGGATCACCGTGCGGAACCTCAAGGTCGTCCGCGTCGACCCCACGAACAACCTCCTGCTGATCCGGGGCGCCGTGCCGGGCCCCAACGGTGGGTATCTCACGATCCGCCAGACGAACAAGGTCTAATCCCCCTCCGGGGCCCCGCGAGGGGAGGATTGAATCATGCTCAGCGTGCCTGTCTTCAACACCTCGGGCGAGCGGATCGGCGAGGAGTCGATCGACCCCGCCGACTTCGGCGGCGAGGTCAACAAGCAGCTCCTCCACGACGTCGTCCTGATGCACCAGGCCAACCGCCGGGTCGGCACCGTGAACACGCGGGGCCGGGCCGACGTCGCGGGCTCGGGCAAGAAGCTCTTCCGCCAGAAGGGCACCGGCAACGCCCGCGCCGGGTCGAAGCGGACGAACAAGCGGAAGGGCGGCGGCGTCGCCTTCGCCCGCCGCAACCGCGACTACTCGTACTCGCTGCCCAAGCGGGCCATCCGCGCCGCCATCCGGATGGCCATCCTCTCGAAGTTCCAGGACGGCCAGGCGATCGTCCTCGACGGCCTGGCCCCGGGCGACGCGCCCAAGACGAAGCCCGTCGTCCAGGCCCTCGCGCGATCGCCCGGCCCGACCTCAAGGAGCACGAGGTCGAGACGACCGGCGAGTCGAAGGCCGCAGCCCGGAAGCGGACGCTCGACGGCCGGACGATCCTTCTCGGCATCCCGGCGCACGACCCGGTCCTGCATCGCTCGGCGCGGAACATCGAGGGGGTCGAGGTCGCCCCGGTCTCCGAGTTCAACACCTACGACGTGCTCAAGCAGCGCTACCTCGTCCTGACCCGCGAGGCGCTGGCCGCCTTGAAGGAGCGGGTCAAGGAGAAGGTCCGCCGCCGCCCCGAGCCGACGGCCGCCGCCGCGACCCCCGCCACGGAGACGAACTGAGCCATGGTCACCCTCCGCCACGCCCCGAAGTACACCCGGAGCGGGCCGGCCCTGGAGCCGTACCAGGTCATCCTCCGCCCGCTGATCACCGAGAAGGCGACGCACCTCTCCGAGCGGCACAACGCCTACACCTTCGAGGTCAACCCGCTGGCCACGAAGACCGAGATCAAGCAGGCGGTCGAGACCCTGTTCGACGTCAAGGTCGCCGACGTCCGGACCCAGAACCGCCGCGGCAAGCTCCGCCGCCACCGGCTCAAGATCGGCCGGATGCGGAACTGGAAGAAGGCCATCGTCGCGCTCCACGAGCAGTATCGGATCGATTTTTATTGATCCCGTAGAGTCCGCTGTGCGGACGACTTCGGATCACGGCCAACCGCCCGGACGTCCGCACAGCGGACCCTACGAAGACGAGACAGGTTCACGGTAAGGACGGCACGCGATGGGTATCCGCTACTACAAGCCGACGAGCCCGGGCCGGCGGAACGCGTCGGTCAGCGACTTCGCCGAGCTGACGGACAAGAACAAGAAGCCCGAGAAGTCCCTGACCGAGCCGCTCAAGAAGAAGGGCGGCCGGAACAACCAGGGCTTCATCACGGCGCGGCACCGCGGCGGCGGCCACAAGCGGATGTACCGCCTGATCGACTTCAAGCCGGAACGACCACGACGGCGTCCCCGCGCAGGTGACCTACATCGAGTACGACCCGAACCGCTCGGCGCGGATCGCCCTGATCGTCTACCCCGACGGCGTGAAGAAGTACATCATCGCGCCGGAGGGCCTGAAGGCCGGGATGACGGTCAACACCGGCCCGACCGCCGAGCCCAAGGTGGGCAACTGCCTGCCGCTCTCGCGGATTCCGACTGGCATGAGCATCCACAACCTCGAGATGCAGCCCGGCGGCGGGGCCAAGCTCTGCCGCTCGGCCGGCGTCGGGGCGACGCTCACGGCCCGCGAGGGGGACTGGGCGCAGATCACGCTGCCGTCGGGCGAGGTCCGGCGGCTCCCGGCCGAGTGCCGGGCGACGATCGGCATGGTCGGCAATGCCGACCACATGAACGTCCGCCTGGGCAAGGCCGGCCGCAAGCGCTGGCTCGGCCGCCGGCCGCACGTCCGCGGCGTGGCGATGAACCCGAACAAGCACCCGATGGGCGGCGGCGAAGGCCGGACCTCGGGCGGCCGGCACCCGTGCTCGCCGACCGGCAAGCTCGCCAAGGGCGGCAAGACCCGCCGCCGCCGCAAGCCGTCGAACTCGATGATCATCCGCCGCCGCAAGAGCGTCCGTTACGGGCAGCTCAAGGTCTGACGCGCGAACACAAGGCACAAGGCAGAGACCAGTGGACAGGAACCAGGGGGCAGGTCGACCATGAGTCGCTCGTCGAAGAAGGGGCCGTACGTCGTCGAGCGGCTGCTCGAGAAGGTCGAGCAGCGTCGACCGGGTCGGGCAGCGCGAGCCGATCAAGACCTGGGCGCGGGCCTGCACGATCGTGCCCGAGTTCGTCGGCAAGCACTTCGCCATCCACAACGGCAAGAACTTCATCAAGCTGTACGTCACCGAGGACATGGTCGGCCACAAGCTCGGCGAGTTCGCCCCGACGCGGACCTTCCGCGGCCACGGCGGCAAGTCGAAGGCCGCACCGAGGAAGTGACCCGACCCTAGCCAGGCCCCAGCCGATCCCGAGACCCGACCATGGCCACCAAGACCACCACGCTGCCGCACACCTACCGCGCATCGCACGAGTACGCGCGGATCTCGGTGCGCAAGCTCCTGCCGATCATCGACCTGATCCGCGGCAAGTTCGCCGACGACGCGGTCGACATCCTCAAGTACATGCCGCACCGCGGCGCCCGGATGATCGAGAAGGTGCTCAAGAGCGCCATGGCCAACGCCGAGGACCGCGGGGTCCGCACCGTCGGCGACCTGGTCATCACCGACGCGCGGGGCGAGGGCGGCCCGATGTTCAAGCGACTCATGCCGCGGGCCCGCGGCATGGCCTACATGATCCGCCGGCGGTCGGCGCACATCCGGATTGCCCTCACCGACTTCGACGCCCTCGACGCCGCCGAGCGCGGCGGCGAGGCCGATCGGGACTGACCCTTTAAGGACCATTCACCGTGGGACAGAAGGTACGCCCGACCGGCTTCCGCGTCGGGATCATGGAAGACTGGCGCAGCCGCTGGTACGCCAACAAGCACGAGTTCTCCGACCTCCTGGTCGAGGACTTCAAGATCCGCAAGTTCATCAAGAAGAAGTACGGCTACGCCGGCATCCCCAAGATCGAGATCGAGCGGACCCGCGACGCGGTGACGGTCATCCTCCACGCCGCCAGGCCCGGGGTGATCATCGGCCGCAAGGGCTCGGAGGTCGAGAAGCTCCAGGAGGAGCTCCAGGGCCTGACCGGCCGGCGGATCGAGATCAAGATCCAGGAGGTGGCGCGGCCCGAGATCGACGCCCAGCTGATCAGCGAGGACATCGCCGAGCAGCTCCAGAAGCGGTCGAGCTTCCGGCGGACGATCAAGCGGGCGCTCGAGCAGACGATGGACGGCGGGGCCAAGGGCGTCAAGGTCCTGCTCGCCGGCCGGCTGGGCGGCTCGGAGATGTCGCGGAGCGAGGGGTCGAACCTCGGCTCGATCCCGCTCTCGACGCTCCGCGCCAAGATCGATTACGGGTTCGCCGAGGCCAAGACCGCCCAGGGTCACATCGGCGTCAAGGTCTGGGTCAACCAGGGCGACTACCTGAAGATGGAGGGCTCCGATGCCTCTGATGCCCAAGCGGGTCAAGTACCGAAAAAGCCAAAAAGGCCGCGTAAGAGGTAACGCGACCCGGGGCAACTACGTCGCCTTCGGCGACTGGGGCCTGCAGTCGCTCGAGTCGGGCAAGATCTCCGCCGCCACGATCGAGGCCGGGCGCGTCGTCGCCAGCCAGTCGATCAAGGGCGGCGGCAAGCTCTACATCCGCATCTTCCCGCACAAGAGCGTCACCTCGATCCCGCTCGAGACCCGCATGGGCAAGGGCAAGGGCGAGGTCGAGTACTGGGCCGCGATCGTCAAGCCCGGGACCGTCCTCTACGAGCTGGCCGGAGTTTCCGAAGAAGCCGCCCGCGCCACCTTCGCCCGGCTCGCCTACAAGCTCCCCGTCCGGTGCCGGTTCGTGATGAGGCGGCCGACGCTCTGATCGTGGGAAAGCAGAAGACAGAAGGCAGAAAGTACAAGGCAGACGCAGACCAGAGGCGACCATGAGCAAGGCGAGTGAACTCCGCGAGCAGAGCGACGAGCAGCTCGAGCTGCACCTGGCCGAGACGCAGAAGAACCTCTTCCGCCTCCGGCTCCAGAGCGAGACCGAGCGGCTCGAGGCGCCCAGCGAGATCATCAAGGCCAAGCGCGAGGTCGCCCGGGTCAAGACGATCCTCCGCCAGCGCGAGATCGAGCGGGCCGCGTCGGTCTCCGCCCCGTGAACCGAACCAGAATCCAGCCGTACCGAACCCTCGGTGATGGGAACGCGATGAGATGAGCCAACCGACCCCCGCGAAGACCGAGACGCCCGCGCGGTCCCGTCGCAAGACGGAGATCGGCGTCGTGACGTCGGACAAGATGGACAAGACCCGCCGCGTCGAGCTCGAGTGGCTCGTCCCGCACCCGAAGTACGGCAAGTTCCTCAAGCGGCGGACCGTCTGCCACGCCCACGACGAGGCGAACGCGACCCACCTCGGCGACATTGTCGAGATCATGGAGACGCGGCCCCTGTCGAAGCTGAAGCGGTGGCGGATCGTCCGCGTCGTCCGCGCCGGCGCCCAGCAGGCGCTCGCCGGCGAGGGCGAGGGCGCCGCGAAGCATGCCAAGCCGGCCGAGGGCTGACCCGTAGGGTCCGCCATGCGGACCGTCTTCCATCGACGGCCCGTGACACCGGACGGTCCGCATGGCGGACCCCACGAAGACCCCGTGTGATCGAGCAAGCGAGAGAGTCCCATGATCCAGATGCAGACCCGGCTCGACGTGGCCGACAACACCGGGGCCAAGGAAGTCATGTGCTTCAAGGTCCTCGGCGGCAGCGCCTCGCGGTACAAGCGGCGCGCGGCGGGCCTGGGCGACATCATCATCGCCAGCGTCAAGAAGGCCAGCCCCGGCGGCGACGTCAAGGCGGGCGACGTGGTCCGCTGCGTCGTCGTCCGCGTCCGGAACTCGACCCGCCGCACCGACGGCTCCTACGTGAAGTTTGACCGCAACGCGGTCGTGCTCATCGACACCGAGAAGAACCCCCGCGGCACCCGGATCTTCGGCGCCATCGCCCGCGAGCTCCGCGAGCGCCAGTTCATGAAGATCATCAGCCTGGCCGCCGAGGTCGTCTGACCCGAGCCTCCAGACGAGCGAGAGCGAGAGTCCGCCATGCACATCCGCAAAGACGACCAGGTCGTGGTGATCGCCGGCGACGACAAGGGGCCCGACCCGCGCAAGGTGCTCCGCGCCCTGCCCTCGAAGGGCAAGATCGTCGTCGAGGGCGTGAACCGCGTCTACAAGCACCTCAAGCCCAGCGCCAAGAACCAGCAGGGCGGGCGGCTCTCGAAGGAGATGCCGATCGACGCCTCGAACGTGCTGCTCTACAACCCCTCGATCCGCCGCGGCGTCCGCGTCGGCTACCGCTACACCGACGACGGCCGCAAGGAGCGGTACTGCAAGGTGACGGGCGAGTCACTCGGCGTCATCGGGCCCGCCAAGGCCGCCCGCGCCAAGGCCAAGTAAACGCAGAGAGACCCGACCGGCGGACGGCCCCGACCCGACAGACCGAGGCACGCCCGGCCCGCCCCAGAAGGACGACCCGACCATGGCCCGCTTGCTCGACGAGTACAATAAGACGATCGCCCCGGCCCTGGCCAGCAAGTTCGCGATCCCCAAGACCAAGAAGGGGGCGCCAACCCGATGGCCGTCCCCCGGCTCGAGAAGATCGTCATCAACATGGGCGTCGGCCGCGCCACGCAGGACAAGGCGCTGCTCGAGGCGGCCGTCGACAGCCTGGCCAAGATCAGCGGCCAGAAGCCCTTGATCACGAAGGCCAAGGTCTCCGTCGCCAGCTTCCGGCTCCGCGAGGGGAACGAGATCGGCTGCAAGGTCACGCTCCGCGGCAAGCGGATGTACGAGTTCCTCGACCGGCTGATCACCGTCGCCCTGCCTCGTATCCGCGACTTCCGCGGCGTGAACCCGAACAGCTTCGACGGCCACGGCAACTACACGCTGGGCCTGGCCGAGCAGGTCGTCTTCCCCGAGATCGACGCCGACCGGCTCCAGCACACGCAGGGCATGGACATCACGATCGTCACGACGACGACCAACGACGACCAGGCCCGCGAGCTCCTGCGTTCCTTCGGCATGCCGTTCCGGGCGGCCTCGAAGCCCGGCCAACCCGCGACCCTCGCCCGCTGATTTCCCCTTCGGATCGGATCGCCCCAACGGACCCCGGTGAGCCATGTCGACCAAAGCCCAGATGATCCGGTCGCAGACGCCGCGGAAGTTCGCGGTGCAGCACCGGAACCGATGCAAGCTCTGCGGCCGCCCCCGCGCCGTCTACCGCAAGTTCGGCGTCTGCCGGATCTGCTTCCGCCAACTGGCCAGCAAGGGCCTGATCCCCGGCGTCAAGAAGGCGAGCTGGTAACCGACCAGCCGCGAAAAGCCCGATGCGCCGACCCGCCCGCCCGCCCGATCGTCTCGGGCCGCCCGGGGGGCGTTACCCGCAACGGGAGCGAGACCCCTGCCATGATGACCGACCCGATCGCCGACATGCTCACGCGGATCCGCAACGCGGTCCGGATCGAGAAGCCCGACGTCGAGATGCCCTCATCGAAGCTGCTTCGGGGCATCGCCCAGGTCCTCAAGGACGAGGGGTACATCTGGGACTACGAGACGATCGACACCGTCCCGGCGAAGACGCTGCGGCTCCAGCTCAAGTACGGCCCCAACGGCGAGCGGCTGATCACCAAGATCGACCGCCGCAGCAAGCCCGGCTGCCGGCTCTACCAAGGCTACAAGGACTTGAAGCCCGTGCTCAGCGGCATGGGCATTCAGATCCTCAGCACGCCCAAGGGCATCCTCAGCGACCGCCGCGCCCGCGCCGAGAAGGTGGGCGGCGAGGTCCTCGCTCTGATCTACTGAGTCACAGCGGGCCCCGAAGGCGTCGGGCCCGCGACCCCCCATCCCGCTGACCGGCCCCTCGCCGACGATCGGCAGGCGGCCCTTAAGCTCTGATTGAAGGACCACGCATCATGTCCCGTATCGGTCGCAAGCCGGTGCCCGTCCCCGCCGGGGTGAAGGTCGCCGTGAACGACGGCACCGTCTCGGTCGAGGGTCCCAAGGGCAAGCTCTCGTTCGTCCATCGCCCCGAGATCGGCGTCAAGTACGACGAACCGGGCAAGCAGATCCTCGTCACCCGCGGCGACGACGAGCGGCTGAGCCGGGCGCTGCACGGGCTGACGCGGAGCCTGGTCAACAACATGGTCGTCGGCGTCACGACCGGCTACAGCAAGCGGCTCGAGATCGTCGGCGTCGGCTACCAGGCTCAGCTCAAGAAGGCGAACACGATCGCGCTTCAGGTCGGCTACGCCAACCAGATCACGATGGAGGCGCCCGCGGGCGTCACGGTGACGGTTCCCGACCCGACCCACGTCGTGGTCACCGGGGCCGACAAGCAGGCGGTCGGCCAGTTCGCCGCCGAGGTCCGCAAGGTCCGCCCGCCCGAGCCGTACAAGGGCAAGGGCATCCGCTACGAGGGCGAGGCCGTCCGCCGCAAGGCCGGCAAGGCCTTCGGCGCCAAGTAATCGCTTACAATCCAGGTCCCCACGAGGCCGGGCGGCCGGTCGGCATCGGTCGCCCCAGAACCCTCCCCGCAGCGAAGAGGTACGGTCCGGTGAGCCAGCGCGAGATCATTGAAACCCGACGCGTCCGCCGCCAGCGGCGGGTCCGCAAGAAGCTGACCGGCACGCCCGAGCGCCCGCGGCTTTGCATCTTCCGGAGCTCGAAGCACATCTACGCCCAGGTCATCAACGACGCCAACGGCACGACCCTGGCGTCGGCGTCGTCGCTCGACCCCGACATCAAGGGCCAGGCGGCCTACGGCGGCAACAAGGCCGCCGCGACGCTCGTGGGCAAGGCCGTGGCCGAGCGGGCCAAGCAGGCCGGCATTGACAAGATCTGCTTCGACCGCCGAAGCTACAAGTATCATGGCCGGGTCCAGGCCCTGGCCGACGCCGCGCGCGAGGCCGGGCTCCAGTTCTGACCCGCGTCCGGGCCGCATTCATCTGACTTCGAACTAGGGGGATAACGTCGTGGCGGGCGAAGGACGCGATCGGGGAGACCGTGGGGACCGCGAGTGGTCCGAGAGCGTCGTGGCGATCCGCCGCTGCGCCGCGGTCGTCAAGGGCGGGCGGCGGTTCAGCTTCAACGCGCTGGTCGTCGTCGGCAACGCCAAGGGCTCGGTGGCCTGGGGCTACGGCAAGGCCAACGAGGTCCCGCCGGCCGTCGAGAAGGGCGTCAAGGACGCCCACAAGCAGATGAACCGCGTGACGCTCAAGGGCGGGACGATCCCCCACCGCGTCATCGGCAAGTTCGGCGCGGCCCGGGTGGTGATGCTCCCGGCGAGCCCCGGCACCGGCGTCATCGCCGGCGGCGCAGTGCGGGCCGTGGTCCAGGCGGCGGGCGTCACCGATATCCTGACCAAGAGCTTCGGCTCGACCAACAAGCTCAACCTCGTCAAGGCCGCCATCGACGGGCTCAAGCAGCTCCGGACGAAGGACGACGTGGCGCGGCTCCGGGGAGTGACCCTCTGATGCAACTCCACGAAGTCCACCAAGGGATCCACAAGAACAAGAAGCGCAAGCGGATCGGCCGCGGCCCCGGCTCGGGCCACGGCAAGACCGCGGGCAAGGGCCACAAGGGCCACTCGTCGCGCCAGGGCTTCAAGTACGGCGCCCTCTTCGAGGGCGGCCAGATCACCCTGGCCCGCCGCATCCCCAAGCGCGGATTCACCAACGGCCGGTTCAAGAAGGATTACGCGATCGTCAACCTCGACGCGCTCGACGTCTTCGACGACGGCGCCGTGGTCGACGAGGAGGCGCTCCGCCTCAAGGGGATCGTCAAGGGCCGCCACGACGACGGCGTGAAGATCCTCGGCGACGGCGAGATCAAGAAGGCCCTGACCGTCCGCGCCGCCAAGTTCTCCGAGTCGGCCGCCAAAAAGCTCGCGGACGCCGGGGGCAAGGCCGAGGTCGTCGGCCAGAAGCCCGAGATCGTGCTCTGACGCGAGCGGACGCCGGCTCCTCGTCCTATCTGCCTTGACGTCCTTCGTGGGGTCCGCTGTGCGGACGTCTTCCATCCGGGGCCATCCCTCGAAGACGTCCGCACAGCGGACCCTACGCGAATCCTTTCCGTCGCCCGATCCCGATCCGAAGCGAGGACGCCGTGGGCAAGCTCTACACGATCCTGTTCAAGGTCCCCGAGCTCCAGCGCAAGATCCTGATGACGGCCATGTTCCTGGCCATCTACCGGATCGGGTTCTTCATCCCGCTGCCGATCGTCGACCAGTCGCGGTACGAGCGGCTCCAGCAGACGATGAGCCAGTCGGCCGCCGGCAAGGTCCTCGGCACCGTCGCCATGTTCGGCGGCACCCAGATCGGCATGTCGACGATCTTCGGCCTGGGCATCATGCCCTACATCTCCGCCTCGATCATCTTCCAGCTCCTCGGCAGCGTCGTCCCCTCCCTCGAGGCCCTCATGAAGGAGGGCGAGAGCGGGCGGAAGAAGATCAACGAATACACGAGATACGCCACCGTCTTGTTGTGTTTGGTCCAGTCCGCGCTCTGGGTCCAGTACATGATGGGCGGGTTGAACATCGTCCATCCCGATTTAAGAGGCTCCGGGAACGCCTTCGTCTGCGTCATGATCATGACGGCCGGGACGATCTTCCTGATGTGGATCGGCGAGCAGATCGACGAGTACGGCATCGGCAACGGGATCAGCCTGCTGATCATGGCGGGCATCCTGGCGCGGCTGCCCGACACGATTGTCCGGCTCGCGGCCGAGACGAACCTGCGGCTCACGCCCGAGACGGGCAAGCACGGCATCCTGACGATCATCGGCCTGATGGCCATGTTCGTCGCGGTGGTCGTGGGCGTGATCGCGATCACCGAGAGCCAGCGGCGCATCCCGACGCAGTCGGCCAAGCACGTCCGCGGCCGGCGGGTCTTTGGCGGGACGAGGCAGTACCTGCCGCTGAAGGTCAACCAGGCCGGCGTCATGCCGATCATCTTCGCGTCGAGCCTCTTGATGTTCCCCTACTTCATCCTCAACGGGCTGAAGGAGGCGACCCAGACCTGGCTCGTCCAGAACCAGCGCGAGGTCGGCGGCGCCGTCGAGAGCATGGGGGCGTGGGGCTCCATCAAGTACGGCCTGGCCAGCTTCTTCGAGGCCGGGGCCGACGCCTTCCGCTCGCACGGCTACGTCTACACGCTCTTCTACGTGATGCTGATCTACTTCTTCTGCTACTTCTGGACGGCCATCACCTTCAACCCGAAGGACATGGCCGAGAACCTCAAGGACTACGGCAGCTTCATCCCCGGCTACCGGCCGGGCAAGCGGACGGCCGACTACCTCGAGAAGGTGATGCTCCGGATCACCTACGTCGGCGCCGCGTTCCTGTCGCTGGTGGCGGTCATCCCCTCGCTGGTGGCCGAGTCGATGAAGGTCGACTACTCGGTCGCGCAGTTCCTCGGCGGCACGGGCCTCCTGATCGTCATCAGCGTCTGCCTCGACCTGGTCCAGAAGATCGACAGCCACCTGATCATGCGGAACTATAGCGGCCTGGTCAGCAAGCAGCGATGATCCCGTAGGGTCCGCTGTGCGGACGTCTTCCCGGCGCCGGCCCCGACAATCGAAGACGTCCGCACAGCGGACCCCACGAAGACTCCCATGAAGATCAACCCGTCCTCTCCCGCCCGCAAGATCATCCTCAAGAGCCCGCGTGAGATCGGGTTCATGCGCGAGGCGGGCCGGCTCGTCGCGCGAGCGCTGCAGCGGGTCCGCGAGATGGCGGTCCCGGGGGCGACGACCGGCGAGATCAACGAGGCCGTCGCCGCGATCTTCCGCGAGGCGGACGCGGTCCCGCTCTTCCACAACTACCCCAACAGCCAGCGCGGCGGCCCTCCGTTCCCGGCCGTGATCTGCGCGAGCGTGAACGAGGCGGTCGTCCACGGCATCCCCAACCGGCGGATCTTGAAGGAGGGCGACATCCTCAGCGTCGACACCGGCGCCAAGCTCAACGGCTGGTGCGGCGACGCCGCCGTGACACTGGCCATTGGCCAGGTTTCCCCCGAGCACCAGCGGCTCTTGCAGGTGACGAAGGACACCCTCGACCTCGCCATCCGCGCCATGGCCCGCTGCCGGACGTGGGCCGAGGTGGCGACCTTGATGGAGCAGTACGTCAAGAGCCAGGGCATGGGCGTGGTCGAGCAATTCGTCGGCCACGGCATCGGCCAGACGATGCACGAGGAGCCGCAGGTGCCCAACTTCACCAGCAAGGCCCTGCGCAAGAACCCGATCCGCCTCGAGCCCGGCCTGGTCCTCGCCGTCGAGCCGATGGTCAGCCTCGGGACGAAGGAGGTCGACGTCCTTGGGGATAAGTGGACCGTCGTCACCAAGGACCGGCGGTTCAGCGCCCACTTTGAGCATACGGTGGCGATGACGGTGGATGGGCCGAGGATCTTGACGTTGCTCGAGGATTGAGCGCGTCCCGGGCGATTCGTCCGTCCGATCCGGGCCGCACCTCCAGGCCAGGCCATGAGCGTTCCCTCCCCGGGACCTGCATGATAACTTCACTGTGTCTCCGGCCCGTCACAGCTATTCTGTGATCCTCTCCCGCCGCATCCCCGCGACGGCGTGACGCCATACCGCGCGGGCAACCATGGCCGCATCGGCGCGCCTGGTAATCGTCCGAACAGCACGTCCTCGACGACCCTCGGAGGGGCCGCCATGGCGAGTCTTCTCGATCGGGATGCGTCTCGGCGGAGGACTCTCCGGCTGGCCGGGGCGGCCGTCGCGGTCGTGTTGGCGGCCTCGGCGCTGGCGATCGTGCCGGCCTGGTTGGTCGTGATCGTCCCGCCAGCAGCCTGGCGTCGCGCGGCGGTCATGTTCCTCTGGGCGATGCTGATCTTCCAGGTCGCACTTCTGTTTGTCGCCCTGATCGGGGCGGCCTTCGCGGGTGTCTCGCTCGTCAGGGCGAGGCGAGCCAACCGGCCGAGGTCGGCCGCGGCGCGGCTCCTCTTGTTCTGCTGTTCTTGCCTGATCGGCCTCGGCGTCGTCGAGGCCGGGGCCGCGGCGTGGGACGCGTGGGCTCATCGGTATCCAGCGCTTCCCACGCGATTCGCGGATGACGCGAGCAGGCAGGCCGCGTCGCCGGGCGAGAGGGCGATCAACATCCTCGTCGTTGGGGAGTCGAGCGCCTGGGCATCCCCTACGACAAGTGGCTGTCGGTCGGGTCGATCGTCGCCTGGCAGCTCGAGCGGGTCTTTCCCGGCCGCCGCGTCACGGTGGAGTACAAGGCACGCGGCGGGGCGAATCTCGAGCCGATGCACCTGAGCATGGCCGACGTGGACCGGCGGCCGGACGCGATCGTCGTCTTCGCCGGCCACAACGAGTTCCAGGCGCGCTATCCCTGGTCGCGCGAGGTCACCCACTACCGCGACCTCGCGCCGCCCGCGACGACCGTCTCGCGACTCGAGGGGCTCGGGCGGCTCACGAGTCTGGGGCGGCTGATCCTTCATGCGATCGACCTGCGCCGGCTCTGCACGGCACCTCCGCCGAAGCCGACGCGGAGGCTGGTTGACGTCCCGTCCTTCACCCCGCAGGAAGGATCCGCCGTCGTCGGCGACTACCGGGACCGTCTGGCGGCGATCTCGGCGTACTGCCGGCGGATCGGGGCCGTGCCGATCCTGATCGTGCCGCCCGGCAACCAGGCCGGTTACGAGCCCAACCGATCGGTGCTGCCGCCCGAGACCACGGCGGCGGCTCGCGAGGCGTTCGCCCGCCGGTTCGAGGCCGCCAGGAAGGCCGAGGCGCGCGACCCGTCCGCGGGCGTCGCCCTCTATCGTGAGCTCCTCGAGGAGCAGCCAGGGTTCGCCGAGGCCCACTATCGCCTGGCTCGCCTCCTGGAACGCGCGGGGGACTGGGCCGAGGCGCGGCGTCATTTCCAGGAGTCGCGCGACCTGGACGGCATGCCCCAGATCTGCACGACTGCCCTGCAGAACGCCTGCCGCTCGGTCGGGGCCAGGCACGGCGCGATCGTGGTCGACGGCCCGGCGGTCTTCCGGGCCCTCCTGCCCGACGGCATCCTCGACGACCGGCTCTTCCACGACGCGCATCACCCGACCTTCCGGGGCTATGTCGCCCTGGCCCAGGACGTCCTGAACCAGCTCCGGGCCCGCCGCGCCTTCGGCTGGCCGGGCGGGCGAGAGGCCCCCGTGATCGACGCGGACGAATGCGCGCGCCACTTCAAGCTCGGCGCCGAGGAGTGGGCGGCGGTGTGCCAGTACGGCGGGGAATGGTACGAGGCCGACGCCTTCATCCGCCACGACCCGAGCGAGCGGCTCGCGCGGGCAAGGCGCTGCAAGGCCGCCGCCCGCGCGATCGCCGGCGGCCTGGCCCCCGAGATGACCGGCATTCCCGGCCTGGGGATTCATCCTCGCCTGGATGCCCCCGACTTCGATTGGGAGCAGAGAGGTCAGGTGAGCCGAGCCGCGAGCCCCTGCGGTCGTCTGCGAGGTCCTCGCCACTTCGCGATGCGATGGATCGCGAGTGCCGCGCGGCGGTCTCTCCGCTAGGATAGATCGAGGCCGGTTCGCTCGGCGTGGCGCAGGGCGTGTCCGCCGGTCATCCCCACGGAGTCCCCCCATGACGCCGAACATCCTGAAAGGCATCGGCATCGGCTGCTTCGTCCTCGGCGCGTTCCTGCTCTTCTTTGCGTTCGAGCGTTACCAGGCGAATGCCGATAACGTCGCCGCGATGAAGCAGTTGATGGATAACACCGCGCTCGGCGTGCTCGGGATGCAGAAGATCAAGCCGGCCACACCCACGGCGTCGAAGTACGCGGCCTTCTTCGGCGTGCTGGCGATCGTCGGGGGCATCGGCTGCTTCGTGATTGCCCCGAAGATGACCGCCAAGCCCGGCCCGCCGTTCGACGAATGAGCTCGATCGGCTACGTCCTGGAGCTGGTCGCCGGTGTCGCCGTCGGGCTGGGGATGTTTCGCTATGCGCAACAGGTCGGATTCCCGTTCGACCTCACCACATGGTGGGGGCTGGGCGAGGCGTGGGTCTACCTGTCGTCCGGCATGGCGCTGGTCGCGCTGGCCGGGATCGGCGTCGAGCTGGCGCGGCGGCGGTCGCCTGAGCGCTGGGGGCTTGGGCGCTGGGCGTGGGCGATCGCGGGCCTTTACGTCGTCGCGGTCCATCTCGCCGGGGTCGCGAAGGGGGTCCGCGAGGGGATGTTCTACGTGGGGATGCCCTGGATCTACTTCTACGGGCTCCGGCCGGCCTGGGAATATCTCGGCGTGGCCCTGATCTCGGCCTGGCTCGCCGGCCGCATGGCCCGGCTGCCCCGCGACCCGAGGCCCGACGCCCGCGAGTGGACGGGGCGGATCTACGGCGTGCTCGTCGCGGTCAGCTCGATCGTCCGGCTGGTGGTGTGAGCGATTTTCAGCGGCACGGGGGTTGCAAAGGGGGGCGAAACCCGGTAAATTGGCCCAATTCGGCCTTGGAATGGCCGGCCGGGAGGGCGCGGGGGCAGGAGTCCCCGGCCGCGGCACGTCGTGACCAGACCGGCCGGGGCGAGCGAAGCGGGGTCCGCGCGGCGGGCCGGGGATCAACCGGCTCGGGCCGTCGTCGGCCCCGCCGATTCGTCGGGGCGACCGGCGAGCGAAAGACGGGAAAGCGAGCACGTCGACCGATGAAGATCCGATCGAGCGTCAAGCGTATCTGCGAGCACTGCAAGATCGTCCGGCGCCACGGCAAGGTGTTCGTCATCTGCACCAACCCCCGGCACAAGCAGCGCCAGGGCTGATCGACCTCACACACCGAGGCCCACGAAGGCCCGGACCAAGACACGGAGACCGCGACGGATGCCCCGTATCCTCGGCGTCGACATTCCGAACGACAAGCGGGCGGTGATCTCGCTCCAGTACATCTACGGGATCGGTCCGTACCTGGCCACGCAGCTCTGCGAGCGGACCGGGATCAGCCCCGACCGCCGCGCCCGCGACATGACCGAGGACGAGCTGGCGAAGCTGGCAAACCTGCTCGACAACGAGTACGTCGTCGAGGGGCAGCTCCGCCGCCAGGTGCAGCAGAACATCGCCCGTCTGCGCGATATCGGCTGCTACCGCGGCCTGCGGCACCGCAAGGGCCTGCCCGTCAACGGCCAGCGCACCCGGACCAACGCGCGGACCCGCAAGGGGCCGCGGAAGACCGTCGCCGGCAAGAAGGGCGTGAAGGACAAGTAAGCCGCTCGGCCTCGGGGCTGCCCGTAGGGTCCGCTGTGCGGACGTCTTCGATCCCTGGGGCATCAGCAAGACGTCCGCACAGCGGACCCTACGAAGAACCGACCCACGAACGCACGTAACGGAATCGCGGAGGCAATTGACCCGTGGCCAAGGCCAAGAAGCGGAAGACTCGGCGCAACGTCAGCCGGGCGGTCGTCCACATCAAGGCGACGTTCAACAACACGACCGTGACGATCACCGACCCCAACGGCGATGCGTTGTGCTGGGCCTCCTCGGGCACCGTCGGGTTCAAGGGGAGCCGCAAGAGCACCCCCTTCGCCGCCCAGCGCGCCGCCGAGACCGCCGCGGCCACCGCGACGAAGTACGGAGTCAAGGAAGTCGAGGTCAAGGTCAAGGGCCCTGGCTCGGGCCGCGAGTCGGCGATCACCGCCTTGCAGGCGTCGGGCCTGGCGATCAAGGCCATCGAGGACGTCACCCCGCTGCCGCACAACGGCTGCCGCCCGCCCAAGAAGCGGCGGGTCTGAAGCCCGCCCTGTCTGCGCTGGATGCCCCGGGAAACCACGATTCGGGACGACTCGCTGCTCGGGTTGTCGAACGTCCTGATCGCCCTGGGGCCCGTCTCTCCCACCGAGGAACCCGCCGCCCGGCATGGAGCCGGGCGGGGACAACTCGGCCACAACAACCCGGACTCAGAAGCGAGATCGTCGAGAGAACATGGGACGACACATCGGACCGGTCTGCCGGCTCTGCCGCCGCGAGGGCCTGAAGCTGTTTCTCAAGGGGACGCGCTGCGACTCCCCCAAGTGCGCCGTCGACCGCCGCGAGGGCGTGCCGGGGATGCACCAGTTCCGCCGGGGCAAGGCGAGCGAGTACTCGATCCGCCTCCGCGAGAAGCAGAAGGTCAAGCGGTACTACGGCGTCTTCGAGCGGCAGTTCCGCAAGTATTACGACCTGGCCAGCCGCCGCCCCGGCAACACGGGCGCCGCCCTGATGTCGATCCTCGAGCGGCGTCTCGACAACGTCGTCACCCGGCTCGGCTTCGCTCTGAGCCGGCCCCAGGCGCGGCAGATGATCACGCACGGGCACATCACGGTCAACGGCCGCAAGCTCGACATTCCGAGCTACCTGGTCAAGCCCGGCGACCAGATCAAGGTCAAGGACCGCGAGCACTCGAAGAAGCTCGCGACCCACGAGGGCACCCCGCCGGTGCCCGACTGGCTCGACCGGACCGGCAGCGAGCCGCCCGAGGGCCGCGTCAGCCGCCTGCCGGCCATCCAGGACGTCGCCCTGCCCGTGACGCCGCAGCTGATCGTCGAGTTGCTTAGCCGTTAACCCGCGGGGCTCGCCACGCTGGCCGTCTCCCCCGAGTTGCCTTGTACCTTTTGCCTTCCCCATTCAAGGCAGAAAGCAGAAAGCACAAGGCACAGGAAGACCGGAGAAGACGGCCGCCCAGCGGGCCCGACGAAGATCGAACCATACAGCCGAGACGCCTTCCTTTAGGAGACCCCGCGCAATGCGCATTCGTTGGCGAGGCCTCGAGCTCCCCAGTCGCGTGGCGTGCCTGCGCGACAAGCTGACCGACTCCTTCGGCGAGTTCCACGTCGAACCGTTCGAACGTGGGTTCGGCCACACCGTCGGCAACAGCCTCCGGCGCATCCTCCTCTCCAGCCTCGAGGGGAGCGCCGTGACCACCATCAAGATCCAGGGCGTCCAGCACGAGTTCTCCTCGATCCCCGGCATGGTCGAGGACATCACCGACCTCGTGCTGAACCTCAAGCTCCTGGTCGTCAAGAATCACTCCGACCAGTCGCGGACGATCCGCATCGAGCGCGACCGCCGCGGCGTCGTGACCGGCGCCGACATCATCCACGACGAGTCGATCGAGATCATCAACCCCGACCACATCCTCTGCACGCTCACCGACGACGTGCCGTTCAACATCGACATGACGGTCGAGAACGGCCGGGGCTACCGGACGGCGGCCGAGGGTCACACCGACGACCTCGAGGTCGGCGCGATCCCGATCGACGCGATGTTCAGCCCGGTCCGCCGGGTCGAGTACCAGGTCGAGAACACCCGCGTCGGCCAGCGGACGAACTACGACAAGCTCGTGATGAAGATCTGGACCACCGGCACGCTGGGCCCGGAGATGGCCCTGGTGGAGGCGGCGAAGATCCTCCGCAAGCACCTCAACCCGTTCGTCCAGTACCACGAGCCCGGCCCCGGCCTCCCCGCCGACGGCGCTGCGGCCGAGCGGTACGGCGACTCGCACGTCGACGCCGAGCTCGAGCGCAAGCTCAACATGAGCCTTGCCGAGCTCGAGCTCTCGGTGCGGGCGACGAACTGCCTCGAGTCCGAGGGCATCACGACGGTCCGCGACCTGGTGAGCAAGTCCGAGGACCAGCTCCTGACCGTCCGCAACTTCGGCGAGACCACCCTCAAGGAGGTCCGCGCCAAGCTCAATGAGATCAACCTCGACCTCGGCATGAACGTCGGCACGAGCTGACGCAGGACGCCTCCCGTAGGGTCCGCCATGCGGACCATCTCCGGAGACGGCCACCGAACCGGATGGTCCGCATGGCGGACCCTACGACGATATCCAACCCCAGGCCCACGATATTCCCATGCGTCACAAGAAGGCCGGACGGAAGTTCAAGCGCTCGCCCTCGCATCGGCGGATGCTCCTGCGCAACCTCGCCACGGCGCTGATCGAGCACGGGCGGATCACGACGACCCTGGCCAAGGCCAAGGAGCTCCAGGGGTTCGTCGAGCCGCTGATCACCCTGGCCAAGGGCGGCTGGGACCTGAACAACTTCCGCCGGGTCAACGCCGTGCTGACCCAGAAGAAGATCTCGTTCGACCTGTTCCACGAGATCGGGCCGCGGTACGCCGGGCGGCCGGGCGGGTACACGCGGATCTACAAGCTCGCCAAGGTCCGCCAGGGTGACGCGGCCCCGATGGCCGTCATCGCCCTGCTCGGCGCCGACGAGAAGGTCGCCGCCGCGCCCGTCAAGCCGGCCGTCGCCACCGCGAACGCCTGAGCCGCGGGGAGAAAGAGCGATCAACCGCCGATGACGCCGATGGCCGCCGATAAAGTATAAAGAAGTCGTTTCTCTCTTTATCGGCGGCCATCGGCGTCATCGGCGGTTGATCCTTCCCTCCGCATCCCAATCCCCGGGAGGATCCAGCATGCCCCCGCGCAACGCGGACTGCGTGTTCTGCAAGATCATCGCCGGGGAGATCCCCTCGGCGCGGGTGCTCGAGGCCGACGCGGCGGTCGCCTTCCTCGACATCGGCCCGGTGAATCCGGGGCACATGCTGCTCGTGCCCAGGGAGCATCACGCGACCCTCGCCGACCTCCCCGACGAGGCCGCCGCCGAGAGCGCGGCGCTGCTGCCGCGGATCGCCCGCGCCGTGATCAAGGCCACCGGCGCCGAGGGCATGAACGTGATCGTCAACATCGGCCGGGTCGCCGGCCAGACGATCGACCACGTCCACTGGCACCTGATCCCGCGCTTCGCCGACGACGCGGTGAACTGGCCGTGGCCACACATGCAGTACGTCGGCGACGAGCTCCGGCAGATGCAGTTCCGGATCGAGCGGGAGCTGAAGCCGGGGGCCAAGGCCGAGGGTTGATACGGCTCCTGGCATTCGTTGATTTGTGCCTGTTCTGCTGAGAGGCCCTGGGGACTGGCTCCGATCGTCCGCGATTGGTGCCTGTCCCCGCCGACGATCGAGGCCTCTCACACACGTCCTCGGAAGGTCTTCAACAGATCCTCCGACTTCGATACGTCCGCCCCCGCGCGCACCCCGAGCCCGGCCCCCCTCCGGGCCCCGCCTCAATCATCCACATCCATCGATCTCAAGACGTCCTTCGCCGCCGCTTCCGCCGCCGCGACGGCCTCGGGGCGCCGAAAGACCGCCCCGCCACCCGCCTGAGGCCACGACGACCGCCCCCGGCTCGGGTTCGCTCGGCGCCGCGGGAGAGGCCGGCTCGGACCCGGCTGCGGGCTCGGGAGCTTTCTCTTTAATCTCTTTGATATCAACGGCTTCCGTCACAACCGCGACCGCCGGCCTCCCGCCCATCCCCGCCTTCCGCAGGGCCACCAGGTCCTTGATCGTCGCCCGGAGCTGGCCGCTCGATGGCCATCTCATAGCGATGCATGAGCATCAGTCCCGGCGTGACGCCAGCGAAGGTCGCCTCGGGCTCGGGGGAGGGCTTGTCGTCGAGGTCGGGCCGGGCGGCCGCCAGCTCGCGGCGGAGGGCCCGCAGCGCGGCCCGTTCGTCGGCGACCCCTCGGCCGAGCCGCGCGGTCGCCTGCCGCTCCTCGTCGTCGGTCAGCAGGTCGTCGCCCCTCCGCGTGTACCGGCAGTGGCGGTCGAGGACCAGGCGGTGCGAGTCCTCGGCCAGCGGCCCGGCCGCGACGGCGTCGGCGTCGGGCCGGTGGCCCAGCAGCGGCATCAGCGCCTCGTGGGCCTCGTCGTCCCATTCGCGCTGGAGGGCCTCGGCGATGTGGTCCCAGAGCCCGAGCAGCCGGTCGACCCCCTCGGGCGTCGACCTCAGCTCCGCGAGGGCCCCGGCGGGGTCGGTGTCGAACGCATCCTCGGCCCCGTCGAGCTTCTCACGCAGCTCGTCGTCGACGCCGTCGTTGTCGTTGTCGTCGTCGGGCCGCTCGTCGTCGCGGCGCCCGGCGGCGAGCTCGAGAAGCATGCCGGCCTCGGCGCGGACGCACCTCCGCAATCGCCACGAGGCGACGGCGGCGCGTTCGACGAGGACGGCGGCGGTGTGGCCGGACGGCTTCCAGTCGTCGGCCCAGCCCTTCAATTCGGCGTTGAACTCGGCCGCGCTCTCGCCCGGCAGCACGACCTGATTGGACCGCAGGCCGTGCTTGAGGCTGTTCATGCTGGAGACGGCCTTGCCCTTGGGGGTGATGGGGCCCTTGGACCTGGAGCCGTTGGCCCGGCTCGCCTCGCGCTGCTTTTCGGAACGCATGGATGTTCGCCTCTCGGTGGTGGATTTCTCGATGCTCGCTGCGCACGACGTCGCGCGCCGAATTCATACCGTTATGGTCGTAAATCGGGCGGGGGTCGTTCTCGGAAAGCGCGGGGATGGCTCGACACGGGGACCCTCCGCCCTTGAGGGGGAGGGTCGCCGGCGATCGACCGCGGGCCTTTGCGTGCGTTTGGGCCCGGCTCGAACGCCTCCCAGGGATGATCTGCCTTGTGCTTTGTGCCTTCGGCTCTTCGGAAAGGCACAAGGCAAAGAGCAAGGGCAAAGAGCAAAGAGCAGAAACAGAAGGCAATTCCCGGGACCCGTATCACGCGTATCAAGCCGACCGGGGACGCGCCGCGCAATCCCCGCATCGAGGCATGTGGTATGGTTACCCGGCCAGTCCACGCGCTGACCTGGATCCCCCGAGGTGACCATGCCCCGACGCCTCGCGACGATCGCCCTGTTCGCCCTGGCTCTGGCGTCGCCCGCCCGGGCCGGGACGTCCTACTACGTGATGATCTTCGGCTCCCAGCCCTGTCCGAAGCAGCTTCGCTACACCCACACCTGGGCCACGTTCGTCAAGGCCACGGGCGAGGGGACCGACCCGAACGGATATGCGCTCGAGTACCGGACGATCAGCTGGCTCCCGCGGACGCTCGACGTCCGCGTCTTCAACCCCGTGCCCGAGCCGGGTGTGAACCTCGACCTCTACCAAACGCTGGCCGCCGAGTACGGCCACGGCGACAGCGTGACGATGTGGGGCCCGTTCATCGTCCGCGAGGAGCTCTATGACCGGGCCGGGGAGGTCATCTCCGTGCTCGAATCGGGCCAGGCCCGCTACCGCGCCATCAGCGGCATGGAGCTCCTTACCGGCGACTGCATCCACGCCGTCGCCGCCGTCGACCCGGTCTTCGGCCGCTCGCATTACCCGCTGATCCGGATCGGCAAGCCCGCCTCGCGGTACATCGCCCGGCAGATCATGACCCGAGACCCCTTCGACCAGTACCAGTACGACAATTCCTGGCTCATCCCCCGCCTCGGCCTCGACCGCTACCCGATCGAGGTGATGCCACCGCGGCAGATCCCCAGGCGGGGGTGCTTCCTCTGCCTGGTCCGCGAATGACGGGCGGGCTTGACCGGGGCGCCTAGAGTTCTCGTGGGAGGACCTTGCCCATGAGCCTCGGCCTGTTCGACATCTCGGAAATCGACCCCGCCCCCCGCCTCGCCGGACGCCGCGACGCGTCTCCGCCCGACGACGCCGGCCTGCTCGACGCCTATTCCCGCGCCGTCACGGGCGCGGCCGAGCGGGTCAGCCCGTCGGTCGTCCACATCGCGGCGTTCCACTCCGGTCGGGGCCGCGAGGGCCGGGGGAGCGGGTCGGGGTTCGTCTTCACGACGAGCGGATATATCCTCACGAACAGCCACGTCGTTCACGAGGCCGACCGGCTCAGCGTGACGCTCCCCGACGGCCGCAAGCTGACGGCCGACCTCGTGGGCGACGACCCCGAGACCGACCTGGCCGTCGTCCGCGTCCACGCCGAGGGATTGGTCGCGGCGGCGCTGGGCGACTCGCAGGCGCTCCGCGTCGGGCAGCTCGCGATCGCGATCGGCCATCCCTACGGCTTCCAGTGCACGGTGACGGCGGGCGTCGTCAGCGCCCTGGGCCGATCGCTCCGCGCCAAATCGGGCCGTCTGATCGACGACGTGATCCAGACCGACGCCGCGCTCAACCCCGGCAACTCGGGCGGGCCGCTGGTCGACTCGCGGGGCGAGGTGATCGGCGTGAACTCGGCCGTGATCCTGCCCGCGCAGGGCATCTGCTTCGCGATCGCCGTGAACACGGCGAAGTACGTGGCGGGACGCCTGATACGCGACGGCCGCGTGCGCCGGAGCCGGATCGGCGTGGCCGTGCAGACGGTGACGCTGCCCGCCTCGGTCGTCGCCCGCTTCGACCTCGCCCACGACGGCGGCGTCCTGCTCGCCTCGATCGAGCCGAACGGCCCCGCCGACCGCGCGGGGTTGGATGAAGGGGACGTCCTCGTGGCCTTGGACGGCCATCCGGTGTCCGGTATCGACGATCTGCACCGGCTGTTGACGGAGGAGCGCGTCGGGGTGTGGACGCACCTGACGGTGCTCCGAGGCGACGAGCGGTTGTCGATGGAGATCATCCCAGGCGAGTCCCGGGGGAGTTGATCGGCCTGCCGGCGCCCGAGTCATCGCCGCTCGGCGGGAGGCGCTGTCGCTGGCCTCGTGCCGGGGGGTGCCCGATTTTTTCGGGGCGTTGCCGCCGGTCTTCGGCATGACTAGGATGGGCGGCGTCGACACAAGTGTAGCCCCGGCGAATGTGCGCAGGGCACGTACCCCTGCGTGCTGATCCTGTCACCTTTCCCGTCGACAGGAGAGGAAAAGCATGCCGATCCTTAAGTTCAAGGCCGCCGCCCTGTGTGCCGCGGGGGTCGCCGCGCTCGCTTTCGGCCCGGCCCCCGCGCGGGCCGACGAGCATGTGACGCGCCAGCAGGTCAACCCGACGACGGTCGTCTGGCGGATCGACGAGCCGAACGTCAAGCAGCGCCTGACCGAGTACAGCAGCATCCGGTTCCAGCCGGGCGACACGGTCACGGTCAACGCCGGGGGCTGCGCAGACCGGGGGAGCGGGCAAGACGTGGAAGCGCTACGTCGACCCGCAGGGCCCCAACGCCGATCGCCTTTACCACGGCCTGGTCTGGATCCCGGACGCCGAGCCGGGGTTGGTGCGGATCCAGGGCGTCGTCGGCCGCCCGATGAGCATCCCCAGGAACGCCAACCCCGCGCAGCTCTTCCTCCGGCTCGGCTACGAGGACGACAACTACAGCGACAACGGCTACTGGGGCCGGTCCGGCGACGACGGTACCGGCAACCAGTGCAAGGGTCTGGGCAACGCGTTCGTGATCGTGACGGTCGTGACCGGGGGGGGCGCCGTCCCGCCCCCGAAGGCGGCCCCGCTGGACCTTGTCTGGGACGCCGTCGACGACAACGGGATCCCGCTGAACCCCCGCTGGGGCTATCAGGTCGACCACGCCGGCGCCCCGCCCGACGTGCATGCGCTCTGCCCGAAGCCGAACCAGCCCCCCTGCACGACCCAGGCGCCCTCGCTCGACACCCCCGGCATCCTCGCGGGCGTCATCTGCGCGATCGGCGCCACGACCGACATTCACGGGCACGTCAACTGGATGCCTGCCACGTACGAGGGGCCCATCACGTGGGAGTCGCACTCCAACCCGATCGCCGACGACGACTATAACTTCCGGCTCCTCACCCCGAACGGGGCCGGCCTGACGTCGTCCACCCCCAAGACGCTTGGCCTCGGGCTCGAGTTCGACTCGACCGAGACGATCGATCACTTCGACACGCCCTGGTGGAACGCGTTCCACAAGGCCGTGGACAAGTCCGACAAGGACGCCCAGGCCCTGGTCAACGGCAGCTACGCGATCGTCACGGGGCTGCTCGGGCTCGATTGCGAGCATAGCTGCGCCACGGAGCTGCACCCGGTCTACGTGATGGCGATCCGGGTCAAGGACGATCCCGCCGACGAGACCTGGGCGATCTTCGTGCGGAACTGGGGCAACGAGGGCTTCTGCAGCCAGTCGCAGCACTACCTCGACCTGTTCAACAACACCTACACCCTCCGCCTGCCTTGGCGCAGCGGCGCCTCGGCGGTCACCGTCACCGAGTCGCTATTCAAGACCACCGCGAACGCCCGTGTGTCGGGGCCGTCGGTGGCGTACGGCGCCGAGCAGGGTGTGGTCCTGACCTTCAGCCTGCCGAGGCCCGAGGACCGCGGGCGGGTCAACGGCGAGGTTCATCTGCGCTGGACCGAAGTCAACGCGCGGGCCGTGGTCGAGGAGGCCTCTCTGCTCCGCGCCGTCAGGGGCTCCGCCGCACCCGCCGCGGCCGAGGTGGAAGACAACGCGGAGCACCGCATCGAGGCGCTGCTCGGCAAGATGACCCCAGCGCAGCGGACGACCTTCCAGGCGAAGCTTCCCAGAAAGGTCGTCGCCATGGATACGCTCGCTCTGCCCAAGGCCGCGCCCGTCGCCCTGCCGGCACGGCGGGTGGAGCTCGCGGTCCGGCGCGCCGTCCCGAAGATCCGGAGCGTGCCCGACGCCGACAAGGCGGCGCGCGACACGCGCAACCTCGAGGTGCTGCGCACCTCGTTCGGCGGGAAGATCCCGGGCTACGAGCTCCCGGCCGTCGCCCCGTCCGGGACCGCGACGCCGGGCCACTGATCCCGAGTCGTTCCGCCGCCCCTTCACCCGCCCCGGGCCCGACGGCCGGCCTCCCGCCGGCCGCACCCGGCGGCGGAGCGCGCGCTCATTCCCTGCTCGCCCCGACCAGCCGCGACCGGTCGACCTCGGCCCACGACGCACACCCCGCCAGCCCCAGCGTCAGGTCGATGTCGGCCAGCAGGTTCTCCAGCACGTCCTTCACGCCCGCCTCGCCATTGACGGCCAGGCCGAAGCCGTAGGGCCGGCCGAGCAGGGCGGCCTTGGCACCCAAAGCCAGAGCCTTGAAGACGTCGGCCCCCCTTCGAATACCGCTGTCGAAGAGGACGGTGAGCTGGTCGCCGACGGCGTCGACAATCCCAGGTAAGGCGTCGAGCGAGGCGATCGCGCCGTCGAGCTGGCGGCCGCCGTGGTTCGAGACGATCACGGCCGAGGCGCCGTGGTCGACGGCCTTGCGGGCGTCGTCGGGATGGAGCACGCCCTTGAGGACGATCGGCAGGCGAGTCATCGCGCGGAGCTTCGCCAGGTCGGCCCAGGTCCGCGAGGGGTCGGAGAACACCTGGCCGAAGTATTCGAGCGTCTTGACCGGGTGCAGCTTCGGGCCGCCGACGGCCTTGCGGAAGACCGGGTCGCTCGTGTAGTTGGCCAGGCCCTCGCCGCGGACGAAGGGTAAATACGCGTTCTGGATGTCCCGCTCCCGCCACGAGAGCAGGTACGTGTCGAGCGTCACGACCAGGGCCGAGTAGCCCGAGGCCTCGGCGCGCTGGAGGAAGCTGGCCGTCAGGTCGTCGCTGCGCGGCCAGTAGAGCTGGAACCAGCGGGGACAGTCGCCCAGCTCCTTCGCGACGTCCTCCATCGTCTCGGACGAGACGGTGCTCAGGATCATCGGCCACCCCAGGCTCGCCGCGGCGCGGGCCACGGCCAGCTCGGCATGCTTGTGGAGGATCGACTGGACGCCGATCGGGGCCAGCAGGACGGGCGCGGGCAGGCGGTGGCCGAGGATCTCGACCGAGAGGTCGCGGCGGTCGACGTCGCGGAGGAAGCGCGGGACGATCCGCCAGCGGCGGAAGGCCTCGCGGTTGGCCCGCATCGTGTCCTCGCCGCCGGCGCCGCCGGCGAGGTAGTCGTAGGCCTCGGGCTCGAGGACGGTCTTGGCCTTGTGGGCGAGCTCGTCGGGCGAGACGGGTGTGCCGGGCGTCTTGCCGGCGAGGCCCAGCTCGTAGATGATCATCTGCCGCCGGAGCCCCGGCGATTCCTCGGCGTTTGAAACCTGATCCGCCATGATGTTCACCCTGTCCCGGCTTGGCCGTCAGGCCACGTTGCTCCGGCGCCATCATCGGAGTAAGCCGGGGCCGGGGGAAGAGTGGCCCGCCCGGTTCGTGCTGGACGGGGCGCGGGGGCTCGTGGGATGATCGGGGGCGAGGAGGGACCGGCCATGATCCATCGGATGTCGGCCTATACCGCGGGCCTGCTGACGATCCTCGCCCTTATCCCCGCGACGGCGCGAGGCCAGGGGGCCATCGCGTTCCAGCCGGTGCCGGCCCCCATCTTCGACGGCGCCAACCTGGGCGTGACGTCCGCCGTCTCGGCCGATCGCCGCTATGTCCGGATCGGCGTCAACGCCGGGTTCCAGACGGTCAACGGGTTCACGACGCTCAACATCCCCGTGGGCGCCGTCTCCGGGGGACCGGGCGGCTTCGCCGGGATGAACGGGCCGATCGGTGGCCTCGGCGGGGGTGGCGGGCTCGGGCCCGCGGCGATGGGACCGCCGGCGGCGATGGCCCCGCCCGTGATGACCGCGGCCTCGCTCGGATTCACCGCGCCGGCCGCGCCACGCGCCGTGCCGAGGACGAAGCGGCTCCGCGACAAGGCGAAGGCTCAGGCCAAGGCCGCGCCCGTGAAGCCGGCCGGCTAGGGCGCGACGCCCCCGCTCACTTCTTCTCGAAGACCGCTTTCAGGTCATCCGAATACGGCTTGCGGATGCCGAACTCGCCGAGGATCTCCTCGGTCGCGTCGAGCACGCCCTTGCGGTCGAGCACGAGCGTCTCGGCGTTCGTGTCGCGGAAGGTGATGACGACGCGATCGCCCTTCGCGTCGCGGAGCCGCTCGGCCAGGTGGCGGAGGTTCTTGACCTTCGCGCCGTCGACCTCGTCGACGACCACCGAGGTCCCCTCGTAGCCCTCGACGAGGCGGTGCGGGAGCAGGTCGCTGAGGACGACGAGCTGCTCGCCCTCGAAGGCCGGGCGGTCGCGGCGGCGGGCGACGATCGGGCTCTTGCCCGCGATCAAGGACGGCAGCCACTTCTCGGCCTCGTCGCCGTCCTCGAATGCGGAGACGTACTCGTCGCTGACGATCGTGAAGACGAGCGGACCCCAGACGAGGTACGGCGGGGGCGACTCGAACAGGTAGGGCATCAGCAGCGGCCGCTCGGCCCGCCTCGGGACGGGCAGGTCGACCGAGAGCGGCTTGCCGGCGCGGAGCAGGTCGAGCCGGACCTTGCCGTCCTTCGCCGTGCGCTGAATCAGATAGGTGAACTGGATGCGGAGGCCGCCGTCGACCTCGACCTTGCCGTCGGCGTCGATGGCGTGGCCGCCGATATGAGTGATCACGTCCCAGCGCTTCAATGGATAGGAAGGCTCGTCGCGGTCGGGCTTGCGGACGAGCAGCCCGTTGACCCCCGCGGGCAGTCCGAGCTGGGCCCGCAGCGCCTCGTTCTGGACGTACTGGACGCGGTCGTATAGCCACGGCTTGCCGTCGTACTTGCCGTCGGCCACGTCGTCGAGGAACAGATCCACTTCCTCGTTGGGGATGATGTAGCCGATGTTGTCCGACTGGTCGAGCCCGCTGAAGACGACGCCGACCATCTTGCCGTCGGCCACGACCGGCCCGCCGGAGTTGCCCGGATTCACGGCCGCGTCGATCTGCACGCGCAGGCCCATCCGCCCGCAGTAATACTCGCTGAACTCGACCCGCGAGACGATCCCGCGCGTGGCCGAGAGCGTCTCGCCGCCGTGCGGGTATCCGAAGGCGGTGACGGCGTCGCGGACCTTCGGCAGACCCCTGGCGCGGGGCAGGGGGGGATGGCGGTCGAAGAAGCCGGGCTCGGCGACCTTGAGGATGGCGAGGTCCATGTCCTCGGCGATCGCCTCGACCGTCGCCGGCAGCTTCCGGCCCGAGCGGTCGGGCTGGACGAGGAGCCGTGTGGCAAACTCGGCGACGTGGGCGTTGGTGAGGATGCGCTTGCCGTCGATCACGACGCCCGAGCCGCTGATCTCCTCGGCGTCGTGCTTCCGCCAGGGCCGGTAGAGATCGGGCTCGCGGATCGTGGCGAAGATCCTCACGACGGACTTCGAGACGGCCTCATCGTCGGCCTTTGATCGCGGGCTTGCGAGGAGGACCAGCATCGTCCCGGCGATCGTGGCCGTCCGTGTCGTCATGGGCTTGCGGTCCTTCCGGGATGGTCTCCCCGAGGGCCGCCAGGCTATCAGGGCGTGGGGGCTCGTGCAATCGGCGGGGTCCCCGCTCCCGGGAGGGCGAGGCTCCGCCCGAGCCGGGCATGACGCGCCGTGGGGGGGACGAGGCTCAAACCGGAGCCCCAGGTCATACCCGGGCTCGGGCGGAGCCTCGCCCTCCCGGGAGATCACCCGCCGGCCTTCGGTCGGGCCTCGGCCAACCGGGCGACGAACGCCGCGTGCTCCGGCGAGGCCGCGCCGCGCTCCGCGACAGCCAGCAGCCGCGCCGCGTCTCGTGCAACCAGTGCCGCCGGGTCGAGCCAGAGGCCCGGGAAGACTTCCGAGCGATGCAGCCCGTCCTCGCCCGGCGCGACCTCCTCGAACCGTCCGTCGCGGAGGACGAACCAGTGGACGCGGGCGCCGCCGACGTCGACCACGACGTACTCGCGCACCCCGGCCTCCTCGTAGGCCCGCCGTTTGTCGTGCAGGTCGACGGCGCGGGAGGAATAGGAAACCTCGACGACTAGCTCGGGTGCGCCGACGATGTAGTGGTTCTCGATCCTTGACTGGCCGCCGCATTCGGGCAGGAGCGTTAAAGAGCCGTCGGGCTCGGGATTGTTCCTGGGGCCGAGCCGAATGGTCGTGGCGGCGTGGGACAGTACGCCCGGTGTCCGTGCCTCGTAATAGCCGAGACACAGCGAGACGTGGCTGTTCGGCCGACCATGATCGTCCGTCATCGGTGAAGCCACGAGCACCACTCCCTGAATCAGCTCCGCCCGGAACCCCTCGGGCATCTGCTCGTAGATCGCCATGAACGTGTCGGAGTCCATCCGGTCGCCCGAGTCGAGCCGCGGAGGAGGCTGCGGCGCCGGCTCGGGACGCGATGGGTGACGGTCGACGGTGCGGAGGGTCGTCATGAGATCACTCCTTCGGCCTCGCATACGCCAGCGCCAGCAGCCCATAAGAGGTCACCAGGTTCGGATCCCCCTCCATGAACCGGTCGGCCTTGTTGACCCAGCCGCCGTCGGGGAGCTGGCGGGTCGCCAGCGCGGCGGCCAGCTCGGAGCGCCAGTCGTGGGACTTCCCCGCCGCGTCCACCAGCGTCGGCTGGCCGAGCATGGCGAGGGCCTTGGCGAAGGTCTGGTAGTAGTAGTACAGGCCCTGCTGGCCCATGCCCGGGTTCTCGTCGAGGCTGTAGTGGGCCTTGATGTAGTCGACCGCCGCCTTCACGCGCGGGTCGTCGGGCGAGAGGCCCGCGTAGATCATGCTCTTGAGGCCGGCGTAAGTCATGCTCGCATAAGAGCGCAGGCCGCCGTTGGGGAGCTTGGGGTCGTTGGCCATGCTCGTCCCGCCATTGGCCGGGGTGTAGATGAAGCCGCCGTCGTTGACCTTGTCGGCCCACGGCTGGTCGTTGAACTCGCTCTTGCGGTTCTGGCACCGCGAGATGAACACCTGAGCCTTCTTGAGTGCCGGGTCGTCGGCCGGCAGGCCGGTGTCGCGGAGAGCCTCCAGGAAGAACGACGTGTTCGACAGGTCGGGCCGCTTCGAGCCGCCGTAGCCGGCGCCGCCGTAGAACGGGTCGTCGGGGCCCTTGCCCTCCGACTCGTCCCACTGGAGGCCCTTGAGGAACGCCTGGCCCGCCTTGATCTGGGCGTCGTACCGGCCCTTGACGTTGGCCTCCTGGAAGGCCATGAGCGCGATCGAGGTCACGTAGTTCGACTGCGGCCCCTCGGCCCCGCCGTTGGGCTTGATGAAGCCCTCGAGGTACGACAGACCCTTGGTGACGGACGGGTCGCTCGCGGTGACGCGCCTCGAGCGCAAGAGGGCGGTGACGACGATGCCCGTGATGCCCGGCCCGCGCTGGGACGACCAGGAGCCGTCGGCGGTCTGGCGGGACTTGAGGAAGGCGACGGCCTTCGCCGTCTGCTCGTCGGCGGTCGGGGCCTCGGCGCGGGCGCGGGGCAGCAGGGCGAGGCTGCCGACGAGGCCGGCGCCCTGGATCAGGAACCGGCGGCGAGGGGTCGGATGGGTCATCGGAGGTGGGTCCTTCGTGGGTGTCCCTGCGCGGCCGGTCCGCGAGGCCGGCCTCCTCCTCATGATAGCAGGAGCGGCGGGTTTCCGACCCCTCTTCGATCCCGGGAGGGCGAGGCTCCGCCCGAGCCCGGGCATGACGCGCGTTCGGGCCGGATACCCGGGCTCGGGCGGAGCCTCGCCCTCCCAAGATGGGGTCAGCCCGGCAGGACGCCCCGCTTGCGATTGACAGCCCCGCCGATCGCCCCTAGACTCCGCGGCCCAGGCCCGCCTGCGCGCCCCGAATCCGAAGGGCGAGCACGGGGCGGGCCTCGCCCCGAGCGGAAAGGATTCCGCCGATGCTCGCCCGCGTCCCCGCCCGATGGCGGCCCCTCGCCCTGGCCCCGGTCCTCGCCCTCGTCGGGTGCCTGCCGCGAGGCAAGTCCGACATCCGCCGGGCCGACAAGGACGCGGCCGTCACCCCCGCGAGGTACCAGGCACCGGCCGCGGGCCAGCCGGCGCAGGTCTTCGCGCCGAAGCGCACGCGGTTCTCGGTGGCCATCCTCTCGCGGCCCGCGAAGGACCCGGCCGTCGAGACGGCTCCGTGGTCGGTGGCCGACGAGCTGGTCGTGCCTTCCGACGCCCGCGCGGCGCTCGAGGCGAACGGCCTCCGCGTCGGCCTGATCCGCGGCAGCCTGCCGATGGAAATCTCGAAGCTCCTCGACCCCCCGCCGCCGACCAGGAAGCCCGAGGTCGTCGAGGTTGAGCAGCCCGACGGTCAGCCGTACTTGCTCGACCTTGCCGCGGCGTCCGAGTCGGTCACGCTGCTCGTCAGCCGCGACGGCCGGGCGTCGGGCAAGGACTACAAGGACGCCAAGGGCCTGATCCGCGTGACCGCCTCGGCCGACGAGTCCACGGGCTCGGTCCGCGTCAAGCTTGTGCCCGAGATCCGCCACGGCCCCGTGCTCAACGGCTACGGCGCGGCCCCCGGCACCGGCCCGTTCCAGCCCAAGGAATTCGTCGTCACCCGCGGCCAGGCCGAGGAGACCTTCCGCGACCTCGCCGCCACCGTGAGCCTGGCCCCCGGCCAGGTGCTCGTCATCGGCGGCCGGGGCGACTCGGCGCGCGGCCTCGGCGGCTTTCTCTTCACGCGGCCCGAGCCGAACAGCGACCGGGTCGAGCAGCGGCTCGTCCTCATCTGGGCCCGCCCTGGCACCGCCCTCGCGACGACCGTCACGCCCACTGGAGGCCCCGGCCTTCGCATCTTCGGCGTCCGCGACGACGGCTCGAAGCGGGGCGCCGCCCGACCGTGATCCGGCCCGCGAACCACCAACCCCCGGGAGCCCTCCGATGATGGACTGGCAGACACCGCCCATCGGCACGGGCCGCGCAGCTCCCGGCGACGGGCGGCGCTGGATGACCCACGCCGGGCACGGGCCGATCGGCTCGGCCGGTCCCCACCGGCCGGGTGGCGGCCCTTCTGCCGAAGGCAAGGGCGGCGCGATGATCAGGCTCGACGGCGCACAGGGCGAGGGCGGCGGGCAGATCCTGCGGACCGCGCTCTCGCTCTCGCTCCTGACCGGCCGCCCGTTCCGGATCGACCGGATCCGCGCCAACCGCGACAAGCCCGGCCTCCGCCCGCAGCACCTCGCCGCCGTCCAGGCCGCGGCCGAGCTGGGGAATGCCGACGTCTCGGGCGCGTCGGTGGGATCGCGGTCGCTGACCTTCCGCCCCCGCCCCGTCGAGCGCCGCGACCTGGCGATCGACATCGGCACGGCCGGCTCGACGGCCATGGTCCTGCACACGCTCCACCTGCCGCTGGCCCTGGCCGAGGGGGCGGGCGTGCGGCTGACGCTCGAAGGCGGGACCTTCAACCTCGCCGCACCCTCGTTCCCGTTCCTGGCCGCGACGTGGGCCCCGCTCCTGCGCGACCTCGGCCTGCCCGTCGCCGTGGCCATGCCCGCGGCCGGCTTCTTCCCCGCGGGCGGCGGGCGACTCGAGGCGTGGATCGAGCCCGGCGAGCCCCGGGCGATCGTCCGCGACACACGAGGCCGCGTCGAGGTCCGCGCTGAGGCGGGCGTCTGCGGGCTCCCTCTCTCGATCGCTGAGCGAATGCTGGCCAGGGCCGAGGAGCGGCTCGGATCTCTGGGGATCGACCTCGCCGTCGACCTCGCCGAGTGGCCCGGCCGCAGCCCCGGCACGGCCATCGCCCTGACGGCCACCGACGGCACGACCCCCGCCACCTTCGTCGGCCTCGGCCGCAAGGGCAAGCCCGCCGAGGACGTCGCCGACGAGGCGGTCGAGGAATTGCTCGCCTATTTATCCGTCCCGGACGCCGCGATCGATCCCCACTCGGCCGACCAGATCCTGTTACCCCTGGCCCTGGCCGAGGGTCGGAGCGTCTACACGACGCCCGAGGCGACCGAGCACCTGCGGACGAATGCGCGGACAATCGCGGCCTTTTTGGATCGGCCGATCGTCATCGACGAGGCCGAGGGGGGGCCGACGCGGGTCGTCGTGGGCTGATACTTACGACATGATACTGCGGGGGGCCATCGAGTCGGGCTGTCACATCAGGTGCGCTCCGGCCGTCTGCACCGACCCCGAAACCCACCTGACCGACTGGTGCACGGACTGCTCGACGGAATGCATCGACATGCCGGAGTGGGGCCGGATCCCCTGACGGACCGGCGCACGGGCGAGTTGTCCTTCAGGACGGGCCTCGCCCATCGTCTTCGGCGAGAGCCCTGGACGGTGGGCCGAGCCCACCGCACGACGATGCGGTATCAATACGCCCCATCCGAGACCACCTCGCCCCCCGCGACCGTCCCCAGCGCCCGCCATGTGAAGCCGTCGACCGACGACTTGACGAACTTCGCAGAGCCATCGGCCATCAGCACGTTCACGCCATTCGGGTGGTAGCTGCGCGAGGTGATCGCGGCGAAGGTCGGGCCGCCGAGCTCCTCGTTATATCCGTTCAAATCCAAATCCAACCCCAGGTTCTCGGGGATGTTGCCCAGCACCTTTCGGTTCGGCGGCCAGGCGGTCGTGAAGCCGGCGGAGTGGGCGTTGCCGTCGGACCACTCGGTGTGGAACTCGTCGGGATACAGCGGGCAGAAGGCGTAGTCGGGGGCCACGGCGTAGGGGTCGGCGGTGGGCGGGGGGACGTTGTTCGGGTCCTTGATCTTCGACAGCGGCACCGTCCGGCAGTTCGACGAGGGTTGGCGGGCCTTGACCTCGGCGGCGAGGAGGGTGTGGCTCGTGCCATCGGTGAACTCGGCCAGGCGGCGGGCGCGGTTCATGCCGAAGGCGCTGCGGTTGAACGGGCCGCTAAAGCCGCCGAAGACGAACCAGTCGCCCTGGCTCACGCCGTAGTTGGTGATCCCCGACAGCCCGTAGTCGTGCGACGAGACCGAAGTGTTCGGGTCGCTCGGGCAGACGAGGAAGGCGACGGTCATCGCGATCGTCGTCGTGTTCGGCGGGTCCTCCTTCCAGATCGAGAAGTTCGCCGAGTTGAACAGCGAGCCCTGTTCGCTGAAGGGCAGGGCGCGGGCCAGGGCGCTCCAGCCGTTGATCCAGATCACGTTATTGCCCGTGCCCGACGCGCACATCGACGGTGGGAACGCGCCATTCGTCGACTCGTAATTGTGCATCGCCAGGCCGAGCTGCTTGAGGTTGTTCAGGCACTGCATCCGCCTCGCGGCCTCGCGCGCCGCCTGCACGGCCGGCAGCAGCAGCGCGATCAGGATCGCGATGATCGCGATCACCACGAGCAGCTCGATGAGAGTGAAACCTCGGCGGGGGTCGCGGCGCATGGCGCTGTCCACTCGGTGCTGATCCGTCGGCGATGAGACCGAGCGGCGAGTATGACAGACGTCAGAGTGCCGGTCAAACGAATTCCTTCGGCGATTCCTGCGGGGGGATCAGAAGGCGTCGGCGCTGACGATCTCGCCGCCGTTGCGGGAGCAGAGGCCGCCGTAGGCGGCGAAGCCGATGCTCGACTTGATGAAGAGGACGTGGCCGTCGGCCATCAGGAAGTTGATGCCGGCGGAGTGGGGGCTGAAGTAGTCGTCGGGGTCGAAGAAGAGGTCCGTCGAGCCGGTGCCGTTGCCGGTGTCGCCGCGGGCGAGGGTCTCGACGGGGGCGGTCTTCGTCCGCGTGCTCTGGCTGGGCGAGCCGGGGGTGATCCGGCAGATCCCGCCGTTGATGTTTCCCGGCCAGGGTGTCCTCGTGAGCACGGCCCCGCGCTCGCCGACGAGAATCGTCTGGCTCGTGCCGTCGGTGATGTCGCGGACGCCGAACGACCGGTTCCTCACGAACACGCCGTTGCCCGCGTCGGGCGTCTTGGCGATGTTCACGTCGCGGCCGAAGTTGCCGGCGTAGCTGTTGGTCTGGGCGTCCGTGACCGGGTTGTTGTTCGCGTCGGTCAGGGTGAATCGGCCGGTAAATCGGTCCGTCGGGCAGGTGTAGACCGCCAGCGGGGTGTGGACGACGGTCGAGTTCGCGGGGTGCTCAATCGGCAGGGCGAAGTTGCCGGCGCTGTAGAGCTGGGACTGTTCGAGCGTGGGGAGGATCGCCGAGGCCCAGCCCCAGCCGGGGGACGTGACGTTCGGGTCGGCGTCGGTCCAGGCGACGTAGCCGACGGCGAAGGTGTCGTGCGCCTGGTGGTAGTTATGCAGCGCCAGGCCGATCTGCTTGAGGTTGTTCACGCAGCCGGCACGCCTCGCCGCCTCGCGGGCGGACTGGACGGCGGGCAGGAGCAGCGCGACCAGCACCGCAATGATCGCGATGACGACCAGCAGCTCGATGAGCGTGAAGCCTCGGTCGTCGCGTCGCGGTTGCATCGGCTCGTCCCCCTGGCCCGGAGTGGTCGCGGGGGCGAGGATGACGGCCGATGTGGGCCCGGTCAAATGAAGATTCCGAGGGCCCGCTCAGTAGGCGTCGGAGGAGACGACCTCGCCGCCGCCGATGGTCCCCAGCGAGCGCCAGGTCTGGTAGCTGATCGAGTTCTTGACGAACCGGACCGAGCCGTCGCCGAAGAGGGCATTCACGCAGCCGGGGTGATGGCTGCGGCTGGTGATGGCCGCGTAGTTCGGGCCGCCGTCGTCCTCGTCCTCGGACGTCATGTCGCCGTCGGGGGCGACGCCGTTGAGGGGGGACTTGGTGTTCGGGGGCAGGGCGGTGGTGAAGCCGTCGTAGAACGAGTTGCCGTTGGACCAGCGGGCGTGGCCGCCGCCGGGCATGCCCGCGGGGGCCGTGACGATCTTGCACCCCGAGGTCGGCGAGGCGGCGACGCTGGCCAGGACGTCGGAGACGGCCGGGTACGTCGCGGGCGTCGAGCCGGCCAGTGGGGCGGGCACGGCGCCGCAGTCGTGGTAGGCCGGGGTGTAGGTCTTCACCTCGGCCGCGAGCACGGTCTGGCTCAGGCCGTCGGTGAACGCCGCAAAAGTCCGCTTCAGATTCGGGCCGATCGCCGACGGCGTGGGCGTCGTGTTGACCACCCCGCCGTAGGTGTAGAACGTCCCCATGCACCAGGCGTAGTTCGAGACGCCGTAGGTGCTCGTCACGCCCGCGGTGCTCGTGGACGTTGCCGGCTGCGGGTAGACCTCGCTCGGGCAGAGGAAGACCTTGATCGACTGCGCGACGGCCGTGGCGTTCGAGGCGTCGGTCGTCTTGTTCGTGAAGTTGATCGCGTTGCCGAGCGCCGACTGCTCGAGAAAGGGCACGATCCTCGCCGACGCGCTCCACTGCGACTTCCACGCCACGGCGCCCGCGGTGTTGAACAGGAGCGACATCGACGGCGGCAGCGTGCCGTTGGTGCTCTCGTAGTTATGTACGGCCAGGCCGAGCTGCTTCAGGTTGTTCACGCACTGCATCCGTCGCGCCGCCTCGCGCGCGGCCTGCACGGCGGGCAGGAGCAGGGCGATCAGCACGGCGATGATCGCGATCACGACCAGCAATTCGATGAGGGTGAAGCCGCGGCGGGGCATGGGTGTCTATCCTGAAGGGTCGGGGAGGCTCGGGGTCGCGGGCTTTTCAATACGCATCGGCCGAGAGGACCTCGCCGCCGCTGCGGGTCGTGAGGGCCTGGAGGACGAGGCTCGCCGGGGAGTAGAGGGTCGCGCCGCCGGTCGTCTGGCCGGAGTTGCGGAGGACCGACTTGAGGAAGTGGACCGAGCCGTCGGCGAAGACGAAGTTCGCCCCGCCCGCGTGGAGGCTCGAGTAGTCGTCGAGCCCGCCGTCGGGGTCGGTGTCGGTGTTGAGCACGTTGCCGTGGGCCTGCACGAGCGTGGCGGCGCCGTAGAAGAGGCGCCGGTCAACGGGCACGGGTTCTTCGGGCCGCGGCGGGCCGTGCCGTTGGTGACGACGCCGGCCCAGACGCCCTCGACGTTCGCCCAGGCGCGCTCGCCCACCAGGATCGTCTGGCTCGACCCGTCGGTGATGTCGGCCAGGCGGATCCGGCTGTTGCGGAACATCACGCCGTTGCCCAGGCCGTCGTTGTTCAGCCCGGTCGTCGAGTCGGTCTGGTCGTTGCCGACGCACGCGGCGTAGCTCGTGGGCGTCATCGCGGCCAGCGCGTGGCCCGAGGGGTCGACGACTGCAAACGGCACGCTCGTGATGTCCGACGGGCAGACGTAGGCCGCCATCGCCGTCTGGATGATCGTCGCATTCTGGGGCGACTCGACCGGCAGGACGAAATTGACCGCGTTGAAGAGCGACGTCTGTTCGACCTGCGGCAGGATCATCGCCGCCCAGCCCCAGCCCGGGGCCGTGTCAGTCTGGCCGTCCACGAACTTGCCCCGCGTGGCGTAGCTCATGGGGAACGTCCCGACGGCGTCGTGATAGTTGTGCAGCCCGAGGCCGATCTGCTTCAGGTTGTTCACGCACTGGATCCGCCTCGCCGCCTCCCGCGCCGCCTGGACGGCCGGCAAGAGCAGGGCGATCAGGATCGCGATGATCGCGATCACGACCAGGAGTTCGATCAACGTAAAGCCGCGGCGCGAATGATTGCGAGACGTCATGGGCGGCGGACCCGTGATGATTTTGAGACTCAGTCTCAGAATGATCCGGAGTATGACGCACAGGGAGCGTGATGTCAATGCACGAAGATCGTAGGAATTCAGTCGGCGTTTCTGATCGGGGCGGAGACCGCCGCGAGGACGAGGTCCACGGCGCGGGACAGGGGCGTCGTCCGCGTTCGCGACCGCCGACAACGAGGGCCTCAATGCGGGATCGGAGGTGTACGACTCGATGGAGGCGAAGGACACCTTCACCGCCACGGGCCCGGCCGAGGCCGACGGGTACGTGCACTTGCCCTTCACGTTCAACTTGAATGACAGAGCGGGCAGACCTACTTCACGCCCGTCCCCGAGCCGACTACGCTGGGCCTGACGGGCCTGGGCGCGCTGGCCATGCTGGTCGGTCGGAGGCTCCGCCGCGCCCGATGATGAGAGCGCTCCCATGAAGCGACTGCTCGCGCTGCTGTCCGTGGCGTCCGGGCTGTTCCTCGCCACCGCGGGCTCGGCGCAGGACCCGCAGGCCAAGGTCGAGCCGAGGTCCGCGCCCGGCGCCGGGCAGAAGTACCTGGAGCGGTTCGTCGGCGAGTGGAACGTCGCCAAGGCCGTCTTCCCCCGCGCGGGCGAGCCGTCGCGCACGAAGGGGACGTGCCGCCAATCGATGGTCCAGGGCGGGCGGTTCCTCCAGTCCGAGTTCACGTTCGGCGAGGGCGACCGCAAGACAACCGGCCTCGGCCTGATCGGATTCGAGCCCGAGACGGGGCTCTTCACCAGCGTCTGGATCGACTCGCGGCAGACGCGGATGTCGCACCGCAAGAGCCGCGACAGGTTCGATGGGGAGGAGATCGTCCTCTACAGCGAGTCGCTGGGCGAGGCGAAGGAGTCGCGGCGGTCGAAGACGGTCTCGCGGGTCGAGGAGGGGGGCGGGAAGGTCGTCCACCGCCAGTTCAACCTGGGCCCCGGCGGCGAGGAGCGGCTGTTCATGGAGCTCGTGATGACGCGGGCGGCGGCGGCGGCGCCGGGGGATTGAACGGGGCCGATCCGGCTTTATCATGTGTGGTCTCCGCCTCGTCAGTTCTCCGCCCGTCCCCCGGAGCAGCGACCGATGAAGACCTCGAGGCGATGGCCGGCCGCCGTGGCGGCTTTGATCGCGATCGTGCCGGCGGCCTCGCGGGCCCAGGGCGTGCAGGCCCCCGCGACCCGCGAGGCGATCGAGGCCGACTTCCACCGCGACGTGATCCGGGCCGAGCGCACGCGGATCGAGCGGCTCGGGGCGCTCGCCGCGGGGCAGCCGAAGGACGAGGCGGCCAAGACTTACGCCGAGCTGTTCCGCCTGGCGATCGCCTCGGGCCTCTTCGCCGAGGCCGAGCCGACCGCCGAGCGGCTCGTCCGCTCGGGCGGGGCCACGGCCGACATGGGGCTCCTGGCCGAGGTCGTCAACGTCCTGGCAAAGGCCGAGCGCGGGGCCTTCCCGGAGTCGCTCGACAGCCTGGCCGAGGCGATCAAGGTCCGGGATGACGCGGCCCCCGGCCGGCGGACGTTGCCGCTCGCCGCCCGGCTCGCGCTGGCGAATATCTACGTCGAGCACCTGATCCACGCCGCGCAGTACTGACGTGGCGCGGCGCGCCTTGACGATGATCCGCGACACAGCGGGCGACCCGGCGCTGAAGTCGCTCGCCGAGCGCCGGCTGGCGCGAGCTCGACCTCGTCGGCAAGCCAGCGCCGGCGATCGTCGGCACGTCGATCGACGGCCAGCCGGTGCGCCTGGCCGACTCGAAGGGCGACGTCGTCCTCGTGGTCTTCTGGGCGACCTGGTGCGCGCCCAACGCCGAGGAGGCCGAGCGGCTGGGCGTGCTCGAGGCGGCGTATCGCGGCAAGGGCCTGCGGATCCTCGGGATCAACCTCGACCCGATGCAGGATGGCGGCGTGCCGGCGGAGTCGGTCATGCCCAACGTGCGCCGGTTTTTGGTCGACCACAACGTACGCTGGCCAAATCTACTCAACGGCCCCGGCGACCGCGACTATGCCAAGGCCTTCGGCGTGACCGAGATCCCCGCCAACGCCCTCATCGGTCGCGACGGGACGGTCCTCCACCTCGACCTGACCGCGGCCACGCTCGAGCCGGCGGTCGCCAAGGCGCTGGGCGCTGAGGCCTGGCCGGAGATCGTGTGCCTTGTGCCTTTTGCCTTGAATCGGAAAGCAGAAGGCAGAGAGCACAGGGCACATGAATCCGGCGCGGATCTCAAGGCCGCGGCGCCTCAGCCGGCGCCTTGGGCACGGTCGCCGCCTGCCCCAGCGATTCATAGAGCGAGAGCATGAACATGTGGAATGTGTCGGCGATCCGCGCCGTGGTGTTCTCGCGCATGTAGACGAGCGCCGGGCGGCCGTAGTCGACGAGTCTCGTCCTCGCCTCGGTGACGGTGCCGACCCGGGCCAGCCCGCGGAGGGCCTGGTCGTTCAGGACGGCGAGCGAGGCCAGGTCGGCCGCCCCGCGCGCCGGGCCGAGGTCGCCGTGGACGGGCGACTCGCCCGGCCAGACGAGCTTCTGGTATCGGTCGAAGAAGCTGGCCAGCGGCACCTCGGGCGCGGCCGGCGGGGCAGCCGCGGCCACCGGCACGGGCGCCGGCGCCGCGGCGGCGACCCGGCGCGACGGCGGCGAGGAGTGGCTGAAGCGGCCGATCCGCGACTCCATCTCGCGCCGCGTCTCGGGGTCGTACCGCTCCATCACGCCCGGCTCGCGGAGCCGGTGGACGAAGGCGTTGGGGTTGCCCGCGTAGACGTTGTTCTGCACCGGCCCCATCGTCGCCCGGGCGCCGTTCTGCAAGGCCCAGCCATCGAGCATCTGCTGCGACATCGAGCCGGGCTGGTAGAACCCGAACCCGTAACCGAACTGCGCCCGGGCGTGTCCCGCATGGAGCGCGAGCAGGGCCGCGAGCGCCGCGAGGTGGGTCGCCCGTGTCGTCACGTCGCCAATCCGCATCGCCCGCCTCCGCTGGTGCTCGTCACGACTCGCGCCGGTGTCGGCCCCTACTCTCCGGGTTTATGGGCGTGGCATCAAGCGAAATCAGGGACGACCGCCCTTCGATCGATGCGGGACCGCGGGCGATCAAGGTCCGCAGCGGCCGCCCGGGCTCGTCCTCACGGCAGCACCCGCCGCCCCAGCGCCGTGTTCAGGTCGAGCATGCTCCGGCGGTGGCGGACGAGGTGGTCGCGGTACTGGCGGACGGTCTCGTTGTAGTTGTGCTGGGCCGAGAGGAACTCGAGCAGGGCGACGCGGCCGGCGAGGTAGTCGCGGCGGGCCCCGTCGAGGACGCGGCGGGCCGCGGGCAGGAGCTCGCGCTCCATGTCCTCGAGCGAGGCGCGGGTCGCGTCGTACTCCTGGTCGGCGCGGAAGACCTCGGCGACGACCCTCCGCTCCAGGGCCGCCAGGCCCGAGCGGGTCTGGGCCACGTTCAGCTTGGCGCGCTGGATGTTCCCCTGGTTCCGGTTGTGGAGCGGGATCGGGGCCGTGACGGCGACCATCCACGACGTCGCGCTCTGGGTGCCGAACGGCAGGTCGTTCTGATAAGTGAAAGGGTTGTAAGTTAGATAAATATCAGAATAACGGTTGGCGTGGGCGAGCTTGACGTCGGCCTCGGCGCGGGCGATGCCCAGGCGGTAGGCCTGCAGGTCGGGGCGCCATTGCAGCGCGATGGGGATCAGCTCGGGGTCGGGCGGGGGCAGGGGCCGGAGGACGCGGAGCGAGCCGCGGAGCTCGAACGAATCCTCGCGGGTCGGCGGCAGGTTCAGCAGGGCGGCGAGCTCCTGCTTGGCCTTGACGGCCGAGGCCATGGCGTCGCGGTAGATCAGCTCGACGTTGTTGAGCTGGACCTCGATCGAGTTGACGTCGATGGCCGACTTGCCGCCAGTGCGCACCTGCGCCGCCATCTCGTCGCGGAGCCGGCGCGTGGCCTCGGCGGCGGCGGCGGACAGCCGGGCGACCTCGCGGGCGTCCAGCGCGTCGACAAACGCCGTGTACAGGTTGTCGATCTGGAGCCGGACGGCGTCCTGGTACTGCGCCTCGAGCACCCTGACGGCGCGGCAGGCGACGACCGTGCGCGCCTTCCGCTTGCCCGTGACATCGAGCGGCCACGTGACGGAGACGTCGTACTGCGTCGGCCCGCCGGGGCGGGCGCGGTTGAAGCTGCCGTAGGGGACGAGCTGGGCGTCGGCGAAGAGGATCGGGTTGGCGCGGAGGCCGGCGGTCAGGGCGTCGGCCTGGGCCTGGGGGATCTCGTAGGCCTGGGTCTTGAGGTCGAGGTTCTCGCGGACGAGCCTCTCGATCGCCTGGTCGAGCGTCAGGCCGTCCTCCGGGCCGTCGTCCTCGGGCCGCTCGGGGATCGCCAGGGGGATGAGCGAGGGGATCTCCTGACGGCGCCGGGCCAGCAGCGTCGGGGCGACGATCCCGCTGGGCGCCTGCGGCTGGAAGTTGCCGGGCGTGGTCGTGATCGACGAGGGGATGGCGCCCGGTCCCGAGCCCCGGCTGGGGGCCTGGATCAGGGGCGTCCCAAGGTCGCCGGGCGATTCCCCCAGCTCGTTGTCGCCCGAGCCGGGCGACGGGCCGAGGATCGACCCGAGCCGGTCGGGCGCCGCCGGGTGGGTTCGAGGGGATCGCGTTCGACTGCCCCTGCGCGACGCAGCGCGACCACGTGGCCGGCGACGAGCGTCGCCGCCAGCGCGAGCATCCCGACTCGGCCCGCACGGAGCATCGCCATCGGCCCTCCTGGCCGGTCTCGCAGGGTGGGCTCGGCCCACCAGCACGGGCGTCGAACACGGTGGGCGGAGCCCAGCCTGCGAAGAGGGCACGCGCCATCCCTCTTACGATCGGGCCTGCCGGGGGCCGCTCTGGAGGCGAGGGGGCGGCTGCGCACCACGCGCGGTCCGGTCGTGCGGATCGTACCGGATGGGCCGGGCTCAGCCGGGTCCGCCGATCGGCCCCTTGGGCGGCTCCCAGAGCTCGATCCGGTTCCCCTCGGGATCGGTCACCCAGGCGAACCGGCCGTAGGGATGGTCCTCGCGGCGGTCGTCGACGTCGGCGCCGGAGGCGCCGAGCGATTCGAGCAGGGCGTCGATGTCGTCGACGATGTAGTTGATCATGAACGCCGGCTGCGTGGGGCCGAAGTATTTCGTGTCGCGCGGGAAGGTCTCCCAGACGGTCATGCCCTCGCGCGATCGGTTCGTCCTTGTCCCGCCAGGGGAAGGCGACGTGGCCCCCGGCTTCGGGGGCGATGCCGAGCCGCTCGGCGTACCAGGCCTTGAGCTCCTTCGGTGCGTCCGCGCGGAAGAAGATGCCGCCGATCCCCGTGACCTTGGCCATCGCGATGGGCCCTCCGGCTCCGAGAGGCGACCGGCCCGGCGCCGGGCTCGCGGTGGCTCTGTTGTAAGCGAGCGGAGGGGGGAATGCACGGGTTAATTTCGCGGCCCGACGCGTTCCGACATCTTCACCCTCCCCCCTTGAGGCTGACCGGCCGACACTTACGGGAAGGGGCCCTCTGGACCCTTCCCCCACGAGGGGGGAGGAGACCGGAGGCCGGGCCATCGGTCCCTCCCGAAACGTGTCGGTCAGTCAGCCCCTTGAGCGGGAGGGGACCGGAGCCGGCCTCACGAGACCCCGGGCGAGGGAGATGGGGTGGGGGTGGCCGAGGGCGCCGGCTCGGCGCGGGGCGCTGGTAAGGGCTGTGGGGCCGGATTGACCGCCGGCGAAGGCCCGGGTACGGGCTGCTGGCGCGGCTCGCCCGGGACCGGCGTGCCCGGCGATCCCATCCTGAGGTGGATGTCCCGCCCGATGCCCGATAAGCCCGCCGGGCCCGGGGTCCGCTTGCGGCGGAGGACGAACAGGAACTGGCCCGAGTCGGGCGCGGTGTCGAACGCGGTTGGTGTCGGCCGGCCCTGCTCCGCCAGGCAGAGCAGGAGCAGGGGGCCCTCGATCCGGTAGATCCCGTGCCGCGGGGCCCCGTCCTGCGTCGGCGAGACGATGATATGGCCCGGCTGTTGACCGGCCTGGAGGACGAACGTGCCGGTTTCGATGGCCATCGGCTTCTGACCACGATCCTTCGCGCCCAGACGAAGACCAGCGCGTTGCCCGCGAAGAGCACGGCCGAGTCGGGGTCGGGCTCGTGCTCCTGGGAGTCCGATTCCAGGGCGAGCACCGACCAAGTCCCCTGGAGCCGGCGGAGGTCGCTAGTCCCCGCGGGCTGCGGCCGGGTCATGGCCGAGGGTTGGGGGGGCTGAGGCTGCGAGCCGGGCGCGGGGGCCGGGATGCCTTGCGTGACGGACGGCGGAGACACGTCGGCGGGCTCGAAGGGGTTCGCCGACGCCAGGGGGGGCGACGGCAAGCTGACCGGCGTGGGAGTGGGCGGGCCCCCGTCGGCGGGCGGCATGGGGACCTCGGCTGGCGCCGGGGGCTCGACGGACGGGGCGGGGGCGGCGGTCGGTGTCAGATCCGCCGGCGCGGGCAGGGCCGGCGCCGCCGAGGGGGCCGGGGTTGCCGGGACGGCCGGGCGTTCGATCGCGCTGGGTTCCCGTTCCGGGGCGATGGCCGACTCGGGCCCGGCGCTCGGCGGCAAGGAGGATGGGACCGTGGGGTCGGGCGTGCGATCCGTGGTCGACGTGTAGGCGGTTGGGCCGATGCCGGGCGTGTTGTCGGGCCGCCGCTCCGTGCGTCCGCCTTCGGTTGCGGGAGGCGGGACGTTTCGGACCAGCTCAAGGACGATCAGCGGGCTGTTGTCGTCGCCACCCTCGAAGCCCTCAGGCCGCCGCGGGTCGTCGATCGACTGCCACGCGGCCGTCCGCAGCTTGTCCCCCTTCAGCGAGTAGAGCCACCACCTGGGCTTCCCCCCCTCGCGGACGACCCGCAGCGCCCGCGGCTCGCCCTCGGGGTCGATCAGGAACCGGTAGCTGTTCTCCACCGGCGGGTTCCCGAACGGGCCGAACTTCACCTCGTCGCCCTTGAAGGTCATCGGCGCGAAGAGGATGCCGGGCCCGTCGATCTCGCGGCCGTTGAGGCTCGCCTTGATGACCGACCAGGTGCCCTGCAACCGCTCGCGCTCGGATCGCACGTCGGCCGCGGGCCGATCTCCGCCGCTGGCCGGCGCGGCCTCGCGGACGAGCTCCCACACAGCGACCGGGTGCTCGGGGTCGGGGCCCGGGTCGTCGAACGACTTCGCCCGCGGCGCGTCGTCGCCCTGCGTGAAGGCGAGCTTGAGGCGGTCGCCCTCGAAGGCGTAGAGCATCTCCTTCGACTTCCCCGCGCCCGCCACGAGCAGTGCCCGGGGCCGGGACTCGGCATCGATCCGGAACGTGCCGCGCTCGAACTCCCTCTCGCCGGCATCGATGCCAAGGACCTTGAACTCGTCGCCCCGGAACTGGACGGTCAGCGCGGGATGAGAGTAGTCGACAGGCTTCTTGTCGCCCTCGCGGATCTTCAATACCGTCCATCGGCCCTGCAGCCGGTCGTGGTCCGTCGCAGTCGGATCGGCGACGGGCGCCTGGACCGACCGGACCCTCTCGCCCGGCTCGCCCCGCTTCGATTCAACCTTCCCCCCCGACCTCGACCCCGGCCCCTGCGCCGCATACCCGCCGACACCGGCGACGAGCCCGAGCGAGAGTCCCACCGCCGCCACGCTCTTCATGCCCATGGCGTATCGCCCCCCGTTCACGAGCCACGCGAGCCGGATCGGGACCGTCCCGGCCCAGCACCACCCGACGGCCAGCCCGACCGTCGCGTCCGCCAGCGCTGCGGGCACCGTCAGTGCCGACGCCGGCGCCGACGCGACGACCACGCCGACGGCCGCCGGCGCGAGCCCGCGCCGCAAAAGCCGCCCGCGGAGCCGGTCGCGGCCGCGATAGAGCCGGCTCCGCACCGTCCCGACCGGAGTCCCCAGCCGCTCGGCCGCCTGGTCGGTGGTGAGGCCTTCGAGGTCGCAGAGGATCACGGCGTCGCGGAACCCGGACGGGAGCCGCAGGACCTCCTCGTGCAGCGTGGCCTCGGCGTCGTCCTTGCGGGATTCGTCGAACGATCGTGGGGCCATCTCCGCCGCCCTCCGCTCGTGGCGACGCCTCCGATAACTCGCCGCCCTGGCCCGCGAGGCGACCCGCCAGGCGACGCCGTGGAGCCACGGCCCGACCGTGTCGCGAATCCGCACCGACCGGGCCTTCCGCGCCAGGATCAGGAACGTGGCCTGGAACGCGTCGTGGGCGTCGTGCTCGTCGCCCAGGTTCGCGCGGCAGACCCGCAGGACCATCGGCCCGTGCCGCTCGACGAGCGACGCGAACGCGGCCTCGGCCGCGTCGTCCCGCCCGGCGAGGAACCGGTCGAGCAGCGCCCCGTCGCCCCACGCGCCGAGCGAACCCGCGTCGAAGAGCACGCCGAACTGCCGCTGCATGGCCCCGTCGGACGTTCGGATCACGGCACGATCTCCACCGGCCTCTCCGTCGCACGTCGATTCTGACCATGTAATGTACCGGGGCGCGGGGATTTATCCCGGGAAACCGGAAAGGATTTCCCGGCGGGACCGGGATCGCGGCAAAGGTGCCCCTCCGGAGACCCGGTCGCGGGTCAGCCCGGGCCTCGAGTCGGGCCGGTGCGGCGACCGAACCCGAGTCCCGGCGCCGACCGAACCCGAGCGTCCGCCTTTCGTTCGCTTCCGTGCGGCCTCGTGCGGGATGGGGCCGGGCCGCCGGACCTCGGACCGACTGCGACCGGCCCCTCCCGAGCGGGAGGCGGCGCGGCCACCCGACGGTTGTCCGGGACGAGCCCGCGGCATACACTGGCCGCCGGGTCCCGAATCCACCCAGCCAGGAGCACGGACGATGAGCACGCCCTCACGAAGTCCCCGCGCCGCGGCCCTCGCGGCCGCCATCCTGCTTGCGGTGCCGGCGGCGTCCCACGCCCAGCGTGCATCGGCCGACCGGGGCGCCGACCGATTCATCCGTACGAAGAATCATGTCTTCAATCCAAGCGCGATCAAGCGAATCGAATTCGGCGTCGCCCCCGAGGCCGCCGGCGTGGCGTTCGTGTACTTCGTCGGGGAGCTCAATCCCCTCCAGATCGACGGCGAGGACGCCGAGGGGCTCCGCGACGCGTTCGGGGCTCCGTCGCCCGGCTCGGCCCGCCGCCGCGTCGCGGTGGGCGGCTCGCGGCTCGCGGCGTTCGACGACTTCGACGGCAAGCCCGCCCTGAACTGGAAGCCCGTCCGCCCCGACCCGTCGCACGTCTCCTTCGCGAAGGTCCCGGGCACGCTGACGATCACGACCCAGCGCGGCAGCATCCACGGCGACGAGAAGAAGGACGAGTACGGCGAGGGCATCCAGGCGAAGAACCTGTACCTGATCGACAACCCCCTGGCCGAGGGCGCCGACTTCGTCGCGACGACCTGCGTCTCCGGCCTCACGCCGGTGGCGCCCTATCAGCAGGCCGGGCTGATCGTCTACGACGACGACGACAACTACCTGAAGCTCGACTACGAGTTCAACTGGGGCAAGGGCGAGGGCCAGACGTTCTTCTGCGTGAGCGAGACCGCCGCGAACCCGCAACACCACCCGATCGAGGGCTCGGAATCCGGCCTGAAACGGTACTGGCTCCGCCTGACGAAGCGGGGCGACCGCTACGAGTACGCGACGAGCCTCGACGGCAAGGAGTTCCGCGTCCACGGCGAGGTCGCCTGGGGGGGCGACGCCTCGCCGAAGCGGATCGGCCTGCTCGCCAAGAACGGCGGCAACAAGGACGCCCCCGAGGCCGACGCCTCGTTCGAGTTCTTCGAGCTCCGCTCCCCCGCCTCGCCGCGTGACGACCCGGCGCAAGGACTGAACCTGCGTGCGCTGGTGGGCGCCGCCCACCGGCGTTGCCTAACGGTCGTCGGTGCCCGCCCTGCGAGAAACCCGTCAACCGCAGGTCGCGGCGGCACGAGTCGATCGAAGCTGATCGGCGCTGGTGCGCGCTCATCGCTGCGCCGTCCGGCGGCCCTGTGGCCCCCGGGCAACTTCGACCGTTGACACGCACCTAATATGTCCGGACGGATTGTTTTATTCGGCGAGTTCCGCCCGAGTCCGATGACATTTTGCATCATGTCATGTGTGGGTGCGAACTCCTCTGGACGATCCACGTTAGGGAGTCCATCATCACTACAGTGATCGCGTATCTTGAGCTGGCGAGTATCTTCAACTCATTTTAGAGATAACTTATGAATCTGGCTCGCCGAAGGTTGACGAGCGTCCACCTGCACCTCGAGCGAATCGTCCGGGAGATCGGGCCGACCCGCGGTGTCGCGGGCGCGATCGTGGGGGCTGCGCTCGCTTGCGTCGTCCTCGTCTTCGGCCCCGCGTCTGCGCGGGGCGATATGATCACGTTCATCACCCCGACCGGGTCGACGACCGGCGGTCAGAACGTGGACGCGACCGCGACGATCACCACGAGCCTCAACACGGTGACGATTTCGCTGCGGAACCTCGAGGCGGACCCGAAGTCCGACGTCCAAAACATCAACGGCGTGATCTTCAGCTTCTCCAACTTCACGCCGCCGGCGACCGGCGTGACGATCTCGGGCAACTCGGGCATCGTCGACCGCACGGTGAACGCGGATGGGACGTTCTCGAACATGTCGGCGACGACGACCGACTGGAAGGTGTCCGTGACGACGATGCCCACACCGGCGACGATCACGCTGACGACGATCGGCAATGCTCACGCCCCCCAGACCGTCATCGGCGACCCGAGCTCGAAGACGGGCATCTACAGCAACGCCAACAACTCGATCGCGGGGAGTGTCCACAACCCGTTCCTGGCGGACACGCCCGTCTTCACGCTGCACGTCGAGGGCGTCACCGCGAGCACGGACATCGCCTCGGTCCTGTTCGCCTTCGGCACGACGAACACCACGGCCAACACCGTCGTCGGCCACGCCGTGCCCGAGCCTTCGAGTCTGGCGCTGATCGGCCTCGGCGGCGCCGCCTGCCTGGCCCTCCGCCGTCGGAGGGCGCGGCGGAGCTAGCCCGGGCGTAGGGCGGCGCCCGCCCTACGACGACCCGACCCGATACCGTCGCTTCCAGCCCCAGTACCACCGGCTCGGGACGTACAACAACGCGACCGTGACCACCCACGACAAATAGACGACGCCCAGGCTGTCCCCATAGCCGGGCGGAGACTCGAACGGCGGGAACCGGAACATCCAGCCGATCGGATAGCCCCGGGCAGTCGCCGCGACGACAGCCAGCCCGTGGGCCACCGGCCATTGCATCAGAAAGAAGAAGAGCGGCACCCGGCCGATCATGCGAAGCGGCGCGCCGAGGCGCCCCATGCCGCGATCGAGCGCGGCCATCGCTAGGAACGCCACGCCCAGGGTCATCAGCAGGTAGAGCAGCGACGGTGGCTGCTTCGTGCAATTGACGAACGACATCACCGTGTAGGTGAGATTGTCCCGCACTGACCACGGCCGAGGGTCGCCGTAGACGTTCGACCAGCGCAGGACGACGAACCCCGCGATCGCGCCCAGGCCCAGCGCAAAGAGGATCGGCCGCCTCCGCTCGGCCGGCTGGACGAAGAGCGGCCCCATCGCATAGCCGAGGGCCATCACCCCAGCCCACGGGATGAGCGGATAGCCGAGCAGGATCGGGATTCCCCCCGGCAGCATCTGCATTCCCGGCGAATGGAGGAACCCCCAGATCAGGGCGGCGCGCGCCCTCGCCGGCCTGGACCCCGTCGAGCCTGTTATGCCCGGCGATCATCGCCACCGCGACTGCGGCGATGAGGGCCCGCGGCACGTAGATCAGGCCCGCCAGCACGATCATCGACCAGCCGAGCTCCCACAGCACAAGCCCGAGCAGGAAATGCGGCACGTTGAAGATGAACACGTTGTCCCACGTCTGCTCGAGCACGATCAGCCAGATCCCCCGCGTGACGAGATACCTCGCCACCTCCCCCCGCGGCCGCCCGGCGCCCCACAGCGCCGCGCTGATCCCGGCGAGAAGGCTGAACGTCGGTGCGCAGAGGTGCGTGACCCAGCGCGTGTAGAAGAGTGCGGGGGTCGTCGCCGCCAGGTCCGTCGGATTGATCCGCCCATCGCCGAAGAAGTCGCGGCAGTGGTCGAGCACCATGAGGACCATCACAAGGCCGCGGAGCAGGTCGATCGACTGGACGCGGGGCGGGACCGCGGCGGGCGGGTCGATCGGCTCGCTGGTCGCGGGCGTGGTGATGGTCATGGGCTGTTTCCCCGCGGGGATGCTGATGTCCGTCTCGGTGGGTGCGCATCCCCTCGCTCCGCCGCTCCCGCGGCGGAGTATTCTTCGGCCGCTCCGCGGCCTTCCCCGGATTCGTGCCGCGGAGGGGCATTACGTCCACTCCGCCGCCGGAGCGGCGGAGCGAGCCGATGGGCGGCAGAAGCCGCCCGATTGGATCAAAGATAACCCAGGTCCGCCAGCCTCTGCTGGATCGCCGCCTCATCCTCGGCCGCGTACCCAACGCCCACCGGCTCGGCCCCGTCGGCCGGCGACCCCTCACGCTCCACGACCGCCGGCACAACCGACGGGTCGAGGATCTCCGTCAACACCCGCCCGTCCATGTCGGCGGGAACGGGCACGCCCAGCAGGTGCAGCACCGTCGGCGCGACGTCTAACAAGGTCGCCCCCTTGGGCAACGCCCCGGCCCGGAACGCCGGGCCATGGGCGATGAGCACGCCCGTCGTTCGGTGGTCGCCCGTCGGGCCGAAGGCCGGGCCGATCACCGTGTTCGTCGTGAAGTCGTGCAGGCCGATCGTCCGATACCGCCAGTCCTTCGGCACCACCGTGAGGTCCGGCGCGAGGTGCGCGTGCGGGCCGTGATAGAGCTCGTCTCGCTCGTAGATCGCCTCGACGAGCGGCTCGCCCGTCCCGGGGCAGGGGATCTCCCGCAGCGCGGCCTTGAGCTCGTCGAGATACGATCTCAAGTCGGCGGGATCGACACACCCTTGCGGCTGCCGCCCCTTCAGGTTGACGAAGATCTGGCCGAAATTGCCTTGCGAATACGCCTTGGTCCGCGACCAGTCGATGTGCCGCCGCGAGAGGAACGCCGACTCGGCCATCCGCTCGAGCCGGCTCGTCTGCTTGCCCCGGAACCGCCCGACTCGCTGCCTCGCCAGGCCGAGCCGGACCATCAGCCCGTAGAGCGCCGCCGGGGTCACACCCCGGTCATAACACCACTTCTTCTGCTTCACATAAAAAGAATCCTCCAGCGCAATATCCCCGCGCTGGAGCAACCACACGTTGAAGTTCACGTAATGCTCGATCGGCCCGAACCCGTGGTCCGACATCAGCAGGACGGCGGTCTCCTCGGGCAGCGAGTCGACGATCGCCCCGACGCCCCGGTCGAGCTTCCGCCAGAAGTCGATGTACCCCTCGCGGACCTCCGACAGGTCGCGCCCCCTCGCCGCCAGGTGGGTCGGGTCCCACGCGTGCCAGAGCTCGTGCTGGATCCGATCCGTCGCCATGAGATCATACATGAACAGGTCCCAGCCCCCCCGGCGCGCCAGGAAGGCGACGGCCTTCAGATGATGCTCGAGGAAGTCCGTCAGCTCGTCCAGCGCCTCGGCCTCGCGGCCCCCGTCGTGCACGGCGGTCGACCACGGCCGGTATGGCTCGCCCAGCTCGGCCTCGAGCTCCTTCAAAAGCGCGGGATCGCTCGCGAAGTCGGGCGCGTCCGGCGGTGCCAGGAAGTCACCGAGGTAGCTCCCCGGCGCCTTGCGGTGGGGATAGCTCATCGGCACGCCGCCAGCGACCGTCACCTTCCCGTGCCGCCCCGCGACCTCCCAGACCAGCTCGGCCTTGATCGCCCGCGACGAGTTGACACGGCCTTCCAGCGGATTATGAGCATATTCGAGAAACTCGAAGACCCCGTGCTTCCCCGAGTTCTTCCCGGTCATGACCCCGGTCCATGCCACGGGCGAAAGCGGCGGGAAGACCGACTCCAGCTCCCCATGCGCCCCGCCCTTCATGAGCCGGGTCAGGTGAGGCAGATCCCCCGCGTCGGCCAAGGGCCGCAGGAGATCCCACGTCGCCCCGTCGAGCCCGAGCACGAACACTTTCATCCGACCCATCCCTTCGCGCAATTGCGACATCCGCCATCGTTACTCGACCCCGCCTCGATCATCCCGGCGAGGCTGCCCATTTTACGAGTTTACCCGAAGATTGCCGACCGAAGTTTCTTGCACAGACCTCGTGCCCAACTTCTGAACATCGCTGACGAAATCGCGGGCGACCCCCGGCGCTCGTGACCGCGGTTTTCGCGACTGTGTAGATTATTGAGTTCGGGTCTATGTACTTTTTTCAAAGCAATTTACGACCAGTCTAGGCTGCTGGTCGTCAGCCTCTGCTCGGCTCTGGCACGGCCGGTGCATTACTTCCCTATTCGTTGCGGAGGTCGAGACGACGAAGGTGTCCGACCGGCCCTCTGCAGGCTAAGGGATCACGAGCAAGCGTCGTTCTCCCTGGCTGTGCCCGGCTCCCTCGGGGGGAGCCGGGCTTTTTTTATGTCCACGCGATCGCCCGCATTTCGGTCCTGCGAGCGATCGAACTCCGCACTTCCAAGATCCATGCAAGGTGCGGGGAAACGCTTGGGCCTCATTTCATGTGACGGAGAATCGGATCGAGCAGCGAGCGGATCGTGTCCGAGGTGTCGAAGGACGTGGCCGCGAGCACGCCGACGAGCGGCACGACGTAGGTGAGGAGCCCGGACATGAGGTTCTGGTTGAGCTTCAACTGATTGGGTGTCGTGTTCGAGATCCGGCTGATCATCTCGTCGCGGTTGAAACCCAGCACGATGGTCATGATCGTCATGACCAGGATGGCGATCAGCAGGCCCAGCCCGAACATGAGCCGGTCGCGGAACGGGAACGGGTACGAGTTGATCGCCAGGAGGATCGACATCGACCCGACCACCAGGAACTCGATCAGAATCCAGAGCTGCGAGATCGAGGCGGACAGCCAGCGCATCAGCAGGAGCGCCAGGAAGTCCTCCGCGCCGCGGATCCATTCGGCGGCCCGATCCGGGTCGGGAGGGGGAGCCGACGACGACGGCCTCGCGCCCGCGTCGGCGAACGCCCCGGTCACGGGCAGGGGGCGCCAGTAGGCCTCCACCAGATCCAGGATGTGCTTGCTGGCCACGGGGACCGCTTCCGGCGTCAGTTCCTTCAGCGCCGCCAGCAGTTCGTTCCAGGTGTCCGGTTCGACGTTCAGCCCTAGCGTCGCTTTGGGTCCCCGCCGGGCCGGCTTGCCTTCGCCGGCGCCGTTAGCCTGACTGAGAGCCCAGAGTGCAAACGCCTGGCGGCGGAGCAGCTCGAACCGGTCGTTCTCCGCCCGCGGCGGCTCCCTGAACCAGCCGGCCACGCGCGAGGGGATCCGGTCGAGCGCGTAGGCCAGGGGCAGGTGGAGCACGAGTTTCATCATCGCATGGGCATTTCTCCAGAGCGCTATCAACTGGAACGTGTGGAAGACGAGAAGGCAAAAGAGCAGGCCAATCAAGATCCCGGCGCCGGCCCCGAACAGCGACCCCTCGGCCGTCTTGCCCTGCCAGCCGACCGACCTCCAGAGCACCGGCATGACGAAGAAGGTCGCGGCGAGCGAGATCGCGAGGGTCGCCGGGATGTTGGCCAGAAGGAGCTGGGCGACGGGCGTCCCCCGGGCGCGGCGGGCCCATCGCCGCCACCAGTCGGCCGGCGGCCCGGTGTCGGCCGCCTCCCCCGCGGGCAGCGCGAGGATCTCCTCGAATCGCCAGCACCGCTCGCGGATCGCCTGCACGGTCATCTCGTCACCCGCCCGGCGAACCCCCGGCACCCGAGGGTATCGCGGTGTGTGCTGGTCGAACACGAGTCGTCGCCGCAATTGGGCGACGACCCAGGCCATCCCCGCCGCGGCGAGGAAGGTCATGCAGAGGACCGGCGAGACCCCGCTGGGGATGGTCGCGCCGTGCGCCATACGGAAGAGGGGATCGCGGGACCAGGTTCCGGGGCCCTCGGGCGCGTTTCCCCCGCCGGTCACGAGCGCGACCGCGACCCGGATGACGACGGGCGCGACGCGGCGCCCCCGATCAGCCCCAGCGCGACGGCGAACCAGCGCGGCCCGCGCCGGAGGCGAGCCTCGTCGCCCGCGACGGCCGGGGTCTCGGCCGCTCCGGCCCGCCGAAGGCGATGGGCGGCCCAGGCCCAGAGCGAGAGCGGGAGCGAGACCAGGATCAAGACGATCACCACGCAGGCGACGAGGGCGATCAGCGACTCGTGATCCAGCACGTGGAAATAGGACAGCGGCCACTGCCACGCGACTTCGATCGCCGGCCAGCTGATCGTCATGTAGACCATCAGGAGCAGGGCCAGTGCGGCGGCGAGGAGGAGCCCCGGTCCCCGGCACGGGCCCTCGCCGGTCGAGGCCGCAACGCGTCGGCAATTCAGGGCCTGCGCCGGGCCGTCCAGGGGGATCGGCCCGATCCTCAAACTCTCGGTGTCCGGCGCCCCCGGTGAGCCCACGGCCCAGCGGTAGAAGGCCCAGTTGAGCCCGATCACGAGAAGGCAGGCGAGGGTCAATCCCCAGAAGAGGAACTGCCAGAAGATTTGCAGGCTCGGCCGGAATCCCGCGCGGACTTTCTCCCACAGCGTCGGGAATGAGGCCTCCGCGTCGGCCTTAGACATTCCGGGGCCCCAGTATTCCTCCATCTTCTTTGCAGGGTGGGAATAGACGTAGTCCTCGTCGGAACTGCGGGCGGAGCCGTGGCCCGCCTCGGAGAGGTCGCGCCAGGCCGCGACCGGATAGAAGCCGTGGTTCCCGACGACACTGATCCAGATCGGAGGCTTCCTTGGCATGTCCAGCCACGCGGGGTTGCCGTCGGCGTGGAACGTCCCCGGGGGGTCGAACGGGTGTCCGTACTCGAGGAAACGGGGCGGGGTAGCAGAATCGCCGATCTGATCGAGGTGCGCGACCGTGGCGTTGTAGGTGCCCTGCGCGGCCTCGCTCGAGAAGGCACTCTGCGACGCGGCCCCCAGGTACGGATAGCTCCAGCGCTGATTCTGAGGGTACAGCGGATAGGTGGATGCGACGAGCATCCCCCTCAGCTCGGCGACTTGCTGGGGATGGGTGTAGAGGAGGTGCGGCTGGATGGTGAAGAGCTGGACGTCGGGGCAGCGCTGCCCGACCTGGCGCGAGGAAGACGGTATCGAGCGGGTCGGTGGCGATGATCCCGACCTTGCGGATGTCGCGCCGGACGATGTCCATCAGGATCTGGTTCAGGATCTGCTCCGAGACCGCCGTCGAGAGGCCGGGCGTCTGGAAGGCCGGGATGTCGACCGGGTCGCCCGCCTCCTCGAACGGCAGGGTGAGCTGCTCGGCCGAGCCCAGCGTCTGCGACTGCCGGTCGCGGAGTAGCCCCTGCTTGTCGTAGTAGCCGCGCAACTTGGAGATGTGCAGGGGGAACGGATAGACCAGGATATGATTCGTCGATCCCCTCTTCGAGAGGATCTGCCCGAAGCCGGTGGTCCCCTCGGTCAGCAGGGCGACGTCGTCACGCTGGCCGACGTATTCGAGCACGGCGCGGAGCAGGACCTCACCGGTCCGGACCGTGGCGTGGAAGGTGACGTCGCCGCGAACGTCCTTGACGCACGCCTCGAGCGACGGCTTGTCGACGGCCGACGCACTCCCCGTGATGATCGTGAACGACCGATCTCGCGGCTTGCCGTGGTTGCACCAGGCGACCAGGGCCGCCTTGAGCGAATGCTGCGAGCCGGAGAAGCTCGGGCCGAGGATGCTGAACTCCGCTTTCTGCCCGACGGTGCGGTTGCGGCTATCCCACTCCTCGGCCAGCTTCAGGCATTCCAGGAAGACCGCCTGGTCGAGGCCGAGCGTCGGCGTATCCGGGACCAGGAGGACGGCCAGGAGGGGCGCGTCGGCCTTCAGTGCGCCCTCGGCGTGGCCCCGGTAGAAGAGGAGCCCCGGGTCGCGCGAGGCCGCAGGGAACGGCGCCGCGGCAGTTTCCTTCGGTCCCAGGATCGCCCGGCCGAGGCGAGCCGCGGCCGTAGTGGCGGTCGCGGGGGCGGACTGGGTGGCGACCGGAGCGGGAACGGGCGGGGCCGACGGGCCCCAGGGGATGCGGAAGCCGACAAGCGTAAAGCCGTCCGATTCGCAGCCGCGCTGGATCGCCCCGAGCCACTCGTCGAACCGGTGGCTGTTCGTGCTCTGCACCGGGTCGGGTAGGGCCGCGATCAGGAACTTCAGGCTACCTTCCGTCGCGACCTTCGCCCTGTCGACGGCGTCCTTCCCGCCTTTCAGCGATGGGAAGTGGTCGATGAGCGGCTTGAGGATCCGCGCCGCGTCCGAGTCGGACTCAGTCGTCTTCGGGGCCGGGCTGAGCGCGGGGCGCCGGCCGGCGAGTCGCCCGGCGGCTTCGCGGGCGCGCCGGGCCGGCCGACGGCCCGCTGTTGACCTGGAGCACACCCAGGCCCAGCAGCGTGAGGATGATGAGCAGCAGGCTCGGGGGCGATTTCTTGTCGGAATCCGGCATTCTCATCAATTCCTAATATCACATCGAAACTTTGTTTATTCATCTCATCAATCATTTGCGACGGCGCGGCATCCCCGCCCGTGGCCCGACCGGATCGGGGCCGATGATGCAATCGACATAGAGCGGGCGTTCCCTCGGGGGCAGGCATTCTCCCTTGTCGTCCTTCCCTTCGACTTCGAACTTCCCCTGGAACTTGTCCTCCGCGTCCTCGACCTTCACGGCCACTCCGTCTCGCTTCACCGTCCGGGGCGAGTCGAGGGGCCGGTCTGCGCGGACGATCAGCCCGCCTTCCTTCGTCTTCTGGGCCAGGCGGTCCATCAGCGGGTTGAACGGCATCTTCGTCCACCGCTTCTTCTCGTGCGCGACGAACGCGTCGACGGGCACCAAGGCGATTAGATCCCGGTCGGGCATCATCTCCAACCCCTGGGCGCGGAGGGTCGCGTTGTGACTACCGTGATGGCCGACCTTGTAGATCAGGACGCGGTTCAGCAGCGCCTCGGCCGTGACCTCGCGGGTCGGCTTGGCCGTCTCGTCGCGGAAGACCCGCGGCCGGCCCGACGAGTCGGCATGCCACGACTCCCAGTTGCCCACCTGCGCATCGCCCGGGAAGAGCAGGACGTGGCCGCCGGGCAGCTCGAAGGCCAGGGCGAGGCTCGTGTTGTTGGTGTCGCCGTCGAGCTGCAGCGCGAACGAGGCGGCCCCGGCCGCCCACTCGCCGTCGATCCGCCGCCAGCCCTGGACCTGCTCCGCGCCGAAGTAGAGGTCCTGGAAGAACTCGATCTTCCGCGCCGCGTCCCAATCGATCCGGTACTTCTCGTCGAACGGGAGGGCCTTCTCGACCTCGGACCGGAGGGCCTGGTCCACTCCCGTCGAGCCGTTGCGCCGTTCTCCGTCGACGCCGAACGCCGCGGCGAAGAATGCCCGCTCGGCGGCGCCCGAGGCGAGGGCCGAGACCATTGCAGCGGCCTTCTCGGGCTCGTCCTTCTCCTCGTAGGTCTCGTTGGTCTTGGCCTTCGAGGAGGAGGGCAAGTCCTTGTGGAGCTGCTCGAGGTCCTTGGGCGGGCCGAGGACGTAGACGCGCGTGTCCTCGACCCCCTCCAGCTTGAAGACGTTCCCCGGCTCCAAGAACCGGGGCTTGGCCCGCCCCCGCCCATGGACGTTGTTCATGGCCTTGGCCGTGGCGTTCACGTCGATCCGATTCGCTACGGCACCGAAGTCGCGGCGAGCCTCCTTCCGCGCATCGGGGCCGCCGCGGGCATTGGACTTGTCGTCGATGCCGAACGGATCCGTCCCGGGATCGATCCCGAAGAAGCTCAGGACCTCGGACGCGGCCTCGACGTCCTTCCTCGTCGAATCGCTGGCCCCCATCTTCTCGAGGCGCTGGCCGAGATGGTGGAAGCCGAGCCAGAGCGCCGCGAGCCTGCGTTTCCGCTCGGCACGGATCGACGTGGCGACCTTGTCGTCGGGGTCCTCCGTCCAGGCAAGCCACACCTCCTTGACGCCGAGGTCCTTGTCGAACGTATCCGCCCACTCGGGGTCGAAGCCCGAGACGTGGTCGGCGTGCTCGTGCGTGGCGATCAGGACGTCGATCTCGCGATTGGTCGACTCCGTGACGTGCTGGACGACCTGGCGAAGCCGGTCGGGGCCGTCGGGGGTGCCCGGGATGATCCCGCAGTCGATGAGGATGGTGAACGGGCCGGCGCGGCCTCCGCCCGTCCGGGGGAACTGGAGCAGGAAGCAGTCCCCGAGGCCGTGCCGGTACATCCGCACGCGGATCGATCCGTCCGATCCGGGCTTGCGGGCCTTGATCGCGCCCCGCTTGGCCGGGGCTTTCCTGGGCGAGGATTTCTTGGCCATGGTCCGCTCGAATCTGTGGGAGTCGCCCCGCGTCGAACGGCCGCGACGATGCCTCGGGCGGGGGGTTACGGAACCTCAGCGGTGCAGGAAGGCGAATGGATTGCCGGGGCGGACGCCGTCGAGGTAGGCCCCCCCGGTCCCGTCGCCGACCTCTCCGAGTCGGAACGCGCGCTCTCGCGCCAGCCGCTCGTCGTCGAATGCCGGCTTCTGGATGCAGTAACGGACCCGCGCCTCGTGCGGGTCGATCAGGAGCGTCGAGCCGCCGCGGAACCAGAAATCGGGCGGCTCCTTCGGTCCGGGGGCGATCTCTCCCCTGTCGACATCCTTCTGCGTGCCCTCGTCGAAGTAGCCCCGCCGCTTCTGGACGATCTCCGCGACGACCTCGGTCAGCTGCTGGCCGTCCGGGCCGATCCGGCGGCAGGGGCGGAACGAGTGGACCTCGAAGTCCGGCCGCCCGGCGACGCCGCGGGCTGAGCGCTCGATGCTCTGGGCGCCTCGGGGCCGAAGGCCAGCCCGAGGTTCTCGACCTGCTCGGCCGGACTCCGGGCGAGCCATTCGTGGAATCGCATCTTGTTATTCATCATGTTAACATAAATACTTCTGCGGTCGAGGGACAGGTCCCAGCCCGGGTCCCAGGCGTCGCCGAAGAAATCGCGAAGGTCGAGGTGGGCGTCGATCGACGGCCCGGACCAGAGCAGGTTGTCGATCGAGAGCGAGCGGACGTCGGGCGGGTAGATGCCCCAGTCGCGGAACGCCGAGAGGACCGAGACGCGGTAGTGGCGGTCGTCGTCGCGGACCAGGTCGTAGTCGGCCGTCACGAGCGCCCGGAGGTACTCACCGAAGGTCACGTCGATCGGCGGGACGTAGTCGAGGGCCCGGATGCACATCGTGAGCATGTGCCGGGCCGCCTTGGCCGCCTCGTCGGCCATGCGGGTCACGAGGTCGGGGTAGAGGTCGCCGTCCGGCAGCTCGCCGCTGCCGCCGGTGGCGATCTTCCGGAGATCCCGGACGCGATTCTCATAGATGTTCGTGAATGACCGGAACAGCGCGGCCACGAGCAGGGCTCCCCGCCCGTGCGCCTCGGTCTCCTCACGGATCGCCGACGGGTCGGGCTCGATCGGCGCCCATTTCCCGGTCTTCTCGTCCTTCCGCCCGAGGTACTGGCGAAGGGCCCCGTGGTGCCCCGTCGCCTCGCCGAACTGGGCCGCGAGGACGCCGAGCTTGCTCTGGTGGGTGATGTCGCCTCTCGCCCGCGCCAGCTCATGCCAGAGGACGTCGCGGTGCGAGAAGTGCTGAAACAGGGCCACGATGTCGGCGAACGCCTCGTGGAAGGCGAAGACGTCGGGGTTGCTCGGCTCGGTGAAATAACGGTGCATGCCATCGAGCAGGGCGTGCGTCGTCTCGTGGGCGATGACGTCGTGAGAGAGGCAGGTGAAGACCGTCCCGCCCGGCAGGTCGCGGTCGCCCTCCTGGCCCTCGGCGGGGAAGTAGCCGAAGAGCAGCGCCTTCTTGTCGGGGTCGTAGAAGGCGTTGGGCTCTCGCATGGCGTGCGGGTAGATCCGGAGCCGCTGGACGAACTCCAGCTCGGCATGCTGCTGTCGTGTCAGGCCCGGGCGCTCCTTCACGCGTCCCGAGGCGTCGCGCTCGAGGTGGGGGCCCCACAGCGCCTTGCGGCCGAGCGCCACCTCGAACTGGCGGATGGTGTTCATCGCCACAGCGTAGACCATCTGCTGGTGGAACCGGGGGTCGCCCTCCGAGACCGGTAGGCCGTCCTGGGCCAGAGCGTGGGGGTGATTCAGGTCGATCGGCGAGTAGACGCAGCGGCTCGCCGGGTCGACGTCGACCACCTCGATATATTCGCCGACCGGCCCGGGCTGGAGCTGGTCGCCGTCGCCGAAGTCCCACGGCAGCTCGAGGGTGAGCTGGTCGGTCCCCAGGCTGTCGAGCTCCGTCGCCATGAGCGGGTCAAACGAGAAGACGCGAAGCCGGCGGCACGCGGGAGGGGAGACGTCCCCGGCCATCCGCGAGGCCCGCACGCCCCCCGCCGACCCGGCCGAGTAGGCCGATGCGACGACGTCGTTATCCGCCTCCGGGCCCCCCCGGCCGGTCTCGGGCCACTCCTTGGGCTCGACGAGGAACGGGAACGGCGTGTCGCGCCGCGCCCCGAGTTCGACCCGCGGCGGCCTGCCGGCGAGGATGTCGCGGACCGCGGCGATCACCGAAAGGGTGCCCGGCAGCGTCATATGGTCGGCGTCGGCGGCCTTGTAGACCCGCGTGACCCCGTCGATCAGCGCCAGGGCATCGGGCACGTTCCCGTCGCCCATCGTCTCGAACTTCGGGTCGGCGACGAGCGAGCCCTCCCGGCGCCTCAGCCCGCCGACCGTCGGTTTGTGCCCGAGGATGATCGAGGTCCGGTCGTTGAAGAAGCTCGTGTCGACCTTCTTCCCCCACGGGTCGATCTTCTCCCCCCGCCCGAGGAAGGCCCCGAGCCGCTGCTTGTCGACTCCCCGCGGCCAGAAGTCGCTCCCGGTATTCGGCCCCGTCATCCTCCCCAGGTTCTCAGCGATCCATTCCAGTGGCCTGGCCGTCTCCGCGGCCACCGCCGGGTCCGGCGGTGGTTGGCCCACAGGCTTCGTCCGCCAGGGGATCAGTTGATAGAGGCTGGACATCGTCCGGAGCGTCTTCTCGAAGCCGGACGGCGGGTCGACCCGGTGCCGCCTCATGACCTCCAGGAACTCATGGCTTCCGGCCAGCGCGGTGATGGCCAGGAACGAGCCGGCGGTCGTCGGGCCGATCAGCACGAGGTTGGCGACGAGCTGCCGCGCGAGCTCCCTGCCGAGGAGCTGAAGGGCCCTGCGGGCGATCAGCGACCCCTGAGAATGCGCAATCAGGTGAAGCGGCCTCAGCCGCTGGTCGGCCCGCGCCCGGATCAGCTCGGCCAGGCTCCGCGCCGGCTCCTCGGCGTCCTTCCTCCAGTCCACGCCGAACACCCGAACCGAGTAGCGCCGCACCTCCAGCTCGTACTTCAGCGCGTCGTAGATCAGCGGGACCGCCCCGTTCGGCCGGATTACGGCCCCCGCCGCCGCGTCCGCCTCGGGTTTTCCTGGCGTATAGTGGCCGAGTTCGAGCCGGTTCAGCTTCCCGACGTCCTCCGGCTTTCCCATCACCAATCGAGGGTCGACCCAGGCCAGGCCGTCCTCTTCCGACAGGTCGACCAGCTCGCTCCCCATGAAGCCGGGGACGATGATGACGTCATCGGTGCTGAAGAACAGGCTCAGGGACCGCCCGGCCTTCTGGCGTGCCCGGGCCCCCTCGAGGACCCGGACAGTCCCCTGGGTGACGAGCTTGTCCGGGTCGTCCGAGCTGGCCTCCTCCCGGATCGCATCCCACAGATCCTTGTCGGCGATGGCCTTGTTGAACTCGCGACCGCGCAGTCCCTCGATGATGCGCTTCAGCCGTTGCCTGTCGCGCAGCGAGATCGATCGGGTGCGGACGCGTAATTCCGCTTTGTTTGGCGGCACTTTCGACCTCGGAGGGGGGGCCCGGGGTTAAGTCCGTGATCAAACGATTCGATCCTCGTCGATCGGATAGGACCAGTCTGAGTTTACTAGGAACGTCTTTACAAGGAAAAAAGCCGACCGCGGGAAGAAATCGTGGCGATTGTTTGGCATCGGTCATCGACCACCGCCCGGCGAACCCCCCGCGAGGCTCCCGACGCTCGGTACACAGCACCGGGAACCCTGGCCCACGTCCGGTTCTCGGGAACGGATTCGCGGGCCGGACTGCTCGATCGAGGGAGTCAGATCGGCGCGCGCCAGCATCAGGGGCCCCGCGGAGGCGTTTTCCGGACGGAGCGATCAGGGGGCGCCTTCCACGAGGAAATTCACCGACGTCGCCCGCTGGAACTTCGGCACCGGCGGCGGCTTCAGGTCATCGACCGGGGGTGCGGGCGGCTTCGGCTTCTTGGTGCTCGATGTATCCACCGGTACGTCGGGCTTCTTGAAGGTCTCGGTCGGCACGAACGACGTCTTGTCGTTGGACCGTGCCTCGATCAGGACCCGGTACTGGGCCTGCTTCCGCTTTTCCTGCGGGTCGAGCGTGATCTTGGCGGTATAGACGCCGTCCCCCTTCGTCGTGTCGGGCCAGACGCCGTCATCCAGGAAGGACAGCACCGGCGAGGAGACCTGTCCGCCGTTGATCTCGATCTTCTGATAGACGCCCGTCACGTCGACGTTCTGGACGGGCGACCCGGCGGTGACCAGGGCCTCGACGATCGCCGCGCTCTTGGACCGGGTGATGATCCCGCGGTTGGCCACCTCGTCGTCGTTCTCCTCGTCAGTGTCGGCGCGGATGGCGATCTGGCGGAGCGTGGCGTTGAGGACGACCTTCGGGTTCTCGGAGGCGACCGAGAACGTGTAGTCGACGACGCCGCCGCTGTCGGGCAGGTCCTTCGGCCTCAGATAAAGCTTGGGATAATAGCTCCCCGAGCCGATCCGCCCGGCGTCCCGGTTCGGATAGGGGAGCCGGTAGACCAGCGTGCCTTCGGTCGTCTTGGCCGGGTCGACCTGAAGGAACGGCGCCCCCTTCTCGCTGGCGTCGGCACCGGCCTTGTCGAACAGCTTGAGGACGGGCGGGTCGTCGCGATTCGCGATGAACTTCATCCCGCGAGTGAAGCTGACGATCAGGTCGAACGACGCCTTCTCCTCGGCCGTGAACGGCTTGAGGTCGAGCGCGACGACCTGGGCCGCCTGCGGCGACTCGGCCAGCAGCTGCTCGGCCAGCGTTTGCTTGTCCTGGTTCCCCTGACCCCCTGGGCCCTGCGGTAGCTGGACGATCGAGGTGGTCTTGCGGGGCATGCGGGCATAGATCGGCGCGGCCCAGCCGCCCCGACTCAGCTCGTGCTGGAGGTCGAATAGGTCGAGGTAGATCTCCGCGAGGAGCTGGAGGTTCGCCTGGCTCTTTGAGGCGGCTTTCAGACTCACCGCAGGCGTTCGATTTACGGCTGCGCCGGTGGTCGGCGCGGGCGTGGTGCCGCCGGGCGGCGGCGCGGGCGCGGTGGTACCGAACGTCGTTGCCGCGGGTACAGTCGGCGCGGGCGCCGTGGTGCCGGACTTCTCCAGTGCTCCTGCGAGCGCTCCGAAGGGGTCCTCGTCTTTCAGAATCGCCCCTTGGGTCACGTCGTATTTGTGGAGATTCCGGAAGAGGTCCGAGAAGAGCCCGGTGAGCTCGGCGAAGGCCCGGTATTCCTTCTCGGCGCCGGCGAGGTCACCCAGCCGCGCCGGATCCTGCGCGGCCGCCTTGACCAGGTCGAGATGAATCTGCTCGCTCTTGCTGAACCGCAGGAGCCGGACGAGGATCGCCCGCTCGATCGCCTGCCGGAACGTCGGTGATTTGTAGAGGAGGTCCTCGGTGTTCAAGACCGGCGACGAGTCGGGCGTGGTGATCACGGCCAGGTGGCGCCGGGCCTGGATCGTGAGGTCCAGGGCCCCCTTCAGGCTCTTCGGGTCCTTCGCGTTGAAGGCCCCGAGGGCGGCGTCCAGCTTGTCGAGGTCGCCGCGGACCGTCTCAAGGCGAGTGATCCAGGGCGAGATCGTCTTGTTGAAGTCGTCCTGATCCCGGGCGTTGGTCAGGCCATTGCCCAGGGCCCGGAGGTCGTCGCGCAGGGTCGCGAGGCTCGGCATGTCTTTCAGGGCCGGCCCCGCGTCGGGGATGCTGACCCGGATGGCGTCGACCGTAAGCGCCGGGCCTTGGGCCGCCTGGAAGAAGCTGGGATTATACATATCTGCGTAAACGTCCGCGACCTTTATCGGGCCCTTGTTAACCTTGTCCGCGGCCATGTCCTTGCGGTACTGCTCGAGAGCCGCGACCAGACGGTCCCGTTCAGTGGGCGGGGTCCGGGGACCCTGGGCGAGGGCGGCCTGGACGTCGTCCTGCGCGGGGTTGCCCGCGCCCGGGAGGTGATTGAAGAGGAACAGCCGGTTGCGGCGGAACCTGAGCGGCACCTCGCGCGGAGCAAGGTCGGCGTCGGGTAGGACATCGACGGCGGCAGCTTGCTTCGCGCCGGAAGGCGTGAGGTCGAGTCGGCCCTGATCGGGGATGATCACCCACGAGCCGGCGATCCCCTCGCCGCGGAGCCGCTGGCCGACGGCGCCAAAGCCGTCGACGTCGGGCGAGAAGAGCCAGCTCCCCCGCGAGCGGGCGCAGAGGTCGACGAGCCGCTCGGGAACGTTGCCCGTGTCGATCGACACCATGTCGAGCCGCACGTCGGGGGCGAGCGCCATCCGCTTGCGGAGCGACTCGAGCTCGTCGCCGAGGTCCTCGGGCAGGCCCCCGGCAGGCAAGAGCACGATGATGTTCTTGAACCGGGCCCGCCGGACCTGCTCGGTCAGGAAAACGATCTGCTTGCGGACCAGGTCCTTCCGGCCGGCCTCGCCGAGGGCCGTGACGTCGAGCGGGATGGCCGGTGCCATGTCCTCGGGAAGGGTGAGGATTTTCTCGCGAGTGATCAACGACTTGATCTGCGTGAGCGCCACGCTCCGGACGACGGAGTAGGTATACGACGGGCTCGCCTGGAGCGAGATGTGGTCGTTCTCGGGCTTGATCGGCATCGGCGCGAAGATCACAGTTCGGCGCGTGCCGACGGGCGGGTAGGGGTCCCCCGGCAGGGCGGACGACAGGAGCCGGCGGTCGTAATCAGTGAGCAGGTTGCGGATGGCGTCGGTGCCAGGCATGTCCAGCTCGTCGCGGATATCGAGGGCCATGCCAGCGATTGCCTGGCTGATCCGGATGTGGACCTTGGCCGCGGCGAGATACTGCCCCAGGGGGCTGTTGTCGTCGGCGGTCGCGCCGGTGGCGGCCTCGGCGGAGACCTGCTTGATGTAGGCCTTCTCCTCCGGGCTGAACGCGCGCTGGTCAGACGAGAGACTGGGGTCGGTGAGCCCCAGGGCGCCGCGGGCGACCTTCAGGAGCTCGGCCTCGATCTTGCGCTGGAGCGTGGTGGTGGTCCGCGCTCGCGTGGAGGCGCTGGCGGTGAGCGGCGAGGTCGTCAGCGACGAGCTGCCCGGCTTGCCGAGCTCGTTGGCGGCGATTTCCTTCGCCTTGCCGAGGAGCTGGTCGACGATCGGCCCGGCGAAGCGGAGCGGTGCCGAGAGTCGCGACGTCAGCGCGGTCTGGACGGCCAACTCGACGCCGCGCTTGACCTGATCGGCCGTCGGATTGACGTCGCCGCCGGTCTGGCGGCCGAAGGCGACCTGGTTCTTCAGGAACTTCGCCGCCTGCGAGCGAAGGCTCCCGGCCGACGGGGCCGTCTTGCCGGCGTCCTTCGAATCCTGCAGCATGTCGCGGAGGAACGAGCCCGTGGCGTCGACCAGGCTCGCGAAGATCCCGGTGAAAGGCCTCTCGGGCGTCGGCTGGGTGCCCGCGCCGGTCCCCGCCCCCGCGCCCGTCCCGGCGGTCGCGCCGCCCGCGGCGCCGGTCGCGGCGCTGCCGGCCGGCGGATTGGCCGCGGCCGCCCCCTTGAGATGGCTCTGGAAGAAGAGGTCGATCAACTGCTTGCAGGTCTGCTGCGCGGTCTGGCCCGCGATGATCGTCTGGGGCAGGGGGGCCTGGGCGTTGTGGTCGGCGTCGCAGAACCGGCCGTACCAGCCGTGGCGGGGGCCGTCGAACCAGTAGTTGTCCATCAGGCAGCCCGGCCCCGAGGCGTTCTGCATCGGGCAGAGCCCCACTTGCTCGCCGTCGCGATACTCGTCGGGCAGGGCGAAGAGGTAGTGGCACAGCTCGTGGAAGATGGTGAGCTGCGCGTCGATGTCCTTGCCGCTGACGATCAGGTCTTCATAGGAGACCACCAGGTGCCCCTGGCGATCCTCGAACCCGCCCGGCGTGGCGTAGCCGCCACGGCCGATCTTGCCGGTCGGCGAGACGATCACGTCGGCCTGCTTCACGTTGTCGACGCACGTGAAGGACCCGATCTTCCCCCGCTGGTCGGTGGCGTCCCAGAGCTTGTCGCTCACCGCGGCGAAGTAGGCCCGGATCTTGACGTCCTGATCGGGGGTCGCCGGCTTGACCGCGCCGAGCTGCTCGAGCTGGTCACCCATCATCCCGGGGCTGGGCACGACCGCATAAGTATACGTTAGGTTAAAGGTCCGCGTCGCGGGGTCGTAGGTCCCCGGGCCGGCGGCGGCGCGCGGTGGGCACCACGCGGCGATACCTATCAGGGCCAGCGGGAGGATGAATCTCTTCGTCCGCGTTCGATCGCCGCGCATAAGGCAAGCTCCCAGGCGAGCCGGCACCGCGACTTCGCTATCTCCGACTCATCAGCGGCGCCGACGGACAAGAAATCGTTGCGACCCGATCGATCATGCCCCGTTATATGGCCTGCAACATCGGCGGCCACCAATCCGGGCGCGGTCCAGAAATCGATGTTATACTAGGTTGATTATCGCCATTGTCGTGATCTGCGTGGTCACGACAGATAAGAGAGAATGGATGCCTCGGCGAGTTTCCCCCCCGAGAGAGAAATCTTACCATGTGGAAAATGGATGGTCTACGGGAAATCGGTGGTATGGGCAACTTTCGCCGGGCGCGGTCACTCTCTTGCTGGTGGTCGGCCCGGCCGCCCAGGTGATGGCGGGCGAACACAAACAGAAGGTTTACTTCCCGGTCGCTCCTGTCTATGCGGTCCCGACCGGCGTGGTGGCCCAGGCACCCGCTGCCTATTCCTACGCACCGGTGGCTTCTTACGCGCCCGCGGTTTACGCGCCCACGGCCTCCTACGTCCCCGTGGCGAGCACGGCGGTGGCGGCCGCGCCGATGTCGATGGCCCCGAACAACGTCGCCTACTATGCCCCGACGGCGCCGGCCGCAGCTCCCGTGGGTATGGCCCCGACGGTCATGTATGCGAGCACGGCCAACGCCCCGCAGGTCGTCAACCCGGGCACCGGGTTCGCCCCGGCAGGTTCGGCCTTGCTGGGCAATACGCCGCCCCGGTTCGGCGACTCGCGCGTGACCGACGAGGGCCGCCGGGACGTCCTGGCGGACCTCCGAGACACCTACCGCGACACCAAGTCGACCGAGAAGTCGCGGACGGCCCAGCGCAAGGCGCTGAAGGAGCAGGCCCGCGAGAAGTACGTCGACATCATCGGCGACGCCGACGTCACGGGGCCCGACGACCTGAAGGACTCGGAGAACAAGGAGATCGACGCGATCGTCGACATGGTCATGCGCGAGGATCCGTCGTCGAACTCCTCGTCCCCGTCCGGGTACGGGTATCCCAACCAGTGCTCGTACGTTAACGGCCTCGCCCCGCAGCCGATGTATTACTACTACGCCTATCCGATGGTGCCGGCCCCGCGCCCGGCTCATTCGCATCATCTGTTCCACCACCAGTGACGCCGGCCCGGCCCGGCTTACACCGGCGTCCCACCCGCGGGCGGTTTGCCTCATGCCCTCCGGAAGGCGCGAGGCAAACCGCCCGCGGGACCTTGGAGGAGGCCCTCGCCGCGGAGGGCCGACCGCGGCCGCCACGCGGCGCTCTGCGAACGCCGTGACGTAGGCAAGGCCGGGCTCAGGGGTGAAGCAGCCGGTGGAAGAACCCGCCATGACCCTGGGTCGGCTGCGGCTGGGGCATCGGCTGATAATAGACCTGAGGTGGCGCGTCCGGGCCGCCATTCTGCGGCGACGGGGCGTTGGGGGGCGGGTAGTACGGCTGCTGGGGTGGCGGCCCGTAACCCGGGGGCGGCCCGTAACCCGGCGGCGGCCCGTAACCCGGCGGCGGGCCGTAGGCATAGCCGTAGCCGTACGCCGGCGGAGCGGCGTACATGGGGGCCATCGCCGGCATCGCCATCATCGCCGGCTGCGCCACCGGGGCGAAGGCGCCGGTGCGCCGGCGGCCGGGGCCATGGCCACGGGCGCCTGCGCGACGGTCGGTGAGTTCGACATCTGGATCCGCGGGTTCTTCTTCTGGGCGAGGTGTTCCCCGAGTGTCCCGACTAGCCGCTCCCACAACCGCGGGTTGGTGAGCAGCGCCGCGGCCAGGACCGGCGATTGTGCCGGGGCGTTGGCCATCGGCTGGGGAGCCATGGCCATCGGCTGCGGGGCCATGGCGACGGGGGCATACATCATCGGCTGCGGAGCGTTGCTCGGCTGCGGAGCGTTGCTCGGTTGCGGAGCGTTGGCCATGAAGATCTGCTGGGGCTGGTTCGGGGTCGGGGCATTCGCCGGCTGGACGTAGGAGACGGTCGGGGCCGACGGGGTGCTCGCGAAGGTGATCTGCGGCGCCTGGCTGGGCCCGACGATGATCTGCGGCTGGGACGGCTGGATCACGACCGGCGTGGAGGGCGTGGACACCACCACCGGCTGCGGCGCCGGCGCCGAGTAGATCGGGGCGACCTGCGCCTGCTGGACCGGCACCATCGGATATGGCATGGGCTGGGGTTGCGGCGGCGGGGGCTGATAGCTCACCTTCGGCGGCGCCGGCGGCGGCCCCTGGGGGACGTTCTGCCCCGACGGATACGGCGTCTGCGGCGAGGGCGGGGTCGGGTAGCCGTCCTGCGAGGCGCGCGTCACGGCCGGGTCAGCCGCGCGAGCCACATTCCGGGTCGCGCCGTTCGGGAGCGAGGCCAGCCACGCGAGCGTCGTCGGGGCGTCGAGGAGTCCCGCCCGCTGGCCGAGGAGCTTCAGGGCCGTCCCATCCTTGCCGTAGACGAGGACGACCGGGAACGCCTTGACGCCGAGGCGCTCGACCTGCCTGGCGTACTGCTCCTGCGGCATCTCGGCGAAGCAAACGAGCCGGCCGACCAGGGTCGAGTCCGCGGAGGACCTGAGGCCTTCGAGCAGCTCCAGCGACGCCGGGGCCGTGCGCGAGGTGATCACCAGGACGCTCGGCCGGCCGGTCTGGAGCGTGGCGCAGAGCGCCGCTTCGACCGTGAGCCAGCCCGCGGGCTGGGCATCGCCCGCGGCCGCTTGCGCCCGGGACCGGGCGCCCACGAGATTCCCACAACGGCGAGCACGACGACGGCCAGCACCGGCCGTCCACTCGTCCACTTCGGCGATTTCATGGGCGAGTGTCCCTTCCTTAGACCGCGACAGGACCGGCGAACCGGTCCGACAAAAATGGGGGGAACGGCCGGGAATGGCTAGGGGCCTGTCGACGCGGACCGGAAGCCGTCGGCGATGAGGCGGAACTGCCGCGCCAGCGCCTTCCGCTGCGGCCGGGTCATCTCGGCGGCCTGCCCGTCGGGGCGCGACAGGTCGAGCCCCTCGGAGCGCATCTGATCGATCACGCGGACCGTGAGCGGGGCGAACACACGCTCGAGCCACGCCGCGCGCCGCCCGGGCTCGGACGGGACGACCCCCTCAAGCAGGCGCGTCATCTCGACCATCAATTCGGCATAGGAGCTGTAGAGATCCATCCGGGCGGCGACCTCCTCGAAGGCGGCGCCGAGGTCCTCGGCCGCGGAAGGCCCGCCGTCGATGCCCGACAGGGCGGCGCGGGCCATGTCCTTCAAGCTTGTAGGGCTGGCGGTGGCGGGCCGCTCCTCCCCTGCGGGCAGGGGGACGCCCACGGCCACGCTGACGAGGTCCGGCTCGGAGATCTCTGAGCCGGAGGCGACGACAAGGGCGAACTGATACAGGCCGGCGGCCGGCGGCACGAACGTGAAGGTATAGCCGTCCTCGATCTTCAACGAGACCTTCGGGCCGGCCATCTGGATCCAGCGGTAGCCGAGCCGATTCCTCGGGGCGCTCCGCAGGCCGTTGAGCGTGACCTGGCGGCCGACCTGGCCGATCTGGTCGTCGCCGGCATCGGCCCGCAGCTCGGCGCCCTGGGCCTTCGAGACGACCGGCACCGGCAGGCTCGCCACGTCGGCCCCGGCGCCGTTGCCGACAATCAGGAGATAGGCCAGGGAGCCCGCCTCCGCGGGGATCGTGAGCGTCGCGGCCGGCCGATCGTCGCCATCCAGCGACGTCGGCGGCCCGCTGACCTGGACCCAGCGATACCAGACCGGCCGGCCGGACGACGCGGTGCCGTCCAGGGTGACCCGCAATCCGGGCGCGGCCGTCCCGACCAGACGGGCCACGGCACGCGGGGTACTGCCGCCCGGGGTTGCCGCCACTCGATCGTCATCGGCCCCGGATGGCGTCGTGAACGAGCCAACGGCGATCACAGCGACGACCGCACGCAGGCGCATCGATGCACGGAATGGCGCGGTCTTCACCGCCGGACCTTCCCTGATCATCGAGGGATCGCTCCTTCCGTGGAGTCATCCGCCCGCCATGCTGTGGGCCGGACCACCCGGTCCCGCGCGAGAACTGCGCGGAGACCGGGCCCGTCATCCCTATTTCGGAGAACCGTAAAGGTCGACTTGAACCTTTCCGACACGCGTCGGGCCTCTCGACCCGATCCCCCAATCGCTTCGGTCTCCTGGATTCGACGGCCGGTCATGGATCGGTGTGGGGCCTCGGAGGGGGGTAAAGGGCGGCGTGCGGAGGCGCCGACCGAACCCGGCGCCCCGTCCGACCGAACCCGACGCCTCGCGCCGACCGAACCCGGGCGGCCGCCTTTCGTTCGTCTTCGTGCGGCCACGTGCGGGACGGCCAGGCTTGTCAGGCCGAACCGCCCGCGACCGACCTGTCAGGGAGCATCCATGATCACCGGGGGCGAGGCCGCCTCGTTCCGCGAATCCGCGGCAGGTGCGCGGCCGTCCTGCGGCCCGGGCGTCACCGGGCCGGGAGGCGGAGCCTCAACCGAACCAGGACCCGACGGTCCATACTTGTCCCCATCTCGGGCAGTGGAGTACTATGCGTGCCCTGAGCAGGATGAAGGATCTGGAGGCCATTTGCCTCCTGGGTAAGATGCGGCCGACGCCGGTTCCTATCGATTCGCCGCGTCCGCGCACGAGCCGCAACCGAGTTCTGCGCCCCGACCATCGGGGCGAGAACCGCTTCCCGACCCGCATCCCGGAGACAGGAGAGCTGCCATGAGGTCGATGCTGAAACTCCCGGCGGTTTGTGTCGCGCTCGGTATGCTGCTCGTCTCCGCCCAGTCGGCGCAGGCGTGCCACGGCCGGAGGGGCTGCTGGCTCTGCGCCTCCAAGGCCTACGGAGGAGGCTACGGATACGGCAACGTCGGATACGGCTATGCCCCGCCGACAGGCGCCGCGTATGGCTATGTCCCCCCGACCGGCTACGGCCCGAATTATAGTTATGCCTATCCCTATAATTATTATAGGTACGGCCCGCCTGGGAAGTCCGAGCCTCGCGACGGCGAGGAGCCCACACCCATCTCGCCGGCGGCTGTCGGGTTGGCCGAGAGGCTGGCCCGACTCGAGCGTCGCGTGGACGAGGACCGCGTGTTCGTGGACACCGGACTGAGGGCCCTCGGCCGTCGCGTGGACGAGGACCACATTTCCGAGGACACCAAGCTGAAGGCCCTCGACGCGAAGGTGGACGGGCTGGGCAAGGACCTGAACGCCAGGTTGGATAAAATCCAGGCGGCTTTGGACAAACTGACCCCCCCGACGCCGACACCGACGCCGCCGACACCGACACCGACACCGACACCGACACCGCCGACACCGACACCGAGGTGATCCGCCTGCGGACGGCGCCCGGAATCGTCGGGCGATCGGCGAGGGGTGATGCCCGTGCGCGCCGGCCGCGTTTGACAGCGCCGCCCCGGCCGTCCAGAATGGGCCAGGACACTCCATGCCCTCGATCCCACCGACGCGAGGCGCCGCATGCCCGGCCGAGGCCCGCAGGTATGCCGTCGCGAGGTCCTCCGCGCCGCGGCGCTCGGCCTGGCTGGGGCCGCGGTCGGCGAGCCGCTGGCGGCGATCGGCGCTCCGCAAAGGTCGGCGAAGGCCGTCATCGTCCTCTGGCTCTGGGGCGGGCCGAGCCATCTCGATACTTTCGACCCCAAGCCCGACGCCCCTCTCGAATACCGCGGCCCGTTCGAGCCGATCGCCACGAGCGTGCCTGGCGTCCGCGTCTGCGAGCTGCTGCCGGGTCTGGCCCGTGCGCCGACAAGTTCGCGCTGATCCGCTCGCTCCACCACGGGTCGAACGACCACGGGATCGCCGGGACCGTGGGGCTGACCGGCGCGATCGCGGGGGCCGTGGGGCTCGATGGCAAGTCGCAAGGCGACGCGCTGCGGCCGAGCCTCGGCGCCATCGTCGGCCGGCTCCGCCCGGCGCGGGCCGGGACCTTGCCTCCCTACGTCGTCCTGGGCGACCCGCTCCGCCAGGGCCTCAAGCGCGTCGTGGGGGAGGGGGGCGGCACGCTGGGATCGGCCTGGGACCCGTTCCGCCTCGACTACGAGCCCGGCCGGGGCGTGAGGATGCCCGACGCCTCGCTGCCCGAATCGGTCACGCCCGCGCGGCTCGGGGCCCGCTGGTCGCTCCGCGGCGGGCTGGAGGCCGCGGCCCCCTTCGCAGTCGAGTCCGGCCCGCCCGCGCGGCTCGAGCGGCATTACGAACTGGCCCGCGCCCTCATCGACTCGGGCGCGACGATGAAGGCGCTCGACGTCACCGCTGAGCCGGCCCGGACCCGCGAGGCGTTCGGCCCGCACCGTTTCGGCCAGTGCTGCCTGATCGCGCCGGCTCGTCGAGGCCGGGCTGCCCTTCGTCCAGGTGAACTGGAGCACGCACGTCGAGTGCCCCGAGGACGCGGGCGACGGCGGCTGGGACATGCACGACCGCAACTTCCAGATCATGCAGGACCGCCACGGCTGGATGTTCGACCGCGCCCTCTCGGCCTTGCTCGACGACCTCGAAGGCCGCCGCCTGCTCGACTCGACGCTGGTGCTCGCCGTCGGCGAGTTCGGGCGGATGCCGAAGATCAACGACCGCGCAGGACGCGAGCACTGGAACAACTGCTACTCGGCCCTGATCGCCGGCGGCGGCGTCCGCGGCGGCCGGGTCGTCGGCGCGTCCGACCGCCGGGGCGAGCAGCCCGCCGACCGGCCCGTCACCCCGGCCGACCTCAACGCCACGGTGCTGGCGCGGTTGGGGATCGGCGCGGCCGAGCTGACCTCGCTGAGCCTCGCCCCATCGGGCGAGCCGATCGGGGAGTTGTTCTGACGTGGGCAAGAGACGGCGGGGCTGGTTTCCTGGAGACCCACCCCCCACCCTACCCTCCCCCTCAAGGGGGGAGGGTGAAGATCGGCCGGCGCACCTGCACTGGAAACCCTCCCCCCTTGAGGGGGAGGGGAAGGGTGGGGGGTCGATGCCCCCGCGAAGAGATCCGCGCACGGCCACTTCGCCCTCGCCGTGCTCGGCTCGGTCCTGTTCGCAAGCGACCGCCCCGCCGCCGTCGAACGACTGACCGACGACGGACTGGTCAAGCGCCGGCCGTCGTGGTCGCCCGACGGCAAGCGGCTCGCCTTCGTGCGCGACGAGTCGGGAGATGCGCACATCTGGCAATATGTCATGGACGCCGGCAAGCCGGGCTCGGCGCTGCGGGTCACCAGGCGGGAGACGCCCGACTACGACGCGGCCTTCATGCGCGACGGAAAGCGGCTCGTGCTCGTGACCGTGGCCCAGTCGGGCACGCAGGGGAACCTCGACGTGGCGGTCGTCGCGGCCGAGGGCGGCGAGCCGAAGACGATCGTCGGCGACGTCGGCGGCAAGCTCGCGCACGCCGAGTGGCCCTCGCCGTCGCCCGACGGCAAGCGGCTCGCGTACAGCTCGACTCACGAGGGGAATCAGGAGGTCTACGTCGCGAAGATCGACGGGACTGACCCCGTCCGATTGACGCAGAGCCCGGGCGTCGACGCCCATCCGTGCTGGGCGCGGGATGGCCGCTCGATCGTCTTCGCCACCGACCGCTGGGGCGGGCTCGAGCTGGCGATCGTCCGCGACGACGGCACGGGGCTGAAGCGCCTGACCCGCAGCCCAGGCCTGGACGACTATCCCGCCGTGTCCCCCGACGGCAAGCGGCTCGCCTTCGCGACGAACCGCGACGGCAACCTCGAGGTCTACGTCTCGGCCCTCGACGGCTCGCGCCCGGCGAACGTGTCGATGGACGCCGGCGTGGACACGATGCCGACCTGGACCCCCGACGGGCGCGGGGTCACTTTCGTGTCCGCCCGCGCCGGGGGGTTCGACGTCTACACGGCTGCCGTCGCGCCGTGAGCCCGTTCGGGACCGGCTACGGGATGTAGACGATGCCCGGAGCCTTGGTGACATCGACGTTCACGCCATTTACCGCGATCACGTTGCCCTGGACTCGCGTGCCGGTGCTCAGGCCCGTGGCATAGAGGCCGAAGCCGCGATTGATCGCAATCCCGTTGCCGGAGCCCGGCGTGCTGCCGCCGATGACGAGGTTCCGGGCCTGGATCAGGGTCACGCCGCTGTACGCGTTGCCGCTGATCGCATTGCCCTGGACCCGCGTGCCGGTCACGAGCCCGGTGACGTCGAGGCCATCCAGCCCGTTCGCCCCAATTGCGTTGCCCGCACCGGCTGCCCCGATGATGTTGTTCTGCCCGCCGACCACCGTAACGCCGGACGCAGCATTGAACTGGATCTGGTTGTTCAGGACGACGTTGCCGTTCGACGACTGGATGGTCAGACCGGAGCCGCCGTTATAGAGGATCTTGTCCGCCAGCGCGGCGGTCGGCCCGCCGATGACGTTGGACGACGTGCCGGGGCCGAGGTTGATCCCGCCGCGGAAGTTGCCCAGCGGGACGGTCGCGTTGTAATTCGTGCCGACGTACGTGTGGACGATCCGGTTGTCGTGCGCGGAGCCGGTGACCTCGATGCCGTACCCTGCGTTTGCGGCGACCGTCACCTGCGGCTCGACCGAGGGCTGGAAGCCGCCGATGGCGTTACCGTGCGCGTTGCCGGTGATCAGGATGCCGTCACCCTGGTTCGGGATCGGAGTCTGGATCCCGGTGTTCGTCCCGACCGCGGTCTCGGTGACCTGCACGCCCGTCGCGTTGCCGCCGAGCTCGATACCGTTGCCGAGGTTGCCCGAGACGATGCAGGTGCGGATCAGGTTATTGCCGCCGCTGGAGGTGATCAGGATGCCGTCGCGCAGGTTGGGGGCCGCGCCCGCGAAGGCAAAGATCCCGGCGAAGGTGTTGAACGAGGTGAAGCTGCTGGCCGTGTCGCGGACCTCGATGCCGTTCTGGAGGTTGCCCGAGATCACGTTGCCGAGCGGGATCACCCCGCCGACCTGCGTGTTCGCCGACGTACCAGAGACCAGCAGCCCGTCGCCGCCGTTGGGCACGACCGTGGCGTTGTTGGCCCCGGCGCCGAGGAAGTTGGCCTGGATCGTCGTCAGGGTCGAGTCGGTGATTCGCACCCCGTTGCCGCCGTTGCCGCCGATCACGTTGTAGAAGACGAACGGGTCTTGCGGGTACGTGCAGCCGATCAGCGCGTTGCCGTTGGCGCGGACGATGGCCACGCCGTCCTGGAAGTTGCCCAGGGCCGAATTGCCCGAGGCGGTGGTGCCGATGTAGTTTCCGCTCAGGAGCGTCAGAGTCGGTCCGTCGGTGATCAGCACGCCGTCGCCGCCGTTGGCCGAGATCAGGTTGCCCTGGGGCGGGCGGACGAACACGTTCCCCGTGGGGTCGTTGCCGCCGGTCGCCTGGCCGCCGATGAGGTTCCCCACCGCGGAGCCCGTGACGAGGATGCCGTTCGCCGCGTTGCCGAGTCGGATCGTGCCGGTGGCATCCGTACCGATGTTGTTCATGGCGACCTGGTTCGCGGAGCCGCCGTAGATCCCGATGCCATTGCCCCAGTTGCCGCTGATCACGTTCGAGAGCTGGAAGCCGGTGTTGATCTGCGCCTGGTAGGAGAATTCCTGGCCCGTGTCGGTGATGACGATGCCGACGCTGGCGTTCCCGGCCACCGAGTCATTGCTCGTGAGGATCGGGTTGCCGAGCCCTCCGGTCGGGACGTTCAGGCTGACCCACTGCGGGGTCCCGAACGAGCCGTCGGTGTTGCGCCGGACCGACATCCACTCGGCCACCGTGGAGCCCGTAGCGATATCGAGCGAGCTCGCGGCGATCGTGTAGACGCCCTTCTCGGCGCTGCTGATGCCCTCGAAGTGGGTCGCGATGCTCTGGCTGGGCCCGCCGGCCGGGGCGTCGAAGGAGGTCCAGTTCGTGAACTGGCCGGTCGCGAGGTCGTAGTCGACCAAGTAGCCGTGGGCCAGGCCGTCGGTCGACTCGCCCGGGTTGGTGTAGCCGCCGGCGATCGTGTAGCTCGTCCCGCCGTTGTACCAGATGCCGTAGGCGGTCGTGCTCAACGAGCCGGGGTACACGATGTTCGTATACGTCCCCTTGGCGATGTTGTAGATGAAGGCCTCGCCCGTCCCGATCGGCGCGTTCCCCTCGGGCCCGTCGGCGTTGCCGACGGAGAGGTTGCCCATCGTGCTGTGGACGTAGGTGTACGTCGCACCGGGATAGTCGATCGTCGTGTAGTCGGCCGGATTCGAGAAGTCGGCCGTCGTCCCCTGGAAGAGGACGCCGTGGACGGTCCCGTCGCCGTTCTTGTAGCTGCCGACGAGCTGGAGCGTCCCGTCGGGCAGCGTGTTGGAACCGTAGATGCTCGAGCTCGAGGCGCCCGGGACGTCCACCGTGTAGCTCGTCCCGCCGACGCCTGAGATCGGACCCTCGTAGAGCAGCCCATTCGCGCCGGACGTCCCGACGATGACGTACTGGCCGGGCGTGGACCCGCTCTTGATGCCCTGCCAGCCCGAGACGGGCTGCGTGGGCACCGAGTTGGCGTCGTAGTAGTTGATGCTCGACACCGGGTTGTTATTCCCGATCAGGTCTCCATGGGACGTGGCGTTGATCCGCACCCCGTCCCCGTGGTTGCCGGCGAGGGTCACCCCGTCGGCGAGGACACCGATGTAGTTCCCCTGGAGCGCGACGTACGACGCGTTGAGCGTGACGCCCGAGCTGCCGGCGCGCACCAGCGAGAGCGACATCAGGTGCGACCCGTCCGATCCCGCGTTGAATTGCAGGCCCTTCGTGCCCTGGAAGTCGACGGTCACGACGGGCGCCCCGGCGAACCCCGGGGCGGAAGTGCCGTCGATGTTCACCTTGTCCGTGATCGCGGGGAGCGAGGTCGGGCCGACCCGGATCGTGCCGGCGACGTCGAAATCGATGGTGTCGGAACCGGGCGACGCGTTGGCCACGAGGATCGCCTGGCGGAGCGACCCGAACCCGGAGTCGGCGAGGCTCGTCACGTCGAGCGTGGTCAGGAGCTGCCGGCCCTCGAGGACCTCGAACCCGCGTGCACCCCGCCGGGGGCGATCAAGCGTCCTCGAGGATCCCGATCCGATGCGATTGGTGCGGCCGCGGTTCGTCATAGCTCGTCCTTCGTCCCGAAATGTGGGCATGCGGAATGTCCGGATGCGCGTCGATGTTGGCCCCCGACCGGCCCGGTTCTCGCGAACGGGTATGGGGAATGGGCCCGGTGTCACGCGCGGGGGGCGGGGAGGCGATCGCGCCGCTCGATCGGAGTGGCGACGGCACTGCTCCCCGTCGAAAGCTAGGACAGGATATTGGAAATGCAAGAGACACGAGTCGATCGCAACGTGCTGATGTGCCAGGATCGGCGCGCGACGCGCCGGGCCCAAGACGCCTGGCGCCTTCACTTGGGCTTGGCGACCAGTTGTGGCTGTTTGGTCGGCCCGAACCCGACGTTCGACTGCGAGTCGAACAGGAGCTGGTCGCCGGAGAACTTCAGGACCAGGGTGACGATGAACGGCGTCTCGTAGAAGCAGACCTGGGCCGTGTACGTGTCGTCCCCGGTCCAGGCGCCGCTGGCCGCGGCGGGCTGCTCGGGCAGGAGCGGGCCCAGGCCCAGCCGGCCCTTCTTCCACGAGCCCGACCCGCAGGCGATCCGCCGCTCGACGCCGTCGATCCGGAGCACGATCGCGTCGCCCCTGTCACCGGTCTCCAGCGCCATCGACTCGATCTTCCGGTCGTTGGCCGGGAAGATGTACTTCCGGTTCGCGAGCTGGGAGGGCGACCCCGAGCCCTCCTGCGGCCGTAGCGTCAGTCCCGCCAGGCGGGAGCGGAGCTTCTCGGCGGCCGCGTCATCGGCGGCCAGCGGCGACGGCTTCAGCGCCGGGAGGAGCTTGTCCCAGACCAGGTTGAGGACGGCCTGCATGTCCTTCACACCGCTGGTGATGGCGATCACCGCGTCCTGCTCGGGGAGGACAATGCAGTATTGTCCGAACGCCCCGTCGCCCCGGTAGCCCCCGTGGCGGCACCGCCAGAACTGGTAGCCGTAGCCCTGGTCCCAATCGCTCTTGGGATCGCTGCCGTTGGAGGTCTGCCGCGCGGTCGCCGCGTCGACCCAGCTCTCCGGCACGAGCTGCTTGCCGTTCCACTTGCCCTTCTGCAGATAGAGCTGGCCGAACTTCGCGATGTCCTCGGTGCGGACGCTCAGGCCGTAGCCGCCGGTCGTGATACCCTGCGGGCTGGCCTCCCACGTTGGGTTCTCGATGCCCAGGGGCTCGAAGAGGCGCGGGCGGAGGTAGTCGAGCACGGTCGTGCCGGTCGCCTTCTGCACGATCGCCGAGAGCATGTACGTCGCCGAGGTATTGTAGAGGAAGTGGGTGCCGGGTTTGTTCGGCACGGGCTGGGCGAGGAAGGCCTTCGTCCATGCCCGGTCCTTCGGACGCGGCGGCTCGGTCTGGTGCCCCGTCGACATCCGGAGCAGGTCGCGGACGCGCATGGATCTCAAGTTCTTGCCCGGCTCGGCCGGGACGTCGTCGGGGAAGAATTTCAGGACGGGGTCGTCGACGCTCAGTTTCCCCTCGGCGACGGCGAGGCCGACGGCCGCGGACGTGAAGCTCTTGCTCAGCGAGTATAGCGAGTGCGGCGACTTCGCGTCGTAGGGCGACCACCAGCCTTCGGCCACGACGTGGCCGTGCCGCACGAGCATGACGCTGTTCATCGCGTCGATGTCCCGGTCGGCCGCCTCGACGAACGCGAGGACGGCGGCCGACGACACGCCCTGGGCCTCTGGGCTGCTCCGTGGGAGGGAGGACGTCCCCTCCGCCGCGACGAAGACGGGGCCCCAGCAAACGACCAGCGCGAGGAGGAGGGTCTTCATGCGTGTGATCCCGGGACGTTCGGGGCAGCGAGGGATTCCGAGGCCTCCGGATCATCCGCGATCCCGGCGCGACGTGCAATCGGCCGGCCGGTCCGGGCTATCGGAGCTTCACGCGAGGACGGCCGAGCGCCCCTTCGGCAGGTCGATGCAGAAGGTCGCTCGCTCCCCCTCGCGGAGCCACGTCCCGGGCTCCAGTTGCGCGGAACGCCTGACCTCGCGAAGCGGCATGGCGGCGCCTTTCGCCTCGAGCCGGGGCGCGGCCTCGGTCCTGGAGGCCGTCCTGATCGTGAAGCCCGGGCACGCGAACGGCGCGTCCAGCTCGACCCGTCCAGGCCGCCGTTCGATCCGGCTGAGCTCGCGAGCCGCCCAGTAGCGGGCGACCTCGCCCGGCTTCATCCAGACGAGCGAATCGGAGTAGTGAGCCTCGAGCCGGCGGATGGCCTCCTTGAAGATCGCGAACCCGACCTCCTCGCCGTTGAAGTAGATGCCCGGCCAGTGGCAGACCATGATCGCCGGCTCGCCCCGCGCGATGACCTGGGGCATCCGCCCGCTGCGGCCATCTTCGGTGATGATCTTGTTCACATCACCGCGCTCCAGGCCGTCCCAGCCGCCGAACCAGTCGCCGGTACAGCCGATGATCGAGACGACGCACCGCGGGTCGGGCCCGCCCAGGCCCGACGCGTACTGGACGAGCGGGGCGACGCTGCGGTCATCCGTGTAGAGATCCCGGAAGTAATGGGGGATCTCGACGCCGCAGACGTCACGGCACGCCTCGAGCGTCGCCCTTGCCAGTGCAGGCCGCGAGCGGCTGCCGAAGCCGCCGGGCGTGGTGATGCCCGTGCAGTCAATTCCTGCACCCTTGAGCACGCGGAGCGCGAAACCGAAGTAATCGCCCAGCTCATCGGCCGATTTGCCGACGCTCCAGCCCCAGTTCTCCATGAACCGCTCGCTCCGCTCCTCGAACGGACGTCCGGTTTTCGTGTTGATCGCCCACGTATGAGTCATCAATTCCGGATGCAGATCCCAGTCGGGGGCCATGAGCGTGCGGACGAGATCCAGGCTCGCGCGCAACTCCGCCTTCGACCACCCCGGCAGGTCGCGGTCGAGCCAGCCGACGCACGCGGGGTACGGGATCACGCTGTACTTGCCCTTCACGCCGTGCTCGTGGCACCACTCGCCGAACTTGCGGACGAAGGCGTCGGGGATCTCGCGCGGCAGAGTCTTCCATGGCTGAGTGTAGCGGTCGGGGAAGACCTCGGCGAACTGCGGGATGCAGAAGTGGGCGAGGTTCACAAGGCAGGTCGAGTCGTCGATGATCAGCCCGACGGGCACGCGGCCGTGGGGGTTGAGGACCTCGACGCCCTCGGGCTTTGGAGGGCGATCGCCGGGCTCCTGGGCCATGGAGCGAGATGGAACGAGCAGGCCGGCGGTAAGGGCCGAGGTCGTCGCCAGGAAGTCGCGTCGGGTGACGTTCCGCATGATGGGCCTCCGATTCGACGGGCCATGATAGCCGGGCCGGCGAGCTATTGCTCACGATGGCCCTCGCAAGATTCCTCCCGCCAAGGCTGCCGCCGCGCGTCCGGCGCCGGTAAGATCCAACAGCCGACGCATCGAAACCATCATCCCTGAGAGGCCTCCCGTGACCCTCCTCCTCCACGCCGTCCTCATGCTCCTCATCCCGAGGGCCGAGTCGCCCCCGCCGGCCGAGGTCAAATCCTCATTCCTCAAGCTCCTCGACCGCCCCCGCGTCCCGCTGGACGCGAAGGTCGAGTCGTCCGCCACAGACCGAGGCTTCGTTGTCGAGCAGGTCAGTTTCGCCTCGGAGAAGAAGGCAGATGGAAGCATCGAGCGAGTGCCGACCCTCGTCGTCCGCCCGACGGACGACGCGAAGCGCCGGCCGGCGGTGATCGTGCTCCACGGCACGGGCGGCACCAAGGAGGGGATGCGGCCCTGGCTCAACGAGCTGGCCGGGCGCGGGTTCGTCGGCGTCGCGATCGACGCACGCTATCACGGCGGCCGATCGGGCGGCTCCAAGGGGGCCGAGGCGTACAACCGCGCGATCGTCGAGGCGTGGCGGGCGAAATCCGGCGACCCGCAGGAACACCCGTTCTACTACGACACGTGCTGGGACATCTGGCGTGCGGTCGACTATCTCCAGTCGCGCGACCGACGTCGACCCGGCGCGGATCGGTCTGGTCGGGATCAGCATGGGCGGCATCGAGACCTGGCTCGCCGGGGCGGTCGACGACCGGATCAAGGTCGCGATCCCGGCGATCTCGGTCCAGAGCTTCCGCTGGAGCCTGAACAACGACCAGTGGCAAGGCCTGCGCCAAGACGATCGCCGCCGCACACGAGGCCGCCGCTCGCGACCTGGGCGAGCCAGGCGTGAACGCCAAGGTCTGCCGCGCCCTCTGGGACAAGGTCATTCCCGGCATCACCGGCGCCGTATGATTGTCCCGAGCATGCTCCGCCTCTTCGCCGACCGCCCGCTCCTGATCCTTAACGGCACAACGGACCCAAACTGCCCGATCGGCGGCGCCGCCGTGGCGTTCGCCGCAGCCGAGCAGGCCTACAAGGAGGCGGAGGCACCCGACAAGCTCAAGGTCATGGTCGCCAAGGGCGTCGGCCACTCCGTCACGCGCGACCAGCACGACGCGGCGCTGGAGTGGCTCGTCCGCTGGCTCGCACCCTGACGGTCACGGCTCGTCGTAACCCTTGATCGGCCGGACCCAGATGTTCCGGTATTTCACCGGGTTGCCGTGGTCCTGGAGCACGAGCGGGCCCCTCGGACCGTGCGGCGTGTACTTGGCGAGGTCGCGGTAGACCATCGCGCCGATGACGGCCGTGTGGTTGTGCACGAGCACGCCGTTGTGCAGCACCGTCTCGTACGCGGGCGTCTCGAGCGAGCCGTCGGGCTTGAAGCGTGGCGCGGTGAAGATGATATCGTACGTCTGCCACTGGCCGGGAGGCAGGCAGGCGTTGACGAGCGGCGGATACTGGCCGTAGATCGCGGCGGTCTGGCCGTCGGGATAGGTCTGGTTCTCGAAGCAGTCGAGGACCTGGATCTCGTAGCGGCCCATGATGATGATGCCGCTGTTGCCCCGGCCCTGGTCGCGGCCCTTCGGAGGCGTGGGCGCGGCCCACTCGACGTGGATCTGGCAGTCGCCGAACTCGTCGCGCGACGAGAGCACGCCCTTGCCCGCCGCGGTGATGAGGGCGCCGTCCTCGACCTTCCATGCGGCCGGGCCGTTGCCCGAGCGCCAGTGGGAGAGGTCCTTGCCGTCGAACAGGACGACCGCGTCGGACGGTGCCTTGCCGTGCGTATCCTGCGTGCTGGCCGTGCCCGGGGTGATGACGGGCGGCTGGGGCCGGTCGCCGTCGTGGACGTGCCACTTGCCGCCGGGCAGCATCGGCGTGTCCTTGAAGCCGAGCCGGGGCTTGTCCTGGCCGACCAGGATCGAAGCAATCGCGAGGACAGCCACGGCGCCCGCGGCGAGGGTGGTCGGGACTCGACGGATCATGGGGTGGGCACCTCAGGGAGAGTATTCACCGCGCCCGATGGCACGGCCGGGTGCTCCCATGATGCCGCAACGGTCGGCCGGGCGACAGGCGCTGGCCCTCGCCGGGGAATGCAGGAGAGATCAGAGCGGAAAGCAGAAGGCACAAGGCACAAAGCAGAAGGGATGGCGATCGACGTTCAGCGGACCGCTTTCCGCTTGCCGCCTTTGTGCTTTTTGCCTTGTGCTTTCTGCCTTCCGCCTCGACCGCCCGCCGCTAGCCGACCGCCCGCCCTCGCTCGGCGACGGCCTTGAACTTCGGCGCCGGGCACGTGCCGCCCGGGCTCGCCCGCGTCGAAGTTGATCCGCTCGCGCTCGATCACCACCGGACGATGGCGCCGGACCTGCCCGTGGATCGCCGCGACGTACTCGCCGACGACCGCCGCGAACGTCATCTGCATGCCCGTGAGGATGAGCAAGAGCGGCGCGAGCCAACCGAGCCCGATCACGAGGCCGATGAGCCCCCACGCGAATCCCAGTCCCATCAGCCCGATCCCCGCCGCCAGGCCCAGGCGGATCGGCAGCTTCGAGAACGAGATCAGGCCATTCGCCGCGAAGTCGAGCAGCCCGAGGAACCGTGCCTTCGACATCCCCTTGCTCCGACCCCGCCAGGTGAACGGGATGCCCGTCGAGCGAAAGCCGCACGCGGCGATCATGCCGCGGAGATAAGGGTAGTAGTCGTCGAACCCGCGCAGCGCCTCGACGACCTTGCGGTCGATGAACTGGAACTCGCCGACGTCGACCGGGATCTGCACCGAGGCCGAGCGGCGGACGATCCGATAGTACGCGCGGCGGGCGTTCCGCATCACGACGCCCTCGTGCCGCTTGGCGCGGACGCCGCAGACCACCTCGTAGCCCTCGCGCCACTTGGCGACGAACTGCGGGATCAATTCGGGCGGGTCCTGCAAGTCGGCGGGCAACGCGACGAGCACTGCGTCGCCCCGCGCGGCGAGCACGCCGTTGAGGTTCGACGCCAGCGGCCCGAAGTTCCGCGAGTTGGCGATGATCCGCACCCGCGGGTCGACCGACGCGATGCCCTTCAGGATGCTCAGAGTGTCGTCGGTCGACGCGTTATCGCAGAAGATGTGCTCGTAATCGCAGTCCTCGAGCTCGTCCTCAAGGACGCGGCGGACCGCGCGGTAGCAGTCGGCGATCCCCTCCTCCTCGTTGAAGCAGGGCGTGACGATGCTGATCAGGGTCTTCGGCTCGCCTGCGCTCATGTGGCCTCCATGCCCAGCGGCGTGGCGAACGGCTCCATCTCGTGGATCGGCCGGCCGAAGGCGAGCTTGGGGTAGACGTTCGCCAGGCCGTCGATCATCGCCTGGAGCAGGAACGGCTCGCCCGGGTCGGACCACGCATCGTCGAGGGCCGAGGGCACGTCCTCGATCCGCGACACGGTGAGCGAGCGGATGCCGTACGCCCCGGCGACCTTCGCGAAGTCAGGCGCCGAGTAGCCCCACCAGGTCGAGCGGTAGCGCGCGTCGAAGTAGCTCTGCTGGAACTGGCGGACCATGCCGTGGCAACCGTTGTTCAGCACGACCATCTTGATCGGCAACCGGTCGTGGACGACCGTCTGCAATTCCTGCAAATTGAGCTGAAATCCCCCGTCGCCCGCGATCATCACCACGGGCCGGCCGGGATTCGCGAACGCCGCCCCGATTGCCGCGGGCAGCGCGAAGCCCATCGCGCCCATGCCGCCGGAGGTCAGGAAACGCTGGTCCGCGCCCAGCTCCAGCGATTGCGCTGCCCACATCTGGTGCTGGCCGACGTCGACGGCGTAAGCCGAGGCCATGCCCGACCGTCTGGCTAGCGCATGCAAGAACGCATTCGGGTTGATCCCGGGCACGCCGGCCAGCTCGCTCGTGTCGGGCCACTCGCGGCGGAGCCGGCCGAGCTCGGCGAGCCAGGCCTCGCGGCGCGGGAGCGAGGCCGACGTCGCCGCCTCGGCCGCGGCCTCGAGGAAGTCCCTCAAGTGGGCGACGATCGCATGGCAATCCTTGACGCGATTGTTGATCTCGCCGGCCTCGCAGTCGACGTGGACGATCGCGCGGCCCCGGCCGAACTCGTCGGCGCGTGCGCCGGTCTGGCGGACGTCGAGCCGGCTGCCGAGGACGATCAGCAGGTCGGACCGGGCGATCGCCATGTTCGCCCAGCGGTTGCCGTAGGACCCGATCATGCCGATGCGCAGGGTATGATCATAAGGAAGTACGTCGACCGCCATCAGCGAATGGACGACCGGCACACGGGCACGCCTCGCGAACGCCCGGAATGCCGCGATCGCCCCCGAGGCGCGGACGCCGCCGCCGGCGAGGATCAGCGGCCGCTGGGCCGCGGCCAGGCGATCGATCACCTCGGCCACGGCGGTGGGGCCGACGAGGCCGGATCGGCGAGGGTGGGCGGGGACGGGCGCGTCGACGTCGATCTCCGCGCGCTGGACATCCATCGGGATATCCACGAGGACCGGCCCCGGGCGGCCTTCGAGGGCCAGGGCGAAGGCGCGATCGAGGATCGACGGGACGTCCTCGGGCCGCTCGACGCGCCAGGCCGCCTTGGTGATCGGCGCCGCCATGGCGACGACGTCCGTCTCCTGGAAACCGAGCTGGCGGATCGCGCGGTCTCCCTTCTGCTCGTCGCGGTTGACCTGGCCGGTCAGGAAGACGGCGGGTGACGAGTCGAAGTGGCAGCCGCCCATGCCGGTGAGGAGATTGACGGCGCCCGGCCCGCTCGTGGCGAGCGCGACGCCGGGAACTCCCGTGATCCGCCCGTAGGCATCGGCCGCGAACGACGCGGCCTGCTCGTGGCGGACCGTGACGATCCGCGACGCGCCGAGCCGGTCGATCGAGTCGATCATGTGGGTCGTCATCCCGCCGACCAGCTCGAAGACGTGCGAGACGCCCCGGGCGGCGAGGTGGCGGGCGATGTAGTCGGAGGCTTTCATCGGCGTGGACTCCGACGGGGGATGGCCCGCATGGCGGACCCTATGGGATCACGCGGCGAGCACCTCGCGGATGCACCGGCTCACGTATTCGACCTGCTCCCGCTTCAGGCACACGCCGCTCGGCAGGTTCACGCCCCGGTCGCCGATCCGCTTGGCCGTCGGGCACGGTTCTTGTGGTCGCTTCCAGATCGGGTACTGGCTGATGGCCGGGAAGACGGGTCGCGTGTCGATATTTCGCGTCTTCAATGCCGCGCGGAATTCCTCGCGAGAGAGCGGCGCCGACTCCTCGAGGATCAGGCTGCTCATCCACGCGATCCCGCGCGCCCACTCGGCCTCCTCGAACAGGCGGATGTGAGGCACGCCGGCCAAGCCCTCGGCATACCATGAGGTGATCAGCCGCTTGGCCTCGATCAGCTCGTCGACCCGCTCCATCTGGCCAAGGCCGATGGCGGCCTGGACGTTCGCCATCTTGTACTTCAGGCCCGTCTTGTTGATCCAGAAGGTCCGATGTGGGTCGCGGCCCTGGTCCCACAGCGACTGGGCCCGCTCGAAGAGGTTCTCATCGCTCGTGACGAGCATCCCGCCCTCGCCCGAGACGACGAGCTTCGCCCCCTGGAAGCTGAACGCGGCGAAGTCGCCGAACGTCCCCGCCTTCCGTCCCCGGCACTCGGCGCCGACGGCCGGGGCGGCGTCCTCGACGATGAACAGATTATGCTTCCGCGCGATCGCAACGATCCGGTCCATGTCCGCGGGATGCCCGTAGAGATGGACGGGGACGACGGCCTTGGTCCTCGGCGTAATCGCGGCCTCGAACGCGTCGGCGTCCATGCACCAACTGTCGGGCTCGACGTCGACGAAGACGGGCGTGCCGCCCGCGTAGACGACCGCGTTGGCCGACGCGACCCACGTCAGGTCGGGCACGATCACCTCGTCGCCCGGACCGATCCCCAACGCAGCCATCGCCAGGTGGAGCGCCCCGGTCCCGCTGGAGGTGGCCAGGGCATGCTTGACGTCGAGATACTCGCAGACATTCGCCTCGAGCCGCGTCAGGTAGCCCGACCACTGCTTGTTCCAGCCGTGCCTGGCCGCGTCGAGCGCGTAGCTCGCCTCGCGCCGAGATCGAGGGGCCGGCCGTCGAGATCAGCGCCGGAGCCTCGTCGATCGTGCGATCGGGGGCGTACGTCATCCGGAGGAAGTGGGCGTCGGCCAGCCGGACGTCGCCCTCCTCGCACGCGCGGAGGACCTCGCCGCCCCCCTCACGATGGCGACGGAGCGGGATCAGGCCGTCGCCGCGGAAGCCGAGTCGCGTGTAGAACTCGATCGCATGCTGATTATCCGTCAGGACGCGGAGGTAGACCGAGCGGGGCCGGAACATCTCCTCGGCCCAGTCGAGCATCGCGGTCATCGCCTCGCCCATCAGGCCCGGCTCGGCGCCGGGGACGCCGCGGACGACGTTGTCGACCTCAAGGCTCATCGCGTCGTTCACGGCGTTGGCGAAGCCCATGTGACCGATGGGATAGCCGCGGCGATCCGTGAGCAGGAAGAGCAGGCGGTCGTCGACGTCGAGCACCTTCGACCGAAGCCAGCTCGCGGTGCCGGCGTGGGTGACCGGGAACCGGCTGGGGAAGGCCGAGGAATTCGCCTCGCGCCAGTCGGCGAACTTCGCGATCAGGGCGTCGTCGCCGTCGTGCAGATCGCAGACAGGCACAAGGTGTCCACGGCCGTCGGGCAGCGCCATGGCCTTGGCCATGAGATCGTCGAGGCGGGTTGTCCGCTTCAGGAATTCGAACCCGCCCAGGACGGCCTTGTTGTAGACGTGCGCGGCCCGGCGGTCCGGGGATGCGTCGCCGGCGACGGTCGACTCGATCTGCGCCACCATGACGGTTGCTCCTGCCTCAGTGACATCCGATGGATTCTTCGCCCTCTCCCGCCGAGGCGGGCAGGGCGGTGGGCCGGGTGGCCTTCCCGGAGAAGTGCGGAGCCGGGATATGCCGCCGGGCCGCCTCGCCGACGAGCTCCTCAAGCACGCCCACCACGTAGTCGATCGCCTCGTCCCCCAGGCCGGGATACACGCCGACCCAGAAGGCGTGGTTCATGGCGAAGTCCGAGTTGGCCAGGTCGCCGACCCGGCGATGGGCAACGTCCGCATAGGCCGGCTGGCGGACGAGGTTGCCCGCGAAGATCGCCCGCGTGGCGACCTTCCGCTCGGTCAGGCGGGCCAGGACGTCCGCCCTCGTGAACGGGCCACCGGGCCGGACGGCGAGCGGGAAGCCGAACCAGCTCGGGTCGGATCCGGGCGTGGCCTCGGGCAGGAGGAAGACCTCGGAGAGGCCCGACAGGCCCTCGCGGAGCCGGCGGAAGTTCCGCCGCCGCGCCTCGCGGAAGTCGGCCAGCTTGCCGAGCTGCGCCACGCCGACGGCCGCTTGCATGTCGGTGAGCTTGAGATTATAGCCGATGTGAGAATACGTATATTTGTGATCGTAGCCGTGCGGCAGCTCGCCGAGCTGCCAGTCGAAGCGCTTGCCGCAGGTGTCGTCGGCGCCGGGGGCACACCAGCAGTCGCGTCCCCAGTCGCGGAACGACTCGGCGAGCTTCTTGAGCAGGGGGCTGCCGGTCAGCACCGCGCCGCCCTCACCCATCGTGACGTGGTGCGCGGGTAGAAGCTCGCCGTCGCGAAGTCGCCGAACGTGCCGACCGGCTTGCCCTCGTAGGTCGAGCCGACGGCGTCGCAGCAGTCCTCGATCAGCCAGAGGTCGTGCTCGCGGGCGAACCGCGCGACGGCGCCGAGGTCGAACGGATTGCCCAGCGTGTGCGCGGCCATGATCGCTCGCGTCCTCGGTGAGAGCGCGGCGGCGAGCTGCGCGGGGTCGAGGTTGTACGTCGGCAGGTCGATGTCGACGAAGACGGGGACGAGCCCGTTCTGGATGATCGGGTTGACCGTCGTCGGGAAGCCGGTAGCGGGCGTGATGACCTCGTCGCCGGGGACCGAGCCGTCGCGTCGCCGAGCTTGGGCGACGTCAGCGCCGTGAGCGCGACGAGGTTCGCCGACGAGCCCGAGTTCACGAGCAGCGCATTTCGCACGCCCATCACGTGCGCGAACTCGCGCTCGAAGCGGTCGGCGTAGCGGCCGGCGGTGAGCCAGAAGTCGAGCGAGGCGTCGACCAGCGCGACGATCTCCTCGGCGTCGAACACGCGCCCGGCGCACGGGACGGGCGACTTGCCCGCCTCGAATGGGCGCGCGGGGAACGCCGAGGCGTGGTACTCGCGGACCAGGCCCAGGATCTGGGAACGCAGGCGGTCGGCCTCGTCACTCATCGGCGAGCGCCTCCGAGGTTGTCGTGCGGCCGGCGAGCGACCAGTGCGTCCGGTTGCCCAGCGGCGACTCGGCCGGGTCGGCCCGTACGAGCCGCTCGGGGCCGGCGTCGGCCAGCTCGGCGCGATACCAGGCGATCGTCCGCGCCAGACCTTCCTCGAGGCCGAACCGCGGCGACCAGTCGAGCACGCGCCGGGCCTTGGCCGCGCTGAGGTGCTGGTGGGGGATCTCGTGCGTCGCCTCGTTGCGGACGTCGGGCTCGAGGTCCGACCGCATCTGGCGGAGGATCATCCGGACGAGCGTAAGCACGTTCACCTGACGCTCGTCCGAGAAGTTATACGCCTGACCGACGTGCGTCCGGTCGCTCGCCATCGCTTCCGCGAGCGTCATGTACGCCTCGGCGCCGTCCTCGACGTAGAAGTAGTCGCGGACGAGCGTGCCGTCGGATCGGATCACGGGCCGCTGGCCGCGGAGGACCGAGCGGATCGTCCCGGGGACGATCCGGTTCCAGTTCAGGTCGCCGCCGCCGTAGAAGTTGCCGCAGCGGGTGATCGCCACGGGCAGGCCGTAGGTGTTGGCATACGTCGCGGCGATCAGGTCCGAGCACGACTTGCTCACGTCGTAGGGGTGATTCCCCTGCAGCGGCATCGACTCGTCGTACGGCAGCACGGACTGCTCGCCGTACGCCTTGTCGCTCGACGCCGCGACGACCTGTCGAACCAGGGGCGAGCGGCGGCAGGCTTCCAGCAACGCCCACGTGCCCTGGATGTTCGACTCGAAGGTCGAGACCGGGTTGCGGTTGGCGATGCCGACGATCGTCTGCGCGGCGAGGTGGAAGACGGTGTCGACCTCGTATTCGCCCAGGGCGCGCTCGATGAGTGCCTGGTCGCGGACGTCGCCCCGGACGACTTTGACGCGATCGACGAGCCCCGAGCGCACGAGCAGGGAGCGCGGCACCGAGGTCGCGGACGAGGCAGACGACGTCGGCCCCGCCCTCGAGCAGTCGCGCCGACGAGCCAGCCGCCGACGAGTCCCGTCGCGCCGGTGACGAGCGTCGGCCTATCCCGCCAGAAGGAGCCCATGACGGCCTTCTCCCTCGCCCCAGACTTTCCACGGGGCCTCGCCCCGATCCCAGATCCCGTTGAGCGCCTCGTAGTCGCGATGGGTGTCCATCGCGTGGAAGAAGCCGTCGTGGCGATAGGCCATCAGCTCCCCCTCCTCCGCGAGGCGTTCGAGAGGCTCGCGCTCGAGGATGCATTCATCGCCGCCGAGGTAGTCGAGCACGCGGCGGTCGAAGACGAAGAAGCCGGCGTTGATCCAGCCGTCGAGCCGCGGCTTCTCGGCGAAGCGGTTGGCCCGGCCGTCGTCGCCGAGCTCGAGAACGCCGAACCGCGACTCGGGACGGACGGCCGTGACGGTCGCCAGGCGGCCGTGCGAGCGGTGGAACGCCATCAGGGCGCGGAGGTCGACGTCGGCCAGTCCGTCGCCGTAGGTGGCGAGGAAGGTGTCGCCCTCGATGTAGGGCCGGGCCCGGGCGATCCGGCCGCCGGTCATCGTCGAGGCGCCGGTGTCGGCCAGCGTCACCTCGAGCGTCGGCCCGGGCGCCGGGCCGTGCATCGCGTACTCCACGCGGCTGCCGATGTGCATCGTGAAATCGCTGTTCATCAGGTCATAGTTGAGGAAATACTGCTTGATCATGTGCCCCTTGTAGCCGAGGCAGAGGACGAACTTGCGGACGCCGTGGTGGGCGTAGCCCTGCATGATGTGCCAGAGGATCGGCCGGTCGCCGATCTCGACGAGCGGCTTGGGGCAGGCGTGGGTCAGCTCGCGGAGCCTCGTGCCCTGCCCGCCGCAAAGGATGACGGCCTGCATTCCGTTGCCCCTCCCCCTCGCCGGCCGGGCGGTTCCTTCCGCCCGCGCCCTTCGACTCATTTCAAGGCCGCGCCCCCGGCCGACGCGACGTCCGGCCCCGCGGCCTCCGCGACCCGGAACCGCTCGACGCGGAACGCCAATGTCCTCGCGTCGCCCTCGGGCCTGACGCCCTTCGCATCGCTGAGAAACCTCAGCGTGACTCCGCCGGGCGGGACGACCAGCGCCCGCGCCACGACCGCGCCTGCCGGATACTCGAACGTCCCGTCGGGACCATCGACCGCGACCTTCGCCGGCGCGGGTCCATCGTGGCCAGACTCATCGACACCTCGACCCGTCGGGTTCGCTCCGACGGGTTGGCGATCCGGACCTCGCCCGAGCCGTTCGACCAGTGCCACGTGTGGTCGCCCGGCCCTTCCTCGCGTCCGTAGAAGCCGCCGTGCCAGGTGACGATCATCGGCCGCAGCGCCTCGGCACTGGCGGCGGCCCAGCGCTCGGGCCCGAGTTGCTCCCGGAGATTCGCCGAGTACGTCGCCAGGTCGTAGAAGGCGAAGCGGCCGTCGCGGCTGGCGATCGGCGCCGCGCCGGCGGCATTGCCGAGCTTGGCCTCGATGGCCGCGCCGTGGTCCGCGTACCCCTCGCGGTCGACCCAGACGCCGGCGAATCCGGCCGGGACGATCGTGCGGAGCATTTCGGGCACGGGGCGGTCGACGGCGTACTTCTGCCAGGCGTCGCCGTAGCGGCCCTTCATCGCGCCGAAGCTCCACCGGAGAGTCCTCGAGTGGAGGTACGCCCGGGCCGGGTCGTACGTGCCCATCTTGCCGGGCGGGCTCCCCTCGGGGAACTCACTGAGCGGGAGCTGGAAGACCATCGAGCCCGGCGGCAGCGCCCCTCGATCCGGCCGGCGAACTCGGCGTCGGAGGCGAATTGGCTCTTCACCTCGCCCTGGTCAGGCAAGAGTCGACGGTTCGTCTGGTCGAGGATGCCGACCGCCAGCACGGCGCCGAGCCCGACGTTGACAGCGACCGTCGGCCATCCCGGCCTGGCCATGCAGACGAGCCGCGCCAGGCCCAGGGCCGCGGCCGTCAGCGCGAAGAAGGCGATGAAGATGCTGATCCGGTTGTAGCAGCGAATCACGGGGCTGACGACGTAGCCGACGATCGCGCCGAAGCCGCCGGTTGTCGCCAGGAGCAGCGCGGCGAGGGTCAGGGCGCCCAGCCCGTCGACGAGCCGCGGGGCATCCGACCTCTGCCGGAGGAAAATCGCGCCGATCAGCCCGAGGAAGCCGAGCGAGCCGACGACGCCCAGCGTGGCCGATCCGGTCTCGTGGACGAGTGTGATCGGCTCGCCGTCGTAACGCTCGCGGAGCCGCGCCAGGGCCTCGATCCGGTGGCCGTGCGCGGGCATGAGCAACTGGGCGATCTTCAGCGAGAACCGCTCGACCTGCCCCGGCTCGCGCCGCGTCACGGCCGGATTCGGGCCGTGCTCGCGGGCGTAGAGGGCCGTCGGCGCCACGTTCGCCGCGACCCCGGCACCGATCAGCGCGACGAGGATGGCGGCCGAGCCCAGCGGGTGGATTCGCCTCCGCCGGGCCGCGGCGCAGCATCCGGCCACGAGCAGCAGGTAGCAGGTGAACGCCGCATAATAGACCCCGCCCGAGCCGAGCAGGGCGCAGATTCCGAGCGCCGCGAGGGCCCGCCCGTTCCCCAGGCTCAGTCTGGCCCGCCTCCCGTCGCGCTCGCGGAAGAGCAATTCGCCGTCGCGATAGATCCACAGACAGACCATCGCCGCGAGCGGCACGAGGAAGTACGACGCGAGGAACAGGTGCCGCTCGCCGCGCTGGAGGTGATAGGGGAGGAACGCGTAGAGCAGCGCGGCGACCACCGCCGGGCCGCGCGGCACGTCGAACTGCCGCAGCACGGCCAGGGCGATGACGGTCGTGAGGAAGTAGGTGGCGAAGTAGTAGAGGTTGACGACGAGCACCGGGTCGCTCGTCCCCAGCGCGATGATCCGCTCGAGCCCGAAGAAGAGGCTGTCGGAGAGCGGGAAGTCGTGCATCTCCATGCCGAACGGCGCGCCGAGGTGGGGGTTCGCCAGGTACCAGCCGTTCTCAACGACGCCCCGCGCCCAGAGCTGAGTGCAGACCGAGTCGAGCTCATACGAGAGCGGGACATGGAGGTCGATGCGCCAAAGCTTGAAGAGGACGAACAGCAGCGCGGCGCAGGCGGCGATCGCGAGGGCGTAGGCCAGCAGCGATCGGCGAACCTCGGTCATCCGGCCGGCCCCCTCCATGAAGCCATGCGGTCGATCGGTCGGCCCGGGCCCCGGGGCGATCCGCGCGGACTTACCCCTATCTTCGTCGATCTCGGGGGCCGACGATGAGTCGATCCTCCAGACCGGCCCCGCCGCGCACCGTCGACGGAGCGGCCGCAGGTCGATCGCGCCGGCCCGTCTTGTACCGGCAGGGCGGCAGGGCGTCAATCCACGAAGTGTGGCGGTCAAGTCTCAGCGCCGGGCCGTCCGCGCCGGGTCGCCCGCGAGGCGGCCCGAGGGCGGTTCCGACTCGGCGATCGCGAACCGCTCGACGCGGAAGGCGGGAGACTTGGGGTCGGCCGCGCCGGCCGCGGACGTCGCGAAGTTCAGCGTCAATCCGGCCGGGGGGATGACCAGCGACCGGCGGACCGGGACGTCGGGTGCGTAGACCTCCGGGCCGTCGGGCCAGTCGATGCGGACCGGGCGCGATCTGCCGGAGGCGCCGCGGAGGTCCATCGACACTTCCACCCTTCGCGGCCGATCCGAGGGGACGTCGAGCCGCAGCCGGCCCCGCTGGCCGCAGATGTGCGACGAAGACCCGTCCGGCCCATCGACGCGGCCGAGGAAGCCGCCGAGCCAGGAGGCGGTGACGACGTCGAGGCAGGCCGAGCGGGCCTCGGCCCAGCCCTCGGGGCCGAGCCGGTCGCTCAGGGCCGTCGCGAACGGGCGGAGGTCGTAGAAGGCGAGCCGATGGTCGTCACTCTCGATCGGTGGCGCACCCGCCTCGCGGGCGAGCCCGGCCTCGACCGCAACGCCACGGTCGTCGAAGCCCGCGCGGTCGATGTAGACGCCAGAGAACCCGGCCAGGGCCAGCGACCGGAGCATCGCGGGGGCCGGCTGGTCGGAGGCGGCCTTCTGCCAGGCATCGCCGTAGCGGCCCTTCATCGCGCCGTAGCTCCAGCGGAGCGACTTCGAATGGAGGTAGGGGCGGCCGTGGTCGTAGGGGCCCATCACGCCCGGGGGGATCGACTCGGGAAATTCAAGGATCGGCAACTGAAAGACCGACGAGCCCACGGGCAGCGCGGCTTCAATCCGGCCCACGAAAGCGGCATCGCGATCGTAGGATGATTTCAACTCATCATAGTGCGGCGCGAGCCCGCGCGGGGTCTGGTCGAGGACACCGACGACGAGCACCGCCGCGAGCCCGAAGTGGGCCGTTACTCTGGGCCAGCCAGGTCTCGTCGAGCGAAGGAGCCGGGTGAGCGTGAGCCCCACGGCCGCGAGTGCGAAGAACGCCAGGAAGACGCTGATCCGGTTGTAGCAGCGGATCAAAGGACTCGCGACGTAGCCGACGATCGCGCCGAGGCCGCTACTCGTGGCGAGCAGCAACGCGGCCAGGTTCAGGGCGGCGAGGCCGTCGATCGTGCGCGGGGTCTCCGACCGCCTCCGCACGAGGGCCACGCCGAGCAGGCCGAGGAATCCAACCGCCCCGATGACGCCGAGCGAGGCCGCGTCGCTGTCCCAGGGCGGGACGGTCTGGGCGAAGTCGTAGCGGCGTCGGAGGCCGGCCAGCGCGCCGATCCGGTGATCCTGCACGGGCAGCAGGAGTTGTGTCATCCGCAGGCCCCAGAGCTCGGCGTGAATCGGATAGCGGACGACGGCCCCCGGGTTCGGACCATGGCGGAGCCGGTAGAGGAGCGCGGGCGCCAGGTTGGCGACCCCGCTCGCGACGATCAGGCCGGCCAGGATCGCCGCCGAGCCGAGCGGATGGATCTTCCGCCTCGCGACCGCACCGATGAGGCCGGCGACCATCAGCAAGTAGCACGAGAACGCCGCGTAATAGATCCCGCCCGAGCCGAGCAGGACGCAGATGATGATTGGCCAGACGGCGCGCCGGCTTCGGAAGAGCAGCTCGTCGTCACGATAGATCCACAAGCAGACCATCGCCGCGAGCGGCACGAGGAAGTACGAGGCAAGGAACAGGTGCGCTTCGCCTCGGAAGAAGTGATAATGCAAGAACGAATAGAGCAACCCACACACGACCGCCGGCCCCCGGTCGACGCCTAGCCGGCGGAGAGCGAAGAGAGCCGAGGCCGTGGCGAGGAAGAAGGTCGCGAGGTAGTAGGCGTTCAGGGCGACGACGTGGTCGCCGAACGCGAGGGCGAAGCCGCGGAGCAGGGCGAAGAAGAGGCCGTCGGCGAGCGGGAAGTCGTGCATCTCCATTCGGCCCGGGGCGCCGAGCGAGGGGTTCTCGAGGAACCAGCCGTGCTCGGCCAGGCCCTTGACCCAGATCTGCGCAGACGGCGTCGCCGCCGTAGGAGAACGGCACGCGGAAGTCGGCCCGCCAGAGCTGGAGCAGGAGGACAAGGATCACGCCGCAACCGGCCATTGCGGCGAAGTAGGCCAGCAGCGATCGGCGAAGCTCGGACATCCGGGCGTGGCTCCGCTTCGAGTCCTTGCCGGAATCGGGGCGAGGATCGGCCGTCACAATCCTCTTTTTCGTCAAAACCCGGTCCCGCCATGAGCCTTTCGTCCGCAGGGCCGATCTCGGAAAATCTCCGCAGACCCAGGGAATGATCGGGGCGGCCGCGGACACTACAGCGCGTGATCCGACGCGGCGGGGGCCACGAGCCGATGGCAGGCGACGCAACACCGACCGCCCTGAGGCATGTCGAGTCGCTCTTCCGCGACGGGACGGCCGCGGGCCTGGGCGACGGGCAGCTCCTGGCCCGGTTCGCCGACGACCCCGCCGGCGCGGCCGCCGAGGTCGCGTTCGCCGCGCTGGTCGAGCGGCACGGGGCGATGGTCCTGCAAGTCTGCCGCCAGGTGCTCGGCGACGAGCACGAGGCCCAGGACGCCTCGCAGGCGACCTTCCTCGTCCTGGCGCGGCGGGCTCGCTCGATCGCGCGGCGGGAGTCGGTCGCGAGCTGGCTCCACGGCGTCGCGGTCCGCGTCTCGTACCGGGCGCGGGTCGCGATCATGCGGCGGAGGGCCCGAGAGAAGAAGGGGGGCGAGATGGCGGCCGGGCGCGCGGCCGGGGGGGCGGCAGTCCCCATGATCGAGCTCGAGCGCTCGGCGGCGCTGCACGAGGAGCTCGGCCGGCTGCCCGAGCCGTTCCGTTCGCCGCTGGTCCTCTGCTACCTCGAAGGCCTCACCCAGGAGCAGGCCGCGGCGCGGCTCCGCTGGCCGCTCGGGACGCTCCAGAGCCGACTCGCACGCGGCCGGGCCAAGTTGAAGTCACGGCTCGCGCGGAGGGGGGTCACGGCGTCGGCCGCCCTGCTCGGCGCGGGATGGGCCGCCTCGCCCGCGCCGGCGGCGTGGGCCGAGGCGACGGTCCGCGCCGCGATCCGATTCACCACGAAGTCCGGGGCGGCCGCCCTCGGCGAGGGGCCGGCGTCGGCCGCCCTCGCGCGGGAGGTCCTGAAGGCCATGACATTCGCCAAGATGAAGACGATCCTCGGAATCACAGCGGTCGCGGTCGCTGCCTCGGGCGCCGCCGCCTGGACGTTGCGGCGGACGGACGAGCCGGAGGCCGACGGCAAGCCAGCCGTTGCCACCGTGAAGGCCGCGCCGTCCACCCCGCTGCTCCTCCCCACGAAGCCGGCCGTCGCCAACAGGACGGTCCGCGGCGTCGTCCGCGACGAGCAGGGACGACCGGTCGCCAAGGCCTGGGTCGGCAGCGACCCGAGGCCCCTGCAAGATACGTGGGACAACCCGCCGCCCCGGTTCCTCCGCGAGCGCCGAGCCGTATCGCGACGAGCGTGGGCAGGTCGTCCCGCCGGGCGAGGTCAGCAAGTACTTCGAGTACCGGACCGAGTCGACCCCCTGGCATCCCGTCCACCCCGACGACATCCGCCCGTGGCGGCCCGTCGTCTTCGGCGGCGACGGCCGCAGCCTCACGGACGAGGAGGTCGCGAAGCAGTACAGCGCCTACACCGTCCGCGTGGCGAAGGGCGACTGGTGGATGGCCGCCGCGCTTGGCAAGCAGGACGCCGTCCGGACCGACGCGGAGGGCCGGTTCGCCGTCGAGCTCATGTGGCCCGGCCAGTCGAAGCTGCATTTCGCCTCGGCCGACTACGCGCTCCAGGCGATCGCGCCCCTCAAGGAAGGCGAGCTCGACAAGCCGTTGGAGATCACGCTCCGGCCGACGCGCCTCGTCCGCGGCCGGGTCATCGAGGTCCCGAAGGACGACCCGAAGGCCTACCTGAGCTGGACGATCTACACCGTCGACGCCGCCGGCAAGTTCGGCGATGAATGGCAGAAGTGGATGCTGCCCAACCCGAACGCCAACGACCCGGCGCACATGAGGCGGCATCTGGAGGTCCGCCTGCCGGTCGGGAAGTACAAGGTCGAGTTCCGCTCGGAGACCGTCCTGCACGTCTCCGACCTCGACGTCCCGCCCGGCGACGGCCCGTACGACCTGCCTGACTTCACGCTCCCGAGCATCGCCAGCGTCCGGATGGCCGGCGGCCCCGCGGCCGAGATTGACGCGACCGACCTCGACGACAAGCCGGTTCGGCTCGCTGACTACCGCGGCAAGGTCGTCGTGCTCGACTTCTGGGCGACCTGGTGCGGGCCGTGCCTCCAGGCGATGCCAAGGCTCGCGGCCCTAAAGGAACGGTTCGCGGATCAACCGCTCGTCATACTTGCGTTGCACGACGCCTCGTTCGCCTCGGCCGACGACTATCGGAAGGCGTTCGCGCCGATCCGGCAGCAGTTCCTTGCCGGCAAGGAGCTGCCGTTCCCCGTCCTGCTCGACCGTCCGCCGGCCGGGAAGTCGCCGCGCCCCTACGCGTCCGGGGCCGGCGAGAAGGGCTCCGGACGGACGGCGGATACCTACGAGATCTTTTCGTGGCCGTCGACGTTCGTGATCGATCGCAACGGCATTCTCGTGGGCAAGTTCGACTCCTTCACCGACGCCCTCGAAGGGGCGCTCGAGGACCAGTTCGGCCTGCCGCGCTCGAAGCCGGCGCCGGCCGTCGCGAGCGGCCGGGCCGTCCCGCCCGAGACGAAGGGGCCGACGAAGGTCACCGGCAAGGTCATCGGCCCCGACGGCCGTCCGGTGGCCGGGGCGAAGGTGCAGGCGCAGATGACCGAGGTGATTGAGCGCGGGCCCATCGAGACCGGCGCCGACGGCCGATTCGCCTTCACGGCCAAGGGGTTCTTCCGCGAGTTCTCCGTGAAGGTCGAGGCCCCGCCGGGGCTGGCCTCAAGGATGTTCAAGACCGACACCGACGGGCAGCTAAGGGAACCGCTACGGCTCGGCACCGGGGTCACGGTCAGCGGGCGGCTCGTCCGCGACGGCAAGCCGGTGGCCGGCGTCCCCGTGGGGCTCGGGCAGGTCAGCGGCTTCATGGATCACTTCCTCGGCCACCTCGAGTCGAAGACCGGCGCCGACGGCCGGTTCCGCTTCGAGCACGCCTACACCGACGACGAGTTCCATGCCTACGCTAGGACCGGCGGCCTGCCGGGCGGCGGCTCGGTCGTCCCGCGGAAGTTCAAGACCGAGGGGGACGGGACGTCGATCGACCTCGGCGACATGGAAGTCCGTGCCGGGCGGACGCTCGCCGGGCGGATCGTCTTCTCTGACGGCCGGGCGATCCCGCCCAGGACCAAGGCGCTCGGCTACGCCGGGGGGGCGGGCGGCGTCATCTACGCCGACGTCGACGACCGCGGTCGATTCGAGATCGGCGGCCTTCCCGAGGGCGAGGTCGGCCTCGGCGTCAAGTTCCCCGACATCGAGACGTGGAACCTCCCCGGCTATCGGCTCTCTGTGAAGAACAAATGCATGGACCCGCTCAACCGCTACGTGTTATGGGGGCAACTCCCCCGCGACATCACCGATCTGGTGATCCTCTTCGAGCCCGGCGACGATCCGCCGCACAGCCTCGCCCCCGGCCCGCTCGCCGACTTCAAGGAGGCGAAGGCCGGGCCGATCACCGGCGCCCCGCCGGGCGAGTTCCCGGTGAAGTGAGCCGGGCCCGGACCCTGGGAGGGGGTGCCGGATGGCGGTCCGGGCGCCGAGCGAACCCGAGCGGCCGCCATTCGTTCGCCTCCGTGCGGGACGGAGCACCGGCCGCCGGCCCGCTCGACGACGACCCCGCGCCGAGCGAACCTGAGCCTTCGCGCCGCCGCGACCCGTGCCTCCTGCGCCGTGCGAACCCGAGAGCTGTCTTTCGTTCGCCCCGGTGCGGCCTCGTGCGGGTTGGGGCCGGGTCGCCGGGCCTCGAACCGCGAGCAACCAACTTGTCAAAGGGCATCCTTCATCATCGCGGCGCGAGGCCGCCTCGTTCTCTTGATCGGCGCGGGATGCGGAGCCTCACGACCATCGCGGCCGGCCCGAAGCCGGGAGGCCGGGCCTCTCACTGAACCACGCGGCCGGGGATATCCCCGGGCTTGCCGGGCGACTATAACGAGCGACGAGGTCCCGCACCGCGGGCGGCCTCGTCGCCACGTTCAACTCGCACGGAGCATCCCGATGGGCGTGAAGGCTTACGCCGCCAAGACCGCGAAGAGTCGCCTGGAGCCGTTCGAATACGAGCCGGGCCCGCTCGGGCCGCGCGAAGTCGAGGTCCGCGTCGAATTCTGCGGCATCTGTCACAGCGACGTCGCGATGATCGACAACGACCTCGGCTTTTCGACGTACCCGCTCGTCCCCGGCCACGAGGTGATCGGCACGGTCGCCGCGGTCGGGTCGCACGTCGACGCGGCGCGGGTCGGCCAGCGGGTTGGCGTCGGCTGGCACTGCGGCTCGTGCGGCCAGTGCGAGTGGTGCAGCCGCGGCCTCGAATCGTTCTGCGCGAAGGACCGGCCGACGATCGTCCGCCATCACGGGGGCTGGGCCGAGTCGGTCCGATGCGAGGCCAAGTTCGCGGTGCCGATCCCCGACGCGCTCGATTCGTCCGTCGCCGGCCCGCTCATGTGCGCGGGGACGACCGTCTTCACGCCGATGCTCCACTTCGGCGTCGCCCCGTGGATGCGCACGGCCGTCGTCGGCATCGGCGGCCTTGGTCACCTGGCGGTTCAGTTCCTCGCGGCGTCCGGATGCGAGGTGACGGCGATCTCGACGTCGCACGACAAGGACGAACAGGCCCGTGCCCTGGGCGCCAGCCGGTTCATCGCGACCAGGGGGACCGACGAGCTGAAGAAGGCGGCGAACTCGTTCGACTTCATCCTCTCGACCGTCTCGGCGGACATACCGTGGGGCGACTACGTGAACGCGCTGCGCCCGCAGGGGCGGCTGGTGAACGTCGGCCTCACCGGGGCCGACATGAAGATCCCGCCCTTCCCGCTCCTGTACGAGCGGTCCGTCAGCGGCAGCCAGGCCGGCAGCCCGTCCGACATCGCGGCCATGCTCTCCTTCGCGGCGCGGAAAGGCGTGAAGCCGATGGTCGAGGTCCTCCCCATGAAGGACGTCAATGACGCCGTGGACCGCGTCCGCTCGGGCAAGGTCCGGTTCCGGGCGGTGCTCGAGGCCTGAATTCCGCGGATCGCCGCCCCGGGCTTGCGGAGCCGCCGGAACATCGACCACAATCCCAACCCCGGCGAGGCTCGTCGGCGGGCCGGGGGTCGACCTTGGGCGGCGAACTCTACAACGACAGCCGCCGGGCCGCCGCGTGGGGCCTCTCGATCAGCCTCGGGCTGGGGGCGGTCAAGCTCGCCGGGGGGCTACTTGGCGGCTCGGTGGCGCTGGTCTCCGACGCGGCGCATTCGCTGGTCGACGGCCTGATCTCGGCCGCGCTGCTCATGGCCCTGGCCGTCGCCGAGCGGCCCGCCGACCGCGAGCATCCCTACGGCCACGCCCGCGCCGAGTCGCTCGCGGGGCAGGGGATCGCCGTCGCCTTGATCGCGCTGGCCTTGGCCATCGGCTACGAGGCCCTCTCCGGCCTTGGCCGGGCCCACACGGCGCCCGAGGGATTCACGCTCTGGATCGCGGCCGGCGGTGCGCTTGTCCAGGAGGCGCTCTATCGACGGACGAGCCGCGTCGCCCGCCGCACGGGGTCGGCCGCCCTGCTCGCGACGGCGTGGGATTACCGGCTCGACGCCGCTCGGCTCGCTCGTCGTGCTCGCGGGCGTGGCCGCGGCGAAGTGGGGCGGGCCGTCGTGGGGATGGGCCGACCACGCCGCCGCCGTGGCCGTCGCCGCGACCATCCTCTGGATCGGCGCCCGCCTGCTCTGGGAGAACGTCCAGGGCCTGATGGACCGCCAGGCCGACCCCGACCTGCTCGCCACCGTCCGCGCCGAGGCCCAGGCCGTCCCCGGCGTCCGCGACGTCGAGACCCTCCGCATCCGCAAGGCGGGCCTGGAATACCTCGTCGACATCCACATCGAGGTCGACCCCGACCTGACCGTCCGCGAGGGCCACGCGATCGCCCACCGCGTCAAGGACCGGCTCATCGGGCGGATCGGGCCGGTGCGGGACGTGCTGGTGCATGTCGAGCCGGCGGATGACCCGGCCTGACCTCGGAGCGTCTCCGGCTCCATCAGTCCTGGCCGGCGCGGCGACGCGGTCGGCCCCGGGCTCCTCGTGATAGGGCTTGCGGGCCTTGTCGAACGGGAGTTGCTCTGTCGAAAACCTCTGCCAACCCGGTGAGAGATCGGGCGGGGTGGCCGGCGCAGAGCGCAGCGGTGCCCCGGGATCCGAGGCCGGCACCCCCGGGGCACCGCTCGCTCTGCCCCGGCCACCCGCCGATCTGGATGCCAGGCGCGCGACAGCATGCCCCCACCGCCGACGGCCGTCAAGCCGGGCTCGATCGCCGCGCGAACGTCAGGGCGTCGAGGCGTCGGCGTCGCGGTAGGGCGAGCCGCCGCGGTAGAGGGCGAGGCGGCGGTGCGCCTCGATGCGGGCGGGGCCCTCGGGGCGGAGGGCGACGGCCTTCTCCTGGGTGGAGACGGCCGCGGCGAAGTCGCCGGCCGAGGCGTGCGCGGCGGCCAGTGCGGCGAGCGAGGGGGCGTCTGACCAGTCGGTCAGCTCGCAGGCGCGAGTCCCGGAGGCGACGGCGCTCGAGGGGTCGCGGACGGCCGGGTCGTGCCAGGCGGCGAGGAGCCAGGCCCGGGCCCTCGGCGCGAGCGGGTCGCGGGGGTCGAGGCGGGCGGCCTCGTCGAGATCGGCCAGGGCGCGGCGGGCGTCGCCCTTCAGGACGGCCGTGAAGCCGCGGGAGTAGTGGGCCAGGGCGTACCCGGGGTCGAGCTGGATCGCCCGGTCGAAGTCGGCCAGTGCCCGGTCGAGTTCCCCCGAGGACGCGAGGAAGTTGCCGCGGCAGACGTGGGCGACCTCGCTCTCCGGGTCGAGGCGGATCGCGGCGTCGCAGTCGGCGACGGCCGCTGCGAAGTCGCCCTGGTCGGCCAGGACTGCGGCGCGGTCGAGGTAGACGGCCGGGTCGTCGGCGTGGTCGCGGAGTTCCTCGCTGAAGATCGCGACGGCGCGGTCGAGCGGGACAACGTCCCCGGCCGGGGCCCAGCCGCGCGCCCCGGACCGCTCGGCGCGGAGCCAGAGCAGGTCGCCCTCGGCCTTCTCGACGCGGTAGGTCCGCACCACCCGCCGCCGCCGCCCGCGGAGCGAGTCCTCGACCCGCTCGTCGAAGGCCGGCTCGCCGGTGTTGTGTGCGGTGCCGAAGCGGATGATCACCCGGCGGCCGACCAGGAGGTCGGGCCGTGAGGCGTGGAGCCCCGTCGGGCTCCCGAGGAATGCTGAGGCCATGGCGAGGATCATCCGCGTGACGCGAGACAGTCCGGTCATCGGGGCTCGTACGGGCGGGGGTTTAGAGCAGATCGGCGTCGCCCACGCAACAGTCTGCCCGCCGGCCCGGGGAGGGTCAAGCCGAGTCCCCCCGGCTGGCTCGTTCGGCCCGCCATGACCCGACCATTCTCGACCATCCGATGCCCGGGGGCGGGGAGCCATCTCGCGAAGAATGGCACGAACGGCCGACACCGCGGCGCGGTCACGGCCCGGTCGGCTCGAGCCACACAGGCTCCGAGAACGTCCCGTTGCCGGCGACGTCCCACGCGGCGACGCGGACCCAGCGCCGGCCCTTCAGGTCGGGCGTGAGCGCCACCGTCCGCCGGCCGAACGGGCCCGTCTCTCCGAGCTCGATACGCTCGCGGTAGACCTTCGCTCCGTCCCCCGAGACGACCTCGGCGAACCGCATTGGGAAGGTCCACTCCAGCTCGAACTTCACCTCGGGGCTGCCGGCCGCCAGCGTCTCGCCGCTCCCCTTGCCGCCGACGGTGAACGATCGGAGCAGGACCTCGCCCGTCGTCACGAAGAACCGGCCGTTGCGGAGCGCGTCGAGGACCGGCGACCAGTCCTCGTCGAACCGGGGGACGCGGTCGAGCTTTAGGTAGTTGACGTTCATGTGGCCGTACAGCTCGTGCGTGTGGTCGATCTTGAAGACGTCGACCTCGCCGAGCACGTACTTGCGGGCGCCCCAGTTGGCCATGTCGTCGAGCAGATCGAGCGCGCGGTCGCCGAGCCGCTCGCGAGAGAGGTCGGCCGGCATCGCCTTCCACGCGGCGCCGAGCCAGTTGGGGGACTTGAAGAAGGGCTCGTCCCGGTAGGCGTCCGGCGTCCAGTTGGACGCCTTGATCCGCGGGTGCGCCGTCCATGCCAGGCCGTGCTCGACCTCCAGGAGGCGGAGCATCTCCTCGCCGTTCCGCACGCGGTAGAGGACGCCGCCGCCCGGCTCTCGCTCGGCGAACGGCAGCAAGGGCGTCCGGCCCATGATCCAGCGGACCGGGTGCGGAAAGAGGTAAAGCCAGTGCCCCCGCGGCGTCTTCGGGTCGCGCGGGCCGAGGTGGACGTTGGCCTCCTCGCCCGGGAGGAACAGCGGGCCGCCCTCGGAGACGCGCCGGCATTCGGCGAACATCGCGTCGAGCTCGGGCACCCGCAGCGGACCCGGATCCTGCGGGTGGCCGTCGCCGTGGAACTCGGCGAGGTGGATGATAGTTGACGTTCATATCCTTGAACATCTTCACGAAGTCGGGCGTCGTCCGCCCCTTACCCTCCGCGATCTCCTTCATGGCGGCGATGGTGATCGCCATGTGCCAGTGGCTGGTGAAGGTCCTGTACCCCGGCAGCTCGGGGAACCGGTCGCCGTGGGTGTAGCGGAGCGTCTCGCGGAGGGCGTCCTCGGCCCTGCCGCGGGAGAGGAGGTAGAAGACGCCCATCCGCTGCTCGGTCCCGGGCGGGGCGTTGAACCAGGGGGCGTAGCTGCCGCCGCCCGTCAGGGACTGGCGGATGCCGAACCCGCGACGGTACACGACCCCGTGGAGCCACGCCCCCGACCAGACCGTCCGGAGGTTGTCGGTGTAGTCGCGCGGGGTGAAGAACTGGTGCGGCGGGGGGAAGCACGCGACCGCGCCGCCGTCGGCCTCGGCGACGATGGCCCGGTGGCGGACCGCGTACTGGCGGGTGACATTCGCCCCCTCGCGGACGGGCAGGTCCTGGTGGCGGACGTTCCCCTCGATGTCGGTCCAGGCCATCCCCCTCCAGCTCGGCCGCTCGGCGACGAGGCCGGCGTCGTAGAGGAAGGCGCGATCGGGCTCGTCGGTGCTCATCACGGCCTCGACGTGGACCAGCCGCGCCCCGGCGTAGACCGTGAGCTGGAGCGAACCGGCGAACGACCCGGCCGCGAGGCGATCGAGGATGACCGTCGTGCGCGGCCCGCCTCCCGTCACGCGGGCGCGCTGGAGCGTCGAGCTGGGCCCGAGGTTCCTCGTAGGGCCGCTTCGCCGGGGAGTCGAAGAAGGTGTTGAACGGGCTCATCCCCGGCGGCCGGTCGTTCGTGCCGACGCGGGAGCCGACCGTCACGGCCGTCACCGGGTCAACCGCCTTGAGGATGGCGACCTCTTCGCCCTTCTCCGTCCGCCAGGCCCATCGACGCGATCAGCGGCACGCCCGGCCGCAGGTCGAGCACGAGCCGGCCCGACTCGCCGCCCTCGATCGGCCAGGCGAGGGCGATCGTGTCGCCGTCGTGGCGGACAGACACCCCCGCCGCGTCCCGATACCCCGAGAGGTCGACCGGCGTGCCCTGGGCCTGCGCTCGCGATACCCGGTCGCGAGCCGGGCGGCGAGACAGAGGAGCGAGGCGCCGAGGATCATTCCGGCGCGCGTTCGGCCCGATTCGCCGCATGGCCGTCGCCCCCCTATCGCGCCTTCCACCTCCAGGGCCGTGCCGGGATACTCGGCCGCCCAGGCGTACCACTTGACCATCACGCCCGGCAGCCAGCGGAGCGTCCGCCCCTTGAGCGGGCCGCTGACGGCGCGGCCGGCGATCGACCAGCGCGACCCGGTCCGCCGGTCGACCCACGGGGCATCGGGGTCGCCCGGGTCGGCGGCCAGCTCCACGAGGTCGGCCGACCCGCCCTCGACCTCGGGGGCATAGGCGGCGGCGGTCCGCGTCCGCCCGTCCCAGAGGATCACCGCGGGCCGCCCGCCGACCTTGACCTCGCGCACCTCGGGGCCCGCGCCGAACGATTTCAGCGGCCAGGCGGCGGCGGATTCGCCCAGGTCGAGGCCGAAGACGCGCTCCTCGGCGTCGAGCCGCGGGTCGGGGGCGGGCCGGGTCGCGCGCGACTCGGCGGTCAGTCGCCTCGGGCATGGGCCGGGGCTCGAACTTCGCGACCATCGCGTAGGCGACCGTCCCCGGGCTCGACTTCAGCCACGGGCCCCAGTCGGTCTCGATCGTCGGCAGCGGCTCAAGCCGCTCTCCCTTGCGGGGGCCTTCGAAGGCGACGCCGGTCAGGCAGTCGAAGAGCGTCCCGTCCTTGTGCCGCATGACCATCACGCCGTTGCGCCAGCCGTGGAAGCGGTAGTCGAGCGAGGCGGGCCAGCCCCGCGCGAAGCCGGCGTCGGCGTCGTGGACGAAGACGCCGTACGTGTCGCTGATGACCCGGTAGGGGACGAGGAACCAGCGGTAGGGGATCGCCCCGCCGTCGTACTTGCCGCGGATCCAGGCCAGGACGCGGTCGTCGGGGCGGAACTCGCCGGCCTTGCGCTCGCACTCGTCGATGCAATGCGAGCACGCGGGGTTGACCAGCGTCGGGAACATCTCCGGACGGAATTCGAATTTGGGTGACGGGGGGTCGTCCGGCGGGTTCCCGATGAGCGCCAAGGCGAGTAGGATGGCAGCCACGTTCGACCCTCCAACATTGCGGGGTGGGCCCGGCGTCGGAGCCTGAGGACCCCGGCCCGGACGGCCCGAGTCTAAGGCACGGCGGCCGGCCCCGCCAGGCTGGACGGAGGGCGGCCCTGAGGATCCGATCGAGGCCGCCCATGCAACGCCCCGCCCTCGCCACGCTGGCGGCCCTCGCCCTCGCGCCGTGGGCGATCGCGCGGGCAGACGGGCCGGGCGCGGCGCCGATCCGGGGCGTGCTGCTCGGGGCCGACCACGCCGAGGCGAAGGCCTTGCGCGGCTGGAAGGCCCGGGGGGCAAACGCGATCGTCGTGCCGCTCGACGAGTCGATTCCGCGCCCTCGCTGGGCGTCCCTGGCTGCCCTGGCTGATCGCGAGGGCGTGGCGCTTTATCCCTGGATCGAGGTCGCGCGCAACCCCGCGATGGCCGACGCCCACCCGGACTGGACGGCCTCGATCGGCGGCCATCACGACGACTGGCGAAGCCGTTTCCCCGACGCACCGGCCGCGAGGCCGGGCTGGGTGGTCAAGGCGTGGCCGTGGGTGCCGATCGGCTACGCGCCGGCGTTCGAAGCTCATCGCGCACGGATCGAGGCGCTCCTCGACGGCCTGCCCGGGCCGTGGGCCGGGGCCTTCCTCAACGACCTCCAGGCGGGCCCGTCGTCGTGCGGCTGCGGCAACGACCAGTGTCGCTGGGCCCTCGACTACGGCAACCCGTCGACCGCCCCCAAGACCCCCGGCGACGACGCCGCGGCCCGGCTCGTCGCGGTGGTCCGGACGCGGTACCCGGGCAAGGTCGTCGTCCCCGTCTGGGTGACCGAGTGCGAGCCGGCCGACATGCCGAAGGCCGAGCGGACCACCGGCCTCTGCGGCCGGGTCGAGTGCGCCAAGAACGACTGCTGGCCGCGCTACGCCCGGGGCTGGAACCCGCTCTGCGCCTCGACCGCGGGCCCGCTGGCTGTGGCCCTCTGGTCGGAGTCGTTCCGCCGCGAGCCGGGCTGGGCCGAGTCCGGGCTCGCCCTCTTCCGACGACCCCCCCGGGGCGGCGAGGCCGTCGGGCCCGAGCGGGTCGTTGCCGTGTTCCAGGGCTGGGGCCGGGCGGAGGCCGGCCTGGCGGCCCGGATCGCGGCCGCGGCGCGAGACGGCGGCGGCTGGGTCGTCGCGGTCGATCCCGTCGATCAGACCTGGGAGCCGCGCCGCGCGAAGTCGCCGGGCCGGGCATCCGGCAGAAGCCGTAGATGAACTGCTGGGTCGTCCCGGACGGAGTCCGGTGCGCCTCGGACGCGTGTTCGACCAGTACGAACTCGTCCCCGAACTCGTTGTGGAGGCGGTCGGGGCTGTAGCGCACGACCGGCAGGCCGCTGCACCGCGACGGGCCATCGGGCCCGAAGGTTGCGACGATCGCGTGGCCACCGGGCCGGACTACGCGCCGGACCGCCTCCACGTACCGCGCCCGTTCCTCCTGGTCAGTGAGAAGTGGAAGACGGCCCGGTCGTGCCAGACGTCGTACCGGCCATCAGGAAGCGCCGCGCGGCCAACGTTGGCCTCGATCCAGGCGACGCGGGCCGCCCGGCGGCCGAGCCGCATGCTCGCGGCTTCGAGGGCCAACGCCGAGATGTCAAGGACCGTGAGGCCTCATAGCCGGCGTCCAGCAGGTCGTCGACGAGCGTCGACGCCCCGCCGCCGACGTCGACGATGGCGGCATCGCGGCCGGCGCAGGCCCTCGCGATGAATTCCAGCGAGAGGGCGCAATGGCGCTGATACCAGCTCACCTCCGTCGGGGCTTTCGTGGCGTAGACGCCCTCCCAGTGGGCCTTGGCCGAATCCATCGGCGGTTCTCCTCTGGTCCTTGCGCCCTGATGCCCGGTCGCACGGCCGCCCGAGGCCGATTATACTGCGCCCATCGCGCCGACAACCTTCGTCGCGCCGGACCCCGCCCGCCCGGAAGCCCCGCCATGCTCAGCCTGCGCTCACTCACCGCCACGTTCGTCCTCGCCGCGACCCCTCTCCTCGCCGCCGAAGCCCCGCCGAAGCCCTTGAAAGTCCTCCTCGTCTGCGGCGGGTGCTGCCACGATTACACCAAGCAGAAGGACCTCATCGCCAAGGGCCTCGCCGAGCGCGCCCACATCGAGGTGACCGCCGTCCAGCAGGGCGGGACCGCGACGAACTCGAAGATCCCGCTCTACTCCACCGACGACTGGTACAAGGGTTACGACCTCGTCATCCATGACGAGTGCTTCTCCGACGTCAAGGAGCCGCCCTACACCGCGCGCATCCTCGCCCCCCACAAGGCGGGCCTGCCGGCGGTCGTGCTCCACTGCGCGATGCATTCGTACCGCGACGGCACCGACGAGTGGTTCAAGTTCCTCGGCGTGACCTCCCGGCGCCATGGCGCGGGGTATCCGCACGAGGTGCTCAACGTCGACCCGCAGCACCCGGTCATGGCGAAGTTCGGCCCCGCCTGGGCGAATCCGGCGGGCGAGCTCTACTGGATCGAGAAGGTCTGGCCGACCGCGCATCCGCTCGCCACGTCGAAGAACAAGGAGAAGGGGAACGACGAGGTCTGCGTCTGGACGAATCAATATGAGAAGGCCCGCGTCTTCGGCACGACGCTGGGGCATCACAACGAGACCGTCGGCGCCCCGCAGTACCTCGACTTGCTGACCCGGGGCGTGCTCTGGGCCGCGGGCAAGCTCGACGACGGCTATCTCAAGGCGGCGGGCGTGAGGGTCGTCCCCGTCAACCTGGCGCTGGGACGGACCGGCTCGGCGTCGAGCACGCAGGGCGGGCACCCGGTCGGGGACGCCTTCGACGGCAAGCCCGCGTCGCGCTGGTGCCCGAGCGGCCCGGCCGTCGGCGAGTGGATCCAGGTCGACCTCGGCGACCCGACGCTCGTCGACGCCGCGACGCTCGACTGGGAATCCGGCGGCGTCTACCGGTTCAAGCTCGACGGCTCGAAGGACGGCAAGGCGTGGATGCCCCTCTTCAACGGGACGACGAACACGACCGCGAGCCCGAACAAGGTCGGCTTCCGCCCGGATGCCTACCGCTACATCCGCGTGACCTTCCTCGGCAAGGATGACGGCGGCTGGGGCAGCCTCATCGAGTTCGAGGTCTTCGGCGACAAGACAGTTACGCTCGACCCCAAGTCCGCCGCGGCCGAGAAGGACGCGGCTTACATGAAAAGCGTGAAGATCCCCGACGGCTTCGAGGCCACCGTGTTCGCCGCGCCACCGGCGATCAATTATCCCGTCTTCGTCGCCGCCGCGCCGGACGGGACGCTCTACGTCTCGTCCGACCGCAACGGCTCGCTCGACCGGGAGCCGCATCGCGGCTCGGTCTACCGGCTCCGCGACCTCGACGGCGACGGCCGCGCCGACGAGGTGAAGCGGTTCGTCCCCGACGTCGACAGCCCCCGCGGCCTGGTCTGGGACCGCGACCGACTCTACCTGATGCACCCGCCGCAACCTGAGTGCTTATATCGATAAAAATGGGGACGGCGTCGCTGATGAGGAAAAAATCCTCGTCAAGAACATCGCCTTCACCTTCAAGGACCGCCCGGCCGACCACACGTCGAACGGGGTGACGCTGGGCATCGACGGCTGGCTCTACCTCGCCATCGGCGACTTCGGCTTCCTCAAGGCCGAGGGGACCGACGGCCGCACGTTGCAGCTCCGCGGCGGCGGCGTGGTCCGCGTCCGGCCCGACGGGACCGGCCTCGAGCTCTATTCGCGCGGGACGCGGAACATCCTCGAGGTCGCGATCGACCCGCTCTTGAACGCCTTCGCCCGCGATAACACGAACGACGGCGGCGGCTGGGACATCCGCCTCCACCACTTCACGGGCCTCGACGACCACGGCTATCCGTCGCTCTTCACGAACTTCAAGGATGAAGTGATCGCCCCTCTCGCCGACTACGGCGGCGGCTCCGGCTGCGGCGCCCTCTATCTGAGCGAGCCTGGATTCCCCGACGACTATCGCGGCGCCCTCTACACGGCCGACTGGGGCCGCGAGCGCGTCTTCCGCCACAAGCTCACGCCCAAGGGGGCCACGTTCACGGCCGACCAGACCGAGTTCCTGACCGTCCCGCGCGTGACGGATCTTGATGTCGACGCGAATGGGCATCTCTACGTGTCGAGCTGGAAGGGGGCGACGTTCACGTTCGCGGGGGAGGATGTGGGGTTCATCCTGCGGGTCACGCCGCAGGGGCCACAGGGCCGAGCCGCTGCCGGATTACGCGAAGCTGCCCCTCTCCGCCCTCTACCCGGAACTCGAATCGCCGAGCCATCGGCGAAGGTTAGCGGCGCAGCGCGAGCTAATCCACCGGGGGGAGGCGGATCATCAAGAATTTGCCATTCTTTCCCGTGTCGTCATCAGTGAGTCGAAGCCCCTCGCGACCCGTGTCGCCGCGCTTTTCGTCGTCGAGAAGCTCGCGGCCGCCATGCAGCAGAGGGAGGACCCGCAGAACAAGGCCGGTTCCTTCGCCTTCCACATCATGGCCCGGATCACGGAGACGGTCCCCGCGCTTCGCGAGTACGCCCTCCGCGCCATGACCGATCGACTCGGCAAGATCGACGTCGATCCGGACCGGACCGGCGTGATCCTCGACGGCCTCCGGGCCGAGGACCCTCGCGTCCGTCGCCAGGCGATCGCGTGCCTCGCCCGGCTCGGGAAGCCCGAATATGGGAAGGCCATCACCGCTCTACTGGGTGATGCCGACCCGATCGTGGCCCACGCGGCCGTCGAGGCCCTCACCGCCCTCAAGGCCGCGGACGCGCTCTTTACGGTCGTCGACAATAGATGGTTGGCCCGGCCCGCGCGACGCATCGGCGCCCTCCGCGCCCTCCAGGCGATCCACGAAACCGCGGTCTCCGACGGCCTGCTCCGCCGCCTCGCGTCCGAGGCGCATCCCGACCTGCGCCTCGGCCTGATCTCCGCGCTCGCCCGCCTCGACCACCGCGAAGGCTTCTGGCGCGGCGATAGCTGGGGCACGCGGCCCGACACGTCGGGGCCCTATTATCAACCGGAGTCCTGGGAGGCCACGCCGAAGATCGAGGCCGCATTGAAGCAGGTGCTCGACAAGGCCAGCGGAGACGAGTTCGCCGCGATCCTCCGCGAGCTCGACCGGAACAAGGTCAAGGTCGACGACGCCGCGATCGTCGCGCGGGCTAACGCTGATCCAAAGCTCATCCCCGCCGTCGTCGCGCACCTCGCCCGGAGCCGCGACGTCCCGGCATCGGCCGTGCCGTTCCTCGTCCGATCGGCGAAGGAGGGGGCGGCCGCGCAACGGTCCGAGGCGACCGTCGCGCTCCTGAAGGTCGACGGCGACGACGGCCTCCGCGCCGCGCTCGAGACGCTGGCCGCCCTCCACGAGGAATGTCGCGACACCTCGCCATTCCGCGAGGCCCGCGCCGCGTTTCTCGAAGGCCGCCGGCTCGCCGGCCGGCGTCGTCAGCTCGAGGCAGTGGCCGCGCGGCACGACGGACCGGCCTCGGCGTGGGCCGAGGCGGCGCTGCTCGTGCTGGCGTCGTCACGCGAGGGGCGATCGGAGGCGCGGTCGGCCGCGGCGAAGGCCGTCGAGGCGGGCTGGGCGAACGTGCCCCGCCGCGTGCAGATCCTCCGCGCCGTCGCCCTGATCGGCCACCAGGCGTCGGCCGACCGCGTCCTGTCCGCGATCAACGACCCCGACCCGGCCGTCGCCTCCGCGGCACGCGAGGCGGCTCGCGAGCTGGGGCTCGACCCGAACAAGGATGCGGCGCTGGCCGTCGGGCCGAAGCTGGAATCGATGAAGGTCGACGACATCCTCGGCGCCGTCGCCTCCGCGAAGGGCGACCGCGGCGCGGGCGAGCGGCTGTTCAACCGGCTGACCTGCGTCAACTGCCACACCGTCCGCGCCGACGAGCTGCCCAAGGGGCCGTTCCTCGGCACGATCGCGACGACCTACAAGCGGCGCGAGCTGGCCGAGGCGGTCCTGTCGCCGAGCAAGACAATCGCCCAGGGGTTCGCCACGAACGTCCTCGCCCTGGAAGACGGCCGGACCCTGACCGGCTTCGTCACGAAGGAAGCCGCCGACGCCATCACCCTCCGCGACGCCGAGGCGAAGGAGACGCAGGTGCCGACGTCGCAGGTCGTCGAGCGCGCCAAGTCGGACGTCTCGGTGATGCCCGAGGGGCTGGTCAAGGGGCTCTCCGTGAAGGAGTTCGCGTCGCTGCTCGACTACCTGGAATCGCTGTCGAAGAGGTAGGGAGCCGCCGGAGACGCGAGCCATGCCGAACCACGCCGAGCCCAGACCGCCGATCGACCCAATACGCATGATCCGCTCACGGCGGCGGATCGAGGGCATTTCCGCGATCCTCCTGCCGTTCCTCGACGACCGTGGGACCATCGACTGGCCCGGCTTCCGCGACCACGTCCTCCGGACGGCCGAGGCCGGGCTCGGGCCGGCCGTGAACATGGACACCGGGCACGTCAACCGGCTCGACGACACGACCCAGGACCGCGCCCTCGACGAGGCCCGCAACGCCCTCGGTGGCCGGCCGTTCGTCGCCGGCGCGTTCGTCTCGGATAAGCCGGGCGCGGCGTTCGATCGCGACGCGTATCTCCGCCGGATCGAGGCGATCCAGGCCCGCGGAGCGACGCCCGTCTTCTTCCAGTCGTACGGGCTCACGGGGCAATCCGATGACGGGATCGTCGCCGCGTATGAGGCGATCGGACGGGCCGCCGGGCGGTTCATTGCGTTCGAGCTCGGCCCGATGTTCGCGCCGTTCGGGCGGATCTACTCGCTGGGGACGTACCGGGCCATCATGAAGATCCCCGTCGTGCCTCGGGGCCAAGCATTCGTCGCTCCGCCGCGAGGACGAGTGGCGGAGGCTGATGCTCCGCGACGAGGTCCGGCCCGATTTCCGCGTGTACACGGGCAACGACCTGGGGATTGATATGGTGATGTACGGGAGCGACTACCTGCTCGGGTTGAGCACGTTCGCACCCGAGGAGTTCGCGCGGCGGGACGCCCTCTGGGCCGCGGGCGACGCCGACTTCTACGAGCTCAACGACATGCTTCAGTACCTCGGCGCCTTCGCCTTCCGCCCGCCGGTTCCGGCCTACAAGCATTCGGCGGCGATGTTTCTCAAGCTCCGCGGCTGGATCGGCTCGGACGCGACCCACCCCGCGAGTCCGACCCGCCCCGATTCGGATGTCGAGGTATTGCGGGCGATCCTGGAACGACTCGACGCGAGAGGCTAAGCTCCCCGCATGGACATCCCCCGGATCGCCTCGCTCAAGACCGCCGACGCCTTTCGCCGGGCCCTCGCGAACTGCGGTGCCGACATCCCGTTCGACGAGGCCGTCGCGCACGGGCCCGAATCTCCCCTGGGGCGACCATTCACGATCGACGGCCGGACCGTCGGCAACCGGTTCGCGATCCTGCCGATGGAGGGTTGGGACGGCAACCTCGACGGCACGCCCTCCGAGCTGACCCGGCGCCGGTGGCGGCGGTTCGGCCAGTCCGGCGCGAAGCTGATCTGGGGCGGCGAGGCGGTCGCCGTCCGGGCCGACGGGCGGGATAATCCCGAGCAACTGTCCATTTCCGAGGAGACCCTTGGTTCCATCGCGAGCATGCGGGAGGAGCTGGTCGCCGAGCACATCGCCCGGTTCGGGCGGGACGACGACCTGTTCGTGGGCCTCCAGCTTGTCCACTCGGGCCGCTACTCGCGCCCGCACGACAAGCGGCGCTACGAGCCGGTCACGCTCTATCGCCATCCCATGCTCGATCGTCGGCTCCGGCCCGACGAGACTGCCGCACGTCCTCACGGACGATGAAGTCGCGCGTCTCGTCAACGACTTCGTCCGCGCGGCGAGGCAGGCCCAGCGGGCGGGGTTCGCGTTCGTCGACATCAAGCATTGCCACGGCTACCTCGGTCACGAGTTCCTGACGGCCGTCGATCGTCCCGGGAGGTATGGCGGGTCGATCGAGGGCCGCACGCGGTTTCTCCGCGAGGTCGTCGCCGGCATCCGCGCCGATGCGCCGGGGCTGGAGATCGGCGTCCGATTGACGACGTTCGACACCCGCCCGTTCCGCGTCGGCCCCGACGGCCGCGGCGAGCCCGAGCCCTGGGGCAACGAGCAGTACCCCTACGCCTTCGGCGGCGACGCGACCGGCCTAGGCATCGACATCGAGGGGCCGTCGGCGGTGCTCGTCGTGCTGGAGTCGCTGGGCATCCGCTGGGTCTGCACGACGGCCGGCACGCCCTATTACAACCCGCACATCCTCCGCCCGGCCGCGTTCCCGCCGTCGGACGGATACTTCCCGCCCGAGGACCCGCTCGTCGGAGTCGCGCGGCACATCGCGATCGCGAGGCGGCTCAAGGAAAGGCATCCGGGTCTCATCATTGTCGGGTCGGGCTACTCTTACTTGCAGGAATGGCTGCCGAACGTCGCGCAGCGGGTGATTCGCGAGGGATGGGCCGATTTCGTCGGGATCGGCCGGATGGCGCTGCCGTATCCTGAGCTGCCGGCCGACGTCCTCGCCGGCCGTCCGCTCGTGCGCAAGCTCCTCTGCCGGACGTTCAGCGACTGTACGACGGGACCGCGGAACGGGATGATCTCGGGCTGCTTCCCGCTCGACCCGTACTACAAGGCCCGCCCCGAGCGCGAGGCCATCGCGGCGATACGGCGGCATGAGGATCGAATCATAGGCCCCTTTCCTTTTGGGTCGGTCGGTCTTCGTAGGGTCCGCTGTGCGGACGTCCGGGGGATCGGCCGGGATCGAAGGCGTCCGCACAGCCGACCCTACGAAGAGTCGCCAGGATCAATGAGAAACCGCTTTGACCGCGCAATGGAGAGAAACCGGTGACCAAGTCGGCGATCGCAGCCTCTGCCTTCCTCATCCTGGCCCGCGCAGCCGTCGCCGACGACCCCAGGCCGAAGGCTGACCCGGCCGCCTCGATGGCCGTCGCGGCCGACGTCGCGGCGATCGGCCCGCCGCCGGGCGTGATGGCCGGCATCGTCGCCCGGTACGACGCCGACCGGGGCAGCATCGTCCGCTCGGCGCCCCCGCGGTCGGCGGCGCGCGCGACGCCCTAATGAAGCGGTTCCACGAGTCGTGGCTCGAGGCGCTCGGGTCGCTCGACTTCGACCCGATGGACGTGGAGGACCGGGTCGACTACGTACTGCTGAGGACGGACCTGAAGCACCAACTCCGCCAGCTCGACCTCGACGCAAGGCAGCGCCGCAAGGCGGAGCCGCTCATCCCGTTCGCCGCCGCGGTCCTCGACCTCGACGCGTCGCGGCGGCGGCATGGAGCGGCCCGACGGCGAGAAGGTCGCCGGCATCCTCGCCCGCCTTACGAAGGAAGTGAAAGCGGCGCAGAAGAAGGTCGAGGACGGCGAGAAGCCGAGCAAGGTCGTCGCCAACCGCGCGGCGAAGGCCGTCGGCGGGATCCGCACGACGCTCCGGGAGTACGTCGGCGAGTTTCGCGATTATGATCCGCTCTTCACCTGGTGGACCGCCGGCCCGGCCAAGGAGGCCGACGACGCGATCGGCGACTATGAGACGTTACCTCCGCGAGAAGGTCGCCGGGCTCAAGAAGGACGACAAGACGACGATCATCGGCGACCCGATCGGCCGCGAGGCGCTGATCGCCGACTTCGAGTCGGCCATGGTCCCCTACACGCCCGAGGAGCTGATCGCGCTGGCCGAGGCGGAGTTCGCCTGGTGCGACAGGGAGATGCTCCGCGCCTCGCGCGATATGGGCTTCGGCGACGACTGGAAGAAGGCGCTGGAGAAGGTCAAGACGCTCCACGTCGTCCCCGGGCGAGCAGCCGGGGATGATCCGCGACCTGGCGCTCGAGGCGATCGCCTTCGTCGAGGGGAACGGCCTGGTGACGATCCCGCCGCTGGCCAAGGACTCGTGGCGGATGGAGATGATGAGCCCCGAGCGGCAGCTCGTGAACCCGTTCTTCACCGGGGGAGAGGTGATCAGCGTCTCGTTCCCCACGAGCGGGATGACCCACGAGCAGAAGCTCATGTCGATGCGAGGCAATAACCGGCATTTCTCCCGCGCCACGGTCCACCACGAGCTGATCCCAGGGCATCACCTCCAGTCGTTCATGATGGACCGCTACCGGCCGTACCGGCAGGTCTTCCAGACGCCGTTCTGGATGGAGGGCTGGGCCCTCTACTGGGAGATGGTCCTCTGGGACAAGGGCTTCCCGAAGTCGGCCGAGGACCGCGTCGGCTTCCTGTTCTGGCGGATGCACCGCTGCGCGCGGATCGTGTTCTCGCTCGGGTTCCACCTCGGCAAGAAGACGCCCGAGCAGTGCATCGACTACCTCGTCGACCGGGTGGGCCACGAGCGCGAGAACGCCGCAGCGGAGGTCCGCCGGTCGTTCAACGGCAGCTATGGGCCCCTGTATCAGTGCGCCTACATGCTCGGCGCGATGCAGCTCCGATCCTTGCGCAAGGAGCTGGTCGACTCGGGCAAGATGACCGAGCGTGCGTTCCACGACGCGATCCTGCGCGAGAACGCGATCCCGATCGAGACCGTCCGCGCCATCCTGATCAAGGAGAAGCTGCCGCGGGACTTTGCGACGCAGTGGAAGTTCGCCGGCGAGCACCCGCGGCCGAGTGAACGGCGGCGGGGCCGCCGGGCGTCACATCATCGCCGCGGATGTGGCGTCGAACACCCGGCGGATCGCGGGCGCTCGTCGTCGGAGATGCGGAAGGTCATCGCCCGGGCGTTCTCGACCGCCTGGGCCGGATTGCGGGCGCCGACGAGGGCGGCGGTGATGCCGGGCTCGAGGATCGTCCAGTTGATGACGAGCTGGGCGAAGTTCACCCCGTGACGCTCGGCGATCGGGCGGATCTCGTCCAGCGAAGCCAGCACCCGACGGCGGTTCTCGACGGTGAAGAACCGGTGGGTCGCGCGATGGTCCCCGGGCGGGAACGTCCGCTCGGGCGGGACGGCGCCGGCGAGCAGGCCGCGCTCCAGCGGCGAGTAGACGATCACGCCGATGTCGTGAACGCGGCAGAACGGGAGGATCTCGGCCTCGATCTTCCGCTGGATCAGGCTGTACGGCGGCTGCAGGCTCGCGACCGAGGCGACGGCCGCGGCGCGCCGAATCCACGCGACGTCATAATTGCTCACGCCGATGGATCGGATCTTCCCCTGGTCCCTGAGCTTCACGAGCGCGGCCATCGTGTCCTCGACAGGCGTGCTCGTGTCGGGCCAGTGGACCTGGTAGAGGTCGATGACGTCGACCTCGAGGCGCTTGAGGCTCTGCTCGCATTCGTAGATCACGCTCTCGGGCCGCGCAGTTCTTGCGGATGACGACGTCACGACCCTCGCGGTCCTTGGTCTGCCAGGGGTCGGATCCCTCGTCGGTGTCCCAGCGCATGCCGCACTTGGTGGCGATCAGGACCTTGTCGCGCAGGCCCTTGATGGCCTTCGCGACGAGCTCCTCGCTGTACCCCTGGCCGTAGATGGCGGCGGTGTCGATGGTGGTGACGCCGTGGTCGACGGCGGCCCGGATAGCGGCGATCGAGTCGGACTCGTCGGTCCCGCCCCACATCCAGCCGCCGACGGCCCAGGCGCCGAAGATCACGGGCGAGACGATGACGTCGGACGTGCCCAGCCGCCGCGGTTCGATCGAGTTCAACTTTCCAATCCCCGGTGGTGTCCCGCCCGGGCCCGCCCGTCGGGGGCGGACTCGGCGTCGGGCGATTTCTCACCAAGTGTCGCCGCCTCGTCAAGCCCCCATCTCATCGCGCGGCTGTGGCGCAGGCATCCGGGGCCTTCGCGGCGATGGTCGCGAGGGCGGCGGCCAGCGCGTCGCGGCGGATCGGCTTGGGGAGGTGATCGTCGAATCCGGTGGCGAGGCAGCGCTCGCGGTCGCCCTTCATGGCGTGGGCGGTCAGGGCGATGACCGGGGTGTGGCGGCCGGTCCCCGCCTCGCGGGCTCGAAGGCCGGCCGTGGCCTCGAAGCCGTCCATGACGGGCATCTGCACGTCCATCAGCACGGCATCGAACTCGGCCGCGGCGAGGGCGGCGAGGGCCTCGGAGCCGTCGGCGGCAAGGGCGACCGAATGGCCCAGCCCCTCGAGCACGCCCACGGCGACCCGCCGATTGACGGGGTGGTCCTCCGCCAGAAGCACGCGGAGCCCGCCGGGGGGCGGGGCGGGCGGCGGCTCGGCCGCGACCGCGGGGGTGGCGTCGAGGGCGGCGGCCAGCGCGTCGAACAGCTCGGACCGGCGGACCGGCTTGCTCAGGCAGGCGGCGATCCGCAGGCCCCGGAGCCGGCCGGGGTCGTCGGGCCGGCCGGCCGAGGTGAGCATCAGCAGGACGAGGCCGTCGTGGGCGGGCTCGGCGCGGATCAGGCCGGCGAGGTCGAAGCCGTCCATACCGGGCATCATCCCGTCGATCAGGGCGACCGCGAACGGCTCGGCGGCGGCCCGGATCGCTCGCAGGGCCTCCGGGCCGTCGGCGACGGACACGGCCCGGGCACCCCAGCCGGCGAGCGTCTCGACGAGGATCAGCCGGTTCGTCGCGTTGTCGTCCACGACGAGGACCGGCAGGCGATCGAGCCGCGGCCGGCCCACGTCGCGGCGGGTCGGGCGCGGCCTCGCGGTGGCGGACGAGGCGGACGACGAAGTGGAAGGTGCTCCCGCGGCCGGCAACGCTCTCGACCCAGATCCGACCGCCCATCAGCGCGACCAGCCGCGCCGAGATCGTCAGGCCCAGGCCCGTCCCGCCGTAACGCCGCGTCGTCGACCCGTCGGCCTGCTCGAACGGCGCGAAGATCGCCGCGACCTTCTCGGGCGGGATGCCGATGCCCGTGTCGGAGACGGCGACGTGAAGGGTGAGTCGCCACCCGCGGGCGGGTCGTCTGTCGACGTCGACCGAGACGACGACCTCGCCCCGCTCGGTGAACTTGATCGCGTTGCCGACGAGGTTGACCAGCACCTGGCGGAGCCGATGCGGGTCGCCGACGAGTGCCTCGGGCACGTCGGGGGCGATCCGGCAGGCGAGCTCCAGGCCCTTGCCGTGCGCCCGGACGGCCAGCGTCTGCAGGGTGTCCTCCAGCGCGTCGCGGAGGTCGAACGGGGCCGACTCGAGCGTCGAGCTTGCCGGCCTCGATCTTGGAGAAGTCGAGGATGTCGTTGATGAGCGTCAGCAGCGCCTCGGCCGACGACTTGACCAGGCCGAGGTATTCGCGCTGCCGGGGCGTGAGGTCGGTGTCCAGCGCCAGCTCGGTCATGCCGAGGATGCCGTTCATGGGCGTGCGGATCTCGTGGCTCATGTTGGCGAGGAACTCGCTCTTGGCGCGGTTGGCGGCCTCGGCCGCCTCCTTGGCGCGGCGGAGGTCCTCCTCGGCGCTGCTTGCGGTCGGTGATGTCGCGGGCGACGCCGACGATCCCGGCGGGCGCGCCGGAGGCGTCGCGGTAGGGGCCGAGCGTCATGAGCTGGTGCCGCTCCTCGCCGCCGATCGACATGACCTCCTCGAAGGTCTCCGCGACGCCTCCGGCCAGGATGCGGTGGGTGTTGGCGTCGATCATGGCGACCGCCTCGGCGTCGAACAGCTCGACGTGGGTCCGGCCGACGACCCCGACGACATCGGAGCCGAGGCGCCGAGCCCCCGGCTCGTTGACCAGGACGAAGCGATGGTCGAGGTCGTGGACGAACAGGGCGTCGGGAATCCCGTCGATGACAGCGCGGAGCAGCGCGTGGCTCTCGCGAAGCTCCGCGGTCCGCGCTTCCACCTCGCGCTCGATCCCCGCGAGGAGGTCCTCCAGCTCGGCCTGACGCGCGGCCATGGTGCGCATCTCGCGGGTCGATCGGAGGCACGAGACGATGAGGACGGCGTCCTCGAAGACGACCCAACCGGCGTGCTCGAGCCAGCGCCAGGGGCTCGCCGCCGCGACGCCGAAGATCGACCGTGGCCAGAAGACGCCGCGGAGGTAGTGGTCGAGCGCGACGACGGCCGAGGCGGCGAGCACGACCCCCGGGTCGCGGTAGATGGCCAGGAAGGCGAGCGAGCCGAAGACGTGGAAGTGAGTCTCGATCCGCCCGCCCGAGAGGTGAATCAGCAGGGCCCCGAGGAGCATCTGCGCAGCGCGACGGCGTAGCGCGTGGCCGCCTCGCCCGGCCGGGCGATCGCCAGCGCGACCGGCGGCCCGACGATCGCCAGGCCGAGCCAGGTCGCCGCGGCAACGTGGGCGCCCGAGGCCGCGGCCGAACCGGCCCAGGCGGAAGGGGAAACGAACAGCGCCATGGCCACGGCGCCGAGCCACTGGGCCATCAGCAGGAGGGCGAAGAGCCGGTCGGTGAGCCGGAATTGCGCGGCGCGACGCTCGAGGAAGAGCTCGCGGGCCCGGTGTGCGACGCCGCTCGCCGCGGCGGTGCTGGTGGGAGTATCGGTCATCGCGGCGCCCCGTCGCCGGCCCCGCCCTTCCCTTCGATCGTGCAGCCGAAGACCGGCGCCTCGGACGGTGCGGGCAGTCCGGCGAGCCGGGCGGCGACGGCGGCACCACCGAAGCTGTCGCCCCGGTGGCCGCGGGCCGGCGTGATCCCGCCGCTGAAGAGGAGCCGTCCGTCGGCGTCGAAGAGCAGGACATGGCCCGAGGTCGCCACGCCGAACCGCCCGGCCTCCTCGGCGCGGGGGTCGGCGACAAGGCTCGCGCCCGCGACAGGCCCAGCCGCCCGGACGTCGCCCGAGGCGACGATGAAGGCGTCGACCGGACCCGGGCCTCGACCCAGCAGGCGGGCCAACTCGCCCAGGCTCGCCGCGGCGCAGGGGCAGCGGGCGTCGACGAACAGCAGAAGGGCGGGACGGCCGGCCGGCCGGGGCACGCGGCTCGCGCCGGGCCAGTGCGGCGCCGCGGCGCCCGCAGAGCCGGGGAGGGCCGCGTACGCGCCCAGGGCGCCGATCCCAGCCAGGGCCGCGACGGCCCAGGCCGCCGTCGCGACGCGAAGGGCGTTCGTCGCGCGGGGCGACGCGGGCGGCTCGGTGCGGATCATCTCCGAATCCTCCGGGGTCGGGCGGCGTCGCCGCTAGGTCGCTGCGCGGGCGGGTTCCAGGGACTCGCGATGGGTCTCCATCGCGGCGCGGAGCAGGGACCAGGCGCCGGCCAGCGCGGAGCAGGCCGTCTCCGGGCCCAGGGCCTCCATGCCCTCGTGGGGGCCCTCGATCCTCCGGCAGGCCTCGGCCAGGGCGTCGGCGCCGACGGTGGCGCACGCCCCCCTCACGCCGTGCGCCGCCCGGCGGGCCTTGGCGAGGTCGCCCGCGGCCAGGGCGGCGACGATCCGGTCGAGGTCGGCGGGGGTCTCGGCGACGAACGTCTGGAGGACCTCGGCGATGATCCCGACCGCGCCCTCGCACGAAGCGGCGGGGACCTCGGGGCGGAAGACGGCCTCGCCGGGCGGGGCAGGCGCGGCGGGCTCCGGCCAGCTCGGCGAGGGCCCGCGCCAGCGTCGTCGGGGCGGATCGGCTTGGGGATGTAGCCGTCAAACCCGTCGGCGAGGCACCGCTCGCGGTCACCGGCCATGGCGTGCGCCGTCAGGGCGACGACCGGCGTGCGCCTCGACCCGGGGCCGGCACGCTCGCGGTCGCGGATCGCAGCGAGGGCCTGGAAGCCGTCCATGACGGGCATCTGCAGGTCCATCAGGACGAGGTCGAACGGGCCCGACTCCATCTCCGCCAGGGCCTGGCGGCCGTCGGGAGGCGACGACAGTGCTGTGGCCGAGCTGCTCGAGCATGTGGGTGGCGACGACCTGGTTAATCGGGTGGTCCTCGGCCAGCAGGATGCGGAGTGGCCGGGCCGCGGGCCTCGGGTCGGCCGGGGCGTCGGAGTCGGGCGCCGGCGTCCCGCCGTCGCCGAGGAGCGTCGCGAGGACGTTGAACAGCTCGGACTGCCGGACCGGCTTGGTCAGCCGGGCCGCGACGGAGCATCCGAGCCCGCTGTCCTCGTCGATTCCGGCGGAGAGCAGGACGATTGGCGTCCCGGCGTCGGCCAGCGCCCGCGCGGCGGGCTCGCCGTCGACCACGGCCACGGCGAACGGCCGGCCGGCATCCCGGGCAGCGCGGCAGGCGTCGGTGGCCGTCCTCGGCGTCGGCGACGGCCGTCGGCTCCATCCGCCAGCCGGCGAGCATCTCGGCGACGATGGCCCGGCCCGTCTCGTTGCCGCGAACGACCAGCGCCGGCCGGCCGGCGAGCGACTCTGGCGCGGTGGGCGTGTCCTCGGCCCCCTCGACGCGGCCGAATCGCGCCCGTGAAGCGAAAGAGGCTGCCGCCGCCGGGTGCCTCCTCGACCCAGATCCGACCGCCCATCAGCGCGACCAGCCGCGCCGAGATCGTCAGGCCCAGGCCCGTCCCGCCGTAACGACGCGTCGTCGAGCCGTCGGCCTGCTCGAAGGCGCGGAAGACGGCCTCGCGGCGGTCGGCGGGGATGCCGATGCCGGTGTCGCGGACGGCGAAGGCCACGGCGACGCCGCCGTCTGCGGGCCCGGCTTCGGCGTCGACCGAGCACGACGACCTCGCCCCGCTCGGTGAACTTGATCGCGTTGCCGACGAGGTTGACGAGCACCTGGCGGAGCCGGTGCGGGTCGCCGAGCAGGACGTCGGGCGCCCGGGGCGATCCGGCAGGCCAGCTCCAGGCCCCGCTCGTGGGCCCGCGGGGCGAAGGCGCGGAGCGTGTCGTCGAGCAGGGCGCGGAGGCCGAACGGGGCGGGGTCGAGCTCGAGCCGGCCGGCCTCGATCTTCGAGAAGTCGAGGATGTCGTCGATGACCGTCAGGAGCGACTCGGCCGACGACTTGATCGCGGCGAGGTACTCGCGCTGCCGGGGGGTCAGGGGGGTGCCCAGGGCAAGCTCAGCCATGCCGAGTACGCCGTTCATGGGCGTGCGGATCTCGTGGCTCATGTTGGCGAGGAACTCGGCCTTGGCCCGCGCCGCGGCCTGGGCCTCGTCGCGGGCGTGGCGCAGCTCCTCCTCGTGCCGCTTCAGGTCGGTGATGTCGGTGAGCAGGCAGACGGTGCCGCACTCGCTCGTGGCGAACTCGCCGACCCGCGACCAGCGCCCGCCGACGCCGACCTCGTAGCTCGTGCCCTTCTGATGGCGGAAGTGGTCGAGCCGCCGTGCCACCCGTCCCTCCTCGTCCATCCCGAACTCATCTTCGGCGGGGTAGACCCGCGCGGCGGCGCGGACGATCGACTCGTAGGTCGCGCCCGGGGTCATGAGGTCGGCCAGCGCCGGGTACATGGCGCGGAAGCGGCGGTTGCAGATCACCAGCCGCTCGTCGGCGTCGAACATGACGAGCCCGGCGTCGAGGCTCTCGACGGCGTCGGCGAGCTGGGTGCGGGCCCGCGCCAGCTCGGCCTGCTCGCGGCGGCGATCGGTCACGTCGTCGGCCGAGCCGAGCACCTGGACGACCCGCCCGTCCTCGCCGCGGCGGAAGGCCAGCTCGCGGCACCGGAGCCAGCGCCACGAGCCGTCGGCGTGCCGCATCCGATACTCGGCCTCGCGGACCTCGCCGTCGGCCGCTCCGGCTATCGACCTGAAGTGCGCCTCGACGCGCGGCAGGTCGTCCGGGTGGACCAGCGCCGCCAGGAGGTCGGGGCCCAGCGCGAGGACCTGCTCGGGCGTGCGGCCGAGGACCTCGATGATCCGCGCGTTCGACCAGGCGTTGCGCCTCCCCTCCAGATCGTAGACGTAGAGGATCGACGGCACGGCGCCGGCGATCCGCTCGAGGAACCGCGCGATCCTCCCCGGCCTTGCGCTCGGCCAGGACCCGCGGGGTGATGTCCTGGACCTGCGAGACGAAGTGGAGCGGGCGGCCGACCTCGTCGCGGAGTAACGAGACGGCCAGGACGGCGTGGATCGTGCGGCCGTCGCGGTGAAGGTAGCGCTTCTCCATCTGGTAGGTGTCGATCTCCCCGTCGAGCGTCCTGCGCACGAGCCCGAGGTCCTCGGCGAGGTCGGCGGGGTGGGTGATCGACTGGAAGTCGCGTGCCCGCAGGTCGGCCTCGTCGCGGCCAAGCATCTCGCAGAGGGCGCGATTGACCTTGAGGAACCGGCCGTCGGGGGCGACCAGGGCCATGCCGACGGCCGCCGCCTCGAACGAGGCACGGAAGCGGCCCTCGCTCTCGCGGAGGACGGCCTCGGCGCGGCGGCGTTCGCGGACCTCTCGCGCCATGGCATCGCAGAGGCCGAAGACGACGACGAGCGTCCCGCCGAGCAGGGCGAGCAGGACGGCCGGCGCGCTGCCGGAGTGGCGGGCGGCCTCGCGCCTCCAGGCCGCGAGCCGGTCGCGCTCGGCCCGCTCGACGGCCTCGGCCAGCCCGATGATCTCCCGCTTGAGCCGCTCCCCCACGTCGGAGCGCACCAGGGCGAGCATCTCGTCGCGGCGGCCGGCGTCCCGCAGCTCGATCGTCCGGCCCATCTCGGCGAACTTCTCCGCGGCCGCGGCGCGGATCTGCTCGAGGGCCTTGCGCTCGACGTCGCGGGCGGCGTACTGCCGCGCGAGGATGTCGACCTCGGCGAACATGCCCTCGCGCGACTCCTTGTAGCGGGCGAGGTAGTCGGCCTGGCCGGTCAGCAAGTAGCCGCGCTGGCCGGTCTCGGCGGCGCGGAGCCGGTCGACGATGTCCCGGATCGAGGCGAGCCGGCCCCGGCAGCGGTCGACCTCCTCGTTCGCCTCGATGAGCCGGCCGACGTCGAGGTAGACGCGGACGCCGACGAAGGCGACCCCGCCGGTCAGGAGCATCAACCCGGCGACCATCGCGGCGCGGACACGCCGGCCCCGGCCGGTCTCGCCCGGCGAGGGGCCGTCCGCTGTGGCGGAAGGTCGCGGCCCCCTCGCCGCGGTCGTGATGATCCGGTAGGTCGCCTTCCAGTCGCGACGATCCCTGGCCCCGGCTCGACATCGGCGCCCCTTCCGCCAGGCGATGGGAAGGCGGGCCGGCTCGGCCCTCCAGGCCGCCACGGCGCGGTCCCGACGGGAACCATAGGTCACGAACCGCGGCCTGTCACCTGCGGGCGCGCCATCGCCGGCGAGAGAGCATCGGGCCCGCCGCGTCGCGGGCCCGAGGAATCGGAAGCCGACGCACGGTCAGCCCTTCTTGGCCGCCTTCACGTCGAGCTTGATGACGACGTCGGGGCGGATCACGTTGCCGGGTCCCGCGAACGTCATCCCGAAGTCGTCCTTGTTCAGGGCGAATTCGCTGGTCAGAGTCAGCGAATCCGCGTCGACCTTGAGGACGGCCGGGATCGTGATCGATTTGGTGACCCCGTGCAGCGTCAGGTTGCCGACGAGCGTGTGGGTCGCCCCCTTGTCGCCGCCGGGCTTGATCTCGGTCGTGACGAACTTGGCCGTCGGGTACTTCTCGACCTCGAAGAAGTCCTTGGTCTTGAGGTGCTCGGTAAGCTTGGGGTCGTCGGAGAAGATCGAGGGCGTGTCGATATCGACGACGATCGTCTTGAGCTCGGGCTTGCCCGGGACCAGCTCGGCCGTGCCGTGGAACGCCTTGAAGCCGCCGTTGTGGGACCCGCCGACCTTCTTCGAGCCGATGAAGTCGATCTTCGACGTCGCCGGCTCGATCGCGAGCACGGCGACCCCGGGCGCCGCGGCGGCTTCCTTGGCCGTGGGCTCGGCGGGGCTCGCGACCTCGGCCGCGGGCTTCGTCTCGGCGGTGACGGGCTTGGGGGCCGCGACGTCGGCCTTGGGGACGCTCGCGGCGGGGTCCTCGCCGCAGCCGGCCAGCGCCAGCACGACGAGCAGGGGCGCGGTCTGGAAGGTGCGTGCCAAGTTCAGGTCTCCGTGTTGGATGGGCCGCCTCGGCCCGGGGAAGAACTCGCCCAAGTCTAGTCGTATCGGCAAGGGCGACGCGAGGGCCAGCCGCGGCGGGTCGGCTGCCGACTGGGGCCACGCGCGGGACCGGATTGGGTTCGTTTCGTCGGGGTCCCGGCCCCGGCTCCCGGCGCCGACCGAACCCGAGCGTGCAGGTTATGCGCGGCTTCGTGCGGCTTCGTCAACTTTCCAGGCGGGCGAGGCCGCCCCGGCGGACCCGACCCAGGGGCCGGATGACGCGGCTCGCCCGACCGACCGGCCTTGCGGCCACGCGCCAGGCGCTTGAAGACCGGACGGCGATCGCCTATAGTCGGGTCGCGATCCCTATGAGGTGCGCCCGCCGTACGCGCGGCGCCCGATCGTCGTCCGGCCGTCGCGAAGCAACACGACCCGGACCGCACAAACCACCCCCATCCCGAACTCGAAGCGTCACCGTTCGTTACGCAGGAGTGTTCCGCACATGGCCGTCGCCGAGACTACTTCCGCTCGCAAGCTGAGCGCCACCGTGCTGCTGGGCAAGGGACTGACCCCGGGCAAGCTCCGTGGCCTCCAGCGGATCAGCAACCCCAACGGCACGCTGACCATGCTGGCGCTGGACCAGAACAGCTCGATGATCGAGATGGCCCACAAGGCCCTCAAGGCGAAGGGGCTCGACCGCGAGCCGACCTATGACGAGATCGTCGAGGCCAAGCTCGACATGATGCGGCAGATGGCCCCGGCCGCCTCGGGCGTGCTGATCGACGCCTACTACGGCTACTGGTCGGCCGTCGCCAGCGGCGCGGCCCCGGCCGACAAGGGCGTGCTCGTCCGCGTCGAGAAGTCGGGCAGCCCGAAGAACAAGGCTCGGCGGCCCGATGGGCGAGTACGAGCCCGGGCTCTCCGTCGAGAAGATCAAGCTCATGGGCGCCGACGCCGTCAAGCTCCTCGCCCCGTTCGAGCCCGGCGAGCCGATCTCGGGCGAGCACCAGCTCGCGATGATCCAGGAGGTCTACGAGGCCTGCAAGGAGTTCGACATCCTCTTCCTGCTCGAGCCGGTCGCCTTCCCCTACGGCGGCGAGAAGAAGACCGACAAGGCCTACCTCGACCGCAAGGCCGAGACGGTCATCGAGAGCGCCCGGCAGATCAGCCGGTTCTGCGACGTCTACAAGGCCGAGTTTCCCGGCACGCTCGGGCACGACTCCGACGACCAGCTCCACGACAACCTGCACGCCCTCAGCGAGGCCAGCGAGCGGCCCTGGGTCCTGCTCTCGGCCGGCGTCGACTACCCCGACTACTACAAGCAGGTGCAAGATGGCGATGGAGTCGGGCTGCTCGGGCGTCCTGGGCGGCCGGGCGTTCTGGAAGGAGTACTTCCTCCAGGACGGCCCCGACGCGCGGACCAAGTTCGCCGCGACCACGGGCCTGAAGCGCGTGGCCGACGTTGGCGAGGTGGTCGTCAACCACGGCACGCCCTGGTTCGCCCGCTACGGCCTGACCCAGGAGGATCTCACCCACGTCCGCGCCGCCGAGGGCTGGCACTTCCGCTACGCCCCCCACGCCGGCGCCGCGGGCGGGGTGGGCGGCCACACCGTGCGGGCGGGCGAGGTGTACTGATCGAGACCGTGTCGGCTTACATCCGGCCGCCTCGTCGCTCACCCGAAATGGGACGGCGAAGGGGCGGCCGGGTCGTTTTCAGCGGGCCTCGAGAATCATCGGCACGCCGGCTCGGGGGCGGAGGGTGACCAACGGCTTCGGCTCGACCACGGCGCCCGGGGCGAGCCGGAGGCGGAACACCTGGAGGACCATCGCCACGGCCAGCGTCGCCTCCATCATCGCGAACTCCTGGCCGATGCACTGGTGCGGCCCACCGAGGAAGGGATACCACGCGAACCTCGGCCGTGCAGCAGCGGCCTCGGGCAGGAAGCGGTCGGGGTCGAACCGCTCGGGGTCGGGCCAGAACTCGGGATGGCGGTGCGTCACGTACGGCGCGAGGACGATCATCGTCCGAGCCGGGATCCGATAGCCGCCGATCTCGTCCTCCTCCTTCACGTCGCGGACCGTCCCGTAGACCGGGGGATAGATCCGGAGCGACTCCTCGATCACGCGGCAGGTGAAGGCGAGGCCCGGCAAGTCGTCGACCGTCGGGATCCGTCCGCCGAGCGTGCGATCGACCTCGTCGCGGAGCCGGGCGTCGGCGTCGGGGTGCCGGCTCAGGAGGTAGAAGTTCCACGAGAGGGCGACGGCCGTCGTCTCGTGCCCGGCGCCGATGAAGGTGACGATCTGATCGCGGAGCTCGCGGTCGGACAGGGACGAGCCGGTCTCCTCGTCGCGCGCCTCGAGGAGCATCGAGAGCAGGTCGCCGCGGTCGACGCCGGGCTCACGGCGCCGCGAGGCGAGGATGTCGGCGACCACGGCGTCGAAGGTCCGGATGGCGCGGCGGGCCCGGAGATTCCGCGGCGTCGGGACCCGGTAGGGGATCGGGATCGGGGTGTTAATCCGAGACTCGAGGTACTCGAGCGACTCGGTGACGGCCGCGCCGATCCGGTCGGCCTCGCCGCCGAGGTCGATCCCCAGCAAGGCCCGGCCTACGATGTTGAGCGTCAATCGGCCGAACTCGGCGGCGACGTCGATCGGGGCCCCCGCCGCGGCCGGCTCGCGCCATCGGTCGATCATCGATCCGATCGCATCGGTCATCGCGTCGGCCAGCGCGGCGATCCGCCGGTGGTGGAAGGCCGGCTGGGCCAGCCGGCGGAGCCGGCGCCAGGGCGGCGCCCTCGGTCGTCACCAGCCCCTTGCCGACGACGACCTTCGTGCGGCCGTACATCCAGCTCCGCGGGTAGTTCCGCCCGTTGTCCAGCAGGACGCGCTTGACGCCATCGGGGTGGGCGACCAGGTGGAAGACCATCGGGCCGAGCCGGTAGCGGAAGACGTCGCCGAAGCGATGGAACGCGTCCATCATGAACCCGAGCGGGTCGCGGCGCGACTGCGCCAACGACCCGAACGGGCCCGGCACGAATTGGGTCAGGCCCGGGGCCGTCCTCGCCGCCCGGGCGGAGGACGTATTCGTCGGCGTCGTCGCCACGGCTCGACCTCCCGCCGCAGGGCCTCACCCCCGGGCGGAAGTCGCCGGGGGCGGGTCGGGAATGATCGAGCCTAGGCGACTCTATGACATTTGTCAATGACGCGGGGTCGTCACTTGGTCTGCGAGAACTGGTTGAAGAACTCGGGCGAGGAGAAGAGATTGATCAGGATCCGGGCGTTCGACTTGCCCTGGTTGAGCAGTCCGACCGAGGCCTTGAGCCCGGCGGGGTCGGCCGGGCGGCCGAGGATCCGCTGGTACAGGCCGTTGACCTGCGCCTGCTTGCCCTCGGGGGTCTGCAGGAGCTGGTAGACGACCGTCGAGCGCGGCGTTCCGTGCTCCAGCTCGGCCGTGAAGGCCGCGTCGAGCGACGCCGGCAGGGGGGCGCCGAGGATGTCGGTGCCCAGCGCGGTCAGGTACGCCTCGGTCGACGCTCCGACCTTCTGGTAGTAGGACGGGCCGCCGAAGACGCGCGAGTTCAGCTTGAGCGTCGTCCCGTTGGCGTCGAGGAAGGCGTTCTGCTGCTGCGGCAGGGTCGAGTTCTTGCCCGCGACGTGGAGGTACGTCGACTGGATGGCGAACTGACGCGTCTCCCTGCTGTTGATGATCCCCTTGACGACCGGCTGGCGGATCGCGTTGCCCGTCACGTATTTCGTGAGCCAGGCCCCCAGGCCGCCGGAGTTGATCGTCAGCTCGGGGCTGTTCATCGGCCGGTACGGTCCCGTGTCGATCTGCCGGCCGAGGGAGTCGATGTAGATCGCGTTGAGGTACTGCTCGACCTGCGTGCCGACGGGAAGCGTCTGCGTGGCCGAGGCTGAGGGGGCGTTGGTCGAGTCGCCCGTGTAGATGGCCGCGATGATCTGGTTGCCGATCGGCAGGACGACGCCCTGGGTCGTGCCCGAGCCGTTCGAGAGCGTCGCCGAGGTGAGGAGCACCCCGCTGCTGAAGACCTCGACCGTGCCCGTCGGCGTGACGCCCGAGACGGTCGAGGCGACGCTCACTTTGAAGGTCTCGGTCTGCGTCGGGCCCGGGTTGGCGATCGTCGGCGTGAGCGTGACCGTCGTCGCCGCCAGCGTGACCTGGGCCGAGACGGCGGGCGACGTGCTCGCCGTGAAGTTGGTGTCGCCCGAATAGTCGGCCGTCACCGAATCCGTGCCGAGCGGCAGCGAGGCCGTGCTCGACGGGAGCATGAGTGTCGCCGCCCCGTTGCTGGTCCCCGCCACGGCGGTGACGGCGGCCGAGCCGAGCGACGTCGTGCCGTTGAAGAACTGGACCGTCCCGGTCGGCACCACGGAGCCCGAGTTCACCCCCGTGACAGTCGCCGTCAGCGTCGTCGATTGCCCGACGACCGATGCGTTGGGCGTGATCGTCAGGGAGGTCGTCGAACCGACGTGGGGGACCGTGACGGTCGTCGTCGGCGAGGTGGACCCGGCGAAGTTGCCCGAGCTCGCGTAGCTGGCCTGCAGGGCGTTGGCCCCGCCCGTCAGCGCCGTCGTCGTGAACACGGCCACGCCGCTGCCGGTCAGCGGGGCGCTGCCCAGCGTGGTGCTGCCGTCGACGAATGTCACGTTCCCCGTGGGCGCACCGCCGGAGGTGCTGCTCGGCGTGACGGTCGCGGTGAGGGTCACCGTCTGGCCGAGGTTGGGATTCATCGGCGAGACGGCCAGCGCCGTCGTTGTCGGGATCGCGGTGACCGTCGCCGTGACGGGCGTCGACGTGCTCGCGGCGAAGTTGTCGTTGCTCTGGTACATCGCCGTGACCGACGTCTGTCCGAGCGGCAGCGACGACGTGGTGAACGTGGCGATGCCGCTGCTGTTGGACATCACCGTCTGGGTGGTCGAACCGAACGTGAACGTCACGTCCCCGGTCGGGATCCCGATGCCCGGGGTCACCGGCACGACGCTGGCGATGAGAGTCACCGGCTGCGCCGAAGACGCTCGTGGTCGGCTGGACCACGACCACGGTCGTGGTCGGGGCCTTGGCGATCGTCACCGTCGTCGGGCTGGAGGTGCTCGTGGCGAAGGTGCTGTCGCCCTGGTAGGTCGCCGTGATCTGGGCGCTCGGCGGGGTCAGGGTCGACGTCTGGTACGTCGCGACGCCGCTCGCGTTGAGGGTGGCGTCGGGGAGCAGCGGGGTCGTTCCGTTGAGGAATTCGACCTGGCCGGTCGGCGTTCCGCCGCCGCCGACCGAGGCGACGGTCGCCGTGAGCGTGAGCGGCGTCCCGTAAGTCGTCGACGTCGACGACGCGCCGACCGACGTCGTGGTGCCGATCAGGCTGAGCACGACGCGGCCCTCGAGCCTCTCCATCACCAGCGCGGCGACGGCCCGCCGCGCCCGCCGGCCAGAACGGCCCTCGTCGCGCCGGCCCCGCCGAATGTCTTGAAATCGCATGTCTGGACATCCCTAGAGAAGGCGATGGAATCCCTTCGCGACGCGCGAGTACCCCTCGCCATCCGCGGGCGTGCCGCGGTCGCGAACAGCCGCGCGGCGCGGCCGTGCGGGTTCTGGGGGATGGCGGGGGACTGACGGCGAGGAGGCCGATCGAGGTGAGGGGCGACGATCGCCGGCATCGCTCGCGGCGGAGCCGGCCTCGGGTCCATGGCCCCGGGGGATCCTGCGGGTCGGGCCGATCTCGCGGCCTGCGGGCGAGCGGACCCGGGCCCTCTCCGTGGCCGAGGCCGTCGAGTTGCCCGCAAGGCCGGACGTCTTCGGAAGAAGACGCCCGACCCCTACGCCCGCAACCGCGGCCCGATCGCCGCCCGATCCAAGAGTCGTCCGCTGGAATCTATCACGCCCACGGAGATTATCAACTTCGTCGCCAACGATCGGGCCCGACCGTGCATGGCCGAGGGGTCCGGGCGTTCGCGGTACAGCCTCGCTCCGCGAGGGCGAGGCCTCCGCCGAGCCGGGCCGGCCCGCAGAATGACTCCAGTTCCGCCTCGCGACCGACGACCTAGCGCCTGATCGGGCACACGCTCGCCCGACCAAGAATCCACACGGGAGGGAATCCATGACTGGTTCATCGATCCGTGCGTCGGCCGTCGCGGCGATACTCCTTTCCTTTGCGGGCTCGGCGCTCCACGCGGGGTCGACCCGGGTTAACTCGATCGAGCGTTTCGGGATCGGCGGCTACATCCAGCCGGTCGGGTTGCACCACGGATTCCACATCGAGCGCGTGGCACCCGACTCCGCCGCCGAGAACGACCATCTCCAGCCGCACGATGTCATCGTCAAGGTCGACGGCGAGGTCATCCGCAACATCGACCACCTTCGGGCCGGCCTCGCCGAGGCCTACGCGGACGACGGCGCAGTGACGATCACCCTCATCCGGGGCACCTCGCTCATCCACCACGACATCAAGTGCAACGTCAAGAAGGAGGCGGCCAAGACGGCACGCGGCAAGCGCAGGGCCGATCCCGACGACGAGGAGCTTCGCTGAGCCGGCGGCCGTTACGCCGAGGCCGCGATCCGCGACTCCAGCTCCGGCCGCCAGTCGGCCGCCAGCGCCCGGACCTTGAGCAATCGCCGCAGGTCGGCGGGGTCGGCATCCTTGTCGAGGACGAGTCGGAACATCTCGGAGACGGTGATCCGGTTCTCGTCCTCGGCGAGCCGCTCGATCGGATCGCCCGGGCCGACGACGCCCTCCTCGAGGACGGCGAAGTAGATCCCCGGTCGTCCCGCCTGAAGGAACGCCCGGATCATCCTCGGGTCGCCGAAGCGGAGGCCCAGCTTGTAGCACGGCAGACGCGGCTGAGTGACCGCCAGCCGGGCCGTGCCCACGCGGAACTCGTCACCGATGTGGACCGCATCTTCGACCAGGCCCTCCGTCGTCAGGTTCTCGCCGAAGGCGCCCGGTGTCAGGTCGCGGCCGAGCTGCGACCGCCAGTCCGCATAGTGCTCGGACGGGTACGCGTAAACCGCCTTGTCCGGACCGCCATGGACCGTCAAGTCGGCCTGAGCGTCGCCGTCGAGGTTCAGCCGTCGCAGGGGTACCGGCGCCGCGACCGGGTCCTTGAAGATGGCCGTGAGGACGGTCCGTCCCCGCCAGAGGACCTCGCGCGGCACGCCGACGTTGACCGAGATTACCTGCACAGCTCGAGTCCCGTGGCACAGAGCCGCTGGATCGGGGAAGAGCGCCGCCGTCTCGTCGCTATCAGAATAATCTCCAAAACGCCCGAGAGCAGCGCGTTCGACGAAAGGCGCGGGGAATTCCCCGGGCGCCCGCACGGCCTGACGCCGGGAACGAGCGGCTCGCTTCTCCGGGGATTCCGGTATGATCCGCATCCATCTTCACGCCGATCGTGTGGTCCGGGGAGGAGCGAGGATGATCCGCGACGAAACCGCGACGAGGTCGACAGCACGGATCGAGTCGCTCGACCAGTTCCGGGGCTACACCGTCGCGGGGATGTTCGTCGTCAACGGCCTCTCCGGGCTCGCGGCCGTGCCGGCGGTCCTGAAGCACCACAACACGTACTGCAGCTACGCCGACACGATCATGCCGCAGTTCTTCCTGGCGGTCGGGTTCGCCTCCCGGCTGACCATGCTCCGCCGGCTCGGTCGCTCGGGGCCCCGCGCCGCCTATGGCCACGCCCTGGGCCGGGTCGCGGGGCTGCTCCTCCTCGGTTTCGTCCTCTATCACTTCGCCGGTGGCGCGAAGACCTGGGACGACCTGAAGGGGCTCGGCCTCGGCGGATTCCTCCGGACCGCGTTCCTGGGCGAATACTTCCAGACCCTCGTCCACATCGCGGTGACCTCGGCCTGGGTCCTGCCCGTGATCGCGGCCGGGGCCGGCGCCCGGCTCGCCTGGATGGTCGGCTCGGCCGCCGCTCATTTCGCGATGTCGCGGTGGTGGTACTACGACTGGGTCATGTCCCATCGGAGCATCGATGGCGGCCCACTCGGCTTCCTCACGTGGACGATCCCGGTCCTCGTCGGCTCGTTCGCCTTCGACATCGTCGCGTCGGGCCGGCGCGGCGCGACCTCGCGGCTCTTCCTCGTCGCGATATCCCTGATGGCCATCGGTTACTGGCTGACTTGCATCGACGGCCGGCCCGACCCGCCGCCCTTCTTCCCTCCGGTCGGCCCGGTTGACGTCCTGACGATGAGCCAGCGGGCCGGCAGCGTCAGCTACCAGGCCTTCGCGGCCGGGTTCGCGCTGGCGGTCTACGGCCTGTTCTTCCTGGCCGCCGACGTGGGCCGCCTCCGGGTCGGCGTGTTCCGGACCCTCGGCCGCAACGCCCTGGCCGCCTACATCCTCCACCCGATGGTCGTCTCGGCGGTCTCCCCCTACCTACCGAAGGACTCGCCGGGCTGGTACGTCGCGGCGGCCTGCGCGGTGGAGTTCGGCCTGGTCTATCTGTTCCTGCGCTATCTTGAGAGGAACGACGTGTTCCTCAAGCTATGACCGGCGCCATCCGCTCGCCCCTCAGCGTCGCCCGCCGCGGGAGGGCCCAGCCGGCGAGGGCGAACTACCGGACGACTTCCGCTCGGCCGTCGGCCCGGCCGGGGCCGGGGCGGTCACGCTGGGCGCGGGCGACTGGGGGCGGGCCTGCGTCGGGGGCGTCGCGGGGATGGGGGCTCCGGTGTCCTCGCCCGCGAGGGTCCACGGGTCGGCCACCGGGACCGGCGTGACCGTCATCCCCGGCGTGATCCGGGTCGTGTCGCTGGCGATGTACCGCTCGCCCGCCCGCAGACCCTGCTCGATCACCCGCATCCCCCTGTGCGACGATCCGGCCGTCACGGGCCGATATGCGACCTTGCCGCGGTCATTGACGACGTAGAGGAACCTGCGGCCCTGGTCGATCCCGAGCGACCGCTCGGGCACGAGCAATGCCCGGCGGGGCGAGCCGAGCGGGACGCGGACCCGCGCGTACATGCCGGGGATGAACGACCGGCCGTTGCGCAGGGTCCGGCCCTCCTCGGGCAGGATCGGGTTGGCGATCGCGCCGCGGATTTCGAGCGTGCCGCTGCCGGCGTTGATCTGGTTGTCGCTGAAGCTGATCTTCACCGGGAACGGGAACTCGCCCGGCTGGTCGGCCAGGCCCACGAGCGCCGTCAGCTCGTGCTCGCCGTTGCCGAGCGACCTGGAGAAGCCCTGGAGCCGGTGGAGCGTCTGCTCGTCGACCGTCAGGTAGACGTAGATCGGGTCGAGCTCGACGATCGTCGTCAGCGGCGTCACCCCGGCCCGGACCAGCGCCCCCGGGTCGACGAGGCGGCGGCCGAGCCGGCCGCCGAGCGGGGCGGTGACGTGGGTGTAGTCGAGGTTGAGCCTGGCCATCGTGAGGGCGGCCCGGGAGCTGTCGAGCGCCGCCTTGGCCTCGGAGTAGTCGCCGGCCGTGCGGTCGGCCTCCTCGCGGTTGATGGCGCCCCGGCCGAAGAGGTTGGCGGCGCGGCGGACCTCGGCGTCGATCCGCGCCAGCCTCGCCTCGGCCTGGCGGACCCGGGCATCGGCCCGATCGAGCTCGGCCTGGTACGGGCGCGGGTCGATCCGGAACAGCTCGGCCCCCTCCTTGACCTCGGCCCCGTCCTCGAACTGCACGCCGACGAGATAGCCGCCGACCCGCGCGCGGACCTCGACCGACTTCACGGCGTCGAGATGGCCCGGGAACTCCTCATAGTCGGTCACCTCGTCGGTCACCGCCGAGGCGACCTGGAACGGCGGCGGCTCGGGCGGCGCGACCTCCTTCGGCATCCGGCCGCAGCCCGATAGCATGGCCCACGCCACCAGCGCAGGCGCGATCCGATCTCGATGCTTCATCGGCGACGATCCCCGGTCCTACCGCCCCGCGGCCGCACGACCCTCCCATTCTACGGGGCCATGCAAGGGGCGGCGACCGGCTGCGGCCGATTGGGTTCGTTTCGTCGGGGGATTGACCCGGGGTCGCGGCTCCGACCGAACCCGAGCGTGCAGGTTATGTGCGGCTTCGTGCGGCTTTGCCAGCCTTCCGGGGCGGGCGAGGCCCCCGGCGGGCCGATCCCCCGGCGAAACGAACCCAATCGGCCCGGGGCGGTCAGCGGCCGAAGAAGTCGCGGCGCTCGATGCTCGTCCGGGGCGGGGGCCGCAGCGACTGCCGCGGGGCCTTCGGCTTGACCACCTCGCCCGGCTGCGGCGGCGGCGGCAGGGCGCCGAGCCGCGCGCCCTTGCCGTCGACGATGAGGATCCGCGACGGGTTGATCTCCTCCGCCTCCTTCGTCTTGGTGTTGTACATGACGGCGTCGGCCTGGTTATGCGACGCCTCCTGGCCGACGAAGTTCTGCTTGGTGATCGAGACCTTGCGCCCCGGCTCGGCGTAGGCGTAGAACTGGCCCTTCTGGGTGTCGTAATGGATGTAGTCGCCCTGCAGGGCCGTCGTGTCGTCGTGGGCCTGGACGATCCCGCCGTCGGCGGTGACGACCTGGTAGGCCGCGACACCCTTGGACCCCCTCGGCGGCGGGTAGTCGACGACCCGGAGCCGGTCTGAGGTCAGGTAGCGCGTACCGGGGGGCCGGCGGTCGAAGTCGATGTCCGTCATCTCGTCCTTGACCGGGGCGTTGGCCGTCGTGACCCGGCCGTAGAAGTCGGCGGTGCGCGGCTCGGGCTGCTCGTCGCCCGTGGCGACGCCGAACCGGCCGTACATCTCGTCGGCGAAGGCCACCTTGGTCAGCTCCCACTCGCCGTACTTCCGCGGCCCGGGCTGCTTCGGGTCGGCCGGCAGCGCCGAGCGGCGCCAGAGCCGGACGATGCCCGGGCCCGGGACGAGGTAGTTGCCCGTGAGCTTGTTGTAGCGGAGCGTGCCCGCGTCGATCCGCTGCCGCTCGATTAGCTCGCCGGTCGCCTCCTCGTCGTAGCGGAGGTTGATGGCGATGACCCCCTTCTCGGTCGGAGTCCACGGCTTGCGGCTCCGCGCCTCGAACCGGACCAGCTCGGGCTTCGGCTCCTCGTCCGAGCCGGCGGGCGCGTCGTCGGGGTTGGCCGCGGGGGCCGGCGTCGGCTTCTTGCGCGGGACGAGCGAGACGTGCCGATCGGTGTACGTGTCGAGCTCGTCGGCGACGATCAGGTAGGTTTCCGACCGGGCGTTGACCCCGCCGCGGAACTCGGCCTTGCCCGTCGGCCGGCCCTCGGGGTCGGACGTCCGGCCGTTGAAGTTCATCCGCTCCGTCCACGCGATCGTCAGCGGGGCCTTCTTGCCCTTCTCCCTGGCGCCTCTTCCGGGGTCATCCGGGCGAGGTCCCGGTTGCGCTTCTGCAGGCCCCTGTCGTTGAGGAAGCCGCGATCGGCGGACTGGGTGAGCGAGCCCGACCCGTCGGCCCAGGCGAGGTCGCGCGCCTGGTCGAGGTGGAGCAGGTGGCCGCGGATGTGATAGTCCTCGGTCACGATGACGGCGATGGGCCGCGCGTCGATCTTCACGCCGTCGCGCGCCGCGAGCATGGGCGCGTTGCCGCGGCCGGTGGGCTCAGCGTCGGCCAGGTCGAACCGCATCAGGCCGGGCGCGACGGTCCGGAGGTCGAGCGCCTCGCCCCAGGCGTCGGTGCCGCGCGGCTTGTCGGGCGAGGGGTCCTGGTGGACCCGCACCTCGCCGCGGAGCATCGCCTTCGACAGCTCGGTCCTGCCGTCGGGCAGGCGCCGGAGCGTGGGCCAGATCCGGTGCGCCGTCACGAGCACCGCCGGGTCGGGCGCCGGCTTCCGCGCGGGGTCGTCGGGCGCAGGCTTGGCCTGGGCACCCGGCTGCGGGCCGGCATTCGCCGCGACCTGAGCGGGCGACGGGGGCGGGGCGACAGGCGTCGGCCCGCCGGCCGCCGGTGGCTCGGACTTCACCAGCGCGACCACCTCTTCGAACAGGGCGTTCAGCTCGTCGCGGGCCTTGATCGTCTTGCCCGGGGCCGTCAGGACCACCCGCTCGCGGGCGACGACCCGCTCGATCCGCGTCGACCCTGAGTTGAGCGCGCCGGCCTGGCCCGGCCCGGCCGGCTTCTCGGCCCCCGGCCTGGGCAGGATGCTGGCGAAGACCGACCGCCGGGCCGCCAGCGTCATCTCCTGCGTGTGGTCGATCAGCACCGGGTCGCCCGTCAGCGTGATCTCCCGGCGCGTCGGCGGGGGCTTGTCCTTCGGCAGCGAGGCGGCGATCTCGTCGAACTGCGCTTTCGTCAGCGGCAGGGTCTTGACGATCAGCTCGTCGTTCCAGGTCGCCTCGTGGTCCTTCGACTTGTCGCGGTCGGGGCGCGACTCGAGCTTGCCGGGCCCGCGGGCGACGACCGACGACGCCGAGCCGCCCGTGCCGTCGTCGAAGATCGTCGCGTCGACCGCCCAGACGTACGTCACCGACCGCACCGGCCCCGGCGCGGCCGGCGTGCCGTCGCGGTCGACCTTCTGGACGAACAAGGGCGGCAGGCCGTCGGCGCGGGCGTCGGCGCGGAGGTAGGTCTCATCCGGAAGCCTGGGCAGCTGCTTCTTGTAGATCAGCTCGTTGCACTTGGTCTCGACGCCCTGCGACGGCGACATGAGCCAGACCGCGAACCCGGTCGCGTGCGCCCGGCGGAGCTCGAGGCTGCCGAGCGGCCCGTCGGCGTCGCCGCCCCCGCTCGAGTAGCGCGGCATCGCCCCGCCCGCGCCTGGCGCGAAGCACGCGGCGCCGAGGACGACCACGGCCCCGCCTGGCACAGGCGAGACCTCGAGCCGCTTCTCGGTCGGCATCAGCGTGATCCGCAGGTTGTCGGCGGCGAGCGTGTCGGGCGCTCGACCCGCGCGCGACTTCGACGTTGCGGCGGAAGGTCACATAAGTCGGCCCCTCCTGGTCGGGCGGGCCCTCTTCCCACGGCCGCAAGGCCCTCGGCTTGGGCGGGAGGTCGACGCGCATCTCCCCGTCCGACCGGACCGTCGTCGGCGTCGGCCCGTCGGCCTTGCCGCGGACCTGGCCCGGCATCACCCCGCCCTTGCCGGCGTCGGCGATCAGGACCCTGTTGTCCTTGCGCAGGATCGCCGTCTCCGCGTCGAAGCCGCCCGAGCCGCCCTGGCCCTTCGGCGGCTTCCGCATGCTGATCAGCAGGTCGGTGCCGGTCAGCTTCAGCTTCTGGTCGACGATGCGGACATGCGACTTGGTCCGGATCTCGGCCGGGCTGGTCTTCTCCGAATACTCGATGTAGGGCAGGGGGGCCCCGTCGCCGTCGACGACCGTGTCGTCGGACCTGTCGAGCGGCGTCCCCTTGTCGTCGCGGAGGATCACGTCCTGCTCGAGGCTCGCCTCGATGACGTGCATCGCCGGCGCCCCGGGCTTGGCCAGGCCGAGCGGCTCGTTCAGCTCGACGTGCGCCTCGGCGCTGGTGGCCGTCTTCAGGCCCTTGCCGCCCTTGTCCAGCCAGATGATCGCGAACGGCCAGAACTTGAGCTTCTTGCCCTTCTCCAGCCGTTCATAATCGCCCGCATACATGAAGAATCCGCGCTCGGCATCATACAGGCGGATGTTCAACTTCGGATCGGCCGCCCAGTGCTTCGCGCCGAAGGTCACGACGGCGAGCCGGGTCGCCTCCTTGGCGACCTTCCCCTCGTGCGCGACCCATTCGGTCGTGGGCCCGCCGACGCCGACCCGGCCGGTCAGCAGCGCGAACGCGACCAGGTAGACCTGGTACGCGCCCACGAGCACGCCGAACGTGACGACGATCTGGAGGGCTTTCTTGAACACGACCGCTCCCGGCGATGGACCGTGCGGGACTTCGCTCGCTCAACCTCTCGAATTCAGCCGGCGCATCGTCGCGGTGCGGACGTCTCCGGGATGCCAATCGCATGCCAAGGGTCGTCGATGCCGCGGGATCGACGCAGGCGGGCGGGCCGCGCCGTCAGGGTCGCCGCAGGCGGCAAGGTCGGGGCGACTTTGCCCCGGAGACTTTGCCCTTGTCGATGCCACTGCCTTGAAAATATCACCTTTCCGATCCCCCCGACTCGACTCACGCCGAAATCCTTTGCCGCGCGACCAGGTCGTCCCAGAGCCCCTGATGCTTGAGGATCACCTCGACGACCTCGCGGACCGCCCCCCGCCCGCCGGGCGATTCGAGGACGAGGTGGGCGGCCTCGCGGACCTCGGGCGCCGCGTCGCTCGGGCAGGCGGCCAGCCCGGCGGCCAGCAGCACGGGCAGGTCCGCCAGGTCGTCCCCCACGTAGCAGACCTGCTTCGCCTCGAGCCCCAGGTCACGAATGAGCCCGCGGAACGGCTCGCCCTTGTCGCTCACCCCCTGGATCACGGGCGCGATCCCCAGCTCCTTCGCCCGGTGGACGACCGCCTCGGCCTTGCGCCCCGAGAGGATCGCTGCCGGCCGGCCGAGCTTCCGCCAGAGCGCCAGCGCGGTCCCGTCGCGGACGTGGAAGTGCTTCGTCTCGACGCCCCGGTCGTCGATCGCGATCACGCCGTCGGTGAGGACGCCATCGACGTCGACGAGCAGCAGCGAGATCGCCGCGCACCGCTCGGCCAGCTCGGCCCCGCCCGCCGTCATTCGTCGACCTCGCCCGGCACGAGCTCGATCAGGTCGGTGAGGTCAACGAGGCCGACGGGCCGCCCGCCCCGGTCGACGACCGGCAGCTCGCTGATCTTCCGGTCGCGCATCGCCTCGATGGCCTCGAGCACCGTCGCCCCGACGCCGACCTGCACCGGCTCGGGCGTCATCACCTCGCGGATCGGCCGATCAAGGGCGTCATCCTTGCGCCTGTTCGAAGAGGCGGGCGAGGTCGGAGTCGGTGAAGATCCCCACGAGCCGCTCCGTCTCATCCACGATCAGGACCGCACCCGACCGCCTCCGCGGCCCGGCCAGCCCCACGAAGACCTCGCGGACCGACTGATCGGCCCGGGCCTTCCGGCAGCGATGGCCCGTGCGCATGACGTCCTCAACCCGACCCAGCCGCCGGCCCAGGCTCCCGCCCGGGTGATAGGCCGCGAAGTCGTCGGCCGAGAACTCGCGGAGCCGGCTGACGAGCAGGGCCAGGGCGTCGCCGACGGCCATCAGCGCGGTCGTGCTCGCCGACGGAGCCAGCCCCAATGGGCAAGCCTCCTCGATCGGCCCGAGCGCAATGCAGAGGTCGGCCGCGCGGCCGAGCGAGCTGATCTTCCGCTCGGTGATCGCGATCAGGATCGCGCCGATCCGCCGGATCGCGGGCACGAGCCGGAGCACTTCGTCCGTCTCGCCGCTCTGCGAGAGCGCGACGACGATATCCCCGGCGCGGATGCGGCCGAGATCACCATGCACGGCCTCGGCGGGATGGAGGGGAAATGCGGCCGTTCCGGTCGAGGCGAGCGTCGCCGCGAGCTTCTGCCCGACGATCCCCGCCTTGCCCATCCCGGTGACGATCACGCTGCCGCCGCAGCGGAAGACGAGGTCGGCCGCGCGGGCGATCGACTCATCGAGCTGGGCCCGGACCCGCCCCAATGCCTCGGCCTCGATCCGCAGGACGTCCCGCGCGAACGCGAGCCCTGCGGCGTCGGTCTCCCAGCCCAGCGACGCGTCGGCGACCGTGGCCATCGTGTGCCTCCCTGCACTCCGACGGACGTTGTATCCCCCTCCCGCGGCGGGTCGGGTCCGGGCGGAACCATAGCCCAATGTCCCAGGTCCGTCAACGCGGGCCGAGCTTTCCTGTTTTCGGCCGGTGAAGATGGGGGACTTGCGGGGGTTCCCTCAAAATGGGGGTGTTCGCCTTCGGTGAGTCTTGTACGCTGGACGGCCCGACCGCCCGCGCCGGACAGACCCGGCGGGACTCGGGCCCATCGCGCCGACCGAACCCGACGTCGGCGCCGAACAAACCCAATTCGCTCGCGCCGAACGAACCCAATCCACGGCCTGAAATAGCCTCCCCGATGCTCCAGGCGGGGCCAAAATGCAACTTATGTGCAGCCCGGCACGGCTTTGTTCGCCGGGACGGCCGCGACCCCGGGGGACGCGGCGACGAAACGAACCCAATCGGCTGACCGGGGCACGGTGCTAAACGAACCCAATTCCGGCCGCCGCCCGGGGCATGGGACGTTCCGACCTTGAGGATTCTCCCGCATGTTCGATGTCGACCCGTTCTTTGACTGGATCGTCCTCGCCTCGACCGTGGTCGACCTCGCCGTCGCCCTGGCCGCGCTGCTCGTGCGGCGGCCTGTCGAGTGGACGACGGGGCCGCGGATCACGCTCGTCCGGATGCTCGGGCGCCGTCGCGGTCACGTCGGTCGTCTTCGCGGTCAAGGCCGTCTTCCTCGTGGCGATGGGCGTCCACCCGTTTGGCATTCTCCGGCTGATCTATGTCGACCTGGTGATTGGCGTCCCACTGATCGGGATGTTCCTGATCTGGGCCGACCGGGGTTGGGACTGGCCGCACGGGCCGTTCATGACGTGGAGCGTCCGCAACACCGCGCTGGCCAGCCTGCTCTTGCCGATGGCCGGCTACTACATGACGTGCGTCGAGCCGTTCCGGCTCCGGGTCGAGCGGGCGAGCGTTCCGGTCACGCCAGAGCGGGAGTTCAAGGGCCCCCTCCGCGTCGGCGTTCTGAGCGACATCCAGATCCGTTACGTCGGCGATTATGAGCATCGTGTGATCGACACCCTGATGGCCGAGAAGCCCGACCTGATCCTGATGCCCGGCGACGTGTTCCAGGGGAGTGACGCCGACCTCGAGCGCGAGTGTCCGGCCCTCCGCGCCTTGCTGGCGCGGCTCCGTGCACCGGCGGGCGTCTTCCTCGTGCCCGGCGATACCGACCAGCCGCCGGGGCGGATCGCGAAGATCGTCGAGGGGACGCGGATCAAGCCCCTGGAGAATGCGACGGTCCTCGACGCCGGTCGCGGCCTGATGATCGGCGGGATCGAGCTCGATTATCGGAGCACGGCGGCGCGGGGCGTCGTCGCCCGTCTCGGGGACCCGGGGGACCGGTCGCTGCACATCCTCGTCGCGCACCGGCCGGACGTGATCTTCGACCTGAAGCCCTCGTCGCGGATCGACCTGGTGGTCGCCGGGCACACGCACGGCGGGCAGGTTGTGGTGCCCGGCTTCGGGCCGCTCATCACGCTGAGTGACGTCCCCCGCGAGGTCGCCGCGGGTGGGCTGCACACGATGGACGGCAACCGGATCTACGTCAGCCGCGGCGCCGGGTGCGAGCAGGGCCAGTCGCCCCGGCTCCGGCTCTTCTGCCCGCCCGAGGTGTCGATCCTCGAGGTCGGCGGGGGATCGCGCTGACTCACGCGGGCCGGGCCGCTCCGCCGAACTCGGGCGCGGGCCCGTGCTGATAGCCCACCTCGACGAGGAAGCCGCCCGGGGCGTTGAAGTAGAACGTCCAGGCCCCGTGGAACTCCTTGGGCGTCTTCACGTCGAACCCGTCGGCCTTCAGGCGGGCGTAGATCTCATCCACGCGCTCGCGGCTGTCCTGCATGAAGCCGACGTGGAACGCGCCGGGGTAGTGGACCTCGGTCGCCTTCTCGAAGTTGCTCAGGGTGAAGACGAAGCCGGATTCGTCCATCAGCACGGCGATGTTGCCCCGATTCGCCAGGCACCGGAAGCCGAAATACGCCTCGAAGAACTGGCGGGCCTGGTCGACGTCGGGGACGGTGAGGTTGAGATGATTCAGCCTCATGAATGAGACTCCTCATGAATCGCGGAAGATCGAACGACGCCGCGGCGACGGCGGTCGCGGCCCACCCGTTGGTTCACGACGACTCCCCCGGCCCCGGCGCCCCTCGGCCGGCGCCGGAGTGGAACCCCTTCCAGCTCCGCACGTAGGCCTCGTCGTCCTTGATCCGCCGGACCAGGCCCTCGACGAACTGCCGCTCGGCCTCGATGAGCGCCAGGCGGTATTCAGCCTCGACCAGGAAGAGCGGCTCGACAACCTTCGTGACGACCTCGAGCACGGCGCGCATCTCCTCGGCCGACTCGCCGAGGCGGCGTGCTCGCCCCTCCAGCAGCTCCGTCGCCTCGCCCGGCGGCACGGCCGGCAAGAGCGACAGGGCGGCCTCGAACTGCGGGTATTCCTTAACGGGCGTCCCGAGCAGGTTGCGCATCCAGGTCCGCATCCGCTCCAGGCCGGCGGGCGTGATCTCGTAGATCGTCCGCTCGGGCCGCTTCCCCTCCCGAACCGTCTCCCTGGCCACGATCAGTCCCTCCTTCTGGAGGCCTTCGATCACGGTGTAGAGCGACCCGTAGCGGAGCTTGATGCTCTGCTCCTTGCGCCTCATCTTGAGCGTCGCCGCCAGCTCGTACGGATGCATCGGCCGCTCGAACAGGAGCACCAGCACGGCCAGGGCCAGCGGGTTCGACGGTCCCTTCACGAACGCCAAGCCAAAGTCCTCCCTCTTCGAATATCCGTCACCGTATATATCGCCGACGGGTATCGGATTGCAAGAGGAATTCTGCGCGGGGCGGCGGATATTCAGCCGCGGGGGCCGGCGGTGAACCGCTCGTAGGCCTGCTTGCGAGTCCCGCCTCGGGCGAAGAAGTCGAGCCAGGTGGCGACCTCGGGCGGATCGGGCGGGCGGCCGTGGAAGCGGCGGAAGAGCCAGTCGACGTAGCGGCGGCGGGCCTCGTCGGAGTTGAGCACCACGTTGAGGCAGGCGACCCGGGCCGCGTCGGTTGAGAAGTCGCGGCCCAGGAGCCCGACGACCGCCGGCTCGGGGTCGCGGCCGAGCAGGGCGCGGTAGGCGTCAAAGACGAACGCGGCCGAGGCGTTCGCGGTCCGGTCGCGGTACTCGGGCGCCAGGAGCAGGTCGGCGACCAGCCGCTCCTTGCCCCACGGCGTCTCCTCGAAGGCCCGCGCCGAGTTCGCGGCGGCGGCGGGGCCGGGCTCACGGCCGAGCAGCAGGCGAAAGGCCCGCGCGGCGTAGGCCGGGCCGTCGATCGGCTCGGGGCCGCCGGGGTTTCCGGTCAAATACGGCTGATACCCGCGGAAGAGCCGGCCGAGGCTGCCGTCGGGCCTGCGGACCCAGAGGCCGTTGCAGTCCGACTCGACCGCGTCGTAGATCACGACCGACTTGCCGCCGACGATGCGGGTCGTCTCGTTGTCGTAGAGCGTCCATTGGACGACCCACGGGGCGCCGAGCGTCGCTGCCTCGAGCATCGACCGCAAGGTCGCGGCGACGCGGTCCCGACGCCGCTCGGGCGTGCCGATCTCCGAGATGAACACGTTGTTGCGCCCGAAGGCATAGCTCGGGCGCGCCACTCCGCGGAGGTACTGGAGGGCCGCGACGAACGAGCCGTCGCCCGACTCGCAGGTGTCCCACGACGAGTAGCCGACGAGGTCGCAGTCGAGCCGGGGCAGGATCACGCTGGCGACGGTGCGCCGGCCGGCCATCGCCTTCTTGACGCGGTTCACCTCGACGCAGTTGTAGAGATAGACGCCCTCGGCCCTGGCCTCGCGCCGGGCGTCATCGACGGCCTGCTGGCGGAGCCGGAGGTAGTCGAACCCGTTGGCCAGCGCGACGTCGGACGGCTCGAGCTCCTCGTCGGGATAGGGCACGATGTGCCAGTCGGTCTCGGCACTCTGGAGGACGAAGACCTTGCCCGTGCCCCGGTAGGTGGTCAGGAGGTAGAGCGAAAGTTCGCGCATCTGGCGGTAGATGTTGGCCCTGGCCGCCTCGGTCAGCGGCCGGTCGATGGGCCGCGGCCGGCCCTTCTCCGCGTGCGCGACGATCGCGTCCATGTTCCCCTCGCCCAGCACATCGGCCGTGATGACGAACGTCCGGAACGGCAGGTCGAGCGTCCGGCGGAAGACGTCGAGCCGCGCGATGTCGGCGACGGTGCGGACGCTGGTGATGTCGGCGGTCGTCAGGCGATAGAACCGCCAGCCGGGGTTTACCACCTCCGAGTGCATGGCGATCTTGAGCGTGCGGAAGCCGAGACCGTACGCGTCGCGGGCGCCGTCGAGGAGGATGTTCGGCCCCATCGGGCCGAGCGGGTTGTAGTGCGGCGACTGGAGCGAGACCCCGAAGCGATGTCCCGGGGGGATCGGCGGCGGCCTGAGGGCCCCCGTGGCGGGGTCGGGACCCTCCGCGCGCGACGGGGCCGCGACGGCCAGCAGGAGCGCCGCGGCGATTCGGACCGGCCCCGTACGCCTCATGTCCCGTCCCTCAAGAACCCGGTTCCCGACCCGATTGTATGGCGCACCGGTAAGGCGTTACGATCCGGCGGGCGGCCGGATCGCCCGAAGATCCGCCGCGGACCGGCGAATACCCCGCGGCCGGTCGATGACACCTTGCCCTGTTGAGGATCTCAGACGGGGCCGTTCGGGTGGCAGGGGTTCGCTTGCGAACCCCGGTCTTCACGGCCGCTGGACCGGGGTTCGCAAGCGAACCCCTGCCACCCGGGATCCCGAACCAAGCTTCTCCACAGGGCAACGACACCCCTTCGCCGGAGTGACTCTCATGAGATGGCGACGCCTTCGCCTCGGGATGCTCTCGGGGCTCGCCGCCCTCGCCGTCATCGCGATCGCCGGCCCCTCCCCCGGGCAGGGGGGAAATCGCGACAAGCCGGAGCCGGATGCGGCCGAGCTCCGCCGCGCCGCCGAGCGGTTCGTCGCGGCGGCCGACAGGGCCGACGCCGTGGCGATCGCCGCCGCCTACGACCCGGAATTCGCCTGCATCCGCGTGGCCGACGAGGGCGGGTTCGCCCAACTGACTCGCGAGCAGATGCTTGGCTTCTTCAACCGGCCGGCGGCCAAGGGACAGGGTCAGGGTCAGGCCCACGCGATCCCCACCAAGGAGACGACGATCCACCATACCGAGACCATCGGTGACACCGGCTACGTCCTTATGACCCGGATCAAGGACCTCGGCCACGGCTGGGAGCCGATGTTCTACACCCTCGTCTGGAAGCGGCACGACGGCGGGTGGCGGCTCCTCCGCGAGTACGTCCACCAGAAGAGCATACCGAAGCGGCTCTGACGGTCAGCCGGCCGGGCTACGCGGTCGACTCGGCCTTGCGGCGAGCCCGCTTCTTCTTCGTGCCGCCGTCGCCGGTCGTGTCCGACCGCTTGGCGCCCTGTTTCTGCTTCTGGGCCCTGGCCTGGAGGAGTTCCTTCGCCCGCTCTAGTTCTCGTTGCCGGTCCTCCGGCAGATCCTTGCCGGCGCGGTTGATGAAGAACTGCACCATGCGGATGCCCGAGCCGATCCCCTTGGGGCTAACCTTCTTGCTCGCCATGGCGCGGGCGATGGTCTCAGCATCCTTGGTGAAGATGCCCTCGGGCGGGAACGTCGACACCGTCTTCACGCGGCCGGACCATTTCTTCTTCGTGGCCATGGATTTCTCCGCACGAGGCGAGGGCAAGCCCCCCGCTTCGCGACCGGCCCGGCGCCGGCACGAAAGGCGGACGGCCAACAATCCAATGGTAAGCAAGTTCCAGGCCATCGGCCGGGCGCCCGTCCTCAGGCGGGACGGCCGTCGAGCCAGCGACGGGCCCAGAGCTCGAGCATCAGCAGGGCCCAGAGCTTGTAGGCGTGGTCGCGCCGCGAGTCGGCGTGCTCGTCGATCAGCCGAGTCACCTCCTCGGGCCGGAACCAGCCGCGGCCCAGCGCGACGGGGTCGAGCAGCACCGCGCGGAGCTCGTCCTTTAGCTCGCCGCGGAACCAGCGGTCGATCGGCACGCCGAAGCCCATCTTGGGCCGCGTGGCGATGGCCGGCGGGAGCAGGTCGGCGAATGCCCGCTTGAGCACGACCTTCGACCGCCCGCCGCGAAGCCGGAGCTTCCGCCGCAGGGGCATCGCCAGCGCCAGCTCGACCACGCGATGGTCGAGGAACGGGCCGCGGCACTCGAGCGAGTGCGCCATGCTCGCGATGTCGACCTTCACGAGCAGGTCGCCCGGCAGATAAGTCAGGATGTCGGCGATCATCGCCCGCGTCACCGGGTCGCGCCGCGGGGCCGCGGCGAAGGCGCGGGCGAGGACCGAGCCGGGGTCGCCGCCCGACGGATCACGCTCGCCGGCGCGGCTCAACTCGGCGAGGAAGTCGTCGGCATAGAGGGCGCCGCGCGAGGGCTCGTCGAAGAGCCCGACCCACTTCAGGTAGCGTGCATCCGCCGGCTCGCCGATACCTTCGAGCATCCGCCGGACGCGCCTTAATCGCGTCTTCGCCTTCACCGACGTCGGGATCGCCCTCGCCAACGGCCCGCCGAGGAAGCTGCGTGCTCCGCCCGGCAGCCGGTCGAGGGCCGCGGCCATCGCCACGGCGCGATAGCGGTCGTAGCCGGCGAACAGCTCGTCGCCCGCGTCACCCGTGAGGGCGACGGTGACGTGCTTCCGCGTCTCGCGGGCGACGTGCCACGTCGGCAGGGCCGAGCTGTCGGCGAACGGCTCGTCGAAGTGGTGGGCCAGCCCCGGCAGCGTCGCCCACGCTTCGGGCTCGACGATGAAGCTGTGATGCTCCGTGCCCAGGTGCTTCGCCGCCATCTCGGCGTAGTGCGACTCGTCGAACGCGGGGTCGTTGAACCCGATCGAGAACGTCTTCACCGGCCGGTCGGAGGCCCGCTGCATCAGCCCGACGATGATCGTCGAGTCGACCCCGCCCGAGAGGAAGGCCCCGAGCGGCACGTCGGCGACCATTTGCTCGCGCACCGAGTCCGAGAGGAGTTCGCGGAGCTTCTCCACATCCTCGGCCGGGTCGCCATCCCTCTCGGCCTCCCAGTCAGGCTCCCAGTAGCGGTCGAGCGTGAGCCTCCCCTCGTGCCAGACCCCGACGTGCGCCGGAGGGAGCTTGTGAACCCCGTCCAGGATCGTCATCGGGTGCGGGACGTAGCCGTACGTGAGGTACTGATCGAGCGCCAGCGGGTTCAGCTCGCGGGGGACGTCCGGCAGCGCCAGCAGGGCCTTCAGCTCGCTGGCGAAGACGATGCGCGATCCGTCGAAGCGATAGACCAGCGGCTTCTGCCCGAGCCGGTCGCGGGCCAGGACGAGCCTGCGCTTGGGGGCGTCCCAGATCGCCAGCGCGAACATGCCGCGGAGGAGCTTGACGAACTCGGGGCCCTCGTCCTCATACAGGTGGACGAGGGTCTCCGTATCGCCCGACGAACGGAGCGTGTGCCCCTTCGCCTCGAGGCGGCGGCGGAGGGCGGGGAAGTTGTAGATCTCGCCGTTGAAGACGGTCCAGACGGTGCCGTCCTCATTCGCGAGCGGCTGATGACCGCCCGCGAGGTCGACGATCGCCAGGCGGCGGAAGCCGAGCGCGGCGTGTTCGTCGCGATAGAACCCCTCGTCGTCGGGGCCCCGGTGGGCGATGGCACCGGTCATGGCCGCGAGCGCAGCGTCGGAGAGGGCGCGACCCGCTTCGGTCCAGGCCGCGCCGGCGATGCCGCACATGGGGTCGATTCCTTCGCCTGGGGGTCGCGACCGGCGCGACGATCTGCCCCTTCGAAAGAATACTCGTCCCGGTCGACACGGTCCAATGGGCGGGGCTCCAGGCCGCGCAGCTTGACTGTATAGCACTTCGCGATACAATGGCTCTCGGAGGTGGAGACCATGGCGAAATCTCGTCCCGTCAAGCGACCCCCCGCGGCGAGGCCCGCGAGCCCGCTGATGGTCCGGCTCGACGGCGAGAGCAAGGACGTGCTCGTCCGCGCGGCCGGGCTCCGGAGGATCAGCGTAAGTGACTATGTCCGGCAGGTGACCGTCGCCCAGGCGCGGAGAGAGGTGTCGGCCGCGCGCGAGGAGACGATCGCGCTGACGCCCGACGAGCAGCTCGCCTTCTCGCGCGCGCTGAACGAGCCGGTGGTCGTCACCGAGGCCCAGCGCCGGCTCGGCGCGATGATGCGGGGCGAGGCGTGAGCGGGGTCCGGTTCCCCGACGGGTTCCGGCTGGAGCGGCTCGAACGCGGCCATCCCCGGCGGCGGTTCCGCTCGGGGGCGTCGCCCGTGGATGACTGGCTCGCCACCAAGGCGCTCCAGCATCAGGAGAAGCATCTGTCCGTCTCCCGAGTCCTAGTCGACGAGGCGGGGGAGATCGCCGGCTATTTCACGTTGGCGACGGCCCAGGTCGACTTCGGAGACCTCCCCGACCCCGAGCGCAAGGGCCTGCCTCGCCGGGCTCTGCCGGTAGCGGTGCTCGCCTGGCTTGGTGTAGCGACCGATCGCCAGGGACAGGGCCTCGGCCGGCTTCTCCTGGCTCAGGCACTCCGCGACTGCCACGAGGCCGGCAAGACCTTTGCCTTCGTCGCGGTCGTCCTCGACTGCCTCGACGACCGGGCCAGGGAATTCTATCGCCGCTTCGACTTCGAGGAACTACCCGGACATCCCTACCGCCTCTTCCTGAGCACACGTCGGCTCGACGCGATGATCCAGGGCCCGTGACCAGTCCTACTCGGGGTCGGTTTTAAGCCCCTTCTCCCTCACGATCGTCCCATACAGCGCCGCGAACCGCTCGACCATCGTCCCCGCCCGAAACTTGCTCTCGACGCGCTTCCGTCCTGCCTCGCCCATCCGCCGCGCGAGCGCGGGGTCGCGGATCAGCTCGCGGATGGCCCGGGCCAGCGCGACGAAGTCGCGCATCGGAACGAGCCGGCCGGTCTCGCCGTCGACGACGACTTCGGTCGTCCCCGGCGCAGCCGTGGCCACGACCGGCTTGCGGAACCGCATCGCCTCCAGCACCACGTTCGGCAGGCCTTCGTACAGGCTCGGCAGGACGAGCAGGTCCGCCGCCGCGAGCAGGCGGGGCACGTCGTCGCGGTGGCCGAGGAATCTGACCGCGTCGTCGAGCGTGAAGGCGTGGGCCTTGGCGCGGAGTTGTTCGCGCAAGGGGCCGTCGCCGACGATCAGGGTCCGCAGGTCGGGCTCGGTGTGCTGGAGGATGTCGAGCGCCGCAAGGAGGTCGTCGACCGCCTTCTGCGGCGCGAGGCGGCCGACGAAGATCGCCAGCGGCGAGCCGGCCGCGAGGCCGAACTCGGCGCGGACGGCCGCCGGGTCGACCTCGGGCGGCTCCTCGTCGCCGATCCCTGAGGGGATCATGGCCAGGCGGTCGTCGGGCACGCCCGCCCCTCGGTAGAAATCGACGACGGCGTTCGAGTTGCCGACGACCCTGTCCGTCCAGTTCGCCAGCCGGCGGTCGACCGCGAGCTGCCCCTTCCCCTTCCACAGGTCGACCGCCATCTCCGCCGTCACCACGACCGGCGCCCCCGCCTGCCTCGCCGCGACCCGGCCGTAGACGTTCGCCGCGAAGATCCACGTCTGCACGACGTCGAACTTCCTGGATTTCATCAAGCGGACGAGCCGGCCCAGGGCGAACGGATCGACCTTGAGCCGCTTGCCGATGAGCGTGACGGGAATCCCGGCATCGCGGAGCTCTCCCTCCAGCGGCCCGAGCCTCGTCAGCGCGGCGACCTCGACTCGGAACCGCTCGCGCGGCAGCCCCGTCGCGAGCAGGACCATCTGCTTCTCGGCGCCGAGCGGTCGAGGGTGGGGATCACCTGGAGGACATTCAGCACGGCGGCAGCTCGACGCGTTCGGTCGGTGCGATCAACGGGCCGGACATTGTCGGCGAGGGCTCGGCGGGGCGTCAACTGGCCGGGCGGTCGTCAAGGGTCGAACCCTCGACCAGCTCGCGCGCCCGAGAATTGCGTTGCCCCGAATGGCGGGATGATCCACGATAAACGGTCGGCGGCGACGAGGTGTCCCGTCGAGGAGGCCGCACCATGAGCCTGAGCATCCCGAGCGACCCGATGGAGACGGCCGAGTTCGTCACGCTCGACGAGCTGGTCTCGCGCTATTACGAGCCGGAGCCGCAGGCGCCGGTGCGGGCCGAGTTCGGGGCGCGGACGCATCCCGGGAAGGTCCGCTCCAATAACGAGGACAACTACCTCGTCGTCCGGCGGCGGGGGATGCGCGAGGTCGTGCTGACGAGCCTGGGCGCGGAGACGCTCCCGGAGTCGGAGCTGGTCACCTACACGATGGCCGTCGCCGACGGGATGGGCGGGCACAAGTTCGGCGAGCTCGCGAGCCTGATGGCGCTCCGGTCCGGCTGGGAGATCGGCGGCGGCGAGATCCGCTGGACCGTCTCCGAGAGCCGGCGCGAGGCCGAGGAGATGAAGATCAAGGCCAGGCTCTTCTTCCAGGTCATCCACCGCACGCTCCAGGACGAGGCCGACCGCAACCCCAAGCTCCAGGGCATGGGCACCACGCTCACCGTCTGCTACACGGCGGGCCGGGCCCTGTTCGTCGTCCACGTCGGCGACTCGCGGGCCTATCTCTACCGCGGTGGCCGGCTCCGGCAGTTGACCCGCGACCACACCCTGGCCCAGGAGCGGATCGACGCCGGCAAGATCGAGCCCGACTCGCCCGAGGCGCTGCGGGTCCGCCACATCCTGACCAACTCCCTCGGCGCCGGCTGGGAGAGCATCGAGGTCGACGTCGGCCACCACCGGCTCGAGGACGGCGACCGCCTGCTGCTCTGCACCGACGGCCTGACCGACCTGGTCGCCGACGTCGAGATCGCCCGCCTCCTCGGCGAGCACGCCGACCCCAACGCCGCGTGCCGCGCGCTGGTCGACCTCGCGCTCGACTGCGGCGGCGGCGATAACGTCACGGCCGTCATCGGCCGCTACGAGTTCCCCCGACCGGGCTGAGCGATCCCTCGGATCGCGCTTGACGACGGCCCCGCGCCCGCCTATATCCGTCCCGGCGTTGCGCACGGATCGGACACCCGCCGGGGATCACGCCGATGACGAAGGGGATGCGCCGGATCGGATGCACGATGGTTGCCCTGCTCGCGGCAGTCGCCGGGGCTCGGGCCGACGACGCGGACGACCTGAAGAAGCTGGAGGGGACGTGGACCGTGCCGTCGGGCGGCGGAGGCGACGTCACCAACACGTTCAAGGGAAAGTCGCTCGAGGTCGTGGCCCCCTCGCGGACGTACAAGATGACGATCAAGATCGACGCCTCGGCCAAGCCCGACAAGACGATCGACTTCCAGATCGACGACGGCCCCGACGACGCCAAGGGGAAGACCTCGAAGGGGATCTACAAGTTCGACGGCGACGACAAATTCATCTTCTGCATGCGGCCGATGGGCGAGCGGCCGGACAAGTTCGAGATGGTCGGCTTCGAGCAGATCCTCTCCGAGCTGAAGCGGAAGAAGTGACCGCCGCGGTCCTCACCCGCGGACGAGCCGGGTGAACAAGTCGAGATGCGCCCGCGCGACGGCGGCGATCGAGTAGCGCTCGATCACCCGCGCGCGGGCCTCGCGCCCCATCCGCCGGGCGGCCTCGGGGTCGGTCCACTGGGCGACGATCGCGCGGGCGAGGCCCTCGGGGTCGTCGGGCGGGGCGAGGCGGCCGTGGACCTCGTCGGCCACGAGCTTGAGGTTGCCGGGGATCGCCGTGGCGACCAGCGGGATGCCCATGGCCATCGCCTCCAGCAGGGCGATGCTCATCCCCTCCTCGCGCGACGGCAGGACGAACAGGTCGGCCGCGGCGAGCAGGGCGGTCGGACTCGGTGATGCGCCGGGTAATTCGACGGCGTCGGCCAGGCCGAGGCGGGCGATTTGCGCCTCGAGCGGAGAGCGGTCGGGCCCCTCACCGATGAGCGTCAATTGCGCGGTCGGATGCGTGCGGCGGACGATCGGCCAGGCGTCGATGAGGGTGCGTAATCCCTTCTCGGGCGCGAGGCGGCCGACGAACACGGCATGCGGACCCGCGGCCCGATCGGGTCGGGGCGACCACGGCTCGTCGGGCACGGGGACGCCGTTGGGCAGGTCGACGATCCGCGACCCGTCGTAGCCCGCGCCGACGAGCTCGGTGCGGACGGCCTCGGAGATCGCCACGAAAGCGTCGGCCCGCTTGCACCGCCGTGCGATCGCCCGCCCGCCGCGCCCCCACGATTGCCAGGCGATATCGCCCGTCGCGCCGGCCCCCTCAGGCCGCAGGACGACCGGAAATCCCCGCCGCCGGCCCTCGCCCACGGCGACGAAGGCGTCGTGCTTGAGCATCGAGACATAGGCCAGGTCGACCGGATGATCCCCGAACCAGCGGCGGAGGTTCCGCATGTAGAGCCACGTCCCGACGAACCGCGCGGGCGAGGTCGCCAGGCGCACGACGCGAACCCTCCCGACCCGCTCCTCGGCCGGCAGGTCGCCGAGGCGCGAAGTGACGACGGTGACTTCGGCCCCTTCCTCTCCCAACGCGATGGCAAGGTAGCGGAGCATCGCCTCGGCGCCGCCGATCAGCGGGGGAAAACGGCGGGTGACCAAGGCGATCCGCATCGGCGGCGTCACGGCCGATGCGGTGCAAAGGACCGGATGAGCGTGCCCTTGGAGTCGTCCTGCGAGAGCTCCCAGATCATCAGGCCGCCGAGGTGGTGCTCGCGGGCGTACTCGGCCTTGAGGCGGAGCGACTCGGGGTCGTCGTAGCCGAAGAAGATCTTGCGGGTCGGGTCGAAAAGATAGGGGGCCTTGGCCTTTGCCGACCAGTGTCGCGAGGCGCCGGGGAGCTTCGCGGCCATGTCGCGAAAGGCGACCGCGAAGCCGGGCGCCAAACCCTTCGGGGGGTTCTTCGCGGGACGTTGGAGCAGGCCGTCATCGTTCGAGTCGGCCACGACCCAGCCCTTGCCATAGAACGGGACGCCGACAACGAGCTTGTCGGGCGCGACCCCCGCGGCGAGGTAGTGCTTGACCGACGATATCACGTCATGCCCGCGGATTCCCGGCAGGTCGGCGGCCGGCGCCAGCGGGGCGTGGAAGGTCGCCACGTCGCTCCAGGGGCCGGCGAAGTCGTAGTCCATCAGGTTGATCCAGTCGAGCCGGTCCGCGACAGCTTTCAGCTCGATGTTGTCCGACGTCGGTGGGCCGGCCGGCGCGGCGATCGTGAGCAGGTAGGGATGGCCTTCGGCCTTGCCGTGGGCGTCGAGAGCGGTTCGGAGCGCGGCCAGGAGCCTAGTGAAATTCACCTTATCCTCGGGCCGCTTCGCGTCGCCCTTCGCGCCGCCGATGACGGGGAATTCCCAGTCGATGTCGACGCCGTCGAGGCCGTTCGCCGCGACGAACTCGACGCACGACGCCGCGAACTTTCCGCGCGAGGCGTCCGAGAGGGCGACGTCGGAGAACCGCCTCGAGCCGCCCCAGCCGCCGATGGAGATCATTGCCTTCAAGTGGGGATATTTCGCCCTCAACGCGCGAAGTCCCGCGAAGGCCTCGCGGCTCGCCGACGCGTCCTCAACGTAGATCTTCCCTTGCGCGTCGATGAGCGCGAACGCGTAATTGACGTGCGTGAGCCGGTCGGCCGGGATGTCGGCGATGTGGTACGAACGGGGCGAGGAGGCGGTCCACGAGGCGTAATAGCCGACGACTCGCGCGGGCGGCGCCTCCTGGGCAGATGCGTCCGGGGCGAGCAGGGCGACCGCCAGGAGGGCGGCCGAGGTCATCCGACGCCACCTCGAAGGTCGCATCACCCCTCCTGCACGAGTACGCCGACGTACGGCAGGTGCCGGTGGTCGTCGTTGAAGTCGAGGCCGTAGCCGACGACGAATTTGTCGGGGATGGTGAAGCCGCAGTAATCGGGCTCGAGGGCGACCTCCTGGCGGCCCACCTTGCGGAGCAGGACCGCCGTCCGGACGCTCGCGGCGCCGCGCTCGGACATCCGCTTGACGAGCGTGCCGAGCGTATGACCGGTGTCGAGGATGTCGTCGAGCAGGAGCACGTCGCGGCCGGCGACGTCCGGGGCGAACGACTCGTTGATGATCAGCGCGCCGGCCGTGGTCGTCGCCCCCTTGTACGAACTCGCCTGCAAGAGCGCCACGCGCAGGGGGATCTGGATCTCGCGGATCAGGTCGGCGAGCAGGATGAGGCTGCCGGTCAGGACGGCGACGATCGTCAGCGGCTTGCCATGGTAGTCGGCCTCGATCTCCTTGCCCATCGCGGCGACGCGGGCGTGGATCTCGGGCTCGGGGATCAGAATCTCGACCACGGCTGGCGCATCCCCCGGAAGGAGGGTGGGTCATCCCGAGCGGCCGACCGGCCGCGGGATCGTCTTATCATGCCCGCGGGGCCCCGGGTCGCCAAGGGGGTCGGTGCGGCTGACATCCCCCGACGATCGCCCGACTCGGGCCTTGCCCATCCGCAAGTTGCTACATTCCGATCTAGGTTTTTTCTTGCCTTGGCCCGGGGCGCCGCTTAGATTTGCTCCCGACGCGGCCCGGCCCCCCCCGGACCGTCCCTGACCGCCCGGTCCGCGTCGCGAGGCGGGCGTCGGTGCCCGGCATGCGATGGCGGATCGCAGGGACTACGGCATCGTGGTCGCCGCAGCGGCCGTGGCGGCCTTCGCCATCGGTGCTCCGAGGTCGACGGCGCCCCCGTCGACGGGTACGGCGCCGGCCGCGCAGCGGTCGTCCAAGACTGGCGGCGGCGGCCCGTCCGCCGAGGGCGACCGGCCGTTGACCGGCCGGGTGCTCGCGCCGCTGCGGGCCGGCCGGGAGGTCTCGCGCCACGAGGACCCGAACCCCGGGCCCATCCGTAAGATGGAGCTCAAGGACCTCGAGATCGAGTTCCAGATCGCCACCGTCCCCGACCCGATCGAGTCGCGGTTCGGCCACTGGTTCGACAGCACGGTCGACGCGATCCAGCTCGCGGTCGAGACGCAGGGCTACACGCTCGACCGCTTCTACCTGCCCTGGCAGCCGAGCGGCGAGGAGCCCAGCCGGACCTCACCCCTCGGCGGGACGCTCGAGGAGCCCGACGACCTGCCCGAGTCGGTCGTCACGGTCCTTTCGACGTTTCGGGATTGGCTCTTCTGGCAAGAGCCCGGGCCCGTCTGGCAGGCGAAGTCCTCCAGGTTCCCGAAGCCACCGCAGCGGCACCGGGTCGAGCCGGGGGTGCTGGTCTTCCGCCGCGCGTCGACGGCCCGGGGGGACTTGGACCGCTGCTGCGTGATCCTGCTCGTTGGCGAGTCGCCGGTCTCGGGCATCCACAAGGACGCGATGGCCCTAGCGCTCGACCTCGTGCGGAGCTACCACGTCGCCCGAGGGCGCCCGGAGACGATCCGCATCATCGGGCCGTACTTCACCAGCGGCGCCGCGTCGCTGGCGCGGACGCTGTCGGACTGGGCGACTCCCCAATGTAAGTGGGCCGCCTGGGTATATCCCGGCGGGCCGGTCCTGATCCCGACACGCCGACCCGCGTTCTTCGTCCTCAGCGGGAGTTCAATATCGACCCGTCCGGACGAATTTGAGAAGGCGTGCTGGCCGGCCCTGGTCCGCTTCCAGGCCACGGTCGCCCCGACGTCGGTGCTGATGGCGGGTCTGCTCGATTACATGAGGCAGTTGAGTGGCTGGCGGAAGGGCGACAAGCTCGGGAAGCTGGCGATCCTCAGGGAGTCGAGCACGACTTACGGGGCCAGGACGGTCAAGGCTCCCAAAGGGGACAAGGGTCCCAAATGGGACACGGATTATGCGGAATTTGCCGAACATGTTTTGACCATGTATTACCCTTTCCACATTTCCCAGGTCGCCGTCGAGTACAACGACCGGGGCGGCGACGACCGCGACGCGCGGCCGACGCTGGCGCGGCCGAGCACCAGGCTGCACGTCCCGTTCGACGGCGGCGGTACTCCGGACGACACGGTGCCGTCACTCTCGCTGAAGTCGACCTCGGCGCGGGATGAATTCAATATCGAGCATATCCTCATGACGCTGTCGCGGGAGGGCTATCATGACATCGGCATCGTCGCGACCGACATCCGCGACGTCATCTTCCTCGTGGGGTTGATCCGCGAGTTCTGCCCCGACGCGCGGATCTTCAGCCTCGAGGCCGACCTGGTCCTGACCCACCCCGACTTCTCCAACAAGCTCCGCGGCGTGCTCTTCGCCTCGCCCTACCCCCTGCACAACGCCACCCAGCGGTGGACGCCGTTCTCCAGGCCCGCGATGGAGGATCACGAGCTCGAGCCGCGGAAGACGGAGCAGTTGCGCCAGCTCTTCCTGTACGTCGGCGATCAGGGGTATTACAACGCGGTCCTCGCCCACTTCACCGAAGGCTGGCCGCGTCTGAAGGGGTTGGGCGACGACCCGATGAGGAAGGCCTTCAACTACGGCCCGATCGCCTGGAGGAAGGGTGTCGACAACCGGCCCCCGGTCTGGATCACGATGGTCGGCAATCACGGGCTGTGGCCGCTGGCCTACTACGTGCCGAGAGAGAGCGCGGAAAAACCGCTGTTCGACGCCTATACGCGCTACGTCTACCAGGGCCCCGAAGACACCCCGGAGCTTGGGGAGTTCCGCCACCCGTCGTGGAGCTGGCTCAGCGTGTATTTCGGCTTCTCGGTGCTGATCCTCATGCTGTGCTGGACGTCAGATCGCGGGCTGGCCCGGGGGACCGGGCGCGACGCGGATCGGAGCTGGGTCTTGCTCTACAGGTTCTGGCCCATGCGCGGCGCGGCCCGCTGGGCCCAGGACTTCTATATCGTCCTCGGCCTCTGGTCGCTGGCGATGGTCTCGGTCCCGATCGCCGCCATCGCGCTGATGTCGAAGCCCGAGCCTGCGGGGACGTGCGCCGCGGTCCCCGTCATCTTCTTCGTCTTCGACCTGGCCGTGTTCGCCCTGGCCGTCACGATCTCCTTCGATCCGCCCAATGAGCGGCCCGTGGGGCGCTGGAGGAGCCGGATGGGGCGGATCTTCCTATTCAACGTCGTACTGGCCATCGTGGCCTTCTTGGTGAGTCTCCCGGAGGGCCGATCGAGGATTCTCCAGCGGTGGCTCGATCTGCTGGCGGCCCAGGCGCACGCGCTGGTGCTCGTCTCAGTCTTCTATTCGCTCGCGGCCCGGGTCCGCCCGAGGAGGGCGGGAGAGTCGCCCCTAAAGATCCGGTGGGTCGCCGGGATCGGGCTCCTCGCCCTGTTGATCTTCGAGGCGTTCGGAGTCGCCGCGTGGTCCGTGCCGATGGCTTCATGGCTCGCGCCGGAGGGCTTCACGGAGGGTGTCGTCCACCTCTACGTCGACCGGGCGACCACCCTGACCAGCGGGGTCTCGCCCGTACCGCCGCTGCTCGTCCTCGCCCTGGGGCTCGTGCTCTCGATGCTCTGCCACCTGCGGGCCCTCTATCTCTACGACCGGGTGCTCGTCCCCGCACATCGGCGCTGGCCCCGGCCGTCGACCTACTTCGTAGTCGACGTCGTGCTGGGCCTCCGCGCAGCCTCGCCGCAACGAGGCGACCGGGACGACGCGCGCCCTGCTAAGTCGCTCGCCCTCCCCGACATCGACGAGCCTTGCGACGAGATCGATGAGTTGCTCGTCGATCCGTCGCCGATACTCCGGGATAATCCCCTCTTCCTCATGGTCGCGGGCTTTCTGCTGTTCGGGATGTGCCGCCTCCTCTACCGCGTGACCCCGACGCCCGATGGGAAGCTCTTCACTTACACCTGCGTCCTGATCATCTGCGGCTCGTTCTTCGTCGTGGTGACGGCGTTCGCGCGGTTCCTTCTGATCTGGGGCCGGCTCCGGGCCCTGTTCCGGGCGCTCATGGAATTGCCGATGCTCCCCGCCTACGACCGCCTGCCGGCCCTGGTCGGCCAGTCGTACGGCCGCTACCTCGACCGCTACGACCCTCGGCTCTCCTCCCTCCGCCCCCGCGTTCAGCAGCTCCGTGCCCTCCTGGCGAAGGATGAGGATGGGGAGGTTCATTCGATCGCCGTCCCGGGCCACAAGACCAGCGATCCCGTCGGGCTGGGGGCCAAGGTCGAGGCGGACTTCGACAGAGATATCAAGAACCACGAGTTCGGCCAGGTCGACGCGGGGGTGACCCGCAGGCGGATCCGCCGCGTCGCTTCCTATTATCTCCGCAGACTCAGGCGGGACGACTGGCCGAAGGCGCACGCGCGTGAGGCTTTTCACACGGACGCCGCCGAGGAGGGGGACAAGAAGAAAGCGGGCGGCGGGGAGAGGGAAGGCGAGTCCAAGCAACGGTCGGTCATGCATATGGCCGAGGAGCTGCTCGCGATGGAGTTCCTGGGCATCGTCAGCCAGTACGCGGCGCACCTGCGGAACCTGGCGTCTTTCCTGGCGCTGCGCGCCGCTCCTGCTGCTCTGGGCCGTGAGTTCGTACCCCTTCCTCCCTCAGCAGATCATGGTCGTCTACCTATGGGCGACCTGGGCGACGATCGTCGCGGGGGTGGTCTACGTCTACATCCAGATGGACCGCGACGCGTTCCTCAGCCACGTCTCGAGGACGAGGCCGAACCACGTGACCTTCGACGCGACGTTCTTCACGAGCATCCTGGCGCTCATCATCCCAATCCTCGGCGTGATCGTGGCGCAGTTCCCGTTCGTCTCCGAGGCCCTGTACGAGTGGCTCGGCCCGATCCTCCGCGTCGTGCGCTGACGCTCACGCCGCGTCGGTCACGCGCTTGACGACCAGCGTCGCATAGGCCCCCTTCGGCAGATCGAAGCGGAGCGTGACCTTGAACCGGCCCGGATAGAGGTCGTCGGGGCCGAGGTCGTGCGCGGGGTCGGCTGGGAAGAAGAGGGCCGGGCGGTCGCCCTTGGAGAAGAAGACGTCCTTGAGGTGCTTGACCCGGATGTCCTCCCAGGCCAGGCCCATCTCGGCGACGACGGCCAGCGCCAGCTCGCGGATAGGGCCCTCGGGCGGGAGCGGCGTGCGCGAGGCGGGCAGGGGCAGGCGGGTCGAGGCGAGGAGGCGGGCCTGCTCGGGGTCGAGATGGCGGTGGATGGGCAGGGGGGCGACCTTGAAGTCGAGCATCACCCGCTGGTCGAATCGGGTCTCGCGGCCGATCAGGCGGGCGAGCATCAGGTTCCACAGGTGGCTCTGGAAGGCCGAGAAATAGAGCGACCGCAGCTCGCGGCGGACTCGGGCGAAGGCCCCCTTGAAGTCGGTCGGGTGGTCGACGAGATACGTGACGAGGCTCCGCGCGTGCGAGCGGCCGAGCGCGGCCTTGGCGGCGGGCCAGTCGCCCCAGTGGTCGCGGAGGATCTGCTTCTCGGCCTTCGTCTCGGGCCGGTCCATCGGCGTCGGCTCGGCCACGGCGAGGCGGAAGGCCTCCTCATGCTTCCCCAGCAGCCACGCGTGGGCGATGAACCCGCCGTCGAAGCCGACGGAGCCGAACCGCTGGTCGTCGAAGTAATTGGGCAGGCCGTCGCGGGGCACCTCGTCGAGCGCGGCGACGGCCCTGTCGGCGGCCTCGCGCGAGAGGTCGCGGAGGGTGACGACAAACCGATTGCCGCGGAAGCCGTTCGGGCCGTAAGGGCGCAGCGAGTCGGCCGATCGGCTCGAGATCGAAGCTCTGCTCGCGCAGGGGCTGCATCGGGCCCGTCGAGGATCGTCAGGTACTGGACCGTGACGGCGTGGCGGTCCTTCAGGCCGCCGTAGGCGATCTGCTGGCCGGAGAGGTTCCAGCGGCGGCGGATGAACTCGATCGCCTCGAGCGTGCCGAGCCCGCGCTTGGTGAGCCGGTAGAAGCCGAACCGGCCGCGCTCGGCTGGGCGGACGAGCGGCAGCTCCTCGACCTGGAAGTCTTCCGGCTTGCGCTTGAGCTTCATGTCATCGGGACGACGCGCCGCCCGGGGTGGGGCCGGAGCGGAGGAGCTTGCAGAGGTCGCCGAGGTTGACCGGCTTGACGAAGGCGCTGTCGATCTCGGGCGGGTCGGGGTCGTCCGGGTCGGGCGTCCAGCCGGTCACCAGCGCGATCCAGGTCGAGGGGGAGACGGACCGGACGTTGCGGGCGACGTCGCGGCCGTCCATGTCGGGCAGGCTCAGGTCGAGCAGCACGAAGGGGAACGGTGGGCCGGCGGCGACGGCCGCCAGCGCGGCCGAGCCGGTGCCGGCCTCGGTCACGTCGAAGCCATGATAGCCGAGATACTTGGCGATCGCCGCGCGGCCCTCGGCGTGGTCGTCGACCAGGAGGACCCGCGTGCGCTCCGCGGAGGAGGGGACCGACGTGCCGTCGGTTGGGTTTCCGGTCGTCATCGGTCCGGTCCTCCGTGGCAGGGCGGGGGCGGCGGGGGGCGTCCGTGTCGCGGTGTTCATCGGGGTGGTGATGCCTTCCATTCGACGGAGGAGAGCGAGGCCAGCGCGAGCATCAGGGCGTGCGTCCCCTTGCGGGCGTACCCCTGGGCCGCGACGGCCCGGTAGAGCTGCTCGGCCAGGGCCAGGCCGGGCAGGGCGAGGTTCATCCGCTTCGACTCCGCCAGGGCGATCCCCATGTCCTTGAGGAAGTGCTCGACGAAGAAGCCCGGTTCGAAGTTGCCGGCGATCATCCGCGGGCCGAGGTTGTTCAGGCTCCACGACCCCGCGGCGCCGGGGCCGACGGACTGGAGCATCGTCGTCAGGTCGAGGCCGGCCTTGTACCGTAGAGCAGGCCCTCGCAGACGCCGATCATGTTCGAGGCGATCAGGACCTGATTGGCGACCTTCGTGTGCTGCCCGGCGCCGGGGCCGCCCTGGTGGACGATGGTCTTGCCCATCAGGGAGAACAGCGGCTGAAGCTCGGCGACGGTCGCGGCGTCGCCGCCGATCATGATCGACAGCCGCGCCTCGCGGGCGCCGACGTCGCCGCCGGAGACGGGGGCGTCGACCGAGTCGATCCCCTTCGCCTTGGCCTTCTCGTAGATCTCGACGGCCAGGGCCGGCTCGCTGGTCGTCATGTCGACGAGGACCGACGCCGGACCTGGCGCCGGCGAGCGTGCCGTCGGGGCCGAGGGTGACCTGGCGGACGTCGCTCGGGTAGCCGACGATCGTGAAGACGACGTCGGACGCCTCGGCCACGGCACGGGGGCTGTCGGCGGCCTTGGCGCCCTTGGCGACGAGCGGCGTGAGCTTGTCCTTCGAGCGGTTATAGACCGTCGCCGCATAGCCGGCGTCGATCAGGTGCCCGCACATCGACGAGCCCATCACGCCGGTGCCGATCCAGCCGATCCTCGTCGCGCCAGGCGCGAAGTTGCGTGCCATCGCCACAATCCCTCGACTTCGACCCGCGACGCGTCGGTGTCGCCCCAGGCCGGCGACCCGCGATGGTCGCGACCCTCGGAGTTAACCGAGTCATACGGCGCTGCCCTGACTCTGTGACACCGACGGCCCCAGTTCCCTCATCATGAGAGCCGACCGGGGGTGCGGTCAATCCCAGCCGATACCGCGGCGGAACGACGACGGCCCGCCCCCCATCGCGGGGGGCCGGGCCGTCGGATTTCGGTCTCGGGGTCGCTCAGGCCTCGATTTGCCGGGCGCGGCGGAAGGCACGGGCGCGGAGCAGACCGAGGCCCGCGGCGACCGACCAGAGCGCCAGCGAGACGGGCTCGGGCACGTTATTGCTCGGGGTCGTCCCGCCGCCGCCCGAGCCAGATCCCGAGCCGGAGCCGGAGCCGCTCGTGCTCTTCGTCGGCGGGGTATACGAGAGGAGCGAGAGGCCGGCGGGGGCTAGGCCGGTCGTCGGGTCCTCGAGGATCAGCGTGGGGGTGGGCCCGGTGTAGGTGGACCCGAGATTGAGCGAGAAGTCGAGGACGCCGCCGGCGGCGAAGCCGCTCTTGTCGAACTGAAGGTTGAGCACCTGGAGCGGGTCGCCGTTGGCGAGCTTGCCGGTGCCGATGGCGACGGTCAGGCCCGAGGCGTTGAAGCCGCTGGAGCCGTCGAGGACCGTCAGAGGGCTCTGAGTCGAGCTCGACGGGGCGTAGACCGAGCCCGCGGGGGCGATCTCGGCCAGCACCTGGGTGGCGGTGCCCGTGCCGGTGTTCTTGAGCTGATAGCTGGCGATGCTCGCGGCCCCGGCGCGGCCGGCCAGGGCGGCGGCGGCCACGGCGGCGAGGGCCCATGTTGTGCGACGGCGACGGATCACGGCGAGTCTCCTCCTTGAATGGTGCCGGGTGTCCCGCGACCTCGGGCAGGCATGCTGCATCGTCGGCCGACCCCACGTCCTTGGAGGGTCGGACCGCCGGGGCCGCGAGGCGGGCCAGGCCGAGGCCGCCCGCGCCGCGGCGATCGTCCGGCGGGACGAGGCTGCGCGCCCTGCTCCGAAACCAGTCTTGCTCGTTGGGGGGATCTGGCTGCGGCAGGAGGTGCGTTCGCGGAGGAGTTGCCGGGGTCCTCTCAGAGAGCGGCGGCATTCTGCGGAGGATCGCCCGGGGGGTCAAGGCCAACCCGGGCCGCCTTGAGGGAAAATCCGACAAAATCCCGGGACAGGGTCCCGGCGGAGAAATGACGAGAAGGGCCCACCCCGCTCAAGGCGAGATGGGCCCGGGGGTTACGATGAGATCCAGCCGGGTTCATTCGGGGTCCGGATCGGCCGCGAGGTCCTCGGCCTTGATCCGCCGCGAGAGCCGCCGGAGCCCCAGCCCGACGACCGCGCCGGAGCAGAGCAGGGCGATCGTCGGCGGCTCGGGCACCAGCAGGGCCGGTGTCAGCAGCAGGGCGTAGGTCGGGCCCGAGCCGTTGTAGATCCCGGTCGCGGCGATCTGGCCGTTGTCGTTGATCCCGAAGGCGCCGGTGATCGTCCAGCCCGCCAGCACGTTGCTCAGGTCAGTGAACGTGCCGTTGCTGTAGAGGAAGCCGTAGTTGGATGAGCCCACGCTGTAGAGGCCGACGGTGGCGCCCGAGGTGTTGATCCCGTAGGCGAAGCTGGCATCGCCCGCATAGGCCGTGCCGGCGGTCAGGTCGGACATCGTCGTGCCGTTGTCGAGGAAGGCATGCGCGACGCCGGAGATGATGGAGTTGCCGACGACCTCGCCCGAGGCGTTGACGTCGTAGGCGTAGCTGGAGGAGCCGCCGGTGAGCACGCCGAGGTCGTGCATCGCCCCGCCGGAGTAGAGGAAGGCGTGGTTGCCGCTCGCGGTGCCCCCGTAGCCGACGACCTGGCCCGAGTCGTTGAGGGCGGTGGCGTAGCTGGAAGTGCCGCCGGCCAGCGTACCGAGGTCGCTCGTCGAAGTGCCGTTGTAGAGGAAGGCGTGGGTGCCGCCGCCGGTGATGGCTTGGCCGGCGATCTCGCCCGAGTTGTTGATGGCGGTGGCGAAGTTGTAGGACGAGTTGTTGAGCGTGACGTGCTGCGTGGCGGTGACGTCGGTCATCGTGCCGCCACTGTACGTGAAGGCGTCGTAGCTGCCCGAGCCGGTGCTCGAGTAGCCGACGACCACGCCCGCGTTATTGATGCCGCTGGCGTAGCTCACGGAGCCGCCGGGAAGGGTGCCGATGGAGGCGACCGGCCCCGCGTTGGCGCCGGCGGCGAGAAATCCGACGTTGTTGGTGTAGCCGGCGACCGCGCCGCTCGAGTTGATCCCCGTACCAAACAGGTTGGGGCTGGTGCCGAGGGTGCCGAGCTCGATGTAGCTGTAGCCCGCCCCGGCGCGGCGTTCTGCCGACCCGAGCGCCGCCAGCATCATCAGGGCGGCCAGAGAGTAGCGGCCGCGTCGCCTCGTCGGGATGGTCATGAGTCGCGTCATGGATGAGTGGCTCCTTCGTGGGCCGGGCGCACCGTCGCCACGAGCGGCGGGCGAGGCCGACGTCGTTCGGTCTCCGGTGCGCCTTCGTGGCGCGTTGGGTCGGGGTCGGCTCCGTCGTCGCCCCGCGGGTTCATTCCCGAATCAGTCGAACCCTAGGACCGGAATCCGGGATGTGTGGGCGATTCCGGCGGGTTTTTGCAGGGAATCTGACGGGATGGACGTGCGGAGCCAGGTGCGAGGCAGGGTGCAGCGGGCGGGGTGCGGAGTGAAGAGTGCGGAGAACGGAGAGCGGAAAGCCGAAATGATCCGTTCGACGGCTTGAGTTCGGTCAGTTGCTCTCCTCAATTTCCGCATTTCGCACTCTTCACTCCGCACTTATCCGACAAAGTCCATCACCTCGGCGCCCCGCCCCGCGATCGAATAGGATGGACCCACGGGACGTCTCTACCTCCGGGTGGGAGTACGCCATGCCTGAGGCCCCCGTCGACGCGGCCGCGCCGGATGACCTGCTGGTCAGTCTCGCCCGGGGCGGAGACCGCGCGGCGCTCGAGGAGCTGTTCCGACGGCACGCGGGGGTCGCATACCGCGTCGCGTACCGCCTGCTCGGTCACGAGCACGACGCCCGCGACGCCGTCCAGGACGCCCTGCTCAAGGCGATGGTTCACCTCGACGCGTTCGACGGGCGGAGCGGCTTCAAGACCTGGCTGCTGCGGATCGTCCAGAACGCCGCGCTCGACGCCGGCCGCCGCCGTAAGCGACGGCCGGCCATCCCCCTCGGCGACAGCGACCTCGGCGGCGTCGAGCCATCTGCCGACGACGACCCCGCCCTGGGCCTCCGCCGCAAGGACCTCGACCACGCCCTCCGCGCCGCCCTGGAGAAGCTCAGCCCCGAGAACCGAATGACATTTGTCCTGTTCGCCGAGGGCGGTTGCAGTTACAAGGAGATCGCCGCGATCCTCCACAAGCCCGCGGGCACGGTCATGAGCCGTATCCACTACGCCCGGCAGAAGTTGCAGAGCTATCTCGAGGGTGTCGAGGGACTCTAGACGCGAAGTCGACTGCGGACTGGGAGTTAAGGTTAATTCGGATGAGTACGAACGATGCCAAGCCGGTCTGGCCGCGTCCCGACGAGCGGCTCCCGGAGGAGGCGGATATGGATCGCATGAGGATTGACCGCGAGATGAACGGTTCGGACGACACGACACCGACGCTCGACCGCGCCTGGGCCGCGACCCGGCCGCCCGAGCTCTCGGCCGACGCGTTCGACCGGATCTGGGCCAACATCCAGGCGCCTGCAACGACCGCCCGGCCTCGCTGCCGATGGCGCCCGTTCGCGCGCGGCGGCGGGCCGTGACCCTGGTGGCTCTGGGGCTGGCGCAGCTCGCCGCGGCCGGGCTCATCGCGGCCTGGGCGTGGAACCGGCCCGGCGCGGCCGTTGCGCCCGGCGACGGCGTCGTCAATGTCGATGTGGCCAAGCCGGCCGCGCCGGTCGTGGTCGTGCGGCTCGACGTCGAGGCCGACGAGACGCTGGTCATCGAGCTGGGCGACGGCCGCGCCAGCGCCGACCTGCGGCCCGCGCCGTCGGCCGCGGCCGACGGCTCCCTCGCGCTGCTCGACCTGCCCGAGCATACCTCCAGCGACATGCTCGGCTACCTGGAGACCCTTTCGCGATGAAAGCGGCCCCGGCGGCGTGGCTCTGGCTGGCCGTCGCCTCTGCCTGGGCGTGGTCCGGGCCGATGCCGGTCGCCCGGGCCCAGGAGATGGCGCCGGGCCGGCAGGTGACCGTCTTCGGCGTGCTCGCCAACCCCGGGCAAGGGCAGGACGACCCGAAGCTCAAGGAGATCCTCCCCCAGCTCCGCACCTTGCTGCCGGGCCACAGTTTCAAGCTGCTGAAGGTCAACAGCAAGCGCGTGGTCGCCGGCGAGGCCGTCGCGTGCGAGTTGGGCGACGGTTATGTCGCGTCGACCCAGCTCGTCAACCCGCTCGACGCCAACGGCAAGGTGCAGCTCCGGTTCGACTTCTCCTACGGCGGCTTCCCCGTGAACCAGACGCTCGTCAGCACGCCGCCGAACCAGGTCTTCTACATCAACCGCCCGCTGGGCGACGGCGCGCGGCTGATCATGGGCATCGGGGCACGATAGCCCGCGCCGAGGCCATTCGAGAATAAGGTCGGGCCGCCGCGGCCGGGCACGCCCGCCATCGCCGAACGAGGACGGGGGCTCGGCCGGGCGGCCGACGGGGCGTCGCGGGCCCGCTCGCCGCGAGGCTCGGGGTGAGCCGACCTCGGGCGGCGCGAGTCCCTGCGCGCCAATTCGGGGTGGACGTTGGGGCCGTTCCCTGGCCTCAGGGAGCCCGCCGCGCCCTCCCTCCGTGGAGGCGACGCGGTCTTTTGCGAGGTCCCTCCCGGCCGTCCCTGACCGGTCCGGAATCCCTTCCGGCCATCCAAGAGATCGGCCGAGGACCGGCTTGACTCCAGCGTTTCCGCGCGCCGACGGGCGGGTGACGCCCGGGTCGGCTCCCGGTTAAGATGACGGTCGAAGAGATCTCGCCCGACCACCGTCCCGCGACCGGGGCCGACGACCGATGAGCCAACGCCGCAGGGAGCAAGCGCGGGCCCGCGACGAGGCCGCGACGAGCGACGCGGGCCGGGCCTCTCGGCGCTCGACCCTGGCCGCGCTCGTCACCCTCGGGGCGATCGGCGTGGCGCTGGGCGTCGCCGCGGCAATTCCCTGGAGCCGCCACTCGGCGGGTCCTGACCACACGGGGCACGCCCCGGCGGCCGGCGCTCCCGACGTCCCCAAGGAGTCGCTGCCCCCGACGAAGGTGGCCGAAACCCCGCCACCCGGCCCCGCACCGGAAGGGATGGTGTGGATCCCGGGCGGCACGTTCGCCATGGGGACCGACGATCCGCACATGGTCGACGCCCACCCGTGGCACAGCGTCACCGTCGGCCCGTTCTGGATGGATAGGACGGAGGTCACGAACGCCCAGTTCGCGAAGTTCGTCGAGGCGACGGGCCACGTCACCTCGGCCGAGCGGGCGCTCGATCCGAAGCGATACCCCGGCGTGCCGGCCTCCAAGCTCGCCCCCGCCAGCACCGTCTTCACCCCGCCGCCGACGCGGGTGCCCCTCGACGACCATACGCAATGGTGGCGGCTCGTCCCCGGCGCAGCTGGAGGCACCCCGAGGGGCCCGACAGCGACCTCAAGAGTCGCGAGAATCATCCGGTCGTCCATATCAGTTGGGACGACGCGAACGCCTACGCCAGTTGGGCCGGCAAGCGGCTGCCGACGGAGGCCGAGTGGGAGTTCGCCGCCCGGGGCGGGCTCGACCGGAAGAAATACGTCTGGGGCGACGACCTCTACCCCGGCGGGAAGTGGATGGCGAACACCTGGCAGGGCGTCTTCCCGGTCCAGGACACGGCCGAGGACGGGTTCGCGGCCGCGGCGCCGGTGGCGTCGTTCCCGCCCAACGCGTTCGGGCTCCACGACATGGCGGGCAACGCCTGGGAGTGGTGCGCCGACTGGTATCGGCCCGACTATTACTCGATGAGCCCGCCGACCGAACCCAAGGGGCCCCCCGACAGCTACGACCCGGGCAATCCGGAGACGCCCACGCGGGTCCAGCGGGGCGGCTCGTTCCTCTGCACCGACCAGTACTGCCGCCGCTACGACCCGGGCGGGCGGGGCAAGGGCGACCCGTCGAGCGGCGGTTGCAATGTGGGGTTCCGCTGCGTCAGATCGCCGCGATGAGGCGGGCGGTCAACGCGATGCCCCGGGCGGCCTTGCGGCGGGGGACGTCGAGCGGGTAAGAAGGGATGTCGACCCCTCCGAGTGGCCGGGCTCGCCGGCCCGCCGATGATCCCCGGGACGATGCCTGCATGACCGAGACCGCCGAGGCCGAGCCGTCCGGCGACGCCGACGTCGTGATCCTGATCCCGCTGTACAACGATTGGGCGTCGCTCCGGCTCCTGCTCGTCGACCTCGACGGGGTGCTCGCGCACGCGTCGCTCCGGGCCCGCGTCCTGGTCGTCGACGACGGGTCGACCGCCGGGCCTGAGGGGGGCGGCTGGGGCCCGTACACGACGCTCGGTCCGATCGAGGTGGTACACCTCCGCCGCAACCTCGGCCACCAGCGGGCCATCGCCGTCGGCCTGCCCTACATCGCGGATCACATCCCCTGCCGCGCGGTCGTCCTGATGGACAGCGACGGCGAGGACGCCCCCTCCGACGTCCCCCGCCTCCTGGCCCGGTTCGAGGAGGAGGGGGGGCGGAAGATCGTTTTTGCCGAGCGGGCCAGGCGGTCGGAGTCGCCCACGTTCATCGTCTTCTACATCCTCTACAAATGGGCCCACGTGGCCCTGACCGGCATCGGGGTCCGCGTAGGCAACTTCAGCGTGATCCCGCGGCGGCGGCTCGAGAGCCTGGCCGTCGTCTCCGAGCTCTGGAGCCACTACGCGGCCGCCGTCTTCAAGTCGCGCCAGCCGTTCTGCTCGGTACCGACGCATCGGGCGACGCGGCTGGCGGGCAAGCCGCAGATGAACTTCGTCCGGCTCGTCGTCCACGGCCTCAGCGCCATCTCAGTCTTCAGCGACATCATCGGCGTGCGGCTGCTGGTGGCGACCATGGTCCTGACCCTGCTCTGCCTGGGCGGGATCGGGGCGACGATCGGCCGTCCGGATCTTCACCACGCTGGCGATCCCCGGCTGGGCGACGATGCTCATCGGCATCTTGCTCATCGTCCTGCTCCAGGCGATCATGTTCTCGATCCTCTTCAGCTTCCTCATCCTCGGCGACCGCCAGGCGACCACCTTCCTGCCCCGCCGCGACTACTCTCCCTTCGTCGGCGACACCACCACCCTCGGCCCGGGACCATGACGGATTACACCTACGTCGGTGCCGAGCTCGACCTGTTCGCCGCCGCGACCAACTGGAAGTCGTACCTCCGCCGCCAGCTCGCGCCCTACATCGGCCGCGACGGTCCTCGAGGTCGGCGCCGGCTTCGGCGGGACGACGCGGATGCTCTGCGGCGGCGACCACGACGCCTGGATCTGCCTCGAGCCCGACGCGGCCCTGGCCGGGCGTCTGGCCGAGTCGCTCCGCCGCGGGCGACCTGCCGGCGTGCTGCCGGGTCGAGGTCGGCACGCTCGCCGACCTGCCGGTCGGGGTCCGAGTACGACACCCTGCTCTACATCGACGTCCTCGAGCACATCGAGGACGACGCGGCCGAGATGGCCCGCGCCGCCGAGCACGTGAAGCCGGGCGGTCACGTCGTCGTCCTCTCGCCGGCCCACCAGTGGCTGTACACGCCGTTCGACAAGGCGATCGGCCACTTCCGCCGCTACACGAAGCGGTCGCTCAGGGCCGCGGCGCCGCCGGGCCTCGAGCAGGTCCGCATGGGATACCTCGACTCGGTCGGCATGCTCGCGTCGCTGGGCAACCGGCTGTTTCTGAACCGCTCGATGCCGAAGCCGGGCCAGATCGCCGTCTGGGACAAGCTCATGGTCCCCGTCTCGCTTGTCCTCGACCCGCTGCTGGCGCACTCGACGGGCAGGTCGATCCTCGGCATCTGGCGGCGGCCGCCCGCGAGGACCGCGCCATGACGGCAGGCGTCGCCGAGGCCGTCCCGGCCGCTCCGGCCCGATGGGCCTCGGCGCTGGGCCGACTCGACCCGCTCCTTCCGGCCGCGGTCGTCCTGGTCCTCTGCGGCCTCGTTCAGCTCCGCACCTGCGTCATGCTCGTCCTTGCCGACTACTCCAACCTCGCGGGCGAGGAATACAACGTCGTCTACTCGCTCGAGCGGCTGATCGGCGAGGGCGTCCTCTACACCGACCCGGCCCGGCCGCCGTTCGCCGTCGTCCAGTACGGCCCGCTCTATTACTGGATCGGTCGGGGCCTGGCCGGACTCGCGGGGCTCCACGCCGGCGACGCGCTGGCGATCACCCGAATGCTCCGCGGGATCTCGTTCGCGTGCCTGCTGGCGCAGATCGGCGTCGTGGCGGTCATCCTCCGGCGGCACCTCGGCGACGCCGTGGCGGGTCGTCGTCATTGCCGCCGTCGCGCTGCTCGCGTTCCAGACCCCCTGGTGCCTGGCGGCGCGGCCCGACTCGCTCGAGACCTTGCTGATGATCGCCTCGACCCTGCTGGGCCTGGAGGCCGTGCGGGGCGTCGAGGGGGGCCGGCCCGCGGCCTGGCTCGCCGCCGCGCTCGTCTGCGGGGCCTTGGCGATCCTGACCAAGCAGAGCGGATTCGTCGCGGGCCTGATCGTGCTGCCACCCGCGCTTAGTCGTCCTCGGCCTGCGGCGGACCATCATCGCGTGCGCCGCCGCGGCGGTCGTCGCGGCGGCGCCGGCCGCGGCGGTCCTGCTCGCCTCGGGTCCGGCGATCCGCGAGAACCTGATCGGCGGCGTCGACAACGGGGTCTCGCTGCGCGCGGCGATCCAGGTGACGTACGGGCCCTACCTGCGGCTCATGGCCGCCCCGGCGGCGGGGGCCATCCTCACCGCGGTCGCGGCCCTATCCTCTCGCCGCCCGGGGCCGGCCGGCCAGGCCGCCTCGGCCGTCGGCTGGGGCACGCTGATCTCGCTGGCCCTCGCAACCTTCCTCGGCCTGAAATACGGCTCGGGGACCAATTACTTCAATCTCTTCAATGCATTCATCGCCCTGTCGATCGGCGCCTTCCTCGCCGCGTCCCCCGGCCCGGAGACGCGGGCATGGCGCGCCTCGATCGCGCTCTTCCTGGTCCTCTTCCTGCCGGCCAAGGCGTACAACGACCTGAATGCCCGCCCGGCGCCGCCGCGGTCTTACGCCGAGTGCGCCGAGGTCGCCGGCCGATTGAGGGAGCTGATCGGGACGGGCCCCGGCGGGCCGATGTTCTTCTCGCAGGACCCCCGGATCGACTGCCTGCTCCCCGACCGCGCCGCGGCCCCCGGCAAGCTCGTCTCGGCCATCCTCTACCGCCGCGGCGTCGCCGACTACTCCGACTTCGCCCGGGCCGTCCGCGACGGCACCGTCCGCTACTGCGTCACGCTCGACGACCAGCCCGTGAACCTCGCCCAGTCGTTCACGCGATTCGCCCGCGGCGAGACCCTCGAGGTCGACCCCGATCGGCCGTCGTTCCTCGGCGCGTCGTTCGAGGGGTTCCGGCTCCTCTTCCACGTCGGCCCGCACAGCGTGTACGAGGCGCCTCAGAACGGGAACCGCGCGGGGTCGAGCGAGATGGGCCTGCGGTCGCCGTAGGGGTTGTAGTCGTCGTGCGTCCGGGGCACCGCGACGTGGTAGGCGGCGTCGAGGGCCGGGGAGAGCAAGAGCGCCGCCAGCACCGCCGCCCAGGCCACGCCCCGGACGCCCCGCGCGCGGAGCCATCCCGCCCCCTCGGCGACCGGGACCAGCAGGAACGGCACGAGGAATAGCGCGAGCCGCCCGTGCGTCGGATACATCCGCAAGGCCGCCGCCGCGACCGCGAAGCCGACCGGCAGGAGCATCGTCGCCAGGCCGCGGCCGTCGCGGCGGCCGAGCGACGACGCAGCCAATCGCGAACAACGCCAGGGCCGGCAAGGCCGAGAGCCGTGGCCCGAGCGGCGTCGCGAAGTCGAGCGGGTTGACGAACAGGTAGAGCGGCTTGCGCACGATCCACCCGAGATAGCCGCCGGCCGAGCCCGGCGACGGCGGGAAGGCGCCGGCCCAGAATCGCCACATCCCCACGCTGCCGCCCAGCTGCCGGAGCGACACGGCGTAGACCCCGGCGAAGCTCGCGAGCCAGACCGTCGCCCACCAGGGCAAGCCCCGCCCCGCGGGCCCATTGCCGACGCGCGATCGCCGTGACGAACGCGACGACCCCGACCGCCGCCAGGACGAACAGCGCCGGGTGCGAGAACCAGACGGCCGCGGCCCCGGCCGCCGCGAGGCCGAGGAGCCGCCGCGGCGTGGCCGGGCCCGAGGCCAGCGCCGGCCCCATCAGGCCGCACGCCAGGGCAATGGCAACGTCGGACGAATATTGCTTTATTTCAGACGAGTAATAAATCAACCCGTCCGAGAGCGACGAACATCGCCAGGGCGACCAGCGCGGCCGTGGGGGCCAGGTAGCGTCGCGAGAGCCTCTCGAAGAGGAACAGCGAGGCGACGCCGGCCAGGAGCGGGACGACCCGGAGCGTCCACCGGACGTCGCCCGGCAGCCGGCCGGCGAACCACTCCAGCGCGAGGAATCCCGGCGGGGCGAGCTGCACGGCCTCCAGCGGCCCGAACAGGCCGACGAAGGACTTGTGGAGGATGTTCCACGAGAGCGCACGCTCGTCCATCCAGAGCTCGCGCCCGGCCAGGCACTGCGCCACGCGGAGCGCGACGCCCAGCCCGAGCAGGAGTCCAGCCGGATGCCTCGCGACGGGGGCCGCGATCTCCGACCAGCGGAACTCACGCCGCATCAGGATCGACAGGCCGCCGCCGGCCACGCTCATTTCCCGCCGGCCAGGGCCGCGGGGTCATCGACGACGAGATAATGGCCGTGGTCGGACGTGACGATCAGGACCGACTCGTCCCAGCTCGAGTTCTTCTCGACCCAGGCAATGATCGCCCTGACCGCCTCCTCGCCGCTGAAGATGGCGCCGACGGCGTTGTCGAGGTTGTTGTCGTGAAGGGCGAAGTCGACGTCGCCGGCCTCGACGAACAGGGCGAAGGGCTTCTTCGATGCGGCCAACGTCGTCAGCGCGGCCTCCGTCATCGCGGCGAGGGTCGGGTTCGCCTTCACGTCGTCGGCCGTGTACGACTCGGCCTTGCCGCCGATGCCGACGACGGGCCGGCAGTCGCCATCGGCTCGTCCGGTAGGGAAGATGGTTGATCGTCTTCGAGCCGAAGAGCCCGAAGAGCCGCGGCCCTCCGCCGCGGCCTTCGAGGCCGCGGCCCGGACCGACTCGGAGCCGTCGACGCCCGGCTCGGTGTGGACGACGACATACTTGCCGCCGTTCCTCACGTCGACCGTCGCGAGGTCGCCCTCGGCGAAGTAGAGGCTGGGCGGGACGACGTTCTTGCCCTGGTGCACGAGCTCCTGCGGCTTGGCGATCTGCCCGTAGCCGCAGCCGATGACGACGTCGAGGCCCGCGGTCGGGCCCTCACTTGCCCGTCTGCTGGACGATCGAGGGAAGGCCGAGCATCTCGCGGCCGAGGTCCTGGTAGTCGTCGCGGTGGACGTCGTGCGCGTACATCGCCGCCGGCGAGGCGTGGTCGAACGGCACGCTCGTCACCGTGCCGACCTTCCAGCCCGACTTCTGGAGGTCGCCGTAAAGCGTCGGCAGGAACCGCCCGTCATCGGCGACGTTGATGCCGTTGTTATACGCCTTCACGCCCGTCGCGTACTCGCCCGCGCTCGGGGCGCTGTCCGTGTAGGCGTGGATGACCCGACCGACCGACGCGACGCCCGCCTTGTCGGCCTCGTTGGCCGAGCTCCCCTTGAGGTAGCCGCGCGCCTTCTCGAAGAGCGGCCCGGGCGTCCAGGGCGTCGGCCCGGCGATCATCGAGTCGTAGCCGCCGCCCATGCTGTTGGCGGGGATCGCTGACCGTCTGCGTGTCGACGTCCGGCGTGTTCTTGTCGTGCGTCGGGCTGGTCACGACAAACCCGAACTGGGCCGTGCCATTCGCCTCGTAATCCTGGAACACGAGGCCCGTCCCCTTGCCCTGGCTGTACGCCACCTTCCCCGCCTTGACGATCGCCGCGGCGCGGGTGGTGTCCCAGTCGAGGCCGTCGAACCAGACGGTGAAAATGTACTTCGCCCCGCGATCGACGGCGTCCTTCTGCACCTTGTAGAGGTCGCTCTGGTCGGCGTACTCGGCCTCGGGGTTGACCGTGTTCGCCGGGACGACGCCGTAGAGCGGCTTCACGCCCTCGGCCGTCCTGTACCGGCTGTTCGAGCCGGTGACCGAGCCGAGGTCGGCCTTCCGCCCGAAGACGTAGACCGGGACCAGCCGGTTCGTGTGGCTCCCGTGATTCGAGAAGATATCGTTCGGCCCCTGCGATCCGAAATGATAGGCCCGCGCGATCTTCTGGTCCTTGCTCTTGATCGCCGCGTCCTGCAGGTCGCGGAGCCGGTCCTGGCGGGGCCGGTCTCGCCGCAGGCGGGCAGGGTCGTCGCGACCGCGACGAGGGCGACGATCCAGGTCGTTCGGTGCGGGACGGTGGGCACGGCGGGTCTCCGTCGTCGGGGCGGGATGAGTGCGATGGCGGGCGATTCAAACTAGCAAAGTCTCACGCCGAATGGGAGCGTCCGCCGGCGCGGGCGCGGGGCCGTTTCATTCTCCATCGGCAGAGGATTTCTGACCCTCCCCCCTTGAGGGGGAGGATAGGGTGGGGGTTCTGGGATGGCCCCGGCCTTCGACCCCCCACCCTATCCTCCCCCTCAAGGGGGGAGGGTTTCAGAAATGAGCCTCCGTCGGTGAAAAATGAACCGGCCCTGGGCCCGCCGGTCTGCTCACCGCACGCCCCACTCCCAGAGCCCGAACGCCGTCTTCTGGTCGAGCGGTTGGCCCGTCCCCTTGAGCGTCCAGCCGACCTGGCCCCGATGGTGCGACTCGTGCGAGATGAGATAGCCGAGGAACGCCGTCGCGTGCGGCTTGAACCCCTTCACCTTCCCGCCCGCCGCGACCGCCTTACGGAGCAGCTCGGCGATCGCCCGCCCCGAGCCCTCGAGCGCTGAGCGCAGCGCCTCCCTGGGGTGGACCGTCTTCGTCTCGAGCTTCTCCAGCCCCTCGAGCAACTCCGGCGCCGCGGCCTTGAGCCACATCAGCCGGACGTTATGCACGTGGGCGAACAGGTCCGACACCGTCCGGCACTTCGGCAAGGACGCCCCCAGTGCGTCGTCGGGGATCGCGTCGAGCAGGTAGCGGTTGATCCGGTCGTGGATCTGCCAGGTCTCGACCAGCGGGTCGTCCATCGTCGGCCCTTCCTTCGCGAGCAAGCGGCGGGATCGGTCGGAGCATCTCATCATCGCGCACGGCAGGAGGCAAGCGCGAACCCAGGCGGGATACCCGGCCGCCGCACAATGGTTGAATAATGGCCGGGGTCGGAGCGTCATCGTCGAAATAGGCCGCGGCCATAGACGCCCGAAGAACAGGCCGCATCCACGATTGCAGCCGGGGGATCATCCATGCGATTCCGAATGACGGGGCTGGTCGCGCTGGCGTTCGTCGCGCTGCTGACGGCGGTCGGGGCGGCGCAGGACCCGTTCACGCCGGCGAAGCGGCGGAAGGTGATGAAGACCGATCGCGAGTGGATGAAGCAGCTCACCCGGGAGCAATTCATGGTCACCCGGCTCAAGGAGACTGAGCCGTCGTTCACCGGGCGGTACTGGGACAACCACGCCCGGGGCTATTACACGTGCGTCTGCTGCGGGGCCTTCCTGTTCAGCTCGGCCACGAAGTTCGACTCGGGCACCGGCTGGCCCAGCTTCAACCAGCCGATGGCCGCGGACCGGATCGACAGCGAGGTCGACAACAAGCTGGGCGAGCCGCGGATCGAGGTGATGTGCACCGACTGCGGCGCCCACCTCGGCCACGTCTTCAACGACGGCCCGCCGCCGACCGGCCTGCGCTACTGCATCAACTCGGCCTCGCTCAAGTTCCTCACCGAGGCCCAGGCGAAGGCGCTCGGCGGCCAAGCAGAAGGAGCAGGAGGAGAAGGACAAGAAGGCGAAGGACGCCAAGGACAAGGCCGCCAAGGGGAAGGCCGACACGCCCAAGGACCCGTCGCCGGCGGCCAAGGACGCCCCCGCCAAGCCCGAGGCGAAGGCCGAGCCACCGCCCCGCGCTGACCGCGAGGTCCCCCTGGCCGCATCCCCGCCGATCCCGTACACTTGCGTTTCACTCCGCCCGCCCGCCCGCTCGATGAGACCCGAGCCGAGGCGGGCGTCGCCGTCGGAACGGGGTCGAGGAGGCGGTCCGGTGCTGCGCGACGTCCTGGCGATCGTCCTGGCCGGCGGGCGGGGCTCCCGGCTCGACCCCCTCACGCGCGACCGGGCCAAGCCCGCCGTACCGTTCGGCGGGATCTACCGGATCATCGACTTCACCCTCTCCAACTGCCTCAACTCCGACCTCCGCAAGATCCTCGTCCTGACGCAGTACAAGGCCGTCAGCCTCAACCGGCACATCGACCAGGGCTGGATGTTCCTCAGCCGCGAGCTCGACGAGTACATCGAGGTCATCCCGCCCCAGCAGCGGATCGGCGAGACCTGGTATCAGGGCACCGCCGACGCGATCTACCAGAACGTCTACACGATCGAGAAGGCCGCGCCCCGCGACACGCTGATCCTCGCCGGCGACCACATCTACAAGATGAACTACGCCGAGATGATCGGCTTCCACCGCCGGAACAAGGCCGACCTGACGATCGCCTGCCTGACCGTCCCGCTCGCCCAGGCGCGCGACTTCGGCGTGATGACCGTGGACGACCAGGGCCGCGTCCTCGGCTTCCGCGAGAAGCCGGCCGACCCCGACCCGATTCCCGGCCACCCCGACCAGGCACTGGCGTCGATGGGGATCTACGTCTTCTCGACCGACGTCATGTACGAATTACTCTTCCAGGACGCCGCCAGGAAGGAGGCGACCAGCCACGACTTCGGCCGCGACATCATCCCTGGCATGCTCGACAAGAGCCGGGTGTTCGCCTATCCGTTCCGCGACGAGAACCGCAAACAGTCGGCCTACTGGCGCGACGTCGGCACGCTCGACGCCTACTTCCAGACGAGCATGGACCTGATCCAGGTCGACCCGATCCTGAACCTCTACGACCGCGACTGGCCGATCCATACCTACCAGCCGCCGATGCCCCCGCCGAAGTTCGTCCACACCGACGAGATCCGCCGCGGCGCCGCCTTCAACTCGATCGTCTGCCAGGGCGCGATCGTCTCGGGCGGCCAGGTTTACCGGAGCATCCTCAGCCCCGAGGTGCGGATCAACAGCTTCTCGCTCGTCGAGGACTCGATCCTCTTCGACGGCGTCGAGGTCGGCCGCCACGCCAAGGTCCGCCGCGCGATCGTCGACAAGGACGTGAAGATCCCGCCCAACTTCACGATCGGCCACGACCGCGCCCTGGACCTTTCGCGAGGGCTGACGATCACCGAGGAGGGGGTGACGGTCGTGGCCAAGGCGGAGGATCTGGAGAGGTTCGTGACGTAAGCTGACAACGAGCGGTCGGCTCGTCCCGGTACAATCCAATAGGTGCGGCCAAGTGCCCTCGATCTACCGTTCGATGGTCCAGGATGGCGACCGGCCTGAGGTTGGACCGACTGCTCGGACCCTTGGAGTCAGGATACCGGGCGATGTACCCGCGCCGGATGGGATGGTCTCGCCCGGAACCGGTGGGATGTCGGTCTCATCCAACTGGAGGGCCCTGCCTCCGTGGCGAATCCCGACCCGCTTATCCCATTTCGCCCCCGAAGCGAGTGGACGAGATGACCTCCATTGTTGGAAGATGGGAGAAGGGGTATTCGAGTCAGGTCCTCTCGTCGACGGTCTTTCCTTGAGGCTCGACTCCCAGACACACGGACTCGTCGAGCCCACCGAAGTCGTACGAGTCGAAGCCTTCCAGGGTCTCCTGGCCGCGACGAGAGATCTGTGGGTCATCGATGAGGCATAAGCGATGTCGGCCGCAACCGATGCCCTCTCCGAAACCTACCGAGGAAGCGCCCAGCGCGTCAGGCAACTCCGCGCACTCATCCGCCTCGGCGAGGGGGATTCGCAAGAGGCCGACGATCTCCGGGACGAGTTGGACGGTTACTGGCTCCGGTTGACGGACCAGGAGAAAACGCGCATCCGCGGCCTATCCGCCGATTTCAACATGATGGATCGATCTTACCCGCGTTCGGATGATCCCAAAGCTGGTGAGCGGTTCAACGAGGAGTTTGTTCCGGCGCAGAAGGACGGGGACTGGGACCGAGTCCTCGGCTTGCTGCGGGCCAATCCGGGCATCTTTAACAAGGCACCGCTACGTTTTTCAAGGGGGTTTTCTGGGCCCGATTAGGCGACTTCGAGTCGGCCTTGGTCTTCTTCGAAGAAGCCGTCCGGATCGAGCCAACGAACGCGGAATTCGTGATGGCCTTGCTCATGACGCTCACGGCACTCGAACGAACGGTGGAATCTTCGGAACGAGCGGTCGCCATCTCCGAGAACCATGCCAACCTTATTCCTGAACATATTATTAGTTCAGCAAAGTGTGTTGTCGAAACGCAAAGGGCTTTCGAAGAGGCCGAGAGCGATCTCAAGGAAGCCGAGAGGGAGCTCCATGAGGCAAGACAGGCGCTGAATGGTGTATATACGGCTCTCTTCGAGGTTAAGAGAGCCATCCTTCAGGCTGACCGCGAGACTCATTCGGGCCACTCACTGTTCGGGGACGACGAGTCGCCGGATGATGACAGGCTGGCAATTTTCGCCGCTTAGGGCCTCGGCCCCGGACAGGTCCGAGTCGGAGAAGCTCTGCCTGGACAGTCGATAGATCGGCCATCTCCGTCGATGTAGAATGGGCCGAGGTACTGTGATCCGGACGAGGTCGGGCCGGACCGACGACAACCAGGGAGGCTCCGCCATGAGCCAGCTCCAGACGATCCGCCGGGTCACCGTCTACGCCGATGCGAGCCTCGAGGATTCGCTGCTCGCGAAGTTCACCGAGCTCGGGTCGAACGGGTACACCGTCGTCGACTGCCGGGGCAAGGGGGAGCATTCAGTCGTCACGACCCTCTTCTCGGAGGTCTCGCACGTCCGGATCGAGCTCCTCGTCCAGCCGGCGGTCGCCGAGCGGATCATCGACCTCCTCGCCTCGGGCCAGTTCCAGAGCCGCGCCGTCGCCGCGTGCATGGAGACCGTCCAGGTCGCCGCCGGCGAGCGCTTCTGACGACGGCCGACCCGCCAATATCCGCCCAGCTCGGGCGAATCCCCCTTCCGGACGACGGCCGACGCGAGATCGGTGGTCACTTGACGCCGGCCCGGCGCGTCGGTTATTTAGACGAAATTCTAAGGAATCACATGACGGCGTTGACCGTCGGGATTCGCGCCACGAAGGGGGTGGTCCGATGAGGGCGGCATGGCTCGGACTCGCGATGTGGGCGATGGGGCAGGTGGGACTCGCGGCGGCGGCCGATCCTTTGGCGCCCGGGCACTGGGAGGGCGTGTTGAAGCCGGCGGCCGGGGGGTCGCTGACGATGGTCGTCCACGTCGCGAAGGACGACCGGGGCGGAGTGAAGGCGACGTTCGACAGCCCCGACCAGGGCTCGATCGGGCTGCCGGTGGACGGGTTCAAGGCCGAGGACGGCGAGCTGAGCTTCGTCCTGAAGGGGATCAAGGGCGAATTCCGGGGCAAGCTCGAAGCCGGCCCCCAGGCCGTCGGCACCTGGACGCAGCTCGGCAAGTCGACGCCTCTGACCCTGAAGCGGACCGACACGCCGACGACGCTGGTTGTCCCCGACGCGATCCTCGGGACGTGGGAGGGGAAGATCAAGGTCAAGGCGGGCCTCGAGATCAGGCTGGGCCTCAAGGCCGAGAAGCGGCCCGACGGGGCGCGAATCGTCGGGTTCGCCGTCCCGGACCAGGGGGCGCCTTTCATCCCGATCAACGCGGTCGCGCTCGACGGGGCGAAGCTGACCCTCGAATCGAAGGCGATCCTGGCGAAATTCGCCGGCACGCTCAACAGGGCGCGGACGGAGATCGCCGGCGACTGGACGCAGCCCGGCGGCACCTTCCCACTGACCCTGAAGAAGACCGACAAGCTCTCCGAGACGAGGCACCCCCAGACGCCCAAATCACCGTTCCCCTACAGGTCCGAGGATGTGACCTATCCGAATGAATCGGCAAGGATCACTTTGGGGGCGACACTGACGCTCCCCGAGGGCAAGGGCCCGTTCCCCGCGGCTCTGCTGATCACGGGCTCGGGGCGCAGGACCGGGACGAGTCGATCCTCGGCCACAGGCCGTTCGCGGTGATCGCCGACGCGCTGACGAGGCGCGGGATCGCCGTGCTCCGCGTCGACGACCGGGGCGTCGGCAAGTCGACCGGCAGCCAGGCGGAATCCACGAGCGCCGACTTCGCGACGGACGTCGCCGCGGGGATCGCTTACCTGAAAACGCGCCCCGAGGTCGACCCGAAACGGATCGGCCTGGTCGGCCACAGCGAGGGCGGGATCATCGGCCCGATGGTCGCGGCGAGGTCGCCCGATGACGTCGCCTTCCTCGTCCTGCTCGCGGGCACGGGGGTCAACGGCGCCGAGATCCTCAAGGCGCAGTCGGCCCTGATCCTCAAGGCCGTCGGCGTGTCCGAGGGCGTGGCGGCGGCCCAGGCGCGGATCCTGGGCGAGATCATCAAGGTCGTCGCCGAGGAGAAGGATGATAAGGCCGCCAACGCCCGGTTCGACGCCCTGGCGAAGGCCGGCATTGCGATGCTCCCCGAGGCCGACCGCAAGGCCCTGGGCGAGATGGCGGGGACGTCGCTCCGGGATCAATTCCTCCGCGTGAAGTCGCCCTGGTTCCGCTTCTTCCTCACCTTCGAGCCAAAGACGGTGCTGGCGAAGGTCGGCTGCCCGGTCCTGGCGCTCAACGGCGAGAAGGACCTGCAAGTCCCTCCCGAGCAGAACCTCCCCGCGATTGAGTCCGCGCTCCGGTCGGGCGGCAACGACCGCGTCACGACCAAGACGCTGCCGGGCCTGAATCACCTGTTCCAGCACGGCAAGACCGGCTCCCCCTCCGAGTACGCCTCGATCGAGGAGACGTTCGCGCCGGAGGCGCTGACGCTGGTGGGCGACTGGATCGTGGCGACGACGGGGCGGAAGTGATCGGCGGATTTGGAGTGGAACAGGCCTCGCGCCGGCTAAGGCGCCGATGACTTGTCGGACTTCGGCAGGTCCTTCCCGCCCGCCTTCACGGTCAGCTTGCCGCCGCGGACCTCGATTTCAACGTCCTTCGTCCCGGCCGGCAGTTTGGCGTACTCAGCTTCGTTGAGCATGACGCGACCGTGCTCGAAATCGACGTCCAGGTGTCGCCCCTGGATGTCCGCGACCGCGTGATTCGTGCTGCCGACGACCGTGGCGGGCGCGTCGGCGTGGACGCTCAGCTTGTGATCGCCGACCTGGACCGTGGTGTCGCCAAAAGTCCCGGACGCGGCGCCCCCGCCCTTTGATGCAGCGTCCTGAGTCGCCTTGACGATAGCCGCGACGTCTTCCGCCGACGGGCCTGACTGGGTAGCCTGGCCCGGACCGGCTGGCGGGCTCTGAGTCTGGCCGCAGCCGAACGACAGGGCGACCAACACGACAAACGAGAGCATGATCTGCCGCATGGATCACCTCCATCGAAAGTGAGGCCCATTGTCCGGAGCCGGGCGACGCTACGCCAGCGAAAAGCGCGGCGTGCGGTCGGGGTGGCAGGGGTTCGCTTGCGAACCCCGGTCTTTCATGGCCCCCGGACCGGGGTTCGCAAGCGAACCCCTGCCACCCCGTCGATTGGATCGTCGCGACGACGGGGCGGAAATAACCGCCCGCCGGCTCAGGGCAGGATGTCCTTCGCGGCGATCCGCGCGACCTCGCGGCCGTCGAGGACGAGGGTCAATTCTCCGTCGGGTCCGACCACGGTCCTCGACCGATACGACGGCACCTTGGCCGGACCTGTCGGATCGGTGTGGACCTCGACGCACCGCTCGGCAACGTTGACGATCCAGTAGATCGGCACGCCGGCGCGGGCGTAGATCCGGGACTTGAGGGTCCGGTCGCGATCGAGCGAGGACTCGGACACCTCGATCGCCAGCGCGATATCGGCCGGGCCGGGATGACGACGGAGGTAGTCGCGGGCCTCGCCGCGGACGACGGCGAAGTCCGGCTCGGGCTCGCTCTCCCTCGTCGTGATGCCACACTGATACCGAATCGCCTGGATCGCTATCCTTAAAGACGTGGAGGTCTCATCCGCACGGAGGAATAGCACCATGCGCGCCCCCGACTACCGATCGTCCCGCACCTTGACCCCGCCGAGATCGCCCGCCGCTACCGCGCCTGCCGGACCGGGGTCGAGAAGACCCACTGGCAGATCCTCTGGCTGTTGACCCGCACCGACGACCCGCCGTCCCCCGCCGAGGTCGCCGAGCGGATCGGCCTGACGCCCGCCTGGGTCCGCACCGTGCTGAAGCGGTGGAACGCCGAGGGGCCATCCGGCCTGGCCGACCGCCGGGCCGACCGGAACGGCGGCCGGTCGAAGCTCACGCCACAGCAGCAGGCCGAGCTGTACGCGGCGCTGGAGCAGCCGCCGCCCGACGGCGGGCTCTGGAGTGGCCCGAAGGTCGCCGCCTACGCCCGCGACCGCTTCGGCGTGACCGTCTGCAAGCAGACCGGGTGGGAGTGGCTGAAGGGCCTGGGCTTCAGCCTCCAGGTGCCGAGGCCCAAGAACCCCGGCGCCGCGGCGGACGAGCGGCGGCGGGCCTGGAAAAGACGCCCTGCGGCGGCGGGTCGCCGCGCTCCGCCGCCGGCATCCCGATAAGCGGATCGAGCTCTGGGCCGAGGACGAGGCGCGGCTGGGCCTCAAGCCGATCGCCCGCCGGGTCTGGTCGCGGAGGGGCCGACGACCGACGGCGAACGGGCGGACGAAGTACCAGTGGCTCTACGTCTATGGGTTCGTGCACCCGGCCAGCGGCAGGAACCTGGAGCTGATCCTGCCGGCGGCGAATACGGACTGGATGGGCCGGGCGCTGGAGGAGTTCGCGCTGGGCCGACCCGCGGCGGCGGAAGCTCCTGGTCGTGCTGGTGGACAACGCCGGCTGGCACGTGGCCAAGCGGCTGGCGGTCCCGCCGAACGTGGTGCTCCACCCGCTGCCGCCATGCACGCCGGAGTTACAGCCGGCCGAGCCGCTCTGGCCGCTGGTCCGCGAGGCGGTGGCGAACAAGGGGTTCGACGACCTGGAGGCGCTGGAGCCGATCCTGGTGGAGCGGTGCCGGTGGCTGATCGACCACCCCGAGGTCGTCCGCGGCGCCGTCGGGTTCCGATGGGCGGCGGCCCTCAATGGTTAGCGATCCAGACGATTCGGTATGATTCCTCAAGCCCCAATCGGGCGGCAACGCCCGAAAGAGCAAGGCCTGCATCAGCGTCAGCACGACGTCGTGCGGCGGGTTTCGCGACATCTTCGGGATGATCCACCCTTCCAGCAGCTCGAACCGCTCATCATCGGCGAAGACGCCCGCGTCGATCATCCGGTGGTATTCCTCGACCGTGAACCGCTTCACCGGGTACGGCGGCGGGGTCAGGTCGAGCTCGGGTTCGGTGACGGTCGCCATGGTCCCTCCTCGTCGCAAGGTCCGATCCGATCTTACTCCATCGTCGCGAGGCGGGCCATCGGACCGACGGCCCCCTCACCCGACCCTCTCCCACGAGGAGAGAGGGCAAAGACCGCCCCAGGCACGGGGGCGCAACCCGGCCTCCCGGTCAATCTCCCCCGGGAGGGCGAGGCTCCGTCCGAGCCCGGGCATGACGCCCGGACCGGGGGTATCGCATTATGCCGACGGAACGGCCCGAGACCCGGGCTCGGGCGGAGCCTCGCCCTCCCGGCCGTCAGGCCCGGGCACGCCCCGGGAGTTCGAGGCTCCGTCCGAACCCGGGCCTGACGCCCGGACCGGGGGGTGTCGCACCCTCCCGACGGAACGGCCCGAGACCCGGGCTCGGGCGGAGCCTCGCCCTCCCGGATGCCGCCCTCCCGGATACCGCCGCCGCGCCGTTTCCGAGAACGATCCCCGCCCCGATCACGATGATATGCGATAGAACGCGCGCGACGTCGCGCGCCCACAGCGTCCGCGATCACCCAGAGGCGAAGACCCATGCGTTCCGAGAAGCAGCGCGAAACCAGCCGGATCAACGGCAAGAAGTCCCGCGGCCCCAAGACCCCCGAGGGCATCGACGTCTCGAAGATGAACGGCCTCAAGCACGGCCTCCGCGCCGAGCAGGTCGTCCTGCCCGGCGAGGACCCGGCCGAGTTCGCCGCCGAGCTCGCCGGCTGGGGCGGCGACTGGAGGCCCGGCGACCACACCCGCGCCGTCCTCGTCGAGCGCGCCGCCGTCGCCTCGTGGCGGCTCAGGCGGTGCGTCCGCGCCGAGAAGGTCCTGCTCCTCGAGATCGCCGCGCAGCGCGAGGACGAGGACCAGGCCGACGGCGGCGCCGACCTCGCGTCCAGGATCGACCGCGCCGACCGCGAGCTGCGATTCGAGCCCGCGCCGTTGCTCGCCGCGCTCGACGGCGGCGCCGGAGGGCGTCGACCGGCTGATCGCGCGGTGGGACGGGCTCGACGAGGTCCTCGTGTCCGACCCCGACGACTGGGACCGCGAGGCGCACGAGGACCTGCTGGCCCTGCTCGGCCATCCGTACGACGCCGCGGCCGAGGCCGCCGGGCCGCCGGCGGGGGACTCGTTCCGGCTGGTCCTCCACCGCGAGCACTTCGACGACGCCGGGGTCAACCACGCGCTGGAGGACGACGACCTCGCCGCGACGGTCGCGCGGCTCCGGCGGGCGATCGCCGGCGAGCAGGAGGCGCTGCTGGCGCTGCGCCGCGAGCTGGTCGAGGCGGCGGATGTCGGCGCCGACGCGGAGCCGGAGGCCGAGGCGGCGACGTTCACCGGCGTCACGCCCGGCCTGATGCTCCTGCACCGCTACGAGATGGCCCACGAGCGGTCGCTCCGCGCGGCGATCAAGGACCTGGCGGCCCTGGAGAAGGCGCGGCCGGCCGGGGATTGTGAGACGCAAGTTCTTGTTAATAAAGAGTTTAATGACAAGAAGCCCGCGTCGCCGGTCGGTCCCGAGGCGGGGGAGTCGGCGGCGCCGAGCGAACCCGGGCCGGGGGTGGTTCTGGGCGGCTCGGGGGGGCCTCGGGGCGGTCGACCGGGCCTCCCGGGGCCGCGGAGGCAGCGGAGAAGGCCGCGGACGGCGCGCTGAGATTAACGTCTGTGGATGGTTGAGCGCCGCCCGACGGCGGGCCGGGCTCGCGGTGCGCGCCCCCAGATCGAAGAACCGATCGGCCCTGGGGCGGAGGGCCCCGCGCTACCGCCCGGCGGCCTCGCCCGGTAGATTCGACGGTCCCAGGCGACTGCCCATCGACTCCGGGAGATCCTCACCGATGTCAACCCGCCTCCGCTGGCTCGGCCACGCCGCGATCCTGATCGAGGCCGACGGCAAGACGATCCTGATCGACCCGTTCCTGACCGGGAACCCCGCGGCCGAGGGTGCCGGGATCAAGGCCAAGGACTTCAGGCCCGACGCGATCCTCCTCTCGCACGGCCACGACGACCACCTTGGCGACCTCGTCGAGATCGCCAAGCGTGCCGGCTCCGAGGTCGTTTGCAACTACGAGATCAGCCTCTGGCTCCAGAAGCAGGGGCTCAAGAAGGTCCACGGCTGCCAGCACGGCGGCACGGCGAAGCTCTGCGGCGGGGACGTCCTGGCCAAGCTCACGCTCGCGTTCCACGGCTCGACGCTGCCCGACGGCCACGGCGGCTTCACCTACGGCGGCAACCCGTGCGGGTTCCTCATCCGCACGCCCGGCGGCAAGGCGATCTACGACGCGGCCGACACGGCGCTCTTCGGCGACATGAGCCTGATCGGCGAGGAGGGGATCGACCTGGCGCTCGTGCCGATCGGCGACACCTTCACGATGGGCCCCGACGACGCCCTGAAGGCCGTCAAGCGGCTGAACCCGAAGAAGGTCGTGCCGATCCATTACAACACCTGGCCCCCCATCGCCCAGGACGCCGACGGCTGGGCCGCGCGCGTCGAGGCCGAGACGCTCGCCAAGGCCGTCGTGCTCAGGCCGGGGGAGTGGGTCGAGGTCTGAGAATGACGGGCCGCCCGGGGGCGGCTAGAATGGATCGTGGAGGTGGGACGATGAGCCAGACTCTTGAGATTCCGGACAGGGTTTACAACGCCTTGGAGAAGGCGGCCGAGGCCGGTGGCACGACACCGCTCGGCTGGATCGAGGCACGGCTCGCCGAGGTGGGGATCGCAGCCGCCACCGCGGTGCTCGAATCGAGGCCCGGGGAGACCCTCGCCGATCTCTTCGCCGGGAAGGTCGGCCGTATCCGGGGCGACGGCTCTCCGAGGGTCTCCGGGCGCGAGGGCGAGGATTTCACGGATTACCTGGAAGAGAAGCGAAGGCAGGGGTGCTTGTGACCCTCGGGGACGGGGCCCGTCGTCGCATTGATCGACGCCAACGACCCGGACCACGCTCGCTGCGTCGAGGCGTTAGGCCGGTTGCCCAGGGCGCCGCTACTGGTGACGTGGGCCTGCCTCATCGAGGCGATGTACCTCCTGGGCCGCTCGGGCGGTTCGCAGCCCAGGATGCACTCTGGGGATGGATCGATGACGGGACGATCACCCCCTACATCAACGGCCCCGACGAGTGGCCGCGGATGCGCGGGCTGATGCGCCGCTACCGCGACACGCCGATGGACCTCGCCGACGCCTCGATCGTCTCGGCCGCCGAGCGTCTGGGCACGCGGCGGGTGTTCTCGCTCGATCGTCATTTCCACGTGTACAGGATCGACGATCAGCACGCCTTCGAGGTTGTCTGAGCCGACGCTCATGCCGACGCCCATCCTCGAGACCCCCCGGCTCACGTTCCGCGAGATGACCCGCGACGACCTCGACTTCGTCGCGGCGATGCTCGCCGACCCGGAGGTGATGCGCTACTACCCCAAGTGCTACGACCGCGACGAGGCCGCGGAGTGGATCGATCGGCAGTTGGGCCGCTATCGATCGGACGGCCATGGGCTCTGGCTAGTCGGCGACCGCCGGACCGGCGAGCCTGTGGGGCAGGTGGGCCTCGTCGCGCCGAGGCTCGAGGACGTGCCCGAGGATGAGATCGGCTACCTGATCCACCGGCCCTACTGGCGTCGGGAGCTCGCCTCGGAGGCGGCGGCGGGGGTGCGCGACTATGCGTTCGGGACGCTCGGGCGGACTAAGGTTGTGAGCCTGATCCGGCCCGAGAACGTGCCGTCGCAGGGGGTGGCGCGGAAGATCGGCATGGTGCGCGAGCCGGGCCGGCTCTTCGAGCAGGCCGGCTTCGCGCACTGGGTCTTCGCCGCGAATGCGTAGGGTCCGCCATGCGGACCATCTTCCCTTCGAGGCCGTCCCCCGAAGATGGTCCGCATGGCGGACCCTACGGGCGATCACGCGGCGGCCGACTTCGAGGCGGCGAACGAGGCACGCCGGCGCTCGGCCCAGTCGAGGCAGGCAAGGACGTCGGCCTCCTCCATGCCGGGGAACTCGATGAGGATGTCGGCCGGGGTGCTCCCGCTGGCGAGGAAGCCGAGCACCAGCGACACCAGGACGCGGGCGCCCCGGACGTGCGGGCGGCCGTAGCAGATGTCGGGATCGGTCGCGATCCGCGAGACGAGGTCGGCGGGGCTATTCATGGCGGTCGTTCACCTCCGGTTGAAGGGACGCGGCAGGACGGGAGTTGGTCGGCGGCGCGCGCCGAGAGGCCGGCGCGACCCGGGGGTCGCGCCGGCCTCGGCGGGCTTGGAGACGGTCAGATGGGCTTGTTCTTGACCAGGAACGTGCCGGCGGGGATCTGCGCCCCGGCGGGGATCGTCGAGTCGACGATGTAGGAATCGGGGCCGATCGCAGCGCCGGCGCCGATCGTGTCGCCGTTGATCACCGAGCCGCCGCCGATCGTCACATTGGCGCCGATGTTCAGGTTGCCGTTGGCGTCGGCCGTCAGGACGGCGTCGTCGCCGGTCGTCAGGCCGGGGCCGATCGTGATCTTGCCGCCGCGGAGCGGGTGGATCGTCACGAACCGGCCGAGCTTGGCCGGCGTGCCGATCGTGCCGGCCACGTCCTCATCGAAGCGGATCGAGTCGTGGTAGCCGATCGTCGGCCGGATCACCAGCGGGCCGGCGTTGAAGGTGACGCTGCCGATGATCCGGCCGGGGTAGAACGGGTGCGTCAGGCCGGTGACGTTGCCGTTGGCCGGGTTGGTGAACTTGGGCGTCGCCGAGGCGATCGTCGTCGTGGTCGAGGTCGTGAACGAGCCGATCGTGGCGCCGCTGGAGTTCGTCACGTTGGTCGTCGTGGTCGACTTGTAGTTGAACCCCGGGCTCGGGCTGACGCCCTCGATGGTGGCGAGGTTGCCGTTGAGGACCGCCGAGAGCGCCGAGAGCGTCCAGGCGCCGGTGGCGCTCTGGCCCGCGTAGAGCCACGTGTAGCCGACGAAGACGGGGGCGCCGGTCGAGGAGTTGACGGTAGGCGAGAGGGTCTGGGCCGCCAGAGACGCGCTGTCGGCCAGGGCGTTGGCCAGGATGGTGTCGGTCCCGGTGAGCTTGGTCACGAAGCCGAGCGCCGGGTCGGTCGCCTGGGCCTCGGTCGTGACGTAGGCGCCGGGCTTGACCGCGTAGCCGGCCGGGATCTGCACGCCCGGGCCGACGTAGGCCAGCGCCCGACCTCGGCGCCCGCCGAGATGATCGCCTGGTTGACGACCGCGCCGGGCCCGATCTCCGTGTTCGCCCCGCCGTGCGCCGCGCCGATGACCGCCGGGCCGAGGACCGTCGCGTTCGCGGCGATGTACACGTTGTCGCCGATGATGATCCCGGACTTGGTGTTCCCCGGGATCGTGTTGGCGATGAGCGTGGCGTTGTCCTGCACCGTCGAGCCGTTGCCGAACAGGATGATCCCCTGGCGGCCGTCGAGCGTGGCCCAGGGGCCGATGTAGTCCGTCGTGCCGACGACGATGTGCCGCCCGTTCAGGATCGAGGCGCTCTTGTCGACGAACGAGGCGGTCGTGGTCGCGCCGTAGGGGGCGACCGGCGTGTTCGGGCGCTCGAGCTGCGCGCCCAGGGAGCCGTAGATCCCGAGGTGGATGAATTCGACCGGCGGCGCGACCAGGCCGCTCAGGACCGTGCGCCCTTCCATGATCTCAGCCGCGGGACGATACCCCCGCCGACGTTTGGTCCGGGCCATCGCGGGTCTCGCTCATCGATGAGTCTGGGGTCCATCCTGGGGGAGCTAGCCGCCGTCCTGGCATGCCATGACAATTCCTTTGATCGACGCCGGGCCATGGCGTCTTCTCCGGCATTTCGATCGACCTTCCGACCCCGTCCCTACGACCGGCAGCCGCGCCAAGGTCCCATTGTTGACACGGGGTCGGAGTCCTAGAATCCCGGGACGTCCACCCCGCGGAGCCCGTCCATGTCCTCGACAGCTTCGGCGCCGCCCCGTGATCTCGATCCCCTGGGGCGCGGCGGGCGACTCGCTCGACTTGGCCTGGCCCGCCGCCTGGCCCGAGCCCGACGTCGTCCGCCCCGACCTCTCGGGCGCCCTGGCCGACTACCCCGCGGCGCTCGCCTCGGCGCTCGACACCCCGCTCGGCATGGCGAGGATCGGCGAGGGCCTCGGCCCCGGCTCGGCCGTCGCGATCGTCGTCGACGACCCCTCGCGCTGGACCCCCGTCCGCGAGGCGCTGCCGATCGTGCTGGAGCGACTCTGCGCGGCCGGCGTCCGTCGCGAGGACGTCTCGATCAGCGTCGGCGTTGGCCGGCACATCGCCGTGGACGCCGCGTCGATGCGCAAACGGGTCGGGGATGCCGTCGCGGACGCTTATGCCTGCCATAGCCCGCCCGTCGACGACCTCTCCTCATATGACGACCTCGGCACGACGGCCGAGGGCGTGCCCGTGCGCGTGTTCCGGCCCGTGGCGCGGGCGGGTCTGAGGATCCTGATCGGGTCGGTCCTGCCGCACCTCCAGGCGGGCTTCGGCGGCGGCTACAAGCTGATCTTCCCCGGCACGAGCCACCGCTCGACCCTGGCCGCGATCCACGCCAAGGGCCTCGGGGCCGACGACGCGGGCCGGCTCCTCGGCTCGGACGCCTCCGAGAACCCGATGCGCCGGGCCATCCGCGAGGCCGCGGCGAAGCTCGGGCCGTGCCTCTCGATCAGCCACCTGATCGGCTCGCCTGGGCAGGTCTTCCGCGTCCGCTCGGGGCATCCCGACCTTGTGCAGGACGACCTCGCCGCCGAGGTCCGCCGCCGCTACCGGGCCCCGGACGGCCCGGCGGCCGACGTCGTCGTCGCGGGTAACAACCCCTGGCCGGGCGACCCGATGCAGAGCTTCAAGGTCCTGCTCCAGCACCGCGCCGCGGGTCGACCGGGCGGTGTCCTTGCCGGCTTCTTCTGGACCGATCCGGCTGAGGTCGACCGCTCGTTCCCGATGGGGCCGATGCGGGCCATCGCGGCCTCCGGGTCCGTCGGCGGCTGGGTGATCCGCAACGGCCTGGCGATGGCCGACCGCGTCGCGTCGTTGCTGCACGCCCGGAGCGAGTTCATGATCCGCTGGGCCCGCGAGCTGGTCGTCGATCGGACGGTCTTGATCTATGCTCCGCCCTTATATGAACGGACCGGCGGGCGGCTCGGCCCGGTGCGGGTTTTCGACGACCAAGCGAAGCTCTGGCGTGCCGCGGATGAGGCGTTGAAGGGGACCAACCGCCCCTCGGCGCGGGTCTTCCCGCACGGCGGCCTGACCTACTGCCCCGAGAGAGGCACTCCCTGAGCGCGGCGGTGCGAGGCCACGGCGCGGACGCGGCGCACCGCGACAAACGCCCCGAGCACGCCCGAGGCCGAGAGCATCAGCAGGGCCGACGACGGCTCGGGGACGCCCAATCCGTACAGGTTCGGGCTGAACTCGAACTCCAGGTATTGATCGAGCGGGAAGGTCGGGAACCCTTGCTGAGCGGCGTAGGCGTCGAAGGCCGACTGGTCGAACGAGAACGTTGGATCTGCGGTCGCGTCGCCTTCGAAGTCAGATCCGCCGGAGAAAGGCGAGCCGGTTCCCGCGGAGTCTGCAAAGATCGTTGTCCCCAGGAGGTCGCCGAAAGTGAAGTCCCTGTTAACGGAAAACGGCATCGTCTTGAAGTTGTTAGAAATATCTAATCTGAGGTTCACATCGTTGGATCTGGCTACGTATTCTCCATCCAGAGGGACGTAAGGACCCTCGGTGATGTCCACAATTGCTATCGATGAGCCGCTGCCGCTCGCATCGGCCCGGAGCAGGCCTGAAATCGTGATGGGCACGAAGGTGGGGGGGCCGAACCGCGAGAGAGGAAAGGGCTGAGTCTGCTTGATTTGGGCAAAAAACTGCAGTTGCCCACTCCCCGCAGCCCCGGCCTCGGGTAAGGGTAGGTTTCCGGATGCTGACAAGGAGGCGCTGGCGTGGACGAGGCCCGCCTTGTATTGAGTGCCGGAACTTGAGAAGACCCTCCCGGTATTACCGAACACGGAACCGGCTCCGGACCCGCCGAAGGTTTCGAAGGTGGGACCCGAGTCGATGGTGAAGCCCCCCGCCAGGCTCGCGCTCGTCCCCCCACCGGTGACGCTTTGGTTGAATACCTGCGCGGGGACCGCCCCGGCCACGGACGCGCCGTCGACATACAGGGAGTTTGGCGGCGGAGGAGGGTTGACGATCTGAGCCTTCACCACCCTGACCGGCGCGAAGGCCGCGATCGCGAGGAGGATCAGGGGGGCACCTTGCCCGGATCGCCGGCAGGTGTGGGACGTCCGACGCATGGCCGCCTCCCGATTCCGGTCCCTCGCCCGATGCCGGCGCGCGCCGGCCTCGCAGCCGGCCCCTTGGACGCCCGAGACGTGGGTGGTATAAGTGGTCGCCAGACTTTATCGACCTGCGAATCTGTCGATCAATCCCGCTAAACAGGGGGATGAATCGCGATGGGCAAGTCGGGCCGGGTCCGCCTGAGTGACCTCCGCGCCGCCTTCCGGCTGATCGGCGAGTGCCGCGACCTGCGGGCCGACTCCGCTTCGTGGCGGCTTCACGCCCACGGCGGACTATGCCGGCTGGTCGGGGCCCGCGCCGCCGTCGGCGGCGAGTGCCGCTGGCATCGACCGGCGGGAGTGTTCGTGGTGCTCCAGCTCCTCGACCTCGGCCTGACCCCCGCGCAGTTCGACGCCTTCCGCGAATTCATGCGGCTGTGCGGCCTCAAGAACGACCCGATCTTCGCCCCGCTCAACGAGCTGACGGGCCGGCTCGTCACCCGTACTCGGAGCCAGCTCGTCGACGATCGGGACTGGTACGGGAGCGACGGCTACAACATCTATCGGCGGCCGATCGAGATCGATCACTGCATCCATTCGATCTGCGATTTCACGCCCGACGGCGGGAACAACGTAATCGGGCTCCATCGCGACGTCGGCGAGCGCGACTTCTCGCGCGTGAGCGGCGGTTGCTCCACCTGTTCCACCACGAGCTCGCCCCGCTCATCGGCCCGACCCTGGCGACGGCCGGCCCGGCCGCACCCGACGAGCTACCGCCCCGGCTCCGGCGGACGCTCGAGCGGCTGCTCGACGGCGACAGCGAGAAGCAGGCGGCCCGTCGCCTCGGCCTGAGCCCGCGGACCGTCCACGAGTACGTGACCGATCTCTATCGCCATTACGGCGTCAACAGCCGCGCCGAGTTGCTCGCGCGATTCATCCATCGCCCATGAGCTTGCGGCAGTCAGACGGCCTCGCTCGGCCTCGCGGAAAGCCCGATGGCTCACTGGAGCGGCGGGGAGTAGTAGCGGGCAAGGGCGTTGTAGTAGCCGCCGCTGAGGTAGGTCCACGACCACGCGTCGTACGGCCGGCCGTAGATCCGCCCGTAGAATGGGAAGTCGTTGTTCCCGTAGCCCTCGTAGTGCCGCGCGTAGTAGGGGTGGCCGACGACCGTGTAGTTGTACGGTGGGATGTACGTCCCGTTCACCGTCGCCACGGTGATCCGTCCGCCGGGGGCGACGGAGTTGATCGTCGTCGGGTAGACCATCCCCGACGGCCCGTAGGCCGAGCTGTAGCGATAGCCGGGCGCCGGGGCAGGGCCGGCGTAGTAGCCGTTGGCGTAGGTCGGGAAGGTGTAGCCGAGGCTCGGGTAATAGCCGTAGCTGTAGCTGCCGTCGACAACCGCCCCCGAGCGGACGACGTACTGCGCCTCGGCCCCGGCCGTCGTCAGCCCGAGCATCGCGGCGACGACCGCGGCGGCGATCCGCGTCTTCATGGTGTGTCTCCCGGTGAGTGTTGTCGGACCCCGGCCCCGTGCCGGGGTGATGGCAATCCGCGTGCCAATCCTACCGGGGGCGCGGGGCCGTGTCACGAGGTCAGGCCAGCCTTTACGACGAACCGCGCCCCACGGCGTGCCGGCGATGTGTCACGCCCCGGTGGACCTGGGGACGACACACGGGCCGCGAATCGCTATCTTCCCCGGCGCCGGCGGGTCGGCCCGCCCGGCGACGGAGCCGTCGCGATGAAACTCCGCATCGACGCGCCGGCCCGCGGGCGGCTCGCGTTCCTCGACGGGCTCCGCGGGCTGGCGGCGCCCTACGTGGTGCTCTTCCACGCGATGGTCGAGGCCCACGCCTCGGGCCGGTCGGGCTCGGCCCCGGCCGTGGCGATGTTCGCGGCGCTGCGGTACGGGCATTACGCGGTTGACGTCTTCATCGTCCTGTCGGGCTATTGCCTGATGCGGCCCGTGGTCCGCGACTCGACGGGATGGCTCGAAGGAGGCATCCTCGCATACCTCGGCCGCCGCGCGCGGCGGATCCTCCCGCCGTACTACGCGGCGCTGGGGCTCTGCTGGTTGCTGGCGGCGACGGTACCCGCCCTGGGCCGGCCCGGCGGCGGGCCGTGGGATGTCGCGCTGCCGACGGGAGGCCTGGGTGTCGTCGCGAGCCATCTGCTGCTGGTCCAGAACTGGGCCCCGGGCTCGATCTATCGGATCGACCCGCCGGCGTGGACCGTGGCGACGGAGTGGCAGATTTACCTCCTCTTCCCCGCCCTGATCGCGCTCCGGCGCCGGGTTGGCTCCGCGGCAACGGTGGCCGCCGCCTTCGGGCTTGGGTGGGCGATCGCGGGGCTGGGGCCGGCCGTGGCGAACCCGGCGATGGTCCGCCTCTGCCCGTGGCTCCTCGGTCTGTTCGCGCTGGGGATGGCCGCCGCGGCCGACGGCGATGGGCAGGGGCCGCGGCGCCGGCCGCTCGGCTGGATCGCCGCGGCCGTCGTGGCGCTGGGCGTCCCGCTCTGGCTCGATGCGCCGAACCGCGACGTCATGCTCACCGACCCGATCGTCGGGGCCCTGGCCGCGCTCCTGATCGCCCGGCTTGCGCGGCGATCGGCCCGGGGCGAGTCGACGCCGCTCCTGCGCGCGCTCTCGTCTCCGGCGGCGGGCCGGCTCGGGTCGATCTCGTACAGTCTCTACCTGATCCACTTTCCGCTGCTGGCCCTGGCCGGCTCGCTTCTGCGCTCGCGCGGGGTCGCGCCTGGCGCGCAGCTCGCGGCGATGCTCGGCCTGGCCGCGCCGGCGTGCGTCGCGGCGGCGTGGCTGTTCGCGGCCGTCTTCGAGAGACCGTTCCTCACGAGGAGGGCCGGCCGTGCCTCTGCGAGACATCGCGCCACGGCAGCGCTCGGCGCATGACGGGACGGCCGGGGTTGCGTGAGGTCGCGACCCCGGCCGTCCGCCTGAGAGAAGCCGGGCCGCGACGGCCCGGCCCTGGATCATTTCACGTCACTGGGAGTTGGCGTCGATGACCTCGTTGTTGGCGCGGGTGCCGAGGGCCCACCAGATGCTGCGATTGATCGTGCTCTTGAAGAACCGGACCGAGCCGTCGCTCATCAGGGCGTTGGCGCCGCCCGAATGGAAGCTGCTGGCCCGGACCGAGAACGACTGGTCGAGGTTACATCCGCCGTTGCAGTCCTGGCGGCAGACATTGACGGGGTAGGTCGGGTCGTTCGGCGTCTGGATGGTGTTGAACAGCGTGAAGCCGGGGCAGCCCTCGGACCAGCGCCATCCGCGGCGTCCGGAGACGTTGCCGCCGTTGGACTTCTGGCTCCACTGCGTGGCGCAGGCGTTCAGCTCTTGCAGCACGGCGGCCATGCCGATCGTGTTGGCGTCGTAGACCTTGTTGTTGCCGTTGCCGCCGTAGGCGGCCTGGCCGTTGCCGACGTAATAGTTGCCGTTGCCGTTCTGGTTGTTGCCGGCCATGCCCTCGGAGTAGGCGATGGTGTTCGACGTGCCGTCGACGGCGTCGCGCAGGCCGTACGAGGTCCAGACGGCGAACATGCCGTTGCTGCCGGACTGGCTCCAGCCGTTCCACTGGAAGTTATCGGGCATGTAGGTCGACGTGCCGTAGCAGCCGTAGTAGCTGTTGTTGCACGACCGGCCGGCCATGCCGTCCGAGGGGCAGAGGAAGAGGGCGAGATTCGTGTTGTAGACCGTGCTGTTGATCCTGTCGGCGATGTCGCCGCCGCCCTCGGGCGCGTAGCTGAAGTTGGCCGCGTTGTACAGCGGCGTCTGCTCCAGGAACGAGAGCATCTGGGCCCCGGCGCTCCAGACGGCCCAGTCGTCGTAGGGGATCGTGTAACCGAAGCCACGCGGGCTCATCGTGCCGCCCATCGGGAAGCTGTTGGTCGACGAGTGGTAGTTGTGCAGCCCCAGGCCGATCTGCTTGAGGTTGTTGACGCACTGCGACCGCCGGGCCGCCTCGCGCGCGGCTTGGACGGCCGGGAGGAGTAGTGCGATCAGGACAGCGATGATGGCGATGACCACCAGCAGCTCAATCAGGGTGAATCCGCTTCGAATCCGCGACCTCATGAAATCTACCTCCGAATGCAATGAAGAGATGGGACGAGACCGCACGCGTTGAGAGGGTGCCGGCGGCGTTCGGCTCGCGCCGGCGGAGAGGGAGCACGAGGGCCGCGCGGCGGCGCGGGCCCTACTTGCCGGCCGCCGCTTTCTTCACGGTCTCGGGCGGGTGCGTCTTGTAAGCGTCCTGGATCAACTTGCCGCGGGCCGCGGCGTCCTCAGGCGACTCCTTGACCGATGGGGGAGCGCTGCCGCCCCCGCCATCGCAGCCGCCCCCGACCGTCAACATCGGCAGGGCGAGGGCCAGGGAGACGGACCCGGCGTGGACCAGTCGAATGATGCGCATCGAAGATAACCTCGAGAGACCTTGGGAAGATGCCAGGGGCGTCCGAATGACATTCGTGCCCCATCATGACCCATGACGGGCCGCCCCCGCCGTCGTGATCCGCGGCCGGAACGGGCCCGGATACAGCATTCGCCTCGCGAATGGCGCACGAGGGGACAGGCCCGGCGTCGGGTCGAGTCCGAAGCAATTCATTTGAAGAACGCTCGCACCAACAAATGAAATGACAACCTACTCCATAAAACTTCACGAGGTTCCTGTCAATGGCTTGCCGCCCGCTCGTGCGGAAATTGTGCGGCCTGGGGACGTCGCGTCGTCATTCTGCTACAATCGCGGCCATCCGAATCGGGCGTCCAAGCCCTCGGCATCCCTCCGAGTCATAACCCATGCAGACTTGTGTGATTTCGCGCACGCCCACGGCGTGGCGTGGCCGCGCGGTCCTGGCCGCGCTGGTCGGCGCGGCCATGGCAGCGGCCGGGTGCGGCCGACGACCCGCCCGACCCGATTCTCGTCTCGGCCCCGATGTCGCAATTCTTCGAAGGCGACACGATGGACCGCGTCGAGTTCCCGGCCCCGGCGTCCATCCCCGGCGACACCGGAGACATCCGGATCAGCCGGGGCCCGATGCAGGCCTTCATGACCCGCCAGGACGAGCCCAGCCGGTTCCGCTTCGCCGAGGTCGCCAAGGAATCCGGCATCGACTTCGTCCAGGTCTCCGGCACGACCGAGGCCCGCCACTTTCCCAGCGCCAATGGCTCGGGCGTCGCGCTCTTCGACTACGACGGCGACGGCAAGATCGACCTGTACTTCGCCGACGGCACCTACTTCCCCATCGGCTCACGCAAGGGCGGTTCGAACCGCCTCTACAAGAACCTCGGCGGCGGCAAGTTCAAGGACGTGACGAAGGGAAGCGGCCTCGGCTTCGAGGGCTACTGCCACGGCATCATCGCCGGCGACCTCGACAACGACGGCGACCAGGACGTCTTCCTCTGCAACTGCGGCCCGAACGTCCTGTATCTCAACAACGGCGACGGCACGTTCCGCGACATCAGCAAGTCGGCGGGGATCGACCGCGACGGCTGGTCGTCCGGCGGCGCGCTGCTCGACTACGACAATGACGGCCACCTCGATATCTATGTCGCCAACTACGGCAAGTGGAAGCTCGGCGAGGACGACCGGGTCTGCGGCGACCCCAACCGCCACGCCCGAACATACTGCGCCCCGAATTCGATCCGGCCGACGAAGCATTATCTCTATCGGAATAACGGCGACGGCACCTTCACGGACGTGTATGACCGGGTGATCATCGACCCGGCCACGGGCTCGCCGCGCGGGCGCGACGACGGCCGGGGCTTCGCCGCGGTTGCGGCCGACGTCGACGGCGACGGCCGGGTCGACCTGTACGTCGCCAACGACATGAGCCCGAACTTCCTCTTCCTCAACCGGGGCGACGGCACCTTCGAGGATGCGACCGAGTCCTCGGGCGCCGCGACCGACCAGCGGGGGCACGAGCAGTCGTCGATGGGCGTCGACGCCGAGGACGTCGATGGCGACGGCCGGCCGGAGTTGATCGTCACTACCTTCGACAACGAGACGAACTCGCTCTACAGGAACCTCGGCGGCGGCCACTTCCAGAACCTCGGCTTCGACTCGGGTCTGGCCCGCGACTCGATGCCCTGGGTCGGGTGGGGCACGGCCCTGGCCGACTTCGACGGCGACGGCTGGCCCGACCACTTCGTCTCCAATGGCCACGTCGACGACAACCTCCGCCTCATCGGCCGGACGGTCGACGCCGAGGAGCCGGCCCTGCTATTCCGCAACCTCGAGGGCAAGGGGTTCCTCCTCGCGACCCGCGACGTCGGCTCCTACTTCGACGCCCGCCACGTCGGCCGCGGCGCCGCGTTCGGCGATCTCGACGACGACGGTGACATCGACATCGTCGTCAGCCACAAGGATGGCACCCCCGGCCTTGCTCCGCAACGACACGCCCAGGAATGGAAATACCTGGATCCGGCTCGACCTCCGCGGCACGCGAAGCAACCGCGACGCGATCGGCGCCCGCGTCGAGGTCACCGCCGGCGGCCGGACGATCCACCGCCAGCGCAAGGGCGGGGGTAGCCTCGAGTCGACGAACGACCCGCGGCTTCTGATCGGCCTCGGCCGCGCCGAGGAGGTCGAGTCCCTTGTCGTCCGCTGGCCCTCCGGGGCCGTCACGAAGCGGGAGCATCTCAAGCCGGGGCAGGCCTACCAGATCGTCGAGCCGGCGAAGTAGCCGCGTGCCGCTGGCTTGACTCGTGCCTTGTGCCTTCTGCCCTGGATCCGAAAGGCAAAAAGCACAAAGCACAAGGCAGACAGTCCCCGAGTGACTTACCCCCGGCCCGGCTCCTCGGGCAGCGGGACGGCCGGCGGGCGGCTGATGTGCATCCCGACCAGCCGCGCCACCAGGACCGTCAGGAAGATCTGCCCGACGACCGCCTCGAGGTAGCACGCCGTCTGCGCGACGCCGCGGAGCGGGACGATGTCGCCGTAGCCGAGCGTCGTCAGCGTGCAGAAGCTCAGGTAGAGCAGCCGGTGCAGCTCCTGGCGGATGAGCAGGTGCCCCTCGGCCGCCGCCGCGGCCGACGGCGCGATCCGGAACGAGCCGGGCGTGGCCATGTCGATCATCACGAAGAGATAGACCCACGTCAGCCCGATGAGCAGGTAGACGCAGACCGCCCCCTTGATCGTCTCGAGCGTCACCAGGCTGTCGCGGACCACGGCCCAGAGGATCGTCCGCGCCGTGTAGGCGAGGATGGCGAGGTTCAGCCCGAAGTGCGCGGCGTGCAGCGGCTCGTAGTGGATGACGGCCACGAGCCGATGAAGGGCCAGCGTGATGCAGGCCAGCGCGAAGCCGATGACGAGCGACCTCCGCCCGGGGTCCGCGGCGTAGAGCCCGGTCAGGACGATGCACGACATCGCCGCGTCGAGCAGGGCCCCCTGGAACATGCTTCCCGTGAGCGTCGGCGCCGCGACGCACAGGACCAGCAGCGCCGTCAGGAGCGGCCCGTACTGCCCGCGGCAGACCCGCACGATCAGGAGCTCCGACCGCGTGAACGCCCTCTTGGCCATCAATCCCCCCCGCCCGCCGGGGCGGCGCCGTGGCCGAGGTAGAGGCGGAGCCCGACGATCACCGCGTACACCGCGCCCAGGCAGCCGACCATCAGCACGAACTTCCCCCGCCCCGGCCTCCGCCGCTCGATCAGCTCGGCCAGGGCGATCACCCCGGCGATGATCGAGAACTTGAACGCCACCATCCCCGCCATGTTCCACCGCGCGAAGAACCACTGCGCGACCGGGTTCGACTCGAAGAACGTCGGGCTCGCCCGGAGCAGCGTGTAGGTCATGAACAGGTCGGCGCCGCTCAGGATCACGAGCAGACCCGCGAACCCCTGCACCCGGCTCGGCTCCACGACCCCCGCGCAGAGGAGCGCCGACCAGTTCGGCTCTCGCCACCGGCGGGCCTTGGCCTTCGGCGTCGCCTCCCCGATTTCCGGCTCCCGCTCCGCCGGCGCGATCTCGTAGGCGCCCGGTTCCCCCGGCGGCGACTCGGGCCCGACGATCCGCTGCACGTTCCCGCACCCCCGGCACCGGCCCTGGAGGCCGAAGAACCGGCGCGGCACCGTCGTCGTCCTCCCGCAGAGCCGCGCAGCGGAATGTGATCCCCATGGCGACCCCCCGTCGGATGCCGCCCGACCCGGCCGGCGTTCCCAGGATAACCATGGACACGTCCGGATGTCGCCGGGGAGCCCCGCCCCTTGTCCCGGCGCCCGTCGGCGCGATACTCAGCTCAGCCCGACACGACGGACCGCCGTGCCCCACTCAGGACCCACCCCATGACGCCCCGCCAACGTCTCCTGCTCGCGCCCCTGTTCGCCCTGCCGGTGATCGCCCTGGCCTTCGGCTGCGACAGCAAGCCCGCACCCAGCGCCGAGACCGCGCGAGACGCTCAAGAAGACGACCCAGAATGTCGGCAACGCCAAGGAGGAGCTCGCCAAGGGCGGCGTGCTCTCCGACGGCAAGATCCACGAGACCGACTACCTCGGCCAGCAGGCTGCGGGCTATCGGACGGCCGTGGCGGCGGGCGCCAAGATGCGGGTCGACATGGACATGACCGCCTACGAGCTCGCCAACGGGTCGAAGCCCAAGACCTATGAAGAGTTCATGGAGAACATCATCAAGAAGGGCAAGCCCGACGGCATCCAGCTCCCCATGCTCCCCTACTACCAGGAATACGCCTACGACGCCGACAAGCAGGAGCTCGTCGTCATCGAGTACCCCGAGCGGAAGAAGAAGGTCGACGAGCAGTGGGACAAGCAGGTCGGGCGGAAGTGAGGACCTCCCGCCCGACCCTCCGGCTCAGACCTGTGCCATGCCGCCGTCGACGAACAGCTCGGCGCCCGTGACGAAGCTGCTGTCGTCCGACGCGAGGAAGAGGGCGGGCCCGGCGATCTCGTCCGAGGTCCCCATCCGCCCCATCGGCACGGCCGCGACGAGGCCCGCCTTGAACTGGTTGCGCTCTTCTTCAGTCGCGGCGACGGTGTCGATGATCGGCGTGTCGATCGGGCCCGGGCTGATGACGTTGACCCGGATCTTGCGGGACTTCAGGTCGTTCGTCCACGACCTCGCGAAGGACCGCACGGCCGCCTTGCTCGCGCTGTAGACGCTGAACGCCTCGATGCCCTTGATCCCGGCGATCGACGCGTTCAGGATGATCGACCCGCCGTCCTTGAACAGCGGCAGCGCCTTCTGGACCGTGAACAGCAGGCCCTTGACGTTGACGTTGAAGGTCTGGTCGAAATGCTCCTCCGTGATCGTCCCGAGCGGGGCGAACTCGCCGCGGCCGGCGTTGGCGAACAGGACGTCGATCCGCCCCTTCTGCTCCTTCACCGTCGCGTAGAGCCGGTCGAGGTCCTTGAGATTCGCGACGTCGCCCTGCACGGCCGTGACGTTCCTGCCGATCTCCTTCGCCGCCTTGTCGAGCTCCGCCTGGCGCCGGCCGGTGATGAAGACGTGGGCCCCCTCGGCGACGAAGCGTTTGGCCGTCGCCAGGCCCATGCCGCTGTTGCCGCCGGTGATGACCGCGACCTTGCCTTCGAGCTTGCCGGGCATCGTCGTGCTCCCTCGTTGGAACTGGAAAGGACCGGGGTTCGTCCGTAAATCAGCGGTATCCGCCCGCGATGTTGATGGTCTCTCCGGTCAGCCACGCGGAATCGTCGGAGGCGAAGAACACGGCGGCCGGCGCGATGTCCCCCGGCTGCCCGATCCGGCCGAGCGGGGTCATCGCCTCCGTCTGCTTGCGCATGTCGCTCTCGTGGATCCCCGCGGCGCGGAAGCCCTCGGTCTCGACCATCCCCGGGTTGATGGCGTTGACGCGGATCTTCCTCGGGCCGAGCTCCTTGGCCAGCGACTTCGTGATCGTGTCGACCGCCCCCTTCGTGGCGCTGTAGACCGCGGCGTTCGGGGGCGCGAGGGTGCTGACGATCGAGCTGATGTTGATGATGCTCCCGCCCTCGGGGCCCATGCGCTTGACGGCCTCCCTGGTGGCCAGGAGCAGGCCCAGGACGTTGAGGTCGAACAGCTTGTGGTAGTGCTCGGGCGTGATCTCTTCGAGGGTGCGAACTCGTAGACGCCCGCGTTGTTGACGAGGATGTCGACCCGGCCGAAGGCCTTCTTCGCCTCGTCGAACAGGCGGGGGACCTCGGCGGGCCTGGCGAGGTTCGCCTGCACGGCGACCGCGCGCCCGCCCTTGGCGGTGATCGCGGCGACGACGCGGTCGGCCCCCTCCTTGCTCGAGCTGTAATTCACGACCACGGCCGCCCCTTCGGCGGCGAGCTGCTCCGCGACCTCCGCGCCGATCCCTTTTGACGCGCCGGTGACGACGGCGACCTTCCCCTTGAGCTTCGGCATCGCTATGGCCTCCCTACTGGTGGTCGGTCGGATCGAGGGGTATGTTAGACCTGGCTTTCGACGGGGCAAGTACGCACTATTTGGTAAGTATCCGGCCGGATCTCGGGGGTCGACGATGAAGACGCAAGCCTACGACTGCGGACTCGCGGCCGCGCTCGAGGTTATCGGCGGCAAGTGGAAGCCGCTGATCCTCTGGCGTCTCGCCACCGGCCCCCGCCGCTTCGGCGAGCTCCGCCGGCTCGTCGCCGGGATCAGCGAGAAGATGCTGATCCAGAACCTCCGCGAGCTCGAGGCCGACGGCATCGTCGCCCGCAAGGACTTCCGCGAGGTCCCGCCGCGCGTCGAGTACTCGATGACGCGGTTCGGCGTCTCGCTGACGCAGGCCCTCAGGCCGCTGTGCGAGTGGGGGGGAGGCACAGGAGGCGGATCGAGGCGTTGAAGGATCAAGAGGACGTGAAGGCCGGTGTAAAAGTGGGTATAGTGAACGGATCACAGTAGAATCGCATGCGCACGTCTGAAGCCATTTCGAGAAGAGCCCCCGCAACGTTATGACAACCACACGTCCGAAACCATTCATTTTTGTCCTCATGCCGTTTGACTCATCCTTCGACGACACTTACAAACTCGGCATCCAGGCGGCCTGCAAGGAGGCCGGAGCGTATTGCGAGAGAGTCGATGAGCAGGTCTTCCAGGGTAGCGTGCTTGAACGGATCTACAATCAGATTTCCAGGGCCGATATCATCGTTGCGGACATGACGGGTAAGAACCCCAACGTATTCTATGAGACGGGGTATGCCCATGCTCTGGGGAAAAGGACCATCCTGCTCACCAAAAGCGCCGACGATATCCCCTTCGACCTCAAGCACTACGTGCATATTGTCCATCAGGGCAAGATCAGCGACCTAAAGAAGGAACTCAAACGGCGAGTCAAGCACTACATCGAGCATCCCGAGAAGAAGACACGCGACGAACTACCGGCGTTGCAGTTCTGCATCGAGAGCAAGAATATAGATGAGATTAAACATGTTCAAATTCCAGCGCCTGGGCTTGAAAATCCCACGAGTCGGATACAGGATATCTCGTTTGACATACATAATCCAAATAATTTAACGATTTCGTTGTCAAAGTTCGATTATGGCATTGTCTTTCCCTCCGGTATGGGGAAGCCCGTGGAGTATGATGAAAAGCACGCGGTCAGACTTCCCGATGGCAACTTTATGATCCTCAAGAAGCCAAGCGGGATCATTTATCCCAAATCCTGGCATCATAATACGCTAAGAATCCACTTCAGAGAGTACTCGAAGATCGCGGGCAGTGGCTTTCCATGCGCGCTAAGGATTTTCGACGATTTCGGTATGCGAGAGATACCCTTTTGGATCTTCATTCGTAAACGTCCGGCGGTCCACACTCTTGACGAGGTTGGCGGCCTGTAGCGTTTCAACCGTAGTGGCACAAACCGGCCTCGGTCGGAAGTAACAGCCTCCCCCCTTCGAGTGGCAAGGTCTCCTGACGCAATTGCAGGTTCCGCTCCCGGCGGCGATGCCGGGCCTGGAACAGCTTGACCCGGCGCTCCTCGAACCGGCGCGATGGCTCGCCCCGGTAGAACTCCCAGGGCGGCAGGTAACCCAACGCGCTGTGCAACCGCTCCTCGTTGTACCGCCGCACCAGCCGGGCCAGCACGCGCTCGGCCGTCAACAAGTCGGTCAGCTCCTCCCCGTCCAACGCCTCGCGGAGCGTCCGGTTGGCACGCTCGATCAGCCCGTTCTCCTCCGGGCAATGCGGCCGGATCCGATGATGCCCCAGGCCGTTCTCCCGGAGCACCACGCGGAACTCCTTCGCGATGTAACAGCTCCCGTTGTCCGAGCGGATCAAAGGCGTCACCGCCGGCTTGCCGTCGGGGCCCTTGGGCAACGTCTCGATCGCCTTCTGCGCCGCCAGGCTCACCGTCAGCCCGTCCATCCCCAAGAGTAGCTCGTGATGGACGATCGACCGCGAGTACTCGTCCAGGAACGCGACGACGTAGTAGACCCGGCCCCCGACCTGCACGTGCATCAGGTCGGTGCTCCACCGCTGATCGGGACGGCTCGCCTTCTCCTCCTGGGCCTTCTTCCGCCTGGCCCGCCGCCGCCACGGGCAGACCAGGTTCGCCGCCTTCAGGATGCGGTAGACCGTCGAGGCACTGAGGTAGGCCACGTCCTCGTCGACCATCCTCCAGGCCAATTCCCGATGCCGCAGCTCGGGGTGCTTGCGGGCGTAAGCGAGCACGGCCTGCTTCTCCTCGGAGAGCGCTTCGTACGGCGACACCAGCGGGGATGACTCGGCGGACCGTCCCTCGGCCCGGGCCCCGGCCTTGAGCCAGCGATAGTAGCTCCGCGCCGCGACACCCAGGGCCGCCAGCGTCTTCTTCGCCGGCCAGCCGCTGCGACGCCTCGTGTGTTCGACCTCCTCGTGGACGCGCTCTTGAAGCTCGGGCGGCAGTCGGCCGTGGTCCTCTAACCCGAGCGCCCCTTTTTTAGTTCGAGGTTCTCGGCGGTGATCTCGGCGATCACGTTCTTGAGCCGCTGAAGTTCGGCCTCGCGCCTCTGCTCGCGGGCGTCGGGGCGGCCCCTGCGATCCTCGAACACGCGGGAGGCCGCGCCCGGAGTTGCTTCTTCCAGGCGTAGAACTGGACCGGGTTGAGCCCCTCGCGACGGCAGAGGTCGGAGACCTCGACATCGGGCTCCATGCCGGCCAGGACAATCCGGAGCTTCTCGGCCGCGCTCCACGTCCGTCGCTTCCCGTTCGTGCCCATCGCTGGTCCTCCAGGTCGTCATCATCGTACCCCTGGAGGAGGCTGATCTCTAACCAAGGTTCTGTGCCATTCGGGCTGACACACTACAGGCCTGATACGCGCGCGGCTTGCTCAGCCCGCCGCACTCAGGATGCGCCGCACCGAGGTGCGGCCGATCCCCAGCCGCCGCGCGATCTCCGAGTGGTTCAGGCGATCGGCCTTGAGCCGGAGCACTTCATCGGCCTTGAGCGACGCCGTCCGCGGTCGGCCGTGGGCGCGGCCTTCCTTCCTGGCCTGCGCGATCCCGGCGCGGACCCGCTCGCGGAGGATCTCCCGCTCGAACTCGGCGAAGACCGCCACCATCCCCGCCATCGCACGCCCGGTCGGTGTGGTCAGGTCCAGCGCCTCGGTCAGCGACACGAAGCCGACGCCCAGCTCGGTCAGCTCGCGGAGCGTCGTCACCAGGTCGGGAAGCGACCGGCCCCAGCGGTCCAGCCGCCAGACCACCACCGCGTCGAGTTCGCGCCGCCGCGCAGCCTTCAGCAGCGCCTGACGTCCGGGCCGATCCTTCGCGCCGGAGCCGACATCCTCGACCTGCCTCGCGAGCGACCAGCCACGGTCTCTGATATAAGCCGCCATCGCCTCGACCTGCAGGCCGAGCGTCTGCTGCTCGTGCGTAGAGACGCGGGCATAAACCGCGGCACGCATGGTCCAGCCCTCCCTGGCCAAAAACCCCGAGCGAACCGGGGCGGTCGAACCCCGTGTTTCACCGCGTCCCGATGACCCTCCCTGGGGTGGCCGTTAACTATCCCTTTCGGCCGCCGGCCGGCCCCGGCAACACCCGGCGGTCCGGCAGCAGGTCGTCGACGCGGCTCGCCGGGTGCGCGCTCACCCGGTCGAGCACATCGCGCAGATAGGCGAACGGCTCGTTCCCGAGGTTCTTGCAGGTCTGCACCAGGCTCAGGAGCACGGCCGCCGTCCGGCCGCCGCGGTCGCTCCCCAGATGCAACCAATTCTTGCGCCCGAGCGCGATCGGCCGGATCGCGTTCTCGGTCGCGTTGTTGTCGATCGACAGGTACGGCGATTCGAGATACCGCGAGAGCGGCGCCCAGTTCGACCGCGCGTAGGCGATCGCCTCGCCGACCGGGCTCTTCGGCAGCACCTTCCTCGCCTCCCCCTCCAGCCACGACCCGAACGACTCCAACAGCGGCCGCGATCGCTCGGTGCGCGCCGCCATCAGCCGGGCGTCGTCCCAACCATCGTCGCGGGCCTCGCGCTCCACGGCGTAGAGCCGGCCGATCCAGGCGATCGCCGCGTGGGACCGCTCCGGGTCGCTCGTGCGCGCCTCGTGGAACTTCCGCCGCGCGTGCGCCCAGCAGCCGACTTCCACCAGCCCCCGCGCGTGCAGGGCGTCGTAGCCGGCATAGGCGTCGGACTGGAGGTAGCCCGAGCGGTAATCCCTCAGGAACCGCTCGGGGCCGTCGCGGCTCCGGTCGGGCGTGTAGTCATAAATAATGAAGGGATTGTCGCGATCGCCGAGGTACGCCCAGAGCCGCCCGGTCTTCGAGCCCTTGCCGGCGTGGTCCTGCACCGTCACCGGCGTGTCGTCGGTCCCGATGACTCTCGAGGCCAGGACCCGCCGGGTCATCGCCTTGACGATCGGCTCGAGCAGGCCGGCGGAGGCGGCCATCCAGTCGCACAGAGTCGAGCGAGATAACTCGACGCCGTTGCGCCTGAAGATCCCCTCCTGGCGATAGAGCGGCAGGTGGTCGGCGAGCTTGCTCGTGATGACATGGGCCAGCAGGCCGGTGCCGGGAAGCCCCCGCTCGATCGGCTCGGGCAGCCGCGGGGCGATCACGACGTGCGCGGCGCAGGCCCGGCAGGCGTACTTGGGCCGGACGTGGACGAGGACGACGAGGCTGGCCGGGACGTACTCGAGCTGTTCACGAGTCTCCTCGCCGATCAGCCGGCGCTCGCCGCCGCATTCGGGGCAGGCGCGGCCCTCGGGGGCGACGTCGTGGACGACCCGCCTGCGCGGCAGGCTCGCCGGCAGCGGCTTGCGGCCGTGGCCATCGGACTCGGGCTTCGTCGCCGCCGGTTCGGCCGGCTGCGGCGCGGGAGACATCGGCTCGGTCCGGGCCAGGATGTCGTGCGCGAAGAGCAGCAGCTGATCGGGGTCGACCGCCTCGCCCTTCTTGCCGTAGCGGGCCCGCAGGAGCTGCTCGAGCTGATGCTGGAGCCTGGCGATGAGGTGATCCTGCCGCCGGAGGGTCTCGGCCAGCTCGCGGATCTGGCGGTGGGCGGTGCCGAGGTCGTCGGGGAGTGTCGCGTCCTCTCGCGCCATACCCGCTATTACGGTGATGGGTGAGTCGGTGTTGGCGCGACACGGCGGGATTATTCAGGAGGCGGTCGGGGTATAGCGTGGCCGTTTCCTGGTGGCCTCCAGGTCGATGCCGCCGAGCACCGCGGCCAGCTCGGCGCCGCCCCATTCCACCCGGTCGGCGCCCGACGTGGGCCAGCGGAAGGTCCCTCGCTCGAGCCTCTTCATCCAGATGACGTAACCATCGCGATCCCAATACAAGATCTTGACCCGATCCCGTCTCCGGTTGGCGAAGACGAACAGGTGGCCGGTCATCGGGTCTTGCTCGAGTCGATCGCGAGCGAGCTGGGCCAGGCCGTCGAACCCGCGCCGCAGGTCGCTGGCGCCGGCCGCGACGAACACCCGGATGGTCGCGGGGAGGCCGATCACCGGCCGGGCTCGATCGCGTCGATCAGGCGGCGAAGGGTCTCGGGGTCGAAGCCCTCGCCGACGGCGATCCGCCGGCCCCCGGGCAGGATGATCGCGAGGGGATCGGCCGGGGGGACAGGCGGCAGGTCGCTATCGGGCTCGAGCGCGACGGGGAGAAATCGCGTCGGTTCGAGAGGGGCCGAGTCGGCCTTGCGGCCGGCGGCGGGAGCGAGGGCCTTCTGGCCGTAAAGCCGCTTGCGAAAGGTGTGCAGGGAGAGCTCGCGCCTGCGACAGAACTCGGCGTGGGTCAGGCCGCTGCGCCGGAAGTCATTGATGAGGGCGAACCAGCGGAGATCGGTCGAGGTGTCCGTCGCCATCGCGAAGGCTCCCGGGCCAGGGACGCAGGGTCCAGCCCGGGATTATCTACGCCGCGGCTCGTTGGTTTCCAGAAGTGCTCCACCGGACGGAAACCTTCATTCCGTGACGAAGGAGCCCAGGCCCGAGAAACTCGCCCGGCCGAGCGAGAAATACATCGGCCTCGTCCGCGAGTGCCCGCTCCTGCCGATCCGCTCCGACGCCGAGCTCGACCGGGCCATCGCCGCGCTCGACCGCCTGCTCGGCCGGGGCGACCTCTCCGAGGACGAGGAGGGGTACAAGCTCGTCCTCGGCGACCTGATCGAGGCCTACGAGTCGGAGCGCTATCCCGAGCCGCAGGTCTCCCCGTCGGCGATGCTCCGCCACCTGATCGACGCCAAGGGAGTCTCCCAGGCGACGCTGGCCGCCGAGACCGGCATCTCGGGGGCGACCATCTCCCAGATCCTCACCGGCAAGCGCCGCCCAGCCGCCGGGCCATGGCCGCCTTCGGGGCCTACTTCAAGGTCGACCCGGCGGTCTTCCTGTGAGAGGGCCTGGAGCCGATCCGCCTCACGTCCCCTTCGTGTGCACCATCAGGGTCGTGATCTCCGTCTGACTGTTGTTCGAGACCAGCTTGATCGATCCGCTCTCCGAGGTCCCGGCGTAGGCCCCGGTGCCGGCGTAGAGGTGTTGGGCGTACTGCTGGTAGGCGGCGCCGTGGCCGGCCGGGAAGGAGCGGCTAGCGGCCGCGGTGTTGATGACGAGCAGGACGGCGCCGTCCGCATTGTGGAGCTTCAGGGTCTCCACCGCGGCGCCGTTGCCGAGCGAGTCGGTGGTGACGTTCCACGTGCCCTGGACCGCGCCCAGCGCGCCGAGCGTCCCGGTGACCCGGACCGACATGCTCGAGCTGCCGTCGGTGTTCATGGTCTCGGTCGTCGCCTTCGGGCTCGTGTCGACGGCCAGCGTGCCGCTGAGCACCAGCGGCACCGCGGCCGGGTGGTGGACGATGGCCGGGTGGGCCCTGGTCAGGAGCTGCCTCGCCTCGAGGGCATCGAATCGGAGGGGACGGACGCGCCTCATCCTGCACCTCCCGCGGTGTTCGGCCGGCTTGGTCCTGGGGAACCGGCCGCAATCCTCGGGAGTTTATCGGACGTCCGTTCCTGCGGACTTGGGCGATTCCGCGGGTCAGGACGGTCGGCCCGACGGGGCCGACGCGCCGAACAAAGCCACCGTTCATCTTGCGACGGTTTCGGACGGCTTCGATCGAATCAGTCGCCGTGCGTCTCGCGGAGGCGGGGGGAGAGGCGGAGGAGGAGCTGGCGGCGCTCGAACTCGGCGAGCCATTCCTTGATGACCAGACGGGTTGCGTCGTCGTCCGGGGCGACGAGCCCGGTCGGGCAGGCGGGTCCGAGCTGCTGGATCGCCAGCTCCCGGTAGCGGGAGAGGGTCCGCTCGCCGTAGCGGCCGACTTCCTGCCAGTCCTCGCTCAGGAAGACCGCCACGGGGACCCGATGGCCGCCGTTGATGGCCAGGGCCTCGCGGACCTCCGGGCGGGCGTCGCGGTCGAGGAGGCGGAGGTCGATCGCCGGGGTCGCGCGGGCGAAGTGGTCGAAGATCGGCACCTGGTTGATGCAGTCGCCGCACCACGCGCCGTTCAGGACGAGCACCGGCATCCTCCGCACAAAGCCGCGGAGGAGATTGATTTGCGGCTCATCCAGTTGGACCCGTTCGTGCATCGCGGCCCAGCGGGCGCGCTGGTTGGGGTTGGCGTACTTGTCCAGGAAGGCTTCGTAGGGCAGGGCGTCGGTGAAGGGGGCGGACCAGTCCATCAGGGCGGCCTCGGGCGAGCGGGTCGGGCGGTGTCGTCCTCGTCGGATTGTAGCCCGACGGTCGAGCCCGGTCAGCCGGCGCCGTCGACCTCCGCCGCGTGCAACTCAAGTTGCTCGAAGGGGTAGAGGTCACGGATCGACTCGTTGAAGAACGACCCTTTCGAGTCGGCGGCCATCAGCTCGCTGTAGATCGAGAGGGGGACGTCAAAGTAGCGGTAGACCCGCCCGCCGGGGAGCAGCTCGACCTCGAGGATGCTGTTGGGGAAGTCGTAGCCGATCGCGCGGATCATTGATGAATCGACGGGCAGGCGGTCCATGGTGGCGCTCCTCCTGGGTGGAGTCCAGGAGGGGCAAATCTCATTCCGCCAGGGCGTTGCGGATGGCGACCGAGAGGCGGCGGAAGTCGAGGGGCTTGGTGAGATGGGCGGCGAACCCGGCCTCGAGGCTGTGGCGGACGTCGTCGTCTGAGCCGAAGCCGCTGAAGGCGACGGCGGGCAGGCTCGGACGGTCGCTCCGGAGGGTCTGGAGGAGCTCCAGGCCCGAGCCGTCGGGCAGGCCGATGTCCGACAGGAGCACGTCGATCGGCCCCGAGCCGGCGGCATCGACGGCCTCGGCGAGCGTGGCGGCCGGGCGGACGCGGTGGCCCGCCTGCTCCAGGAGCAGGACGAGGTAGCGGAGGATGTCGGGGTTGTCCTCGACGACCAGGATCGTCAGCCCATCGGCCGCGCTGCCGGCATCGCCCGCTATCCGGGACGAGAGGCCGCCCTCGATCTCCCCCGGGCGGTCGGCATCGTGCGTCATCGGCGACGGCGCGGCTCCGGCCGCGCCCTGGCCCCCGGTCGGGGGCCTCGGCGTGTCTGTCATGGGCGGAGGACCGATTTCTCTTAATTATAGGGATCGCCCGAAGTCACGATCCGAGGGGCGGGTGTTGCGGCGGCCGGGGACCGGCCGCAGGGGGACCATCCGGGGGTGAACGTGCATAATAGCACAGGTCAACCCGTTGGAGACAAGTCCCCGCCCGCCCCGCTTCCCGGGGCGTATCCCGGACCCCTCCACCCGCGGGCGGTTCAGGGGTCGATCCATTCCCAGCGGCGGCTTACGTCGAGCCAGCCGAGTGCGGCCAGCGCCGCAAGATGTTTACACGGGCCGGGCGGCATCGTGACTCCGGATCCCGGATCGTCGGGCCGGTAGGTCCACTCAGCGCAGTCGCACTGGGTCGAGCCGTCACGGAGCAGGCACGCGTAGTAGGGGCCATGCTCCAGGGGCGGGTCGAGCCGCGTCAGCCGCCACTGGACCGGCGCGATCGCTGTGCCGGCGACGGGCTGGGCGCGGTAGGTCATCCCGTCGATCGGGACCAGCAGCAGCGGCGCCACGGCCTCGCCCGCGGGGAGGCGGAGGACGGCGACCGGTGCCTCGTTGAGGGCCCGCTCCAGCGTCTTCAGGCCGAACTCGGCGCGGAGGCGGTCCCACGACCTGCGGGCCTCGGCCAGGGCGTTGCGGAAGTGCCAGGTCGTCGGGTGGAACGGGCCGAGCGCGGCCTCGCTGGCCTCGAGGTCGGCCTTGGCAACGTCAAGGATCATCTGGCCCCGCTGGGCCAGCTCGACGGACCGCCGCCCGGGGTCGGACGGGTCGCGGTCGCGGAGGATCACGGACGCAGGTTCGAACAGGGAAGTGTCCATCGCCGCTCCATCGACTGATGGGAAGATCGGTCACGTTCTCGCCCACTGTGGGCGCCGGTACGTCTCGATCTCGACCCGGAATTCAGCCCGTCGTGGGACTGACCGGCTCGATGCGGAGGTGGGCGAAATGCCGCGACCTGCCGACAACGCGGTACGGGCGCCCGGCCAGGGCGACGCGGTCGCCCTCGGCCCACGCCTCGGGAGGCCGGCCGAGCAGGCTGACCTCGCGGATCGAGCTCGGGGCCGCGGAGATGGCCCTCCCCTTGCGGCCCCGCACCCGGGCCGCCTCCTTCACCGTGCTCATCGAAGCCGCCTCCTCCGACGAACCTCCCTGCAGGGCCGGGTCCTCCCGACCACTCGTCCACGAGTGTACTGAATGTCAGAGAACGATACAAGCGTCAAGGAGCCATCTTGTAGGGTCCGCTGTGCGGACCATCTTCGGGCGATGGCCTCCATCGAAGATGCTCCGCACAGCCGACCCTACGGGAGGGCGCGAGCCCGCCGGGCGACGGCGGCGAGGAGGAGGCCTCCGAGGACGAACGTCGGTAGCCCGACGACCTCCTCGGCCCACGCGAATTGGTCACCGGGATGGAGCACGCCGCCGACCAGGGCATAGAACACATCGAACAGGGCGAGCCAGCCGAAATACAGCGCCAGCGTCACGGCCAGGAAGGGATCACGCCCCGGGCGCTCGGCCACGACCCAGTACGAGGCGAGCATCAAGGGCACGACCTGATACTGCGGAAAACCCACGCGGTAGAAGAGCAGCGTCGCCAGCACGGCCAGCAGAGATCCCGCCGCCGGTCCCACTCGTCGAGTCCAGCACCAGGCGAACACCGCGAGCCCGGCCAGCGCGAGGCTTGGTAACGCCAGAGCGTCGACGTTCGGGGCGTCCCAGACGAGAGAGAGCGGCGAATACGTCCCTCGGAGGAAGCGGAAGACCGAGAGAAGGGTCGAAGGCCGCCCCGCTCCATACGTGACGGCCCGGAATGTCGACGGCCCCCACACGCACCAGCTCAGGGCCAACCCGGCGGCTGTTGCCAGTATCGCGGTGATCAAGAGCCGCCAGCGGACGCGACGGCCCTCGACGACGAGGAACGGCACGATCACGATCGGCAGGTACTTCAACAGGATTCCCGCCGCAAGCCAATTCCCCGCGGCGACGTCGCGCCCGTGCGACCGCTCGTGGACGGCCGCCACGCAGGCGACGGCGACGAGGATGTCCCAGTGGCCGAAATAGGCGATCTCGACCCAGACATACGGGTTCGCGAGCCAGGCGACGCGCCCGGCCCACGGCAGCCCGACGAGCCCCCGCCGAGGCCCGACGCCCTTGACGAGCCAGGCGACGGTCGCGAGGTAGGCGAAGGCGAACAGGAGCTTCGGCAGCAGCGGATTGAAGGCGGCCGGGAGAGCCAGGGCGTTGAACAGCGGGCCATACGCGTGGAGCGGTACGCCCTTCTCCGGGATGATCCACCACGGGTCGTCGCCCCGGAGGACGACGCTCCAGATTTCGAGGTCGGCGACGTAGTCGTGCCGCGTCCAGGCAAGGACCGTCGCCGCCAGGAACGCCGCCGCGAAACCGACCAGGAGCCGGCTCGCGCGGACGGCTTCGTGATTCGATCTGATCTCCCGATCAAGCTGGCGGACGAGCAAGACAAACGCCAGGTGGAGAGCCCCGGCGATCAGGACGGCCGCGGCGAAGTTATCCCAAAGGTGGAAGTAGTGGACGAGCGGGCGGGGCTGGCGGCCGCGGAAGAAGCGGTTGAGAGGTCCGAGGCTCCGGCCGTGATAGGCGGCCTCGATGATCGGGGGCACGATCCATACGCGCAGGCCGCCCATGCAGCGGCCGGCACCGCATAGAGCGCGATGAGCGGCCAAAGTCGACGACGAGGGATATCATTCACGAGACATCCTCGTCCAGACTTTCGCGAGCCCGGTCACGGCCGCCGCGCCGGCGCATGGGTCGTTGCGAAGGCCTCGAGCCCGAAGCTGCCGGGGAAGATCGTCTCGAGGCCGAGCCGCGACTGCGCGGCGTAGGAGAGCCGCTGCTCGGTGCCGACGAGGATCACCAGCCGGGGGCCGTCGGGCGAGGGAAGGGCGAGCAGCTCGTCGGTCGTGGCGAGGGCCCGGGGCGTGATGTCGGGCAGGGCCGAGCGGAGGATGAACCGGAGCCGGCCGTTGGTCGTGGGCGGGTCGGGGACGTGGTACGAGCGGGGGTCGGGGCCGATGACGTCGACCTCGCGGAACGGCCGGATGCGGTCGCGGCTGAGGATCGCGTCGCGGAGTGACAGGTACTCGCCTGTCCGGAGATCTTTTGAGGAGAGGCCCGCCAGACCCCCGGCGACGGTCGTCGCGATCACGGCGAGGAGGAACACCGCGAGCACGCGGCGCTGGCGGTCGTCGCGGCGGCGGGCCCAGCGCTCGAGCCACCGGGTGAACAGCACGGCGCCGATCAGGAGGTCGAGCGCCAGGTGGAGCCCGAGGCCGGCCTTCGAGCTGGGCCTCCCGCCCCTCGCCAGCTCGGCGACCGCGCCCGGAGCTCGGCGCTGACCCACCAGGCGATGCAGACGGCCGTCGCCGGGGCAAGCAGGTTCAGCAGGCGGACCGGGATCGCGCGGTTGGCGAGGTCCGACATCGCGCCGGCCGCCAGCAGGTTGAGCGGGACGAGCAGGAACAGGTCGAACGACGCCCGCGGCCCGGCCGGCCAGGCCGTCGGCGCCAGCGCCGCGACGGCGAGCCAGAGAACCCAGAGGACGCCGCCGATCGTCGGGGGATCGTCGACCTCGATCACCAGCGCCCGCCTCACGGCGCGGACGGCGGCGTAGAGCCCCAGCGGGAGGATCGCCGGGGCGAGGTCCACCAGCCTCGTCAGTAGCCCCGGGAACCCCGGCCCGATCGGCTCGGGCGGCGCGAGCAGCGCGGTCACGACCGGCCGCCCATGCGCGGCGATCATCCGCACGTACCACGGCCCGGCCACAATCAGGCCGATCGTCACCACCAGCGCCCCGGCGACCACGCTCGGATTATCCCGCCAGCCGAGTCGCAGCCGCCGCCAGATCGGCCGGTCGACCCCGGACGGGACCTCGGCGACGAGATAGGCCTGGTGCAGGAGCGCCACCGGCAGGACGATCAGCGCGAAGCCCGGCTCGGCCATCAGGCCCAGCCCCAGCGCCAGGCCGCCGAGGACGAGCCAGGGCGTGCCGCCGCCCCAGGCCCAGCCGCCGGCCGAGCCCGGGCCGCCGCGGAGGTGACGGCCGTAGGCATAGAGCGCCGCGACGGCCGCGGCGAGGCCGAGCGTCGTGGGCGACGCCTGCTGCATCTGGAGCAGCAGGCTCCGGTTGCACCCGGTGAGGATCGCCGCGGTGAGCCCAACCCCCGGCCCTCGCCAGAGCCGGCCGTGGAGGTAGACGAGGATCACCACGGCCACGCCGGCGATGTAGCTCGGCAGCACGCTCGCCCACGGCGCCCGGTCGGGCGTCAGGCCCAGGCCGATCGCCTCGAGCCACGCGTAGAGTGGCGGCTGGTACGCGACCCGCAGGTAGGCCCCGGCCTCGGCCGGCGCCAGGCCCTCGGCGGCCGGCGCCTGGTCGATGACACGCCCGTCGAGGACCGCCAGCGCCCGCAGGCCCCACCACGGCCCCGGCGGGTTCAGGTCCCAGTAATTCAGGGCGTGGAGGCCCGGCAGGATCGCCACGAGCACGACCAGCGGGAAGAACATCGCCGACCGCGGCGTCGGCCTCACCAGCGGCCGGGCCGACGTGATCAGCCCGTCGCCGCGCCCCCAGGCCTCGACTCGCCGACGCCCCGCCAGCCCCATGTCCATTCGCGCGATGTCCCCCGGGGGTCGAGAACGTGCCTCCCTGGGGCGCAAGCTACCAGAACCCGCCGCGGGCGTGTAGGCGAGGGGCTCAGGCCGGCGCGGCCGCCTCGGGCTCGTCTTCGAAGAGCGTCGCCAGCGGGAGGCGGAAGCCCGGGAGGACATCGCCGCCGTCGAGGGTATCGCCGCGCCGGAGGACGCGGGCCGTGTCGGACGTCTCGAAGACATGCACGACGGCCTGGATCGGGTAGACGAGCCAGACGAGCCGGGCGCCCGCCCGGAAGTAGTCCTCGATCTTCTCGACGACCTCCGATGCCGAATTGCTCGGGCTGACGACCTCGATCATGAGGTCGGGAACGACGTCCCAAGCCTCCTGTCTCGGGGCGCGGCGGTCGATCGGCCAGCGCTCGCGCGAGATGAAGGCGATGTCGGGGCGCCGCTTCAGGCCACGCTCCCGGTCGATGAGAAAGAGCAATTCGATCTCGGCGACGCCCAGGCCATGCTGCCGGACGAATGTCACGAGTTCATAGAGCAGGAGTCGCGCGTATCTGGCCTTCATAGACACCCATCACCTTCTCCACGACCCGACCGTCAACGACTTCGTAGAGGCCGTCGGGCTCGACGGCGCAGGGCTCCACCTCGGCGTGGGACAGGGCAACGTCGGTCGCCATCGCTCACCTCCCGATCCTGGGCTCATCGCTCATCCCGTATCTTACCACGTCCCGCCCCCGTCCTCGCGTGGCGGCTCATGGACTCGCGGCCCGGCTCCGACCCGCGTTCCTCGAATGCATGCCGCAGATCCACGCGATTCTAACAGCACCGCTAGGCCGGTAGCGTCGCCGTCTTCCGCCGACTCGGCGAGCTCCTCGGCGACGTCTTCCCAGCCCCCGGGCGGGGCCGGCCTCGCCGGCCGGCGTCCCCATCGGTCCAAAGTCGCTTCTATCGCCCAGGAGACCGCCAAAACCGTGACGATAGCCACAAGCGCCCAAGTGCCAGACACCACCCCGATAAACGCCCGGTCAGCAGACCGCATCGTCTCGTCTCCGCAGGGCTACGCTAGCGTTATCGACACATCCCTATCCTAACCGAGCACACCCGCCGATGCGATCGCGCGTTCTCATTTTCACCACGGTAGCCGTCCTCGGACTCGTCGCCTCCACCAAGGTACGGCCCCCGGCATCGCCTCATGGCGCCGACCGAACCCGAGCGTGCAAGAAATGTGCGGCTTCGTTCGGCAAGGTTCGCCGGGCGGACCCCCGGCCGCCCCGCCGTGCCACCCTCTAGCCTTGAGGACGACGCAGAAGCACGAGGCCGATCGGGCGGACTCTGACGATTCTGCCGGAAAGTCTGGAGAACGGCCGCGCGTCCGGCCGATCCTCAGGTTATCCAGTCTGGCTGGGGGGATGGCCCGTACCCGGGTAGGCCATCCCCCATCCTCTTCGGACCGACTGGACGGCTCCCGGGTGCGATCGGTCGGAGGACCGACGCCCGGGGGCCAATACCCGAAGAACACGGTGACGAATGAAGTCGTCGCATCGGAATCGGGGCCGGCGGGCCGTCCTGTCGGCCGAGCCGCTCGAGGGGCGTGCGCTCCTCTCATCCTTCGCGGCCGAGCGACTCGGCCTGCTACGAATCAGAGAGCAGAGACTCGTCCTCCGCAGGGAGGGCCGTCACTCCACGCCCATGATCGCCACGCCCACGACGATCGCCACGCCCACAACGACCTCGGCCACCACGACGGCCGGCGCGACGTCGACGGGCGCGACGGTCGTCACCGCCTCGCCCGACGTAGCGACCGCCCCCCCGTCGACCGGCATGCCGACCACCCTGCCGCTCACTGTCGGATCGTCCGCCGTCACCGCGTCCGGCACCTCCGCCATGCCCTCCGTGCTCGGCGGCTTCGGCATGGGCGGCCGATTCGGCGGGGGTCAGGGCTTCGCCATATCGTCGGTCGCCGCGATGGCCGGCACGTCTTCGACCGCCGGATCCTCGGCCGTCACCGCGTCCGGCAACTCCGCCATGCCTTCCGTGCTCGGCGGCTTCGGCATGGATCGAGGTTTCGCGATGGGACAAGGCTTCGGCGGCGGGATGGTCATGCTGCAAGGAGGCGCCAGCGGATCGGGGACCTCCGGTACCTCGACCGACCCCGGGTTCGCCGCGATCCAGCAATACCAGGCCGACGTGAAGACGATTTACGACAAGTCGCAGGTGACCCCGGCCCTCCAGTCGGCGCTCATCAACGACCTCCAGGCGATCAGCAAGGCGGCGACGACCGCGCCCGACCTGACGAAGGTCCTGCCGCTCGAGAGCGACCTGCAGACCCTCGCCGGCACCCAGCCGACGGCCGCCCAGCTCGCGACCCTCCAGGCCGACTTCGCGGCCACCGTCAACAGCGAGGGCGTCACCGACGCGACCAAGATCAACCAGACCTTCACCGACCTCAACGCCCTGATCGCCGCGACGAACGTCACGGCGACCGACATCACGACCCTGGCTAACGACCTCAAGGCCGCCGGCCTGAGCACGGCCACGCCTCTCATGCCGCCGCTCGGGGTGGACCTCAGCGTCCTCAATCTCGCGATCAACGTCCACGCGGGCAGCACGACGACGCCCGCCACGACGTCCTCGCCGACGACCACGACCACGACGAGCTGAGCCCGTCGCGGATGCCGGCAGGAGGCCGAGGACCCCCGGGAGCGATCCCGGGGGTTTCGCGTTTGCCCCGGTGCTGGCCCTGCTGCCTATAATCGCGTCGAGCCGCCCCGTCGGAGCCGACGCCATGGCAACTGGACCACGACGCATCCTGATCACCGGCGCGACCCGCGGCCTCGGTCGCGCCCTCGTCGACAGATTCGCCGCCGAGGGTCACACGGTCATCGGCTGCGGCCGGTCGGCCGAGGCCGTCGCCGAGCTGCGCGCGGCCCATGGCCCTCCGCACGACTTCGCGGCGGTCGACGTCGCGCGACGACGCGGGCGTCGCCGCCTGGGCCGATCGGATCGTGCGCGAGGTCGGGCCTCCCGACCTGCTCATCAACAACGCGGCCGTAATGATCGGCCCGGCGCCGCTCTGGGAGGTCTCCGCCCGCGATTTCGACCGGCTGTTCGACGTGAACGTCAGGGGGGTCGCGAACGTGATCCGCCACGTCGTCCCGGCGATGGTCGCCCGGGGCGCGGGGGTGATCGTCAACCTCAGCTCCGGCTGGGGCCGCTCGACCTCGCCCGGGGTTGCCGCGTATTGCGGCTCGAAGTGGGCGATCGAGGGGCTGACGCGGCTCGCTGGCGCAGGAACTTCCGCAGGGGATGGCGGCCGTCCCGCTCAACCCGGGGATCATCGATACCGACATGCTCAAGGTGGCCTTCGGCGACCGCTCGGGGAACTTCCTCGGGCCCGAGGAGTGGGCCAAGTCCGCCGCGCCGTTCCTGCTCGGGCTCGGGCCGAAGGACAACGGCAAGCCGCTGACCGTGCCGGGGCAGTGACCGCGAGGCCGATACATCCTTGGCCGCGGGCGGCCGGCCTGATAGGACTGAAGGGGCAATCAATGCGGCCGACGTCGGCCCGCGGAGTTCGACCCGGGGGACGGGGTCTTGGAGACAGCGGACCTCTCTGAGAGTCGCCTCCGGGTCGCGACCGGAGGGCTCGGGGCAGTGGTCGCGGCCATCGGCGCGGCGGCGCTGGCGGGCTGGGCGACCGGGCTGCCCGCGCCTCCGCGGGATCAGGGCGAGCTACATCCCGATGGCGCCCAACACGGCCCTGGCGTTCGTCGCCCTGGGCGTGGGGCTGATCGCGGGCGGAGGGGGGCGGAGGCTCGCCGGGGTCGTCGGCGCGATCGTGGCGGCGGTCGCGGTGCTGCGGCTTGCCGAGACGCTCGCGGGCGTCGACCTGGCGGTGGACCGCTGGTTCCTCCGCGTCCCCTCGGCCCGGTTCGGGCTGGCCGAGGTGGGCCGGATGTCGCTGCCGACGGCCTCGGCCTTCATCGCCGCGGGCGCGGCGATGGCCGCGATGGGGTCGGCCGCGGGGGCGGATTGCCGGCGACCTGGCCGGGGCCGGCGGGCTCGCCGCCGGAATGACTGGGCTGGTCTTCGCCCTGGGCTACCTGTTCAGCCCCGACGCGCCGCTGCTCTACGGGACGCGGGCGATCCCGATGGCCCTGAACACGGCGCTCGGGTTCGTCGGGCTCGGGGCGGGCCTCGTGGCCGCGGCCGGGACGGGGGCCTTCCCGCTCCGGCGGCTCGCCGGGCCCGTCGACGAGGGCCCGGCTGCTCCGCGTCTTCCTGCCGCTGGTCGTCGCCACGGTCGGCGGCGTCGCGTGGCTCACGCACTTCGTGACGATCAACGCCGGCGCCTCCTCGGCGGCGATCACCTCGGCGGCGCTGGCCGCCGCCTCGATCCTCCTGTTCGCCCTGATCTGCGAGCGGATCGCCCGGCGCGTCGGCGCGCAGATCGAGCGGGCCGAGGCCGAATTGCAGCAGGCGCACGACGAGTTGGAGGTCAAGGTCGAGGAGCGGACCCGCGAGCTGACCCGGGCTAACGCGATCCTCAGCCATGCGCTCCGCGAGCTCCGCGAGTCGCACGAGGCGCTGCAGAGGTCCCACGTCGAGCTGAAGGCAGGCGCAGGGCCGGATGCTCCAGCAGGCGAGGATGGCCAGCCTCGGCCAGACCGCCGCGGGGGTCGCGCACGAGATCAACAACCCGCTCGCCTTCGTCACCAACAACCTGTTCGTGCTCGGGCGCGAGGTCACCGACTTGCACGAGATCCTCCGACTCTACCAGGAGGCCGAGGAGACCCTGGCCGAGTACCGCCACGACCTCCACGCGCGGATCGACGGCGCGGGCCGAGGAGGTCGACCTCCCGTTCCTGCTCGACAACCTCGGCAGCCTGCTGGATCGGTCGCGCGGGGGACTCCATGCGGATCCAGAAGATCGTCCAGGGCCTCCGCGACTTCGCCCACCTCGACGAGGCGGACTCCCAGGAGGCCGACCTCAATGCCGGGGTCGTCACGACCGTCGACCTGATGCGGCCCCTCGCCGAGGCCCGCGGCGTGGCGCTGGGGACCGACCTCGCCCCGCTCCCGCGGGTGACGTGCTCGCCGGCCAAGATCAACCTGGTGATCCAGAGCCTGATCTCCAACGCGATCGACGCCAGTCCGCCGGGCGGCCGGGTCGTCGTGCGGACCCGGCCGAACGGCGACGGGGCCGAGATCGAGGTGTCCGACCAGGGGCATGGGATCGAGCCAGCGATCCGCGACCGGGTCTTCGATCCGTTCTTCACCACCAAGCCGGTCGGCCAGGGGACGGGGCTCGGCCTGGCGATCAGCTACGGGATCGTCAAGGACCACGGTGGCGCCATCGACTTCGAGTCGGCCCCGGGCCTGGGGACGCGGTTCGTCGTCCGCCTCCCCCGCTGCCGGCCTGCGACCGCCCGGCGTCGCTCGAAGGGTCCCTCGGGCTGGCCCCGGCCTGACCGCCGAGCCCGCCGGGTTGTAATCGCGGTGCCGGCGCAAAGACTGGCCACGGCCCGGTCGGGCCGGGAGGAGCTCATGACCCTCGCCTTGCTGCCGATCCTCGCCGCCCTCGCGCAGACACCCGCCGCCGATACGAGGCCGAACGTCCTGGTCATCATCGCCGACGACTGGTCGTTCCCCCACGCGGGGGTCTACGGCGACCCGACGGTCAGGACGCCCCACTTCGATCAGCTCGCGGGGCAGGGGGCCCTGTTCACGAACGCCTACTGCGCGGCGCCGTCGTGCACGCCCTCGCGCGCCGCGATGTTGACCGGCCGGATGCCGCACCGCGCTCGGCCCGGGGGCCGACCTCTGGGGCGTCCTGCCGGCGCAGTTCACGACCTATCCCGACCTGCTCGCGTGGTCGGGCTACGCCGTGGGCCAGTCGGGCAAGGGCTGGGGCCCCGGCACGCTCGACGGCAGCGGGCGGACTCACAACCCGGCCGGGCCGACGTTCCGCTCGTTCGCCGACTTCCTCAAGGCCGTCCCCGCCGGCCGCCCGTTCTGCTTCTGGCACGGCAGCCAGGACCCGCACCGGCCTTACGAGCAAGGGCTCGGGCCGCAAGGCCGGGCTCGACCCGGCGAGCGTCCGCGTGCCGCCCTGGCTGCCCGATACGCCCGAGGTTCGCGAGGATTTGCTGGATTACTATTTCGAAGTCCAGCGGTTCGACGCCACGGTCGGCGAGCTGCTCCAGGCGCTCGACGCGACCGGGCGGGCCGAGAACACGATCGTCGTCGTCACGAGCGACAACGGTATGCCGTTCCCGAGGGCCAAGGCGAACCTCTACGACGCGGGGACGCGCGTCCCGCTGTTGATTCGGTGGCCGTCGCGGATCAAGAAACCCTCCGAGATCGACGCCTTCGTGAGCCTCGCCGACCTGGCGCCGACGATCCTCGAAGCAGCCGGGGTCAGGCCCGATCGGGGGATCGACGGGCGAAGCCTTGTCGGGTTGATGAATGGTGACTTGGGCCGGCTGGCGCTCGGCGATCGTCACCGAGCGCGAGCGGCACGCAAACGTCCGCAAGGGGGACGTCGGCTATCCGTCGCGGGCGATCCGCGACCGAACCACGCTCTACATCCGCAACTTCGAGCCCGACCGCTGGCCGGCGGGCGACCCGACGACCTGGCACTCGGTCGGGCCGTATGGCGACGTCGACGACGGGCCGACCAAGCAACTGCTGATGGCGGTCCAGGATGGGATGATCGCCGGGCCGACCCGGCTCGCGCTCGCAAAGCGTCCGTCCGAGGAGCTTTACGACCTCAGCCGCGACCCGGGCCAGCTCAGGAACCTGGCCGACGACCCGGACTCGAAGTCCCTCCTCGACGACCGCCGCCGGGCGCTCGACGAGTGGATGCGATCCACGGGCGACCCCCGCGCCGACGGCGGCGACGGCTCGGCCTTCGACCGCTATCCCTACGTCGGCCCGCCGCTCGAAGGCCGGCTGACACCCCCGAAGCCGCCCGTCGATAACGCACTGTCCGACCTCGAAGCCAAGCTCGGCTGGCGCCTCCTCTTCGACGGCAAGTCCACGTCCGGCTGGACCACCGATAAGAGGCAGCCGAGCCGGACGCCCGTCGCCGACGGCGCCCTCGACCCCCACGGCGCCGGGGGCTACATGCTCGTCCACGAGCAGCCGGCCGGCGACTTCGTCCTGGCGCTCGACTTCCAGATCACGCCGGGCTGCAACAGCGGCGTCTTCGTCCGCACCGAGCCGCTCGAGCCGAGGCCGGGCAAGGACGTCGGCTACAACGGGATCGAGATCGCCATCGACGACACCACCACCGCCGACTACCACGACACCGGCGCGATCTACGACCTCGTGAAGCCCTCGCAGCAACGCCATGAAGCCGGTCGGGCAGTGGAACCACCTGGTCGTCATCGCCGACGGCCCGCGCCTGCTCGTCGAGCTGAACGGCGGGCTCGTCAGCCGGATGGATCTCGACGAGTGGACCGTCCCCAACCGGCGGCCCGACGGCTCGGCGCACAAGTTCGACGTCGCCTACAGGGACCACCCCCGTCGCGGTTACCTCGGCCTCCAGGACCACGGCTCGTCTTGCCGGTTCAAGAACATCAAGCTCCTGCCGATCCGTTGAGCAGGCGACGGTCGAGCGGGGCCGGGGGGCCGACGCCCAGGTCGGGGAACGGCGCCGTCACGAAGATCCGGCCGTAGTCGGAGGGGATGTCGACGGCGTGCGAGTCGCCCGCGGCGGCGACCGTGATCTCAAGCGGGTTCCCGCCCCGCGTGTCGTCGTCGAGCATCTCGCGGTAGACGCCCGGCGACGGGGAAGGGCACCGAGAGGGTCTGCTCGGAGTCGGAGAAGTTGAGAAAGACCATGACGAACTGCTCGGGCTCGGTCGCGGTGGCCGGCGCGTGCCGGCGGTAGGCGATCAGCCGGGCCTCGGGGTTGGACGAGCCGTAGTAGTAGTACGAGTCGCGGCCCCGGAGCGCCCGGCAGGCGCGGCGGAGCCGGCCGAGCCGGCGGTAGAGGCGGATCAGGGCGTGGCCGGCGTCGTCGTAGAAGTAGTCCCAGTGCAGGTCGCGCCGGGTCTGGATCCGCGTCGTGCCCGAGCCGGGCAGGACGTAGTTCTCGCCGAATTCCTGCCCCTGCCAGAGCATCGGGATGCCCTGGCATGTATACAGGGCGATGGCGTACGGCTGCACCTTGTAGAACCGGCTCCGGTCGCCCAGGACGATATCCTGCCCGCCGCCGGTGACGCCGAAGTTGGCGATGAAGTCGCTGTGGTCGTGCGTCGCGATGTACTGGAACGGCGCGACGGGCCCGGCGACGCCGTCGAAGTCGCGGGTCGCGGGGTAGCCCATGTAGCTCGGGTCGAGCAGGTGGGCGAAGTCGTCGGCCACGGGCCCGCCCTGCGCCATCGACGCGGCCTGGTTCAGCAGGTTGTCCTGCCAGGTCGCGTTCGAGTACGTGTCGACGAGGATCGTCTGCGGCTCGGCGTCGATGTACTCCGCCACCTGGATGATCCGCCGGAACCCGGCCGGGTCGGCGAAGCGGGGGATGCCCGCCGAGTCGGCGTAGGTCTGGTAGGCGACGTTCGCGTAGTCGGGCCCGACCGGGCCGCTGAAGAAGCCCTTGACGTTGTCGTAGCGGAAGCCGTCGACGTGGTACTCCTCGAGCCAGTGCCGGTTGGCCGCGCGGACGTAGTCCTGCGTGAACGGGAATCCCGCGTAGGTGAACTGCGGGCCGAAGTCGCCGTCGGGAAAGGGGCCCATCGGCCCGGGCTCGCCGGTGTCGCGGTAGACCTGGGCGTAGGCGAAGTTCGGGCTGACGTGCTGGTAGACGACGTCGAGGATCACGGCGATCCCCGCGCGTGGCAGGCCTTCACCAGCCGCTTCAGGCCGTCCGCGCCGCCCCAGCGGTCCTCGGGCGCGAGGAAGTGGAGCGGGCCGTAGCCCCAGTCGAACACCTGCGGGAAGTCGGTCACCGGCATCAGCTCGAGCGCGTTGACGCCGAGCCCCGCCAGGTAGTCGAGCCGCGCGATCGACGCCGTCGAACGTCGAGTCGAACTCCTCGACCTGGAGCTCGTAGACGACCAGGTCGTCGAGCGGCGGCACGACGAACGCGTCGTCGTCGAACGAGAACGGCGCGGGCGGGATGGGCCGGGTCGTCGATCGTGAAGGCGGCGAGCCGCGCCGGGCCGGCCTCGCGGGCGAACGGGTCGGTGACCACGTCCGAGACGACCGACGGGGCTGTTGCCCCGGGCCTGTTGCTGGAGGACCTGATAGCGATAGAGGTAGCGGCCGGGCTGGCCGAAATGGCTCGCGGGGTCGGCGTGGGCCGGGATGTCGACCGTCGCCGACCAGAGGCCCAGCTCGTGCGTCGGGTCGAAGGCCAGGGGGAAATCGACCGGCGGGATCTCCGGGGTGAACTGGTCCGCCGCGTGGATGATCCGCACGAGCACCGAGTATCCCTTGGCGGCGGTGATCCCCGGCAGGTAGATCCCGAACCGGACCCGGCCCGCCGGGTCGACGTGCGACCCGACTTCCTCCAGATCGATCATAAAAGCCCACTCCTCACATCGGAGCCGCGTCCCCGGCCGGCGGCAACACCGTAGCCCTTCGGGGGCAGGGCCGCAATGCAAATCGGGCGAGGGCGCCATTGCGGGTTTCGAACGCCCCGCCTCGCCGCGACGGCGCATCGTACCCGACGACCCGTCCTCGGCCGCGTGCCCGCGGGCGTGTATAATGTGAGGATGACCGCGCGCCGCGCCTCCCCACCTACGCGCGCGATGCCATCCACGATGCAAACGATCGGCCCCGAAGCCTTTCCGGGTTGGACTTGCGGCCAGACGGCCGCGACGGAAGAATAGACGGAATCCCCGCGCGCGGATAATCTGACCGGACGGTCACCGGCGGCCCCTCCCGTTCCCCCCAAGAGGTCCCCCGCGATGAAGCCCCCGATCTGCGGAACAGAGGCGAGGAGACGACGTGATGATGCCCGAACTGGAACGGCTCGCCGCGCTGGCCCGGCGCGCCGAGGCGAGTGCCAAGGCCCAGAAATTAGAGCGGGAAACCCAGGCGGCCGTTGACCGGCTCCGCCAGGCCGAGGAGCGGGTCCGGGTCGTCGCCCAGCGGGCCGCCGACGAGCAGCCCACGGCGCGACGCGAGCTAGACGAGGCCGAAAAGGAAGAGAAAGTCCTCGCCGAACTGACGCAGAAAATCGCCCAGTACCGCTTCGCCCTCGACTCCGACTCCCGCGAGGCCGAGGACCAGATCGTGGCCGCCCGGTCGAAGATCGACGGCGAAGCGCAAGGACGCCAAGGCCCGGCTCGACGAGATCACCAAGGCCGTCGACGAGGCCCAGCGCGAGCTAACGGTGGCCCGCGACAAGTACCAGGGCCTCCGCAAGGAGCTCGACCGCCTCCTGCCCGAGCTCGCCGAGCGGTTCGCCGAGGGCGACCAGCTCGTCTCCGAGGTCGAGCTCTTCCTCCCCTCCGGCCAGATCCGCGGCCTGATGGCCGAGATCGAGGACGGCGCCTCGCACTTCGGCTTCCTCGACGCGCGCGAGCAGAAAGCCCAGCTCATGATCTGGATCGGCAAGCTCCGCCGCCTCCAGTCGACCAACGCCTCGCGGCCCCAGGACGAGATCCAGCAGCTCGAGTCGATCTTCCGCCGCCTGGTCAGCCTCTCGAAGCAATATATGCCGGGCTATATCGACGCATTCCAGGAAGGGTATACCGCCGACTGGGACCTCTACATCGCCGACGCCCAGGAGCAGTTCCGCATAGCCAGCGAGCAGGGCCGCCGCGACCGCGAGACCAGGCAGCAGCGCGAGGAGCAGGCGGCCCGCGAGGCGGCGCGGAAGAAGACCTCGCGCGAGTCGGCCCTGGTCGCCATCGACGACCTCCGCGCCGTGATCGCCACCCACAAGATCCCCGACGACGGGCTCGACGAGTTCAACGCCGTGCTCGCCCGCGTCGTCAACCTCGGCGGCTCGAGCGAGCCGGAGCTGCTCGAGCTCGTCCGCCCGTTCCGCGAGCTGATCACCGGCAGCGACTTCCGCGCCCTCCGCAAGCACCTCGACCGGATCCAGGACGAGGAGGACAAGCTCGGCGAGTCCGCCGCCGTCCGCGAGCGGTACCGCGAGCTGATCGCCCTGACCCGCGGCCGCCGCGCCCTGATGATCGGCGGCGCCGTCCGCGAGGACGCCCGCAAGTCGCTCCAGCAGACCTTCGAGTTCGACGAGCTCGAGTGGGAACCCTACGAAGGGCAACCGCCCCGCCGCGCTCAACTCGCTCGAGCAGCGCGTGAAGAATCGCGGCGTCGACCTCATCCTGATCCTCAAGAACTTCGTCGGCCACTCCGTCTCCGAGCGGCTCCGGCCTCTCTGCGAGGAGAACGACATACCCTGCCTGATGGTCGAGCACGGTTACGGCGCCGAGCAGGTCGGCGAGACGCTCCGCACCGGGCTGGTCAAGTCGGCCTGAGGATGTCGGCGAGTGCGCCTCGATCGGCTGCGGCTTGCCGGCCCCCGAGACCAAGAATCATGATGAGTCCCGAGGTTTCGCATCTGGTGAGCCGGGGGCCATTACCAGACTCGTCGGCCGACGCCCGACGTATTGAAGGAGTGGCAAGACGCGTTGGGGAGGATCAGGCCGCCCCTCTCCGACGAGGAGGCGGAAGCCCTGGCCGCCCTCTTCCCGGCGGACGATAACGAATGCTTCGGGCTCGCGTGGCCCTGATCCATCTCGTCGAGACATCGCCCCACTGGCCGCTCTCAAAGTGTCTCCAGAATCCGGGCAATCCCTGGATCGCTCTTCTTCGACAACGTTGTTCTATATGAACCGCCAAGAGATCGTGAGCGAACCCGGAACGGCGGGGTCGCTGTGGTTCGTGGGCGAACCACAGTCTCCGTTATGCAAAGTCAGGCAACGTTCGCCGACGACGCGGCCAGGAGCTTCGGCACTTCGGCCTCGGGGACCTCGACCGCGACGAATCGGGCGGCCGGATAGAGGTAGTCCTCGCCCGAGTCGTCGACAACGCGCAGGAGGCCCTCGGCGGCCGCAGTCTCGTCGGGCAGTACGCGGTAGAGCATCCCGACCGAGAGGTCGTCGCATCCGTCGTTGGCCACGCAGACGGCAAACCTCGCCTCGGCCGGTGGAACGGGCATGGGTTCAGTCCAGGAGCCGTTTGATCTTCAACTTCCGCTTGCCGACGCCGTGCGTCTCGTACCAGTGGAGCTCGGCCCGACGGACGCTACCGTTGGCCAGTCGGACCGTGCCGACGCCCCTGAGCTTCCGCCAGCGACGGCCCCCGTAGCGGGCCTTGAGGTCGACGTTCTCGCGGATCGCGAGGTTGACGGCGATCGTCTCGATGTCGGAGAGCTCGCCGACCAGCTCAAAATCCATACGGCGAGGCTACCGCATCACGTCGCGCGGGGCAAGGATCGCCCCCATCGGCCAACGGGCCTGCGTCCGATTTCCGCCGGGATCGTCCATCCAGTATAATCGCGGGCGTGTCCGGGCACGATGGGCAACGAGCGTGTCGACCCCCGCCCCTCATTGACACCCCTCCCCCCGATTGCCTAAACTGAGCGACGCTTTGCCAAAGGGTTAGGCAGAATTGATTCGTCGTTCGGGAGCGTGCCACGGTGGCGGACAAGCCCTGGGGCGGCCGGTTTGGCGAGAGAACCGACCGCCGGGTCGAGCAGTTCACCGAATCCATCTCCTTTGATCGTCGGCTCTTCGAGCACGACATCCGGGGCTCGATAGCGCATGCCGAGATGCTCGCGCACGTCGGACTCCTCTCTCCCGATGAATGCCAGCAAATTGTGCGGGGACTGACCGAAATCCGGGCCGAGATCGTCGCGGGGACGTTCCCGTTCACTCTGGAGCGGGAAGATATCCACATGCACGTCGAGGCCGCGCTGATCGACCGGATCGGCGACGTCGGCCGCAAGCTCCACACGGCCCGGAGCCGCAACGACCAGGTCGCCACCGACGTCAAGCTCTGGACCCGCGATGCGCTCGACCGGATCGACAGCCGGCTCAAGACCCTGCAAGTGGCACTGGTCAAATCGGCCGAGCGGCACAAGGACCTGATCCTGCCCGGCTACACCCACATGCAGCGGGCCCAGCCCGTCCTGGCGGCGCATTACTTCCTGGCCTACGTCGAGAAGCTCGCGCGCGACCGCGCACGCGTGGCCGATTGCCGGAAGCGGCTGAATGTCCTGCCGCTCGGCGCGGCGGCCCTGGCCGGGACGAGCCTGCCGATCGACCGCCATCAGGTCGCCTCGGCGCTCGGGTTCGAGGGGGTCGCGGCGAACAGCCTGGATGCGTCGAGCGACCGCGATTTCCTGATCGAGTCGGTGTTCGTCCTAACGATGATCGCCGAGCACCTCGCCGGCTGGGCCGAGGAGTGGGTGATCTGGTCGACCCAGGAGTTCTCGTTCCTGGCCCTGCCGGACGGCCTCTGCACCGGCAGCAGCATCATGCCCCAGAAGAAGAACCCGGACGTCCTCGAATTGATCCGCGGCCGGTCGGCCCGGGTCGTCGGGGCGCTGACGACCCTGCTCGTCCTGGTCAAGGGCCTGCCCCTGGCGTACAACCGCGACCTCCAGGAGGACAAGGAGCCGCTGTTCGACGCCTTCGACACGGTCGACGCCTGCCTCGACCTCGCGGCCCTGATCGTCGACGGCGCGAGCCTGCGGGCGGACAAGATCGCGGCCCGGCTCGACGAGGGCTACCTCGACGCGACGACCCTGATGGAGGAGCTGATCCGCCGGGGCGTCCCCCAGCGGACGGGTCACGAGGTCGTGGGCCATCTCGTAAGCCTGGCCGAGACGAAGAAGGTCCGGCTCGTCGATCTCTCCGACGACGACTTCCGCAAGGCCCACGCGAAGCTCGACCCGTCGGTGAGGCAGACGCTGGGCGTCGCCAATGCGGTCAAGGCGTTCCGCTCGTACGGCTCGACGGCGCCCGACGAGGTGGCGAAGCAGCTCGCGGGGTGGAAGGAGCGGCTGGGGCTAGCGGGCGGCGCGGATTCAAAGCACAAAGCACAATGCACAAAGCCGCAGGAACGGGAGGCCGGGACGAAGGCGGACGACTCGTGATCCATCCTGTCATTCTCTCTGCCTTGTGCCTTCTGTCTTGTGAATTCTGATCCCGACCGGAGTCCCGACCCATGCCCCTCGCCGTGCCGCTGATCGTCGCGACCCTGCTCGCCGACGGCCCCGCGCCGGCACAGGCGGCGAAAGTCGCGTACTACCTGGGCGAGTCGCAGGTCCGCGATGCCGACGGCAAGGCGCTCGGCAACCTCGTGGCGCTGGTCAAGCGCGAGCTCCGGCCCGGCGAGTCGCGGATCGTCGAGACGACCCTGCTCGTCTCCTCGCGGACCGGCGAGCCGGTCCAGGAGCACGTGGCGGTCTCCAGCGTGAAGGGCGAGGCGTTCACCGTGAAGGACCAGAAGGGCGCCTTCTCGGGCGACGGCACGCTCTCGGGCCCGGCCTGGGCGTGGACGGCGTGGACCTCGAACACGACGCTCGGCGGCGGCGGCGGCACGCTCCGGGCCCGGAGCCAGATCACCGAGCGCGGCATGGCCGTCGACAAGGCGCTGCTCGCCCCCAACGGCGCGGTCCGCGTGACCTTCGCCGAGGACTACGCCACGATCGACGGCGCCACCTACGAGCTGCTCCGCGCCAAGCTGCTGCCCGGCGGGGAGGGCCCCCGATGACCTCGCCGACCTTCCTGATCGCGCTGGCCGCGCTGGCCCAGGCCCCGGCCGGCCCCGCACCCCGCGTCGATTACTACCTGACCGAGGTTCGCATCCAGTCGGCCGACGGCAAGGCCCTCGGCGCGATGGTCGGGCTGGGCAAGCGCGAATACAAGCCCGACGAGCGGACGATCGAGCAGATGGACATCGCGCTGGACCCCGCACCCGGCGCCCTGCCGACGGTCGTTACTTGACGAGTGGAGCGTGAGCGACGACGGCGCGACGGCCGAGGTCAAGTTCGCGCGACGGCCGGATCAAGGGCCGGGCCAGGCTCGTCGGCCCCCCGTGGGCATGGACCGAGTGGAGCTGGACCTTCACCATGAAGGATGTCCCTGGCACCTTCCGCAACGCCCACAAGGTCACCCGCTGCGGCCTGCTCACGCGGTCCGAGCACCTCGACGCGACGGGCAAGCGGCTCGAGGTGTTCGACCAGGTCGATACCAGGATCACCAAGGAGACGTACGACGTCCTGCGTGCGCGGCTGCTGCCGCAATGAGGACCGACGATGCCCTTGCAGGGTCCGCTGTGCGGACCATCCCCGCGAAGGCTGATCGAGAAGCGGTCCGCCGAGCGGACCCTACGGTTCAAACGGAACGACTCATGGATCACTTCCACTACCGCGACAACCAGCTCTACTGCGACGACCTCCCCGTGGCCGACCTTGCGAAGACATACGGCACACCGCTGTACGTCTACAGCCAGGGCGCGATCGTCGGGGCATTGAAAGCCTTGCAGCAGGCCTTCGCCGAGCTGGAGCCGCTGGTCTGCTACTCGGTCAAGGCGAACTCGAACCTGTCGATCCTCAAGGTGATGGCCGAGCAGGGGAGCGGGTTCGACGTCGTCTCGGGCGGCGAGCTGCTCCGCGTCGAGAAGGCCGGCGGCCAGCCGGGGCGGACGGTGTTCGCGGGCGTGGGGAAGACCGACGAGGAGATCGCCGCGGGGCTGAAGGCCGGCGTCCTCATGTTCAACGTCGAGAGCGAGGCCGAGCTCGAGGCGATCGACCGCGTGGCGAGGTCGGCGGGGAAGGTCGCGCCGATCGCGCTGCGGGTCAACCCGGATGTCGACCCGAAGACGCACCGTTATATCTCGACGGGCAAGAAGGAGTCGAAGTTTGGGATGGACATCGACCGATCGCTCAAGCTCGGCGAGCTGATCCGGGGCAACCCGAGCGTGTCGATGATCGGCGTTCATATGCACATCGGCTCACAGATCACCACCGTCGACCCGTATGCCGGCGCCGCGGGGAAGGCGGTCGACCTGATCGGCCGGTTCCGCGCGATGGGGCATCCGATCGGCTGGTTCAACATGGGCGGCGGGTTTGGGATCAACTACAAGGGGCACGAGGCGAAGCAGGTCGCCGAGTTCGCCCGAGTCGTCGTGCCCGAGATCAAGAAGACCGGTTGTCGGCTCGCGATGGAGCCGGGGCGGGTGATCGCGGGGAACGCCGGCATCCTGGTGGGTCGTGTGTTATATACGAAGCAGTCGGGCGAGAAGCGGTTCCTGATCCAGGACGCCGCGATGAACGACCTGATCCGCCCGGCCCTCTACGAGTCCTTCCACCGGATCTGGCCCGTCGCCGTCCCGCCCGGCCTGCCCGCGCCGCCCGAGGATTACGAGGCGGCGATCGCCGGCACCGAGACGTGGGACGTCGTCGGCCCCGTCTGCGAGAGCGGCGACTTCCTCGCCAAGGACCGCGCCCTGCCACGACTGGATCGCGGCGACCTGATCGCCGTGTTCTCGGCCGGGGCGTACGGCATGGTGATGGCCTCGAACTACAACACCCGCCCCCGCGCCGCCGAGGTCCTCGTCGACGGCGCGATCGCTCGGCTCGCGCGGCGGCGCGAAACCTACGATGATCTGCTCGCGCCGGAGCTCGACGCGATGGCCTCGCCCGGAGCCAAGGGATGATGCGACGCGCATTGATCGCAGGACCACCCCCCACCCAACCCTCCCCCGCAAGGGGGGAGGGCTTCCAGGAAGGCTCAGCCCGGAGCTACTCAACTCCCTCCCCCCTTGCGGGGGAGGGTTGGGGTGGGGGGTCGGGGCTCGCCTTGATCCTCGGGATCGCGCTCGGCCTGATGACAATCCTGTCCTCCACCACAGCCTTCGCCCAGGCCCCCGGCGCCGAGTCGTTCGCCCGGCCGCCCAAGACGCCGCAGGAGACGTGGGAGCGGGTCGACTACCTCGTCCGCGTCGGCCAGGCTGCGCAGGCGGTGCCGTTCCTCAAGCAGTTCATCGAGTCGAATCCGGACGAGACGACGATGATCGCCCTGCGGGACGAATACGGCCAGGCGTCGTTCTTCCGTCTGCTCGACGCGCCCGAGACCCGGCCGTTCGCGCAGCCGATCCTCGAGCGGCTCTCGAAGGCCGGGCCGCCAGTTCGCGACCCGGCCCGATCGGCTCCGGTCGGCGATCGTGGCGCTGCCGAAGACGCGCGAGGAGCGGACCTACGCCGTCGAGCGGCTCCGCGAGGCCGGGCCGTATGCCGTGCCCGCGCTGATCCAGGAACTGGGGCGGCCGGCCTTGCCGCCCGACGAGCGCACGGCGATCGTCGACGGCCTCGGCTCGCTCGACGCCTCGGCCGTCCCACCCCTGATCGCGACGCTCGAGGCTCCCGATCCGGCCGTCGCCGCCTCGGCGGCCGAGGCCCTCGGCGCGATCGGCGACCGCCGCGCCGTGCCCGCGCTGACGGCCGTGGCCGCGCGGGCCAATCCGCCGGCCCGCGACTCGGCCCGACGCGCGATCGCGAGGATCACGGGCGCCCCGTTCGATTCTCAACGTGAGTCGCCGGCCCGCATCCTGACCGACGCGGCCCGCCGCGCCTTCCTCGCCGCGCCGAGGGAGCCGGAGGGGACCGCGACGGACTGGGACTGGGACGCCGCCGCGAAGGCCCCCGCCCCCCGCGAGACGACCCGGCGCGAGGCCCAATCGGCCGAGGCTTTGAAGCTCGCCCGCCAGGCGCTGGCCGTCGCGCCGGCCGACCGCCGGGCGCAGGCCACCTTGCTCGAGACCGCGCTGGAGCGCGACCCGAACGGCGCCGCGTCCGAGGCGCTGGCCGCCGGGCCGGTCGTGCTCGGCGACGTCGCCCGCCAGGCGATCGCCGACGGCCGGAGCGTGCCGGCCGTCGCCGCGGTGACGGCGCTGGGTCAGGTCACCGACCGCAACGCGCTGGGCGACGGCACCCGCCCCGGCGCCCTCGTCGAGGCGCTCGATGCGCCCGACCGCCGCGTCCAGTTCGCCGCCGCACGGGCGCTCGTCGGGCTCGATCCGAGGCGGCCGTTCCCGGGTTCGAGCCGCGTGGTGCCGACGCTCGCGCGGTTCGTCGCCGCCGGCCCGGCCGCCCGCGCCGTGGTCATCGACGGCAACGCCGACCGCGCGAGCCTGGTCGTCGGCTTCCTCAAGGGGCTCGGCTACGACGCCCAGACGGCCGCGACGGGCGAGCAGGGCTTCCGCATGGCCGCCGACTCGGCCGACGTCGAGCTGATCGCGATCGACCCCGACCTCGTCCGGGGCCACTGGCGGCTCGTCGACACGCTGGCCAACCTTCGCGCCGACCCGCAGACGGCCGGCATCCCGACATTCATCTACGGCCCCTTGTATCTCCACGACCGGCTCACGCCGCTGCTCGGCAGCTTCCCCGAGGTCCGCCTGCTGGTGACGCCGACGCGGCACGGACCTGTTCCAGGGCGAGGTGGCCCGAGGTCTGGCCGGCCTCCGCGCGCGGCCGCTCTCGGCCGACGAGCGGGCCTCGTACGCGAAGGAAGCCGCGGCCCTGCTGGCGAGGGTCGCGAGCCGGCCCGGCGGGCCGTTCGAGGCCGAGCTGACCCAGGCCGCGCCGGCCTTGCTCTTCGCCCTGAACAACCCCGCGATCGCCCCCGACGCGGTGAAGGCCCTCGGGGAAATCCCCCGGGCCGAAGCCCAGCGCTCGCTGGCCGACGTACTGCTCAACCCCGCCAACCCGCCAGGCCTCCGCCTCGCCGCGGCCGAGGGGCTGGCGCGGAGCCTTCGCCGCTCCGGACCGCTGCTCGCCGCCGAGCAGGAGGCACAGCTTGCCTCGACTCTCGATCAGACCGACGAGCCCACCCTCCGGACGGCCCTCTCCGCCGTCATCGGGCGCTGAAGCCGAAGGCCGCCTCGTCCGGCCGCCGGCTCCAGGACTTCCGACCCGCGCCGAATCCCGCCGCCACGCCGGCCCCCGCCACCTCTCCCGCGGCCGGGCCGGGCGGCTGACGCCCCAGGAACTCGCCTTGATGGCCACGAACCCAGACCCGACCCTGCCCGGAGTCATCGGCTCGAGTGCGGCGATCCGCGAGGTCGCCCGGACGACCCGCCAGGTCGCGCCGACCCGCGCCGCCGTCCTCATCGTCGGCGAGACCGGCACCGGCAAGGAGCTCATCGCCCGCGCCCTCCACGACCTCGGCCCCCGCCAGTCGGGCCCTTACATCCGCGTCAACTGCGGCGCGCTAACCGAGAGCCTGCTCGAATCCGAGCTCTTCGGCCACGTCAAGGGCTCGTTTACGGGTGCCCTCGACAACCGCACCGGCCGCTTCGAGGCCGCGCACACCGGCAGCATCTTCCTCGACGAGATCAACAGCACCTCGCCCAAGCTCCAGGTCAAGCTCCTTCGCGTCCTGCAGGAGGGCGAGTTCGAACGCGTCGGCGACACCCGCACGAACAAGGTCGACACCCGGATCATCGCCGCCACGAACCGCGACCTCCTCGACGAGATCGACGCTGGCCGGTTCCGCGAGGACCTGTACTACCGGCTCAACGTCGTTCCGATCTATCTGCCCCCCCTCCGCGAGCGCCGCGACGACATCCCGATCCTCGTCGAGTTCTTCCTCAAGCGGTACGGCGAGCAGAACCGCCGCGACGTGAAGCGCGTCCACCCCGAGGCGATGCGCCGGCTCCGCGAGCACGACTGGCCGGGCAACGTCCGCGAGCTCCAGAACTACGTCGAGCGCGGCGTCGTCCTGGGCGACGGCCCCGAATTGACCGTCGCGAGCCTCCCCCCCAGCTCCGCGGCGAGGCCCCCCCGCGCCCGATCCGCAGCCGCGGCGGCGACCCGGCCGCGCTCGCCTCCGAGCTCGTCCGCCAGGGCCTCCGCTCGGCCGGCCCGCAGGCAAACAACCTGTATGACCGGATCGTCGGCCTGGTCGAGCGCGAGTTAATCGAACAGGTCCTCGCCTCGTGCGAGCGCGTCCAGATCAAGGCCGCCGCCCGGCTCGGGATCAACCGCAACACCCTGCACAAGAAGCTCTCCGAATACCGGATCGACGAGAACGGCTCGACCCCCGTCCCCGCCGAGCCGGCGGTGCCGGTGGAGGAGGATTGATCCGGGCCGACGGCCTTCGCATCACGGCCGACTCGAGGAGATTTCGCGAACGCTTGAATCTCGGCTCTACACATGCCGCTTCGGCTGCGATAGCGTGGTGTCGATCTTCAACACCCCTGGAGCGAGCCGATGCCGAACCCTCACCTCGATGGCGCAGAATTCGACAAGTTGAAGAAGAAAGGGGCCAACGACGGGACCGTGACCGGATCGGACATCGCATTAGGTAATCCGGTCTTCATCCAGACCAAAGACGGCAAGAGGCAGTGGCTCGGGACCGTGGTCAGTGCGACCGACGATCCTTTGATCTGGGACGCCACGGTCTACAACATTTTGTGGAACCGTGACGAGAAGCAAGTCGTCGAGACGGTCACGGTCACGGTCTCGAACACCAGCGGCCCTTCGAACCCAGTCGACATAAATTCGGACGTCTCGTAACGGCGGGTCGACGCGGTGGCCCGGCCAGCTTGCGGGTCTCCGCAAGTCCCTCACAGCTTGGCTTCGATCCCGAACTCCTCTGGAGAGAGCCGATGGCGAACCCTCCTCAGCTCGGTGATGCCGAGTTCCCCAGGTTGAAGAAGAACAAGCCCAGCTACGGAATCATCTTCGGATCGGACATCGACGAACAAACCGCGGTCCTCATAGAGAACGATGACGCGAGTGAACAGTGGCTAGGGTCCGTGGGAAGCCAGCTCGGGGGGATTTCAGCCTATTTCGCCAGGGTCCACTACCTCCCGAAAGCCCGTGACAAAAAGGGACACGGTCACAAAAAACGCATCGTGGAGACGGTCACGGTCACCGTCTCGAACACGAGCGGCCCCTCGAACCCCGTCACCACGGACGCTGAGGTTTCCTGACGGCGGGTCAGCGCGGCGGCCCGGCCAGCGTGCGGGTCTCCACCAGCCCCCGCTGATGATGGACGTTGTCGGGGTCGACCTTCAGCCCGATCTCGAACACCGAGATCCCCTTCTGCCAGTTGGTCGCGGCCTCGTCGGGCTTGCCGGCCGCGGCTCGGGCTCGGCCGAGGGCGAGGTAGGTCTGCGCGGACGAGCAGCGAGTCGGACAGGCGGCCGTGGCGATCGAGCAGCTCGCGCGAGACGGCCAGCGACTTCGTCAGGTCGGCCGTGGCGTCCTCAGGCTTGCCGAGCAGGATGAGGAGCTCGCCCCGGCACAGATAGTCGGCCGCAAGGCCCTCGCGGTAGAAGACGATGTGCGGGTGGTCCGCCACCAGCTTCTCCGCGACGCGGATGACTTCGGCGAGGTCCTCGGCCGCCGCCGCCCGCCGCTCGGGGACCTGGGTCGCCGTCCGCGCCCGTTCACGACTGCGCCTCGCAGTCCTCGAACAGGATGTCCCGGCCCACCGTCGGGCCACCCAGGCCCTTCATCCGGGCGACGGCGTCCTCGTGGGCCGCCAGCGCCTCGAGCAGCTTGCCGACTTCTCGAAGGGCCATCGCCTTGCGCCGGACCGCGATCGCGGCGAAGAGCGGCTCGACCGAGATCCGCTCGGCGGGCCGGGCCGTTTTCAGTCCATCGAGTCGCTCGCTGGCCCGCGCCGCGACCTTCGCGAAGTCGTCGAACTGGCCCCGCCGGTAGGCGATCTCGGCGAGATCGAGCTCGATCAGGCCCAGGGTCAGGGTCCGGCGGTAGGGCGTCTCCTCGCCGGAGACTGGCGTCCCCTCGAGGAGCCCGACCGCGCGGTCGAGCGTCGCCGCCGCCTCCTTCAGCTTGCCCATCCGCTTCTCGAGCATGGCGCGATCCGAGAGCGCCAGGGCGAGCTCGTTGCGGTAGACGGTGTTGCCCGGGAAGCGGGCCGTCAGGTCCTCCAGGATCTTCATCGCGGCGGCGTACGCGGCCTCCGCCGCTGGGTAGTCGTTCAGGAGTCGGGAGATGTTCGCGGCATACCGGTGGAGCGCGGCCGCCTGCATCTGGACCTTCTCGTCGTCGGGCCGATCGGTGCGGAACTGCTCGAATTGCTCGCGAGCCTTGTCCAGCGCCGCCTTCCGGGCGAAGTCCGCGAGCCTCGGGTTGGCCTGCCCGGTCTCGATCTGATTGATCCGGGTGCCCATGTCGAGGATCAGGGCCCGGGCGGTGGCGAAGTTCTGCTCGGCCCGGGCCTTCTCCTTCTCCGTCTGCTGATTCGCCCGGGCGAGGTCCTCCGACCGGCGCTCGGCGATTCCGCGCTGCTCCTCGGCGCGGAGCAGCCCGATCGTCGTGCCGACGATGCCGGCCAGCAGGGCGACCAGGACCAGGCTCGCGGCGATGACCTGCGCCCTGTGCCGGCGGACGAATTTCCTCAGGCGGTAGCCGGTGCTCGGCGGCCGGGCCTCGACCACCTCGTCGGCGAGATAGCGCTGGAGGTCGCGGGCCAGCCCGTTGGCCGAGTCGTACCGCCGGTCGCGATCCTTCTCCAGCGCCTTCATTACCACCCAGTCGATCTCCCCTCGCAACGCCCTGGCCAGCTGGGCCGGCTCGACGCTCCGGTTGGCCGCGATGTTCGGCAGGTTCTCGGCCGTGCTCAGCCGGGTGCTCGGCCTCGGCGGCTCGACCTCCCGGACCATCCGCAGCATCTCCAGCGTCGCCCCGCGCCGGAACTGCCTCGAGTCGATCGGCGGCGAGCCCACCAGCAGCTCGTAGAGCATCACCCCCAGCGCGTACACGTCGGTCCGGGTGTCGATGTCCATCGACGACGGGTCGGCCTGCTCGGGCGACATGTAGGTCGGCGTGCCGACGATCGCCCCGGTGTCGTTGAAGCTCTCGTCGGTGAGGTCGAACGCCGTCGCCTTGGCGACGCCGAAGTCGATGACCTTCGGCGTGGGCCGGCCGTCGACCTCGGTGACGAGGACGTTGCCCGGCTTGAGGTCCCGGTGGATGATCCCCTTCCGGTGCGCGTGCTGGACGGCCTGGCAGACGACGACGAACAGCTCGAGCCGCGCCCGCACCGGCAGCCTCCGGCGGTCGCAGTACTTCGTGATCGTCTCGCCCTCGACGTACTCCATCACGAAGAACGGCTGGCCCGTCGCGGTCGTCCCGCCGTCGTACACGCGGGCGATGTTCGGGTGCTCCATCAGGGCCAGCGCCTGCCGCTCGGCGTCGAACCGGGCGATCACGGTGCGCGTATCCAGGCCGTGCTTGATGAGCTTCAGCGCGACCTGGCGCCTGACCGGCTGGGTCTGCTCGGCCCGGTAGACGGTGCCCATCCCGCCCTCGCCGAGCACGGCGATCAGCGTGTACCGGCCGGCGATGACCCGGCCGACGAGAGGACCGCCAGCAAGGCCGGCGCGGCCGGCCCCCGGCAGCGTCATGCCCGGCCGATATTCCTCGGTCGCCTGTTCCTGACCGGGTATCGTCGTCCCCGAGGCGAACGTCCGGGTCGCCACCCCGGCTTCGGGGATTGTGGTCGCGGAGGTGCCGGCGTCTCGCGACTCGCGGGACTGCTTGGTATCGCCCGCGGCCGGCACGGTCCCCGTGATCCCGGCCGTCGGCCCTTCCGATTCGGGTTCCCGGCCGACCTCCCTCGACGCTGAGTCCGCCCCCGCCGCTGACGTCCCCGGCGCTGCCGGCGTCGCGGGGGACGTCGGCGCCAGTTCCACCTCGGGACCGGCGGCCTGCTCGGCGAGCAAGGCCTCGATCTTCGCGCGAAGCGCGACGTCATCCCCGCAGGCCCCGTCCAGGTAGGCGGCCCTGACGGCCGGGTCGGTCCGCCGAAGCGCCTCGGCGAGGATCGTCCTCAGGTCGCGGTCGGCCATCGGTTCCACTCCCGGAGTGCCTCATCGCTCTCGAGGCCGGTATCGTCCCATGAGAGGCCGTGCCGAGCAACGATTGCGTCGGACATCGAGATGAAGCGTCTCCGGCCGAAATCGGAGAACGGCCGGCCCCCGAAATCCGTTGATGATGTGTGGTCTTTGACAAGTCACGGAGCAGGGGACCGTCCCCACGGCCGGGCGGCGCCGGCCATTGCCGATGGCGCCGACCGATGCGCCGACCGAACCCAATCACGGGACCCGCCCGGTGCGCCGACCGAACCCAATTCCGGGGCCCGGGTGGGCGGGGGCGATGCGCCGAGCGAACCCGCCGTTCACTCGCTCGGAGGTTACGTGCGGATTCGATCGCCCGGGGCTACGAGACGGGGCCTGGATCCGGCCGACCGAAGCCAATCCGGCCGTCGGGCCGAGGCGCCGACCGAACCCGATTTCGGGGGTCGCCGGGACGGGGTCGGGGCGCCGAACAAAGCCACCGTTCACTTGCGCGGAGGTTACGTGCGGCTTCGATCGGGTCGTAGCCGCGGGACTCGACCCTCAACCATAGGGTAGAATGGGTCGTCCCGCGCACCGGGATCGGACCGACGACAATCGTGAGACCCCAGGCGATGACCGAACCGATGGCCGACCGACTGATCCAGGGGGATTGCGTCGAGGGTTTACGGTCCCTCCCGGCCGGATCGGTCGACCTGGCGTTCGCCGACCCGCCGTTCAACATCGGGTATGGATACGACGTCTACCACGACCGCCGCGAGGCCGACGACTACCTGGCGTGGTCGAGGGACTGGATCGGCGAGGTCGCCCGCGTGCTCAGGCCCGACGGCACCTTCTGGCTGGCCATCGGCGACGAGTTCGCCGCCGAGCTCAAGGTCATCGCCCACCGCGACGTCGGCCTCCACCTGCGGAGCTGGGTGATCTGGTACTACACCTTCGGCGTCAACTGCACCAGGAAGTTCAACCGTAGCCACGCGCACCTGTTTCATTTTGTGAAAGATCCAAAGAAGTTTACATTCAATGATGAGGCGATCCGCGTCCCCTCGGCCCGCCAGCTCGTCTACGACGACGCCCGGGCCAACCCCAGGGGACGCCTGCCCGACGATACGTGGATCTTGCGGCCGCAGGAGGTCCCCGAGGGGTTCACGACGGACCAGGACACGTGGTACGTCCCCCGCGTCTGTGGGACGTTCAAGGAGTGCGCCGGCTGGCATGGGTGCCAGATGCCTGAGCAGCTCCTGGGGCGGATCATCCGGGCCTGTTCGAACGAGGGCGAGGTCGTGCTCGACCCCTTCGCCGGCAGCGGTACGACGCTCGTGACGGCCAAGAAGCTCGGCCGCCACCACCTCGGCTTCGAGCTCTCGCCCGACTACGCGGCCCAGGCCCGCAAGCGGCTCGACGAGACCGAGGTCGGCGACCCGCTCTCTGGCGGCGAGGAGCCGAAGGTCAACGGGCGAGTGCCCCGCAAGTCGAAGAGGCGGACGAAGGGGGACGGGCTCGACGCGGGGCCGCTTTTCGCCGAGAAGTAGCCGGCCCGCTTTCGGATTGACGCGCGGAAGGCCTCGCCGAGATGATCCTCACCTCCGGGAGCCGCGATCTCCCCGGTGTCGCGATCCCTCGCGGAATTTGTTTGCTCGCCCCGATCAACACGAGTAGATTCTTCCGATGAGCCGCGTTGTGCCTGATGGCGGGCGCGGGCAAGCCCCGCGGAATGGCGATCTCGCCGGGAGCACGACCGATGGCGAAGCTGAAGCCGGAGCCGAAGTGTAGTTTTGCCCCGCTGATCACCGGCATCACGCCGGTCTTCCGCCCGGTCCAGGTGGCCCAACAGACCTACAATCCGGGCGACAAGATCGAGATCGTACATACCTTCATCGTCGAGGGTCATCATCTGGGCGAGATAACCAAGGACGACATCAGCCTCGGGAATTTCACCCACTGCTACCAGTGGGAGGTCATTGACGCCGAGACGCTGGACCCTTGCTGCATCCTGGTCCATGCCTCCCTGGGATGCATCAATCCGGATTTCACCACGACCGGGGCCGGCTCCGGGGACCTGACCGTCACGGTCAACAGCCCGCCGCCCCCCCCGCCGCCGCCACCTCACGGGCCCGTCAAGAAGAAGAAGGAAACGAAGGACGTTAAGGGCCAAATCGTCGAGAATGCATTCACCGTCTACTATCTCGACGACTCGGCCGAAGACTGAGGGATTCCCGGAGCGGGCGGGCTCGCGGCCGCGGTCGCCCCGGGCCGGCGTCAGGGGCGGTCGGCGCCGACGGGGGCCGGCGCGCCGGCCTTCGCCCCGGCGCCGCGGAGGCGGTCGACCATCGCCGTGAGCTCGCAGCGGTCGGGATTGTCGTGGGCCAGGGGCTCGAGCTCGGCGAGGGCGGCGGCCGCGGCCGACTTCTCGGGGCCGTCGCCGATCGCCCGCTCGGCGAGCTTGCCCACGAGGAGGGCGAGCAGGACGCGGTACTCCGGCGTCTCGGGATGCTCGGAGGCCAGGAGCCGGGCGATGTCACGGGCCCGGGCGAGGTCAGCATCAGCGCGGGCCCCGAACGCCGCCCGCACGTCGGCGCGGCCCTCCAGGGCGCGGGCGAGCCAGGTCCGGTAGTTCAAGGTCGAGGGATAGTCGGCAACGAGCTTCTCGAAGCGGTCGACCGCCTCGTCGATCGCGGACCGGGCCTCGTCCGGCCGGTCCCGGGCGGCGGCCATGGCGAGAGCGCGGCCGCGGAGGGCCTGCGCCAGGACGAACCGCTGGTTGTTGTCCCCGCCGGCCGGGGCCTTCGCCAGGAGGGCCCGGGCGCGGCCGATCGCCGCGTCGGTTGCCACGATCGCTCTCGTGGGTTGGCGGGCCTCCGTGAGGGCTTCGGCAAGGTTCGACAGCGTGATGACCGTCATGAGCTGATCCCTGACATCCGCACGGTCGCGGTCGGCCAGCGGCTTCCAGAGCCCCACCGACTGCTCGAGCATCGCCCACGCTTCATCGTGCCGGCACATGTCGCTGAGCAGGATCGCCAGCGACGAGAGGGCCTCGGCCCGGGAGCGGACGTCGTCGTCGGTAGGGGCCGCCTGGCCGCCCGGGTCGGACAGGTCGAGGGCGCGGCGGTAGAGGGGCGCGGCCTCGCGGAGCCGGCCCCGGAGGCGGTGCAGCTCGGCGTCGGAGATCAGGACCTTGGCCAGCTCCTCGCGGTAGGCGGGGTTGTCGGGGAACTCCTTCATGAGCCCTTCCAGGAGCCTGGCCGCCTCGCCGTAACGCCCCCGCGCGGCGGCGTCCTGGTTGACCTGCCGTTCGACGTTGGCGGCGTGGTGGAAGACCTTCGCGGCGGTGAAGCGGGCCGCGGGGCTGTCGGGCCGCTGGCGGAGCGAGGCGTCGAAGAAGGCCGCCGCGTCGCGGGCCAGGTCGCGGCGGAGCGGCTCCATCTGCGGCATGCTCGCCAGCTTCGCCTCGAAGACGCGGGTCAGCATGGCGTCGCCCGCCTCGGCGGCCTTGAGGAAGTTGGCATCGGCCTCGGCGCGGGCGGCGGAGGTCAGGAGTTGCTCGGCCTCCAGGCGCCGGCTGTGGCGCTCGAGGAGGACCGCCGCCCCGGCCGAGGCCAGCGTCGCCATGGCCATCAGCACCGCCGCCGCGGCCACCAGCGGCCGGTGCCGCCGGGCCCAGCGGCGGAGGCGGACCGAGGCCGGATCGGGCCAGGCGAGGACCGGGGCGTCGGCCAGCCAGCGCTCGACCTCGTCGGCCAGCTCGCGGGCCGAGGCGTAGCGGGACTCGGGGCGCCGGGCCATCGCCTTGAGGCAGATGGCCTCCAGCGCCGGGGCGATCGTCGGGTCGATGGAGCGGGGCGTCGGGAAGTCGCCCTCCATGACCGCGGTGATGATCTCCAGCCGGTTGGGGCCGGCGAAGGGCTTGCGGCCGGTCAGCAGGTCGTAGAGGGTGGCGCCCAGGCCGTAGACGTCGCTCCGCGGGCTGATCCGGTCGAGGTCGCCCTTGGCCTGCTCGGGGCTCATGAACGACGGCGTCCCCACGGCCAATCCTGCCTGGGTCTCGGAGCTGTCGCTGCCCGAGGTCGGCACGAGCGTCCGCTCGTCGTCGACCGGAGGGTAGTCGGACCGGCCCATCGCCTTGGCCAGGCCCCAATCGATCAGGATCGTCTCGCCGTGCTTGCCCACCACGACGTTGCTCGGCTTGATGTCGCGGTGCAGGACGCCCCGCGCGTGGGCGTAGCCGACGGCGTCGCAGACGTCGAGGAACCGCCGGAGAAGCTTCTGCAAGGCCAGGGCCCGCGCGGGCGGGTCGTCGCGGAGGGCCGGGTCGTCGTGGAAGACGGAGATGGCGTCCTTCAGGGTGTCGCCGCGGATCAGCCGCATCACGTAGTAGGGCCGGCTGTCGCTGTCGCCGCCATTGAAGTCGTGGACGGGGACGATCCCCGGGTGCTCGAGCCGGGCGGTGATCTCGGCCTCGACGAGGAAGCGGGCTCGGTCCTGCGGGTCGTCGCCGCGGTCGGGGCGGACCTGCTTCAGGGCGACCTCGCGGTGGAGCAGCGTGTCGAGCGCGACGTAGACCACCCCCAGCCCGCCGGCGCCGAGCTTGCGGACGATCCGATACCTGGGCCCCTTCACTGACGCGGTTTCGTAGTCGCCCGTCGCCGAGACGTCGGGCCCGCCGTAGCGGTAGGGGTCGGGCTCGGTCGAGGGCACGGACCCGGTAACGGCGGCGCCGTTGACGGGTTGGCGTGCGTGACCGAGGCCGCTCCTGCTGAGAGTGGCCTCGAGGTCGGGCCCGCCGACGCCGGCCAGCACCTCGACGGCCGAGGCGTCGACCTGGAGCGCGGCCAGGCTCTCGGCGCGGTCGCCGCCGTGCCGCTTGAGGTGCGCCGCGACCAGCCCGGAGACGACCTCGCGCTCGCCCGGGTCGAGGACCTCGCGGTCGACGAGAATTTCGGCCATCGGCCGGGCGCCGTCGCGGCACCAGGTGTGGAAGGCGGCGACCAGTGCCGACTGGTCGATCAGCCCGGCTTGCAACGCCAGCAGGCCGAAGAGCAGGTCGCCGGACACGTCGGCTCGGGGGGGCATTGGCCGGGGCTCCGGGCCGGGTCGGATACCGAGGCCGGGCCGGGGCGCGGGCCGATCGCTGCCCGGCCGCCTCGCCGTACGCCCATTGGACCCGACCCGTCGGCGCCTGTCCAAGGAAAACCGCGGCCCCGGCCGATCGCGAGCGTCTGGGAAAAACCCGGAACCTCCCCGGGCCCCGGTTACACTAACCCTCGTCAACCGACCGCGACGCGAAGGGGGGGCCGGGCCTTGATCGACGGGCATCGCGGGGTCGTGCTGAGGCAGGTCGGGGCGCTGTTCCGGGCGGGTTCGTTCGCCGGGATGAGCGACGGCCAGCTCCTGGAGCACTTCCTCGCCCGCGGCGGCGAGGCCGGCGAGCTTGCGTTCTCGGTCCTGGTCGAGCGGCACGGGCCGATGGTCCTCCGCGTCTGCCGCGGGGTGCTGGGCGACCGCCACGATGCCGAGGACGCCTTCCAGGCCACGTTCCTCGCCCTGGTCCGCGGCGCCGGGTCGATCCGCTCTCGCGAGTCCGTCGCCTACTGGCTCCACGGCGCGGCCCTGCGAGTCTCGGCCTGCGCTCGCTCGGCCGGGGCCAGGCGGCGGAAGCACGAGGGGCAATTCGCCTCGAGGCGGGCCGACTCGGGCGCCGACCGCGACGTCGATGACCTCGCGCGGGTCGTCCACGAGGAGGTGGCGCGGCTCCCCCCGCGGTACGGCCAGGCGGTGGCACTCTGCGACCTCGAGGGGCTCGCGCTCGACGAGGCGGCGCGGCGCCTGGGCTGCCCGGTGGGGACGGTCAAGAGCCGCGTGGCCCGCGGCCGCGAGCGGCTCCGTTCCCGGCTGGCCCGGCGCGGGATCGTCCCGGCAGCCGCGCTCGGGCTCACTCTGGCTCGCGGGGCGATGGCCGCCGTCCGACCGGCACTCATCGATGCCACATCTCGCGCCGCGGCGCAGCTCGCCGCGGGGCGGGGCGTGGTCGGGCTCCTGGCGGCGACGGTCGAAACCCTGGTCCAATCCGAGTCGAGGAGGATTCTCATGCGACGTATCTGGGCGATGACGGCGACGCTGGCCACGGCCGGCGTCCTCATGGCGGGGGCGACCCTGCTCGGGCAGCAGGAGGGGGGCGACCTCGCGCGGCTCGCGTCCGCGCTCGGCGGCGAGGGCCAGACGGCGGCAGCCGCGGCCCCGGCGGGTTCGACCTTCGTCAAGGTCTACTCCGTCGCCGACCTCCTCGTCGGGCCGGGCGGCCGCAAGGGTGACATGGACATGACGCCGCTCGTCGAGCTGATCACATCGAGCGTCACCCCCGGCGCGTGGAAGGTGCTCGACTCGCACGGCGGATTCGTTGACAACCAGGACGGCCGCCGGTCGATCATGCCGTCCGCCCGCGACCTCACGCTGATCATCCGCCAGACGGCCGAGGGCCACGACCAGGTCGCCGAGCGGCTGGACCAGCTCCGCAAGGTGCTGGCGATCCGTGAGGCGAACTCGACGGACAAGGTCGCCTACCCCGTCGTGGCCCCCCCTCCGGCCGGTGCGCCCCGGGGCGGCATGGCAGACATAATGCGCATGATGGGGGCGTCCGGCGGCTCCAGCACGTCAGGCCCCGCGACCATGCTCTACGCCCCCCCGGACGGAGACGTTCACCCCGTCGCCCCGGCCCCCGCGCGGGGCGAGGCGGCCAAGCTTCCCCCGGGCGGCCAGCCGACGGCCGAGGCGCCCCGACTGGTCACCACGTACCGGCAGTCGACCCTGATGCCGGCCGACGCCGCGCCGGCTCAGAAGCCCGCGGGGGTCACGGCCTATGATGTGAATGCGGCCACGCCTCTGCCGTCCGGCACGAGGGCCACCGTCCGCGTGGAGCCCGCCCGCGAGGCCGAGACCGAGCGGAGGCTCCGGTCCCTGGAGGAGAAGCTCGACCGCGTCCTCAAGGCCCTCGACGTGCCCAGGGGCCAAAGGGCCGGGGACGCCCTGCCGAAGTGAGGCGCGTGGACTCCGTTGCCCGCCGGTTGGAGTGTTGCCGAGGCGTCCCCCCTTGCCTGGGGAGGTTTCCCGTAGCGTCCGCCATGCGGACCATCCGGGGGCGCGGGCCTCGAGGATGGTCCGCATGGCGGACCCTACGGGACATCCGACTCATCGGGCCTTCAATTCCTGGACGACGAAATCCCAGATATCCTGATATTTCTCCGTTGGATGTTCGGGATACTTCACGAAGCAGGCGACCCCCGCCTTGTGGGCCAGCTCCTGGAAGCCGAGCGACCAGGCGGGCGAGTGGACCTTGTAGTCCATCTCCTGCACCGTGTCGGGCCGGGTCAGGCCCCAGTTATTCTCGAAGTAGAGAGGTGGCGTCCCCGGGTGAAGCAAGGCGTCGGGCGACCACTTCGCAATGATCGGCCGCAATTCCTCGCGACGCTGCAGCGACGCTTCGAACCCGCAGCCCAGCGCCGGCGCCCCCCACTTGACGCCCGGGACCCACTCCTGCATCCGCTTCGGGTCGATGGTGGGCTGGCTCCGATAGGCCGCGGCGCACCGGACCACGGTCGAGACCCGCGCCACCGGGTCGTCTGACTTTGGATTGGCGCGCTCGCCGGTGCAGGCGACGTAGAGGGCCGGCAGGGCCCCCTGCGAGCCGCCGCCCACGGCGATCCGATCCGGGTCGAGGTTCCACTTCATCGCGTTGAGGCGGACGAACTGCACGGCCCGGCAAGCGTCCTCGGCCACGTAGGAGATCGGCTCGGCCGTCTTGTCGTCGGTCGCGTCCGTCATCGTCCGCGTCTGAACGGCGATCACGGCGCAGCCCGCGTTCCCAAAGAAGTCGGGCCGCGCCGGGTGCTTGGCCGGCTTCCAGATCCCGCCGAACCAGAGCAGGACCGGATAGGGCCCGCGGCCCTTCGACGGCACATAGATATCCATCAACTGATGAGGATGCGGGCCGAAGGAGACGTCGGCGTGCGTCGGCCCGGGGTCGGCGAGGGCGAGGAAGGTGAGCAGGACGGCGGGGACCATGGACATCTCCCGGACGGGGCTGCGGTCGGTCAGGGGCGGGGGGGCTCGAGCCTGGGGAAGGCCCAGATCAGCGGGACACCCCACTTCGCGACGAGGACATCCTCGGGCCTCGCGCGCGCGACGAGGGCGCGGTCCTGGGGCGTGAAGGCGCCGGGGCGGTTCTGGACGACGTACCACGCCGGGGCGACGCCCGCGTGCTCGGCCGTGGCGACGTCAAGCAGCGCGGGGCGGAGCTTGCCGGACTGGGCCAGGTAGCGGAGGCTGCCGGTGATGACCGGAAACAGGACCGACTCGCCCGGCGCGGTCCCGCGGTTGAGCCGGTCCAGGGCGGCGTCGGAGAGGGCGTCCCAGTAATACGTCGGCTCCATCCCGAGCCTCGTCGCGCCCGGCAGGCCGCCGACGAGCGGGCTGTAATACGAGAGCGGGACCGGCATCATCACCGCGACGCTCGCCGCCCCCTCGACCAGGGCCGCGACGACGATCGCCTTGCCCCATCGCCCGAGCCTCTCGACGATCCACGCCGCCCCCAGCCCCGCGCAGATCGCCAGGCAGCCGAAGGCCGGCAGGAACTGCCGCTCGGCGTCGTGCCCCGGCGTGTGCGGCAGGGCGCGAAGGATCAAGAGTGCGGCCCAGTGGACGACGACCAGCGTCCAGATCGGGCGACTCCGCGCGTGGCCGATCGCCCAGCCGGCGCCGATGATTGCCAGGACGAGAAATCCGACGGGCGTGACCAGCGCCGTCCAGACGAGCGTGTTGTACCAGGGGAGCGACCCCTGCGGCGTGAGGTAGACCTGGCCGAGGAACTGGGTCGGGATGTACGTCGTCCGCCCGCGCGTCAGGTTCGAGCCGAGGAACCCCTCGACCCCGCCGAGCGGGTCGACCCACCAGGGTGGGATGAGGGCATAGACCGTCGCCGCCGCGACGAACCCGGCGACTGGCAAAGCCCGCCCGGCGCGGCGGTCGCGATAGATCAGGGCCCACGCGACGAACGGCAGCGGCAGGAACCAGCCCGTGAGCTTCGTCGCCGCGGCGGCTCCGGCGAGTAGGCCGAAGATGACGACCCACCCCCAGCGCGGGTTCGCCGACGCCCGGCCGTCGGGCTCGACGGCCTTGATGAAGCTCAGGATCGACCCGACCCAGAGGCACGCGAGCAGGGCGTCATAGTGCGCGTAATGGCCGTGCGCGAAGAGCCTCGGCTGCAACGCCCAGGCCCCGGCCGCCGCCGCGCCCGCCCAGATGCCCCGCCGTGTCGCCATGAAGGCGAACAGGACCCCTCCCGTCAGGCTGAAGGCGATCATCGGCCCGAGCCTCGCTCGGGGCAGGGGAGCCCACGATGGCGCTAGCACATCGCCCACGAGTCCGACGATCGCATAGAACGGCGGATGCCCGTGCGGCTCCTCGCGCGCGAACGGCCAGAACCAGGCCAGCGCGGCGCGGCGCGAGGAGCTTGCCTCGCGTGTCGATCATGCCCGATGGGGGCGGCGAGGGCCCGCCTTGCTGGACGAGGTCTTCATTCGCCGCGACCGGCCGCCACGACGACGCGAAGCCCACCGGGTCGCGCATTGCGCGGAGCCAGTCGCGGACCCGTCCCTCGCGGCCGAGCGTGTAGCCCTCATCCATGACGATCGCCAGGCCGGGCTCGGTCGCGACCATCAGCACGAGCGTCACCGCCGCGACCCCGAGGGCGGCGAGGAGGCTGGATCGCCGGGACAGGGCCGCGGCCCCGGTCGTTGCGGCCACGTCGCGAGGGTCATGATCCGCGGTCCCGATGCTCACGATCGACCTCCGGGGCCAGTCCGTCTCCCCACCCATCTTATCCGCCCGGCGGCCGTCTAGGCGACGCGCGACCTTGTCGCGCCGGCCCCGCAAATGCTAAGATCGTCCGGATTTCCGAGGGCCGCGGCGACCCGCCGACAGGGGCGTCCGCGGCCCGCGTCGCGCCCGTGCAATGCCGAGCCCACCGACCTCCTCGTCGCGAGCCCGATCCGTGCCCAAGCGTACCGACATCAAGAAGATCATGATCCTCGGCGCCGGGCCGATCGTCATCGGCCAGGCGTGCGAATTCGACTACTCGGGCACCCAGGCCTGCAAGGCGCTCCGAGAAGAAGGATACGAGGTCGTCCTGGTCAACTCGAACCCGGCGACCATCATGACCGACCCCGAGATGGCCGACCGGACCTACATCGAGCCCGTGACGCCCGCCGTCGTCGAGCAGATCATCGCCGTCGAGCGGCCCGATGCGCTCCTGCCGACACTCGGCGGGCAGACGGGGCTGAATGTCGGGCTGGCGCTGGCCGAGTCGGGTGCCTTGGAGAAGTACGAGTGCCAGCTTATCGGCGCGTCGGCCGAGGCGATCCGCAAGGCCGAGGACCGCGAGCTGTTCAAGCGGTGCATGGAGGAGATCGGCCTCGAGAGCGCCCGCAGCGGGCTGGCGCACAGTCTGGATGAGGCGCAAAAGGTCCGCGACGAGATCGGGCTGCCGTGCGTGCTGCGGCCGAGCTTCACGCTGGGCGGGTCGGGCGGCGGGATCGCGTACAACAAGGACGAGTTCGACCGGATGGTCGCGTACGGGCTGGAACTGAGCCCCGTGCACTCGATCCTCGTCGAGGAGTGTCTCATCGGCTGGAAAGAATACGAAATGGAGGTCATGCGCGACTGCGCCGACAACGCGGTGATCGTCTGCTCGATCGAGAACTTCGACCCGATGGGTGTCCACACGGGCGATTCGATCACGGTCGCGCCGGCGCAGACCTTGACCGACAAGGAATACCAGCGGATGCGTGACGCCTCGCTGGCGATCCTCCGCGAGATCGGCGTCGAGACTGGCGGGTCGAACGTCCAGTTCGCCGTCAACCCGGCCGACGGGCGGATGGTCGTCATCGAGATGAACCCGCGGGTCAGCCGCTCGAGCGCGCTGGCGAGCAAGGCGACGGGGTTCCCGATTGCCAAGATCGCGGCGAAGCTCGCCGTCGGGTTCCGGCTCGACGAGATCCGCAACGACATCACCCGCGAGACGCCCGCGTGCTTCGAGCCGACGATTGATTACGTGGTCACGAAAATCCCGCGGTGGGCGTTCGAGAAGTTCCCCGAGGCCAATCCCGTCCTGACGACGCAGATGAAGTCGGTCGGCGAGGTCATGGCGATCGGGCGGACGTTCAAGGAGAGCTTCCAGAAGGCCCTGCGCGGGCTGGAGGTCGCCCGGTTCGGGCTCGGCTGCGACAAGAAGGACCTCTGGGGCACGCCGGATCAGCCGTCGCTTGAGGAGATCAAGTCGAAGCTCGCCACGCCGGGCGCCGAGCGCGCGTGGTATCTCCGCTATGCAATCCTCGCGGGGCTGTCGCTCGATCAGATCCACACGCTCACGGGCATCGACCCGTGGTTCCTCCACAACATCGTCGAGCTGGTCGAGATCGAGGGGAGGCTCCGCGAGGTCAAATCGCTCGCCGACGCGCCCGACGACGCTGATCCGCGAGGCGAAGCGGAACGGGTTCTCCGACCGCCAGCTCGGGTTCCTCTGGAATGCCGGCGACGCCGAGGTCCGCGGCAACCGGACGCGGCGAGGGATCGTGCCGGTGTTCAAGCTCGTCGACACCTGCGCGGCGGAGTTCGAGGCGGTCACACCGTACTACTATTCGACCTACGAGCAGGAGGACGAGGCGCGGGTCGGCGAGAAGCCGCGGGTCGTGATCCTCGGCGGCGGGCCGAACCGGATCGGCCAGGGGATCGAGTTCGACTACTGCTGCTGCCAGGCCGCGTTCGCGCTCAAGGCCGACGGCTATGAAGTCGTCATGGTCAACTCGAACCCCGAGACCGTGAGCACCGACTACGACACGTCGGACCGGCTCTTCTTCGAGCCGCTGACGGTCGAGGATGTCCTGAATGTCGTCGAGACGGTGAAGCCCGTCGGCGTGATCGTCCAGTTCGGCGGGCAGACGCCGCTGAACCTGGCGCGTGACCTCGAAGCGGCGGGCGTGCCAATCATCGGCACGAGCCCCGACTCGATCGGGCTGGCCGAGGATCGCGAGCGGTTCCGCGTCGTGCTCGACCGGTTGGGCCTGAAGCAGACGCCCAACGGGTCGGCGATGACGTTCCCCGAGGCGCGGCGGATCGCCGAGGAGGTCGGCTATCCGGTGCTCGTGCGGCCGAGCTTCGTGCTGGGCGGCCGGGCGATGGAGATCGTCTACGATGAGGCGTCGCTCGAGCAGTTCGTCGGCAAGGCGTTCGAGGCGAGCCCGGAGCATCCGGTGCTGATCGACAAATTCCTCGAGGACGCGACCGAGGTCGACGTCGACGCCGTGTGCGACGGCGCGACCACGCTCGTCGGCGGCGTGATGGAGCACATCGAGGAGGCCGGCATCCACTCGGGCGACTCGGCCTGCGCCATCCCGCCGTTCAGCCTGTCGGCCGCGATCGTCAAACGGCTGAAGGAGCAGACCTACGCGCTGGCCGAGGCGTTGACGGTCCGCGGGCTGATGAACATCCAGTTCGCCGTAAAGGACGGGGACATTTACGTCCTGGAGGTCAACCCGCGGGCGTCGCGGACGGTGCCGTTTGTCTCGAAGGCGACCGGGTTGAATTTAGCGCAGGCGGCGGCCCGCGTCATGGTCGGCAAGACACTGGCGGAGCAGGGGATTACGCGCGAGGTCGAGCCGGGGTACGTGTCGGTGAAGGAGAGCGTCTTCCCGTTCGCGAAGTTCCCGGGTGTGGACATCGTGCTCGGCCCCGAGATGCGGTCGACGGGCGAGGTGATGGGGATCGCGCGCGACTTCGCCACGGCGTTCGCCAAGAGCCAGATCGGCGCCGGCACCAAGCTGCCGACCTCGGGCACGGTCTTCGTCAGCGTCGCCGAGCGCGACCGCAAGGCGATCGTCCCGGTGGCGAAGAAGCTGGCCTCCCTCGGCTATAACCTCATGGCCACCCGCGGCACCGGCGCGGTGCTGGCCGAGCACGGCATCGAGGTGACGGCCGTCCGCAAGGTCCACGAGGGCCGGCCGAACGTGCTCGACCACCTGGCCAACGGCGCGATTGCGCTGATCATCAACACGCCCAGCGGCAAGGGCTCGCGGACCGACGAGGGCCGGATCCGCGCCTCGGCCGTCGGCCACGGGGTGCCGTGCATCACGACGATCAACGGGGCCAAGGCCGTGGTTGCGGCTCTCGAGACGATCCGCAAGGGGCCTGCGGAGGTCTTCGCGCTGCAGGACCTCCTGAAGGCGTGAGCAGTGCCCGGCGCGTGACGCGGGCGCGTCACGCACCGGCTTGCGCAACGATCGGCAAATCGCATCCGACAGCCGGTGTCACGGCCCGACCGACGAGGTCCGGCCCGAAGAGTGGAGCAGGTGCTCGCGGTGCCGGCGCTCGTGGTGGTAGGCGAGGCCGACGAAGGCGGTCCCCAGGCCGACCAGGAGGGTCAGGATCGCGGCGACGAAGGCGACGGCCAGGGCGGTGTCGAGTTGCCTGAAGCGGACGTAGGCGTCCGCGCCGGTGGTGTAGGGCACGTCCTGATAGCGGATGCCCAGGCCGACGGCGATCAGGCCCAGGCCGATCAGGGCGCCGGCGGTGATGATCGCGCCACAAAGCGCTCGCATGGGTCGCTCCTCGGATGCGGGGGAATCGGGTGGAGGGGTGAGGGCGGCGGTGCGCCGCCTTACATGTTGCACGAGCGGAGCAGGCCGCCGAAGACGAGCAGGATGCCCGCCGCGATGATGAAGAAGCTGCTGCATCCGCAGCCGGGGTAGGCGCCGTAGGGCCCTCGCGGCCCGTATGCGCCATAGCCGCCCGGGCCCGCGCCCATGCCCCCCATGCCGAATAAGCCCATCGTTTTTGCCCCTTCCTTTGCTGAGGTGTTGACGTCGGGAGAGGGTGCATCCGCCCGGGGCGTCTCGGCCCGGGCGGAGCGTCGCCGGGCGGAACCTTGCGAACGGCGTACCGGAGCGTTGGGGAACGAGAAGACGGAAAGCGAAAGGCACAAAGCAGAAGGCACAAGGCAGGAAGGCAAGAGGGCAGCAGGACGGAGAGTGAGGCACAGGATGCTGGTCGCTCGCCCGCCGTCCTGGTTCCGTCTGCCGCTCTCTGTTCTCTGTCTTCTGCCTTGTGCCTTGTGCTTTCCCCTCCGGCCTTCGCACATCTCCCGATCACGCCTGGCGGATGGCGGCGGGCGCGGTAACCTTGGGGCGGGAGTCCGACGCGGAGGGCCGGCGATGGAGATGGTCCCGCTCTGCGACGAGGCGATCGCCCGCGTCCTGGCGCGCGACGACGGCGGCGCACCGTTCGGTCTCGCTCCGCCATGCCCTGATCCACCGAAGCCCCGGCCTCTGGGGCGACCACCCGCGGCGGCCGCGGAGCGTGGTGCTCCTCCGCGAAGGGGACGCGCCCGGGGGCCGGCATGCTTTCGGGCTCGGCGAGGCCGAGCCGGCGGTCGGCTGGCTCTCTCGGCTCGGCCGGCGGGTTTCGCTCCTGGCGCCCACGGCCTGGGAGGGGGCGATCCGCCGTCGCGGCTCGGCCGTGCTCCGCGGGATCGTTGAGACCTGGGTCCGCACGGCCGACGACGATCCCCCGACCCACGTCGACCCGCCGGTCGTGCGGCGGCTCGGCCCGTTCGACGAGGCGGCCTTCCTCGTCGCCGCGCCGTCGTGGGCGCTGCGGGGATGGGGGTCGTTTGCGGGGCTTATCCGCGAGGGTGCGGCGTTCGGCGTCCCCGACCGCGACGGCCGGCTGCTTGCCCTGGCGTGGACCTTCGAGGCCGACGAGGGCCGCGACTCCCTGGCCGTCGCCACCGTCCCCCGCTACCGACGGCTCGGACTCGGCCGCGCGGCGGGTTCGGCCCTGGTGGCGCACGTCGAGGCCGACCGCGGCAAGACGCCGCTCTGGACCGTCGCCGACGAGAACCTCGCCTCGAAGGCCCTGGCCCGCTCGCTCGGCTTCTCGCCGAGGGTGCGCGAGGTCGTGCTCCGCTGGGAGCCGTGAAGGCGAAGCCGGCAGCCGAATCGTCCGGTCGCGACGATTTTTCGGCATGGACAGATCCCCTGCGAGCCGATAGATCAGCGAGGATTGCCGGCCTCGGAGGGCGGGGATGCCTATGTCCATCGGTGCAGGGAAGCCGGGCCGAACGCTGAGAGTCGATCCCGCCGCCGATGTCGCGGCCGCGCCCGAAGTCCGCATCCCGGAGCTCGACGCGCTCCGCGGGATCGCGGCGGTCGTGATCGTGATCTTCCATTCGAACGTCCGGCGCTTCCCCTGGGGCTGGGCCGCGGTCGACCTGTTCTTCGTCCTCTCGGGCTTCCTCATCACCGGGATCGTCCTTCGTCACGGTGGCTCGCGCGGGTTCCTCTCGCGGTTTTATATGAGGCGTGCGCTGCGGATCTTCCCGGCCTATTACCTCGTCGTGCTTGGCATGGTCGTCTTCCGGAACGTGCTGCCGAGACCCGTCGACCCGCGCGGCCTGATCTACGAGCTGACCTACACGCAGTTCCTGCCGTACTACTGGTTCGCCGAGGCCCCGCGCTATAGCCAGTATCTCGGCCACACCTGGACGCTGGCCATCGAGGAGCAGTTCTACCTCGTCTGGCCTGCCCTGATCTTGCTCGTCGGACGGAGCCGGGCGTGGGTCGCGGCGTTGAGCCTCGCGACGGTCGCCGGCTCCTTTTACCTGCGATCGCGCGGCTACTCGGTGGCCCTGCTCGGCGCGGGCGGATGGGCTAGCGCTCGGCGGCCTGCTCGCGGCCGTCATGGCCGGGCGGGATGGGATCGCCTCATCGCGGGCCTTGCGGGTCGGGCTCACGGCGGCGACAGTCGTCTCGGCCGCGATCCTGGTTGCGCTGGCGACCTTCGTCGGGATGGCGGCGACCGATGCCTTTCCGCGCTGGACGGGGACGGTCGTCCTGGCATTCAGCACGCTCTGGCTCGGCGTGATCGGCCTGGTGGTGATCCACTCGGGGCATCCGAAATTGGCGGTCCTGCGCCGGCCGAGGCTCCAGCGGATCGGCGCGATCAGCTACGGGCTGTATCTCTACCACTTCCTCGTGATCGTGATCTCGGGCGACATCTATCGAAGCATCGGCCTCCGCGGCCAGCCGCTCTGGCGCGAGGCGCCGACGATCGGGGTCTGCTTCGCGATCGCGGCGTTGTCGTGGAAGTATATTGAACGGCCGATCCTGGGATTGAAGAATCGATTTGTCTACGAGGATGAGCGGCCTCGTGCGCTGTCTTCGCCCTCGACAGCGAGCGGCGAGCGGGTCGGCGCGATCTAGAGGCCGCTACTTCGCCGGGTCGCTCGCCCAGATCGCGCGGATCGCCTCCTCCTGGTTGTACCCCTCGGGCACCGCCGCGCTCGGCCGGTTCGCATAGTACCAGCGCTTGCCATCCAGCGGCGACCGCATCGTGCGGCTGCCGGGCATCTGGAAGTGGCCCGCGGGGTCGGTCTTCCTGACCCAGTCCCAGGCGTAGCGGAGCCAGTCGTTGCGATAGGTCTCGGGCTGGTGCGCGAACCAGGTGATCTCGTCGTAGCCCCAGACCCAGATGCCGCCGGCGGCGGGCTTGCCGGGGGTCCGGCTGCGCCCCAGTTGTCGATCTCGACGAGATACGGCAGGTGCTCGCACGACCAGCCGCTAGGAGTGATGCCGCCCCGGCTCCGGCCGTAGAGGCTGTCGGAAAAGCCGACCTGGAGGATCGCCTCCTGGGGCTTCTCGGGGACCTCCTTGATCCGCAGCGGGAACGAGTGGAAGTCCATGAGCAACTTCCCGTCGACCACGAAGCCGCCGCGGGGGACGTGGGCGTCGCATATCAAAATATGGCGCCGCGCGTGCTCGGCCGCGTAGGAGCGGATCAGGTCGAGCAGCCCGGCATAGTGCTTCAGGTCGCGGTCGTTGCCGTTCATCAGCTCGACCTGGCCGAAGTGGATCGCCTCGACGCCCAGGTCGATGTAGGACCGCGCGAGGTAGTAGAAGTACAGCTTCGTCTCGGGCCGGCTCACGTCGGGGACCGAGGAATTCCGGCCCCAGTGGTCCTTGCGTTTGCCGTCGGGATAGAGCATGTCGGCGTAGCGGAAGTTCCGCTTCTCGACAGGCATTCCCAGCGCGGCGAACGCCCAGTCGGGCACGGGCACCTGATCGACCTGCGACGTGACGATCTCGAAGACGCAGGCCTGGACGATCATCTCCGGGTCGGCCTCATGGACCTTCGGGAGCTGCGCCTTCGCCCGCTCGAGGTTGCGGAGCAGATTGACCTCGCCGGCCCAGAGGCAGAGGGCGCGGCCGATGAACTTGGCGCCGGTGTATTTGAGCATCCGGAGGTTGTCGACGAGGTCGCCCCGGCCGTTGAGCAGGCCCTCCATCGAGATCGAGCGGTCGAGGTAGTTCTCCAGGACCTCGCGGGAGATGGTCCGGTCGAAGTGATAGGCGTCGGACGGCGCGGCCCGGCCGACGGCAGCCCATGCGCCGGCCCCGAGGGCGAGGCGGGAGAAGTCGCGGCGGGTGAGGGAGAGCGAGGGCATGGCGAGCGGCTCCGTCGAGTGAAGGTCGCCGGCCGTTCCGGATCGCCCTACAATCCACCACCGGCCGCCCCTTTTCCATCCCCGAGATGACACGCCATGCCCGGCTATCCGATCGAGCTCGACCTCCGCGGCCGTCGCGTGCTCGTCGTCGGGCTCGGGAAGGTGGGGACGCGGAAGGCGTCGGGACTTGTCGAGGCCGGGGCGCACGTCCTCGGCATCGATCCGAGGCATGAGGTGGCCGTGCCCGGCGTCGAGCACCGGCCCGAACCGTTCCGACCCGAGCATCTCGAAGGGATGAGCCTCGCCTTCGCGGCGGCGACGCTGGAGGTCAACCACGAGGTCGTCGAGTCGGCAAGACGGATGGGGATCTGGGTCAACGCGGCGAGCGAGCCCGAGCAGGGCGACTTCCTCGTGCCGGCGTGCTGGCGGAGCGGCCCCGTCACGCTCGCGGTGTCGACCGGAGGGGCAAAAGCCCGGCCCTGGCTGCGGCCCTCCGCGACCGGGCCGCGACGACCTTGACGAATGCGCCGGTCCTGGCAGCCCTTTTGGCGGAGATCCGGCCGACTGTCCTCGAACGCGTCGCCGACCCCGAGGCCCGTCATCGACTGTTGTCCGAGCTGGGTTCCGCCCGTTGGCTCGACGTCCTGGACCGCGACGGCGCCGAGGCGGTCCGAGGCGCATGGTCAGCGATCCTGGGCATGATGCCCGGGGGCAACGCACACCGGGCCGGGGCGGGGCCCGGCGGGACTCCGCTTCCGAAAAGTGCGGACTTATCCTAAGATCACACGGGAGGAGAGCGGACGGCGCCGACCGGCCGTCGCCGGGGAACGACACCGGGAGGGACTTGCTCGTGAAGATTGCCGTCGTCGGAACGGGATACGTGGGACTGGTCACCGGCACCTGCTTCGCCGAGAGCGGCAACGACGTCGTCTGCATCGACAAGGTCGCCGCGAAGGTCGACGGGCTCCAGAAGGGCGTGATCCCGATCTACGAGCCGGGCCTGACCGAGCTGGTCGTGCGGTGCCACCGCGACGGCCGGCTCAAGTTCACCACGAGCCTGGCCGAGGGGATCGCCGACGCTGAGCTGGTCTTCATCGCAGTCGGCACGCCCCAAGGCGAGGACGGCGGGGCCGACCTCCGGGGCGTCTGGGCCGTCGGCCGCGAGATCGCCTCGCACCTGACCACGCCGAAGATCGTCGTCATCAAGAGCACCGTCCCCGTCGGCACCAACGCCGAGCTGACCCGGCGCATGGCCGAGGTCACGGACGTGCCGTTCCAGGTCGCCAACAACCCCGAGTTCCTCAAGGAAGGGGCGGCGATCGACGACTTCACCAAGCCCGACCGCGTCGTCATCGGCGTCCGTTCGAAGGAGGCGGCCGACCGGCTCCACGAGCTTTACAAGCCCTTCCTTCGCACCGAGCGGCCGTTCCTCGTGATGACGCCCGAGTCGGCCGAGATGACGAAGTACGTCGCTAACTGCTTGCTGGCGACGAAGATCAGCTTCATCAACGAGATGGCCAACCTCTGCGAGGAGTACGGCGCCGACATCAACGACGTCGCGCCGGGGGATCGGCCACGACCAGCGGATCGGCTTCAGCTTCCTCTTCCCGGGCGTCGGCTACGGCGGGAGCTGCTTCCCGAAGGACATCCGCGCCGTGATCCACATGGCGAAGTCGAAGGGCCTGCCGTCGCGGATAATGGAGGCCGTCGACGACGTCAACGAGCGGCAGAAGGACGTCCTCGGCACGAAGATCCTCGGCCACTTCGGCGGCGACACGGCGGGCAAGACCGTCGCCCTCTGGGGCCTGGCGTTCAAGCCCAAGACCGACGACATCCGCGAGGCCCCCGCGCTCGTCCTGATCGACCGCCTGCTTGCCGCGGGCATCTCCGTCCGGGTCCACGACCCCGAGGCGATCGCCAACGTCCGCGAGCTCTACGGCGAGCGGATCACCTACTGCGACCGGCCTTATGGCTGCATCGAGGACGCCGACGCCCTGGCGATCGTCACCGAGTGGAACGAGTTCCGCAACCCGGACTTCGAGGTCATGCGCCGGCTGCTCCGCGCCCCAGTGATCTTCGACGGCCGCAACCTCTACGACCCGGCCCAGATGGCCCGGATCGGCTTCACCTACCACGGGATCGGCCGTTTCTTGCCCGAGGGGGCGGAGGCTGAGGAGGCGATGGCGGGGGTGTATTGAAGTCGATCCCGTAGGGTCCCCCATGCGGACGATCTTCCGGCGGTCGTCCCGATCGAAGATGGTCCGCACGGCGGACCCTACGAAGACCCCAAAGCAAGATCCCTCCGCCCCGTCGCCGAACGCATGGTAGGATGATCTTGCCTATTTTCCCCCGCTTCTCAGGTCGCTGAGGGCGGGGACGTATCCTAGACTCGAATGACCGGCTGGTTGCATGCCAGCAATCAGGCCGTCGAATCCGTGCCTGGGTCCGGGTTCCGTAGGGACGGGGGGCTCCAAGGTCAGGGAGGGTGTGCGCCGCGACAAGGGCCGGCACCGTGAAGCGTCCCTTCCGACCGAGACGACGTGCGTTCCGGCCCCGGGGCGATGCGCTAGAGTCGCGCCGGCTGATGGCGGTGGCGGTGACGTCGCTCGGGCAGGACGGTGTGGATCTCGTCGGGACGGGGGCGTCGCCCGGGCCGGATGGGGTGCAGGACCTCCATCTCCGCCTGGGTGGGCTGACGGGGGGGGCGATCGCGTCGATCGTCGTCCAGGGGCCGGCCGGGTTCGAGTGGGTGTACGGTGCGAATCCCGAGGGGGCGGCCGACGCGGAGTTCTTCGCCCCAGGCGACGGGCAGGGGGACCTGTACCTCAACCCCGTCGTGCGGAGCGACCTCGACGCGAGCGGGAACCCGCTCGGGAGCTCGACGGGGGCGGCGATCACGCTGCCGAACGGGAGCCCGTTGACCCTGACCGTCAACTACCAAGGCGGGACGACGACTACAGACGCAGGCTCGGTCACAGTCGCCAACCTCGCCTCGCCGCCCGCGGCGATGCCCGCCGTGGCCACGCCGGCGAATGTCGTGGCCGGCGACTTCGCCGTGACGTCGCTCGGGCAGGACGGGACGTTCGGGCCTGGGTACGTCCACCTGCGGGTGACAGGGCTGGCCGGGCGGATGATCCTGGCGGCGAACCTGAGCGACGGGGCCGGGTCGTTCTGGTCGCAGCTCGACACCTCGGGCCTGCACCCGCTCTACGTCGCCGAGGCGAGCAACCGCCAGTCGGCCGACCTGTACTTCGCCCCCACCCGCAACGAGACGCTCGTGGCCGCCGGGCGAGTCGGCCGCGACGGACATCACGCTGCGGCTCACCTTCTTCGTTGACCCGCGCGGTGCGGGCACGCAGCACGTCGTCCAGTTCGCCGGGGCCGCGTGGCAGCCGGGCCTCCTGGCGATGCCCTTAAATGGGAAGTCGGTGAGCGGCGTGGCGTCGCAGGCCGCGCTGCTGGCCGCCCTGAACGCGACGGGGGCTGGCGAGGTCGACACCATCAGCCTGTCGCCCGGGGCGACGATCGTCCTGACGGGTCCGCTCAAGATCACCCACTCGGTGCGGATCGTCGGCAACGGGGCGTCGCTCGTCTTCACGCAGGGGAGCACGCCGTGGTCGGGCTCGGCGTCGGGGGCGATCTACGTCGCGAATCCCGGGGTGACGGACCTCTCCGTCGACCTCGAGAACTTCACGATTCGCTTTTCCCTGACGGCGCCGCTGCAGTGGTACGCCGCAGGCGGGCTCGACGACGCTGTTCGACCCAGAGTCGTCGGGCTACGGTGCCAAGGCCGTGATCAACACGAGCGTCGGCAACGACGGCCGGAACCGCGAGACGATCACCCTGACGGGGATGACGGTCCTCGGCCCGCCCGACTTCGACGCCTCGCCGGCCGGCCGCACCCGACGCCTATCACACTTACGCCGGCGAGCCCGAGATCCCGCTCATCGAGACCGGCAACGACAACGGCTCGATCGCGGGCAGCAAGTTCCAGGGCGGCAGCGTGCAGGTCGCGGGCGGGCCGTGGACCGTCACCGGCAACACGCACCTCGGCGCCTTCGCGGGCAGCTACACGCCCTCGGCCTTCTCGCTCGTCACGCCGCACGACGTCACGTTCACGTCGAATCTCGTCAACCCAGCGACCCCCGGCGGCACGACGTTCCGCCTGGTGAACCTCGCCGAGTCGGGATACGACGACACGATCGTCGGCAACACGTTCGTCGGCGGGCAGGTCGGCAACGAAGTCACTTATGTCAAGACATCGGCCATCACGGGTTATTTCACAGGCATCAATGACTCCGAGGTGATCCTCACCGAGCCGAAGGACTTCCTCTTCGAGGGGACGCCCGCCGCGATCTCGGCCGACGGGAGGACGCTCGTCCTGCCGATGGCGTCGAGCGCGGTCGCCTCGCGGACGTACGTCGGAGCCTCGACCGGCCCCGGGCTGATCGTCTCGATCGTCGACGCGGCGAACCCGCTGGCCGGCACCTACTATCGCGTGGCGCAGCAGGTCTCAACCTCGCCCCTGACGTTCCTGATGCAGGACCCCTTGCCGGTGGGCAAGTACACCATCTCGGTCGTCGCCGGGTTCGTCGGCGACACGATCTCGGGCAACGTCCTCAACCTGGCGGGCAAGTCGGCGACGGGGATTGCCCTGGGCGGGTCCGACTTCGGGACGACCATCGCCTCGAACACAATCCAGGGCGGCGGGACATATTCGTATCCGTACACGGGGACGGGCATCCTCGTCGCGTCGGGAGTCGTCTCGAATGACGAAAGCGCCGCGGGGGCGCCGTTCCCGGTCGGGTTCGGGTGGTCGCACTACCCGACGCTCGGGATCACGGTCGCGAACAACACGGTGTTCAACTCGATCGGCAACCTGGTCGTCGAGGTGGTCCACGGCCCCGGCATCGGCGGCGACGCCGGCCGGCGGTACCTGACGGCGATGGTCACGGGCAACACGTTCTCCTGGCAGCAGCCGTACCTCTCGGCGTGGGCGTCGGCGTTCCTGGCGATCACCAACGGCAACGGCAACCCGGCGAACCTGGCGACCGACCCGTCCCTGCCTCCAACCGTGACGATCGGCGCGGGCTTCTCGGCCAACGGCGGCGCGCGGACGCCCTGGACGACGGGGCCGAATTCCCCGCAAGGCTTCGTCGACCCGGCCGAGCTGGCCGTGACCCTCGACGGCAATGCCGCCTACGTCGTACCGACCCCAGGCACGGCCACGCTCGTCGCGGGGCCGTCGGGGCAGGTCTACGCCGGCACGATCAACGGCGTGGCGTACACCGTGTCTCCCTCGACCAAGGCCGCCGCGGTCCCCGCGGGCAACCCGTCGCCATACGTTCCCCTCAACGCCCGCAACCTCGCGATCGGCCAGGTCCAGATCAGCCTGGGGGCGAGCTTCACGACGATCGGCATCGGCGTCGACGGCCACTCGGGGTCGGGGAACCTCGACGGCCACGGCAACACCTATTCGGCCTCGGCTCTCGGGTCGTCCCTCGCCTGGGACGGCGCGACGTTTGCCCTGGGGGCCGGCAACACGAACAACGTGATCTCGGCCGCCGGCCAGACGATCGCGCTGCCCGCGGGCCCCTTCGGCACGATCGCACTCTTGGGGTCCTCGGTCTTCGGCCCGCAGACCGGTACGTTCGTTGTGACCTATGCCGACGGGACGAAGGCCTCGTTCACCCTGACGCTCAGCGACTGGACGGGCGGCTACACGGGACGCGGCACGACCGCGCCGGGCGAGTCGGTCGCCGCGACAACGCCGTACACCAACCAGTCCGACGGCGGCTCCTACCGCGAGCCGGCCTACGTCTACGGCTACACGCTGCCGATCGCCCAGGGGAAGTCGGTGAAATCGATCACGCTGCCCAATAACGGCAGGATCAAAGTCCTGGCGATGGACCTGATCTGAGCTGGTCTCCCCGCCGTTGGGAGGGCGAGGCTCCGCCCGAGCCCGGGCATGACGCCCGATTCCGGTGGTGCCGGATTCCCGCGGAGCCGGGGTTAATACCCGGGCTCGGACAGAGCCTCGCCCTCCCGGCAGCGGTCGCGAGCCGAGCCCGCGTCTCGAATCGAGACGCCATCGCTCGGTGGCGTCCCCCGGCCCGATTGGATATTTTATGGAGAATCGTCCGAGGAGCCGGGGCGGCCCTCCTGCCCGCTCGCCCCGGAGGGACGTGACCCCGGACCCACCACCGCGAGGAACGTGCGATGCCGTCGACCCTTATCCGCGCGGTCTCCGCCGCCGCGGCCAGCCTCATTTCCGCCGGACTGCTGCTGTCGTGGCCGGCCCCCGCGCCGGTCAGGCCCCGAAGCAAAAGCAGGAAGCGAAGAAGGCCCGCCGGCCCGCGCCGAGCGGCCCCGCGCCCGCGGCGACGCCGCCCGAGAAGCTGAAGACGCTCAAGGGCTTCAAGACCGAGCTGATCTACGCCGTCCCGCGCGAGACCGAGGGCTCGTGGGTCAGCCTCACGGCCGACCGCAAGGGCCGGCTGATCGCCTCGGACCAGTACGGCAAGCTCTTCCGGATCACCCCGCCGCCCGTCGGCAAGTCGGGACAGGCCAGGGTCGAGCCGCTCGCCGTCGAGATCGGCGAGGCACAGGGCCTCTGCTGGGCGTTCGACAGCCTCTACGTCGTCGTCAACGCCGGCACCGGCAAGTATCCCAGCGGCCTCTACCGCGTCCGCGACACCGACGGCGACGACAACCTCGACAAGGTCGAGCTGCTCCGCAAGATCGACGGCTCGAGCGAGCACGGCCCCCACGCCGTCGTCCCGGGGCCCGACGGCAAGTCGCTCTATGTCGTCGCCGGCAACGCGACGAAGGTCCCCGAGCTCGCCGGTTCGTTCGTCCCGCGCGACTGGGGCGAGGACACGATCCTCCCCCGGATGCCCGACGGCAACGGCTTCATGGCCGACGAGAAGGCCCCCGGCGGCTGGATCGTCAAGGTCGACCCCGACGGCAAGGACTGGACCCTCGTCTCGATGGGCTTCCGCAACCCGTATGACATCGCCTTCAATAAGCACGGCGACCTGTTCACTTACGACTCCGACATGGAATGGGACTTCAACACCCCCTGGTATCGGCCGACGCGCGTCGTCAACGCCGTCCCCGGCGGCGACTACGGCTACCGGGGCGGATCGGCCAAGTTCCCGACCTATTTCTACGACAGCCTCCCGGCCGTCGTCGACATCGGCCCCGGCTCGCCCACGGGCATCGGCTTCGGCTACGGGGCGAAGTTCCCGCAGAAGTATCAGGACGCCCTGTTCATCTGCGACTGGAGCTACGGCAAGCTCTACGCCGTGCACAACAAGTCTGTCGGCTCGTCGTACAAGGGCGAGGCCGAGGAGTTCGTCACGGGCTCGCCGCTACCGCTGACGGACCTCCTGATCCACCCCAAGGACGGCGCGATGTACTTCACCGTCGGCGGGCGGCGGACGACCTCGGCGCTCTATCGCGTGACGTACGTCGGCGGCGAGTCGACCGGCGCGGAGACGGTGGCCGAGCCCAACGGGTCGTCGCGCGCGGGCGCCAGCGGCTCGCGACGTTCCTCGGCCACCGCGACCCGAAGGCCGTCGACCTCGCCTGGAACTTCCTGGCGCACCCCGACCGCTTCATCCGCTACACCGCGCGGGCCGTGCTCGAGTTCCAGCCGGTCGACTCGTGGCGCGAGAAGGCGCTGACCGAGGCGAACACCCAGGCCTCGCTCGAGGCCCTGCTGGCGCTGGTCCGCGCGAGCGCGGCCGACCCCGCGCATCGCGACCCGACGGCCATGCCGGTCGATCCGGGGCTCCAGTCCGGGGTCCTCGGCGCGCTCGGCCGGCTCGACTGGGACGCCCTCAGTGAGACGCAGCGGCTCGACGCCGTGCGGCTCCTCCAGGTCCTCTTCGTCCGCACGGGCAAGCCCGCCCCGGAGATGGCCGAGAAGGTCATCGCCCGGCTCGACACGCACTACCCGGCGAAGTCGCCCGAGCTGAACTCCGAGCTCTGCCCGCTCCTGGTCTACCTCGACGCGCCGGACGTCGCCGCGAAGACGATGGCCCTCATCGAGCGGGCGACCACGCAGGAGGAGCAGCTCGACTACGCCAAGTCGCTCCGCGTGCTCAAGACCGGCTGGACGCCCGAGCTCCGAAAGGCGTACTTCACGTGGCTCCAGAAGGCCCAATCCTTCAAGGGCGGCGCCAGCCTGCGGGGGTTCCTGAACATCCTGCGGCGCGACTCGATCGCGACCTTGAGCGAGTCCGAGAAGGCCGAATTGAAGCCGGTCCTCGACGCCCCCGCCCAGGCGGCCGCGGCCGTCGCGCCGCCGAGGACGCACGTCAAGGACTGGACGCTGGAGGAGCTGGTGCCGCTCGTCGATTCGGGCATCAAAACGAAGCGCGACTTCGACCGCGGCCGCTCGCTCTTCGGCGCCGCGCAGTGCGCCGCGTGCCACCGGTTCGGCAACGAGGGCGGCGCCGCCGGGCCCGACCTGACGGGCGTCTCGGGCCGGTTCAACACGCGCGACCTGCTCGAGTCGATCGTGCTGCCGAGCAAGGTCATCAGCGACCAGTACGGCGCCGTCAGCTTCGTCACGAGCGACGGCCAGGTCGTCACCGGCCGGGTCGCGAACCTCAACGGCGACCAGATCATGGTCGTCACCAACATGCTCGACCCGGGCAACATGGCGAGCGTCGATCGCCGCAAGATCGAGGAGACGAAGCCCTCGCCCGTCTCGATGATGCCCCAGGGGCTGCTCAACACGCTCGACCGCGAGGAGATCCTCGACCTGGTCGCGTATCTGCTCTCGAAGGGCGACCGGAACGCGGAGTTCTACCGCAGGCCGTAGACTTGACCTCCGGCAGCCCTGGGAGGGCGAGGCTCCGCCCGAGCCCGGGCGTCCACCCCGGCGGGATCTGGGCCTCGTCCCGCCGGGATCATAGCGAATACCCGGGCTCGGGCGGAGCCTCGCCCTCCCGGGCCGGGCCGGGTCCGGATGACGAGAGCCGCGCGACGACCGCGGCGACTCGCGCGATCGCCTCGTCGACCTCGGCCTCGGTCGTGAACGCGCCGAGGCTGAATCGGACCGACGAGCGGAGCCGGTCGCGGGGGACGCCCATGGCGATCAGCGTGGGCGAGGGCGTCGTCGCGCCGCTGGCGCAGGCCGAGCCGAGCGAGACGGAGACGCCGGCCATGTCCAGGCCGATCAGGAGCGCGTCGCCGTCGAGGCCGGGGAATCCGAGGTTGAGCGTCTGCGGCAGGCGGGACGATTCGCGCGACGGGCCATTGCGGACGAACCGATTGGCCCCGACCGCCGCGATCAGGCCCGCCTCGAGCCGGTCGCGGAGCGATCTCCAGCGGCGCACACGATCATCGGCCTCGGCGTGCCAGCGCTCCAGGGCCGTGGCCATGCCGACGATCAAGGCTACCGGCATCGTCCCCGGCCTCTGCCCGTGCTGCTGGTTGCCGCCGAAGAGCGCGGGGGGGATCGTCACGTCGCGGCGGACGAGCAGCACGCCCACACCCGCCGGGCCGTGGAACTTGTGGCGCTCGCGGCGAGCGTCGCGACCCCCAGCTCGTGGAAGTCGACCGGGATGCGGCCGACGGCCTGCACGGCATCGGTGTGGACAGGGACCGACGATCGCCGCGCGACTTCAGCGACCGGCTGGATCGCGCCAGTCTCGTTGTTGGCCAGCATCAGCGCGGCGAGCTTCGTGTCGGGGCTGATCGCGCCAAGGAAAGTCTCCGGATCGATCAATCCCTCGGCGTTGACCTCGGACCGCGTGACGCCCCAGCCCGACTCTCCGAGCCGCTTCACAGGCCCCGCGACGGCCGGGTGCTCGATGGGGCTGACGGTCAGGTGAGCGGGATCTGATCCAGCGAGGCCGAAGACGGCGAGGTTGTTCGCCTCGGTCCCGCCCGAGGTGAAGACGACCTCGTCGCGATGGGCCCCGAGGATCTCCGCGACCGTCTCCCGCGCCCAGTCGAACCCCCGCCGCGCGGCGCGGCCGAGGGAGTGGCGGCTCTCGGGGTTGCCGCCCTCGAGCCAGAACGCCCGCATCGCCTCGAGCACGAGCGGGTCGAGCGGGGTTGTCGCGTTCTGGTCGAGGTCGATCGGCGCATGGGACTCTCGTAGGGTCCGCCATGCGGACCGTCTTCCGTCCGAGGCCCTCGCCGAAGATGGTCCGCATGGCGGACCCTACGAAGACCGTCGCGATCCCTTAGCCCAGCGACCGCATCGCGAGCAAGAGCCCGACGACGAAGAGCGGTATGCCGAGCATCGCCAGCGGCCCGGCCGAGAGCGCGGCGCCGGCGACCATCATCGAGAAACCGACGACCAGCCCCGTCAGCCGGCCGAGCAGGTTGACGATGCCGAAGACGAGGCGGAACGGGAGTGTGAGGATCATCCAGATCGTGCCGAAGAGGAGGTCGAAGGCGTCGCGCTCGGGCGCGACCGGGGCGGCCGGCGCCGGCGCGTCGAGCCAGCGGCCGGCGCCCGCGCGGGGCTGCGGCGGGTGGGCAGCTCGATCCAGGGGTCGGGGGCCGGCTTCAGGCGTCGCACGAGCGTCCTCCGGTCGGCCGGTCGGAAAGGTACAAGGCAGAAAGCGAAAGGCACAAAGGAGAAGCGGGGCCGGGTGGGCGATCTCTCGACAGTGTTTGCTTGCCGTCTTCAACTTCCTACATACTCCGGCGCGGGCCGACTGGCCTTGCCCGGATTGGCCATCTCGGTTCCAATGCCCGCGTTTTCAAGGCCGGGCGCGGGGGACGGGAGGTCCCCGGGCGCATCCGGCCGGTCGGCCCCTTCATTATTCGGCAGTGGCCGGCGATTATTCAAGTCGCGGTCGGGCGACAGGGCAAGGAGGCCGCGTCCGTTGCGCAAGGCGTTATTCGCAATCATCCTGGTCGGCGCCGCCTTCGCGGGCGGTGCGGCGATGAACGGGCCGGGGCTGGAGCGGCTCAAGGCCCTGATCCGGGCCAAGCTCCAGCCGCCCGACCCGGCGCCGGCGAGCGCCCTGGCCGAGCCCAAGGCCCCGCCCAAGGAAGTGCCGGCAGCCCCCTTGTTGCCGCTCGTCCCCGATGGCCGCACCCCGGTGCCGCCCGTCGCGGCCGTGCCCAGGCCGAAGCCCCCGACCGACCCTTTCCCGAAGCCCCCGGCCGTTGACGCCGAGAAGGCCCCGACGATCGCCCTGGCCCCGCCGCCGCCGCGATCGGAGGCGAGCCCGCTCGACCTCGTCGCGCCCGAGCCGATGCCGCGGGCCGAGGCGGGGACAGCCGACCCGGCCGTCGCCGCGGCATCGCGGTCCGAGACTCCCGCGCGAGTGGGCCGACCTTCGCCGCCGGATGCGCGCTTTGGGCATCAGCCGCTACGAGGTCGACGGCGAGCCCGGCGGCCGGTCCCGCTTCCGCTGCCTGATCCCCCTGGCCGGCCGCCGCGCCGTCGCCCAGCAGTTCGAGGGGGAGGGGGACGACGACTTCCAGGCCGCCGAGGCCGCCCTGCGCCGCGTCGCCCTCTGGAGGGCCACGGAGATGGCCCCGCCATGAGCCAAACCCGGCATGCCCCCGGCCTTGCGCGGGTCGGCCCCAACCCGGGACCGGCCGCCGGACGGGGTGCCACTTGCCGGGCCTCGCGGCCTGCGGATAGCATGGCCGACTCCATCGATCCACCTCCTCCGACCGTCCCGGGCGGCGCCGACCGAACCCGGGAAGGGACCGCGCCGCATGCCCGACGACGACGAAACGCCCGCCCGCTTCCTCCTCATCGTCGCAGGCAGCACCCTCCGCGCCGAGGAGCTCGACCGGCCGCTGGCCTACTACCTCAAGCAGCAGGTCGAGGGCCAGCTCACCCAGCGCCAGGCCGACGGCCGCGACACGACCCCGGCGCGGGTCCTGGTCGTCGCCGACTTCCGCTTCCTCAACGACAAGCCGCTCCAGTCGCTGGCCGCGATCTCCGTCGGCGGCCCCAGCGTCAACGCCCTGGCGCACGCCTGGTTCGAGGAGCTGCCCTTCAGCTTCGCCGTCGACGAGCAGTTCTGCATCCAGATGGACCCGGAGCTCACCGAGCCGAGGGCGAGCATCTGGGGCATGGACAACGCCTCGACGCAGGTCGCCGTCTCGGTCTTCGTCGAGCGCTACCTCGCGAAGTTCCTCGACCGGGCCTCGCAAATGCCGGTCGGGATCGAGACCGAGGACGATTCCGACGACGACGAGGACTCCGAGGACGACGACGAGGAGTGACCGCCCGGCCCAGGCATTCCCTCGTTCCACCGCTCTGCGGCGGAATGCGCCTTCGGCCGCTCCGCGGCCATTCCCCCCTCGAGCCCGGACGACGCGGAGCGTCGGAGGAGGCATTCCCACGCGGCGCGTGGGAACGAGAGAATCGCGCCGACCCATTCCGCGCCATCCATCGCACCGATCCCGCCAAGCCACCTCTCCCGCGTCCCCGATCGTTCATCCCTCCATTTTCGGAGAACGGACGGATTCGTTCTTTCGATGATGTTCTTTAAACAGCGTTGACGGGGTCGCGTCGCGTGCCCGGCATGGACCGCCGCACGCCCTCGCGAAGGCGGCCCCATCCGCGACGTCGCGGCCGGGGCCATGCGCGCCCCGATCTTCCAGACGTGCGGGGACGGCGGCGTGTGGCGGTGGGCCCACGGACGGGCGAGGTGACTCATGGCGATGACGACGCGACGCAGTCTCACGGCCCGCGCCACCTCGGCGCATGGGCTGGCGCGGGCGGTCGGGCTCGGCCTGGCCCTGGCGCCCCTGGTCGTCAACCTATCGGCGAGTCGCTCCGCCTCGGCCCCGGCCGCGCGGACGCCCGCGATCGTCTCCACGCCCGAGCGGCGCTGGAGCCTCGTCCATCGCGTGATCGGCCAGGACCAGGGCGACTGGCAGGTCGACTACCGGCTCCGGCTCGAGTCGGGCCCGGCCGCCTCGCTGGCGCCGGGCGACCTCGCGGCGACGGTCGACGGCTGGGTCTCGAACTCGCGCGTGCCGTCGCACGCCGTCCCGAGGCGGTCGACCCCGAAGGTCGAGGGGGCCGGCGGCGGCACGTCGGCGCACGACGTGATCGCCTCGCCCGACGAGGCGAAGCAGTGCCGCGAGCGCCTGGTCCTCCGCGCCTGGTCGGCCGCCGCGGCCGAGCCGCCGCGCGCGGCCCAAGAACGCCCCGCCCAACGCGCCCGACCCGATCACGGCCGTCGAAATCCCCCCGGGCGGCGTCCTCTGCATCCGCATCCGGCTCGAACATGAACACTTCCTGTACGGGCCGTACGACCCGCTCCTCGGCCACCGCGAGGTCGAGCTGAGGCTCGGCCCGGCGACCCTGCGCGACGCCCTGCCGCTCGACCGCGAGCACTACATCGCCCAGGCGAAGGCCACCTGGCCCGAGCCCCCCGAGGACCGCCGCGACACCCGCCACTTCATGTCCGGGCCCGACAGCCTCCATCTGGAGGCCCACATCAACGGCAACCAGTATTATCGCTTCCCCGACCGTCCCGTGCGCTACGGCACGCGGATGAAGCTCAGCTACTGGTACTTGATCGCCCCCGGCGGCGAGCAGGAGTTCCGCGTCAAGGTCTCGCAGTACAAGGAAGGCCCCAACGGGTTCCAGATCCTCTCGGCCGGCGCATCGGAGGTCGGCCACGGGGTGGTCGGGCGCTGGACGAAGGTCGAGCGCGTCGTCCGCACCGAGGCCGAGGCGACATCGGTCGCGCTCGACTTCAAGATCTGCAACGAGGCCAATATCGGCGAGGTCTGGGTCGACGACGTGAAGCTCGAGCCCGCCGCGCCGGGGGCGGGGGGGCCCTGAGCGACCGATTCGCGCTCGACGACGCGCGGCGGCAAGAACCCCGGCGAGATCGCCCCGCGCAGCAGGTTCGCCACAAAGCGCGCAGGCAAGGCGAGCGATGAGTCCGGCGCGAAGTCACGCAGCATCCGCCTAAACTCCGAATATCTTAGGTGATCGGACACTTCCGCGCGCCTGTCCCCCGCCCGGCATGGACCTTGCAACGCCGCAGGCGGCGCCAATTCTCTCGGATCACGAGGAGATCTCCGACCTTCAATCTTATGATGATAGGAAGACTGCATTCCATCGCCGTTCGTCCGACGCCGGCGGGCGACCGCCGGCGAACTTGACGACGGTCCTCCTGCTCCCTCCCCCCTCGCCAACCTGCCCTCTCCGACAATCTCCCTCTCGCGATGGCCGCGCGGCACGCCCCTTCGGGACGCGCCCGACGGTCCCGATCCGCCATCGGATCGGCACGGTGCCCGCGCGGCGTCGGGCCGCTGACAGCGACTCGCGTCGGTGAATTTATTAGGTGTTCATAAAACCTCATCGGAATTCCGTGCCGTGAGTGTACGGCACATTCTGCCTCATCCCGCGAATCCCGAGGATTCCGCCCATGCATCCGAGAAAGACGCGCCGCGGCTTCACGCTGATCGAGCTGCTCGTCGTGATCGCCATCATCGCCGTGCTGATCGCCCTGCTGCTGCCGGCCGTCCAGGCGGCCCGCGAGGCCGCGCGCCGTGCGCAGTGCGTCAACAACCTCAAGCAGATCGGCCTGGCCCTGCACAACTACCACAGCACCAACGACGTCTTCCCGATGGGCGAGGCGCCCTCCCCCGCGGGTGGGACCGGCTGGTCCGGTTACGGGCCCCAGGCGGCGATGCTCCAGTTCATCGAGGGGGGGGCGGTCTACAACACGATCAACTTCTCGATCGACCCCAACCCCAGCATCGGGCCGAACCTGACGGCCTACCAGACGGAGATCAAGGCCTACCTCTGCCCGTCCGACCCGAACGTGGCGACGCTGCGAGATAATATCAACAGCTATTACGCGTGCATGGGCACGACCACCCTGTACCAGCAGGGGACCACCGCCAAGCCGCCCTACTCGGCCGGGATCAACGGCAACCCCACAAGCCAGCCGTTCCAGGGGACCGGGATGTTCTTCTACGTAGTCAGCTACGGTGTCAATTCGATCATCGACGGCACGTCGAACACCATCGCCTACTCCGAGTCGCTCGCCGGCAACGACCAGGGCAACTCGTACCGCGGGAACAGCCCGACCAACGTGACGGCGGGCGACCCCAGCGCCGTCCTCTCCGACGCGCGGACCAACCTCACCGCCGTCAATGCGGCGGCCACGGCCTGCACGCAGGCTCTCCAATCCCAGCAGAGCGTCTTCGGCTCGACGGGGAGTCAGTGGATCTCGGGGATCATGGCTTACAGCCTGTTCAACACCATCATCCCGCCGAATTCCACGCAGTATCAGTTCGGCGGCTGCAAGTTCCGCGGGACGGGGGTCCTGGAGGGCGTGAACATCATGAACTCCCAGAGCTACCACTCGGGTGGCTGCAACTTCATGATGGCCGACGGCAGCGTGCGGTTCATCAAGTCGTCGGTGAACCAGCTCACCTACATGTCGCTCGGCACCCGCGCCGGCAACGAGGTCGTCAGCGCCGACGCGTTCTGAGCCGCCGATGGTTCGGGCCGGCGCGGCGGCGCACGGGCTCCCCGCCCGCGCGTCGCCGCGAGGCCGGACCCCTCAGCGCGGCACAGCCCCCGCGCGTCGCCAGGCATCGGCCAGGCGATCGAGCCCTGCGCGGGCACAGAGATCGACAAGGTCCTCGCGGGCCTTCGGGTCGTCGAGCCGGGAGAGGTCGGAGGCGAGCCGAGGGACGAGGGTCGCGGGATCGAGCAGCTCGCGCAATGCGGCGACCCGGGCGGCCTCGCGGGCGGCGTCGGCCGGGCGATTCGCGGCGTGATAGGCCCTCGCCAGCCGGGCGCGGGCCTTCCAGTCCTGGGGAAGCTCGGCCACGGTGCGCTCGAGGGCGGCGACCGCGCGCGGGGTCGCGGTCGTGGTCGAGGGCCCAGCGGCCGACCAGGCGCTCGTAGCGGGCGTCGCGCGCGGATTCGGGCCAGGCCTTCAGCACCTCCCGGCCCCGGTCGGGCTCGCCGCGCTCGTCGAGGGCGATGGCCAGGGCTTCGCGCGCGGCGACCTGGGCGGGGTCGCGGTCGAGGATCGATGTCAGGCCGGCGATCCACGCGTCGAGGCCCGTATCGCCGGGGCGGGGCCCGGCGGCGAGGTGGCGATGCTGCGCGATGAGGGCATTTACGTCCGACGGGTCGGCCGCCGCCCAGCGGTCGAGGCGGGCGCGGGAGCGGTCGTCGGGCAGGTCGTCGAGGAGGTCGTCGGGCAGGAGCAACGCCAGGGTCAATTCGCGGAGGATCGATCGTCGCGCCTCGGGGGGGACGGCCGCGAACGCCGACCAGCCGACGCGCTGGGCCTCGGTCGTACGGCCCTCGGTACGGAGGATGTCGACGAGGAGTGCGCCACGGCTCGGGGTCGGCGGGGTCGGCCTCAGTCGCGCGGACGAGGGCGGCTTCGGCCTGGCCGGCGAGGTCGAGGGCCAGGGCGGCGCGGGCCTCGCCGAGCCAGGTCCGGCCCCGGGCCGACGGCGAACGGTTCACCATTCGGTACGCGTCCAGGGCCTTCCGCCAGTCCTTCTCCGCCTCGGCCTCCCGCGCCCGATCGAGGGCCGTCAGGCCGGTCGCGTGCCACAGCCCGATGCCGAACACGGCCACCGTGACGACGCAGGCTGCCGCGACCAGGACGCGGCCGGCATGCCCGGGGCCCCGGGGCTTCGTCGACGGGCCGGGCCGTGTCGGGCGTCGCGCTGGCGGTCGGCGAGGCATGGAGGGCTCGGTACCTCTTCGTAGGGTGGGCCCCGCCCACCGTCCGGGAAGCAAGAAGTAGGAGATGGGCGCAACCCACCCCACGGGAGGCGATCACGCCCCTACCCGTCGGCCAGGCCGAAGAGGTGGCGGACAGGAGAAGAGTGGACTTGGGACAATCGGGGACAAGTGAGGACAAATGCGCCGTATATCGCGTTGCCGATTGAGTCTACGTCGTTCACTGTGGATCGGGCTCGTCGTATCGAAGATCAATCTGTTGTCAATCGGGGACAATCCGGGTAAACTTTCGGTGCAACTTGCGGTGCAACTGGCTTGACCGAGGACGTCGCCGATGGCGAGTCTCTTGAAGCCCTGGGTAGTCCGATACCTCGACCCGTCCGGGCGGCAGGTCCCGAGGGATACGCCCGACGCACGCAAGGTCAAGCGGCGGACGTCCAAGTGGTACGGCCAGTACACCGACGCCGACGGCCGCCGCCGACGCGTACCTCTGTGTAACGACAAGGCCGCGTCCCGTCAAATGCTCGCGGCGCTCGAGCGCGAGGCCCACCTAGGGCGGGCCGGAGTGTCCGACCCGTTCCGCGATACCGCAAGGCGCCGATCGAATCGCACGTCGCGGACTACGAGACCCACCTCCGCAACAAGGGCATCTCGGCGAAGGGACTTTCCGAGAACCTGAGGCGGCTGCGTGCCGTGATCGCCGGCTGCGACGCCCGGGTCTTCCACGACCTGACGCCGGAGGCCGTCGAGAGGTTCCTCGCCGCACTGGCGGGCCGGGGGGCGGGGACGTCGACGAGGAACTCGTACCTCAAGTCGGCCAAGGCGTTCGCGAATTGGGGCCTCACGACCCGCCGATGGGGCGAGAACCCGCTGGCCTGCCTCCGGGCCACAAAGGGGGAGCTACGCCGACGTCGGCGTGCCCTCACGGTCGAGGAGCTGACGCGATTGCTCGCGGCAACGCGCGAGCGTCCGCTGGTCGCGGCAATGACCGTCAAGCGCGGTCCGCGCCGCGGTCGCATGGAGTCGCGCCTCAGGACAGAAACGCGGGCGGCGATCGAGCGAGTCGGGTGGGAGCACAGCCTGATCTACAAGACCCTCGTCTGCACCGGGCTGCGGCGGGGGGAATTGGAGGCTCTCCAGGTCTGCCATCTGACGCTCGAGGGACCCCGCCCTTGCCTGGTGTTACCCCCCGCGGCGACCAAAAATCGCCGCGGGGCGGACCTTCCCCTCGTGCCCGACCTGGCTCGCGATCTGATGCAATGGATCGAGGCGACCGGCAAGAAACCGACCGACTGCGTCTTTCGCGTCTCGGCGGACCTCAATAAACTCCTGAAACGTGACCTGGCGTGGGCAGGCATCCCGTACAAGGACGAACAGGGGAGGACCGTCGACGTCCATGCGCTTCGACACACCACGGCCACGCACCTGAGCAAGGCAAAAGTCTCGCCGAGGATCGCGCAAGGGTTCATGCGCCACGCCGACATCAAGCTCACGATGCAGACCTACACCGATCCCAGGCTGCTCGACGAGGCCGAGGCCCTCGCCGCTCTGCCTGACCTACCGATTGGACCCCGCCTCGCCGTTGCGCCGAATGACCGAGTGGACCGGGCCTGATCGGGGATTGGGTGTCTTCGGTGGGAGCGCGCTCGGCACCTTTCGCCTTCGGCCACATAAATGCAAAGTTCCCAACTCCTGAACCTTCGGCGTCTCTTCTTAGGAGCGATCCGGGAGCATACTCCGAAGGTGTTGATGGAACTCCGAGGCGTCTACGTGGCTGCTGAAGCTATCGGACGAGGGAAGAACGTTAGCACTTGGGCCGCGGGCCTGGATCACTGGGCTGAGGCCAATTCGATATGGGAACCAAACTCGGGCGCCGGCACCTGGCTCTGGCTCGCGGGTTGCCGGACTCTACGGTATTGGAACGACAATCAGGAAGAGGTTCCACGGCTGGATCCCCGCACTCAACGGGTTCCGACGTGGAGTCCCGACGCTGCCGACTTGGAGCTATCTGCGGGGGAGACGGAAGAGCTTAGAAAGCTTGTTGATAATGGCCTTTTGCAGCTGCCGTCCGACATCCCGTTTCGCTTCGAGCACCGACCCTGGATGCCGACAGAATCGTGCGCGCAATTCCTCGACTCTCTTCATGAAGCTCTTGCCGTACGCCTCGAGGAATACGTCGAGATTCTGCTTGCTAATATTGCATGCCCCGAGCTGGGCAAGCCGCTGAAGAAACACGAACTCAAAAAGCACGTAGAATGGCTTGTTCTTTATCACTTTAAGAGGTGTTCCCTTAATACGATTGCGCGTGACTTCGACATCGGCACTCCGGAGAAGCCCGATGCGAGTACCGTCGGAAAGTCGATCAGAGAGGCTGCGGAACTGCTGATCGGCCCGCTTTCCGCATGTTGGCTTCGCCCCCCCAGGCCCGCCGGACGTCGTCGGGACCGACCAAGGTTCGTGGAGGACTTCGAAGACGATTGATCGCGATTTGCCGAAATGTCTGATGGTAACCGAACATGGTGCCGGGGCTCGCGTTTGTGAGCGGCCGGTTATAGGGGTGACATTTGCACCACCCTGCTGATCCCGCGCGAGTTCTGGGACGGCGTCGGGCCGGACGCGCAGGTGGCGGTCCTGGTGCCGGTCCGGTCCCTCAAACGGTCGACCGCGCCGGGGGAGAGGATGGGCCAGGACTCGTATTACTCTTCGAGGCTGCAGTCCAGCGACTCGCCCACGTCAAGCGCCGCCCGCCTAGCCCGCCGTCGGGGTAGAGGCCGCGCGCGCAGTCGAGCAGCCGTCCGCTTGGCGGGCTGTGTATGGCCTTGAGGTTCTCTGGACGGGGACTTGATGGTACTCACGCCGCTGCCTGAACGCCACCGACGAGGGCTCGTCGCACCTGGCCGGGCGTCCTGTGGCCGTGACGCCGGATCAGCCACCGCTCGTTGTACGTCCGCTTGAACTCGCCCAACGCCTTGACCAGCTCGGCCACGGTGGCGAACGGCCGCACCCATAGGAGCTGCTCCTTGAGGGTGCGGATGAACCGCTCGGCGCAACCATTCCCCTCCGGCTCCCGCACGAAGCTCGGCGAGCTGACCATCCCGAGGAACTCCAGCTCCCGCTGGAAGTCGTCGCTGAGGTAGTTGCTCCCGTGGTCGTGGCGGATGGCCAGGCCCTCGGCGGCCCTGGCCTCGAACCGGCCGAAGTGCTCCCTGACGCCCTGCCGCAGCGGCTCCAGCGCCTCGAAGCGGTTGCCGCCCTTGGCGGCGTGCAGCCCGACGCACTCGCAGGTGCAGTGATCGACGGCCACGAAGACGTGGGCGGTGCCCTGGCCGGTGGTGACGGTGGTCGTCATGTCGGTCCCCCACATCTCATCCGGCTTCTCGGTCGTGATCGTGCCGTCGTGGGCCTTCGGGCCGTGGGCGTGGCCGCCTTTGCGGGGGGCCTGGAGGTGGTGCTCCCGCATCAGCCTCCGGACCCGCTCCGAGGCGGTGCGGATGCCTCGGTGCCGCAGCCGTGCCCAGACCTTGCGGTAGCCCTCGCCGTGGAACGGGCTCTCGGCCAGGGCCCGGCGGATGTGGCCGACCAGCTCCTCGTCGGTGCCCGCCCCGACCGGCCCCCGCTTCTTCGGCACGGGCCGCTGCTCGGGCGGGACGGCCTCCCGGGCCCTGAGGTAGTAGGCGGTCGAGCGGGCCAGGCCGAAGATGCGGCAGACCCGCTGCAGGCCGTAGGGCCTGCCGGTCGAGGGGGAGGCGGAGCGGCTCAGGTGCCCCGCCTCCTCGGCGCAAAAGGGCGGCCGCTCTCCATCTGCTGGCACTTCTGCCCCAGCAACTCGTTGTCCATCGTGAGCTGGCCGACCTTCGATCGCAGGCGGGCGATCTCCTCGTCTCGGTCATCGGCCGGTCGGCTCTTCATGGCGGCGGTGCCGCCGTCGAGGAAGCCCTCCCGCCAGGCCGAGAGCGTGGCGGCCGTGACGCCCAACTCCCTGGAGAGCGTGTCGAGGTCCTCGCCCCGGAGGAGGCGGAGGACCGCCTCGGTCTTGCGCCTCGCCGAGAAGCGGCCCCGATCCTGGCTGTCGGTCTTCGTGCGGTTCTTGGGCATCTCGGGAACTCCTTCCAAGGACCATTATGGTCCAGAGGGGTGTCCAGAGAAGACCTCAGGCTAAGGAGCTGAGGCCAGTAGTGCGCTCGCCGCCCGTCGAGAGGCCGGCTTACCCCTACGCGTGGATCGCGAAGTTCTACCGCAAGCTGGTGTCGGCCGCCGTGCGCTCTGAATGTTCGACAGGGCTGCAGGCGCCGGTGCGCGACAACCGCCGAGCGGACGCGGCAGAACGGGGTGATCGGGCCGCAGAGCAGCCATGGCACCGCCTGTGAGGCGAGCAGCCGGTCCGTGGATCGGACGATGACGGTGGCGGCGACCTGCCGACGCGTGCTCGCGTTCTCACCCCGATGTCTTCGGTCGCTGCTCGATCCACCCACCCTGTCGCCCCTTTTCGGTCATCGAGTCGATAATCGCCGCGACCGGCTACGGATGTCAAATTGTGCCGGGTGCAGCTCAGCCCGAACCCTGTCGCTGTGGAGAGATCAATAGACTCGTGGGGTCGCCGGAGCATCAGGAGCTGATTGAGGTGCGGCGGTGCGCAGCTCGCCGCGGGAAACAACGCGGGCTCCTCTCCGCTGACAGGGACGTGTCCGAGGCCGCGTTCGCTCGAGGAAGATCGCGGATTGGCGCGATCGATGGGGCGGGTGACGAGTCTCGTCGAGATGCCTCTCTTGATTGAAGCTGTTTATAATTATTAATATGCAGACGCTAACTGTTGTTCTTCTTCCAGCAGAAACGAGAACCGATTTCGTGGGGATTCTCGGACCATTCTGAACACCTGTTTCCTGGGCATCTGGAGTTCCCCAGTATACGCACCTTCTGAGGCATTTAGGATGAACCCGAATGTCCTTGAATTTCCTGGGCTGACGCGAGGTAATCCATGTTTCAGCAGAAGCTCGAGCACGAGCAGGCTGACGGCGGACCGGGGGCTTATTGCGTGAGACGACAGAAGGTCGCCGAGATGCTCGACATCTCGACCCGCACTCTCTCTCGCAAGGTCGCCCGAGGAGAATTCCCCAAGCCAATCCGGATCGGCAAGGGGACGACTCGCTGGCGACTCCGTGACATCGAGGCCTATCTGGGCCGCACGCAAAGGGGCTGATTGAGATCGGGAGACGGATTTCCCCGTCGGGGTCGATCCGCGAGAGATCAGCGCCTCGGCTATCGAGAGGAAGCAAAACGAGGGTACCGCCGACTCGCGCCGTGCGTGATGTCGCCGCGCGTGGCTCGCGGTACGCGCACGAGGAGACCGACTCGCCTCCGCCTGATCACCGGGCCGTTGTCAACCTGAAGAACGCATCGACCGCTAGATCACAGGACGGCGAGGCCGTCCGTTCCCATAAGCAAAAGGGCCCCCGACGAGTCGCAAGCTCGTCGGGGGCAAGAAGGAGAACCACGACCTGTGCAGATAGACACTAACGAATCGGGGCCCGCAGTTCAACTGGCGATCGCCGAAGCCTGGCGTCGCCGTGCCATCGAGTTGGCCGCCTGGGTCTTGCTGCTGCTCGTCAATCGGACGGACGTCCACGGCGGTTACTACGTCGACGGAGGCCGGGTCAAGCCGACGACGCGGCACGTCGGTTTGACCACCGCCCGTCTCACGGTCCATTTCGCGGCCGACGGGACCGACGACGTCTGTGGCGTCCACGTGACCGGACCCGACGAGACGTCCCGCTGGTGCGTTGTCGACATCGACGCCCACGCCGGCGACGACTCCGACCCGGCGGCGAACTTCCGCTTCGCGCTCCACGTCCTCGAGCGCGCCCGCGCCATCGGGCTGTCGGCACTTCTCTTCGACAGCAACGGAGCCGGCGGTTACCACATCTGGCTCCTCTTCGACAGGCCGTTCCCCACCGCCACCGTGTGGAGGCTCGGCAAGTACCTCGTCCGCGACCATGCCGCGTTCGGTCTGGTCAAGGCGCCGGAGAGCTTCCCCAAGGCACCGGCCCTGAGCGGGAAGCGCAAGGGCCTGTGGGTCCGCCTGCCGGGCCTGCACCACAAGCGCCCACACTGGACGAGGGTCTGGGACGGAGAACGCTGGCTCGAGGGCGACGCTGCGGTCGACGCGATCCTCGCGACCCGCGGGGGAGACGTCGACCCGGCCAGCGTCGTGCCCGACGACTTCGACCCGCGACCGACGCGCGGACGCCGTGACGCCCAGGGTCGAGGGCAGAGGACGACGCGGCCGGCGGTGAACACGCTCGCCCGGGCCGCGGCGGACGCGACCCCGCCGAGGGCCTCGGGTACCGGGCCGACGTCCCGCGACGTCGCCCTCGCGAGGAGGGCTTTGTCCCATCTCGGCCCCGCGTACCGCGACGACTACGACGAATGGCTGCGCGTCGGGATGTCGCTCCGTCAGCTTGGCGATGCCGGACTCGCCCTCTGGCACGACTGGTCGTCGACCAGCCCCAAGTACGTGGCCGACGTCCTCGACGCGAAGTGGGACGGGTTCGCCGACGCCTCGGGCTCCGGCCGGCTCACCCTCGGCACCCTGTTCCACATGGCCGGGATGGAGGGCTGGGTCGGGCCCGCCTCGACGACGAGGCGGAACACGGTCCGCTTCGCCATTCCCACGTTCAAAGTCGGCTCGGCGCGGGAGGCCAAGGGATGAGCGCGGGAGAAAAAAACCCCGGAAGTGCCGACGGTTCGCCCCACGGGCGGCTCGTCATCAGCTGCGACCGGCTCGCCCGGAACCGGACGCAGGTCAGGGCTTATCTGCACGACAGGCTCACGTTCGCCCATACGTTCGACATCAACAACGCGAACTCGCGGGCGGCGTTCGCGAAGGACCTCGCCGAGAAACTCGAGTCCGAGGGCGACGAGTCCATCGACCCGCGGCACGTCGAGGCCGAGCTGCTGCGGATCGTCGACGAGGCCGGCGCGGACGAAGACGGCGATGCCCCCGCCCCACCCCGGTTCGTGATCGTCGCCGACGATCCGGACCCCGACAAGAACGGGATGTACGAAGTCACCGCGGGGGGCCCGCGTCAGCTGACCAACTTCGACTTGCTCATCGAGCGAGACGTCAAGCTCGAGGACGGCGGGGACATTCGCCGTCGCTTCGAGGGCGTGATCACGCTCGACGGCAAGAAGTACCCGATCAGCCTTAGCCCCGATGAGCTCGCTAACCCTAGGCACTTCATGGCGGCCGTCTACAAAGCGGCCGGCCCCAGGGCCCAGTTCTACGCGAGGCCCGAGCTCGTCTGCCGGGCTGTCTCGGCCCGCAGCCATCCGGTCAAGGAGGAGGTCACGAACTCTCCCGGCTGGGACGACGCTGGGGAGGTCTACCGCGGACCCTTCGGCCGGGTCGACGCCGCGGGGATCCACCCCCCCGGCGCCGACGACCCCGTCCGCGTCGACGTCTCCGACGAGCAGTGTGCACGGCACATAGGCCTGGCCGTCCCGGCCGAGGGCGAGATCCCCGGCCTCAAGGAGCACGTCGTAAAGGACCTGCTCCGCCTCACCGACCCGCTGGTCACCTATCTCCTCCTGGCCGCAACGGCGCTCGCCGTGCTCTTCCGATTCGTCCCGGGCATGAACCGCCCCGCACTCTGGGTGGTCGGCCTGACGGGCAGCGGCAAGAGCTTCCTCGGCCGGCTCTTCGCCAACTTCTTCGGCGACTTTCCCGTCGCCGACGGCTCGCGTCTGGCGACCTGGTCGTCGACCGCCAATTTCATCCAGCGGATCGGCTGGTTCTTCAAGGACGCGCTGTTCTTCGTAGACGACTTCAAGCACGAGGTCGTCCGCCACGCCGATTTCCTCAAGGTGACGCAGAACTACGCAGACGGCTCGTCGCGCGGCCGGCTGCGGTCCGATTCCACGTCGAACGCCGTGAGGCCGATCCGCGGCATCCTCGTCTCGACGGGCGAGGACGTGCCCGAGCACAGCGCCAGCGCCCTGGCCCGCAACGTCGTGGTCGTCATGCCCTCGAAGGCGAAGGACCGAGAGCGCGGGCTGCGCTGCGTGGAACGGTCGAGTCGCTACCGCACGCTGCAGGCCGCTTTCATCCACCACCTGATTTCGGGCGGCCGCACCGCGAGTTTCGCGGCCAAGGTGAAGGCCTATCGCGAACTGTTCATCCGAGGGATCGAAGGCCGCCAAAACGATGAGCGGATCGCCGGCAACCTGGCGCTGTTCGCGGCGGCCTTCGACGAGTACGCCGCGTTCCTCGGCGACGCCTGGCCCGACTGGCAGGCCGAGCGCGACGCGTTCGTCGCCGGCCTCATGGGACTCCGGGACGACATGCTGGCCGCGGTGCGTGACCAGCAGGCGAGCGAGATCTTCTTGGACGTCCTCAGGACCCTCGTCGAGTTCAAGGAGGTCCGGATCCAGGGCCATTCGTCCGACATCGACGGTGGTCCCAGGGGCGAGCACGTGCCGCTCATCGGCCGCACTAGGGACTTCTCAACGGGAAGGAGGGGCTTCGAGATCTCGACGCATCTCGCGCTGCGGGCCGTGCAGGAGCACCTGAGGCGATCGGGCAAGCCGCCCCTGGCAGCGACCGAGAAGGCGATCATCGGCCAGCTGGCGGCCGATGGCAGGCTGCTCGGCCGCGACGGCAGGCAGTTCGTCCCCGCGGGTGGGCGGCCCACCTGGGGAGTAAAGCTCGACGGGACGACCAAGAACGTGTTCCTCGTCGCCCAGGACACCCTGGTGTCGGGCATGCCCGCGGGACCCCGGCGCGATCCCTACCACCAGCACGGGGCCGTCCCCGAAACGAGTGCGGAAGACGGGTCGGCGTCGGCGCCCGAGGAGGGAGCTGCGTGAGGCACCAATGGTTTCGGCCACCAGCGTGGCTCCGGCGGGGCGGGGGCGGCCCGGACGGCTCGCCGCGAGCGCCGCCGGCCCGTCCGAGCTTGCGGTCGGGTGTTCAGGAACGGGCGATCGGGCCGGTCGCGATGATCAGCTCGCGCCGGAGACGACGCCGTTGGCCGCGACTTCTGTCTGTGATTATGCCGTCGGCATCGCTGTCGACGGTCAACCGTCAACCGATGGATGTAACTAACGTCCCGCACGAGACCTGGAGAGTTGACCCTGGTCCGGGTTGCCTCGGCTACGGTCGACCGAGGGTCAACCGACGAGAGGAACGTCGATGGGGAGAGACTATACGAATGGGGCGCCGGTCGTCCTCGGGATCGATCCCGGACTCGACGGGGCCGTCGCCCTGATCGGCCCGACCGGCGTCGTGGCGGCCATTACGCCCACGCTGGCCGCCGGGCGAGGAGGCCGCCGCCAGTTCGACACGGCCGCCATGGCGCGGCTCCTGGCGGGCCAGCCGATCGACCTGGCCGTGATCGAGGCTGTCGGCCCCATGCCCAAGCAGGGCATCTCCTCGACCTTCGGGTTCGGGCTGGGCTTTGGCGTCTGGTTGGGAATCCTGGCAGCGCTTGAAATTCCCCACCAGACTGTGAGCCCGCAGGGGTGGAAGAAGGTCATCCTGACCGGCACGGCCAGGGACAAGGCGGCCGCGATCGCCTTCGTCTCGAGGAGGTTCCCGGGCGTGCCGCTGCTGGCGACGCCGCGATCGCGGGTGCCCCACGACGGCATCGCCGACGCGGTGTGCTTGGGCGAGTTTGCCCGACGTTTGATGGTCGGCGCTGCCGGCCGCGAAGACTGAACCCACGCGCGACGCCGTCGCGCCCAACTCTTGAGGGTATGAACCCATGTCCGGACGGAAGTCGAAACGAAGCCCGCGGCTTGATCGCGGGCGACAGCCCACTACGAGTGAGCTGCTGCCCATGATGGTCGACGAATTGGCGCGGTTGGCGGCGGCCTCCCGCCGGGCCGCCCTCCACAGAGGAGTGGTCGACCCGATCGTCCTCTTCGTCGATCCCGCCTCCCCGGCCGCCCGTGCCGTTGCCGAGGCCGCGTCCACGACCGCCGCCGTCGCCGAGGCCATCGGCGCCGCCCGGCGTGACGGCATCTACAACCCCCTCCTGCACTATTCCCGGCCCCGCCCGCGCGGTCGAGTTGCTGGCTGCGGGCTACCCAGTCACCGCTGCCGAGGTCGCAGCCCGATCCGCCCCCGGCTGGGTGCTAGTGGCGGATATCGCGTTCGCCTGTCACATCGAGTCCGTCAGGGACGAGTCCTGACCCTCCCTGTTCGCCGTACCCGCCATCCGGTCGAGTCCCGGCGCGTCCCAGGCGGCGCCGGGCCTGTTACTTGTAACCGTCGGGAGCTCATCGACGATGAAGTCCGTTCGGCACCAGTTCGACCCCAAGCCTGGGGAGCGTCACGGGCGGCGGAAAGGCGGCGACGCGCCGTCGGTGCCCGCGCCGCTCCGCAACAGGATCGAGGACCTGGACGTGGTCCTCGCGATCTTCTCGGCCGGGCTGAGCGCCCGCCGGGACGCGGCGACCCCGGGCCGGGCGGATGCCCTGACCGCCGTCGCGACGACGATGGCAGACGCCGCCTCGGCCCTGGCCGTCGAGGCCGCGACGGTGATCACGAAAGGACCTGGCCGTCGCGACGCGGACCGGATCGCCCGCGCCGCGGCCGGACTGCAGGTCCGAGCCGCCCGGCTCCGGCTCCGGCTGGTCGAGTACCGGGCGAGGGCCGACTCGCGGGGACGCCGCTGATCCCGACACGCAGGGCGGGCCGCCGGGCCGTAAGTCCGGCCGCCCGTCGCGTATCGAGGTCGGCACACATTCCCCGGGAAAGTCGGTGCCGGCCGGCGGGTCCCGGATGAGGGGATCGGCATACCGCACGAAGCTCGCCGCCCTCTGGCCGGCCACGCGCTTCGATCCCGGATGAGGCTTCGCTTCCGAGGCCGTTGCCTTGCGCCGGTGGCGAACGAACCTCGGCCGTCACAGCGGTCGTGCCTCCCTCTTCCAGCTCCCCGCCCCCCCCGGTTCGCGCGACATCACCCGGGACCCAGCGCCCCTCCGTGGCCGTTGTCAGTCCGACGGGACAGACACTATGTCGACGTCTCGCAACGACTTTCGGCGTCTCGCTACCGCGCTCGAACAGCCATTCGACCTTTTAGGGGGTCAAGGCGCGACTTAGCCCCCTCCGCGGCGGTGAGTTTTGCCACAAAATTCGCGGTCCGGGACGGCCCCGCTGGGCGGGTTTCCGGACTGCGCGGTGCGGGAGAGTCATGTTTTCCGGCGGAAATATCACATCGGGGGACGTCAGCTTGCAGACGGCTCGACGACGTCGATTCGGGCCCCGGGATGCGATCGCGGGCGCGCAAGCTGAAGGCCGATGGCGCCAGCGCAGGGCGTTCGGAATTGCGCAGATGCCCGTGGGAGAGAGTCCACGGACTTCCGGCCGACCCCCGGAGCCGTACCGCGCCCGGTTCGCGACTTGCCCCGCGGCGAGGTTGTATGGCCTGCCGGCACGGTGCGGGGCCGCTCGCGGGCGGATCGCCGGGGCCGGTTCGCACTCTCGACACCCATCGTCTCGACCGCGGCCGCGGGCCGTGTCGCCGATGACAGGGTCCTCTCTACCGCACGACCCTCATGTTCCATGGGATTCTGACCTCCGCGACCCGAGGATCACGCACCGGACCCGGCGCTATCGGCCGCGCCGCGCTCGCAGCGGCCGAACGGATCGACGACGGGACGCCGCGGGCCATTCTGCGTCCGCGGAATCTCCCGTCTAGCGTCTCCACGTCTCACAACGCACCGATGGCCCGATAACCGCCGGACCCGCCCGCGCTTCGCCCGCGGTTCCCGCGTGCGCCATCCCGTGATCTATCCCGGCGAGCGCCGGCTGTTTCCCCTCGCGTCGAGTCGGTTGAGCCTGGTTGACCGTGGTTGACCCAGTCGAGGGAATGGTCAACCGCGTTAAGTTACTGGCGCGAGACACTTGGACCGCCCCGGTTGACGGTCGACCCAGATCCGCAGTGTAGACATCCATAGACGAGTGGGGGCAAGATCGGGCCAACACACGAATGGCACTTAGATTTGCGCAATCCGCTATAGCCAAAACGTTTGCGGCGGAGGCCAGCCCGTCGCCCTGAGGAGCCTCCGAACGTGCGCCCGTCCACGCTCGGCTGCGAATCAAGGGCGCATCGTGACGACCGAGGCGTGCTCATTTTAGCAACCGAGTTTCTGGCGGCTCTCAGAATCGGCCGAAGCGAAATCCACGTAATAGTTTGCAGAAATCTACGTGCCATTCGTGTATCGCGGACCGACGCAAGCCGCGTGCGGTGGGTAGCGGCAGGTGGTCGTATGGCCTTCCTCTCTCAATAACATATCCGAACGGGTCGCCCCTCGCCCAATGGTATCGGGAATACAGGGGCTATGCCGGCTGATCCTGAGTGACGCACTGGCGGAGGGATCCCCAGCCATCGGGAGCGGATCGACGGATGGCCCACGGTGAAGGCACACGACGACGTAGCGATCGGCGATTTCAAGACGTTCGTGACGCACCCGGAGACGAAAGCGTGGGGGATCGCGCCGTGGCTGGAGAAATCAGACCGGATGGTCCTGGTCCACTCGCCCTCACGGCCCCGCCTTGCGGAATTCCTCGAGCAGGGACACGAAGCCGGGATTGGACCGGATCGGGTCGAGGTCCGGGTCGGTCGCGACTTCCTCGGCGCTCTTCCAGCCGTGCTTCAGGGCGAGGCGGAGGGCGTCGAGGGCCCGGTCCGTGTAGTGGCGGGCGAGTCGGGTCGACTCGGCGGTGGCGGGCGTCGACGCCGCGGCCCCGGCCGAGAGGGCGAAGCCGCAGGCGGCATGGAAGTAGATGCGCGCGTCCATCGGAGGACCCTTGATGACCCCCTCGGCGATCTCGGAGGCCCTCGCGTGGTCGCCCGTCCGGGCCAGGGCGAGCATCAGGTCCAGCGAGCTGACCTTGGCCTTCGGGTCCTTCGCCAGCCCCTCGCGGATCGCGCGGCACTCGCGGTAATGGGCCAGCGCCGCGTCGCGATCGCCCGCGCGAAGGTCGGCGGTGGCGACGTAATACTCCGCGAGGGCGACGTCCATCTTCGCCAGGACCGACGACTCCTCGGCCTTGAGCCGCCCGAGGAAGCCGTCGAGCGCCTCCCGGTAGTGGCCTCGGGCGGCCTTGAGGTCGCGGGCGTAGATCAGCTCGTGGGTGCCAAGCTTCTGGAGCGACAGGAGGACGTCGCGGCGGGCCTGGGCCTCGTCCGGATGGTCGGCGGCGATCTCCCGGCGGAGCTTCAGGGCGGCCTCGAAGCTCTCCCGGCCGGCGCCGGGGTCGCCGAGGGAGACGCTGAGGTCGCCGAGCTTGTCGCGGAGCCCCGCGCGCTCGCGGCGGACCTCGACCTGATCGGCGAGGGCCGGCGAGAGCTGGTCGCGGAGCTCGATCTCCTCGCGATACAGCGCGCGGGCCCCGGCCGGGTCGCCCAGCCTCAGGCGTGTCTTGGCGAGCGCGCCGAGGATGTTCGCGACGCCGCGCTTCGCGTCGTCGTTGGTCGGCTCCCGGGCCTGCCACCGGCGACGGAGGGCGAGCGCCTGGTCGAAGTACTTCAGGGCGGCCGCGGCGTCGCCGATCCGGTCCATCTGGAAGTCGCCGAGGGTCGCCTTGACGGCGGCCTTGACCTTCAGCGGCTCGAGCGCATCGGGGTCGGCCGCGGCCAGCTGCTCGGAGAGCTCCTCCATGCGGCGGAAATAGCGGGCGGTCTCGTCGTACTTGCCATATTCCATGGCGATCAGGCCGGCGCGTTGATTGATCCCGGCGAGCGTCCGGATGGCGACCGCGAATCCTTCCTTGTCGGCGGCCACCGTGCCGAGCTTCTCCAGCGACGCGATCGTGGCCTCGAGGCCGGCCATCGTCGTGCGGATCATCTCCTCGCGGAGGGCCTGCGTCCCGGGGATGGCGCGGAGCCTCTGATTGAGCAGGACGCTGAGGACGCGTTGCGCCTCGAGGGCGTTGCGGTTCTGGGCGAACGCCCCCTGGACCAGCGCCTCGGCCTTCTCGCGCGCCTGGCGCTCCTTCTCGAGCGCGTCGGCCTCGGCGTTCCGCGCGGCGATCGCGTCATTCTTCGCGAGGATCGCCGCCCGCTCGTCCGCCTGCGCGGCCTGCTTCGCCTTTTCCTCCTTCTTGTAGGACTCGCCGAGCTCCGCGTTGAGCGACTTCAGGGACGCGGCGAAGGCCGCCGAACCCGCCGTGATCGCGACCCCCATCAGCACGACCGCCGCGGCCAGGCCGGCGACGCGGGGATTCCGCCTGCACCACCGCCGGAGCCGCCCCAGGGGCGAGACCGGCCGGGCCAGGATCGGCTCGTCGCGGAGGAACCGCTCGAGGTCGTCGGCCATCGCGCCGACGTTCTCGTACCGCTTCGCCGGCTCCTTCGACAGGACCTTCAGCGTGATCGTCTCCAGGTCGCTCGGCAGCTTCGGCTGGAGCCGGGCGGGCGAGACCGGCTCCTGGGTCCGGACGGCGTCCAGCGTCTCGATGGTCGACGACCCCTGGAACGGCGGCCGGCCGGTGAGCATCTCGTAGAGGACGACGCCGAGCGAGTACTGGTCGGAGTGCAGGCCGACCTCCTGCGAGTGGCCCCAGGCCTGCTCGGGGGCCATATAGGTCGGCGTGCCCAGGACGGTGCCGGTGTGGGTCTGGTGCTCGTCGAGCTCGAGCCGCTTGGCCAGGCCGAAGTCGGCGATCTTGGGCGTGCCGTCGGGGGCGAGCAGGACGTTGGCCGGCTTGAGGTCGCGGTGGATGATCCCCCGGTCGTGCGCGGCCTGCGTCGCCCGCGCGAGCAGGACGACCATCTGCACCGCCTCCCTCGGCGGCCAGGGGCCCTTGCGGAGCCTCTCGGCCAGGCTGCCCCCCTCGACGAACTCCAAGGAGAAGTAAGGGAGCCCGCCGTGCTCGCCGACCTCATAGACCTGGACGATGCCGGGGTGCTTGAGCCGGGCGATCGCGTGGGCCTCGGTCCGGAACCGCGCGAGCTGGTCGGGCGAGGCGTGGGCCCCGGCCAGGACCATCTTGAGGGCGACGTCGCGGTCGAGGCCGAGCTGGCGGGCCTTGTAGACGACGCCCATGCCGCCGCGGCCCAGCTCCGCGATGAGGCGGTAGGCGACCGGCCCGATCGGCCGGGGTGGGGCGGGGCTACCGGCCGGCTGGGAGGAGGGAGTGTCGAGCGTCTCGTCGTCGGACGGTGAGGCCGGGCCGCCGCGGGTCGTGCCGAGCGCGAGGCCCGATTGGGTCATATCGAGGGTCGGCCCGTCGTCGGGGCCGGGGTGGAACTCCGTCCTGCCGGTCTCCCGGGGCGGTTCGGTGTTCGCCCTCGTCCGGGGCGAATGCGTCGGGATCCCGACGGTGTCGACCTCGCCGGCCGAGGGAGGGGCGACGGCGGTCGTGGGGAGCGGGTCGTCGCGCTCGCCCTCCGCGCCGTCGAGTGTCGAGGCGAGTCGGAGGTCGGCCTCGCTCCCGGTCGAGACTGGCCGATCTCCCGCCTTCGGCTCGCCGCCCCGGCGCTCGCGCCGCCCGCGGTCGATGCCTTCGAGGACCGAGCTGATCGGGTCGCGGAGGCTGTCGGGCAGGCCGCGGAGGAACGCCTCGATCTGCGGCTCGGGCCCGCCGGATTCATGGGCGTCCCAGGCCGCCTCGAAGCGCTCGCGGGCCGAGCGGAGCGACCCGGCCAATTCGTTCCCGGTCGCCTCGACGGTCCCGTCGTGCGCGTCGTTCATGGCCGAACCCCCTCGCCCGGTCCCGTGGGCTTGCCGGCGGGGCTCGCATCGCCCCACACGCACTCGACCTTAGCCGGACGGGGCGGACGGGGCAATTCCCCGACCACCCCCGAGCGTTGGCCGCGCGGATCGACCGACCTGGGGTCTCTGCCGCCCGTCACGCGCGGGGGACCGCCATGATCCTCGCCCTGGCCCCCTGCGTCGCCCTCCTCGCACGGCCGGGGACACCGGCGAAGTGACCGACGGTGCCGCAGGCGCGCGTTGCGCGCCTCGGTCGGATCGACGGCGCATCGGCGAGCCTTGCAGCGTGCGTCAGTCCGGATCGCTCGATGCTGCTTCGGATCAATCGACCTCGGGATCGCGGACCGACGCGCGATATCGCACTTCGGTTGGAGCGCCTCATCGGGGACAGGAGATGGTAAAGACCCCGCGTATCCGCCATGTAAATCGTCCCGGGACGAACGTCACTGAGTGTCAGCCTGCGGACGGATACTTCCGGCTGGCAGTTCTCGCCGGAAACGACGCCATCCGGCCAGTTTCTGCGTCTCTGAGGTTAGAAGTCAGGGTGAGCGCATCTCAGGTCGGATCTCGCGATCTGGGGTGCGAGTGCGAGTCCTGCGGCCCTCCGAAGGTACAGACGTCGAGTTGCATGGAGGAATCGAGACGTTGATGCTTGCGGGCTGCCTTCCGGACGGCGAGATCTCGGGTCTAGGACGCTGATGGGGGACGATGCTCCTGAGGAAGGACTGGGCCGAGCGATTCATCCGTGCCTGCGCGACTATAAAGTCATCTCGACGACGGTCATTCCGGTCGGGGCAAGTGGTCTTTGCGGCGACGACCGAAGGACGGTGCTGGGCGGTCACGTCCGGCTACGTCAAGTTGCTCGACCCGAGAGCCGACGGAAGCCGGATCATCCGGCTGATCCTGGGCCGCGGCGGAATCTTCGGTGGTCGGCCGTTCGGCGAGAGGGCATTTCGCGGATTCGTCACACCGCTGGAGGAACAAGCCGTCGCCCACGGTCCGGCCGATGTCATCGAGATGGACCGCGGCGAACTGGAGGCGGCATCCCGCGCGGACTCTGCCCTCGCTGCGATGCTGCTCGAATCGATGACGACCCGGGCGCAATTCCTCGAGCGCCGGTTGTTGTGCCAGTCCACCACGCCGCTCCGGTCGCCGGTGGCCGCCGCGCTCCGGGGCCTGATCTGCTATGAGCGGCAGCGATGCAAGCATGGCCACACGATCGACGTCCGCCTGAGCCACCAGGACCTCTCCGAGCTCGTCGGCGCGGCGCGGCCAGTCGTCGGCGCCGAACTCGTCCGGATGAGGGGCGAGGGCCTGGTCGAATACACGCGCTGCTATTTCTGCGTGGACGACCCGCGGCCTCCACCGCATCGTCACCGGAGAAAACTGCTCGAACTTCTGGATTTGCCATCCGGAAGACAGCCTTTCGGCGGCATGCCGGCCAGCCTTGCCGCCCGTAGGGCCGTCCGTCCGCCGGGTTGGACCGCAAAACGTGTCGGCCCTCTGTCCACCGAGTCACTCCTAGTCCGGATGGGGGGCTGACGGGCGGCAGGGATCGGGCCGAGTTCCGGAACCGCGAATAATGGGGTTAGCCGAGCGTCGAAACCCAGTGAGCAAGGGTCGTCAGAATCAACGCAATCCTCACGCCCGACCAGGACCTCGCCGATATCATTCTCGTAATCTGTTCGCAAACCGGCAGGGACGCCAATGCGGGTCGCCCGGATCCTGGTCATTCTCGGCTTGGCCTGCTCGACTGGCTGCACCACCGGCCGGCTACGTCAGCGCACGATCAACCAGGGCAGGACTCTGCCGGAGCTGCAGTACCAGCAGGTCCTGGACAACCTCGCGCAATTCGCGACACGCCCGGGCTCGTTGCCGTGGCACGTCAATCTGAAGGAGGGGACCTCCCAGGTCACCGACTCGCTCTCGGGGGGCGCGGCGGTGGACATCGGGCCGCCGGTCACGTGGTTCCCGCAGCTCCTCGGCTCGAGGACCGCCGTCGCCCAATGGGGGATGGCGCCGGTGGTCGACGCGACGGAGCTGCGCCTGCTCCGGATCGCCTATCGCCGCGCCCACGGCGCCCCCGACATGCCGTCGCCCAGGTTCGTCGCCGAGTTGGCCCAGGAGCTGAAGGACCAGTTCGCATCCAACGCCGACCTCCGCAACGAGTCGGAATTATTCTACGAATATCACGGCCGCGCCGATCGCAGCCCCGAGGATTTGGATGCACACATTATCACAACTAACGACCTCGCCGTCTGCGGAGTCCCCGGCCCCTCGGGTGATCGCTCCCCGCTGGCGAGGAACGTCTGCCAGAAGATCGAGATGATCCAGGACGACCTGGGCACGATCCGGACAGGCTGGTTCCACGTCGGTTCCAGGCGCGAGGTCCCGAGGGCCGCCTGCTACGTCGGGAGGAGCGGCGACTGCTACGCCTGGGTCTGCGCCGACGGGATCGACGCGCTCACCGAGTTCACGCTGACCGTGCTGAAGCTCTCTTCCCTGATCAAGGAGACGGAGACGCTCATCAGCCCGGGTTCCGTGAAGTTCTCGCCGGGGGACCGGGGCGGGTAGCCGCACCGGGAGTTCCCATGGATTAGATCGCTCGTCGGACCAGGGCCTAGACTTTCTTCCAGGGAGCGTCGATCACGTCGGTCAGACCTTGCGACGTCTCGCATTTTCCATCTCGCATTTCGGGAGACGCCGGCGGCCAACCGCCGAAGTTCAGCGCGGATGCGACCCCCGGATCATCGCCTCGGCCTCGCGGCGCAAGACATATGCCTCCAGCCAGTTGTGTAAGTGCAGCCCCACCTTTTGCTCGGCATCTCCCGGCAACCCGTCACGGTACTGATCGAGCCATGCCGTGGCCTGGTCCAGCGAGCGGCGCGCCTGCTCGGACTTCCCGAGGCGCTGCTGCGCCAGGGCCAACCACAGCCGGTTCACCACGGCCTGGCCCGGCTCGGGGCCGGCGCAGGCTCTGCTCGAACAGGGCCGCCGCCCGCTCGAACCGGCCGGCACGGTAGTGCAGAGCCCCCCGCTCGGTCAGCGACCAGAATTGTCCGGAATCGGCCTCGAGTTCGGCCTCGGCCAGGCGGCCGGGCAGCGACGCGTCCGCGACGGCGTCGGGAGCAAGCGTGCAGGCGCGGGCCACGTGGTAGGCCCGCAGGACCGGCGCCTTGCCGCACCTCTCGACCATGTGGGCGCAGGCGTCCTCGTACCCTCGCCGGTTGCCGGACAGGAGCAGTACGGCGGCGTACTCGAACCAGAAGTGACCCGCGTCTGTCGCGGCGATTTTCAGGGCGCGCGCGTAGCAATCGGCGGCCTTGTCCCATTCACGGTGTGCGGCGTGCGCCAGGCCCTGCTGCACCGGGTCGGCCGCGACGCAGCGCCGCCACGTCTCCCCAAAGGCGCTCCCACTCCGCGCGCTCGGCGTCGGGCAACTTCATCAGCGCCGCTTGGTTACGCACGCCGGCCAGGACAGGGTCCATTTCCCAGGCGGAGAGCGACCAGCCGCTCAAGGACTGCAAGTCCACAACCGCGCCGCCCTTGAGCAGCCTGGTCCTCAGCTCCAGGTTGGCCCGCAGCCAGTCCAGTGCCTGTCGGCGCAGGCTCATTCGCTCCTGCTCGCCGAGCCGTGCTTCCCGAAGACCATGACCGGCCGAGGCTTGCAGAGCGGCAAGGGCAGCTTCGTATCTACATCTATACATGTGAATATATATTAGATCCATCCGTGGTTCGGGCCGGATGGCTTGCTGCAGATGGCCGATGGGCTCGTCGGGGCGGCCCCCGGCGCGTAAAGCCGTGCCAAGGCTGAAATAGGCGATGGCGGATGAGCCGGGATCGAGCCGAATGGAATCCTGATAGCAGGTTATGGCCTCGTCCAGTCGGCCCTCGCCGAGCAAAGCGTCCCCGAGGCTGCTGTGGGCGGCGGCCATCGTCGGGTCGAGCCGGATGGCTTCCCGGTAGTGGCCCACGGCCTCGTCCAGTCGGCCCTTGGCGCAGGGCAACCCCGAGATTGTTGTGGGCGGCGGCCATCGTCGGGTCGAGCCGGATGGCTTCCTGGTAGTGGCCCACGGCCTCGTCCAGTCGGCCCTTGGCGCGCAAAGCATTCCCGAGGTTGGTGTGGGGCGTAGCCGATGCCTCGGGCTCGAGCCGGATGGATTCCTGGTAGTGGCTGATGGCCTCATCCATCTGGCCCTTGGCCTGCAAGGCAATCCCCAGGTTGTTATGGGGCAGGGCCGCGGTTTTCGGGTCGAGGCGGATGGATTCTCGGAAGTGACCGATGGCATCGTCCGGCCGGCCCAGGTCGCCCAGGATCAGGCCGATGGCGTTGTGGGCCATGCTGGCCCTGGGCCGGAGCGCCAGGGCGGCACGGAAGTAACCGAGCGCCTCGCTTTTCTGCCGCGACCCGTACAATGCCCAGCCCAGCTCATAGTTGAGCCAGAAGTCCTGCGGGTAGCGCGCCTGCGCCGCGCCCAGCAGCGACACCGACTCCCCGTGCTCCCTGGGCAGCACCCGGCCCAGGGCGGTCAATAGCTGCGGGGACAACCGATCCACCGGCAGGCCCTGCACGAGCGTCGTCAAGGCCCGACCGTCTTGCCACAAATCCGGCTCGCGCAGGCGGTCTCGCAACGGGTCCGGGTCGGCACCGCGGGCCACCGCCAACAGCCACGCCCGCCGCGACCGATCCCGGGTGATGCTGGCACAGTCATCCAGGGCGGCGACGATTTCGACGCGCACCGAGGAGATCCGCACCCGCGCCGCCACCGCCTCGGCGTTGTCTCCCTGCCGGCCCAAGCCGGCCTTCGCGAACGCCTCCTCGTAGAGTGGCTCGGCCCCGACGGCCTCGGGCACGCCCTCCATCGGGGTCGCCGCTCGCAGCCGGGCCGCGTCCAGATTCATCACCAGTGCCAGGTCGGCACGCGCCCGGTCCACCTGCCGGCGCAGGTCATCCGGCCCGGAAGGCTGCAGCCGCTGCCGGGCCTGCTCCAGCAGCTCCCGCGCCTCGTGGAAGTGGAACTGCTTGCCGAAACCGTCGGCCTGAGCCACCGTCCTGCCGACCTCGGCGCGCAACTCCGCCCGTCGCTCGGCCCGCTGCTGCACGAACCACCCCGCGCCGCCGCTCGTGAGCCCGATCAAGGCCACCGCCGTCGACGCCAGCGCCGCCCCCGCCGGATTGCGTCGCGTCCAGCGTATCACGCGTTCCAACGGCCCCACAGGGCGCGCCGCGATCGGCTCGTTCCGGCGGAACCGATGGAGATCCTCCGCGAGGGCCGCGGCGCTCGCGTAACGCCGCTGGGGGTCCTTCTCGAGGCACTTCAGGCAGATGGTCTCCGGGTCGCGCGGCACCCCGGCGTTCAACCGTGACGGGGGCACCGGCTCGTGGGAAACCACCTGCCGCAAAGTCTCCGCCGCCGTCTCCGCGCGGAAGGGCGGCCGGCCCGTCAGCAACTCGTACAAGATCGCCCCCAGGGCGTAGGTGTCCGCCGCCGGGCCCACGTCGCGCGATCTCGCCTCGGCCTGCTCGGGGGCCATGTAGCTCGGCGTCCCGACCGCCGTACCGGTCCAGGTGAGGCCGGCCTCTCCTGCCATCCGCCTGGCGAGCCCGAAGTCGCCGATCTTGGGCGTGCCGTCGGCGGTCAGGAGGATGTTGGACGGCTTCAGGTCGCGATGCACGATGCCGCTCCGGTGGGCCTCCTGTACGGCCTCGGCCAGGGCCGCCACCAGGGCGGAGGCCTCGCGCGGCGGCTGGGGGGTGCCCGCCATCTTCTGTGCCAGGTTCCCCCCCTCGACGAACTCCATGGTGAAGTAGGGCTGGCCGTCGTGGTCGCCCATCTCGTGGACCTGGACGATATTCGGGTGCCGCAGGCCGGCCGCCGCTTCCGCCTCCCGCAGGAATCGCTCGCGAGCCTCCGGGCTGGCGTAAGCGCCGGACGGCAGCATCTTGAGGGCGACGGGGCGGTTGAGCCGCAGGTGGCGGGCCTTGTAGACGACGCCCATGCCGCCGCGGCCAAGCACCCCGAGGAGTTCATGTCCTGAGATCCGCGGCAGATCGATCGGGCGCGGCTCCGACGAAGGGGCACCGAACGGCGGCCTGAATCCCGGCGCCGGGAACATCGCATCCAGCTGGGCGTCGCAGGCGAGCTTTCGCTGCCAGCGCCGGCGGACCTGCGGGAGCAGCTCGGGACAATCGCGGCACACCTCTTCCGGCGTACGCCCCGAGTCCAGCAATTCTTCAAGCAGCAATCGGACCCGCGGCTCGATGTCCATCCGCCATCTCCAGCGTGCGGCATGCGGTACGGCCCCCGAAACCGGCCGAATCCGCCGGCCGTCGGCCCGTGCCCCTGCTCGCGGCCCTCAGGAAGGGCGCAGGTCTTCCAATTCCTCCGCCAGCAGGAGGCTGGCTCGATTCAGCCTCCGCTGCACCGTCTTGGTCGAGACGGCCAGCACCTCGGCGGCCTCCACCTGGGTCAACCCCTGGAGTCGCACCAGGCCGAAGGCTTCTCGTTCGTCTTCCGGGAGGTTGTCGATCGCCGCCAGCATCCGGCGTCCATCCGGGCTGAAGCCGGAGGCGCTGCTGGCCGGCTCGAGCGAGCACCCTTCGGGCAGCTCGACGGCGACAGGTCGCTCGTCAAGGCGACGGGCCAGGTCGTTGAGCTGCCAGCGCATGTGCTGATTGGCCAAGGCGAAGAACTGTCGCACGGTCCGGGGACGGATCGAATCCATGGCCTTGAGCAGCCCTTCCACCACCCCGCCGAGCATCTCCTCCGTCTCCAGGTTCGTTGGCGGCCTGGTCAGGCGCGGATAATCCCGATGCAGCATAATCGCGCACAGGCCCTCAAGCCTGTGGACGGCCCGGCCTAGGAGGTCGCGCACGATGGGATCGGCATCCGCATCCCCTGCCAATGCATCCAGGTAACGCTGGACGACGGCGGTGGTGGGCTCTTCGCTCACGAAAAAACCTCGACGGGGCATCCCGCGCAGAGTTTAGCGGCCCCGATGTCCGCCCGCCACTCTCAGTAAGGTAGCAGGGGAGAAGCAGCCCAAGCGGGTATCGGGAAAGTCGGGAGGGACTGTCATCGAAATGACAGCCCGATTTCCGCGTAGAGGCTAGCATCCCCATCCGAAGCCGCCGTCACCCAAGCGAGAGAAGACGACACATCTCTTTCCCCGAAAGGGACGAGGTAGCCCGATGATTGGCTGGAATCGTTCGCGCGTGGCCGCGGGAGTCGCGGTCTTGGTCGGGATCGCCGGACTGTCATTCGTGCTGGCCGGGGCCGCCCCGCCCGCGGGCCGGGCGGCCCTGGTCGAATTCACCCAGGACGGGAAGCTCAAGAAGCCCGAGGGCTACCGTCGGTGGGTGTACGTCGGGACGCCGATCACCCCCAACGAGCTCAACGGCGGCGAGGCCCCGTTCCCCGACTTCCACGCCGTCTACATCGACCCGGAGAGCTACGCCCACTACGAGAAGACCGGCGAGTTCCGCGACGGCACCGTGATGATCAAGGAGCTCGTCGGCATCGGGGCCAAGGAGGCGACCAGCGGCAAGGGCTACTTCATGGGCGACTTCATCGGCCTGGAGGCGTCGATCAAGGACTCAAAGCGTTTCAAGGAAGAGCCGGGCAATTGGGCCTTCTTCAGCTTCGGCCACCATTACCCGCTCAAGGCCGAGGCGACGAAGCAGGACGCCGCGGTGTGCAACTCGTGCCACCAGGCCAGCGCCGCGAAGGATTACGTCTTCAGCCAGTTCTACCCCGTCCTGCGCGCGGCGGCACCGAAGTCGTAGTGAAATCGATCGGGCTTCGGCTCGGCGCGTCCCGGGCCGCGCCCTCTACCCGAATTCAGGCTGCATTCATATGGCTATCAAAGTCCCCCGCCGGCTCGCCGTCGGCACCCTGGCCGTGACCGCGCTCGTCGCCACGTTGGCAATCGGAGCGGCCGGGCCCGACGACCCGCCAGCCCGCACAGCCGGTTTCTCGCCCTATGTCACGAAGGACGGCGGGATCACTCGGCCCACCGATTACCGCGACAGCTTCCAGTACCTCGGCACCTACGCCGTGGCCACGAAGCCCGGCCGGCCGGTCGACGAGATGCACGTCGTCTACTCGCGGCCCGAGGACGTCAAGGCTTACCGGCGGGACGGCAAGTTCCCCGACGGAGCGGTCCTGGTGAAGGAGATCACCGGGGTCAAGTCGGACCGGCTCACGACGGGGCAATCCCACTGGGAGGACGGCATCAAGGTCTGGTTTGTGATGGTCAAGGACGCGAAAGGCCGCTTCCCCGGCAACGACCTGTGGGGCGACGGCTGGGGCTGGGCGCTGTTCAAGTCCGACGCCCCGGAACGCAACGCGGCGACCGACTACGAGACCGACTGCAAGACGTGCCACATCCCGGCCAGGAAGGACGACTGGATCTACGTCCGCGGATACCCGGCGCTCACGAAGGCCGACCCGGGCGAGTGAAACTGGCGTCATTCGGCCTGCGCGATGGCGCGGAGGCGAGAAATTCATGAGCGACCGCTTGAAGACGATCGGGCTGCACGTCTCCCGCTACGGCTCGGTGATCGTGCTGTTGTGGATCGGCGGGATGAAGTTCACCGCCTACGAGGCCGAGGGCATCAGGCCGCTGGTCGCCAATAGCCCGCCCATGAGCTGGGTCTACAAGGTCATGAGCGTTGGCGAATTCTCCGCGCTGCTGGGTGCGGCGGAAATCGCGATCGGCCTGCTCATCGCCCTGCGCCCTGTCTGGCCGCTGGGCTCTGCCATCGGAAGCGGTCTCGCCGCAGGAATGTTCCTGACGACACTCAGTTTCATGATCACGACGCCCGGCTGGGAGACGAGCCTGGGCGGCTTCCCGGCCCTGTCGGCGATGCCGGGCCAGTTCCTGCTCAAGGACATCGTCCTGTTGGGTGTGGCCCTCTCTACGGCAGGCGAGGCGCTCGAGGCGGTGCGACTGGGACGCGGCGTCAAGGGAGGCGAATCGAATGCCCCATACCAGCCATGACATCGGCGTCGCGAGCCAGATCGGCAAATACAGCGACGCCATCGAAGTCGGGCCCGATCTGCGATGGCTGACCACTTCCGGAACCCCCGGACTCCCGACGACCGGTGACCTGCCGGACGACATCGCGGGACAGGCCCGGCTCGCCTGGGAGCATATCGTCCGGATGCTGGAGCGCGCCGGCATGACGGTCGCCGACGTAGTGAAGGTCACGCAGTATCTGACGCGGGCTGGAGACGTCCCGGCGTACGCGGAGGTGAGGTCCCGCTTCCTGGGCGAGGCGAGGCCCGCCTCGATGCTCGTGATCATCCCGCAACTCGTTTGGCCGGAGTTCCTGGTCGAGGTCGAGGTGATCGCCGCCAAGGCTTAGGGAGCGATCCGCCCCGCACTGCCCCGAAGTCGCAGGCCTATTTCCGCGAGCACCGGCCGCCGGTGCTGATCGTCTGGGGCAAGAACGATCAGATCATCCCTGCCGCCGGGGCCGAGTCGTGCCGGCACGACCTGAAGAACATCGATTGCCAGCTCCTCGATGCCGGGCACTTCGACCCGGAGACTAACGAAGCCGAGATCGCCGGGCGGATGCGGGATTTTCCCGGCAAGCGCGTTCGCGGGGAGTGACCCGAATGAGGCACGCTGGGGCGCCGGATAGCCGTGGCCAAACCATCGCCTCCCACGGCCCCTGGCGTCCGCTCGATGGGTCCAGGTTCGCGAGGAGGCCATTGTCGGCCGCCCGAGATCTCACGCCCCGTAACCCGCTTCGGTCTAGTCGCCCGAGGCTTGGAGGACCTCCCGCCCATGATCAAGGCCCCGATGCAGGGCCCCGGGGATCGACCGGCTTGCTCCTCGCGCGCGACGAGCGGACGATCGACGGATGGCCGGCGCGATCGCGATCCGGGCCGATGAGGAGGTCCAATCGACCATGCGACACTTCAGCCGGCTCCTCCTGGTCACGCTCGTTCAGGGGGTCCTCTTCCTGGTACCCGTCGTGATCGTCACCGCGCTGGCGCGGGAGGGCTACCAGATGCTTCGCCGCCTCGCCCGGCCGGTCGCCCGGTTGCTCCCCGCGGATCGCGTCCTCGGGTTCCTGGCCGAGGACCTGATCTCGGTCGTGGCGATCGCCCTGGTCTTCCTGATCGCGGGCCTCTTCGTGGGCACGCGGCCGGGCCGGCTGCTCAGCGAACGCCTGGAGCGCTCCGTGCTCTACCGGGTGCCGGGGTATCTCCTGGTGCGAGGGGCGGTGGGCAGCTTCCCGGGCCTGAGCGGGGAGACGCGGCCGGAGCCCTCGTTGGTGGAGACCGACGACGGCTGGGCGTTCGCCCTGCTGGTCGAGCGCGGGCCCCCGGGGTTCTGCACGGTCTTCATGCCCGACTCGCCCACGCCCACGAGCGGGTCCGTACGGCTCGTCGACGCCACGCGCGTGCGGTCCCTCGACGCCTCGATGCTCAACCTTCTGGCCTGCCTGACCCGGTCCGGTGCCGGGGCGGGGGCGCTCGCCGGGCGGGCCCTGGCTGACCGGAGCGTCGTTGCCGGAATCCGGGACGTCGCGGACCGGCCAGAATCGATCTGATTGCCCCTCAGCCTGATCGCTGACCGACACTCGTTCCGCGGATTTCCGAGACCGATTCGTGGCGCCCATCGGCTGCGCCATCCGTACCCGATCGCGCACGGTTTGTAGCCCCGCGAGCGGGTCATCGACTCGGCTGCTCTCGTCGGGCGAAGGGAATCACCGCACCGTGACGGTGGCCCCCGGTCGGTCCTATCTCGGGGACACTATTCACTCGACTCGCCCGCGGGATTCCCACCGCGTGTGGACGGCACAATCGTCCGAGTCAGAGCCAGCGACACTGCGCGTTGGCGCAGTCGGTCGAAGTTGCTCCGGCATCGCGGACCGACGCGCGCTGCGCGAAGGTGCGGGTCGGCTCATGCGGGTACCGTTTGCACCGGGTTCTTCGTGAGCGTCCCGTAGACCACACCCGTGCATGAAATGAGCCCCGCCGGCGTATATGTTGTGTCTCGGTTCACCTGATCCCCGCTCGATGCGTTGTCGTCGGAGCGATTGCGGGCCTGGGCTGGGTGCGGGCCACCGACGGCCTCGTTCCGGACTTCATGGTCCGTGTTTCCGATGGGTGCGCGGATACGGGGTATGGAGAACCATTTGGACAAGACGCCCGGAGACTTGTCCGACCCGATCGATCGGTTCCGCGGCGGCGACCGGGGGGCCCTGGCGGAGTTCTTCGACGAGCATCGCGACCGGCTCCGGCGCATGGTCGAGCTTCGGATCGACGCGTGGGTACAGGGCCGGCCCGACCCGTCGGACGTCCTCCAGGAGGCGTTCCTCGACGTCGACCGCGACCTCGGCCCCTACCTCGCCGACCCGAAGCCCCCGCCGCTGCTCTGGCTGCGGCTGGACGAGCTGGCAGGCCTGGCGGCGACCGTCACGCATCGACGACCACCTCGCCGAGGCACCGCGCCTGGCAGCTCAGAATCAGGCGCTTCGACCGGTCCGAAGCGTCGAGGGCATCCTCCGCGTCCATGACGACGCGGCCGGAGATCAGCCCGACCTTACACTGGCCGCAGATCCCGGCGCGGCAGTCGTAGGCAATGCCGATGCCCAGGTCTTCCGACGCTTCCAGTACCGTCCTATCGGGCGTGACCGGGATCGTCTTTCCCGATCTGGCGAACTCGAGTGTGGCCGATCCCGGCCCGTCCAACCCAGCAGACGACGGCGCGGGGGGAACGAGTGCGTCCTCGGCGACCCGGTTGGCCGGGTCGGGCTCGGCGCGACCGGCCGGGGTGAACGACTCGGTGTGCATACTGTCGTCGGGCACGCCCAGGTCACGAAGGATCTGGCGGGTCGTCTCCATCATCACGTCGGGCCCGCAAATATGGACGCGCCTCGCTGCAATCCCGGGGACCGTTCGGCAGAGTAGGTCCTGGGTGATCCGGCCGCGGGCGTAGCGGCCGTCGGGACCCTCGGCGCGGCTGAGGGTCACGGAAATGTGGAGGTTCGGGAACCGTCGCCGGAGGTAATCCAGCTCGTCGCGGAAGATGACATCGCGCACGGTCCTCGCGGAGAAGACGAGGTAGATCTCCCCGGGCCAGCTCAGGTCGGTCAGGTAGCGGATCTTGGCCATCAGCGGCGTGATGCCCACGCCCCCCGCGATCAGGACGATACTCCCGGCCTCGGCCCCCGTGAAGGTGAACCGGCCGGCCGGGGCCGAGACGTCGAGCAGGTCGCCCTCGCGAATCGTGTCGTGCAGGTGTCGCGACGACACGCCCATTGCCTCGCGCTTGACCGTCAGCTCGCAGTAGCCGGCCCGCGAAGGGGGCGAGGCGATCGTGTACGACCGGCGGACCTTCCCCCCGGCGACGAGCAGCGACAGGTTCAGGTACTGGCCGGGGCGGAAGTCGAAGGGGAGCAGGTTGCCGGCGGTCGGCGCCAGGCGGAAGGTGCGGACATCCGGCGTCTCCTCGAAGACGCGGGCCACGCGCAACTGCCCGGACCAGGATTTCGGCCGCGCCGGGGCGGCGGCAGGTGCGGGCGCGGGTGCCGACCGCAGTTTGATCAGGGCCGATCGGAGCTGGACGTAGTGCGCGACGACCCGGTAGCCGAGCAAGATCGCCAGGGCCGCGGCAAAGGCGAGGGGTCGGCTGACGTCCGCCTTCACGAGCATGTAGAAGTGGACCACTCCCGCGACGGCCGCGACGTAGGCCAGACGGTGGAGCGCCTTCCACCTCCGCGGGCCCAGCCGCCGGGTCATGCCGTCGGTCGAGGTGGCCGCCAGGGGGACCATCAGCACCAGCCCGACCGCACCAACCATCAGGTAGGGCCGCTTGATGACCTCCGAGAGCGTGCCGGAGAGGCTCGCCCCGCGGTCGAGCCCGAAGAAGAGCAGGAAGTGCAGCACGGCGTGGAAGAAGTGCAGAGCCCCAGCATCCGACGGAACTGGACGAGCCAGCCCCAGCCGGTGACCCGGCTGGCGGGCGTGACCAGCAGCGAGAGGAGAAGGAAGATCAGCGCGAGGCTGCCGGTCGTCCGGATCGCGAAGTTGACCGGATTGGCGCCGAGCTGGCCCCTCGCGGCGTCCCAGCCGAGGAGGGCGACGGGCACGGCGGCATTGAGCAACGCGAGGGACTTGGCGAATCGACCGACTCTCATGCGTGCGGTCCGCCTCAGAAGTTGACCCGGAGGTCCATCCCCGAGTAGAGCCGGCCGACCTGATCGGCGTAGCCGTTGAACATCAGGGTGGGCCGTCGGCCCGACTCGCCGATCCGCTGCTCGGACGCCTGGCTCCAGCGCGGGTGGTCGACCCTGGGATTCACGTTGGCGAAGAACCCGTACTCGTCGGCCGCGCTGGTGTTCCAGGTCGTCGTCGGCCGGTCCGCGAGGATCGAGATCCGGACGATCGACTTGATCCCCTTGAAGCCGTACTTCCAGGGGACCACAAGGCGGAGCGGTGCGCCGTCCTGGGGGGGCAGCTCGCGGCCGTAGAGGCCCGAGGCCAGGATCGTGAGAGGGTGCATCGCCTCGTCGATCCGGAGCCCCTCGACGTAGGGCCAGTCGAGCACGGGCCGCGCCTGGCCGGGCATCCGCGTCGGGTCGAGCAGCGTCCGGAACGCGACGTACTTCGCCCCGCCCATCGGCTCGACACGATCGAGCAACTTCGACAGGGAGAAGCCCGCCCAGGGGATCACCATCGACCAGCCTTCCACGCACCGCATCCGGTAGACTCGCTCCTCGAGCGGGGCGATCTTCCTCAGCTCGTCGATATCGAACATCCTCGGCCGATGAACCATGCCGTCGACGGCCACCTGCCACGGCCTGGAGGCGAAACCCGCCGCCGCGGCGGCTACGCCCTCCTTGTCGGTGGTGAACTCGTAGAAGTTGTTGTAATTGATGACGTTCTCCAGGGGCGTCGTCGGCTCGTCGACGCGGAACCCCGAGGCGACGCCCTCCGCCCCGAGGGGCGGCGCGGCCAGGCCGGCCAGCTCGGGCGTCTCGATCGCCGCGGAGCCGATGCGGTTGAGCCGGCGGTAGGCCCAGGCGGTCGTCGCCAGGCTGGCCGCGGCGATCCCCGCCCGCAGGAACGTCCGGCGGCCTTGGTAGAGCGGCTCCGGCGTGATCTCGCGCGACGGGATCGGATCGGGCTGCGGCATGACGGAACCTCCGGGATCGATTCGGGTCGGGAAGGTCGAATGTCCTCAGAGCGGTGGAGGAACGCCATTGATTTCCGGCAGGGGCGGCGGCCGATCGGGGGCCCTCGAGCCGCGGCGCATCCACGAGCTGGCGGACTTTCTCCTCGCCCGGCGCCCCTTATAGCTCAACTCCCCCTCATGCCCTTATCGCACGCGACCGCGCCAACGACCACGGAGACCGTCGGCCACCTTCGGGCTTCGTTGACGCGGACCTTAACGCGCTGCCGAGGTCGCGTCGGCTTTGGTCGATCGCCAGGGGAGGTCGGCCGCCTGGTGGATTACGCCCGAGCGCTTGTCCTGCACGAACACGGCCAACCGGAGGTTCTTCCGGTTCCAGGCCGGCGCGACCTCGAACGGGAACCGTTGCGTCGCGGGCGCCTTGCCGTTCAGTTCGACGAACTCATACTTCGTCACCCGCGCCGGGAACCGCGCGACGAGCGACTTGCCGCGGTTCTCGCCCGAGGGGATGTCGGTGACCACGCCGTCCTCGCGGAGCACGGCGCAGACCAGCAGCGGCGACTTTTCGACGCGCGGCGAACGGCTCGTCACCTTGATCGTGGCGGTGCCGGATGACCCGTCCTTGTTGACGTCGAGGGCGACGTCGAGCCCCACGGAAGGCTCGCGCGCCCGGGCCTGGCGGATCGCCGCCTCGGCCGCGGCGGGGTCACGGCCGTTGACGGATTCGATGCCGTCGATCATGAGCATCGGCGTGTAGTAGAGCCCGTATTCGGGGTTTTTCGGCCGCGTGTAGAGCTGATTGTAAGTCATCTGGCGCCGGCTGTAGAGCGGGTCCGAGAAGACGTCCTTCCAGGGGTCGTTGAAGTAGTCGACGTGGAAGGCGATGGGGACGATCCCCCGGTCCTTCTCGGCGAGCGCGCCGAGGATCTTCTCGGCAGTCGGGCACATGTCGCAGCCCTGCGAGGTGTACAGCTCGACGAGGACCATGTCGCCTTGGACCGTCGCGGGACGCGTCCTGGGCGGATGTGCGCGGCCCGGCGAACGCCAGGGGGACGGCCAGGGCCAGGAGGAGGCTCGATGCTCGCATGGACGTGTCTTCCTGTGATTAAGGTGGACCCGGGCCGTCGAACGAACGGCCCGGGCGTCGCGGCGCGGCTGGCTCAGGGCTTCTTCTCGAGGCCGCGCAGGGCGGCGAGTACGTCGGAGGGCTCGGCCCGCTTCCGGTAGTCCGCGTCGACGAACGCGTAGCGGATCACCCCGTCGCGGTCGATGGCGTAGGTCACGCCGAGGGGCAGCTCGCCCGAGTCGTCGCCGTTCTGCTTGGCAAGGCGGCCCTTCATCTGGTCCGCGATGACGTGGGGAATCTTGTAGGCAACTCCGTAGGCGTGCGCGACCTTGTTCCCCCGGTCGCTCAGCACGTCGAAGTCGAGGTGATTCTTCTCCGCGGTGCTCAGGCTGTTGTCGGGCGTCTCGGGCGAGATGGCGACCAGGCTCGCGCCCGCGGCGCGGATCTCGGGCAGGCTCTTGTGGAAGCCGCGGAGGGCAATGTTGCAGTAGGGGCACCAGCCCCCGCGATACCACGTCACGACGACCGGCCCCCGGGCCAGCAGCTCCGAGAGCTTGACGGTCTTGCCGGTCGCGTCCGGCAGTGCGAACTCCGGCGCCCGGTCGCCGACCTTCAGGGCCTTGTCGACCACGCCGGACTTGCGGACCTCCTCGATCCCCTGCTCGTAGACCCGCAGACGATCCGGGGAGGCTTTCTTCGACGACTTCTCGCGGAATTCGTCGAGCTCCTTCCTCACGGGCGCATCGCCCGACCCCTTGGCGGACTCCTGGGCGCCGAGGGTCGCGGCGGCCGTGAGCGCGAAGGCGGGCGCGGCGAGGGTCAGCAGGATCTGCGCGATCCGGCGGGCGGGGCGGCGCTTCATGGGCGTTCTTCTCGGGGAAATGGACTCATCGATCGGGCCGAAATACAAGGGGTTCTCGCTACGGTCCGGGGTTCAGGGGGATGACGGGGGCGACGCCCGTCGGGGCGCGTCATTCCCGTCGAGACCTCCATCGACCCGACTCTTCCTGGTGAGCGTGAACATATCCAGCTCGGCGATCAGGGGCTTCGTGGCGGAATTGATCGCCGTGACACCGACGCTCAACCTGTCGTCGAACTCCACGGCCAAGGGCGCGAACCAGGTCCAGCGGGACCCGTCGGGTCCGAAGGCCGCACGCACTTCGCCTCCCCGCCGCTCCAGCAGGAGGTGCGTCGAGCCGTCCTTGATCGCCAGCCCCTTCGAGACCGCGAGCCCGCCGCCCTTGCGGTATTCGAAGTTGGCGTAGGAGCGGGGCTTGCCAAGATAAATGTCCGCGGCGATCTCGAGGCGGACGTAATTCCGCTCGTCCTGGTAGAGGAGGAGCCCGGCGCCGTGATAGGGGGCATATTCTCTCATCGTCTCGCGCCCCGACGGGCGGAAGACGCCGCCCACGCTCACAGAGGCGTCGAAATCCCCCCGGACGCGCCGGAGCACGCGAGGAGCGTTCCGCAAATCAAGCTCGGCGCTCAAGGCGTGGGGCGTACCGGGGATGTCGATCTTGATCCGGTTGCTCTTCCGGTCGAACTCGAACTTGCAGTCGCCGTCGGGGTCGATCGGCGTGCCCCACTCGTCCGGGGCCGGCATCGCGAGCATCGTGCCGATATCCGGAGTCGCGACGCGGGACGGCAGCGGTGGCCGGTCCTCGCCGGGTGCGACGCGGCGGCGGGGGGTTTGATCCGATTCGATCGGGGCGGTCTGCGCGGGCCGGCCGGCGAGTGCCGTGGGATCCGTTGCCGGCCCGGGTGCCGGCGCGACTTCCGCGATGGAGCGATCGTCGACGATCCGTGGAGGTGCCGGCGTCGCCCCCGCCTTCGCCACCGCGGCCGCATCGACCCCGGGGGCGGCGACGGCCGGGGTCGGGACGGCCGCCCGGGCCGCGGTCTCGCGCATCGCTCGTCGAGGCCGGGCGACGACGAGGGCCCCGAGCGCCAGGGTCGCGGCCACGACCGCGGCGATGCGCCACGCGCGAATCCGGCCGCTCGACGCGGGTCGGGGCACGCCCTGGCCCCCCTCGGCGATGATCGCGGGCGGGGCCGGGGCGGCGAGATGTGCCGGCCGGGGCGGATCGTCGGAGAGCTCCGCCCTCTGGCGATCCGCGAGCAATTTACGCTCCATCGCCCGGATGGCTTCGACCACCGCCTGGGCCGACGCGGGCCGAGCCGACGGGTCCTTTGCCAACAGCTGCGCCACCAGCTCGTCCAGGGCCGGCCTGACCGTGGGCTCGATCTCGCGGAGCGAGCGGGGGGTGTCCAAGGCCAGCGCCGAGAGCACGGCCAGGATCGTCCCCCCCTCGAACGGCAGGCGGCCGGCGCAGAGCCTGTAAATGACGCAACCCAGGCTGAACAGGTCCGAGCTGGCGCCGGCGGCCTCGCCCCGGGCCTGCTCGGGGGCCATGTACGCCGGCGTGCCCATGACCGTGCCCGTCTGGGTGATCTGCACGTCGTCACGCTCGGAACGGGCCATCCCGAAGTCGAGGATTTTCACCCGCCCCGAGGGCGCCTCCAGCCAGATGTTGGCCGGCTTGACGTCGCGATGGATCAGCCCATTGCCGTGTGCGGCGGCCAGGCCGGATGCGATTTCGCGGCCGATTCGCAGGACGAGGTCGAGCGACGGCTTGCGGCCCCGTTCCAGCCACGCCTGCAACGACACGCCCCGGAGGTGCTCCATGGCCAGGAACAGGGTGTCGTTTTCACGACCCACGTGATAGATCGTGACGATGTGGTCGTGCTTGATCGCGGCCGTGGCCTGCGCCTCGCGTACGAAGCGAGCCTGGACTCCGGGTGCGCCGGCCAGCTCCGGCTTGATGACCTTCAGGGCAACGGGCCGCGCGAGCTGCGTGTCCTCGGCCAGGAAGACGAGGCCGATGCCACCCTCGCCGATTAGACTCCGGACCCGGTAGTGGGCCAGCCAACCGAGCTCGCCCTCGGCACGAGGTGGGCCGAGGAAGTCGAAGAGTCTCGTGCCGACCGGCTGGCCGTCGGAGATCGCTCCGGTCGGCGGAGGGCCCGCCGATCGGAGATAGGAGGTCGTCGCCTCGACGCCCTCGGGCGCACCGAGGCCGTTCGGTGACGGCTGTGGCAATGTCTCGCGGTCCGCGTTGTGTGGGATCATGGCACGCTCCGCGGTTCGGGGATCGGGCGCACGCGCTGTCGATCAAGGAAGGATCTTGCCCTTCTCGACGAGCAAGAACTGGCCGGGGAACACCCTCGCCTTCACCTCGACGTTCTTGAAGTGAGACCCGGTGCCGAGGAACGCCGACTTGCCGTCGCCGTACTGGAGATACTGGTAGACCTTGCCGTCGTCGGCCTCGAGGTGGTGGAGGTGGCCCAGCGCGCACGAGTGGGGGAGGTCCGAGACGTTCAAGCCGCACTGGCACTTGTTCGCACCACGCAGGGTGACCAGCTTCCCCTCCTCGTCTTCGTAGCGAGCCAGGTCAATCGCGGGATCGGCCGCGGTCTTGGCGAGGGAGTCGACGTGCAGGAGCGACCCGGCGACGAGTAGGCGTCCCTTGATGCTCACGGCGGTGCCCGGTTTCACGTTCTTGAGGAGCCGCTGGTTCTCGGGCGTCTCGAGGAACGCGTAGACGCCGTCCTTGGTAACGAGGCGCGGGCGGCGACTTCCTTGAGGGTCGTCTGGGCCCGCGCCTTGTCGGCTTTCTTGTCGTCCTTGAGAGCGCAGGGGAACAGGTCCAGGACGTCGGCGACGACCCCATTCGCCTCGAACGAGGTGACGGGCGGTCCGTCGGCGGCACGGGCGGGGTTGAACGAGAAGGCCAGGGTGAGGACGGTCAATCCGCAGCTAAGACGCTTCATTCGGCTCTCCTTGAGGATCAGGGTGACGAACACGTCGACCAGAGTGGGGCGATCCGGTCCGCCCGACTCTGTCGCTCTGGGACCTCCGCGAACGGAGTGCGTTTCAGTGGCCCGAGTACCAGTCGTAACCCCGCTCGGCCCAGTAATCGGCGGGTCGACGGTCGGTGAACTGGATCGTGCCGATCTGCTTCAGGTTCTTGATTCCATACTTCGTCGGGATCGCCAGCCGAAGCGGCGCGCCGTGCTCCGGGGTGAGGGGTTCGCCGTTCATCTCGTAGCAGAGCAAGGTCTGGGGATGCAGGGCGCTGGCCATGTCGAGCCCCACGTAATAGGCCGCGTCCGGCGTCGCGAGCGCGGCATACGAGAGGCGGTCTCCGGCGCCATCCCGGCTTGCCAGGCCGGTTGACGAGGCGAGGTCCGCCAGCCGCGCGCCTGCCCAGTCCACGACGACGCTCCAGCCCTCAATGCACTTCAGCTCGGTCGTCATCTCCACACGCGGCAGGGCCTTGATCTCTTCGAGGCGAAGGAGTCGCGCCCGGCCTCGCCCGATGCGCCCGTGACGCGGAGCCTCCAGGACGCCTGATCGATCGTGGGATCGATGCCGATCTGGCCGTTGACGCGAGGCACGCGTGCTGCGCTGCGGGGGAATTCGGGCGCCAAGCTTGATGACCGGAACCCCCCGCGCCAGGCCCTCGTTGAAGCCAAGGACGCGGCGGAACGGCCAGGCGAGCCCGTCCTCATCGCTTCGCGTGACAAGCCATCGCCAGCCCGCCGCGCCCGTCAGCGCCGCTGCGCCGCCCAGGGCGAAGCCGCGTCGCGTGAGCCGGCGGAGCCGAGGCTCCAGGCGCTCACCCTCGGCGCGTGGCGGGTCGTCCGGCGTATTCATAGGAGACCTCTCCGTCTTTCGTCACTTCGACGCCGATGACCATCGCCCGGAAGTTGTTCCAGCCGGCACGGACGACCTGCGCGATGTGGATGACAAAGAACGCGACGTAGCCGACGGTCAGCGTGAAATGCTCGAGCCGCGCCAGGGGGTAACCGCCGAGCAGCGTGGTCAGCCAGGCGAGCTGGACCGGTTTGTAGATGGCTAGGCCCGTCAGCAGCGAGCCGGCCCCCATCAGCACCACCCCTGTGTAGGCGACCCGCTGGGCGCCGTTGAACTTCCGCCTTGGCAACGGCTCCCTCCTCAGCCCCAGGTCGTGCCGGACGACCTGCCATGCCTCGGCCAGAGAGTGCCGGTTCGGCACGAGGTGGCGCCACTCCCCGCTCCAGACGGTGTAGGCGACGTAGAGCAGGCCGTTGATCGCGAAGAACCACATGAACATGAAATGCCAGGCCATCCCCTCGGCCAGACGATGGTCGAGATGCAGCGCGCGGTAGAACCCGTCGGGGAAGAACTTGACAAGCGTGATGCCCCCGAGCCGGACCGCGTAGACGTCGTTGGCCCAGTAGATCAACAGCCCGCTCCAGATCATGACCGCCAGCACCGGCACGTTGGTCCAGTGGAACAGCCGGGTCGGCAGCGAGTGCTTTGGCTCGAGACGCGGCATCGGTGCGACCCCACTGTGAGCCCCGGCGGACCGGCCGTCCCTCCCCCCGGGCCGACCGACCGTCGGGCAACCGCGAAGGGTTGTTACTTGGGAGACCCGTCCATCTTGCCCTTGTCCATGGCTCCGTCCATCTTGCCCTTGTCCATGGCTCCGTCCATCTTGCCCTTGTCCATGGCGCCGCCTTCCATCTTGCCCTTGTCCATGGCGCCCGTCTTGGCGCCGGGCATGGCGCCTTCCATCTTGCCCGCGGAGCCTTCGTCCTGAGAACAGCCGGGGAAGGCCCAGGCGGTCAGCGACAGCGAAGCGATGAGGGCCGTGTGTCGAAGGAACGAACGCATCGGTCGACTCCTGGTGATGCGGGACTCTCGGCACGAGAACGCGGAACGTCCGCGACCAGGCCTCAAGACCCTTCAAGGTGAAGCAGCTCTGCAACGAAGCCCGAGCAGGCGATGACAGTCGCCCCGTCGCGAATCAAGTTCTCGAGAAGCCGAGCCCCCTCCGCGTCAACGAAGGTCACGCCGAAGAGGTCGAGACGGACGCGGTCCATTGATGCCTGGGACGAGCGACAGGCCGACTCCAGTTCGCCGATCCAGGGCCCCAGGAGATTGCCCTCAAGCTTGAGAGTGCGGGTCAGGTCGCTCCCCTCGGATTGAGTGATCATCAGCATGACAAGCCCCCGAGAGTCGTGGGAGCTTTAAGCGATCCCGATGCCATGGCTCGGAGCGAGGCCGTCGGGGCCGCCTCAAGTGGCTGGCCCTACGGGGAATGAAGATTCCGCGCGGACGAACGCGGCAGGGAACCGCATCGATCCAAGGGAGGAAGGCGCCACGGCCCGTCGTGGGGGCTACGAAGGTTCGTGGGACGAGCGCGAGAGGCCGAGCTTCTTCAGCCGGCTGCGGAGGGTATTGGGGTGGATGCCGAGGATGACCGCCGCGCCGCGGCCCGTCGATGACCCATCGCGTCTGCTGGAGGACCGCCAGGATGTGGGCCCGCTCCACGTCTTCCAGCGCCGCCGACGTCGCGCCGACGGGCGGGAGACCGGGCTGGCTGAGGACGTCGTGGTCGACCTCGAGCGCGGGGCCGGTCGCGAGGATCACGGCGCGCTCGAGGACGTTCTCCAGCTCGCGGACGTTCCCCGGCCACGGGTAAGCCATGAGCCGACGGAGGGTGCCCGGCTCGATCCCATCGAACCGCCGCCCGACCCGCGCCGCGAACTTGTCGAGGAGGAACTTCGCCAGCAGCGGGATGTCCTCGGCCCGGTCGCGGAGCGGCGGGAGCGGGAGTGGGAAGACGCTAAGGCGGTAGTAGAGGTCCTCGCGGAACGCCTTCTCGCGGACGGCCTTGAGCAGGTCGCGGTTCGTGGCGGCGATGACCCGCACGTCGACCTTCCTCGGCGACGTGCCGCCGACCCGGTCGAACTCGTGCTCCTGCAAGACGCGGAGGAGCTTGGCCTGGCTGTCGGCGGGGAGCTCGCCGATCTCGTCGAGGAAGATCGTCCCCCCGTCGGCCAGCTCGAACCGGCCGGTGTGCCGGGCGATCGCCCCGGTGAACGCGCCCTTCTCGTGGCCGAACAACTCGCTCTCGACGAGCCCCGCAGGCAGTGCCGCGCAGTTGATCTTGATCAGCGGCTTGTCGCTGCGCGGGCTGGTCGAGTGGATGGCCCGGGCGATCAGCTCCTTGCCCGTGCCCGTCTCGCCGGAGATCAGGACGGTCGCGTCCGTGGGGGCGACGCGCCGGACCTTCGCGAGCACGTCAGCCAGCGCGGCGCTCCGACCGACGATCTCTTCGAAGTTGTGGACGGACTTGATCTCTTGCCGGAGGTAGAGGTTCTGCTCCGTCAGCCGGGTGCGCTCGGCCTCCGCGAGCACGCGATCGGTGACGTCGATCCAGATCGAGTGCACGGCCTGGATCGCCCCGTCAACGCCGCGCATCGGCCGCATCCACAGGTTGACCCAAAGCGGGCTACCATCGCGTCGGCGCATCTCCAATTCGAGGCCGGAGGCGTCGTGCCCTCCGAACCCGTCCGCGAACGCTTGCGCGGCCCGTCCCCGGCCGGCGGGCGTGTCCGCAAAATGGGTCATGATGCTCGATCCGAGCAGGTCCTCGGCGGAATAACCCAGGAGATGCGTGGCGCGGCGATTCACGCTAATCAGGTCGAGGTCCACCCCGAGCGACATGTAAGCATTCGGAGCCTCCTCGTACAGATCCCGGTAGCGGCGCTCGCTCTCGACCAGCCGGCTCTCGACCCGCAGGCGCTCGAGCTCGGCGGCGGCGCGGGCGGCGAAGATCCGGAAGATGAACAGCCGGCGCGGCTCGGGCGGCATGGGCCGCTCGTCGAACACGGCCAGGTGCCCGAGGACCTTCCCCTCGCCGTCGAGCAGCGGGACGCCGAGGTAGCTCTCGATCCCCAGTTCGATCAGCCCCTGGTCGAGGGGGAACCTCTCCTGGACCCCGAGGGGATGGTGGCAGAGCCCCCCCCGCACCACGTCCTCGCACGGGGTCCCAGCGAGGTCGAATTCGATGTTCGGGAGGACCTCGCCCCGGCCCCAGTAGGCGAGAGTAAGGACGTGGGTCGCGCTCCCGGCGAACTCGGCGACGAACGCGTAGCTCACCCCGATCGTGGACGCGAGGTGCTTGACGAGGGACTCGAAGAAGAGATCGCCCGTGCTGCGGGCCGTCCCCTCGACGATCGCGCGCAAAGCGGCGATCTCGTCATCGATCGACGGCGAAGGCACTCGCATCCCGTATTCCACCGTCGACTCGTCGGTGATCGGTCGGCTTATCCGCCCCGCCGGCGATTCCGGCCCCGTCCCTCTGACGGTGTGGCCGGTTGAGTGAAGGATGATCCATCTCGCGCACTGTTTCAATAGGCTGTGAGTCACACGGTCTCGGCCGGGGACCGGGGGTCGATCGCGAATCCGTAGGCCACGCGGGGCGAGGGCCAGGGCACGCCGGGCCGGGATCAGCCGCTTCCGCAGGTGACAGTGATCAGGCCAGTGATCCGGAGTCCGCGCAGGAACCCGGGGGACAAGCGGCGGGTTGTCCGCGGTGAAGAGCAAACCGCAGGCCGGACAGTCCGCGGCGCACGGCCCGAGGAAGTCCCCAAACCAGAACGGCGCCCCTTGTTGGCCCGATCTCAGGGGCTCACGTCTCTCGACGCGGTTGCGGCATTCCCACGGACGCTGTTGGCGCAATCGTCCGGGCCACGGCCAGCGAGACGGCATGTTTCGGTGTTGTCGGCCGAAGTTGCTCCGGCAGCGCGGACCGAAGCACGTCACCTAGACCCTGAATGGCGACCCGAGAGGCCCCGCTTCGGACGGTAAGTGCGAACTCTCCACCTCCTGGCACGGCTGATACGCTGACGTCTCTCCGTCTCGGAATCGCCCCTATGTTTCGCTCCTCGGCCATCCGGCGTGCCGGACGCTCCGATCAGCGGTTTTCCTTGGATTTAGGAACGCGGCCGGTGTCCAATATGTCATTAGTCCATCCGGGCGAAGGCCCGGACGACCGGGGCAATGTCATTTGAAAAATCCCGGCCCACACAACGCGGGGCGTTCAATATCCTGCGACGCCAATGAGGACACATCGATGAATGTGCTGCTGTTTCGCCTCCTGGCGCTGGCCGGAGGGTTGCTCGCCTTCCTGGGCATTCCCGCCGCGCAGGCCCAGGATGCCAGGGACAAGGTCGTGTACCGGGACCAGGGCTGGACCGAAGAGGAGCGGCAACAGTATTACCGGACGTCTCAGGGTTCGGCGCTGCTGTCCTACGACGTCTTCCTCAACCTCGAACAAGCGAAGAGCGACAAGCCGTTCCGCGCCGACGAGAACATGGTCCGGTACGGACTCGTCCCCCAGCCCGCCAACCCTGGGCTCAACCCCGACGCCCTGCCGATCGGGTGGACCAAGACGGTCGTCACCGAAGGACGCTGGAAGGGGGAGTGGGCCGGGATCTCTTGCTCCGCGTGCCACAATGGGCAGCTCGAATACAAGGGAAACAAGATCCGGATCGACGGCGGGGTCAACCTGACTTTCGACCTGTACGCCTTCGTCCGGGGGCTGAACGACGCCGTCGCGGCCGCGGTCGCCGACCCGAAGAAGTTCGATCGCCTGGCGGACAAGCTCAGCCGTCGCGACGACGCCGGCAAGGCGGAATTGCGCAAGCGCGTGGAGGCCGAGGCGGCCTATCTTCACCGCGTCCGCACGGGCTACGTGTCGTCCGGTGACGTCGGCCCGGGACGGATGGATGCGATCACCCTGGTCCACAACCAGGTGGTCTCCCACGACCTGGGCGCCCGGAAAACTGGATTCCCACAAATGCCCCGGTCAAGTGGCCTTTCCTCTGGAACGCCCCCCAGTCGGCCTGGATCGGCTGGAGGGGCACCCAGCAGTTTCCCCTGGCGCAACGCCGGCGAGTCCATGGGCGTTTGGGTCAGGACCGACCTGACCGCGAAGACGCCGGCCGAGGGACTGTTCGATTCCACGATGGACCTCAAGGGCCAGATCCTGATCGAGACCCTGTTGCGAAAGCTGGCACCCCCTACGTGGCCCGAGGACGTCCTGGGCAAGATCGACCAGAAGAAGGCGGCCCGGGGGGCGGAGTTGTATGCCCGGCACTGCGCCTCGTGCCACTCGCAATGGCCTCACCGCTGGAGCGAGCCGAAGAAGCACGGCAAGCGGTTCATCGAGAACGCCCTCGTGTCGGCCGAGTTCGTCGGAACGGATGCGGCCCAGGTGGCGAACCTGAGTTACGGCGGCAACCCGACGATGATGGCCGGGCAGATGAGTGAGTTTCTGTCCCCTCCTTTCAAGGGGAAGGAGGTCGCTCCGGCACTCGCTGTGTTGATGCCCGCCATCGGGGGGACCCTCAAGAAGGCGCTCTCCGGGCTCAATCTCGGCGACGACGAGCTGGAGGCCGCGAGCGGTTATCGCTATGAAAGCGAACCCACCCCGCCGAATGGTCTCTACAAGTCGGCCCCGCGCGACGGCACCTGGGCGATCCCACCGTACCTGCACAACAACTCCGTCCCGAACATCTACGAGCTGCTCATCCCCGCGAAGGATCGCTCCAAGACGTTCTTCGTCGGGGCCGAGTTCGATCCGGTGAAGGTGGGCGTCGACACGTCAGAGAAGCCGGGCAAGTTCCGGTTCGATACGTCCCTCTATGGCAACTCCAACGCCGGGCACTCGTTCGAAGACGGGCCTCGGGGGAAAGGCGTCATCGGGCCGCTGCTGAAGGAGGAGGAGCGCCGGGCGCTCATCGAATACCTGAAGTCCATCCCGAGCACGCCCAATCAGGTCGCCCCTTTCGGCGGTCCGGAGGACGCCATCCCGGCCTGGAAAGATAAGACGTTCTTCCACAACAAGATCCAGGGCGGTTACCAGGCGGCCGCGGCGGGCGTTCCGGACCAGCCGAAACCCCAGCTCGGCGCAGAAGTCGTGCAGCCCGACGAGGCGGCGTTGATCGACAAGATCGTCGCGCTCACCATCGAGCGGCTCCGCGTCCAGTATCCTGCGGGCAAGCCCGTCCTTCGCGACGCGCATCCCAAGGCCCACGGTCTGGTGCGCGCCGAATTCATCGTCCTCGACGGCCTCCCCAAGGAGGTGCGTCATGGTGTCTTCAAGGCGCCGCGCACGTTCGATGCCGTGATTCGGTTCTCCGCCAGCGGTCCCGCGGTTCGGGCGGACACGCTCCCCGAGGCGCGCGGCATGGCCGTCAAGCTCCTGGGGGTCGAAGGGGCGAAGGTCCTCGAAGCCGAGAAAGATGCGCAGACGCAGGATTTCCTGATGATCAATTTCCCGGTCTTCCCCATCAGCAATCTCAAGGACTACGTCGATTTCTTCCAGTCCCGGGCCGACGGCAAGCTCGACGAGTTCTGGCGGACCCATCCCAGGGCCTTAGAAGCTGTTTCAAAACCCCGGGATTTCTGTAAACTACCGCCATCGCCGACCGCAAGGAGGCTCAGGCATGGCGGAACTCGTCACGGACAAGCTCTGGTCGATCATCGAGCCGTTGTTACCCAAGTCGCCGCCCGGTCCGAAGGGGGGACGGCCTCGGATCTCGGACCGCCAGGCGCTCGCGGGCGTCATCTTCGTCCTCAAGACCGGCATCCCCTGGCAGGCCCTACCCCGGGAGATGAATTGCGGCAGCGGCAGCACCTGCTGGCGGCGATTCGCCCTCTGGACGACGCTCGATGTGTGGCCGCGACTGCATGCGGCGCTGCTTACCGCCCTGGGCAAGGCGGGGGCGATCAATCTCGAACGCGCGGTGATCGACAGCGCGAGCGTCCGCGCGGTTTTTGGGGGGCGCACACCGGTCCGAATCCGACGGATCGAGCCAAGGCGGGCTGCAAGCGCCACATCTTGACCGATGCTCGAGGGGTGCCCCTGGTGGTGAAGACCACCCCGGCGAACATTCGCGATGACGCGATGACAGAGGCGATGGTGCTGAGCATGCGCCCGGTCCAAGGGGCCCTGGGTCGGCCTCGGACGAGGCCCAAAGTGCTCCAAGGGGACGCCGGCTACGGCTCGGCCGCGAACAAGGCCCGAGTTCGATGTTTGGGGGTCGAACCCCTGCTCGCGTCGCTGGGGAAGGCTCGGGAGCATGGCAGCGGCCTGGGCAAGACACGGTACGTCGTCGAGCGCACCTTGAGCTGGTTCGGGAACGCCCGGAGGCTCAAGATGTGCTACGAGAAGAAGGGGGCTCACTTCCAGGCCTTTCACGAATTGGCGGCCTCGCTGATCTGCCTCAAGCGCATCGCATGAGGGTTTTGAAACAGCTTCTTAGAGGTGAGCGAGGGGCTGTCGTCGGCGGAACTCTACAACCCACTCCAGGGTCAGTACTTTAGCGAAGAGCCCTACAAGCTGGGGCCGCACGCGATCAAGTTCTCCGCCCGGCCGATCTCCAGGGGCACCAACGCGAAGCCGGCCAACCCCGGGCCGGAATACCTGCGCGAAGCCCTCCTGGAGCAACTGTCGAAGGAGGACGTGTATTTCGAGTTCATGGTCCAGCTCCAGACCGACCCGGTGAGGATGCCGGTGGAGGACCCCTCTGTGGTCTGGGACGAAGCCGTGTCTCCCTTCCAGAGGATCGCCCTCATCCGCATCCCGAAGCAAGATCCGACGGCCTTCAAGGATCTGGAGGTCGGGGAGCAGCTTTCGTTTACTCCCTGGCATGCCCTGCCCGAGCATCGACCGCTCGGTTCCATCAATCGTGCCCGGCGAGTCGTCTACGATGCGATTTCGAAGTATCGCCACGAACAGAACAAAGAGCCCCGCCGTGAACCGACGGCCCTCCCCCGGTGAAATGAACCGGGGGCCGGGTCGCGGGACTTCGCCCGCATCTCGTCGCGGGTCATGAGTGACCGTCGGGCGGACGCCTGCTGGGGGGGGGCCGTAGCACGCGGGGGTCCGAAAGTGCGTCGGTGTGGTCGCCCGAGGCTACTTCCGATCTATCGACTTCGGCATGGCGGACCTCCGGACCACCACCTATCTCATCAAGGTCCTCCGATCACAGCTTCGTCGCCTCACGCTGCTTGATCAGGGCGTCGACGTCGACCCAGAGCGCATGCCAGTCCTTCCGCTCCGCCCCGGGAAGCTTGGCCAGCGCCGCGGGGTCTCGGACGCCGGCAAGGTCGGCGTCCTCTCGCCACGCCTCGGGGGCCGTCCGGACGTCCGGTCCGGCCTTCGCCTGGGTCTTCAGGCGCCTCGACCGGGCGGCCAGGTCGGTCTTGAGCCAGTCGAGGGCAAGGCGCCGGAACTCGGCCCTTTCTACGTCATCGGGGTGCGGGTTGTCCCGGTCGCTGCCGGAGCCGGCCAGGGCGGCGGCGCACGCCGCGGCGTGGCGGTGCCCTGCCTTGAGGTCATCTGCCCGAGCGGGGGAGGCGGCCAGCCCCACCTCATACAGCCGCGCCGCCAGCGCCGGCCGACCCCCCTCGCGGGCGCGAACCGCAAGCTCCAGAGCCTTCGTCTCCTTGGCGCCCGGGGTCTTCAGGACTTCGCCGTGGCCGACGAGCCATCGGGCCCTGGGCAAGAGGCCCTTGTAGGTCGCCGCCATCTTGCCTTGCCCCGTCGCGGCCAGCCGCTCCGCGGCCCGTTCCAGGGCGGGGATCGCCTCGGCGAACTGGCCGCGGAGCAGGAGGATCTCGGCCAGGGTTCCCCGCGAGACTCCGTTCTCGGGTTCGAGCCGCAGGGCCTCACCGATCGAAATCATCGCGGCGTCCAGGTCGCCCGCCTCCTTCAGGCAGTCGGCCAGGTTGTTGTGCGCCAGGGCATTGTCGGGCCTGAGTCGGATGGCCTCGCGGTACGCGGCCGCCGCGTCACTCAGCTTTCCCTGGCCCATCAGGAAGACGCCGAGGTTGCTGTGAGCCAGGGCGTCATCGGGCTTGAGCCGGATCGCCTCGCGGTACGCGGCCGCCGCCTCGTCGAGCTTCCCCTGGTCTCCCAGGGCGACGCCGAGATTGTTGTGGGCCATGGCCAGGTCGGGCTGCAGTCGGATCGCCTCGCGATATTCGCCGACGGCCTCTCCGAGCTTCCTCTGCCGCCTCAGCGCGTTCCCCAGGCCGTTGTGGGCGAACGCATAGTCGGGATTGAGCCGGATCGATTCGCGATACTCGGCCACCGCCTCGTCTAATTTCCCCTGATCCCTCAAGGCGTTCCCGAGGCCGCTGTGGGCCCATGGCTCGTCGGGCTTGAGCCGGATCGACTCGCGGTACGCGGTGGCGGCCTCGTCGAGCTTCTTCTGATCCCACAGGGCGTTGCCGAGGCCGTTGTGGGCCGTCGCCAGGTCGGGCCTGAGGCGGATCGCCTCGCGGTACGCGGCGACGGCCTCGTCGAGCTTCCCCTTGTCCCTCAGCGCGTTCCCGAGGTTGCTGTGGGCCAGGGCGTCATGGGGGTCGAGGCGGATCGACTCGCGGTACGCGGCGATCGCCTCGTCGGTCTTCTTCTGCGCCTTCAGGGCCAGCCCGAGGCCGTTGTAGGCCGAGGCCAGGCCCGGCTTGAGGCGGATCGCGTCGCGGTACGCGGCGACGGCCTCGTCGAGCTTGCCCTGGCCCCTCAAGGCATCGCCGAGGTTGTGGTACCAACCGCCGTCGCCCGAGTCGATACGGATCACCTCGCGGTAGGCCGCGATCGCCTCGTCGTACCTCTTCTGGAGGTATCGGGCGCGGCCGAGCATGTTGCGGGCCAGGGCCGATTGGGGATTGATTCGGCTCGCCTCGAGGAATTCGGCGGCAGCCTCGTTCGACATTCCTCGTTCCGCGAAAAGACCGCCGAGGTCGATGTGGGTCCATTCGTAGTCGGGCTTGAGCCGGATCGCCTCGCGGTACTCGGCCACGGCCTCGTCGAGCTTCCGTTGGGCGTGCAGGCCGATCGCCAAACTGACGTGAGTCTTGTAGTAGTCGGGCTTGAGCCGCATCGCCTCGCGATACTCGGCCACGGCCTCGTCGAACTTTCCCAGGGCGTGCAGGGCGATCCCCAGGGCGCGGTGGGCCATCGGGCTCCCGGGTCGGATCGCCACCGCGGCGGTCGAGTGTCGCACTGACTCCTCGGGTCGTGGGTACATCTCCCCTGCCGTGCCCGAGTCGAGGCCGTGGACGTTGCTCAGCTCGATCTGGGCCCAGAATTCACCCGGGTGGCGAGAGACTGCGCGGCGCAGGACCCGGGCGGCCCGCTCGCGGTCGCCGACGCCGTCCTTGAGCTGGCGGGCCAGGAGGATCAGGCTTGGCGCGGTCTGGAGGTCGAGGGCCTTCCCGTCGTCGGCGAGCCGGCGGAGCTCGGCGGCCGCCGCGGGGTCCTTGCCCGCGACCCGCGCGCGGAGGGTGTCGCGCCACGGGTCGGGGTCGGCCGTCCGCGCGGCCGCGACCAGTCGCCGCCAGTCTGGCTCGGGACGCTCCGCCTTGATCCGGACGTAGGTCCAGTCGTCGAGGTAGCCGGCCAGCTCCGCCGGCTCGGAGCGCGCGGCCAGCCACCGGGCCGACTCCGCCAGGGCGGACCGGTCGAGGTCGAGGCCTGAGTTGAGGAACGCGGCGGCGTACTCGGTGTCGGACACCTTGGGGTCGAGGTGCTCGGCGCGCCGGCCGCGGATGGTCTCTAGGGCCGCCAACAGGGCGCGGTCCGCCTCCAGGCGGCGGGCCTTGTCGGCGGCGGCGGCCCGGTCGGTCTCGAGCTGCGCCAGCAGCGCATCGACCCGTCCCTTGAGCGGCGCGTCGGCCTCGCCCTGGGCGAGCAGACCCTCGGCCCGCTTTGCCGCCGAGAGCGCCTCGGCCCATCGGCCGGTCTCGCCGGGCGGCGCGGCCAGCGCCTCGCCGCGGAGCTGCGCCGCGTCGGCCAGGGCCTCGTCGACGGCGCGGGCGGTCCTCGCCACCCGCTCGGCCCTCTGCCGCTGGTTCCAGATGTAGCCCCCGCCGCCGGCCAGGCCGAGCAGGATCACCGCCGCCGCGGCGATGGTGGTCGTGCGACGGCGGGCCCGCTCCTCCACGCCCTCCAGCTCGGCCCGACGCAGCTTCTCCTGCACGCCCGCCAGGTAGGCCGTCACGCGATCCGCGACCGCGACCGCGGACCGGTGCCGGTCCTCCGGCTCGGGGGCCAGGCAGTCCTTCGCCATCGCGATCAGCTCGGCGTCGGCCCCGCAAGCGTCGAGCCGGGCGGAGGAGTCGGCGAGGTCGCCCAGCGCCGCCCTGCGCTGGATCTCACCGGACGACCTCCCGGTGAAGGCGGGCCCGCCGGTCAGGATCTCGCAGAGGATCGACCCCAGCGAGAAGACGTCGGCCCGCTCGTCGACCCGCCCGACCTCGCCTCGCGCCTGCTCCGGCGCCATGTACGAGGGCGTCCCAAGCACCGAGCCGGCGCGGGACATGTCCGAGTCATTGGACCCGCTCCGGGCCGTGGCGATGACCGTCTCCTCCTTGGGGGCCTTGCCGGCCGAGACATCATCGACGACCCCACCCCGCGGCAGGACCTTCGCCAGCCCCCAGTCCATCACCTGCACCTCGCCGAACGAACCCACCATCACGTTCGACGGCTTCAGGTCGCGGTGGATCACCCCCCGGGCGTGCGCGTAGGCCACCGTCTGCGTGATCGACTCGAAGATCGCCAGGAACCGTGGCAGATCCGAGGCCGGGTCCTTGCGCGCGTCGAGCAGCGCGGCGAGCGTGTGGCCCTTGACCAGCTTCATCGAGAAGAACGGCCGGCGGTCGGCAAAGGCCCCGAGCTCGTAGATCGGCACGATCCCCGGGTGCTGGAGCTGGCCGCCAATTTGGGCCTCCTCGACGAACCGGCGGACCATGTCGAAGTTGTCGCTGAGGTCCTCGCGGAGGACCTTGATGGCGACGTCGCGGCCGAGGTCGGGGTCGCGGCCCCGGAGCACGGCCCCCATGCCCCCGCGGGCGATCTCGCCGTCGATCCGGTAGCGGGTCGAGTCGTCGCCCTGCTCGCGATCGGGCCGGACCATTGGCAGCTCGAGGCCGGCGTCGGTGTCGCGGAGCAGGACGCGGGGGACGGCGCCGAGGGTCGCGGAGAGCGTCTCGAGCACGCCGCCGGAGCCGAGCGACATCGTCGCGCCGACGTCGCCGCCGCGGCCGACGCTCAGGGCGTCGCTGTTGAGGCCCGCGCCGAGCAGGCAGCGGGGGCAGAGGCCCTCGGGGGCGCGGGGGGCAGATCGGACCCGCAATCGGAGCAGCGTCGCGCGTCGGACATCGGCGGGTCTCCGGTTCGCGAGCGATCGGATACGCCCACCTTTACCGGAAATCCGGCCGGACCATACAGGGTCGCGGGAATTATTCGCGGATTCCCGCGTCAGGGCCCCAGGGCGTCGAACAGGGTCCGCAGCTCGTCCTCGACCTCGGCCGCGTCCGCCACCGTGGCGGCGATCGCCGAGTGGACGGCCTCGCGATACCACTTGCGGAGCAGGAGGGCGTCGATGCGCCCGACTCGGCCTGTGGCGCGGGGCCCGTCTTGCGGGTCAGGATGCCCTCGAGAGCGTCTCCCTGCCGCTATGCACCCGGGGCGGAGCCCTGCGACCACTCCATGCGGGAGGCCCGTGGCTCGGTCGCGATCGAACAGCTGGCAGGGCATCACCTCGTACGCCGGGTCGAGCCTGGTTGACCGTGGTTGACCCAGACCAGTGAAAGGTCAACCGCCTTAAGTTACTGCCCACGAGACACTTGGACCGCCCCGGTTGACGGTTGACCCAGATCTGCAGTGTAGCCATCCCTGCCGGGCGTGAGGCGCGATTGACCGAACCGACCACCCCGTGGACTTCGCGCACATGAGGGCTCCTTCCCGCACCGAAGGTCAACTTTTCTCCGATTTCGTGTCGCAAGCACTTTCGGATCAGGGACTTGATGGCGGTCGACCATTGCGCGCGAAGGTCGACCGCCAAGCAACAAGATGCGGAATTCCGGCCAAAAACCCGTCGATCCACGGTCGACCGTCGCCGTCGACGGTCAACCGGCGCTGGAGATTGAGGACTCCTGGCAGAGCGTCGGTAGCGCGGACCGACGCGTGCAACGCGAAGCGGACAGGGAACACCTGCGCCGGGAATTGGCGGCGGAAGAACTGACCGGCATTGTCCTTGGCGGCCGGGCGCCATGCGCTGGCAGTTCCCGGGAGATGGCGGCGGATATGCCCGCTTGATCGATGACCCGACCCCTCGGGTCGCCGGCAGCGAGGTCATCCGCTCCGGATTTCCGCGATGGTAGACGGATCAACTTCGTTCTCGCGGCAGTAGGCCGGTGCGGCTAGGATGAGGGTCGTCGGACGGCCCCGATCCGAGTCCGGCGATCCTGTGCATGCGGACGTCCGACCGCCACTTCTCTCCGAGGCGCTCGACCCTCGGCACGCGCGATCGGCGCAAGGAGGCGCCCGAGACGCGAGGAGGATGCGGCATTGCACCCGACGGGGAAGCACGACCCGGACGAGCCCTCGGGCGATCTCGCCGTGGAGTCGGATTCCTCGCTCCCCGGCCCGGCCGCCAGGGAACCGGAGTCCGGGAGCGAGCCTAATCTGACGGTAGCCCTGACTCCGGGCGCGATGGCCGAGCCGGCGACGATGAGGGACGCCCCGGCTCCTCCGACGGCATTCGGCCGCTACGAGGTGCGGGACGCCCTGGGGTCCGGGGGCTTCGGCGCGGTCTACCTCGGCCACGACACCCAGCTCGACCGACCCGTGGCCATCAAGGTCCTCCGAGGCGGCCCCGGAGTGCCGCAGGCCGAGGCGGATCGGTTCCTCCAGGAGGCTCGACGGCTCGCGCAGTTGAGCCATCCCGGCATCGTGGCGGTCCATGACGTGGGCCTGGACGGCGGACAGGTCTACCTCGTCTCTGATTTCCTCGAGGGCCCCGACCTCGGCCGGTGGCTGCGGGATCATCGCCCGACGTGGTCGGAGGCGGCCCGGATCGCGGCGGCCCTGGCCGACGCCCTGGCCCACGCCCACGCCCGGCTGATCGTCCACCGCGACGTCAAGCCGGCGAATATCATCGTCACCCCGGACCGCGGGCCGGTCCTCGTGGACTTTGGCCTCGGCCTCGACGAGTCGAGGTCCGGCGGCTCCGAGCTGGACATCATCTCCGGCACCCCGTCATACATGGCACCCGAGCAGGCCGGGGCGCGGCCCATCGGATCGACGGCCGGACCGACATCTACAGCCTGGGCGTGGTGCTCTACCAGATGCTCTGCGGCCGCGTGCCGTTCCGGGCGGCCGACACCGGCGAGCTCCTCCGGCAGGTGCGCGACGACGAGCCGCAGCCACCGCGCCAGCTCCGCCGCGAGATCCCGCCCGAGCTGGAGCAGGTCTGCCTCAAGGCGCTCGCGAAGCGGCTCCAGGACCGCTACACGACCGCGGCCGATTTCGCCGACGACCTGAGGCGTGTGAGCCAGGCTCACGCCGGGACGGGCCCCTCGCAGCCGTCCGGTCCACCCTCCACGGTCGTGCCGTCGGGTGAGACGCTCGCGCCGGATCGGTCGCCTTGTCGCAGTCGTCCTCGACGTCGACCTCATCACGCCGCCGCGCCCGCGAGGCCGAGCGCCGGCAGGTGACCGTCCTGGTCTGCGGCTGCGACCTGTTCGAGTCCGAGGCGTACCTGGAGGCCATCGACGCCGAGGACCAGGCCAAGATGCTCCGGGCCTTCCAGCAGTCCTGCGAGCGGGCTGTTCACCGATTCGATGGGACGGTCGTGCAGTGCAACGAGGAGGGGCTGCTGGCCTGCTTCGGCTACCCGGTGGCCCACGAGGATGCGGCACGCCGCGCCGCCCTGGCCGCCCTCGGCCTCCTGGACGATCTGAAGGCCCTGGGAGAGCACCTCCGCCGCGGACAAGCACTGGAGCTGAATCCATGGGTCGGCATCCACACCGGTCCGGCCGTGGTGGAGGCGCGGGAGGAGTCGGTCTCGTTGGTGGGGGAGGCGCGCATCGTGGCGGTCCGGCTCAAGGATGTGGCCGAGGCCGGCCAGGTCGCCTGCACCGGGACCACCCACCAATTGCTCCGGGCCCACTTCGAATGCGTCAGCCTCGGCAGCCGCAAGCTCAGGGGCGTGGCGCACGCCGCCGAGCTGTTCCGCGTCCAGTCCGTCGCCCCGGCGCGGAACCCGATCGAGACGGCGGTGCCGGCCGGGCTCACGCCCCTGACCGGCCGCGACCACGAGATCAACCTGCTCAAGGACCGCTGGGAGCGGGCCCAGGAGGGCATGGGGCAGGTCGTCCTGCTCGTCGGCGAGCCGGGCCTGGGGAAGTCGCGCCTGGTGTACACGCTGAAGGAGCACGTCCTGGGGCAGATGGTCGAAGGGGCGGTGGACGCGCCCGTCATCGAGTGGCGCTGCTCGCCGCACTACCAGAACACGGGGCTGTACCCGGCCATCGAATTCTACGAGCGGGCCCTCGCCTTCGGCCGCGAGGAGCCGCGCAGGCGCGGTTCGACCGGCTGCTCCGCCGCCTGGAGCAGTATGACCTGGCCCGACCGGAGGCCGTACCCCTGTGGGCGTCGTTGCTGTCGCTGCCTCCCACGGACCGCTTCCCGCCGCCCTCGCTGACGCCGGCACGGCAGAGGGAGGAGACGTTCCGGGTGATGCTGGAGTGGCTGCATACGCGCGCCGCCCGGAAGCCGATCCTGTTCGTCGTCGAGGACCTGCACTGGGCCGACGCATCGACCCTGGAGTTCCTGGGGCAGGTCCTCGACGAGGGCCAGCACGACTCGCTCCTGACCCTGTTCACCTTCCGCCCCGAGTTCCGGCCGACCTGGCCCGCGGCCGCCCACCAGACCAGCCTGGCCCTGAACCGCCTGACCCGGCGGCAGGCCGGCGACCTGATGCGGCGGAAGGCGGGCGCCGCCGTCCCGGAGGCGCTGATCGACCAGATCTACGACCGGACGGGCGGCGTGCCGCTGTTCGTCGAAGAGTTCACCAAGATGGTGCAGGAGACCGGCGCGCTGCACCCGGCGGAAGGCGGCTCGCGGGCCGGGGCGTTGCCGGCGCGCGAGATCCCCACCTCCCTCCAGGACCTGGTGACGGCCCGGCTGGACCGGATGGAGGGCGAGCGGGAGGTCGCCGAACTCGGCGCGGTCCTCGGCCGAGAGTTCAGCCACGAACTGCTCGCCGCGGTCGCGGGCCTGGATGACGTGGCCCTCCAGGCCGAAGTGGCGAAACTGGCGCACGCGGAGATCCTCTACCCGAAGGGGCGACCTCCTCGATGCACCTACTTGTTCAAGCATGCCCTCCTCGAAGACGCGCTGTATAACGCGTTGGTCAAGGGCAAGCGCCAGCAGTTCCACCGGCGGATCGCCGAGGTGCTGGAGGCGCGGTTCCCGCAGACCGTCGAGACGCAGCCGGAATTGCTCGCCTACCACTTCACCGAGGCGGGCCTGACTGAGCAGGCCGTCGGCTACTGGCTCAAGGCGGGGCTGCGGTCGCGGGAGCGGGCGGCGGACTCCGAGGCGATCGCCCACTTGACCAAGGGCCTCGCCCTGCTGGAAACGCTCGAGGAGACGCGCGAGCGCGACGGGCAGGAGTTGAGGTTCCTCACCGCGCTGGGCCCCGCCTACATCGCGGCCCGCGGTTACGCGGCGCCCGAAGCCGGGCCGATCCTGCTCCGCGCCCGCGATCTATGCCGGCGGATCGGGCATGAGCCCCAATTGTTCGGGATCATGTTGGGCCAGTGGGAATGGCACCTGGTGCGCGGCGACCTGCGTCCGTGCGTCGAACTCGCCGCCGACGGGATGGCGCTCGCCGAGCGTCTGGGCGATCCCGGCATGCTGATGGAAGCGTTGTTCATGCGGGGTGCCACGATGTTCTATCGCGGCCAATTCGAGGAGGCCCGCGATTGCTTCGAGAAGGCGGTGGCCGACTACGACGACCGTGATCGCACCAGCTTCTGGGCCGCCTATTCGGGCCACAACGCCGGAGTGACGCACCGTTGCTATCTCGTGCTGGCCCTGTGGCACCTCGACTATCCGGATCGGGCTTTGAGGCTCGACCGCGAGACGCAGGAGCTGGCTCGGACGATCGGGCACACGTTCAGCCTGGGCCATGCCGTGGACTTCTCTGCGTTTCTCGGCCATTACTGCCGACTCGGAGCCGAGGTCCGGGCGGCGGCCGAGGAAGAGCTGACGATCGGGACCGAACACAGGTTTCAGCTCTGGCGCGCGTTGGGCACGCTCCACGATGGGGCAGGGATGCTCGTGCAGGGCCGGCGGGAGGAGGCGCTGCGACTTCTCCTGAAGGGGTTCGGTGCCTTCCGGGCCACCGGGGCGGAGGTGCGTGTCCCGTCTTACCTCGGCATGTTGGGCGATGCCTACACGCAGTCCGCGAGCTTCGAGGAGGCGCACGAGGCGCTGGACGAAGGGCTGGCGGTCGCCGAGAAGAATGATGACCGATGCCACGAGGCCGAGCTGTATCGGCTCAGGGGCGAATTGTTGCTGGCCGAGTCTCCGGACCTGAGTGCCGCCGGCGAAGGCTGCTTCCGCCTGGCCATCGAGACGGCCCGGCGCCAGCAGAGCAAGGCGTGGGAGCTGCGGGCCACCACGAGTCTCGCCCGTCTCTGGCAGCGGCAGGGCCGTCGCGACGAAGCCCGCGACGCTCTGGCGGCCGTCTACTGCACGTACAAGGAAGGGTTCACGACGCCAGACCTCGTGGAGGCCGGTTCGCTACTCGAAGCTCTGGCCTGAGATCGATCGCGGCGAAAGCAGCACACTCCCCGCGTCTGTCCTGACCGATCGGGCTCAGATCACGCCCGAGGATTGTCGAATTCCTTCACGCCAGCCGCCCATCGCTCGCCTTCGACATGCCCACCGCAGCCCGGCGCCGAGGGCGAGTCGGTTGAACGTGACCGTGCCGCCCACGGCGGCCAGGGTTCAACCGGAGTGGCCGCCCCTGGTCCGTCCGATGCCAGGCGTGCACCTCAAACGACCTTCTGGGGCTTGTAGTGATCGAGCTCCTCCGAATCTTCGACGCCGCCGGCGTGACCGAGTGCTACCGCCGCAAGGAGAGCATCCTGCGCCAGCAGGCGCTGGCCCTGGCCAACGGCGAGCCCTCCCCCCGCATGGCGCACCGCCTCGCCCGGACCCTCTCGGACGAGATCGGCCCCGATCGGGCCCGCTTCGCCGACGCCGCGTTCGGACCGGTCCTCGCGCGCCGCCCACCGAGGCCGGCTCTCGGAGACGCCAGGGCCTCGTCCACGTGCCCTTGAACCACCATGATTTCATTACGATGTGACGAGATCTCCCGCGAGGGCGCGGATCCGGCCATGACCGCCCGGAAGACGGGCCGGCAGCCGCAGGAATAGTCCGATCCAAGCTTATTGCTCCTTATTTTTTTGCGAATATATTTCAAGCTAGTATGCTTAGGGGTGCCCGTCGGGAGGTGACGATTCTGCGGCCGGGGACGACGAAGAGCTCATTTGTTTTACGAAGTCCTCGTCAACTCCCGCGATCTGCATCCGCCAAGATCCGCACTTGGCCGACACTCCCGATAATCGTCGCGATCGGCAAGGCCCGCTCATTCCGGTCGGGCCTGCTTTCGGGAGCAATCACCATGCGCACACCGTCCGTCCGGCGCACGCGAAGGCATCCCGCTTCCAGCGCGGATTGCCGATTCGCCAGGCTCCTGACCGCCGACGTCCTCGAGGACCGAACGCTCCTCGGCGTCATCACTCCATTCGCGCCCCGGTTCACGACGAATGCCACCGGCGACATCGCCATGGTGGGCAATACTGCAATGACCGCCCCGGCCAGCGACCCGGCGGCGGTCAACGCCCAGAACGGCGTCGGCTCGAAGGTCAATAACAACGACTTCAATATGGCGTTCGTCGACGTGGACTCGGATCCCACCACGTTCGACTCGAGCTCGGCGACGCTGAGTTTGCCCGCCGGGGCCTCGGTGCTCTTCGCGGGGCTCTACTGGGGCGGGAGGAACCCGCAAGACGCCTCCCTGCGGAACCAGGTGAAGCTCTCGACGCCCGCCTCGGGGGGCTACCTGACACTCAACGGTGCGCTCCTCGGGACGTCGACCACCTCGAACGGATCGGATTACCAGTCGTTTGTCAACGTGACCTCGCAGGTCGCCGCGGCCGGCAGCGGGACCTACACCGCCGCCAACGTCCAGGCCAGCACCGGAACCAACACCTACGCCGGATGGGCCCTGGTCGTCGCCTACCAGGCACCCGGCCTGCCCGCGCGCAACCTGACCGTCTTCGACGGCTACGCGTCGGTCAATTCCGGCGACAGCGCGGTGACCGGCTCGATCAACGGATTCGTCACGCCACCGACCGGGGCCGTCAACGCCAAGGTCGGCGTGGTCGCCTACGAGGGGGACCTTGGATTCACCGGCGACAGCATGTCACTCAACGGCAACGCGCTGAGCGACGCGGTGAACCCGGTCAACAACTTCTTCAACAGCACGATCTCGAATCTCGGGACCCGGGTGACCGCCAAGACTCCCAACTACATCAACCAGCTCGGCTTCGACGCCAAGATCGTCGACGCCTCGGGCTTCGTCCCTAACGGCGCCACCGGCGCGACCTTCCAGTTGCAGACGACGAACGATCAGTATTTCCCCGGCGTGGTGACCACGGCCATCAATCTGTACGCTCCGCAGGTCGTGAGCACCAAGACAGCGACGGACCTGACGAACGCCTCCGGCCCCGTCCAGCCCGGTGATCTCATCCAGTACTCGATGACGGTGAGCAACTCGGGGCAGGATGGGGCCAATAACGTCGTCCTCACCGACCCGATCCCAACCAATACGCAGTACGTCCCCGGGACCCTCGTCGTCGTCTCCGGGGCCAACGCCGGCGCGAAGACCGACGCGGCCGGCGATGACCAAGCCCAGTTTAACGCCGGCGGCGACAGCGTGATCTTCCGCCTGGGGACGGGGGCCAACGCGACGACCGGCGGCTCCCTAGCCATCGGTACCTCGACGACGGTGACGTTTGAGGTCCGCGTCAACGCGAACACCCCCGACCAGACGACCGTGACCAACCAGGCGACGATCACCGCGGTCGGCGCGACCTCCGGGTTCCCGCTGACGGCCCTCAGCTCCGCCGCGAGCTTCCTCGTCCATCCGCTGGCCGACCTGTCGCTCACGAAGACGGTCACCAACCCGACCCCCAACGTCGGCGGCACGGTCACCTTCACCCTGAACCTGGCCAACCTCGGTCCGTCGCCCGCGACCAATGCGCAGGTCACCGACCTTCTGCCGAGCGGGCTGACCTTCGTCTCGGCGACCCCCAGCCAGGGGACCTATAACGCGACGACCGGTCTCTGGACGGCGGGGACGATCACGACCGCGTCGCCTCAGACGCTGGTGATCAATGCGACCGTCGTCAGTTCCGCCGCGCTGACGAACACGGCGACGATCACCCACTCCGACCAGTCCGATCCCAACGCCGGCAACAATACCGCGTCGGCTACCGAGACCCCGCAGCAGGCGAATCTCGCCCTCTCCAAGACCGTGAGCAACACGACGCCGAACGTCGGCGACACGATCAGCTTCACCGTGACTCTCAGGAATACAGGCCCGAACACGGCCACTAACGTGCAGGTGACCGACCCGCTCCCCGCGGGCTTGACCTTCGTCTCCGCGTCCGCGAGCCAGGGCACCTACAATAGCACCACCGGGGTCTGGACCGTGGGCACGGTCGACGTCGGGGGGGGTGTCCGCAACCTGGTGATCACTGCGATCGTCGTCAGTTCCGCCGCGCGGACGAACACGGCGACGATCAGCCACGCCGACCAGTTCGACCCCAACACCGCGAACACCCTCGCCACGGCCACCGAGACGCCGCAGCAAGCCGACCTCGCCCTCTCCAAGAGCGTAGACAACCCCACGCCCAACGTCGGCGACACGATCAACTACACCATCACGCTGGCCGACAGCGGCCCCGCTTCGGCTACGAATGTCCAGGTGACCGATGTCCTGCCGTCGTCCAACCAGTTCGTCGCCGCGTTCCCGAGCCAGGGGACCTATAGCGCGGCGACGGGCCTCTGGACCGTCGGTACCGTCGACACGACCGCGCCCCGCTCGTTGCGCATCCAGGCGTTGGTGATCGCCGCGGCTTCCACGGCCAACACCGCGACGATCACCCATTCCGACCAGTTCGACCCCAACACCGCGAACAATACCGCTTCAGCCGCGACCTCCCCGCAAGAGGCCGACCTGTCTGTGACGAAGGCGGTGAGCAACCCCGCCCCCAACGTGGGGGACACGATCACGTACACGGTCACGCTGGCCGACAACGGGCCGAGTAGCGCTACCGGTGTCACCCTGCAGGACTCGCTGCCCGCCGGCCTCAGCTTCGCCGCCGCCGCGCCCGGGCACGGATCCTACGACCCCGCCACGGGGATCTGGACGGTCGGGGGTCTGGCGAGCGGGTCGTCGGCGGTCCTGACCGTCAGCGCCACGGTCGTGGGCGCGAGCCCGGCGACCAATACCGCGACGATCACCCACTCGGATCAAACCGACCCGAATCCCGGCAACAACACCGCGACCTCGGTCGTCACGCCGCAGCAGGCCGACCTCGTCCTCGCCAAGACGGTTAACAACCCGACCCCCAACGTGGGCGATACCGTCACGTACGCCATGACGGTGCGGGACGACGGCCCCAACAACGCGACGGGGGTCGCGGTGCAGGACATCTTGCCCACGGGCCTGACGTTCGTCTCGGCCACGCCGAGCCAGGGGAGTTACAACTCGGGCACGGGGACTTGGACGGTCGGGAACGTCGGCCTTTCGTCGGCCCAGACGCTGGCGATCCAGGCGATCGTCGCGAGCCCGAATCCCTCGTCGAATACGGCGACAATCAGCCACGCCGACCAGTTCGACCCCAACACGGCTAATAACAGCGCCACCGCCGCCGTGACCCCCCGGAAGGCCGACCTCGCGCTGACCAAGACCGTCAGCAACCCGACCCCCAACGTGGGGGACACGATCACTTACACCATCACCCTCACCGACGATGGCCCGGATACCGCCACGGGCGTGCAGATCAGCGACCTCCTCCCCGCCGGCGTGTCGTTTGTCTCGGCGACGCCCAGCCAGGGGACGTACAACAGCGCCACGGGACTCTGGACGGCCGCGACCGTGACCACTACAGCGCCCGCGACGCTCGCCTTGAGCGGGACCGTCAACAGCCCGAACCCCGTGACGAACACGGCGACTATCAGCCACGCCGACCAGTTCGATCCGGTGGCTTCCAACAACACCGCCGGTGCCGCGGTGACGCCCCAGCAGGCCGACCTGGCTCTCGCCAAAACGGTGAGCAACCCGACGCCGAACGTCGGTGACACGATCACCTACACCGTCACCCTGACGGACAAGGGCCCGAATACCGCCACGAATGCGCAGGTGACCGACCTTCTCCCCACGGGACTCTCGTTCGTCTCGGCGACGCCCAGCCAGGGGACGTATAACTCATCGACCGGCCTCTGGAGCGTGGGGACGGTCACAACATCCTCACCCCAGACGTTGATGATCCGGGCCCTGGTCGTCAGCTCCAGCCCGCAGACGAACGCGGCGACGATCACCGGCGCCGACCAGTTCGACCCGATCATCGCCAACAACACCGCGTCTGTCCTCGAGACGCCGCAGCTCGCCAACCTGAGTCTCGTCAAGACCGTCGACGACCCGACCCCGAACGTGGGCGACACGATCACCTTCACGTTGACGCTCAGTAATAGCGGCCCGAACACCGCCACCGATGTGGTGGTGACTGACCTACTACCAGAGGGGCTGGGGTTCGTGTCGGCCTCCCCGAGCCAGGGAACCTACGATCCCACGACCGGACTGTGGAGCGTGGGGACGGTGGCGACATCAACCCCGCAAATATTAACGCTCAAGGCGACGGTCCTCGGGCCCGCTGCGCTGAGGAACCTACCGTCGATCCCCACGTCCGACGGTTTTGCCGCTACTCTCACCGTTGGCCCACAGACGAACACGGCGACGATCACTCACTCCGACCAATTCGACCCCAACCCGGGTAACACCACCGCGTCCGCCACCGAGACCCCGCAGCAGGCCGACCTGGTCCTCTCCAAGGCGGTGGACAACCCCACGCCCAACGTCGGCGACACGATCACCTATACGATCACTCTGTCCGACAGCGGCCCCGATTCGGCGACGGATGTCGTCGTGTCCGATCCCTTGCCATCTGGCCTCTTCTTCTTGAGTGCCACGGCGAGCGAGGGGAGCTACGACCCGCTCAGCGGCCTCTGGACCGTCGGCACGGTCGCCACCACCCAACCGCAGTCGCTGCGGATCCAGGCGATGGTGACGACTCCGACCTCGACGGTCAATACGGCGACGATCAGCCACGCCGACCAGTTCGACCCCAACACGGCCAATAACACCGCGACGACGTCAGACGTCCCGGAACAGGCCGACCTGTCGGTGGCCAAGACGGTGAGCGATCCGACCCCCAATGTCGGCGAGACGATCGCCTACACCGTCGCCCTCACCGACAACGGCCCGGACGACGCCACGGGTGTCACCCTCCAGGACATGCTGCCGGCCGGCGTCAGCTTTGTCTCGGCGGTGCCCGGGCAGGGGTTGTACGACCCCGCCACGGGGGTCTGGATGGCGGGGGACCTGGCGAACGGCTCGTCCACGACCCTGATCATTAACGCCACGGTCATCGGCGCGAGCCCGTCGACCAACATCGTGATGATCAGCCACTCGGACCAGTTCGACCCTAACACGGGCAACAACACCGCGTCCACGACCGTCACGCCGCAGCAGGCCGATCTGTTCGTGACCAAGTTCGTGAGCAACCCGACCCCGAACGTGGGCGACACGGTCACCTTCATCGTGACGGTCGGCGACAATGGCCCGAACAACACGACGGGGGTCGCGGTGCAGGACATCCTGCCGACGGGCCTGACCTTCGTCTCGGCGACGGTCACCGCGGGGACCTACGACGCCACCTCCGGGGCCTGGGATGTCGGGAGCGTCATGACCTCCGCGGCGCAGGTCCTCACGATCCAGGCGACGGTCACGAGCCCGAGCCCGACGGTGAATACCGCGACGATCTCCGGCGCCGATCAGTTCGACCCCGTATCGGCCAACAATGCCGCCCGGGTCAGCTTGACTCCCCAGCAAGCCGACCTGGCGCTGACCAAGAGCGTCAGCACGGCGACTCCCAACGCCGGCGACATCGTGACGTATATGGTCGTTCTGACGGACATCGGCCCGAACGGCGCGACCGATGTCCAGGTAACCGACGCCCTTCCCGCGGGCCTGACGTTCGTCGCGGCCATCCCGAGCCAGGGCACCTACAACCCCGGCACCGGCCTCTGGAGCGTAGGGACGGTCAACGTCGGATCGCCGGTCACGCTGGTGATCCAGGCGACCGTCAGCAGCCCCACCCCGCAGACCAACACGGCGACGATCACGCACGCGGACCAGTTCGACCCGGTGACGAGCAATAACACCGCCACCGCCGCCCTCACCCCGCAACAGGCCGACCTGTCACTGGCCAAGACCGTCAGCGACCCGACCCCCAACGTGGGCGACACGATCAACTACACCGTCACCCTTACCGACAACGGCCCGGACAGCGCCACGAACGTCAACATCAGCGACCTGCTGCCGACGGGCCTGGACGTGGTCTCCTCCGGCACGACCGTGGGAAGCTATAACCCCCTCACGGGCCTCTGGAAGGTGGGCACCGTCGCGCCGGGAGCCCCCCAGACCCTGCAGATCGCCGCCCTCGTCGCGGGCCCGAATGCCACGACCAACACGGCCACGATCACCCAGACCGACCAGTACGATCCCGATCCGGCCAACAACACCGCCAGCATCCTCGTGACCCCGCGGCAGGCGGACCTCTCGCTGACGAAGTCCGTCAGCGATCCGAAGCCCAACGTCGGCGAGACGATCACCTACACCATCACCCTGACGGACAGCGGGCCGGACGGGGCTACCGGCGTCCAGGTAAACGACGCACTCCCCGCGGGTCTGGCGTTCGTCTCCGCCATCTCCAGCCCGGGCACGACCTATAACTCCGCGAGCGGCCTCTGGAGCGTGGGGACGGTCAGCGTCGGATTCCCGGTGACGCTCGCGATCCGGGCGACGGTCACGAGCCCCAACGCTCGGACGAACACGGCGACGATCAGCCACGCCGACCAGTTCGACCCCAACACATCCAACAACACCGCCACGGCCACTCTGACCCCGCGGCAGGCCGACCTGGCGCTGGCCAAGACCGTGGACAACCCGACCCCGAACGTCGGCGACACTGTCACCTTCACGGTCTCTCTCGGCAACAACGGACCGGACCCCGCCACTGGCGCCCAGGTCACCGACCTCCTCCCTTCGGGTCTGACATTCGTGTCGGACACGACGAGCCAGGGAACGTACGACTCCGCCACAGGGCTCTGGGACGTCGGGACGGTCGCGGTCGGGTCGCCGCTGACGCTCACGATCCGAGCGACGGTCACGAGCCCGAACCCCGTCACCAATACGGCGACGATCAGCCACGCCGACCAGTTCGACCCCAACTCGGCCAATAACAACGCCACTGCCCCCGACTCGCCGCAGCAGGCCGACCTGGCCCTGTCCAAGACAGTGGATGACGCCACGCCCAATGTGGGTGGCATGATCATCTACACGGTCGGCGTCCGGGACCTCGGACCGAGCGATGCCACGAACGTCCTCATCTCCGACCCGCTGCCCGCGGGTTTGACGCTGGTCTCAGACCTTCCCTCGCAGGGGAGCTATGACGCGGCCTCAGGGGTGTGGACGCTCGGCACGGTCTCGGTCGCCGCGCCCCAGAGTCTCCAGATCACGGCCAGGGTCGCGAGCGCGAGCGCCGCGACGAATACCGCCAGCATCACCCATGCCGACCAGTCCGACCCCAACCCTGGCAACAACAGCGCCAGCGTCGTCACGACGCCTCAGCAGTCCGACCTCGGGCTGTCGAAGACCGTCGATAACACTACGCCAAACGTCGGCGATACGATCAGCTACACCATCACGCTCAACAACAACGGGCCGGACGGCGCCACGGGCGTCCAGGTGACCGACCTCCTGCCGGTAGGCGTGACGTTCGTCTCGGCCACGCCGAGCCCGGGGACGTACGTCCCCGGCACCGGGATCTGGACCGTCGGGGCCGTCAACGCCGAGTCGCCGCAGACCCTCGTAATCCAGGCGACCGTCACGAGCCCCAACTCTCAGACGAACGCCGCGACGATCACGCACGCTGACCAGTTCGACCCTGTGACTACGAACAATACCACCAGCGTCGATACGACGCCGCAGCAATCCGATTTGGCGCTGGCCAAGTCGGTCAGCGACGCCACCCCAAACGTGGGCGACACGATCAGCTATACGGTCACGCTCACGAACAGCGGCCCGGACGGCGCCACCGGCGTCCAGGTGACCGACCTCCTACCCGCGGGCGTGGCATTCGTCTCGGCCGCGCCCAGCCAGGGGACGTACAACCCAGCGAACGGCCTATGGACCGTGGGATCGGTCGGCACGACGTCACAAACGCTGATCATCCAGGCAACCGTCACGAGCTCTAACCCTCAGACGAACGCCGTGACGATCACACACGCCGACCAGTTCGACCCCGACACGGCCAACAACACGGCCAGTGCCACCCAGACGCCGCAGCTGGCCGACCTGGCGCTGGCCAAGTCGGTCAACAACGCGGCGCCGAACGTGGGCGAGACGATCACGTACACGGTCACGCTCAGCAACGAGGGTCCCGACGCCGCGACCGCCGTACAGGTGACCGATTTGCTCCCCGTGGGCGTGATGTTCGTCTCGGCCGCGCCGAGCCAGGGGACCTATAACAGTGTCTCGGGGCTTTGGGCGGTCGGCACGGTAACCACGACGGCGCCGCAGACACTCACCTTGACGGCGACCGTCGTCGACGCCGGCCAGGTGATCAATACGGCGACGATCACGCATGCCGACCAGTTCGACCCCGATCCCTCCAACAACACGGCGAGCGCCCCGGAGGTTGCGGAAGCAGCCGACCTGGCCCTGGCCAAGAGCGTGAACGACCCCGCCCCCAACGTGGGCGACACCGTCACCTACACCGTCACCCTCCGGAACATCGGCCCCAATCCCGCCACCGGCGTCCAGGTGCGGGATCAGCTCCCTCTGGGTGTGTTGTTCGTCTCGGACTTGCCCAGCCAGGGGACGTATGACAGCACCACGGGCCTCTGGACTGTCGGCACCGTCACCACCACGGCACCTCTGACGCTCAACTTGACGGTGGTTGTCGGCAGCCCCCACTCGCAGACCAACACGGCGACCATCAGCCACTCCGACCAGTTCGACCCCAACCCCGGAAACAACACCGCCAACTCCACCCTGACGCCCCAGCAGGCCAACCTGGTCCTGGCCAAGACGGTGAACGACCCCACCCCCAACGTCGGAGACATCGTCACCTACACCATGACGCTGACGAACAATGGCCCCGACACCGCCACGAATGTCCGGACGGCCGACCGGCTGCCGGCGGGCCTGTCGTTCGTTTCGGCGACGCCCAGCCAGGGGACGTACGACCCGGCCAGCGGGACCTGGGTCGTGGGGACCGTCACCACCTCGTCCCCGCAGACGCTGCTGATCCGGGCGAAAGTCGTCAGCCCCACGCCGGGGGCCAACATCGCGACGATCACCCACTCCGACCAGTACGAAACCTCACCCAGCGACAACACCGACGGGGTGCCCTTGTTGCCGCAACAGTCCGACCTGGCGCTGGCCAAGTCCGTCAGCAATCCCAGGCCCAACGTCGGCGACACGATCGCCTACACCGTCACGCTCGCGAACGCGGGCCCCAACGCCGCCACGAATGTTCGGGTGACCGACGTCCTGCCCGCGGGCCTGTCGTTCCTGGCGGACACCCCCAGCCAGGGGACATATAGCCCCACGACCGGGATCTGGACGGTGGGGACGGTCAATCTCGGCGCCCCGGAGATCCTGGTGATCTTCGCCCGGGTTGTCAGCCCCGTCGCGCAGATCAACACGGCAACGATCACGCACTCCGACCAGTTCGACCCGGCGCCGGGCAACAATTCCGCCTCCGCCGTTGTCGCTCCGCCGGTGGCCGACCTCGTGGTCGCCAAGGCGGCGAGCAACCCGTCGCCGCTCGTCGGCGAGACGGTGTCCTTCGTCGTCGCGGTGGCCAACCGGGGGCCCGCCGCCGCCGTCGGGGTCGCCGTCGCCGACGCGCTGCCGCCGGGCCTTGCGTTCGTCTCCTCCACACCGAGCGTGGGGACCTACAACCCGGCCACCGGGATCTGGTGGGTCGGGGGCCTGGCCGACGGCGCGTCCGTCACGCTGGTCGTCGTCGCCCGGGCGACCGCCCCGGTGCTCGCGACCAACACCGCGATCGTCGCCGGTGCCGAGTTCGATCCTGACCTGGCGAACAACATCGCGTCGGCCGTGGTGACGATCCGGACGCCAACACCGCCGGTGGCCGACCTCGTGGTTGCCAAGGCGGCGAGCGACTCGTCGCCGCTCGTCGGCGAGACGGTGTCCTTCGTCGTCGCGGTGGCCAACCGGGGGCCCGCCGCCGCCGTCGGGGTCGCCGTCGCCGACGCGCTGCCGCCGGGCCTCGCGTTCGTCTCCTCCACCGCAAGCGCTGGGACCTACAACCCGGCCACCGGGATCTGGTGGGTCGGGGGCCTGGCCGACGGCGCGTCCGTCACGCTGGTCGTCGTCGCCCGGGCGACCGCCCCGGTGCTCGCGACCAACACCGCGATCGTCGCCGGTGCCGAGTTCGATCCTGACCTGGCGAACAACATCGCGTCGGCCGTGGTGACGATCCGGACGCCAACACCGCCGGCGGTTAACTCACTCGCGAGGTACGGCTTCCACGCGCAGCCGACCAGCCTCGTCCTCGGCTTCAACACAGCGCTCGTCGCGGCTGCGGCGCAGGACGTCGCCAACTACCAGATCGTCCAGATCGGCCCGCTCGGCAACACCTCGGCCCCGATCCCGATCGCCTCAGCAATCTACGACGCGGTAACGGACACCGTCACGCTCAACCCGTCGCGGCAGCTCTATCTGTTCGGCCACTACGTGCTGACGGTCAACGGCATGGCCCCGAACGGCCTGGTCAGTACGTCCGGGATCAGGCTCGGCGGGACGACCGTCGGCGGGCCCGGGGTTAATTACGTCCGTGTCTTCGGCCCCGAGATCCTGGCCGGCCCGAACCCGACCGGCGCCACGCCGGCCGTCGCCGGCTTCCGGGCCGCGACGTCGGCATCGACCGCCGCCATTCGATCGAGTGCCGCGCCGCGATCGCCCTCCCCCGCTCCTCCCGTGCCCGCTACGACCGCGTCACGCGGATATGGCGGCATGACCGCCAGTGCCGTGGACAGGGTGCTGGAGAGCTTCCGTAAGCCCCGGAGGCGGTGGACGTGAGCCGTTTGCCCGGCGGTCAAGGGCGGTTCACTAAATCGCGGGGATGGTCGTCCCCCGATGGCTTCGGAAGCTCTTAGCTCGACTGCTGCCGATCCTCGGCGGCTACGCCGCCGGTGCGAGGGCTGATCGCAGGACTTCGCGCAAGGGATCGGGGAGTTTCTCCAGCCCGAACCGGCTCCCGGCCCCTGGGAAAACCCCGTCGGACCACACCCAGAGCCGCACCGAGGCCAGGACATCCGAGTAGGTCACGCCGGCCTTGCCCGGCCAGCGGACGCCACAGGACCGCTTCGATTCGGGCAGCGCGTGGTACAGCAGGGCGACGACCGAGTACAGGCCGAATAAGCACGGGGTCGCCCGCGATACCGTCCGTCGGCACCGGCCCCGCGTCGTCTCCGATCGGAGGTGGGCGCGGCACTCCTGGAAGGTGCATTCGATGTTCCATCGGCCGGCGTATCGGGTCACGATCTCGCCCGGGTCGAGGGCCGGGTCGGTGGCGTAGAAGTACTCGTCGCGGTGCGTCCCCTCCAGGTCGCGGACGTGGACCCAGCGGATCGGGACCAGGCCGGCGCCGGCCTTGTACCAGTACCCCGTCCCGGTGATGACCGACACCCGCCGCGTCCCGCTGCCGTACCAGCCGACGGTGAGCCGGCGGCGCCGTCGGGCCGCGGCGACCGCCTCACGGGGCTTGGGCCGCCGCTCCCCCTTGACCCGGGGTCGCCCCAGGCCGCGGTATGGCGGCGGCGGGTCGAACAGGTTGGCCTCGGGGTGGAGCTTGCTCACCAGGGTCAGGCGGCCCCGGTGTCGGTGGGCGAACCGGGCGACCTCGTGGGTGCCGTAGCCCGAGTCGCCGACGAAGGCGAAGCGGCGGCCGGGACAGCGGATCATCAGGGTGCGGAGGAGGCGGCACATCAACTGCGCCGGGGTGAGGTGCGGCCGGCCATGCCGCCGGTCCTCCTCCTCGCTACGGTAGAGGTCCACGAGCACGGGCAGTGCCCAGGGCCGGGTTGCCCACGGGAAGCGGACGAGCACTGCCAGGACGACCCAGCGATGGCCGTATTTCCAGGCGGTGTAGGCGTGCGACGAGCGGACCGGGTCGCGGTGCCGCGCCTTGCCGTAGACGTGCTTGCCGGGGTGGCCGTCGACGGTGTCGTCGCCGACCAGGACCACCGGGTCGGTCGGGCAGAGGTGGCGGAGGATGTAGCCGGCCAGGGCGCATCCCAGGGCCAGGCCCGACCAGGGGGCGCGGCACAGGACGCGCTGGTAGTCGGTGCGATGGCCCGGGGCGAGCCCGCCGAGCGTGCGGAGCAGGTTGTCGACGGTGTGCCGCCCCTGCGTGAGGATCGAGGCGGCGAGCAGGACGACGAAGCGGCGGAGGGTCGGCCTGGTGAAGGCGGGGCCGAGAGCCTCGAGAAGCGGCAGGGCCTCGGGTGGTAAGATCATGGCGGGTCCGTCCTCGGTCGGTATCCTGAGGTGCGTCAGCAACCCCTCAGATTACCGCCGAGGCGGCCCCACGAAATCGGCAGCAGTCGAGCTTAGAAGCTGTTTCAAAACCCCGGGATTTCTGTAAACTACCGCCATCGCCGACCGCAAGGAGGCTCAGGCATGGCGGAACTCGTCACGGACAAGCTCTGGTCGATCATCGAGCCGTTGTTACCCAAGTCGCCGCCCGGTCCGAAGGGGGGACGGCCTCGGATCTCGGACCGCCAGGCGCTCGCGGGCGTCATCTTCGTCCTCAAGACCGGCATCCCCTGGCAGGCCCTACCCCGGGAGATGAATTGCGGCAGCGGCAGCACCTGCTGGCGGCGATTCGCCCTCTGGACGACGCTCGATGTGTGGCCGCGACTGCATGCGGCGCTGCTTACCGCCCTGGGCAAGGCGGGGGCGATCAATCTCGAACGCGCGGTGATCGACAGCGCGAGCGTCCGCGCGGTTTTTGGGGGGCGCACACCGGTCCGAATCCGACGGATCGAGCCAAGGCGGGCTGCAAGCGCCACATCTTGACCGATGCTCGAGGGGTGCCCCTGGTGGTGAAGACCACCCCGGCGAACATTCGCGATGACGCGATGACAGAGGCGATGGTGCTGAGCATGCGCCCGGTCCAAGGGGCCCTGGGTCGGCCTCGGACGAGGCCCAAAGTGCTCCAAGGGGACGCCGGCTACGGCTCGGCCGCGAACAAGGCCCGAGTTCGATGTTTGGGGGTCGAACCCCTGCTCGCGTCGCTGGGGAAGGCTCGGGAGCATGGCAGCGGCCTGGGCAAGACACGGTACGTCGTCGAGCGCACCTTGAGCTGGTTCGGGAACGCCCGGAGGCTCAAGATGTGCTACGAGAAGAAGGGGGCTCACTTCCAGGCCTTTCACGAATTGGCGGCCTCGCTGATCTGCCTCAAGCGCATCGCATGAGGGTTTTGAAACAGCTTCTTAAACCTCAATAGGCTCTGGCATACCCGTGGGGCGTGCATGAAATCAGGGACGGTCGGGGATTTTGTCAGAGTCTATTATCGGTGTCGGGCCCGGGGCTTGGCCCCGGGCCCGACCCATTCTCTTAGCTGGTATGAACGCAGACGGCGCAGTCACGGAATACCGCTCCTCTCGCTTGCGTCGTCCCGAGAGCGAGTCCGGCACGAATTACGTCAAGGGCCGCGACCGCAAGTCGCGATCAGGAAGGGTGTCGAAGGGGCGTGCCATCGACGTGTCACGGGACACACGCGAAGAATGCCCGCGGATCGGAGGGCGCGAACCTGGTGTGATGGTCGCTGGAGCGAGGGTCAGCGTCGAGTGAGCTGGGTGCCGGCTTCCGAGGAGCCACTATCGACTCAGAAAGTCAGGCGAGCGAGGCAGGGGAAAAACCGAGATAATGCGGCCGAGATGTCCGGAAAGTAGGATACATGGCCTGCCTGAGATGCGGTTTCGTAGCACCCTACATCGGCGAGGGGGACCGCGAACGATTACGAAGTTGGAAAGCCAAGGAGAGAGAGAAGAGAAACACCTCGGGAACCGTTGATGAAAGGTGAGATCACGCCTCTTTACTCACTCGTCGCTTCGGTAGAATCCCGGGGTGTTGCGTTCGGTCGACGGTGACAGGCACGTGCAAGGGATCGCGGTCATGGCGTAGGCGTAACCGTCGCCTCGTAACAGAGAAAACGGTAAGTGAAGGATCGGAATCGGAGCCGCCGAGGCGATACGGAGTGACGGAGGGTTCTCCGCGGATGCGATGCCGCGCAGCGGCCGCGACGTCACTTATTCGAAGGCAACCCCGAGTGCTTGTATCCCCTGGCCGTCTCCCAGGCGATTCTCTGGAAGACCCGCGCCTGCTCAGTGGTTAGGCCCGAGCCGTAGGAAGTGACCATTCCCTCCGGGCTCTCGCCAAAGAGGCACGCGTAGTGGACCAGGGAGATCAGGTAGGCGCCGCGCTTGGTCATGTGGATGTCGTCCGTGCTCGGGAAGACGGTAACAAAGAATTCGGTCAGTCCGGGGACTCTCCCGGTGTCGATCTCCTCCTTCAACCGCGCCAGCGCCAGGCCTCCCGGGATGATCCGGACGGGCTGACACCGGCCGGCACCGATCTCGTCGCTGCGGGAGCGGTTCATTGCATTCATGACGAGCTCGGTGTAGCGCGCATGGTTGGCGACCGCCTCGGGCCAGGTCTTGGCGGGGTTGCCGAAGGTAATCTCCTTGCCTCGATCGCTCGCTCGGCCGTTAGCCCAATTGTCGCGGTTCCAGGTCGTGCCCGGCCACTGGACGTAGAGCCACATTCGCACGTCCGGCGAGGACTTGCGCTAGATCGAAGAACCGGCCCGAGTATTCCGCCTCGTTGTCGACGCTTCGGGCGTGGCCAGCGAAGGGCTGGGTGATCAGGTCGGTCAGCGGGGCGCGGGCCAGGAACGCCTGGGCGTAGTTGCTCTCGCCGAAACCCGAGCCCGGGTGGTCCCAGAGCCAATCAGTCGGGGCACCCGGGATCGTGAAGCGGTAGTAGCGGATCCTGTGTCCACCCGAGGCCGCGATCGGCTCCATCCAGTCGTTAACGGTATCCGTCAGCGAGTTGCCGATGTGGAACTCGGCCCGCTCAGCGACGCCCGGCTTCGTACCCCCGATCCGGTAGGCCGCAATGGCGACCGTCGAGTCAGCCAGCCCGGGCTTCACCGCGATGGCCTGGAGGATTGACGACGTCTCGACACGGATCGCCTGGCCGCCATACTCCTTCGAACCGCCGGCAGGCTGGCCCTTCTCGTCGAGTCGCGGTCGGCCTTCGCCGTCGATCGAGTAGACGATCCGCGCTCCCGGCGTGTCCGAGCGGAGAGCGACCTTCTTCGGCCCCGGATAGATTCCCTGCGACAACGAGAGGACAGGTTGGACCGCCTGGGCCGCCGCACCGAGATCGAGTCCGACATATTGTTGGAATACCGCAGAGCCGCGGTAAAAGGTCGCGGTATCGCCGTCGAATGCAAGCTTCGGATTGTTCGACTGCTCGCTTCCTCCGATCGTCCCGAACGGGGTCCCGGTGAGCTTGCGGTCCCCTGCGTAGAACTCGAGCTCGGCGATGTCGCCGGCGACGTCGTTCCGCGCCTGATACTTGACGAACCGGAAGGCGCGGACGCGGTCGCGGGGCACGGCCATCTCCGTCCAGCGTCCCTCTGCAGGGGACTCCTCGATCTCGATGATCTCCTCGAAGTCATTCGTGGGGCTCGTGATCGACCCGAGGAACCTCCCGCCCTTCATCTCGGCGGCGTGCCCGGTTCTCGGGAAGAGCCGGACACGAGTCACAAGATAATCCGGATCGCGCCGATCGTCCGCGCCGTCGGCTGACGGGAACGCGAGCCCCAACAGGAGAAGTGTGACGAGTGCGCGAATCGTTCTCAACATGTGAAAATCCCCACCGACATGTGCGAGATGACCCGAGTGGCCAGACGATTCGGTCCTGTTCCCGGCCACCAGAGGCAGTATTCCACCCGTCGGAAACGGCCCGGTCAAGCCAGCGTTGGATCTGACCGAGCGATCGGGCGTTGCTCCGCCTCCGAAGCTCGCATTACTTCCTTCACCGGCGCCTTTCAGCCGTTGCCGACCGGCAGAATTCCGAACGATCACCGCTTGCGCCCTTTCGAGAACGTCTATGCCAAAGTCAGACCACCCTGGGACCGCCAGTCACTCGAGCTATGGGACCGAAGTGAGAGATGTCGCGATTTCGGAAAAGATTTCCGCGATCGTGGATCGCGACGTGGGTCCATTCATCGCACTATTAGATAATTCAGTCGAAAGGCCGGAATCACCGCGACCGATCACGCGCCGAGACCCATGGAGCCTCCCACTCATGACAAGCAGGATGCTCTTGCTGCTCTCGCTCGTCGCGGGGGGCAAGCCCGCCTGGGCCGCGACTCGGCCAAACGCCGAGCCTTTGATCTACACGACCTCCTGGGTCGGAAACACGTTCGGCGGCGGGCCGAAATGGGTCCAGAACGCCGCCGAGTCGATGCAGGTCCTGCCCGACGGCACCCTCGTAGTCGGCAGTTTCTGGGACGAGGGCGGCCGCGAGGTCGGCCTCTACAAGGCCGGCGACGTCGTCGGCCAGCTCCCTGACACCCACATGAGGGCCGGCTTCGCGGTCGCCGCCAGCGAACGATACATCTTTTACGCCCACACGTGCAGCCTGGAGGACCAGCCCGAGGCCAAGGCTGGCGAGGCGCTGCGGGAGAAGCCGATCTGCTACTTCGGCGTGAGCCGCTACTCACGCGACGGCAAGCACGCGCCGTTCCCGGGCGGCAAGACGCGGTTCGGGAACATGCTCGCGTTCCGCGAGGCCCCCGATAATCACGCTCTGGTCCCGCGGGGTGTCGCGGCGAGCGATACGCTGCTGTTCGTCGCCGACACGGGGTCCGACGCGATCCGGGTCATCGACCCCGCGTCGATGAAGGCCATCCGCGAATTCCCCGTGCCCCGCCCGGGCCGGCTCGCGATCGACCGCGCGGGCGACCTCTGGGCGATCTGCGACGGCGGCACGCGCGTCGCCTCCTACACGGCCGATGGCAAGCTCCGGCTCGAAGCCTTGCCACTGCCGGCCGGGGCGGTGCCCGATGGGCTCGGGTTCGACCGCGAGGGCCGGCTGCTGGTGTGCGACAACGGGCCGAGGCAGCAGGTCCACGCCTTCGAGATCGCGCAAAAGCGGCCGAGGCTCGTCGAGTCGCTCGGCGAGGAGGGCGGAATGTTCGCCGGGCCCGAGCCGGGCAAGGCCGGGCCTTGGCGGTTCGCCGGCCCGACCGGGGCTGGGTGCGACTCGGCCGGAAACCTCTACGTGAGCTGCAACGTCCCACGCGGGGGGACCGTCCTGAGAGCGTTCTCGCCCGGGCGCGAGCTGCTCTGGGAGCTGCTCGGGCTCGAATTCGTCGACGTGGCCGACGCCGACGCGGCTTCCGACGGGCGCGACGTGTTCACCGCCGACGAGCGCTACCGGTTCGACCCGGACGCCCCGCCCGGCAAGGACTGGCGGTGGGAGGCGCACACCCTCGACCCGTTCCGCTACCCGCACGACCTGAGGAGGCGTTTCCCCGGGCTGCAGTGCGGCACGTCGGTGCGGACGCTGGGCGGCAGGCGGTTCCTCTGCCAGCGCGGGATGTGGCAGGGTCTGCTGGGGATCTACCGGATCGAGGGCGACCTCGCCGTGCCGTCGGTCGTGCTGAGCAGCGGCCCGATCAAGACCGACGGCGGCTGGTCGCCGCCGGGCCAGCCCGACTCGGGCCGCTGGCTCTGGCGTGATGCCGACGGCGACGGCCAGATGGAGGCCGGCGAGTACGCCGCGACGACCGGGCCGGAGGGCGAATACTGGGCCAGCAACGTCGACGCCTCCGGCGACATCTGGCAGGCGGGGCGCGAGTCGGGGATCTGGCGCTGGCGCTTCCGGGGCCTGGACGAGCACGGCAATCCGCAGTACGACCCCAGGCCGGAGCACTCCGCGATGCCGGCACCGATCACGGATCTCCTGCGGACCGAGTACATGCCCGAGGCCGACACGATGTACCTGAGCGGACAGACGAAGGACCGGCCGATCTCGAATGGCGAGTGGGGCACGGCGGGGACCGCGATCGTCCGCTACGACAACTGGGCCAAGGCGCCGAAGCCGCGCTATCGGATCGATCTGCCCTATGTCGCGGACAAGCAGTTCATCGTCTCCGTCGCCTACGCCGGCGAGCTGGCGTTCGCCGTCGATTGCAAGAGCGCCGAGGTCTTCGTGTACCGCCTCCGCGACGGCTCACTTGTCGGGTCGATGACGCCCGGCCCCGAGGTCCACGGCGAGAGCGGCTGGGTCGATTTCCGCGACGGCATCCGGGCCTTGCGGCGGAAGGACGGCGGCTATCTCGTGTTCGTCGAGGAGGACTACAAGGGCAAGTCGCTCGTGTATCGCCTCGAAGACCCGCTGGCATCGGCCGCGCGGCCCGATCCGGGAGGTCCCCGGCGATGATCCTCCTGCTCGCCGCCATCAACTTCGCCCTGACCGATCATGACCGCGCCCGACCTGAAGGGCCATCAGTTCTTGGTCACCTCGGTGAGGACGGGCGACACGGAGGTCTTCCTCGTCGACCCCACGACGGGCGACGCGACCAACCTGACCCGCAGCCCGAATTCGGATGACCGCTACCCGTGCTGGTCGCCCGACGGCAGGCGGTTCGCCTTCATTTCCGATCGCGATGGCGGCGCAGAACCTCTTCGTCGCGGGCATCGACGGGAGGGGCGTCCGTCGCCTGACCGACCTCAAGGCCCCGGCCGTCGCCTACATGCCGAGCTGGGTCGGCGACCGAATCGTGTTCGGCCTGCACGACTCCCGCGCGGCGATCGCGAGCATCGGGCCCGAGGGGGGCGAGGTCCGGATCCTCGGGCCCGGCCACGACCCGGTGCTCTCCCCCGACGGCAGGAGGATCGCCTTCACGGGCGAGGCCCCCGGCGGAGTGACTGTGTTCGTCATGGACGCCGACGGCTCGCAGCGCCGCCAGGTCGTCAAGGAGGCGAACTCCTGGGGCGCGGTGTTCCCCGACTGGTCGCCCGACTGCAAAAGCCTGGTCTACGCCTTCAAGGTCCGCGAGGGTCTGGAGCTGTTCACGGTCGTGGCCGACGGCGAGTCGTTTCCCCGTCAGCTTACGCACCTGGGCGGGGTCTCCACGCCCGCCGCATGGTCGCCCGACGGCTCCTGGATCTCGTTCCGGCACACCGACGAGGCCTACTGGCGCGACCCCGAGCGGATGAAGCGGGTCTACGGCGAGCGGCCCGGCGATAAGCGGTCCGTCTGGGTCATCCGACCCGACGGCACGGGGGCCCGCATCGTCGAGTGCCTGCGCTACCAGTGCGCGATGGACGGCAGCCGCGCTGCGTGGCGGCCCACTCCCCGTTGAGGGCAGCGAGACCGTCGCGCCCCGCGTTCGGACGGCGTCAAGGGTCGGAGCGGCACCGGCGGCGGAACTCGGTCGGGGTGAGGCCGGTCTCCTCGCGGAACACGACCGAGAGCTGCTTCGACTCGCCGAAGCCCGCGTGGGCCGCGACCTGGCCGATCGTCATGTCCGTGCCCGACAGGAGGGCCCGCGCGCGCTCCATGTGGGTGCGGCGGATCTCCTCCCAGAGGCTCCGCCCCATCGCGTCGCGGAACCGCCGCTCGAGAGTCCGTCGCGACACGGTCGCCGCGCGGGCCACGTCGCCGACCTGGATCGGCTCGTCGGCGCGGGCGCGGATGAACCGCACGGCCGCGACGACGTCGGGGTCATCGATGGCAAGGACGTCGGTCGAGGCGCGGGTGACGACGCGCGTCGGGGCGAGAACGACCGCCGTCGGCGGGCGCTTCCTCCGGGGGCCGGCCAGGAGGCGATCGAGGAGCCGGGCCGCCTCCGAGCCGATACGTCCGCAGGGCAGGGCCACGCTCGAGAGCGGCGGCCGGGCCATCTCGCAGAGCAGGTCGTCGTCGTCGACGCCGACGATCGCCACGTCGTCCGGCACGCGCAGGCCGGAGCGGCGGCACGCCTCCGAGACCTGGACGCCCTGGAGGTCGTGGCTGGCGAAGACCCCGGCCGGTTTCGGCAGCGCCGCTAACCAGCGCGGGATCTCCCGGTCCCAGAGCCAGAGCCCCGAGGTTTCCCACCGGATCGCGTCGCGGCGGAGCAGGGTCGCGAGCCGACACCCGGCGGCCTCGACGGCACCGCGGAAACCCGCCTCGCGGCCGACCGAGAAGGCGTGGCCGTGGTATCCGAGGAACCCGAAATGGCGCAGGCCCCGGTCGAGCAGGTGCCCGGCCGCGAGTCGGCCGACCTCGACGTGATCGACCCCCACGCGCGACACCGGCAGGTCCGGCAACACCCCGGAGACGTTGACCAGGGGCCTCCGCCAGGCGATCAGCGTCCGGGCCATCTCGCCGTCGGTGACCTGCGCGATCAGGCCGTCGAAATCGAGCGGCCGGAGCGTCCCGAGGGTCTCGGGCTCGGGTGCGATCGGCGTGAAGACCCAGTGCGGGCGCGACTCCGCGAAGGACTTGATCCCGCGGAGGATGTCCCGATAGAAGCCGAGGCCATGGCCGAAGACCAGGCCGATCCGCGTCGCCGTGCGTGGCATGCCGCGAGTCTAGCCGGTGTCGCAATTTCGGAAAAGAAATACGCGATCGAGAATGGCCCCGAATCGCCGATCGCGCGAGAAAGGAGCGATCACTTCGGCCCAATTCCTTTCGACCTTAGCAATCGGATCGCGCGGGGCGGTCGCGTCCGGCCGTTATCTCGCGGTCCCAAGCAGGCACCCGTCCCGGGGGTGGGTCATGGTGCGGATCGCGGGACACGGCGCGGGCCTGGTGCTGGCTGCAGTCGGCGTGGCGGCGGCGATCGCCGCCGCCACGGTGGTCTCGGCGTCGGCCCGGTGGGCGCGGCGTGGCCTCGACGAGGCGCGCGCGAACCTGGCCGACGGCCGGCCCGAGCTTGCCCGCCGCGCCGCGGCCTCGATCCGGGGCGACGGCCCGGAGGCCGGCGAGGCGGCCGCCCTGGCCGGGATCGCCCTGGTCCGACTCGGCCGCGTCGCCGCGGCCAGGGCGGCCCTCGAGCGGGGGCTGGCCCTCAAGGCCGACCAGCCCGAGGCGGCGAAGGTCCTGGCGGCGATCTACCTCAGCTCGGGCGACGAGGACGCGGGCCTGAGGATGCTCGAGTCCGCGGCGCGATCGGCCCCGGCCGACCCGCGGCCGTGGCGGGCGATGGGCGAGGTCCACCACGACATGGGGCGATGCTCCGAGGCGGCCGCGGCCTTCGCCGAGGCCGTGCGGCGCGACCCCGCGGGCCGCGACGGGCGGCTCGGCCTGATCGCCGAGCGGCTCCACGCCGGCCGCACCGACGACGCCTCGGCCCCAATGGCCGAGGCCCTGCGCGAGTGGCCCGACGACGCAACGGTCCTCAGCCTGGCGGCGCGGCACGCGCGCGGCCTCGGGCGCCCCGACGAGGCCGCAGCCCTGGCCGAGCGGGCGCTGGCCCGCGAGCCGGGGGACACCGACGCCCTGCTCATCCGCGCCGAGGCGGCGATCCTTGCCGGCCGCGCCGAGGCGGCGCTGCCCGACCTGGAGCGGGCCGTCGCGGCCAGGCCCGGCGACCTCGGGCCGTTGCAGCGGCTCGCGCAGGTCGAGGCGAGGCTCGGCCTGGCCGACCGCGCCGTGGCCAGCTCGGCGAGGCTGGCGCGGGCCCGCGCCGCCGTCGAGCAGATGGACGCCCTGGCGCGCGAGGTCGCCCTCGCGCCCCGCGATGCCTCGCTCCACGTCCGGCTCGGCCTGGCCGCCGCCGCGGCCGGCCGCGTCGAGGTGGCGCGGAACTGCTACCTGGCGGCGCTCCGCGTCGACCCGTCGTATCGCCCGTGCGCGGGGCCTTGGCCCGACTCGGCGGGCCACGCTGAACCGGCGTAACGGGGCCTCGGCGAGCCGAGGCCCGACGCACCGCCCGGCCCGGCCGGCGAGCGGGCAGACTTCCACCCCGGCCGGATCCGCTAGGAGACGACCCGTGAAGCCCGCGACGAAGATCCTGGCCCTGGCCCTCGCCGCGTCGGCCCCGACCGCCGGCTGCCGCCGCGACGAGGTCCAGGTCGCCGACGTGCCCCGCCAGGACATCCCCAAGGAGGCCTACAGCAAGCCGATGCCCCCCGACGTCGGAAAGTACATGAAGCGCACCGCCCCGGCCAAGGGCGCCCCGGCCAACCTCAGCGGCACGAAGTAAACCGTCCCACCCTCCCCTCTCTCCACGATCGGAGATCGCACCATGCCATCGGCCCTCGTCGGCCCCTCGAAGCGGATCATCCGCGCGTTCACGCTCATCGAATTGCTCGTCGTCATCGCGATCATCGCCGTGCTGATCGCCCTGCTCCTTCCGGCCGTGCAGGCGGCGCGCGAGGCGGCGCGGCGCGCCCAGTGCGTCAATAACCTCAAGCAGCTCGGGCTGGCCCTGCAGAACTACCACCAGTCCGTCGGCTCGTTCCCGGCCTCGTACAACACGTCCGTCAATGGCAGCATCTGGGGCTCGTGGAGCCCGCAGTCGATGCTCCTGCCCTATATGGAGCAAGGGACGATCTCCAACTCCCTGAACTTCTCGCTGCCCAACCAGGGCCCCCAGGGCTCGGGCTGGGAGTCGCAGACGACCGGCATGCAGACGCGGATCGCCACGTTCCTCTGCCCCTCGTCCCTCCCGCCTGGCCAGAGCGTCCCCCACGGAATCGCCGTGCCGTTCTTCAACGGCTCGGGGCCGGGGAACAACTACTTCATCTCGGCCGGGGCGAGCCTGGACATCTTCGACGGCGGAGCCTGGACCCCGACCGGGATCGCCTGGAACGAGGCCCAGGCCGTCACGATCGCCAACGTGACGGACGGCACGAGTAATACGATCGCCTTCTCCGAGTGGAAGACCGGCGACTTCGACCCGAACCGGCTCTCGGTGCAGGACGTGATCAACGTCGGCACGACCTTCCCCCCCAACGCCAATTGGGGCACGGCCACCATGAACATGCCGCTCGGCGGCGCCGGGCTCAACCAGTGGCTCGTGACCTGCGCCGGCGCCGCGCCGGGCTCGGTCGGCCAGGCGGACATCAACCGGAGCTGGATCGGCGAGCAGTGGTGCACCGGCTACTTCGGCCGGTCGATCGGCAACACGCTCGTCCCGCCCAACTCGCAGTTCCCCAACTGCCAGATCACCTTCGGCGGCGAGGCCGACTTCGACTTCGCCGGCAACTTCGCCATGAGCAGCTACCACTCGGGCGGGGCCAACGCCTGCATGGTGGACGGCTCGGTCCGGTTCCTCAAGGCGTCGACGAGCCAGTACGTCATCTGGTCGCTCGGCACGATCGCCGGGGGCGAGGTCATCTCAGGCGACTCCTATTGAATCGGCCCGTCGGGCGCCGAGGGCCCGCGCCGGCCCTCGGTGTCGCACGGGCGGCTCTGGCCCGGGCGGAAGGGCTACTTCTCAGCCCCACGGACCGCGCAGGGGCGGATCGCACCATCAGGCTGCTGACGATCGTCGGCGTGATCACGCGACCGGGGACGGCCTTCGGGAATCGCGTCGCCGACCCGGGCGGGAGGAGGTTGCGCGCAACCCGGTCGCGCACCCGCCGAGGGGCAGCGGGGTACCCGCCAACCCCGGTCCGCACGTCCCACCCCCGGTCCCTGACCCGAGGCCTCCCGCCGCCGCGAGGCCTGCGGGATCCCTCCCCGGCTTCGTGAGCGCTCGCGCTCGTCGCCGGTCCTCGAGACGATCCAGGCACGCGCCGCCGTCGGACGCCGGGCGGGGCCGGTTACACTGACCCGACCCTGCCGGCGCGCCTGCGCTCCCTAAGAAGCTGTTTCAAAACCCTCATGCGATGCGCTTGAGGCAGATCAGCGAGGCCGCCAATTCGTGAAAGGCCTGGAAGTGAGCCCCCTTCTTCTCGTAGCACATCTTGAGCCTCCGGGCGTTCCCGAACCAGCTCAAGGTGCGCTCGACGACGTACCGTGTCTTGCCCAGGCCGCTGCCATGCTCCCGAGCCTTCCCCAGCGACGCGAGCAGGGGTTCGACCCCCAAACATCGAACTCGGGCCTTGTTCGCGGCCGAGCCGTAGCCGGCGTCCCCTTGGAGCACTTTGGGCCTCGTCCGAGGCCGACCCAGGGCCCCTTGGACCGGGCGCATGCTCAGCACCATCGCCTCTGTCATCGCGTCATCGCGAATGTTCGCCGGGGTGGTCTTCACCACCAGGGGCACCCCTCGAGCATCGGTCAAGATGTGGCGCTTGCAGCCCGCCTTGGCTCGATCCGTCGGATTCGGACCGGTGTGCGCCCCCAAAAACCGCGCGGACGCTCGCGCTGTCGATCACCGCGCGTTCGAGATTGATCGCCCCCGCCTTGCCCAGGGCGGTAAGCAGCGCCGCATGCAGTCGCGGCCACACATCGAGCGTCGTCCAGAGGGCGAATCGCCGCCAGCAGGTGCTGCCGCTGCCGCAATTCATCTCCCCGGGTAGGGCCTGCCAGGGGATGCCGGTCTTGAGGACGAAGATGACGCCCGCGAGCGCCTGGCGGTCCGAGATCCGAGGCCGTCCCCCCTTCGGACCGGGCGGCGACTTGGGTAACAACGGCTCGATGATCGACCAGAGCTTGTCCGTGACGAGTTCCGCCATGCCTGAGCCTCCTTGCGGTCGGCGATGGCGGTAGTTTACAGAAATCCCGGGGTTTTGAAACACCTTCTAAGCTCGGTCGAGCGGGATGAGAGGCGGGGTCGACCGAGACCCGATCTTCACCGTCCGCTGTCCAACTCGAGCGGCGAGCTCGCCAGGCGATGGTTCGAGGCGGTCTGGAACCGGAGTCGGGCCGAGGCGGTCGACGAGATGCTCGCGCCCGACTGCTAGGGCGCCAAGCAGGGCGTCGGCTACGTCCGGGGTTCGGACGAGTTCAAGGCGCGGATGGCCGAGATCCTCCTGGCCCTCCCCGACCTGCACATCGCCATCGACGGCGTGATTCTGTCGCGAGAGTCAGAAGGCCGCAGGGACTACGGCGACGTGATCGTCACGATATTGCGGACGTCATCCCGGCTGGAGAGCTTGAATCCCGATGGTGCGCGCGTCGGTGCCGTCGGCCGGAGATGCTCCGGCATCGCGGACCGACGCGCGCTCGTCTTCGACCTGGCGGGACGTCCCGGTGACCTTGTCGGGTCCATGGCGGCTACTTCCTCGCCATCGTGCGCGCCCTGGATTGGGGACGCCGCACCCCCAATCGTGGCCGGTCGAATCGTAGCGGGCCGGGGGACCGCTCGTCTCTGATTCACGGCGGCCGGGCCCGTTATAATTCGGGTCGGCCGTCGGTGACGCGCGGCTGACCCTGTCGGACACGGCGCGTCACGAATCGCGACGCCCCGCCTCGCCATGAAGAGCCCCTCCCGCCACGGCCGGCATTCCGCACCCGGCGGACTAAAGCCGTCCGCCCCGGCGTCGGCGGGCGGGACGCCGATGCAGCCCGCGAGCCGTGTGCGATCCTCGACGCAGGGAGGTGGCTTCTAGGGTACAACGGCAGCCGGGGCGGCGTCGAGCAGATCGGCCTCGCGACCGGGTCCTGGCCTCGAGAGTCATCGGGACCGACGACACGCCGGTGACGGTGCAGGACCACGCCGGCGAGGGCTCGAAGACGGGGCGGCTCTGGGCGTACCTCGGCGATCGCGACAACCCGTTCGTGATCTATGACTACACGCCCGACCGGAGCCGCGACGGCCCCGGGCGGTTCCTCGAGGATTACCCATCGGGATATCTCCAGTCCGACGCCTCTGGCGGCTACGGCGGCCTGCACGCGCGGGGCCTGGTCGAGGTCGGCTGCTGGGCGCACGCGCGGCGGAAGTTCCACGAGGCGCGGGCGAGCGACCCCGAGCGGTCGCACACGGCGATCGCCTGGATCGGGCGGCTCCACGACGTGGAGCGCGAAGGCCGTGAGGGCGGCTCGGATGACGACCGGTTGATGGACGCCCGGCGCGAACGGTCGGGGCCACTGCTTGGCTCGTTCTGGGGACGGCTGGACGGCGAGGCCACGGGGGTGCTGCCGAGGAGCCCGGCGGGCGAGGCGATCGCCTACGCCCGCTCGGACCGGGCCGCCCTGGGTCGATACCCGGAGGCGCCGTACCGGGCGATCGACAGCAACGCCGTCGAGAATGCGCCGCGGCCGGTCGCGGTCGGCCGGCGGAACTGGCTGCGCCCGGGGAGCGACGCGGGGGGCCGGACGGCGGTGGTGCTGATGAGCCTGGTCCAGTCGTGCAAGCGGCCGGGGAACGAGCCGTTCGCCTACCTGCGGGACGTGATCGACCGGGTGAGCACGCATCGGTCCGGCCGGGTCGACGACCGGCTGCCGGACGGCCGGCGCTGCCCGGGGCCGCCACGCCCGGTCAGCGGGCCGAGGCCAGGGCCGTGGCCAGCCAGGACCGGGCGTAGGCCCACTCGCGGAATGCCGAGGCACGCGAGACGCCCGTCGCCTCGGCGGTCTCCTCGATCGACAGGCCCGCGAACAGGCGATGCCGTGCCACCTCGGCCGAACCCGGGTCCTCGGACGCGAGCCGGTCCACGGCCTCGGCGACGTCGAGCAGGAAGTCGGGATCATCGCCCCGGGCCGCGCCGATGTCGTCGAGGGCGAGGGTCCGGGCCCCTCCTCCCCGCTTCTCCGCCTTCCTGCGCCGCGCGTGGTCGACGAGGATGCGCTGCATGGCCACGGCCGCGGCGCGGAAGAAGCCGCTCCGATCGGCGAACACCGCCTCGCCGAGTCGGAGGTACGCCTCGTGGACCAGCGCCGTGGCATCGAGCGAGTGCCCGTCGGCCTCGTGGGCCAGGCGGGCGGCGGCCAGCCGCCTCAGCTCGTCGTAGACGACCGGGAAGAAGCCATCGGGCTGCTCGCCGCTCATTTCTTCCCGGTCCCCGCTCTCGGGGCCGCCGCGGCGCCGAGCCTCGCCCGCTCGGCCTTCCACGCCTTGACCTCGTCGGCCTTGCCCGCCGCCTCGCCCCACGCGATGAGCCGGTCGAGGGCCTCGGCCAGGAGAGGCCTCTCGCGGGTCGGGGACTTGGCGGCCAGCCTGGCCAACCCCTCGTAGCCCGAACGGAGCAAGGGTTCAGCCTCGGCCGACCTCCCCTGGCCGACCAGGGCGGCGCCGAGCAGGGATCGGACGTGGAACCTGAACCAAGTGTCGGGCTCCTGGGCCTCGCGGATCGGCAGCAACTCGCGGAGGGACAATTCGGCCTCGGCCCACTTCTTCTGATCGAGCAGGCACCGACTGAGCACGGTCAGGCTCGGGGCACGAACGTAGGGAATGGTTTCGCCCGGCAGCGCCTTGGAGCGGGACACGGCCTCGTGCGCCAGGGCCTCGCCGCGGTCGAGCCGGCCGGCGTCGCGGCAGCTGTTAGCCAGGCGGATCATGCCCTCGATCGTGACGCGGTGGTCGGGCCCGAGCTTCGCCCTCTGCGCCGCCAGCGCCTCCTCGCCGAGCCTCAGCGCCTCGTCGAGCCGGCCGGCGTGGCCGTAGCTGAAGGCGAGGATGCTCATGGAACCGAGGGTATCGGGGTGGTCGGGGCCGAGCTTCGTCCTGTACGCCGCCAGCGCCTCCTCGTAGAGCCTCGGCGCCTCGGCGTGCCGGCCGGCGCGGCGGTGGCTGAAGGCGAAGTCGTTCATGATCTGGATGGTATCGCGGTGGTCGGGGCCGAGCTTGGTCTTGTACGCCGCCAGCACCTCCTCGCTGAGCCTCAGCGCCTCATCGCGGCGACCGGCGTCGTGGTAGTGGGTGGCCAGGTTGCGTATGCTCGCGAGCGTGTCGAGGTGGTCGGGCCCGAGCGTGGCCCTCCGCCGCGCCAGGGCCTCCTCGCTGAGCCTCAGCGCGTCGTCCAGTCGGGCGGTTTGGCTGTAGCAAAAGGCCAGTTTGATCATGCTCGCGAGCGTGTCGGGGTGGTCGGGCCCGAGCGTGGCCTTCTGCCGCGCCAGCACCTCCTCGAGGAGCCTCAGCGCCTCGGCGTACCGGCCGGTTTGGAGGTAGCTGTAGGCGACGTTGTGCATGCCCGCTAGCGTCTTGCGGTGGTCGGGGCCGAGCTTCGTCCTGTACGCCGCCAGCACCTCCTCCCTGAGCCTCAGCGCCTCGTCGTGTCGACCGGCGTCGTGGTAGTTCATGGCCAGGATGTACATGCTCGCGAGCGTATCGAGGTGGTCGGGCCCGAGCGTAGCCCTCCGCCGCGCCAGGACCTCCTCGCTGAGCCTCAGCGCGTCGTCGAGCCGGCAGGCGTCGCGGTAGCCGAGGACCAGGTCGTTCATGCTCGCGAGCGTGTCGGGGTGGTCGGGCCCGAGCCCGGCGGCATAGGTCGACCGTGCCTTCGCGAAGAGCGTGACCGCCTTCTCCGGGTAGCCGAGGCCCAGCTGCGATCCGCCGAGGATTATCTGCATCCGCGCCACGGCCAGCGGGTCGCCGACAGCCCCTCCCTCGATCGCGGCCGTCGCGAGGTCGAGTCGCTCGCCCAGGATCGCCGACAGCGGCTTGCCGCCCGTCGCGGCGTCCTTCGGGTTCAGGTCGCGGAAGATCGAGCCGAGGATCTCATTCATCTTCGCCACCTGGCCCAGCCGCGCCTCGGCCTGCCGGCGCTGCTCGGCCTCGGCGCGGCGGGCCTGCTCCTTGGCGGCGGCCTCGGCGCGGGTGACGGCCTCCTGGGCCTCCGCCCGCCTCGCCTGGCGGCGGGCCTCCAGCAGCCCCAGGGTCGTCCCGGCCACGCCGACGACCAGCGCCAGCAGGAGCAACGCGGCCGTCGCCACCTGCGGCCGGTTCCGCCGGACGAACTTCCGCAGGCGATACGCGGCCGTCGGCGGCCCGGCCGAGACCGGCTCGTGGTTGAGGAACCGCTCGACGTCGTTGCCCAGGCCGATCGCCGATTCGTACCGCCGCTCCCGCTCCTTGGCCAGCGCCTTCATCACGATCCAGTCGAGGTCGCCCCGGATCAGCCGCGAGAGCCGCGCCGGCTCGACATGCCTGGCCGCCGCAAGGCCCGGCAGCCCGTCTGACGTGCTGATCCGGCTGGACGGCGTCGGCGGCTCGTCCTCGCGGATCACCCGGAGCATCTCGTCCAGCGCCGCCCGCTGGAGCGTATCCTTCCGGATCGGCGTCGAGCCGGTCAGCAGCTCGTAGAGGATCACGCCCAGGGCGTAGATATCGGCCCGCGTGTCGACGTCCAGGGCATTGAACATCGCCTGCTCCGGGGGCATGTACAGGGGCGTCCCGGCGACGCTGCCGGGGGCCGTGAACAGCGAGTGTTCCGAGAGCCGCATCCCGCTGGTCGCCTTGGCCAGGCCGAAGTCGATGACCTTCGGCACGGGCCTTCCGTCGTGCGACTCGACGAGGATGTTGGTGGGCTTGAGGTCGCGGTGGATGATCCCCTTCTGGTGCGCGTGCTGGACGGCCGAGCAGATCTGGCGGAAGAGGCCGAGCCGCTCGGAGATGCCCAGATGGTGCTGATCGCAGTAGCCGGTCACGGGGATGCCCTTGACCAGCTCCATGACGAAGAACGGCCGTCCCTGCTCGGTCGTGCCGGCGTCGAGGACCCGGGCGATGTTCGGGTGATCCATGAGGGCCAGGGCCTGCCGCTCCGACTCGAAGCGGGCCAGGACGGTGCGGGAGTCCATCCCCGGCTTGATGAGCTTCACCGCCACCATCCGCCTAACCGGAGCGGTCTGCTCGGCGAGGTAGACGCTGCCCATGCCCCCCTCGCCGATCTCCTGGCGGAGCTTGTACCGGCCGGCGATGACGGAGTCGAGCGGCGGCAGGCCTTCCCCGACGCGGCGGCCGGCGCCTGGGCCGTCGGCGGCGGTCGGTCCCGGCACGGGCGTGGGAGCGTCGCGGGTGGCGTCGGTCCCGGCGTCGATCATGGCCTGGGGCCCATCGCCGAGCGGCCGGTCGAGCGGGCCGGGGGGCAGGTCGTGGGCGGCCAGCAGGACGTCGAGCCGGGCGCGCAACTCGGCGTCGTCACCGGCCGCGCGGTCGAGCAGCGCCCGGCGCTCGCCGGGGTCGTCCAGCTCGATGGCCGCCTGAAACAGGGCCTTGACGCGGGCGGGGTCGGTCGCCATGGGGCGGGCCTCCGGGGGGGTACTTTCCCCTCATGGCGTAAAGTCTCGGCGAACCGTCTCAGCCGGGGAAGCGGATTCCGAGTAAGCACATAACCGACGACATCTAACCCGAGTCGGCATGCCCGAGACAGGCCCAGTCCCCGGACGAGGCGACACGGCGGGTGGGGGTCGGATCCGGGTAGGCTTGGCCGATTGACACTGCGCACAACGCTTTGCGCCAAAGCCGTCGACCGACAGTGAGTAGACCGAGCATGCGAGTCACACGGTCTCGGCCGGGGACGGGGGGCCGATCGCGAATCCGTAGGCCACGCGGGGCGAGGACCAGCGCACGCCGGGCCGGGGTCAGCGGCTTCAGCAGGTGACGGTGATCGGGCCGGTGATCCGGAGCCCGCGCAGGAACCCGGGGGACAATCGGCGGGTTGTCCGCGGTGAAGGGCAAGCCGTAGGCCCGAAAGTCGGCGGCGCACGGCCCGAGGAAGTTCCCAAACAGAAAGGTGCCCCTTGTTGGCCCGATCGCAGGCGCCCACGTCTCTCGACGCAGTTGCGGCATTCCCACGGACGCTGTTGGCGCGATCGTCCGGGCCACGGCCAGCAATACGGCATGTTCGGTGTTGTCGCCCGGAGCGGTCTTGGGTCAACCGGCATCGGGATCGCGGACCGAAGCTTTCAAAGAGGTCGTGTATCGGCCATCATGTTCCGCGAGCAGCACGTGCCGTGCGTTACGAGAAGCTGTCCTGGAATCGTGCCGCAGGCTGCGACCGCAGCACCGGGATTCGTTCTCAGGAACGGAGCTTCGTCATGAGTTTCACACATAAAGTCGCCGTCATCACCGGCGCGTCCCAGGGGATCGGGGCGGGACTCGTCCGAGGGTTCCTCGATCGTGGCTTCCGTGTCGTGGCGAACTCACGGTCCATCGGGGCCGTCGTCTCGGCGGACATGCTGGCCATCGCCGGCGACATCGCCGACCCGGCGGTTGCGGACCGGGTGATCGGCGGGGCGGTCGAGACGTTCGGCCGCGTCGATACGCTGGTCAACAACGCCGGCATCTTCATCTCCAAGCCGTTCACCGACTACACCGAGGCCGACTTCACCCGGAAGATCTCGGTGAACCTGGCCGGGTTCTTCCACATCTCGCAACGGGCTATCCGGCAGATGCTCACGCAAGGCGGCGGGCACGTTGTGAGCATGACGACGACGCTCGTGGATCAGCCCGTGAAGGGCCTGCCGTCTGCGCTGGCGTCCCTCACCAAGGGGGGCCTGGATGCCGTGACGAGGTCGCTGGCGATCGAGTACGCCGATAAGGGCATCCGCGTGAACGCGGTGGCGCCGGGCGTCGTCAGGACACCGATGCACACGCCCGAGTCGCTCGCCTCCCTCGCCGCGCTGCATCCGCTGGGGCGATTGGCCGAGATCCAGGAGATCGTCGACGCGGTCCTGTACCTCGAGTCGGCCACATTTATCACCGGCGAGACCCTGCACGTTGACGGCGGCGCGCACGCCGGGCGTTGGTAACGTGAGGGCCGGAGCCGACGGATCAAGGACGGAGCACAACGTGCGGGAGAACAGAGCATGACCCTGCAATCGCTGCTGGGCGTCGAGCTGCCGATCATTCAGGCCCCGATGGCGGGCGTCCAAGGCAGCGCATTGGCGGTGGCGGTGTCCAACGCCGGGGGACTGGGCTCGCTCCCCGGAGCCATGCTCGGTCCAGAAGCCCTGCGCCAGGAGCTGACCACGATCCGGGCGCAGACGGTCAATCCGTTCAACGTCAACTTCTTTTGCCACGCGACGCCGAGTCCGAATGCCGAGCGCGAGGCGGCCTGGTGCGCGACGCTCGCTCCTTATTACGACGAGTTCGGCGTCGCCGCAGGCACGGGCGCCGACGGGGGTGGGCGGTCGCCCTTCGGACCCGAGGCAGCGGACGTGCTCGAGGAGTTCCGGCCGGCGGTGGTGAGCTTCCATTTCGGCCTGCCGTCGGCCGAGCTGCTCGCCCGGGTTCGGGGCTGGGGCTCGAAGGTGCTCGCCTCTGCGACGACCGTAGACGAGGCCCGCTGGCTGGAAGTGCGCGGGGTCGATGCGATCATCGCGCAAGGGTTCGAGGCCGGCGGCCACCGGGGCATCTTCTTGTCGGACGACCTGACGACCCAGGTCGGGACACTCGCCCTCGTGCCTCAGATCGTCCGGGCTGTGAAGACGCCAGTCATCGCCGCCGGCGGCATCGCGGACGCCAAGGGCGTCAGGGCCGCGCTGGCGCTCGGTGCAGCCGGCGTGCAGGTGGGAACGGCCTACCTGCTTTGTCCTGAAGCCGCCACCAGCGACGTACACCGAGCCGCGCGAAGAGCGCGGCCGCCCGCCACACTGCCCTGACGAACGTGTTCACCGGTCGGCCCGCGCGTGCGATCGTGAACCGTTTCGTGAAAGAGGTCGGGCCGATCAACGCGGCCGTTCCCACGTTCCCGTTGGCAGCCCACGCCCTCGCCCCCTTGCGCCCTTGCCGAGGGTCTGGGGAGCGGTGATTTCTCGCCCCTGTGGTCGGGCCAGAACGCCGGCGGCTGCATGGAGATCCCCGCAGCTCAGCTTACGCGTGCGCTGGCCGCTGGCGTCTAGAATCGTCGCCTCTGGCCCGCCGAGGTTCACCGCGAGTTCGGCCGGAGCCGGATTCGCCGGGGGCGAAGAGTTCCGTCTGCACGGGCTGACAGTGTCGGCCGGCGGGCCGACGGGCGAGCGGCGGTCTTTGCTGCGGGTGACACCACCGACATTTGGCCCGTCGTAGGCCCGGCGCATACCTCGATGCACCAGCCGCGATTCACGCTTTTTCGCCGTGATCCGCGGGTTGACACCGTCGTCAGCCCGCTTCGGTGTGGTCGGCCGAAGTTGCTCCGGCAGCGCGGACCGACGCGCGCAGCGCCCACACTTCAATCACCTCAGTCATCACCTGCGATTCGTGGCCGAGAAGCGGGCGACGATGACAGGCGCTTGAACGCTCCCGTGACCTGTCGTGAGGGGGCGGCGTAATGAATCTGCCAGCGTTGATTTTGGCCCCTTTCCGGCAAGTGTCTCTTCACTTCTTCGTGCGGCGTTTCTTCCGAGTCGCATGGGCGGTTTCGAGGTCGCCCTGGCTGCGCTGCGCCCAGGCACAGAGCGAAGTCACCGGCTCCAGGAACACCCGGCCCAGCGGGGTCAGGTCGTAGTCGACCCTCGGCGGCACTACGGCGTACACCTTCCGCTTCAGCAGGCCGTCCCGCTCAAGCGCCCGAAGTGTCTGCGTCAGCATCTTCTTCGACACGTCCGGCAAGTGCCGCTGCAACTCCCCGTACCGCTTCGTCCCTTGACCCAGTATGTACAGGATGATCGGCGTCCACTTGTCCCCGATGAGTTCGAGCAGGCGGCGGGTCGGATAACTCTCGTCGTACACCGTGATCGCGTCGGTCATGGCTGCCAGGGGTGACTAGGGAACCAGAGGGTGCCTACCTGTTACTTGGCGCCTTGGACCCCTACAATGCTACAAGCAAGAAGGACCAACGCCAAGTCCTTCGACAGGCAACGGCACGCCACGCGGGAGGGACCGGCGATGGCTGACTTCAAGAGTAAGGTGGGGATCGTGACTGGCGGTGGGACGGGCATCGGCAGGGCGACCGCCCTGGCGATGGCGAGGGCCGGGGCCGCGGTGGTCATAGGCAACCGGGACGCCGCCACGGGCGGGGAGGTCGAGGCACTGATCCGGCAGTCCGGGGGCCGGGCGGTGTTCCAGAAGACGGACGTGAGCAAGCCCGACGATGTGCGGGGACTGGTCGAGCGGGCGGTCAAGGAGTTCGGACGGCTCGACCTCGCCTTCAACAACGCCGGGGTAGACGGCGAGCAGGTGCCCCTCCACCAGCAGGACATCGACAAGGCGTCGTTCCTGCTCGACGTGAACATCAAGGGCGTCTTCTACTGCATGAAATACGAGATCCAAGAGATGCTCAACACCGGTGGCGGCAGCATCGTGAATACGTCTTCGATCTTCGGGCTGAACGGCTACCCCGGCTGGAGCCTCTATGTCGCCACCAAGCACGCCGTCACCGGGATGACCAAGGCGGCGGCGCTGGACTACGCCAAGCGGAACGTCCGCGTGAATGCGGTCGGCCCCGGCCCGGTGGAGACGCCGCTGTTGGCCAAAGGGACGGGCGGCGACCCGCACAGCTACGCCGCCTTCGTCCCGATGGGACGGATCGGCCAGCCGGACGAGATCGCCGACGCCGTGGTGTGGCTGCTGTCCGACGAGGCCCGGTTCGTCACCGGCCACACGCTGCCCGTCGATGGTGGTGTTTGCGCAGTGACGGGTGATAACGATCGGGGAACCCAGGGGGACGGGCCATGCCGGCGCAAAGAGGACTGTTCACGCCGGTGAAGGTGGGTGCGGTGGAACTCCCGAACCGCATCGTGATGTCGCCCATGACCCGCATCCGGGCCAGTGATGGCTGTGTCCCTTCCGAGAGAATGGTCCGATACTACTCGCAACGGGCCTCGGCGGGCCTCATCATCACCGAGGGGACGCATCCCAGCCCGATGGGGCGTGGGTACACTTACCCGCCCGGCCTGCACACGCAAGAGCAGGCGGCGGGATGGCGGAAGGTGACGGATGCCGTCCACGCCGCCGGGGGCCGCATCTTCGTGCAGCTCATGCACGCCGGGCGGGTGTCCCACTCGTCGCTCCTGCCGGACCATGCCTTGCCCGTCGCTCCCTCGGCCGTCCCCGTCTCCGGGCAGATCCACACATTCGGCGGGAAGGTCCTGTTCGAGACGCCCCGTCCCTTGGAGACGGAGGAAATCCCCGGCGTGGTCCAGGAGTATCGCCGGGCGGCGGAGCTGTCCATCACGGCGGGGTTCGACGGGGTGGAGCTCCATGCGGCGACCGGCTACCTGCCGAACCAGTTTCAAGTCACCGGGTCGAACCGCCGCACCGACGCCTACGGAGGTTCGCTGGAGAAGCGAACCCGGTTTACCTTGGAAGTGATCGAGGCGCTCTGCGGTGTGCGGGGGGCGGATCGGGTCGGCATCAAGATCGCTCCCGGCTTCACGGTCAACGACACGTTCGACGACGACCCCGCCGAGACGTACACCTACCTCGTCCGGTGTCTGAACAGGCTGGGCCTGGCCTATCTTCACGTCGGCTACGATAGCGGTTACGGGCGAGGGACCGCCCCGTCGTTCAACCCCGTCGACCTTCTCCGTCCGTTGTACACCGGCACGCTACTGGCGGTCGGCGGGTTCAACAAGGTAACGGGAGAGGCGGCGATAGCGGCGGGCCGGGCCGACGTCATCGTCTATGCCAGGCTGTTCATCTCCAATCCCGATCTCGTGGAGCGGTTTCGCCTCGACGCTTCTTTGAATCGGTGGGACGTGCGGACGTTCTACGGCGGGGACGATCATGGCTACACGGACTACCCGAGCCTGGCTGAACGGGGTTGGCCCGACCCGGACTCAGCCGCCTTGCGCCCTTCGGTCTGATCGACCGCGCCGTGTCGGACCGAAAGGCGGAAATTGACTCCGAAGGCGAAGGGGAAGCCGCACACGAGGAGCTCGAGTCTGGAGGCTCATGCGACGAGCCGACCCCGTCGCTCGCAAGTCCGGCCAAGACTCGGGTGACTTCCCAAGGTCTAACGGGGCCACGAAGCCGGAGGGTCAACCCGACACCAGCATAATGTCCGGTCTTCAGGGAAGCGCGTCCTCAGCGGCGGCCGTCGTGAGGGTGCGACGCCTGCGGGTTGTCTCGGCCGGCGACGCGAGCTCTGATCCTGGCTCGCCGAGTCCTCCGACGCATCCGTCCAGAGGCCGGTAACATGTGCGAGGTGGATCAGGAGTCGGACACCGAGCGATCGGGGAGCGGGCCGAGATCACCGCGCCCCGCTCCATTCCAGGACCGCGCCGGCGATCGACGAGACGTCCGAGACCAGGCATTGCAGGAGCGTCGCGGCGTCGGCGTGGCGCGTGAGGCTCGCGCTCTGACCGGCCCACATCGGGGTGAGCTCGGGGTCCCCGGCCCGATCCGCCGGGACGGAGAGGTTCCTCATGAGGGCGCGCTGGAGCGGATACGGGAGGATCTCGACGCCCGGTTGATTCAGTTCGTCAACCAACCGGTTCTCGATCCCCCGCCCCAGCCTGCCGGTGAAGCCCCTCGTCAGGGCCGTCCGGCCGGCCCCGCCACCCAGCAACGCCCGCCGGTGATGCTCGCTCGCGCCCGACTCCACGCAGGCCAGGAACGCGGTCCCCATCTGCACGCCCTCCGCCCCGAGGGCGAGCGCGGCGACGACGCCCCGCGCGTCGGCGATCCCGCCCGCCGCCACGACCGGCATGTCGACCGCGTCGGCCACCTGCGGGACGAGCGAGAAGGTCCCGGTCAGCGACTCCTCGGCCGGCCTCAGGAAGGAGCCGCGGTGCCCTCCCGCCTCGAAGCCGGAGGCCACGACGACGTCGACGCCGGAATCCTCCAGCGCGACGGCCTCATCCGGCGTCGTCGCGGTCCCCATCGTCACGATCCCCCGCGCCCGGCACTCGTCCAGGACCTCCCGGGGCGGGATGCCGAAGATGAAGCTGAAGGCCGGGACCCTCGCGTCGAGGACCGCCCGCACCTGGTCCTCGAAGCGATTCGGGACGTACGGCTGGAATTCGGGCAGCGGGGCGCCGAGCGATTCGATGTACCGGGAGACCGCCGAGAGGCTCCGCTCGAACGCCTCCCTTCCCGAGGTGAACGCCCCCTCGTCCTCGACCGAGACCCACAAATTCACAGCGAACGGCTTCGCGGTCAGCGAGCGGATCTCCGCGATGGCGTCCGCGATCGCGCCGGGGGGCTGGCCCACCCCGCCGAACGACCCCAGCCCGCCGAAGTTCGAGACGGCCGCCGTCAACCGCTGCGCGGGGAAGCCGCCGAGCGGCCCCTGGACGATCGGATACTTGACGCCGACCCGTTCCGAGAAGCGCGTCCGGTTCCAGCCGGATGCTCCGCCTTGCTCTCCCATCTCTATGCCTCTCGTGCGAGCGGAACGCAGCGGGTTGCCGAGCCTTCACCACTTGCCGGAATGGGCACCGCCGTCGACGTGGAGGACCTCGCCGGTCACCCGCGGGGCCTCGAGCAGATAGAGAACGGCGTCGGCGACGTCCCGGACGTCCGCGACCTGGCCCATGGGCGAGAGGGCCTTCAGGGAATCCCGCGATGCGCCCTTCACGAGCGGGGTGTCGACGACCCCGGGGGCGACCGCGTTCACGCGGATGCCGTCCTTTGCGTACTCGATGCGCCAGGCTGCGGGTCGCGGCGTTGAGGCCGCCCTTGGTGATCATCGCGACCGCGGCCGGGAGGCCCGCGATCGGGTTGTCGGCGAGCGGCGCGGTGACGGTCACGACGCTCCCGCCGGTCTTCTGGGCCAGCATCCGCCGGATCGCGAGCTGGGTGACGTGGAGGAACCCCTCGAGGTTGGTCGACACGAGCGACCGGAAGTCCTCCGCCGTGTAGTCGGTGAACGCCTTGGAGGCGAAGATCCCCGCGTTGTTGACGAGCGCGTCGACCGACCCGAACCGCTCGACGGCCGTCTCGACGACGCGGGCGGCGGTCGCCGCCTCGCCGATGTCGCCGTCGACCAGGGCGAGCCGCCCGGACTCGGCGAACGGGGCCTTCTTGGTGATGTTGCGCGAGTTCGCGACGACGCTGTAGCCCCGCCCCAGCAGCGCGGCGACGATGCCGGCCCCGATGCCCTGCGAGGCCCCGGTCACGATCGCCGTCTTCGACGCATCCGACATGGCGCCCTCCCGGAATCGAGCACAGGACCTGACACTGGACAAAGGCAAACAATCTGGTTACACCCTAGGAGGTCGAGTAACCAGAGTCAAGATGTTCGGGCGTTACACCAGGCAGGAGCGATGGTCACGAGATCCGTACGGACGGCGAGGCGGGCGCACGAGCTGGACTTCATCGGCGGCCACCTGGCGATCGACTTCGTGAACACCGTCCGCGTCGTCGACGGCGAGGTGACCGACACGCTCGGGTCGGACGGCGACGTGAGGGTCTGGCTCGGGCTGGCGGGCGTGCCGGTGGCCCCGAAGCCGGCGCCGTGGCCCGACGGGGCACTCCTCGAGGCGGCCCGTCGCCTGCGCGAGGCCGCGCGGAAGGCGATCGAAGCGAAGAAGGCGGGCGCTCCACCCCCGCTCGGGGTGATCAACGCGTTCCTCGAGTCCTCCGCCAGTCACCGCCGCCTCGTCGCCCGCCCGGATTCCGGCCTGGAGCTCCGGCGCGTCTATCACGGCGGGACCCCCGAGGAGTATCTGTTGCCCGTCACGGAGGCGGTCGCGGGGCTCCTCGCCGAGGGCGACTTCGACCTTGTCCGGCGGTGCGTGGGCGAGCGGTGCGTGCTCTGGTTCTACGATCGGACCAAGGGGCATGGTCGGAGGTACTGCACCTCGGCCGGCTGCGGGAACCGGGCGAAGGTGGCGGCCTATCGGTCGCGGACCCGCGGGGAAGCGGGCGATCCTGGAGGGCGGTAGGTGGGGGTTCGCCGGCGAAGAAAGCGGTCGGCCGGTCTGGAGTCATGGAACCTCTCGCGAAGAAGGCACCAGCTCCTTGTAACCGGAGAAATGCCCTCAAAAAGGTTGCATTCGGGAGTCACCACTTTAAACTTGGTTTGAAGGTTACTTTCTGGTGTCAGCTTCCGCTCAGGCAGGTCCCCGGGAGGTCATCCCACGCGAGCGATTCTCAGGACGGGGGTCGACGGCCGCCGGATCCTGATGATCGCCGAGGAGGCCAGGGTGTGGTCGGCCGAAGTTGCTCCGGCAGCGCGGACCGAAGCGCGGCAAATCTACCTACACCGAGGCGAGCGCCCGACCGCCGGATCGAGGTCGCGGTCGTCCGCCGGAGGGACTCGCCGCGGGTGGTGACCCGGCGACCCTGTCACCGCCCCTTGGGTCTTGCCTTGGAGTCGGGATCGGCGTCGAGCTTGAGCAAAGCGGCGGCCTCTTTGTAGGCCATCCAGAGGATCAGATCGTCGTGATTGGCGCCGCCGGCCAGGGGGTTGGTCTCGTCGAGCGGGAGCGGCTTCATCCGGGAGCTGGCCTCCGTCGCGACCCGTCGGGCCTCGGCGTCCTTGCCCTGGCGAGAGAGGCTCATCGCGAGGTAGAACGCGGACGTGACGGAGAAGAGCTGAGAACCGTCCCCGATCAGGGCCCGAAGCGTCTCGACGGCGGCCTCGTCATGCCCCGCCCGATACTCGGCGATGCCGAGGCCCATCCGGAACCAGTTTTTATCGGCATGATCTTTCCCGAGTTCCCAGGCCACGCGAGCCAGCGAAAGCGTCGCCGCGCGATTCGTCGGATCATCGAGAGGGCGGAGGCTGCTACTCTTGGCCGCGCAATCCGCGATCGTGGGAAACCTGGTGCCCTTGGCATTTTCGCGTGCCTTCCGGCAGATGGCCGCGAGCTCGGCATCGCGATGGAACCAGGCCAGGAGGCCGGCGGACTGGAGCAGGATGAGGCCGTCCCCCGGGTTGGCCTCCCAGGCGGCCGTCAGGTGCGGGATCGCGTCGAGCGTCCGGCCGTCGGCGATGAGGGCCTTGCCCCGGGCCCTCCGCTCCGCGGGCGTTCGCGGGTCGGGCGCGATGGGCGACGGCTGCGTGAACGGGTCGCGAGGGAAGATCGCATCGGCCATTACGCGCGGAAATCGGCCCGGCCGCGCACCGAGTCGAGATCGCGGTCCGTCGCCGCAGCAGCGAGGTATCGTGTCCTGTCGCCCGCGATCGCCTTGCGGAAATATTCCACGGCCCTGGTCTGGAGGTTTTCGCTGGCTTCGACCGTAGCTCCCTCGTCCAGGGTCGATACCATGGCGCAATTGCAGGCCAGGTTGTAGAGATCGAGCGAGTTCGGGTCTCGGATCGACTCGTAGCCGGCAAGCGCCTCCCGAACCCGTGCGAGGGCTTCGCGCGGTCGCTTCGAGTCGCGGAAGGAACCTGCCAGGAACCCGAGACTGGTGCCGTGCAGCCGGATCAGCATCGGATCGTCCGGGCTAGAATTCCGGAGCGCCCTGGCTCGCTCGCTGGCGGCTTGAAGATCCACGATGGCATCCGCGAATCGTCCCTTCTGGAACGCAGCGATACCCGAACTCAGAAGCCGTTGAGCCTCCCGGTATTCGGCCGGTTCCATCCCGGACGCCTTGACGACCGGGACCTGTGGCCTCGGTCGATCCCCGATCGAAGCCAGTTCCGCCGACGAGACGACTCGAGGGTCGGGCCTGTCCCATGCGAGCCCCACGGCGGCCAGCCCCTCGCGGACTCGATCCAGGTCCCAGAGTGCGATCTCCGACTCGGCCCCGGCGAAGCCGAGCCAGCGGCCGGTCGAGTCGAGCGCGACGTCCCTGAGCGGCCCCGTCCACGGAGGGAACGTGAGCAAGGGTTGGAATGTTTGCGGGTCTCGGAGCACGACGCGGCGATCTAGCCCTCCCGAGGCCAGCAGGAGTCCGTCCGGGCTCCAGGCCAGCGCGGAGATTACGCCCTCGTGCGCCTTTTCGAGCCGCTGGACGACCTGGAGATCCGGGAGCGAAAGTTCGATCAGGTCGCCCTTTGTATCGCCGACGATCGCGCGATCACCGCGGCGATTGACCGCGAGTCGGGTGCATCCGTCCGGCAGCAGGAGCCGGCGAGTCGGGGCGGACCCGGCGAGATCAATCAGAGCCAGCCAGCCGCGAACCTGCCCGATCAGGAGTGAGCGGCCGCCGTCCAGAAAGACGAGCGAGGAGATATTCGAGTGTCCGCCGTCCACGAAGACGAGCGAGGTGTCCTTCGAGTTTCCGAGGTTCTCGCGCCGGAGGAGCTTCCCGGTCTCGACCTCGAAGAGCAGGACGGTGCCGTCTCTGTCGCCCGAGGCGATCCGGCGGCCTGTTGGGTCGAAGGCGAGCGTCCAGACGCCTGTCGTGTTGCCGACTAGCCGGCCCTTCAGCGCCCCGGTCGTCGCATCCGTGAGAAGGATCGAGGGGTCTTTGCCTCCTCCCCCCTGAGTGCTCGCGATCAAGGCCCCGTCGGGGCGGATCGCGAGCCCCGTCACGTACACGTCGTGGACCACCGAGCGGGCCAATTCCCGGGCCGAGTCCGCGTCCCAGACGATCACCGCGTGATCGTTGGAGCCGGAGGCGAAACGGGGCAGGCTCGGGTGGGGGACCAGACGATGGACGTTGAATTTGTGGCCGATCAGACGCCGCTGCTCGCGCATCCCTTTGAGTTGGTAGAAGCAGACCAGTGGGGTCCACCCCGCCGAGGCCGCCAGATAGGCCCCGTCGGGGCTGAAGGCGACCGATTCCATGTCCCAAGGACCCGGAAGTGTGGTGAGCGGTCGGCCGTCGTGGGCGTCCCAGATCCGGGTCATCGTGTCTGCGCAACTGGTCGCGATCAACGCCCCGTCCGGACTGAAGGCGACTGCGGTGATCACCCCCCTGTGCCCGGAGAGCCTCAGCAATTCTCGGCGGGAGGCCAGGTCCCAAACCACAACGGCGCGATCCTCGACAGCGGCGAGTTTCGCCCCGTCCGGGCTGAAGGCGAGCGAAGGGTATAAACCACTACCCTGTTGCAGATCGAAAGCCCGGCCTTCCGGCGTCGTCGGCACGAGGTTGGCGGGACCCGGACCAATGAGAGCGAGCCACTTCCCGTCTGGACTGAGCACGAAGACCGACTCACGGTTCCAATCAATGCTCCGTCGTACAGAACCGGTGTCGCCATCGTGGAGATCGATGTGGCCGTCGTCCCAGCCGACCGCCAGCCACCTGCCCAGCCCATCGGTCTCCAGCCTGATCGCCTTCGCCTTGCCCCGGACGATCGGCGGCCGGGTCGATTCTCGGGCCGACCGATCGACGAAAGCGACGGCACCCCTAGAGTTGAGATATGCCAGGTTGCCGTCGTGAAGAAACCTCGCGAGCCCTCCGCTCGTTCTCGACCTGTTGTTACCCGTACTCGCCACCCCGCCGAGTCGCCGCAGGTGCTTGCGGGCGGGGAAGTCCCAGAGATCGAGGTTCCCGTCGCCGCAAGCGGTGACGAACGTCCGGGAGTCGGGGCTGAAATCGATCGAGTAGGGGCGAAGGCCGGAGACGGCGAATCGGGCGACCTCTGTCACGCTGAACTCGCCGAGCGTTGCCACGGCCTCGGTCCGTAGCTCGGCGAGGTTCCGGCCGGGCGTGGGTATGACGGCCATTCGGGCGAGATCAGCCAGGGCCTCGTCTCTCCAGCCGAGCTGACGGCCGGCCCGCAGGGCCTTCGCCTCGGTCAGCATGGACCGATAGGTCTCGGCCAGCGCCGCGGCCCGGGCCGTCTCCGCCGTCTTGCTGGCCTCGATGGCCTTGATTCGCGCGCCATCGGCCTCGACACGAGCCCCGTGCTCGGCGGCGGCCGAATTGCTCGCGTCGTCGGCCAGCTTCGCGAACCGGGCCGCCATCAACAAGGAGGCGATCGTGGCCATCACCAGGACCGCCGAGAGCACGCCGCCCAGCATCGCGATCACCGGGTTACGCCTGGCCCATCGCCAGTAACGCTCCGAGGTACTGATCTGCCGCGCCTTGATAGGCTCGTCGGCGAGGAACCGCCTCAGGTCCTCGGCCAGGGCGACGGCCGTCGGGTAGCGATGGTCGAGGTGCTTGTCGATCGCCTTCAGTACGATCGTCTCCAGGTCGCGGGGGATCTGGGGATCGATCAGCCGCGGCCGGACGGGTTCCTCGCTCTTAATCTGCTCGATCAGCCTCAGGCGATCCGACGAATCGTAGGCCGATCGGAGCGTGAGCAATTCATAAAGGGTCAGGCCCAGAGCGTAGATATCGGCCCGAGCGTCCCCCTGGCCCCGGAATCGCTCGGGGGCCATGTAGCGGAGCGTCCCGAGGATGTCGCCGCTGGCCGTCATGCCGTCGTCGTCGTCCTTGGCCAGGCCGAAATCGGTGATCCACACGACCCCCTCGGTGTCGAGCAGCAAGTTCGACGGCTTGATGTCGCGGTGTACGATCCCCCGGGTATGGGCGTAGGCCAGCCCTTGCGCCGTCTGTCGGCCGATCTGGGCGACGCTCCGGAAGAACGGCTGGCGACGGCCCGACGTGTCGACCTCCGAGACGTGCTTGCCACCGGGCATCACCGCCGAGGACGAAAGGTTCGACGCGGACAGGGCCGGCGGGAGTTCGCATTTCGGGACGTCGGACGCGAAACCCGAGGTCGCCGCGGGGTCGAATCGATCGGTCTGTGCCAGGCCGGTCGCGACTATCGCGCCCCTCGGGGACTCTTCCGGTCCCTCGGTCACCAGCCTGCCCGTCAGGAGACTCGCGGTCAACTGTACCAGGGCTTGCTTTTGGAGGATCGAGGTCGCGCCTACCCGGGGCCGGTCGTTGGCCACGACCACCCCTGGGTCGGCGGATCGGGCAGGTTCGCGCCCGTTCGTCTTCCGACCGGGCTCCCGGAGCCTTCGGAGTTCCTCGAAGACCTGGTCGAGCCCTTGGCCCTGGATCAACTGCATGGCGTAGAAGCTGACGTCGCGATCACGGCCGACCTCGAAGACCGGCACGATGTTGGTGTGGTGCAGACGCGCCGCCGACTTGGCCTCGCGGCGGAACCGCTCCAGCGCCTGGCGGTCGCCCGTCACGTGGCCGGGGAGGATCTTCAGGGCGACCCGCCGGCCGAGCGAGACCTGCTCGGCCTCGTAGACGACGCCCATCCCGCCCCGGCCGATTTCGCGCACGATCCGGTAATCGCCGACCTGGCCGAGCCGGGGGGCGATCGCCGGCGGCCGGACGAAATCACCCCTGGCGTCGCCGTCGGCCCGCTCGACCTCGACCAAGGCCGGGAACATCTCGCGGATCTCCTCGGCCATCTCGGGGAGCCGGTCGACGTACTCCTGCAAGCTCGGCCGCTCGCCCCGGCGATAACGCTCGGCGAACTCCTCGGCCAGCGCGTCGAAGCGGCCGTAGTCGCGGGAGCCGGGTGTAGTGAACATGGTCAGAGGCCCTCCAGACCGCCGGGTAGCGTCGCCAGGGCGTCCTTGAGGCGCTTCAAGGCCCGGAAATACCGCTTCGCCCCCGCTTCTTGCGTGATCCCGAGTACCTGGGCCGCCTCGGCGCGACCAAGCTGCTCGAAGTGTCTCAGCGCCAGCACCTCCCGGTCGATGGGGTCGAGGGAGTTCAGCGCCTCCTGGACCCGCAAGAGCCGCTCGGCGCTGGGCGGCCTGCGTCGGGGAGCTGTGCCACCCCAGGAGCATCGAGGCCAGCGCGGCCGAGCTGGCCTCGGGCAAGGCGCCCTGGTAGAGAGAGATCTCCAGCCCCGCGTCCCGCATCTTCGTGCCCAGGTGCCGGCGATGCAGCGTCGTCAACCGCCGCCCGACGTGCAGCCGCAGCCAGAGGAGTGGAGGGAGCTTGGGGTCGGCCAGGTAGGCGTCGAGGTCGCGCGAGACGTCGAGGAACGCCTCCTGGAGGACGTCCGAAGCGTCGACCCGGGCGCGGAGCCGGGCGTCGATGCGCAGCTCGACCATGCGCCGGAGCCGCTCGCGGTGCTCGCCGAAGAGTTGCGCCAGGGCCCCGCGGTCGCCGGCCCGAAGCCGGTCGATCGGGTCCGTCGGATCGCCGGGCGTCGTGTCCAGGTGGGTCCCCATACCCCTTATCCGCGAGCCCGCCAAGAACCGGGACCGAACAAGAAAAGATTGAGAACGAGCTCGCCTGGGGCCCCCTCCCGGCCCCACGACCACTCCGACGACGCGCGTCGAGCGGGATGGGGTGAACCGACTCCCAGTCTATGCACCGCCGCCGCCCTTTTCATCCGCGGCGTGCGGTCTACCCGGACGCACGCCGGTCAGCCCGGCCATTCGTCGACGACCGTTGCATTGCAATCGAAGAGGCTTTTTCTATACTGAGGGCTCGGAACCACTTGCGACTTGGCCCCCGTCGCGTAGATGAAAAGGCAGAGCTTCCAATGGGACGGATCTTCGAAAAGCGCAAAGAGACGATCTTCAAGACCGCCGCTCAGAAATCGAAGCTCTATTCCAAATATGGGAGACAGTTGTATATAGCCGCCAAGAACGGCGTACCCGACCCGGAAGCCAATGCGACCCTACGCAGCGTCATCGAAAGGGCCAAGCGCGATAACGTCGCGAGCCATGTGATCGAGAAGGCGATCCAGAAGGCGGCCGGCGCTGGTGGCGAGGATTTCCAGGCCGCGCGTTACGAGGGTTTCGGTCCCGGGGGCTCCTTACTCATCGTCGAATGCTTGACCGACAACGGCACACGCACTATCTCCGATGTCCGCAGTTGTTTCTACAAGACCGGGTCCAAACTGGCTGCCAATGGATCCGTCGTGATGTCCTTCGACCACCTGGCGGTACTCTCTTTCAAGGGGGACGACGAGGAGAAGGTGCTCGAGGCGATGTTCGCTGCGGACGTTGCCGTCGAAGAGGTCGAATGCGAGGATGGGACCGTCACGATCTTCGCCCTTCCCGCCGAGTTCTCCAAAGCGAAAACGGCCTTGCTCGAGGCGTTCCCCGTCACCGAGCTGGAAATCCAGGAAATCAGATTTCTTCCGCAGGCGACCAAGAGTCTCAGTGGGGAGGATTTGAGCTTGTTTGAAAAGCTGCTTGGTATGCTCAATGACTGCGATGACGTGCAGGAGATCTACCACAATATTGTCCTTCCCAGCTGACCCATGTCCAGGCCGGTCACTCGGTGTGCTCGCCCTCGGAATCGTGACTCACCCCGCCCGCCACCTCAGCTTCTGCCTCGCCTCGTCAAGCCGCTAAATCGCGTCGGTGAGCCGCCCGTGTCGGGATGGGGGACGGGTCGGGGACCAATTCCCCTTGAGTGCGCAACCCGGGATCTTGCGATGCGTTTAGGGGTGGGTGCGGGCAGCCTGAGCGGGGGCTCGTCGGCGGGACCACATGAGTCCGAACCTGCGTTCCCGCGCCCCGTGCCAGGCGGTTGGAGATCTGTCCCGATGGCCGATTCGGAGACCCGCGACGGCGGAGACGAGGTCACAGCCCCTCGAGCTGCGCCGATCCTCTCGACCGACGAGCTGCATTCGGTGGTCTTCATCATCCGGTGTGCGCGGGCCATCGGAGTTCTCCACGATTCGTGCCCAGAAGGTACCTGCCGCCGCCCGAGGACAGGGTCCCGCCGGAATTACTCCGTCGGCTGATCCGCGAGTTGAAGGAGGTCCTCCCGAAGTGGCGATGGACGCCCTCGGCGGGGTCGCTCCCCCGTTCGCCTGCCGAGCTCGGGGACGGGTTCTTCTACGCGATCACGGCCCTCCGCATGAGCCGCCTCGAGCTCTGGCGGGCCGGCCACAAGGATTGCGTCGCCGCGCTGGACGACGCCTACTCGTTCCTGTTTTCCATGGGGGAACGGGCCCAGGAACGAAAAAGGCGTTCCAGGTCGCAGCAGGCGGATCGGCCTGAGCAGTGAGGCGTTCGGTCGTGCTGATCGATCGGGCACGCCAGGCCGCCCGATCGACGAGGGCTCATTCGCCCAGAGCGGCCTTCCGAGGCCCGGCCCTCGCGTCACTTGCCGAGTAGCCAGGCAATGCCGTCGGGGCCGGGGCCGGTATTATAGCGGGCGACCTCCTTGAGCGACTTGAGGTCGATCAGCGGGATGGCGTTCTCTCCTGTAGCAGCAATGAAGGGACGCGAGCCATCGGGCGGGATCGGGATGCCGCTGGCGCCCGACATCCCGTCCGAGTCCACCCGGGGCTTGACGCCGCCCGTCCCACGCCGTTCGATCTGGAGCCGATCACCCCTCCTCTGTCTCGATGCAGGACAGGAGAGCGAGAGGACCACCTCGCCAACCTGCTTCGGTATAGTCGACCGGAGGGGCCAGCGCGTGCCGGTACAATGCGACTTTCGCCGATTGTCGGAGGACGATCCGTTCGCCGGATCCGGGCGGCAAATCGCGTGGAATCTAAGCTCGAGTGCCGCCGATGTCGCGGGCCCGCCTCGGCGGTAATCCGGGGGTTGCTGAGGCACCTTCAGGATACCGGCCGAGATGGACCCGCGAGTTCGGCAGCGGTCGAGCCAAGGTGATCGACATGCGAACGTGGGTTAGAATGCGGTCCTTGGAGAAAGACCGCGCCTTCGCGTAACGCGCCGGCGTCAATTCCTGCGGGCTTGGTTCGTCAGCCGCAACGGCCGTTCACCGAACCGCGGCACACGCGCTCCGAGGGGGCTGGCTCCATGACACATTCGGACGCGATCACCAGGCGGCGACTCCTTGAGGCCGGGCTCATCGTCGCCGGAGCACCGTTCTGCGCCGAGGCGCTGTTCGACGGCCGCGCCGCCGCGGGCGATGAGAAGCTGTCGGAGGCCACACCGATCGGGCCGCGGGACATCGTAAAGGGCCTCGACGGCATGAGCCGGGTCGCCGACGCGGGGGACACATTCGGCCTCGGGCACAACGCGGCCGCCGTCATCTCCGCGGCGTTCTTCTGCCGCGAACAGAGACTCGACGCCGACACGCAGAGAGAGATCCGGGCCTTCCTCGACGCCCGGCTGCTCAAGAACCCGATCTACGCAGTCGGCCGGCCGAAGGAGGCCGCCGATCCGAGGCTCACCGAGGGCCTGCTCGAGGACCTCGACGCCGGCATCGCCACGCTGCGCGGGAAGGGCCACAACATCATCTTCGCGGTCGCCGGCCTCAAGGCCCTCCGCGCGGTGCCGGAGGCGGTGACGCCCGAACGGGTCGACGGCCTGCGGAAGATGGTTCGGAGCTTCGGGAAGACCAGGGGCGGGGCCCGGGAGGATCCCGGACCGCCGCTCGTGGGCCTCGACGACGAGCAGAAGTTCGTCCACTTCATCTTCGAGGAATTCCTGAAGGCGGCGGGCGATGGGTTCGACGGGCACGTGTTGACGATCGGGCACGCCCTGCTCGAGCTGCATCGCATGGGACACGAGGAGCTGGCCCGCAAGGGCGTGCCGGCCTACTGGGAGTGGTGCCGGGGCGCTCGCGCTGTCGCCGACGATGGCCCGGGCGAAGCCCCGCCCGCTTCGCCCCGGGCACCGACCCCGCTCGGCCGCGAGTACTGGGCCGCGCAGGCGAAGCACCGCCTCGGCGGGGTCGTCAGCAGTCACACGGTCAAGTACCCGTACAGCTTCTACGCCCTGGCGAAGGACGTGAATGACGAGGACCTGAAGGAGAGGATCCTGGCGAAGGTCTCCCGCTTGACCGCGACGAACTGACCTCGGACGCTCGCTCATCGGACTTTGACGCGGCCCGCGGGCTCGCCGACGATCGTCGGCCGGAACCCACCGCGCCCCGGGAGGCGAAGGCCGTGAGCCCACCGCAGGTCCTGATCGTCGGGGCCGGCCCGACCGGGCTGGTCCTCGCCCTCTGGCTGGCGAGGGCCGGGACGCCGTTCCGCCTGGTCGACAAGGGCTCCGGCCCCGGGCTGGCATCGCGCGCGATGGCCGTCCAGGCGCGGACCCTGGAGTTCTACCGCCAGCTCGGGATCGCCGACGAGGTGGTCGCCGCCGGGTTCCGGCTCGACCGGATCCACCTCCGCAACCGGACGCGAGAGATCGCCGTCGCCTGGCTCGGGGGCGTCGGCGGCGGCATCAGCCCGTTCCCGTTCGTCCTCAGCCTGCCGCAGGACGACCACGAGCGGCTCCTGACCGAGCGGCTCCGCGCGGCCGGCCACGCCGTCGAGTGGGACACCGAGCTGGTCGCGTTCGCGGAGCATGACGACGGAGTGTCGGCCACGCTCCGCAAGCCCGGCGGCGAGGAGACCTGGGTCGGCGCCTACCTTTGCGGGTGCGACGGGGCGCACAGCGCCGTCCGGCACGGGTTGGGCGTCGGGTTCCCGGGCGGGGCGTATGACCAGCCCTTCTACGTCGCCGACGCGGAGGCGGAAGGGCCGTGGTCCGACCGCGAATTCACGGGCTACCTCGCCGAGCGGACCTTCGCCCTCGCCTTCCCGGTCCGGCGTCCGGGCATGGTCCGGTTCATCGGCGTCGTGCCCGAGCCGCTCCAGGACCGCGACGACCTGACGTTCGATGACCTCCGCGGAGAGGTCGAGCAGGTGACGGGGACGCGGGTGACGCGGGTGAACTGGTTCTCGCAATACCGTGTGCATCACCGAGTCGCCGACCACTTCCGCCGGGGCCGGGTCTTCCTCGCCGGGGACGCCGGGCACGTCCACAGCCCGGCCGGCGGGCAGGGCATGAATACCGGGATCGGCGACGCGGTGAACCTGGCCTGGAAGCTCGCGGAGGTTGTCGGCGGCCGGGCGAGTCCCGCCCTGCTCGACTCCTACGAGGCCGAGCGGATCCCGTTCGCCCGGTCCCTGGTGCGGACGACCGACCGGATCTTCGAAGCCGTCGTCGGGCGGGGGTTATTCTCGCGGTTCTTGCGGTCGGTGTTCGCCCCGATCATCCTGCCGCTGGCCTTGCGGTTCAAGGCAGTCCGGCGGGCGCAGTTCCGGCTCGTCTCCCAGACGCGGATCGCGTATCGGGAGGGCCCTCTGAGCGACAGGTCGGCGGGCGAGGTCCGCGCCGGCGACCGGCTGCCCGGGGTCGAGGGGACCGACAACTTCGCGCCGCTCCGATCGCTCGACTGGCAGATTCACGTCTACGGCGCCGCCACCGCCGCGCTCCGCGAGTTCGCCTCGGGCGCCGGGCTGCCCCTGCACGAATGGCCCTGGACATCCGCCGTCGGCCGCGCCGGGCTCGGGCGGGATGCGCTCTACCTGGTGCGTCCGGACGGCCACGTCGGGTTCACCCGTCCGGCGCAGGACGTCGAGGGATTGCGGGCGTACCTGGGCCGATTCGGGATCGCCGGCCCGGCGGCGCGCGCGACACACACACGAGGGGTCGAGGACCGATGAGACGAACGGCACTGCTCTCCGCCTGCGCCATGATCGGCACCGCCGCGGTCGCCCAGGAGAAGGCCCCGCTGCCCTCGCTGCCGGCGCCTCAATCCGTGCCGAAGCCCGGCCCCGACACCGGGCGGCCCTACGCCCCCCAGGCGATCCTGCCCGGCGGGATTGTGGTGCCGCTCTTCGCACCGGACTCGCCCTACCTCAAGGCCGAAAAGCTGCACGTGCCCGAGGTCTACAACATGAGCCAGACCGTCCACGGCCGGATCAGCAGCATCGTCTCGATCCACAACCCGTCCATCGAAGTCCATCTCGTGGGGAAGTCGATCAACACCGGCACCGCGATCATTGTCATCGCCGGGGGCGGCCACCGGACCCTCAACGTGGGCGGCGAGGCCGCCGACTTCGTGCCGTTCTTCTACAACTACGGAATAAACACCGTCATCCTCCGGAACCGCCTGCGTGCCGACGGTTACGCCGCCGAGATCGACGCCGTCCGGGACGCGCAGCAGGCCGTCCGCGTCGTCCGCGCCTACGCCAGGGATTGGGGCATCGACCCGAAGCGGATCGGCGTCATGGGCTTTTCCGCGGGCGCCGAGCTCGCGGCCCCGGCGGCCGTCCTCTATGAGGACTGGGACAGGAAGAACAACGACCCCTCCGACCCATTCGCCGGCATCTCCTCGCGCCGGACTTTGTCGGCATCATCTACCCCGGCCCGACGCCCTTCGCCGCGCACCCGCACGGCGCCGCCCGTCCCCAAGGACGTCCCGCCCGCGTTCCTCGTCTGCGGCAGCGCCGGCGACCGGGTCCATACGGCCTGGGCGCTGGAGTATTACCAGGCGATGCTCACGGCGGGTGTCCCCAACGTGGAGATGCACCTCTACGGCAACGGCCGTCATCCCGGCGACCCCTCGCCGAACGGGGGCCGCATGTCCGGCGGCCTGACCGACCGGGGCGGCATCCCCTACGGGACCTGGCAGTATCGCTTCATCGACTGGGCCCGGGACCTCGGCTTCCTCCAGAAGCCCGGCATCGAGACCAGGGCCGCGAAGGACGTGGCGGCCCATGTCGCCAATCCGCCTCGACCCCTCGGCCAGGGGCGCGGAGGCGTCGGCCGAGGGGCCAGCCCCCCGCGGCACCCGGGGCCCCGACCGCGGCGACCAATCCGCCACGCCCAAACTGAAGAGGGGTGACCCATGCTCCGCCCGTTCCTCCTGATCGCCCTCTTGCTCGCCCACTCCGCCACCGTTCGACCCGAGGAGGGACCGCCGTACGAGGTCCCGGAGCCCGCGGGCTGGGCCAAGGAGACGTTCCCCCTGCCGCCGGCGTTCGCCCCAGGCGTGACCTGGAAAGGCGAGGAGACGATCCGGTTCGCGCCCGACTGGATGAAGGCGGACGCGGACACCTTCTTCTCGTATGCGATGCTGTTCTGGCTGGCCGACGACCCGAAGATCGACGCCGGGACGCTGGAGCGGGAGCTGCTGACCTACTACCGGGGCCTGGCCAGGGCGGTGTTCGGGGCCAGGAAGCGGGACGTCGACGTCGGCACCTTCACCCTGACGGCCAGCGCGCCGCCGACAAGCCGGGCAACCGGCCCGGCGGCGAGCCGGTCGAGGCGTACGTCGGCGAGCTGAAGTGGACCGAGCCGTTCGCCACAAGTAAGCCCCAGACGTTGCGGCTGGAGATCCACATCTGGTCCGCCGAGAAGCACAAGCGTCGTTGCATCTTCATCGCCGCGTCGCCCCGGCCGGAAACCGCCGCGGTGTGGAAGACCCTGCGCGAGATCCGCGCCGGCTGCACCGTCCGATAGGATGACGTGTCCCCGGAGGAAAGGCCCATGAGCCGCGCACTACTCGTCATCGACGTCCAGAACGAATACTTCACCGGCGCCCCGCCGATCACCCATCCCGTCGGGCACCTGGAGCGGATCCTCGAGGTGATGGACGCCGCGGCGCATCGCCCATCTCGAAGAGGCCTTGAGGCGAAGGACCAGACCCGATCGGCCTTTGTGACAGCACCGGCCCGACGAGGCAGGCCGTCCGAGTGTCGCCCAATGGGGGCGCCCACCGTCGCCCAATTGGTCCGCCCTTTACATTTCGAGGACTTGCCGTGAATCGCCTCACTACCTCGATCGCGCTCTTCGGCTTGGTAGCGAACGCCTGCAGCAAGGCGCCCGCGGCGTCGCCAAGGGTCGCCGAGCCCGCCGAAACCCGATACCTGACCTTCCAGCTCATGACCGGCCTCCGCGGGTATGCGGGCCCTCCGCCGCTGCCCGGTCGCCTGTCGCTCGGCAAGTCGCAACTCGAGGCGTTCGTCCGCGAGGTGGTCGGGGCGATCGGGGCCACGGGCGACGCGCGGCACAAATTGGGCTTCGCCGTGGGGCCGCTCTGCCTCGACATGCCCGACGAGGAGACGCGCCAGTTCGTCCGCGACTCCTTCGCGGTCGCGCGGGAGTACGACGTGGCCGTCGCCTTTCACGTCGACGATTCGATGAATTGGGGGCGGCGGAAGGACCTGCTGTCCGACCCCGACAACATCGAGGCCGCGGACTGGAGCGGACGGCCGAGCACCGGCCGGCGCGCGGACTGGGGCCCCGAGCCGACCAGGTTCCCGCCCCAGATGTGCTTCAACAGCCCGGCCGTCGCGGCCGCGGTGAAGGACCGCGCGCGGCTGATCGGCGCGGAGATCGCGCGAGAGCTGACGGTCTTGAAGAACCAGGAGAGGGAGCACCTGTTCGCGGGCGTGATCGCCGGGTGGGAGACACAGATCGGCCGCGACTTCGAGACGGGCCGCCCGCTGGGTTACCGCGCGCTGCTCCATCGCGGATTCAGCGCGAGCCATCCGCCCGCCGACGCGGACCTCGAACGAGTCCGTGTCGTCGGGGAGTTCATCGATCTCTGGGCCGACTCGCTCCACGCGGGCGGCGTCCCGCGCCGGCGGATCTTCTGCCACATCGCGTTCACGGACCAGGGGCTCCGCAAGCCGGACGCCGGGGAGTCCTACGCGGCGAAGGTCAACTTCGCCCCGCCGGAGGTGGCCTTCAGCCCCGCGTATCGTCCGGGATTCTCCACCTACCCCGAGGGATCGACGTTCAAGGAGATCTACGGCGTCCTGGCGGGGCACCGTGCCCCCGGGTGGATCTCCGCCGAGGGGGCCAACGTGTCCCCGACGAGTATGCCCGGCGAGCCCACGATGGAGACCTATCTGGGGCGGATGTTCAACCACGGCGCGGTGCTGGTGAACGTGTTCTCCTGGGGCATCGGCGGCGAGGCGATGCGCGACAACTTCTTCCGCCGGGCCACCGAGAACCCCGAGGCGCTGGCCGCTTATGCCAAATTCCTGCGGCACGCCCCGCTGGTCGAGAGCGCCCCGACCGGCTTCTCCGGCGAGGCGTTCCGGGGCAAGTTGGGCCGCATCCAGAAGCAGCTCCCGGGGTGGGTGCAACGATCGGGGAAGCAGGCGCAGGCGAGGCCGCTCACCGAGAAACTCCAGGCCTATATCAAGGACAGGAAATGGCTGGAAGCGGACAAGGTGGCCGATGAGCTGCTGTCGCTGATTGGGGGCGAGAAGCCGGCCGAGACGAAGCCGTGAGGGTGCCGAACATGGCCAAATCGAAGCCGGACGACGTGTCGATCGGCAAGTTCGACATCCTCGCCACGTACGCCTACGCCAAGGCGCTGCTGGGCGGCCTGCCCGAGCCCGAGGCCAAGGAGCGGGGCATCGTGGCGGCGATCATGGGAGCGAAAGCCCGGCTCGGGCACGGCGGCGATCACGGGGCCGAGAAGGAGGCCGCCGAGAAGAAGAAGACGAAGACGGTCACCGCCGAGTCGTTCGACCGGCAGGTCGCCGACAAGATGGGCCCGTTCTTCGGAGACGTGTTCCTGCCGGCTCTGAAGCGCCTCGCCGAAGCCGGCCTTTCCTACGAGGACGTGAAGCGGGCGGTGAAGATCCCGGGCACGTGGGGCGCGAAGATCACCGGCGAGCAGTTCCGGGAGCGTGTCGCAGACCTGCCCAATCGGGAGCGATGACATCGCGGCCCGCCGGGGGCGTCCGTCTCCGCGTGCCGCAGGGCGAAGACGATTCGCTCGCAAGTGAACTTGTTCTTATTCGACGCGCCCGTCTTCCGGCCGAGGCCGATCATCCCGTGACGGCTCTCGAATGCGATGGACCAACATGGCCGGTCAAACGCGCCGCCACGATGACCCCATGGCCGTCGGCCTCGTTTACCGGGGGAGGGTCACCACGGCGCGGCAGCCTCCGAGTCGACAATCCGCCGGCAGAAACATCTGAGTCACCCCGGTCGGCTCAGACCGAGTGTTGCGCACCTGCTCCCGGTCGCGTCGCTTGCCGCCACGTCCGGCTGCGCTTCAGTCTCCTCGAGACCCGCGGGAGAGTCCGTGGCGATGGTACCATGGACCTGAAGTTGGGTTTGGTATGACGTGTACAAGTCTTCCGGGCCGGTGGGTCCGCTCGCGCTGCTGATCCGTTCACCCCGGCAAGTATTCGCGGGACTCGAAGACCAACCGCCAGTCGAGATTCTCCCAAATCATGCCGGTCGCAAGGGGCTCGATGGTTCGCGCTAGCGATCGCAACGAGTCGCACGCGTGCGGTTGACCAAGCGCGCTCGCGACCTGCGCGAACTGGTCACTCATTGCTTGCGAGCGCTTGATGAGTCGCTCCAGCTCGGCTTGAACGCTGATGGCGTGCAGGGCCGCTGCGAGCGCCGGGCACACTGCCGCAATAACCAGGATCACGGAGTCCTTGAGACCCGGCGGCTCCGCTTCTCCGCCGGACGCCAGATGTACGATACAGGCCGCCATCACGGCCAGCAGCAGCAGAAAACTCAACGAGTGAATTCTGCTCAGTAGTCGAGATAGACGCCGTTTGACGTTCTCTTGGTGGTACTCCCATTGATCGATAACCAACTTAGTCGAGACAAACCGCCGATAGGCGCGTAGGTACGCCCCATCAACCTTCGCCGACGGCATGCCGGCGGCGCGTACGACGGCCTTGAAATGCCAGTAGACCCAGGTGTCCCGCGGATCACCGTAAGACTGGTGCGGACCGGGCCGCGCCAGGGGTACTGATCCGCCCAGCGGCGCGAGAAAGCGCTGCACACGCAGCAACTCAGCAAGCAAGCGATAATCGATCCAACGGTCATGCCACTGCCGCCGGCGGCCCCTGGCCCACAACGCCACGATGATGATCAGCGATGCAAGCTCCGCGAAAACCAGCGCCTTCGAGGTCCACGGATCCCGCCAGCAACAGAAGGCCAGCACGGCGAAGAACACGGCGAGCACACCGAACCCGTAATTCAACACGAAAGCGCTGCGATGCAAGTTCGCGTAGTAATCCGCCAGCTTGCCCGACCAGGCACTCTGTGTGAGGAAGCCTCGGGCGAGGTATGTTTTCGTCGAATCGGGCAAGGACGGGGCCTGCGCCGACTCGGTCTCCCAGGCCCGGGCCGTGTCACGAGGAACGTTGAGGTCGGCCGGGACCTCGGCGAAGTCGCTTTCCCATTCGGCCCCAGTTGCCGTTTCAAAATCTTCCACATCGACCCAGCATTTCTGAATCCGAAAGTCGGCCAGCAGGTTGCGGAACGATTCCCAGAGGGCGACGCTCTTGCCAGGCTGGGTTTCCGCAAAGTACCTCTCCCGCAGATCGCCGCGATGGTGTTCCGGCTGCGGCGGCAGCACGAGCTGTCGGATCCGCTCGGTCAACTCGTTGAAATCGCCGGCTTCCGACCACGACGATTCCGCAGAGCCGCCCCGGAAGGCTCGCAAGAGACAGCAATCGTGGGGGGCCTGCGCCTTGATCCACACGACCGGAATATTCTGCGCACGCGCCGCCTCGATGATCTCCGCGGTGCCTCCCCGACCGTGTTGCTCCTCGCCATTCCAGATGGCGATGAGGATATCACACTGCGTCAGCACCATGCGTCCGACCGCCGCGTATGCCTCGGCGCTGTTTGCACGCGAGCCGTCCAGTTCCAGGGTGGATGTGGCGTTCGCCAGCAGTCTCCGAAAGGCGCCCTTCGACTCCCCGTCCTCGAAGTCCTTCTCGTACTCATCGATCGGAAAGGGAAGCGGGCACTGGAGCTGCCAGCCCAGCCGAAGGCCCTCCTCGGCAACAATCCGGTCCGCCCCCTCGGCGATCGGTGAGATCACGCGCAGGACGGGGGCATCCGGGGAATAGAGCGAGGGGTGCGTCGTCGGCACCTCGGCGACGACGCCTGCGACGGTTTCCAGTACGAAGCGAACGGGTTCGGCCAGCGCCGCCACGTCCGCCGGCGGGAGACGTCCGGGACGATGGCCGGTGATTCCCACGCGAAATGCCAGACGTGCCTTGGGTGGATGGCGATCGACCGGGGAGCCGTCGCCCTCCGATGGCACGACGCTGGCTGCGGCAGTATCGCTGGTGCTGGCGCTCATAGTGGGAGGTGGTTCCAGGAGGACGCGGCGAGAAACAACCGGAGATCAACCGTAGCGTTTCCACCGTGGTGGCACAAAGCGACCTCGGTCGGAAGTGACGACCTTACGCCTCTCGGCCTTGCGCCATCGATGGTCCCTCGCGGCGCGACACCGAGGACCACCGGCGTCCTCTCGGCGGGCCAACCGCTTCGCTCCTTCGCCCGTCCGACCTCTTCGTGGACGCGCTGCCGAAGCGCGGGCGGCAACTCGTCGCGGTCCTCTAACCCAAACGCCCCTCTGTTGGGTCGAGCGTCTCGGCCGCGATCTCGGAGATCGGCTTCTTGAGCCGCTGGGACCTTGCCGAAGACGCGTTCTATGAATCGGTCAATGAGAGACGTCAGCACCAGCGAGATAAGAACGGCGACGCAAAAGGCGGCCGCTCGGGCCAGGTGAGTCTTGGGTCCGCCGGTCCAGCGCGGAATACGTGGGGGTTCCCGTTTGCCGCCGTCCATCCCTTGAACAAACGGTTCGAGGGTGTAGTTCAGGTCGGCGGCATCCGCGTAGACTGGCCAAACCGCCGGGCATCGATAACTCAGCACCTGAAGCCGCGGGGTCCAGTTACGACCAAAGTAAACGAACGAAGGCCGGATCAGGTGAGGAACCGCGCGCGGCAGGGTGACGCCGAGGATCCGACCGAGAACCCCGGCGACTTCTTCGTACCGTTGTGGGTTTCTCCAATAGCTCGCGAGGCAAAGGAGGAGCCGGGTGTGGGAAAACTTTTCGTCGCGGATGAGGTCGCGTACCAGTTCGAGTTCCCGTTGAACTCCTTTCGAAGAACCCGGGATCATGACGACGGCTTGAGCTCGCTGGAGTAGGTCGAGGATCGCCTGTTCCCAGGTCGCGTCATCGAGATACATGCGACTTGCGCCGGCGGTGGCGAGTCGTTCGCCCGGCTTGCCAATCGCTCTCACGGGACCTCGAGTTTCGAAGTAGCGGACGATCGACTCCTCTGCGGAACCGACGCCGCGGTTGAGGATCAATCGAAGTAAGCGCATGGGGGTCAAGCCGGTGAGAAGGTATTCGGTCTCCGAGGTCCTGCCGTCCGAGACCGACGTTCCGCCGTAAGGCGATGGATCACCCCGGATGCCGGCGAGGGTCGAGAGCCAGCCCGGGGGTTGCAGGCTCACGGCGTCGTCTTCCTCGAACGGGCGGAGAAAGAGAATCGGCCGACGAGGATCCCTCTCCTCCTTGGGGTTGTACTCGCGCCTGACACAACTTGTAACCGAGAATGACGAGCCACGTCGCCGGAAAGGTAATAAGTCGGTAGAGCTGCCAAGCACTCGCGCTATGGGTCGCGCTGTAAACCTTCTCGACGAATCGGTCGGGGAGGGAGCTGGAGACCGCGATCCAGAGGAGCAAGCCGACGATCTTCAGGGTCCAGCCCAACCGTTGCGAGCGGAACGGCGGCTTCGCCTCCACCACCGGCTCTCGCGTGGTCTTCTCGGCCTTTTCCCGGAGCTTCGCTTCGTATTCGTCGAGGCTCATAAAGCCGCGCCGCGATTCGCTGCGCAAGCAGTAACCCGCCAGGAGACACGCGGCACCGCTCGTAATCAAGCTGATGAAGGCCCCAGCATCCCCCCTCATATAAGCTGATATACAGAATACTACGAGTACTATCGCGGCGATCCAGAAGAGTAAGCCGATGAATCTGGCGAGCCTGGAGAGGCCGCGTTTCTTGACGAGAAAGCGATCTTCAAGTGATTGGGCGAGGGCGAGTCGTACGTGGCCCACCTGCGACAGGGGCATGTCGATCTTGAACGACTTCCCTTTATTCGCCCTATACTCAAAGCGGCATTTCAGGTTCTCGGCTGGATTGGGACATGTCGGCTTGGGTTGGAATGTGCTCGCAGTCTCTCGGACGTCGCGCAAGTCATCGAACATCACTCTCCGATATCGACCGAGATGATCCATCAAGGCGGGTTCGCCGGACACATGACACATCTCTTCGGTGATTTCCAAGCTCAGGCGGCGCGTGCCAAGGAGCACGTGGTCCTGATAAATCGCCACAACTCGCTTCTTGAAAGCGCGTTGCTCGACTCGGATGATCGGGAATCGAGCTTCGGCGGGGGCCTCCCGTCGAGAGTACGGCTCGATCGCAAAGAGTCCCCTGACTTTTGCAGCGGGCCTCCACTCCACCTTATCCAGCGAAACCATCGTTTCAGGGACGATGCGTCCTAGCGACGCGAGGGCGCAAAGTTGATCGGTCGTCAGGGGGCCGGCAATCTCGCCGCCGATTTGTGCCCACCATTCTTTAGTCGTCATCTCGAACTTCTCTTGACCTGTCCCCGGCCGTGATGCGGCTTTTCATGTTAGTACCCCGACCGCCCAGGTGATAGCGGCTGGCCCAGCCGCCATCGGCCGGGGCACGATCGCCTCCGACGCCGGCAGCCGATATCTTCGAGATCCTTCCTGATCGTCTACGCCGACCGCATCGCCAAGGCCGACATCGGCCACCGCGGCAACACCGCTACTATACCGAATCGGCCGAGGCCGAACAGACGCCGGCTTTCGAGACATTCAGGCCGCATCGCAGAAGCCATCCAATCAAAGAACGCCTCGTTCCATCAACCGTTGACCTAGCCCCTTGGCCGAGTCCGACCGCAATGTAAGGATTGCGGCGGTTTGACCTTGCCCCCCTGGCCGAGTCCGCCCGCAATGTGAGGATTGCGGCAGCTTGCGCTTGACCCGCCAGGCTAGTGGCGATCGCGAAGCTGGGAGGCTACCTGGCGCGGGCGAAGGACCCGCCGCCGGGGAATACGGTGATCCGACGCGGGCTGACCCGACCCATGGACATCCTCCTCGGCTTCGAATCGAGTGGCCGAGTTGTGGGTTATTGAAAGGCGGCAAAGGCCATCCTTGACGCTCGGGTGCCCGTGTCGCGGTGCGCAGAGGCTACCATCCAGCGGCCGGTCGTCATCGCATTGGCAGCGGGCCCTGCCCAGAGAGAAGGCATCGCGCCGGGCCGGCTCCTCGATGAGCCTCCTGCTGGGGACGGGCGTGCCGCCTGCGATCGCCTGTCAAGACTCTCAGCGCGAGGGGCGATGACCTGACCGTGACCGGTGGCGAGGGGAGGATGGAAGTCGCCGCGTTCTCCGCGATCCTGGCCGGACCGCCGAGCATTTCGGCCGGGCCGGGCAGCGACGACGGGCCGCCGGTCCCCTCCACAGCCGGGGGTGGCGAGCCCCACGTCGTCCTGAATCACGCGCCCTCCCCGACAGTCCCCCTGTATCGGTCGATCGGCCTCGGCGCAGGCGGCTGCACGCCGCCGCTCGGGGCGGGCGGCGGACCCCGCCGCCGTGCGCCGCCGAGACGGGCCGCGCGACTATTCGTCTCGCGAGCGCTCGCCGGACATCGTGCGAACCAGGCGCCTATACCCGGCGCCGCGAACGACCGACGCCTGTCCGGCGCCATCGCGGTCGGGCGATCGCGCCGTCTCGCGCCTGCCGGACCTCCCCGATCCTCCGGCCGCCTCCAGCTCGCTCACGAGGCGCCTGACGGTCCTCGGCCCGACCCGCCTGACCCGGCGCTCTCATGGCGATCGCCGCGGACGAGCCGATGGGAGCGGACCCCCGTCGGGTCGTCGACGCGCCGACCGTGACCCGGCGACGATGGCTAAGAACGAGCGCCGGGCGGCCCGACGGCCGCCCGGGTCCGCCTCCATCGGTCGGCGAATCTTCTCGGCGAGCGTCCGCCTCATCCGCGGCGGAATCGCCCCCGGACCATCGCACGCGCGGCCCCCGCCAGCCCGAGGCCCAGCCCGATCACGGCGCCGAGCAGGCCGCCGGCGCCGTAGCCGACGACCGCCGCCGCGACCCCGAGCATCACGATGAGCCGGTCGCTGATCTGGTTGAAGAACCGCCGCTTCTCCGACCCGCCGAACGGCAGGACGACGTTGTACAGCTCGCGCAGGCCCGGCTCGGTGAAGCCCGAAGGCCGGCGCCCGCGGCGGCCGCGCCGTCGGCTCATCGGCCCTCCTTCGCCGCAGGCAGCTCGCTCGTCGGCAACAAACCTCAACCCCGTGTTACCGGGTCGCCCGGAGATGTACCGGCACCGCGATCGGCGGTTGCGGGGCGGTCCGGCGCCGGATACAGTCGCTACGCCCCGATCGACGCCGACGTCGCATCAATTCTTTCCGGGTGCCGCGCGCGCCGGGGTAAGCCCGAGCGTCTTATCCAATGGGCGATCGCATGCCCCGCGACGGCGAGGTCGGACTCCGGCCCACGGAGAGCCTGCGCGAGTACCTCCGGCTGCTCGCGAGGCTCCAGCTCGGCCCGAAGCTCCGCGCGGAGATCGATCCCTCCGATGTCGTCCAGCAGACGCTCCTGAAGGCGCACGAGAAGAGGGACCAGTTCCGCGGCACGACCGACGCCGAGCAACTCGCCTGGCTCCGGGCGATCCTCGCCCGCGAGATCGCCGACGCCCTCCGTCGCCGCGGGCGCCGTCGGCCCGAGCAGGCACTGTCGCTGGAGCAGGCGATCGAGCAGTCGTCGGCGCGGCTCGACCGCTGGCTCGAGGCCGAGGGACCCTCGGCGAGCCAGAAGATGATGCGGCAGGAGCGTCTCCTGGAGATGGTCAAGGCGATGGCGACGCTCCCCGAGGACCAGCGTGCGGCGCTCGAGCTGAGGCACCTGCAAGGCCTTTCGGTCCCCGAGGTCGCCGAGCAGTTGGGCAAGAGCCTCCCGGCGATCGCGGGGCTCCTGCACCGTGGGTTGAAGCGGCTCAGGGGGGCGATGGGCGAGGCGGACTAGCCATGGCGGCGGGAAACGGCGACTCGGTCGATCGCGACGAACAACTCTACACGGTCCTCGGCGCGTACTACGAGGAGGCCCGCCGGGGCAAGCCCCCCGAACGCGGCGAGTTCCTCGGCCGCCATCCCGAGCTGGCGACCGAGCTCGAGGAGTTCTTCGACGAGCAGGACCGCTTCCACCGCGCGGCCGAGCCTCTCCGCGAGGTCGGCGACCCCCCGACCCTCGCCGTCGACGCGGGCGCGACGCCCGCCCGCAGCGAGAGCACTATTCCCGACTCCGCGGCTGACTCCCTCCTGCCGGGGGACGCGGTCCGCTACTTCGGCGACTACGAGATCCTCGGCGAGATCGCCAGGGGCGGGATGGGCGTGGTCTACCAGGCTCGACAGCGGAGCCTCGGGCGGACGGTCGCGCTGAAGATGATGCTCGTCGGCCGTTACGCGTCCCCCGACGACCTGGCGCGGTTCCGAAACGAGGCCGAGGCAGTTGCCCACCTCGACCACCCGAACATCGTCCCGATCTACGAGGTCGGCGAGCACGAGGGGACGAGCTTCTTCGCAATGAAGTTCGTCGAGGGGCCCAGCCTCGCCATTCGGCTCGACGACTTCGCTGCCGACATCAGGGCCGCGGCGAGCCTGGTCTCGGAGGTTGCCCGCGCCGTGCATCACGCGCACCAGCGCGGCGTGCTCCACCGCGACCTGAAGCCCTCGAACATCCTCCTCGACGCCGAGGGCCGGCCCCACGTCACTGACTTTGGCCTGGCCAAGCGGGTCGATGGGGACCTCGACCTGACCCTCTCGGGGGCGATCCTCGGCTCGCCGCCCTACATGGCGGCCGACCAGGCGACGGGCCATCGCGGCTCGATCACGACCGCGACCGACGTCTACGGCCTCGGCGCGATCCTCTACGCCACGCTGACCGCCCGCCCGATGCAATCTCGAGCGGCGGGGGAAAGCCGGGCAAGCCGAGCTGAGTCTTGGGTGACTCGGAAATGCCGGGCAAAGCCCGTCGCGATAGAAGAGGCCACCCTCGACGGGACGGCCCGATCATACCCAATCCCACGCTGCCTATACGCCCCTGCGCATCTCCCGCCCGCGCACGCCGGGTTGGCCCCTCCCGGCCAAGTGGACGCCGCCACGGGCCTCCCAGGCCCCTTCGTGAGGGGCGGGGTATGGGGTGGGGTTCTTCATTCCCCGGAGCGCCTCCGGCGTCTCATTCGCCTACGCGACCCCGATAGGCCCTCGCCGACCCCCCTTCCGGGCCGCCCAGGCCTTCCGCTCCGCCGAGAGTGCCAGGATCGCCGCCTTCAGCTTGTCGTTGGTGTCGGCGATCGGCCAGTGGCCTTCGTCCGGCCGGCGGCGGAGGATGATGCCGATGCGCGTCGTCCGACGTCGGGGCGCCATGGACCGGAAGATCACCTGGCAGGCCTCGAGCTCGCGGATGCCTTGCCCGTGGACGTGAGCCCGCGACCCGTCATGCGGCGCGCAGCTCCGCCGTCGAAACCCACGTGAACATCTCGGACCCGGCCCTGGCCGAGAGCGCGAGCAGCACGAGCTTCGCCGGGTCGCTGAGCTTGCGCCGGGGGATGGCGAGGAACGCGGGGTCCATCGGGACCCACCAGTCGGTCGTGGGCGTCGCGTCGGTCGTCATGATCGCTCCCTCATCCGATCGCATCGCTCTATATTATACCAACCCGCGCATTGACCGGGCGTCCGGCGCCTGGCATGCTCGTGCGAGTCGCCGCCGATCCGAGTCGTAGGCTCGCCGGAGAGCCGGGAGACTCCCAATGCCAATCGATGTGACCTGCACGTGCGGGAAGTCGTTCGGTGTCCCCGACCACTTCGCGGGCAAATCGGGTAGGTGCAAGGCTTGCGGGGCCCGCCTAATCGTCCCGCCGGCACCGGACAATCGCCTCGCCGAAGCATTTGCTTTCCTCGACGGCGAGGACCTTGGGGGCCCTTCGGTCCAGAAGGTGAACCCGCCGAGCCACGAGCCGGCCGCACCCTTCATCCCACCGATCGTGGTCGACACATCGGAACCGGCCGAAGATCCCGACGAACCGCTCCGCTGCCCGAAATGTCGATCGACTCAGCTCTCCGCGGACAAGAAGGGGTTCGGTGCGGGGAAAGCCCTCATCGGCGGAGTCCTGACCGGCGGGGTTGGCCTTCTCGCCGGCTTCATCGGCAGCAAAAAAATCATGATCACCTGCCTCAAGTGCGGCCATCAGTGGAAGGCCGGAGAAGGCTGATCACGGCGACGTTTGAGCTCGGCTTGCGTGTGAACGAGATCGCTCCAGTGGCAAGGGGAAGACCTGTGGGTTACCACTACGTCCCTCAAAGGTTCTTGCGCAACTTCCAGGACCCGAGTCAGCCGGGGACGATCTGGTTGTACCTCAAATCAGGGGGTCCGGGTCGGCACCTGAAAATCGAGTCCGTCGCCCAAGCGCGTGGCTACTATCCGGACGACACGGAGCGGTTCTTGAACCTCAACGTGGAGATTCCGGGCAGCGGCGCGATCGAGAAATTGCTCGAGCGAAAGACAATCAGTCCCGAGGAACGGCGAGCGGTCGCCTATTACATTGCGGTGATGAACAAGCGCGGGCCCAAAATCAGGCGCAAGGCCAACGAGCACGCACCGGACGTCCTGGTGGGCATCCTCGCGCGAGTGAGAGCTGTGATCTCGCAGATGGAAGCGGAAGGTGCGCTGTCACCGGAGATGGTCGACCATCGTCGTCGAGAGGTCGACGAGGTGGAGAAGAGGTATGCCGAAGAGATCCCCCAGGACGTCATGGCGAAGGCCTACCAGCCTTGGCCCGGACCGGCGCTGGTCCAGGCTATTATGCAGATGAACTGGCAACTGCTTTGGACCGCGGGACCGCTCTTCTTCGTCACGAGCGACACGCCGGTGTTCTTCTACGAGGATCGCGGCGTCGGAAACCGCAACTCCGAGCTCTACTTTCCGATCTCGAGTCGGTGCGCGATTTACGGATGCCGTCAGGGCAAGACGCGGGGACGACGGCCTGATAAGGATGCCCCTCAGTCCATGGTGAGGGAGATAAACAAGCGACTGATCTCGCACGCGGAGTATTTCGTGCTCTTCCGTGAACCTTCCGCGTGGGTCGAGGCCCTGATCACTTCGGGTCCCATCATGCTTCGCGACATCGGCCTGATGCCGATCAACGCGAGGCGGTAGAAGGCCCGGTGTCACGAACCGCCGGGCGCGAAGATACACCGATCGCGGCGACCAGGCTACTCCGCCTCAGTACCTCGGCGCCCTCCCCTCCTTCGCAACCCTGATCCCCGCCTCGATCAGCTCGAGCCGCCAGCGGCCGAAGTCGCCCATCGCCCTGACGTGCTCCCTGAGCCGCCTCAGGTCGCGCGGGAACCCCTCGGCGGGCGCCGAGCAGGCCGTCTGCCCACTGCGGGTGGGAGCTCGATCGGGCGAGGTCGGGGCTCGGACGTACATCAGTCAGCCCGGGCGAACGGGTCGGCAGGGAACGCGAGGTCCAGCAGGAGCGCCTGGAAGTCGGGCCGGGATCGAAGGGGCGCGAGATCGCGGTCGCGACGCATCCAGCCGACCGGGACGTACCCCGCGGCGACGGCCTGGCGCAGGGCGATGATCGCCGCGTCGAGCTCGGCCCGACCGTCCTCGTCCGTCATGCCCGAGCCCGGCCTGCCGGCGACCCCGCCGAGCTGAGCGTGGCAAGAGGCCACGAAGTAGACGCCCTCGGCGTGGCCCTGCCGGATGGTCTCGCCGATGCGGACGGCTCGACGCCAGGTCGCGATGGCTTCCTTGAGCCGGCCGCCGGCGAGCTGCGTCGCGCCCAGGCCCCTCAGCCCCTGCAACATGATCGCCTGTGGCGAGTTCGCCTGATTCGCGGTGACGGTCGGGTTGGCCTTCGTGAGGACGTCGACGATCGCGATCGCCCGCTCGTAATATGCCGGGGCCTCGGCGGTGCGACCGAGGAAACGGAGGTCGTCGCCTGTATCGTTGAGGCTGTTCGCCAGGTCGCTCTGAATCTGCGAGACGGCGGGATAGGTGACGGCGAGGTCCTGCTGGATCGCCATCGCCATCTCATGCGCGGCCAGCGCGGCCTCGGTCCGACCGGATTCCCGCAGCGCGAGCCCGATGTTGGCGTGGGTGGTCGCCAGGTCTCGCCGGGATTCGGCATCGCCTGGATGATCATCGGCGATCTTTCGCTTGATTCGTAGCGAGGCTTCGAGGGCAATCAGGGCTTCGGGGATCCGCCCCGCCTGGAGCATGAGCAATCCTATGTCGTTGTGGCTCCAGGACAGCATCCGCTGATAATCCACGGATTCGGGATGGGTGGCGACCAATCCGTTTGAGATCGCACGCGCCTCCTCGTAGGCGGCGATGGCCTGACGCGCCCTCCCCATGAAATACAGCGTCGACCCGGCCCAGTAATGGCTTCGAGCGATCTCGCCCTGGATCGCGGTCTGAGCCGGCCCGGACGGGCCCCCCAGCACAGCACGCGCCTCCGCAAATGACCCGAGCGCCTCCTCGAGCCGGCCCGTGTTCGTGAGCAGGATTCCGATCGTGACCACGCTCCGGCCCACGTCGGCCCTGGCCTCCGGGTCGGAGGGGGCCTCGAGGGCCATGGACCGCCGCAACCCCAGGGCCTTCCTGTGCGCCTCCAGGCCCTCCGGGATCGAGCCGATCTTCGCGGTCAGCTCGCCGACTTCCTCGTACGAGCGGGCCAGCGCCCGCCGCGAGCGATGGTCCCCCTGGCCCGACAGGCGGGCCTCCAGCTTGCGGTAGAATTCGACGGCGTCGCGGAGGAGCCGGTCGCGGAGGACCTTGAATTCATCCTGCTTCAGGAGGAAATCCTCACTGACGTTGGTGTGGAAACGTCGGATCGCCTCGACGGCCAGGTCGAACCGTTCGCGTTCGCGCCCGTCTGCGTCCTGGAGGTCGGCGTAGGCCTTCCGCTCGCGTGAGATGGAGCCCGCGAGCGCCGTGTTGGCCTGGGTCAGGTCCCGATTGGCCTTGGTCTGGACGGCGAGGACGACCGCCAGGCCGACGATCGCCGCCAGGAGGGTCGCGGCGGCGGCCGTGACGGCCGTCCGGTTCCGCCGAGCCCACCGCCGCGCGCCGCGCGGGCGGCTCGCGCCAGGCCGAGACCGGCTCGTCAGCCATCCAGCGCTCGACGTCCTCTGCCAGCGCCCTCGCCGTCGGGTGGCGCTCCTCGGGTCGCCGCGCCATCGCCTTGAGGCAGACGGCCTCCAGGGCCAGATCGATCGACGGATCAAACTGGCGAGGGGGCGGGAAGGCTCCCCTCTTGACGTCGCTGAGGATTCTGCCGAGGTCCGCCCCCTCGAAGGGAGCCTTCCCCGTCAAGAGGCAATAGAGCGTCGCGCCCAGGCTGTACACATCCGATCGGGGACCGAGGCGCCCCAGGTCGCCGCAAGCTTGCTCGGGGCTCATGTAGGCCGGCGTCCCCATCGCCGAGCCCGGGAGCGTCTCGGCCGAGCCGCTCGCCGACGACGGCATCAACGTCCGCTCCTCCGACGCCGAATCAGACGTCCCCATCGCCTTGGCCAGGCCCCAGTCCACGACCAGCGTCTCGCCGTGCTTGCCGACGATCACGTTCGACGGCTTGATGTCGCGGTGGATCACACCCCGTGTGTGAGCATAATCGATCGCGTTGCAGACGTCCGTGAACCGCCGGAGCAACTTGCGCAAGGCGAGCGAGCGTCGGCCGGGGTCGGCCTTCATTTCGGGGTCAGCGTGGAACGCGGCGATCGAGTCCTTGAGGCTGTCACCGCGGACGAACCGCATGGCGTAGTACGGTCGGCCGCTACCATAGCTGCCCAGGCCGTAGACGGGGACGATCCCCGGATGTTCGAGGCCGCCCGTGATCTCAGCTTCGAGGACGAACCGGGTCCGGCTGTTCGGGTCGTCGGCGTGATGATCGAGGATCTGCTTGAGGGCGACCTCGCGGTTCAGCTCGGCGTCCAGCGCGACAAAAACCTCCCCCAGTCCTCCCCGAGCGTGAGGCCTCAGGACGCGGAACCGCTGACCGTCGCCGGCGACACCTCCCATCGACATCGTCGCGCCGGCCTGGGCACCGTTGTCCCGCTCGGTCCGTCGCGATGGCGGGCTCAAGCGGCCGATGCTGGCGTCGACGTCGGCATCAGCAATCGCTCCCAGGCAGGTCACGACGGTCCGAGAAGCGGGGACGACGGCTAAGCTCTTCTCAATATCATCGCCGTGACGCTTGAGATGCTTGGCGGCCAGGATTTCCAGCGCAGAACGGTCGTCGGCGTCTATTACCCCCTGCTCGATGAGAAGCTCGGCCATCGACCGGGTCTTGTCGCGGGTCCAGGCGTGGAACGCCGCGACCAGCGCGGACTGTTCGATCATGCCGGTCTGCAGGGCGAGCAGGCCAAAGAGCAGGTTGCGGTCGGCCGAGGGGGACATGGCGCGGCGCTCCCGGGCGAAGACCGAGAAGGAAGGTTTGACCTCCATCCGCTCGCTACGCGTTCCGACACGGATTTGTGCCGTTTAGACTACCACGCCCATCCGACAAAATTGAGGGAGCATGCGCGTGGTTGATCGGGCTGTAGCTCGTTCCGAGACGTGGCCGATCGACACATCGAGGTCATGTTGTAGACCGCCGCCGCGGTGTCGATGTGCCCACGGAAGGCCGCTGGCTGACCGCCGGGCTCGCGCTCAGGCCGGCCGGGCGTCGGGGACTCGCCTCACCGGCGTGGGATTCCGCATCGCGCGGACGGTCCCATGAGCCGAGGGTAGTTCGGTCCGGCCCCGGAGGTCTCGCCTAACCGGTCCGACGTTGTGATGCGGCTCGCGAGCGGTATCGCCTCGTCCCCTCGCCGGTCGCCGCTCCGCGCCGCAGTCCCGCGAGTTGTCGCCGGTCGGAGCACCCGCGGTGGGGCCTTCCTGCCCCGCGGTCAGGCCCGCTCGACGGACAGGAACAGCTCCGAGAGCTCGATCGCCAGCCCATCGGCCAGGCGCTCGATGTTGACGAGGCTGACGTTGCGCGTCCCGCGCTCGATGTCGCTGAGGTAGGTGCGGTGGATGCCGGCGCGTTCGGCGAACTCCTCCTGCGTCAGGGCGAGCGCCTCGCGCCGGTCCCGGACCGCGTCTCCGAACCGCTCGCGGATGTCGCGCCTCGCACGCCTGGTCATTGCGGCCAGTCTGGCGCCGTGTAGACTATCGGTGTATCGACGATGAGTGACAAAGCGTCCGGGGGAGCTGCCGGCTCGCCAGAAGGACGGATGAGAGGGCCGCCGGCGCGGGCGGCCCGGAGGCGTCGCCGTGACGGACGAACATCAAGGGTCGGGGGCGACGCGGGCCCGCAGGGACTCGGACCGGGTCGTCTTCCTTATCGTGTGCATCTCGGCCCTGGGCCTCGCGACGATCGGGGGCCTCCTCGCCGGCAGCCTGCGCACGGCCCGCCGCGTCGAGGAACTCGGCCGGCTCGTCAACCGCATCGCCGGCCGGCCGGCCGATGCCTCCGACGCGGCGCGTGCCGCGGACCTCGGCCGACGGGCGATCGCACAGGGCCGATGGGACGAGGGGCAGGTCTACCTCGCCAATGCCATCACCAACGCGCCGCGGGACCTCGCGCTGCTTCAGCGGTGCGCGGACGCCATCCTCGCCCGGCACGACGCGCCGCTCGAGGCGATCGACCGCCTCTCCTCGATGCTCCGCCTCGCGGCCTACCAGGCCGACGCGACAGACGTGCCCGTGGTACTCGCCCTGGTCGAGCAGGCCGAGCAGACACGGCAAAAACTACTCCGCCGTGCCGAGGCGCACGCGGGCGACGCAGGGGAGCTGTCGCGGCGCTGGGACGAGCTGGCCCGGGCCGATCCGGAGCTCTGGCGGGACCCGGCGAGGCTCTCCGCTCACGTGGCGGATTTGGAGGACCTCGTCGACGCGATCGACGGCCGGGAGGGCCCCCTCGGCGACATGAAGGCCAGGGCGACCGCCGAGCTGGGCCGCTGGGCCGAGGTCGCCCTGGCGGCGCGGCAATGCGTCGTCGTCGACAACTGCCTCGCCCGGCTGGGGGACGGGGCGGACCTCTCGTCCCGCCGCGCGGTGGCCGTCGTCCAGGCGGCCGATCAGGCCCAGCAGGCCCTCTGGGGCCTGCGAGAGGACGCCCTGACGCCCGGCCTCCGGCGGAAGATCGACGACTACCCGGCCCGGATCCAGGGGCTGGTCGACCGAATCGGCGCGGCGCGCTCCGCGTCGGCGCTCGGCCAGATCCGCGAGGCGCTGGCGACCGGGCCGGGCGACTCCCCGAAATGGCAGGAGAAGTGCGAATGCGTCGAGGCCCAGATCGGCCGCGCGAGGCGGCTCCAGGCCGACCTGACCTCCCCCGACGCGGCCCACGAGGCCAACCGGCTCATGGAGGAGAAGGGGAGGCAGCTCGCCGGGCTCCGCAACCGCCAGTTGTGAACGGCGGGGGAAAAGTGCAACGCCGGGCGGGCGAGAAGTGAGGCGCCCGATTCACAAACTACTCACCCTCCCGATCCCTGTCGATCCTCCGCCCGTCCGCCCTCTATGCCCGGCGTGCGGCGACGCCTGGCGTCCCTCAGCCGGTAGCTCTCGCCGCCCGTCTCGATGATCTGGCAGCGGTGCGTCAGCCGGTCCAGGGCCGCGCCCGGTCAGCCGCTCGCTGCCCAGCACCTCCGGCCACTGCTCGAACGGCAGGTTCGTCGTCACGATCACGCTCGTCCTCTCGTAGGCGGTCCCGATCACGTCGAAGAGCAGCTCCGCACCGACCTTGCTCGCCGGCACGTAGCCCAGCTCGTCGAGGATCAGGAGGTCGAGCTTCGCCAGCCGCGCCCGCAGCTGGCCGAGCTGGCGCTCCTCCCGCGCCTCCATCAGCTGGGTCACCAGCTCGGTCACCCGGAAGAAGCGGACCCGCTTGCCCCGGCCGCACGCCTCGACGCCCAGCGCCGTCGCCAGGTGGGTCTTGCCCGTGCCCGGGCCGCCGACCAGCAGCAGGTTCTCCCGCCGCTCGAGGTACTCGCACCGGACCAGCTCCAGGACCAGCGGCTTGTTGACCTTGGGTGCGGCGGCGAAGTCGAACGCACTCGAGCGTCTTGGGCGAGGGGAACCGCGCCGCCTTGAGCCGCCGCCCGGCCGCCCGCCGCTCGCGCTCGATCAGCTCGAGCTCGCAGAGCTGGAGCAGGAAGCCGAGGTGGTCGACGTCGTCCGGGGCGCACCGCGGCGGCCACCTTCTCGCACTCGGCCGTGCATCGTCGGCAGCCGCAGCGCCTTGAGGTGGTGCTTCAGCAGCACCGTGCTCTTGGTCTCGGTCTTCTTCATGGCGCCACCCCCGCCGTCAGGCTCGCGTAGGCCGAGAGGTCCGGGGTCGGCACGCCGACGAGCTGCAGGTGGGGCCGGCCGTCGAGGCAGAACAGCGCCGACGGGCTCCTCCGCGCCGGTGCTCGAGGATCAGCCGCACCGCGTCGACGTCGGCCATGCCCAGCTCCAGCGCCCGCTCGACGGCGCCGGGTCAGCTCGGGCAGGGTCGCCCACTCCAGCAGCCGCAGGACCTTGATGAACCGCCGTGGTCCCCGGCCCGGCGAACTCGGCCTCGAGCCGGCGGCGGAGCACGCCGAAGCAGACCGGCAGCTCCCACCCCTCCAGGGGCGCGGCGAAGTCCAGCGCCCCGGGCTTGCGCTCCAAGCAGCGCCAGGTAGTGCACCGGGTCGTAGGTCACCTGCTCGCGGCCCCAGCACCGCCTGTGCTCCGCCACCACGCGGTCGCCGACGACGATGCGGACCGTGTCGACCGTCCCGACGGCGGTGAGCTTGTGGTGGGCGTAGGCGGTCGGGACGGAGTAGTCGTTGGCGTCGAACCGGACCAGCGACAGCGAGTCGGCGCGTGGGCTGCTCGACCCGCGCGGCCAGTGAACGCCTCGGCCGGCAGCGGGCAGCATCGCGGCCCGCTCCTCGGCGAGCAGCTCGGCCTTGGCCGTCGGCTTGCCCCGCAGCCGCCGCGCCAGGTCGGCGCGGCAGTCGGCCTCGAGCCGGGCGTTGAGCCCCTCCAGGCCGCCGTGCGCCGCCGGGACCGGGCACGAGGAAGTTGCGGCGGGCGATAGCCGACGAGCGTCTCGACGTGCCCCTTCTCGTTGGGCCGCCGCACCAGGCAGAAGTGGTCCTCGAACAGGTGGTGGCTCTTGAGCCGGAGGAACGCGTCGGTGAGCTCGCGGTCGCGGCTGCCGATGATCTTGGCGACGGCGATCTTGGCGTTGTCGTAGCTGATCCGGCGGGGCACGCCGCCGAAGAACCGAAGGCCCGGACGTGGCCCTCGAGGAACGCCTCGGTGCACTCGCGGGGGAAGGCGCAGCAGAAGACCGCGTCGGAGTACGGCAGCGTCATGACGAAGACCGCGACCTTGGTGGCCTGGCCGTCGAGGGTGACCTCGGCCTCGCCGAAGTCGACCTGGGCCTCGCCCGGCGGGTGGGCCAGCGGGACGAAGACCTCGGCGTGGCGGCGCCGCCAGGCACGGACGGCGTCCTTGACGACGGTTAGCCGCCCTCGTAGCCGTGCTCGTCGCGGAGCCGCTCGAAAGACCCGCACGGCGGTGTGCCGCTGCTTCTTCGGGGCCTTCTTGTCGTCCTCGAGGATCTGGTGGACGACGCCGCAGGAAGGGGTCGAGGATCGACGGCCGCCGGGGCTTGGTGCGGCGGTATCCCGGCGGCTGGGGGTTGTCGAGGATGCTGCTGGAGGGTCTTCCAGTGGATCTTGAACTCGCGGCAGGCGGCGCGCCTGCTCAGGCCGTCGGCGAGGACGCGACGGCGGATCTCGGCCCATCTCTCCATGTCGGTGTACACCCTGTTGCCTCACTGCTCGGTCCCTCGATGATCGGCCTGTCGGCCTGCATCGTGGGACAAAGCGGCGAGTCAGACCAAGGGTGCGCAACACTTTTCCGCCGCCCGCCGGCCCCGCCCGGCGCTGCACTTTTCCGGCTCTTCCGCAGGTCGTGTGACGTCAAACGCAGAAAACATTGGCGCATCGAGCTTTGTGACATCTCAGTCGCTGCTCTCGAGGACGCCTGACCACACAACGCAAAGTCTTGTGGGGTCGTGCTGTAGGGTCATCACATTCTCGTCTTCGTCACACAACCTGCGGAAGAGCCACTTTTCCCCCGCCGTTCACATCTCGACCCCCGCCAAGTCCGCGGTCGAAGAGTGTTTCGCGACATCCCGATGATCAACGTGTTCGCCTTCGCGTCACCGGGTTACTCGGTCAAGCTGTGTGTAGCGAGCGGTGCAACTCCGGGTGCAACTGGCAAATTGACTCGACGCAAGTCGATATACACAAAGGATTTGCAACTCTAGTCCGCCAGCCCGAAGAGGTGGCGGACGGCGCTCAGGAGCGGGTGCGACCCCTCGGCCGGCGGGTCTGCGGCGGCCGAGCGGAGCGCGGCGCGGGGGTGGTGGAGGAGCTGGTTCTGGAGCCGGTGCATCGCGCGGGCGAAGTCCGACCGCTGGGCCTCGGTCAGCTCGGGATACCGGGCGAAGACGGCCTCCAGCTCGCGCTGCCGCGCGGCGTCGGCGTAGTCGCCGATCTGGCGGAGCAGGGCCCCCGCGTGCCACTGGTGATGGAGCGCCGCCAGGCACGCGGCCGTCTCGCGCTCGACGATCTCCAGCGCCGGGTTGACCCGGTCGCGCCGCCGCGACCGGTTCGCCTCCGATTGCGCCTTCAGGTCATCGACATGGTACACCATCACCTGCTCGAGGTCGCCGATCTTCGGGTCGAAGTCGCGGGGGATGGCGATGTCGAGGATCAGCGACAGGCGATTGCGCCGCGCTCTCTGAATGCGTTGATATTGCTCGAACGTCACGATCGGCTCGGCCGCGGCCGTGGTGCTCACGACGACGTCGGCCTCGATTAGCGCCATGTTCAGCCGCTCGAACGCGACGACCTCACCGCCCCAGCGTTTGGCGGCAACCTCAGCGCGGTCGGGGGTCCGGTTGGTGACGAGGATCCGGCCGGGCTTGAGGTCGGCGAGGTGCCGGAGCGTCAGGTCGGCCATCTTCCCCGCGCCGATGACGAGCACGGTCTTGTCGGCGAACGTGTCGAAGACGTCCCGCGCGACGTCGACGGCCACGCTCGCGATCGAGAGCTTGCCCTGGTCCAGCCCCGTCTCGGCGCGGACCTTCTTGCCGACGTGCAGAGCGTGGCGGAACACGGCGTGGAGGATCGGCCCGGCCGTCCCCCGCGCGACGGCCGCGGCGTAGGCGTCCTTGACCTGGCCGAGGATCTGGCCCTCGCCCAGCACCAGGCTCTCCAGGCTCGACGCCACGCGGAACAGGTGGGCCACGGCGCGGTCGTCGTGGTGGTCGAAGAGGTGGCGCTCGAACCGCTCGGCGGGCGTCGCGTGGAACCGGGCCATCGCGTCGATCAGGGCCCCCGTCGCCGGCACGCGGACGGCCTCGCCCGCAGCGTAGACCTCGACGCGGTTGCAGGTCGAGAGGATCGCGAACTCGGCCGAGGGGAACTCGGCGACGAGGGCGCCGAGGCCCTCGACGAGCCTCGAGCCGTCGAAGGCGATCGCCTCGCGCACGTCGGCCGGGGCGTGGCGGTGGTCGGTGCCGAGCGCGAGAAGCTTCACGACCGCCCTCCCGCCCGGGCTGTCGTCGCGGCCGAGCCGCCGTGGGCCGTGGGCAGGTGGAGCAGCTCGACGCCGAAGAACGAGAACGCCAGGAACAGGAACGCCACCACGCTCAGCACCATCACCCGCCGCCCCCGCATCGCCGGCCGGAACCTTGCGTGCAAGAGCACCGCGAACGCGACCCACATGACGAGCGTGCTGATGACCTTCGGGTCGCCCCAGCCGATCGCGGCGCCTTCCGAGCGCTGGACGGCGATCGTGAGGATCACGCCGATCACCAGCCCGGCCGTCAGCAGCGGGAAGGCGACGATGATCGCGCCGCGGTTGAGCCGCTCGGACTGCTCGAGGCTCGGCAGCGCCAGGCCGAACCGCGGCGGTCTCTTGTGCTTCAGGCGGTCCGACTGGACGAGATACATCAGACCCGCCGCGAACGCCACGCACGAGCAGACCGCCCCGGCCAGGAGCAACACGCCGTGCGCCATGCCCCAGAAGGTGATGACCGGCGACCCCGCCCCGAGCCCGCCGACCCAGTCCGTCCGCGACGTCCCCAGCGCCGCCCCGATCAATCCGAGCACGACCGGTAGCACGAACAGCCCCGCCGCGCCGGTCTTCGGCGCATGGACGAGCAGATAAATATCGATCGCCGCCAGGACCCACGAGAGGACCAGCAGCGACTCGAACGGCGTCTGCACCGGCGGCCACGCGAGGTTGGCCAGGTAGGCCGTCTGGACCAGCCAGCCCAGCACCGTCAGCCCGACGGTCGCGTACCACCGCCCCGGCCATCGGACGGCGAACCGGGCCAGGTCGCTGGCCAGGGCGAGGCCGTACGTCCCGGCGAAGCAGAGGACCGTCAACCGCTCGATCAGACCCGCCATCGAACCCTCGCGCGGACCCTTCGCCGTCCGTCGATCATTGTAGCGGCGACTGACTTGGGATCACAGGCCCGGGCGCGTCCCGTGTGCGACGCGGAAAAAATCCCGCCGCCCCTTGAAGTATTCCCATTAGGGTATACAATCGACGCATGGCACGAGCAGCGACGACTTCCGACGCCTTCAACGCGGTCGCCGAGCCGAGGCGGCGGGAGATCCTCGACCTCCTCGCCCGGGGCGAGAGGCCGGTGAACGACCTGGTCGCGACGCTCGGCCTGGCCCAGCCGCAGGTCTCCAAGCACCTGCGGGTCCTGAGGGAAGTGGGGCTCGTCAGCGTGCGCGGCGCGGGGCAGCAGCGGCTGTATCAGCTGAACGCCGAGCGCCTCAAGGCCATCCACGACTGGGTCGAGACCTTCGAGCCGTTCTGGGATCGCCAGCTCGACCGGATCAAGGAGCGCGCCGAGCGCAAGGCCAGGGAACGATCCGCGGAAGCCGACAAACCCGACAAGGAGAAATGATCATGTCGACGGGAATCGTTGAGCAGGACATCCAGGTCATCAGCGTCCTCAAGGAGATCGAGATCGCCGCACCGATCGAGGTCGCTTTCGAGGCGATCCTGGAGGAGATCGGCCCGGGCGGGGAGATGATGGACGGGAAGCCGTTCCCGATGGTGGTCGAGCCGTGGCCGGGCGGGCGGTGGTATCGCGACCTCGGAAATAACGCGGGCCACCTCTGGGGCCACGTCCAGGTCATCAAGCCGCCGACGCTCCTGGAGCTCTGCGGGCCGATGTTCATGTCGTTCCCGGGCGTCAACCACGTGCAGTACCGGCTGACGGCCGACGGCGACGGCACGCGGCTCAAGTTCACGCACCAGGCGATGGGGCCGATCCCCGACGAGATCCGCGAGAACGTCGGCCGCGGGTGGGAATACAAGCTGAACCGGATCGCCGAGCTCGCGGCGCGGCGGCGGGGGGCGAAGTGATGAAGGCGTTCGACCTGATCCGCTGGGCCTTGCGGAACACCGACGAGTGGATGGTCGGCGCCGCCGAGGACCTCCGCGACACGCCGATGATCCCGCCGACCCCGCGCGGCGGGAATCACCCGCTGTGGAACGTCGGGCACGTCGCGTTCGTCGAGGGGGATCTCGGGCGGGTCCTCTCCGGCGAGCCGAACCCGGTCGAGCGCTGGAGGCCGCTGTTCGGCCAGGGCTCGAAGCCGACGGCCGACGCGTCGGCGTATCCGCCGTACGACGAGGTCCTCGCGACCTACCGCGAGCTTCGGGCGAGGAACCTGGCGAGGCTCGACGCGATCGGCGAGGAGGGCCTCGACCGGCCCTCGGAGTTCGTCCCGCCGGGTTCCGAGGAGGAGATGAAGACCGTCGGTGCCACCCTCCTGGTCATCGCGCTGCACCAGATGTCCCACCTCGGCCAGCTCGCCGTCGCCCGCCGCGCCGCGGGCAAGGAGCCGCGGTTCTGAGGCCGGGGTGATCGAAGGAGATGGGTTCTCAAAGAGAGCGTCCGAGGGTCGGCGCACGACGGCCCTCGGACGTTCGCCCCTCGCCGGGCCGCGGCGGGCCCGTTAGCATTGGGCCCGAAGGCCGATCCTCCCCGCGGGATGAAGGAGGCCGACGATGCCCCTGTTGCTGGCGGCCCTGCTCGCCGCCCTGATTCTCGATGACACGCCCGCGAAGCCGCCGGCCGACGCCTCCCCGAAAGCCGCCACGGCCGCCGACCCAGCGCTGGCCGAGCGCTACAAGCAGATGATCCGCGAGTTCGAGGTCGAGCGGGTCAAGGCCGTCGAGGCCGCTCGGAAGGAACCGACGAGGGACGAGGCTTTGCTCGGCGTCGCCTGCGATGAGAAGGCCGCGGCGCTTCGGGCCATCGAGACCGAGCGGATGGACTGGCCTCACTGGACCGGTGACGGGATCTCGGGGCGGTACGACGTCTACAGCTTCCCGACCGTCGTCGTCCTCGACGCCAGGGGCGTCATCCGCAGCATGAACGCCCGCGGTGCCGACCTCGACAAGCTCATCGACGACCTCCTCAAGGAGATGGAATCGAAGGACGGTCCGAAGTCCCCCGCCGCCAACCCGCATTGACCAACTGGCCTATCCTGGTACAACGGCCCGACCCGGCGGCCCGGCGCCGCCCCACCCGGCACAAGGAGGCGGCCGATGTTCGGGCTCAAGACGCTGGAGCGGAAGGTCAAGGCCCTGGTCCTGCTCGTCCTCACCGGCGGCATCGGCGTCGGCGGGTACACCTACCGCGACCACCCGATCGTCCGCCAGCTCCTGGGCAAGGCCAAGGAGGAGGCCGAGGCCAACGGGATCGACGTCGCCAAGGTCGAGGACGAGGCCAAGGCCGCCCTCAAGGTCGTCGCGACCGACCTCGGCAAGAAGGCCGAGGACGAGCTCGGCGTCCTCGAGAAGACCGTCAAGGACAGGGCCGACGTCGACCGGCCGGGGACGTTCGAGGTGGCCGTGGCCGCCGTCCGGGTCGACCCGGACGAGTTCCGCGCGGGGCGGTCGGCCGAGCTGGACGTCCGCATCATCCGCCACCCCAGGAAGGGTGATGACTCGGTCGTCTGGGAGGCCAAGGCCACGGCCCGCGCCAGCGACGACACCGACGGCCTGCTCGAGCTGAGCTGGGCCAAGCACCCGTTCCGGGTCGACTGGTCCCCGGGCGACGAGTACACGATCGAGGTCCGCGACCGCAAGCTGCTCGGCCTCTCGGAGCCGACCTGGTTCAGCCTCGACCTCGACGCCGACGGCGGCTTCCCGCTCCGGTCGAAGACCTACCACCTGGCCGCCAAGGCCGACGGCAAGCCGACCCGCGACCCCTCGGCCAACGCCATCATCCTCAAGAGCCACCGCCTCGACGACGACCCGGCCCCGGCCGTCGCCGAGGGCGAGGGCCGCCGGCCGATCCGCCGCTGACCCGCGGTCACGATCGACCTTCCGGGGGTGCGTCGGGTTCGCGTCAGGTCCCCAGGCTCGCGCCGAGCGAACCCGAGCGTGCAAGGAACGAGCGGCTTCGTCCGGCAATGTTCGCCGCGCCACCCGCAAATCCCGCCCAAAAGGCACGACCGCCCGGCCCCGGCCCCGTCCGGCCGCCGGGTTGCGGCACGCGAATTGGGTTCGTTTCGTAGCGAGGCCCCGGGTCAATTGGCTTCGTTCCGCGCGGCCGGGGCGGAAATTGGCTTCGTTCGGTCACGGACCAGTCTGTCCGATCGCGGACAGTCCGCCCTCGACGGTCCTCGCGATTGGCGACGGCCCTCCGCCGACCCCAGGCCGGCAGCGCGGCCCTCGTCATGGCGGACCTCCGGGGCGATCGGCGTCTCGTCCGGGGCGTCATGCACGCGATCCCCCGGCGCCTGGGCCAGTGCGAGGCGGTCTCCGGGGCTGAGCGCGTCGAGGCCGAATGGCTGGAGCATCGATGGCGGTCTACGCCGTCCGCGAGTATCGAGGGGTTCGTATCGCATGTCCTTTGATGAAGGTGGGTTACGGCAGATCGACCGGATTTCGGGACTTGTCGTGGACGCATCACCCGATCCTCGCCAGCGGCAACGAGTTGCGTCGATCGGCTGTTCGACACGGTCGGAAATCGGTCGAATGGACCTAACCACTTCAGACGTCAGCTGTTACACGGGAAAAGCGGGAAACCGTGGACGGCGTGGCATGGCGGTCTCCAGAGGGCGTTGATACCGTCACGCTACGACGGCCCGTCCCCACTCCGCCATCACGTCTGGCCGGTCATATAAGGCCCCTCGGCCTCCCGGAACCGAAGAGGGTGGGCGATGCCTACCCTCCAGGGCTGTTATAGGATCGCCCTTACAACGACCCAGATGGCCCAGTCTGCCGGGGAATTCAAGTATGTCCCCGTTGGCTCCCCTCTGTCCCCGTTGGCTCCCCCCGTTGGCTGTCGCGCCCAGACCGCGGCGGAATCTAGAAATGTTCCATTGGCTGTCGTTGACATCCGCCGATAATGCGGCTCATACTAACGGTCTTCGCAGCCCGCCGCATCTCAAGGTCAATGTCGCCGGCCCCCCGTCGGCAAGATGACCCGCGCGACGGTCGTGTTTAGCCCGAACGTGAACTCGGGCAGCTACTCGACATCGTATTACCCCGTCACCGTGGGATCCTGGTCCCGCCAACCACCGGAAAAGGAGTGTGCTCGCGTGAGCACTCGACAGATCGCTTCGCGCGGACTCGCCATGCTCCTAGCCGTCGCCGGCGCCGTGATTGCTAGTCCGGCGCACGCCGACTCGGTAACCTATGAGATGCTGGTCGACACCAGCTCCTTGACTCCTGGCCCGGGCGGCTACGTCGATATTAGCCTTAACCCGACCATCGCGCAGTCGCCTGCGACCGTGTCCGTACAGGTCTTCAACCCGATCACTGATGGCACCCTAGGCGCTGCCAATACGGTGTACGGGACCGCAACCGGCGATCTGACGACACCGATGGGGGTCACCGCAGACAATAGTGCGACAATGAATGAGCTGAGGCAGAACTTCGCGGTGGCGTCGTTCTTTGACGTCTTCATCACACTCTCAGGGCCCGAGATCGGCCCCGGTGCGACCGGGCCATGGAGTGGTACGGTGTTCAGCCTCTCGATCTTCGATTCTGAGGTCAACTTCGCGGGCGCCAGCCTCACTGTAAACCCCGACATGGACCGGAACGGCAACCCGATCGTCGACGGAACGGTGGGGATCTCCACGACGGGGCCGCAGGTCCAGGTCATCGAACTTACTCCGATTCCCGAACCCTCGAGCTTCGTGCTCATGAGCCTGGGAACTGGAGCGGTCGTCGCCGTTGGTCGCCGGCGCTTTCGACGTCGATAAGTGTCCAATTCTTGCCGCCAATCGGCGGGGTGGCATGGTCACGTCTTCGTGGCCATGTGTGGAAGGCGTCGGGAATTCCACATGGCCACGAAGACGTGACCATGCCACCCCGCCGCTGATCAGCCGCCGGATGGCGTCACTCTCGTGAGGATGGCTCTGGCCAGCTCGGCTCCAGTCTTTTGCGTTCCATCCAGATAGCCATCGATGGAAAGCTGGCCCTTGAGTTGAACGTCGCCCATCCTGACCAGCATGATGTCGTCGCCTCGCCGCTGCTTGATGATGTCGCGGATCGCTCTCCATTCCAGTCCGCACCATTGCTTCTGGTCGTATTCTGGGCATAAGAAAACGACGATCAGGTCCGACTGATCGTGGTAAATGGATTGCAGGTAAACATCGAGGTCGATGCGTGCCAGTTCCGGCTCATACCACTGATCGTAGAATACGCGATCCTTCGTCAGCTTTCGCTCGAGCCCCTTCGCCACCCTTTCGACGATGGGCCTGATCTCCCCGGGAAAGGATAACGCCACGCTGAACCGGCGGCCTGGGGTCGCTACCTTAGCCTGGGAGGGGAGTGACAGGGTGTTACGCTTTCCCCCTTCCGAAAGGTCGATGGAGTCCATTACCAGCACCGTCAGGTAGACATGGGCTGGAACGCGATCATCCTCCCAGCAGCCCGGTGGGGTCTGGACCGACCACAGCCAGTCCCGAGCTCTCGAACAAGCCCGCTGCCAGCCCAGCGGCTTCTGACTCGCCAGAGCGTGGATCGCGAAGGCGCTCGCTTCGGCAGCAGGCCGGTCATCGTCCGACCAGAAAGGCCACGATCCATCCTCTCGCTGGTGGCTTTGGATCATCCCCACGGCCTTCTTGACGAGCGGGCTGGGGGACACCGAAAGTCTCGACGAGGCGAAGGCGATGGTGCACGCAAGGGATATGTGGTCGACCCGCCGCAGCTCACGCAGGCCGCCGTTCATCCGCTCCACATCCAAGGTCCAAGGCAAGCCGTAGCCATGCTCGGGGATCTCCAGCGATTCAAGGCCGCGCCGAAGCGTATTCCCCATGATCTTGATCGCCAGATTCGAGCGGCACATATGGAACAGCCAACGAAATCCGCGAAGCGCACTCAATCCTCCCTTGAGCACGCTCTCCTTTTCCTCGTTGGCGAGCCGTTCCCACCACTCATCGAATCCGCCGATCCTGCACCATTCCGCTGTGCGCAACATCGTCGCATCGATGATCGGCGCTTCGTGGTCGTAATGCCCCCAGAAGTTGTGCAGGAGGCCACTGGTGATTTCCACGACCCTTATGGGATCGTCGGCTCGCTTGGGCTGCTCCGGCCTGTAGAACCCCCGCTCGGGATCGTATGACATGGGATCGAGGGCATATCGCTCGCGGGAATCCCCGACGGCCCCCTTCCACCGCTCGATCAGCTCCCTGATCTCCTCCTCGCTGGGAAAGCCCCGGCTAACCCGGCAGACCAGCGCCTCCTGGTCGGTGAAATTCTCAATATGCGACGCGACATAGCCGAGCCACGCTTCAGCTTTGGCTAGTCGGTCAAGATGGGAGATCGTTTCGACGAAGGCCCGGTAGCGGGCTCTGCGCCGTTGAATATCCGCGTCGACTTCGAGCATCTCTTTGCGGAGCTTTGCCAGCTCTTCCCAGTCCGGTTCGTAATCACGTTTGGCCATGCGTTAGAGCCTAAGGTGCGGCTTTCTGGCGATGGTTATGTACTCGGTATCTTACTTCTGGGGATGGCGTGGCTCAACGGGACGTGGCGCACGCCAGCCCGGTAGGGTGGGCATCGCTCACCATCTTCTGCTACCGGACGGTGGGCGGTGCCCACCCTACGGGACTCATTGACGGCCCGGTCGGGCGTGCGACAATATCCCCGAAGGGGGAGCACGCCATGAAGACGATCGACGCCCTGACGCAGGAGCAGAAGGATCGGCACGAGGTCGCCCGCCTCACGGCGGAGGGCCGGCGCGTCACCGATCCCGAATTGCTCCGAAGGATTCGCGAGCGGGCCGACGCCGTGCGCCAGGGCGGCGCTCCGCGAGTTCGGGGTCCAGGACATCGGCGTCGGGATCATCCGCGAATTACGCGACGCCGAATGAGGCGGCGGGGTGGCATGGCCACGTCTTCGTGGCCATGTGCGGAAGGCTTCGGGAATTCCACATGGCCACGAAGACGTGACCATGCCACCCCGCCTTTATTTTAACCCGAATTCATCGTTTCAGAGACGTGTTCGGGTGGGTCGCCGGGGTCGAGCGGAGCGAGCCCCCGGCGTCATGGCCCCACTTCCGGGGGCTCGCTCCGCTCGACCCCGGCCACCCTATTGACTCAAACCTTTCCTTCCGGATGGTGGGCGTTGCCCGTCCTACCGGACTGAAGAAAGTCGCTCTCAGGCCCTCCGGCGGCCGGGGGACCGGAGGCGACGACTCGCCCAGACCGCCAGGCCGGCGAGCATCAGTCCGACCGAGGAGGGCTCCGGCACGGCGGCCACCGGCACGACGTCCAGGGCAAGGCCCGTCGGGGGCGCGTTGTTGACGTGGAACGTGTTCAGCCCGACCAGGTTCGACGACGTGTCATTGATCGCGTTCCCGGCGGTGAAGAAGACCGTCCCGCTCCCCGACGCGATGGCCGAGGCCGTCGTGCCGAAGAAGTTGACGAGCGCCCCGGTTGCCGCATTGAACGCCGTGATGTCGTTGCCGCCGTCGGTCTCGTAGAGGATGCCCGTGGAGGCGTCGAGGGCCAGGCCAATCACCGGCGCATTGTTGACGTGGAACGTGGTCAGCCCCACCAGGCTCGACGACGTCTCCTCGATCGTATCGCCGTTGGCGAAGAAGACCCTCCCGTTGCCGGCGGCGATGGCCGAGGCCGTCGTGCCGAAGAAGTTGACGAGCGCCCGGTCGCCGCATTGAACGCCGTGATGTCGTTGCCGCCGTCGGTCTCGTAGAGGATGCCCGTGGAGGCGTCGAGGGCCAGGCCAATCACCGGCGCATTGTTGACGTGGAACGTGGTCAGCCCCACCAGGCTCGACGACGTCTCGTCGATCGCGTTGCCGTTGCCGAAGAAGACCATCCCGTTGCCGGCGGCGATGGCCGAGGCCGTCGCGCCGAGGTTGGCGAGGGCCGCGCCGGTCGTCGCGTCGAACGACACGATCCCGTTCGAGCCGAACGTCTCGTAGAGGATGTTGTCGGCCCGGGCGGGCCCGGGCCCGACGACCACCAGCGAGGCCACGGAGGCCGTGAGGAGGAAGAAGCCCTTGCGGATCGCGAAAGGCATGCAGATACCCAGGAGAAGGTAGGTGAGCCGCGCGGGCCGTCCGTCGTCCCGCGCCGACACCCTCTCATGGTCATCCCGCGTCCTCCCGGACACGATCCCACCCCGGGACCGCGCTTTCCCGCGGGGGCGGGCGGGTGGCACTGGTGGCTCTCGCCACCAGTGGTGGTCAGCCCCAGACACTGGTGGGAAGACCCACCAGTGGCACCCGGCGTCTCGTCAGGCGCGCTCCCACGGGCGGCGCCGGCCGGTCGGCCCGCGCCGGCCCCGCGATTAGCCGCATCGTCGCGTGCCCGATCGTCCCGATCAGGACGTAGGCCGCCGAGACGGCCAGCGCCGGGGCCCACCCCGGCGCGTAGGCGCCCCACTCCGGGAACTGCCGCATGTAGGCGTAGTCCCGCACCGGCCCGAGAGCCACCGCGACGACCGCGACCACGGCCAGCCCTCGCCAGCCGAATCGGCGGGCGATCCGCCAGGTGAGCAGGAAGACGAAGCCGGATACGACGAAATCGATCCAGAGGAGCAACAGGTAGTACGGCTCCCACCGGATCGGCATGTGCCACCATCCCCGCGCCTCGCCGAGGACGATGATCCCCAGCGCCACGGGCCCGACGGCAGCCCCGCCCGCCACGGCACCCGCGACCCGCCGCGCCGTCGCTCGCGTGAGGACGGCGACGACGACGAACATCACCAGGTACATGGCATTGAACAGGTAGAGCTGCCGCGTCGTCATGCGTCTCCCATCGCGCGGCAAGTGTTGAATGCACGAAGGCTCAGCCGAGGAGCTTCCTCGCCTCGTCGACCGGCAGCATCCCCGCCTTCTGCAACCGCCCGGGGATCTCGATCTCCCCCGCGCGGTCGAGCGGGCCGATGTCCACGGGCTCGAAATCACTGTCGGTGATCAACGACGCGACGACGGCCTTGGCCGCCGCGTCATCGCCGCAGAAGAACACGGCCAGGCCCCGGCGCCGGGCCGGGTCGCCGGTCAGGTAGTCGGCGGGGACGGTGCTGTAGGCCTTGACGAGCCTCGCGCCGGGACAGCCTTCGCGAACTCGGCGGCGGCCGTGGTCGTCTCGGGCAGGGCGCGGGCGATGCCGCCGGCGCCGATCTTGTAGGGGTTGGTCGCGTCGATGAGGACCTTGCCGTCCATCGAGCCGGCCGCCGCCAGGGCCCTGTCGGCCGACCAGAAGTTGGGGGCGAACAGGAGGACCTCGCCGAAGTCCGAGGCCTCCGCCACCGTCCCGCGCTGCGCCCGCGGCCCCGCGGCCTCGACCAGCCGGTCCAGGCGATCGGGGTGCCGCGAGCTGAAGAAGACGTCGTGGCCCGCGTGGGCCCAGAGCACTCCGAGATTACCGCCGACGTTGCCCGACCCGATGATGCCAATCTTCATGGCAATCCTCCGGCGATCGAACCGTCCGGGACCGAGAGATGACCGACCGTGAACGCCGCGGTTCCCCATCATCATCCTCCGTCCCGAGCCTCGAGGCCAGCACCCCCGGCCTCACGCGATTTCGATGAGTGTACGAACGCTCGGCTACGACCGTTCGTCTATGATGAGAGATGGACGCCCCGCCAACCCGGGCCACCGCGGGGCGTGTCCTCGGGCGTAGGCTCGACGTCATCGTCGGCCCCAGGAGGTTTGCATGGGACTCACCACACGAATCGGCATCGGCCTGGCAACCGCTCTGCTGGCGCTCGCCACGACCGGCGATGCGAAGGCCCAGGTCTACGGCGGCTACGGGGGGTATGGCTACGCCACGCCTTACTACGGCGTCAGACCCAGCTACGGCTACGGGTCGGGCTACGGTTACAACCGCGGCTATGCCTACTACGCGCCGCAGCTGTTCCAAGTCCCTCAGACCTACAACAACCTGAACGGGCTGGCCGGGATTGTCGGGGGGACCGTGGCACCGCGGAGTTCTTACTATGGGACGGGGTTCCGGCGGCGGCGGTGATGGGCAGGTGAGATCGACAATATCTCGTCGGCTTGCGTTGCCTCCTAATCCAGTCCACGAACCCCATCCTGATTGAAGTTTGCGCTTGCAGGTGACGCCATCGGCCGGTCGAATCATGGCGGATCGCGCCGGCGCCAGAGCTCCGTCCTCCCCGGGGCCGGGCTCGGTGCGGGGAGATGCCGCCATGAGCCTCAGGATCGTGACGCGGGTGGCCGTCCTCGTCCTGGTCGCCCGGGGGCTCCCGGCGCGGGGGCAGGCGACGGAGAACCTCGACTTCGAGTCGAGGGAAAATGACCCGGCGGCGCCCGACGGCTGGTTCGTCGGCGGCCAGGGGTACGAGGTCAAGCTCGACGAGGCCGACCCGAAGTCGGGCAAGGTGTCGCTCCGGATGCGGCGGACGGGCGCCAGGCCGACTTCGGCGTCGCGACCGGCGCCATTCCGGTCGACGTGGTCCGGGGGAAGACGATCCGGTTCGGCGGGGCGATCAGGACCGAGGACGTGAAGACGGGCGGCGCCGGGCTCTGGCTCCGGGTCGACGGGCCGGACGGGAAAATGCTCGGATTCGATAACATGTCGGTCCGCATCGGCAAGGACGGCCAGACCGTCGAGGACGACCGGACGGTCGGCGGGACGTCGCCGTGGAAGCGTTACACGATCGAGGTCCCGGTCGACCCGGCCGTGACCAACATCAACTTCGGCTGCCTCCACTCGGGCGACGGCACGGCGTGGTTCGACGCGCTGACGCTGGAGGTCGACGGCAAGCCCTACGACCGCGCCACGGCCAAGGACGCGGCCGGGACGAAGCCCGAGCAGGTCGCCTGGCTGAAGGCCAACGCCGTCCCCTTCGACACCGAGTCGGCCGGGCGCGGCTTCGACGACCTCCTCCCGCTGAAGGCGATGATCGGCGACGCGCACATCGTCTCGCTCGGCGAGGCGACGCACGGGACGGCCGAGTTCTTCCGGATGAAGCACCGGCTCACCGAGTTCCTCGCCTCCGAGATGGGCTTCACCGTCTTCGCGATCGAGGCGAGCATGCCCGAGGCCTTCCGGCTCAACGACTACGTGCTCCGCGGCGAGGGCGACCCGAAGGAGCTGCTCAAGGGCATGTACTTCTGGACGTGGAACACGCAAGAAGTGCTCGACATGATCCTCTGGATGCGCGAGTTCAACAGGTCGGGGAAGGGGCGGATCGAGTTCCTCGGCTTCGACATGCAGGAGCCGAAGGTCGCGGCCGAGAACGTCCGCGCGTTCGTCGCGAAGGCCGACCCGGAGTACGCCAAGGCGCTCGACGAGGCCTACGCCGGGCTGAAGTCGTACGCCCAGTACCAGCGCGACCTCGCGCCGCCGTTCGCCCGGCCCCCGGGCGTCAAGCAGGACGAGAAGGCGGTCGAGCGGGCGAAGGCCGAGGTCAGCAAGCTCGCGACGGCGGCCGGCGCGGTGACGGCCCGCCTGGAGGCGGAGCGCGACCGGCTGGTCAAGGCCGCCGGGGGCGACGCGGCGGCCGCCGAATGGGCGATCCAGAACGCGCGCATCGTCGCGCAGGCGGTCACGCTGCTGACCTCGTTCGGCTTCTACCGCGACAAGTGCATGGCCGACAACGTCGACTGGATCCTCGCGCACCGGCCGCCGGGGACGAAGGTCGTGCTCTGGGCGCACAACGGCCACGTCGCGAAGCGGCTCGGCGCGATGGGCGGGTTCCTGAAGCAGCGGCACGGGGCGGACATGGTCGTCGTCGGCTTCGCCTTCCACGAGGGCCGCTACACGGCCATCGCCCGCGGGGCCGGGCTAAAGGCCAACGACGCCGGGCCGTCGGCGCCCGGGAGCGTCGAATGGGCGTTCCACGAGGCCGGATTGCCCCGGGCGATCCTCGACCTGCGGAAGGTCGAGAAGGGGTCCACGGGGTCGGGCTGGCTGGCCGGGGGGATCAGCCATCGAAGCATCGGGGCGCTTGCCATGGACTCGGCCTTCGCGCCGCAGGTCCTGCCGACGGCCTACGACCTGCTGATCTTCTTCGATCGGACGACGGCCTCGACCCTGCTGCCGCCGCACCGGCGGGAGTGAGGATCGCGACGAAAGCTACCGCCCCCGGATCGGCGGAAGGTCCAGGCCGTCGGCGTCGACCCCCTGGCCGCCGAGGTAGATCGTCACGCTGATCACCTGGGCGTCGCCCCAGCCGTTGTGGTCGATCGAGCAGGAGCACGGGCCCTTCTCGCCGACGAGCATGCGGGTGACGCCCGCGTCCTTCGAGAGGCGGACGAGCACGGTCGCGCCGTCGACCTTCGAAAGCCCGTCGAGCAGGGCGTTGACCGTCTTCGTCCCGCCGCCGTAATGCAAGACGGAGTGGGCGTTGAGGAAATGCCCGCCGGTGAACTCCTTCGCGTGGGCCAGGAGCACGCGATGCATCCGCTCGGCGACGGGGTCGGGCTTGCCGTCCGGCTTGCCGTCGACAGTGGGGATGGAGATGGAGGGCGTGGTGAGGTCGCCCGCCAGGGCATGGGCCACGCCCGCGCGGACCAGGCACCCGACCGCGAGCACGACCGCCATCGTCCAGGGCTTCCGCGACATGGTTCAAACTCCTCCCGCGCGTCCGGTCGGAGGGGACCGTCCCCACGCGAGGATAACGACCCGGGGCGCGATTTCTTAGGGGTAGGCCCGCACGCGAGGCGACGTCTCAAGGGGCGACGTCGCCTTTCGCCTCCGTGAGGAGCTTGCTGACGACCGGCCCGAGCAGGTCCCGCAGCTTCCGCTCGATGAGCAGGTCGAGGCCATCACCAGCGCGAGACAGGGGCGGGGGGATGAGCAGCGGCGGCGGGGGCGGAGGGACGGGGACGGGCTCGGCGCGGTCGAGCGAGATCCGCAAGGCGATCGGGCGCGGGCCGGGGAGGGCGATCAGGCTGACGGGTAGAGATCGATCATGGGCGGGAGTGAGGCGGGCGGAGCGGTCGAGCGCGGGGCGGAGGTTGGGCGAGACGAAGACCTGATCCGGGAGCGACCCGCCCGGGACCAGCACGACGGCGCCGTCGACCGGGGCGGTCGCAACCAGGATCGGACCGGCATCGGCCAGGACGTCGAGATCGGCCGGCGCGGCGCGAGGTCGGCGACGGTCAGGACGAGCCAGTTGGGGCCGCCGCGCGAGGCCTCGCGACGGACCGCACAGGCGAGGTCGACGTGCCACGCGTCGCGGGTCGCGGGGACGAGGCAGAACTCGACCTCGCCGCCGAGCCGGGTCGCGGCGCGGATGCGGACGCGGTGCGGCAGCCCGTCGGCGACGGGCTCGGCGGCGAGAGTCTTCGACGGGCGGATGAGCACGCCGGGCGCGTCGCCGTCGGGCGAGGGGGAGTCGAACGGGATCGGCTGGTAGCTCAGTCCGTGCGCGGCCCAGAGCCGCTCGCAGATGGCGTCGATGGCCGGGGGGTCGGCCTCGGAGAAGCACCAGACGTCCAGGCCCATATCCGCGAGCACGCGGCCGACGTCCGCCGCGCGGCCGCGGAGGCCGCCGGGCTCGCCGCGGAGGGCGCGGGTGTCCCAGAAGCCGACGTCGAGGACCTCGAGGCGGTTCAGGTAGTTCTCGGCCACGGCCTCCGCCGCCGGCCGGCCGTGCGAGCGGCGGCCCAGCGCCCCGAAGAAGCCGGCTGCGGGTTGAGCCCGCCGAACAGCGCCCGGAGCCGCGCCACGGCCTCGCGATTCGCGGGGTCGTCGGCCTCCGCCGTGTCGAGCCAAAGCGCGATCGCCGAGAGGCGAATCCCCTCGTTCAGGTACCGCGCCCGCGAGTCGGCGCCGACGCGTCGGCCCTCGGGGCTGTCGGTGAGGACCGACGCGTGGTGGATCGCCACCGGCTTCCAGTGGTCGTTGAAGACCGGCGACCCCGACGAGCCCGGCTCGGTGTCGCAGGCGTACTGGAGGACGACGCCGTCGGCGCGGACGACCCGGTTGTCGCGGAGCGAGATCTCCTTGGGCCGGCCCCGCGGGTGCTGGATGACCGACACGGCCTCCTCGACCGCCACGTGCATCCGCTCGCGGTCGAGCGGGATGGCGCCGAGGAAGTCGAGCCCCGCGACGCCGCAGAAGGTGAAGTCGAGGTCGGCGTTCGTGACGAACAGCGCCCCCGGCTCAAGCCGCGCCGCCGCGGACCGGCCCGCGGGGTCGCCGGGGGGCGAGAGTTCGTAGTTGGCCAGGGCCATGCTCGAGGCGGCCGTCGGCCCGTCGGGCAGGACGTGGTGGTTGGTCAGGAGGACATCCGGCGCCACGAGGAACCCGGTGCCGGCGGCGCCGTCGTCGCGCTGGAGCTTCACGACGGCGCGGCCCATCCGGTCGCCCGTGCGGAGGAAGTGGAACGGCAGGAGGTTCGACCCGTCGACGACGATCTCCAGGCTGGCCCTCGGCGGCCCGAGGGCCTCCTGCGCCTGGAGCCGGACCGCCCCCGGCTCGTCGCGGAGCGGGTCGTCCCACGCCCCGGCCCCCTCGGGCCTCGCCAGGAACGTCCCGTTCAGCTCGGACCGCCGCATCGACCGGCCCACCTCGGAATGATTCACGCTCATGAAACTCGACCCGCCCTCGACTTGCCTCGGATCACCTTCGATCCGGCTCATCCAGGGGCGACGCACCCCTCCCGACCCCACCCGCGATTCCGTCCAATGGTTTACCATCGTAATTTCCGGAGGCGGCGTTCTCGGGAACGTGCTGGAGGGCCGCGCTCCCCCGATCGGACTCCCTATCCCGCACGAAGACGAACGAAAGACGTACGCTCGGGTTCGGTCGGCGCGGGGTCTCGGGTTCGCTCGGCGCCGCGCCGGCGGCTTGAGCCCGGCCGGTGCCCCCCCTACAATGGGGGATCGACGCCCCACCCCGTCCGAACTGGCCGGCCGGGCGTTGGCCGAGGAGGTGACGCCGTGGGCGAGTGGACCGACCCGACCCTGATCGACCAGCGCGACCGGCTCGTCCGGACCCTCCGCGGCTACGGCCGCGTCGCCGTCGCCTATTCCGGCGGGGTCGACAGCGCGGTCGTCGCCAGGGCCGCGCAGGAGGCGTTGGGCGACGAGGCCGTGGCCGTCACCGCCGTCTCGGAGAGCCTCGCCTCGGGCGAATTGGAGGAGGCGACGGAACTTGCGGAGCGGATCGGCATCCGGCACCGGGTCATCAAGACCGAGGAGTTCGCCGACCCGAACTACCTCCGCAACAACCCCGACCGCTGCTACTTCTGCAAGAGCGAGCTCTACGGCCGGCTCTCGGACATGCTCCGCGTGCTCGACGTCGACGTGATCGCCTCGGGCGCCAATCGCGACGACGCGGGCGACCACCGCCCGGGCATGAAGGCCGCGGCCGAGAACGGCGTGCGGCACCCGCTCCAGGAGTGCGGCCTGGGCAAGGCCGAGGTCCGCGCCCTGGCCAGGGGCTGGGACCTGCCGGCCTGGGACAAGCCCGCCACGCCCTGCCTCTCGAGCCGGATCGCCTACGGCGAGGAGGTCAGCCCCGAGCGGGTCCGGATGGTCGACGAGGCCGAGGGGTGGCTCCGGGCCCGCGGCCTCCGCCTGCTCCGCGTCCGCTACCACAAGGGCGACCTGGCGCGGGTCGAGGTTCCCGTCGAGGAGCTGCCCCGGCTCGCCTCGGCCGAGGTCCGCGATCAGCTCGTGCCGGCCTTCAAGGCACTCGGATTCAAGTATGTGACGCTGGATCTGGAAGGCTTCCGCTCGGGCAGCCTAAATGCGCTGATCCCGCTCGACACGCTCCGGATGCCGGCGGCCGCGGCCCGGGTCTGAGCCGCGCCCCGGCCGCTTCGATCCCCTCTCCCTCTCCCCATCGATACGGATCGGCCCATGCCCCGCGCGACATGCCGCTGCGGCCACGCGTTGAATGTCCCCGGCGACGGCTCGGAGCGGATCGTCTGCCCCAACTGCGGCGCGAAGGTTCGCATCCGCCCCAAGGCCGCCGTGGGGACCGATACCGTGCTGGACGGTGGCTACCTCCGGTTCAACTGCCCGTGCGGCCGCAGGCTGAAGGTGCCGGCCGACGCCTCGCCCCGCCCGTCGCACGGCAAGTGCCCCGACTGCGGCCGGGTCGTCCCCGTCCCCGAGACGAGCCAGGCGAGCGACCCCGAGGCGACGACCCAGGAGCTCTCCCCGGCCGACCGCGCCGTGATCGACGAGTGGTCTCAGCGGCACATCGCTGCCCAGGAGCGCCGGCCCTCGAGCACCCACGTCCTGCCGACCGGCACCGTGCCCGCCCGCTCCGAGGCCGGGCTCCGCGTCTGCCCCGGCTGCGGCCGGCCGGTCCACATGGGGGCCTCGGTGTGCCGGGCTTGTGGGATTCCGGTGCCGAAGCGCTGATTCGATAATCAGCGCGCGATCAGCGCATCGAACCGCCCCGCCGCCTCGTCCCACTCGGCCGGGTCGCGGGGCTCGTGGACGTTAACGGGGAACGAGCGGGCGATGATCTCGCGGGCGTCGGCCAGCGAGCCGATCCGACCGCGGGCCATCGCCTGAAGCAGGATATTCCCCGCGGCCGTCGCCTCGACCGGACCGGCGTAGACGGGGCGGCCCGTCGCGTCGGCCGTGAACTGGCAGAGCAGCGCGTTCCGCGTCCCGCCGCCGACGACATGGATCAACCGGATCCGCGTGCCGAGGATCGACTCGATCTTCTCGATCGTCCAGCGGTATTTCAAGGCCAGGCTTTCCAGGGCGCAGCGAACAAAGGCGCCCTCGTCGGCGGGGACGGGCTGGCCGGTCCTCTTGCAGAAGGCCGCGAGCCGCGCGGGCATGTCGCCGGGGGCGAAGAACGAGGGGTCGTCGGGATCGACGAGGCTGGCGAAGGGCCGCGCCGCGGCCGACCAGCCGATCAGCTCGTCGTACGAGGCGTCCTTGCCGTTCCGCGCCCAGTGCCGGCGGCACTCCTGGACGAGCCAGAGGCCCATGATGTTCTTCAACAGCCGCGTCGTCCCGGCCACGCCGCCTTCATTGGTGAAATTGTATTTCATCGTCTCGGCAGTGATCACCGGCGCCGGCGTCTCGACGCCGAGGAGCGACCACGTCCCCGAGCTGAGGTAGCACCAGTCGGGCTTTCCTGGCGGGGAGGACGACGCGACGGGCACCGCTGCTACGGCGCTGGCCGTGTCGTGCGTGGCGGGGGCGATCACGGTCAATTCGCGCGCGATCTTCAACTCCTCGGCCACCGACTTCCGCAATGGCCCTAGCACCGTGCCCGGGTCGATCAGGTCGGGGAGGATGGAGCGGGGAATGCCGAGCCCGTCGCAGAGCTCGTCCGACCATTCGCCGCGGCGGGGATCGTAAAGCTGCGAGGTCGAGACATCGGTCCGCTCTCCGGCTCGCCGGCCGGTGAGGAGCCAGCCGAAGAGGTCGGGCATCATCAGGAGCGTCTCGGCCGCGCCCAGGATCGGCGAGCCCGCCCGGGCCATCGCCAGGAGCTGGTAGACCGTGTTGAACGGGAGAAATTGCAAGCCGGTGATCTCGTAGATCCGCTCGCGGGGGACGAGCCCCGTGGCGACCTCGATCATCCCCTCCGTGCGCGAGTCGCGATAGTGGACCGGGTTGCCGAGCAGCACGTCCCCCTTGCCGACGAGCCCGAAGTCGACGCCCCACGTGTCGACGGCGATCCCCTCGAGCCCCGGGTAATTCGCCGCGGCCTTGCCGATGGCCGACTTCATCTCCTCGAAGAGCCGTAGGACGTCCCAGTGCAGCGTGTCGAGCAGCCGCACCGGGCCGTTCGGGAAGCGATGCACCTCATCGAGCGCGAGCCGCTCGCCGTCGAACCGGCCGATGAGCCCGCGTCCGCTCTCGGCGCCGAGGTCGAGGGCGAGGTAGTCGGTCGTCTGGGGCATGATCGGCGTCGGCTGGGGAGTGATGGCGCGAGGGGCCTCAGCACGACCCGGCCCCGGCTTCGTCGCGATGGGGGGCTATCTTACGGGCGGGGCCGATCCCGGGCAATCAGCCGCCTCTTCGCCTCATCGCGCGGAGGACGTCGGCTTTGCGCGGCAGCGGGGATCGCCAGAGCCAATCGGGACGGAGGAAGAACCCCGGGATCACCTCGGAGTGCACGCGGCCGTCGACGGGCTCGATCGCGGCATAGCGCCGGTTCGCGCCGAGGGTGTTGGCGATCAGCTCGTCCTCGTCCGGGTCGATGATCCAGTATTCGCGGACGCCGGCCCTCTGATAGTCGGCGAACTTGTCGCGGCGATCGCGGGTCCGGCTGTCGGGTGAGACGATCTCAAGCGCCAGATCGGGGGCGCCTTCGAGGTGGTTGGGCCGGAGCAACCCGAGCCGCTCCTTTCCGATGTAGAGGATATCGGGGACGCGCCAACGCCTCTGCTTTCCCAGGCGGATCATGAACTCCGTCCCCAGGACCAGGCCGAGGTCGCGATCCTCGACGAAGTCGCCCAGGACGCGGATCAGCCAGTCGGCGATCAGCACATGCTTCAGGCTGGCTGGCGACATGATCACGACCTCGCCGTCGACCCACTCGGCCTTGACGTCCTCGTCGCACCAGGCGACGAACTCGTCCTCCGTCATCGGCCCGGTCGGGCGGCGGATGCCGTTGGGCAAAGCGTCGGGATCGTCGAAGTCATCGAGCTTCGGCTTCTCGGCGGTCGCCATGATCGGTGGCCTCCTCCACCCCCATTGTAGCCCGCGGGGACGATCTTCGTAGGGTCCGCCATGCGGACCATCTTCCGCGGCGGCTTGGAACCGGGGATGGTCCGCATGGCGGACCCTACGAGGACGTGATCGTCCTTCGCCAATCGTCGAGCATATCCCCCAGCGTCTGCTCGATCGTGAACGCCGGCTCCCACCCCGTCGCCTCGCGGAGCTTCGAGGCATCCGCCACAAGCAATGGCTGGTCGACCGGGCGGACGCGGGCGGGGTCGACGAAGACCTCGATAGGGACCGTCGCCTTCGAGCGGAGGAAGGCCAGGGCGTCGGAGAGCCTGGTGCCCCGGCCGGAGCCGAGGTTGTAGATCTCGCCCGCGACACCCTTCAGCGCGAGCAGGCGATAGCCGCGGACGACGTCGCGGACGTCGGTGAAGTCGCGGACGACATCGAGGTTGCCGACCTCGACACGTGACTTCTTGCCGGCCTCGACCTCCGCCACCTGCCGGGCCAGCGCGGCGAGCACGTAGTTCGACGTCTGGCCGGGGCCGGCGTGGTTGAACGGGCGGGCCATGACAACGTCGGTGCCGTGGGCGAGATAATGCTGGATGCCCAGCAGGTCGGCGGCGGCCTTGCTCGCGGCGTAGGGGTTGTTCGGGCGGAGCGGGCAGGCTTCTGTCACCGGCAAGAACTCGGGCGGTGGGTTGCCGTAGCAGATGCCCGTACCGACGAGCACGACCCGCGGCTTGAGCCCGCTCGCCTTGACGGCCTCCAGGAGTGTGAGCGTGCCGCCGAGGTTCAGGGCCCAGGTGCCGCGGGGGTCGGCGACGCTCGCCTGCGGATTCGCCTGCGCGGCGAGGTGGTAGATCGCCTCGGGCTGCTTGCGAACGATCAGCTCGGCCAGGGCCGCGTCGTCGCCCGACGCGAGGTCGAACGGCTCGATCCGCGCTGCCCGGTTCGCGGCCTCGCGGTCCCGCCACCGGCCCGAGGCCGAGATCCCGACGACGAGGTCGCCCATGCTCGTCAGGTGATCGGCCAGGTGGCCGCCGACGAACCCTGAGATACCGGTCACCAGCGCTCGCATGATCGACGACTCCCCGCCTCCGGCTCAGCGAGCCCGCCGCGCGGGCGACCCGTCCAAGTCTATCCTATCGAGCTGCGGGTCGTCGGGGCTGCGTCCGGGCGGCCGGGCCACGCGCGTGGGGCCCGGCGGCGTGAGCCGGCCGGCCGGGGTCGCGTCGGCGAGACCACGGCCAGCCCGGGCCGCCCCGGCCGGCGGGCGGATCGCCGTCCTCATGACCCGATCCCGAGGCGACGCGGGCCGCCATAGCGCGAGCGATCCCGAGGCCGGCCGCGGCGCGGGCGGGCTTGCCGTTGCCGTGCTCCGCCAGGAAATCGCCCCAGGGCCGGCATTCGGCCGGGTCCGGCTCGCGCCCGAGGGCATTCCGGCAGGCGGCGACGGCGAAGGCGTCGCGGGTCGGGTCGTCGCCGTGGATCTCGCGGAACTCGTCCGCCGCGACGAGATCCTGCGCGACCTGGATCGGCGAGGATCGGCCGTCGAGCAGCGGCCCGATCCAGGCGGTCAGCGTCTCGGGCTCCGGCTCGCGGCCGAAGAACGTCCGGTACAAGCGTCGGATCAACTCCGCATGGGGCCGCCCCTCCGGCGAGTCGACGAGGCCGTCGTCGCCCCGGCGTCGGGCCGGGCCGCCGGCCCCCGCCGGCCGGGCGAAGATCGTGGGGTTCAGCGCCGAGAGGGCACGCCCGACGAGCGTCCCGGCCATCCGACGGCGCCAGGAGCGTCGGAACGACGCCAGGGCGAGGAGGCGAGGGCGGGGCGTCCCGGGCTCCATCAGCCGCCCGGACCGGACCAGGACGCCGAGACAGCGCAGGTCCGTATTGGGGACCTCGAAGGCGGGGAACCAGTAGTCGTTGGTCGCGACCTCGACGCCCACCGGCCCAGCATCGCGGAACCGGCGGGGGACGGGGATCGACACCTGCTGCCAGGCCCCGAAGACCAGGGGGACTTCGACCTCCCGCCAGGGGGTCCGGACCGAGCAGGACAGCGTCCGATCGTGGCTCAACGGTCGGTCGGTGGCGATCGCCAGCCTGATCCTCCCGTTCCGGCCGCTCCGCCTCAGAGTCGCCTTGCTGCCCGTCCTGCGGACCTCACCGAAGCCCGGGACCTCGCCCGGCCCGTACAGCCCGTCCTCGCCCGGCAGCTCGCAGTGATACAGATGATCGAGCCGGCCCAGGTGATCGAAGCGGAGATACTTCTTGTATTTGTTGTAGCTCGGGCTCCCGGGGGAGAATCGCAAGGAGCGCCGCCCCCTTGGGCTCGTCGGTCAGGAACAGGCTGAGCCGGTCGACGCCGTATCGTTCCGACAGAGCGATCGCGCCGTCGATCTGCTCGTCGCGGTCGTTCCAGCGGAAGACGAGGTAGCGGACGACGGTCTCGGTCCGCGACCGCCCGAGCTGTCGCCTGGACTCGCAGACGTTCCTGATCCCCGCGAGCGCCTGCTCGCATTTCCCGGCGACGTGGTAGATCCCGTAGACGTCCTGCGTGATGCCGCTGATCGTGAAGATGATCCGGTCGGGCTCGGCGAGGACGACCTTCTCGGCGCGGGCTGGGTTGGCGAGCGGTATCCCGTTGGTGCTGGTCACGATCAGCGCGCCGGGGCACGTCCGGCGGAGATACAGCAGCATCTCCTCGGCACGCTTGTTCACGAACGGCTCGCCGTAGTTGTAGAAGTGGATGGTTTCCAGGCTCGTCGAGAGCTGGTCGGCGACGCGCCGGAGCGTCTCCAGGTCCATCGACCGGATATCGCGCGTCTTCAGGAGAGAATCATTGTTGGGGATGCAGGCGGTGTTCGGGCAGCGGAGGTTGCACTTGACCGTCGCCTCGACGACCAGCTCACGGGGGAGGCGGGCCCGGACCTCGGCCGGCGGGGCGTCGTCCGCCTCCACTCGGCGGTAGAGGCCGCAGCCGTGGCAGCGGTGGCCGCGCCAGAGCTTCTGCTGGAGGCGATGATATTCGGGATTCCCGAAGATCTCCTCGATCGGACTCTCGTGGACGTTCCCGAAGCTGCGCTGCGATTGCGGGTCGTCCAGGCCGCAGGTCACGTTGCCGTCGGAGTGGACGGTGATGCTCCCCTCGATCCAGGAGCACCGGTAGTGCGAGCCGTCCGGCTCCCACATGACCTCGCTGGGATTCCGGTTCTTTTGGTTAAAGGGCGGATGCATCCGTCGCGGTCCCCGGGCGCATGTCGGCAGCGACATTGCCGATCATGCCGGATGTATCGACCGCCTCCGGGCTGCGTCTTCAGCCGAACCCTACGAGGGACGCCCCTCGGTCGGGGTCGCGGTCATCGGACGATGACGAGCGGCCTCAATTGCTCGGCCCGCGCCTCGCCGATACCCCGGACGCGGGTCAGGTCGTCGACCGAGCGATAGGGCCGGCCCAGGGTGATCCGGCGGGCCAGCGTGGGGCCGATGCCGGGGAGGTCGATCAGCTCGTCCTCGGTCGCCGTGTTGAGGTCGATCCGCCCCGAGGTCGTCTGAACCTTCGCGTCGCGCGTCCCGGCCTGCGCCCGCCGGCGGCTCGGGTCGGGGGCGGGGGAGCGGGAGCCGGCGTGAGACCGCTCGCCCGCCGCGAACTCGTCGGCGCCGCCCGCGGCGCGGCCGCGCTTCGCCGTCGTCACGTCCCACGTCTTGCCGTCGCTGACGATCGCGATCGTGCCGTCGAGGTCAGTTCGCAGCAGGGGGATCTTCTTCCGCTGCAGGAGCGAGAGCGTCTCGGGGTGCGGGTGGCCGTAGTCGTTGCCCGCGCCCAGGCTGGCGACGGCCATCTCGGGCCGGGCGACGTCGAGCCATCGCGCGTCGGTCCCGTTGCGGCTGCCGTGGTGGGCGAGCTTGAGGATCGTCACGTCCTTCAGGAGCGACGGGCACTCCTTCAGCCAGTAGGCGCGGGCCTTCTCCTGGCTGTCGCCGGTCAGCAGGGCCGAGAAGTCGCCGTAGTCGAGGCGGAGGCCGATCGAGTTGTCGTTCTCGTCCTTCGGGTCGTCGGGCGGCTGGGGGAAGACGGTCAGCACGAGCGACCCCAGGCCGATCCTCCGCGGCGCCTCGCCCGGCTGGATGGCGCGGATGCCCGCGTCGCGGACGGTCTCCAGCAACTTCAAATAGCTCGACGTCGTGTGTGACGAGTTCGTCGCCAGGAAGACGCGAGGGTGGAACGCCTTGACGACGTCGGCCATCCCGCCGTAGTGGTCGGCGTGGTGGTGGGAGAGGACGAGCAGGTCGAGCGACGTGACGCCCTGCTTCCGGAGCGCCGCGACGACCCCGTGGCTCGGCCCGGCATCGATCAGAGCCGTCTTCCCCTCGGGCGAGCGGACGAGGATCGAGTCGCCCTGGCCGACGTCGAGGATCTCAAGCGACGCGTCCGGCGTCCTCGAGGGCGGCTCCATCGGGCGGGCCAGGGCTATCGACGCCACGGCCGCCGCGACCGCCAGGGCGGCCGTCGCGCGGCGGAAGAGCTCGGGGACAAATCCCTTGGGTCTCATAGCTGGATATCCTTTCCGTCGTCCCCCCTGGCGAGGTCGGCCTGGACCTTCTTGGTCTTGGCGACGAGCTGCGCCGTGGCCGCGGGGTCGAGCTCGATCGACAGGTTGACGACGTCGCCGGCCTTTGCCCCCTCGGGCAGGAGCCATCGCGGGAGGTCGAACGAGCGGCCGTCGTCGGCGACGAGCACGGCGATCTCCTTCTTCGATCCCTCGAAGCGGTCGATCGACAGAGATGTCGTCATGGCGCAGCCCCCTCCGATGAGGCCGGGCCGCGGTCGACCGATCGTCCCGACGCAGCCCCGGCGCGCCCATCCTGGCCCGGGACCCTCCCGCGGTCAAGCCGGACCGCGCGACGACCGCCGCCGGGCCGGGCGTCTCGTTCGGTCAACATTGTTCACCGGGGACAACTTCGGCGTCGAGAAAGGTTCTCGTGAGCGCGTGAAAAGGCGGGAAAATCCACATTCCGCTTGGCGACGGCGGCACGGCGGGCCAATCTCGGAGTTAAGACACACGGGGCGGATGCGAGGCCTCGACCTATCATGGGCCTCCGCCGATGTGAGCCGGCACGGAGTCCGGGAGGCGAAATTATGAACATGAAAAAGATGATTCTCGCCGTCGGGTCGATCCTCTTCATCGGCGTCCCCGCGCGGGCCGATTACGGCGCGGACCCGCCGGCGACCTTCGGCGTGGATATCAAGGAAGAGTTCCCGTCGGATGCCTTCAGCGTCCTGCCGGCGAGCGTCCTCGGGTCCGGGACATATCTGATCGCGAATCATGACTTTGACCAGGTTCTCGAGTTCAACCTGTCCGGGACGATCACCGGGCTGACGCTCGGCGGGGAGGTGACGGGCCTCCGCCACCTGAGCACGGGCGGCGACGACAGGTGGCCGACCTACGCGAGCATGGGGATGCCGGCGAGCTTCTTCGTGGGCGTCGCGGTCATCCCGCCCCCACCGTCGTTCGACGCGACGAGCCTGGGGACGACGATCGTCGGGTCGAGCGACTCCGTCGGCTACGGCTCCGTCGACGACGGCATCAGCATGGGCGGCGTGCCCGTCGGCCCCGCCTTCTCGATCACCCTCAGCGCCGCCGCCGTCGCGGCCGCCAACCAGGCCATCGCCGCCGGCGACCCCTTCTATCTCGTCCTGAGCGGCCGCGGCCACGCCGGACTCGACAGCAGCCTCGAGGGCGACCTGTCATCGGTGACGCTGGGCGTCCAGACCGCGTCGCAGCCCTCCTTCTCGCCGACGCCCGTTCCCGAGCCGTCGACGTTCGCCCTACTGACGGGCGGGCTCTCCGGGGTGGGGATCTGCCGGAGATTCACGGCCCGAGCTCGTCGCGGGCGCCGTGGTGGACGTAGAGGACGACCACCGTGTCATCCCGGATCGTGAAGACGATGCGATACTTGTTCTGGCGTTTGCCGTAGAGCATCTCCCGGATCTCATCCGGGAACTTGGCGTTCTCGGCCGCGACGGGGTAGAGCAGGGGATGGCTCGTCAGGGTCTCGATCTGTTTGAAGAGGCCCTGATACCATCGCTCGGCCTGTTCCGGCGAGCGCTGGGCGATCCAGGCGTAGGCCTCGTCGGCGTCGGCCCTCGCCCTGTCGGAGATCTCGAAGCGATACGTCACACCGAGATCCCGTGCTTTGTGCGGACATGCTCCTTGAACTGCTCCAGGGTGATTGTCCGCCCGGCCCTCATGTCCTCAAGGCCCTGGCGGATGCCCTCCAGCGCGCGGGCCTGCTCGAGCTCGTCCAGCAGCTTCCGGTACGAGTCGGCGTCCTGCACGACCACGTCGATCCCGCCCTCGACGGCGAGCACGACCGGCTCGCCGGTCTCCTTGAGGCGGCGGGAGAATTCCGGGGCGTTCTCCACGAACTCGGTCAGCGGATGGGCGTCGTGGCGGAGTGCGGGCATCGGGGATTACTCCGGGAGACTGGCCGGGGTGCGGCGCTTCCATTCTATCCACTCATCCGCCCCGGTACGCCCCCCGACTCGTCTGTCCCGCCCCGTGACCGGGATCGACGGCTGGGATATTAGCTATGTTGCTTTTTGTAATCATTAGACGACTTCTGCGTCATCCCCTGTCCTCCCGCGCGCTGGCATGTTACTTTCGGACGCCTCCGCTCGCTGATTCGAGTCGAGGTCCGCGGTGTCGCGACCGGTATCATCCCAAAGACAGGGAACGAGTCCGTCATGATGAAGCGAGCAACGTTACGCATGATCGTCGTCGCCGTCGCCGCCGCCTGGGCCATGGCCGCTACCCCGTCGGCGAAGGCCGACCCGACCGTCTACGTCGCCGGCAGCGGCAACGAATTCGGCACCCTCGACCTGACGACCGGGGTCTTCACCTCGATCGGCACCCTGAATCTCGCCGCAGGAGACAATATCTACGGGATGGGCTTCGGCGCCGACGGGAAGCTCTATGGCTTCGACTCGTCGCTGTCCGACGCCCACCTGTTCCAGATCAACACGTCGAACGCGGCGTTGACCGACCTGGGCGCCATTGGCATGAGCGTCATCGACGCCACGGCGGACGCCGCCGGCACCCTGTATGCGCTCGAGCCAGGACATGAATTCCGTCTTCTTCAAGGTCAGCCCGCCGTCGACCGCGACGTCGGTCGTCGGCCCCACGGGTGTTATGAGTGCGGGCCTCATGGCGGTCAACGCCGACGGATCGCAAATCTTCACGACGACGACCGACCCCACAACCGGCACGACTGACCTCGCGAGCATCAACCCGACGACGGGGGTGGCCACGGTCATCGGCGACACGGGCTTCTACGTGATCAACGGCCTCTTCGTCGGCAACACGCTCTACGGCTTCGACGACAACACGAACGCGATCGTGACCCTGAACACGACGACCGGGGCGGGCACGCAGGTGGCGACCTACAGCCTGCCCAAGGGCGACGTCATCTTCGCCTCGGCCGTGCCGACCGCCGTGCCCGAGCCGTCGAGCCTGGCCCTCGGCCTGGTCTCGGCCGTCCTGGCCGGCTCGTACGGGGCCTTCCGGCGCCGGCGGACGACGGCCCCGGCCGGCCCCTGCGCCGACTGACCGCCGACCCCCCTATGCGCGGTAGGCCCCCGACTTGACCCGTTCGACCCACCGCGCATTGGCCCTGTACCACGCCACCGTCTCGGCCAGCCCCTGCTCGAAGGAGACCGTCGGCCGCCACCCCAATTCGCGCTCGGCCAGGCCGCACTCGACGGCGTAGCGGCGGTCGTGGCCGAGGCGGTCAGTGACGTGGCGGATCAGGGTCGCGGGCTTGCCGGTTAGCTTGAGGACGAGGTGCGTCACGTCGAGGTTGTATCGCTCCGACCGGCCGCCGAAGTTGTAGATCGCGCCGGCTTGCCCGCGCCGCAATGCCGCGTCAACGCCCCGGCAGTGGTCGAGGACGTGGATCCAGTCGCGGACCTGGCGGCCGTCGCCGTAGACGGGTAACGGGGTGTCGGACAGGGCGTTGGTGATGAACAGCGGGATCAGCTTCTCGGGGAACTGGTACGGGCCGTAGTTGTTCGAGCAGCGGGTGATGACCGTGTCCATGCCGTGCGTGTGGTGCGCGGCGCGGACGAGCAGATCGGCGCCGGCCTTGCTCGCGGCGTAGGGGCTGTTCGGGGCGAGCGGGGTCGACTCGGTGAAGGGGGGATCGTCGGGGCCGAGGGTGCCGTAGACCTCGTCGGTCGAGACCTGGACGTAGCGAGGCGTCCCCGCCAGCCGGGCCGCGTCGAGCAGGCACTGGGTGCCGACAATGTTCGTGTGCAGGAACGGCGTCGCGTCGCCGATCGAGCGGTCGACATGACTCTCGGCCGCGAAGTGGACGACCGCGTCGAAGCCCTCCGCCAGCAGCCCGCGTACGAGCGCGGCGTCGGCGACGTCGCCCTTGATGAACCGGTAGCGGGGGTGGTCGGCCAGGTCGGCGAGGTTGTCGGGGTTGCCGGCGTAGGTCAGGGCGTCGAGGTTCGTCACCTCGACGTCGGGGTACGACTCGAGCTCGAGCCGGACGAAGTTCGAGCCGATGAACCCGCAGCCGCCGGTGACGAGGAGGCGTTTCATGTGTCGGGTGTCCGAACCGAGTCGCGAGTGAGCCGTTTTCCCCTGGGGAAAATCCCCGCTCCAACGCTAACCCGACGCGGGAGATCGGGCAAGCCGAAGCCGGCCGGGGTTCGGCCCCGGCCGGCGAGGAGGAGCGGCTCAGCGACGATGGCGGAGGGCTGCGCTCGCCCTGAGGGGGGCGCGATACTCGGCGGCCAGCAGGGCATCGACGGCGTGCGCCGAGGGCCTGGCCCGCGACGCCGCGGCGGGCGTGCGCCGCCAGACGAGGTTGTGCAGCGTGATCGCCTCGACCGGATCGAAGCCGATGAAGGTCTCCGCGCTGCTCGCCACGCCGTACGGCGGGGTGCCGGTGATCGTCAGCGTGTAGGTCCAGTGGATGTTCAGCCGCCGGCTCGGCTGGAGCACGACGACCTCGCCCCCCGGCGCGAGCGACGCCTTGAGGATCGGGATCATCTGCCGATGCGGGCCGACGAGCACGTAGTTGTCCGTGGCCTCGGCCGTGGCGGCGTTCAGGGGTCGGTCGAACACGACGGCCAGGGCCGTGGGCGCCGCGTGGTAGCCGTACCTTAGGACCTCGACGATCCGCGGCGCCGGGTTGACCGGCGGGGGTGGGGGTACCGGCGTCACGACCGTCTCGACGACCGAGGCCGAGGTGCTCGCCCCGAAGCTCGCGTCGCCGCTGTAGACGGCCGTGACCGTGTGGTTGCCCGGGCCGAGCGACGAGGTGAGGAATGTCGCCAGCCCGTCGTCGGGCCCGCCGTCGGGCAGCGGGCCGACCGGGGCCGTCGCCGCCATTTTCCCGTCGACGAGGAAGACCACCGTCCCCGTCGGGCCGTCCTGCGGCACGACTGGCGTGATGACCGCCGAGAAGAGCACCGGCTGGCCAGCGGTCGAGGGGTTCGGGGACGCCGTGAGCCCGGTGATCGTCGGCGTCCGGGGCGCGGCGGTCACCGGGATGTCGGCCGAGAACTCCGAGGTCGAGCTGGGCCGCGGGGGGGCTAAGTCCGTGTTGACGAAGGTGGCAAGCGACGTGATCTGCTGGCCCAGCAGGTCAACCGGGACGGTAAGGCTAAAGGGCGTGATCGTGTTGCCGGAGCCGTCGGTCTCGACGTTCGTCGTCCCGAGGAACGTCAGCGCCTGGCCGTGGCCCGAGGGGTCGGCGGTCGGGACGGCGTAGAGGTCGACGCGGAAGATGCTCGAGGGGTTGGAGTTGAGCGTGCCCATGATCGTCGTCTGGCCCCCGGACTCGATGGCCGAGGTGAGCACCGGGTAATTCTGCAAGTCGTTCGGCCCGGAATGCGGGCCGCCGGGGGTGTTCGCGGTAACGCCGTAGGAGTTCTGCGTCCCGCCGTTGAGGTCGATGCCGAGCGCCCCGTTGAAGGCGATGATGTTGTCGAGGAAGGCATTGTTTACTTCACCATCGACCCGGATGCCGTTCCCGCCGTTGGGGATCGGGTTCCTCCCCGTGGCGTCGGTGCCGATCAGGTTCCCCTCGACGAGGTTGTCACTCTCACCCCCCGCAGCCGACTGGGGGTAGAACTCGATCGCGCCGGGGAAGGACGCCCTGAAGAAGCTGGGGAGTGCGTTGCCCGAGATGACGTTCGCCGCCGCCGGGGTCGTCCCGCCGATGACGTTGTTCGTCCCGCCCATGAAGCCGATGCCGGCGTTGAAGTTGCCCACCGCCTTCGTCCCGGTGACGTCGGTGCCGATGTAGTTGCCCTCGACGAGGTCGACGTTGGAGCCGGCCTCGAACCTGATCCCGTCGCCGAGGTTGCCGGAGATGACGTTACGCGCCCCGGGCGTCGTCCCGCCGACGGTATTGCCGGTGCCGGCGCCGAGGTCGATGCCGGTGGAGTTGCCGAACTGTTGCGTGCCCGCCAGGTTGGTGCCGATCAGATTGCCCTCGGCGAGCAGGTTGTTCGAGGCGCCGCCGACCCCCGTCTGGATGCCGTCGAACAGGTTGGCGAAGTAGTTGCGGTCGGCCGGGGTCGTCCCGCCGATCAGGTCGCCGTTCGACCCCGCGTCGACGGCGACGCCGTTGTCCACCAGGGAGATGTGCGTATTCATGCCCGCGGCGTTGACGCCGAGGAAGCAGCCCTGGACGAAGACGCCCGAGCCGTCGAGCTGGACGTCGTTGTCGAACAGGTGGATCGCCAGCCCCTCGACGCCGCTGGTCGTGCCGCCCGTGGTGTTGCCGGCGCCCGGCCCGAACTGCAGGCCGTAGGGGAAACCGGGCGCCGCGGGCTGGTTGGCCCAGCCGTCGAGCTCGATCTTGATCGTCGCGTTGATGGCCCCTTCCGACGTGCCGGCGGCGGCCCCGGTCTGGGTGTAGCCGTCGATGACGCACGGCGCGTTGATGATCGGCAGGACCGTCGCCGGCGCGATTGTCCAGACGCCCGGGGTCACGAGCCCAAAGCCCGGGTCGGCCTGCGGGATGTTGAAACGGATCTGGTCGGGGCTGGCGGCGGTGTCGGTCCCGTCGGAATTCACCTGGCCGATCGCCCAGCGGAGCGAGCCCATGCTCGTGTTATCGCTGGAATTGGTGACGGTGAAGACCTGGCTGAGCAGGCTCCGGACCTCCAGGGCCTCGAGCGGCCTCGCGGCGAGCCCCGTCCTCGCATGTCGCTTCGAACGTTCCCGACGCCGGCGCGATGAGTCGACGAGTCGCTGGTGCATGGTCGGCACATCCTCGTTCAATGGCGCCGGAGGGGAGGTCGTGCGCGCACCCCGAGCGGGCCGCGCCGCGCGGCCTTGGGAGGGCCGGTCGGAACCCTCGCCGCGATTCCCGTTCAAGATGGGGGGTCGGGCGAAAGTCGGACGATTGTGCAAACTGTGCGGCCTGGTTCGCCAAAGTCAAAAAAACTACGGTGGCAGAGTCGGCTTGATCAACGCGCCTTCAAGGCTTCTCAGGTAAGCCTGCGGGTCGTGCCGGAACCGTCGCCCGAGCGTCCGCCCGCGCTGTCGGACCTCTAACCCGTCACGCAGCGCCCTCCACTGCCCGAGATCGGTCGGCACGAGTTCGGCTGCCTCGACGTGGCGCAGCCGGGTCGCCGTCGAGGCCACCAGCCGCACCGATCCCCTCACCACCGTCCCGGCGCAGGCCGCCTTCCGCCCGCTGGCCCGCCGCTCGTGGTAGCGGTGCGAGCCGAAGAACTGCTCCAGATCGTTATTGGTCCGCGGCAGATCGGCCGTGTCGTAGCAGGCGAACAGCCCCGGCCAGTAGCTCCGCGTCACCTTGACGAAGTGGCCGACCGCCGGGGCGAGCCGGCCGGCGACCCCGGCGTGGCGGCCCATCGCCCCGACCAGGCCCCCGAGCCGGCGCCGGACCGCGGCACCGCTCCCGCCCGGGTCGTTCGCCAGGACCTCCGCCGCGCGGCGGACCCAGCCGAAGGCTCGACGCACGTCCGGCCAGGCCGCCTCCGTCGCCGAGAGCCCCTTCGCCAGCAGCGCCCGCAGCCGCTTCAGCGGCGCCGGGAGCCCCCCTTGGCCTCGACCCGGTCGAGGCTCGCGGCGACCGCCCGGAGCCGCCCCTCCAGCTTCAGTCCCGAGGCCTCCAGCGGCGGCCGGCCGTCGTCGGTCAGCGCCGAGCGCACCGCCGCGCAGTAGCCGCGGGCCGCCTCCGCCTCGGCGTCGTCGCGGCCCTCGAGCGACCGCTCGATCGGACGGACGCCGCGGACCTGTGCCTTGAGCGCCACCTTGGCGTGGCGGTCGGCCTCGTAGATCGGCCGGGCCGCCTCGCGCAGGTAATGGAACTGGCACCGTTGGTGGGGCACACCCGGGAAGGCCTCGGCAATGGCCTGGACCAGCGACCGCTGGCCATCGGAGACCACGCCGGCGACCGGGACGCGCAGGGCGTCGCGGACCCGGCCGAGGAGCTCGGCGAGATCGCGTCTGGTCCCGGACAGGAGGCTCTTAGCCAGGAGGACCTCGCCCGAGAGCACGTCGCGGACGACCCAGAGGACCTCGTGGCCGACGTCGGGCTGGAGGCCGTCGATCGCCAGGATCACCCGCCCGGCCGGCGCGGTCAGGCGGCGGATGCGGGCGGTGTCAGTCAGCGACAAGGCGAGGAGCTCGTCGTAGCGGTCGAGGAGGTTGCCGACGCTCCGGACGCAGATGGGCACGCCGCGGCGGACGAGCTCGGCGTGGATCTCCGGGACGCTGCGGTGCTCGGCGTGGCGAAGCGTGCCGACCATCGCGATGACGTCGAGGCCGAACTCGTGCTGCGGCAGGGCGAACCGGCCCTCCTGCTCGGATCGCAGCGAGGCCCGATACCTCGGGCAGTCGGCGTCACGGCATCGCCGCACCTGGATGGCCAGGCGGATCGGCCCGTCGAGGGTGATCACGACCCGGTGGCTCTTGTAGGCGGCCCAGAGCGGCCCGCCGCATATCGGGCAGGCCCGCGCGGCGGCCGTCAGCTCGATCTCGCGTTCCGGCTTCGGCCGGCCGGTGACTCGGGGCATCCTTGCACCTCCTGGAGCGTCTCGAGGCCCCAGGAGTATCCAATACCCGTCCGCCGATCAAGCCGGCTCTGCCACCGTAGAAAAAAAGAGAAGATTTTTTCTCAAGAATGTCATCTCTCGATGAGGGACATGATCCATCCGTGGTCGCGGAGGCCCCGGTCAGCGGTGGCGCACGGCGACCGCCGCGCGCCGCGCCAGGACGCCCGAGGCGAGCGCGGCATCGACGGCATGCGCGGCGGCGAGCCTCTGCCTCCAGACGAGGTTGCGGAGCGTGATCGTCTCGACCGGATCAAAGCCGATGTAGGTTCCCGCGCTGCTCGTCACGCCGCTTGGAGGCGTGCCGACCGTCGTCAGCGTGTACGTCCAGTGGACGTTGAGACGCCGGCTCGGCTGGAGCACGACGACCTCGCCTCCCGGCGCAAGCACCGCCTTGAGAACCGGGATCACCTGCCGGTACGGGCCATCGATCACGTAGTTGTGCGGATTCTCGGCCGTGGCCGGGTCGAGCGGCTGGTCGAAGACGACGGCCAGGGCCGTCGGCATCGCGTGATAGCCGTACCGCAGCACCTCGACGACGCTCGGCGCCGCGTTGATCGGAGGGGGCGTGATCGTCTCGAAGACCGCCACCGAGGTGCTCGCCCCGAAGCTCGCGTCGCCGCTGTAGACGGCCGTGACCGTGTGGTTGCCCGGGCCGAGCGACGAGGTGAGGAACGTCGCCAGCCCGTCGTCGGGCCCGCCGTCGGGCAGCGGGCCGACCGGGGCCGTCGCCGCCATTTTCCCGTCGACGAGGAAGACCACCGTCCCCGTCGGGCCGTCCTGCGGCACGACCGGCGTGATGACCGCCGAGAAGAGCACCGGCTGGCCGACCGCCGCGGGGCTCGGCGACGCGGCCAGGGCCGTCACGGTCGCCGTCCGGTCGACGACCTGAGCGACGGTCGTCGAGGCGCTCGGGGTGAAGTCGGGCGACCCGTCGTAGTGGGCCGTGACCTGATGCGTGCCGATCGCGAAGGCGGGGAAGGTGAACGTCGCCGTGCCGGCTTGCCCTCCGGCGGCGGGGGCTAGGGGCGCCGTGTGGCCGACGCCGTCGACGAGGAACGTCACCGCGCCGGTCGGCACGGCCCCGGTGATCGACGCGACCCCCGCCGTGAAGACGACGGACTGGCCGCCCGCGGAGGGATTTGGCCGCGCGACCAGCACCGTCGAGGTCGAGGCCGGGGCGACGATCAACGTGACGGGCGGCGAGTCGCTCGGCAGGTCGTCATCGTCACCGTTGTAGTGGGCCGTGACGACGTGCGTCCCGGCGGCGATGGACGACGTGGCGAAGTTCGCCTCTGCGATATAGAATTCCTCCGCATTGAACAAGGTGATGGGAACCGTGGCCACGAGAGCCCCGTCGACGGCGAACGTTACCGTGCCGGTCGGGAGGCCGAAGAAATTGCCATTCGAGATTTGCGTCCCAAGAGTGATGACCTGGCCGACTATCGCGGGGTTGGGGTATAGGCTGAGGGAGGTCTGCGTTGGAAAGACGGCTCGGCTCGTAGCCGTGGCCGCGTTGTTGGTCAGGACGGGGTCGGGGGTGAGGCTGGCGACGGCCATCGTGGCGGAGGAGCCGCGCAGGACCAGCGTGAAGGTGACCGACTGGTGCGAGGCCAGTTCCGGCACGAGGAGGGGGACCGAATCGTTGAGCGGCAGGGCCGGGATCGTGACGTCGGGGTCGTTCGACGTCAGGGAGACGGCCCCCCCGAAGTTCATGAGTGTCGCGAGTAGTCCCTGGGCGTCGTCGGGGCCTTTATTCGTGATGACAAATTGGACTGTCACGAGGTTGGGGACAATGTGCGGGTTAGGCGTGGCCGAGGCGTCCACGGACAGGTCCGCGGACTGGGACGACGCGGTCGCCTGGAGGTCCGCAGAGAACTCGGAGGTGTCGCCATCGAGGGCGGCCGTGGGGGAGCCGGGCGGTCCGTTGAGAGTGGCCGTGGCGGTGAGGAACCGGCCGGCGAGGTTGCCGGCGTAATTGAAGCGGAAGGCGGCGTCGCCTGTCGCGTCGGTCAAGACGGTCGTCGACCCGAGATAGGCCAATCCCTGGCCGTGGCCCGAGGGGTCGGCCGTCGGGTTGCTGAAGAACTGGAGGGTGAACGTCGCGTCGGGGACGCCGTTGAGCGTGCCGCCGATCGCGGTCGACGTGGCCGACGCCATGGCCGAGGTGAGGACCGGGTAGTTCTGGAGGTGGTTCGGCCCGACGTGGGGTCCGCCGGGGGAGGTGGCGGTCACGCCGAACGCGTCCTCCGTCCCGCCGACGAGGTCGATCCCCAGCCCCGTATTGAAGCCGATCAGGTTGTTGGCGATGGTGTCTCCTGTCGTGCTGTTCACCACGATGCCGGCGCCGAAATTGCCCAGGTCCTTGGTCCCGGTGGCATCGGTGCCGATGGAGTTGCTCTTGATCCAGTCCGTCCCGGTCCCGCCCGCGATGACGATCCCGCCGCGGAGACGCCCCTGGCCAAGGGCACCGTTGCCCGCGATGACGTTCCCCGACATGATGCTGTAACCGCCGTCGATCCGGATGCCGGCGGAGCCGTTGTCCGAGATGACGTTCTGCGAAATGCCGATGTATCCACTTTCGAGCCGGATGCCAGCGGAACCGTTGCCGAGGGCCTCGCCGGCGACGTTCATCCCGATAAGATTGCCCACTGCGGAAAGCAGCACTTGGGGGTTGTCGACGACAATCCCCGCGTCGAGATTGCCGGAAATGACGTTCCGCGCCCCGGAATAGGTCCCACCGATAGAGGGTCCGCTCGAATAACCATCGCCCATGACGGCGATCCCGACGGCGTTGGGAATGGCGACTAGGCCGGTCGGGTCGGTACCGATCAGGTTACCGAGGATATTTGTATAGGAATTGTCGCCACCAGTCCGGATACCGATGGCGCAATTCGCGATCAGATCCCGGTCGGCGGGAACAAACTCATCCCCGATGGAGTAACTGCAGCGAGACCTGCCGACGAGGTCGATCCCGACGTCCGCCCGCGGCGGCCCCGAGGCCGGGGCCTTTCCCGAGGCGTCGGTGCCGAGGAAGCAGCCGAGGACGGAGGTGTCGACCAAGGAGGTGCTGGGGGGAGTTGTCGGGGATGACGTCAAGCGAGACGTCGGCGGCGAAGGAGTGGATCGCCAGCCCGCGCACCCCGCTGGTGCTGACCGCTTGCCCGTCGCTGCCCTGAACGAACGCGAGGCCATACGGCAGGCTGGCCCGGGCCCCGGACAGCTCGACCTTGAGGACCGCGTTATCGGCCGTCGCCGAGGTGTTAGCCGCGGCGCCGTGCTGGGTGTACCCGTCGATGACGACGGCGCGGGCGATGACCGGCAGCGCCGTCGCCGGGGCGATCGTCCAGACCCCCGTCGTCGCGCTGTAGCCAGGGTCGGTCGCCGGGATCGCGAAGCGGATCTGGTCCTGCTGGTCGAGCGTATCGGTCGCGTCGGCGTTGACCTGGCCGATCGCCCAGCGGAGCGAGCCCGTGCTCGTGTTATCGCTGGTGTTGGTGACGGTGAAGACCTGGCTGAGCAGGCTCCGGGCCTCGAGGGCCTCGAGCGGCCTCCTCGCAAGGGCCAATCTCGCATGCCGCTTCGAACGTTCCCGACGCCGGCGCGATGAGTCGACGAGCCGCTGGACCATGATCGACGCATCCTCGTTCGGGGGGGGAGGGGGAGTGGTGCGCGCACCCCGAGCGGGAGGCCGCGCCACGGCCGCGAGATGGCCGGTCGGAAACCTCGCCACGACCCCGTTCAAGATGGGTAGCCGGGCGAGAGTCGGGCGATCATACCAACTCTGCGGCCTGTTTCGACGAAGTCAAAGAAGGAGGAATGGATTTCATGAGCACGTCAATCCTCCGCAACATCGGGGATTCATCCATCCTCTCGCCGGGCCCGGGCCCCTCGGGCTGGTAAGAATTACCGAAGGGGTCGGGACGGAGGCCGGGCCGCAGGGTCACCCCTTTGTAAAAATCGGCCCTGACCGTCAGACGCGACCTGTCCTTCCCGGTCAAGTGCGGGGGCGTGTTGTAAGAACTTCCGAGGCCCGCGCTCGGCCACCGCGGCCCGGCGACCTAATTCATTCCAATCCAACCCCTTGCGGCCGGCAGATCGGGCCGTGTCGGCGTTGCCGGAGGGGGCGAAAATGGATACAATAAAAGTCTTCACCCCGAGGGCCCCGAGACGCCCCCGGGGGCCCCCTTCCGACGCCCGTTCCGCCCAGAGGGATCGACTTGTGAGCACCGCCGCACCGCACGGTCACGACCATCTGCCGACGCCGCCGCTGAATATCGAGGACGAGCTCAAGGAGAGTTACCTCAACTATGCGATGTCGGTCATCATCAGCCGGGCCTTGCCCGACGTCCGCGACGGGCTCAAGCCGTCGCAGCGCCGGATCCTGGCGGCGATGCGCGACCTCAACCTGAACCCCGGCGGGTCGACCAGCAAGTGCGCGGGGATCGTCGGCGAGACGATGAAGCGGTATCACCCGCACGGCGACAACTCGATCTATCCGACCCTGGCCCGGCTCGCCCAGTGGTGGAACGTCCGGCACCTGCTCATCACCGGCCAGGGGAACTTCGGCTCGATCCATGGGTTACCCCCGGCGGCCATGCGGTACACCGAGGCGAAGCTGAGCCACGTCGCCGCCGAGATGCTCGAGGACATCCAGCTCGACACGGTCGACTTTCAGCCGAGCTACGACGAGAAGCACATGGAGCCCCGGGTCCTGCCTGGGAAGTTCCCCAACCTGCTCGTCAACGGCTCGGGCGGGATCGCCGTCGGCATGGCCACGAGCATCCCGCCGCACAACCTGGGCGAGGTCTGCGACGCCACCGTCGCCCTGATCGACAACCCCGACATCACGCTCGACGAGCTGATGGAGTTCATCCCCGCCCCCGACTTCCCCACCGGCGCCACCATCTGCGGCCGGTTCGGCGTGCGGGAGGCCTATCGGACGGGGCGCGGCAAGGTCATCATCCGGGCCAAGTACGCGATCGAGGAGCAGAAGGACGGCCGGTCGCAGATCATCTTCACCGAGATCCCCTACCAGCTCACCAAGGAGCCGCTGCTCAAGAAGCTCGCCGAGCTGGTCAACACCGACCGGATCACCGGCGTCTCCGACATCGTCGACGAGTCGGGCCGCAAGGAGCCGGTGCGGATCGTCGTCAAGGTGAAGAAGGGCGAGGACCCGCAGGTCGCGCTCAACCAGCTCTTCCAGTACTCACCGCTCCAGGATTCGTTCAGCGTCATCATGCTGGCCCTGGTCGACGGCCGGCCCAAGACGCTCCCGCTCAAGGAATTCCTCCGGCTCTACGTCGAGCACCGCACGAACGTCATCCGCCGCCGGACCCAGTTCCAGCTCCGCCAGGCGAGGGCCCGGGCCCACATCATCGAGGGCCTGCTGATCGCCCTCTCGTACATCGACGAGATCATCCGCACGATCCGCTCATCTGCGAATCCCGCCGAGGCCCGTGCGCGATTGATGGGTCTGGAAGTCTCCGCCGAGATCCTCCGCCGCGCCCTGGAGGACCCCGAGGCCAAGGCCTCGACGAGCCTCACGCGGATGCAGGCCGACGCGATCCTCGCCATGCAGCTCCAGCGGCTCACCGGGCTCGAGGCCGACAAGCTCGCGGCCGAGTACAAGTCGCTCAAGGCCGACATCGCCGGCTACGAGCGCATCCTCGCCAACGAGCAGCTCATCCTCGACCTGATCCGCGCCGACCTCCGCGAGCTCAAGCAGAAGTACGCCGACCCGCGGCGGAGCCGGATCGACCCCGAGGAGCTGGGCGACTACGACAAGGAGGCCCTGATCCGCGAGGAGTACATGATCGTGACCGTCACCCACGACGGCTACATCAAGCGGCTCCCCCCCAGCACCTACCGCGCCCAGAACCGCGGCGGCCGGGGGATCGCGGCAACCAACACCCGCGAGGGCGACTTCCTCGAATATATGTTCGTCGCCCTGACCCACGATTATATTCTCTTCTTCACCGACCACGGCAAGGTCTACTGGCTCAAGGTCTACGACGTCCCCGAAGGCAGCCGGACCTCCGGCGGCCGGGCGATCGTGAACCTCCTGCAACTGGCCGAGGGCGAGAAGATCACCGGCCTCGTCCCCGTCCGCCAGTTCGTCGAGGACGAGCACCTGTTCATGGTTACCCGCCGCGGGACCGTCAAGAAGACCCCGCTCACCGCCTTCCGCCGCCCGCTGGGCCGCGGGATCATCGCTTTAGGTTTGGATGAAGGCGACGAATTGATCGGCGTCGCGCGGACGAAGGCCGGCGACCAGGTGGTCCTGTCGACCCGCGACGGCATGGCGATCCGGTTCGACGAGGACGACGTCCGCTCGATGGGCCGCCCCGCGCACGGCGTCCGGGGCATCGCGCTCCAGGAGGGCGACGAGGTCGTCGGCATGGTCGTGGCCAACGGCATCGGCGACGAGGCAAGCCTGCTGACCGTCTGCTCCAACGGCTTCGGCAAGCGGACGCTCCTGACCGAGTACCGCTCGCAAGGCCGCGGCGGCAAGGGCCTGATCGACATCAAGACGAGCGACCGCAACGGCCCGGTGGTCGCCATCGCGAAGGTCACCGACGCCGACGAGGTGATGCTCACGACGACCGGCGGCATCCTGATCCGCACCAAGATCTCCGACACCCGCCCGATCGGCCGCAACACCCAGGGCGTCCGCCTGATCCGCGTCGAGGACGGCGACTCCGTGAGGTCGTTGGCAAAACTCCCCGAAGACGAGCTCTCCGAGGAGGAAGCCGAAGCCCTGGCCGAGGCCCCGGTGCCCCCGGTCGATGGGACGGGTCATATTCTGGATGATGGAGTCGCCGAGGCCGAGGCGAGCGATCACCTGGACGATCTGGATCGGGATGGGGAGCCGGATGCGTGACCCCTTTCCCCTTCGGTCGCCTTCCTCTCTTCGCCCTCCCCCCTTGCGGGGGAGGGTAGGGTGGGGGGTTGCGGGGGTCGAACTGCCATGACGAGCGAGCGCTTCACCTACAAGGGATTCGTCGGCGCCCCGCGGATCGACGTCGAGGAGAACGTCATCCGGGGCAAGGTCATCAACACGCGCGACACGATCACCTTCTTCGGCAAGGCCGTCGATGAGGCGGCCCAGGCGTTCCGCGACTCGGTCGACGATTACCTCGAATGCTGCGCCGACCTGGGCGTGGCGCCCGAGAAGCCCTTCTCCGGCAAATACCTCGTCAGGACGACTCCCGAGCTGCACCGCGACCTCGTCCTGGTCTCCCAGGGGACGGGCCTCAGCGTCGCCAAGATCACCCGCCGGGCCATCCAGCGGGAGGTCGACCGGCTCAAGGCCAAGATGTCGCCCGGCGCCCCGAAGGCCCCCGCGGCCGCCAGGCGTGCGCGGTCAACCAAGAAGGCCGCGAAGAGGGCGGCGACGCGCTAAGGACAGATCGCCCCAGTCTTGAAGCAATGAGAGCGAGCGACTCGAAGATCTCCCACATGGTCCTTGACTTCGCGCCCCGACCCACCGAGTTTGGATCCTCCCAGAACGCGCGCAATAATCGACCCGTATCTGTGTGATAAACCGACCGGGACCAAACCATGAGCGAGGCGATCGTCGCTTACATCAAGCGGGTCAAGGAACTGGCGGAACATGTCCGCGGAAACGAACAGGCAACGAAGCAGAGCTTGATCGGTCCACTCTTCACGCTCCTCGGCTACGACCTGACCGATCCTCGCGAGTGCATCCCAGAGTTCCGGGCAGACTTTGGCAAGGATCGCTCATTCAAGCCGATCGACTGGGCCTTCCTCCAAGGGGGCGCACCGATCTTCTTCGTCGAGGCCAAGGACGCCGGGAAGAAGCTCTCGGGCTACGACGAGCAACTCGGCGATTATTTCGCCAAGGCCCCCGAAGCCAAGCTCGGCATCCTCACCAACGGCATCCAATGGCGATTCTTTACCGATATCGTCAACGCCAACGTCATGGACAAGGAGCCATTCGTCAGGTGGGATGTCCTCGCCGACGAGGAGCCCCCGTTCGACTTCCTGACACTACTCCACAAGTCGCAATTCAATTCACAGTTGATACGAACCTTCGCCGAGCGCAAGCACAAGCAGAACCTCCTGGTGACGGAACTCAGCCGGCTCCTCGAACCGTCGCGCGATTTCATCCGGCTGGCCGTCGCCAACATCGAGACTCGGATCATGACCGAGAAGGTCCTCGAGTTCTGGAAGCCGGTCGTCGCGAATGCGCTCGAGGAATGGGTAAAGCAGCGCATGCTTTCGATCGTTCTCAGCAACCCGACGCCGGGCGAGCCGTCGCAGGGCGTCGGTGCCGGCGCGACGGCGAAGGTCGTGACAACTCAGGAAGAGTTGGACGGCTTTGCCACCGCCCAGCGTCTCCTAGGTCCCGACCGTCGCATCGCCTTCGAAGACACGGCTTCCTATTTCAAACTTCATCTGGTCGAGAGGCGGACCTGGGTCTTCTGCCGTCTTTATTTCGACCGCAAGCGGCCGAGCGTCTGGGTTCCACTCCCGCTGGATAAGGCTCAACAACTCGTTCCCGCGATACCAATGACCGTCCCACAGCTCGGTTGGTCGTGCGTGAACCTCGACAGCTTCGCCGACCTCGAACAACTCGGCGACCTGCTCCGTGCGTCCTGGGATTATCAAAGGTTGCTGCATCCCGTCGGCACGAGTCCCAAGACCGGAGAGGATGAGTCGAACGACGACCAAGAAGTCGGCGAGCCCGAGGGCTGATCCGCAGGAAGGGGCTCCCGTGTCAATCCACTGGCAAGACTACATCGAAGAGCGTAAGGACGTCATGCTCGGCAAGCCCGTCTTCAAGGGGACGCGGCTGACGGTCGAGCACATCCTCAAGGAGATGGGGCTTGGCATGACCGACGCGGAGTTGCTCGGCAACTACCCGACCCTCCGTCCCGAGCACATCCGCGCCGCTCTGCTTTACGACGCCGCCGTGCGCCCAGGCACCCCAGGCCGACTGGACGAGGTTTTCGACAGAGCAAGGCGCGGACAAAACGGGGTCAGGAACCTTGAATTCTAGGGTTCCTGATCCCGTTATGTCTGGGCCGTTCCGGGATGCCCGCCTCCAGCGGCTTCCGAAGTCTCTGACGAAGGGAGACGGAAGATGACGGAAGGTAACCGAAGCAAAAAGAGCACCACGAAGAAGGCGGCCCCGCGCACCGGCCCGCGTGCGGACGAGGCGGACGGGGAGGGTGCCGTGCTCGCGAAGATCGCCGCGATGCCGGGGCCGGATCGCGCCCTGGGCGAGCGGCTCCATGCGATCATCACGGCCGCCGCGCCGGCCCTCACGCCGAGGCTCTGGTACGGGATGCCCGCCTATGCCAAGGGGGGCAAGGTCGTCTGCTTCTTCCAGAGCGCGGGGAAGTTCAAGACGAGGTACGCGACGCTCGGCTTCATGCACGAGGCGAACCTCGACGACGGCCCCATGTGGCCGACCGCCTTCGCGCTGAAGGAGCTGACCGCCGCCGAGGAGGCGAGGATCACCGCGCTCGTGAAGAAGGCGGTGAGCTGAGGACGGAGTCGCCCAACGGCGGACGGGTGGCACTCGCGACCTCGCCCGGGCGGCCTCGGTCCCTGGTGGAAGGCTCACCAGCGGCACCCGGCGGGAGGGCGAGGCTCCGCCCGAGCCCGGGCATGACGCCCGGACCGCGGGGGCGTCGCACCCTCCCGACGGACCGGCCCGATACCCGGGCTCGGGCGGAGCCTCGCCCTCCCGGCCGTCAGGCCCGGGCACGCCCCGGGAGGGCGAGGCTCCGTCCGAGCCCGGGCCTGACGCCCGGCCCGGGGGGTGTCGCATCCCCCCGACGGATCGGCCCGATACCCGGGCTCGGGCGGAGCCTCGTCCTCCCGGAGAACGATCCGGCCCCCGATTGCGATGATACCTGTATGCGAGCCGCGCATCGTCTTGCGCGGCGAAGAGGGGGCGGCGACGCCCCGAATCCACCAGGGGAACATCAACCATGCGTTCCGAGAAGCAGCGCGAGGCGAGCCGAATCAACGGGTCCAAATCGAAGGGACCCATCACTCCGACCGGCAAGAACATCTCGAAATTCAACGGACTGAAGCACGGATTGCGAGCCGAGCACGTCATCCTCCCCGGCGAAGATCCCGCCGCGTTCGAGGCCGAGCGCCAGGCCTGGTTCAACGACTGGAAGCCGCCCAGCCACACCCGCGCCGTGCTCGTCGAAAGGGCCGCGGTCGCCTCGTGGCGGCTGCGGAGGGCCGTCAAGGCCGAGTCCGCGTTCCTCTCCGAGCGGGCCGACACCGCCGCCTACGCCTTCGATTCCGAACGCTTCAACCGCGTCGAAAGAGCCCTCGCCCGCGCCGACGCCGACCCGGTCGCCGCCGTCGTCCTGCTCGAGCTCGACGCCCACGGCCTCGACCGGCTCATCTCCTCGTGCGGCGAGCTCGAGCGCGCCCTCGAGGCCGGGGCCTCGGGCTGGGATCAGCCGCATTATCACATGAGACTGATGCTCCTGACCGGCCACCGGCTCGAGGAGAACCCGCAATATCTCGCCGGGCTGCCGCGGGCCTCGGCGCGGCTGCTGGCGGCGAACAACGCCGAGTTCGCGGAGCGGCCGTGCTTCGATTACGGCCATCGCGTGGTCGTCCACCCGCTGCCCAAAGCCGAGCGCGAGCCGGCGCTGGAGCTGCTCCGCCGCGCGGTGGCCGAGCAGCTGGCGCGGCTCCGCGCGCGCGGAGTCGGGTGCCGGATCCGGACGATCTCCGCCGCCGGGCGGTCGCGGCGGCGTATGCCGATGGGACGGAGGAGGGGAAGCTGCGGCATCGCTACGAAATGGCGATTGACCGGTCGCTGCGGGCGACGATTCAGCAATTGATGATGCTGGAGAAGTCGGGGGCGGACCTGGCGGGGGCCGCGGAGGAGGCGGGGTCCGCGGACGAGGCGGCCGATGATTGTGCGTTGGAAGTCTCTGTGGATAAATCTGTTACGACGACTGACGAGGCCGCCCCAGGGTCGGCCGGGCCGGCCGCGCCGGGTTTGCTCGGAGACGGTGGGTCGGGGTCCGTCCCGACGTCCGTCCCGGCCCCGACGCGGGGCTCGGAGGCGCCGAATCGCGCCACCGGGGCAGCCGGCGGGGGCCGATCGACGCGCTGAGATCAAGAGGCGTGAATATCCAAGAGGGTCCCGAGACCGGGCCGCGCCTGCGGTGCGCGCCGGGGTTGAGCATGCTCGGAGCAGGACTCTGCGGACGTCTCGCCGAGACGTCGAGTGCAACCGGGACCGGCCACCCGCTGGCTTCACGGCCGGGCAGCGGCCTTCGCCTCCAGCCACGCCTCAACGTCCGCCACGAATTGGCTCTGCACGTTGTAGTACCGGTCCTCGCATCGGCCGATCACCCGGAACGCCTCATCCTCCTCGTCGAGGGACTCGTCGTCCTCGGGGAAGTCTTCCTGGTACCCGGCCTTGAGCAAGGAGGACAAGTCCTCGAGGAGCGCCGCAACCTCGCGGGTCGTGGCGGTCCCGACCTCCCGGGACGCGTCCACGACGTCGTCGATCCACGCGCCGTAGCCGTTCGCGAGCCACTGGCGCAGGCCGCCGTTGAGGATCTGTCCGTTGAGGTCGCGGAACAAGACGGCCTGGCGCAGAGAGGGTCGGTCTGCGCCAGTCGGGGTCATCCAGGTCCCATCGCCAGCGGCGGGAGGCCCGGTTCGCGAGGCGGTCCCACGCCGACTGCTCGGGCCCGCCGAGCTCCTGAGCCGTCCGCTCGTCGTCGAGGGCGCCGGCCTCGTCGCCGAGCCGGCGACGGGCCATCGCGCGGCCGAGGTATGAATTCGGCGCCTCGGGGTCGAGGCGGATCGACTCCGCAAACGCCGCCGCGGCCTCGGCGTATTCGTACTTCAACAAGTGTGCGACGCCCCGCTCGTGAGGCGTGGGGTTCGGCCCCGGGAAGGTCATCGCGGCGGTCCTTTCCCGAAGGATGACGGACCTGCTATCTGGTTCCGATCGACGTGTGGTCGTGGACGATTTTCCATCCCCCCGGGAACTTCTTCACGATGAGCGTGAAGAGACCGTCGGGGTGTGAGCCGTCGGACTTCACGAGTGCCCAGCGGCCTCGGGCCATTGTAACGTCCGGGGCGAGGGTCTCGATCTCGACGTCGCTGAACGCGAGCGTGCCCATCTCCTTGCCCTCGGCCTGGTAGTTCTTCCGGTAGCGGTCGCGCATGGCGGCGAAGCCGCGGGTGCGGTCGGCGCCGGACTGGAAGACGACGTCCGGGGAATCCCAGTAGCCGGCGAGGAACCCGTCGAGGTCCTTGCGGTTCCAGTCGGCGACCTGGCGGTCGAGCAGGGCGCGGACCTCGACGACGGCCGGCGGGTCGGCCGGGGCGGCGAGGATCAGGAGCCAGAGAGGCATGAGGTGGGACATGGGGTGTCGCCCGTCGGGGATGCGGTCCGGATCGCCCCGACGCTAGCGGCGCGCGGCGTCGACGGTCAAGACGGCGCGAGGCTCACTTGGCGGTCGGCTTCGGCGCATCGACCTCGACCTTGCGCCGGGTTTCGGTGATGGGCGGCTTGGGCTTCCTGGCCTTGTTTCCCGTCACCAGGACCGGGCGTTTGACGGGCGGGGCGGCGCCGGCGGGGACCTCGGCCAGGGTGTTGTAGGGGGGCTCGGCGTTACACCCCAGCGCCAGGGCGACGAGCAGCGTCGAGGCGACGAGGGCGGGGACGAGTCGCATGGCGAAGATCCTCGAGGGGCGGCCGACGTCGGCGAGGGGGGGGCCGATCCTCAGTAGGAATCGGAGCTGATGACTTCGCCGCCGCGGCGGGTGCCCAGGGCCCGATAGGGGGCGATGGCGATCGAGTTCTTGATCCACCGGACCGACCCGTCGGCGAGCGCGAAGTTCGCGCCGCCGGGGTGCCGGCTCCGGAAGGCGAACTGGCCGAGGTTCTGGCAGGCCGCGACGCCGATCCAGTCGGTCGGGTAGGCGACGGTCGCGAAGCACGCGCCGTAGACGGCGCCGGTCTCGTCCGGGGGGGCGTTCAGCTTGGGGACGACAAAGGCGCCGGAGGTCGGGCGGTAGACCGGGCCGGCGGCGGGGTAGGTGTCGGCGAACTCGAAGGTGATGTTGCCGATCGAGTACGGCGAGGCCGGCTCGTCGAGGAAGCGGGCCGCCTCGCCGAAAAGGAGCGTGTTGCTCTGGCCGTCGGTCACCTCGGCGATCCGCACGGCGTAGTCCCAGCCGAACATGCCGTCGCCGGGGTCGCCGTTGCAGTTCTTGTAGTACGGGGCCGTCGGGTCGGGCGGGGACGTGTTCGCCCAGTTGATTCCGATGTTCTCGTTCTGGCCCCGGCTCATCGCGTACGAGTTGTGAACGAACGGGACGTCCGCGGGGGGGTTCTGCGTCCAGGGGAGGTCCGACGGGCATGTGAACACGGCCAGCTGGAACGTCGACGCGGTGATGTTCGAGACCGAGGCGAAGACGCGGCTGAAGTTGGTCGCGTTGTAGCCCGCCGACTGCTCGAGGAAGGGCAGCATGAACGAGAAGGCGGAATACAGGTAGGAATCGCTCGGGAAGGCCGAGCCGCACGAGGGGAAGGCGTAGCCGCGGTTGCCCATCGGGAACGTGCCGACGGACCCTTCGTAATTGAGGGCGGCCAGGGCGAGCTGCTTGAGGTTGTTCTTGCACTGCGCCGACCGCGCCGCCTCGCGCGCCGCCTGGACGGCCGGCAACAGGAGCGCGATCAGGACGGCGATGATCGCGATGACGACCAGCAGCTCGATCAGCGTGAAACCGCGGGCATGGCCCGCGCGCGCTTCCACCTTCATGGTAACCCCACGATCATCGAGGGCGGTCGGCGCCCGCGTGCGAGCACGGCCGAAGGGCGACCAGAACGAATCCCTTAAGAGGCTAATGCCGATCCAGCGCATCGACCGGACAAAATTCCGGGCGCGATACCGATCGATCGCCGATCGGAGGCGATCCGGACGCGACGCCATCACGTATGAGTCACGCACCGCCGGCGGGACGCGCCGGGGTTCGAGGGCGATTTCTCAAGAATCCGACCGATGGGATGCGCCGTGGGGGGTCTTCAATCCTTCAGGGGGGTGAGGCTCGGCCCCAGCGCGGGCACGTCACCTCGGGCGGCCCGCTTCGAGGCCGGGGCCGCTGTCGCGGCGCCCGGCGCCAGGGAGGGCGGGGGGTTCGGCGGCTGGTCCTCGCAGCCGACCGCGAGCAGGACGAGGATCGAGGCGAGATATCGGCAAACGCGGCGGTTCATGACGGCTCCACGACAATGAAGATGAATTAATGAGGCCCCGTCGCCTGTCCGATCGCGCGGTTCAATAGGCGTCGGCGCTGATGATCTCGCTACTGGCGCGGGTGCCGAGCGAGCGGTAGACCAGGTAGTTGACGCTGTTCTTGATGAACTTCACCGAGCCGTCGGAGAAGAGGAAGTTGGCCCCGCCGGGGTGCCGGCTCCGGAAGCCCCACTGACCGAGCAGGAGGCACGGCGGGTTGCTGGCGGGGAGGTTCCAGTTCAGCGAGTGCGGCGCGGCGACGTTGACCTGGCAGGCCGGCCCGCCGTTGGTCACGGGCGGGGCGTTGAGCTGGGGCACGACGAACGCGCCGCCGGTGATCCGGACGTCGCCCGGCCAGGCGGGACCCCCGACCGCGGGCGGGCCGTTCCAGGCCGCGCAGATGTTCCAGAAGCTGAAGAAGGATTGGGTCGACTCCTCCTCCTTGAACCGCGAGGTCTCGCCGAACATCATCGTGTTGCTCGTGCCGTCGACGACGTCGGCGACCCGGTACGCGATGTTCGCACCGAAGAGCCCCTCGCTGTCGTTCGCCCCGCAGCGGTTCGACGCGTTGGGCGGCGACTGCGTCCAGTAGATGTTCTCGCGGAGCCCGCGGACCGGCGCGTACGACGTCTGCGGCAGGCCGATGAACTGGCTCGGGTCGAGCTTGACGGCCGCCGAATCCGACGGGCAGAGGTAGACCGCCACCAGCGTGGCGTAGGCCGTGTTCTGCTGCACGCTGTTGTACGGCCGCGAGAAGTTCATGATGTTGTACAGCGCCCCGTCCTCGAGGAACGGGAGGATGTAGCTCATCGCCGTGTGGCCGTAATAGGTCCCGTTGCAGGTGGGGTCCTCGGCGGCGCTCCGCGTGATGTTGCCCATCGGGTAGACGCCGGTGGCGGCCTCGTAGTTGTAGCAGGCCAGGCCGATCTGCTTCATGTTGTTGACGCACTGCGCGGCGGCGCGGCCTCGCGGGCCGCCTGGACGGCCGGCAGCAGCAGGGCGATCAGCACGGCGATGATCGCGATGACGACCAGCAATTCGATCAGCGTGAAGCCGCGACGGCGTCGGCTCGGACCCCTCATGGTACGGACTCCTGGGCGGGAAGAAGGGATGATCGGGACGGAGATCACCATGCCCTGGAGAGAAGGGAATGCTTGCGTGAATACGCGCGGAGACCGGCGCTAGGGTGCGCTTCCTGTTTAGTCACGGTTCGGGCCGTCGCGGGTACGGAAAAAATGGGAAAAATCGGATCGGCGTGGCGGCTCCCATGAATGGTCGAGGGCGCGGCGAGGCGCCCGGGCCGCCGGCGAGGGCCCGCCGGCAAGCTCATTGTGCGGCCGCGCCGCCGCCGTTAGCCTGTGGGGCGGATGCGGGCGAGACGCCCCGCCGACTTCATCCACCCCACCGGGACGATTCCATGAAGCGACTCCTCGGCGCGACGCTCGCGGCGGCCCTCCTCTCCGTGCCGGGCATGCAGGCCCGCGGCGATGACAAGGAGGTGGCGGCCGTCCTCGACAAGGCCATCGCGGCGCTCGGCGGCGAGGAGAAGCTCGCCAAGGCGGGTACGGCCACCTGGAAGGGCAAGGGGACGATCACCTTCGGCGACAACGACAACCCGTTCAAGTCCACCACGACCATCCAGGGGATCGACAAGCACCGGGCCGAGTTCGAGGGGACGTTCAACGACAACGACGTCAAGGGCCTCACGGTCATCGCCGGCGACAAGGGCTGGCGGAAGTTCAACGACGACGTCATGGAGCTCGACGGCGACGACCTCGCCGCCGAGAAGCGCCGGGCGTACCTCCAGGCCGTACCGATGACGATCCTGCCGCTCAAGGGCAAGAGCTTCAAGGTCGAGTCGGCGCCCGAGCAGAAGGTCGGCGACAAGCCGGCGGCCGTGCTCAAGGTGACGGCGCCGGACGGCAAGGACTTCACGCTCTTCTTCGACAAGGAGAGCGGCCTGCCCGTCAAGCTCGTGGCGACGGTCCGCGGCTTCCAGGGCGAGGACTTCACCCAGGAGACGACCTTCGCCGACTACAAGGACTTCGGCGGGTTCAAGAAGGCCACCAAGGTCGACAGCAAGCGCGACGGGATGAAGTTCGTCTCGACCGAGCTCGCCGACTTCAAGGTGCTCGACGCGGTCGCGCCGGGGACCTTCGACGAGCCGAAGTGACGCCGGCCCGCTCCGCCGAAAGCCCGGAAGAGAGGCTTCGGGTGGCCGGGGCAGAGCGAAGCGGTGCCCCGGAACGCGATGGCCTGGGCTTCTCCCTCCGGGGCACCGCTTCGCTCTGCCCCGGCCACCCGGCCCGACCCTGAGCCGTGTCTTCGCGGGTCTTCGCCGAAGTGACGTCGGCCCCTATTCAGTGATCTCATCGACGGGCGCGGCGGAGGCATCGCGCTTCACGAGCTCGATGCCGTGCTGGCAGTCGGCCTTGGCCTTGTAGCCCTCGCCCGACGTCGCGATGATCTCGTTGTTGCCCGCGCGGAGCCGCCAGCGGAACTCGCCCTTGGCGTCCTTGAAGATCTGGAACTTGGTCATGAAGGGACCTCCGGCATGACGAAGATGGGCCGGCCTGGACCGGCGGTCGCCGAGGTCAATTTAACACGCCAAAAGACGCTGCAGAATAGCCCCCCGCCGCACGCCTCGGCGAGGCCGGCCCGATTCCTGACCTAGACTGTCTCCGTCGGCCTCGGCGCGCGGGCGGGTGAGGGAGGCCGCGAGGGGGGAGGCGTGAAGGGTGTCGTCGGCTGGGCCGTCATCGGGATCCTCTCGCTCTTCGTGGGCAGCTTCCTCGTGTCGAGGACGCGGCAGGCCTCGACGTGCGTGATCTGCCGAGCGGAGCGCGCGGGATGGGAATACCTGGGCCTTCGCGGCGGGCGCGAATCCGCGACCGACGTGAGCCGATGGTACGCGGCCCACGTCAAGCCCGCGCACGCCCATCTCTGGGAGCCGAGCCCGTGCTACTACGAGACCAACATCTGGGGATCGAGCCTCGGCTCGGGGTGTTACGTCGGTCGCTATCCGATCTGGACGCTCGCGCCGGCGACGCAGAAGGCCGTCTACGTGCACTTCCGGGATCCGCTCGAGGCCAGGACGCTCTTCGTCGGCCTCGCGACCGACGGGTCCCATGACGCGGAGGAGGGCCGTCGGGTCGTCCGATCCCTCGCCGAGTGGGAGGCCGCGGGATTTCCGGGCCACTGGGAGGAGTGGCAGGCTCGCCGGACCGAAGCCGGGCCGCGCCGCAGGAGGATCGGCCCGGGCGAATGACTTCCCGGGGCCGTCGTGGATCGCGTATCCTCGTCCGATCCGGATGAGGGAGAGGCGCACGAGGAGCCCGGCGATGCACCGAACGACGAGCCTGGTGGCGGCCCTGGCGGCCCTGATCCCGATCGCGGCCGAGGCGCGGGCACAGGCCCCCGACTCGATCGTCGCGGAGGGCGTGCCCGACGTCCCGAAGGAGCTCAGGGCGCAGCTCCGCCAGTATCAGAACACGCGGTCCGCGAGCTTCCAGGGCTGGCTCGGCGGGCGCCGGGAGGTCCTGATCGGGACGCGGTTCGCCGACACGAACCAGGTCCACCGCGTCCTCTTCCCCGGCGGCGCGCGGACGCAACTGACGTTCTTCGCCGACCGCGTCCTCGGCGCCGAGCCGAACCCGGCGTCGACCGCCTTCGCCTTCAGCGCCGACGAGGGCGGGGCGGAGAACTACCAGGTCTTCGTCCAGGACGCCGACGCGGGCGTGCCCAAGCGGCTCACCGACGGCGCGTCGCGGAACGTCCTCGCCGGCTGGTCGAACGGCGGCACGCTCCTCGGCTTCAGCAGCAACGCGCGGAACGGCAAGGACATGGACCTCTACGTCGTCGAGCCCGGCCCCTCGACGTCCCCGCGCCGGCTCAAGGAGGTCTCCGGCGACTGGTCGATCGCCGACTGGTCGCCCGACGACCGCAACGTCGCCGCGGTCGAGTACATCTCGGCCAATGAGAGCTACGTCTCTATCGTCGAAGTCCCCTCGGGCGAGACCAAGCCGCTCACGCCCCGGGCCGCGCCGGGGGCGGCGACGGTCAGCTACGGCGACGTCCGCTTCTCGAAGGACGGCCGCGCGATCTTCTGGACGACCGACCTCGACTCCGAGTTCCGCCGCCTCGTGCGCTACGACCTCGCGAACGGCCGGCCCTCGGTCCTGACGGCGAACATCCCGTGGGACGTCGAGAGCTATGACCTGACCGACGACGGCCGGACGATCGTCCTCGTGACCAACGAGGACGGTCTGGCCAATCTCCACATCCTCGACATCGCCACCGGCCAGGAGCGCCCCGCGCCGGCGATCCCGGCCGGGCAGATCGACGGTCTCAAGTTCCGCAGGGGGACGCAGGAGTTCGGCTTCACCCTCTCGTCGGCCCGGGCGACGGGGGACGTCTACTCGTACGACCTCGCCTCCGAGCGGCTCGAGCGCTGGACGGCCAGCGAGACGGGCGGTATCGACGCCTCGAAGTTCGCCGAGCCCGAGCTGGTCCACTACCCGACCTTCGACGGCCGCCAGATCCCCGCGTTCGTCTACAAGCCCGGCCCGAGGTTCACCGGCCCGCGGCCCGTCCTGATCGACATCCACGGCGGCCCGGAGGGCCAGTTCCGCCCCGCGTTCATGGGCCGCCTCAACTACCTGATCGACGAGCTGGGCATCGCTGTGGTCTTCCCCAACGTCCGCGGCTCGGCCGGCTACGGCAAGTCGTATCTGAAGCTCGACAACGGCTTCCAGCGCGAGGACTCGGTCAAGGATATCGGCGCCCTGCTCGAGTGGATCAGGACGCAGCCGAACCTGGACGCCTCACGCGTCGCCGTGATCGGCGGCTCGTACGGCGGCTACATGTCGCTGGCGACGATGACGCACTACAGCGACCGGCTGAAGTGCGGGATCGACATCGTGGGGATCTCGAACTTCGTCACCTTCCTGAAGAACACCCAGGGTTACCGCCGCGACCTCCGCCGCGCCGAGTACGGCGACGAGCGCGACCCGAAGATGCGCGAGCACCTCGACCGGATCTCGCCGCTCACGGACGCCGCGAAGATCGCCGTGCCGATCCTGGTCGTCCAGGGCAAGAACGACCCACGCGTCCCGGTCACCGAGGCCGAGCAGATCGTCGCCGCGATCCGCAAGGGGGATCGCCCGGTCTGGTACGTCCTCGGCAAGGACGAGGGGCACGGGTTCGCCAAGAAGGTGAATCAGGATTACCTGATGGCGGCGGAGGTGCTGTTCCTCAAGGCTCATCTGCTGGGGGACGGGCCCCGATCGTGAGATCGCGGGGGTCGAGGCCCCGGGCACGCCGGGGGCGGATCAGCCACTTCAGCAGGTGACGGTGATCGGGCCGGTGATCCGGAGCCCGCGCGAGAGCGGGGGGATCATCGGCGGGTTGTCCGCGGTGAAGGGCGAGCCGCAGGCCGGGCAGTTCGCGGGGAGATCGGCGGGATCGATGGTGGGGGGATTGGGGGCCGTCGCCGCGACCTGGATGTTGAGTGCGGCGGCCCGGGCCGCTCGGGCGCAGTGCGCCTTGCGGTGGGCGATCGTGCGCTCGAGGTCACGGGACCTCGCGGCGCTCGGGCCGGGGGTCTTCGCCGGGGCCCAGGGGACGGAGTCGGCCTGGTAGACCCGGCCGTCGCGGCGGTCCTGGACGAAGGCCGACACGCGGAGCCTCGACGGGTCCGCGCCGGCGGGGGGCTCGACGGGGAATGTGAGCGTCGAGGATCCGGCTGGCTCGACCCGCGTGAACTTGTGGTCGAATCGGCGGACGACGTGGTGCTCGACGAGCGTCCGGCCGGCGTTCTCGCCCGAGGGGACCTTGGTGGTCACCGGGTCCTCCGTCACCGCGACGCCGACGAGGAGGTCGCGGCCGGCGACCTCGGCCGAGCGGGCGGCGATCCGGATGCTGACCGACTTCCGGTCGCCTTCGCCGGCCAGGGCGAGGTCGAGCGCGACGGCCGCGGGCCCCTTGCGGGCCCGGGCGAGCGCCGCCAGGGCCTTTGGGCGGTCGGAGCCAAGCAGGGGATGGCGCCCGTCGACCATCATCAGCGGCGTGAAATAGAGGTCGTTCCGCCCCTGGACGTCGTTGTACGAGAGCTGGCGGCGGCTGTAGGCGGCGTCGGAGTAGGGGTCGGCCCAGGGGGTGTTGAAGTAGTCGACGTGGAAGTTGAGCACGACGACCTTCTCGGGCCCGTAGCCGAGGCCGCCGAGCCGGCCGACGAGGTCGGAGGCCGGCGGGCACGAGTTGCACCCCTGCGACGTGTACAGCTCGACGAGGACCTTCTTCGGCGGCGCCGGGGGGTCGGCCGCGATGGCCGGCCTCGCGACCGCGCCCAGGAGGATTGACAGAGCCAGCGCTCTCGACCCAGGATGACTCATGGCGGACCTCGGGGCTCGCGGGTCGGATCGCGGCGGACTCCCCGGCGCGATCCTCTCGGCCGGTTGGTCGTCCGGGTCGAGAAATCCTGACAGGGCTGTCAGGTATCGGGGCGATCGCCGACCAATCGATGCGGGGCGGGGATCGTCGAGGCCGACCGGCGAGGACCGATGAGCGACGAGCCGAGGGACGGGCCCGAGGGCTGGCTGGAGCGGCACGGCGACGGCCTCTACCGCCTGGCGATGCTCCGGCTCCGGTCGCCCGACTTGGCGGCGGACGCCGTCCAGGAGACGTTCCTGGAGGCCCTCCGCGCCCGGGACTCGTTCGCCGGGCGGTCGAGCGAGCGGACCTGGCTCGTCGGCATCCTCAAGCACAAGATCGCCGACCACTACCGGCGGTCGGCCCGGGGCGCGGAGTCGAGGCTCGGCGCCGAGCCGGCCTCGTCGGACTTCGACCGCCGGGGCCACTGGCGCGCCGGCCCCGCCTCGTGGGGCGACCCGGGCCGCGACCTCGAGGCGCAGCGAGTTCTGGGACGCCTTCGGGGGCTGCCTCGCCAAGCTCCCCCGGGGGCTCGCCGACGCCTTCCTGCTCCGCGAGCTCGACGGGCTCAGCTCCGTGGATGTGCAGCGCGAGCTGGGGATCACGCCCGAGAACCTCTGGGCCCGGCTCCACCGCTCGCGATCGCTCCTGAGGCGATGCCTCGAATCGAACTGGTTCGGGCGACGTGTGCCCTCCACCCCCCACCGCGGCGTCGAAGCGAAAGGCTCGCCCCACACATGACCCCCCCGGGCGCCGTCTGGCGTCTCCTCCACCTCCCCTGCCGCGAGGCGAGCCGGCTGTCGTCCGAGTCGCTCGACCGCGACCTCGGCGGCCTCGACCGCCTGGCCCTCCGGTCGCACCTGCTCTGCTGCTCGGCCTGCCGGCGCTACCGCCGGCAAATCGGCGTGCTCCGCGACGCCATGCGGCGGCTGGCCGCGCAGCCGAGTCGGGCGACGACCTGCCCGGCCCCCCGCTCCCCGACGACGCCCGCGACCGGATCGAGCGCGCCCTCAGGGAACGCTGAAATCGCGCCGGGCACGGTGTCAGGATTCGACGTCGTCGCCGACTCACCGACGCAGACCCTGACGCCTCGCCGTCCCCCCACGCGAACAACCCAGGAGGACCCACCGCGATGTTCGACCGAGACCGCTGCGCGCCGCCGGAGTGCGGCCGGGGCCGTGACCTTCCCCGCCGGACGATGATTCGATCCGCCGTCGCCCTGGCGCTCCTGGCCGTGGCCGGGCTGGCCCCCGCGGCCGCGGCGGACGACGGGCCGACCGGCGTCGTCTACGTCCAGAGCAACGACCCGAGCGGCAACGCGATCCTCGCCTACCGCCGGCACGCCGACGGCAGCCTGACGCCGCTCCCGGGCTCGCCCGTCTCGACCGGGGGCCTGGGCATCACGCCCGCGTTCAACCTCGGGCCCTTCGACTCGGATCAGGAGATCATCGCCAACCCGTCGCGCACGCTGCTCTTCGCCACCAACGGGGGCTCGGACACCGTCGCCGTCTTCCATATCGCCGGGGACGGCTCGCTCACCCCGGCCAAGGGCTCGCCGTTCCCCTCCGGCGGCTCGAACCCGGTGAGCGTCGGCCTGGCGGGCGACGTCCTCTGCGTCGTCAACAAGGATGAGGACCCGAGCCACCCGGGCGTGTTCCTGCCCAACTACACGTCGTTCCGCGTGACGGACAGCGGCCGGCTCGTCCCCGTGCCGAGGTCGACCATCACCGAGCCGCTCGGCGCCGATCCGTCGCAGGCGCTGATCTCCCCCGACGGCTCGCTCCTCTTCGGCGCCGACTTCCTCGGCGGCGTGCTCCGCACGCTGTCGATCGGCGGCTCGGGGCGGCTGACGTCGCTGGCCACCGTCCCGCTCCCGCCCGCCCAGTTCGCCGACACCGGCACGCCCCCGCTGCCGCTCGGCCTGGCCGTCCACCCGAGGAAGCCGATCCTCTACGCCGGCTTCGTCACGATCAACCGGGTCGGCGTCTATCGCTACAACGGCGCCGGGGCGCTCCACTTCCTGCGGTCCGTCCCCAACTCCGGCCATGGTGTCTGCTGGCTCCTCGTCAATCGCGAGGCGACCCGGCTTTACGCCAGCAACACGGGCGACCCGAGCATTTCCGTCTACGACATCAGCGGCGACGCGGCCGAGCCGCTGGAGATCCAGAAGGTGAACCTCAAGGTCGCCGCCGGCAGCAATCCGGGCGGGTTCCAGATCGCGCTCGACCCTTCGGAGGGCTTCCTCCACGTGGTCGCCCAGCAGTCCTCGCCCGCCTCGACGCCGGCGGCCAACGCGCTGCACGTCCTCCGCGTCGCGGGCGACGGCACGCTGGCCGAGGTCCCGTCGTCCCCGACGGCCCTGCCCGTGCCCGCCCTCGTGCGTCCACAGGGCGTGGTTGCCTTCTGACCGTCGCCAGGCCGGACCTCCGTCGCATCGGCCGGGAGGGGCGCGACGATCCGATCCCCGATCATCCGTCCGCCTCGCCGGCACCCGCGGCCCGGGCACCCATCGCGGTGTCCGGGCCGTCCTCGTCCCGGGACCTGCGACGGGCGGTCGGGCCGTGGAACGTCGCCCGCTCATCCGGTAAGCTACGCGGACGGCGCCGCCGCCTTCGGCATCGCCCGGCCCCCGATCGAGAGGAAAGGTCATGCGACTCCCGATCCGTTTCTCCCGCGCGGTCCTGTTCGTCCTGACCGCGGCCCTCGCCGCGATCGCCGCGGACGATCGGCCGCTGGCGCTGCGGCTCCGCTCCCGCGTCGAGGACCCGGCGCACAAGGGGCAATTCCAGGTCGTCGAGAAGCCCGCGTCGTGGGACCCGAAGCGGACCGCGATCATCGTCTGCGACATGTGGGACCTGCACCACTGCCTCAACGCCGTCCGCCGCGGCGCCGAGATGGCGCCGACGATGGACCGGGTACTCAAGGCGGCCCGCGACCGCGGCGCCACGATCATCCACGCGCCGAGCGATTGCATCGCCTTCTACAAGGACCACCCCGCGCGGAAGCGGGCGATCGAGACGCCGAAGGCCAAGTCGTTCCCCGCCGAGATCGGCAAGTGGTGCTACAAGATCCCGGCGGAGGAGCAGGGCGTCTACCCGATCGACCAGTCCGACGGCGGCGAGGACGACGACCCGGCCGAGCACGCGAAGTGGCAGGAGGAGCTCGCCGCGAAGGGCCGCAATCCCAAGGCGCCGTGGATCAAGGAGACCGACCTCCTGACGATCGACGCCGATCGCGATTACATCAGCGCCGATGGCCAGGAGGTCTGGAGCATCCTCGAGGCCCGCGGGATCGAGCATGTCGTCCTCCTGGGCGTGCACCTGAACATGTGCGTGCTCGGCCGGCCGTTCGGGCTCCGGCAGATGGCGAAGAACGGCAGGGAGGTCGTCCTGATGCGCGACATGACCGACACGATGTACAACCCGGCCCGCTCGCCGCACGTGAGCCACTTCGCCGGGACCGAGCTGATGGTCGAGCACGTCGAGAAGTACGTTTGCCCGACGATCACCAGCGACCAGGTCCTCGGCGGCGCTTCGTTCCGGTTCAAGGGGGACGAGGCGGCCGCGCCCGGCGGCTGATCGCCGGGCCCGCTACCAGGCCTTCTCGGCCGCGGCCCGGGCGAGCAGGGCGTCGATCGCCTTGCGCTCGTCGTCGCGCTCGGCCCCGGCCTTCGCGTCGTCGGGCTGGTCGCGGGCGATCCGCTCGAGCAGGGAGAGCCGGGCGCGGCGGGAGCGGAGACGACCGGAGACGGCCTCCCGTAGCTCGGCGGTCAGAGCGCCTGCCTTATAAGCGGGTCGGCGGGTTCGAATCCCGCCGGGAGGATGGACGGCCAGGGTCGATCACTGTTTCAAGATACCGAGTTCCTTGAGTAGGTCAGGGACTCGGGCCGCGTTCCTCCGCAGGGCGGCGGCGATGTTGTCGACACCACGCTCTCGGAGCCAGCCGATCGCGGCGTTGCGGATCGCGGCGAGGACCTGCGGCGCCGACCCCGTCCGGATCCGGCTGGCGTCCTCGCCCATCGTCACGTCGCGCACGTAGTGCGACCGGTTCTCGATCCCCCAGTGCCCGCGCCACCATCGCAGCAGGGTCGCCGCGCCGGCCTGGTCCCGCGGGACGCTGGTGATCGCGTAGGCGACCTCACGGCTCGGCGCACGGCCCCGCCGCTTGACCTCCCGCTCGACCTGACACACCTGCGCGACGCCCGGCCAGTCGAGGTAGTCATTCAGCAGGTCGGTCGCCCGCAGCCGGCGGGACTCGACCCGGCCGCCGTGCTTGTCCGTGGTGCGGTGCTCGGTGAATTGCCGCTCGGTCCGCGCCCGCTGGCGAGGGGGAAAAGGCCGCGGCCGCGGCCCGGGTGAAGGCGTCGCTGATGTCCCGCAGCAACTCGGGCTGGTTCTCCTTGACCACGACGAAATAGTGGCCGCCGTCGCCGACGACCTGGCGGCAGAGGTCGCGCTGGCAGAAGGCCGCGTCACCGGTAACGACGCGGCCCTCCAGGACCAGGCCGCGGAGCAGCCCCAGGGCCGCCTTGTGCTCATTGGTCTTGTCGCCGACCTCGGCCTGCCGGAGCGTCAGGCCGCTGCGCTGGGCCAGGACCGAGAGCAGGTGGACGGCCCCCTCATGGCGGCCGATGCTGCCGCGGATGGCCTTGCCGTCGAGGGCGAGCGGCTCCGGGCCGCCGGCCCGCGGCTCGGTCGCGAGCCGCCGCGAGACGGCCTCGGCCCAGCCGGCGATGGCCTCTTCGAAGCTCGCCGGGTCGAGGGCAATCAGGAGCTTGCGGAACGCCCCCCACTTCGGTGGGCGGCGCGTGAATCCCAGGGCATGCACGAGGGCGAGGTCCTGGTCGTGGACCCACTGGGCGATGGGCTTGAACCCGCGGGCCCCGCAGAGGATGGCACTACAGACCGCCGCGAGCATCGCCGTCAAGGGATGGCGCCGGCCGTGGGCGGAGCGCGGGTCGGGCACGAGGGCGAGGGAGCTCAGAAGCGACGAGGAGGGGAGGGTCGGCATGGTGCGCTCCATCGCGGGGTTGATCCTTCCGGCGACGAGGCTACCATCCCCACCCACCTTGGAACAATGATCGACCCTGGATGGACGGCCGCTCGGATTGTCGAAGTCGCCGCGCGACTCTATCCTGGAAGGATGGGGCCGGGCCTATCACCCGGTCTCCCACTTCCGAGGCGGAGCGACGACGTTGACGGCATCGAACGACGGCGGCACGACCGGGGGCGCCCCCCATCTTCTGCGACTACTGCGGCCGGCCGGCCGGCGAGGCCGGGCCGATGGTCGAGGGCAAGGCCCTCGCCGCCGTCGACAACCGCCGGCCGATCTCCCACATCTGCGCCAGCTGCGCCGAGGCGTGCGACACGATCTTCGCCCAGCACGAGCGGAAGAACGCCAAGCTCGAGAAGCTCCCCACCCCTCGCGAGCTGGTCGCCCACCTCGACGACTACATCATCGGCCAGGACCGCGTGAAGAAGACGCTGGCCGTCGCGGTCGTCAACCACTACAAGCGGGTCATGGGCGGCGAGATCAGCGAGCCGAGCCTGAAGGACGTCGAGGTCGCCAAGAGCAACGTCCTGCTGATCGGCCCGACCGGCTGCGGCAAGACGGCCCTGGCCCAGACCCTGGCCCGCCGGCTCCACGTCCCGTTCGCCATCGGCGACGCCACGACCCTGACCGAGGCCGGCTACGTCGGCGAGGACGTCGAGAACCTGATCCTCAAGCTCGTCATGGCCGCCGACTACGACATCCCCTCGGCCGAGCGGGGCATCATCTATATTGATGAAATCGACAAGATCGGCAAGACGAACCAGAATGTCTCGATCACCCGCGACGTCTCGGGCGAGGGCGTGCAGCAGGCCCTGCTGAAGCTGCTCGAGGGGACGACGGCGAACGTCCCCCCCGCGGGCGGGCGGAAGCACCCCGAGCAGCAGTACCTCCGCGTCGACACGTCGGACATCCTCTTCATCTGCGGCGGGACGTTCGTCGGGCTCGATGAGATCGTCGCCAAGCGGCTCGGCCGGAAGATGATCGGCTTCCGCCACGACACCGACGCCGAGCGCGCGGAGGAGGTCCGCCGCGACGAGCTGATGGCGCAGGTGACGCCCGAGGACCTCGAGCGGTACGGCATGATCCCCGAGCTGATCGGCCGGCTGCCGGTGATCGCCTCGCTGAACCAGCTCACCGAGGACGACCTCGCCCGGATCCTCACCGAGCCGAAGGACGCCCTGGCCAAGCAGTACCGCGTCCTCTTCCACTACGACGGCGCCAAGCTCGAGTTCACCGACCCGGCGATCCGCGAGATCGCCAAGCGGGCCAAGGCGCGCGGCACCGGCGCGCGGGCGCTCCGCTCGGTGATGGAGGGCCTGATGCTCGACGTGATGTACGACCTGCCCGAGCGCGCACCGGGGCAGACGTATGTCATCGATGACCGGGTCGTCCGGGGCGAGGCCTCGGTGTTCGACGGGGCGGCGGCGTGAGCGGTATTTGAAGGGCCGGGCCGAGCCGTCCCCTCGTTCCGCCGCTCCGCGGCGGAATGCCCTCCTCGCCGCTCCGCGGCGGAGCGGCGGAGCGGCGGAGCGGCGGAGCGGCGGAGCGAGGGGACTTCCTCGCCGCCGCCGCCTGCTCCGGTTACGATTCAGGACCTTCCGATGGATACCTGTCTCGAAACTATGGTCAAGGCATTCGTAGCCAAGGAGAGGGCTATGAGGATTGACCGGCTCACTTTGGACTCTACGCTCTTCGGCGATCTCGGGACCGACGGCGCCGATGGCTGGGAGCTGATCGAGGCGTTCGGGAAGGAGTTTGACGTCGACATCTCCGGATTTGACCCATCGAAACACTTCGGGCCGGAATGTGGTGGTAACCCTCTCACGCTCGTGATCTGGTTTGTCGAGGAAGTCGTCCGAAGAAGAAACCCTCACGAGGTCTGGGGCCTGACACCCATCAGCATCAGGGACTTGGTCGAGGCGGCCGAAACGAAGCGATGGACAAAATGAGCGTTTGAGCCCTGTCTCCTGACTTTCACCGGACGCCGGAGCCCCCGCCCATGACCGCCCGACTCGCCGTCGCGACGTTCGCCGTCCTCCTCGCGCACACCGCCGTCGCCCAGCCGCCGGGGATCAACCAGGACGAGGCCAAGGTCCCGCCCTACACGCTCCCCGACCCGCTCGTCCTCTCCAGCGGCGAGCGCCTGACCGACGCCGCGACCTGGGAATTGAAGCGGCGACCCGAGATCCTCCGCCTGTTCGAGACGCACGTCTACGGCAAGACGCCCGGCCGGCCGGACAGGCTTGCGTTCGAGCTGAAGGGGACGGTCAAGGACGCCCTCGGCGGCAAGGCAACGCGCAAGGAGATCTCCATCCTTTTCGCCGGCACACCCGACGGCCCGAGGATAGACCTGGCCCTCTACGTCCCGAACGCGGGGCAGGGGCCCCGGCCCGCGGTCGTCTCGCTGAACTTCGGCGGCAACCACGCCGTCGACCCCGACCCGCGCGTCCCGCTGGCCCGCGCCTGGGAGCACCCCGACCCCAGGAAGAGCTTCCAGCCCGGCGACAAGGACCGCGGCAAGGAGGCCTCGCGCTGGCCCCTGGAGCACATCATCGACCGGGGCTATGCCGTGGCGACGGCGTATTACGGCGACATCGACCCCGACTTCGACGACGGCTTCAAGAACGGCGTCCACCCTCTCTTCGACCGTCCCGGCGAGACCCGCGCGTCCGACGCCTGGGGCTCGATCGGCGCCTGGGCCTGGGGGCTGAGCCGAGCGATGGATTACCTCGAGACCGACCGGGACATCGACGCGAGGCGGGTCGTCGTCATGGGCCATTCGCGGCTTGGCAAGACGGCACTCTGGGCCGGGGCGCAGGACCGCCGGTTCGCGGCGGTCGTCTCGAACGACTCGGGCGAGGGCGGCGCCGCGCTGAGCCGCCGGTGGTTCGGCGAGACGGTCGCGCGGATCAACACGAGCTTCCCCCACTGGTTCAACGCGAACTACAAGCAATACAACGAGCGCGTCGCCGACCTGCCGGTCGACCAGCACATGCTGATCGCCCTGATCGCGCCGCGGCCCGTGCTCGTCCTCAGCGCCGACGAGGACCAGTGGGCCGACCCTCGCGGCGAGTTCCTCGGGGCGAAGGGCGCCGACCCCGTCTATCGCCTGCTCGGCACCGACGGCCTGGCCGTCCGCGACATGCCCGGCAACAACGTCCTCGCCTGGAGCCGGATCGGCTACCAGATCCGCCCCGGCAAGCACGACGTCACGCTCGCCGACTGGGACGCGGTGATGGACTTCTCGGACCGCCATCTCGGTCGGGCGAAGTGATCATGATCCGCCGCGCGGCGATCGCCCTGGCCTTGCTCCTGATCAGGCCCGCCGCGGCCTGCGCGGGGATGCCCTCGGTCACGCTCACCGACATCGCCCGGATGCGGTTCGAGGCCCTCTCGTTCTTCGGGGCCTGCTTCCTTGCCTGCGCCTGGGTGATCCAGCGCGTCTGGAACGGCCTCCGCGCCGACTTCCCCAAACTGCCGAGGCTTAGCTACGGCCGGGCCGTCGGCGTGATGTCGCTCTGGGGCCTGCTCTTCCTCCTTGTCCTGACGATGATCTCCGGCGCCCGCGAGCTGATGACCCCCGGCGCCTGGCGCAAGGAGGGATACACCTTCAAGGTGAACGAGCCCACTCAGGCCCCGCCAGACGATCCGAGCATAGCTGTCCGTCACGAGGCTCTCGAGCGGCTCAAGGTCGTTCTTTGGGATTACGCCAAACGCCACGACGGCCACCTGCCGCAGGACGACAAGGTCGCGGAGATCCCCGCGGACTTGTGGCGCGTCCCCGACCCCTCCGGCCTCCGCTACGTCTACGAAGGTGGCCAGGTCATCGATAAGGGAGCCTCGCCTGTCGCCTACGAGCCAGGCCTCTTCGGCCCGGGCCGGATGACCCTCCTGACCAGCGGCGTGGTCCGGCGGATGACGCTCGACGAGATCCGCGACGCGATGCCGAAGGGAGGGGTGCGTTGAGACGGCCTTTCCTCTACGCCCTCGTCGCAGTGATCTTCCTGTTCCTGCTCGCCTGCGCCGGATTGGCCTTCCCCTTCATGTTCGTGGCCGAGATGGGCCTGGGTTGGCTCCTGTTCCTGGTCCGCGTCGTGCCCGAGGTCCAGATCGGCTGGGCCGGCGTGGCGACGGCCCTCGTCTGCCTCGTCGCGTTCGCCGTCAGCCTGCACGCCTTCCTCGCCTGGCTCGTCGGGCAGATGGGGACGACGGCGGAGGGCACGTCTCGGCGATGGTCGCGGCGCTGGACCGCGGCGATCGTGACCACGGTCGTCCTGATGTTCGTCGCGGGCATGGCGACGGCCGGCGCGGCGCACCAGGTCGGATGGCTGCTGACGTCGAAGGAACCGCTCCTCAAGGTTGGCCTCTCACAGATCGCCCATCGGATGCAATCGTCCTCGAATCTCAAGAATATCGGGCTCGGCATCCAGAGTTATCAGAACGTCAAGAACATCTTGCCCGGCCCGACGTTCGACCGCCAAGGCCGGCCGCTCCAAGGCTGGATGACGAAGATCCTGCCCTATCTGGACGAACAAGCTCTCGCCAATACTATCAACCTCGACCTGCCCTGGGACGACCCGGGGAACAGGGCCCCGTTCGGGACGGTCGTGAAGCTTTATATCAACCCCGCCGTCCGCCCCGTGCAGGAGAAGAACTCCGTTGGCTACGCGCTGGGCCATTACGCCGAGAATACCTACCTGGTCGGCGTCGCCTCGATGAAGGACGTGAAGGACGGCACCTCGCAGACGATTCTGGCCGGCGAGGTCCCGGGCGGCTTCCGGCCGTGGGGCGACCCCGTGAACTGGCGCGACCCGGGCAAGGGGATCAACCGCGCGCCCGACGGCTTCGGCGGTCCGTACCCCGGAGGCGCGAACTTCCTGTTCGGGGACGGCTCGGTGCGGTTCCTCCATAACACGATTGATCCCCGCGTCATGAAGGCTCTGGGCACACCGGCCGGGGCCGACAGCCTCACAGCCGACGAGTTCTGACGCGAGGATAGCCCACGGACGCTGGGCGTGCGCCGCGCGTTGCCGAGAAGCAACGCCGCGCTGTTGGCAATTGCCGCGCACGCATCAATACGAGTGAACTGCATCAACTGCGGGCTATGGTCCTGGCAGGGGCGGCGTGCGCGGTAGTCGGGCGCCGCCCCGGGGCCAGAGGACCGCCTGATGCCGTCGACGATCGTCCGCCCCCAGCGGGGCGTATCTCGGTACGTGAGGGCCTTCGAGGGAGCCTGGGCCCGCGAGGGGTGGGCCGAGCCGGGTGACTTCCTGCCCGGGCCCGGCGACCCGTTCCGCCCGCAGGTGCTCCGCGAGCTGGTCCGCGCCGGGATGGGGCTCGGGCAGGAGCGGGGACGGCGGCGGACGCTCGCCGACTATCTCGACGCCTATCCCGAGCTGGCCGCCGATCGCGAGGCCGTCGAGGAGCTGGCCTTCGAGGAGTATCGGCTCCGTCGCCAGGCGCGCGAGGAGGTCAGGGAGGACGAGTACGAGCGGCGGTACGGGATCGACGCCTTCGACTGGCCGTATCTCCTCGACGCGGACGATGCCGTGAGGATGTCGCTCGGCTTGGGCGCTGTGCCCGATCCGGCCGAGACGGTGGTCCGCGCGTTCGATGTCGAGCCCGCGGCGCGGTCGTACCTCGAGTTCCGCCTCGGGTCCGAGGGGGACGGCGACATCGACTCGTGGTGCCGCTCGGCCGACGTCGATCCCGGGCCCGCGAAGCTGCTCCGCGACCTGCACGATTCGGACCCGACCGGCGCCGAGAAGTTCGCGAGGGCCGTCGCGGGCCTGCCGAGGCCCGGCGACGAGTTCCTCGGCTTCCGCCTGGTCCACGAGCTGGGCCGCGGGGCCTTCGGCCGCGTCTACCTGGCGACGCAGGGCGACCTGGCCGATCGCCCCGTGGCGCTGAAGGTCTCGGCGGAGCTGCCGGGCGAGTCGCGGACGCTGGCGCGGCTCCAGCACACGAACATCGTGCCGATCTACTCGGCCCACGCGGTCGGGCCGCTGCACGCGGTCTGCATGCCGTACTACGGCTCGGCGACGCTGGCCGACGTCTATGCCGAGCTCGAGAGCAACGAGGCCCTGCCCGACTCGGGCGAGGCGCTGGTCCGGACGCTCGACTCGAAGCGGAGCAGCCTCGCCTCGCGTCGCGCTGCCTCGTCGGTCGGCTCGACGCTGGCCGACGCGCCCGCCCCGACGACGGCCGAGGCCATGCCCGCGCCCGCGGCGATCCAGCTCCCCGACACGCTCCTGCACCTCGGGCATCTGCCGTTCGTCGAGGCCGTGCTCTGGCTCGGCTCGCGGCTGGCCGACGGGCTGGCCCACGCCCATGAGCGCGGCATCCTTCACCGCGACCTCAAGCCGGCCAACGTCCTGCTCACCGACGACGGTCAGCCGATGATCCTCGACTTCAACCTGGCCGAGGACCGCGCCCGTCCCGAGGGGGTCGCGGTCGGCGGCACGCTCCCCTATATGGCGCCCGAGGCGCTGGCCCTGTTCCTGGGCAAGCCCGGGACGATTGACGCGCGGGGCGACCTCTACGCGCTCGGCGTGATCCTCTTCGAATTGCTGACCGGACGGCATCCGTTCGAGGTCCATCCGAGCGCCTCGAAGGAGACGATCGCCCGGATGATCGAGGAGCGCCGGGGCCGGCCGCCGGGGCTCCGCGCGGTCAATCCGAGGGTCACGCCGGCCGAGGAGTCGATCGTCCACCACCTGCTCGACCCCGACCCGGATCGCCGCTACCGATCGGCGCGCGAGCTCCACGAGGACATCGAGCGCCAGCTCGCCAACCTGCCGCTGAAGCACGCGCCCGAGCCCTCGATGGCGGAGCGGGCTCGGAAGTGGGCGCGGAGGCACCCGCGGATCACCTCGGGGACGAGCATCGCGCTGATGTGCGGCGCCGTCGTCTTCGGCATGGCGGCCTTGCTCTTCCTCCGCGCCCAGCGGATGGCCCGGCTCGAGGCCTACGCGACACTCGCGCAGTTCCGCGATGACCTCGACACGGTCGAGTATCTCCTGAACATCGAGGCATCCGATCCGAAGCGTCGTAAAGAGGGGACCGAGCTGGCCCACCGGGCGCTGGGCCTCTACAAGGCGGAATCGAACCCGGCCTGGCGCGACGGGCCGGCGGTCGCGCGTCTCGACGAGCCCGACCGCGCCCGCTTGATGGAGGACGTGGGTGAGCTGGCGCTGGTGCTGGCGCGAGCCCAGGCGATCGAGACGGCCGACCGGCCGGCCGGGCTCGAGCGCGCGGCCGCGGCGGAGGCCGGCCGCCGAGCTTGCGACCTGGCGGCCGTCTGCTTCGCGGCGGATAAGCTGCCCAAGTCGCTCTGGACCCACCGGGCCGAACTCGCCGCGCTGCTCGGCCAGAAGGACGAGGCGAAGGACCTCCGCGCCAGGGCCGAGGCGACGCCGATGCGGACGCCCCGCGACCTCCACCGGGCCGCGACCGACCTGGCCGTCGCCGGTCAATACCGCCGCGCCCTGCCGCTGGCGCTCTGCGCGACGCGCGACGACCCGCGGAGCCTCTGGTCGTGGTTCGTCCTGGCCTACTGCCACGACCGGCTCGACCAGCTCGCCGAGGCCGTCGCCTGCTACGGCACGTGCATCGCGCTGCGGCCCGACTTCTCCTTCGCGTGGCTCAACCGCGGGATCGCCCAGTGCCGCCGCGAGGAGCCGGCGCAGGCCGCGGCCGACTTCGACCGCGCCGCGAGCCTGAGGCCCGACTGGTACGAGCCCTACCTGAACCGCGCCGTCGCCGACATCGCGCGGGGCGAGCCGAAGGCCGCGATCCGCGACGTGGACCTGGCGCGGGAGCGGGCGCGCCCGAGACGCGGTCGCTCTTCATCCGGGCGGAGGCGAGGCAGAAGGCGGGCGACGAGAAGGGCGCATTGCTCGACATCGAGGCCGGCCTCCGCCGCGAGCCGGACGACGCACCCGGCTGGTTCGCCCGCGGCATGGCGCGGATGAGCAAGGAGCCCCCCGCCGCGCTCGCCGACTTCCGCTCCGCGCTCAAGCTCAACCCACGAATGCTCCCGGCCTTGCAGAACTGCGTCTACCTGCTCTGCGAGCTGAACCGCGACGACGAGGCGCTGAATTTGCTCGACCGGATCATCGCGCTGAACCCCGACTTCGCCCCGGCCCACAGCTCGAAGGGCGTCCTGCTGGCGATCAAGGGGGACCGCGCGGCGGCGATCCGCGAGGCGAAGGAGTCGCTCTGGCGCGACACCACGCCGCGGAACGTCTACCAGGTCGCGGGCATCTACGCGACGACCTCGCGGCAGAACCCCGACGACCGGCTCGAGGCCTTCCGCTTGCTGTCGACGGCGCTGCGCGGCGGGTTCGGGTTCGACTACCTGCCCGACGACCACGAGCTCGACGCGATCCGCGACCTGCCCGAGTTCCGCGAGCTGCTCGCGGCGGCGAGGGCCCTGGTCAAGGCCCCCGCCGCGCGTTGACCCGCGGCGACATGGGACGTCTGCGTGAATCTCCGACGCCACATCGGCGATGATTCATCGCCCACTCAATACTACATGCGAAAAGTTGACCATCAATTGCAATAGCCCACCCGACGAGCGCAACCCGGGCGTCCGAACCCGCCTGACCCGGGTCAGCGATGCCGCTGCCTGCTTCCCTCCGGAGAACGACTCGATGTCGAAGAAGCGATCGCGACGAAGCAATCGGCCGGCGCTCGAGGGCCTCGAGCGTCGTGACGTCCCGGCGACCTGGGGCATCCCCTGGGCCGACCCTCAGCACCTCACAATCAGCTTCGCCCCCGACGGGACGACCGACATGGGGCAGCCGAGTACGCTCTTCCGGATGCTCAACTACCAGCTCGGCACCGGCACATGGGAGACGACCGTCCTCCGGGCGGCGCAGACGTGGGCCTCGAACGCGAACATCAACGTCGGCGTGGTCAGCGACGGCGGCGAGTCGATCGGTGTGGCCGGCGCCCCCGAAGGCGACCCGCGGTTCGGCGACCTCCGGATCTCGGCCGCGCCCCTCTCGCCGGGCGTCGTCGCCATCGGCACGCCCTACGACCCCACGACCGGCACGCTCTCCGGCGACGTGATCCTCAACAGCAACGCCGACTTCAACCCGGCCGACCCCGGCTCGTACGACCTCTACAGCGTCCTGCTCCACGAGTTCGGCCACTCGTTCGGCTTCGCCGACAGCTCCGACCCATCCTCGTTCATGTACAACGTCTACCAGGGGCCGGTGACTGGCCTGGCCTCGGGCGCGATCCCGGCGTTGCAGGCGCTCTACGGCGCGCCGGTGCCCGACGCCTCCGAGATCGGCCCGGGCAACCCGACGAACAACAACCCCGAACAGCTCCAGACGAACATCCCCAACCAGCCTGGGGTCGCGACCGACTCCGCCGCGCTGGCGTCGAACCAGGATGCCGACGTCTTCCAGTACAAGCCGCAGGGGGGCGTCTCCTACGCGTCGGGGCTGAACGTCCAGGTGCAGACGGGCGGGATCAGCCTGCTCGACCCGACGGTGACGGTGACCAACGCCGCGGGCCAGGTGCTCGGCACGGCCACGGCCTCGGGCGCGCTCGCCGGCTCGGTCTCGCTCCACGTCGGCGGGATCAGCAGCTCCGGGACGTACTACGTGGCCGTCACCGGCTCGCACGACGTCTTCGGCGTCGGCGCGTTCTCGCTCACTGTCTCGCCAGCGAGCTCGGGCAGCGTGGGCGGCCAGGCGGCCCAGCCGAAGAACCTCGCCAATGCGCCGGGCCTCCTCCACACGCAGATGATGACGGCCAGCGGATCGATCAACCCGGGCGGCGCGTCGGCCCTCTACGCCTTCAACAGCCCGAGCTCGACGGTCGGGGGCCTGACGGTCTCCCTCCAGGGCTGGGGGGTTGGCATCGGCACGCCGGTCATCACGCTGTACGACTCGTCGATGAACGTCGTCGCCACCTCGGTCGCGGGCCTGGTGCCCGGCTCGGCGCTGCTCTTCGCCTCGGGCCTCGCGCCGAACACGAAGTATTTCCTCGGCGTGAGCGACCCGTCGGCGACGGCCTACGCGATCGGCTCGTACAGCCTGGAGGCTGGCTTCAACGGGCTGCTGTCCCTGCCGCCGATGATCCTCGACGTCGCGGTCTCGGGCGTCGTGACGACGACCGTGGCGCAGGTGAGCAGCCTGGCCCAGCCGATCCAGTTGCCGAACAGTCAGGTCGTCGGCAACCGCCTGATCTCCAGCCTCACCTCCGCGGTGTCACAGGCCGTCTACCAGGTGCAGGCGCCGACCGCGCCGAGCGGGAAGACGGAGATCATGACCGTCGCCGTTGTCACGCTCGACGGCCTGGGGATCACGCCGGTCGTGAACGTCTACGACCACAACGGCAACCCGGTCGCGTCCCAGGTGCTCGCCGCCGAGGGCGGGGCGTACGTGGTCCAGGTCGCCTGCACGTCGGGCGACAGCCACTACAATATCCAGGTCAAGGGCGGGACGGTTGGCCTGTCGACGTGGACCGGCTCCTACTACTTCGACGCGACGTTCGGTACGGCGGCGGCGGCCTCGCAGGGGATCGCCTCGGGCGCCGGCTCGGGGCAGACCGCGGGGCTCTCGCTGGCCAACGATGAGCTGTTCCGGTTCGTCCTCACGACCGCCTCCGGGACCCTGGCGGCGGGCGAGCAGATGACGATCGTCGACTCGAGCGGCCACACCGTGGCGAGCCTCTATTGCGGCGCGGGTCAGACGGCGAGCGACACGGTCCTGCTCGCGGCGGGGAATTACACGATCTACATCGCGCCGATCGTGCCGCTCGGCCTGCTGGCGCCGCCGTCGTTCGACCTGGTCGGGTTCGGGCTGAGCGACCCGATCAAGGCGTACTCGACGGGCTCCGGCGCGACAAGCCCGCCGACGAATCCGCACTGAGCACGTTGCCCCGTGCGGGCCGGCCCGTTGAGCTTCGCCCGGCGATGGGATAGCTTCCAGGACGGGAACGGGGTTCGATGAAGAGGCGTCCGCACGTGGCCCTGATCGTGGAGACCTCCAGCGCCTATGGGCGGCTGGTGCTCCGGGGGATCACGCGCTACGTGCGGACTCACCACCCCTGGTCGATCTTCCTCGAGCAGCGCGCGCTGACGACCAAGCCGCCGGGCTGGCTCGAGGGCTGGCGAGGCGACGGGATCATCTCGCGCGCGACCGACCGGCGGCTGGCCGAGACGCTGGCGAGGTCGCGGGTCCGGGTCGTCGACCTGACCGACCGGCACGGCGAGACGGCGTTCCCGCTGATCCGCTCGGACGACGAGGCGATCGGCCGGCTCGGGGCCGAGCACCTGCTGGGGCGCGGGTTCCGCACGCTGGCCTTCTGCGGCTTCGAGCGCGAGAGCTGGTCGAGCCGCCGGCACGCCGCGTTCGCCGCCGCGGCCCGCGACGCTGGGGCGTCGTGCGCCCACTTCGCGACCCCCTGGTTCGCCGCCGACACCACCTGGGAGGATGCGCAGGGCGACCTGACCGACTGGCTCCGCTCGCTCCCCCGGCCGGTCGGCGTCATGGCCTGCAACGACGTCCGCGGCCAGCACGTCATCGACGCCTGCGCGCGGATCGGCCTGGCCGTGCCCGAGGAGGTCGCCGTCATCGGCGTCGACGACGACGAAGTGCTCTGCGAGCTCTGCGACCCGCCGCTCTCGAGCGTCATCGCCAACCCCGAGCGGATCGGCTACCTTGCGGCCGAGTTGCTCGACGCCCTCATGGCCGGCTCGCGCCCGCCGGAGCGGGTGCAGTTCGTCGAGCCGCTGGGGATCGCCACGCGGCAGTCGACCGACATCACCGCCATTGACGACCCGGAGATCGCCCTGGCCGTCAAACTGATCCGCGAGGACGCCTGTAAGGGGCTGACCGTCGACGACCTCTTGGCGCGCGTCCCGCTCTCGCGGAGCATCCTCGAGCGGCGGCTCCGCAAGCACGTCGGCCTTTCGCCGATGGGGCTGATCCGCCAGACCCAGCTCAAGCGGATCCGCCAGCTCCTGGCCGAGACCGATCTGCCGCTCGAGCAGATCGGGCCGCTCGCCGGGTTCAAGCACGCCGAGCACATGTGCGTCGTCTTCAAGCGCGAGGTCGGCCAGACCCCCGGCGCCTACCGGCGCCAGTCGCGCGGCTGAGGCGGGCGCCCGCGACCGCGCGGGATTGCGGCGGTCGCGGGGCCGGCCGTCAGAAGCTGCTGGCGTCGATGACCTCGTTGCCGGCCCGGGTGCCGAGCGCCCACCAGGTCTGCATGGAGAGTGAGCTCTTGACGAACCGGACGCTGCCGTCGGCCATCAGGACGTTCGCCCCACCTGAGTGGTAGCTCGCGGCGTTGGAGTGGTCCATGCTCGCCCCGTCGCAGCCGCCGCCGCAGTCGGTCCGGCAGGCGGCCCACTTGTACTGTGTGCTGTTGGGCGGGACGATCGTGTTGAACAGCGTGGCGCCCATGCCGCCGATGCCCCAGTCGTGGCCGTGGCCGACCGAGATGTTGCCGAGGTTCGTCAGGTTGTACTGGTTCGAGCAGGTCTGCAGGTCCGCGAGGACGTTCGCCGGGTTCATGTTCGCGTTGATGAAGTACCCGTTACCCGACAGCCCCGCGTTCATGATCATGGCGCCCGGCGTGATGGCCGGCGACGGCGGGCCGGTCTGGCCCTCGGAGAACGCGACCGTGTTCGACGAGCCGTCGGTGATGTCGCGGAGGCCGCGGGCGAGCCGGAAGGCGAATACGCCCGAGGTGTCGTCGGCGTAGCTCGTGGGGCCGGTGCACGCCGGGCTCGCGTTCCGCGGCGGCACGTCGCTGCCGGCGTTGGTCGTCGGCCCGACGCTGCCGTAGTAGCAATTGTCGTTCACCCGGCCCGCGTTCGTGTCCGAGGGGCAGAGGAAGACGGCGATCTTGGCGTTGTAGGCCGTGGAGTTGGCGGCGCTGGCGTAGTCGCTCCCGCGGCCCTCCATGCTGAAGTTGATCGCGTTGTAGAGCGCGGTCTGCTCGAGGAAGTTGAGCATCATGGCGTGGGCCGACCAGTTGTTCCAGGTCGTGCAGGGCTGGCCGCCGCCGTAGTTGTAGTAGGACTGCGACGCCCCCATCGGGAAGGAGTCGTTGCTCGAGTGATAGTTGTGCATCGCCAGGCCGAACTGCTTGAGGTTGTTGACGCACTGGGCCCGGCGGGCGGCCTCGCGCGCCGCCTGCACGGCGGGCAGGAGCAGGGCGATCAGGACGGCGATGATGGCGATGACGACGAGCAATTCGATGAGCGTGAATCCGCGTCGCGACGGCAATTTCATGGGACGGTCCTCGCGAGAAAACAGGATGGGATGAGAGTCGAGCCGATCGATCGGGCACCGGCGGGAGGCCCGGCCGCGCCGGCCGTTGGTCGACCGTTCCCCCCTCCGCGGCGGGATGCGGGGCCCGGGGCCGGCCTGATTGGCCTACCCTCTCCGTCACCGGACGGTGGACACCGCCCTCCCTGGCAAGAACGACCTACAGAAGGTGGCGCCTGTCCCCTCCGACGACCCCAGAAAACGCCCCAGAATCACGTCGGCCGGCCGGCGGGATGACCCAATCCCAGCCGCATCGACGGGCGCGAGGACCTGCGCGGCGGACTCGGCCCGGGCACGAATTCTGACGGCTGTCGGAGTGATGGGGATGACCCAACGTCAATTGTTAGGCCGGCGACGCGGTGCCGCAATGAATTTGGGCGTAAATAAATTGAGTCTCTTTGCAACCCCTGTCTCGTCCGAATCCCCGCACTCACGCCAGAAGCGGGGGCCTGATCCCGGGTCGGGCCCCGGTACCGGGTTGATTCTCTTCGCGGCCGGGGTCGACTGGCCGGAGGCAGCCTATCCCAGCCCGCGGCGCCAGGCCGCGCCGATCGCGTCAGCGGCCGAGGCGAGGGCCGGGTCCGACGCGAGCCGCGACGCGGCGGCGCGGCAGGCGTGGCGGACGGTCGCGGGGTCGCGGCCCCCGAAGTAGGCGCCAATCGCCGCGAAGCTCAGCCCAGTCGACTCCCGGGCCAGGTGCATCGCCAGGTGTCTCGGCTCGACGAACTGCGGGTTCCTCGCCGCGCCCCGGAGGTCGGACAGACGGACGCCGAATCGCTTCGACACGGCGCGGGCGATCGCGTCGATCGTCGGCAGGGGGGCGGGCTCGGCCTCGTCGGAAAGATAAGCCTCAGCGAGGGTTCGGTCGAGCAGCCGACGCCCGACCCGCGCCGCCAGGCCCAGCCGCGCGAGCCAGCCGTCGAGCGTCCGGTAGCCATCGGCGGCCTCGGCCAGGGCGTCGACGGCGTCACTCGCCAGGGCGATCCTCTGCGACCGGGCGCGGTCGAGCAGATACGCGCCTTCTCGAAGTCAGGCCCGGCGGGTCGACGCGGACCGAGAGCCCGCCGAGCAGCCGGCTCACCAGCCGCGACGGCCAGCCCTCCAGGCCCGCTGGCGGCGTCCGCGCCGCAACGGCCACGGCCGCGCCCCGCATCTCGAGGGCATCGAGCGTGTGCGCCAGCTCCTCGAGCGCCGGCGGGACGCGGGCCAATGACTCGAGGCCGTCGATGGCGAGCAGGTCGACGTGGCGGAACCGCTCGCGGACCTCGGCCCACGCCTCGGGACGCCGCGCGGCGTCGCGCAGGCGGATGCGAACCCTTCTCCATCAACCTCCGCCACGGCTGACTCGGGCCGCCTGACGAGCCGCTCGGCGACCAGCCCGGCCAGCAGCCGCGACTTGCCCACGCCCGATGGCCCGTGCAGCACCAGCGGCGAGAGCCCCTCGCGCTCGCCCCGCGCTAGGGCCATCACCCCGGCCAGCGCCAGCGCGTTCTCCTCGCCCGCGAGGAAGCCGTCCCACGGCCGCGGGGCGATCGGGGTCTCCAGGCCGGTCGCGTCCATGATGCGGGTCGTCGTAACACGGCCCGGGCCCCGCGCAAAGGCCACTTGCCCGACGACGACCGCCAGGGTCTCTACATCAACACTCTTAATCTCGCTGGATCAAAGAGACCGACGCCGCGCAGGGCCCGGAGAGGTGGGCATCCGCGCGGCATCGGGATCCGGATCGGGATGATCGGCGAGGGTCGCCGGTCAGTTGGCCGGGCGGCGGGGCGGCTCGGGCTTGTACTCGAACGACTCGCCGGCCAGATCTTTCCACTCCTTCTTCTGGTCCTCGGTCAGCAGGGCGGAGACCTTCTCCATCGACCCCTTGTTGACCTCGGCCCGCTTCTTCATCGCCGCCGCGGGGTCGGCCTGGGCGTCCTCGCGCGAGGGCATCGCGCCGCGGGCCTCCTCGCCGATCCCGCGGATCTTCTCCTTCTGCTCGTCGGTCAGCTTCAGCGCCTCCTGGACGCGGGGCTGGTTGAAGGCCATGATCCCGCCGACCTGGAGCTCGATCTGCTTGAACCGCCTGATCTGCTCGGGCTTGAGGACGCCGTCCAGGCCCTTGTCGAGCTCGGCTCGCGCCTCGCGCATCTTGGACTGCCGCTCCTCGGGCGTGGCGTCCTGGAGGCCCTGGAACCGCTCGCGGTTCTTGGCCATCGTCTCGGTGGCGAGGGTGTTGAGCTTCTCGGCCTGCTCGTCGGAGACCTTCAGCTCCTTCTGCACGCTCTTGTTGGACAGCAGCATCGCGCCGCCGCCCATGCCGAAGCCGCCACGTCCTTGTCCCTGCGCCACGCGGGCGCCGCCATCAGGGCGAACGCCCCGAAGGCCAGCATCAGCTTGCCGAAAGTCCTCATGGTCCCGTCTCCCCAGGTGCCCATCGGAGGTGAACCGCCGGCCGCGGCTTGGGCGCGCACGCGGGGCGGCTATACACGGGAAAGAGCGTCAAACGCGGGACTCTCGTGCATGGTTCTATCCGATTCCCCCCCGGGCCGCGATCCCCCGGCCTCCTCGATTTGGCTTTGTTCGGCGCGGCGACCTCGGGCCGCGGGATTGGCTTCGGTCGGCGCGGCGAGGCGCGATTGGGTTCGGTCGGCGCGGCGGACATTGCCGGGCACCGGCGACTTAATCTCTTTCTTTATTAACAGTTATGCTTCACTTACCCACATCCACCGGGCCGAGATTTGGCTTCGTTCCGTCGCGAAGGGCCGGCGATTGGGTTCGGTCGGCGCGAGCGGGATGGAAATTGGCTTCGGTCGGCGCCCCCGGGTCCGACGAGCCAGCCCCGCGGGCCACGTACAACATCATCGTGAGGCCAGGCCCGTCCGTTCTGCCGGGCTGGTCCTGTCAGGGCGTGCCCGGGTCCCAGATCGTCGCGCCGATATAGCGGTCGGGGCCTGTCAGGTCAGAGAAGTAGTAGATCGCGACGACCTTGCCATCGGGCCGGACGACCGACCTGGGATAGCCGACATCGGTGCTCCCGCCGTCGTCGCGAAGGACGATCGCCGGCCCCCACGTCGCGCCCCCGTCGCCGCTCATCCGGGCGCGGATGCCATAGGGTCTGGCCCGGACGCCGTAGATCAGCGCGAGCCGTCCGTCGCCCAGCCGGACCAGGCTCGGCGGGTTCCCCTCGCCGGTGTCGGGCTCGGGCGTCGCGAGGTAGGACCACGTCCGCCCGTCGTCGCGCGAGCCCCACGCGTCGATCCAGCTCCTCGCCTCGTCCTTGCGGCGGATCGTCGTCACCAGCCCCGTCGGCGAGACCCGGACCGTCGCCGGCATGATCGCATAGCCGCTCGGCTCGGGCCCGATGAACCCGAGGAACGACCAGCTCCGTCCGCCGTCGCTCGTCCTCGCCGCGAACGGCCGGCCCTCCTTGCCGTCGCGCTTCGACGCGGTCAGGAACAGGTGGCAATCGCCCGGCCCGTTCACGACGTAGTCCGTCCGCCCCATCACCCCCGGCTGATCGAACGTCGGCAACCGGTAGGGGCCCCGCCAGGCGTGGCCGCGATCATACGAATAGTAAAAACGTGACGTCCCGTTATTGGAATTCTCCATCCGCACGGTCATGGCGAAATCCGGATGGGCGAAGTCGATCGGCCCGGCAAGGTCGGCCGGCCGTTCCTCGGGCGTGCCGGGCGGGACCAATCCGTGCCGCATCCCGGCCGTCCCCGCGAGCGCCCCCGCCGGCCCGGGCCGCTCGACTGACCAGGTGATGCCGCCGTCGAGGCTCCGCGCCAGGAGGAACTCTTCGGGCCGGTCGTGGTCGATGTGGTGATACGGCCCGCGGTCCTTGTACGTCCCCCGGCTGAACCCGACCAGGATCTCGTCGCCCCAGGACCAGATGCCGTGATTCGCCGGCCAGCCGGCGAAGCGGCCGGGTTCCTTGGAGACGATGACGTGGCGGAGGACCTTGGGGGGCTCGGCGGCACTGGAGACCCCGACTGTAACCACGAGAAATGCGAGGCCATGTGCCCGCACCTTCGGCATGTTTCGGGCTCTCTGGGTCGTGGCTCTTGCCGGATAAGTCGAGCAGCTCGCCCGCGTCGGCATTATCATAACTGAGTAGCGGAAGAGGGATGTGGGGGAAGGTCGGACGTTCCCAGATCGCCCATTCTGCGACGAAATCTAGGAATGTCCCCCGTTCGTGCCACTTGTCCCCGTTCGGCCCTCGCGCCGAAAAGAACATATAAAAGTTCAGACTAGGATACTACCCGAAGAAATGCTCCTGGCGCAGCCGCCGCAGCTCCGGCTCCATCGCCGCATCGAACGCGCCCTCCCTCCGGGCGATCAGGTCGGCCCAGGGCAACGCAGACGACTCGGCCTCCCAGAAGCGCAAGAGATCCTCCACGCGGCCGACGATCTTCGCCGGGTTGCCCTGGATGACGCTCCCCGGCGGTATCACCTGCCTCACGACCGAGCCAGCGCCCACGATCGAGCCGGCTCCGATCTTCGAGCCCCCGAGGATGATGGCCTTCTCTCCGACGTAGACATCGTCCTCGATCACGATGGGCCTGACCCGGTCGAGTTTCAGGCCGTACCGCTGGATGACCATCTCCACCGATCCGTCGTGACAGATGAGCGTGCAGTTCCCGAGGCAGGCCCGGTCACCGATCCAGGTATATGCCGGATCGACAATGGTCGCCGAGGGGAGGATCGAGCAGCCTACCCCGAGATGATACAGGCCGCCGTGTCGGCGGAGGTATTCGGCCCACTCGCGCGCCGACGGCCGGCAGAGCCGGCGGTAGAGGCCGACGCCGCGGCCGGACCCCATCGCCCGGCGGCGCACCAGCCGCCGGATCACAACGCGCCCCCTGCCTTAGCGGCGACGATCCGGGCGAGGCCCCCGACGTCCTGCCCCTGGATTGCCACCAAGTCGGCCGAGCTGAACTTGATGCGGAATTGCTTCTCGATGGCCAGGATCAGGTTGACGTGGGCCATCGAATCCCAGCCGTCGACGTCGACGGCCGTCGTGGCGTCTGTGATCTCCAGGTCGTCCTCATCGAAGACTCGGCGAAAGACGTCCCGAAGGGCCTCGCGAACTTTGTCCATCGTGAACTCCGGGGTCATTATTCGGCGTGGCGTGCCAGGAAATCGAGCATCACCCTCCCAGCCTCCGTCAGCACGGTGCCCCGGCCGCACGCATCGCAGAGCGGGACGAGCGAGGTGACGGCCGTCAGCGGCTGGGTGTTGGAGCCGTCGCATGACGCGCAGGGCCGGTGGAGCGCCTCGCACTCGGCGCATGTGGGCTGGCTTGTATGGTCCTCGACCGTCGGGGCGGCTCTCGCGGCCACGCAGGGGATCAATTTAACACAGCGGCCCGAGGCCGGGCCGAAGTCGGTGGCCGGATTTTGGAGATCGGGGGCTCGCTGCGAGGTCTGTCTTTGCCGCCTCCGTTGCTTGGCGCAATGAGACAAGCGAAGCGGAAAGGGGTCGAGCGGAAAAGGGGTCAGGAGCCGAATTCGACGTTACGACTCCTGACCTCTTTTCATGTCCCAGCGTTATCATAGCTGAGTAGCGGAAGAGGGATGTGGGGGAAGGTCGGACTTTCCCAGATCGCCCATTCTGCGACGAAATCTAGGAACGTCCCCGTTCGGGCCTGTCCCCCGTTCGGACCCTGCGGTGAAGAAGGCAAGGTCACGGGCAGGAGGTCCTTGCTCTGGTCCCAGTCGGCGTCCGAGATGGCATGACGGAGCTGAATCGCAGGCCCTTCATGTCGGGGAGGGGAGGCCGCAGATGACCCAGGCTCCATATTTTGTGTTCATGCGACTTAACCCCAATAGGACCAGTCGCCGGTGGTGAGCACTAGAAGAGCCAGGAAGGCGTTGGTCGTTGCGTGGGCGATCACAGCATCGGTGAGCTCGCCCCTGCGGCGAAGTGCGTAAGCATAGGCCAGGCCAGCGAGTGTCCCTGCGACGACGCGGTCGTGCATCAAGCCGAACAAAATCGACGAGATCAACGCCGTCCAGAAACCGAAGCGTCCTGCGGGGATGGCACTGAAGTCGGACGAGCTAAGGCGTCGGATTAGGTAGCCACGGAACGCCAACTCCTCGACCAGCGGCGCAACGACGACATAGCCGAGCACACGCGCCGTTAGCCATGTCGCAGCGAGGCCGCGGGGGAGCACGGCGAGCCTGGCCGGTACGGCAGCCGAGCCAGAGTGGCCACCGGACACGATTTCGAATGCGGCCCAGGCGAGAGCCATCGCCGCGCCGATCGCCACCGAGCCCCAGGACCAAGTGGCTCGGATGTCGCTGTACTGGTTACGAAAAGACCAAAGCGTGATTCCAGCCACGAAGATTCGAGCGGGGTAGAGCAAATCGAAACCGCTCGAAAACGCCCCGGTGATCATCGCCGTCGCTGTCAACAGGATCATGGGGGCGAGATATGCCACGGTCGGACTAGCGGAGAAATCGAGAGGTTCGGCGGTCCCCGACCGAAACCAAGGCACGACGCGCGAGACGGCGATCAGGCCGAGGCCGATCGCGTTGAATGCGATCCAGCCGGCCTGGGAGTGGAACCCTGTGAGAGCGATCGTGCTTGAACCCCAAGTCCCGATTGCGATAAGCCCGACGATCCGGACTGCGTTGGCAACCCAGATCGTGAAGACCCCGATCGGGAGAAGCAACAAGGCACGTGGCATTCTGAGGTCATGTCGGAACGCCAGCAGGTAGGCGCCGATGAGGGCGATGATCAGCCCGATACCCTCATAACCCGAGCAGGCCGACTCGACGATGACCGAAAACTTCGGTGTGCCAATCTCCCAATCGCCGCGCCTGCAGACGATCTCCGGTGAGATGAGGCGAAGCATGCCCGCGGCGAGCCAGAAAGTGGCGCGGTTAAGGGGCCGCCAGAGGTCGAGGGTGAGCCGCCCCGAGGCGAAAGCCAACAGGCCCGCGAGCGCCGCGAACGCCAACCGACCTGTGTTGCGCCGTCCCCAACCCGCCCAACCCTCGATCGGCCAGGCGATTGCGAGCGCCGATGCGAGGGTCGCCAGGCCGAGGAATCCCCAGGCAATGAGTCCCACCGTCGGAAGAGCCCGCGAACCGGGCCCGAAGATCCTGTCGTTCGCCCAGGCGAATGCCACCAGCACCGCGACGTGAAAGATAAGCGGCACCCAGACCGAGCGAGGGCGGCCAAACTCGGAGACCTCGCGGGCGATGCCGGCTCTGGTCCGCAGGCTGAGTATCGCCATCGTCACGACGAACACCGCGAACGTCTGCCAGATGGCCAGGGCCGCCCCGACGAACCGGTATAGGCCCGGAACCCGAGCCAGGAGGACGATGCCGTCGATCCGCGAGGTCAGCCACAGGACTTCGGCGAAAACCAGAACGACCGCCCCAACCTGGAGTGCCTTACGGCAGTCCCAGAAGGGGGCGGTCGACAGACCGTCCGGCGGAATGTCCGCGACGTCGGTCTCGCCAGGGTTCGACATCGTGATAATCGTGTGAGCGAGTGGTCCACGCCTGTGGAACTAGGGCCGCTCGGGCGTTCAGGGGCGCCGGCGAACGCGGTCAGTCAGCATCAGGATGCCGCCGCTTAGCAGTGTCAATGCACCCGCCATCGACGCGGGATCGATCTCCGGCGCCGTCGGCGAGGCGAGAGCCACGCTCGAAGAGGCGGAGACGAGGAGCAGAACGGCCAAGAGGCGGGCGCCTTGTGCCGTTACTGATCCCAGGAGGGTTCGACACGTCCTAGACATCGGCATCGTGGGGACTCCCGGTAGGTCAATTGGCCCCGAGGAAGCCGGAACGACAACAACTCGTCGTCCATCCCGGCGAGCCTTCGATGACACGCAACAGGCCAGTAAGTGTTTTGGCATTAAGCAATTTCGATGTCAACCCTGATCAGCTACCCAACTCCAGCCCTCTCTCGGAACCGGCCGATTACGTCTCAATTATGGCTCGTTATCGCCAATGATAGGCTATACAAGGGCGGCGCTCGGTTCGCGGTCGACCTAGTGTTGAATCGGGGCAACGTTACAGACGGGGCGAAATGGGGACATTCTTAGATTCGCTGGGGTTCGGCGTAATCTCGACAGCCTGAACGGCAATTACATCAGGGCGGGATCATCGAGGTAGTGGACCGCCAATCCCGAAAGCCGGGCGAATCCGCGGTCGTTGGTCAGGAACGCGTCGTAGGCCGTCTCGCGGGCGGTCGCGATGTGGACGGCGTCGGGGAGCTTGAAGGGGCCGGAGGCGCGCTCGGCGGCTGCGGCGAGACAGATCGGGCGCGTCACCGGGACGACGGTCAGGCCATCGCGGGATGAGACGAGCTCCTCGTAGAGGTCGATGAGTCGTCGATCGCCCTTGCGATGCGGGACGACCAGGGCCTCCGCGAGAGTCAGCTCACTGGTGAAGGCCACCAGCTCGCCGGCCCCGATCATGGCCGCGATCCGCGCCACGGCGGCCGAGACGGGGGGCGAAGCCCTCGGCCAGATAGATGAAGAAGTTGGCGTCGAGGTAGGCGCGCCGGCCGACGAGCCCGTCTAGGATTCCCATGCGTCGCGCTCGCGGCGGAGGGAGCGGTCGGCGTCCTCGACGTCGGAGTAGAGGCCCCTCCCGGCGCCGAGGAAGTCGGCGAGGCGGCGGGGCGAGGGGCCCGGATCGGGGGAGACGAGGACGATCACCTCGGCGCGGCGGCCCTCGGGCAGCTCGGCGGAGACGACCTCGACCCGGCCGCCGGGACCGATCGTCACGGTCTGCTTGATCGCGGTCACGCTCGCCTCCCCGGCCCGGTCTCGCCGCGGGACGATACCGCATCTTGCCAGTCCGGCACGGCCGGGACAAGCCGGGGCGGCCGCCGCGTTCGCCCGGATCGCAAGGGGGGCAATCTGCACCCGTGAGCGGGGTCAGGGGCCGAATTCGGCATGACGGCTCCTGACCTGCTCTGTCGAAAGCTGGTCGCGAGTCCTCGGGGTGGCAGGGGTTCGCGAGCGAACCCCGGTCCGGGGCCCTCACGAAGACCGGGGTTCGCGAGCGAACCCCTGCCACCCGAAACGGCTTCGTCGGACGTCTTCGACAGAGCACCCTGACCCCTTTTTCCGCTCCTCATGACCGCGTCGCCGTCGCCGACCGCGATCGAACCTCGGTGACGGGGGATCGAGCGAGGGGACGGGCGGCCCGGGGGTCGGGCGTCGCGTCGGGAGGGGTGGGGACCCGGTCAAGGGAGACGCGCAGGACGCGCAGGGGGCCGGGGCCGGCGGGAACGTAGCTGATCTGACTCCCGTCCGCCGAGAACGCCGGCGCGACCCTTAGGCAATCCTCGGCGAGGGTCCGGGCCGAGGCTTCGCGGATCGAGGGATCGCCCGTGTCGGGGTCGAGCGTCAGCGGCGCGAACCGGAGGCGCCAGGAGTGGTTGTATCGGCTGCGGGGCTGCTCGAGCCAGGCCAGGCCGGGGTGGCTGTCGTCCGGGGAGAGCGTGGGATGGCGGCGGTCGACGCCGGAATCCCCGCCGGGCGGGGCCAGGAGCGGACCGAGGCCGACGATCGCGTCGGGCGGGTCGTCGAGGCGGAGCCACCAGATCGACCACTCGCCGATCTCCGCCGGGACCTCGGGCCCTCTCTTGAAGCTGAGCGAGGCGAGGGCCCGGCCGCCGATGACGGCGCCGGCCGGCCACGAGAGGTCGACGATCCGGGCGCCGCTCCGGATCTCCGCCGACCGGGCCAGGGGGCTCGGGCCGCGGACGTCGCCGGACCCGAAGTCGAGGCGGTAGAGCAGGCCGTCGCCGCCGCAGAGCAGGAGCCGCTCGGAACGGTCCGGGAACCAGCAGGGCGCCCCGATCCAGGCCGGCATGCCGGCCGTCGAGATCCGATCGAGGACGGCGCCGTCGGGCTGGGAGAGGCGGACCAGCGCTAGGTCGCGCGAGCCCTCGGCCATCCACGTGCCGACGATCTGGGCCCGGTCGGCCCCGTCGCGCCAGGGCGACCAGGCCGAGGCCGCGAGGCACCCGGGGCCCGGGACGGCGACGGGGACCGCCGCCCCCGTCTCGGGATCGACGAAGCGGTCGGGGTTCGGAAAGACCATGACGGGCAGGCCGATCCGCATCGGTGCCCCGGCCGGCCGGTGCGGGCCCGGCGACCCCGGGTCCCGCGTCCGGCCCAGGATGAGCGCGACGGGCGTCAAGAGCAGCGCCGCCGCGAGCACGACGCGGGCCGCGCCGACGAAGACCTTCCGGAGACTCGGGGCCCGCAGCTCCCGACCAACCTCGTGACGGATAGCCATCGGCATCGCTCCCCCTATTTGCTCGGGGCTATATCCCACCCGATCGCCGCTTCTTTTACAAATGTAATTGTTAGGACAAGCCGAGTCAATGACAAATGTAATTGGTGAGGCTCTGAGGCACCGACTGCGCGGTGTGGTCGCGTCTTCGTGACCACGACTTCGAGCTCTGATCCCTGACCACACGGCCGCTAAGAAAGTCGTCGCCGCCTCGTTGTCTAGGGATGGGACGTCCGCTAGGATGCCGCTATCGACTCGTGTTCTCGCGGTGCCTCGACGGGATCCGCCCCGAGAATGCGCGAAGGGCCCGGGGTCGGGCCTGGTCGTCCTACCTTTCTCATCCAAACCTGCCGATGCGGCCTCATGGCCCTCCGATGGGGAGCTTGCGATGAAGCGCCATTCCCGATGGATCGCCCTCTTCCTGGTCTCGGCGGCCGCGCCCGTGCGCGGCGATGACGGGCTCGCGCCGGAGATGGCGCGGAGGCTCAAGGAGGCGACGGTTTACGTCAAGGTTGCCATCGGGCCGCTGCCGATCACGGGCTCGGGCTTCGTGATCCAGTCGGACGGGGATTCCGCGCTGATCGTGACCAATCACCACGTCGTCGCGAAGCCCAAGGTCCTGACGCAGGGCGGCTTCGTCCCGGGGCTCCGCGGCCGCGATCGCATCACCCTGATGCGGCTCCAGAACATGCTGGCCGCGAACGAGCCGGTGGTGTCGGTGGTCTTCAACAGCGGCGAGGCGAACGAGCAGACGGTCAAGGCCGAGGTGCTCGGCCAGCTCGACGACCCGGACCTGGCGATCCTGAAGGTCTCCGGGCTGAAGAGCGTCCCGAAGGCGATCGAGTTCCGGCGGACGGCCCAGCCGTCGGAGACGATGCCGGTCTTCATCCTCGGCTTCCCGTTCGGCGAGTCGCTCGCGGCGAACAAGGCGAACCCGAACATCACGATCGGCCGGGGGTCGGTCTCGAGCATCCGCAAGGACGCGTCGGGCAAGGTGGCGAAAGTCCAGATCGACGGCGCGCTGAACCCAGGCAACAGCGGCGGCCCGGTGGTCGACGCCGCGGGGAACCTCGTCGGGATCGCGGTGCAGACGATCCAGGGCAGTAACATCGGCCTGACGATCCCGGCCGGCGAGGTCGGCACGATGCTCGAGGGCAGCCTGGGCCGGCCCACGATCGTCGCCAGGCCGGCCGTCAACGGCGCCGCGCCGAAGTATGAGATCGTGGTGCCGGTGGTCGACCCGATGAAGAAGCTCAGGTCGGCGTCGGTGCAGTTCGTGACGAAGCCGGTCCCCGCCGACCCCTCGAAGGCCGGCCGGCCGCAACTGGCCTCCGACGCCGCGAGTCGGAAGGTTGACCTGTCGCTGCGGGGCGCGGTCGCCCGCGTGGAGCTGCCGCTCGACGCGAAGGCGACGCCGCCGGTCAAGCAGGTCACGGTGCAGGCGTCGTACGTCAACAGCGCGGGGAAGACCGTCTACCTCGACCCGCAGGTGATCCCCGTCCCCGCGACGGTCCAGGTCACGACGACGACGGACGACCAGGGCAGGACCACGACCACGACCACGATCGTCCAGGGGGGCGGCGGCGGGACCTCGACCCGGCAGATGACCGTCACGCGCGGCGGCTCGTCCTCGACCTCGGCGCCGGCCGGCGGGAAGAAGGCGCCGTTCAAGCTCGGCGACAAGGTGCTCGTGAACTGGGCGGGGAAGACCGAGACGGCCGAGGTCGTGGAGCTGCCGTCGAACGGGTGGGTCAAGGTGAAGTTCCCGAGGAACGGCATCGTGATGACGCCGACGCTCCCGCCCGACCAGATCAAGCCGACGAAGAAGGCGGCGCCGACGCGCCCCTGCGGGCCTGGTCGAGCGGCGGGGGCAAGTTCACGATCAAGGCGAAGTTCGTCGAGCTGAAGGACGGGTCGGTCACGCTCGAGAAGGAGAATGGCGAGACGGTGACCGTCCCGCTCGCCCGGCTCGGCGAGGCGGACCAGAAGGAGGCCCGGAGGCTCGCCGCCGAGGCGGAAGACAACCCCTTCGCCTCGGGGCCGGACAAGGACTGAGCCGCCGCGCGGGAGCGAGGGCTGCGCCGGACGCCGCCTCGATCCCGCATGACGGTCGACGCGGAGGTCGCTCCCCGCACCCCCGCGAATCCGTTCTAATGAGAGCCTGTTCCTGAGGCCCCGTTCGCGGGGCGTGAGGCGCGGGCGGCGCGAATCACCGCAACGAGGTGATGGATCGCCCTACCGCCGCATAACACACCGGCGGGCGTGAGGAGCACGGCCGCGCCCTCGCGAGGCATCGTCCCATGACTCCGGCAGACGACCGCACGATGACCCCGCTTGAGCCCGCGCCGCGGCGGTTCCTGCCCGCGCTGCTCCTTTTGTTCGTCGGCAGCGGCTGCGCGGCCCTGATCTACGAGGTCGTCTGGCTCCAGCTCCTGCAACTGGTGATCGGCTCGACGGCCGTCTCCCTCGGCGTGCTGCTCGGGACGTTCATGGGCGGCATGTGCCTGGGCAGCCTGCTGCTGCCGCGCGTCGTCTCGGCCCGGTGGCATCCCCTGCGGGTCTACGCCGTGCTCGAGCTGGGCGTGGGCGCCATCGGGCTCGCCGTGCTCTACGGCATGCCGCACATCGAACATATTTATACGACCTACGCCGGCCACGGTGCGTCGGGCATCCTGCTCCGCGGGGCGGTGGCCGGGGTCTGCCTGCTGCCGCCCACGCTGCTGATGGGCGCGACGCTGCCGGCGATCGCGCGGTGGGTCGAGACGGGCCCTGAGGGGGTGTCGTGGCTCGGCTTCTTCTACGGCGGCAACATTGCCGGCGCCGTGTTCGGCTGCCTGCTCGCCGGCTTCTACCTGCTCCGCGTCTTCGACATGGCCACGGCCACCTACGCCGCCGTCGCCATCAACGTGGGCGTGGCCGCGATCGCCTTGATGCTCGCGGGCTTCGCGGCGCGGCATGAGGTGCCGACGGGGCGCCCGACGAACGGGGAGACGGGCCGCGCGGCCGGGGCCTGGGCTGTGTATGTGGCGATCGCCCTCTCCGGCATGGCGGCGCTGGGCGCGGAGGTGGTGTGGACCCGGCTGCTCTCGCTGATGCTCGGGGCCACCGTGTACACCTTCTCCCTGATCCTGGCCGTGTTCCTGATCGGCCTGGGGATCGGCAGCAGCCTCGGGGCCTTCCTGCGCGGGGGGCGGGGTCGGCCCGCGTGGCATTGGGCATTTGCCAGTGGCTGCTGACGGCGGCCGTCGCGTGGACCGCCGCCATGATCGCGCGGTCGCTCCCGTTCTGGCCGATCGACCCGAAGCTCTCGCCCAGCCCGTGGTACACCTTCCAGCTCGACCTGGTGCGCTGCCTCTGGGCCGTCCTGCCGCCGGCGTGCCTTTGGGGGGCGAGCTTCCCGCTGGCGCTGGCGTCGGTCGCCTCCCGCGGCCAGGACCCCGGCCGGCTCGTCGGCGGGGTCTACGCGGCCAACACGGTCGGCGCCATCGTCGGCGCGCTGCTGTTCAGCCTGGTGCTCGTTCCCGCTATCGGCACGGCCGGCGCCGAGCGGGTGCTGATCGGCCTCGCCGCGGCGGCCGCGCTGGTGGCCATGGTGCCCCTGCTTCGGCCGGTGTCCGGGAAGGTACGCCTGGTCGGCGCGGCGGCGCTCGCGGCCGCGCTGGGGGTGGCCGTCTGGCTCAGCTGGGGCGTGACACCCGTGCCCTGGCCGGTCGTGGCGTTCGGCCGCGAGATTGCGAGCCTGCTTCCGCAGGCGGCGCCGGGCATCGTCAAGACTGTCCCGAAGGGCACCGGCGAGCCCGATATCTTCTGCACCTACGTCGGTGAGGGGACCAACGTCTCGGTCGCCGTCACCGAGACGCGCGAGGGCGTGCGGAGCTTCCACGGCGCCGGCAAGATCCAGGCGTCGACCCTGATCGCCGACATGAGGCTCCAGCGGATGCTCGGCCACATCCCGGCCCTGGTCCACAAGAAGCCCGAGTCGGTGCTGGTCGTCGCCTGCGGCGCCGGCGTCACCGCCGGCAGCTTCGTCCTGCACCCCGACGTCAAGCGCGTCGTCATCTGCGACATCGAGCCCCTGGTGCCGACCGTCGTCGCGCCGATGTTCGGCGTCGAGAACTACCACGTCGTCGACGGCATCGCGCTCCAGAACCCGCACGCGGTCAACGGCAAGCAGGTCGAGGTCGTCTACGACGACGGCCGGCACTTCCTCCGCACCGCCCGCGAGAAGTTCGACATCATCACCTCCGACCCGATCGACCCGTGGGTCAAGGGCTTCGCCGCGCTGAACACGGTCGAATATTATCAGATGTGCCGCGACCACCTGAATCCGGGCGGGGTCGTGGCCCTCTGGATCCCGCTCTACGAGAGCAACCTGGAGACGAGCAAGAGCGTGATCGCCACCTTCTTCCAGGTCTTCCCCAACGGCATGCTCTTCAGCAACGAGCGCGAGAACGTCGGCTACGACGCCGTGCTGTTCGCCCAGGTCGAGCCGACGGTGATCGACCTCGACGCGTTCCAGGAGCGTCTGGACCGCCCGGACCATGCGCTCGTGAAGCAGTCGCTCCGCGACGTGGGCTTCGGCGAGGGCCTCGACTGGCCGGTGGAGGAGGGGATCGACCTGCTCGCCACCTACGCGGGCCAGGCCCCCATGCTCAAGGAGTGGTGCGAGGGCGCCCAGATCAACACCGACCGCAACCTGCGGCTCCAGTACCTGGCCGGCATGTGGCTGAATTCGCAGATGGGCGAGCGGACCCTGGCCAGCATCCGCACCTATTACCGCTTCCCCGACCGGACCTTCGTCGGCTCGCCGGAGCGTATCGAGGCCCTGAAGCAGATGCGGTTCCGGCCGATTCGGCTGAGGTGATGGGGGAAAGAAAGAAAAGGGGCTACTTTCCCTCCGGTGCAACGACCCATAGCCTAGCTTCCAGAAGGGAAATAGGAATGTCCCCTTTTCTCCCTGGCGTCAGCACAAAGTTTTAATGCTACGTTCTATCTTTCAATCGTCCAGAGTTCATGAGCCGTACCGGCAGGAATGGAAACCCATCTCAGCTCCGGCTCTGTTACGGGCCAGAACATTCGGTATTCCTGCTGCCATCCATCCTTCGTGGATTTTTGAAAAACGTCCCTATGGGGCTCTTCAGTGTATTTGCAGTTGCCCGCTCTGCCTTCTACGCCCAATTCCGCACTAATATGTGCAAACAAAGCGTCTTCATCTGGTATCAAGATGCATGTATCATACTTATCAAATTGCGTACAGATCCTTCTGTCCTCAACAGTACTAAAGCAGAGCACCAGGCCGTTCCAGGTGTCCTGAATGAAGTGTGAGATATAAACGGATTCCAATTTGACAAGTCTGGCATGGATGACGACGCGTTCATCCGCCTTTTCCCTCAGTTCGGCGTAGCGATCGTTGGTCAACCCGTCGCCCTTGAGCGTTTTTCCTTCATCAGGGGTTAGATTACCCTTCCGCTCAGACTCTTGAGCTAGGTAAGAGGTGGCCGGTTTCAACGGAAGGAGGCCTCCGTTTATCCATGAATTCATATACTGTCTCTCCAGATATTTGTATAACATAAGAATGTTCCTCGGTGCCCTGTTTGTTCGTCTCGCTGAATGCCGTTCGTGTGGCGCGAAGTCTCAGGTTCGGTCGGTGCCGGGCCTCGGGTTCGGTCGGAGGCACGCGTCGGGGTCCGGGCCGCGGGGAGGTCAGGGCGCCGCAAAGGGGATATTCTGGTTCCCGTGGCCCACGGCGCAGAATAGGCGAACGCCCACGTTGCATCGCCCCCACGTAATCCCAAAGCCTACAAGACCATCTCCCCCGCCTCCAGCGGGTCATACCCCGGCAAACCCGCCAGGGCCCGGCGATAGGCCGGCGAGCGCACGGCCGCGATGAGGGCCTGAATCCGCGGGTCGGATTCCATCGACGACGGAAAACATAAGTCATACGACTCGCGGCGGACGTCGAGGAAGTCGAGGCCGGACTCCTCGGCGGGGAGGCGGACGCAGACGCCGACGTCAGCCCAGCCGTGGCGGACGGCCTCGGCGACGCCGCGGTGGTCGGTGGCGATCCGGCGGGGGGGCTTGCGGCGGTCGCCGAGGAGTTCATCCAGGCACTGGCGGGCGCCGGAGCCCTCCTCGCGGCCGACCCAGCGGAGGCCGGGGGCCAGCGCCGAGCGGACGGTCGAGACGCCCAGGCCCGGGGCGAGGCACAGGCCCTCCTGCCACCGCGCGACGCGGAGCAGGCGGAAGCCGGGGCCGAGGCGGTCGCGGACGGCCGCGGCGTTGCCGTCGTGCGCGGCGTCGGACGGGCCGAGGTGCATCCCCGAGGCGTGGACCAGGCCCTCGCCCAAAAGCGCCAGCGCCGCGCGGCTCGAGCGGGGCAGGGGGAGGAGCCGGACGCCCGAGGATCGCAGCGCGTCGGCGAGCAGGGCGACCGCGGGGTCGCACGTGGCGATGACGAGGGTCGCGGAGGGGTCGGCGTCGGACGAGTCGGCGAAACTTCCGTCGCGGGCGATGCCGTCGTGGGGCAGCACGCCCGCGGGGGTCGCCTCGGCGGGGTAGAGCCAGACGCGGCCGCCGACCTCGGCCTTCCAGTAGCGGCAGGGCTCGCGGCGCGGGGGCCAGGCCCACGAGGGCGATGGCGCGGCGCCGGGCTGATCGAGCCGGAACAGGTCCTCGACGCGGCAGCCGAGCGCGCCGGCCAGCGCCAGCGCCGCCGACGCCGACGGCACGAGCCGGCCCATCTCAATTGCGCTGACGCCCGCGCGCGACAGGCCCGATCGCTTTGCGAGCTCGTCCTGCGTCCAGCCCTTGCGCTCGCGGCGGTCGCGGACGCGGTTCTCGAGGCGGGGGAGCTTGGGCATCGCGGGCTCGCGGGACTTCGGATCAAGAGCGGAGAATGCGAAGACAGAAGGCACAAAGCCCAGAGTGCGGAGGAGAGCAGGGCGGTGGACGCGAAGCAAGGTCGGGGCTACGCTGGGCCGGGCATCAGGATCATAACACGGGGCGACACGATCCTGGAGGGGGTTTCGATGACCACGGCGATGCGATCTCGCGCTTTCGGGCTCATGGCGGCGCTGGCGATGCTCGGGGCCGACGGGCCGAAGGCGGAGCGGGTCGTGCTGGAGGTGGGCGGGGAGGTCGAGCGGCCGATCGGGCTGACGGCGGGCGACCTCGCGGGCATGACCCGGCAGTCGGTCCGCGCGAAGGATCACAAGGGCGTCGAGTCGACGTGGGAGGGTGTCGCGATGATCGACCTCTTGCGGAAGGCCGGGCGCGGGTCGATGATAAGCTGAGGGGCGGGGCGATGGTCGATTACCTGGTCGTCGAGGCCTCCGACGGCTACCGCGCGGCGTTCGCGCTGGCCGAGCTGGACCCCGCGTTCACCGACCGCATGACCCTCCTGGCCGACCGCCGCGACGGGCACCCGATGGCCGAGCCTGAGGGGCCGCTGCGGGTGGTCGTCCCGGGCGAGAAGAAGCACGCGCGGTGGGTCCGCCAGGTGAACCGGCTGACCGTCCGCCGGCGCCGACCTTGCCGGCGGCCCGGTGATCCGAGGAGTGTGCCGTGGCCCCGATCATCCGACTCGCCAACGGTGACGACGCCGAGGCCGTCCGCGCGATCTACGCACCGTTCTGCGAGTCGTCGTCGCACGTCTCGTTCGAGGTCGAGCCGCCGTCGGTCGAGGAGATGAGTCGGAGGATCGAGAAGACCCTGAGTCACCATCCCTGGCTGGTCGCCGAGGAGGGCGGCGAGGTCCTCGGCTACGTCTACGCGATGCCGCACCGCGAGCGCGCGGCGTATCGCTGGTCGGTCGACGTGTCGGTCTACATCGGACGGCGGCGGTCGGGGCTGGGCCGGGCGCTCTATCGTTCGCTGTTCGAGATCCTCAAGCTCCAGGGGTTCGTGTCGGCCTTCGCGGGGGCGACGCTGCCGAACGAGGCGAGCGTCGGGCTCCATCGGGCGATGGGCTTCGAGGAGGTCGGGGTCTACCCCGGGGTCGGATTCAAGGCGGGCGCGTGGCGCGACGTGATCTGGTGGCGGCTGGCGCTCCGCGAGCCGCCGGACGAGCCGGGCGAGCCGCTGACGGTCGAGCAGGCGCGACGACTCGGCGGCTGGGCCGAGGCCCTCGCCAGCGGCCTGTCGAGCCTCGATCCGGCCCGAAGGCCGGGATGACGTCGTGCCGGACGGGCCCGATCGGTGGACGGGGACGGGGTGCGAAACGAAGCCAATCCCGCCGGCCGTTTTGACGAAACGAAGCCAATTCCCGGCACGCGAAACGAAGCCAATCCCCGGCCGCCGAAACGAAGCCAATTCCGCTCCGTCCTGTGCCGTTCGGCTTCGTGCGTCAACCCGGCCCCTCGCGCCGTGCGCAGCCGCACGGAGGTGAACGAAAGGCGTACGCTCGGGTTCGCTCGGCGCGGGGCCTCGGGTCCGCCCGGCCCGGGGCGCCGGGTTCGCTCGGCGCGGGGGAAACCCGGGGCTCCTCATACGGATCCTCAGTCGCCGGGGGCGAAGGGGACGTCGGGGAAGGCGAGGTCCATCATCATCAGCCGGAAGTCGTCGCGCGACCGGAGCGGGTCGAGGCCGGGCTCGGCCTGGCAGTGGGCGAAGTCGCGGTAGCCGCCGGCGACCGCGCGGCGGAGGAGGGCCATCGCCTCCTCGGCGTGCGCCGCCCCCTCGGCCGCGGAGACGCCCGAGCCCGCCGCGCCGGCGAGCCCCGCCAGCGAGCCCCGGCAACTGGCCCAGAGGACCGCCTCCTGTCCTCCCTTGGGCGCGTGGCTCGCGAAGAGCCCCTCGGCCCGGCGCCAGTCGGCGGCCGCGCCGGCGGGGTCGCCGCCCGCCGCCCTCACGGTGCCCGAACGGAGCAGGCTCTCCGCCAGGCCCAGGACCTGGGTGTCGCTCGCGGGATCGACCCGGACCAGGTCCTCCCGGAGCGCGATCGCCCGGTCGCAGCAGGCCCGCGCCTCGGCCAGCCGGCCCAGCGCGACGAGGGGCGTGGCCGCGTTGGCGTCGCAGTTCGCCAGCCGGTCGCGATCGGAGGGGTCGGCCGGCGTGGCGGCGGCCAGCCGGCTCCAGATCGCCCGCTCCCGCTCGAACGCCGCCAGCGCCTCGGCGGGCCGGCCCGCGAGCCAGTGGTTCCACCCCAGGTCGGTCAGATCCTCGGCCAGGAGGCGCCGGAGCCCGTCGTCCGAGGGATGGTCGTCGGACATCGTCTGCAGGATCGCCGCCGCCCTCGCCCGAACCTCGCGGGCCTCGCGGGCCCTCCCCATTGGGGTCAGGGCCCGGGCGGTCAGCATGTAATTCCGCGCCAGGTTGCGCGGGAAGGAGATCGCCGCGGGGTCGGCGTCGCGCAACGCCTGGAGGATCGCGCGCGCCTGGGCCAGGGCCTCCAGCGCCTCGCCCGGCCGGCCGTTCTCGATCAGGAACTGGGCGAGCGCGTTGAGGCCGAAGGCCACGTTGTTCCCCAGGTGTGTCGCGGCGGGGTTGGCCTCCCTCACCTTCTGCCAGGTCGCCACGGCCCGGCGCTCCGAGGCGGTCGCCCCGGCGAGGTCGCCCTGGACCGACAGGTCGTGGGCGATGTTGTGGTACGCCTTCGCCAGATTGTCCTGGAGGCGGAACACCCCCGGCTGGGCGTCGGCCAGCCGCCGGAGGATCGCCGCGGACTCCTCGTAGGCCGCGATCGCCTCGGCAGTCCGGCCCAGATTGCCGAGGACAATGCCGAGGATGGTGTGCACCTGGCTCAGGATCTCCTGGTATCGGCCCGCCCCGGGGTCCTTCGCGACGAGCTCCCGCGCGATCGCCAGGGCGCGGTGCGTCATTTCGAGCCCGTCGCGCGGATCCGCGGCCTTCGAGGCGGCCCAGTCCAGGGTCTCGGCCAGGAGCGCCCGGGCCTCGTCCCCGCCGCGGCCGGCGGCGACCAGGTCCTCGGCCAGCCCGCGCCTCGGCGATCGATGCCGCCGACCCGGCCGAGTCGCCGGTGTCCGAGAGCGTGACTCCCATGTCGTACAGGCTGCGCGCCACATCGAGCACCGCCGCGGCGTCGGCCCCCGGGCGTGCCGCCAGCTCGCGGCGCACGGCCAGCCCCTTGCGGTGCACGGCCAGCGCCTCGGGCTTCTTGCCGACGGTGACGGTCAGCTTCCCCAGCCCGTGGTAGGCCCGGCCCAGCGCCGCGCGCGACTCCGGGTCGGCCTGGCCCTCGAGCAGGCGCTCGAGCTTGCCGTAGAAGTCGGCCGCCCCCTTCAATAGCCTGGCTCGCAGGCCCGCGAACGACTTCTCCTTCAGGAGCAGGTCCTCGCTCACCTCGCCGTGGAAGAGGCCGATCGCCTCCATCGCCAGGTCGAACCGCTGCCGCTCGCGCTCGTTGGCCGCGCGGAGGTCGGCGTTGGCCGACGTGACCTTCGCGTTGGCGATCCCGAGGTCGGCGTTGGCGCGCTTCAGGTCGGCGTTGGCCCGCGTCTGCACCGCGAGCACCGCCGCCGTCCCGGCGAGGGCCACGAGCACGGCGGCGCCGGCGGCCGTCACGCCCGTGCGGTGCCGGGTCAGCCAGCGGAGGAGCCGGCGCGACGCGGGCTCGCGCCAGGCGCCGACCGGCTCGTCGGCCATCCAGCGCTCGACGTCCTCGGCCAGCGCCCGGGGCGAGGCGTACCGCGCCCCCGGCTCCGGCGCCATCGCCCGGAGGCAGACCGCCTCCAGCGCCGCGTCGATCGACGGGTCGACCAGGCGGGGCCGCGCGAATTCGCCCCGCTGTACCTTGCGCAGGATCTCGCCGACGTCGTCTCCCTCGATCGGTGGCCTGCCGGTCAGCAGGCAGTAGAGCGTGGCGCCCAGGCTGTAGACGTCCGACCGCGGGCCGAGGTGCTCCAGGTCGCCGCGCGCCTGCTCGGGGCTCATGTAGGCCGGCGTGCCCAGGGCGCTGCCGGGCAGGGTCTCCGAGCTGCTGCCGGAGGCGCTGGGCACGAGCGTCCGCTCGCCCGCGCCGGGCTCGGCCTTGCCGGTGGCCTTGGCCAGGCCCCAGTCGACGACCAGCGTCTCGCCGTGCTTGCCGACGATGATGTTGCCCGGCTTCAGGTCGCGGTGCAGGACGCCCCGGCTGTGGGCGTAGTCGATCGCGTTGCAGACGTCCAGGAAGCGGCGGAGGAGCTTGCGCAATTCCAGCGAGCGCCGGCCGGCATCCCCCTTCAGCGCCTCGTCGGCGTGGAAGCGATCGATCGCTTCCTTGAGGCTGCCGCCGCGGATGAACCGCATCGCGTAGTACGGCCGGCCGTCGTCGTAGGTCCCGAGGCCGTAGACCGGGACAATGCCCGGATGCTCCAGGCCGCCGGTGACCTCGGCCTCGAGCACGAACCGCGCGCGGCTGGCCGGGTCGTCGGCGTGCTTGTCGAGGATCTGCTTCAGCGCGACCTCGCGGTTCAGCTCGCCGTCGAGCGCCACGAACACGGCGCCGAGGCCCCCGCGTGCGTGCGGGCGGAGGACGCGGAACCGCTGGCCGTCGGCGCTGGCCGTGCTGACCGCATAGGTCGCCGTGCGGTCGGCTGCGTCCTTCTCCGTCGACCCGTGGCCCGAGTCGATGCGGTTGAGCGTCGCCTCGATGTCCGGGTCGCCCAGCCCGGCCAGGCTCTCGCGGGTCGACTTGCCCGCGGAGACGGCCGCCAGGCTCCGCTCGACGTCGCCGCCGTGCGCCCGGACGTGGAGGTCGGCCAGCGCCTCGACCACCGGCGCTGCGCTGGGCCGAGGTGGCCCATCGCCTCGAGATGGTCGGTGAGCGACCGCGACTTGTCGGACGTCCAGGCGTGGAACGCGGCGACGAGCTGCGCCTGCTGGATCAGGCCGTTCTGCAGCGCGAGCAGCCCGCGCAGGAGGTCGCGATCGGCGGCCATGGCGCACTCCGGGGGGGGACCGGTCGCGGGAGGCGAGAGGGCGACTCAGACGTCGTGGGGACGGCCCGTCGTCCTCCGGGCGGACCGACTCATTGTAGGCGAACCGGGACCGGACGCCAGCGTCGTCGATTGCCGCCAAGCGGGCGATCTGAGCCCCGGCCGGACGATCGTTGGTAGCGGGAACGTGAGTTGGATTGTCAGCGGTCCGCAGCCTCCTTCCGCTGATCGGGGACTTGGAATAATGTATTTCCGTCCTTGTCCTTGAGAAGCAGGATGGGGTTCCCGTCGGCTTGGATGCCGAGGAAGATGCCGCTCTTCCCGCCTGCATCCGTCAGGCTGAACCTCGGGCTCCCGTCCGGATTGAGGTACATTCTGATCCGTGCCGCCTCATCTTGATCACGTATGGTCAGCTTCGGTTCGGGCTGCAAATCCAACCCGAGTCGGACTTTTTCATCTCGTCCCAGGTGATAGAAGCATGGCTCTCCGTTCTTGACGACCCCGAATTCCAGTCGCCGCTGCTTCTCGGTGTTCCAGAACCCCTGGACGGCGGTTCCAGAGCCCATCGATGTACCGATCATGCGCCCGCTGAAGTTGCTCCCCAGGATCGAGAACGGCTTGAAGTAGGCACCGACGATGATCACCAAGGTGAGGAGGGCCAACCACACCTTCAAGCGACGGTTGGACCGTTCCAGTCGTTTGATCCGACCGGCGATTTCAGCGTCGTCCATCCGATCCACCTCGAAAGGAGACAGGCGGAAGGAGCCGCCGGTCATGTCGTGGTCGAACTCGCCGGAGCAGGTCGCAGGCAGGGATGTGTCTGGGCGGGCTCAGAACCCCGGCCTCGGCGTGACGGTGAGCGTCACTTCCTTGCCGTCGCGGACGACGACGACCTCGACGGGCTTGCCCGGGGCGGCGCCCGCGGCGGCCTCGAAGGCGTCGGCGACGGTCGTGGTCCAGCGGCCGTCGAGGGTCGTGAGCACGTCGCGGGGCTTGAGTCCGGCCGACTCGGCGGGGGAGCCGGGGGCGATGGAGATGATCGTCACGCCGGCGTCCCCCTTGTTGGGCTCGGCGACGGTCAGGCCCCAGAGCCCGGCCGGGGCGAGGATGACCTCGCGCGCGTCCTTCGGGCCGGCGAGCCGCTCGGGGAGGGTCTTCATCAGATCCTGCATCTCGTAGTCGACCGGCTCGAAGCTCATCTCCTTCGCCTGATAGTCGATCGTCATCCGATACCGCGCGAAGAAGGTGAAGCCGAGGATGCCGTCGAGCGGCTTGCTGAAGAAGCCGCCGAGCGCCTTGAGGACCGGGTGGTCCATCACGATCACCGGCAGGTCCTTCGCCGTCACGCCGCCGATCTCGATGGCGTCGGCCTTCGCCTCGACCGGGATCGGCAAGAGGAACCCGCGGGCCTGGCCCGGCCTGATGATCCCGCTCGCCTCGGCCGCCTTCGTGCCGATGAGCGTGACGGGCGAGCCGACGTCGAAGAGCAGGCGATACGGGCCCTTGCCGTTGATCCGCACGCGGACCGCCATGTGGTTCGACGCGAGCATCTCGAACGGGACCTTCCCCGGGCCGCCCTTGTCGGCACGGTGGGCCGCGCCCAGCACGACGAAGCCCAGCACGCCCGAGGCCGCCAGCCAGCCGGCCAGGACGAGGCGTAGGATCGCGCGAGAATTCGATGAAATCTTCATTTCAGAGCCCCTCCCCGGCGATGAGGGCCACGTCGGTCGTCGCGCCGTCGCGCCTGATCTTGAGCGCGACCGCCGCGCCGGCGCGGACCTTCGCCGCGGCGAGCATGGCGGCCTTGGGCGAGTCGACCGACTTGCCGTCGATCGCCGCGATCACGTCGCCTGGCCTCACGCCGGCGCGGGCCGCGGGGGAGCCGTCGAGGACGGAGGCGACCTTGGCCGGACCGCCCGTCTCCTCGAGGATGATCCCCAGCCGCCCGCGGGGGATGAGCTTGTCGGGCTCCTGCTTGCCGACCAGGACCGCGGCGAACCTGGCGAGCGGGCCGAGCAGGTTCATCGCCTCGAGCTCGGCCGGCGCCTGCTTGGCGATCGCGCCGCGGGGGATGAATGGCTCCTTCGGGTCGTAGTCGAGCCGGGTCCAGGTCATCCGGTCCTGCGTCGGGTCGATGGTCATCCGGTATCGCGCCAGGATCGTGAAGCCGAGGATGCCGTCGATCGAGTGACCCGGCAGGCCCAGCGCGTTCATGCCGATCAACTGGAACGGGTCCTCGACGCGGGCCTTGACCCCCTTGAGCGTCGGCCCGCCCTCGAAGTCGAGGCGGTCGACGACGGCCCAGAACTCGTCCTTCGGCGCCGCGAGGCCGACGGCCTTCGCCGCGTGGGTGCTGACGAACAGCGCCGTGCGCCGGTATCGACGAGGAAGTTGAACGGCCCCTTGCCATTGATCCGGACGCGGACGAGGAAGTGGTTCGTCCCCGTCATCTTGTACGGTACGCGGAACGACCGGCCGACCTGCGGGTCGCGGGCGGGCTCGGCCTTCTTCGGATCGTCCGGTGCGAGCGCGGCGAGGGGCAACAAGAGGGCGGCGATCGTCGTGAGTCGCCGAGGTGAGGGTCTCATGAGAGGGCATCCCGGTCGGGTCGGTGCGGGCCGGGTCGCGAGCGCCTGGCCCCATCCCGACCAGTGTACGCCGCCGAGGCGTCGCCGGGAACGGGCCGAGGGCGCGGAGGGTATCGCTTTCGATCGCGGCACCCTCGTTCCCGCCGCTCCCGCGGCGGAATGCCTCTTTGGCCGCTCTGCGGCCACCGGATCGCCGCGGAGCGGCGGGACGGTCACTCCGCCGCGGGAGCGGCGGAGCGAGGGTGCCGCGAGCGTCCGGAATCGATAGCGAGAACCCCGCCGCCCGCGAGAGGTTTGCGGCCGCGAGTCAGGCGCGGTAATGTCGATGCTCCCGCGATGGGCGCGTCGAGGCCGGCGGTCGTCGACAGGGCCCCGCCGGGCCGCCCGGCCTTCTCTCCAGTCGCGCGAGACCGACCGCCCATGACCCCCGACTCACCGAGCCCGACCGAAGCGCCGTCGCCCCTGGACCGCGCCCTCGGCAAGGCCTATCGCCGACTCCTGCCGATCCTGTTTGCCTGCTACGTCATCGCCTACGTCGATCGCAACAACGTCGGCCTGGCGAAGCTCCATATGATGGACGACCTCAACGTCCAGGCCGAGGCCACCGGGTCCGCCGGGCCGCTGTTCAACGAGGAGGCCTTCGGCTTCGGCGCGGGGACGTGCTTCTTCGTCGGCTACCTCCTGCTGGAGATCCCCGGCACGCTCCTCGTCGAGAAGTGGAGCGCGCGGAAGTGGATCTGCCGGATCATGGTCACCTGGGGGATCGTCGCCTCGCTGACGGCGCTGGTGAAGGTCCCTTGGCACTTCTACGGCATGCGCTTCCTCCTCGGCGTGGCCGAGGCCGGGTTCTTCCCCGGCGTGATCGTCTACCTGACCCACTGGTTCCCCAGCCGCGACCGGGCCCGGGCGCTGCTCGTGGTTCCTCATCGCCACGCCGATCGCGCAGTTCATCAGCCCGAAGCTCTCGTATTACCTGCTCCGGATCGGCACCGACGAGACGATCGGCGGCGTGGTCGTCCACCACCCGCTGGTGCTCGGCCTGAAGGGGTGGCAGTGGGTCTACATCGGCTGGGGCCTGCCGGCGATCGTGCTCGGGGGTCGTCGTCCTCTTGTTCCTGACCGACCGCCCCCGCCAGGCGCGGTGGCTCGACGACGACGAGCGCGAGGCGCTCGAGACGGTGCTCGAGCGCGAGAAGGCCCAGCGCAAGGCGGCCGGCGGCCACATGACGCTCCGCGTGGCGTTCTCGCACCCGAAGGTGCTCCTCCTGACGGCCGCCTACTTCTTCATCGTGACGGGCAACTACGGCGTCGAGATGTTCCTGCCGACGATCCTCCGCGACTGGTACCACCCGTCGGACAACCTCCTGACCTGGGTCCTGATGATCCCGCCGCTGGGGTCGCTCGTCGGCCAGCTCTTCGTCGGCTGGAACTCCGACCGCACCAAGGAGCGCCGGCTCCACGCCGCGATCCCGATCTACATCGGGGCCTTGGCCCTCGGGCTGAGCCTGATCCGCGGCATGCCGCTGGGGCTGATGATCCTGATCTTCACCGCGGCGGCCCTCGGCACGAAGGCGTACCTGCCCGCCTTCTGGACGCTGCCCAGCCTCTTCCTGACCGAGGCCGCCGCCGCCGGAAGCATCGGCCTGATCAACTCGTTCGGCAACCTCGGCGGCGCCGTCGGACCGTGGTTCCTCGGCGTCGTCAAGGACAAGACCGGCTCGTTCCTGCCGGGCATCCTCTTCCTCTGCGTCTCGATGGCGACCTCGGCAACGATCATCATCCTCCTCGGCCTCGGCCGCCGCGACGCCAAGGCGCACGGCCTCGCCGACGCCGACCCGATGGCCGACGCGGCCCTCGACGCCACGGGCCTCGGGGCGACGGAGGCGATCGTCCCGTGATCTCCAAGGCCTTCGTCCGCCTCTGCGAGCTGCCCGCGGCCCGCAGGTTCCTCTGGAAGTCGTGGTACGGGTTCCTCGCCCGCCGGTTCCCGGTCGAGGGCTGGAACTTCATGAACTACGGCTACCAGCCGACCGAACCCGACGCGCCCCGGCTCGCGCTCTCCGAGGCCGACGAGCCCGAGCGGTACTGCATCCAGCTCTACCACCGCGTGGCCCAGGCCGCCGGGCCGATCGAGGGGAAGGACGTGCTGGAGGTCGGCAGCGGCCGAGGCGGCGGCGCCTCGTACGTGCACCGCTATCTGAAGCCCCGCAAGGTCGTCGCCGCCGACTTCTCGCGGGCCGCCGTCGATCTCGCCAACAGGCGGCTCGGCGGCGACGAGCTGACATACGTGGAAGGGGACGCCGAGAATCTCCCGTTTGAGGCCAACTCGTTCGACGTCGTGCTCAACGTCGAGTCGTCGCACTGCTATCCCTCGCGCCCGCGGTTCTTCGCCGAGGTCCGCCGCGTGCTCCGGCCCGGCGGCGTGCTCTCGCTCGTGGACATTTTCCTCGACGACGAGCTCGCCGCGATGCCGGGCCAGCTCGCCGGGGCGGGGCTATTGGTCGAGTCGGTCGACGATATCTCGGCCGGGGTCGTCGAGGGACTGCGGCTCGACGGCCCGCACCGCGAGGCGATGATCGCCGGCCACGCCCCGAAGGCCCTGGCGCCGGTAGTCAAGAGCTTCGCCGGAACCGAGGGGACCGACGTGCACAATTCCCTCCGGAGCGGCCGGCTCAAATATGTTCTCTTCAAGGCGACGAGGCCGGCCTGACCGGCCCGTCGGGCGATCGGACGAACTGCCATGAAGCGCCCCGAGTCGCGGGTGGTCCGCCTCAAGAAGATCAACGAGGCCTCCGAGAACGGCCTGCCGGCCCTGACCATCGCCCGGTGCCGCGACCTCCTGGAGGACTACCCCCAGGACCCGACCGCCTACATGTTCCTGGGGATGGCCCTGACGGAGCTCGCCCGTTTCGACGAGGCCGAGGAGGCGCTCGAGAACGCCATCGTCCACTGCGCGCCCGGCGCGAGGTGGTCGATGCTCTCGGAGATGGGCCACATGCACAAGGCCAAGGGCGCCTTCAAGGTCGCCGAGCGCTACTTCCGCAAGGTGATCGCCGAGGTCCCCGACGAGGCGACCGGCTACACGTTCCTGGGCGACATCCTCTTCTACCAGGGCCGCCTCAAGGAATGCGAAGGTATCTTCCGCCGCGGCACGACCTGCAGCGAGGGCTGCATGTACGAGGCCTACCACAACCTGGGCGTGGCCCTCCGCGCCGAGGAGCGGCTCGTCGAGGCGGCCGAGTGCTTCGCCCACGTCCTCGAGCTCAAGCCCGACTACGAGCCGGCGCAGGACGCGCTCCGGGACGTCCGCGCGGCCATCGCATTCCAGCGCAAGAAGGGCGACGCCGGCCCCCGGTAGGGTCCGCTATTGCGGACCCGAAGGGACGCCCGAGGCGCGGGCGACGGCCTCTTCGCGGGCGGGCCGGTCCTCGGGCGTGACCCGGAACAGGGAATACGTTCGGTCCCAGCGGACTGGCGGTCCCTGCGCCACCCGCTTGACGCGGCCGAGTTGCTCCAATCCTGCGACGTCCCGGTCGCGGCCGATCGCGACGAAGGGGCCGTCGGGGAGGCCGGGCCAGCGGCCGGCGCCCTCGCGCCAGGACGGGGAATGCCCGAGGTAGTAGAGGCGGATGGGCAGGTCATGCGGCATCGGGCCGAACGGCGAGGGGTAAGGCAAGCGGTCCCAGTCGTCGTAGAGGATCACGACCGGCTCATCCGACCTGACGTTCCGACCCGCCTCCTCGTAGAACGCCCACTCGCGCGATCGCCGGTCGAACCGGGGCGAGATGACGCCCAGTCCCAGGCCGATCGCGAGGGCGACCATGACGAATGCAACCGCCATTCGTCGCTTCATACGCCCGGCGCAGCGTCCACGGGCTTCCAGCCAGTTTCCCAGCTTAATAAGCCCGATAGCCGTCCAGATCGACCAGGGTGGCAGGACGTGGATGGCGTAGTGAGCATTCTTGACAGTCGCCATGGAAAGCAGGACGAGCGGGCCTGCGGCCCAGGCCCAGAGCAATCGGTCGGGGCCGAAGCGGTCGCGAGCGGCCCGGCGGAGCGACGTCCAGGCGCCGAGGAGGGCGAGCGGGGTCCAGGGGAGCGTAAGGCTCAGGACGGCAGGAAGATACGCCCACCACGACGAGCGGCCGGCGAAGAGCTCGGGGCGATCGGCCAGCCGGTCGGCGACGTGCGAGGTCCAGAGGCCGAGGGCCGCCGGATACCGCATCAAGACCAGCGCCGGCCAGGCCAGGCCGACGATCGCGGCCAGCGCCAGGCCCGGGGGGTCGAGCAGGGATCGGAGGGTCGTCTTGTCGCGATCCCAGAGGAGGAGGACGAGGGTCGCGGCCAGGATCAAGGCCGCGCCGAAGCCGATGCCCTTGGCCAGGGCCGTTATGCCGAGGGCGAGGAGGAAGAGGCGGGCGAGGAGGCGACGGCCTCTCGGCTCGGCCACCCCCCACCCTAACCCTCCCCCGCAAGGGGGGAGGGGATCTTCAGTCCTGGCCGGAGCATATTCCTCACCCTCCCCGCTTGCGGGGGAGGATGGGGTGGGGGGTCGATCGAAGCCCCGCCGCAGCGCGTCGAGCGCCACCATCGTCCACGCGACGAGGCACGCCAGGAGGATGTCCGCCTCGGCGAGCCGGCCGCGGATGGCGGACCAGGCCATCGTCGCCTGGACGCAGCCCGCGAGGCCGCCGGCCACCGGCCCGAACCGCCGAGCCGCGAGGGTCGCCACGGCCAGGGCGAGCAGCGTCGTCGCGACGGCCGAGGGGAGCCGCGCGGCCAGCTCGCTGACATCCCCAAATACGCCGGCCAGGGGGATGATGAGCCAGTGGAGCAGGGGGGGCTTCTCGAGCCAGGGGCGGCCGTCGAGCCTCGGGACGAGCGGGTCGCCCGCTGCGATCATCTCGCGGGCGGCCTGGGTGACGTGCGCCTCGTGGTAGGTCAGCCGGAGCGACGCCAGGCCCGGCAGCAGGACGATCGCCGACAGCCCGACGATCGCCGCGATCCAACGCGGCCCGAGCCGGCCCCGATCCCGAAGTTCCCCATCCATGCCCGGCCCTCCCTGGCCCGGCGGCATCGTACAACGGACCCGTGGCGGCGACGACCCGAGTTCCCGGGGCCGTCGCGGAGGGGGTAAGGGGAAGCGGATCGCGTCACTGGCCGGCGGCCGGGGCCTCGGGCTTGCGGGCCCAGACCTCGATGGGGCCGAACTTTGCCTCGGGCCGGTAGAGGCGGCGGATGGCCGCGAAGAGCTGGCGGCCCTTCGGGCCTTCCTCACGGGACGGGTCCCCGACGCGGGTCTCCAGGTCCTCCTCGCGCGACGGGTCCCAGATGACGACTGAGTCGGGCGTGCGCTCCAGCGCCTCGACGAACAGGGGCTCGTCCCGGCGGCGGACGACGAAGAGCCAGTTGGCCGACTCGGCGGGGAAGGCCGAGAGCCGGCCGGCCGGCCCGGCGGCGGCCGCGCCGAAGAGGGCGTTGGCCACGCGGGTCTCGGGGCGGGTCGACGTCCGGAGGTAGGCGATCGCGTCGCGGTAGTCCTGCCACCGGTAGAGCGGGACCCACGGGTAGTTGTGCGTGTAGCCCAGGGGTGCCTCGGGCGGCCCCTGGCCAGTCCGCAGGGCGGCGATGGCCTGGCGTGCCTTGATCGGGCCGAGCTTGGCGGGCCGGACCGCGACGACCTGGATAATCAATAGCGCCACCATCAGCAGCCTCCAGGTCGCCGCCACCGGGGCCGAGAGCAGGAGCTGCGCGAGGATCGCGACGTGGACCGACCAGACGACCCAGAGCGGCTGCTCGAGGTAGCCTCCGCCGGGGCTCAAGGGCGCGTAGAAGGCGACGCCCAGCAGGGCGATGCCCCACGTCCGGGCCAGCCGCCAGTCCTCGGGCCGCAGGACCCGCCGGGCGGCGAGGATCGCCAGGGTCGGCAGCAGGAAGAGGCGGTAGTCGATCGCCTCGGTGGCGAGCCGCTCGAGGACGATCCGCGGCGTGACCCGGTTGTAGGTCGAGCCGTAGGCGACGACGCGGAGCGAGCGGGCGAAGTCGCCGAGGATCCCCGACATCGCCAGCGGGACGAAGCCGGCGGCGACGAGCGCCCCGACCGCGAGGGTCCACCCGGCGACGGTCGCCAGCGCCCGGCTCCGGCCGACGCCCCGCGACCGCGCCGCCTCGGCCAGGGCCGCCCAGTACGCCGGCAGGAAGGCGACGACCTGCGGGCGGATCAGCGCCGCGAAGGCCAGCAGGAGCGCCGACGCGGCCAGCCCCGCGCGGCCCGTCCTCGCCTGGATCAGCAGCAGCCCGGCGGCGGCCAGCAGCCCCGCCTGACCGTCGCGCTGCGCCGACATGCTGTAGTTCAGCCCGATGAAGAAGCTCAGCGCCGCGCCGGCGCCGATCAGCCCCGGCAGGAGCCGGCCGAAGCACCGGGCGCTCCAGGCGACCAGGATTGCCGCGAAGCCGACGACCAGCGCCGCGTCGAACGCCAGGAACGGGGCCGTCTTGCCCCAGCCGAAGAGCTTCCCCAGGGCCCAGAAGACGTAGGTCGTCCCCGGGAAGTTGTTGCCGATGACGTCACGATACGGCAGGACCCCGACCGACCAGGACTGGGCCATCGTCTGGAAGACGTCGAGGTCGCTCCAGTAAGGCCGGACCAGGTACGCGGGGACCCAGAGCGCCAGCTGGGCCGCGTAGAGCAAGGCGAGGGTCCAGGCCAGCGGCCCGCCGAGCATCCGTGCCGAGATGCGGTCGAAGGTCGTCGGCTCGTCCCCCGCGCTCGCCATCGTCGCCTCGATCCCGTCGCACCATCCCATCGGCCGGGGGCCGGCCGCTCGTCTCCGCTCCGGCCGACGTCGCCCGGCGGCCCGACCATCTTAAAGCGCCCGCCTGCGTCCCCGCTACGGCGGAGGGGACTCGACCGGACCGGACCGGACCTTGCGCCGGGCCGCCAGCCGTCGACCCGCCGCGATCATCGGCCGCTCGATCAGGTGATGGCTAGCCAGGGCGCAGGCGAGCGCGGCGAGCCAGTCGAGCGGCAAGGCCTGGAGCCATCCCAGTGGCCGATTCCCTTTCCGGCCGATGAGGAAGAGCTGCTGCCAGAGATAGAGGCTGTACGAGAGCCGGCCGACCCACCGCAGCGGTCCCCATTCGAGCATCCGCCCCGCGGGCAACTCCGGGCGTAGCACCGTCCCCGCCAGAATCAGCGGGATCAGGACCGGGACCGCGAGCCGCGCCAGGGCCGGCACCCCTCGACCGCAGACGATCGCCAGCAATGCCGCGACCATCGCCAGCCATACCGGAGAAGAGAGCCGCCGCGTCAGCCTCGCCCACCACGCCGGCTCGGCGACCAGCAGCGCGACCCAGCATCCGAAGATCAGGCCGTCGAGCCGCCGGTCGGTCCGCATGTACTTGGGCGGGACGTGCGGGCCGAAGAGATGCTCGAAGACGCGCCAGCGCGTGTCGGCCCAGCGCCACGCGAGGACCGCGAGGCCGATCGCCAGGGCCGCCCGCCGCGCCCGAGGCGCGGTGGCGAACAGGACTATGAGGCCGGGCCAGAGCAGGTAGAAGTGCTCCTCAACGGACAGGCTCCAGAAGTGGCGGGTGTACTCGCCGTCCTCGGCCGGCGGCAGGTAGTTTCGGAAGAACATGAGGCAGGCTGGCACCTCGCGGCGGCCGAGGGGGATGACGCCCGCGCACCCGAGCAGGCCGACGACGACGAGGTAGGCCGTCGACGCCGGGAGGATGCGGAAGGACCGCCGGAGGTAGAACCTCCGCAGGTCGATCCGCCCGGTCTTCTCCCGCTCGGCCAACAGCCGCGAGCAGATGAGGAACCCGCTGATGGCGAAGAAGATGTCGACGCCGGTCGGTCCGGCCTGGACTGCCCGATAGAGCGTGGCGCTCGGCAGGACGCCGGACGGCCCGAAGAGCTCCTCGCCGCCGTGGAAGAGCATCACCCAAAGGATCGCGATCGCCCGCCAGCCGTCGAGGGTCGGGATGTAGCCGGGGGGATGGCCCTGCGGACCTGCCTCGGCATGCGGGTCCGGCAGGGCGGACGGTTCCGCGGCCGCGTCCTTGGTCGGGCTCATGGGCGGGCTCTTGGATGGCCGGTGGAGGTCCTTCGGTCCACCGATGTGACGGCACGATCGCCGATCGTCACCGATTTCGCCTCCTGCGCGTCGCATGGGCCCGCGCCCTTACGGGCGTCGGCGGGGACGCCTGACGGGGCCCCAGTATAGGGACGACCCAGGCGGTTTTCCAGGCTCGGAGGCGCGAGGCGACCGAGTCGAGGCCGTCACCCGCGGCTCGGACGCGTCCGGGCCGTAGGGACCGCCATGCGGACCGTCTTTTCTTGGGGGCCGGATGGTCCGCATGGCGGACCCTACGAGGGACGGCCGACGTCGCCAAGCCGGCCCTTCAGGGCCGCCGACAGCGAGATGAACTCGTCGACGTCCATCGCCTCGGCGCGGATGCCCCCCTCGAGCCCGAGCGATTCGAGCAGGGTGTCGACCTCCGGCTTGGTCCAGCGGTCGCGATGGAGTGCGTAGAGGACTCCGCGGAGGTTCTTGCGGCGGTGGAGGAAGACGCTACGGACGACCGCGTGGAACCAATCCACGTCGCCCACCGCCTCGCGTTTGGCCGGGTCTGGGACGAGCATGACGACGGCCGAGTCGACCTTCGGCCTCGGCCAGAAGACGCTCGGCGGCAGCGTCCGCACGAGCGTCACGTCGGCCAGCGCCTGGCAGGTCACCGAGAGGGCGCCGTAGGCCTCGGCGGCCGGCGGGGCGAGCATCCGGTCGGCCAGCTCCTTCTGGATCGTGACGACCAGCCGCTCGGGCCTCAGCTCGGGGTGGACGAGCAGGTTGCCGACGATCGGCGTCGCGACGTTGTAGGGCAGGTTCGCCACGAGCTTGAACTTCCGATCCGGCGCGACCGCCAGCCCGGCACGGACGTTGTCGAGCACCTCGGGGTTGAGCGTGTTCTTCCCGGCCAGGGCGTCGGCGTTGAGCACGCGGACGTTGGGCATGCCGGCCGTCGCCTCGGCCGCGAGCCGGGCCATGCTCGGGTCGATATCCACGGCCACCACCGCCGCGCCCCGCTCGGCCATCAGCGACGTCAGCGCCCCAGCGCCGGGCCCGACCTCGAGCACGACGTCGCCCGGGCCGACCTCGGCGGCATTGACGATCAACTCGTGAATATTTAGGTCAATGAGGAAATTCTGCCCATAGCGATGCAAGGGCGCGATCCCGTGCCGGGCGAAGAGCTCGCGGAGGTACGACTGGGTCTGGCGCTTCGGGGGCATGGATTATCGCGCCGCCAGGAGCTTGCGGACGTGCTTGGCCAGCATGTCGGCCTCGATGTTCACCCGGTCGCCGGTCCGCAACCGGCCGAGGGTGGTCGCGGCCAGCGTGTGCGGGATTAGCATGACGGAGAAGCCGTCGGCCTCGACGTCCACGAGCGTCAGGCTCACGCCGTCGACGGCGATCGAGCCCTTCTCGACAAGCAACGGCGTCCAAACCGGATCGAGTTCGAACGCGAGGAACTCCCAGTCGCCTTCCGTGCGCCGCTCGCGGAGGGTTGCGGTCGTATCCACATGACCCTGCACGAAATGCCCGCCGAGCCGGTCGCCGATGCGGAGCGAGCGCTCGAGGTTCACGACGTCGCCGGCCTTCTTCTCGCCGAGGTTGGTCCGCACGAGCGTCTCGGGCCCGGCCTGGAGCTCGAAGCTGCGACCTTCGCTCGCGACGACCGTCAGGCAGCAGCCGTTGACGGCGACGCTCTCGCCGATTGTCAGCGGGGATTCCAGGCCGGGCCAGGCGATCGTGAAGCGTCGGCCCGACCCCTCGACGTCGGCGCGATCGACGCGGCCCAGGCATTCGACGAGGCCCGTGAACATCGGCTGACTTCTTCTCTATTGTCCTAAGGAAGATAGAGAACCCTCCCCCCTTGAGGGGGAGGGCAGGGTGGGGGTAGGCGGGGCACTAACGCAGGCAATGGCCGGCGATCGACACCCGGCCACCCCCCACCCTAACCCTTCCCCGCAAGGGGGGAGGGGGACCAGAGGGGCGTCGGGGCACTGTGTGCAACCCTATTCCCCCTATGGTAGCACGCCCCCTCCGGGGTTAGAATCGCGACGAACGCCCGTCTCGAACGTCTCCGACTATCCAACCCGGAGGACCGACGCCATGACCCCGCCCCTCCACCGCCGCGACTTTCTCTCCCAGACCACCGCTGCCGCGGCCACCGCAGCCCTCGCCGCGAATGCCGGCGCGAATGCCGCCCCGGCCAGGTTCCCGAAGAACAACCTGCCCGGTAGTGCCACCGACAAGGTCACGCTGGGCAAGACGGGCATCCAGATTTCGCTCGTCGGCATGGGCACGGGCTCGGTCGGCTCGGGGCAGGCGAGCAACCAGACGCGGCTCGGGGTGAAGGACTTCACGAAGGTCGTCCGCCACGCGCTCGATCACGGCGTCACCTTCTTCGACGTCGCCGACCAGTACGGCTCGCACGTCTACCTCCGCGAGGCCCTCAAGGGCGTCCCGCGCGACCAGTACCAGATCCAGACGAAGACCCACGCCACGAAGCTCGCCGACTGCAAGAGCCACCTCGAGCGCTACCGGCTCGAGCTGGGCGTCGACTACATCGACATCGTCCTCCTGCACTGCATGACCAAGGCCGGCTGGCAGCACGACCACACCGGGGCGATGGACTACCTCCGCCGCGCCAAGGAGGAAGAACTGATCCGCGCCCACGGCACGAGCTGCCACGGCATGGACCCGCTCCGCGAGAGCGCCAAGGAGCCGTTCGTCGAGGTCGACCTCGCCAGGATCAACCCCGAGGGGCTGATCATGGACGACAAGAAGCCCGACGAGGTCGCCTCGCAGCTCGAGGAGATGCACGGCGCCGGCAAGGGCGTCATCGGCATGAAGATCCTCGGCGAGGGCCGGATCACCACGCCCGAGCGCAAGGACGCCTCGCTGCGGTTCGTGCTGGGGCTCGGGACGGTCGACGCCTTCATCATCGGCTTCGAGAACACCGGGCAGATCGACGACCTCCTCAAGCGGACGGGGGAGGCGATCGAGTCGCTGAAGCGGAAGGCGTGAGCCGTCGAAAGGCCGCCCCGTCCGACGGGGCGGCCCGATGCTGCAACTCCTTGAAGCCTTCCGACGAATGATCTCAGGACAATACCCGAATCAGCAATGGCGGACGAATCCTGGCGGGATCGTCAGGACGGTCGAGCAGGCCGTCGAGATCGCGAAGCGGTTCGGCGTTCGAAATCCCGGAGGACGTAGAATTCTTCGTCGACGAATTCGGCGAGTTGGACAGAGAGACCACGGCCAGAGGGCCGCGGGTCACGAAACTCGCCGGTTCCATCGTCCGTTGGTCGGATCTCGTCCATGACTTGACCGGCAAGGTTCCCTTCCGGATTCGCCAGGATATCTTCACCAGCGACGAGGCCATCGTGGCGGTCATCGCGCATGAGATGTACGAGCTGGAGAATTTGCACCCCGTCCTCTTGAAGGGCGAGACTTCGATCGAACAATTCATCGGGCTGACGTGTCCCGGTAATCCGGGGAATCTCCATGACGAAGCCTGGGACGTGGCCGACGCTCTGGTGGAACGGATGCGAGGAGACGAGAACAAATGACGGCTTCGTTGCTCGCGATGTATCGGAAGGGCGCGATCACCGCCGATCATCTCGTGGTCGAATGCCTCAACATGATTGATCCGGCCGATCCCGCCTCGGTCCTCCATGACCTTCCCGATGAGATCCTCGCACGGATGATCGAATTCGCTCGCGAGTATCGCCGGGTCGGCATGGTCACGAACTACGGAATCCCGCCGGCCGCAGACCAGGTCGAAGCCGCGAAGAGGTGGATCGAAGACTCGCGCCATTCGGCCCTCGCAGGATCGGTGCCTCCCGCCACCTCTTGATGGAGCGGACGCCGCGGCCCCGGATCAGGAAGATCGACCTCCAGGCCCGGGCCGCGATCGAAGAATGGTCCGCAATAGCGGACCCTACGGGACCGGCGGCAAGAGATGCTCGGCCAGCCAGCGGAGGGCCGCGTCCTCGCCGCGGTGGAAATAGGGCAGGGCGTGACGGCCGCGGGCGTCGCGGTCGGAGTCGACGGGGAACCCGCGCTGCCTGGCCAGCCAGAGGAACGACTCGGACTGGGCGTCGAAGTTCCAGTTGTCCCGGCCGCCGAAGCCGACGAACATCGCGGGGCGACCGGGGCCAGGGCTCGCGGTGAAGAGCAGATCGGCCGGGTTGATCGCGGCGACGCGGGCGAAGACCTCCACGGGGTCGTCGCCGAAGACCGGGGCGATGTGCTTCTTCGCCAGGACCTTGCGCAGGCCGAGGTCGAAGACGCCCACGACCTCGTCGGGGTCGTAGGTCGTCTTCCAGCGGAACGTCGCCGGGTCGAAGTCGGCGCACGAATCGCCGTCGCACGTCGTGTAGCGGAGGTTCAGCGGGGCGGAGAGGACGGCGACGATGCCGAAGACGTCGGGGTGCCGCAGCGCGAGGCTCGCCGCGCCGAGGCCGCCGCCCGAGAGGCCGAGCAGCCCGTGCGCCACGGGCTCGGGGCGGACCGAGTAGTGCGACGCCAGGAACGGCATCACCTCATAGAGCAGATGGTCCTCGAACCGGCCGAGCTGGCTGTTGAGGAAGAACGTGTGCGGGTCGTTGACCCGGTTCCGGCCTTCGGCCAGGCCGTCGGGCGCCGCGACGATCGCCGGCGGGAACAGGCCCGAGCGGATCATCCCGTCGAGTTCGACGACCTGCTCGGCGCCGAGGAAGTAGTGCTCGTCGACCGAGGCGGTGTGCAGGTAGAACAGGACCGGATAGGCCCGCGTCGGCGTGTAGCCCGGCGGCAGGTAGACGTAGAGGTCGCGCGGGCGGCCGAGGATTGCCGAGGGGATGCGGCGGTCGGCGCCGTGGTTGTGCGTGTAATCGACGACCCGGCCGGCGAGCTTCCGGTTGACGTGGTCGAGGTTGACGAGCCCGAGATACTGGCCTCGCGCCGATGATGCGGCCGCCAGAAGGACCAGGACCGCCGACGCGAGGCGCATGCCGCTTCTCCGTCCGTGCGCGCGGGGAGCCACTTCTCGATTATCGGCACGGACGGCCGCCAAGGCGAGAAGAACCCGCCCCGCGGGCTGCCGGGATTTCTTTGCCTTGTGCCTTTTGCCTTCTGCTTTCGAGCCCAAGGCGGAAGGCAAGAGAGCACAGAGCGAGCCACCCCGAGGCCGGCTCAAAGGGTCGGCCCGCGATACGTGGCCTCGGCGGCCGAGCCGTCCTCGATCCGGTATCGGAGTCCGGCGATGGCCAGCTCGTCGCCGGGGCGGAGGCGGCCCTCATCGACGCGGTGGCCGTTGATCCAGGTGCCGTTGGTGCTCCCCAGGTCGCGGACGAAGACCTCGCCCTCGGCCCGGACGAGGCAGCAATGCCGCCGCGAGACGCGCCGGGACTCGAGCCAGGCGTCGCAGCCCGGGTGGCGGCCGACGACCGTCGGCGACGGCCCCAGCGGGATGTTCGGGCCCCCGTCGATCGCGATCAAATAAATGCACATTTCCGCCGATCCTCGCGGAACCCCGACCGCCGTCGGCCGACCGGCATCGGGGCGGCACTGCGGGGCGGTCGGCTCTGCATATGCATCGCCATCGGCGCGAAGATCGGACGGAAAAATCGGCAAATGACCCATCTCAGAGGGCGTCGGCGCTGATGACCTCGCCCCCGTTCCGCGAACCGAGGGCCAGCCAGGTGGTGAGGTTGACGCCGTCCTTGACGAACCGGACCGAGCCGTCCATCAGGAGCACGTTGGCCCCGCCGGGGTGCGACGAACCGGCGCCGATGAACGAGTCGACCGTGCCGAAGGCCGCGCTCACGCCGCAGCTCGGCTTGTTCGGGGTCATGACGTGGTAATACGGGCCGCCGCGGCCGGTATCCTGGAGGGTCCAGTATTCGCCCTTGTTGTCCCAGAGCGGCGTGGTCGAGGCGGCGCAGGCGTTGTAATCGGCCTGGCCGCCGCCGTTGGAGAGCGAGGCGATCGAGTAGACGAGGTTGGGGCCCGCGGTCATCGCGCCCGACTTGCCCTTGACCCACTCGCTGATGCCGGCCGTGTTGCTCGTGCCGTCGGTGATGGTCGCCAGCGTGGTCAGGCTCCCGTACGTCGCGTTGCCGCCGAGCCACCAGGAGATGCCGTTGAGCCGACCGCCGAGATTCTGGCGGTTGTTGCCGGCGTTGATCGCGTAGTTGATGTTCGTCACGGGCGAGCTGAATCCGCCGGCGAGGCTGCCCGAGGTCCCCGGGTTGGCGTCGGACGGGCAGAGGTAGCCGGGGATGTTCGTCGACATGACCGTCGTCTGCGCCGCAACGGCCGAGCCGTTGAGGACGTCGCCGAGCTTGAAGTTGTAGGCGTTATAGACGTCGATATGCTCCAGGTAATTGAGCAGCCGCATATGGACCGACGCCGTCTGGGGGACCTTTCCGCTGCCGCCAGTGTTGCCGTTGACGTCGATGCCGCCGGTGGGCGGGAACGAGTCGAAGGCGGAGTGATAATTGTGCATCGCCAGGCCGACCTGCTTCAGGTTGTTCGTGCATTGCATGCGCCGCGCGGCCTCGCGCGCCGCCTGCACGGCCGGCAGCAGGAGGCCGATCAGCACCGCGATGATCGCGATGACGACAAGCAGCTCGATCAGGGTGAATCCGCGTCGATGCGCCATCATTGGGGGGTCTTTCGGTCCGGTCGCGGGCCATCCTGCGGGAGCTTCGCCGGCCCGCATGGCGGACCCTACGAGGATTGATCCGGGCGTCCGCGTCAATGGGTGGCCGGGCCCGCGTCGCGGAGGACGCGGGCGTGCTCGAGGACGGCGGCGCGGGTCGTCGGGTGATCGGCGCCGAGGATTCGCGCCGACTCCTCGGCCGCGCGGCGGTAGTACGGCTCGGCCTCGGCCGGCTTGCCCTGGAGGAGCTGGATCAGGCCGCGATTGGCCAGCGCGGCGACGTTGTCGGGGTGCTTCGGGCCCCGGCGCAGCGGATGCCCCGCTCGTACTCGTCGGCCAGCGCCTCGGCCTCGGCGAACCGCTTGCGGTCGACGTCGAGCAGGCTGAGGTTGCGGACCGAGCGGAGCGTGTCGGGATGGTCCGTCGGCAGGATGCGGCGCCGCGCGGCGAGGGCCTCGCGGAGCAGGGGCTCGGCCTCGTCGAGCCCGCCGGACTTGCGGAGCAGGGCGCCGAGCCGGTCCGCGGCCTCGAGCGCGATCGGGTCGTCGCGCCCGAGGGCGCGGCGGGCCCTGGCGAGGTTACTCCACAAGAGCCGTTCGGCCTCGTTTCCCCTCCCCGACTCGTCGAGCAGCACGGCCAGCACATTCCTGGCGCGGAGGGTCGCCGGGGCCTCCCGGCCGAAGGTCGTCGCGTCGAGGTCGATCGCCTTGCGGAGGTGCGGCTCGGCCTTGCTGTACTCGCCGAGCGAGAGGTACGACCGGCCGATCGTCTCGCGGATCGACGCCTCGACATCGGGATATCCCTGGAAGTCGCCGCCGATCCGCCCCGAGGCGCGGTCGAGCAGGTCGAGCGCCGAGACGTTCGCGCCGACGGGGTTGACCTCGGTCGACGACTCGGCGAGCACGCGGTTGGCGAGGAAGTCGGCGATCATCCCCGCCCGGGTGCGCTCGCCGACGGCCTCGCGCCACTTCCAGGCGACGGCAGCGGAGCCGACCAGGGCCGAGACGACGAGCATCGCCGCGAGCGCCGCCGGCAGCGGGTGGCGCCGGCACCACATCGCGCGCTCGCGTCAGCGGGCCGACCGGCCGGGCGGCGATCGGTAGGCCGTCGAGCCAGCGGCCGAGGTCGTCGGCCAGTGCCCGGGCGCTCGCGTAGCGGCGATCGGCTTCCTTCTCCAGGCACTTCAGGCAGATGACTTCCAGGTCGCGCGGGACCTGGGGGTTGACCCGCGACGGCGGCTCGGGCGGGACCTCGCGGACCATGTCGAGCGTCTCGGCCAGCGAGCTGCCCGCGTGCGGCGCGCGGCCCGTCAGGACCGCATAGAGGATCGCCCCCAGGCCGTAGACATCCGTGGCCGTGGTGTACCCCCTGTGGGACCCGGCGGCCTGCTCGGGCGACATGTACGACGGCGTGCCGACGATCGCGCCCGAATGGGTCAGGTCGAGCGCGGCGTCGATCCGCCGGGCCAGGCCGAAGTCGGTGACGTGCGGCTCGCCCCGCCCGTCGACGAGGACGTTGGCCGGCTTGAGGTCGCGATGGAGGATGCCGCGCTCGTGCGCGTGATGGACGGCCTCGGCGAGCCGGGCGACGAGCCGGGCCGCGGCGCGGGGGTCGTCGCGGAACTCGGCGAGCCTGCGGTCGAGGCCGGCGCCCTCGACGAGCTTCATGCTGAAGTAGTCGTGCCCGCGGGCCTCGCCCACCTCGTAGATCGGCACGATGTGCGGGTGGTCGAGCTGCGCGACCGCCTCGGCCTCGTTGCGGAACCGGCGGCGGTCGCCCTCCGAGGCCAGCCCGCCGGCGCGGATGAGCTTCACCGCCACGGCCCGCCCGAGCGCCGGCTGATACGCCCGGTAGACGACCCCCATGCCGCCGCGCCCGAGCTCGGACTCGACGTCGTACCCGGCCTGGGTCAGCGCCAGCGCCGGGTCGCTGAGGTCGCCGACCGGCGCGCGGGCGACGTGGCCGCGCACGTCGTGCTGAGGTCGAGGGTGGCGTCGGGCGACGGCCGGCTCGCCTGCGTCTCGGCCCCGTCGGACGCGAACGCTGCGGCGATCAGCCCGGCGTGCTCGGGGAACCGCTCGCGATACGTGTCGGCGTCGGGCGGCACGGGGTCGCCGAGGCGATATTCCCGCTCGAGCGCCAGCAGTTCGCGGAACAGCACGGCCCGCGCCGGGCCGTGGGCCCCGCGGAGGAAGTCGCCGAGGTCAGGCCGCTCGCCGACGCGCCAGGCGGCCTCGAAGCGGTCGCACGCCGCGTCGACGGCCCGCCGCTCAGCCACCGGCAGGGCCTCGGCCTCGATCGTGGAAGGGGACTTCATCCCGGATCTCCTCGACGGCCTCGTAGGGGCCGGCGTGCGGACCGTCTTCTCTGAATGGTCTGCCTTGTGCTTTGTGCCTTCTGCCTTAGATCGGGGAAAGCAAAGGGCACAAGACACAAGGCAAATCAGAAAGACATCCGCACGGCGGACCCTACAAGACCGTCAGCGTTCGACCTCTTCCTGCCAGATGGCGCGGATCAGCCCGAGCTTGCGGTCGACCGTCCGCGCCGAGGTGCCCAGCCCGGCGGCGATCTCCTCGCTACTGTATCCCTCGAGCCGGCGGAGGGCGATGGTCTTCAAGGTCGGCTCCTCGAGCCGCCCGAGCAGCCGCTCGTACTGGTCGGCGAACCGGGCGGCGTCCTCGGGCGACGGCTCGCGGCTGAGGAACCGCGCCAGCCCGTCCGCCTCACCGTCCCCCGCCACGGCCGACTCGCCGAGCACCCGCCCGCCGCCCCGCTTCTGGCGGGTCTGATGCCGCACGGTGTCGACGGCCTTGCGGGTCGTGATCGTCGACAGGACGCGCCAGAGGTCGTCGCGGTCGTCCATCCGGGGAAACTGGCCCTTCCCGGCGCGGTCGCAGAAGCTCCGGAAGGCGCTCAGCGCGATATCCTCCTCATCGAACGTCCGCCGCGCATGCCCCGGCAGCCGCGACCCCGCCAGCCGGACCAGCCGCTCGAAATAGCGGTCCCAGAGCCGCTGGATGTCCCGATCATTCCCGGCCTTAAGGCCGTCGAGCAGCATCGAGACCGAATCGGTGTTCACCATCGGCAGGGCTCCGATCGGAGGGCGGACCTCCGGCGCGATGCGATCCCTCCGACCTCTTATATGGCCAAAGCGGCCGGGTCCGGACAGCGGGTGCCGAACTTTCGCCGGGAAATGGGATGCCCCACCTAAGAGGCCCGGACCAAGCGGGGTCAGGAACCTTGAATTCTAGGGTTCCTGACCCCGCTTGGTCCGGGCCGAGGGTGAGGTAAACCGGCGGATCAATTCCTCCCGGTTGGGAGGATCGAATTCGAGCAACGTCTGAAATTCCTTGAGGGCGGCCTCGCGGTCCTTGAGACCCAGCTCGCACCGGACGAGAAGCTCGCGGGCCGAGAGGTCGGCCGGGCTGAGGCGGAGGGCGGCGCGGCTTTCCTTCGCGGCTTCGCGCCAGTCGCCGGCCTGCGACAGGGCAAAGGCCAGCCGGCCGTGATATTCCGCACGCCAGGGGCTGATGGCGATGGCGCGCCGCCAGTAGGCGATGGCCTCGTCGTGCCGCCCCGCCTCGTCGGCGAAGTCCGCCGCGTCGGCCAGGGCCGATTCCCGGTTCGGCTCCCGGGCCAGGACCGTCCGGAAGGCGGCCTGGGACTTCTCGTGCAGGCCGAGCCGGGCCAGCGCGAGTGCCTTGCACTCCCAGGCCGTCACGTCGTCGGGCCGCGCCGACAGGGCCGCCTCGAGCAAGGGCAGGGCCGCCGCCGCGCTCTCCGGCCACTCATAAGACCGGGCCAGCGCCACGCCGATCTCCCGCCTGGCCGCGGCGCGTTCTCGCTCATCCATCAGGTCACGGTGGAAGAGCACCATGCGACCCTCGCCGGTGCGCGGCCGCCGGTCGATTGCCGGCGACCCGTCGGCCTCGCCCGCGCGGCGGGGGATGCGATGGTCCGTCGTGACGCCGTGGAAGACGTCGGAAGTGCGCAATCGCGGCAGGTGGCATTCCATGCAACTGTCGTCGCGGCTCCGGGCCAGCCTGTCCTCCTTCGGGAGGCTGCAGCCCCGATCGGCGTGGCATTCCAGGCAACGCTTCCGGTAGTAGGCGACCTCCTCGTCCGGCCCGGGCAGCCGATGCGGATCGTGGCAGGAGATGCACCCGAGTCGAGCTTCACTGCGCGGAAGCAGCGGCTCTCGTGCATCTGCTCAACATGGTTGACGAACCGATTCTCCGAACCCCCCGCATCCGAGAGCGCGATCCAGAACCGCTGGAACGGCAGCCCCGGCCGGAAGTCCTCATTCCGGCGATCCAGCCGCTCGATCCGCTTGAGGCCGCTCAGGTGACATTGCTCGCAGACCGCATCGCGCAGCGCCGGCTCGAGGGTACGCGGGTTGACGATCGTGAGGTCGCGGCCGTCGACCATCGTGGGCCGCTGGACATGGAGCTCGCCCGGACCATGGCACCTCTCGCAGCCGATCGCATGGCCCCGGAAGATCGGCGGCTCATACCGATTGACCGTACCGGTCACGTTTTCGACGCGATTCACGTGGCAGAACAGGCAATTGGCGAGGACTGGCCTTTCGAAGTGGAGGTTCTTCTTCTCATAACCGGGGGAGAGGTCCCACCGCCCGGCCCGCACGTACCGCGTGATTGGCGACTGGAACAGGAAGCCATCGTGCTCGACCAGGTAGGCCTGCGCCTGTCTCCCGGAACCGAGGGTGAACTGCACCTCGGCCGTACCCTGGGCCACGATGCCGCCCGATGCCCCGCGCCGCGTCTCGAGATGGATAATATGACCATCCCGATTCTCGACGGAGTACTGGAGCCCGCCGGCCTCGAACACCGCCGCGCCGGCGGGACCCTCGGCCTTCGCGGCGGTCGCCGGCGTGATCGGCGCCAGGGAGCGACCCATCGGGTGCCGGCTGTAGGACTCGCCGATCTCCGCATGGCAGCGGACACAGGCAGCGTCCCCCACATACTCGACCCCGGGCCGCGTGTTCTGATAGGGCGAGCCCGTGTCCACCGTCAAGGAGCCCGGCCCCCGCGTCACCGCCAGCCGCCAGCCTATGACTGCGGTCGCGACCCCCAGGACCCCCAGGACGCCAGCGACGAGCCGATTCCTTCGTCTCCGGGACATCTCGGTCGGAGATCGAGAGTCGCTGGCGCCTTCCATGAGTCTGTCACACTCCGGACCCGGGCAACCCGGGTTGATTCCCAAGTTGACGCCATCGATTTTCCGCTCAATCTTGGCCGGGGTGCACGGTCGCGGCAAGGTCGCGGTCCGCGGGAGGCGAGGCTCCGGGGCTCACTGCGGTAGGATTTCAGGTCGGACGGCGGCGGTCACGGCCTACGACTACGCATGAGGGCACGACGATGGACAGACGCACGCGCGAGCGGTTGGACGCAATGGACCCCGAGAAGCGGGCTCGGATCGAGGCGATACTGGCGAAGAGCCGCACGCCCGAGGCGCGGGCCGCGCGGGCGGCAGCGATGGAGGCGCTCCACCGCGAGGTCCGCGAGACCGGCGGCATCACGGCCGAGGACGGCACCTTCCACCCCGTCCGCGTTCCCAGCATCCCCCCGCGGCGCCGGAGTTCGGGCGCGAGCTGAAGGCGCTGCGTAAGGCAAGGGGCCTGTCGGTCGAGGAGGTCGTGAGACCGTCGGGCATCGAGCGGTGCGCCCTGTTCAAGCTCGAGGGCGGGAAGACCCCCAACCCGACCATCGGCACCTTGGAACGCTACGCCAGGGCCCTCGGCGGCCGGATCAGGATCGAGTTCGAGCCGATTTCGACCGGCGGGCCGTGACGGCCGGACTGCCTATCTTGTGCCGTCCTGCGGGGAATTGAGGGATGTCCCTTGGCCCCCGCTTGTCCCTTGGCCTTCGCTTGGCCCCCGCGGCTTCAATTGGAGTTCCGCCGAAAGACGTACCAAAGGGAGCCGCGAAGGTCACCGGCGCTGAGAACCGAGTCCTTGGTGAATGCGAATTCACCGAGCAACGAAGCCAGCTCGGACCAGCGGTTAGTCTGGGGATAGCTGAAGTCGCCTGGACCATGGAGGACGTTGGAGGCGAGGCTCCGCAAGAGCATCTTCTTGCCGGTTGTAGCGGCGCGCGGCACGAGGGGTCGAGGCGAGCGCGGGGGTGCCAGCCCGAAGCTGGCTAGGGCGAGCATAGGTTCGTCGAAGCCGAGCCGCAGCACCTTCGACGTTGTGCCACCTAGTCGGGCATTTATCTCCAGGAAGTAGGTCCGGGCGTCGCGGTCGGATCGGAGCAGGTCGAAGTGAAACGTACCGACGAGGCCGGACAATTCGGCGAACGCGCGGCACCTGGTTTCGAGCTCGGGCGGGATCGTCGTCTCCCTGAGGCTTAGGGCGAAGCCCTGGAACTTGCGGTAGGCTAGAAATCCGCGCCATCGCCAGAAATCCGCCCTCCGAGCGTGCGCCATGCACCACGACATTGGGCCCGGACCGGAACGGTTGGCCGATGATCGGACTGGTGAGCGCGGTGAGAGAGCCCAGGAATCTCCGCAGTTCCTCCCGCGAGGCGATGCGCTTCGCCTTGAACATCGGCGTCGCCGAGTTTGGGCAGGAGGGCCGCAGGCATAGGGGATAGGCCTCGTTCGGCACCTGATCCACGTCGTCGGGGCCGTGGAATAGCCAGGTGTCCAGGACGTGGAACCCGGCCGCCAGCGCCAGGCCGACCTGCCCCTGCTTGGATAGAAGCTCCTCCAATACGGTGGCCTCCGCCGCCATCAGCCGGCATTCGGGCTCGAACAGATCCCTGTGCCGCGCGAGCCAGAGAAGCGAGAATTCGTCGATGGTGAACAGCGCCTCCGCGCCGACCTTGCGGACGTAGTCGCGGATCCTCTCGAGGCCTTCGGGGCGCCCGATTTGGTCCCGATTCATCACTTCGCCTTTCGGCGCGATCGACGACGATCGACGGCGGAACCCCTGGTCTTGATCGACCACGTCGAGCAGATTTACGCTGATCCCCGCCTCCCGGCATCGCCTGGCGAACGCCATCCTGGCGACATCGAAGCCCATTACAACGATCCGACTGATCGTGCGCATGGAAGATAGGGACTCGGGTCGCGGCGAACGCGACGGTTCTAAAAGCTGGCCATTTGCCTTCATGCGGAGAGTCAACCGCGACTCCTACCCCGATTGGGGAGCGACAGAGCGAAAGGCGAGACCACAGGCCTCGCGGCGGACCAACGCGGTCGGGGATGCCGTGGGCAATCCTTGCCTGCGATGCCCGAAGGACACGAAGGACATTCCCCGAAATGTCTAGGACGCCCACGGTGCGCCCGAGTCAAGTCTACCGAGAGGATCGGGATCACGTAGAGCAGCGCGCACGACACGATTTACTGTTATGAAGAATAACTACCGCGGGTTGGGTAACGCAACTCGGTTTCTGAAGAATCCAGGCGTGAGCTTCGTGCAACCGTTATGGAGTCAGCAAGCACAATGGGGTCAGGACCGCAATGGGTCCGACCGCCATGGGTCAATCCAAGATTCCTCGCAGGACGGGGTCGACCGCCGCGGGGTGGGGCGCGGCCGGCCTCCCGGTCAGCCGCCAACCTCGCGCACAACAGCCGTCGACCCCGGCTGGCGGTCCCCAGCGAGCGGCTCGGCGCGGCCGCCGAGGTGGCGGGCGAGGAACGACTCGGCGCGGGCGTTGAAGTCGAGCCGGTTCTCGGGGCGGATGAAGCCGTGGCCCTCGTCGGGGTAGAGCACGTACGTCACCTTGCCCCCGTTCTTGGCGATCGCCGCCACGATCTGCTCGCTCTCGGCCTGCTTCACCCGCGGGTCGTTCGCACCCTGGCCGATCAGGAGCGGGCGGACGATCTTGTCGGCGCGGAAGAGCGGCGACGCGGCGCGGATCAGCTCGGCGTCCTTCGGGTCGTCGATGTTCCCCATCCGCGCGTCGAACATCGCGCGGATTGGCTTCCAGTAGGGCGGGATCGTCGAGATCAACGTCTTCAGGTTCGACGGCCCGACGACGTCGACGGCGCAGGCGAAGGCCTCGGGCGTGAAGGTCACGCCGGCCAGCGCCGCGTAGCCGCCGTACGAGCCGCCGAAGATCGCCACCTTCTTCGGGTCGGCATATCCCTGCTTCACGGCCCACGCGACCGCGTCGAGCAGGTCGTCGTGCATCGCCCGGCCCCACTGCTTGTCGGCGGCGTGCAGGTGCGCCTTGCCGAAGCCCGTCGAGCCCCGGTAGTTGACCGAGAGCACGGCATACCCGCGGTTGGCGAGCCACTGGTGCGTCGAGTTGTATCCCCAGGAGTCGCGCGACCACGGACCGCCGTGGACGAGCAGCACCATCGGCAGGCCCTTCGGCTCGACGCCGACGGGCAGCGTCAGGTAGCCGCGCAGCTTCAGGCCGTCCCGCGCCGGGAACTCCACCGGCGTCATCGCCGCCAGCGCCAGGCCTTCCAGCTTGGGTTGATGGGAGAATAAATACGTCCCCTTCTTCGCCGTGCGGTCCCAGGCGAAGTAGCGGATCGGGCCGCGGTCGGAGGTGAAGCCGACGAGCCAGGTGACGTCCTTGTCGTCGCGGTTGATGATCGAGAAGTCGCCCTCGGCCAGCCGGGCGATCCCCTCGAAGTCGTCGCGGATCGACGGGTCGACGACCACCCACTTCGAACGCCCCGGCGCGAACGAGACGGCCTGCACGACGTGCGTCCTCGGGTGGACCACGACGTCCTGGGCGTCGGCCTCGGGGGATGAGGCGAGCGTCTGCTCGCGGCCGCTCGCGACCTCGCGCTCGACGACCTTCGCCGTGTCGGAGCCGATCGACGAGAGGAGCGTCAGGCCCTTGCCGTCGCCGGTGAAGTCGACGGCGTTGAGGTTCTCCTCGGGCCCGACCTTCAGCAGGGTCTTCCAGCCGCTCCGCGCGTCGTCGCGGACGCGGATCTCGGACCCGCCCTCGGGCGTCACCACCTCGGCGGCGCGGACGCGGAAGTCGGGGTCGGCGTGGAAGCCGGCAACGTCGCCGGGGTTCTCCGTGTCGAGGTCGAGTGCGCCGGTCTTCAGGTCGAGGCGATAGACGTCGTGGATCCGCGGGTCGCGCTGGTTGAGCGCCACGAGCACCTGGTCGGGGAACTTGGGGTCGAGCCCGGCGATCCGGGCCTGCACGCCCTTGATCGGCGTCAGGTCGCGCGCCGGGCCGTTGCTCGAGAGGTCGACGCCGTAGAGGTGCCAGTTCTCGTCGCCGTCGGCGTCCTGGACGTAGAGGATGTGCCGATCGTCGTGCGCCCACACGTAGTTCCGGATGCCGCGCTTCTTGTCGGCGGTCACGGCCCGGTCGTCCGACCCGCCGACGGTCTTGACCCAGACCTGGAGCACGTTGTTCTTGTCGGGCGCGATCCAGGCGAGCCGTTTGCCATCGGGCGAGATCTTCGGGCTCGTCCGCTCGGGATTTCCGAGCAGGATCTCCCGCGGAATCAAGGGCGGCAGCTCGGCCCGAGCCGCGGGCGTTCCCATCAGGGCCAGGGCGATCACGACCGGACGTCCATATGGCGGCATCGGTGCTCCCTCCGGGTCACTTGTCGCGGCGGACTCCGCCGCACACGCGGGTGATTCGTTGGGAGGAGCCTAATATTCTCCGAGGCGGGCGTCACGAAGATTCGCGGGCGGGCCGGAGGCCTGGAACGCAACGCCAGGCCCCGGCGGCCGGATCAGGGTCGAGTTCGAGCCCCGACGTCAGCCCGTAACGGCTGGATGGCCCGCCCGAATGCCATCCCCCGTGGCCTTGGCCTCCCGAGGCTCCGGGACTCGGGCCTGGAAGATGCCGGCGAAGGCGGCGCGGACGCGGTAGAAGACGAGCAGCCAGCACACGGCCGCGACGACGCCGGGCGCGATCCCGGCGGGGTCCATCAGCGCGTGGAAGAGGAGGATGTTCACGATCACCGGGCCGATCAGCGTGAGCGCCAGCGGCACGTAGCGGCCGGCGAGGAAGAGGAGCCCGCAGGCGAGTTGGATCGCGAAGACGGGGACCAGGTAGTGCGAGCTCGCGAGCAGGCCCAGGAACTCGCCGGCCCGCCCGGGCATCGGCGGCATCGGCATGAAGTGCAGGAAGCCGTTCAGGCCGAAGACGGTGAACATGATCCCCAGCAGGTAACGCGCGACGGTCGAGGCAGTCTTCATCGTCCTCTCCCTCGGGAAGGAATGGCCCGGGCGCGGGCTGACGAGCCGCGCCCGCTCGTTCGTAAAAATCCTGACGGTCAAGATATTTACCATCGGTCCGAAAAATCAGCTCGCGCACGCGCCGTTGAGCCGCTCGAGCAGCCCGTGCATCCGCCGGAGGTCCGACTCGCTCAGGCCTTCGAAGAGCCTCTGGATGAGGGCGTGCTGGTCGGGATGGGCCCGGGCCGCGAGCTTGCGGCCGGCGGCGGTCAGGTAGATCCGGTTGGCCCTGCGGTCCTCGGGGTCCGGCCGGCGCTCGACCCATCCGGCGTCGCAGACCCGGTCGAGGAGCCCGACGACGTTGGCCTTGGTGACGAGCAGCCGCTCGGCGAGCTCCTGCTGGGTGATGCCGTCGCCGTGGCAGAGGGTCATCAGCACGTCGAACTGCGGCAGCGTCAGCCCGAGCGGCCCGAGCACCTCGGCCAGCCGGCGCTCCAGCCGGTTCTGGAACTGGAACAGGGCAACGACGACCTTGACCTCCCAGGGTCGGGGGTCGCTGTTGAGGACCGGGAGTGAGTGCGGCTTCTTCCGCGGGGTTTCCATTTGGTTAACATCTTAACCAAGTGGGGCGAAGAGTCAAGGCGGTCTGGTGGGGATGGCGGAGACGACTCGTTGTCCGGGCCGTGAGGGGCGCCACCAAGCCGTGACGGTCGGGTTGCCTATCTTGGGCCATCCCCCGGGGAATTGAGGAATGTCCCCTTTGGCCCCTTCGCACCGCCGCTCCGAGCCCGCCATTCTTTCTTTGCATACGAGCATTCGCCAGTGTCTAATGCGCGTCCGAGGGCCCCCGGGCGAGGCCCCGAATAACGGGGGCCGACACCCATCCAGGAACTAACGACGGAGCGCGCGCATCACGAGGAGGAAGCCCATGGAGCCGCGACGACTCGGAGAGCAGGGTTTGACCGTCTCCACAATGGGGCTCGGCTGCATGGGCATGAGCGATGCCTACGGGCCCGCGGACGAAGCCGAGTCCGTCGCGACCATCCACCGGGCCCTGGAGCTGGGGATTAATCTCCTCGACACGTCGGACGCCTACGGCCCGTTCAAGAACGAGGAGCTGATCGGCAAGGCGATCCGCGGCCGGGGCGACGAGGTGAGAGTGGCCACGAAGTTCGGCTTCGTGGGCGGCACGGACGGCAGGGGGGAGGGGGCCTGGACGGACGGCCGGAGCACGTGCGCGAGGCCTGCGACGACTCGCTCCGACGGCTGGGGATCGATCACATCGTCCTCTATTACCTGCACCGCGTCGACCCGAAGGTCCCCATCGAGGAGACCGTCGGCGCGATGGCGGAGCTGGTGCGGCGGGGGAAGGTGCGCTACCTCGGCCTGTGCGAGGCGGCGCCCGCGACCATCCGCCGGGCGCATGCGGTCCACCCGATCTCCGCCCTCCAGACCGAGTATTCGCTCTGGAGCCGCGACCCGGAGGACGAGCTCCTCCCCACCGTCCGGGAACTGGGCGTTGGCTTCGTCGCGTACAGCCCGCTCGGCCGGGGCTTCCTCACCGGCCAGTTGCGACGCTTCGAGGACCTGCCGCCTGACGACTGGCGCCGCCACAGGCCGCGGTTCCAGGGGGAGAACTTCCGGAAGAACCTGGAGCTCGTGGACCGGGTGAAGGAGATCGCCGCCACGAAGGGGGTGACGCCGGCCCAGTTGGCCCTGGCGTGGCTCCTGGCCCAGGAGGGGGTCGTCCCCATCCCCGGCACCAAGCGCCGCAAGAACCTGGAGGAGAACGTGGCCGCGCTCGGGATCACCCTGACGCGCGAGGACCTGCAACGGATCGACGAGGCCGCACCGAAGGGCGCGGCAAGCGGCGAGCGCTACGAGGACATGAGCGCGGTGAACCGCTGAACCGACCGACCACCGTCCCCACTTCGGAGGGGTGAAACGATGGCAGGGAGCGACAACCTTCGCTACACGAGGATCGCCCTCAACAATGGGTCCGGTGCGATCCCCGCGCTCGGCTTCGGGACATTGATCCCCGACCCCGTGGCAACCAGGACCGCGACCAAGGCGGCGCTGGAGGCGGGATTTCGCCAGCTCGACTGCTCGGAGCGCTACCGAAATGAAGAGGTGGTCGGCGAGGCGATGCAGGAGGTGTTCCAGGCGGGGACGATCAAGCGGGAGGACGTGTTCATCGCCACGAAGCTCTGGAATAACAACCATCGTCCCGAGCGCGTGAAACCCGCCTTCGAGGTCAGTCTCAAGAAACTCCGACTCGACTACGTCGACCTCTATCTCATCCACACCCCCTTCGCCTTCCAACCCGGAGACGAGCAAGACCCGAGGGATGCGAAGGGCGATGTGATTTATGACGAAGGGGTGACGTTGCTGGAGACATGGAGGGCGCTGGAGGACCTGGTGGACGAGGGCAGGTGCAAGGCCATCGGATTGTCCGACATCAGCCTGGCCCAGACGGAAGAGATCTTCGAAGCGGCGAGGATCAAGCCCGCCGTCGTCCACGTCGAATCCCATCCGTACCTCCCGCAATGGGACCTCCTGGATTATTGCCGAAAGAATGGCATCGTGCTGCAAGCGTTCGCGGCGCTGGGGCATAGCAGTAAGCCCAGCTTGCTGGAAGATCCCGTCATCACCGCGATCGCCGAGCGAGTCGACAAGACCCCGGCGCAGGTCCTGCTCGCCTGGGCCATCCAGCGCGGGACGGCCCTGCTGACCACCTCGAAGACCCCCGCCCGGATCAGCGAGAACTTTGACGTCTCCACTCTCCCCGACGAGGCCGTGCGGGAGATCAGCGAAGGGATCACGTCGCGCGTCAGGTTCAATTCCGTCGTGGAGACGGGCGTTCCCGGGTTCATCCCGAGAGGATAGGGCCGCAACAGGGTCGGGGCCGCCGGGCGGCCCGGGCAACACGTTGTCCGGGCGGCGAAGCCGCAAGAGGCGCCGCCCGACCCTTCAGCCCGGCATCGGATCACATGCCCCGCCTCTCGTCGCTCCGCGGGGTCGGGTGGCCCCTCCGAGGCGCCCATGACGGGAACGCAATTCGCCGAGATCTACCGCCGGCGCGTCCATCGGGTGATGGACTACATCGCCGACCACCTCGACGAGCCGCTCCCCCTGGAGAAGCTGGCGCGCCTGGCCCATTTCTCGCCGTTCCATTTCCACCGCATCTTTCGGATGCTCGTCGGCGAGCCGGTGCATGGCTTCATCAGGCGGCTCCGGCTGGAGCGGGCGGTGTTCGCGATGGCCCACGGGCCGAAGCAGAGCCTGACGACGATCGCCCTGCGCCACGGCTTCGCGTCGTCGTCGGACTTCTCGAAGGCGTTCAAGCAGGCCTACGGCTTCAGCCCGAGCCGTTACGACCGCGCGACGTTCCTGGAAGAGAGCAAGATCCGACAAGACCTGATGGCCAACGCCGGTTATGGTTTCGGTGCGTTGCCGTCCCCGACCAATCCCGACCGCTTCCGCGTGCTCGTCCGCGAGCGCCCGGCGATACGGATCGGGTACGTCCGCGTGATCGGCGGCTATCGGCCCGACAAGATCCTCGCTGGATTTCGCAGGCTGATCGCCTGGGGCCTGCGCCGGGGGATCGTGCCGGGCGCGACGCTGATGAGCATGAGCCCGGACGACCCCGACATCACCCCCATGGCCAAGTACCGCCTCGACTGGTGCCTCGCCCTTCCCGAAGGCGTCCAGGCCGATGGAGAGGTCAACCCGGCGGTCATCCCGGCGGGGCGATTCGCCGAGCTGTATTGCCGGGGCGACATCCACAAGGTCGACCGCGCCTGGAGGCACCTGTTCTACTCGTGGCTCCCGCAAAGCGGCCTCGAACCGAGTCACGGCCCCGCGATGGAGGTCTTCCGGAGCTACCCGACCTCGCCCGAGGACTGGCTGGATTTCGACCTCGATTGCCGCGTCCCGGTCCGCCCGCTTCGGGGACGTTAATTCGTACCCCTTCCCCACGGAGATTGCCGATGAGCCGCCTCGTCCTGCTCCCCGCCGCGCTCCTTGTGCTGCCCTGCCTGGCGCCCGCGCCCTTGCCGAGGACCGCGAGCCCGCGATCGACGGGACGTGGCTCTTGTCCTCGGCCGAACTCGGCGGCGTCGAGCTTCCGAAGGGTGCCGCGATCAAACTGACGCTCAGGGGCGGGACCTACGAGCTCGTGGCCGAGTCGCCGGACCGGGGGACGGTGACGTACGACACCTCGGCCAAGCCCAAGGCGATGGATATCAAGGGCACCGACGGCCCGAACAAGGGTAAGACGTTCCTGGCGATCTACGATCTCTCGGGCGACAAGCTGACGGTCTGCTACGACCTCACGGGCAAGGCCCGCCCGACGGAATTCGCGACCCGGCCCAAGACCAAGCTCTTCCTGGCGACTTACCAGAGGCAGAAGCCGTAGCGACCCCGGGGCCGATCCCCCCCAGGGGGAGAGCTCACACCACGGCCCGCACCCGCGCCGGGCTCGCAGACAAGGGAGGGCGCCCGGGTGGCCCGGACAACGAGGTTGTCCGGGCCACCCGTACCTCCTCCTCTCGCCTTCGCCGGACGCGGTTCCGGAGAACGCGAGCCGCCCGAATTGCGATGATATGGGAAGGCTCTTTGACATCACGAACGAGGGGAAGGAAAGCGCCGGATCGACGATCGCGTCGAGCGAACCCGAGCCTCCCGGTGCCGAACGAACCCAGGGGGGAGGGTTGGGCCGTCGCGCCGAGCGAACCCAATCCGGGGCCGGGATCGGCCCTGGTGATGCGCCGAGCAAAGCCAAAGTGCAAGATATGTACGTCCTGGAGTGCCTTGGTTCGCCCGGCGGTCCGCGATCCACGGGTCGCGGCGCCGAGCGAAGCCAAATCGGCCGGCCCGGGCCGTCACGCCGAACAAACCCAAATCCGGTCCGGCGCGGCGGCCGTGCATCGCGGGCGCCGACCGAAGCCAATTTGTCCGAACACAGTTTCAAATCAGATTTTAATGACGACTTCGATACAGCGCCACCAGCGCCGCGCCGATGGCCTGGGAGAGGTCGCCCAGGGTGGCGGGGACGATGCTCAGGCCGGCGCGCTGGGCGGGCCAGAGGTTGGGGGCGGCGGTGTCGCGGACGATCTGCAAGTACCGCTCGCGGAAGGCCTCGGACGTCGCCTCGGGGTCCATCAGGCCGCCGCCGATGACGACGAACTGGGGGTCGAGCGCCATAGCCAGCGTGGCGACGTGGTAGCCGAGGACGCGGGCCTGGAAGTCGAAGATCTCCAGCGCGAGCGGGTCGCCCTCCTGGGCCAGGCCGCGGAGGGCGAAGGCGCGGGACTTGGCCGGGAGGTCGGACCTGGACAGGGGATGGTCGGGGTACTTCGGCAGGATGTCGTCGAGCAGGTGGGGCAAGCCGGAGAGGGTCGTGTAGACCTCGACGCAGCCCCAGGTCCGGCCGCAGCCGCACGGGTGGGGCTTCGCGCCCAGCTCGTGGAGCGGGGCGGGCATGTGGGCCGCCTCCATGCCGGCGAAGAAGTCGCCGGTCAGGGGCAAGCCGCGGCCGTCGATGTAGGCGCAGCCGAGCCCCGAGCCGGGCGCCAGCAGGACGACGCTCCCGCGGCCCGAGCCCCGGACGCGCTGGGCCTCGCCAACGCCGCCGAGGTCGCCGTCGTTGCCGACGGTCAGCGGCACGGGACGGCCGCGCGCTCCGACAGGGCGCTCATGAACGGCGTGTGGACGTCGAACCCCGTGAAGCTCGGCGGCAGGTTGGCCGTGTGGTCGAGCACGCCGTACTTCTGGAACGGCCCGGGGATCGCCAGGCCGACGCCGTGGACCTGATCCCAGATTAATTCATGTTCACGTAGATATTCGTCGACCGAATCGACCCAGCCGCGGACGACGGCCTGGGGGCCGAGCTGGGCGTCGGTCGGGTGCTGGAGGACGCGGGTCGAGATGGTCGTCCCGTCGTCCCAGACGCCGCCGACCTTGGTGGTCGTGGCGCCGCTGTCGGTGCCGATGTAGACGGCGCGGGCCCCACTCATGGCGATGCTCAGCTCCCGGGGGGTGGGGCCTCAGCCGCGGTTGGTCCGCCACGATGGGCCCTTGATTGCATCCTACCTGATGCGTGCCCCAAAACCGAGGGTCGACCGGCCGATCCGGGGCCACGAGCGTGACCATTGATCCCAGTATGTTCAACGGGATATCCGAACCGTGTGTGGCAGCGGTTGCCCGCGGCGCGGGCGAAGGTCGATGGCGACGTCCTGGCCCTCTGGGGCGTGGCCGACGCCGTCTCGGGCCGCGACGACCACGAGGCGATCGCGGCGTTGGCGTCTCGTAGGGTCCGCCATGCGGACCCTAAGAAGACTGGGCTTGTGGCGGCATGGGCCGGCGATACCATGACCGCTTCAAAGGCCTCTAGGAAGCCTATGCCATGGACGGAGCCTCCCCGATGACCCGCCGATTCACCTCGGCCCTGCGTGTGGGCTGGATTGTTGTCCGGCTCGGCCTGGTGCTCTATTTCGGCCGCCAGGGCGCCCTGTTCTTCTACCAGGGCTTCTGACCGGGGGCCGACCATGTTCGACCTCGCCCGCCTCCGGGGCACGGCCCTGGCGCTCGCGTCGGTTGCGCTCGGCCTGGGGATCTCCGCCGCGGCGCTGCGGTGGGTGACGGACCGCCGGCCGGGGTGGTTCCCGTCGATGCCCTCGAAGATGGACGTCGGGGCTTCGAGCGGATCGGCGGCCGGGTCGCGCTGGCGGCCCGCGACATCCGCAGCGACCCGCGGCTCGGCGGCCGCCTGGGCGTCATCCTCGGGTCGTCGACGATGCAGACGGCGCTGGAGCCGGGCCTCCTGATCGTCGAGGACGGGCCGGCGCGCTGGCTGAACCTCTGCGGGCCCGACGCGAGCCTGGTCGACTTCGAGCGGGTCGCGAGGCTCCTCGAACGGGGCGGGGTCCGCCCTTCGGTCGCCGTCGTCGGGATCAACGTCGGCATGCTTGCCGATCCGGGCGACCTGATGGCCGAGGCGATGCTGGCCGACCCGGCGCCGCCCGTGTGGTCGCAGCTGTCCCGGGCAAGGCGCCCGGCGACGGGGCCGGCCCGATTCCTCGGGTCGCTGGGCCGGCTCGCCGGGGATGCGGGGGACTGGCTGCGGCCCAACCTCACGAAGTTCAACTACCTCAAGGACCTCGCCGCGATCGAGTGGCGGCTCGCCGCGGCGCCGACCATGGGGATCGACGCGGCCTTCGCGCCGGCCTCGGACTACTGGACGCCGCCCGCGGCCTGGGCCGACCCGGCGACCGACGAGTTCCGCGCCTGGCAGATCCGCGAATACGCCCGCAAGGGCTGGTTCTCCGCCGACGCCTACGGCCCGGACGGCCCGAACGTGCGGGCCCTGACAGGCCTCCTCACGCGGCTTCGGCGGCTCGATTCTCGCGTCGTCCTCATCCTCCTCCCCGAGCCGGCCGGGCTCCGCGAGCGGGTGCCCGCCGAGGCGGGCCGGCGGCTCTCGGCCGTGATCGCCGGCCTGCCCGACGCACCCGAGGTCCTCGACCTCCGCGAGGCCGTGGGCGACGGCCACCTCATGGACCTCGTCCACCTCGGCCCCCTGGGGCGCGAGGCGGTGACGCGCCGCGTGGCCCGACTGCTCGCCGGCCCGGCCGCGATCGCGAGACGCCCCTGAATCGCCCCGGTCACTTCCCCAGGGCGCGGACCTCAGCGTCGCGCGCCTTGAGCCAGGCGACGCCGCGGGGGATGCCCTGCTTGAGCATCGACTCGGAGTGGTCGCCCTCGTCGACGAGCTCCAGCATGACGGGCTTGTCCATGCTCCGGAGCCGCTCGGCGAAGGCCTCGGTCTGCTCGAAGGGGACGAACCCGTCGTCACGCGAGTGGAAGAGGAAGACCGGGCAGCTCAGCTTCGACTCGCCGGCGCGGGGCGAGAGCCGCGTGAAGAGGTCGTCCACGCCGAGCATGCGGAGCCGGTTCTGCCGGGCGACGTCGACGCGGGCCGCGAGGTCGACGACCGGGGCGTACGCGACGCACCCCTTCACGAAGCGCGTGTGCTCGGCCAGGAGCAGGGCGAACGTCGCGGCCGAGCTGTGGCCCGCGACGTAGAGCCGGCCGAGGTCGACCTCGGGGACCTTCGCCTTGAGAAACGCCCGCGCCACCTCGCCGTTGACCAGCCCCGCGCGGGCGCGGAGGAACGCCTGCACCGACGGCACCGGCAGGCCCCGCGGGTTGGGGAACGGGTCGGCCCCGTCGAGCTCGAAGGCCAGCACGGCGAACCCGGCGCGGGCGTACGGCAGGTGCTCGGGGCGGTCGTCGGGGGCGAGCTTCATCCCGGTCAGGCAGGTCGCGCTGCCGGCCGGCGCGATCAGGACGCACGGCAGCGACGCCGGCGGCCTCGCGCCGCGGGTCGTGGGCAGGTAGAGCCAGAGCTTGCCCGAGTGGCCCGGCAGCGCGGGGTTGTCGTCGTGCAGCTCGACCTCGTGGAGCTGGACGCCGGGCTCGACCTCGCGCGGGGCCGAGGTCGGGGAACGTCCGGGGCAGCGCAACCGGGGCGTTGAGGTCGACGCGCGGCTGCTGCACCACGATCTGCGGACGCATCGGCCCGGGCCTGGCCCGCCCGTTCGGCCGGCCCATGCCGCCCTGGAGGGCGAGCCGGAACACGAGGAAGAGGACGAACCCCGCGACGCCCAGCCCGCCGCCCCAGAGCTTGCCCGACGCCTCGTCGCCCGCCGCGCTCGCCGCCGGCCTCGCCACCGGGGCCGTCGCCGCCTGCGTCTGCTGCCACTGAGGTGGCGCGGCGCCGCCGCGGGGGCCGTCGATCGCGTCGTCGAACAGGTCGGGCGTGTTGGGCACGACCATCTCATGGCCGCAGACGTTGCACCGCGCCCGCGTGCCGACTCTCCCCTCCCGGACGGTATGCCACTGCCCGCACTGCTCGCATTGATACGTAATGCTCATTCGCCGCCCCGCATCGGCCCACCTTAGCCGCCGCCCCAGGCCGGCGACGTCTCCCTCGTGCGTCTCCCGTTATGGTGATGGTGGGGGTGGGGATTCGTCAATGGTCGGGGGTCCGCGGCGAGGCGATCCTTACCTCGTCTCGATGCCTGAATGTCCCGGTGGCAGGGTGTCTGGGTGGCAGGGGTTCGCTTGCGAACCCCGGTCCTCGGCGCCGCGTCTCGACCCCGGCAACTTGCCCGACCCGGTTCCGCGACCTACCGTCCCAGGGATGCATCATCGGGCCCGCCATCATCGCCGGCGCAGCTTCGACGAGCCCGGTCACACGCACGAACTGAGGTTCTCGTGCTATCGACGGCTCCGTCTCCTGTCCTCCGAGCGGACCTGCACGTGGCTCGCCCGGGCGATCGACGAGGCCCGGGCTCGCTGGCAGTTCGGCCTGTGGGCGTACGTCTTCATGCCCGAGCACGTCCACCTCATCGTCCGGCCTCATGGCCCCGATTTGCGGATGGCCGCCGTCCTCAAGGCGATCAAGCAACCGGTAGGGCGCCGGGCCTTTCTCTACCTGGAGGCGCACGCCCCTCGATGGCTACCGCGGCTGACCCGCGAGCGGAACGGCCGGACCGAACGCCTGTTCTGGCAGCCCGGGGGCGGTTACGACCGGAATCTCGTCGAGCCGCGGACGCTGGCCGCGGCGATGGCGTATATCCACCTCAATCCCGTGCGGCGCGGGCTCGTCGAGCGGGCCTCCGACTGGCGGTGGTCGAGCGCCGGATGGTATGACGATGAGCCGAGGAACGGCCTGCGCCCCGACCCGATCCCCCCGGAGTGGTCTGGAGGATGAGCACAGGACCCTATCGAGTCCAGCCTGTTCAACGAGGCATCGAAGCCCTGGGTGGCAGGGGTTCGCAAGCGAACCCCTGCCACCCTTCGATTCGATACGATGAGGTTCAGTCTCCAACCAGCGCCCCGATCGGCGTCCCGAGGCTGATCGCATGCGGCCGATCCAGCGGGTCGCGGATCGGGGTCGAGGGGTCGAGGCCCATCGCCTTGTAGATCGTCGCGGCGACGTCGTGGGGCGTCACCGGGTCGCGGGCCGGGTAGGCGGCGTGGGCGTCGCTGGCGCCATAGCTCGCTCCGGCGGGCATGCCGCCGCCGGCGAACATGATGGTGTAGCAATAGGGCCAGTGGTCGCGGCCGCCCTTGTCGGCCCCGGCGCTGCTCGTGATCTGCCCGACCTTCGGCGTCCGGCCGAACTCGCCCATCGCCACGACCAGGGTCGATTCCAGCAATCCACGCTGATTCAAGTCTTCGAGCAACGCCGAGAACGCCCGGTCGAACATCGGCAGGATCGACCGCTTGAGCAGCGGGAAGTGCTGGCGGTGCGTGTCCCACGTCTGGTCGTACCGCGCCCCGGTGCAGACGGTGACGACCCGCACGCCCGCCTCGACCAGACGGCGTGCCAGCAGGAGACATTGCCCCAGGTGCGGCAGGCCGCCGAACTGGCGGGCTTCTTTATTGCGAGGGTTGTCGGGGTCGAGCCCGTACCGCTCGCGGACGGTCGCCGGCTCGCGCTTCAGGTCGAAGGCGCGGCGAGCCTCGGGGCTGGAGATCAGGGAGAACGCCTTGCGATAGTGGGCATCGAGCCTGTCAGTGTTCGGGTCATCGAGGGCGTGGTCGACGGCGTCGAGCAGGGAGCGGCGGCCGCCGACGCGGTCGAGGCTGATCCCCCTGGGCAAGGTCAGCCCCGGCACCGCGTAGTCGGGCAGGCTCGGGTCGCCGGTGACGAACGGCTCGTACGGCCCGCCGAGGAAGCCGGCCGACTGGCCCGGCAGGAAGAATCCATTATTGCTCATCCAATCCGGCGTGTGCACGAAGTCGGGCAGCGGCCGGCCCGACGGCCGGAGCTTCGCGAGCACCGAGCCGATCGGCGGGAAGTTGTCGGGCTTGGGCGCCGCGATGAGGTTGCCGCCGGCCGAGGGGTCGCGGCCGGTGAGCATGAAGTAGGCGCCGGCGTTGTGGTCGTTGACCGCGTGGTGGACCGAGCGGACGAACGTCAGGTGGTGGGCCTGCGTCGCGAGCCTCGGCAGGTGCTCGCAGAAGACCAGGCCCGGCACGCTCGTGGCGATCGGCCTGAACTCGCCCCGCACGCCCTCCGGCGCGTCGGGCTTCATGTCCCAGAGGTCCTGCCCCGACGGTCCCCCCTCGAGGAAGAAGAGGATCAGCGACTTCGCCTTCGCGGTCTGGCTCGCCGCGCGGATCAGGTCGGGCAGGCCCAGCCCCAGCAGGCTCGCCGAGCCGACGCGGAGCACGTCGCGCCGGGACGGGCCGCGGCAGACGTGTCGGGCGCGGGTCGTGATCCGCAGCATGGGCCGGGCCCCGGCGGGTTTTTAATGAGGATATTCAAGAATGATGAGACTATGCGTCGGGGTGTCGTAGCCGTATTCCTGGTAGTAGGGCAGGGTCGGCAGGGCAATGTTGTTCTTTTTGATAATCTGTTCCATGAACTCGTTATAATCTTTCGGATACGACCCGGTCTCGGCCTGGTAGAGGTCGAGGCCGTGCTTGATGTTGAGGATCGAGTTCTGGCCGACGATCGAGACGTAGGCGTTGCCGGCGATGGTGATCGGGTCCTTGCCGAGCTTGCGGGGGGCGGCCTTGACGGCGGCGCCGGAGCCCACCTCCTTCTGGACGTCGCGGATGTCGGTGGTCCGCTTGTTGAGGATCTCGCGCGGCTTGAGCTCGGGGGCGGCCTTGGCGGGCTCGGCCGGCGGGGCGGGCTTCGCGGCCGCCGGGCCCAGGGTCACGCCCGGCGTGGGCGGCGGCGGGGCGTCGTCGCAGCCGGCCAGGGCGAGCGTCAGGGCGAGGGCGGGGGCGAGGCGGAGGGTCATGGCGGAATCCTCTCCTGTAGGGTCCGCCATGCGGACCATTCGGTGTCATCGCCGTCGACCGAAGATGGTCCGCATGGCGGACCCTACGAGGACCAATCCCAGCCCGAGAGCGGTTCGAGCCGGTCGTAGCGGGTGAGGTCGAAGTGGAGCGGGGTGACGGTGATGTACCCCTCGCAGAGGCTCGTGACGTCGGTCTCGGGGCCTTCGATATTGTACGGGGGGTTGTACGTCATCCAGTAGTAGGTCCGCCCGCGGGGGTCGCGGCGGCGTTCGAAACCCCTCGCCGTAGCGGCCGACGCCCATCGGCACGATCCGCACGCCCTTCGGCTCGCCCCGCGAGTGCGCCGGCAGGTTCACGTTGAACAGCGACCCCGGCTCGGGCTTGTTGGCGAGGATCCGCTCGATGACCTTCGCGGCGTTCCTGGCGGCGTGAGGGTAGTCGTAGTGCTCGGACGTCTCGAGCGAGACGGCGACGCTGGTGATCTTGAAGAAGGCCCCCTCGATGGCCGCGGCGACGGTGCCCGAATACAGGACGTTGATCCCCGCGTTGCTCCCGGCGTTGATCCCCGAGACGATCAGATCGGGCGGCCGGTCGAGGAGCTCGAGCACGGCGAGCTTGACGCTGTCGGCGGGGCTGCCCTCGACCATGAAGCCGAGGTTCGTCCCGTCGTCGTCGTCGACCGACTTGACCACCAGCGGCTCGAGCAGCGTGATCGAGTGCCCGACCCCGCTCTGCTCCATCGCCGGGGCGACGACCGTCACCTCGCCCAGCCGCTTCAGCTCCTTGCGCAGGGCCCGCAGGCCGGGGGCGAACACGCCGTCGTCGTTCGTGAGCAGGATGTGCACGGGGTGGTTCGCCGTCGGGGGATCGGTTCAGGCTTCGGACGCATGGGTTGATGGTGGCGATCGTAACGGCCCCTGCGCGGGCCCGTCAATCGGCCGGGGGGGCCGGGCGGGTCCTGGGTCGGTGGGGGGATGCCGAGCGAACCCGAGCCCGGTGCGGAACGAACCCAATCCCGCTGCCGAACGAACCCAATCCTCCGGCCGAGCGAACCCGAGCGTACGCCTTCCGTTCACCTTCGTGCGGCCCCGTGCGGGATCACGGTCCGATCCCGGCCGTCTTCTTCCTGACGGGGGGCTCGGCTCGGGGACCCCTCCTCCCCCTCGGGCTCCGTCGGCCAGTCAGGATCGACGGGGAGCCAGGGGTGGGAGGCGGCGTACTCCCAGGCCTTCTTCATCGCGGCAGAGTACGGCGTCTCCGCGCGGAAGTGGCAGGCGTTCTCCTTGTATTGCTCGCGCCGGTCGATCATTTGCATGCACCACCACAGGCTGCGGGGAACGCTGAGCAACACGGCCAGCCACGCCACCGAGACCATCAGTCGACGGATCGTGAACCGCACGCGGGGGAGGGGCATGGCGGGGCTCACTCGGGCTCGGATGGCAGAGGCGGATCGGGCGGCACGGTGAGCCAGGGGCTGCGCATGGCCCTCGCGTACTTCCGCCGCAATTGCTCGTGATAGGCGACGAATCGGGCGTGGAGTGGGGCGATCGCCGCGTTGTATTCCATGGGGATGGGCGGGGCACCCCGTGAGCAGTAGGGATAGAAACCGTGGGTGCAGACGTCTTCGAGATCCTCGAGCACGAATTCGTGATATTTGGCCTCGGCGCGATACTGGCCTCTCAGTTCCAGCCATCGCGCCGCAGCGAGGCCGACCGACGCGAGCGCCACCGCCGCCATCATCCGCCTTGTCGTGAACCGTGCGCGGGTAAGCTTCATGCCCAGCCCTCCCGCCGGAGCATAGCCGGGCCTGCTCGGAAGCCCCATGCCAATCCGAATCCGGCAACGGATTGCACCCGGGAATTGGGGTCGGTCGGCGCGGCGCATACGGGCCCGCGGCCGATGTCCCGGCGGCTTGACTCATCATACGACTTGCCAAAGATCTCCCTGCGATCATCGCAACTCACCCCTGCCTCGTTCTCGGATTCCGCGGGATCGTGAGCGCGCGACGCCGCTCGCCGGGATCGAGTCATCTCGCGGGGCGGGCGGGAACCGCTCCGAAGGCCCGGGAAGAGGAGGTTCGCGTTCATGGCAGGGTGCCCCGATCGGCGACGCGCCGAGGAAGATCGGCCGGCTGTTCGTCGAGGCCCTCGCGTCCTACACTGGGGACCGAGGCCACGGCAACAGGGGCAGGCGATGGCATCCCTCGGCAACGGTCACGGCAACGGCCATCCCCGCACCACCAGGCGATGGGACCTCGACGCCCTGAGGCGCAGGCCCGCCCTCGGCGAGCCATCCGCCTCGGGCCGCCGGTTCGTGGTCGCGGGAATCATCGCGACGCTGTTGATCTGGGGGGCCGTCTACCTGGCCTTCCTCTACTGGCGCGCGACCTATCGCACCCTGGCCGAGTTCGGCGCATCGCAGGTCGCCCCGCTCGTCGACCCGCTGGCCGACCGCGTGCCGCCGGGCGTCGATCCGGCATCGTGGAAATCGGCCGTGGCCGATACGCATGCGATGCTCGTCGCCCTGACCGGCGCGGGGCTGCTCGACCGGCCGCGGATGGAGGCCCTTCGCACCGACGTCGCGGCCCGCGTCGCCCGCGCGACGCCCGAGACGGCCCGCGCCGAGCTGACGAGGCTCTGGGACGACATCGAGTCCCGCGCCGGCCCGGCCGTCGCCCCCGACGACGCCCCGCCCCCGCCCGGCTCGCGTCAGGCCTTGCGCCACCCGAGGCCGAGGCGGCCGGAATTACTCCGGCCTTCGCCTTAGAGCCGTATTCGTCCGGGTGTGCGATCGGTCCGAGTGGGGCGGGCCTCCGTGCCCGCCCGAGGGGGCCGATCCCCGGCGGGCACGGAGGCCCGCCCCACCAGGATCACCACCCTCCGGCGGCAGACACGAGAGAAAATCGCTCTAATGCTCGTCGAGCGACCCGGCGAGCCCGGCGAGGATCATGGTCCATCCCTCCCGGGTGCGATCGGCCCATTCGGGCGGCACGCCCTCGTGGGTCAGCGTCAGCTCGCAGCCGGCCCCGAGCGGGACGATGTCGACGCTCACGCGGGTGAACACCGGCGAGAACCTCGGCACGGCGAAGGTGAAGACGAGCCGCCGGGGCCGGTCGATCTCGAGGTACTCGCCGACGTGCTCGACGTCGTCGCCGTCGCGCCGCACAAAGGTGAACGAGCCGCCGACCCGCGCGTCGACCTCGGCGCGGACCATCCGGCCCGTCGGCGTCGCGAACAGCCATTTCGACGCCTTCTCGGGGTCAAGCCAGGCGTCGAACACGCGCTCGGCCGAGGCATCGAAGCGGCGGGAGACGCTCAGCGTGGCGGGCGGTTCGGGACTCATCGGCGTGGTCCTTTCTTCCGGTGTTTCGCCGCGGCCTCGCGGTCCTCGGCGCGGAGCAGGTCGTCGAGGGCGTCGAGCCGGGCGTCCCAGACGGCGCGCTGGGCGTCGATCCAGGCCGAGGCCTCGTCGAGCGGCCTCGGGTTGAACGACAGCACGTGCTCCCTCCCCGCGCGGCGTCTCCGCACGAGGTCGGCGCGCTCGAGCACGCGGATGTGCTTCGAGACCGCGCTCAGCGACATCGCGAACGGCCCGGCCAGCTCCGTCACCCGCGCCTCCCCCCGCGACAGGCGATGGAGGATCGCCCGCCGCGTCGGGTCGGACAGCGCCGTCAGGGTCCGGTCCAGGTCGGCCGTGGCGGTCATTCAACCCTCCGGTTGAATATTAGCCGGGACGGCGGACCGTGTCAAGCCATCGGGGCTCGGCGGCTTGAGGTCCCGGATTATCCGCCGAAGATCGCGTCGACGGCCATCCGCCACGCCGGCACGGCGGGCTCGGCGTCGGCCACATCGCCGCGGCGGTAGATGGTGGGCGTCGTCGGCGCCTCGAGCCGGTAGACGGCGACGGTCTCGGCCTCGGGGTCGACGTCCCAGACGACGACGGTGCCGGCCTCGAAATAGTCGGCACGCTTGGTGGCCATCTTGTCCTCGGCCGAAGCGCCACAGTCGTTCTCGCTGCGGACCTCGACCGCGAATGTCGGCGCGTGGAAGATGAAACCCATCGTCTTCGGGCGGGGCTCGCTTGTGTAAGCCGCGTCCGGCGAGAACGACTGACGGCCGTTGGAGAGCGGAGGGCGAATGGCAAAGCCGATCCCGTCGGCAAAGGCGGCGCCAACGCCGGTCTGCTTCACATACTCCCGGAGGCTCACGGCGATCTCGAAGGCCACGAAATGGGGGATGTCTCCGGCGGCCATGAGGCGAACAATCCTCCCGCCGATCAGCTCGGCCTTGCCCTCGACCTTGAGGAGATCGTCGAGGGTCGCGGCGGCCTGGGTTCCCGTCGACATCGTGGACTCCTCCGGAGCCGTGGTCCTTTCCGAGACCATCCGAATTGTACCCGGAAACGTCGCCTCAGCCCCACCCCACCGTCCGCCCCTTGTTCCGCTCGACCAGCCAATCCATGAGCGGCGCGAAGTAGGCGACCATCGGCTTCGCCGTCAGGCCCTGGCCCGTCGCCTCCTTCAGGACGGCGTTCCAGTCGCGGGTGGCGCCGAGGCGGAGGATCGAGCGGAGGAAGTCGCCGACCTTCGCGTTGCCGTAGTAGTTGCACTCGCGCGGGTCCTGCTTGAGGATCTCCCGCGCGATGTGGTCGTGGAGCTGGAACTTGAGCACGGTGGCGATGGCGTAATCATAATACTGGGCCGGATCGTCGTTGATATGCGTCTTCGTCGCCGGGTCGCAGAGCGTCTCGGGCCGCTCGCCGGGCGGGGCGATGCCCTGGTACTTGCCGACGAGCGACCACCAGGCCGAATTGAGGGAGCCGTCGGGGATCTTGCCCGAGTAGAAGTCGGCCTCGAACCGCGTCATCGTGCCGGCCGAGAAGGGCAAGAAGACGATCGACGAGCCGTCCAGCGCCGTGTCGAGCAGCCACTGGGCGGGGTCGGCCGTCTTGGCCTCGGGCGGGAGCAGGCCGATCGAGTCGAGGTAAGGCCGCTGGCCCGAGGCCAGGCCGATCAGGTCGCCGATCGCCTCGTGGAACGCACGATTGGCGCCGGCGCGGAGCAGGGGAGGGACCTCGGGCCGCGAGTAGCTGATGTAGTAATAGATATGACCAAGCTCGTGGTGCGCCGTGCCGAACCAGTACGAGTTCGGCTCGACGCTCATCAGGCTCCGCACGTCGTCGCGGAGGTCGATGTGCCAGGCGCTCGCATGTGAGTTCTTCTTGCGGCCGGTCTTCGGGTCGGCGGGATAAAGATCCGACTTCTCGTAGAACGACCTCGGCAGCCCCGGGAAGCCGAGCGAGGTGTAGAACCGCTCGGACTGCTCGACGATGAACTCCTTCGACTTCGCCTTGAATGGCCCGTCCATGTCGATACCCTGGACCAGGCCCGGCCAGTTCTGGCCCCAGCGGTTCGGCAGCCAGTGCGCGGGGAGCTTGCCGGGCGGGACGTCGGCCTTGTAACGCCGGGCCAATTCATGCTTGGCCCAGGTGTGGAGCTGCTCGTAAAGGGGCTTCACTTCGTCGAGGAAGGTATCGGTGAGCGCCAGCATCTCGTCGACCGTCATCCCATAGTCGGCGACCTGGAGCGCGAAGAACGAGGGGAAGCCGAGGGCCTGGGCGACCTGATTGCGGAGCTGCCTGAGCTTGAGAAGGCCGGATCGCAGCGGGGCGCCGATGGTCTTGGCGGTCTCCCAGTAATCGCGGCGCTCGTCGAGGTCGAACGACTCGACGAGCACGCGATCGATGGCATTGGCCGTGGGGTGCTCCTCGGGCTTGTCCTTCCTTTTTAATGTATAGGCGAAGCCGTCCTGCGCGGCCGACTGGTCGGCCTCGGCCTTGATCCGGGCCTTGACGACCTCGGGGACGGTCGCCGGCGCCTCCGCCGCGCGGAGGCGGACCTTCTCGAGCTGGCGGGCCGTCAGGTCGTCGAGGCTCGATTTGCGGTCGAGGAGCTTGCGGGTCGTCTCGATGACCCGGGTCGAGCCGACGAACTCGCTCAGCGCCTGATTCTTGGCGACCTGCGCCGCGGTGTGGGCCTCGGAGACGTCGGTCGAGGCGACCCAGGCGGCCTGGTTCGCGAGCGTCTCGAGCGGGAGCCAGCCCTCGTTGTAACCCTTGAGGAAGGCACGCGCCTCGGTCTCGGCGGGCTCCTGGCCCAGGGCCGGGCCGGCGGCGGCCGAGGCGGTCGCGGCCAGGGCCAGGCGGAGGAAGTCGCGGCGGTCGGGATGGGTGAGATCGCTCATCGGCGGAGGCTCCCAGGGGACGCGCAGTCGGGGCTAGTCGACTTATCGAAGGACCGTACAGGACCGGCCGATCGCCGGTCAAGCGGGCCGACGACGCTTGTCAAAGCCGGGATCGGGCCTTACGATGGGATGAATCGGACGTGCAATTTTAAGACGGCGGAGCCACAACCGAGGTCCCGGACGGCGGGTTCCGAAGGGGGCGGTCGTGATTCGCAACCGAGCGGCATGGGGGTGGCGGGGCGTCGCCCTGATCGCGACGACAGCCCTGGCGACCGTCGGGGTCGCCCTGGCGCAAGATCCGGCGGGCAAAGTGGATGCGGCCAAGACCGCCAAGACGCCCCCAAGGGCAAGGCGCGCAAGGGGGGCCTTCTCGCCCCCGGCGGCGGCAAGGCCAAGGCCGTCGCCAAGGGGGGTGACCCGTTCGCCAAGGCCGCCGACCCCGCCAAGGCCGCCCCGGCGCCGGGGACGTTCCACTACGCATTCAAGCTCATGGCGTCGGACGGAACGCCTTTATCCGCTTTGTATTACCCCTCGCGGCTCGGCACCGGCTCACCCGCGGTGATCCTCGTCCACGAGCGCGACCGCTCGACCAAGGACTTCCAGGACAGGATCGCCGAGCTCGACAACCAGGGGCTGGCCGAGGCGCTCCAGAAGCTCGGCTACGCCGTGCTGGCCGTCGACCTCCGCGGACACGGGGCCAACGCCCGGCGGTCGCTGGGGGCCAAGGACTGGCAGGCGATGGTCGGCGACCTGCAGTCGTCGTATCTCTTTCTGATCGACCGACATAATCGCGGCGAGCTGAACCTGGCGCGGCTCGGCGTGGTGGCCGTGGGCGAGGGGGCGAACCTGGCGGCGGCCTGGGCCAGCGTGCCCGAGGCGGCGACCTCCAGCCCCGGCCGCGCGGGCGACCTCGGGGGGCTCGTGCTGATCTCGCCGATGGTCGATGCCCAGAGCCAGGGCCTGCGGATCGGCCAGCCCCTGCGCGCCCTGGCCCCGCGGATGCCCCTGTGCGTCCTGGCCGGCGAGCGCGACCCGGCCTCGGCCGAGGTCGTCAAGTCGACACGGCCGGCCATCGTCCGGGTTCGGGGCAACAAGGTCGAGCTCTTTCCCTCGTCGCTGCATGGGTTTAAGTTGTTGAGACTCGAGCCGAACGTCACCAAGTCGATCACCGATTTCCTCGACGAGACGCTCCGGGCCAAGGCCGAGGAGTGGGAGCCGCGTTACAACCTGGCGCCGGTGCCCTACAGCGACGTCCAGACCGTCCTCCGCGCCGCGCCCAAAGTCGAGGCCCCCAGGGTCCCGGCCGAAGAGGCGAAGTGATATTTCTCTATCCTTCGCTCTGGTAACGAGTTACGTGTTCAGGTCCAGGCCGACCCGCCCGTCTCCCGCCCCGCGGGAGGTGTGAGGGTCGTGTCGAGCGCTGTTCCGCGCTTCCCAATGAAGTTGGATGTGGGCTGCACAATGTTTACGAAAATCGTCATAGCGGACGAAATTGCAAAATGATCTTGCAACGGGAGGCCCGGGCGCTGATTCTAGGACGCGTGTTGGTCTTGTGCCGGAGAAAAATGTCTTGCATCATGCGGCCCGAAAACCCGGGCGGCATGGCGGACAGGACGGTATGGGCTCCTCGGCTGCCTCACGGCTGCCGTCCCGCAAGGCTGACGCGGATGGTCTGACGACCGAGGAAACTCCAGAGGAGGAACACTTCATGAGATGTTTGACGAGGATCTCGGCCGCCCTGGCCGTAGGGCTGTTCCTGGTCGGCCAGGCGAAGGCCGACTTCAGTTACTCGACGGTGGTCGTGCCCGCCGGCCCGAACAACATCGGGGCGTCCGGCATGTCGAGCGAGTCGTTCGGCGCCGCATCCGGCGGGCCTGGGCTGTTCGGCAGCCAGGACATCGCCCTCTCGTCCGTTTCCGTTGCGTCGACCCTGACGCCTCCCCCGACCGACACGGGATCGGTGCCTTACTCGATCACGATCACGATCGTCCAGGACGGAGCCGATGGTGACACCCCGGGCTCGAGCACCCTCAAGGTCAACGGCGTGCTGAGCTTCACCCGCCTCGACAACGCGGGCGAGACGAGCATGAACACGTTCGTCTCCCTCGGCAGCATCCTGTCGACGACGATCAACGGCCGCGTCTACTCGATCAACCCAGGCGACGTTTCCTACTCCCCCCCGACGATCGCGGGCAACTCGTTCTCCAAGGGCGAGATCAGCGCCTTCCTCACCACAGCGGTCCCCGAGCCGGCCTCCATCGCCCTGATGGGCGTCGGTGGCCTGGGCCTGGGGCTGGTGGCCCGTCGTCGCCTCAAGGTCGTCGGCTGACCGCCGACCCACTCGAACCCCGCCGGGGTGCAATGCCTCGGCGGGGCCAACACTCGCAGTCAAAGGAGTCGTTAATGAATCGATTTATAAGTTTCACAGCGATAGGACTCGTCGCCGCAATCGCGACGTCTTCCCGCGCGGACTATTCCTACTCGACCGCGGTCGTTCCCTCGTCGAAGCCGTTCGGTAGCTCCTCGGCGGTGAATTTCGCCCCGTCGATGGGCACGGCGCTGGCGGGCGACCAGAACATCGCGCTGTCGACCGTCACCGACTTCACCACGGCGTTGCCTACCGCTACGGACATGGGGGTCGTCCCCTACGCGATCAAGCTCACTCTGGTCCAGTCGGCGCCGGACACGCCCGGCTCCGGTTCGATCATCCTCACCGGCTTCCTGACGTTCCTCCGGTCGGATATCAAGGGCGAGATCAGCAAGAACACCGTCACGAACATCTCCGGTCCGCTCACGATCGGCAACCTGGTCTACTCGCTCACCAATATCACCTACTCCCCGCCGACGGTGAACGCACCTCCGGGTACGGGTGGTGCGGGTTCCATCGGCGGCTTCCTCACCGTGACCCCGGTCCCCGAGCCCGCCTCGGTGGCCATGCTCGGCGTCGGCGGCCTCTTCCTGATGGCCCCGCGGCTCCGTCGTCTCGTCCGTCGCATCGCCCGGTCCGAGCGAGTCTGAGTTCGGCTCAGGCCTCGGCCCTGTTCTCAACGTCGAGAGCATGACCTCGCCCGGACTTCCCTCCCGTGGCGAGGCGTTCTCGCACGCACCGCTCGCGTCCGACGCGGGGCACGGTGCCGGCGAGCGGATGCCTGGCTGGTCCAAACACCGAAGGCGTGCGCGGGGAGTCGAATGACTCTGCGGCACGCCTTCGGTGTTTGGACCAGCACGACCAACCCCCGGGGGGAATCGCGTCGTCAGGCCCGCGAATGACGAGGTCTCGACCCGCGATGGGGCGGGTCGCTCACGCGGGAGAGAGCCGATCGGCGAGGGCCGGTCCGCCCGTGGCGGATCGCTCGGCCGCGGCGCGGCCCGCAGGCCGGGCTTTTTAGAGCGGTCTTCGCTCGCGTGTGGCGGACTGGACACCCCCGGTGGAGCGGGCCTCTGTGCCCGCCCGACGGGGGGCGGCTCCGGGCGGGCAGAGACGCCCACCCCACCAAGATGGGACGCCACACGCAAAAGAAAATCGCTCGGGCCGGACGGCCCCGCCGTCCCCGGCGCGGAGGCGGCCCGGCTTCAATCAAGGGATGATCGAGACCGAATCCCAAGACGCTTGCGCGTCCTGATGGGAATTCGGGCCGTCGCCATGCCGGCGGGCCGGGAGCAGCGCGTTTCGCTCGCGGAGGAACTCATCCCCCCATGCCCGTGGGAGGCGATCCATCCATTGATCTCGGATCTTTAGGAAGCGGGCCAATTCCCCGGGAAAAGCCGGCGCGGCGGCCCGTCGACAACGGATCGGAAGATTGATAATGCCTGTTTTAATGATTTAGTGACTCGAAGATGCCAAGTTGGCCTTGCGTTTGCATGCCTCACGCCCGGCCCCGGGGTGTCCGGGGTCAGCGGAGCCGGGATGGTCCGAGCGTCGACCGATCGACGCCGGACTCCGACCCGCCCGGCCAAAGACGGCAGGCCTGGAACATCGAGGAGCAGGCATCATGATCAGGAAACTCGGGAAGATAGGCGTGATCGCCGGGGCGGCGCTGCTGGCCCCCGGGTTCGCCCGTGCCGCCTTTACGTACTCGGCGGCGCTCACGATCGACAGCGTCACGGCGGGCGGCAACACCGTCACCTCGTCCGGGTCGGGGATCACGATCGTCAACACGCCGCTCTCGGGCAGCGACGGCTCGGTGATGGGCGGCGCCACGGCGAGCTTCGGCGGCACGACGCTCACGCTCCTGGACGTGAACCCGACCACCCAGTTCACCGTCCCGACCCCCGGCCAGGACTCGATCAACATCGGCAACATCGGGGTGGCGAGCACCGCTTCCGACAGCGCGCCCGACTCGTTCACGGTCAAGTACACGGACGCCGTCACGATCAACAACCTGGGGAATCCGGGCTTCCCCGCCTCGGGGACGTTCCTCCTGACCGGCACGATCACGCTGACGAATATCGAGGGCACGCCCACGACCGGGGGGAACGTCACGAACGTCTACGACAACCCCGCGGGGCAGGGGCCGCTCGGCGGCATCTACTTCATCGGCGAGGCCGTGAACTTCTCGAACCTGACGGTCAACGGCGCGACCACCGGCAGCAACTTCGGCGGCCTGATCACGGCCGTGCCCGAGCCGACGACGTTCGCGCTGCTGGGCGTTGGCGGGCTGATCCTGCTGGCCCCGGTCCTCCGCCGCAAGGCGCGGGTCGCGGCCTGATCCCCCGGCCCGTTCGCTCCTCTCACCGCAGTCATCCGTTGCCCCGCCCGGACGCATGTCCCGGCGGGGCATCTCCGCGCGCCCGGGGGCGGGAAGCCGTGAATTGGCGCGCCGGGCGCGATCCGGTAGAGTCCCGCCCCGCGGAGGGCCCCGCCGGACGTCGCCCCGCCCTGCGCCGCGGGTGCCGGTGAGCCGCCCGACGCCGCGGACGACGTCGCGAGCGATCCGGATACGACGCGATCGGCACCCCGAGGGAACTGGAGTCCCGGAGCATGATGCGCCACGGCAGGATGCTGGTCGCCGGCGGGAATTGTCTGGCCCTCGGGCTGATCGTGGGCGTGGCGCGGGCCGAGTTCCTGGTGCAGGTCTCGGCCAGCGTGAACGCGCCGACGACCGACAGCGGCTCGATCACCGTCGGGCAGAGCACGCTGACCCTGGCCGCGATCAGCGGCCTCCCGGTCGACGAGCTTCAGACACTACGTCGGCGGCACGGCGACCGGGGCCCCGGCAACGCTGCTCGTCTCGGGCGACGCGTCGGGAACCTGTCGGCCGGCGAGACGTCGCTGGCGAACGTCTTCACGGCCGGGCCGCTCTCGGCGCCGGTCTCGCTGACGGTCGACGGGATGACGTTCTACGCGAAGCTCCAGCCGTGGACGTCGCCGGGCGCGCCGTTCTCCGAGGCGTTCGACTTCGGCCTCACGCTATCGACGGCCTCCGGCGCATTCCACACGGCGCCCGAGCCGGCAACGCTGGCCCTGATGGGCGTCGGCGGCCTGATCCTGCTCGCCCCGCGGCTCCGGCGGCGGTTGCGGCGGGAGGGGTGAGCCGGACGTCGGAACGGACGGATTCGCATGCGCGCCCCGCCCGGCGCGATCACGTCGGGCGGGGCGTCGCCGCGGCGCCGGGCGCGCCTCCCGCGACGGGCGATGGCCCATGGGCCGGTCCCCAGCGCAGCGGTAGCCATCAGGGCGAGGGAGGACGGCTCCGGGGCGACGCCGAACGTCTTGATCTCCGTCGGGGGGCCGCCCACGCTCGTGATGGAGAATACGAAAAAGCCCGAGACGGTCAGCGTGGAGTCGGGCGCCAGTGCGGGGAGGTCGAGGGGGGTGCCGGTCGCGGTCCCAAGGACGGGGCTGCCGGGCGGGGCCGTGTACAGGAGCGTCTGCTTCCCCAGCGAGGTCGTCCCCATCATGTAGCTGATCGATGCCGAGAAGGAGGCCATCTCACCCCCGATGATCGAGAGCATCGGGTAGCTCAGGGTCAGGTGCTCGGCGGGCAGGCCCGAGGCGTCCGCGGTGAAGGCCACCGAGAAGTCGATCTCCGTCGTGGACGTGGTCAGGGGGGGACGCCGCCCGCCTGGGATATGTAGCTGGGGCTGGAGGCGGGCGGCGACGTCGGGATGAACACGAAGCCGCCCCCCGGCACCGGGGCGAGCGAATCACTGATCGCCCCGAACCCCTCGGTGCTGATCCCCCCGCCGAACGAGAACACACCGGGGAAGGTGGGGATCGCGCCCATCATTGAGATCGATGGCTTGCCCGCTTCCGCATGGTGATGGTCGCCGTGCCCGTGGCCGAGGCGAAGTCGGCCCGGGTGGCCGGCGCGCCCGCGAGGACGGCCAGCGCCGCCAGATATGCCCCCGATCCGAGGACTCCGGCACCCGCCCGGCCGCGGCGCCGATCCGATGCGTCTGCGTCGATTCGCGGATTCATCGTCGTGGCCCCCCGTCCGCATCGAGGCGTGCAATCACCCGAGAGGGAGGGACGATCTCATCGGCCCGCGGGGCACGCCCCGGGAACAGCCGCGATGATAGGCGAGGCGCCCCGAGAACTCAAAGGGGATTCCGCGGTTTCAACAAATCTTAATGATCAAGTTTCGATAAAACATCGTGGAATCCGGAGTTCGCGAATATCTAAAATATGCTGGACTCCTCTCCTCTTGGCAAGGCCGGGCGCGGGTTGCCTGGCCTGCGCGCTCGATCGCCGGGTCCGAGAATGTCCGTTTCGCCCCGCGGACGCTATCCCGGCCGTTACGGCTTCGCCTGCTCCTTGAAGAACTTCACGATCAGCTCCGGGGCCGCCTCTGGGTACCTGTGCCCCCCGTCGTGGAGGTAGACCACGACCGGCGTGCCATCCTTCGACGGGTAGCGCAGGCAGCCCTTCGCCCAGTCTTCGCCCTGGCCCTCGCAACCGTCGAGCTTCTTGACGCGGTCCAGCGTTCGGGTCTGCATGGCGAACGTGACGAGCGGGTCCTTCTCGCTGGCGGCGTGGAAGACCGGCTTGGGCCTGGCCTCCCGGAAGTAGGGGCCCGCCGCCGCCGCGACCGGGGCGAAGGCCGCGAAGGCCTCGCCGCGCTTCGCCCAGAGCAGGTAGGTGAACCCGCCGCCGTTGGAGTGGCCGGTCGCGTAGATCCGCCGCTCGTCGACCGGATAATCCGCCTTCATCGACGCGAGCACAGCGTCGAAGAACAGCAAGTCGCGATCCTCCTGGGCGCCGGGGCCCGCCTGCCAGCCGGGCCGTTTCCCCTCGGGGTCGACCAGCCGGCCGGGGGTGTTCAGGCCCTGCATGTAGACGACCAGGGCCTCGGGCCAGGTCGTGTGGATGTGATGAGCGCGGGCCGCGTTGCGGGCGGTGCCGCCGTGGCCGTGGAAGTCGAACACCAGCGGGACCTTGCCCGCGGTCGTCCTCGACGGCTCGAACACGAGCGCCTCGCGCTTCACGCCGTCTACATCCCAGGTGCGGGGCTTCGGGTCCCCGTCCGGGAGGACGAGGAGGACGGCCATGGTCAGAAGCGCGGTCATCGGCGGGGCCTCCGGGGTGGGAGCGATACGGCTTCAACCCCGGAGTCCCGGGAATGTATCCCCACCGGGCGTGGACGGGCGGCCCCGCGGGGATCAGCCCAGGTGCTCCTCCACCCGGCGCAGGAGCCTCGCGAAGTCGAGCCGGTTGGGGCACGCGGCGCGGGCCGCCTCGAGGTCGGCGCCGGACCAGTCGCGGGCCTCGGGCGGGAGGTCGGCGAAGAGCCGGCGCGCCTCGGCGCGGAGCCCGTGGTGCTCGTGGTACGTCAGGAACCGCGTCAGGTTGCCGAGCTCGGCCTGCGTGCCCGCGGCGACCGAGCAGCGGCCGTCGCAGTCGGCGCAGAGCGTCGGGCCGTGGGCGAGGGTCGCGTCGCGGAGCATGCGGATGTCCGCCTCCTTGAGCGGCTCGAACCGGCGGGCGGCGTCGGTATTCTCGCGGACATGGTCGGTGTTCCGCATCGTGGTGCAGACGGCGCTCAGGCGCTCGTCGGTCCAGATCGCGTGGAGCAGGCCCTGGTACGGCGTGAGCTTCCGGCCGGCGAGCACGGGCACGCGGCGGCGGACGTCATCGAGGATGCTGCCCTGCGGCTTGTCGCCGAGGAAGTTGCCGGCGATCTGCTTCATCGAGATCAGGCCGATCCCCTTCGCGTGGGCGGCGTCGATCGCCCGGTTGAGCGGGGAGTCCTTGTCGAGCCAGGGGCGATACTGGAGCATGATCGCGTCGACGATCCCCCCCTCGGCCGCCGCCTTGATGAGCTGGGCGCGGTCCTTGTGGTGGGTCGAGATCCCGACGAGCCGGGCCTTCCCCGACCTCTTGGCCGCCTCCACCGCCTCCTTGAGCTCCCGGCTCTTGACCATGGCGATGGCGTCGTCGAGCGGGTGGTTGTCGCCGAAGCTGTGGATGAAGAAGAGGTCGACGTAGTCGGTCCCGAGCGCCGCCAGCCGCTTGTCGAGCATCCCCGCGATCTGGGAAGGGACCTTGGGCGCGTCCTTAGTGACGAGGAAGATCTGCTTGCGGACGGCGGGGTCCTGCTCGAACCACTTCTTGAAGGCGCCCTCGGAGTGGTAGGTCTCCGACGTGTCGTAGGCCCGGACGCCGCGGGCGAAGCCGAGCCGCAGGAGCCGATCGACGTCCGGGCCCTTGCCGGTGCCCATGTCCAGGATGGTGATGTCGATCCCGGTCTTGCCCAGGGGCCGCCGGGGCAGTTCCGGCGCCTTCGGCGCGGCCTCCTGGGCCCCGAGGCCGGGCCCCGTCGCCAGGGCCGCGGCCGTGGCCATCGCCCCGGCCTGGAGGAACGTGCGGCGATCGCCGCGGCTCGAATTCGAATCGTCGTGGCCCACGGCTCTCGACTCCTCATCGGGTGGATTGAGGACGGACCCGCCGAATTGACGGGTGGACACCGGAGGGACGTCCGGATCATAACCCGCGATCCTCGCGGCGGGAACCGCCTATCCCAATAGGGAGCCCTTCCCCTTCGCTTGATTCGCGGCACGACGTCGTCTATGGTCGGCCCTCATGGCGAAGATCCCTTCCAGGTCCCTGATCCCCGTCGAGCGGATCGATCGTGCCATCCTGGTGATCCGCGATCAGAAAGTCCTCCTCGACGCCGACCTGGCGACCCTCTACGAGGTCGAGACCAGGGCCCTCGTGCAGGCGGTCAAGCGGAACCTGGAGCGGTTCCCGGACGACTTCATGTTCCAGCTCTCCAAAGAGGAATTCGACGACTTGAGATCACAAACTGTGATCTCAAGTCGGTGGGGTGGGCGGCGGGCCCGGCCCTATGCCTTCACCGAGCAGGGCGTCGCCATGCTTTCGAGCGTGCTGCGGAGCCGGAGGGCGGTCGAGGTCAACATCGAGATTATGCGGGCGTTCGTCCGGCTCCGCGCGATGATCGGGTCGCACGCGGAATTGTCCCGGAAGCTGGAGGTCCTGGAGCGGAAATACGACGACCAATTCAAGGTCGTCTTCGATGCGATCCGACGCCTGATGGCACCCCCGCCCGACCCGCCGAAGCGGCGGCGCATCGGCTTCCACGTGGACAAGGACGGGGATTGAACCGGGATCAGAAGAGCAGGAATTTCAGGTCATCCCGCGTCAACCCGCCCGCCTGTTCGAATCCCATCAGCAATCGACGGGCTTGGAACTCCCGACCTGGCGGACACAGATCCAGCGCTCCGCCGCCCGGACCTGGTCTTCGGCGGGGGGCATGATCGATGCGGAATGCGGACGACGGGGATCGTAGCGCCGCGCATATTCCAGCATCTCGTCGAGGATCTCCTCCGGCAGTTCGGAGAGGATGAGGTCCGGGTTGCCCGGATCGAGCATCTGGAGGCAGTCCATCATCACTTGATAGCCGGTAAGGGAACCGCTCTCGTACATCTCGACCAATTTTTTGATCATTTTTTCGCCTTCCTCATGCGTTCGACCAGTTCGTCCGCGTAATCCCACGCTTGCCAGTGGAAGTTCCCCGGGTTATCCGGGCTGGTCTCGGCCTCCCATTTCTCGATGGGGGCACCTTCCGCGAAGATCGAACGGAGCCTTTCGAGCTCGAACATCTCATGACCGATGACGGCCACGATGGCCTCGTCGCTCGCCAGGATGTCCTTGCGGATCAGGAACGGGATCTTCCCGGTCTTCCTGTGGAAGAACCAGGACCAGTCGATGATCGTCCCTTCGAACTCCCGGAACGTCGTGGTCTTGGCCGTTGTATTCTCGTCCAGGTAATCGTATTCGTCCACGGAGAATTGGACGTCGTCGGGGATCACCACGCCCCAACGCCTCGCGATTTCGCACGCCTCATCGATCGTCCTGGTGGCTCCATCAGGATTTGGCCGCCACTCGAAACGCGGGGCTGCTCCGGCGATCATGAAGCGCCTCAAATGCACGGCGGCCGGGTGGCGCTGGTAGGTCTTCCCGCCAGTGTCAGCGGTCAATCCCACTGGTGGCTCTTGCCACCAGTGCCACCCGCCGCTGCAACCGCGGGCGAGGCCGAGAAATTGCCTCGTTTGGGAATGTCCCTTTCATCCCCCGCTACGCGTGGATCGCATTCCAGCAAGCTTGAAGCCAAGCAGCCTCCTCCCGACCAAGGATCAAATCCGCAACTCGTCCATTGTGGACGATATGCCCATCTTCCCAACCGATATCCCCGCCCCGGAGACTCGCCTCGCGAGTCTTGGGGTCGAACGTAAAGATCCACTGCTCGCCGTAGGAGTTCTCGAAGTATCCGATGTACAAGCCGGAAGACTCGTTGCTGATGGAGGGCGGGGTGCCGCTCTCAGCAATGTGCTGGTTGAAGATCGTCAGGATTGGCTCTGGCATATTGCACCTTGGCTCTGGTTGTTGAGGCCGTGAGATTCACGATGCACCCAACAGAGTATAGATCGCCAAGCGCCACCGGGTACCACAGGTGAGTCTTACCACCTGTGGACTGGCCTCGGCCACTGGTGGCAAGAGCCACCAGTGGCACCCAGAACCGGCGACCAGTGCCACCCGCCGCTGGTGGATCTTCTCACCAGCGTCCGGGGTCTACGCGCACTGATGGTTCTTGCCACCAGGGTCACTCGCCCGCGAGATTAGACCACTATCGCCAGCCATCGTTCTTGCTATAAAGAAATGCACCTGCTCGGCCCGGACTGCTAGGGTACAGGACGTTCGCCCGATCAGAGAATGACGCTGCCCAGAAAATCGAGTGTAGCCAGTCATAGCCTCCGAGATTTGAGAGTGCCCGCTTGGCATTTTCGACGTCGCCGTACCCAAAGGCATCATAAAGAACTAATATAACATTGGCACACACGTTCAATACACCTTTACTCTGAATCTTCTCTCGTTTCTTCTCAATGGACTGCCGGAGAAGTTGGGAAAGCTCCCCTTGGATTTCCCCTTCCCACTTTGCCTCCGAGGCCCGGCACAACCGCACGGCTGCTCCATTGTCATCTAATTTAAATATATCGATTCGACCATTAGCGTCTTGCGACAACCTAACCTTCGAATCAGGAGGGGAGCCCGCCAAATTCTCAATGCCAGCCTTAGCATCCGCAATCAGCTTCTTCCACTCCTTAGACCCCCGCTTCGGAATGTCCGGACGCCGAAGGACGTTAAACGCGTACGTTCCAACAAATGGAAAGTCTGATTCGTTCTGGACCTCGACCGAGTCGCACAGCGCCCGGCAGAGAGCGTCGTATCCTTGGTCGGTCACGATGCTCGTAACCTCAACTGCGAATCTATGCCCTCCAATCGTGAGCCAATAATCCGGTGGGTCATCCGGTTCCTCCTGCGCTTCAACGGAGGAGCCGCCATCGATCCCTCGTAAGTGCTGAACGAGAGAGTCGATGCAAACGCGCTCTTCATCGATTCTGTTCGGGTTACGTCTCATGGTTGCCCTTTGAGCCCAACCTGAAATAGACGCCCAGGCGGGGAAGCGGAACTCACGACAGCAAGAACTCCAGATCATCCCGCGTCAGCCCCGCGATCATCCCCTGGTTGTCCGCGTTGAGGATCGCGTCGGCCAGGTCGCGCTTCTTCTGCTGGAGCTCGAGGATTTTTTGCTCGACCGTGTCGCGGCAGATCAGGCGGTAGGCGAAGACGCGCTGGGTCTGGCCGATCCGGTGCGAGCGGTCGATGGCCTGGGCCTCGACGGCGGGGTTCCACCAGGGGTCGAGCAGGTAGACGTAATCCGCGGCCGTCAGGTTGAGGCCGAGACCGCCGGCCTTGAGGCTGATGAGGAAGACGGGGACCGACGGGTCGCTCTGGAACCGCTCGACCCGGGCCGCGCGGTCGCGGGTCCGGCCGTCGAGGTACTCGTAGGCGATCCCCTCGGCCTCCAGCCGCTCGCGGACCAGGGCCAGGAACGAGGTGAACTGCGAGAAGATCAGGACCTTGTGCCCCTCGTCGACGACCTCGGCGAGCTGCGGCAGGAGCATCTCGAGCTTGGCGCTGGGGTCGGCCGCGCGGGACGGGTCGATCAGGCCGGGGTGGCACGAGGCCTGGCGGAGCCGTAGGAGGGCTTCCAGGACCTCGATCTTCGAGCGGTTCAGGTCGGCCTCGCCCTTGCGAAGGAGGGCCGTGCGGTAGTGGGCCCGCAGCTCCTCGTAGGTCTTGCGCTGGGCGGGCTCCATGTCGCAGTAGAGGGTCTGCTCGAGCTTGTCGGGCAGGTCCTGGACGACCTGCGCCTTGGTCCGGCGGAGGATGAACGGCCGCAGGGCGCGGGCGAGCAGGCCGCGCGAGCTGTCGTCCGAGGCGGCGGAGCCGCTGGTGTGCCGCTTGAAGACGCCGGCGGTGCCGAGCATGCCGGGGTTGAGGAACTCGAAGATCGACCAGAGCTCGCCCAGGTGATTCTCGATCGGCGTGCCGGTCATCGCCAGCCGGTGCTTGCCCTTCAGGAGCCGCGCGGCCTTGGCCGACTGGCTGTCGGCGTTCTTGATCGCCTGCGCCTCGTCGAGGATGACGTAGTCGAACTCGCGCTGGCAGAGGTCGGCGATGTCGGTCCGCATCGTGCCGTAGGTGGTGATGATCAGGTCGTACTCGTCGAACGACTCGCGCAGGGCCTGGCGGCCGGGGCCCGTGTAGTCGAGGACGCGGAGCCGGGGCGTGAACCGCTCGGCCTCCTGCATCCAGTTGAAGACGAGCGAGCGCGGGACGACGATCAGCGACGGCCCCTTGGACTGGCGGCGGGCGCGGCGGCTCTGGAGGTGGGCGAGGACCTGCACGGTCTTGCCCAGGCCCATGTCGTCGGCGAGGATGCCGCCGAACTCGAACTTCTGGAGGTAGTCGAGCCAGCCGAGGCCCTCGCGCTGATACGGTCGGAGCTCGCCGCGGAAGCCGGCGGGGGCCTCGCGGGCCTGGAGGCCCTCGAACTGGGGCAGGGCCTTGCGGACCTTGCCGAAGGCCATGTCGACCTTGATCTCCGGCTGCGCCGCGATCAGGGCGTCGAGCAGGCCGGCCTGGGCGCGGCCGAAGCGGATGCCGCCTTCGTCGGAGGTGCCAAGGTCGGCGAGCATGCCGTACTTCTTGAGCCACTCCTCGGGGAGCATCCCCATCGAGCCGTCGCCCAGCTCGATCATCGTCTCGCCCCGGCGGGCCGCGGCGAGCAGGTCGGGCAGCGGCACGCTCTGGCCGCCGAAGTCGACGGCGCCGCCGAGCTCGAACCAGTCGATGCCCGTCGTCACGGCCAGCTTGAACTCGCTGGCCGGGTGGATGATCGACCCCTCGGCCTCGACCTTCCAGCCCTGGGCGACGAGCTCCTTCGTCACGGCCGCCAGCCGCTTGGCGGGCAGCTCGAGCGTGCCCGCGGGTAACAGGTGGTCCTTCGTCTCGCGGAAGCCCATCTCGAAGAGCTTCATCGCGGCGGCCGACTCGGTCGCCTCGTCGCGGTGGACGACGACGCCCTGCTCGGACATCACCTGGAGCGCCCCGTTCCACTGGGCGGGGACGGTCACGCGTCGGGGCTCGCCGTCGGCCTCGCCGGTGTAGACGAAGTCGAGCTCGCCGCTGAGCTTGTCGCCCCAGCTCTGGCGGGGGGTCCGGAGGGTCAGGCTCGGCTGCGGCGCGCCGGCGATCTCGGCGAGCTTCAGGGAGTCGATCAGTTGCGCGGGGCCGACCTTCGCCTCGGAGAGGATCTTCGAGAGCTTGCCGTCCATCTCGGCCGCGTCGTTGAAGACCATCTCCTTCTCGTGGCGGATCCGCATCATCCAGAGGAAGATGCCCGCGTCGTCGAAGGGGGCGGCGCGGCCGTTGCCGAGGATGACCAGGCCGTGGAGCAGGGCGAGGGGCTCGTTCAGGTCGATCTTCTGGTCCTCGCCGTTGACCCGGCGGCGGAGGATGCCGCGCCAGGACCAGCGCTTGCCGGGAGGCTCGGGCTTCACGTCGATGCCGAACCGCCAGGTCGCGGGCACCCACTTCAGGGTCGGCGGCTTCTCCTCGCCGCCGGCGCGGCGGAGCCGGAGGCGCTCGGTCCGGGCCAGGGCCTCGACGACCTCGGCCTGCCGCTCGGGCAGGAGCGTGAACCGCGACGAGCCGGGCAAATCCCCCTGGCCATTGACCTGGCCCGGCGGCGGGACGGATGAGCGGGTCAGGAGCGCCAGCAGGTCTTCATCCTCGGGGTCGTAGCGATGCTGGGCGAGCGTGGGGGTGCCCGAGTGCCGCCAGACCTTCAGCTCGCTCCAGTCGCCGTTGGGCTTGCGGAGCCGCCGGGCCAGCTCGATGACGACCTGGTTGGCCGCCAGCGTGGCGGGGATGTCGAGGATGTAGGCGAGCATCCGCTTGGTGTTGCGGACGACCTTCGCCGGCTGCTTGGCCGCGCGCTGATTGACCCGGCCGGGGACGATGCCCTGCGCGTAAGAGCCCGCGACCGGCTCGACGGGCGTCCCGCCGGCGCGGGCGCGGCGGCCCTTCTCCTTGCGGCCGTCCTTCCGGCCCCGGGCCCCGTTGGGGGCGGGGGCGGGGCCGTGGATGCCGTAGCCCGGGCCCTGGACCGGGCCGGGGCCGTAGCTCGTCCGGTACGAGCCGGGGACCGGGCGGCGGCCGTCGTTCGGGAAGCGGGCGTCGCGGGGCGGGGGAGGGGGGCCGTTGCCGGGGCTGTCGGTGGGCAGGGGTAAGGCGAGCGGGCCGAGGCCCGCGTCGGGGCCCTGCGGGCGCTGCTTCTGCGGGACGTCGGTCACCAGCCGCAGCGGCCGCATCGGCACCGACGCCCCTGGCAGCAGCCCCCGCGCGTCGGCCGCGAGGATCGTCGCCCAGAGGTGCTTGCACGCGTCGCCGAACGGCGAGAAATACGGGCAACTGCACGTCGCCACGAGCTTGTCGCCGCGGAGCCGGAGCCGGACGCGGTACTTGGCCGTCCCCTTGACCCGCGCCACGACCTCGCCGGGGCTCGAGGCGGAGATCGCCACCCGGTTCTTGAGGAAGTACGACTGCCCGCGCGAGCGGACGCCGTCGCTGAACTCGCGGGCGACCTTCTGGGCGAACCCGACGGGCCCCTCCCACCCGGGCCGGGGCCCGTGGCCGTGGTTCTGGGCGTGGGGGTGGGGCCGCGCGTGGCCCTGGCCCTGACGGCCCGGCCCGTGGTTCTGGCCCTGCCCCTGGCCCTGGCGGCGGCGGGGCGGGCGGTGGCGGCGGTCGCCGCCCTGGCCCTGCGGCGGCGGCCCGGCGCCCTCGCGGCCCGGCTCGGGCGCCGGCGGCCGGGGCTCGATCGGTGGGCGATACTCGGTGGGCTCGCCCGGCCCGTGCGCGTGGTCGTACCGGGGCCGTTCGGCCTCGAACTCGTTGTCCCAGCCAGCCATCCGTTCAACCTTCGGGAAAACGTCCCGGGCCGCCCCCCGCGGGGCTCGGCTCGCTGAACCGGTCGTCGCGACGCCCTGCGCCCCGGTTCGATCCGGGGCCGGGCTGGGGCGCGCCATGGCCGCGCGTCCCGCCCCTCTCTCCGTCCTGTTCCGAACCGATCAATCTCGACTCTCCGAACCCGGCGCGCCCGGCGCCGATCTTCGGGTGGCATGGCCACGCCTTCGTGGCCATGTGATAACTCGTTCATGGCCACGAAGCCGTGGCCATGCCGACCCGGCCTCTCCGACTCGCTCTCCAAGACCTCGATCTTGACTCGTCCCGACTCGATCCCGGTCCGCTCCAGCTCGCCCCGCGCTCAGACGTCCAGATTCTTCACCTCGAGCGCGTGCTTCTCGATGAATTCCCGCCGGGGCTCGACGTCGTCGCCCATCAGCGTCGTGAACAGGTCGTTGGCCCCGGCGGCGTCCTCGAGCTGGACCTGCAACAGGGTCCGCCGCGTCGGGTCCATCGTCGTCTCCCAGAGCTGCTCGGCGTCCATCTCGCCGAGGCCCTTGAACCGCGTGATCTTCATCCCCTTCTCGCCGAGGTGCCGCACGGTCGTCACGAGCGAGCGGAGGTCGAGCAGCGGGTGCTCGTCGCCGTCGCGGTGGAGCACGAACCGCGGCGGCGGCTCGTCGCCGGTGACCTCGCGGGGCAGCAGGACCTCGGCGCGCATCCCGAACTCGTCGCGGAGCCGCCGCATGTGCTTGTTCAGCGTGAGGATCTCGTGCAACTCGTGGACCGCGCCCGGGTGCGCGTGCCTTGCCGTCGCCCTCGGCCTCCGCGGCGGGCTCGGTCCCCTCGGCAGCCTCCTCCTCGGCATTGGCCCAGGGGTGGTCGCGGCGGAACTCGGCGAGCCCCTCGGAATCATAGATCGGGGTTTCGATCCCTTCGTGAGTCGCCAAGTACACGGGCAGCAGGCCGGCCCTCGGGTCGGCCGATCGCGTCGGCCGCCGGGTGGGCGTGGCCGAGGAACTGCCGTAGCGGGATATTCCGCCGGCCGAAGACGTTGAGCGAGGCGATGATCGACACGACGAGGTCGTGCAGGGTGCGGAGCCGATCGCCCTCGATCGCAGCGTCGTCCCCCTTCCCTTCGGGAACGAGCCGCGCGTCGGCCAGGCCGGCCTCGACGAGGATCGACTGCATCGCCGGCTCGGTCTGGACGTAGCGCCGCTCCTTCTTCTGGGTCAGCATATACAGAGGCGGCTGGGCGACGTACAGGTGCCCCTCGGCGACGAGCTTCGGCATCTGGCGATAGAAGAACGTCATCAGGAGGGTCCGGATGTGCGACCCGTCGACGTCGGCGTCGCTCATCATGACGACCTTGCCGTACGCGCCTCTTGGCGGGGTCTTCCTCGTCGCCGATGCCGTTGCCGATGGCGGTGATGATGTTGCGGACCTCGTCGTTGCCGAGCACCCGGTCGAGCCGGGCCCGCTCGACGTTGAGGATCTTGCCCCGCAGCGGGAGGATCGCCTGGAAGAGCCGGTCGCGCCCGCCCTCGGCGGTGCCGCCGGCACTGTCGCCCTCGACGAGGAAGATCTCGCTGGAGTCCTGGTCGTGCGTGGTGCAGTCCATCAGCTTGCCAGGCAGGCCGCCGCCGGAGAGGACGCCCTTGCGGTTGCGGACCAGCTCGCGGGCCTTGCGGGCCGCCTCGCGGGCCTCGGCCGCGAGCATCGCCTTGGCGATGACCTTCTTCGCCGCCTGCGGGTTCTGCTCGAGGAACTCGCCGAGCTTGTCGTTGACGACCTTGGCGGTGATCCCCTCGACCTCGCTGTTGCCCAGCTTCGTCTTGGTCTGGCCCTCGAACTGCGGGTCGGGCACCCGGACGCTGACGATCGCCGTCAGCCCCTCCTTGAAGTCCTCGCCGGTGATCGCGAGGTCCTTGTTCTTCGAGGAGACGGCGCCCTTGGCGTAATTATTCAGCGTCCGCGTCAGCGCCGAGCGGAACCCGGTCAGGTGCGTGCCGCCCTCGACCGTGTTGATGTTGTTGCAGTAGGAGACCACGTTCTCGCTGATCGATTCGTTGTACTGCAACGCGACGTCGACTTCAACGCCCCGGTCCTCGTCGCGCCGGAAAGCACGACCGGCGGGTGTAAAGGCGACTGCGCACGATTCAAATAAGCAACGAATTCGCTCAGCCCGCCCGACGAGAAGAACTCCTCGACCTTCGGCTCGTCGCCCCGCTCGTCGGTGAACCTGATCCGGATGCCCTTGTTGAGGAACGAGAGCTCGCGGAGCCGCTTCTCGAGGACGTCGTGCTCGAATTCGATCGAGGGGAAGATCTCGCCGTCGGGCAGGAACCTGATCCGGGTCCCAGTCGACTTCGCCGGCCCGGTCGGGCGGACGGGCCCTTGCGGCTCGCCCTGGCGGTACTCCTGCCGCCAGACCTTCCCCTCGCGGTGGACCTCGGCCTCGAGCCATTCCGACAGCGCGTTGACGACCGTCACGCCGACGCCGTGCAGCCCGCCGGAGACCTTGTACGTGTCGTGGTCGAACTTGCCGCCGGCGTGCGGCTTGGTGAGGACGACCTCCAGCGTGCTCATCGGCGCGAACTGGTGGTGCTCGCCCACGGGGATGCCGCGGCCGTCGTCGACGACCGACGCCGACCCGTCGGGGTGGATCGTCACGAAGATATTCTTGCAGTGGCCGGCCAGGGCCTCGTCGATCGAGTTGTCGACGACCTCATACACCAGGTGGTGCAGGCCGCGGTGGGTCGTGTCGCCGATGTACATGCCGGGGCGCTTGCGGATCGCCTCGATCCCCTCGAGGACCTTGATATTGGCCTCGGAATACACCCCCTCGGCGACCGCGCTGCCGTTGCCGTTGGCCGATCCGTCGTGGCCCAGGGTCGCGGACCCCTCGCTCATCAGCTCGGATTTCTCTGACATCGCGGAAACTACCTCGGTCGTTGGGGCCGGATCGCCCCGGTCGTGCGGCGCCCGCGCGGCGCGGATTCCGCCCGGGCCATCGCGGGGATGGCGGCGGCATCGGGACGCGGACGGGACCGCTCGCGGATTCTCATGCGGTTGGGATGCGAAGCTCTCTGGTCAACCCGGCCCGCCCCGTCGTGCTGAAGGCGGCGGGGGCGGTTCGGCCCGATCGACGGGGCCGACGCGGAACCGGATATCGAGGATCGGCGTGCCGCCCATCGAGCGCCGGAGGGCGGCCAGGAGTGTGGGTTTCTGGAACGACGCCAGCTCCGCGAGCAGCGTCGGGTGGGCGACCGTGACGCTCAGGACGCCCCGGCGAAGGCCGTCGACCCGGGTCTGACCCCGCCCCGGCTCGCCGACGGCGTCGGCCCAGGCCGCCTCCAGCTCGCCCATGGCCCGGACCCGCGCCAGACCCCGCGCGGCGAACAGGTCGCCCAGGATATCCGCGACCGGCCTCGGCCCCCGGGATCTCCCCCCCTGGGCCGGGCCCCGCGACGGGGTTCGTCGCGCCGGGCCGTCAGGGTCGCGGTCGTCGGTCTCGCGATTCAATCGATGACGTCCTTCATTATAGCGATCCGAAGGCTCTATGGCTACCGATAAACCGGCCGATCAGCCCAGTAATTCCCGCACGGGGATGCGGGCGATCTCGCGTCCGTCGAGGACCAGGGGGATCTGATCTTCTAGCCCGTACTTGTGGACGGTGCCGTAGCTAGCGACGCCGTCGAAGACCCGAGGATTGCGGTATTCGATGATCTTGTCAACTGATACGTCAACAACCCAGTAAGCGGGAACCGTCGCGAGCGCAAATCTCTCGACTCGCGTATCCAGGCCCTTCGGGCTCGACTCGATGATCTCGACCAGAAGAACGGAGTCATCGGCGTCGGGATGACGACCCTCGTCGCGGTAGCGTTCCATCGGGCCACGGACGACGGTGATCTCCGGGAGCGGCGCGTGCCTCGCGTCGAGCCGGACGGGATTCTCGGGCCAGATGATCCAACGATCGTCGGCGAGTCGCGGCCAGAGTGCCTTATAGAAAAATGCGGTCGTGGTGGCCTGCCTCGGCGTCTTCGTCGCCTTCTCGAAGACTCGCCCGCCCCAGAGGAAGATGCGACGCTCGTGCGCGAAGAGTTGCGCCTCGATCATGCCGAAGAACTCGTCGGCCGTAAGATCGACGGGGCGTCCCCAAGGCGTGGGTTCGGTCGCCATGGCCATGGGTCGCCCTCAAACCCAGTGAACTCGGACTGGAAAGTCCGCCGCGTCTCGGTTTGAACGTGGGCGGGCCCTCCTTGGCCCACCGAGTACAGTTAGCTCCGACAACGACTACCGCGGGCCCAGCCCAAGCGGATCTTGACTCCTAGAATCTTCACGTCGAGGGAGGCACTGGCCGAGCTCTCCTCGGCCTCTTCCCTCGCTGTGAGAGAAACCGGGAACACCTCCGCTGGAATCAGTGACTGCTTTGACTGAATCAAAGCCGGAGGTGGATTGACGGCCTCGTCGGTGCGCACGCCGAGACTCCGCCCCTTACGGGGCTTGTTGCGATTCTGATTCATTGGGAACCACCTTTCTGCACCAGGCAGGGCTGCTTCGTCCGGGTTTCATGTCGTCACCTGAGTCGTTACCGCGACTCCCGAGTAGGGCGCCCTGGATTACCAGGGGGACCTATGGGAATAACAGGTCGATGACTGTCTTGCATAAGTTCGTTTCTCAAAGGGCGGTAGAAGAATGTCAAGTGCCCAAGTCGTTTTTCGGAAATGACTTGTAGACGACCTGACCAGGGATTGAGTAGAGTGAGTTATCGGGGTCTGTCCTGGCAGGGCTGCCCCGTCCAGGCTCGGGGAGGCGTTACCGCGTTTCCCCGAGCTTTTTTTGCCCTCATCGGTCAGTCGACTTCCTCGTCCCCTCAACGCTCCCGCGTCAGCGGCATCACCACATACGCGTACCCGTCCTCGGTCCGGAAGACGGCGGCGTTCTTGTGGTCGATCAGCTCGGCGGTGAGGAACGAGGAGTCGTCGAGGGTCTTCAGGGCGTCGGTCAGGTAGCGGGGGTCGAAGGTGATCTCGACCGACTTGCCCTCGTAGTTCAGCGGTAGGTCGACCTGCGAGCTGCCGACGTCGGCCGCCTGGCTGGCGAGGGTCAGCGACTCGGGCGTGAAGTTGAAGTCGACGCCGCGGCTCTCCTCGTTGGTGACGATCGACGCCTGCTCGACCGCCAGCCGCAGCGGGCCGACCTCGATCGGAATCTTCACCTCGGACTTCGCCGGGAAGACATCCTGATACCGAGGGAACCGACCCTCGACCAGCCGGCTGTAGATCACGGCGTTGTGCGTCCGGACCAGCACGGCCGTGCCGGCCTGGATGGTCAGGTGCACGGGCGGGTCGTCGTCGTCGAGGTTCCGCTCGATGAGCTTCAGGGCCTTGACGGGGATCACCGGCATGCCGGCCGGCGGCTGGGCGTCGTTCTCGGCCTCGGCCTGGGCCGACATCTTGGCCAGGCGGCGGCCGTCGGTGCCGACCATCGAGATCGACTCATTCGTCAGCTCGACGAGCACGCCGCCCAGGGCGTAGCGGGTGCTCTCGACGTCGGTGGCGAACATGGTCCGGCGGATCAACCGGCGGAGGTCGGCGGCGCCGACGACGTGGTAGCTGGTGGCGGCGAAATCGGGGACCTCGGGGAAGAGGTCGGGGTCCTCGGCCGGCAGCCGGAACTGCGAGCGGAGGCCGCGGACGGTCAGGCCGTCGGCGTCGGCCTCGAGCGAGAGCTCCTCGTCGAAGCTCGTGGCGAGGATCTGCTGCATCTTGGCCGTGGGCAGGATCACCGAGCCGGCCTGGTCGACCTTCACGCCGAGGACCCGGTAGCGGATGCCGACCTCGAGGTCGGTGGCCATCAGGGTCGAGCCGTCGTCGGGGTCGGTAACGAGCTTGAGGTTCTGGAGGATCGGCTTGGGGCTCCGCGCCGGGGCGACTCCCGAGACCGCCCCGAACGCCGCGAGCAATCCCTTGCGGTTGCACAACGCCTTCATGCCCTGGCCTCGCTCCTGGACCGACGGCGGAGGCCGGCCCTCTCTTCTTCATGAAAGAGGTAGATACACAACTCGTCGTCTCCTTCGAAGAGGCGACGACGCGCCGTGGATAACTCGGGATCGACCCCGACAAGCCCATGCTACCCAAAGACTTATCCGGCCACAACGGCGTTTGTTCACCGGGGGAAAACCCGTTGATAGAGGTGTTGCGCGACCGGGCATGGGCCGGGGCGTCCGCGGGTCGGCGCGGGGTCATCGACCGGAGCCGAGCCGGATCCGATCGACGGCGCAACGATCGCGCGACGGGGTTATCGACGGGTTTTCCCCCGCCGGGTGTTGACGGCCCAATGGTGCGGTCCTGCGGGTCGCCCGGATTGTTCGTAGGGTCCGCATGGCGGACCCTACTCAGCGGCCGAAGCTCAGCCCCGGGTCGTTCGGCGGGGCGCCGAGAGCCTTGAACTGGAAGTGAGTGTCGTCCTTCCAGGTCACCTTGCCGACCATCGGGGGCTGGTCGGCGGGGACCAGGGCGAGCGTGTCGTCGCCGAAGGTCGCCGAGCCGCGGAATTCGCGGGCCCGGCCGCGGTCGTCGACCGACCAGGCGAAGGCCCCCTTGTCGTCGACGGTCAGGGCGATGGTGACCCCCTGCGCGGGGCTCGCCTTCCACGCGCCGACGAGCTTCGCCGGCGGGGGGCCGGAGGGCAACTCGGGGCCCGCCGGGGCCGCGGGACCGTCCGGGCCGGTCGGCTGGGCCGGGGCCGCGGTGGAGACCGGGGCCGTCGCCTGGGCCGGGGCCGTCGGCCCGGCGGGGGGTTGGGTCGCGGCGGTCAGGGCCTCGACGATCTGCGCCGAGAGCTTGTCCTGCGGCTGCAGGGCCGCGACCTGCCGGAACTGCTCCGCGGCGGCCTCGATGTTGCCCTGGGTCATGTAGAGGGCAGCGAGGACGAACCGGGGCGACGCGGCGCGGGTGTTGGCGGCGACGTAGTTTTCCAGGGCGCGGAGCTGCGCCGCGTAGAGGTCGATGTTCGGGTAGAGGCCGGCGAGGGTCGTCCAGTCCCAGCCGGGGCCGGCCGAGAGGACCGTGTAGAAGGCGGCGGCCGACTCGTCGTACCGCCCCAGGGCGAAGAGGCAGGTGGCGCGGAACTCGTGAGCCGTCGGGTCGTTGGGCGTCTGTCGGAGCGCCGTGTCGGCCTGGGCCAGGGCGCCGGCGTAGTCGCCCGACTGGAACGCCGCGCGGGCGGCGTCGAGGGCCGTGACCGACTGGTCGATCACCTGCTCGGGGGGGACCGCCGCCGTGAGGTCGATCGGGTGCGAGTAGTCGTAGACGACCGGCTGGATGACGGTCGTCGGCTGGACGACGGCCATCGGGGCCGCGTAGTAGGGATTCACATAGCTGGAGTAGCCCCAGCTCGTGAGCGCCGAGCCGATTCCCCACGACGCCAGGCCGATCCCCGTGCCCCAGCCGCCCCAGCCCCAGCCGCCCCAGCCGGAGTTGTAGTTCCCGTTCCAGAAGCCGTTGACCCAGCCCCGGCGATAGGCCGCGCCCGGGTTCGGCCCGTAGCCGCCCCAGCCCCAGCCGCCCCCGCCGTAGCCGCCGCCCCCGTAGACGGGGCGGTTCACGTTGCCAATCGCATTATTATTCGTAATATTATTGATATTCGTCGGCCGGTTCACGATGTTGTTGCTGCCGATGTTGTTGCCGACCCCGACGTTGGTCCGGTTGCCGATGTTGTTGCCGACCCCGCTCCCGACGTTGGTCCGGTTGGCGACGTTGTTGCCCATCCCGTTCCAGGGCCGGCCGCCGACGCCGAGGCCGTCGCCCGGCCGGTTGGGGGAGTTCGGCCCATTGCCGACAATGCCTCCGGGGCGGTTGCCGGGGCCTCCGACGCCGCCGGGGCGGTTGGCGACGCCCCCTGGCCCTCCGACGCCGCCGGGCCCTCCGACGCCGCCGGGGCGGTTGCCTGGCCCTCCAGGGCCGCCGACGCCGCCTGGCCCGCCGGGGCGGTTGGCGATGCCGCCGGGCCCGCCGACGCCGCCGGGGCCGCCGGGTCGGTTGCCGGGTCCACCGACGCCGCCGGGCCCTCCCGGGCGGTTGCCGGGATTGAGGCCACCGAAGGGGGGTCGATCGCCGATGCCGCCTGGCCCGCCGACGCCGCCGGGCCCTCCGGGTCGGTTGCCGGGGCCGCCGACGCCGCCGGGGCGGTTGGCGACGCCCCCTGGCCCTCCGACGCCGCCGGGCCCGCCGCCGACGCCGGGGCGGTTGCCTGGCCCGCCGACGCCGCCGACTCCGCCTGGCCCGCCGGGCCGGTTGGCGATGCCGCCTGGCCCGCCGACTCCGCCGGGGCCTCCGACGCCTCCGGGGCGGTTACCGGGTCCACCGACGCCGCCCGGCCCTCCGGGGCGGTTGGCGACGCCGCCGGGGCCTCCGGGGCGGTTGCCGGCCCCGGGCTGGAAGGAAGGGCGCGCGGCCGGGGAGCTGAAGGAGGGACCTCCACCTCCGGGACGTCCGGCCATGCCGCCCCCTCCGGGACGCGCGGCCATGCCTCCGCCTCCTCCGGGGCGTCCGACCATGCCGCCTCCGCCGCCGGGACGAGCGCCCCCGCCGCCGGCACGGCCACCCCCGCCGCCGCGGCGCTGGGCCGAGGCCTCGACGGTGAAGGTCAGGAGGGACAGGGCCGCGGCCAGGGCGATCTTCGGTGTATGGGTCATCATCGCTGGGTCCTCGACGCGGGGCGTGGATCGGGATCTCCGCGGCCGCTTCCCGTCACTTCCTGGGCTCGGTCTCCGGGTGGCAGGGGTTCGCTCGCGAACCCCGGTCTTTAGTGAGGCCTCCCGGACCGGGGTTGGCAAGCCAACCCCTGCCACCCGGACCCTCCGAAGGCCTCCGACGGCGCACGACCGCGCTACTTCCTGGGCTCGGGCGGCTTGCGGACCATGACGATCTCGTCGATCTCCTCGACGACCTCGTCGCCGCGGGTCCGGTCGATCGACTTCCACTTGAGGTGGTCCTTGTCGACGAAGGTGAGGACCTGCGTCGCGGTGGCCGTCTTGCCCTCCGGGCGGACGCCCGTCGCCTTGATGACCCACTGGTCGCCGGCTGCGCATCCAGAGGCCCTCGCCGTAGCCGCCCTGGTCGTCGAAGACCCACGACTTGATCTGCTTCGTGAGCGGATCCCAGCCGATCCGCTGCGAGCCGGTCAGCGCGGGCTTGCCCTTGACCCGGACGTCGAACGTGCGGATCAGGAAGTTCTTGTTGTCCGACCAGGCGACGGAGGTGAGCACGACGGCGTCCTCGGCCTCCTCGACCCAGTCGCCGACGAGCCACTCGAGCTCCTTGAGGTGCTCGTAGTGGCCGCTGGGCTTCTCGGGCAGCTCGCGGACGCTGGCGACGAGCCACTTGCCGTCGCGCTCGACGAATGTGGCCGAGTAGCGGGCGCCGCCGGACTCGGAGCCGTCGCTGGCAAGAGAGCGGCTGCGGCCCGTGACGGTCGCGACGCCGGGGGCGAGGGGCTTGATCGCCTCGACGCCCGGCTCGATCCGCCGCCGGGCGCGTCGGCGAAGCGGCCCGCGTAGTGGGCCTCGAGCGCCTCGCGGCCCCGGATGGCGTCGCCCTCGTCGTCGACGGCCTCGCCGTTCTCGGTGAAGAGGCCGGCGATCGCCTTGGCGTCGCCCCTGGCGAAGGCCCGGGAGAAGTCGTCGATCGCCCCGCGGATCGCCCTCTCGTCGACGGCCGGGCCGTCGGCCGCGATCAAGGGGTGGGCAACCAGGATCAGGCCGAGCAAGGCCGCGTGCGTCGTCTTCATGGCCGTTCGCCTCCGTCGAGTGCCGCCGCGGGGAGGGTCCGGCCTGGATTCTATACGTGCGGCGAGATCGGAGGAATCATCATCCCCGGCCGGCCGTGGGTCGGCTTGAGGCCCGACGCGCGGCCCCGGGCCGCACGGGTCCGCACGAAGGCGAACAAAAGGCAGCCGCCCGGGTTCGGTCGGCGCGAGTCGCCGGGTCCGCTCGGCGCCGGGCCTCGGGTTCGGTCGGCCCGGGACGGCATGGGCCTTGCATCCCCGGGCTCGCGGAGCTAACTAGAGTCTTTCCCAGGCCTTCCGGCCCGCCCTTGCATCCGAGACCCTTCCGAGGCCGGAATGTCGACGACTGCACCGAAGACCCCGGGCCGACCCGGGGCCCGCGTGGGCCGATTCCTCAACCGGCTGGCGACCCGCTGGGCCACGCCCGGGCTGGGGCGGGTCGTGGTCTGTAGTCCCGTCGTCGGGTTCGTGGCAGGGCTGGGGGCCGTCGGGTTCCTGCTGGCGCTCGACGCGACGATCCACGTCTGCCTCGGCCGGCTCATGCACTTCCAGCTCCCGCCCACGGGCGAGGGGACGGCCCACGCGATCACCTGGCCCTGGCCGTGGTGGATGATCCTGCTCGTGCCGACGGTCGGCGGCCTGATCTCGGGCTGGCTTGTCTTCACGTTCGCGCCCGAGGCTGAGGGGCACGGGACCGACGCCCTGATCCGCGCGTTCCACCGCGGCAACGGCCAGATCCGCACCCGGGTCCCGCTCATCAAGGCCGTCTCGTCGATCATCACGATCGGCACGGGCGGCTCGGCCGGGCAGGAGGGGCCGATCGCGCAGATCGGCGCGGGGTTCGGGTCGGCCCTGGCGCGGCTGCTCCGCCTGACGGCCAGCGAGCGGCGGCTGCTCATGCTCGCCGGGGCGGCCGGGGGGATCGGGGCGATCTTCCGCGCGCCGCTGGGCGGGGCCTTGTTCGCGGGCGAGGTGCTGTACTCGACCACGGCCATGGAGTCGGCCGCCCTGTTACCCTGCCTGACCAGCTCGATCGTGGCGTACTCGACGTTCGCGCTGTTCATCTCGCCAAGGCCGATCTTCGTCGTCCCGCCGCTCGAGTTCCACGGCTTCCGCGAACTGCCCGTGTTCGCCGTGCTGGCGGTCGTCTGCGCGGCGGTCGGATGGCTCTACGTGAAGGTGTTTTATGGGATGCGGGATTACGTCTTCCACCCGCTGCCGATCCCCCGGCACCTCAAGCCCGCGCTCGGGGGCCTGCTGCTCGGGGTGATGGCGCTGGGGCTGCCGCAGTTGATGACCGGCGGCTACGGCTGGGTCCAATGGGGGGCGATCGGGATGCCGCCCGACCTGGCGGAGCCGGGCGAGACGCCGTTCACGCCGCACATGGGGGCGGGGCTCCTGATGGCGCTGGCCCTGCTCAAGATCGTCTCGACGGGGCTGACGATCAGCTCGGGCGGCAGCGGCGGGGTGTTCGGGCCGTCGGTCTTCATCGGCGGGATGCTCGGCGGGGCGGTCGGCCGGTTCCTCCGCGACGTCCTGCCGGCCGGGCACCTGCTCGAGCCGGCGTCGTTCGCCTTGGTCGGGATGGGCGGGTTCTTCGCCGGGGTCTCGAAGACGCCCCTGGCGTCGATCGTGATGGTCTGCGAGATGACGGGGCACTACAGGCTGCTCGTCCCCTTGATGCTCGTCTGCGCGATGAACATGGCGCTGTCGAGGCGCTGGACGCTCTACGAGGAGCAGGTGCCCAGCCCGGTCGACAGCCCGGCGCACCGGGGCGACTTCGTCGTCGACGTCCTGGAGCGGCTCCGCGTGGCGCAGGTCTCGGTCCGCGCCGAGGGGATCGAGGCGATCGCCGAGGCGACGCCGTTCGACGAGGTCCTCCGCCGCGTCGCGAACTCGACCGAGACGCTCTTCCCCGTCGTCGACGCCGACGGCCGGATGACAGGCATCCTCGCGCTCCGCGACGTCCGGACGGCGCTGCTGGGCACGGCCCTGGGTTCGCTCGTGGTGGCCGACGACCTGGCGACCCGGCCGGTCGTGGCCGTCACCCCGCGCGACGACCTGCACACGGCCCTGCGGCGGCTGACGTCGCTGAACCTCGACGAGATCCCGGTCGTCGACCCCGCCGACCCGTCGCGGCTCGTGGGCCTGCTCGGTCGCCGCGAGCTGGTGGCGGTCTACACCCGCGAGATCGACGCGCTGCGCGCGCCGGGGGCCTCGGCCGACGGCGAGGCGGGTGCCGCCGCTGCCGGATAAACCGGTACGGATTCAAGACGAGCCCGACCCGTCTCCCGGCTCGGCCAGCGAATAGCTCGTGCTCCTCCCGCCGTGCGGGGACTTGAGGAGGATGCCACGGTTGACCAGGTCGGTGATGTCGCGGTGGGCCGTGTCCTGTGAGCACTTCGCGAGCTTCGCCCATTTCGACGAGGTGAGCTTGCCCTCGAACCCGTCGATCAGCCGGCCCAGGACCTTCCTCTGCCTCTCGTTGAACGACTCCCCGCCGTGCGACGCCCAGAACCGGGCCTTCGTCCGCACGGTCGCCAGGGTCGTCTCCGCGCCGCCCAGGGCGCTGTCGAGACAGTCGAGGAACCAGGACATCCAGGGGGTGATCTCCGGGGAGCCCTTCTGGGTCCGCTCGAGGATCTCGTAATAGCCCTTGCGCTCGACCCGGATCTGGGCCGACATGCTGTAGAAGCGCTTCGGGCTCCGATCCGAGCGCGCGAGGGCCAGGTCGGCGATCGCACGGGCGATGCGCCCATTGCCGTCGTCGAAGGGGTGGATCGTCACGAACCAGAGGTGTGCGAGGGCGGCCTTGAGGACGGGATCGATCGCCGTCGGCCCTTCGAACCAGTCGAGGAATCGCGCCATCTCCGCGTCGACCCGGCCGGCCTCCGGGGCCTGGAAGTGGACCCGTTCCTTGCCGATCGGCCCCGAGACGACCTGCATCGGGCCCGTGCCGTCGTCCCGCCAGGCGCCGACCCTGATCCGGTTGATGCCGCCTCGTCCGGCGGGGAACAGCGCCGCGTGCCAGCCGAACAGTCGCTCCCTTGTGAGCGGGGCCCGATAGTCCTGCGTGGCGTCGAGCGTCATCTCGACGACGCCCTCGACGTCCCGGTCCGCCGGCAGGAGGGCGCCGATGTCCATCCCCAGGCGGCGCGCGAGGGAGGATCGGACCTGCTCCCGGTCGAGGGCCTCTCCCTCGATCTCGCTCGACTTGAGGACGTCCTCGGTGAGCGTGTGGAGCGTGGCCTCCTCGCGGAGCCGGAAGCCGAGCCCCTCCATCCTCCCGATCAGCCGCCCCTGCCGATGGCGCACCGCGGCGAGCCGATCAGAGATCCCGGCCCGGTCCCAGTGGAACCGGGGCCAATCGGCTCGCTCGTGGATGTACAAGGCTATTCTCCGCACCCCATGCGGAAATCATAGCCCCCATTCTCCGCATGGCAACGCTTTCCTACGCAGATTCTGCGGAGAAAGACCCCGCATGAGCCTCGGGGGTCCACCGCCGGTCCCTCGCCGAAGAGTCCGTAGACCGATAAGATTAGGGAGATCGGCCACTCCCCCCCACCGACGGACCGACCGGAGCCGCATTCGATGTGGCAATCTTTGACCTATTACGTGGCCGAGAACCCGTGGTATCTCGTCGCGGTCATGGGCGTGATCGCGGCGGGGTTCCTGCTGGCGGCGCGGGTCACGCAGGACGGGCGCCAGGTCGTCCGCGGTATGGTCGGCGCTGGGGGTGGCCGCGGCGCTGATCGTCGTGGATCAGCTCTGGGTGACCGAGGCCGAGCGCGTCGAGGGGGTCGTCCGCGCGCTGGGCCGCGCCGTGGCGCGGTCCGACGGCCCCGCGGCGCTGGCCCTGATGGACGAGCACGTGACCTTCAGCATGCGGAGCAACATCTTCGGCGAGGAGCTCGTCCTCGCCTCGGTCGCCGAGCTGCTCCGGCAGGTGAAGTTCGACTTCGTGCGGATCAGCCGGCTGGTGGCCACCGCCGGGCGCAGACGCACCGGGGCCAGGCCGAGTTCAAGGTGACGACCTCCGGGGCGATCGAGCAGGGGTCGTCGATGCGGAACTTCGCCGGGTATTCCGAGTGGTCGCTCGGGTTCCGCAAGGTGGCCTCGGGCGAGTGGAAGATCAACCGGGTCACGGCCGTCGAGCTGCCGCAGTACACGATGCTGCCGACGATCAAGGTGAAGATCCCGGAGACGGCCACGCAGCCGGCGACGGTCGAGCCCGTCACCCCCCCGACGCCCGCGCCGCTCCGCCGCGGCCCCGGCGGCAGGGTCAGGCGCGAGCCGTGAGGGGAGCGGACGGGCGGAAGGCGGAAAGCGGAAGGCACAAAGCAGAAGGCACAGAGCAGAAGACACAGAGCAGAAGACAGAAGGCAGAGAGCGGAAAGCGGAAAGCGGAAAGCGGAAAGCGGAAAGCGGAAAGCGGAAAGCGGAAAGCGGAAAGCGGAAAGCGGAAAGCGGAAAGCGGAAAGCGGAAAGCGGAAAGCGGAAAGCGGAAAGCGGAAAGCGGAAAGCGGAAAGCGGAAAGCGGAAAGCGGAAAGCGGGGCGGGGGCCGAATCGACGGGCGGCCTCGAACGGCTGCCTCCTCCTCCCGCCCTTTGCCTCGCGCTTTCCGCCTTGTGCCTTCTGTCTTCTGCTCTCTGCCTTCTGCTCTGTGCCTTCTGCTTTCTGCCTTCCGCCCCACCCCGCAGGCCCGGGCCTCAATACTTCGGCACGAGCTTGGCCCGCTCGCCGTACTTGGGGCTGGCGTGCCACTCGTAGCGGTGGACGCTGAAGCCGCGGTTCAGCTCGTCCTGGGCGAGGTCGGCCCAGGGGGTCTTCGGGTGGTCGGCGATCACCTGCTTGAGCAGCTTCGTTGCCTCGGCGTACTTCTTCTCGGTCTGCGACTTGGGCGCCTTGGGGTCGCGCGAGTGGTCGAGGTGCCACTCGACGAACATCTCGGGCGAGGGCATCCGGCTCGGCGTCGGCGGCTTCGCCACCATCTCCTTCAGGCAGGCCATGAACTCGTACGCCTGGATCTGATAGGCGACGACCTGCGCCAGCATCAGATCATAATGCGCCTGCCACCGCTTCTCCGGCTCGCGGTCGCGCGCCTTCTTCAGGGCCTTGAGCCGCTGCTCGATGCCGCCGAGGATCTTCAGCTTCTCCTCGACCTTCGGGTACTCCTCGACCGCCTGCTGCGCCATCTCCGGCCCGAAGACCGAGAAGTTCCGCCGGAACGGGAAGTTCTTCGTCAGCGTGATGATCTCGTACATCGTCCGCCGCAGGTCGGAGCGGGCGCGCTTCTCGTTGTAGAGCACGCGGCTCTCGTAGGCGGGGACGTACTCCTTGAGCGTCGCGATCGAGTACGCCTTCTCGCGCTGGCGGACCCGCATGTTCTCCTCGCTGGGCAGGAGGAAGTAGATCCCGCCGGAGTCCTTGGCGAGCCGCGCCAGCTCGTAGGGGGCGAAGCCCGAGGGCTGCTCGTCCCACCGCTCGTGCAGGCCGTCGTACTGGAGCTGCTCGACGTCGGCCGTCTCGGGCCCGCGGCGGATCAGCGGCCAGTAGTGGTCCTTCGTCACGGGGTCGACGTAGAGGATCCGCGCGAACGGGTAGCCGAAGAGCGACTGGCGGCCGATGACGTAGATCGGCACCCCCTTGCTCACGGCGGCCTGGCGGGCCTCCTCGACGTAGCCGCCGTCGTCGCCCGACTCGTCGGTCACGAGCACGATCAGGAGCTTGTGGTCCTTGCGGATCAGGCCGCTGTAGTGCTCGATGGCGCCGCGGACGGCCGTCATCGTGTTCTCGACGCCCGACGGCTCGACCCGGAGCCGGTCGATCGACCGGCCGATCAGGTCGATGTTGGCCGTCGGCTTCTCGAGCTCGAGGTGGACGTCGTCGCCGAAGCCGACGACGGCGTGGGTCAGCGGCTGGTCCTTCTTCTTCGACGCGTCGGCGTTGACCCGGAGCTCGCTGCTGATCCGGGTGAACTTCTCGCGGATCGCCTTCTGGTCGTCCTTCATGCTCTCCGACTCGTCGAAGAGCCAGACGACGGTGAGCTTGTGCTGCTGGAGGTGGCGGAGGATCTCGCGGGCGAGCTGGTCGAGCGCCGCGCCGACGTCGCCGGCGTCGAACGTGACGTCGCCAGCGATCATGCCGCCGCCGCCGAGGTCGCGCCCGGCGCCGCGGGGAGCATGGCCAGGCCTGAGACCGGCCCGACGACCTTGACCGACGGCAGGCTCGTCCCCTCGCCGACCCGGGCCGTGCCCGACCCCCGCCCGCCGACGACGGGCGTCGCCGACGGCGGCCCCGTGCCGACGCCCGAACCCAGCCCGCCCCCGCCGCCGGGCGTGGTGGCGCTGGTGTCGCCCACGGCCTGGTCGCGCGGGGCGTTCGACGGGTCGGCGTAGATCGTCGTCAGCTCCTCCTCGCCCCCCTTCTTGAGCGGGACGAGCGAGCTGTTGAGGTTGAGGATCTTCGACTGGATCTCCGGGGCGAACGTGATCAGCCCGAGCGTCACGAGGATGCCGATGTGCACCGCGGCCGAGACGACCCACGCCGGCGCGTCCCAGCGGCGGACGCGGCGGACCCGGCGGACCTTCGGCTTGGGCGGGGCCTCGGGCTTGGGGGCCTCGCCCTCATCCTTGGCCTCGGGCTTCGCGGCCTCGGCGGCGGGCGGCGGCGCGGCCGGCGGAGTCGGCGCGCTCGCCGCGATCACGGTCGTCGCGTCGGGCGCGGGCGGCTCGGGCCGGGGGGCGGGCTTGGGCTCGGGGGCCGGCGCAGGCGAGTCGTCGGCGAGGCCGTAGATGCCGTCGCCCGACGACGAAGGCCGCGCCGGGGTCGAGACGGGGGAATCCATGACGCTTCATCCCTCACGCGGAGGCCGAGAGATCGCCGACCGATCCATTCCCGAAGATGATGCCGCGATTCGCTGCGATGAGAGGGGCGGATGTCGTCAGCCTAGCACGCCTCCCGGGCCGCCGGGTAGGGCCGCGCCGCGAGGTCAGAGCTTGGGCGGCTCGGCCGGCTTGGGCATGTCCGGCTTGGCCTGCTTCTTCTTCGCCGCCGCCATGTCGGTCCGCCTGGGGCGGGGCGGCACGTTCGCCTCGACCCACTGGAAGCCGAACGGGTCCTTCAGCTCGCGCTGGGCGAGCAGCGCCCAGGGCGTGCCGGGGTGCTCGTCGACGACCCGCTGGAGCAGCCGCCTCGCCTCGGCCGCCACGGCCTTGGCCTGCGGGTCGCGGGCATGCAGCTCCTCCGACGGCACGAGCTTCCAGGTGTTCGACCCCGGGTTCTTGAACTTCGGCATGTCCTTGAGGAACTGGGCGCAGATGCTGTTGAACTCGTTGCACCGGATCCGCATCGCCAGCAGCCGCCCCCGGATCAGGTCATAGTGCGCCTGCCAGCGCCGGGAGGTCTCGCGGTCGCGGAGCTTCGTCACCTGCGAGATCGGCCCGAGCGCCTCCTTCACCGTGTACTCGACCCGCGCGACGGTGATCTGGCTGTTCTTGATCGCGTCCTTGAACTCGGGGTCGTCGGACGCGGGGAAGCTCAGGGCGGGCTGGCCGGGGAGGTTCTGCTGGGTGATCGCCGCGGCCATGAGCACGGCCTTGCGGAGGTCGCTCCGCTCGACCCCTTGCTCGTACGCCTGCTTGCTCCCCCAGTCGGGCCGATACTCCCGCATGTGGTTGGGGTCGAAGCTCACGCGCCCCGGCCCCAGACGCGTGACGAAGTAGATCCCCCCCGTCTCGCCCGTGAGTCGGCAGAGGGCGTAGGGGCCGAAGCCGGCGTCGAGGTAGTCGTACTGCGGCCCGTCGTACCAGAACGGCAGGCGGATCACCTCGGGCACGACGCTCTCGGGCCCCTGGCGGACCGGGAGGTTGTAGTACGTCTGCTTCGTCTTCGGGTCGGTGTAGTTCATCCGGCCCTCGACCTTGCCGAAGAGGGCCGACGAGCCGAGGACGTAGACCGGCGTCTTGGCGGCGCGGGCCGTGGCGATCGCCTCCTCGAGCCGGTTCTCGTCGTCGCCGACCTCGTCGGTCACGACGATGACCAGCAGGTGATAGGGGCGGCCCTGGTCGTCCTTGAACTTGTGATACTTCTTGACGATCTCGGCGACGGTACCGAAGGTCGTCTCGATGCCCGAGGTGTCCATCGGCACGGCCTTGATGGCCGAGCTGATCGTGTCGGCGTCGGCGGTGGGCGCGGTCATGACCTTGCGGTCCTGGCCGAAGCCGACGACGGCCGTGAGCAGCCCGCCGTCCTCGGCCGCCCTGTCTTTATCAAGCTCGCGGATGTGCTTGTAGACGCCGTCGATGTGCTTGGCCAGCTTCTCGCGCTCGACGACGAGCGAACCCGAGGCGTCGAAGGCCCAGGCGACGAGCGTCCGCCCGCGCTCGAGGTTGCGGACGATCTCGCCGGCCACGCGGTCGACGGCCCCCTCGACGTCGCCGACCGGCTCGGAGCCGACGCCGCGGATCTGCACGCTCTGCGAGAGCACCGGCGCCGACGGCATGACGACGTCGCCGATCCGCTTGACCTCGAACTTGCTCAGGGCCACCGCCCCGTTCTCGCCGCGGGCCGCGACCGTCGGGGCCATCGCGCCCGCGGCCTCGACGCCCATCGCGCCGATCATCGGGGCCGTCGAGGCGGGGGCGACGGTCGTCAGCTTCGCCTCGGGCCGGTCGATGTCCTGGACCTCGAGCCGGTTCAGGTCGGGGAGCTTGGAGTCGACGACCGTCGACGCCGTCAGCTCGCGCGCGGCCTGGCGCGAGGCCGAGTAACCGGTGACTGCGAGCACAACCAGCAGCGTCGCGTGGACCGCCAGGCTCGCCCCCACCGCCGGCGCCTGCACCTCGAGCGGCCCGCCCATCCACCGCGACAGCGCGGGATACCGCTCCTCGACCCGCCTGAGCAGCTCACGCACGGGCATGCCCCCCGGGTTCCGCACCCGGCAACGCAATCATGGATTCCCTGCCATCATCCTAATCGGCGACCCGGCATCGGACAATGATGATTCGCGGGCCGCTCTCGTGCACGGCGGTTTGCCATCATGCACTTACGATCTTTGGGACGATCCGTGACCGATTCGCCGGCCGATTTCCCTATCTCAATGTACGTTGCGGGGCGGCTGATCGTTGCGGGGGGGATTTGTTAGAATCGGAGTGAGCCATGCCGACTCGATCGGTCTCGCTTCAGGAAGGAAGTCCCATGCGAATCCCCGCACTCATCCGGCCGACCCCCGACGGGGGCTTCCGCGCCTCGTCGTTCGACGTCTCGGCCGACGGGACGACCCCGGAAGGGGCGGTCGAGGCGCTGAAGGACCGGCTCCGGCCGCTGCTCGATTCGGCCCCGCGGATCGTCGACCTCGAGATGATGGTTCCCGGCGAGGAGCACCCGCTCGCGAAGTACGCGGGCATGCTCAAGGACGATCCGCTGTTTGACGAGTGGCAGAAGGCGATCGCGGAGTACCGTCGGGAGGTCGACGCGGACCCGAACATCCGATGAGCTGTTATGCCTTCGATACCGACACCCTGTCGCTCTATCAATCCAGGCATCCCAAGGTGACGCAGGCCGTCGCGTCGCACAATCCGGCCGATCTGGCGATCACGGTCATCAGCGTTGAGGAACAACTGACGGGGTGGTATCGCTTACTGCATCGTGTCACGCGGCCCGATCAGGTGGCGCGTGCCTATCGGCGTCTGGCGGAGAGCCTTCCCTTCCTCGCCCAGTTCCCGATCCTCTCCTAACACGGAGCGGGCCATCGCGCGCTGATGAGCAGCTCGACGCGATGAGGCTCAACGTGGGGAAAATGGACCTCAAGATCGCCGCCATCGCCCTGGAGCACGGCTGCATCGTGGTCACGCGCAACGAGCGGGATTTCCGCCGCGTCCCGGGCCTGGTCGTCGAGAACTGGGCGGCGTGAGGTCCGCCCTCCCAGGGCCGCCCCTCACCGCCCGATCCGCCCCCGCACGAACTTGTGGCAGTTGACGCAGCTCACCGTCGTCTGGATGTAGGCGAGGGTGGCGCCGTCGATGTTCCGGGCCTCGGCCTTCTTCGAGAGGTCGTCGAGGGCGCGGCGGAAGTCGTTCAGGAGCTCGGGATAGCTCGCGGCGTCGCGGAGCGCGGGCGTGGTCCACTCGGGCGAGTCGATGAGGGCCTTCAGGGCCCTGGCGTTGCGGGCGACCAGGGTGTAATCCTCGGTCGTGAGCCCCTCGAGCACGCCCTTGGCGAGCTCGAGCTTCTTCCGCATCAGCTCGTTCCGGGCCGCGGGCCTGGGCTCCTGCCCGCGCGCGGTGAGCCACCCCGCGAGCGCGGCACATCCGACCGCGCCCAGCACGAGGCGCACCAGGGCTCGCTTCATGGGTCGTCTCTGTTTTTGAGTCGGGGGAGATGAGCCTATCATCAGACGGCCCGATCGGCGGGGCAAGGGAATTCGCCGCGGAGATCCGGTAGACTGGCGAGGGACAACGCCGGTCCGAATCGGCCCCATCCCCGGAGGAACGCCCGATGCGCATCCCCGTCCTCGTCCAGCCGGTCCCCGAGGTCGGCTACCGGGCCTCGTGCGGGCTCTTCCCCGACCTGACGGCCGACGGGACGACCGCCGAGCGGGCCGTCGACCGGCTCCGCGACCGGATCCGCGAGCTGATGGACGCGGGGGCGTGGATCACCGAGGTCGACGTACCCCTCAACGCCCGGCCCAAGGGCGACGACCCGACGGCCAACCTCGGCGGCTCGGACGACGAGGGCATCCCGCTGGCCGACGGGGGGGATTGAGGCTCGAACCCGGGCGGGACCATCGTCGAGTTCCGGACCGACCGATCCGCCCACGCGTCTTCGCAGGCCATTGACGTATCGATGTCATCAGTATTAGGATCGCCATTTGACCCGCTCATGTTGGGCGGGTCGAGATGTCGGCCAGGGTGGCCTCGCCGTGCGGCTTGCCGCAAGGGTGGGGCCTCTTTGCTTTTCCGCCCCTCTTTCCCAGGGAGAACACGCACATGGCCGCTACCCACAAGCATCCCGCGTCCGAGCACCACCATCAGGCCGCCGCGCACCACGCGGCCGCCGCGCATCACCACCTCGAGGCGGCCCACCACCACGAAACCGGCCAGCACGAGGACGCCAAGTCGCACGCCAAGGCCGCCCATACCCACAGCGAGCAGGGCCACAAGCACACGACGGCCGCGCACGAGCACTCGCACAAGTAAGTCCGGATCCGGAACGATCCGACCCCCGGCTCCTCGGTGATCGCCGCCGGGGCCGGGGCCGCCCGGTCGAGGAGAGGGTCCCTTCAGGACCCGATCGGGACCTTGGGCCGACGCCCGGGGGCCTCGGCGACGACCTCGGGGAAGCGGACCACGAACCGGCTGCCGAGGCCGGAGGTGCCCTCGGCCGAGACGGTCCCGCCGAAGTTGGCGGCGATCCGGCGGACGACCGCCAGGCCGAGGCCCACGCCGGGGCGGCCGCGGAGCCGGGCGCGGGGCGAGCGGTAGAACGGCTCGAAGACGTGCGGTAGCTCGTCGACGCCCAGGCCGACGCCGCGGTCGGCGACCGATAGCTCGATCGCGTCGCCCTCGCGGCGGAGGGCGACGCGGATCGGCGTGCCCGGCTCGCTATACTTGGCGGCGTTCTCGAGCAGGTTGTCGAGCATCTGGCCCAGGAGCGGCTCGTGGGCGCGGACGCGGAGCGGGGCGTCGGCGATGTCGGCCTCGATGTCGCGGCCCCGGTCGCGGGCCGACCAGCCGCGGAGGTGCCGGGGGAGCCAGTCGGCGAGGTCGATCGGGCGGAGGTCGGGGCAGCTCGCCTCGGCCTCGGCGCGGGCCAGGAACAGGAGCGACTCGATGATCTCGCGGAGCCGCAGGGCCTCGCCGTGGGCCTCGTCGATGATCTGGCGATAGTCCTCGGCCGAGCGGTCGCGGCGGCGGGCGACCTCGAGCTCGCCGATCAGGGCCGTCAGCGGCGTCCGGAGCTGGTGCGAGGCGTCGCCGGTGAACCGCGTCTGCCGCTCGAGCTCGTGGTGGAGGCGGTCGAGCAGGTCGTTGAACGACTGCGCGAGCCCCTCGAGCTCGTCGCCGGTGCCGGGGCTCGGCAGGTGATAGTAGCGGCCCCAGCCGGTCATCGAACGCGCCGCGTCGGCCATCGCGGCGACCGGCCGCAGGGCGCGGCGGCAGTAGTAGCGGCCGGCGACGGCCGCGAGCAGCCAGAGGCCCGTTGAGAGCCCGATCAGGACCACCCCGACGTTGCGCAGGCTCCCCTCGACCGGCCCGAGGGGCTCGCCCGCCGCCAGGAAAAGCGACGCGCTGGCCGGCCCCGGGGCGAACTCGCCGCGCAGCGGCGGAGCCTCCTCGTCGTCCTCCTCGCGCTCCGCGTTAGAGAGCCGGGGCAGGGCCGCGAGCCGCCGCAGGGCCAGCCGCCAGCGGCGGCCGTCGCGGCCCTCGTACGAGAGATGCGAGTGGCCGTCGGCGGGGACGAGGTCGCGGATCGCCTCGAGGTCCTCGGGGCCGAGGTCCCAGGATTTCTCGCGGAGCCGGCCCGTGCCGTCGAAGACCGCCCAGCGCACCGGGGCTTCGCCCTCGTGGTTCCCGTCGACCGGCGCGCGGGACGACCGGGGCCGCCACGCGACCATCCCCGGCCGGTCGACGGCCTCGGCGGCGAGCAGGTCGAGCGTGTTGATGATCCGCTCGTCGAGGTCGTGATGCAGGTGCGTCCTCGCCAGCAGGTACGTCGTCGCCGAGGCGCCGCCGAGCAGCAGCGCCACGGCGACGAGGAAGAACCCGGTCAGTCGCGCCGAGAGGCTCATCGCGCGTGCTCCCCGGAGGATGTCCCGTCGGGCGCGTCGCCCAGGACGTAGCCGCGGTTTCTCAGCGTGTGGATCAGCCGAGGGCCGTGCGCCTCGAGCTTCCGCCGGAGCTCCTTGACGTGCACCTCCAGCGTGTTCGAGACCCCGTCGTACCGCTCGTCCCAGACGTGCTCGTAGATCCGCGTCCGCGTGAGCACCTGGCCGGGATGGCGGAGGAAGAAGACGAGCAGGGCCTGTTCCTTGGCCGTCAGGTCGAGCGCGTGCCCGTCGCGCTCGGCGCGGCCGGTGGCGAGGTCGATGCGGACGTCGCGCGCGGCGATCGTCGTCCCGCCGCCCGACTCGCCCCGGCGGATCAGGGCGCGGACGCGGGCGAGCAATTCGTCGAAGGCGAACGGCTTGGTCAGGTAGTCGTCGGCCCCGGCGTCGAGCCCGCGGACCCGGTCGCTCACGGCGTCGCGCACCGTCAGGAAGAGCACGGGCGTCCGCCGGTCGTGGTGGCGGAACCGTTGGAGGAGCGTCAGGCCCTCCTCGTCGGGGAGCCACCAGTCGAGCAGGACGAGGTCCCACTCCCCCGTCCGCAGCGCGTGCCAGGCCGAGTGGCCATCCGCGGCGTGCTCGACGGTGTACCCCTCCTCGCGGAGCCCCCGCACGAGGAACCGCGCGATCTTCTCCTCGTCCTCGACCACCAGCAGGCGGATGCCCATGCGCCCTCCCTCCACCCCATTCCTACGCGAGGCGGAAGGCGCGGGAAAGCCGGTCCGCAGAGATGAAGCGGATTTCATCCCCGGTTCACGGCCGGTTCAGGGGGGGCCCGTAATATCCCCATGTCAGGACGACCGATCGCGGGCTTCCGCCCCGAGCCGGCCGGCCGCAGAAGGGCGAGAAGGAGCCCGATCATGACACTCGCAACCCTGATCCTGGATTCGCTTTACGCCGGGCTCGCCCTCATCGCCGTCGGCTGGCTCCTCGACGGCCTCCAGCTCCGCCTCCGCCGCCGCCCGGCCGCCGACCTCGGCGCCTTGGACCGCCGGTACGCCTGCGGCGGCCCGCACCTCACGGCCGCCCGCGAGCGGTCGGCCTGGACGCGGTAACTCTGGCGACCCCGAAACTCCAGACAGACCACGTCCGCTCGCTCAGGGCTTCGCCTTGCGCCGGAAGGCCACCCAGGCCGTGCACCACTGGCGATCGACCGCGCTGTTCGCGTACTCCTGGCAGGTCCAGAGCAGGCCCGGGTCCGAGGGGTCGACGCACGTCGTCGAGTAATTGCCCCACCCGATCCCGAAACGGCCCGGCGCGTCGAGGCGGTAATAGGTCGTCCCGGGCACGGCCAGGGCCGGGGCGCCCATCGAGCCCGCCGGGTCGCCCGGCGCGTGCATCATGACGTAGACGGACGGGAATTCCTTGTCCGACGTCCTCGTGCAGCCCAGGCCGACGTTACCGTCGCGGTCCACGGCGAGCGAGGGGTTGAGGTAATCGCAGGCCGGGTCGTCGACGAGGCCCTCCTGGAGCAGGGCCCCGTCGCTGACCCGGACCTCGTACCAGAGGATGCCCGGGCGCGTCTGGAGGCTGCGCTTCGCCCCGTTGCAGCCGAAGACGCTGCCCCCGCGCGCGAAGACGCAGTCGGTGCGCCGGGCCTCGTCCGCCCTCAGCTTACCCCCCGGCGCGGGCTGGACCGCCCGGCTCTCTTCGACGGAGGCGTTCGGAGTCGCGTAGGTCCGGCCCAGGGGGATGGTCTGGACGTCGGAGATGCTCGCCTTTGTGCCCGACCATGTGATCCTGTACATATGGAGCTTATCGGCGACGTTGCCGAACTCCTTGTTCAGGAGCACCTCCGGGGCGTCGGGGGCCTTGTCGGGGTCGAGGTCCGTGGCCGGGAAGGAATCGATCTCCAGGTCGGGGAATGCCTGCATGTGGGACAGGTCCGGCCCGCCCGGGGCGATGAGGTCGACCTTGGGGATCGCGTAGCAGGTGTGGGCCTTGTGCAGGCTGTCGTGGCCGTTATGCAGGGTGAGGTAGAGCCCGTTCTTGTCGAGCCCGGCCTTCGCCCCGTAGTTGTGCGGGGGCGTCGGGAACTTCACCCCTCGCCAGGGCCCGGTGGGGTCGGAGGAGGCGGAGACGGCGAGATAGCCGTTCGGCGGGTCGACGCCCTGGACCCACGCGATCCATCGGCCGGAGAGCGGGTCGTAGAGGATCCGGGGGTCGTTGGCGTGGAGGTCGAGCGTGCCGGCCGGCTGAACGCCGAGCCAGAAGTCATGCTGGGTGAGGTCCTTGACGACCTTGCCCGTCGCCTTCTCCACGACCACGAACGCGCGGTCGTCCAGGGTGACCGCGTGCTCGGGCCCCACGGCCCCCGCCGCGTCCGGCACGGGCTTCCGATACCCCGGCCCCTTGTCGGCCGGGAAGGTCTTCACGACCGTCACGTCCGCGGCGCGGGCCGCGGGCATCGAGGCGAGCAGGAGGGCGGCGAGGGCAAGCGCCGGGCGCTTCATCGTTCGGTGCTCCGTGGGATCGGGTTCGCGGCGGGTGGACCCGGCGTCTGGCCGTCAGGAGGCGGTCGACTCAAACGCGAAGACGTTCGGGCTGACACCGAAGTATTTCGCCAGCGCCCCGATGTGCTTCCGGGTCAGGCGCCGCTTCCCGGCGAGGATCTCAGAGATCGTCGAGTCGGGGATGCCGACGTCCGCGGCGAGCTTCGCCTGGGTGATGTCCCTTGCCTCGATCAGGTGGCGGAGCATGTCGGCGTCCGACACCGGCGGCATGGGGTGCTCGGCGGCCTCGTACTTCTCGACGAGGTCCGAGAGGACGTCGAGGTAATCCTGCTCCCCCTCGTCGAGGGCGCGGGTCAGAAGCGGCCGGATCACGGCGATAGCCCGCATCAGCTCCTCGTCCGACCCGATCGGACGGAGGGGGAACGCGCGGATCAGTTCGAAGTAGTGCTCCCGCTCGGGTGAGGGGGCGTCGGCAAGGGGGGGCATCTCTACCTCCGCAGATCCGCGGGCCGCGTGAGAGCGGTTCCCCTTCGAGTGGTACGCCCGGAGGAGACCGACGGTGGGGCGGGCGTCCCTGCCCGCCCGCGGCGGCCCTCGACGGGCGGGCAGGGACGCCCGCCCCACCGGGATCGAGACGCTACCGCCGACGGGGAACCGAGCTGACGACCCTCTAATCGATCCGATGCCTATCTGGCAAGCTGGGCCGACGCCTTCCCATGCGGCCCCGCCAGCGTCGGCGGGATGGGCGTCGGCTTCGCCCCGTTGAGCCAGCGGCCCACGGCCGTCCGGCGGACCAGGCCCTGATAGGACAGCAGGCCGAAGCCGAGCGTCACGAGCAGGGCCAGGAGGAACTTCGCCGCGGCCGGCCAGGGCAGCGGGTAGAGGCCGACCTGGATGAGGCCGACGATCGGGAAGTGCGTCAGGTAGATCCAGTACGAGCTGGCCGCCACGTACGCGCACCGACGGCGAGGGCTTCCCCAGCCGCAGGAACAGCCCGATCGAGCCGAAGAGCGCGAGCCAGCCGAACAGCGCGGCCGAGCCGGCCGACAGCCAGGCCGAAGGGCCCGTCAGGGATGTGACGAGGTCCTCTCGGAGGAACGCCGCCCGCGCGACGAACGCCGCCAGGGCCAGGGCGAGGAACATCGGGGCGTGCCGCGCCAGCCTGGGCAGGCCGTCGCGAGCCGCGAAGAGCCAGGTCCCGACGACGAAGAACCAGCCGTGGTGCAGCCACCGGAGCGGGTTGGGCACGAACCGGTTCCGCACGTCCAGGATCGGGTCGAGGCCGTTGGCGGCGTGCCCGAGCCAGAGGATCACGGCCGTCGGCACCGCCACCAGGAGCGGGCCGGCCCACGAGAGGATCAACCCCCCCGGTGGCCTCGCCCAGGCCGGCAGCCGCACGCACGACCGGACGACGTAGTAGGCCCCGAGCATCAGCAGGAGGTATTCGAGGAACCACAGGTGCGCCGGGCCGAAGGTGTTGGCGCGGATCTCCGGGTCGGTGAGGACCATCTGCAGGAGCTGCTCGAGGCTCGCCCGCCCCGAGACGAGCCAGCCCGTGGCCCAGACCAGGAGCGTCGGGATCAGGACCAGCGGCCCGAAGATCGCGGCCGGGGCCGCGATCCGGCGGAGCCGGTCCTTCGCGAACTCGTGCCGCCCCTTCGCCGACCAGATCGCCGCCGCGGCGAACCCGCCCAGCGCGAAGAAGACCGGCATCGCCCAGCTAATCGTCGACCAGACGACCGCGTCGAAGGCGAACGACCGCGACCGGTCGTAGACGGCCCACGGCACGCCGCGGATCGGGATCGACACGTACGCCGTCGCCGCATGCGCCACGACGACCGCGACCATCGAGGCCGACCGCAGAGCGTCGAGCCCCGGAAGCCTAGGGGATGCCTCGGCCTGCGTCGCCGCGGCTTCCGGCCCGGGGATCAGGCGGCGGAGCCGATGTCGGCGGGGCGCGCCCGCCCGCTCGGGGGTGTGGTCGATCATGCGGGTGCGCCCCGGGGACGAGGGGGAGGCGACGTGTCGGAAGAGAGCGGAGAGATTCGTCATCTTCTTCGGTCCCCGCGGACTTCGGAGATCAGCAAATCAACCGCTCTTCTCTCAATTGCCAGAGCACACCGAGCTTACGTAAATCGCCGCCCGACCTTCTCGGCGAGCCGGGCGAGGTCGGCGCGGCCGGGCCGGGCCAAACAGTAGCCGCCTAGATAGGCCAGGACACCCACGGCGAGGTTGGCGAAGAAGGGGAGGAATCGCGCCCAGCCGGAGCCGGGGGACGGGTCGGCGGGGACGACCCGGCGGAAGGCCCAGGTCGCGACCAGCAGCGCGGCGGCCCCGAGGAGCGGGGCGCTCAGCGTCCGCGCCAGGAATGTCCGCACGTCGACCTTCAGGAGCCGGAACAGGTAGATTCCCGGCACCAGGCCGTTCGAGACGAGCGTGGTGAGCACCGTGCCCCAGATCACGCCGGCCACGCCGATCCGCCGGGTCAGGACCCAGCTGATCGGCAGGTTCACCAGCGCCCCGAGCAGGGCCGAGACGGCGATCGTGTCGATCTTGCCCAGCCCCAGCGCCATCTGCGAGAGGATCAGGAACACCAGCGGGATCGTCGCCACCAGGAAGAGTCGGAGCAGGCCGGCGTCCTTCTCGAACCGCGGCCCGACCCAGAAGTTGAGGAACGGCCCGGCGTAGATCGCCGCCAGCAGGGTCACGGGCAGGAGCAGGCCGACGAGGAACCGCGAGCCGTCGTACTTGACCCGCTCCAGCCCCTCGTGGTCCTGCGCCGCGACGAGGCTCGCCACGGCGGGCATCACGAGATAAGCGAGCGTCCACCCCGTCTGGCGGATCTGGAGGAACGGCTTGCTCACGTTCTGATAGACGGTGATCGCCGGGCCCGGGTCGGGCAGGGCGAAGCCGAGGATCGCCGTGTCGAGCTTGTCGGCCAGCACGACACTGAGCTGGATCAGGAACATGTAGCCGCCGACCCGCAGCAGCGGCGCGAAGTCGCGCCAGCCGACCCGGCCGAACCGCGGGACGTAGCCCAGCTCCCGGACCATCACCCAGAGCCCGGGCCCGAGCAGCACGACGATCTGCAGCGCCGTCCAGGCGACGACGATCAGGAAGAAGTCCGCCCCGGCCACGTACCCGAGCACGAGCAGGCCAAACCGGAGGACCACGACGAGCAGCTCGAGGCGGGGGAAGAGGTCGAACCGCCTCGCCGCCTGGAGGATGCTCGAGACGACGGTGGAGAGGCCGTAGAACGGCGCCGTCATCGCCTGGAGCCAGAGCAGCTTGCGGGCGAGGTCGAGCTCGGCCGGCTTGCCGCGGAACTGCGACACCGGCAGGACGTAGTAGGCGACTGCCAGGAGCGCCGCCACCTGCACCAGAGCCATCGCGGCGTAGAAGTTGATCCCGCAGTTGATCGCGCGGTCGACGCCCGCGCGGTCGCCGCGGGTCCAGGTGTCGGACACCTCCCGCTGCAGCGCCGAGCTCATGCCGAACTCGAGCAGGAACTGGAAGAACCCGAAGCTCCAGGCGAAGAGGTACGCGCCGTTGAGGCTCTCGCCGATGTAGCGCTGGACCAGCGGGATGCTGACCAGGGCGATCAGCGCCTGGAGCGGGGTCCTGAGCGCGAGGAAGAACGTCCCGCGCATCAGGCGGCCGAGCACCGGGGGCATCGCGGCGGCCCGGTCTTGCGTCATGGGCGGTGCGGCCGAACTCAAGGGTCCATCCTCGATCGCGGGCCTCTCCCCGGGGGCCCGGCCCTCATCCTGCCGGGCGGGCCGGTCGCGCGGGCCACACTATAGCCGTAACGCCCGATCCTGGGTAGGGCGACAGCCCGGCCGCCGCGGCGGGCGAACGCTTTCGAAAGCCGATGCTCGTCGAGAGCCGAATTCACCCGATCTTCGCCGGCCCGACACGACCGGTTCTTGACGGCCCCGGAAGATCGGGGCCCCCGACATTCCGAGGACTCCGACGATGTGCACCTCGACCCTGGCGCTCGTCGTCGCGGCCTGGCTCGCGGCCGGCGCGACCGCACCCGCCGACCCCCGGGCCACCCCCGCGGCCAGGGCCCAGACCGAGCCGGTCCCCAGCGCGGGCGACGCCGCCGACGACCCGGCGATCTGGATCCACCCCGACGACCCGGCCAGAAGCCTTGTCCTCGGCACCGACAAGAAGGGCGGCCTCCACGCCTACACCCTCGACGGCCGGCCGAAGCAGCTCGTCTCCCCGGGCTCGCGGCCGAACAACGTCGACCTGCTCTACGGGCTCCGCCTCGGGCCCGACGGCCGCGCGGTCGACCTGGCCGTCGCCAGCGTCAGCGGGAAGGCGGGCGACGGCCTGAAGTTCTGGTCGATCGACCCGAAGTCCGGCGACCTCGCCGAGGCCGGCCCGACCGTCCCCACCTTCGGCGGCGGCCGGCCGTACGGCCTCTGCACCTACCGGAGCCCCCGCGACGGCTCGGCCTACGCCTTCGTCACCGACCGCGACGGACGCGTCGAGCAGTATCGCCTGACGACCCCGGGCGACGGGTCGATCAAGGCCGAGCGAACCCGAGGCTTCGCCGTCGGCTCGCAGGCCGAGGGGTGCGTCGCCGACCGCGAGCGGGGCCGCCTCTACGTCGGCGAGGAAAAGGCCGGCATCTGGGAGTACGGCGCCGAGCCCGACGCGGGCGACGCCCGGACCCTCGTCGCCCGGGTCGGCGAGCACGGCCTGGCCGCCGACGTCGAGGGCCTGGCCATCTACTACGCCCCCGGCGGCAAGGGCTACCTGATCGCCTCGAGCCAGGGCAACGGCACGTTCCACGTCTACGAGCGCGAGGCCCCGCACGCCCACGTCCTGACGATCGACCCGAAGGCCGGCGCGATCGACGACGTCGCCGACAGCGACGGCATCGACGTGACCAACGAGCGGACCTCCGACGCCTTCCCCCGCGGGGTGGTTGTCGTCCAGGACGGCCGGAACGAGGGCCGGCAGAACTTCAAGCTCTTCGCCTGGGAGGACATCGCCGGCGGCCGACTCCTGATCGATACGACCCTTTCGGCGCGGGCCGGGCGGTAGGGTCCGCTGTGCGGACGTCTTCCATTCGAAGGCGAGCCCCCAAAGACGTCCGCACAGCGGACCCTACGGGGAGGCCTTCGTCGAGATGAGCGAGAGTCCGGCAGGGGCCGGCTCACCCCTTCACTGGCCGACGGCCCGGTTCGGGTCGCGGTTGGCGGCCGTCTTGGGGTCGAGGTCGATGCGGACCTCGGGCCTGGGCACGGCCGGGGTCACGCCGGCGACCTGGGCAGGGGCCGGCCCCTCGGGCAGCGCCGGGCGGGGCGCGGCGGGGGTCGCCACGGAAGGCGTGGCGGGGCCGGGCTGTGGGGCCGCGGGCGCCTGGATCCGGCCGCCGACGACGCCGATGGCCGTCCCGGCGACGAGCAGGCCCGCCGCCAGCCCGAGCGACGGGCCGAAGCCGAGGCTGGCCCAGGGGTTAGGCCGCACATGCCGGCTCGCGCGGATCTGCCGCTCCAGCGCCGGCCAGATCGAGGGCGCGTCGGCCTTCGCCGGCCGGGCCGCGGTCTCGTGCAGGGCGGCCACGGCCGTCGCCAGCGACTCGCGCTCGGCCCGGCACGACGGGCAGCCGATCAGGTGCCGCTCGACGTGGCGGCGGTCGTCCCAGCGCAGGTCCCGACCTTCGGCGTCGCCCGCCAGGAGCGCCAGGCGGGGGCGGACCCATCGACATTCAAACGTGGTAGCCATGATCTTGGTCTCCCGACGCCCCCGAGCCTTGGCGGCGCTCCCACAAGTCGCGGAACTGCTCGCGGGCCTTGGCCAGCCTCCAACGGACCGTGGCCTCTCGTCGCTTGACGATCGACGCAACCTCCGCCGTGGAAAACTCTTCGAGATCTTTCAGCACAAGGATCACCCGGTACGCCGCCGGCATTCGATCCAGCACATGGCGGACCTCCTGGGCCAGCTCCTCGCGGACCCGAGGGTCCGGATCGGCCAGCTCGAAGGCCTGGCGGCCGTCGCCCGAGGCGGCGTGGATCGAAGAGGTCGGGGGCGGCGCCTGGCGGCGGAGGCCGTCCAGCGCCAGGTTCACCCCGACCCGGAAGAGCCACGGGCCGAACCGCCGCGACGTGTCGAACCGATCGAGCCGGTTGTAGACCCGCCAGAACGTCTCCTGCGCCAGGTCGCGGGCCAACTCCTCGTCGCGGACCAATCGGGCCAGGACGCGGATCAGGGCCCGCTCGTAGCGGGAGACGAGCGTGGCGAACGCCCGGTCATCGCCCGACCGCGACCGTTCCACGAGCCGGGCGTCGCCCGATTCCTCGGGGCGTGCCGGCGCCTGGCCTTCGGGCTCGGGACGGGGGCGGGGACGTGGAGCGGGGCCGACCGGCTTGAGGCCGGGCTCGAATTCGTCGCTCGGACGCATCGCGTGACCTCGTGCCGTTTCCTATGATTACGTCGGAAGCGGCCGCCGTTGTTGGACATTTTTCCGGCGCAGCCCCTCCGATTCACCCATCCTAATGCCTTCGGACCCGCCCGCTTCGGCCTCGCCCGCGATGCCCGGCCCGATGCCGGAGCCCGTCTGCCTCTGCCCGCCCGGATGGCGTCGCGAGGCGCTGACGCTGCTCTACCGCCGGGTCGACCGCCGGCTCCGCGACCGCGCCGTGTCCGACGCCCTGGCCGAGGCCCAGGGGGGCCTGATCGACCTCTCGGGCCTCTGGGTGGCGCACCGAAGAGGCCGCCTCCTCGGCACGCTGCTCACGCAGGCCCTCGCCGGCCGTGCCGCGGCGGTCTGGGCGCCCGAGGTCGTCGAGGGCTGGGGCCGCTCGGGAACGGCCAAACGCCTCCTGGCCTCGGCCCTGGATCACCTCCGGGCGGAGGGCCTTCAAATTGCCCAGGCCCTCCTGGACGAGACGGCCCCGCTCCGCGCCGCGACCGACCTGTCCCGCGGCGGCCTCCCGAGGATCACGACCCTCGACTACCTCGAGCGCGACACCTCAGCCCCGATCGAGGGCCCGCCGCCCGTCGAATTCGCCTGGCGGCGTGTTCGCCCCCGAGACCGAGGCCGAGTTCCGCTCGGTCCTCCAGGCGACGTACGCCGGGAGCCTGGACATGCCCGAGCTGGAGGGCGTGCGCTCGCTCGACGACGTGATCGCCGGCCACCGCGCGGCGGGTCGGTTCGACCCGGAGCGCTGGCTGGTGGGACACCTCCCGGGCGAGCCCAACGCCTCGGCGGTCGTCCTGCTCTCGGAGATCCCCGACCGCGACGCCTGGGAGGTCGCCTACCTCGGCCTGACGCCCCCCGCCCGTGGCCGAGGCCTCGGCCTGGCCGCCCTGGAGCACGCCCGCCGCCTGGCCGCCCCGCACGCCCACCGCCTCGAATTGGCCGTCGACCGCCGCAACACCCCGGCCGTCCGCCTCTACCGCGCCTCGGGCTTCCGCCGGTTCGACCGGAGGGCGGTGCATCTGGCGATTTTGGGGCGGTAGGGATCGCTCAGAGCGTGCGGCGTCGCCCTTCGAGGTAATCGATCACCGTCTCGAGGTTCGCATAGGCCGCTTCCCGCCCCGGCTCTCCCTCTTCGGTGAAGGCATGGGCCGAATCGAGTCGCTCCCGGAGCGTGACCGCGTCGAGCAGGCCGCGGTCGCAGAGGATGCGCACATCCTCACGGTCCTTCGCGTGGAATCGCTTGAGCTTGGTCACCGCCAGATCATTGGCCTCGGGGCGCTTCGGCCGGATGACGGTCCAGGTCCCCTCGATGTCGATGCAACGCGTCTGGTAGCCGCCGGGCAGGGGAGGCAATCCCGAGGACACCGACTCCAGGTAGAATCCCAGTCGCCTCGCGGCCGGCGTGTCTTTTCCGAACGTCTCCACGGCGATCTTCTGCAAGGGCGAGTCGTGGATGTCCACGATGTCGACGTCCTTGGTCATCAGGTTCAGCCCGTAGCCGAGGATCAGGGCGGACCGGCCGAGCAGGTGGAGATCGACCGTTTCGCCTTCCCTTGTTTGTCCGACGAGTTCGGCGTCAATCGCTCGGAGGAAGTGGAGGAGGTCATGGTCTTCCAAGGCCGTCCCCCTTTCGCGGTTTCCGAGCCTTGGCCGTCGTCCGATGGGTCGCCACGTTCAACTTCGAGGGGGCGATCACGGACTTGCCCTTTCGGAGGTCGTCCAGGTGGCGTGCCCGTCCCTCGAAATCGTCAAGAGAGGCATCATAACTGATATGCCATCGTCTCCAGATCGGCGAGGCCGGGGGAGCGGATGTGGGCTTGCCCAGGTCATCCCACTCGCGTGAGGTCGGGTCCTTCTTCGCGGTCGCGAAGCCTTCGAGGAAGTGCTCGAGGGGTTCTCTCCGGCAGCCGCCCGGAAATCCGCCCTGCCGGTCGATCGCCAGGGCGATGTCCGCCAGCCAGGCGATCCTCGACGCGGTCCTCGTCGCACTCCCGTACGCGCGGAGCAGCATCGGGTCGATCTCGTTCCAGGCGAGGAGCGCCGGGATCGCCTCGACGACCCTCGGGTCGGGCTCGCGGCCGGACAGGGCCAGGGAGATCACCTCCTCGGGCCGGCGAAATGCGCCCGGGACGGCCGCCCCTTTGACCCAGAGGTCTTCGACGCCCAGTTGCCTCAACTCGATGGCGAGATCCGCCAAGCCCTCCCCGGGCTGATCGGTCCCGGAGAGCAGCCGCTGGATCGGTATGTCGAGGGCCTTCGCGATCCGCAAGAGCTGATCGAGAGCCGGCCGGCGCCGGCCCGACTCGAAATAGGAAATCTGCGCCTGCGTCAGCGAGCTACGCTCCGCCAGGTCCGCCTGGCTTAATCCCAGGGCCATTCTGGCCTGGAAGATGAAGGCTCCTAATCGCTCGAGCGCGAGGGTATCGACCGCCATCTCGAGCTCCTCGCGACGGGGCCGACTCCATATGGCCTGTATAACGCCCTGTTATAGAATATAGCAGATTGTTATAAAATCGGGACCGCCGAACGCAATTCATTTTCGGTCAGGACTGATCGCGGCGGGCCGAGACCAACGCCTTGAGCCCTCAAACTTCGAAGGGCCTGAGGATTCTCCCCGGCACCCCGATCTCAACCACCTCCACCGCCCCCGTATACTCCGACGCCCTCGAAAAGCTGAGCTTCGGCGCCACGAACGTCACGGTGAGCGTCGCGCGGACGGCCTCGCCGAGCGGGACGCCCGAATCGGCGTCCAGGCCCGAGGGCAGATCCAAAGAGAGCACGGGGCGACCCGAGCGGTTGAGGCTCTCGATCGCCGATCGGAGCACGCCCTCGACGGGCCGCGTCAGCCCGGTGCCGAGCAGAGCATCGACGACCCAGGCGGCGTCGCGCCAGAGGGCGTCGAGGTCGGCGGAGGGGTCGGTCATCACCCTCTGGTCGATGCCGGATTTCGACAGGATCGAATATTGCGTCGCCGCGTCGCCGCGGAGGTGACTCGGCTCCGTAAACCAGACGACATGAACGCGATAGCCCCAGGCATCCAGATGACGCGCAACAACGGCACCGTCGCCGCCGTTGTTGCCGGGGCCGCAGGCGATGATGACACGGTCGCCGGGGGCGACGCGGGCGCGGAGACGCTCGGCGGCGCCGCGGCCGGCGTTCTCCATCAGGACGAGCGTCGGCAGGCCGAGCTCCTCGGACGCCGTCGCGTCGATCGAGCGGACCTCGGCACGGCTCAGGGGGCGGAGCGTCATGGCGAGGGCCTCCGGGCTTGATCGCGGGGCGGTCGGGTGGGAACAATTGTCGCGTGGGGAGCCGCTCGAGTCGAGGGGAGGACCATCATGCCGATTTATGAGTATCATTGCGAACCCTGCGACCATACGTTCGAAACGCTGATTCGGGGCAACGGCGACGTCGCCCACTGCCCGAGGTGCGACAGCATCGACGTGGCCAAGCAGTTCAGCGTCCCGGCCGCGGCGCAGACGGGCGGGGGCCGGTCGGATTCCCTCCCGGTCTGCGGCCCGATGCCGGCGCCGATGGGCGGCTGCGGGATGGGCGGCTGCGGCTCCGGGATGTGCGGGCTCGACTAGCCGGCGGAGGCCGCGGCATCGCGATTGCGGATCGGGCGGGTGGGGTCCCCGCGGCGGTACGGAGTGCGGGGACGGCCCAGCGCCCGTCGACTCGTCGCGAGGAAATGTCGCCATGCCCCTCATCCCATTCCAGGCCCTCGGACTCTGGCTCCGGGGCCTGCTCGCCATAGCGATTCTGGCCGGAGGGTCCTGGCTCGCGTACGCCTGGTATCGCGAGGCATACGTCTGGGTCCCTGACGTCGTCCATCCCGAGGGCTTGCCGCCCGACCCCGCGCCCGTGCCGGCCCTGATGGGGGCGGAGACCCTGGCGCCCGGCCACTGGGAGTTCCGCTATCGGCCCGGCCTCAACCTGCCGACGGCGGAGGTGCTCGGGGCCCTCGCGCTGCTGACCTGGGGCCTGGCCGGGGGCCTGATTGCCCGGGGGCTGACGCGGCTCACGCTGAAGGAAGGGTCCGACAACCCGAGGCGGACGAGGGAAGGGGCCGAGGTCCGGCGGATCTCGCGGCCCGACGGGACCGAGCTGCACGTCGAGCTCTACGGCCCGCCCGACGCACCGCCGATCGTCCTGACCCACGGCTGGGGGGCGGACGCGACCGAGTGGTATTACGAGAAGAAGCGGCTCGCCGGCCGGTTCCGGCTGATCGCCTGGGACCTGGCGGGGCTGGGGCTCTCGAAGAAGCCCGAGAACAACGACTTCAGCCTCGAGAAGATGGCCCGCGACCTCGACGCCGTGCTCGAGCTGGCCGGCGGCCGCCCGGCCGTGCTGCTCGGCCACAGCATCGGCGGGATGATCCTCCTGACCTACTGCCGCCTCTTCCCCACGGCGCTTGGGACGCGAGTCGCCGGGCTGGTGCTCGTCCACACGACCTACACCGACCCGATGCGGACGACGAAGGGGGCGGCGTGGAAGACAAAGCTGGAGGGGCCGGTGCTCGTGCCGGCTCTGCGCGTGATGATCGGGCTCTGGCCCGTCATCTGGGCGATGAACTGGCTGAGCTACCTGAACGGCTCGTTCCACCGGTCGACGGCGAAGCAATCGTTCGCCGGCACTGAGACCCGCGGCCAGCTCGACTTCGCCGCCGGCTTCCTGCCGAGGGCCCGGCCCGACGTGCTGGCGCGGGGGATGTTCGGGATGATCCACTTCGACGAGGCGGCGACGCTGCCGACGATCGCCGTGCCGACCCTGGTCGTCGCCGCCGACCTCGACATCACGTGCAAGCCCGAGGCGAGCGAGACGATGGCGCTGGGCGATTCCCGGGGCGTCGATCGTCACGCTCTCGCCAGCGAGGCACATGGGGGTCATCGAGCGGAACGAGGAGTTCGACGCGGCCGTCGCCGAGTTCGCGGACGCCTGCACCTCGCGGGCGCCGGGCGTCGTCGTCGTCTGAGGTGCACGGCCGCGCCGGGGTGCGAAACGAAGCCAATTCCCGCCGGCCGGGTGACGAAACGAACCCAATCCCGGCCTGCGAAACGAACCCAATCCCCGCCCGCCGAAACAAAGCCAATCCCGCTCTGTCCACCGCCGCTCGGCTTCGTGCACCAGCCCGGGCCCCCCGCGCCGCACGGGGCCGCACGGAGGCGAACGGGAGGCGTACGCTCGGGTTCGCTCGGCGCGGGGGGCCCGGGTCCGCCCGGGGGCCGGGAATCCCGGGGGTCCTCACGACGACCCCGAGCGGGACGATCGCGTAGAATGCCGTCGGCGGGGCCCCGGCGCGGGATTTGCCAGGAGGGGGGCGGGGGCCGTCGCGACACGCCGCCCTCGATGCCGCGACCGCCGGGGCCTGAGCGATGAACTCGAACCTGTCGATCCTCAAGAAGGGGATCATCCTGATCGCGGTCCCGCTCGCCTTCGAGCTGGTCTTCTTCGCGCTGGTGCTGAGGACGCAGGCGCAGGTCGCCGAGGCGCAGGAGTGGGCGATGCACACGAAGGTCGTCCTGGCCCAGGTCGAGGCGCTCTACCGGCGGCTGGCCGAGGGGCAGGGGGCGCTGGCGAGGCTCGTGCTGACGGGCAACCTCGACCGCTACGCGAAGGCCGAGCGGTCGAACCGCGAGGTGGCGCAGGATGCGAGCGAGCTGGTCGGGCTGGTCGCGGATAACGAGGATCAGCAGGCGAAGGCCCGCGCCATCGCGTCGGAGGCCGCGACGCTGGTGGACTGGCAGGAGCAGGTGGCCCGGCTCGTCCGCGACGGCCGCCGCGACGAGGCGACCGAGCGGGTGAAGGCCCCCGACGCGCCCGCGCGGCTCGACGCGGTCCGCGCCGCGATCGACGGGTTCCGGGCCGAGGAGGACCGGCTCGACAGGGAGCGGACCGGCACGCTGGCCGCGCGGAGGCGGGGCCAGTCCGCCCTGATGATCGCCGGCGGGCTCGGGAGCCTGGTCGGCACGGTCGCGCTGCTCGTCTACTTCAGCCGCGGGATCGCCCGGCGGTTCGCCGTGCTCGGCGAGAACGCCCGCCGCTTCGCCGAGGGCCACGAGCTGGCGGCGCCGCTGACCGGCGGCGACGAGATCGCGGCGCTGGACCGCGTCTTCCACGACATGGCCCGGTCGATCGACGAGAAGGGCCGCGAGAACGAGCTGTTCATCTACAGCGTCTCGCACGACCTCCGCTCGCCGCTGGTCAACCTCCAGGGCTTCAGCCAGGAGCTCGGCTTCGCCGGCAAGGAGCTGCGCGGGCTGTTCGAGGACGCCTCGGTCCCCGAGCCGATCCGCCGGCGGGGCCTGGCGATCCTCGACCGCGAGGTCACCGACTCGATCCACTTCATCCAGACGGCCGTCTCGCGGCTCTCGGTGATCATCGACGCGCTCCTGCGGCTCTCGCGGGCTGGTCGAGTCGAGTACCGCTGGCAGCCGGTCGACGTCGGGGCGACGGTCCGCCGGGTGGTCGAGGCGCTGGGCGCGACGATCGCCGAGCGCGGGGCGAAGGTCACGGCGGGGCCGATGCCGCCGGCCTGGGGCGACCCGACGGCGATCGAGCAGGTCTTCGCCAACCTCGTCGGCAACGCGGTCAACTACCTCGACCCGGCGCCGCCCGGGCGAGGTCGAGGTCGGCGTGCTCGACGGCGAGGCGCAAGACCCCTCGATCGCGCCCGACCACGCGACGTATTATGTGAGGGATAACGGCCTGGGCATCCCCGAGTCGGGGATGTCCAAGTTGTTCCTGGCGTTCCAGCGGTTCCACGAGGGCCGGGCCAGGGGCGAGGGGATCGGCCTGGCCCTGGTCCGGAAGATCGTCGAGCGGCACGGCGGCAGGATCCGGGTCGAGTCGGAGCGGGGCGTCGGCACGACCTTCTTCGTCGACCTGCCGGGCCCCCCCCGCGACGCCCAGGCCGAGTCGAATCCCCACCCAGCCGCGGCTAGGGAGGCCGCCCGATGACGCCCGAACCGCTGACGATCGTGCTGGCCGAGGACGACGACGGGCACGCGAACCTGATCCACCGCAACCTCGAGCGCGCCGGCCTGACCAACGGCTTCATCCGCGTCAAGGACGGCCAGGAGGCGCTCGACCTGATCCGCGGCGAGGGGGCGTTCGCCGGGCAGGCGACCCGCGACGGCTACCTCCTGCTGCTCGACATCAACATGCCCCGCGTCGACGGCATCGAGGTCCTCCGCCAGGTCAAGGCCGACCCGGCGCTCGCGACCATCCCGGTCATCATGCTGACGACGACCGACGACCCGCGCGAGGTCGAGCGGTGCTACAAGCTCGGGTGTAACGTTTACATCACCAAGCCGGTGGCCTACGACAAGTTCGTCGAGGCGATCCGCCAGCTCGGGCTGTTCCTCCAGGTCGTGAAGATCCCCCCGAACGGGGCGGGCAAGGGGGCGGGCGCGACGCCATGACACCCGAGGGGCGCGGGGGGACCGTCCTGATCGTCGAGGACGACGCCGGCGTCGCCGGGCTCGAGCGGCTTCGGCTCGAGCGCGCCGGCTACGCCGCGGTCGTCGCCGCCTCGCCCGAGGAGGCCCTCCGCGCCCTCGACGCCGACGGCGTCGACCTGATGCTGCTCGACTACAAGCTCCCCGGCCAGGCCAGCGGGATCGACTTCCACCACCAAGCCCGCGCCGCCGGCCACGACGTGCCGGCGATCCTCGTCACCGGCTTCGGCGACGAGCAGATGCTCGCCCAGGCGCTGCGGGCCGGCATCCGCGACTTTCTGCCCAAGACGCCCGACTACCTCGACTTCCTCGTGCCGACGGTCGACCGGGTCATCGGCCAGGTCCGGACCGAGCGGGCGCTGGCCTCGCGGCAGCGGATGCTCGAGCTCGAGCGGCAGCGGAACGATCAGCTCCGGCGGCTCGCCGCGGCCTCGTCGCGGCTCGCCGCGGCGCTGGACGTCGAGGCGGTGCTCCGCCTGCTGGCCGAGGAGGCGCGGGCGCTGATCGGCGCCGACCGGGCGGTCGCCGGCCTCGCCCCCGACGGCGACTGGTCGCGCGCCGTGCACGCCTCGGCCCCCGAGGGGGCGCCGCCGGCCGCGCCCGAGGGGCCCGCCGCCGAGGTCTGCCGGACCAACCGCCCGGCGCAGCTCGAGGGCGGGGCGCCCGACGGCGCGGGGCTGGCTCGCCGCGCCCCTGGTCGGCCGGCGCGGGCGGAACATGGGCCTCGTCCAGCTCTTCGACAAGGCCGGCGGACCCTTCACCGAGGGGGACGAGGCGATCGTCGTCCAGATCGCCCAGATGGCCGTCGTCGCCGTTGAGAACGCCCGGCTCTACCAGGAGCTCCGCGAGGACGACCGCCGCAAGGACGAGTTCCTCGCCATGCTCGCCCACGAGCTCCGCAACCCCCTGGCCGCGATCGACGGCGCCGTGCAGGTCGCCGAGGGAGCCGACGCCGACGAGCAGCTCGCCTGGGCCCGCGAGGTCATCGGGCGGCAGACGAAGCAGCTCTCACGGCTGATCGACGACCTGCTCGACATCTCGCGGATCACCCAGGGGAAGATCCAGCTCCGCAGGGAGCCGCTCGACCTGGCCGCGGCCGTGGCGCGGGCCGTCGAGTCGGTCCGGCCCCAGGTCGACGCCCGCCGCCACATGCTCGAGGTCGACGTCGGCCCGGGCCCGCTGCCGGTCGAGGCCGACCCGTCGCGGATCGAGCAGGTCCTCGGCAACCTCCTGACCAACGCCGCGAAGTACACGCCCGACGGCGGCCGGATCCGGCTCTCGGCCCGGCGCGAGGGCGGCGAGGTCGTCGTCGAGGTCGAGGACAGCGGGGTGGGCATCGCCCCCGAGATGCTGCCGAGGATCTTCGACGCCTTCACCCAGGTCGAGCAGACGATCGACCGCTCGCAGGGCGGCCTGGGGATCGGCCTGACGCTGGTCCGCCGGCTGGTGGAGCTGCACGGCGGCTCGGTCTCCGCGCGGAGCGAGGGGCCGGGGCGGGGCTCGACCTTCACCGTCCGGCTCCCCGCGGCCGACTGCGACATCCCGGCCCGCCCCGGCGCCGCGGGCCCGGCGTCGCGCGACGGGTCGCGCCCCAGGCCCCGGGTCCTCGTCGTCGACGACAGCGCCGACACGGCCCGCGCCATGGCGCGGCTGCTCGGCGTCGAGGGCTACGACGTCCGCGTCGCCCACGACGGCCGCGCCGCGCTCGACGCCGCCCGCGAGCACCGCCCGGACGTCATCCTGCTCGACATCGGCCTGCCCGGTATGAACGGCTACGAGGTCGCCCGCGCCGTCCGCCGCGACCCGGACCTGGCCGGCGTCACCCTCATCGCCATCTCCGGCTACGGCCAGGACCACGACCGTCGCCGCTCGCTCGACTCCGGCTTCGACCACCACCTGGTCAAGCCCGTCGATTACGGCGTGTTGTACGAACTGCTCGCCGCCGTGCCAAACCCCCTCGCGTAGGGTCCGCTGTGCGGACGTCTTCTCCGGCGATTGCCCCGAAGACGTCCGCACAGCGGACCCTACGAAGACGCCTCCCGGGTTATCTGCCTTGTGCCTTGTGCTTTCCTGACGGGCAGAAAGCACAAGGCACAAAGCAAAGTTGAGAAGAAGGCCCCGGAAACGCCGACGGCCCCCGGGTTCGCCGGGGGCCGTCGAGGTCGCGATCTGACCGTCGGTCGATCAATAGTTCTTCCCGTGCAGCGGTGGCCCGACGCCCGTGTAGGGCAGGTAGTAGACGTCGGTCGGCACACGGTCGCCGGGGCGGTAGTAGCCGAGGTCATACTCGGCCTCCCACGGCGGGTCCATGACCAGGTTCCAGGGCCAGAGGGCGACCTGGGCGGCCATCAGGCCCGCCGAGAAGGCCGGCTGGAGGATCTGGAACCGCTGCTTCGACTGCGTCGGGTCGTCGATCGGGTAGGTCAGGTAGCGGCCCGCGGGCCCGAAGAACTGCTCGACGCTGTGCCCGTACCGCTCGAGCGAGGCGTCCTGGAAGTAGAGCGGCATGTGGCAGACCGACGGGGCGGTCCAGTACTTCCGCATCGGCTGGAACTCGCGGCCGGGGTGCGGGACGAACTCCTCGGGGATCGGGATCCGGCGGATCGGGATGACCTCGGTCGGGCTCGGGGCGCGCTGGAGCTCGAAGCGGGTCGAGGCGTTGACGCTGGCGATGCTGCCGAGCCCGCCCGGCTCGTTGCCGAGCCCGGTGGGGCCCTGGGTCGGCGAGCCGGGGCCCGGCTGATCGGGGAACGGGGTCCCTCGTTCCAGCGTTCCGGTGCCCTGGGCCGGCCCGCCGGCGCCCCCGGTGCCGATCCCAGTGCCCGTGCCGCCGCCGATCTGGGAGACCCGGGCCGCACGAGCCCGCGACTCCTCCTCCTGGCGCGGGCGACGCGGGCGATCTCCTCCTCGATCGACGAGCTGAACGCCCGCCGCCGGTGGGGGACCACCGAGTCGGCCGCCGGGGGCGGGTCGAGGGCCGCCGCCGAGGGCGATGCGGCAACCGGGCTGGATGGGGCAGTTGCGGGGGCCGCCTCGGCGGCGGGGGCCGGCTCGGCCGCCGGCAAGGTCGCGGCGCCCGGCAGCGCTGGTAGTGCGTCCGTGGCCGCGGGCGCCGGGCCGGGCTCGGCCGCGGGCGGCGGCTCGTTGGCGGGGATCGTGCTCGGCGCGGAGGCCGGCGGCTCGTTGGCGGGAGCCGGGGTCGTGTTCGGCGCGGGGGCCGGCGGCGGCTCGTTGGCCGGGACCGGAGCCGGCTCGGGGACCGGGATCGCCTCCGGGGCCCGCGGCGGGGCGGGCGACTGGACCGGGGGCGTCGAGGTCGCCACGGCCCCGTCGGGGTTCGACGCGCCCGGAAGGGGCGGCAGGTCATCGGCCGGGGAGGACTTCGGCGCGGGGGTCGAGGCCGGCTCGGCCGCCGGCGGAGGCACCGGGCTCGGCGTCAGCTCGGGCGCCGTCGGGGACGGCTTGACCTCGGCGGCCGGGGCCGGCTCGGGGAGCGGTTCGAGGCCGATCGTCGTCGTCGCGGGTGCCGCGGGCTTGGCCGCGGTCTCGGGGCTCGCGGGCGCCGGGGCGGTCGCCTCGGGCTGCGGGGCCGGCGCGGCGACCTCGGGCATCGGCGGCGGCGCGGGCGCCTCCGCCGGCCTGGAGGCCGGGACGTCGCTCGGAGCCGGCTGGAGGGCGGGGAACTCGGCGGGCACCGGCGCGGGGAGGTCCGCCGGCTGCGGGGCCGGAGCGGGGGCCTCGGCCGGCTTCACCGCCGGGTCCGGGGCCGCGATGGGCTCGGGCGCGGCCGGCTCGGCCGGCTTCGGCGAAGGCGCCGCGATCGGCTCGGGCGCGGCCGGTTCGGCCGGCTTCGGCAAAGGCGCCATGATGGGCTCGGGCGCGGCCGGCTCGCCCGGCCTCGGCGAAGGCGCCGCGGGCGCGGGCAGCTCGATCGGGCTCGCCGGGGCCGGGTCGCTCGCCGGGAGGGCGGGCGGGGCCGGGGGCGCGACGTCCTTCGCCGGCTCGGGCGTCGGCGCGGGGGCCGGCGTCGGGGCCGAGTCGGGGATGGGCGGCGGCTCGGGCAGGGCGTTCGGCGCCTCGGCGCGGCCGTGCGGGCGCAGCCGTTGCGGGCGTGCTGGGCGCGGGGATCAGCGGCTCCGTGGGGACGTCGATGCCGGGCGTCGCGGGATGGGGCGGGCCCGGGTCATACGTCGAGGCGGGGGCCGAAGAGGCGGCCGGGGCGGGCTCGGGGATCGGGACCGGGGTCACCTCGGCGGGGGTCGGCGTCGCCGCCGGCATGGCGGCCGGGGCCGGCAGGGGCGGCTCGTCGGCCGCCGGCATCGCGGCCGGGGCGACGGCCTGCGTGGCGGCGGCGAGCTGGATGCCGTCGCCCGAGCGCGCGGACGCCGCCGGACGGCGGGCCGTCGCCAAGGCGCCAGGCCGGCGAGGGCCGCCGGCCAGGTCGTCCGACGCCGGCTCGCGCAGGCCCTGCTGCGCCTGGACGATCGCCCCCTTCAGGGTGCGGACCTCGTCCCGGTCGAGCAGGTCCTGCTTCGCCTCGGCCGCGCGGAGGAACCGCAGCGCGCGGGTGTAGTCCTTGTAGCCGATGTAGTCGAGGCCGTTGCGCAGGAGCGAGTGCGGGTTGCGCTGGGCCAGCGCCGGGTCGATGCCCGGGGCCGGGCTCTGATCCGAATCCGGGGCCGATCCCGCCCCGCGCATCTGCTGCGCCGAGACGAAGACGACCGGGGCGGAGAGGCCCAGGGCGACCACCGCCGCGCCGAGGGCCGTTCTGGGGCGACGCAAGCCAAGCCTCCTTGCTCGCTGAGCGTCCGATGGGGTTCATCGGGCCCGCCACGCCGGCGTGCCCCGCCCCCGCGTCCTCCTGACCTCACCAATCAGACACCGAGCCGACCGACCTTCCTTGGCCGAGCCGTGATTTCGGGCCGGGCCGCCGGTCGCGACGGCCCGGCTCAAGCCTACCACACGATCGGCCGATCAGACCGATCGGACCGTCTCATTCTCGTTCGAGAAGCTCGAGTAGTTCGGGGCCTCCTGAGTGATCACGATGTCGTGCGGATGGCTCTCCTTGACCGACGCGCCGGTGACCTGCACGAACTTTGCCTGGGTCCGCAGGTCGTCGATGGTCCGGGTCCCGCAGTAGCCCATCCCGGCCCGCAGGCCGCCGACGAGCTGGAAGACGTAGTCGGCCAGCGGCCCCTTGTACGGGACGCGGCCCTCGACCCCCTCGGGGACGAGCTTCCGCTGCGCGCCGTCCGACTTGCCCTCCTGGCCCCGGCCGTCCCCCTGGCGATAGCGCTCGTGCGAGCCCTTGGCCATGGCGGCGAGCGAACCCATGCCGCGATACGTCTTGAAGCTCCGGCCCCGGTAGATGATGGTGTCGCCCGGGCTCTCGGCCAGGCCCGCGAACAGGCCGCCGATCATCACGCTGTGGGCCCCGGCCGCGATCGCCTTGGTGATGTCGCCCGAGTAGCGGATGCCCCCGTCGGCGATCACCGGCACCTTCCCGGCCGCGGCCCTGGCGCACTGATAGACGGCCGTGACCTGCGGCACGCCCACGCCCGAGACGACCCGCGTCGTGCAGATCGAGCCGGGCCCGATCCCCACCTTCACGGCGTCGGCCCCGGCGTCGATCAGCGCCCGGGTCCCCTCGGCGGTGGCCACGTTCCCGGCGACGACCTCGATCGTGTGCTCCTGCTTGATCCGCCGCACCGTCTCGACCACGTTCCGGCTGTGGCCGTGCGCCGAGTCGACGATCAGCACGTCGACGTCGGCCTCCAGGAGCGAGCGGACCCGTTCGTGATCGTTGACCCCGACCGCCGCACCCACCCTGAGCCGCCCGCGCTGATCCTTGCACGCGTGCGGGTAGCGGTGCAGCTTGTCGATGTCCTTGATGGTGATGAGTCCCTTCAACCGGTATTCATCGTCAACCAGGAGAAGCTTCTCGACCTTATTTTTCGTCAAAATCCGATCAGCTTCCTCGAGGCTCGTATCGGCGGGGGCGGTGACGAGGTTGTCCTTCGTCATCACCTCCTCGATCTTCATGTCGTTGGTCTCGAGGAACCGGAGGTCCCTGCGAGTGAGAATCCCGCGGAGCCGCCCGCCGGAGACGATGGGCACGCCCGAGATATTGTGCCCGCTCATGATCTCCCGCGCCGCGCCGACGGTGGCCTCGGGCGGGAGGGTGATCGGGTCGACGATGATGCCGTTCTCGGAGCGCTTGACCTTGTCGACCTCGCGGGTCTGCTCCTCGACGGTCATGTTCTTGTGGATGACCCCGAGCCCGCCCTCCTGGGCGAGCGCAATCGCGAGCTCGGCCTCGGTGACGGTGTCCATCGGGGCCGAGAGGACGGGGATGTTCAGGGGGATCCTGGCCGTCAGGTGGGTCTTGCAGTCGACCTGGCCGGGGAGCAGCTCGGAGTAGCCGGGCTCGAGCAGGACATCATCGAACGTGATGCCCTGATAGGCGATACGATCCTGCACGGGAAAAGCTCCTTGGTCCCGGCGACGTCGCTGAGAGGTGCCGGGGCGTCGTGGGGTGCCTTTCCTCGTCTATTGAACCGCCGGGGGGGGGGAAAGGGCAAGGTCAACCGGCCGCCGGAAGGGTCGGGACCTCGCGTTCCGGGGTCCGCCCGGGCTTGCTAAGATCGGGGCACCGAGCATGCCGTGGACGATCCCCGTGGCGACGAGGCCGGCCGAGGATGATGCAGCCCATCGCCCGCTACATGATCCTGTGCAATGACTGGTTCCTCGACCCCGATAACCCTCGACGGGTCCACATCGTCGGCCTGATATCGAGCCTCCGCCCCGCCGACGATCCGCCCTATCCCTTCGTCCTGCCCGAGATCTGCGTCTTCCTGGCCCTGACCGACTGCCGGGGCTCCGGCTCGTGCCGGATCGTCTGCACCCACGACGCGACCGGGAGGAAGATCTTCGAAACCCGGCAGCGTCAGATCACATTCGGCCCCGACCCCATCGAAATCCTGGGCGTCCCGTTCCGGATTCGCGACTGCCCGTTTCCCCACGCCGGCCTCTGCACCGTACAATTCTGGTACGAAGGCCAACTCGTCGAAGAACGGCCGCTCAGGCTGAGGTGACTCATGGCCCACTCCCACGCCGAGGAAACGATCCGGGTCCTGGACGACTTCGTCTGCGAAGCGATCCCCGGCCCCGGAATCGCCGCGGCCGAAGGCCGCGCACGCCGGGTTAGTGACGGGATGCGCGTCCTCGATGAATCGGGCAATCCTCTGGAAGATTCCCCGGGCGAGCCGGGAGAACTGGAGGCCCCACTGCCCGAGGAGGCGGACAAGGCGGCGCGGGGCGGTAAGTGAGGGCCGATGGCGTGATGAACGACTTCACGATCACCCTCCCCGAGGACGAGGCGCGGCGCCTCCGCGAACTCGCCGACGAGGTCGGGGCCTCCCCCGAGCAGCTCTTGCGCGACGGGGTCGCGGAGTGGCTAAGTCGGCCCGGCCGGGACTTCACCGAGGCTGCGGCGTACGTCCTGGAGAAGAACCGGGAACTCTACCGTCGGCTGGCCTAGCCCGATGCGACACCTGACGACGGACGAGGTGCTGGAGTTGCACCGGCTGGTCATCGCCCAATCCGGCGGCGCCCGGGGGGGGCCGCGACCCGGGCGCCCTGGATTCTGCCCTCGCGCAGCCGCGCATGACCTTCGGTAAGCCCTGTCCGCCGCTCCGGCGTAGCTCTCTGCTCGGCCCGTGTTCAGTAGGATGCGGACAGGTGGCAGGGGTCTCGCTTCGAGACCCCGGTCCGAGGCCGATTCCGCCGAGGTTTGAAGCGAGGCCCCAGCCACCCGACGTGGCCAGGCGTCACGGCTCGTCGCCGACCAGCTTGAAGTCAAACAACACGAGTTCTTCGATCGGGTCTTTCCACATCTCGGCGCCGAAGATGCCCGCCCCGACCGGGACGATGCTGGTCTCGATATAGGACTTGCGGCCCTTGTAACGGGCGAGGGCGCGGAAGGCGAGATTCTTCGGGAACGGGTTCTGGGTGACGAGCATCAGGTTATCGTCCTGCTTGGAGAACTCGGTGTGCACGGTCGGCGACCCTGCCCGGGGCTTCTGGACGGCCTCCGGGCCGGAGACCACGCCGTCCTTCTCGGTGAATTGGATGTCGAGCTTCTGGTCGAGCCTGATCGTGACCTTCTCCTTGATCTGGGCGGGATCGAGCGGCTTGGGGGCGACCGGCCTCATGCTCGCGATGATCGGGGCCGCATCGATTCGCCATCGGCCCTCGACCTTCCGGCTCAGGGCGGGGAACGACGCGCCTTGCGGAAGGACCACGGCGCGATCGGGTGTCACGTCCTCCGGCCTGGCCTTGTACTTGCGCCCGTCGGGCAGGGTGACCTCCTCACCGGCCTTGAGGACCTGGACCGGCAGCGAGGCGATCTGGGCCTTGAAGCCCTCCACGGCCTCCGGGGGGAGCGCCTGGCCTTGCAACAGCGAATCGAGATCGTCCGCCGGTAGGACGACGTCGTGGAGCGCCTTGGAATCCTTCGTCACCATCGCGACGATGAATGTCCGGATCGCCTGCTCGGGCGTCGCGGCGCCCGGCTGCTGGGCCTTCGACTCGGGCTTCTGTGCCACGAGCGCGATCGCAATCAAAGTCGCGAACATGATCGGCATTCCCCATCAGCGAATCGGACGTCGCCTCGACTCCAGTGCTCGATGATCCGCCGAAGATATTCGAGTTGCAACGACCCAGCGCGGCAGGCGGCCAGGACCGACGTCACCGAGGTTTCGACGTGAGACTCCTGTTACTCGCCGCAACCACTCCATGATCGCGGCCCTGGCCGAAGACGTCAGGAGACACCTCCTTGCGACGCGCTCGCGGAGGCCTCATCCTCCCGATGCCGTGTCCCCGTCAACGTCCGGCCCAAGCCTGGACTTCACGGACTTCGTCGCGGATGGCATGCCCGTGAGGAATCCCGGACCGAGGCCCTCAATAAATCCCGCCGCGATCCGAATACGGGCCAGGGGAACGAACGCACAACACCTTCAACCCGGCCCGGGACCGCCCGGGGGAGGGCGAGATGTTCGGCCAGACCGGACCCATGATCCACACGTTGACCTTTGCCGCGATCCCGGACAACCGGCTCCTGGCGATCGGGACGTTCCTCCTGACCTTGATCCTCAGCATGCCCCTGGCCTTCGTCGTCGCCTCGGCGTGGTCGGGCGTGGTCAAGCTCCGACTCCAGGCGGGGCTGAAGCAGCAGGTGATCGCGCTGAAGCAGCAGATGGTCGAGCGGGGCATGACCGCCGACGAGATTGTCCGGGTCCTCGGCCCGTCCCTCGAGGCCCCCGACGCCCTGACCGACGAAGGGCATGGCGAGGCGGGGGCGCCAGCCGCCCGTGCGCCAGCGAGGTCGTCGTCGAGCGGGAGGGCGAATGGCAACCCGCCCTGGTCCTGCGGCGCAGCGGCGACCGGTGCCTCATCCATACCTGCGCCGGCTATGGGTACGCAGACATGTCGGAGAACGAATGGGTCGACGCCGGCCGCGTCCGGTTCCCGGCGTCGTCGGACGGCACCGGCGCCGACCCGTGGGGCAGCCAGGCGAAGGAGCCGATGCCGGCCGAGGTCTGATCGCGGGAGGGCCCCGAGGGGACGGCCCCCCGGGTCGCCCCGGGGCGGGTCACTTCCCGCCCTTGCGCATCCCCTTGGCCGGGGCGGCGACGCCCGTCTTCTCGCGGAGCTCGTCGATCTTCATCGACGCCTCGGCCTTCGTCAGGTCGTCCTCCACGTCCTCGCCGGCCTTGCGGGCGAGCGTGTGGAGGTAGGAGTCCTGCGCGCCGGTCATCGGCTCCTCGCCGGTGGTCCACTCGGTCGGGTCCTTGATCGCGCCGTTGTCGGCGGCCGGGGCCTTTCGGGTGCTCATGATCTTCTCGCTGTCGGGGCCCGATGCACACCGGCCCCCGCCTCCGCGAGACGCCCAGCGACCGGTGTGCATGGACGCCAGTACAGCAAAGGGCGTGCCCGAGGTGGTGTGACGAACGGGTGGGTCGTGGGTCCGTTTGAGGCCCGACCTCCCGTCCCCCGGGCCGCCCGGGGTCGTCAGGCGGCTCCGCGCCTCGCCGCGGATTGGGAGAACGAGGTGGCCTCGACCTTCGATAAATGAAGGGTGCTCTTTGACAATCCGCACGCGGGCGGTTCGAGGTCGGGCAACCCGACCCCGTCCCGCGCGAAGCCGCACCGCGACGAACGGGAGGCGGACGCTCGGGTTCGGTCGGCGCGGGGGCTCGGGTTCGGTCCGCGCCCCCGGCCCGCCGCTCCGCCCCCCCTCCCAGGGCCCAAACGGACCCACGACCAACCGGTGTCTGGGTTGCGGCTGTGCGGCGGATGGCTGTGATTGCGGCATGCCGCAACCACAGCATGAGCCTTGGGGTAAGGCCCGTGGTTTGCTCACAAACCACGGCCACCCGCCCGTAGTTTTTGGACCTACGGCGCACCGGTCTCCTCAGCCAGGAGGGATTCGACAGCCTTGCGGAGCGGCTCGCCGCTCAGGCCCTTGAAGCAGATGACGCCGCGGGCGTCGAGGACGAAGACCTGGCCCAGGTTCGGCTGACGGGGCCAGCCGGGCGCGAGGGAGGCCTTCCACCAGGAGGGCCAGGTCATCGCGTGTGTCGCGGCGGCCGCCCGGGCGGCGGCGCGGTCCTCGTCGAGGCAGAGGCCGAGCAGGGCGAACGGCCGGCCCTTCATCGCCTCCAGGAGCGCGGCGCTCCTCCGGGACCCGCCGCAGGCACGGCGCGCATCCGGAGGACCAGACGGGGATCACGACGACCTTGCCCCGATACGACGCGAGCGAAAGCGGCTTGCCGTCGAGGTCCTCGCCCGCCAGCGGCGGGGCGGCCTGGCCGATGCCCAGGGCTCGCATCTCCTCGCGCATGGGGCCGGCATAGCCGGCGATCGGCCCGAAGAGGAAGGCTCGCTTGACGTCGCCGAAGGCGGACACCGCGCGGTCGAGGAGCGCCTCGGCCTCGGCCCGATCCGCATCGCCGAGGGGCGCGCCGAGCCGATCCGAGCGGACCTTGAGCAGCGAGGCGAGCCCGAAACAGGCCTGGCCCTGGTCCTCGCGGTGGGGGTTGGTCTTCAGGATCGCGCGGAGGAGGGCGTCGAGCCCCGGCCACTCGACGCCGTGGGGTTGCTGGTCGAGCGCCCCAGGGCGACTTCGCCCACGCCTGGCGTGGAGGCGTGATTCCTGGCGAGTAGATCAATCGCCGCGACGATCTCCGGCGCAGGGTCGCGACCCCGGCAGATCTCCGCCAGGGCGTCGAGGGCCAGGGGGCCGTCGGTGTCGAGCCGGGCGACCTTCAGCAGCGCGGCGGGCTTCGCGGGCGGGCGGGGCGTCTCGGGGCCGACCGGGAACGTCGTCTCGGTCCAGGTCTCCGGCGGGATGGCGTCGAACGTGGCGCTCGACCGCTGCACGATCGTCTCGGAGCGCATCGAGCCGTCGGGATCGATGGCTCGCGCCACCGTCCGGACGGGCAAGGCCGCGCCGGGGCCGGGCGGGCCGTAGGTCGAGGCGATCACCTGGCGCCCGCCGGCGAAGGCGTATTCCGCCTTGAGGACGCGATACGAAGGCCCCGGCTCGATCCAGAGGTCCCGCGTGGAGCCCCGCGCGGCGCGGACGCCGCGGACGTGCCAGGCCGGGAGGCCATCGAGGGAATCCCGCCCCACGAGCGTCATCGTCTCGCCCTCGCGCACGGCCAGATAGTTCGCCACGGTGTGCGAGGGATGAAGAACGAATGGGAGCCCGAGGACGCGCGGGTCGAAGGCCTCCCCGCCCCGCATCTCCCTCGGGTTGTCCACGAGGGTCAACTCCCCTCCATTGTTGGAGCTAAATCGCGTCAGTCGCGTGCCGTCGAAGACGGCGCGATTGTGCCAGTCAGCCCAGGAGCCGAGCCCATCGCGGACGATCGCCTCGGGGCCGCCCCGGAGCTCCTCGAGCCGGCGCCGCTTCGCGGCCCGCTCGTTCACGCTGCCGCGAATCCAGTCGAGGCTGAGCGACCGACTCTCGTCGTCGGTCCGGCGCCTCGCGCCGTCGAAGACGACCGCGAGCCGTCTCTTCACGACGCCGAACAGGGCCGACGTGTCCGTCAGATCCAGCACCATTCGGCCGCGCTCGATCTTGAGCCGCGCCTGCTCCGCCCCCTTGAGCAGGGCGCGCGGGTCGGGCGGGGGATCGTCGGCGAGGGCGGCGGGGGCGAGGGATGCGGCCAGGATCAGCGGGAGGGGCCGGAGTCGGTGGTCGATCATCTTTCGTTTCCCCTGCCCCCCGACGCCCGCGGTGAGGCTCGGTGTCTGGCCTGGCCCAGAGGCAGACCAAATTCTCGCTCCAAGGTACTAACGCACGACGCCCTCCGCGATACTTGCAGGCTAGGGCGTTAAACGGGTCCGGCCTGCTCTGTTGGAAAGCTCGCCTCGGGGTGGCAGGGGTTCGCTTGCGAACCCCGGTCCGGAAGCCTTCGAAGACCGGGGTTCGCAAGCGAACCCCTGCCACCCCCGGCGCTGCAACGCGGCGTCATGCGGGCTTGTTGATAACCTCGAGGACGATCTGCGAGCCGTCGGGCACGTCCCGTAGCTGCTCATGGATGGAGCCGTAAGCCTTCAGATAGTCGACGATCGGAAGGATGCCGCAGTTCTCGACGGCGTACTGGCCTCCCAGGACGGGCGGCAATTTGAAGCCGTAGCATTGGCTGGGCTGCGCTGCAAGGACAGGCCCGACGCGGCGAGCTCATCCACCAGTGGGATCATCAGCCAGTCGGCCGCGTTGTTCCCCTCGTCGATCCTGCGGCTGAAGTCGTCGCGATCGTCCGCGAGCCGTGTCAGGATGCCGCTGCCGACGTCCAGAATGTGGACCGAGCCGTCGGGGACGACGAGGAACAGGTCGCAGAAGCGATTGACGAGCCAGAGCGTGAACTCGGGCGGCACCAGCCACGACCAGCCGGACAGGGCCGACGACCAGTCCACGCCATCGTGGTCGATCAGGTAGTCGTGAAGAGAGATGGGCAGATTTCCCCGATTATTCAGCGACCGATCGCGCCCTCAATTCGCATTCGGCAGCCCCACATCCGCCGGGCTCGTCCTCGGGGAGTGGCGGACGATGTCGCCCTCCTTGAGGTAGATGACCGCCTCGGCGATGTTGGTGGCGTGGTCGGCGACGCGCTCGAGGTTCCGGGCGGTGTTGATCAGGCGGAGCCAGGTGTTGAGCCGGTCTGGCTCGCTGCGGATGGCGCCCTTGAGGCCCTTGCGGACGAGCCGCTGGTGCCGGTCGATCCGGCGGTCGCCCTGGATGACGCGGCGGGCCAGCTCGGCGTCGCCCTTGATGAGGGCGTCGAGGCAGTCGCGGACCTGGGCCAGGGCCTCGATGGCCATCGACTCGAGCTCCTCGGGGATCGCCGTCGGCGGGGTCTCGCTCGCGAGCTTCTTGGCGCGCTTGGCGATGTGCCGGGCCAGGTCGGCCATCCGCTCGAGGTCGTTGTTGATCCGCAGGACCACGGCGATCCGCCGCAGGTCCGACGCCACCGGCTGGTGCAGGGCCAGGACGCGGAGGCAGTCGCGCTCGATCTGGATCTCCCAGCGGTCGATCGCCTGGTCGCCGAGCTTCACGCCCGCGGCCAGGTCGGCGCGGCCGTCGCAGAGGGCGCGGACGCTCGTGTTCAGCGCCTCCTCGACCACCGCCGCCTGCTTGAGCACCCGGGTCCAGAGACCTTCCATGTCGCGGAGGAAGTGCCGTCCGAGGCTCACGCGCTCCGCGTCCCAGTCCGATTGCCCGCCCCGATCGTCCATCGTCCACCTCCTGCGCCGCTTCGTCGCATGCCGCGTCCCATCCTGGGATTCTAGGACTTAAACCCTGGCCATACAAGGACTGTACCGCGATTTGAATCGATATCCACGAAACGTCATGCCGGCTTCATCACGAGTTCATCATCGCCCGCCGGCGCGGGGGGTACGTCGCGCCGACGCGGACGCCCGACTAGCGGGCGACGGGGTAGTAGATGTAGCGGCCCGTGACCGGGTCGTAGTACAGGGGATAGCGGTAGCCGTCGCCGGGCTCATACGTGTACGAGGTCAGGTAAGGCTGGCCCGACGTCGCGTAGCCCGTGCCGGCGTAGGAGTAGCCCGTCCCGTAGGAGTAGGGCCAGTACGAGGAGTAGCCGCCGTAGCCGCCGTTGTAGTACCCGCGGTGGTAGCGATACCCGGGATGGTAGCCTCCGCCGTGGTGGTAGGACCCTCCGCCGTGGTGGTGGGCGCCGCCGTGGTAGGAGTGGCCGCCGGAGTGGTGGCCTCCGCTGTGGCCTCCGTGGCCTCCGCCGTGGCCGCCTCCGCCGTGGCCTCCGCCGTGGCCTCCGCCGCCGCCGTGGCCGGCGAGGGCGAGCGGGGCCGGAAGGGCCGCGATCGCGAGGGTCAGGGCCAGGGTCCGGGCCGCCGCGCCGAGGCGCGCGATGCAGGGGATCATCACCGTTCTCCTCTCAAGAACGTGTCCCTTAGTCGATCCGAAATGTCCGCGGCGTCGGGGCCCCCGACATCCTCGGTTACGGCGTCCGGCGTCCGGCGGTTCTCGGTCGGTTCGGCAAATGTTTCGGTTCGGCAAAGGCCGGAGCGTTTTTCTTTTGGCCGAGGCGTCCGGGAGGTCTCGGGGCGGGGCGGGCTTCCGTGCCCGCCGTCGGGGGCCGTCGTCGGGCGGGCACGGAGGCCCGCCCCACCCGGAGTCGACCACTCCACTCAAAAAGGAAACCGCGCCGGCCGGCCCCCGGGCGCGGATTTCCGGTCGGCCCGACCGTCGCCCGGCCCGGCGGCGGCCGCTACAATAGGCGATCCCGACCAGCCCTCGCCGCACGACGGCCGCGCCGATCCGTCCGCTCGACATCCCGCCACGGAAAGGACACCCCGATGATGCGCCCCGCGATCTTATCCGGCCTGCTCGCGACGCTCGCGGCGGCCCCGGCCCCCGCCCAGGAGCCGGCCAAGGCCGACGCGATCCGCGAGTCGGTCGTGAAGATCTTCTCGACGATCCGCCAGCCCGAGTACACCCGCCCTTGGCAGAAAGGCAGCCCGCACGAGGCGAGCGGGTCGGGCATGGTCGTCGAGGGGAAGCGCATCCTGACCAACGCCCACGTCGTCCTGCACGCCAGCCAGGTCTTCGTCCAGCCGAGCGGCTCGGGCGAGAAGTTCGCCGCAACGGTCGACGCGATCGCCCCGGGCATCGACCTGGCGCTCTTGAAGCTCGAGGACGAGGCCTTCTTCGACAAGCGCCCGCCCTTGAACCGGACCGAGGGCCTGCCCGAGATCAAGGAGGCGGTCCTCGTTTACGGCTACCCGACCGGCGGCACGAGCCTCTCGCTGACCAAGGGAATCGTCTCGCGGATCGAGTTCGTCCCCTACAACTACGGGACTCAGGGCCTGCGGATCCAGGTCGACGCGCCGATCAATCCCGGTAACTCGGGCGGCCCGGCCCTGGTCGACGACAAGGTCATCGGCCTGGCCTTCAGCCGGCTCGGCGGCGGCGACAACATCGGCTACATCATCCCCAGCGAGGAGATCGACCTGTTCATGAAGGACGTCGCCGACGGCAAGTACGACGGCAAGCCCGCCCTGACGGACGGCCTGGCGACCTTCGAGAACGACGCGCTGAAGGGCAAGCTCAACATGAAGCGGGCCGTCGGCATGATCGTCCACGACACGCCGCGCGAGGACGACAAGGACTACCCTCTGAAGGAGTGGGACGTGATCGTCAAGATCGGCGACAAGGAGGTCGACAACGTCGGGATGGTGCCGATCAAGGACAACCTCCGCGTCAAGTTCCAGTACCTGGTCCAGAAGTTCGCCAAGGACGGCAAGGTGGCGCTGACAATCGTCCGCGACGGCAAGGAGCAGGTCGTGCAGGTCCCGGTGGCGCCGCGGCACGACGAGCTGATCCAGCCGTTGATGGGCAAGTATCCCGACTACTTCATCTACGGCCCGATCTCGTTCTCGACGGCGACGGGCGAGCTGGTCGCCGGCCTGGAGAACGCCGGGCCGCGCTTCTTTACGACGTTCAGCTTCATCGGCAGCCCGCTGGTGACCCGCCGGGGCGACAAGGAGAAGTTCCCCGGCGAGCGGCTGGTCGTGGTCAGCTCGCCGATGTTCCCGCACAAGACGGCCAAGGGCTACAGCAGCCCGATCTTCAAGGTCGTCAAGTCGATCAATGGCGTGCGGATCAAGAACCTCAAGCACCTGGTCGAGACACTCCGCGACGCGACGGACAAGTACATCACGATCGAATTCGACGACCGCGCGAGCGAGGCGATCGTCTTCGACCGCAAGGAGGTGCTGCAGGCGACCGAGGAGATCCTCTCGGACAACAGCGTCCGGCAGCAGTTCTCCGACGACCTGGCGCCGGTCTGGTCGAAGCGGCCGTGAAGGCGGGCTCGCGGCGGGGCTGCGGCGCGTGGGCCGGGGCGTGGAGGTGAGGATGGCGGCGGTCGGCGAGGCGGTCGAGGGGGCGGGGCACGGGTCGCGGCGGGGGGCTGGGCGGCCCTGGCGGCCCTGATGGCGGGCTACGCCGCTCTCTTCGTCGCGTACTACCCGTCCCTGCCCGGGATCGAGGACGAGGCCGGCTACCTCAACCAGGCCCTCGTCTGGTCGCGCGGGGCGACCTCGGCGGAGGGGGCGGGGTATCCCGGCCTGCAGTATTTCTTCAAGGTGAACGGCCGGAGCGTCTCCGGCGCAACCCCGGCCGTTCCCTGGTCGGCGCTGCCGTTCCTGATGGCCGGCGGGGTCGGCGCGACCTTCGCCTCGGGCCTGCTGATCCACCTGGCGACGACGGCCGTCGCCGCCGCGGTCCTCGCCCGACTCGGGAGGTCTCCGCTCTGGGCGGCGCTCGTGCTCTTCCACCCGACGCTGGCGCTCTACAGCCGGACGATCATGGCCGACGAGGCCGCGGGCCTCGGCCTGCTGCTGGCGGCGTGGGCCGTGGCGCGGACGGAGTCGCCGAGGGCAGGGCTCTGGGCCGGCCTGGCGGTCGGCCTGGCGGCCGTGATGCGCTACCACGCGGGGCTGGCCCTGCCGTTCGTCGCCGCGGCCTTCCAATTCCCAGCGGCCCGCGCGCACCCCTGGCGCCAGGCGGCGCTCTGCCTCATCTCCGGCGGCCTCTGCGGGGGCCTGATCGTCGCCTACAACCTCGCGATGTTCGGCCACGCGACCGACCCCAACCCCTCGATGCACGGGCCGCTGCTCGACACCGGCTATGTCACCGTCAACGCCGGGTTCTACGCCGGGGCGCTGATGCTCATCTGGCCGGGCATGCTCCTCGCGCCGATCCTCGACCGCTCGATCCTCCGCTGGCTGGCCCGCGGCGTCTGCGGACTCTACCTGGCGTTCTTCCTCGCCTACTACTGGTACGACCGGGGCTCCTCCTGGGTCGAGACGTGCGTCCTGGGTCTTCGGCTCATCGAGGTCGCGCTGCCGATCTGGATCGTCAGCTACGCGGGCGTCGTCGACGAGTGGGTCGCCGCCCCGCTCCGTCGCCGGATCGGGCTCGGCGCGTCGCGGGCGCTGGCGGCCTCGGGTTGCCTCGCCCTGCTCGCCGCGACCGGGCTGATGTTCGCCAGGCACCAGCGCCACCTCGCCGCGCTCGGCGCCGGCCGCGCCGCCATGGCCCGCGCCGTCCCCGACGGGGCGGCCGTGATGGCCAACGGCAACCTCTCCAAGCTCTTCGCCATCCCGACCGGGCCCCCGTCCTATCGCTGGCTCTGGGAGCCCCCCAGGTCGCCCGAGACCTGGTACGTCGCCACCCTCGCGAAGAGGCCCGCCGACCCGGCGGTCGCCGAGGCCCGCGAGTTCGCCGAGGGCCGGGGCATGACGCCGGTGTCGTCCGGGAACGACCGTCTGTTCATCTATAAATCTGAGGCCGCGGGCGCCGGCCGAGGCCCGGCCGATCAGCGCTGATAGATCGGCAAATAACGATACTCAACCGCCAGCGCCAGCACGGCCATCGCCGTGCAGTAGGGCCGGCCGCCGGAGCGGTCGTTGCCGTCGCCGGAGAGCCAGCTCCCGTCGGCCTCCTGGTGCTCGACGAGCGCCGCCGCCAGCTTCGGGTGGTAGGCGGCGAAATACTTGTCGCCCACCTGGTACGTCGCCTGCGAGCAGTAGTAGGCCTCGTAGAAGAAATACTCGTTCGACCACCTCGGGGGGTGCTTCACGAGGTATTCGGCCCCGGCGACGGCCTCGGGCGTGAGGTGGGCGCCGCAGATCTCCAGGGCCAGGATGCCGGTGCCGGTGCGCGGGTTGTTCGCCCCGCCGCCCGGCTGGTAGGCGAAGCCCCCGCCGTCCTTCACGGCGCAGCGCCTCACGTAGGCCAGGGCCTTGTCGATCTGCCCCGACGGCACGCTGCACCCGGCCCCCTTCGCGGCCCTCAAGGCCATGACCTGCCAGCCCGTCACGCTCAGGTCGCTGTCGCGGCTCGTCGGCTGATAGCGCCAGCCCCCTTCGTGATTCTTACCCTTCGAGAGGTCCTGCGCCTTGAGGATCAGGTCGACGGCCCTCGACAGGGCCGCGCGTGCCTCCTCGGCCAGCGTCGGGTCGGCCGACATACCGACGACCTCGGCGAGCATCAGCGTGCTGATCCCGTGGCAGTACATCGGCCCGTGGCTCGTGTTGGAGACGATCAGCCCATTCGGCTTCTGGTGCGCGAGCACATAACGAATCCCCCGCTCGACCGCCTCGCGATACGGCCCCGGCTCGCCCGGCACATGCCCCGCCGCGAGGAATGCCAGCACGGAGATCGACGTCACCGACGTCGCCTTGCCGAACCCGGCCTCCCACGCCCCGTCGGGCTTCTGCGAGGCCTTCAGGTAATCGAGGGCCCGGTGGATGGCGCGGTCCGAGGCCGGCGCCGATGATGACTTCGCGGCCGAATCCTGCGCGACGGCAGGCCGGGCGACGAGGGCGAGGATCAGGGTGATGGTGATGGTTCGCATGGTCTTCCCGTAGGGTCCGCCGTGCGGACCATCTCCCGTTAGAGGACGCTCGCGGGAGGTGCGTCTCAGAGCAGGATCACGAAGCCTTCCTGCGTGAAATGCGCGTCGTGCGTGAGGATCTCGGTGATGCCTTCCCGACGCATCGCCTCCATCGAGATGCAATCGGTCAGGGTGTATCCCTTGTCGGGCCGGGCTGAATAGAGCGAGAAACCTTCGAGAAAGGATTGATGGGATTGGGGAAGGATCAGGACGCCGGGATCGTTCTGGATCCGCGCGACGATCCGGGCCGCGACTTGACGGAGCGGGGCGTTGTATCGGAAAAAGCCGTGAGGAATTCGATCAATACCTCTTCCGTCGTGATGATCTCGACGCCGCGCAACGACCGGCCGACCTGCATCGCCCTGGCGTGCCACTGGTCTCTCGGGTGGGCGATGGCGATCCAGTAGAGGGAGTCGGCGAAGCTCCTCCTCACGAAGTCGGTCGCTTCGGCGTGCCGTAGATGTAGTGGTCGTGTTGGGCCGACAGGTCAGTCGGCAATGCGTCCCAGGCCTCTTTGGGGACGTCGGCGGTGATCTCCTGGATTCGTTCCCAGATCGGCTTGTGCTCCGACGGGGCAGGAGCCTCGTTGGGCTGGTCGATCGCGGGAGTCTGTCGGAAGTAGGTGCGCACCGCCTCGGCGACCACCTCGTCAACCGAGGCAAACCGGCCGCGGTCGACCTCGGCACGGACGGAGGACTCCAGGTCTTCGGGCAAATGGACGGTCATAACGCGAGTTCTCCTGGCCACCAGCATATCCCGGGGAGCCAGGCCCGCCAACCGGAGGGTCGGGCGTCAGGGCTCCTCTTCGTCATCCCAGTCGGTCGAGTAGCCCGCGCAGTCCTCCAGGAGATCCGGCCGACGCCCCAGCTCGTCGAGTGCCGCCCTTCGCCGCGCCTCGTCCGGGATCGACAGCTCGATCTTGTCGTGGTGATGGAGCCTGGCGACCTCGGCGCACGACGCGTCGGACACGAAGTAGTCGTCGAACCCGTCGGCGACGGAGGCCGCGACCTCCCACAAGGCCTCGCGATCGCCGTCCTGATGCAGGTCGAGGACGACCGCGCCGATCGTGTCCAGTCCGGGCGGGAGGAGGCGGCCCAGGCGCGGGGATTCGTCCGACTTCCCCGGCCACGCGAAGATCCCGAAGCCCGCCTTTGGCCAGAGCAGGATCTCCCCGAAGCTGATGAGGCGGGGCAGGAGCCAGCGGAACGGGCCGTCGAGGAACACCGAGCGATGGGCCCTCTCGCCGTCGATTCGGAGGAATGGTCCGGGCAGGGCGAAGGCCGGATCGTCCCGGAGGACCGGCGTCCGATCCGTCTCCGACCTCATCAGGCACGCGAAGTAGCCCCCGCGATAGGCCGGCATGAGCGTCGGGTCGAGGTTCGAGGCGACCGTGATGATGGCCTCGGGCACCGGCAGGACGCCCGTCGAACAGTTCGCCCGCTCGCCTTCATCCAGGCGATGGCCGGCGGCAATGAGCCGGGCGTGCAAATCGGCCGGCGAGAGGAAACGGGCCGTCAACGCTGGCGACCCCCGGGGACGTCGCCCTGGGGAGCGGTACCCCCCGGCTTCGCCCCGTCCGCCGCGATCTCCTTGAAATAGAGCTGGATCTGCCGCGCGTAGTCGTCGCGGTACTTGCCCTGCGAGAGCTGCATGATCTCGGTGCGGAGGTGGCCGGGCAGCTCGCCCCAGTTGTGGACCGACTTCGTGCGGGCCATCGCGGGCAGGCCGCTCAGGTCCGGCGCGGCGACGCCCGCCGGGTTGCTCTTGGGATCCTTGGTCGAACCGCCGTCGGCCATGGCCGGCTCGTCGCCGGGCTCGCCCTGGCCGGGCCCGGGAGCGGGCTGGGCGGCAGTGCGCATGGCCTGCGCGGCGCGCTGCATGGCGGAGGAGGCCGCAGGGCCTGGGTGTTGACCCTGGCCTTTCCCCTGCCCCGGCTCGGCGAGGCGTCGGCGAGCCTCGGCCAGGGCCTCGCGAGCGGGGGCGAGCTCGGCGGGCGCGGCGTCGGCGGGACGGTCGCGGCGGAGGGCGTGGGCGAGGTCGTCGGCCGACTGGCCGGCGCGCTCGATGAACTCCGCGGCCTGGCGCTGGGCGTTGCGCGCCGGGTCGGGTCGGCCCTGGGCCAGCTCGTCGATCGCCTGGGTCATCTGCCGGGCCGCGTGGTTGTTCAGCAGCTCGGCCGCCGCGTCGGCGTGACCACGGCCGCTCGGGCCGGGCTCGCGGCTCCGCTCGCGGAGGTCGGCAAGCTCGCGGCCGAGGGCCGCCGCGTCGCGGCGGAGGTCCTCCTGCGGAGGCACGCGCTCGCCGAGGACGGATTGCAACCGCTCGCGGAGCCTCCGCTCGCGACGCGCCAGCGCCTTCGCCTCCTCGCCGCGGGCGCGGAGCGGGTCGAGCGCGGGGTCGCGCGGGGCGTCGGGCAGCTTCCGCTCGCGGGGCGGGGCGTTCGCGAGGGGCTGGGCGTCGGGCAGGCGCTCGGCGAGCTTGTCGAGGCCCGCCGCCGCCTCGGTCTCCGCGGCGGCGAGGTCGGCGCCGGTCGGCGTGGGACGGTTCGGGTCGTTCGAGGGATGGAGGGCGCGCTCGAACAGCTCCGCGACGCGCGCGCGGCGGCCTCCGAGGGGCTTTGCGCCGGGGCTTTGCCGGGGTCACCCCCCACCCTACCCTCCCCCTCAAGGGGGGAGGGTCTTTTCTTCTCCTCCGCAGTCAAAGGTTCCCTCCCCCCTTGAGGGGGAGGGTTAGGGTGGGGGCTGGTCTTGGCCTGGGGATTCGCCGCCTCCAGCCGCGCCGCCTGCGCCGCGACGTCGCGGCTCTGGCGTGTCTGCGCCACGGGATCGGCCTCCTTGAGCGACCGCTCGGCCCGGGCCAGGGCATGGGCCTCGGACCTGGGCGAGAGTCGATCCGCCAGCCGCTCGGCCAGCTCCCGCGCGGCCTCGCCGGCCCTGGCGACCTCGGGCGCGGCGTCGGCCTTCGGGGCGTCGAGGGCGCGGGCCGCGGCCTCGGCCCGGCGGACGGCCTCGGCCTGCATCGCCGGGGCATCCGGCAGATTCAGGCCGCGCAGGGCCGTCGCGAGCCGATGCGCCTCGTCCGCCGCCTCGCGGCGCGTCGCCGGGTCGGATCGGACCTCGGGCTTCGCCGCCTGCTTCGCCAGGTCGGCCGCCTCGGCCGCGAGCTCCTCGGCCGCGTCGTCGGCCGGAGTCTGGCCGTGGAGCTTCTGCCCGAGCCGGTCGAGCGAGGCCTTCGCCTCGGCCGTCGCCTGCGGCAAGGCCCGGCGGACCGCCTCGACCCGCGCCAGCTCCGCATGGGCCGAGGGCGGCGCGACCGAGACTCCGAACTGCCACTCGCCGTTGCCGTTGCCGCAGCGGATCACCACGCGGTTCACGCCCTTGGCCAGCGCCGCTTCGAAGCGTTCCTCATCGGGTGAAAAAGAATGGCTTCCATCACGTTTGTAAACTTGCTTCCCGTTGACCCAGACGACCAGCGTGTCGTCCGAGCCGATCGCGAACCGCGCAACCCCCGGCTGGAGGCTGACGACCTCGGCCGCGGCGAAGGCCCCCTGGTTGTCCTCCTTCGAGTAGAGCGCGCCGAGGTCGACCTTGCCGCGGTCGTCGCCCTTCGCCGGCTTCCACGTCGCCTGGCCCTTGATCCCCTTGAACTTCGCATCCGGCTTGATCGGTTCGTTGAGCGGGAACGGCGGCCGGTCGTCCATCTTGAACGGGCCGACGACGCGCCAGTCGCGGATCGGCACGGACGAGGTCGAGACATGCTCGAGCGGCGCGGCCTCCTTGCGGAGCCGTTCCATGACGTCGGCCAGCGCCCGGGCCCGCCGCTCGGCGCGCTGGCGCTGGGGCTCGACGCGGGCCGGGACCTCGATCGCGGCGAGCTTCGTGGCCGCCTCGGCCTCGCGCCTCGCGAGCGGTTCGAGCCGCTTCGCCAGCTCGACGGCGTCCTTCGCCGCGTCGCGCGGGCGGCCCGAGCCGTCGGGGGCGGTCTCGCGGAGGTGGCGCTCGAGGTCACGGGTCGCCTCGTCGGTCATCCGGCGGGCCTCCTCGAGGTCCTTGAGCGCCGGCTCGATCCGCTTCCACGGGTCGGGCAGGGCGTCGACCAGGCGGTTGAGAGCCTGCCTCGCCTCCTCCTGGCGGGCTTCGGCCTCGCGAGGCCGGGTGTTGCGGAGGTTGTCGAGCGCCTTCGCGACGGCCTGCGTCGCGTCGCGCGCGACGCCCTTGCGCGGCTCGTCGACCTTGAGCGCCTCGGCCAGCTTGTGGATCGCGGCCTCCTCCTCTGCGAGCGGCTTGAGCGCCGAGGCCAGCGCCGCCTTCTCGGCGGCCGACGGCTTGTCCTTCCCCTTGATCTCGCGCACGGCCTCGCCGACCTGCCGGGCCAGCTCGCCCTGACGGCGGAGCAGGCGGTAGGCCAGCGCCTTCGGGTCGGCGGGGACGTCCTCGGCATCGCGCGCGACCCGCCGGAGCTCGGCCTCGGCCTCTTCCAGGCGGCGGCGGCCCGCCTCGATCTCGCCCCGCTCGATCGGCGCGACGGCCTCGCGGAGCGGCTGCGGATTGAGCCGGGCCCGGAAGTTCTCGGCGAGGGGCTCGTCGACCTCCATCGCCAGCCGACGCGCGTCGATCTCGAGCCGCCGCTGCTCCTCGGCCAGGGCCTTGAGGGCCTCGTCGCGCCTCGTCCCCTCGCCGGTCTTCCGCGACTCCTCGCGCTGGCGGCTCGCGAGCTCGTGGGCCTTCGCGGCGAGCGCGGCGGCCTCCTTCGCCTGGTCCTCGAGCGTTGCCGCCTTCAGGTCGGGCGCGGCGGCGGCGACGGCATCGAACTCCTTGCGGACGTCCTCCTGCTCGGCCCGGAGATTGGCCAGCGCGTTCGGGTCGTCGCCCGCCTGATGGGCGCGGTCGGCCAGCGTGTCCTCGCGCGCGGCCAGCTCGCGGAGCCGCTGCCGCTCGCGGTCGGCCTTGGCCAGCGCGTCGAACTGGCGCTGCAATTCCTCGATCCTCTGGTGGACCGAGCCGAGCCGGGCGTCGGCGCCGCGGAGCTCGGCGAGTCTAGCGGCCGCGTCGGGGGCCGCGGCGGCCTTCTCCAGGGCGTTGCGGCCGGCCTCGGCCTCGACGTCGGCGATCTCCTTCGCCGGGCCCGCCAGCGGGCGGAACGCCGGGTCGGCCTCCATGTCCTTCGCCAGCGCGTCCAGGTCGTCGACGACCTTCCGCGCCATCGATCCGCGCTCGGCCAGGGCCTGGTCGCGCTCCTTGTCCCACGCCTTCGGGTCGCGCCGCGCCGAGTCGGCCGCGTAGCGGAGCTGGGCCGTCTCCTGCTTGTTGAACAGGTTCTCCTTCTTGATCTCCTCGATCCGTTCCTGCACCCGCTCCCGGCGCATCCGGTCGCGCCGCGCGACCATCGGCTCGGCCTTGGCGACGATCGCGAGCGACCCCTCGGCCGACCATGTCACGTTCGGCCCCTTCGGCGCGGGGCGATTGTCGGCGATGCGGACCTTGTAGGTGACGATGTCGCCCGGATTGAGCTCGAGCGCCCCGAGCCCGAGCGTCGCCTCGCCCTTCGCCGCGTTGCGTGCCGATGCCGTCGAGCGCCAGGTCGCGCTTGCTGGAGGCCGGCTCGATCCCCTCGCTGTTCGCCCGCGTGATCGTGAAGTGCAGCTCGGCCGAGGCCACGGCGAAGTCGTCGCGGGCCTCCAGCGGGACCGTGAGCACGTCGTCGGGATTCGCCTCCCGGGCGTCGGGCGGCTGGAGGCTCAGGGTCGGCGGCCGGTCCGGCCGGACGACTAGGCGTCGGGCCTCGATCGGGCCGTCGAGCCCGTATTCGTCGCGGCGGGTGCGGGTGGTGAAGGGGTACGACCCCGCGGCCTCGGCGGTCACGCGCACTCGTCCCGACGAAGCCTCGATCGTCCGCGATGCCTCGCCCGACGTCGCGAACGTCGGCCACGCCAGCTCGACCGACCTCACGGGCCGGTTCGTCGTCATCGCGAACGTGATCGCGCTGCCCTCGACGACCTCGAGCCGCGCCGGGTCGCGCACGGGCCCGCGGGGAGCTTCGTGTAGGCCGGCGGCTCGACGGTCGCCGTGATCGACGCGACCGTCGGCGGCTCGACCGCCTTCACCTCGTACCGCCGGCTCGCGACGGGGGCCGTCGTCACCCGATAGCGCACGGGGCCGTCGAGCCGGGGCAGTCGCGACTCGAAGCTCCTAGATCCTCGAGAATCCCCGTCGCGCGACGCCATCCGGACGCGCCGCGTCGTGCCCGTGGTCCGGTCGTCCCACTCGAGCCACGCGGCGTCGGGCGGGCTTGCTCCAACGCCAATCCGCGGCTCGACCCGCGCGGTGACGTCCAGGTCCGACCCGAGCGCGACGACCGCGTCCCCGGGCGCGACGGTCAGCAGGACCATGCTCACCCGGTCGAGGTCGAGCCACGGGGCGAAGAACCGCCGGGCGAGCGTCGCGAACGGGTCGGGCCGGAGCAGGGGGGGCAGCACCACGAGCCCCGCGACGGCGCATCCCAGCACCAGTCGGCGGACCGCCCGGCCGGCCGGCACGGCCCTCGCCGGCTCGACGGCCTTCGCCCGCTCGGCGGCCTCGGTCGCGAATGCCTCAATCAACATCCGCGACCCGTGCGCCCGTTCGCTCGCCAGCAACTCCACTGACCCGACCAGCCGCTCGCCCAGCTCCGGCTGCCCGCGCTCGGCCAGCGCCGCGAGGTCGGCCGCGTCGATCGACCGGATGAGCGGCCGGATCACGCCGACGAGCGCGACGATCGCCGTCGTCGCGACCCACGCCCCCCACATCCCCCAGCGCGCGGCCATCGGCAGGGCGAAGGCGAAGTCGGCGGCCATCCCGACGACCGCCCCGATCGCCGCGACGAGCGCGACGGTGCCGAGGCCCTTAGTCGCGGCGACCATCCTCAATCGACCGCCGACCCGGCCGAGGGCTCGGTGAATCTCACGCGGTGCGGCGAGCGTGGTCATGGCGATCCTCATAAGATGAGGAGAATCATCCACAGAGGACACAGAGGGACAAAGAAGAATTTCGGATTCTTTTCGTTTCTGTGTCCCTCTGTGCCCTCTGTGGATGATTCTCTTCGGTTTCCCCGTCTCAGCCCGTCATGCAGCATTTCTTGTATTTCTTCCCCGAGCCGCACGGGCAGGGGTCGTTCCGCCCGACGGGCGAGACGTTCGCCGGCCGGCGGACGGTGACGCCCTTAACTCCCCCGCCGGGCCTGAGCCGCTCGCGGTACGACCGGGCGATGACGCGGACCTGCGCCGCCCAGTCCGACCCCTCGCCGAGGCGGCCGCTCTCGCGGAGATATTCGAAGAACGTCGCGACCACCTCGGGGACATAAGTTCGCGCGTCGTCGGGCAGCGCGAGCCGGGGCATCGCCTCGGTGAGCACCTTCGCGAACGTGCCGGGCCTGACGTCGTCGGGGAACTCGGGGTCGATCGCCTGCGTCGCCTCGCCGAAGTGGTTGAGGATGTCCGACGCATACCCCCGGACCGCCGGGTCGAGCCCCTCGGCCGCGAACGACTCGGCGAAGTCGCCGGCCCAGTTTTCCCAGCGGTAGTCGAAGTCGGGCATCGGGAGGCAGTCCGTACGTCAGGCGCTCTTGTGGGTGGCCAGCAGGCGCCGGATCGCCGGCAGCAACTCTTCCGGCACAGTGGCGATGGCCTGGCCCTCACGCTCGGTGGCCCCCGCCTCGTCGTCCGCGACCTCCTCGTCCTCGGACAGCCCCTCATAGTACTCGATCAGGTTCTTGACCCGCTCGGCGTCCAAGCCGGTGGAGTATTTGGACTCGCTCATCGTCGTCTTCTCCGCCGATAGGCCTTGAGTGCCATGCCCCCGGATTAGGCGTCGATGCGCCGCTGGAGATTGCCCGCGGACCGCTCGACGGCGGGTGGCTGTGGTTCGCTCGCGAACCACAGATCCTCGGGGTAGAGGGAGAGACTGCGGGGCAAGGGCCTCGGAGATCTGTGGTTCGCGAGCGAACCACAGCCACCCGCCCTGTAGCTCCTTCAAGACATCCATCTTGGTCGCTCCGACAATCAGTCGGTTCCCATCACGGCAACCCCACCCGCTTCCTCAACACCCACTCCGCCCCCACGATCCCCAGAAACAAGAACAACGCCACGGGACTATCCCACAGCGGCGTCTCCTCGACCCGCGTGGTCGTCTTGACCTTCGACTTGAGCAGCGCCGGGATCTCCCCGACCGACTCGGGCGTGAAGACCTTGCCGCCGGTGGCCGAGGCGAGGCGGTCGAGGGCGTCGCGGTCGGCGGCGAGCTCGACGCGCTCGGAGGTCTCGCGCGGGGCGACCGTCAGCGAGGCCTCGCCGATCGGGCCGGAGCCGTCGAGGTTCGCTAACGCGGGAGCATCGAGGGTGATCGTGTAGGAACCTTCGGGCAAGCCCGGCGCAACTCCCTCGAAGAGACGCGGCCGCCCGGGAACGGCTCGAAGAGGTACTATTGCCGACGCCTGGTCCGGCTTCGATCCCGACTTGACGACCCGCGCCGCGATGAGGAAATCGGGGCCGACGTCAGGCACGCCCTCGGCGATGCGGGCCTGGATTTTGATCCCCTCGCCGGAGCGCGCCCGCGGCGCCGTCGGCCCGAAGCGGACGACCTTGTTGCCGGCGCCGAGCTTGCCCGAGGACGCCCAGCGCACGACCTGGCCCCAGAACCGGTGGTGGATCGCGTCGCCCGCGCGATACCGCCAGCGCCAGGTGCTGTCGGTGCCGATCCAGAGGACCTTGCCCAGGCCATACGGCATCGCGGCGATCACCGCCGCATCGTCATCTTTGCTCGGAGAGACCAGCGCCGTGGCGCCCGGCTTGGGCCGGCCTGCGAGGGACCAGGGGAGTCGAGGAAGGCGCGACCACTCGGCGCGGCTGGCCTCGACGTCGGCCCCGAGCCGGAGCATCGGCCAGGCCGAGGCTTCCTCGAGAGATGAAGGCATCGGCGCGACGACGGCTCCTGGGGGAAGGCTCGGGTGCGCGGGGTCGTCGGACGCGTCGGGGTCGAGGCGGCGGAGGTCGGTCACGGGCAAGAGGGCCCGGGTCGCGTCCGACTTGCCCGACTCCGCGGGCCAGCGCCCGGGGCCGGCGACGATTACCAGCGTCCCCCGCGCTCGCCCGCGAACGATTCGAGCCGCGCCCAGGTCTCGGGCGGCAGGTCGGCGTCGCCGACGACGATCGCGTCGAACCGATTGAGCGGGTCGGCCTCGGTCGGGACAGCCGGGCGCGTGGGCAAGGTCGAAGGATAGGTCGCCTCGGCCGTGCCGATCGTCGGCGGCGGGTGCAGCACGATCGCGTCGAGTGAGACCCGAGGATCGCGGGTCAACGCATCCCTCAGATAGCGGAACTCCCACCGCGCCTCGCCGTCGACGAGCAGGACGCTCGCCTTGTCGTCGGCCACGAGGACGGAGGCCGATCGCGCGTCGTTGTCGGGCCGGGCGTCGGCGAAGCCGGCCGGCGGAGCGACCGAGACCGACAGCGGCACCATGCCCGTCGCCTCGAGCGGCACGCGGAACGTCGCGACCGGGCGGGCCCCCTCCGTCACGACCTTCACCGACTGGGTCATCGCCGACGCGCCGGGACGGTTGAGCGTGACGGTCAGCGAGGAGCCCGGCGCGACGCCGTCGGCCTTGATGCCCGCCTCGATCGCCGCGACATCCCCCTTGTAGACCGACTCGGGGGCCTTCAGCCAGGCGACGGCGACGTCCTTCGGCCGCTCGGTGGAGCCGATCAGGATCGGGTACACGGGGATGCCCCGCGCGGCCAGGCGATCGGTGAGCGCGGCGTCCTCGCCGCTGACGTTCTTCCGGCCGTCGGTCAGGAGCACGACGCCCAAGGCCGGCGTATCGTCGGGAGCACGCAGGGCGGCCGAGAGGGCGCCCGACCAGTCGGTGGCCGAGGCGTCGGCGTCGGGGGTCGCGCGGTCCTTGAGCCGCTCGGCGAGCATGGCCAGCGGCCCCTCGGGCCCGGCCTCGCGGGCGAAGGCGAGGGCCTTGACGTCGTGGTCGGCGTTCAGCTTCGCCAGCGGCGCCGAGTCGCCCTCGACGAGGGCCCGCGCCCGCTCGCGTCGGGATCGTCCGTCCGGGTCGACGGTATCCATGCTCTCGGACAGGTCTGCCGCGACAACCACCCGGCCGCGGAGCGTCTCCGTCCGCGACCACGCCGCAATCGGCTCGAACAGCGCTAGCACGAGCACGGCCGCCGCGAGCAGCCTCAGTCCCAGCAGGGCCAGGCCGACCTTGCGAGAGACGAGCTTCCGCTCAGCGCGATAGAGGGCCAGCAGCAGGAAGAGCGCGACCGCCCCGGCGGCGAGCCAGATCCAGGCCCGTCCCTCGCCGGCCAGCAAGACGCGCATGCCCGCCCATCCCCCGGCCATCGCCCGCCCCCGACGCCCTCGCCGCGACGGGCGGCGAATCCATCCGTGGATTGTAGCCGGGTGACGCGCCCGCGCGAACGGGCCGGGGCGGCGGGTCGTGGGTCAGTCTTGCCCTGGGAGGGGATGCGGGCTGGTAGCCGAGGCGCCGAGCGAACCCGGCGCCCCGCGCCGACCGAACCCAAGAGCCGCTTTTCGTTCGCCTTCGTGCGGCCCCGTGCGGGCGGGGCGCCCGACCTGGAACCGCCCGCGGCGGGACGCGGGGCCGCCTGACCACCCGGTAGGCCGGGCTTCGAACCGATTGACGACCGGGCGGCGGTCAGCCTCCGTCGAGCATCGACACCAGCGTCGGCCTGATCGCGGCGGTCAGGAGGCGATAGCCGCGGGCGTCTGGATGCACGTAATCGGGCCCCAGGAAATTGGGGGCGATCGCACCGCCGGGGAGGGTGACGGCGGGGCCGAGGTCGAGGTAGCGGACGTGGCTCCCGTCGGCAAGGCCGGCGATCCGGGCGTTGACGGCCGCGACCTCGCCGCGGAGCGGGTCGCCCGGCGACGCCCCGCGCGGGAGGAGGCCGAGCAGGAGGATCTCCGTCGACGGCGAGGCGGCGTCGACGGCGTCGACGACGCCGGTGATCGCCGTGACGGTGTCGGCGACCGAGTCGCCGGCGCCCAGGTTGTTCGTGCCGATCTCGACGACGGCGACCCTCGGGTGCCCCGCCAGCTCGCCGTTCTCGACCCGCCAGATCAGGTCCTGGGCGAGGTCCTCGGGCACGCCGAACGCCGCGGCGCCCAGCGGCGCGAGGCCGGCCCGCCAGCTCGCCGCGCCCGAGCGGCCGGCCCAGTAGTTCGTGATCGAGTCGCCCAGGAAGACGACGTCAGCCCGCCCCGATGCCGCCGCCTTCAGGTCGAGGGCGTGCTGCCGGACCGCGATCGGATCGGTCCGCTCGAATGGGGTCGCACCGAGCGCCGGGATGGCCGCCAGGTACTGCGGGGAGATCGACGCCGGGCAGTCGCGGCGCTCGAGCCGATCCCAGGAGGGCTTGAGGCGTCGCAACCGTCCCTCCGCGTTCTCTCCCTACGATGGCCGCTGCCTCGTCGCCGAGGATTCCCGTCAGATCATCGGACCGCGGGGCGGCCGGGATCGACGAAATCCCCCGAGGTCCTCCGTATCCTGGAATCTCGGCCGGGGGGCGCGGATGGGTCTTCCCACCATTGCGGGCGGGGGGTTGGACGCACTTGTGGGCGAGCCACGCGGCGCTGTTCATGGGTGTGCTGCGACGCGCCAAGTCGCCAGCTCACCAGCTGTCGGCGGAGCACCCCATCCATCTATCGGACCAACGCGATCCTGAGAATGGCCGGAGATCGGGGAATGTTACACCGAGTGGGTCGACCAACGCCGCCAACTCGCCGACGAAACGCCGCGACCCCGATTCGTCGGCCGCCCCGTATAAGCTGCCGTACAGCACCTCGGTCGTGCAGCACACCGCCTGCCGGAATTCCCGCTCGGGCACGCCGCGGGACGCCAGGAGCGATTCGAATCCGGGCGGGTAGTCCCACCCCAGCCCGGTCTCGATCAGCGGCGGCCAGCCCGCTTCCCACTGCCCGAACGCCTCCGGCGTACCGGGCAGGCCGATGAACCGCCAGAGGTATTCGAGGTAGCCCACGATCTCGGGATGAGCCAGTCCGCGACGCTCACAGTATCCGGCGAATAGCCGCAGGGCGATGGCGAGTCGGGCATGTAGGGACAAGTTCGTGATGTCGGGCATCGGAAAGACTTCCGTCGCCTGGCGAGCGTCGGGTGGTCGAGGGCCGACTCGACGGGGCGAATGGTGTCCGGGTGGCAGGGGTTTGCTTGCAAACCCCGGTGATTACGCAGCGGACCGGGGTTCGCGAGCGAACCCCGGCCACCTCGAGTCCGAGGGGCGATTTCACTCAATAGGGCGGGTCCAGGTCGTCCCCGTCCGAGGTTGTGGCCATCGGTCGCGCCGGGCGCGACGCCGGCGCGTCGGCCGTGGCTGCGGCGTCGAACGGGGCCGTGACCGGCGTGCCGTCGGCCTCGACGCCCGTCAGCAGGGCGACCGAGCGGTCGACGCCGTCGAGCAGGGCCTGGCAGCGCGCCAGCAGCGCCACGCCCTTCTCGTAGCTCGCCAGCGAGGCCGCCAGGTCGAGCTCGCCGCGCTGGAGGTCGTCGACGATCCGCTCCAGGTTTTCGAGGGCCTCTTCGAAGGGGATCTCGGGGTCATCGGCGCTCATGACTCGTCCCTCACTTCCTCGACGCGGCTGACGACGCTTCCCTCGGCGAATCGCGTGACGATCCGCTCGCCGCGGCGGAGGTCGGCCGCGCGGCGGATGAGCAGGCCGTCGCGCTCGCGGGTCGTCAGGCTATAGCCGCGGGCCAGGACGCGGAGCGGGCTCAGCGCCTCCAGCCCGGCGGCAAGGCGGGATAACTGGTGACGGCGCCCGTCGATGGCGCGGCGGATCGCGCGGTCGGCGCGGTCGGAGAGGCTCTCGAGGCGATAGCGGGCGTCAGCCGCGCGGTCGCGGAGGGCGCGGGCGAGCGATTCCTTATGACGGTCGAGCCGGCGGCGGATCTCCCGCGCGTCGGGCACACACCGCTCGCCGGCCTCGCTGGGGGTCAGGGCGCGGAAGTCGGCCGCGTGGTCGGCGATCGTCACGTCGACCTCGTGCCCGACGGCCGAGACCACCGGCACCGCCGAAGCGACGATCGCCCGCGCCACGACCTCCTCATTGAATGCCCAGAGGTCCTCGAGGCTCCCGCCGCCGCGGGTCACGATCACGAGGTCGACCCCGGCCACGCAGTTCGCCAACTCGATCCCCGCGGCGACCTCCGCGGCCGCGCCCTGGCCCTGGACCTTGGCGGGGACGATGAGGATCTCCGACGCCGACCAGCGGCGGCCGACGACCTGGAGGAAGTCGCGCACCGCCGCGCCCGTCGGGCTGGTGACGACGGCGATCCTGCGGGGAAACTCGGGCAAGGGGCGTTTCCGCTCGGGGTCGAACAGCCCCTCGGCCGCGAGCCGGGCGAACATCTGGCGGAAGGCGAGCTCGAGCGCGCCGATCCCCTCGGGCTCGACCCGGTCGATGATGAGCTGGTAATCGCCCCGGGGCGGGTAGACCGAGATGCTTCCCCAGGCGCGGACGGCCAGGCCGTCGTGGAGCTCGAACGGGACGCGCTGGGCCGTGCTCCGCCAGAGGACGGAGCGGAGGCACGCGCCGTCATCCTTGAGATTCAAGTAGATGTGCCCCGACCTCGGCCGCGACAGCCCCGAAACCTCGCCGCGGACCACGACATCGTCGAACCCGCGCTCAAGGGTCGACTTGATCCGTGCCGTCAGCTCGGAGACGGTGGCGATGCCGGCGTCGAGGTCGAAGAGGGCGCTCATGACGGGTCGTGGTGTGGCTCGGTCGAGGCCTTGGGATCTCCGGGCCGGGTGGACGGGGATCCGGCCCCGAGCTTCATGCCGGCCGCGGGCTCGCGATAGTGCCGCTCCGCGTCCTCCAGGTCGAGCCGCTTCGAGGCGAGCGAGGCCGCCAGCCGCGCCAGCTCCTTCTTCCTCTCGGCCACGAACGAGGCCTTCGCGGCCTCCCGCTCCTTCTCGTCCTCCTGCTCTTTCTTCGCCTCCGCCTCCCGCGCCTTCGCGTCGCCGGCCGGCGCCTGGTTCTGCGCCCCGCCGAAGGCGGACATCAGATCGCCGGCCATCGCCATCCCCTTGATGAGCTTCAGGTCCTCGAACAGGTCGGCCCGCGCGAGGTCGTAGTCGAGCTGGAGCATCTCGACCTCGGTCCGGAGCCGGATGACGTCGGCCCGGGCCTTCGCGTGCTCAGCGCGATTCGCGCCGGCGGGCGCCTGGCCGCACGCATCCGCCGGGCAGAGCAGGGCGAGGCATCCGACCCAAGCCGCCACGTCACGCCTTCGCATGGTCGCCTCCCTGAACTGCATCGAGCGTGGGAATGCCGGAGAGACCGGACGATCCTATTCCCGTAGGGTCCGCCATGCGGACCATTGGCGTCGAGGTCCCCGGCCGAAGACGGTCCGCATGGCGGACCCTACGGGGATCGCAGACAGGCCCCGACCGCCCGAGCATAATCGGTCACACCCGGCTTGTCCTCCTCAAGTCGGGTATGGGCCGTAGAAGTCGTACCAGAGTTCCAGGCCCAGATCGGCCAGACGTCGCATCGTCGCGGGAGTCAGCGTCGGCCCGCCGTGCCCCTCGGCCGACAGCCAGTAGCAGGTGATTTCCGTCCGACATCCGTCTGCCTTTAGGTGAGCCAGGATGTCCTCGCGGCCCGCGAGCTGTTCGGTGAGCCAGTCGATGTGTCGCCGCGAGTCCTTCGAGGTCACATGCGCCTCGGTCGAGAGGAACCATCCCCCGATCGTGGGCGTGACTCGCCGGCCGCGCCGGGTGCTGCACTCCTCTCCCTTTATCTGGGTGGAGGTCGGCTCAATCCCCAGGAGGTCGCTGACCGCGGACGGATCGAGGTCGTCCCGGAAGAGACACAGGGTCGCATAGGTCTTGCGACAGGTCGGGTAGTCATCGTCGTAGTCGGTCACGGTATTCTCTCTGCGATCCTTGGTCGGAAACTCGTCGACCCTGCCCGTGTCCTCGGCCACATATTTCATCGTGCCCGATTCGCTTCTGCGGAGTCGAGACCATGACGCCTCTGTTCGCTGCATTGCTCTTCCTCCTCGCGCCGCCCGACGACGCGCCCCTCCTGAAGCCCGGCGCGTCCGTCGAGAAGCTCTGGGGCGAGGGCAGCTTCACCGAGGGCGGCGCCTGGACCGGCTCGGCCTTGCTCTTCTCCGACATCGGCGACCGCATCCTCAAGTTCGACCCCGCGACCAAGAAGGTCACCGTCTTCCGCGAGCCGAGCGGACGGGCCAACGGGCTGATCTTCGACCCGCAGGGCCGCCTGATCGCCGCCGAGGGGGCGAATACGGGAGGGAATCGCCGTGTCTCGATCACCGAGAAGGACGGCACCGTCCGCACGCTCGCCGATCGCTTCGAGGGGAAGCGGTTCAACAGCCCGAACGACGTCGCCGTCGACGCGAAGGGCCGCGTTTACGTCTCCGACCCGCGCTACGTCGGCGAGGAGCCCCGCGAGCTGGATTTCGAAGCCGTCTTCCGGATCGACCCGGATGGCTCGGTCCATCGGCTGGACACCTCGGCCCTGAAGCCGAACGGGCTGGCTGTGCGCCCGGATGGCAAGACGCTCTATGTCGCCGACAATGGCCCGAGGCGGCGCGTCCTGCTGGCGCTCAACCTCGACGACGCGGGCAACGCCGCGAATCCGCGCGTCCTCCACGACTTCGGTGGCGACCGCGGGATCGACGGCCTGACCGTCACCGACGACGGCCGGATCGTCGCGACCTGCGGCAAGGGCCCGACGGCCGGTGTCCGCGTGTTCTCGCCCGAGGGCAGGACCCTGGGCACGATCCCCGTCCCCGAGGACCCCTCGAATGTCGAGTTCGGCGGGCCCCACCGCTCGACGCTCTACATCACCGCGGGCAAGAGCCTCTACCGCGTCGAGACGACGATGCGCGGATTCGCCGTCTGGCCGAAATAGCGCGGTCGTGACGGATGGACCGATCCGGCCGCGGGCGACGAGCCGGGTCCGCTCGGCGCCCCGCGTTCGATCGAATCGAGGGCGACGGATTGCCGATGAGGAGGGCGAGGAACCACGCCACCCAGGGAGGGGTCGCCATGCGTCGCTGGATCGTCGTCCCGATTGCGCTGGTCGTCGGTAGCTCGAGCGGCTGCGCCTTCATCAGGCGGCTCGACGAGCTCAACGGCCAGCTCACTGCGGTCAACCAGCAGCTCGCGACCATGAAGGGGCAGCTCGACCAGACGAACGCGGGCCTCGGCCGGCTCGAGACGGGGCTGGGCGAGACCCGGGCGAAGCTCGACAAGATGACGGGGCTGGTCGAGAACGCCGACAAGGGCATCGACGGCCTCGATGCCAAGCTCGGCCAGATGGGCAAGACGATCGCCAGCGTCGACGCCCGTCTGGCGACGACGAACCAGGGCATCGGGTCAATGGACGCCAAGCTCTCGCAGACGAACCAGGGCCTGCAGTCGATGGACACCAAGCTCGTCGAGACGAACCAGAAGCTCGGCAGTGTCGACGCGAAGCTCGGCCTGACCAACGCGAAGCTCGACGAGACGAATCGCCGCGTCGACGTGATCGATCAGGCGATCCGCAAGATCCCGGGCCTGGCGCCCCCAAAGTGATCGGCTGCTCTCGCTCCTGGGCGCTCGGGGCACTCCTCGCTCCGCCGCTCCCGCGGCGGAGTGGGCCGCCCGCTGCTCCGCGGCGCGATACCGGGACGGGCCGCGGAGCGGCCTGAGGGGCATTCCGCCGCAGAGCGGCGGAACGAGGGGGCGCGCCACCAGTGCCCTGAATCCGGAGCGATACCCCGCCTCGTCTGCTTTGGAGTGGGCACCGGTCCCGCGTTTCGCTTTCCCGTGGCCGGCTGGTAAGCTCGGAGGCAGCCTGCCCGCCCCCCTGCGTCCTCTCCAGACCGCGGCCGGCACCATCGCCCCGCGCGAGGAGAGACCGGCCGTTGAACCCGACGATCCGACTCCGGCTCCGCATCCTGTTCTTCCTCGAATACCTCATCAAGGGATCGTGGTTCCCCCTGCTCGGCCTCTACATGGGGAACCGGTACCTGAAGTTCACCGGCTTCCAGCAGGCCTGGGTCTTCAACGCGTTCGCCATCGCCACGGTCACGGGGATGTTCCTCGGCGGCCAGCTCGCCGACCGCCACATCGTCGCGAGACGTTCCTGGCGACCAGCCACACGGTCGGCGGCCTGGCGATGCTCGGGCTGGTCTATGCGAAGACGTTCTGGTCGTTCTTCGGGCTGATGCTCCTGCACTGCTTCTTCTACGTCCCGACGCTCTCGGTCGCCAACGCCATCGCCTTCGCGAGCCTCGGCGACGATCGCAAGGAGTTCGGCTCGGTCCGGCTCTGGGGGACGGTCGGCTGGGTCGCTGCGGCCTGGCCCCTGGTGTTCATCCCGATCGACTGGGCGCGCGTGCCGGCGATGGCCGAGGCTGGCGGGTTCGTCCCCTGGCTGGGCCGTGCGCTCTCCACGCTCAAGACCGGCCCGGCGATGGAGGTCGCGATGACCGGCACGTTCGCCGTCGCCGGGATCGCCTCGCTCGTGCTGGCGGTGTTCTGTCTCCTGCTCCCGCGCACGCCGCCCCCAACGAGCGAGGGCGCGCCGTTCGCGCCGTTCGAGGCGATCCGGCTCCTGGCGCGGCCGAGCCTGTTCGTCCTCTTCGCCGTGACGTTCTTCGACTCGGTCGTCCACAACGGCTACTACTTCTGGACGAGCCGCTACCTCCAGGCCATCGGCTTGCCGGAGAACTGGATCGCCCCGGCGATGAGCATCGGGCAGGTGATGGAGGTCGTCGCCATGGCGTGGCTCGGCACGCTGCTCCAGGCCCTCGGCTGGCGCAGGACGATGATCCTCGGCGTGCTCAGCCAGGCCGTCCGGTTCGGCGTCTACGCGATCGGAAGCCGCGAGCTGCTGCCGGCCGTGATCATCGTGAACGTGGTCCACGGGTTCGCCTATGCCTGCTTCTTCGCGACGGTCTACATCTACGTCGACGAGAGCTTCCCGAAGGACGTCCGCGCCAGCGCCCAGAGCCTGTTCAACCTGATGATCCTGGGCATCTCGATGCTCGTCTCCAACTTCCTCTGGGGCGGCCTGGGGGATGTCTTCGCGGTGACGTCGACCGTCGGCGGGCGGGTCGTCAAGGTCATCGACTATCACCGGCTCTTCCTCGTTCCGTTCGGTATTTCCTTGATTGCCGCGGCCCTGCTCGCGCTCTTCTTCCATCCGCCGGCGCTGCGGGAGACGAGCGAAGAGACCGTGGACGAGCCGCTCGCCGTCGCGCGATGAGGGGAAGGCCGTGGGCCGATTCACGATCGGGATCACCGACCACCTCGAAGGGCCGCCCGCCCGCCCATCGGCACGGATCTTCGAGGAGGTCGCGGACCTCGTCCGGCTGGCAGACCGGCTCGGTGTCGAGCACGCCTGGTTCGCCGAGCATCACGCCCACGCGCACGAGGGGCACCTGCCCGCGCCGCTCCTCTTCGCGCTCCACTTGGCCGGGCAGACGCGGCAGATCCGTCTGGGCACGGCGATCATCTGCCTGAACCTCCACCACCCGCTCGCCGTCGCCGAGGGGGTCGCGGTCGCCGACGTGCTGACCGGCGGCCGGATCGCGCCCGGGTTCGGCAGCGGGAGCACGCCCGAGGAGTTCGGCCTCTTCGGGCTCGACGTCACCGCCGAGGACGAGCGCCACGCCCGCTTCGAGGAGGCCCTGCGGGTCATCCTCGCGGCGTGGAGCGGGGACTGGTCGCAGGCTCGCGACTTCTCCGTCCCGCCGCACCGATCATTGCCTGTTCCAGCGGCCAACTTTCCCGACCGATGCTGGCTCGCAGTGAACAGCCCCGGCTCGGCGCGGATCGCCGGCGCCTTCGGTTTCAACGTGCTCTTCTCGCACCTCCGCACGCCCGAGCAATATTGCCACTACCTCGACGTCTATCGCGCCGCAGGCGGCAACGGTCGGATTGCGGCCAATCGCCCCGTGTTCGTCGGCCCGGATGACGATGCCGCCTTCGCCCAGGCCGAGCCCGCGCTCCGCCTCCTCTGGCGACGCTTCCACCGCGAGGGGAAGATCCCCGCCGAGACGCCGGAGCCCTCGCTTGTCGAGGATCTCTGCTCACACCCGATCAACTTCCTCGTCGGCGGTCCCGAGACCGTCGCGCGGGGGCTGTGCGAGCTCCACGAGCAGGCCCCGTTCGACGTCGCCAACGTCGAGGTCCGCTGGGCCGGCCTGTCGCACGAGTTGGTCTGCGACAGTCTCCGGCGGCTGATGGAGGACGTAGTACCGTTGATCGACCGGACGTGATGGCGAGGCCTCATGCCGGGGCGATCGGCCTCCCCGCGTGGCGCGCTCGCCTGGTAAGATATGTGTGGGAAGGATGGCGCCGAAGCGAGACCCGGGAGCCGACCCAATGTCGTCGCTGATGAAATCGCTCGGGATCGATAGGTTGAGCATCGACGATCGTGTGCGGCTCCTTGACGAGATCTCGGAGAGCATCGCCGCGACATCCGAAGACGTCGTGCTGTCGGAGGCTCAGAAGGAAGACCTCCGGCGCCGGCTCGATGCCTATCGAGACGATCCCAAGGCCGGCTCGCCATGGGAGGAGGTCAAGGCTCGGCTCCGGGGGGACGCTGGGTGAGGCTCCCGCTGGTCGTCAATCCCGAGGCGGAGGCCGACCTCGCCGACGCGAAGGCGTGGTATGACGAACAAAGGCCGGGGCTCGGTGATCGGTTCTTGCAACGAATTGAGGCGACCCTCTCCTCCATCGAGCAAATGCCGGAGCTGCGCGGGAAATTCTTCGAAGATCTGCGGGTCGCCCTGGTCGATCGATTCCCCTACGTCATTGTCTATCGGATTGACGACGACCAGGTCACAGTCGTGGCGGTCTATCACACGAGACGCGACCCTCGCGGCTGGCAGGGTCGGGGCTAATCCCGGCCGTCGTCACCCCTTCTTGGCCACTGGCGGCGGTGCATTGGCCTTGCCGCCCGGCGCCGCGGGCTTGGCGATTGAGATGCCCATGCCGATCTCGTTGGCCGCGTCGTAGGCGAGCACCGTAAGGCGGTGCGGCGTGACGTAGTCGGCCGAGAGGAGCATCGAGCGGCGGCCGGTGTCCTCGCGGAGCTTGCGGAGCCGCGAGGCGAGCGACTCGCGCGTCAGGGATCCGTCGACGGGCTGGCGGTCGATCTTCAGGGTGCCGGCCGGGTCGATCTCGACGAGGATGAAGTCCTCCTTCAACTTCTCAAGCGTGTTCGCCTGGCCCTGCTGCGCCGCCTCGGGCGGGGCCTCGGCGCTGGGCTTGGGGACCTCCAGCGACTTGTAGAAGACCGTCGTCGCCGTCACGAGGAAGAACAGGACGAGCTGGAACGCGACGTCGACCATCGCCGCCAGGTCGAGCTCCTCGACCCGCTCGGCCGAGCCGCGGGCCAGGGTGAACTCGGCGACCGCCTCGTCCTCCTCGAGCGGGTCGTACTCGTCCTCGCCGTCGAACTCGGCCTCGAGCTCCTCCTCATCGAAGGGTAACGGGGCCGGGCCGGGCACCGGGATGGCCACGGCGCTCTCCAACGGCGGCAGTATCGGGCCCGCGGAGGCGGCCCCGGCGGTCCAACTCGTGGTCGGCTCCTCGTCGTCGAGGATCTCCAGGCCCTCCTCGTCGTCGGCCTCGTCATCCTCGTCGTCGACCAAGGCGAACAGGGCCGGCGTGCTGGTCTCGGGGTCGACCTGCTCGAAGTCGGGGCCGGATCCGAGGGCCTCGACGTCGATGTCGTCATCCTCGGCCGTCTCGTGCTCCTTCCAACCAGCGCGGTCGAGGATCTCGGTGCTCCACTCGGTCGCGTCGGGGCGTCCCGAGGGCTTCGGCGGAGGCGGGGCGACGACCGTCGCGCTTTCCTCGGCCGGCGGCTCGGCGGGGGCTAACTCGACGACCAGCTCGTTGAGGCGGTCGCCGAGCCGCCCCCAGGGCGAGCCCGAGCCGGCGGGGCGGATCAGGTCGTCCTCGGTCAGGTCGCCCTGCACAGCGCCGTGCGGACGGCCGCGTCGTCGAGGCCGCGCTCGACTTCGAGCCGGGTGCTGTGGAAGACGTCCCAGTTGGCCATGAGTGCGAAGTACGGAGTGCGAAGTGCAGAGTACGGAGCGAAGACGGGATCGGGCCGGCTACTCGGGCTCCTTGACGCCGATGTGGATGCTCGCGCCGGACTCGCGGCGGGTGATCTCACCGATTAAGGCGATGACCTCGCCGTGCGGCACGGCGCCGTCGGCCTGGAGGACGACCTTGCGCCGGCCCTCCTCCACCCCCTTCGCCACGGCGGCCACGGCGCCGTCGACGCTGACCTCCTCGGTCCCCTGGGGGCCGAGCAGGATCCTCGGCTTGCCGCCGGGCGACGCCGGCGGGGCGAGCATCAGGAACGTCGCCGCCGACTCCTCGACACCCACCCCGTGCCTGGCTTCGGGCATCTGGACGACGTCGCCGCTGGTCAGCTGCATCGAGAAGAGCATGAACGTCATGAGCTGGAAGACGACGTCCACCATCGGCGTCATGTCGATGTGCTCGTCGCGTTCCTCGCTCACCTGGCGTCGCAGGAGCATGGGCGGCCCTACGGAGACATCATCTCGGCAAGACGGCCCGCACGGTCCCCGACCGCGACGGCCGGGCGCCGGCGTTGTGGGCCTCGATCTGCTCGAGGACCTCGAGGAAGTCCTGGAGCTGCCGCTCGGTCCGGTCGCGGAGGCGGCGGAGCTTGGCGTGGATGTCGTTGCCCACGATCATCATCGGCGTGGCGATCAGGAGACCCGCGCCCGTGGCCCAGAGGGCCAGCGAAATGTCGCGGGCCAGCGACGTCGCGTCGACCTTCGCCGAGCTGCCGATGTGGCCGAAGGCGCCGATCATCGACGCGACCGTGCCGAGCAACCCGAGCAAGGGGCCCATCCGGACGATCGTCGAGATCGACGCCAGCCGGTTCTCCATCGCGCCGATGACCTCGGTGTGGAACTCCATCACCAGGACCTGCTTGACCTTCGCCAGCCCCTTCGACCGGTGCTTCAACGCCACGGCGATGAGCTGAGCCAAGGCCGTGTGCCAGTAGGGCGGGTTCTGGGCGACGGCCATCGCGGCGTCGAACTTGCCGGCCCTTGCCAGCTCGGAGACCTGCTGCAAGAGCGGCCCCGCGCCCGCGCCGATCGACTTCTTGCGGAGGCTCCGATAGAGCAGGATCGCGTTGTACACGCCCCAGATCGCCAGCAGCCCCAGGGCCGCGTAGATGACGTAGCCGAAGGCAGCGATGATCTCGTGAACCCGCATGGACGTGATCCCGCGCAGAGAGGGCCCCGCCGGGCGTCCCGGATCGCGCCGGGCCCCGTACCGAGGGTATTGTCACCTCGGCCCTCGGGCCATGCAAGAGTGCATCGCCGCCCGCCCGCCGCTTGCCAGCCGAAAGCGTGCGCGGGACAATGGCGGCGGGAATCGATTGGCCATCTCGCAGGGTCCCTGCCCATGCCGCGCAACGTGCTGATCGTCGACGACGAGCGCGACACCAACGAGATCCTCGCAAGCCTGGTGCAGGCCCGCGGCTACGAGCCGATCCAGCTTTATTCGGGCGAGTCGGTCCCCGAGGCGGTCCGCGAGCACCAGCCCGACCTGATCCTGCTCGACCTGATGCTCCCCGACGTCGACGGGTTCGCCATCTGCGAGCGGCTGAAGCGCGACCGCGAGACGAACCTGATCCCGGTGATCCTCGTCACGGCCCTGAACGACGCCCACCATCGCCTCTCGGGCGTCCGCGTCGGTGCCAACGGCTACCTGACCAAGCCGTTCACGCCCGAGCAGCTCTTCGACGCCATCGACAAGGCCCTGGCCTGGCGCGACGAGCATTTCGATCACGGCACGCACGGCGAGATCAACTTCGACATCCGCTCCGAGCCGACCTACCTCTCCCAGACCAACGACCTCCTCGCTGACCTCTACGCACACACCCCCCTGACCGAGCGGCAAGTCAAAGACCTGAAGCAAGTCGTCTTAGAAATGGGCGGCAACGCGATCGAGTGGGGCCATCGAAAAAACGCGGATTTGGTCCTGCGGATCACCTATCGGATCGACTCCGAGAAGGTGACCCTGGTGATCAAGGACCAGGGCCCCGGCTTCAACCCGACCCAGATTCCCCACGCCGCGAGCGATGAGGACCCGATCGGTCACCTCGACGTCCGCAACGAGCTGGGCATCCGCGAGGGCGGCTTCGGCATCATGCTCGCCAAGGGCCTCGTCGACGAGTTCCGCTACAACGACAAGGGGAACGAAGTGACCCTGGTCAAGCGGTTCGAGCGGCCGGCGTGAGGGGCGGGGGACTGGATATGGAAACGCTCGAAGAAACACCGACTATGTCACCCGAGCAAAGGGCCGACCTGGACTACGCGGTCCACCTCGCCACGACGGGTGAGCGGGACCCCGAATTCGAGGCCCGAATCCGCTCCGAGTCGGATCGGATCACCGCGGAAATCCGCAAGCAGCACGGGCTCCTCAATGTCGCCATGCCAACTATCCGGGCCTTCCGCATAGACGATGGCGACGAAGCCTAGGACAGACCCATGCCCGGGGTAGATGAACGGACGGTCCGGAGGGATGCCACTCGCTCAATCGTCTTCTTCCTCGGGCTCAACTCGGGCATTGGGATGGCGTGACTTAAACCTCTCATCTGCCAATGCCCTGGCCTGACGGGCCAACATTCGCCTGATGTCGGGACGATTTAGGAGTTGCTCGTCGTCCACCTCGGGATCGATCTCCAAGAGCACTGAGACGATCGTAAATTTCTGATCCTCAGCACTCTCTCCCTCCCAAGAGGCGGTCGAATAAGAGACTACTCCCTTGAAATCGATCCCCTCGTATCTCTCACCACGCTTGGTCGAGGCGATCCACTTGTCGTCCTTGCCCTGACGGGAATAAGTGATGGTAAACGAGACGCGGTGACACTCATCCGATCCTGGCAGCGGATAAATATACAATTCCTCGATTGCAATTGAGCCGATCTGCTGGCGCCACGAACGCGTGGGAAGCTTCGCGGCAAACCCCCGCTGGATGGCCAAGAGGTCCTTGGTAATCGAGTTTTCCCTGCCGATCAGCTTGATCTCCGACATGGAAATCGAGGTGTCCAGGAGGTTTCCCAACACGCCGTAAACGTCCCGATACGTCGCTGCCAATCCCTTCTCATCGACCGTGCCGGACGCGATGTAGAGGAACCAGCGGCCTTCCTCGCTGGTCTTGAGCCAGCAGGCGACGATGACGTCGATATCGCTCCGAACGAGCCGTTGGATGAATTTGCGACCGGCGTCGATCTGATCCTCTACCAGTAGTTCCGTATCCATCGGAGCACCCCATCCGGCTCGTTGGTGATGGCCTCGTACAGTTCCTCCGCTTCGGATTTGGCTTTTCGCTCGTAGCGGCTGGTCTCCCTCCAGTCCTTGGCAACGCCCCAATATCCTCGGAGCGTCGGGTTAGCGCCGCAGGCAGTCCCGAGCTCGCCGGTCAGGCCGGCGAGACCGACCAACTTGTCGAGTTCATGCGTCCAGCAATCCGCTAAAGATTTTAAATAGTTTCTATCCTTGAATATCATACCGGTCTTGCCGAGGTGCGACAGGATGCAGGCCTTCAGACCGCACTCGGCGGCGTATCCGACGAGATGGTAGGCACCGGCCCATCTCTTGGCGGCCATGAGGGCTTGAGCGTCGAGAACCCGCTCCAGGGCGAGCTTCCGCAGTTCAAGCCTATTCACCGTCAACGACTCCGCAGGCGACGAGAATCACCTAATCCATCTTACATCCGGAGGTCGGGTCCGGAAAAGCCGGCTTCAAGGCCAGTCCTCTTGGCCCTGCTCGCAAAAGGTGGTGTCGGATCGTCTATTCGCGCGGCTGTCTCATCGGCCCGACCCCGCGCGAGACACGTCCGCGCCGCTCGTTACTCGCACGCTCGGCGCCGGGTCATTGGCCGCGAGGCGACTCATGTTGGCCTTGGCATACTCGAACGCCTCGGGCCTCACGCTCACATCGCCCCAGAACGGGTGGTCGAGGGCGAAGATGAGGAAGACCATGATCCCGATCATCAGCGAGAAGGCCGTCGTCAGGATCAGGTCGAGCCGGATGTCCTTCGTGGCGATCAGCAGCGAGAGCCCGATGTTGAGGAAGCCTCCCACGAGGACGACCATCCACAGCTCGGGAAGCAGGCCCAGCTCGACGGCCATCAGCCGCTTCCGGCGCAGGCTAAGGACCCGGTTCATCGTCTCGAACGACTCCTGGAACATGACCGATTCGCCGGGCTCGGTCGGCTTGTGACCGACGAGCTCGGTGAGGATCGCGTCGATGACCCGGTCGCTCGCCTGGGTCCGCCGCCCCTGCCGCATCACCGGCCACTCCACGTCGATCACGATGCGGACATACTCGGCGAGCAGCCCCCGCACCCGGTCGCGGAACGGCCGCGGCAGGCCCTGCAGGTCGCGGAAGACGTTGAGCGCCTCGCTCGCCTCCTGGGTGACGAGCTCGTCCATCTGGCTAAAGTTCTCCCACGCGGCCACCGCGATCATGGCCAGCAAGACCGCGTAGATCGTGCCCACGCCCGTGAAGAAATAGCTGATGGCCTCCCGCGAATCCCCCCACCGCGCGCGGACCCAGCGGCGCGTCAGCAGCATCGCCGCGTTCGACAGGCCGACGATGGGCACGATGATGACGATGGCGAGGACCCAGGTATCCAGGTTGTAGAGGCGGAGCATCAGCCACACGGTCTCGAACCCTCGTCGTCCGGATGGCGGGATTGGGAGGCCCCGTCGGGGCCGTACGATTCGTCAACATAGTATGCCAGATTCGTCCGGCGATGTGACGGGCGCCGGCGAGCCGCTTGACCGGGGCCGGGTTCGCCCGACAATGGGGCGGGGCCCGGCGCCCCGAATATCCGATGGCCCTCGACGAAGACACTCCCGTGCCCTCGACGACTTGCGTCCGGGAATCGCGTCGAGGCGGTGCGGGCGGGCGCCGTCCGCCCATCGAGGGACGATGATCGAGCTGATCGACGTCACGCAGCACTACGGCGTCCGGCCGATCCTCCGGGACATTCACCTGCGGATCGAGGGCGGCGAGCTGGTCGTCGTGCTCGGCCCTAACGGGATGGGCAAGAGCACGCTGCTCGGCGTGATGGGCGGGGCGCTGACGCCGCAGCGGGGCACGGTCCGGATCGACGGGCTGGCCCGGCGCGGCTCGGTCGACGACGAGCTGGAGATCCGCCGCCGGGCCGTGTACCTGCCCGACCGGCCCTGGCTGCCCGGCAACCGCACGGGCGCGAGTTCCTGCTCGGCGTGGGGCGGCTCTACGAGATCGATGACGACCGGCTGTTCGAGCATGTCCCGCGGCTCCTGGAGCTGTTCGAGCTGTCGGCTCAGGCCGACTCACCAATCCGCGGCTACTCGGCCGGGCAGCAGAAGAAAGTGGCGCTCTGCTCGGCGCTGGTCGCCGAGACGCCCGTACTGATCCTCGACGAGCCGTTCTCGGGAGGCCTCGATCCCTCGGGCCTGCTCGCCTTGCGGAAGGTCCTGCGGCACCTCGTCGACCGCCGCGGCGCCACGGTCGTGCTCAGCAGCCCCGTGCCCGAGCTGATCGCCGAGATCGCCGACCGGCTCCTGATCCTCAAGGACGGCGAGGTCCTCGCCTTCGACACGCTCGACGGCCTCCAGCGCCGGGCGGGCACGCGGGGGAACCTCGCACAGGTGCTCGAGCATCTGATTTTCCCCGAGACGACGCGGAACCTCGCCCAGTACTTCGAGGACTACGCGTCATGAGCCGTCTCCTCGGCCGATTCCGCATGCTGCTGCCCCCGGCGCCGCTCATCGTCGTCTATGCCTTCGTCTACCTCGTCGCGTCGCTGCCCGCGATCATCGTTGCGCGTCGCTTCGGCGCGGCGGCGGTCGACGCGCAGCTCCGGCGGATGCCGATCGTGATCCACCTCGGCGGCATGCTGATCTACGGCCTCTACCGCGCCGTCGCGTTCCACCCGTTCTTCCGCCCGGAATACCGCAAGTGGCTCGAGATGACCCCATGGCGATGGGGCAAGCCGTTGCCGGTCGGCCCGGCGCAGCCGGTGGTGGAGGACGCCGTGATCGTCGCCGCGGCCGGCCTGCCCGTGTGGCTCGCGGGCGACCTGCACCCGATCGCCTCCTACGCGATGGCCCTCGGCGCCTACCTGCTGGCGCTGAGCGCCACCTTCGCCGAGACCGGGGCGCGGGGCTTCCAGTTCCCCGTCCTATTCGGCCTGGGGCTGGCGCTGGGCCTCAGCCGCGGCCGGCCGGGATACTACGGCGCGGCGCTGCTGGCCACGTGTGCGATCGCGATGGTCGGCCTCCGTCGGTCGCTTCGCCGCTGGCCCTGGGCCGAGATCCAGACGCGCGTCTACGACCCGAGCAAGGGGTTTGTCGTGGAGGGAAAGCCGATACCGCTCGGCTGGCCATTCGACCGGCTCGGCCCGCGCAACGACCCGCCCAAGGGCCGGTTCGACGCCGCGGAGAAGGTCCTCTGGTGCCTGCTCTTCGGCTGGTGGTGCTACATGCTCGAGCGCGTCATCGGCGGGATCGACGGCCAGATGTTCGTGAGGGTGGTGCTGGTGATCTACCTGACGATGTTCGTCGGCCTCGGCCGCCTCGCGATGACGGTCGGCGGCCACGCCCCGCCGATCAGCCTCTTCGGCCGGATTGCGCGGCTCCGTCCGCTGATCCCCGGTTATGACCAGGTCTTCCTCGCGCCCTTCGCAGCCGCCTTCGCGGCCGCGGCCGGGCCATTCGCCCTCGAACAGGCCGGCGTCCCGAGCGACGTCGCCATCGCGGCCTCCGGCAGCCTGGCGCTGACGGCGATCGCCCTCGGCGGCCCCGACCGCCGCGCCTGGCAGCTTACGGCCCCATGCCGCGTCGTCTCTGGATTCGCCGGCACCGGCAAGGCCGGCGAATTCGTGCAGACCGGTTGAATCGCCTCGCCCCAGCGGCTTTCGACGGCCTCCCCCGCGGATTAAGATCGTGGGCCTGTCACCGATCCGGAGAGCCTCGCTGGGGATGCCGTCATGATGTCTCTGCTCCACCGCGCCGCGGCGATCGCCGGCGTGGGTCTCGCGGCCCTGGCGCCGGCCCCTTCCGACGGGCCGCCGCCCGACGTGCGAAAGCTCGACGACCAGGTCCGCGCGATCCTTGCCGAGCACGGCGACGGCGTCGAGGCCGGCCTCTGGGTCGGCGGCGCGAAGGGCGACGCGTGGTATGCGTGGAAGGCCGACGAGGTCCGGCCGACGGCCAGCGCGATCAAGACGGCGTTCCTCGTCGAGCTGTTCGCGCGCTACGCCGCCGACCTCGACCGCACGCCGCCGGGGCTCGACGCCATCCTCCGCGATGGCCACCCGGCGATCGCCCACTTCTCGGCCGAGGGGCGCGACGAGGTCCGCAAGGGGCTCTCGGGCGCGTCGGTCCGGAGGATCGGCGGGATCATGATGGGGAGCGTCCCGGCGTCGAACCTCGTCTACAATGCCGCGGCGAACGTCGCGACCGCGCTGCTGGGCGGTCCCGAGGGGCTGACGCGGGCGATCCACGCCCGCGACCCGGCCTTCGCGCCGATCGTCGTCCGCCGCTACATGCTCGCCGACCGCAAGGCCCGCGGCGACAACGAGGCCACCGCCGCGTCGCTCGCCGCCGTCCTCCGGCGCGTGGCCTCGGGCGATCTTCCTGGCCTACGCCCGGACGTCGTCGACGCGATCCAACGCCGCGGTCCTCGTCGAGGATTATCCCGGCGGCGGCCGCCACCACTACAAGACGGGCGAGATCGACTCCGACCCCCTGACGAGGGTCCGGACCGGATGGGTCGAGACGCCGCGCGGCGAGACGATCGTCTACACCGCGATGACTTGCCAACCGGTGCCGGGCGCCCGCCCCCGGGCCGAGGCGGGTGAGCGGCTGGCGACGACCGCCCGGCGCCTCGCCGAGGCGATCCTCAAGGACAGGACGGCGAGCGGGGGCCGGTGACCGACGTCGGCGGCGAGGGCATCGAGGAAGCCGAGTCCTCCGCCCGCGGGCACCCAGAGGACTCGCGCGGCGGACTCATACGGAATCCGTCGGATTCGTGATATCTCCGAACGGGCGCCTGGGGGCTCGCCTTCGGCTCGACCCCAGGCACCCAAAGGTCAGTCTTCCACCCGATTCCGTATCACGCCTTTCCGGATGTGCGCTTCGGGGCGGACTTCTCTGCCGGGAGGACGGCCTTCGCGGCGCCGGTCACCGCGCCAATCGCAGCGCCGGCCGCCATGTTGTTCAGCGCCTGGGAGGGCTTGGTGGCCCGCTTCCCCTTGACCGACGTCATCGCGCCGGACTTGCCCTTCGTCGACCCCTTCGCCGGGGCGACGGCCGTCGGCTCGCCGCTGACCTGGTTCGCCGCGCCGGTCACCGCACCGACGGCCGCGCCGGCGAGCATCTCGCCCATGACCTCGGTGGCCTTCGAGGCGACACCGGAGGCAACGCGCTTGATGGTGGATTTCTTGCCGGCGGACTTCCTCGCGGCCGACGGCCTGGCCTTCGCCGCGACCGACGTCTTCGCGGCGGCCTTCTTGCCGGAAGCCCCGCCGCGAGTGCCCGACGTCTTGGACTTCGCCGCGACGGCCGTCTTCGCGCCCGAGGTCTTGCGGGCCGTCGCGGCCGACGTCGACTTCTTGCCGCTCTGCTTGGTTGCCATGGTCTTCTCCGTCGAGCCGCCGAGGCGGCCCCGCAACGCGTCGAGTTTCTCGGTCAGTTCGGCACGGGTCTGCGCCATCCGTGCGCGGATCTCCCTCGGGGGTGCCGTCACGTCTCCCGGGGGGTCGCCTGATCCTTGATCCATGCGAGGTTCTCCTCGAGCGCCTCGAGCGTCTGCGGCGGGACGACGCGGACGCCCGCGGCCTGACCGCGGCCCGCGGCCACGAGCCCGGCGCCCGCGGCGCCGAGCACGCCGCCGACCGCGCCGTAGCACGCCCAGAGCGGCAGCCGCGTGGCCCGTTGCAGCGCGTGGACCGCGGCGAACGACGCCAGCACGCCGCCCGCCCCGAGGAGTGCCGCGCCGCCGCCGATCGACAGCGCGGCGTCCCGCGCCTGGCGGAGCTCCTGGCGCACTTCGCTCCGCAGCAGGTCGAATTGCAGACCGATCAGCGTCTCGGCGTCGTGCACAATCCCGCGCACGAGAGTGCTCAGGTCGGGCTCTTTGCTTCGCTCGGGTTCGTTCCCCACCCTGATGCTCCCGGTGCTCCGTCGTCGACTCGCGCGGCTCAGCGAGACTTCTTGGTGCCGGCGCGCTTCGTGGTCGAGGCCTTCCGCGTGCCGCGCAGTTTCGCCCCGGCCCGTGATCGCGCGCTCCACCTTCTTCGCGACCTTCTTCACGCCCTTGGTCACCGCCTTGGCCTCCTTCGCGATGGCCTCGCCCGCGGGCTCCAGGGCCTTCCCGACCTTGCGCGTCGCCTTCTTGGCGGCCTTCATGACCGACTTCATCGCGGTCGACCGCGCGGCCTTGGGCTTGGCCTTCTTCGCTCCGGCCTTCTTCGTGGTGGGAGGCATGGTAAGACCTCGGAGTGTTGATGGGCCCGACCTCCTCTGATCGGACCGGCGAGGGTCGCATCGACGCCGCTGGCGTCTCCGACGCACATCGGCTCGACCATCACCGAAATTCTCATGAGCAAATCCCTTGCCACCGACGATTCAAATCCCTCGACGTCGCGCGAGAGCGCGGCGAGCGTCTCCGTGTTGGGCCCGACGGCGGAGTCTGGTAGGGTGGCTCCGCCGATCGTCGAGGACCCACGGGAGCCGATGCATGCCGCGGAGCCTGAGCTTGAAGAAGCGGCTCTTGTTCGCCTCGCTCACGCTGGTTTTCTTCTACGTCCTCGCGGAGACGATCGCCACGGCAACGGCCTGGCTCTCGTGGTGGGACACCTCGTTCTGGCTCTTCGAGGACTCAGGCCGGACGTGGCAGTTCGACGCGGTCCGCGGCTATCGATTGACGTCGACGCCCTCGCGATTCCTCCGCTGCACGGACGGCCGCTTCGAGTACGTCGGTGTCGGCCGCGGCAACGCGCAGGGATTCGCCGACCGCGACGATTTCACGATCAAGCGGACGCGCCCCGGCACTCGGCGGATCGCCGTCTTCGGCGACTCGTTCACGGCCGAGGAGCACCTCGGGCAGAGCTGGCCCGACCGTGCCGAGGACCTGGCGCACGACCGCGGCGAGCCGGTCGAGCTGCTCAACTTCGCCATCAGCGGCGCGGGGCTGGCGAACTGGTGGAGCGTGCTGACGCGACTCGTCGCGGCCGAGGACTACGAGCTCGACGGCGTCGTGTTCGCCGTCTTCGGCGGCGACCTCCGCCGCAAGTTCACCGTCTGGGACCATCGCCTCGCCGACCATCCCTACTTCGGCCGCGCCCCGAGCTGGGATCCCGCGACCTACCCGAAGACGCTCGACGAGGCGCGGCCGTTCCTCGTGCCCCATCCGGGCTACATCCTCGGGCGCGAAGCGTTCGAACGCGCTCTCCAGGGCCACTGGCCCCGGGAGGTCCCGCGCCCGCTCCGCCCGTTCCTCCTGACGCGCGTGTGGCACGCCTTCCGCACTCGGCCCGACGAGGGGCAGCCCGAGGGCCTCGACGACCGCGACCCGGCGCGCGACCGGTTGATCGCCGACATCGCCCGCGTCCTCGCCGAGCGGAAGCTCGCGGCGCTGGTCGTCCATATCCCCGACCGCGCCAGCCTGCTCGATCCAGCGCATGCCCCGGCGTGGCCGAGGCAGGAATCGGAAGACTTCGCCCGCGCCATCAGCGCAGCGTTCCTCAACGGCGGCGAGGCCTTCGCCGGCCTGTGGCCCTCCGAGATCCGCGCCCAGTTCCTGCCCCGCGATGGCCACTGGAACCAGGCCGGTTCGGACCGGTTCGCGGCGTTCCTGCTCCGCGCCCTCGACCGATCGCTACGATGATTGGCCCGGGCCGAATGGGAGGATCGCCGCGACGTGCGCGAGCCGTGAGGCGGCGAGGCCCTCGTTGAAGTCGGCGTCGTGCGCGATGTCGTCGAGCGCCCCGGAGGCAAGGGCGCGGCGGATCGCGGCCGCCTCGACCGGCACGAGGGCCAGGGCGGCGAGCGCGGCGGCGGAGACGGCGCGGATGCCATTGACGGCGAGGCCCGAGTAGTCGAGCGCGAAGCCGGCGGCGAAGGCGATCCAGCCGGCGAGCGCGCCGAGGCGCGACGCGAAAACCAGGGCCGTGCGAGCCTTCGAGGCCCACCGGCTCCCGAGGGCGTGGCCGGCCTCGCGCGACGCGACGGCCAGGGCCAAGGGGGATCGGCCGCCGAAGGTCGGCGCCGAGAGCCGGAGCTCGCGCCGGGCGCGTCGTAGAAGTCAGCCAGGGGACCGCTCGCCTCGATGATCGCGACTCCCTCGGCGCCCGCCGCCTCGAGGACCGCCGCGGCGGCCCGCGCGCCGGTGAAGCCCGCCTGGGACAACGTCGGACGCCGCTGCGCCGACCGCAGCCGATGCCGCGCCCAGAGCGCCAGGCCCACCGCCGGCACCAGCGAGAGGAACGGCACGGCCATGTGGGAGAGCCACACGAAGGTCGGCCGGCCGTGATCCTCCCAGAACATGGCGGGGCCTCCGGGCCGCGACGGGGTCAGGGCCGACGATAGATCCGGACGGACCTGCCGCGATGGGCGGGCTCGAAGCCCTGCGCCGTCAGGTTCGCCGCGTCGAGGTCGTTATTCAAGAAGAAGATCCAGCGGATCTCCGGGCCGAGGTGGGGAAACCCCCGGGGCAGGTTTGAGAGCATGATATAGCTGTAGAGGTACCGCCGCGACGAGAGGGGGGCCGTCATCTCGTAGTGGGCGATCACGCCGTCGCCGGGGGCGACCCGACCGATCCAGCGCCAGACCTCCTCAGCCTCGTCGCGCGCGATCGGCCGGGGCACGCGCTCGACCCGGGCCACGACCTCGCCCCGCGCGGCCCAGAGCCCCGCGGCCGTCGCTGCCCAGAGCGCCGCCACGAGCCACCGTCCGCCGCGAGCCCGCACAGCCCATCCCGCCAGCCAGGCGAAGCCGATCGCCCCGGCCGCCACGACGAGCCCCACGACCGGCGTCGCGTACCGGACCTGAGACCACCTCACGGTGTCCATCGCGCCGAGGTCCCACCGGCCCCGCGCCAGCCCCACGACCCACGGTAGCGCCAGCAGGGCGAACCGGGGCGCCAGCGCCGCGAGCACGGCCCACGGCCCGAGCCCGAAGGCCAGCAGCTCCAGCGCCACCGTGGCCGTCGGGATCAGCCCCGGCTTAGGACCGCCGAAGTGTTCCATGTATTGTTCCGGCGCATACCTTGACACGAAAAAGTACTGGTAGCCGAGGAAACCGAGCAGGAACCAGCCGACCCCCAGCGCGACCACGGCGCGCATCCACCGGTAGGTCGTGCCGACGTCCTCGCCCGGCCGGGGCGGCAAGAGCGCCAGGGTCGCGACGAGGATGCCGTACTCCTCGCGGCAGAGCAGCATCCCGCCGATCCCCAGCGCCGCCAGGCCGGGCCGCCGGTCGCGATAGCCCTGCATCCCCCAGATGATGAACGGCAAGGCCAGCGTCATCTCGCGGTAGTCGTTCCACGCCAGCGGCCAGAGCAGGGGGGTCAGCGGCACCAGGCCCGCCGCGAACAGCGCCCGCCTCGTCGAGCCCGACTCCGATCGGACCAGCCCGAACACCGCCGGGACCAGGCACCAGACCAGTGCGTTGTGGATGACGAGCAGCGTCTCGGGCCCGGGGACGAGCGCGTAGACTGGCGCACAGACCAGGCGGATCGGGTCGAGGTGCGTGCGGTTCCAGATCGATGGCCCCTCGAGGCCCCAGTGGTTGACCGGGCAGATCGAGAGCGTCTGGTCGCCGAAGACCAGGGCCCAGAACCACTGGTTGTTGTAGGCGAGGTCCCACGCCCAGCCGCTGCGGAACTCGCGGTAACGCTCGAGCGACTGCGCGGTCGTCACCGCCGTCATCGCCCCGGCCAGGGCCCAAACGGCGAACCACGGCAGCAGGCGGCGTATCGCGGGCATCGTGGGCGGGACCAGGGAGGAGCTGTTCCCATGACACTTGTGCGAGATATCAGTATCGCCGAGTCGATCCTTCACGGCAATCGGGCACCCGATTTGCATTGTGTGTTATATTTCAAATAGATTGATCCGCCGCGGGGCGGTGACCGGGGCCGCATTCGAGGAGCCAACCATGATCCGCTGGGCCATCGCCTTCGCCATCCTCGCGCTGATCGCCGGAGTCCTCGGGTTCGGCGGGATGGCGGGCGAGTTCGCCGGCATCGCGAAGATCCTGCTGTTCGTCTTCCTCGTGCTGCTGGTCGTCTCGGCCGTCCTCGGCCGCGGCCGGGGGCCGATCGTCTAGCGGGCCGCGTCGTCACGACGTCCACCAGGCGATCTGGATCACGGCGCCCGGGATCATCGGCAGCGCGGCGGCGATGGCCAGCGCCGCCGGGATCTTCGCCGGCCACCGCCGGGCGCGGTCCAGCGCCATCCGTGCCAGGAGCAGCGCCGGCCCCAGGCCGACGAGGCTCGCCAGGGCGAACCAGCGCAGCGCCGTCCAGTTCCGCGCCTCGGCGAACATCCAGGCGCCGCGCCGGCCGTCGTCGGGGGCGAGCACGAACAGGGCCGGGGCCACGCACGCCGCGGCCAGCGCCAGCAGCCCCAGCGCCACGGCGGCGAGGTCGTTCCGCCCGTCGCCTTCGGGCTCTGGGTCGCTCATCGAGTCACCGCGACTTGACCCACTTCCACCCCCGGCGGACCTCCTCGACCTCCTGCGCAACCGAGTCGCCCGGCACGGCGCCGCCCATGATCAGGTAGGCCCGCCCCTCGCGATGGACGACGATCCCCACGGCCGGCGTCAGCCCCGGCCCGCGGTTCTCGGCCACGACCAGGTAGCCCGGCGCGCCGTCGAGAGTGATCGGCTTCTCCAGAAGCGTCCCGCGCCACTGCTTCGCAAGCTCCTGCGCCGCCTTCCGTGCCTCGGGCTCGGTCGGCCGGCCGAAGTCGATGACGATCATCCGCTGCGCATTCTTCGACGTCGCGCCCGGGTTGACGAACCAGCCGATCGTCTTCGACGTCGACGGCTGGACCCGGACCCATCCCGCCGGCTCGGAGAACGACGCCCCCGCCGCCACGATCGGCCCGGGAGTCCCCTTGGCCTTCGGCGCCGGCCCCTGGCCGAGCGCCGTGGTGCCCGAGATCGCGACTGCCAGCACGACCCAACCCGCCGTGGTTCGAGTCATCGTCTCCTCCCTGGGTTCGTGGTCATCACCCTCGCGCCCAGATTGTCGCCCCGTAGACGGCCTCGTTCCCCAGCTCCTCCTCGATCCGCAGGAGCTGGTTGTACTTGGCGATCCGGTCCGAGCGCGAGGCGCTGCCGGTCTTGATCTGGCCACAATTGGTGGCCACGGCAATGTCGGCGATCGTCGTGTCCTCGGTCTCGCCCGAGCGGTGCGAGAGCACGGCCGTGTAGCCGTTGCGCTGGGCCATGCCGACGGCGTCGAGCGTCTCGGTCAGGCTGCCGATCTGGTTCACCTTCACGAGGATGCTGTTGCACGCCCCCTTGGCGATTCCGTCGGCCAGCCGCACCGGGTTGGTGACGAAGAAGTCGTCGCCGACGATCTGGACCTTGTCGCCCATCGCCTTGGTGATCCGGACGTAGCCGTCCCAGTCGTCCTGGTCGAGCGGGTCCTCGATCGAGACGATCGGGTACTTGCTCGCCCAGTCGCTGAACAGCGCGATCATGTCCTGGCTGGAGAAGAGCTTGCCGGGGTTCGACTTCCAGAACTTGTAGCCCTTCTTCTCGCCCTCGTCGAACAGCTCGGAGCTGGCGCAGTCGAGCGCGATGGCGAAGTCCTTGCCGCGGCCCGCGGTGTAGCCCGACTTGTCGACGGCCTCGAGGATGTACTTGATCGCCTCCTCGTTGTCGAGGTTCGGCGCGAAGCCGCCCTCGTCGCCGACATTCGTGTTGTGCCCGGCCTTCTTGAGGATCGACTTGAGGTTGTGGAAGACCTCGGCGACCATCCGGATGCCCTCGGAGAAGCTCTTGGCTCCGAGGGGCATGATCATGAATTCCTGGAAGTCGATCTTGTTGTCGGCGTGCTTGCCGCCGTTGATGATGTTGGCCATCGGCACGGGCAACACCTTCGCGTTGACTCCGCCGAGGTAGCGGTAGAGCGGCAGGCCGCTCGCCTGCGCGGCGGCCTTGGCCGCGGCGAGGCTGACGCCGAGGATCGCATTGGCGCCGACCTTCCCCTTATTCGGCGTGCCATCCGCTGCGATCATCGCGGCGTCGAGCCCGGCCTGGTCGGACGGGTCGCGGCCGACGACGGCCTTCGCGAGCGCCTCGTTGACATTCGCGACGGCCTTGGCGACGCCCTTGCCGAGGTAGCGCTTCTTGTCGCCGTCGCGGAGCTCGACCGCCTCGTACGCGCCCGTGCTGGCCCCTGAGGGGACCGCGGCGCGGCCGAGCGTGCCGTCGGCCAGGACCACGTCGACCTCGACCGTCGGGTTGCCCCGGCTATCCAGGATCTCTCGCCCGCGGATCGACTCAATGGGGGCGATTGGCGTGCTCATCGGGTGCGCTGCGACTCCTTCGAGAACCGGGCGGCGATCCGCCCGAACTTCCGACCGGGGAACGATCCCGGCGGATCGACGCACCGTACTGTCTCGACCGCGCCGGGGTCAAGGGCGGCCGGCGTGCGGCCCATTCAAAGGGCCCGAATGACCCGGCACGGGTTCCCCGCGGCGACGACCCCCGCGGGCACGTCCCGGGTCACCACGCTCCCCGCGCCGATGACGCTCCGCGCCCCGACGCGGACGCCCGGGCAGAGGATCGCGGCGCCGCCGACCCAGACGTCCGACTCGACGACGATCGGCCGGGCCAGCTCCAGCCCCGACTTCCGCACGATGTGGTCCGTCGGGTGCGTCGCCGCGTAGACCTGGACGTTCGGGCCGAAGAAGACGTCGTCGCCGATCGTCACCGCCGCGCAGTCGAGGACGACGCAGTTGAAGTTGAAGTAGATGCGGTCGCCCAGCGCGATGTTCCGGCCGTAGTCGCACCAGAACGGCGGCTCGATCCAGACGCCCTCGCCGACGGCCCCGAGCAGCTCGCCGAGGATCCGCCGGCGCTCGTCGTGCTCCTCGTCGCGAGACCCGTTGAAGGCCCGGAGCAGGTCGTGCGCCCGCCGTCGCGCAGGACCAGCTCGGGGTCGGAGGCGATGTAGAGCTCGCCCGCGAGCATCTTCTCCCGCTCGGTCGCCATCGGCAGACCCTTCCCCCCGGAGCCTCCCCTGGGGATGCCACGCGTCGTCACTTCGTCGAGGGCCCGCCCGTCAGGTCGAGGGTGACGGTCGTCGCGACGGTCTGCACGATCTGCTGGTCGCCCGCCTTGATCTCCATCTTCAGCGTCTGGTTCATGTCCGAGCCCTTGAGCAGCCCGGACTTGCTGTCGAACCGGAACGAGCCCTTGCCGTCCTGGTCGGCGATCCTGATGGTGAAGGGCTGGTCCGCCTTCGGCTCGAGGTCGACCATGACGCTCGAGGCGATCCGGTCGTCCGGGCCTGTCGGGCCCTCGTAGGTGTAGGTCACCTTCATGTTCATCCGGCCGAAGGGCAGGTCGACGTGCTTCGCGTCGTCCCACTTGAAGCCCTTGGCAACCGGCTGCGCGGGCAGGTTCAGCGAGGCCTGGGTCGTCGTCGACTTGAAGCCCTCCTCCGAGAGCATGCCGCCGGCCGCCGCGGCATTCGGGACCGACTTGAGGGCGTCGACGATCTTGGCCGGGACCTTCACGTCCTTGACCTCGCCGCGGGCGGTCATCGTCAGGCCGATCGGGCTGCCGACCATGCCGCGGAAAAGCGGCTCGAGCACCGCGGCCGTGCCCTCGGCCTTCTCCGCCTGGTTCGTGTCGAAACGCATCTCGCCGGCCGGGCCGCCCTTCATCTCGAAGACGATCCGGTCGATCGTCTGGTCCATCGCCGCGTCGCCGGCGGGGGAAACGTCCTTGACCTCCCAGGTCATGTCGATCGTCTGGGTCATCGTCGTCGCCGGGATGGCGCCGGCGGGCTCGGGCCGGCTCTCGGTTTTCTGGACCATCCGGTACATGAGCTTCTCGCCCCTGGTGAACTTCCAGCGCAGCGTCTCGTCGCCGCGCGCCGGGGCCGAGGCGAGGGCCATCGGGATCAGAAGAAAGGCACCCAGGCGTACGGTCTTCATCGCGTGTCCTCCGCGAGGGGGAAGGGGAATTTGGGCTTCGATCGCGGGGCGGGCCCGAGTCCCGAGAGTATGACAGGCCGGCGCGGCCGCGCACAGGAGCCGACGAATCCCCGCGCCGGAGTGAATTGTGTGGATTAGAATGGATCGAACCGTCCCGATCCTGCCAGCGAAACCCCGGGGCCATCCGATGCCGCGCGTCGTCCACTTCGAGATCCACGCGACCGACCCGGATCGGCTCGTGGCGTTCTACACCGACCTCTTCGGCTGGGCGTTCCAGAAGTGGGAGGGGCCGATGGACTACTGGCTGATCCAGACCGGCCCGCCCGAGGAGCCGGGAATCAACGGCGGCCTCATCCGCCGCAGGGGGGCCGCGCCGGCCTATGGCCAGGCGGTCAACGCTTACGTCTGCACGGTCGACGTCCCCTCGGCCCAGGACGCGCTGAACCGCGCCGTCGGGCTGGGCGGATCGGTGTCCGTCCCCCTCATGCCGATCCCCGGCGTCGGCTGGCTCGGGTACGCGACCGACCCCGACGGCAACATCTTCGGCGCCATGCAGCGCGACCCGGCCGCGGCCTGACGCGCGGGCGCGGCCTCAAGCCGCGCCGCCCCGGCGGCCGATCCTTATCGGAGGGGACGCGCCGGGAAGCCGTCCGGGCCGCGAGGGATCGCCATGCCACGCCCAGCGACGCGACGGTCGCGCCCTGCGCTCGAGCGGCTCGAGCCGCTCCAACTGCCCTCGGCGGCCCTGCCCGCTTATGTCAACCTGACGGCGACCCCGGCCGCCGCCGACGCGAAGTCCTACCTCGTTGCCTCGACCCCGAGCCAGGGCCGCCAGCGCGGCGTGGTCAACGCCCTCGTGGCCGTCCCCGGCGCCGGGGGCGATGCCGTGGCCGGCGTGATGACGATCCAGTATCGCGTGAAAGTCATCCCCAGGTTCCTCTCCCCGTTCTACTCGCCGACCGTCTCGTTCGCGATGCACGTCGACTTCGAGACGAGCCTCGACGACCCCCGCCCCGGCGACATCGCCGTCAGCTACACTTCGAACGTCGTCCCGTTCGGCGCGAGCGTCCGGACCAAGGTCCAGCAGGGGATCGTCGCCTTCCTCCGCCACGATCGCGCCGCGATCATTGCCGCGCTCGGGCAGGGGGGGTGATCGGCCCCCCCGCGCCCGGCGGATCAGCCCCGCTCGAGCAGGACGACCACCTCTTCGCGGTTGCCGCTGAAGCCGGCGACGTTGCCCGCCACCATCGAGCGGACGACCCAGCCGTGCCCGGCGAAGAAGTTCAGCGCCTCCTCGAACCGCTCCGGGTCGAACTTGCCGCCGAACCACTTGTCGCGCTGGGTGAGGACCTTGTACTCCTTCGCGCCCTCGACCCGCGTGAACGTCGGGACGGGCTCGGGCTCGGTGGCCTCCTCGGCCTCGGCCTCGTCCGAGGGAGCCTCGTCGGACGTCGAGGGCTCGTGGACGACCGGCCGCTCCATCAGCGCCGTCTTCGTCACCTCCCCGCCGGCCGGGTCGGGCCCGCTCAGGAGCGACTCGGCGACGTGCGTCTCCCAGTCGAGCTCCGGGTGCTCTTCCGGCGCCTCCTGGACGTCGACGATCGACAGTGCCCCGCAGAAGTTGCAGCGCACGCGCTTCCCGAGGAATGACTCGGGCAGATTCGACTGCTTGCCGCACGAACAACGAACCGTGATCGACATGGCTCCTCCCGAAGACGAAATGAGGGATTGGGCAGGATCTATCGACGATCCCCGGCGGCTTCGCCGGGACCTCATCGAGGGAGGATTCGGGCGGGAAGAGGGAAGTGTCCCCGAACCCTCCGCATCCGAGCGGGGAGCCCCATTCCAATCGATCGACCGCCGTCGGGTCAAATGAAATTACGGTGATGCGCTTCGATGCGATGATGACGCGAGTGTTGCATCGATGGGGGCGGACGCGGCTACCGGCCCCTCACTTGGCCGGCCCCGCGGCCGGCTCGGGCTTGGCCTGCCGCATCGGCTTGCCGGACTCGTAGAGCTTGAGCCGCGCCTTGAACTCGTCGATCTCGCCCTTCGGCATGTCCTCCGGGCGCTCCAGGGCCTTCTTCTGCCAGGTCACGGCGTCGGCGAACTGGCCGGCTTCCGCACAGGCCGCGGCGAGGGTGTCGAGCCGGATTGTGTCCTTCCACTCGGTCAGCTCGCACGCCTTCCTGGCCAGCTCGACCGCCCGCTTGCCGTCGCGGACCGAGTCGTCCCACGAGGTCGCCAGCAGCCAGGCGAGCCGATTGAGCAGGGCGGCCGATTTTGGGTCGACCTTGATCCCCTCCTCGTAACTGCGGATCGCCTCCTTGGGCTGCCCGCCGCCGTCCTGGGCATCGCCCAGGTCCCGGTAGGAGATCGCGAGATTCCACGTGAAGGGCCGCCCGTCCTTCGCGGCGAGCTGCTTCGCCGCCTGGGCATGCTCAATCGTTTGCCGCGCGTAGTCCAGGGCGGCCGGCCAGTCCTTGAGCCTCGCGCAGAGGCCGCTCAGTTGCTCGCAATCCTCCGCCACAGTGCGCCGCGCGGCGGGGTCGTCGGGGGAGCGCCCGCTGAGGCTCGAATCGATTGCGAGCAACCGCTCGTCGTATCGCCGTGCCTGGCCGAGGTCGCCGGCCTGCTCCAGGGCCTTGCCCATGAGATACAACGACGTGGATAGATCTCGCTGGGCCTGCGCGTCGGCCGGGTCGGCCTTGGCCAGCTCCTCGGCCAGGTCGAGGCGCTTGCGGTAGTAGTCGCCGGCCTTGGCCGGCTCGCGCATCTCGAGTGCGACCTTGCCAAGCCTTTCGTACGAGATGGACAGGTCGCGGCGGGCCTGCGCGTCGGCGGGGTCGGCCTTCGCCAGCGCCTCGGCCAGGTCGAGGCCCTTGCGGTAGAAGTCGCCGGCCTTGGCCGGCTCGCGCATCTCGAACGCGACGTCGCCGAGCTTGTTGTACGAGATGGACAGGTCGCGGCGGGCCTGCGCGTCGGCGGGGTCAGCCTTGACCAGCGCCTCGGCCAGGTCGAGGCCCTTGCGGTAGTGGTCGGCGGCCTTGGCCGGCTCGCGCATATCGAGCGCGACGTCGCCGAGCTTGTTGTACGAGACGGCCAGGTCGCGGCGGGCCTGCGCGTCGGTGGGGTCGGCCTTGACCAGCGCCTCGGCCAGGTCGAGGCCCTTGCGGTAGTGGTCGGCGGCCTTGGCCGCCTCGCTCATCCGCAACGCGACGTCGCCGAGCTTGTTGTTCGAGATGGACAGGTCGCGGCGGGCCTGCGCGTCGGCGGGGTCATCCTTGACCAGCGCCTCGGCCAGGTCGAGGCCCTTGCGGTAGTAGTCGGCGGCCTTCGCCAGTTCGTTCGTCCGCAGCGCGACGTTGCCGAGCCGGTTGTACGAGACGGACAGGTCGCGGCGGGCCTGCGCGTCGGCGGGGTCGGCCTTGGCCAGTGCCTCGGTGAGCTCCACGTCCTTGCGGTAGTAGTCGGCGGCCTTTGCCAGTTCGTTCATCCGGAGGAGGGCGTCGCCGAGCTTCTCGTACGAGATGGACAGGTCGCGGCGGGCCTGTGCGTCGGCGGGGTCCGATTCCGACAGGGCGCGTTGGATCTCCGCCGCCCGCGCGAACAGGCGCCGGGCCGAACCGACGGCGCTCCTCGTCGCCTGGGTGTTGGAAGATCCCGGCCTCTCCGCGGCCCCGGGCCCCGATGCGTCGCCGAACTGGAGGATCAACTCGCCCATCTCGTTCATGGCGACCGCCGTCTGCCGGTCGGCGGCCGACTGCTGGACGTACGCGCCGGAGAGCTTCTCGAGCTGGGCCAGGGTCGTCGTCAGGAGACGGCGGCGGACCGGGCTGCCGCCGGGGAGGTTCGTCAGCTCGCGCTGGATGTCGAAGATGACGGAGTTCAGCGTCTCCAGGGCCAGCTGGCTCTGCTTCCGGGCGGCCTCGGCGCCGGCCTCGGCCTTGCGGGCGTTGTCGTCGGCGCGGTCGCGGGCCTCTCGCGCCACCTTCTCCATGGCGACAGCGCGGTCGCGGGCGGCGCGTGTGTCCCTCTCGGCGACCCGAGACTTCCCGCTCTCCCACAGCGCGAAGGTGGCGAGCAGGCCGGTCATGACGAGGCCATAGGCGAGCCCGGCGATGATCAGGAACTGACGGCGGGCGCGGGCCCGGGCGCGCTCGGCATCCTGGACGGTGACGTAGTCGAGGATGACGCGGGCGAGGACGTCGTGGAAGATCTCGTAGCTCTCGGCGTGGCGGGGGCTGTCGACCTTGCGGAGGATCCGGCCCTCCTGCGCTGCGAGCCGGGCGAGCACCGACTCGACCTCGTCGATCCGACGCCCCGACCGCGCGGCGATGAAGGCCGACTCCTGCGCGATCTTCGCGCCCGAGGGGGTGACGAGGTAGGGCAGCACGTCCGAGGCGACCTTGCGCTCGGCCGGGTCCAGCCGCCCCATCACGCCGTCGAAGTGGCCGCGGACGATCGCCCGGGCCCCGCCCAGGCCCTTGGTGAAGGTCGATTCCCGCAAGATACGCGAGCCGAGCCGGCGCTCCTCCTCCCAGAGTCGGGTCATCACGAGCTGGAGATACGACGTCTCGATCGGCATCTCGTCGTGCTCGCCCGGGCCCGCGGCCCCGGCGACGACCCCGCGGCCGACCGAGGCCAGCTCCATCGCGCCGGCCTTGACCTGATCGAGCACCACGCCGATCAGCCCAGGCTCGACGTCGACCGGCTCGTCCGCCGGATGGAGCTCGTTGTACCGCTCGATCGGCCCCCGGATCGCCTCCTCGGCCGCGTCGCGGTCGAGGGGGGCGAGCCGCAGCTGGTTGTCGTAGAGGCCGCGGAGCTTCCCCTCGAAGCGATCGAGCTTCGCGTGGGTGTCCTCGCGGAGCGAGAGGAGGAAGTTGACGCGGAGGCTGCCGCGGTTGACCGCCGCGGGGAACTCGCCCGCGAACGTGCCGGGGCCGTCCTCGCGGGGGTGGTAGAGGAAATACTCCTCGAACTGGTCGAGGACAATCAGCAGCGTGCCGTCGAGCCGCTCGGCCCAGGTCGCGAGGGCGTCGGCCAGTGGCGTCCCGGGCGGCGTGGGCTCGAACGAGCGGCCGGTCGCCTCCTCGACCGATTCGCGAACCCGGGCCAGGACCCCGCCGAGCGGGTCGTTGCGCCACGCCCGATGGACGGCGACGGCGAACTCGGGCCGGCCCGCCGCGTCGCGGTCCTCCCGGGCCATCTCGCGGACGCGGTGGGCGACGCCCGCGTGGAGCACCGAGCTCTTGCCCACGCCGCTCGGCCCGTAGAGGATCGTCAGCCGCGCGGCCATCAGGTTCGAGGCGATGACGTCGCGGTCGGCCTCGCGGCCGAAGAAGAAGAGGGCGTCGGCCTCCTCGTAGGGCATCAGCCCCTTGTAGGGGAGGTCCGCCAGCCTGGTGCCGCTCATCCGCCGCCCCCGGGCCCCGGCCGACCCTCCAGGCAATCGGTCAGGCGGGCGATGTAGGCCTGCAGGTCCTCGTCGATGATGTCGACCTTCCGCTCCTGCCAGAACTTCTCGTCGATGAAGTCGCTGTCCCGCTTCACGGCCCACGAGTTCCACCGCAGGGGCTGGTCCTTCCAGATCCGCCGGAGGATGACCCGGAGGTTCCAGTCCCGCAGGCCGTAGCCGAGGAACAGGTAGTGGCTCCGCTGGAGCTTCTCGGGCAGCGGCACCGGGAAGAGCGCCGTGACCTCGGTGTTGAGCAGGTAGTCGATGTAGTGGTCCTCGGTGATCACGTAGCTGTCGCGCTCGCCCGAGTCCCGCGCCCGGCTCACCGCGCCGTGGATCTTGAGGACGACCGGCCGCTGGTCGAGGTTGAGGCCGGGGTTCTTCTTGAGGACGGGGTACTTGTTCGGCCGCTCGATCAGGCAGGGCTCACCGTCGGGGGGCTTGTGCCAGAACTTGCCGAGGTTCTCCTCCTTGGCCTCGTAATAGACGAGGTCGAACGCCTCGCCGGCGTCGCGCAGGGCCCGCTCCAGCAGGTCGTCGTAGTTGGTCGTCACGATCAGCGGGTACTTCACCTTGCGCAGACTTCGCCCGGATTGCCGCCGGCAGCGCCGCGAGGAAGCGGTGGAGCGGGGTGAGCTCGTAGTCGGAGTTGAGGATCTCGTGCAGCGCCTCGTAGAGCGGCCCCGAGCCGCGGATGAGGGTGACGTACTGCGCGACGCGGAGCAGGTCGTCCGACTCGAAGGGGCAGCGGAACTTCTGGGCGAGGTGCGCGGCCAGCTCCGGGCCAGTCGGCAGGTATCCGCTCTCGGGCGTCCACCTCACGCCCGAGGGCCGGCCGCAGAGGTTGGCCCCCGCGCCGAGGAAGGGGATGACGCGGCCGTCGAGCAGCGCGTCGACGACCTGGGCCGCGTGCTGCTCGTGCGTGTTCTCGGCTGCCAGCATGTGATCCACCACCGTGGTCCGCGGGCGACTTCGCCGGATCGGCCGCGGGAGGCGCGGGACCGTCCCCGATCGCCCGTCGGTTCAAATCACCCTATCAGGCCGGATGACCGGGACCAAGCGTTAACATCGGAGAATGGGACGCGGCCCGGCGGCCCGTGGACCTTATCCTCCCCGCTTGATCCGATCCGCGAGCTCCGCCGCGAAGTCGTCGAACCGCCGCGGCTCGCGGCCCAGGATGCGGCGGACGGCCTCGTGGTCGGCATCGGTGGCCCGTTGGCCGTGGCGCTGGATGTGGGCGAACATGGCGCGGAGGTCGTGGACCAGCCAGTCGGGCAGGCCGTGTTCCGCCATCCGGGCCGCCCAGACGGTGAGGTCGTCGCCGCCGTAGCGGACCTCGCGGCCGAGGTGCTTCGCGTAGGTCGAGGCAACCGTGGGGCCGGTCAATAGATCGAGCCCGACCAGGGGGATCATCTGCCCCTCGTGGCCCGGGGCCGTCAGCGCGGCGACGGCCGCGTCGGCGATGTCGCCGACGTCGATCCCGCTGACGCCCACCTCGCCCAGCGGCTGGGGATAGACGCCCTGCGCAATGGCCGGGGCGAGCTGCTCTTCGTTCTGGAAGAAGTAATTCGGCCGGAGGATCGTCCAGACAAGGCCCGACTCGCGGACGGCCTGCTCGACGGGCACCTTGCCGATGAAATGCGGGACGTCCGGGGCCATCTCGGCGCCGAAGACCGACATGTGGACGAGCCGGCCGACCTTTGCGGCCTTCGCCGCCTCGACGCCATTGAGCCCGAACCGGGTCTCCTCGGGATGGACCGGCACGAGCAGGAACACGGCATCGACGCCCGCCATCGGCTGGGGCAGGCTGTTCGCGTCGGCCAGGTCGCCGACGACCGCTTCGGCCCCGGCCGGGAGCGAGCCCGCCTTGGCCGCCGACCGTGTCAGCACCCGGACCTCATCGCCCCGCTTCGCGAGCCGCGCGACGACCGCCCCGTCCACTGTCCCCGTGCCGCCGATGACCAGGATCTTCATGGTGGCGAAATCTCCCTGGCGCGCCCGGATCGTGGCCGTCGCGACGGTTTTCCGGGGCGGTCCCGTCAGGTTAGCCGCGCGATCGGTCGCCCGGCAAGCGCCGCGATTTCCGCAGAACGCGGCCTCCCCCGATTGCGGTGATCTTGGAAGAGGCTTGCTCTGTCGAAGATCTCGAGCGGACGATGTCTGGGTGGTACGGGGCGCCGAGCGAACCCGAGATCGGACCGATTCCCGCGCGCGACCGAACCCATTTCCGCGCGCCGCCCGTCCCGCCCGCGCCGACCGAAGCCAATTCCGCCCGGGTCGCCCGGCGCCGAACAAACCCAAGCGGGCAGACGTGGGGACCGGTCGTCGTCCGACCGAACAAAGCCACCGTTCACCTTCGAGCGGGCCCGGGCGGCTTCGTCACGTCAGAAGGGGCGAGATCGGCAATGGCGACGGGGATGCGGGCCGATCGTGCCGGTTGCACCGGGTCGGGCGCGTGACCGAGCGAAGCCAATTTCGGGAGAGAGCTCAGAGGCGTCGGCGCCGAGCAAACCCAATCGTGGGCTGCGCCGAGCGAAGCCAATTTCGGGGGTAGGGGGGAGTCCATCGCGTGGCGGTCGCCGCTGGTCCTGGGGGATCGGCGAGAGGAGGACGATGGTCTCCGGCGGAACCGGGCAGAGACCGCCACGCGTTGAGGGCTCACGGTGCCAGTTCTTGGGCACGCGGCCCCGGCCGATGCGCGGGGCATGGGCCGGGGTCGAGCGTGCGGACCGGCGTCCATGGGGACCGATCCCGCACGGGCGGGTCGTGGTCCGGGTCGGGCGGCGGCCGGCACGCTCGAAGGGCGAGCGGACGGGTTATCCGCCCGGGCCGGCGGCGGGCGCTGCGCGTCGGGCGGAGAAGGGCCCCCCGTCGGGGGGCGTCGGATCGGCGGGCGAGCGGGCAGGGAGGAGGATTGAGGTCATCCGTCGGGCTCGCCTCGGGCCGGGGTTCGGAGGGGGCTCGCCGGGGTCCGTCACCCCCGAGCACTAGGGTTATCGGCGCGGGCGCGCCGGGCTTGACCCGCGGCGGAGATCCAATATCGGCCGCCGTTTCGGCCCGCAACAGCGGCACGACATACTTCCGCAGAAAGGCCGGACTATCCGGCCCGACGTGCCCGCCGAGGTACCCCGTCCTCATCATCGACGGCCGCCAGCGGACCTGCCGGAGCTTCGCCCGGTCGCCCTGGAATCCGACCAATCCCGCGCTCACCGAACGCACCCGGTCGATCGTGCCGAAGACCCGCGTCCCCAGGCCGAGGACGAACACGTCCAGCGGCGACCAGAAGACGACCATCTCGCGGCGGACCGCCGCCAGCGCCCGGGTCAGATCGTACCCCGGCGAGAGCGCCGGCGCGAGCAGGACGGCGGCCTCGACCGAGTCCTTCGGCAGTTCCTCGAGCGCCCGGACCACGACGCCCGAGCCGCCCGACTTGCCGACGAGGAACGCCGGCGCGCCCGGCTGCTCGTCGCGCCAGGCGCGGACCTTGGCGGCCATCGCCTGGGCCTGAGCCTTGAGGTTGGCGACGTTGGTCAGGTCGCGGTGCCACCGGCCGAGCCCGTGCCCCCAGCGATGGAGCCGGACGACGTTCCGCCCGCCGCCGGACTCCATGACGTGCCGCAGCGCCGTCCCGCAGAGGTCGAGCCCGCCCACGCCATCGGCCACGATCACCAGTCCCGAGCCCGGCCCCGGCTCGCCCTCGGCCGGCTCGCCGTAGAGCAGGCGGAAGGTTCTGGAGAGGAGGGTCGTATAGATCATCGCTCGATGATGACGGGGCGCCGTCGAGCGGGCAAGGCCGCGGCGTTGGGCCGGCCGGCCCGGAGCGTGAGACATGACGGCCCGCGGCCGAGTCCCCGGAAGCTTGGTGACCCGCCGCCCACGCCCGGCTAACATATCAATCTATCGGGTTTGAGATAACGGCGTCGGAGGGGCATACACATGACCTCTCGGCGGTTCGGGCTCCTCGGTCTCCTCCTGATATTCGTCGTCTGCTTCTCGATCCGGGCCGGCTCCGCGTGGAAGAAGGATATACAGGGTCAACAAATCAAGAATTATGGAAATCGATTCGGCGCGGAGATGGAGCGGGCGGCGCTTGCCGTATCGAAGGCAGGGACGATCCGCGACGTCTTTGTGGACGTCTCGTGGCCCTCGGCCCACGTCTCGCCGGCCTATCCGTGGATCGTGGGGACGGTCTACCGCCTCGCCGGCCCGGACTGGCGGAGGATGCGGTGGACACAGGTCCTCCTCTGCTGCGCGGTGTCGGCGACCACCGCCGCCCTGCTCCCGCTCGCAGCGCGGCGGACCGGCCTCCGTCCGGCGGCCGGCATCGCCGCGGCAATGGCGTTGGTATTGCTGCCGGTCTACTTCTGGGAGCAGACCAACGGCGACTGGGAGCAGCCGCTTGCGGGGCTGACGCTGCTGCTCCTGGTCCTGGACGCCGAGGCCGGCCGCCGCAACGGGTGGCGGCTCCGCGACGTGGTCAGGTCGGGGTTGCTGCTCGGCTGGTCGGCGCTGCTCAGCCCGCCGGTCGCCCTCACCGGCGGCCTGATGGCCCTGGCGCGATTCGCCGGGGCCCCTGGCGAGGCCCGGCGGATCGGCCGCGGGCTGGCGATCGAGGGCCTGATCGTCGCCGCGTGCCTGGCGCCGTGGACGTACCGGAACTACCGTGAGCTCGGCGGGTTCGTGCCGCTGCGGAGCAACCTCGGCCTCGAGCTGTACGTCGGCAACCACGACCGGGCGAGCGGCTATTTCGACGCGGCCACGCGGGCCAGGCAGCCCTTCGGATCGCACGTCGAGCTGACCGAATATCAGCAGCTCGGCGAATGGCCCTACATGCGCCGGAAGCTCGCCTCGGCCCTCGACTGGATCGGGTCCAATCCCGGCCGGTTCGCCCGGCTGACCGCGCCGGGCCGCGATCTACTGGACCCCGACCCGCCACTTCTGGCGCAACCCCGGGGCGAAGAACCCCGTCGTCGCCGCCCTGATGTCGGACGGCTATATCTGCCTGACGAGCCTGCTGGCCTTCGGCGGCCTGGCGTTTCTCTTCCCGCCCGGCACCCGGCCCGTTGGACGTACGCGGCGGCCCTCATCGCCCCGAGCCTGATCTACTTCGTGATCCACGTCCTGCCCCGCTATCGCTACCCGACCTACCCGATTGTGCTGCTCCTGGGCGCGGAGCTGGTCGTCGTGCTCGTCCTCCGGGTCCGACGCGGGCGACCCTCCTCGGAGGAGAGGGCCGGCGGGGCGGACATGCCGCCGGCGCTCACGGGGGCCGAGTCCGGATCGTGAGCGGCCGGCGGGGTCATCAGGAGCCCTTCTCGACCCGGGAGCCCTGGGGCGGCTCGATCTCGGCGTCGGCCCACTTCATGGCGCGGGCGTGCCGCATCGGGGCGATCCGGAGGATGATCTCGCCGGCCTGGAAGAGGCGGACGGTGCCCGTCGACTGGCTGACGACGATGGCCAGCGCCCCCGTGACCTGTGTGATCGCCGCGGCGGCCCAGTGGCGGGTGCCCAGCCCTCGGGGCAGGAGCAGGTCGGTGTTCGGCGCGTCGATGATCTGGCAAGCGGCCTCGACCGTCCCGTCGCGATTCACCACGAACGCCCCGTCGAGCTGGGCGATCTCCTTGATCGCCTCGCGGACCCGCAGGTCGCGGAGGTTCCGCTCCTTCTTGAGGTAGCCGCGGAACGGGTCGAAGCCCAGGGTCCGCGACCTCGACAGCACCGACTTGACGTCGCCGACGACGATCAGCGTGCCGACCGCCTTCCCCTCGCGCCCCTCGCGGCCGATCTCGACGGCGACGTCGACGACGGCCTTGAGCGTCTCGAACGGGACGGAGGTCTCCAGCGCCCGGAGGTCCCTCGCCGTGAGCCGCTCGAGGTGCTCGCCGAGGCGGACGACGGTCATCGTGTCGAGCTCGTCGGCCTCGAAGCCCGAATAGACGACGACGACGCGGGCCCCCGCGCGGAAGAGGTCGTTGGCCACGGCCTCGATCAGGGCCAGGGTGATCCGCTCGATGATCGCCGCGTCGGTCGGCTCGACCTCGACGGCGATCAGCCCGGCCTCGCGGACCTCCTCGGCCGTCCGCTCGGACTCGACGGCAACATACAGCGGCACGCCGTCGGTGACGACCTTCATCGCCTCCCAGTCCATCCGCCCCTCGGGGATCACCAGCACGCCGACGGCGCCGACCCGTTCGGCCGCCCCGCAGGCCAGCTCGAGGAGGTTGGTCGTCGCCTTGTTCAGCGCGATGGGGGGCAAGGGGGTCCGCCCTCCTTGGGGTCGGCTCGCTCGATGGCGATGGGACCGGCGCCGGACGGGAAGGGCGTCGGGCTCGATCGAGGTCGCGGGGACATGGGTCTCCGGCCGGGCCGTCGGCCGGGAGGGGATGACAGGCTATCATCCGCCGCGATCGATCGCCATAGGCGACCCTGGATCGTCGGTTGCGGAGCGGGATGATCGGGGGGACAATCATCCGGAAGCCATTGCATTGCCGCCCCGCCCGCCGAGTCGCTCGATGAACCATCCCCTCGACCGCCGCTCGTTCCTCCGGTGGGCCGGCGGCGGCCTCGGAGGGATCGCGCTGGCGCACCTGCTGGGGACAGAGGGGCTGCTCGCCGACGAGGCGAAGCCGGGTCGGAAGCCGGGCGACGGGCTGCACCATCCGGCGAAAGCCAAGCGGGTCGTCCAGCTCTTCATGTCGGGCGCGGCGAGCCAGTGCGACACGTTCGATTACAAGCCGGAGTTGATCCGTCGCCACGGCCAGGCGTTCGACCCCGGCGGCAAGGTCGAGCTCTTCCAGAGCAGCCCCGGCGCCGTGATGAAGAGCCCCTGGGGCTGGAAGCAATACGGCGAGTCGGGCCGGTGGGTCAGCGACCTGTTGCCGCACCTGGCGACCTGCGTCGATGACATCGCCTTCCTCCACAGCATGGTCTCGAAGTCGAACGTTCACGGCCCCGCGACGTTCCTCCAGGCCACCGGGTTCGTCGCCCCGGGGTTCCCGGCGATGGGGGCGTGGATCACTTATGGATTGGGATCATTGAATGAGAACTTGCCGGCGTTCGTCGTCCTGCCCGATTCCCGAGGCTTCGCCCCGAACGGCCCGGCCAACTGGGGCGCGGGGTTCCTGCCGGCGTCGACGCAGGGGACGCTCGTCCGGCCGGGGGCGAAGACGCCGATCTTCGACCTCTTCCCGCCCGGCGGCATCGCCGAGCCCGAGGCCGAGCGCGAGAGCCTCGCGCTGCTTGACAAGTTGAACCGCGAGCACCGCAAGGGGCGCGAGGCCGACACCCGGCTCGACGCCCGGATCAGCTCCTACGAGCTCGCCGCCCGGCTCCAGCTCAGCGCGCCGAGGCGCTCGACCTCGCAAAGGAGTCGGCCGCGACGAAGGCCCTCTACGGCCTCGACGACCCCACCACGGACGACTTCGGCCGCAACTGCCTGGTCGCCCGCCGGCTGCTCGAGCGCGGGGTCCGGTTCGTCCAGGTCTGGAATGGCGCCGACAACGGCTTCCCCCGCCGCAACTGGGACTCGCATGAGGACCTCGCCCGCGACCACGGCGTCATGGGCCGGAGTCTCGACAGGCCCGCCGCGGCTCTCTTGAAGGATCTCAAATCCCGCGGCTTGCTCGACGACACGATCGTGATCTGGACGACCGAGTTCGGCCGGATGCCATGCAGCCAGGGCGGCAAGGGCCGCGACCACAACCCGTCGGCCTTCACGAGCTGGCTGGCCGGCGGCGGGGTCAAGGGGGGCGTCGCCTACGGGGCGAGCGACGAGTGGTCGTATCGCGCGGCGGTCGACCCGACGTCGAACTACGACCTGCACGCGACGGTCCTGCACCTGCTTGGCATCGACCACACGCGGCTCACGTTCAAGCACAACGGGATCGAGCGGCGGCTGACCGACGTGCATGGCCACGTCCTGAAGCCGATCGTGGCGTGACGGCAATCACGGGCGCGGGCCGTCGTCGGCCGATCGCCGAGGGAGGAACGGCAGGCGCATCGCGGACCGCTCGCGCGGGGGCTTAGGGCCGCGGCGGTCGCCGAGCGACTTGGCGAACTCGCTGGCCGCGGGGAGGAACTCCAGCTTGAAGCTCGGCGCCGCGGCCGGGCCGGCGACGCGGATGACCAGAAACTGCCCGCCCAGCTCGCGGGTCAGGTCGCTCACGCCCGGGATGTGCATGGCGTCGCGGCTGTAGAGGACGCGCAGCTTCACGTCGAGCTCGCTCTGCACGTCGAGCGTCCCGCGGCCGTGGAGGCTGAAGGCGTCGCCGAAGAACTCGATCGGGTTGAACGTCGTCGTCCCGTTGCGGATCGTGAACCAGACGTCGGCCTGGTCGAAAGCGGTCTTGGTGGTCGGCGCGAGGTTCAGGGGCTTGATCAGCCGCGCCCAGACGGGCAGCTTGCCGAGGTCCCCCTTGGTGACGTGCGCCTCGCCGCTGCCCTGAAGGGTGTGCAGGTCATGGCCCATCCCGCTCAGGTCGGCCCGGCCCGAGACCAGGCCGCGGAAGTCCTGCTTGCCGGGGAGCGCGCGGGCGTAGTCGCGGAGGTCGACCCCCTCGACGGCCAGGTGCGCGTCGAACTTCGGCGTCGACTCCAGGCCGATCTCCAGGCTCCCGGTGATCGTGCCGCCCATCAGCGTCCCGCGGACGTTCGTCAGCCGGGCCTTGTTCGCGTCGACCTCGATCGGCGTCGTGACCTCGGTGACGTGGACGTCGATCAGGTTCACGCTCGCCAGGTCGAGCGCCCCGGAGACGAGCAGGTCGCGGCCGTCGAACGAGCCGCGGAGATGGTCGAGCTGCCCCTGGAGGTGCTTGAGCGGGATGCCGGCCTGGATCGTGTTGTCGACGAAGACGACCGTCCCGTTCTCCCAGGCGCAGGTGGCGAGCTCGCCGGATTTGCCCGACCAGCCCAGCGCCAGGTCGGTCCTGATCCGGAACGGCCGGCCGTCGTCGAGCCGCAGCGCGTACTGGGCCATCACCGGCGGCATCAGCTTGCGGAGCCGGGCGTCGAGCTTGAAGTCGTCGACGTTCAGCTCCTTGACCCTCAGCGCGAACTGGCCCGAGTCGAAGACCTGGACCTCGCCCCAGGCGAACTCGACCGGGGCGTTGTGGAAGAGGAACCGGCCCTTGGTCATCGTGACCGTGCCGTCGTCGAAGACAAACCGGCCGCGGACGTCCTCCATCGGCATCTCGATCATCTTCGGGCCGCCGTCGCCCTCGACCGCGACCCGCTCGAACCTGAGCTTGAGGTTCGTCCCCGGCCGGGGGTCGATCTCGAGGTGATAGCGGTCGGGCTTACCCGGCTCGACCTCGATCTGGACGTCGACGTCGCTGGCGCCGACGGGGTTGAGCGTGTCCCAGGTCTTCTGCCACGCCCGCCCGAGCGCCGCGCGGAGCTGGCTCTCGAAGAGCAGGTCGTCGGCGTGGATGTGCAGGCCGACCTTGTAGCCGCCCGGCAGCTTGTCGACGCGGCCCTCGCCCGCGATGACGGCCTGGCCGTGTGTGCCCTTCATCCCCTTGAAGGTCCACGAGCCCGGGTGGAGCTCCAGGTGCCCGGTCAGGTCGCGGACCGTATATTTCAGGCCGTCCCAGGTCATCTCGCAGCCGGGGTTGAGGTCGATGTCGGCGTGGACGGCGATCGTGCCCTTGGGGTCGTCTCCTGGCCCGGCGGGCGGAGTTCGGTGCAGGTGCGCTGTGCCGCGAACCGTGCCGGCGGGCCTGAACGAGAGGATGACGTTGCGGACGTCCTGCGGCATGGCGTCGAGAAGATCGGTATCGATCGGCAGCGACTCGGCGGCGAAGTCGAGGTCGACGACCGCCTGCACGCCCTCGCCCTCGATCGTCCCGCGGACCGACAGCGGCTTGCCGCCGACCAGCGCGTGGAGGTCGGCCGTCACCCGCCCCGGCCGCGCCGTCAGGTCGCCGGTGACGTGCTCGAGCGGGTAGCGGAACTCCCTGTATTCGAGCGCCACGTCGCGCAGCGTGACGGCGACCCCCCAGTCGACCGGCCCGCCCGGCACCGCGCGGGCGAGGTCGGCCTCCAGGTCGACGCGACCGCCCGGGCGGAAGTCGGCCCAGAGCCCGGCGCCGCGGGGGAAGGTCCGCGACGACCATGCGCGGGTCCGCTCGTCGAGCTCCAGCCCGATCACCTCGAGCCCCAGGTGGAACGGCACCCGCTCCGGGTCGGCCAGCCCGAACGTCCCCGAGGCGCGGCGTGACCGTCGGCCCGTTGCGTCCCTCGGCCCACTCGACCGTCGCCACGCCGTCGCGGAGCACCACGGACGCCGACAGGTCGTTGATCGGGAACGGCAGCCGCTCGCACTGCCAGACGCCGCCGCGGAGCAGGACGCTGGCATCGTAGCGGAGCGGCTCGGCGGCCTTCGGGTCGTGAACGAGCGAGCGGAGGGTCACGTCGGCCTCGCCCGCGGCGAGCCCGAGCTTCTGGAACGCCGGCCGCGCGTCGGCCGGCAGCCGCTCGGCCAGGGTCGACGAGATCGCCAGCCGGTGCAGGTCGCCCGCGAGGCTGATCCGCCCGGTGGCGCGGTCGATCGTCCCGGTGAGCTCCGCCGACTCGCAGAGATCGCCCTTGGCCTTCGCCTCGAACCGGATCGGCGTCCCATGGAGGTCGCCTGGCGAGATCACGACCGAGACGTCGCGGAGGATCGCTGCAGGGCTCGCCTCGGGGCCGTCGGTCTCGTCGACCAGCTCGATCGTCCCGTTCTCGACCCGGATCGGCGGCGAGGTCTCCGACGGCGGCAACGGCCACGGGTCGGCGAGCAGGCCCTGGACATTCCACGTCCCATCCGCGCGGCGGCGGAGCCGGATCCTTGGCTGCGCGACGACCACCTCCTTCAGGTCGAACCGCCCGTCGAGCATCGCCCAGGGGTCGTACGACACCTGGACCCACGGCGAGCTGCCGACCAGGTGCGGGTCGCCCCCCTCGTGCTTCCGCAGTGACACGACGCCTAGGACGATCTTCCCGAGGAACGGCCGGACGTGCACGCGCTGGACGTCGACCACGCAGTCGGGCAGGAACCGCGGCGCCCCCTCGCGGATCGCGGAGCGGAGGGTCTCGTTGTCGGTGACGTACGAGTAGGCGAACCATCCCCCGCCGATCGCCACGGCGACCAGCAGCAGCAGCACCCACCCCACGACCTTTCGCACCCGTCGCCGCATCGGCCCCTCCCTGGGCTTTCTCTCTTCTCCGGCCTTATCGAAAACATTGACTCGGGCCATTCCGGGTGGCAGGGGTTGGCTTGCCAACCCCGGTCTTCGTGACGCCTCGGACCGGGGTTCGCGAGCGAACCCCTGCCACCCGGACGCCCCTACGAAGACCCGCGGAGCCTCCTCCAACCGACCGCCGCCAATCCGAGCGCGGGCAGGAAGCCGGGGATCCGATAGCGAATCGAACTCACAAAGATCACATGCAAGATCATGAAATAGACGAGCGGCCCGAGCAGGAGCACCAGCGCCCGCCCGTCGCGGCGACATTCCCAGATCCCCGAGCGCCACGAGGGCGAACAGCGGGATCGTGACGACGGCCGAGGCCCACGCCGCGAGCGGCGAGCGGAGCGTCTCGGCGTTCGGCCAGGGGCTCCAGAACCGCGCCGCCTTGATCGCGGCCAGCTCGAGCGCGCGGCCGGGATGAGACAGCGCGAAGTCGACGGATCGGCGCCTCAATGTGGCGTCCTGCGCGACCTCATCCAGCTCGACAATGCCCGGCTCGCCGAGGAAGTCCATGTCGCTGGCGCCAGTGGCCGTCGGCGAGAGCCCGTCATACAGGCTCGCGCCGACCCAGAGGGCCGTCGGCACGAACCGGCCAAAGACCCGGACATTTCTCACCCACCAAGGCGCCATCACAACGGCCGCCGCCGCGGCCACAAGCAGGGCGTTTCGAAGGGCTCTCTGCCTTTCTCGCCCCGCGCCGCCGACCCAGCACGCGAGCAGCAACGGCACCATCAGCGCCCACGACGGCCGCACGAGGATCGCCGCGCCGTGCACGACCCCCGTCCCGATCGCGACGACCGCCTCATGCTTCGGCGGCGCCTCGCCACCGCGCGTCCAGAGCACGGAGAGGCCCCAGAGGCCCGCGAGCATCAGGGGGATGAAGATCCCTTCCGACAGGACCAGTGCGCCGAGCCCGATCCCATACGGCTCGACCGCCGCCAGCCCCGCCGCGATGATCGCGGCCTGGCGATCCCCGACCGCGCGGTCGACCAGGCGATAGATGAAGTAGATCCCCAGCGTCCCGAGCGCCGCCTGGACGAGCCGGACCAGCAGGAACCGCTCGCCGAAGAGCACCTGGCACGCCGCGAGGAAGAGCGGATAGCCGGGCGTCCTCAGGGCATAGTGCGGCATGGCCGACTGGTCGACGACGAACGGCCGACCCTCGCGGATTGCGCGGGCCAGTTCCCAGTAGATCGTCGTATCGCCGAACAGGCAGGGCTTGCCCAGGCGTTCGGCATACGCCTGCACGACGAACGCCGCAACCACGCGCAGCACCAGCCCCGCCGCGAGGATGATCGCGAGCGTGGGCCATGCGGCGGCCTTGCCGTCACGCGGTGGGGCGCTCGCCACGGGCACGGCCCTCGGGTCCGAATCGGGACGAACGGTGTCGGGACGATGGCGCGAGGTGACGGCTCGGATGGGGCCCGGATGGTACGCCGGGGCGGCGAATCGGTCAATGCGGACCGCTCAGGCCAGCCCCCGTGTCCGGGCCATCCTCCGGGTCATCCAGACCTCGACGCAGAGCCCGCCGAGCGCGGCGAAGATCAGCCAGCGCCAGACCTCGCGACGGGGCGAGGCATCGCCCGAGGCGATCCGCGCGGGCAAGGCGGCCGGGTCGGCCTCGAAGGCGAGCGGCCAGCCCTCGGAGAGCCGCGCAGCCTCGGCCGGATCGAGCCGCGCGGCTTCTGCCTCGCGCGGGTCGGAGGAGACCAAGGCATAGACCGAGCCGCCCGGCGGGTTCGGCCTCGTCAGGCGATAGACGCCTGGTTCGGATGTCTCGGCGTAGCGGACCCGAGTCGACTCGCCCGACCTCGATGCGGCCACGCGCACGGTCTGGCCGTCGGGCGTCAGCAACGGCAAGGTTGCCCCCGGCGCGACGGCCACGCCCGGCAGGTCGAACGCGATCGGCTCGCCGGGGCGGACGACGTTCGCCGTCGATGAGACGGCGCCGAGATGGAGGATCAGCTCGTGCACGAGCGGCACGAAGTCGGGATTGACCGGCAGCGTGCCGGCCTCGGCGTCGAGGGCCGAGGCGATCGCGATGACCCGGCCCTTGCCGTGCGGCCGCTCGACGACCCACGGGTCGCCCGTGTCGAGCCGGGCGAGCACCGATGAGCTCTCGCGAGGCACGAGCACGCGATAGGCGAACAGGTCGGCCTCGGCCAGAGCCGGCGCATCGCCCTGGCTCAGGGGGGCGAGTGCCGGGCCGTGGAACGTTCGTGGCGCGGGATGCGCGACTGCCTCGCGCTTCTCGTTCGACCCCTTCGCCTCGCCGATCGCCGCCGGCAGCCAGGGGGCATCGTCCGCGAACTTCGCCCCCGTCCGGTCGCCGGGGGCGACCAGCAGGCCGCCGCCGTTAGAGACGAACTCATCGAGCGCCGCGACCATCGCCGGGGTCAGACGATCGACGTTCGCGAGCACGACCACGCGTTGACCCTTGAGCGACTCGGGCGTGAATCCCCGCGTATCGGTCACGGTCGCCTTGACCGTGGGCGTCTCGTCGCCCGAGGGGGCCAGCGCGATCCGGAGGAAGTCGACCTCGCCGCCGAGCGGCCCGCGGCCGGGCTCGCCGTCGACCAGCAGCACGGGGACGGCCGCGACGACGTCGACGGGTCGGCTCATCTCATCGTCGACCGGCATCGGATCATCGGCCGCGGCGAGCCGGGCGGTGAGCAGGTGGCTGCCGGGCTCGTCGAGTGCTACGCGGAACGTCGCCGAGGCCCGGCCGCCGCCCGGAATCGGCCCGACGACCTGGCTCGATGCGCGGGCCGGCTCGCCGTCGATGAGCAGCTCGATCGGCCTCGTCAGCGGGCCGGGGCCGGCGTTGGCGACGGTCGCCGTGACCGTCACCGGCAGGCCCGGCACGAGGCTCGGGCGCGACACTTCGAGACCGACGATCGAGCCATCGGCGCCTTCGTCGGGCGATCCGATCTCGCGCCGAAGTCGAGGGCCCAGAGTCGAGGAGGGATCGGGAGCCGGCCGCGGAGGTCGCGGAGCAGGGCCCACCGCGCAGGCTCGCCGGGACGCCAGGCGACGCGGTGGCCGTCGCTCAGGACGATGACGTCCCGCGCCGGGTTGCCGGGCCGTTCGAGGATGCGGAACGCCTCGCCGACCGCGGCCGAGAGGTCGCTCGAGCCCCGCGCGGCCGGGATCGCGGCGAGCGCGGCGTCGACCTTGACGCGGTCGAAGCTCGGCGGGTCGATGAGGGGCCGGACTCGATCCTTGGCGACGAGGACCGCGACCGAATCGCCGGGGCCGAGTCCGGCGACATACTTCCTCGCCCACGCGATCGCCCGCTCGCGGGGCGTCGACCCTCCGACGCGGCGGCCCATGCTGCTCGACCCGTCGAGGATCAACACGACATCCCGTCGTACGCCCGGGCCCATCCCGAGAATCCCCGCCGTTGCCTTCGCTGGATTCGGCGCCAGGAACGGCCGGGCCATCGCCAGGGCGACCAGGCCGATCAGGAGCATCCGGGCGAGCATCAGCAGTTGATCGGCCAGGTTGATCCGCCGCCGCGAGCGCGGGCCGAGCTCGAGGAACTGCATCGCACCCCACTCGACCACGGGGTCGCGACGGCGGCTGAGCAGGTGGATGATCACCGGCAGGGACACGGCCGCCAGGCCGGCGAGCATCGCGATGTTGAGGACGCCGAAGCTCATCCCCGCGCCCCCGTCTTGCCCCTCGCAGAGCGGGCGGTGAGGTAGTCGAGCAGGACCCGCGCGTGGGGCTCGGCCGTCGAGGCCTTGTGGTAGTCGGCGTTCATGCCGAGCAGCCCCTCGCCGAGGGTGCGGCGATGGGCCTCGAAGCGTTCGAGGTACGTCGCCCGCAGCGCCGCGGGGTTGATCCGCAGGTCGCGCGCGGGGCGTTCGAGGTCGCGGAACTTGGCGGGGCGGCTGAAGGGGAACGACTCCTCCTCGGGGGCGACCGTCTGGAAGAAGAGGACCTCGTGGCGGCGATGGCGGAGGTGCCGCAGGGCGTTCACGAGGTCGTCGGAACGGTCGAAGCCGTCGGAGAGGACGATCACCAACCCGCGCCGCTTGATCCGCTCGGCCAGCTGGTGGAGCACGCCGCTCAGGGGCGTCTCGCCGCCGACCGGGGTCTCTTCCATCGCCTTGCAGAGCACCGAGAAATGCCCCGGCGCCGAGCGGGGCGGGATCATCGCGCGGGGCTCGGTGTCGAAGGTGACGAGGCCGACGGCGTCGCGCTGGCTGATCATCAGATAGGCCAGGGCCGCCGCCAGCCCGCGGGCGTATTCGAGCTTCGACACCCCCGACCCCGCGTAGCCCATGCTGCCCGAGGCGTCGAGGACGAGGTAGGCCTTGAGGTTGGTCTCCTCCTCATATTCCTTGACGAAGTAGCGATCCGTCTTGCCGAAGGCGCGCCAGTCGATGTGGCGGATCTCGTCGCCGGGGCCGTACTGGCGGTGCTCGGCGAACTCGACGGAGAAGCCCTTGAATGGGCTCTTGTGCAGGCCCGTCATCACGCCCTCGACGACGAGCCGGGCCAGTAGCTCGAGCCGGCCGAACTTGGCGAGGGCGTCGGGCGCGGCGGTGAGAGACGGATCGGGGTCGGCCACGGGTCAGGCCCCGATTCCAAGGTTGCTGACCGGCGAGGTCGACGCCCCGACCAGCCGCGCCGCGGCCCGCTCGGGCGGCGGGGCGATCGCTTCAAGGAGGTGGGCAATGACCTTGTCCGGGTCGATCCCCTCGGCCTCGGCGTGGAAGGTCGTGACGATCCGGTGCCGCAACACGGGCCCGGCGACGTGCCGGACGTCCGCGGCCGTCGCCGCGAACCGGCCGTCGAGCACGGCCCGGGTCTTCGCGGCGAGGATCAGCGACTGACCGGCCCTCGGCCCCGCGCCCCACGAGACGCACTTCTTCACCAGCGGGGTCGCCTCGGCCCCGTTGGGGCGGCTCGCCCTCGACGAGGTCCCTGGCATAGACGAACACATGCTCGGGCACCGGCACCCGCCGGACCAGGCCCTGGATCGCCACGATCTGCTCGGCCGAGAGCGTCACCTGCGGGACGGCGCCGGCCTCGCCGGTCGTCTGGCGGAGGATCTCCAGCTCCTCGTCGGCCGTCGGGTACGGCACGCGGATATTCAGCATGAACCGATCGAGCTGGGCCTCGGGCAGGGGATACGTCCCCTCCTGCTCGATCGGGTTCTGCGTGGCGAGGACGAAGAACGGGTCGGGCAGGGGATACGTCTGGTTGCCCGCGGTGACGTGTCGCTCCTGCATCGCCTCGAGCAGCGCGGCCTGGGTCTTGGGGGGCGTGCGGTTAATCTCGTCGGCGAGGATGATGTTGGCGAAGAGCGGCCCCGCGATGAAGGCGAACTTGCGGCGGCCGGTCTCGGGGTCGTCCTGGAGGATGTCGGTGCCGGTGATGTCCGAGGGCATCATGTCGGGCGTGAACTGGATCCGCCGGAACGACAGGCTGAGGATCCGCGCCACGGTGCTCACCAGCAGCGTCTTCGCCAGCCCCGGCACGCCGACGAGCAGCGCATGGCCGCGGGCGAAGAGGCTCGTGAGGAGCTGCTCGACGACCTCGTCCTGCCCGATGATCGTCTTGCCGATCTCGCGGCGGAGGGCCCTGTGGCTCTCGGCCAGGGCGGCCACGGCGGCGACCTCGTCGCGCGAGGGCTCGGGATACGGCGTCGCGGTCATGGGCGGGCCTCTTCGCGGGGCGTGGTCTCGGCCAGTGGGGTCTTCGCGTAGATCTGACGGAGCGGGACGTCGCAGCCGATCGAGCTGAGCCACAGGATCGCGTCGAGGCGTTTGAAGTCAGTCAGCACCCAGTCCCTGCCCCGCCGCCTGTATCGCTCGACATGGATCCGCTCCTGAGAGACGAGCACATATTCCTGGAGGGTTTCGAGCCGGCGGCAGCTTATGAACTTCTCGCAGCGGTCGAGGGCTTCAGTCTTGAGGGTGAAGACCTCGACGACGACCGAGGGATTGAGCAAGGTGTCCGTCTCCTCATCCTCGAAGAGCGACTCTCCGACGACGGCCACGACGTCGGGATAGGTGTAAGGTCCAGTCGGCCCGAACCGGGTGCGCATCTGGACGCCGTAAACGTGTTCGGGACGGTCGAGAAGTTGCCCGCCAATCGCGGCGAGAATGTTGCCCGTGATGAGGCTGTGATAGCGATTCGAGGGGGCCATCGGGCGGATGCATCCGTCGAAGTACTCGCTCCGTTCCAGCGCCGGTCGCTCCAAGGCGATGTACTGCTCCGGGGTGTAGCGGACTTCGACGGCGGTCGACATCGCGGCCTCCCTTCGGGTTAGCCCTATTCTATCCCCTCGAACCGCGGGCAGCGAGGCTCAGGGCCTCTTCGCGGCGTCCGCGGACCCCTTGCCCTTGACCACGGGCGTGTCGTCGACGTTCCCCCAGTCCGACCAACCGAGGTAGTAGTTCCGCGCGGGGTGGCCGAGGCGTTCGAGGACGTAGGCGTCGACCGAGGCGCGGCCGCCGCCCTGGCAGTGGGTGATGACCGGCTCGCCCGGCTTCACGCCCGCGGCCTCGACCTTCTCACGCATCTCGTCCGGGTGGAGGAATCGGCCGTCGGGGCCGACGAACTCCGACCATTCGAGGTGACAGGCCTTCGGGATGTGACCGCCCCGCTTCGACATCGCCCGCGCGCCGGTGTGCTCGGGCTCGCTCCGGGCATCAACGATCCGCGTGCCCTCCTTCAGCGCGGCCAGGACTTCGGGTCGCGTGCTTGTCGGCGCGGAAGGCGACAGGGAAGGCCCGGGGCTCGACCTTCGCCGGGTCGGTCGAGACGGGACGATTTCCCTTCGCCCACAAGCCGAAGTTGCCGTCGACGAGGCCGACGTTCGGGACGCCCAGGTAGGTCAGAAGCCACCAGACCCGCGCGGCTTCGAGTTGGCGGCCTCCGTCGTATACGAAGACATCAGAATCGGGGCCGATCGCGAGCGGGGCGGTCCAGGCGGCCCAAGCCTCCTTGTCGGTCAGACCACCGGGCTTCGCGGCGAGCGTGGAGGCCGCCTTGACGTCGACCCAGACGGCACCCGGGATGTGCCCCTTGTCGTAATCGGCGCGGGGGCGGGCGTCGAGGAGCCGGAGCTTGGGGTCGCCCAGGCTCGTCTGCAACCCGTCGAGCCCGACGAGATTGGGCGGCTCGTCGGCCCGCGATTCGACGGCGGCGAGCAGCAGGACGGCGAGCAGGACGTGCGTGCGGTGCGTCATGGCGTGTCTCCCGGGCGGGCCTTGAATCCCCCGGCGACTCTATCCCGGCGGCGCGGCGCCCGGCAAGGGCGAGGGGCGGGTGACGGCGAACGCGTCGATCGTCTTCCCTTCCACGTCAACCTGCCGGATGTCGAGCCGGTCGCGGGTCACGTCCATCAGCGTGTAGGAGTGGACGGTCGAGGCGACCCGCTCGGTGAACGGCTGCCAGGTCGCGGGCTGACTCTCGAGGCGCGTGTCGTGCAGCGTCGCACCCCCGGCGCCGGTGATGACGTAGAGGACGCCGCGGGGGACGGTCTGCTTGACGCCGTCATACGCGAGGTCGAGGTGCCACTCGCCGTCGACGTCGCCGTCGGGGCCCTGCATCCGGCCGTCGGGGCGGGGGCGGACCTTGAAGGTCAGGGGCTTCGTGCGCTGATACTGGTGGACGTGCCCGCCGAACGCGACCGCGACGCCGCCGCGCTCGAGGACGTCGGCGATGAGCCGCATCTGCTGCTCGTGATAATGGGCGACCGACGAATTGAACCCCGGCTGGTGGAACGCCACGAGCCGCCACGCACCGGGGCGGGCCGAGGCGAGGTCGCGCGCCACCCAGTCGCGGAGAGTCGCGTCCGTCCAGTCGACGTACGGGTTGGCGTCAAGGACCGTCCAGTGGACGTCGCCGCAGTCAAACGAGAAGTTGGCCATGCGCGGATACGCCGGCCCGGCCGCGGCGCGGAAGGCGGCGCGCGGTCGAGCGGGCCTTGCAGGTTGGGCAGGTTCAGTCCGTTCGGATCCGTCAGCGGCCCGTTCAGCGGCTGAGACCAGGCGAGGAAGTAGGCCAGCGAGTCGGGGAAGAGGCCGAGGTCGCGCATCGCGAGGTCGTGGTTGCCGGGCGCGGCGGCGGAGAGGGTCGAGCGGAGGACCGGCGCCCCGCGGTCGGGCGAGGCGTCGTCGGTGTTGTAGACAGGGAAGAACCGGTCGGCGTACTCGGAGATCCGGCCGCGGCTGTAGACGATATCGCCGGTCACGACCAGCAGGTCGGGCTTCTCCTTCCCGATCCGCCACGCGACCCTCGAAGCCGCCGCCGTTCCCGCGGCGATGTCGCCGATGACGGCCACGCGATGGGGCGTGCCCGCCGGCACCCGCGCGGGCCTCGGCCTCGAACAGGGCCTCCGAGCGCCTGCCGACCCGGTAGGCGAACCGCCCGCCCGGCGCGAGGCCGGCGATCGTCGCGTGATAGACGCGGTGCGGCTCGACCTTCGCGAGCAGGACACGGCGATACGTCGGCTTCGGGGCGCGGACCCACGTCGAGCCGGACGCCGGGCGGGTCTCGACCCACCAGTCGTCGTCGACGTCGGCGGCGTGCCAGACGACCTCGGCCCGCTCGGGGTCGGCCAGCGCCGGGCGCATCGCCGAGCTGGAGGTAGGGCTCGAAGAGGAAGCCTCGCGCCGCGGCCTGCCAGCGGAGTGAGACGCCCAGGTAAGCGGCGATCGGCGCGGCCGCGAACCAGGCGACGGCCGGCAGGCCCAGCGCCGCGAGCAGGAGGCGCCGGCGACGTCGTCGGTTCATCAGCATGACGCGGCCGCCGTCACGAGGCCCTCCGGCCGACGACGTTCACGCCGCTGCCGATCACCAGGTCGTTCCGGTAGGCCCAGTCGTAGAGCCGGCCGTCCCGCGCGGGGGGGAGTTCCCGCACATCCACGAAGCCCTCCTCGGCGAACCATCGCTTCAATTCCTCGAGCGTGTGATGCGACTGATACCGCGGGGCGTACCAGTCGAAGTTGTCGCAGACGCGGAGCGTCCAGTCGGGGTGGTTCGAGAAGTTGGCGACCTTGTTGAGCGTCCTGTTCAGGAGCGGGACGCTGCCGAGCGCGCCCATGCCAGCACAGAGAGGCTCGAGCACCCGCGCCGGCAACCGGGTGGTGACCGCCCGCAGGGCCGAGTTGAGCCATTCTTGCGGCGCGGTGTTGCGGCGATAGAGCCAGACAGCGAGCCGGCCGCCGGGCTTCACGCGCCGGGCCACCTCGGCGAACGCCCCGCGAGGGTCGGGGCCGTGGTGGAGGACGCCGATCGAGAACGCGAGGTCGAACACGCCCTCGGCCAGCGGCAGCCGCGTCAGGTCGGCCTGGAGGATCGCGACGTCGGGCAGATCGGCGCAGAGCGCGGCGGCCTTGGCGACGGCCGAGCTGAGGTCGACGCCCACGACCTTCGCCCCGTGCCGGCCCGCGACGCGGGCGTATCGCCCGCCGCCGCAGCCGGCATCGAGCACGCGCAGGCCGGCCAGCTCGCGGGGCTCGATGCCCGTCTTCACGGCGAAGACCGCCTCGTCCTCGCCGTCGCGGGCGACGTCGTAGCGGTTCCACTGGCGGCCGAAGCTGGCGACGTAGGACTCGCCCGCGAACCGGGGGATGCCGCCCTCCTCGGGATAGTCGCGGGCGCAGCCCGGGCAGCGGAAGCCGGGCGGTTCGGCCGTCGGATCGAGGGCCCCTCGGCAATGGGGACAGCGCAGGAGGTCACGGGTCTCGGGGCTCATCGCCGGGGCATTGTAGCGGACGAGCGGATATCTTCGTAGGGTCCGCCATGCGGACCATCTTCCCTCGATGGCCCCCGATCGAAGACGGTCCGCATGGCGGACCCTACGAGGATGCCATGCCCGTCCCCTGGATCGATCACGTCTCCCGCAAGGTCCGCCGGCTCCGCGACCGGCTGGGGTCGCGCTGGGTCGTCGCGGTCTCGGGGGGGAGCGACAGCGTCGCCCTGCTGCGGGCGCTGTGCGGGCAAGGTCTCGACCTGTCGGTCGCCCACCTCGACCACGGGGCACGACCCGAGTCGGCCGAGGATGCGCGATTCGTGGCCGAGCTGGCCGCGGCGCTCGGATCTGCCGTTCGACCTCGGCCACTGGCACCACGAGCATCCCGCCCACTTCGAGGCCGACGCCCGCGAGGCCCGCTACGCCTGGCTCGCCTCGGAGGCGCGAGGGCGGAATGCCCCGGTCGTCGCCGTCGGCCACACGCGCGACGACCAGGCCGAGACGATCCTCCACCGGATCGTCCGCGGCGCCGGGCCTCGCGGGCTCGCGGGCATGCCGCGGCTTCGCCCGCTGGCCGAGGGCGTCTCGCTCGTCCGGCCGCTGCTCGACGTCGGCCGCGAGGAACTGCGGGGGTACCTTCGCTCGATCGGCCAGCCCTGGCGCGAGGACGCGACCAACGCCGACCTCGACCGGACGCGCGCCAGGGTCCGCCACGACCTGCTCCCGCGACTGGCCTCGGACTTCAACCCGGACGTTGCCGGCGCACTCGTCCGCCTCGGCTCGCTGACCCGATCGGCCGTCGCGGCCCTGGATGAGCAGATCCACGCGTTAACGAGCAGGGCGATCCGACCGGGCCCCGAGGGCTCCGTGACCCTCGATCGCCCGGCCCTCGCCGCGCTCTCGCGCTACCTCCGCGCCGAGGTCCTCCGTCGGGCCTGGCGCGACGCGGGATGGCCGGAACGGTCGATGGATGCTCACCGCTGGCGCCGGCTCGCCGCGTGGGCCGCGCGGGGCACGGGGGCCATCGATGTCGGAGCGGGAGTGCGGGGCGAGGTCGGCGGCGACGTCGTGACCCTGAGCCGGGCGGCCGAGGTCCCCGCACCGGTCCTTCCCGATCCCGTCCCCCTCACCATCCCCGGCGAGGCCCGGTGGATGGGCGGGCGAATCGTCGCCGACGTGATCGATCCGGTCGATGCCGCCCCCGCGTCCCCCTTCGGCGAGCGGCTCGACCTCGACCGGCTGTCGCCCCCACTCACTGTCGATGCCCCGAGGCCCGGCGACCGGTTCGACCCGCTCGGCCTCGACGGCCATTCGATGCCCCTGGCCGACTTCCTCCGCGGCCGCCAAGTCCCCCGCGGTGATCGTCCGAGGGTGCCGCTGGTCCGCGACGCCCTCGGGATCGTCTGGGTCGTCGGCCACCGGATCGCCCACCGCGCCCGGTTGACCGACGCAACTCGGCGCATCGCCGCGCTGCGGCGGGACTTGTCCTGAGACAGCCGTGACGAGGCCGCGCCTCCCGCCCCGGCCGAGGGCGAGCTCGCCGGCCGTCGCGCGGAACGGCCCCCAACTCGGCGGGCGGGGCCGGGGTGCGAAACGAAGCCAATCCCGCCGGCCGGGTGACGAAACGAAGCCAATTCCCGGCCCGCGAAACGAAGCCAATCCCCGCCCGCCGAAACGAAGCCAATCCCGCTCCGTCCACCGTCGTTCGACTTCGTGCGTCAGCCCGGCCCCCCGCGCCGCGCGTAGCCGCACGAAGGTGAACGTAAGGCGTTCGCTCGGGTTCGCTCGGCGCGGGGGGCCCGGGGGCCGGGAACCCGGGGCGACCCTGAGCCTCCTGCGTTCCGCCTCGCCCGTCACACCGCCAGCGGGTCCGGCTCCGCCTCGGGCTTGGCCAGCGCGGGGCCGCCGTGGATCGCGGCGACCTCGCGGCGGCGGGCCCAGGTGACGGCGTTGTTGAAGAGCAGCGCGAAGACCAGGGCGGGCAGGATCGCGGCGAGCTTGAGCAGGTCGGTGCCCGTCTCCGACATCGGGCCGAGGTCGGTCGCCATGGAGATGCCAGCGATCGGGCTGATCGCCACGACGGCCATCGCCAACTGCGGGCCGACCTGCGCCGCCCGGAGGATCGACCCGATGACCGGCGGCAGGAGCCAGGCCAGGAAGACGAACAGGCCGAGCATCGTCGCGCCGCGGCGGGGGGCGACCAGGAGGAAGAACTGCAGCGCCAGGCCGAACGTCGCGACGGAGAGCACGGCGACAGCGATCGGGACGGAGTACGAGGGCATCCGCTCCCCGCCGGGCGCGCCGCCCCACGCCGGCGGGAACGGGCCGGAGGCGATGAAGTACCACGCCACCGTCGAGGCGAGCAGCACGACCGCGCAGAGCGTGAACACCGCCACGCGGTTCAGCGCCAGGTCGCTCCAGTAGCTGACATGGGTCCGGCCGTCGCGCTCGGCGCGGCGGACGCCCTTGGCGAACTCGCCGAGGTTGGGCGTGATCGTCAGGATCAGCACCAGCGCCAGGCCCGCCGTTGAGTAGATGACGCCCAGCGGCAGGTACGCGAAGTCGCGTGTGCTCCAGAGGCCGCCCAGGACGATCAGCGCCTCGACCGCCAGGCAGGCGACGGCCTCGGGCTTCGAATAGGCGTGGGCCCGGTCCGAATGCATCTTCCGCACCGAGGCCAGCATCAAGAAGAAAAGCAGCGGCACAGCGTAGAGCAGCACCGACGCGAGCCACGGCAGCGGGATGCCGTAAAAGTCCAGCGTCGGCGACTCGTCCACAGCCGTCGCGACCCGGGCCAGCCCCGCGAACCCGCCCGGCCCCGCGAAGATCAGCAGGAAGATGATGACGCCGACCGACCCCTTCGCCCCTGCCTTCGGCTTCTTGGTCGCCAGCGCCGTCAGGATGGCCATCGCGTGCAGGAGCCAGCAGCCGAGCAGCACCGCGATCTCGACCTGGATCGCCGGCCCGACGCTTGGCGCGTCCTTCGCGGCGCAGGCCAGGACGAACGGCAGAGTCAGCGCGGCCAGCGTGTACTCGCGGACCGGCGCGCCGAAGAAGAACCCGAGCGTCACCGCCAGCGGCGAGAGCGGCGAGACCCGGTGGAAGTCGAGGATGCCCGATTCCCGCGCCCCGCCCACGGCCGACGACACCTGCGTCGCCCCCATGATCCCCAGCACGATCACCTGGACGGCCAGAAATCCGCCGAACGCGCCGCCGTTGACATACCAGTTATTAATATAACTTGCATAGGCGATACACAGACAGATCACCCCCACGATCACCGCCGGCGCGATGATCTGCCCGCGCCGGAGCCGCGACCGGACGTGCTTGACGAAGAGGGGATTGTCGACCGCCATCGCCAGCGTGCTCATGAGACCTCCTTGGCGCCGACCTTGAGGAAGAGGTCCTCGAGCCCGTCGCGCCTCGGGGCGAACGCCGAGATGCGCACGCCCTCGCGCACGAGCGACGCGAGCAGGTCGGCCGCGGCGTCGGGGCCGCCCTCGAAGGGGAACTCGAAGGCCGTGCCGTTCTTCCGCTCGACCAGCCCGGCGCGGCCGTCGGACTCGACGAGGCGGAGGAACGCGTCCAGCCCGTCGAGCACCTCGACCGCCAGGTACGCCGTGCCCATCACGCGGGCGTTCACCTCCTCGAGCTTGCCGCTGACGACCATCTGCCCCTTCTGCATGATCGCGACCGACGTGCAGAACTCCTGCATCTCGGTCAGGATGTGCGAGGAGATCAGGATCGCCTTGCCCTGGGCGGCCTGGCGCGGATGACGTTCTTCAGGTCGATCCGCCCCTGGGGGTCGACGCCGCTGGCCGGCTCGTCGAGGATCAGGATCTGCGGGTCGGGTATCAGGGTCTTGGCGAGCATCAGCCGCTGCCGCATCCCGCGCGAGAGCTCCACGATGAACGACTCGTACTTCTCGGTGAGCCCGACGGTGCCCATCAGCCGCTCGATGGCCGCTGGCCTGGCGGCGCGGGGCATGCCGTAGCTGGCGGCGAAGAGGTCGAGGAACTCCCAGCACTTCAGGTCGTCGTACATCGGCGGGAAGTCGGGCATGAAGCCGACGAGCTTGTTGGCGTCGCGCGGGTGCTCGCGCATGTCGACGCCCGCCATGTTGATCTCGCCGTAGGTCGGCTCGATCAGACCGAGCATGGCCCGCATCGTCGTCGTCTTGCCGGCCCCGTTGGGGCCGATCAACCCGCAGACCTCGCCGGCCTCGACCCCGAGCGACAGGTCGCGGACGGCGCAGACGTTGTCGTAGTCGACGCGCAGGTCTTTCACGCGGATCATGCGCCTGCACTCCCCGTCACGCCATCGTGCCGACCGCCGTTGTCATCCCCGCCTGGCCCACACAAGCTATCATGCGCCCCCGGCGTTGCAAGGGGACGCCCCGCGGTGTTGTTCGCCGCGACGTCGCGGACATTCCGGCCAATCGGCCCGGATCGGTCGGGATCTGGGTTCGTTCGGTGCGCGGCCGGGTGGCCGGGGTCGTGTCTTGCTCTGCTGTCGAAAACCTCGACGCCCCGGTCTAGGCCCGGGTGGCCGGGGCAGAGCGCAGCGGTGCCCCGGGAGTGCCGGCCTCCGATTCCGGGGCACCGCTGCGCTCTGCCCCGGCCACCCGGCCGTTCTCTCGATCGGGTGAATTCCGGGCGGCCTCGTCTCCGTCCGCTATCGCGCGGGGGCGCGTCGCCCGAGGCGCGGCGGACCTGGCCGTCGAGGATGGCGCGGGCGCGGGTCTTCATGGCCTTCGCCTCGGCCAGCGAGGCCGAGTCCTTGCGGGCGTTGGTCAGCGCGTCGGCATACTTGTCGAGGATGTGCGCCGTCTCGGGGTGGTTCGGACCACGCGTCTTCTCGAAGAGCGCGAGGGCTCGCTTGAGGAGGGGCTCGGCCTGGGCATAGTGGCCCCGCTCGGTGTAGACGGCGGCGAGGCCCACAAGGCCGGCGGTCACGACCAGCTGATCGGGCCCGAACGCCTTCTCGAGGATCGCGAGTGCCTGCCTACATTCCCGCTCGGCGCGGGCCAGGTACTCCTCGCGCGAGAGGTTCGGCCGTGCCAGGGATGCCGGCGTCGGCCTCACGCCGGCCAGCAGGTCCGGCATCTGCCAGGCGCCCGCGCGCTTGGCGAGGAAGAGGTCGAGCACCACCATCCGGTTGTAAATCTCGGCCACGCGGGGATGGTCGGGCCCGAGCGCCTTGACGCGGATGGTCGCCGCGCGCTCGAGCAGGGGGAACGATTGCTCGACGCGTCGGATGTCGTCGCCCGAATAGCCGTAGACCATCGCGAGGTTGTAGAGGATGTCCGCGACGTCGGGGTGATCCGGCCCCAGAGCCTTCTCGTTGGCGGCTAATGCGCGACGGATGAGGGTTTCTGCCTCAGCGGACCGGCCGAGGGACAGGGAGGCCAGCCCGAGGTTGTTGAGCACGCGGACCGTGTCGGCGTGATCCGGCCCGAGCTCCTTCTCGCGGATCATCAACACGGCTTCGAGCGGGACCACGGCCGAGGCGTAGTTGCCCGCGCCTACGGACGTCATCCCCTGCTTCTCGAGCCGGTCGGCCTCCTTGAGCCTCGAGGCGGTCTGCTCCGCCTTCGTCGCGTTCTGGGCGAGCGCCAGGGCCGGGCACGCCAGGATCGCCGCGAGCAGACCGATCGCCTTGATGTCGAACATCCGCGGCCCCTTCCGTGAGGATTGATTTGTCCGAAAGTGCTCTGTTGAAAACTCCCGGGAGGGCGAGGCTCCGTCCGAGCCCGAGTATCCAGCCCGGCCGGCGCACGAGACCGGGCTCGGACGGAGCCTCGCCCTCCGGGAGATCGAGGAGGGTTCTCAACAGAGCAGTCCGAACGCCTTTCGCGCCGCCCCGAATCCCGCGGAGAGTAATCGGTACGGCCGGGGCGTCAAGCCGAAGATGGGCCGCCGAGGTAGGCGCGCTCGTGGTCGAGGAGCCACCGCTTCCGCCACGGGCCCCCGCCGTACCCGCAGAGCGAGCCGTCGGCGCGGATGACCCGGTGGCAGGGGACGACGATCCCGATCGGGTTCCGACCGTTGGCATGCCCCACGGCGCGGCTGGCGGTCGGGCGGCCCAGGGATTCGGCCAGTTGCGCAGTACCAGCGCGTCTCGCCCGGCGGGATCGCCCGCAGGCCCTCCCAGACCGCGAGCTGCCACGGCGAGCCGAGCGGGGCGAGCGGAACGTCGAACGTCAGCCGGCGGCCGGCGAAGTAGGCGTCGAGCTGCTCGGAGACGGCGTCGAGCAGCGGATGGTCGGCGTGGATCACCGGCCGGCCGAGGGTCTCGCCGAGGGCGCAGACCCTCCCCTCCAGGCTCGGGCCGTCGAGGAACTCGAGGAGGCGGAGGCCCGCGTCGTCGGCCAGGGCAAGCATGGCGCCGAGCGGCGTCTCGACCCGGCGGGCGAACAGGCCGTCGGCGTCGCGGGCGTCGCGGGGCGGACGGCCGAAGAGCCGGGCGAAGGCCTCGCGGAAGGCCGCGGGCGACGCGTACCCGGCGTCCAGACCGACTTCCAGAAGCCTTTGTCCGTCACGGACGTCGCGGAGGGCCGCGCCCATGCGCCGCGACCGCTGGTAGGCCTGGAAGGTCATGCCGAAGTACCTCCGGAACTGGCGGCGGGCCGTCGAGGGGTCGATGCCACGGGCGATGAGGTCCTTGTCGCCGACCCGGTGCGACGGGTCGTCCTCGATCATCATACGGAGCCGCTCGACCAGCTCGGGCGGCTTCTGCACGGCGTCCATCGGCCGGCACCGTTTGCACGGCCGGAAGCCGGCGCGGAGGGCCGACGTGGGGTCGGGGTAGAACTCGACGTTCTCCGGCTTCGGCTTCCGCGCCGGGCAGGTCGGCCGGCAGAAGATCCGGGTGGTCCGGACCGCGACGAGGAAGATCCCCTCAGCCTTCGAGTCGCCGTCGAGGAAGGCCCGGAGCATCGAGCCCCGGGTCGGGAGCGTGGTCGTCATCGGGGTTGGCCCTCCGGGTCGTCGTGTCGATGCGTCAAGCCTACCCGATGGACGGGTGTTCCCGCCGCCGATTTTCGGGCATCGAATTGGCTTTGCGGCCCGGGAGTTCGGGTTCCGTCCTCGGGAGGGCGTGGGTAAGATCCGGTCCCTCTCGGGATGGCCAGACGTAGCCCTCGCGAGCCCGATCATGTCCAGGACATCCGATCCGCCGGCCGCATCACCGGCCGAGGCCCGATCGCTCGCCCGGTCGCTGCGGGCCGAGGGACGGCTCGATGAGACGGTCGAGACGCTCCGCGGGGCGCTGGCCCGGGCGCCGAGGTCGGCCGAGCTGCACAATGACCTGGCGGTCGTCCTCCGCGAGCTGGCTCGGCTGGAGGAGGCTGAGGCCCACTTCCGCCGCGCCGCCGAGGTATCGCCGGGCTTCGCCCCCTATCATGCGAACCTCGGCCAGACTCTGATGATGCAGGGCAGGGCGGCCGAGGCGGCGGAGTCCTTCTCGCAAGCCACCCGGCTCGCGCCGGGGCACGCGGCGTTCTTCCGCATCCTCGGCGAGGCCCTGGAGACCCTCGACCGGCTCGGCGAGGCGGAGGCGGCCTATCGCAAGGCAGTGCGGCTCGCCCCGAATCTGGCCGAGGCGCACCACGACCTCGGGGCAATCCTCGTCCGCCTGGGCCGGATCCACGAGGCGCTCGCCCCGCTCGAGCGCGCCGCGGGCCTCGACCCGAGCAACCCGATCCACTGGGAGAACCTGGCCACGCGGCATGAGATGGCCGAGCGGTCGGAACAGGCCATCGCCGCCTGGGAGCGGGTGCTGGCGCTGGGGCCGGACGACCGCGCGTATCCGCACCTGGCGCTGGGCCGGGCGCTGCGGCAGGAGGGCCGGCCGGAAGAGGCCGCGGCCCGGTTCCGCCGCCGCGATGGCCATCGAGCCCGACTCGGCCGAGCCCCGGCTCGACCTGGGCGCGCTCGAGGAGGAGCGGGGCGACTTCGCCGCGGCCGAGTCCGCCTACCGTGAGGCGCTGGCCATCGACCCGGACTCGTCCTGGGGCCACGCCCGGCTCGCCTGGCTCCTCCGCGGCCGGCTGCCCGAGGCCGACCTCGCGGCGCTCGAGGCGCGGGTCGCCGACCCGGACCCGGACGCGCGGCTCCGGCTGCTCTACTCGCTGGCCACGGCACTCGACGCCCGCGGCGATCGCGCCCGCGCCGTCGCCCGGCTCCGCGAGGCGAACGCCCTCCAGCTCGAGACGAGCCGGTCCCGCGGGCTGGGGTTCGATCCCGCCAATCGCGACCGCTTCCTCGCCGACGTGATCGCGGCCTTCGACCCCGCGTTCTTCGCCCGGGTCGCCGGCGCGGGCCCCGCGACGCGGCGGCCGGTCTTCGTCGTCGGCCTGCCGCGCTCGGGCACGACCCTGATCGAGCAGGTCCTCGCCGCCCATCCCGAGGTCCACGGCGCCGGCGAGCTCAACCTTGCCCGCTTCGCCTTCGCCGACCTGCCCGCCGCGCTGGGCGTGCCCGGGGCCTCGGCCCGGGAGTGGCTCCCGCGCCTCGACGCCCCGGCGATCCGCGCGACGGCCGATGCCTATCTCGAACGCCTCCGCCTCCGCGACGGCGGCCGCGCCGCGAGGGTCGTCGACAAGCTGCCGGACAACTACCTCTACCTCGGCCTCCTCGCGGCCCTCTTCCCCGACGCCACGTTCATCCACTGCCGCCGCGACCTCCGCGACACGGCCCTCTCGTGCTGGATGACGGTCTTCCAGAGCCTCCCCTGGACCAACGATCCGGCCCACATCGCCTCCGTCTTCCGCGGCTACCTCCGCCTGATGGACCACTGGCGCGCGATCCTGCCGGTGACGATCCACGAGGTCGACTACGAGGAGGCCGTGACCAACCTCGAACCCGTCGCCCGCCGGCTCATCGCGGCCCTGGGCCTGGCGTGGCACCCGGCCTGCCTCGAGTTCCACCGCGCGGGCGGTGCCGTCCGGACCGCCAGCGCAATCCAGGTCCGCGAGCCGGTGCATCGGCGGTCGGTCGGTCGGTGGAAGCTCTACGAGGCCGAGCTGGCCGACCTGTTCGCGGCGCTGGCGGATGGTCATCCATCCGAAGGGATATGATAGGCCATTTCGCCGGAGTCCATGCACGATGTCCGACGAGTTACAACTGCCTGATATCCCCCCGGAGAAGGCGCGATTCCGCATGGGCTGGAGGCACATCCCGGCGGCCATCTGCCTGACGCTGGGAGGCGGGTTCATCCTGACCATGGCCTATGGAGTGGAACTCATCACAGGCCGCCTTTTCTGACGACCGGCCGCAGAGTCAACGACCGACGGCCTTCTTCGGCTGCTTCGTCCTGAGAATGTCGAGCTTGGGGGCCTCACCCCCGACGGCGAAATAGGCGTGGAGCATCTGGTCGAGGGAGACGCCGGCCGCCCCCTGCTCGATCTTGACGACGCGCGGCTGGGTCGACCTGATCGCCTCGGCGAGCTGGCCCTGAGTCATCTTCTTCCGCTCGCGGGCCTCGCGGATGGCGACGGCGAGTCGAGCCCGGAACTCGACGAGCCTGCGCTCGGCGTCGGTCAGGCCGAGGAAGTCGCCGAAGTCTCCGAATGTCCAGCCGGCGGATTCGAGCGCCGCACGCTTCGTTTTGTTCATGGCTTGCGCCCCTTCTTCTTTGCGGCCGTGGCGGCCTTCTCGACGATCCGGTCGTATTCGGCGAATCGGACCTTGCAGTTGCCGATCACCTGGTCCGGTGTCTTCCTGGTCTTCTTCGTGAAGGCTTCGCCGACCAGGACGGCGTCGGGGTCGACCCGACAGATGATCCGATGGGTCGTGTCCGCGTCGTTGACCCGCAACTCGAGGCATCGCGGGCCGATCGACGGCATCGGCCGGGCATGGGGCATCCCGGGCGATTCGCCGAGCTGGAGCAGCCAGAGCAGGTAGCCCGCCTCGATGGCCGCTGCCTTGGAAAAGGGCGGCTTTGTGATCCGGTCATGCAACCAGGCGATCGGCTTCGGGCCGGCCCGCTCCTCCCCGGTGCTCATGCCCGTAGTATATCGGATCGGATATGAAAGAGGGAGAGTAACCGCGGACCGGCGGGCAGGGCCGGCCGTTAACGACGCCGCGTCCGTTCCGGTCTCCCATCGAAGGAGAACCTTCCACGCCATGCGAGCCACCTCAACATCACCGGCCGAAGCCCACGGCCCGGCCCGGTTCCGGCGAAGCCGCATGGACAATCCGCCCCCGGTTGCCCACAATAACTTCGACCGGTCGGCGACCCCTGGTCGTTACCCCTCTGGCCGCGCGGGATTGTGGCCTGCAAGGGACGGCCGCCTACCTCGATCGGCCCGGTCCGATTCACTCGCCCATGACGATGCCCCCAGTCACCGAGGCCGGCCGCCTCGCCGAGACCCTCCGCAATGCCCGGATCCGGGTGGACGAGGCCCTCGGGCGGTTCGTCCCCGAGGCCGCGCCCGGCCGCGACTGCCCGCCCCGGCTGGCCGAGGCGATGCGGTACAGCCTGCTCGGCGGCGGCAAGCGGCTCCGGCCGACGCTCTGCCTGCTCGCGAGCGAAGCCTGTGGCGGGGACTGGACTTCGGCACTGCCGTCGGCGTGTGCGCTCGAGATGGTCCACACCTATTCGCTGATCCACGACGACCTGCCGAGCATGGACGACGACGACCTCCGCCGCGGCCGACCGACCTGCCACAAGGCGTTCGACGAGGCCACGGCGATCCTCGCGGGCGACGGCCTGCTGACCCTGGCCTTCGAGACCATCGCCCGGTTCACGAAGCCGCCCGAGGCGGCGGCCGGATGCGTGCTAGCCTTGGCCGAAGGGGCCGGGCCCTCGGGGATGCTCGCCGGGCAGATGGCCGACCTCGAGGCCGAAGGCCGCGACGACCCGACGATCGAGGCCCTCGAAGCGATCCATGTCCGCAAGACCGGGGCTCTCCTGAGGGCCGCCTTGAGGATGGGCGGGATCGTGGCGGGGGCCGACACGGCGAGATTGCAAGCCTTGACGTCCTATGGTCATGCGGTGGGCCTTGCGTTCCAGATCGTCGACGACCTGCTCGATGTGACGGGGGACGAGGCCAAGATGGGCAAGCGGGTGAACAAGGACTCCGGGCTGGGGAAGTGGACCTACCCCGGCCTCTTGGGCGTCGAGGGCAGCCGGGCCAGGGCGCGGGCCCTGGCCGAGGAGGCCGCGGCGTCGCTGGAGCCCTTCGGCGACGGGGCACGACGCTCCGCGACCTGGCGATGGATCTACTGGAAAGGGACCGCTGATGAGTCGCGACCTGCTGGCCGACATCCACTCGCCCGCCGACCTGAAGGGACTCGACGACGCCCGGCTCGAGCAGCTCGCGCAGGAGATGCGCGACCGCCTCGTCGGCGTCGTCAACCACCGGCCCGCCCACTTCGCCAGCAACCTCGGCGTCGTCGAGCTCTGCCTCGCGCTCCACCTGACGTTCGACTTCTCCAAGGACCGGCTGATCTGGGACACCGGCCACCAGATCTACCCCCACAAGCTCATCACCGGCCGGGCCGACGCCCTGAGCACGATCCGGACCAAGGGCGGCCTGATGGGCTACCCGAACCCCGCCGAGAGCGACTTTGACCTGTTCATGACCGGCCACGCCGGCTGCGCCCCTCGACGGCCCTGGGCCTGAAGGCGGGCGACAACCTCGTCGGCCAGGCCGAGCGGCACTCGGTCGCCGTCATCGGCGACGGCGCCTTCCCCTCGGGCATCGTCTTCGAGGCGCTGAACAACGCCGCCGGCCCGATCGGCAGGAAGTTCCTCGTCATCCTCAACGACAACCAGATGTCGATCTGCCCCCGCGTCGGCGGCGTTGGATACTACCTCGACAAGGCGCGGATGATGCCCGCGTACGACCGCTGGAACAAGCGGGTCAAGGGCATGCTCCCGTCAATCCCCCTGGTCGGCGAGCGCGCCGAGACGTGGCTCCAGCAGTTCAAGGACGCCATCAAGGCGTCGCTCCACGGCGGGATGCTCTTCGAGGACCTCGGCTTCGCCTACCTCGGCCCGATCGACGGCCACGACATCACGACCTTGCGCAAGTACCTCAAGAAGGTCAAGGCGATGGACGGCCCCGTGCTGCTCCACGTCCTGACCGACAAGGGCCGCGGCTTCGAGCCGGCGATGAAGGACCCGGTGAAGTTCCACGCCCCCGCGCCGTTCGAGTCGGGTGAGAACGGGATCATCCCGCTCACGAAGTCGTCGGGCAAGGCCTACACCGACGCCGTCAGCGCCGCGCTGTTCGACGCGATGGGCCGCGACCCGAAGGTGGCCGTGCTGACCGCGGCGATGTGCGAGGGGAACAAGCTCCAGAAGATCCGCGAGACGTTCCCCGACCGCTTCTTCGACGTCGGCATCTGCGAGAGCCACGCCGTCGCCTTCGCCGCGGGCATGGCCAAGGCGGGCGCGAGGCCGGTCGTCGACATCTACAGCACGTTCCTCCAGCGCGGGTTCGACCAGATCTTCCAGGAGGTCTCGCTCCAGAACCTCCCGGTCGTCTTCACCCTCGACCGCGGCGGCCTCGTCGGCGCCGACGGCCCGACGCACCACGGGTCGTTCGACCTGGCCTACATGCGCGTCTTCCCGCACATGGTGGTCATGGCCCCCGGCGACGAGAAGGACGTCGCCCCGATGCTCGACTTCGCCCTGCACCGCGACGGCCCGACGTCGATCCGCTACCCGAAGGCGAACCTCGAGACGATCGAGCGCGAGGCCCAGCCGATCGAGCTGGGCCAGGCGGAGATCCTCGAGTGGGAGACCGACGGCATGCTCCTCGCCTGCGGCACGCTGGTGGCGGATTGCCTCCGCGTCGCCGAGCGGCTCCGCGCCCAGTACGGCCTGCGGATCGGCGTCGTCAACGCCCGCTTCGTCAAGCCCTTGGACAAGGCAACCATCCTCAAGGCGATCGAGGAATGCGCCTTCGTGTTGACGGTGGAAGAAGGCTGCCTGATGGGTGGCTTCGGCTCGGCCGTGCTGGAAGCCGCCAACGAGGCCGGATTGAACACGTCGCATGTTCGCCGGCTGGGATTGCCCGATTCGTTCGTCCTACACGCCGAGCGCGACGAGCAGCTTGCGGAGGTCGGGTTGGATGTCGATGGGATTGCGGCCTCGGCGCTGGAGCTGGCGAGGGCGGTGGGGCTGGCGGTGGATGCGAAGGCGCTGGCGGGGACGTCGCGGGCGGGGTGAGTCTCCCGAGCGAGGAGATCATGGCGCACGAACGTCAGGACGAACTTCCGTGGCGGCTCGATCCGGAGACGAAAAAGATCGTCTCCCTGGATGGTCAGCCGCTCGCTGAGGCGTTCTGGCTTTCTCGATCCGCCGGGGAACGAATGATGGCCTTGCAGGTGCTCCGTGAGGCCGAGTGGGGCGAGGCGGCGAGGGGGCCGATGCAGAAGATATTGGAGGCCGGCACGCTCGGTTCGGATGATTTCCGACGGCTCATACCGAATCGTCTGGATCGCTAACCATTGAGGGCCGCCGCCCATCGGAACCCGACGGCGCCGCGGACGACCTCGGGGTGGTCGATCAGCCACCGGCACCGCTCCACCAGGATCGGCTCCAGCGCCTCCAGGTCGTCGAACCCCTTGTTCGCCACCGCCTCGCGGACCAGCGGCCAGAGCGGCTCGGCCGGCTGTAACTCCGGCGTGCATGGCGGCAGCGGGTGGAGCACCACGTTCGGCGGGACCGCCAGCCGCTTGGCCACGTGCCAGCCGGCGTTGTCCACCAGCACGACCAGGAGCTTCCGCCGCCGCGGGTCGGCCCAGCGCGCGAACTCCTCCAGCGCCCGGCCCATCCAGTCCGTATTCGCCGCCGGCAGGATCAGCTCCAGGTTCCTGCCGCTGGCCGGGTGCACGAACCCATAGACGTAGAGCCACTGGTACTTCGTCCGCCCGTTCGCCGTCGGTCGTCGGCCCCTCCGCGACCAGACCCGGCGGGCGATCGGCTTGAGGCCCAGCCGCGCCTCGTCCTCGGCCCAGAGCTCGATCCGCTTATCGGGATGCCGGCGGCGGAGCGCGGCGACCCGCCGCCGCAGGGCGTCTTTTCCAGGCCCGCCGCCGCTCGTCCGCCGCGGCGCCGGGGTTCTTGGGCCTCGGCACCTGGAGGCTGAAGCCCAGGCCCTTCAGCCACTCCCACCCGGTCTGCTTGCAGACGGTCACGCCGAAGCGGTCGCGGGCGTAGGCGGCGACCTTCGGGCCACTCCAGAGCCCGCCGTCGGGCGGCGGCTGCTCCAGCGCCGCGTACAGCTCGGCCTGCTGCTGTGGCGTGAGCTTCGACCGGCCGCCGTTCCGGTCGGCCCGGCGGTCGGCCAGGCCGGATGGCCCCTCGGCGTTCCACCGCTTCAGCACGGTGCGGACCCAGGCGGGCGTCAGGCCGATCCGCTCGGCGACCTCGGCGGGGGACGGCGGGTCGTCGGTGCGGGTCAACAGCCAGAGGATCTGCCAGTGGGTCTTCTCGACCCCGGTCCGGCAGGCGCGGTAGCGGCGGGCGATCTCGGCGGGGTCAAGGTGCGGGACGATCGGTAGTCGGGGGCGCGCCATGGTGCTATTCCTCCGTGCGGATGAGACCTCCACGTCTTTAAGGATAGCGATCCAGGCGATTCGGTATCATTTGATCGTGACGCTATCGGCTGGGTGGCATGGTCACGTCTTCGTGGCCATGTGACAAAAGCTCAGGCATCACCACATGGCCACGAAGACGTGGCCATGCCACCCAGCCAGTTCGGCTCCGTCCGCGTGGTCCCTACCTGATAGAGACAGGGTCCGCTCTCAATTTGTCCACAACGCGAACGGGACATTCCAAGATTCTGCCACGGTCCGGGCCATCTGGAAAGCTTGATCGGTAGCGGCGGATGAAGGTCGACTCAGGCCGGCGTCTTCTTGCAGTTCCCCACGTCTTCTTCGACCAGCACGTTGATCCGCCCTTTCCGTGCGGCCTTGACCAGCGCGGCGTGATCTCGCTCGGTCTGATCGGCGTAGGCGACCGAGAATGCCCCCACCGCCTCGTCGAACTGGTCGCCCTTGCCCAGATAGCCGCTGATGGTCGCGGAATCGCCGGACTTGGCGTGGGCGCGGGCCAGGGTCCAGCCGCAGAGCTCGGCGTACATCTTGATTTGTGGCCCGCTGACGCCTTCCATGGGGGCGGACATCTTCATGTCGCGGAGCTGCCTCACGTAGAAGTCGAAGCCGAGCCGCCCCCGCACCCAGCCCAGGAAGATGTCGCTGGACGACTGCATCAGCCTCTGCCCGACGACGACCCGCTGCCCCTGGTTGCCGTACGGGCATCGGCCCGCGTAGGGCTCGAGGACGGAGCGCCGGGCCTCCTTGATCTGGAGGATCAGCGGATGATTCTCCTCCGAGAACAGCAGGAGGATGGCGCAGCGGGTCCCCACGCTGCCGATGCCGACGGCCTTCATCGCGTAGTCTTCCAGTCGGTACCGATCCAGGAGCGCCCGGCGCTCATCCGGCAGGGTCTCGCGGTAGGCCTCGAACCCCTCGCGCATGCGTTCGTCGAAGTCGGAGTCGGCGGCGTGATAGACGATCGGCGGCTGGTCGACGAAGCGGTATCGCCCCCCGACCTGGCTGACGATCTTGGGGAACAGGTGCTCGATGATGCGGTCGTGGGCCTTCTCGGCCAGCCGCTCCCGCCGCCTCCGCGTCGCCGCGTCCGGGGCCATCTCGATGATGGTCTCCACGTCCAACCGCGAGTACCAGACCTCCATCGGGCTCATCCGCGAGTAGTCCCGCAGGCGTTCCCGATAGGCGCGCACGCACTCGATGGCCGCCTCCCGGCCGTCGTCGTCGGACAGGCCCTGATCGCGGCCGGCGACGACGAAGCTGGTCGCCAGACGCTTCAGATCCCATTCCCAGGGGGCGGGCAGGGTCTCGTCGAAGTCGTTGATGTCGAAGACTAGGTTGCGCTCGGGCGTCGCGAACAGGCCGAAATTCAGGAGGTGGCAGTCGCCGCAGGCCTGGACCCCGATCCCCGTCGCCGGCAGCGAGGCCAGGTCGCACGCCATCAGCGCGGCGGAGCCCCGCAGGAAGGTGAAAGGGCTCCTCAGCATCCGACCGTAGCGGAGGGGCACGAGATCCGGGAGCCTCTCCCGATTGGATTCCTCCAGGATGTCGATCGGATCGCGGCCCCCGGCGCGGAGCTCCCACCCGGCATGGACGGCGCGGGGCAGGGCGGCCCGCTGCTCCTTCCCGGCCTCGATCCGCTCCGCCCTGGACCGGAACGGGGACCGGGGCGGGAGGATCGACGCCCCGGACTCATGATTGAGAGGTTCCGATATCATTTTTGGCTTCTGTGAACGTTATCGCCAGCCAGACGCCCGAGCCCACCGGAGCCGGTCGAGCGAGGCGCGACCGGGAGCGACGACGATCGAGAAGGGCCCGTGCGCGCAGCCCCATTCCTGTCCGATCTCGCCGCAGGATCGCGCAGGGCTACGACCCGGTGTATCGGCGTCGATACGCCACGTCGTTTGACGTAAAACTTTCTATGACCAGTGTTACCGTTGCACCAATAAAGTCAAATCCAGACGGCTTTTTTTCATCAAGTTCACTCAGCTCCGTGTCGAGGCCAGGACACGATCCGGAGCTCGAGGACCAAAGGGGCGAATAGTCAGCAGCTGAGGAGGGAGCGAGGAATGGCCTCAGCTCGGCCCCGGCATCTCGGCCGCCTCGAACCGCTCCGGATCGTACCCCAGCAGGTGATTCCGGCAGATCAGGAGCGCCACGCCCGGGGGCACCTCGTCGACCCACGTCGGGTCGCCGTCGCGCATCCGGCGGAGGACCTGGCGGGCGTAGACGCTGAGGTACTCGGGGTTGTAGTCGCGCACTGGGCGGATGTGACCGTTCTCGAGCAGGTGGCGATAGAGGTGCTGGAGGTTCGCCGCCACGCCGAGGTCGTCGGCCGAGACGATCGCGCCCGTCGGCGGGTCGAGGACCGGGTGGGCGTAGATCCGCAGGTCGTTCTTGAAGAGCCGGCCGAACGACTCGAGGATGCCGCCGGCGAGGTTCGTGTAGTACTTCTCCTCGAAGATCGCGCGGAGCGTCGACACGCCCATCGCCAGGCCGATCGGCTTCGTCGTCTGGCGATGGAGGAAGTTCGCCAGCAGGTAGAACTCGCCGAAGCTGGAGATCAGCACGGGGTGGCCGAGCGTCCGAAGGATGTCGACGCGGTCGAGGAAGTCGCGGTCGTTGATCGCGTCGCCTTCGAGCAGGTTGTTCAGCGTCATCTCGGTGACGACCAGCGGCGCCTCGCCCTCGTTGGCCGGGTCGCGGGCGAACTGGTCGAGCGCGCGGTTGAGCATGTCGACCGTGACGTTCGTGACCGGCCGGAAGCTGCCGCGGAGCAGGAGGATCGACCGCTTGTGGAACGCCTCCGCCGGCTGCACGACCTTGCCGCCGGGCGTGAACATCGCGGCCTTCGAGAGGCCGCAGTGGACCAGCTCGAGGCTCATCCAGCGGTTGTCGACCCTCGCGAAGGCCGGCCCGGAGAACTCGATCAGGTCGACCTCGATCCGCTGGCCCGAGAGGTCGTCGAGCAGGCGGAGCAGGATCGCCGCCGGGTCGGGCTCGTAGAGCGCGGCGTGGATCAGATTGACGCCGAGCACGCCGGTCGCCTCCTGCTGCGCGACGGTCTCGCGGTCGAGCAGGCTGACGTGCAGGAGGATCTGCGACGGCTCGCCGCCGGGCCCGGACTGGAACCGGATGCCCATCCAGCCGTGGTGGTTGTCCTTGCGGGTGTAGCTCTTGGCGGCGACGGTGTCGGCGAACGAGAAGAACCGCGTGTTCTCGCCTCGGGCCGCGGCGAGGTGCTCGGTCATGCCCTGGAACTCGTGGCGGAGCATCGTCTCCAGGCGCTGGCGGCTGACGTACCGGCCGCACGCGCCGTAGATCGAGTCGGAGACGGTCATATCATAGGCGGAAATACTCTTGGCGATCGTCCCCGCGGCCCCGCCGACGCGGAAGAACCACCGGGCCACCTCCTGCCCGGCGCCGATCTCGGCGAAGGTGCCGTAGGTCGTGTTGTCCAGGTTGATCTGGACGGCCTTCTGGTGCGTGTCCAGCCTCGGCGATTGCATCGCGTGCCCTTCCATCGAGTCCCGAGGGTCCGCGTCGCGTCCTCCGGGATCGGTTGTAGGGGGCGGGGCCGCCATTGTCAAACCTCCTCGGAAGCCGTCTGATCCCTGTCCGGGCCTTGCCCGGGAGGGCGAGGCTCCGCCCGAGCCCGGGCCTGACGCCCGGCCGAGGGGGCCGTCGCGGCACGCCGATGGAGGCAGCCGATACCGAGGCTCGGACGGAGCCTCGCCCTCCCGGATCGATGCCCGCCCCCGGCGCGCACCGCGGGCGCGGCCCGGCCTGCGGAGCACTCGTAGACATTGACAGATATGGATCTCATCGCGACGATCCGCCCCCGCCGACCGCCGCGGCGGCCCGGGACGGCGCCTCCGGGCCCCGCATCGGGGCCGGCTCAGGCGCCGGGACGGCCCGCGCCTCACCCGCGCCGAGCGAACCCGGCGCGGCCGCCTCGACGGGCGTCGGGGCGGTCGCAACGTTCGATGTAATCTCTTGATCTATATTGACTTCCGACTCGCAACCCTCGTCCGAACCCCCCACCTCCTCCGCGGCCCGCGCCAGGTCCGCCCCCGACTTCTCCAGCATCACCAATTGCTGAATCGTCGCCCGCAACGACCGATCGATGGCCATCTCGTACCGATGCCGCAGCTTCCCCTCCTCCGTCCCATCGGCATAGGCCGCCGCGACCGCCCGGCGACGGAGGTCGTCCGGCTCGGGCACCCGACTCCGCGCCTCGCGGAGTCGCGCCAGCTGCTCGGCCACCGCGCGGCGGAGCATCTCCAGCGCCGGCTCGCGCTCCGCCTTGGGCAGCGGGTGGACGACCACGCGATGGCCGTAATCGAAGCACGGCTTCTCCGCGAACTCGGCGTTGTTCGCGGCCAGCAGCCGCGCCGAGGCCCGCGGCAGCCCGGCGACATATTGCGGGTTCTCCTCGAGCCGGTGGCCGGTCAGGAGCATCAGTCTCATGTGATAATGCGGCTGATCCCAGCCCGAGGCCCCGGCCTCGAGGGCGCGCTCGAGCTCGCCGCACGAGGAGATGAGCCGGTCGAGGCCGTGGGCGTCGAGCTCGAGCAGGACGACGGCGGCGACCGGGTCGGCGTCGGCGCGGGCGAGGGCTCTCTCGACGCGGTTGAAGCGTTCGGAATCGAAGGCGTAAGCGGCGGTGTCGGCCCGCTCGGCGAGGAAGGCCGCCTCGGCCTTGACGGCCCTCCGCAGCCGCCACGAGGCGACCGCGGCCCGCTCGACCAGCACGGCCCGGGTGTGGCTGGGCGGCTTCCAGTCGTTGAACCAGGCCTGGCGCTCGGCCTCGAAGGCGGCGGGGTCCTCGCCGGGGAGGATGACGTGCTCGGCGCGAAGGCCGTGCTTGAGGCCGTTGAATTTGGAGACGGCCTTGCCCTCGGGGGAGGTGGGGCCCTTGGACTTGGCGCCGTTGTCGCGGCTCGCCTGTCGCTGCTTCTCGGAACGCATGGTGATGGCCCTCTCGTTGTTCGATCGCGGATGCTGGCGGCGCGCGACGTCGCGCGCGACTTCTGTCCCATATCATCGTGATCGGGGCGGCGATCGTTCTCGCAAAGGGGGCCCGTGAGGCGTTTTCCCCCGGCCCGGCGGTCTCGTAGGGTCCGCTGTGCGGACCATCTTCGATCAAGGCCCCCCTTCGAAGAGGTCCGCACAGCGGACCCTACGGGCCGCCGAGCCGGCGGGCGGCCCCGGCGGCGGTCCTCGTAGGGTCCGCCATGCGGACCGTCCGAGGTCGTGGGCCGTCGCCGAGGACGGTCCGCATGGCGGACCCTACGAAGCCGGCGGCCGAGGCGATTCCGGGTGGGGCGGGTCTCCGTGTCCGCCGGGGGATCGGCCCCGTCGGGCGGGCGCGGAGGCCCGCCCCACCCGGAACGCTCGATGTCCTCAGCGGCCCGGAGGAACCCGCGGGCCGCGCCGGTCGCCAGCAGGCCGGACGGGGACATCCTTAAATTCCGGGGCCGGACGGGGATATCCTGAAATCCCGTGCCCGACGCCGCTCAGGTCTCGCGGGGCCGCAACCCCTCCCAGAGGATGCCGAGGTACTCCTCGAGCCTGCGGTCGTTCGGCGGCGCGGTCCCGTGGGCGAAAGCGATCCCGAGCGCCAGTCATGCGCCAGGCTCAGGAGGAGCCGGGCGAGGACGACGGGGTCGGTGGCCGCGAGCGGCTCGCGCTTCGCCAGGGACGCGAGCCGCTTCGCGAGCCCGTCCCGGAGCTCGGCCGGGCCGCCCGGCGTGCTCCGCGAGAGCGAAGCGGGGTCGAACGACGGGTGCGTCATCACGCGCAGGGCCAGCGGGATGACCTCGGCGAAATAGGCGCCGAGCCGAGGGAGCACGGTCCTGAGGTACGCGCGGGCGTCGCCGGGCGGGTCGTCGGGGCCGAGCAGCGCCTCGATCTCGGGGCCCTGGGCGTGCATCGCGGCGAAGAAGAGGGCGTCCTTGCTGCCGAAGCGCTGGTAGAGGATGGCCTCCGAGATGCCGGCGGCCTGGGCGACCTCCCGCGTCGTCGCCGTGTGCCCGTGCTCGCGGAAGACCCCCCGCGCGATCCGCAGGACGGCGTCGTCGGAGATCGTCTTCGGTCGCCCCATGGGCCCAGTTTAGGGCCATCGACAACCGCGTGCCAGGCCGCCTCGTCGGGGGACCACAGGGAGCCGCAGAGGCCCCGCTGGACAAGTAAGCGAGCAGTCGCTAACATACACGCCGCCTCGTTCGTCGGGCCTTCGGGCTCGCGGTCGCCGCGTCGGCGACGCCCCGGACGGCCTCGGATCTGAAGGAGTCACGGTCATGATGCGGAACCTGATCGGCCGCCGTGCGCTGCTGGCCTGCGCCGCCCTGATCCTGGCCGGTGGCCGGGCGTGGGCCGACGACAAGGGCGACAAGCCCGGCCCGTCCGGGACGTGGGAGAAGAAGGACGCGGAGCCGAAGCTCGAGTTCTCCGCCGGCGACAAGCTGACGATCCGCCCCCACGGCGACAACATGGACCTGCGGATCGAATGCTCCTACACCGTCACCAAGGACGGCCTGGTCAAGGCCAAGGTCAAGGGCATCGACGGGCCCGAGAAGGTCGTCGAGCACGTGAAGGAGCTGGTTCCCGTCGGCTTCGAGTTCCAGTTCAAGTGGAAGGCCGAGGAGGGCGCGGCGACGCTCGATGCCGTGGAGGGGAAGGATGTCGATCCCCTGAAGGCTCCCCTGGAAGGGGAGTACGCCAGGAAGCCGTGAGGGAGCGCGGGGCATCGCAGCGGGTCTTGTCCACGGGGGTCCGGGCGGCGACAATCCCAGGGCCGCCCGCGACTCTCGATGCGACGCCCCGAGGTGCCCCGTGCCCGTCGATGACGCGAAGTCCCCGCTGAAGATCGCGGTGCTCGGCAACGGCGGCAAGCCGGAGGTCGTCGCCGAGGCCGGGCGGCTGGCCGGGGCGCTGAGGGACGCCGAGGGGGTCGCGCTCGTCGGTGTCGATCTCGACGGCGAGACCGACCTGTCGGGGCTCGAGGCCGACGTCGCGGTCGTGCTCGGCGGGGACGGGACCGTCCTCCACGCGGCGAGGCGGATGGGGGACACGCCGACGCCCGTGCTGGGCATCAACCTCGGCCGGCTCGGGTTCCTCGCCGAGTTGACGCCCGAGGAATTCCTCGGCCGGCTGCCCGACCTCGCCGCTCGCCGATACACGGTCGATTGCCTGATGACGCTCGCCTGCACGCTCGATCACCCCGACGGGCGGGCCGAGTCGTTCCGCGGGCTCAATGACGTCGTACTGCGGGCCGGGCCGGAGTTCCATCTCATCGAGATCGGCTTTGCGATCGACGGTGAAGGTGTGATGACGTATCGGGGCGACGGGCTGATCGTCGCGACGCCGGTGGGCTCGACGGCGCACAGCCTCTCGGCCGGCGGGCCGATCCTGCCGCCGGACGCGCGGATGTTCGTCGTCACGCCGATCTGCGCGCACACGCTCACCCAGCGCCCGCTGGTGGACGGGGACCACAAGGTCTACGAGATCATCCCGTGCGGCTCGGCGTCGACGGTGCTGGTCGTCGACGGGCAGGTGCAGGTGCCGCTGGTCGAGGGGGATCGCGTGTCGGTCCGGAGGGGCTCGGCGCCGTTCCCGATGGTCCGGCTGCCGGGGCACAGCTTCTACCGGACGCTCCGCGAGAAGCTCGGCTGGGGGGCGGCGCCGCCGGGCGTACGGGGGGCGTCGGCGTGCGAGCCGGTGCCCGGCGGACAGGGCCTGAGGTCGGAGTTAAATCGTGGCGCGACGACAACTTCCGAGGGGGATGAATGAGCGCGATCCTCGAGACGGAACCCGGGGAAGAGTTGGTGTGCATCGAGCCATTCTCCGCCCTGCCGGATGGCACGTCGCCCGGGACGAAGGCGAGGCGCAGCTTCCGGATCGGAGAGCGGGTCCGCTACGTCGGCTATTACCAGGACGATCGCCTCAAGGACAATCCCGCCGGCTGGATGGTCCGTTTCGAACCGACCGGATCGAGGGGCCGGGGCCGTTACTCGGCCACGCAAACCTACTTCGTGACGACCGATTGCTGGGAGGCGGTGAAGAGGCACTTCGCGAAGAGGCTGATCAACGAACCCCGGCAGGTCGTCCCGCTGGCCGATAAGAAGCTGAAAAACAAGAGCGCAGTTGTAAGGCCTGTCACATCCCGTCTGAAAAATCACTTCGCCGGGCCCGGCAGCGGCGGCCCGAGGTGCGCGGCCAGGATCCGCCCGACAATCTGCTCGCCCCGCTCATTGGCGTGGACGTCGTCGCGCTTGAACCAGACCGTCGGCCTGCCGCTGGCGCGGAGGTATTCGCCCCACGCGGCGGTCATGTCGAGGAAGCCGGCCTTCTGCTCATCCGCCATCCGACGGAGCCGGGTGCGGAAGTCGCTGCCCGAGGGATGAACGACCTCGTTCCACTGCTTGTCGTCGCGCGGGTCCATGTACCCGAAGACGGGGGCCATGACGAGGACGTCGCAGGGGGACGCCTTGCGGACGGCCTCGATCACCTCGCGGACGGAGTCGACGTCGTCCTTGTGGCTGATCCCGCCGAGGATGAGCAGGTCGGGTTTCTGGTCGAGGATGTACTTCTTGATCCGCGCGGGCTCCTTGAACCACCAGCAGCCGGTGCCGCCGCGGACGCAGGTGACCTTGGTGATCTTGCACTTCGGGTACGACTTCTGGAGCACGTCGTCCCACCGCGAGCGGCTCGTGTCGTTGACGATGCTGTCGCCGACCATCACCACGCGAAGCTCGGCGCCGTCCTTCGCGAGCAGGGCGGCGGTTCTCGGCAAGAATCGCCATCGATCGGCCGGCGGCGCGTAGCGGAGGGGCGGCATCTGGGCATAGGCCGCCTCGACTTGCTCCATGGTGTGCTCGGGCTTCGTGAGGACGTAGACCTCGTTCTCGTCGGCCTGGGCGAAGGCGCGGCCGGCGATGAGGACGAGGGCGGGAATCCAGCGGAATCGACTCATGGGCGATCATCCTCCCGGTCTGCGGGCCGTCGCGCCCGCGATCGGGAGATTATCGGGCATCGCGCGGCGCGATGACACCCTCGCGCGACCGGGCCCGTTCGCAGGGCATCGGCGCCGGCCCGGGGCCGAAGCAGGGCCAGGTGAGATGGGCCACGGCGTCGGCAGGGTGCGCGCGGATCGCCGACTCGAGGCGGGCGAGGTACGCGGCGACCGCCGCGGGCTCGTCGCCAGGGCGGAGGTCGAACGGCGGCGAGATGTCCAGCGAATAGCGACCGTGCGGGAGGTGCGTGCAGGTGACGAACAGCGCCGGGCGCGGGCAAGGACAGCGAGGTCGGCCCAGATGGCGAGCAGCGCGCGGTCGCGGCCGAGGAAATGGCCGGGGCGGGCATTGGGGCCGGGCCAGGGAATGTCCCCGTTGAGGTAGACGGCGTATCCGTCGCGGAGCGCGGCGTGGGCGCGAAGGAGCCGCTCGGCCGCGTCGCCCGTGGCCAGGCCGCGGCGGAGGAAGAGCCTCGGCTGCGGGTGCGGGCCGGGGCCGTCGAAGCGGAGCTTCAGCGCCCTCGAGACGTGCCCCGGACGCTGGACGAGCAGCCGGAGCGGCACGCCCCGGCGATAGAGCCAGTGCAGCCCCGCGACGTGCGCCCCGAGGTGGCTGCCGACCACGATCACGCCCCGGCCGGCGGCGAGGGCGTCATCCAGATGGCAGGTGCCCGTCACGTCGAAACGGGACAGGACGTGAGCATCATCGGCGCCGTCGATCGGATAGTCGCGCGCCAGGTAGCGGGGGATGTTCGCGGCCAGCGCGCGGGATGTCGCGGCGACGTCCCAGTCGGCTTCGAGGGACTGCTTCGCCCGCGCGACCGACGCCTCGATCTGCGCGCGTCGGCCTGGCTGGCACATCGACACGAGGCGGCCGAGGTCGCCAAGCAGCGCATCTCCGCGCGGGGCCGAGCGTCCGTAGCAGGGGCAGCGCCGCGTCGTAGAAGAGCGACTTCCAGGAGAGCAGGTGGCGGAGCGTCACGGCGCCAGCCGGGCGAGGCCCTGGTAGTCGACCTTGCCGGTCGAGGTCGCCGGCAGCGCGGGCACGAAGGCGATCGTGTCGGGGATCATGTAGTGGGGCAAATACATGGTGCAGTGACGCTTCATGGCGATGATCGATGCCTTCCGGTCGGGCTTCAGGGCGACGAACGCGGCGATCGAGACGCCGTCGCCGTCGCTCCGGGCGACGACGGCCGCGCGGTCGACCCCCTCGTGGCGATGGAGCGCCGACTCGACCTCGCCCAATTCGATCCGGTAGCCGCGCTTCTTGACCATCCGGTCGCGGCGGCCGTGGAAGCGGTAGACCCCATCGCCCTCGTCGGCGACGAGGTCGCCCGTCCGATACCAGCGGGTGCCGTCGGGCTCGTCGAGGAAGGCAGCGTCGGTGAGGTCCTTCCGCCCGAAGTAGCCGAGCATCACGCCGGGCCCCGCGACCAGGAGCTCGCCGATCGCGCCCGATGCAACGTCCTTGCCAGATTCATCCACGACCCTCGCGCGATGGGGTGCGCAGACGCGGCCGGTCGGCATGGGCTCGGTCTGGTCAGCCGGGATCACGTCGGGCACGCGATGGGCGGTGCAGACGTTCGTCTCGGTCGGGCCGTAGAGGTTCCAGAGCGCGGATTCGGGCCAGAGATTGCGGAGCCTCTTCAAGGCCTCGATCGGGAAAACTTCGCCGGCGAAGAGGACGAGGCGGGGGCTCTCGTAGGGTCCGCTGTGCGGACCATCTTCGGACGCGGCCATCGACGCCGGATGGTCCGCATGGCGGACCCTACGATCGTCCGCGATCATCGCCAGGATCGACGGCGCCGAGTACCAGACGTCGATCCGCCGCTCGGCGATGAATGACGCGAGCCGCGCGGGGTCCTTCGCCAGCCCCTCGCCGATCAGCACCAGGGGCGAGGCGTGGCGGACAGACGCATATAAATCAAAAACGGACAAATCGAAATGAAACGGCGCGTGCGAGGCAAAGCGATTGCCGTCCCGTGCATCCAGATGGTCGCGGCACCAGTCCAGGAAGGCGAAGGCGTTGGCGTGCGAGAGCGCTACCCCCTTGGGGCGGCCGGTCGAGCCGGAGGTGTAGAGGATGTACGCGAGGTCATCGGCCGAGCGGTTTGGGGCCAGGGGCGAGGGGGCGTCGTCGGCGAGGACGTCGTCCCAGGCTGCATCCTCCGAGTTCAAGTTCGCGGCTCCCTCTCCCACGACGATCAGCCGGGGCAGGGGGCCCGACGCGGGCCAGGCGTCGCGGAGCGAGGTCGCAAGGGAATCGGCGACGATCGCGGCCTTCACGCCCGCGTCCGCGAGGATGCCCGCGCCCGGATCGCCGGCGCCGTCGGGTCGACCGGCACATACGCCGCGCCGGCCTTCAAGGTCCCGTGGATCGCCGCAACGGCCTCGATCGACTTGGGCAGGAACAGCCCGACGCGATCCCCCGGACCGACGCCCCAGCGCGCGAGCCGCGTCGCGAGCCGGTCGGCCATGCGGGCGAGTTCGCCATAGGTCGCCGAGCGGCCGGCCTCGTCCTCGACGGCCACGCCCTCGGGGCATCGGGCGGCGGCCTCGTCGAGCAGATAACTCAGGTGGGGGGCGTCCATGCTCGGGGTCCTTCCCGGGTGCCAATTCAAGAGGAAGGAGAATCATCCACAGAGGACACAGAAGGACACAGAAAATAAAATCATTTTCGGTTCTTATCTGTGTACTTCTGTGTCCTCTGTGGATGATTCTCTCGGATTGACCGGCCCCATCGGGTCGAGCCCGAAGAGAGAGCGATACAGCTCCGGCCGGTCGGCGAGGGCGCGGGCCAGGGCGAGGAAGAGCCGGCGGTGGCCCCCGGCGTTGGGGTGGTCGTCCCAGGGGGCGACGGCAAGCTCAGACGGGTCGGGGCGGTCGAACGTCGGGGTCAGGTCGATCAGCGGGACGGCGAGCCTCGCGGAGATCCCGGCGAGGCGGGCCAGGGCTCCGGCGCGGGCGTCGGGCGAGTCGATCCTCGCGGCGCGGGGGATCGCCAGGAAGACCAGCGGGACGCCATTCGAACGGCAATCGCCGGCCAGCGCCGCCGAGCATCGCGTCGAGGATCGGCCAGAAGCTCGCGCGGACCTTGAGCTTCACCGCGTCCTTGTGGACGTACTGGCGATCGGGGCCCGTGCGCCTGTCCTCGTCGGTGATGCCGGCGTCGGCGATCGCCTTCTTGAGGAACAGGTATGTCGGGTCGACCTTGCGCATCAGGAGGCCCGTCAGGTGGATCTCCAGCAGGCGGGCGTCGAGCGTCGTCGAGGAGTAGAGGACGAGGTCGGGCGCGAACGCCTCGAACTTGCGGCCGAGCAGGGCGTAGCGCTGCAAGGGGCCGTAGGCGGCGACGGCGAAGTTCAGCACCTCGAACCGCCGGTCGATCCCGCGGCGGCGGGCGTGGTCGTTGAGCCAGTCTTCGAGCAGGTTTTCATACGTCTCGTCGTCGCCCACGCCCCAGCCCATGTCGATCGACGAGCCGAGCAGGGCGATCCGGAACGTGTCGGCGGGCTTGGCGACCGTGTAGTCGCGGTCGCGCATCCCATGGCGGTTGATCGTGAAGTGCTTGCCGTAGAGTTCTTTCTCGAGGCCCGGGATCAGCTCGAACTGGAGGAAGTCGCGCAGCGTGGGCCGCGAGACGTTCGCGGCCTGGAACCGGACCCACTCGATGGGCTTGCCCAGCAGGCAGAGCGAGAGCTCCGAGCGCGTGCCGGTGGCGGCCTCGGCGCCCTCGATTAGCCCCTCGTAATAGCCCCCCGCGCCGGCCTCGGCGTCGGCCCGGTTCGGCTCGAGCGAGCGGGCACTCTCGCGCGCGTCGCTCAGGGCATGGGGCAGGGGGACCACGCCGAGGACGAGCACGGTGAGCGTCAGGGCGAAATGGGCGGGCGAGGGGCGGAAGCCGGTATTCGACGTCATCGCGGATCGACTCCCGCTCTCTCGGGCGACGGCGGCGCCGCGGCCGGCCCCGGACGAGGTCGGGTCGGACGGGCGCGAGGGTTCTCATTGTAGTGGTCGGCTCGATCGTGCCGACGACGACAGAAATTCCGCCAGGGCCGCGTCGAGCCGACGCGCTAATGTGGCGTGGCCCTCGGCATTGGGATGGAAGTCGTCGGGGGCAATCGCGAGGGAGGACGCCGGGCGGCCGTCGAAGCTATCGCTGAGGTCGACCACCCGATCGAAGCCGGTATCCCTCGCGAGTCGGATGATCCTTGCGCGATCTTCGGGGTCGACCGGCTTCCCTACCCTCGGCAAGAGCACCCAGGCCACCGAGACGCCCCGCGCGCGGCAATCGGCCACGACGCGATGATAGACGCCGCGGAGGATGGCCTCGCGATGAGGGCGGAGGCGGGCCTTGAGTTCATCGGGCGTGAGGTTGGGAGTGATGCCGATCTCGGTGAGGACATCTGTGTAGACGGGGGCATCGAGCCCGAGTCCTCGCGGGATCAGGGCGCGGAGCCGGCGCTCGTCCCAGCCGAGGTCGGCGAGGGTACCTTCGAACAGGATGAGATCAGGATTGGTTTGCCAGCCGACGCGCGCGAAGTGCTCCCACCGCTGGCCGGGGGCGTGGCCGGGGACGGCTAAGTTGAGAACCTGGATGTGCGGGGAGTTTTCAGTGACAGGGCCATCCCGGTGACCCCCCACCCTACCCTCCCCCGCATGAGGGGAGGGTTTCTGAGTTCCGCCCGAAAGAGAATGGAAAACCTTCCCCCCTTGTGGGGGAGGGTAGGGTGGGGGGGCCGAGCCAGCGATGGAACCCTTACCCACGCGCTTGTTCCAAGCCCGTTCCAAGACCGGCTCGAACCCGAGCTCATCATCCACCCCCCACCCCGCCGCGATCGAGTCACCGACCAGCGCGACGCGGAATGCCCCCGGCGGCTTGGTGATGCTGTACTCCTTGTCCCGCATCCCAAGCGCATTCGTCGTCCACGTCGCCCCCTTATGCGTAGCGACCAGTTTCGGCTTGAGCACGTATTCGCGGACGTCGTCGACGGGTCGGGCCAGGATGCCCGCATCGAACGGCGCGTGCGACTCGCGAGGCGGCCCCTCTGGGCGACGGTCGTTGTCGACCAGGCGTTCGTAATAGCCGCGCTCGATCCCGTCGTAGTCGGCGGCGTTGGGCGAGTCGTCCCGGAGCGTCCGCGCCAGGCCGCCCGGGACCATGCCGAGGGCGAGCAGGGCGAGGGCGGCCAAGGGCGGTCGGGGTGCGTCCATGCGATCAAGCGCCTGGCGAGCTTTTCGTAGGCTCGGTTAATGGAGGTCGCGTGGCTGCGGTCGGGGGGATACGGTACTCCGATCAAGAGGGGAGGTCGTCATGGGCCGAGACTTCGAGCCATACCGCTTCTTCGACGTGTGGACCTATCACATGATCGCGATCGGCGCCGTTGCGGGCGTCGTCTCGTTCGGGTCGATCTTGACGGGCGTCGGCCTGATCTTCGGGCCGGGGTTGGCCTTCGGAACGATGGTCCTGATCCCCCTCGTCCGGCGGGTGTCCCACCCGTGGCTGGCATTCCCCGCGGCGGCCCTGGTCGGCTCGGTCGCCTGGTACGTCGGCCTCCTCATGTGCCTCGGCTGTCTAGGGACTCTGAGAGGGACGCCACCTCCCTTCGACGGGGTTCTCTCTCTCCTGGCGTACGGGATTGCGGGGCTCGTCGGATCGGGGCTCGTCGGACTCGGACTCCTGGTGATCCTCGGCCGGAGGGAGACCCCCAAGATCCTGCCGTGGATGGTCGTCGCGGGGACCGCGGCGGGGGTCGTCTTCGGCGCCCTTGAGGCCTTGGCCGGAGCCTTTCAGGGGACGATGCTTTTGGGGTTCGTGGTCTGGCAAGCGTCCGTCGCGGCGCCGCTAGGTCGGCTGCTCTGGGAATCGAAGACAGCCCTCCCAGAACTCTGATCCGACCCCATCGTAGGGTCCGCAGCGCGAACGCCTTCCCCGCGATGGCTATGGAATCGAAGACGTCCGCACAGCGGACCTACAGGATCACCCTCTCCCACATCTCGAGCCACGCGCCGACGCTCGGGCTCGTCCACAGGGACCACAGCACGGCGATCGTCGTAAAGGTCGCGAAGATCCTGATCGCGCGGATCACCAAAGCACGCGGACCTTGCTCCGCCTTCGCCCCTAACGTTCGCCGCCGGGGCGATCGTGCATCGAGCTGCACATTCACCAGCACCAGTCCGCCGAGGATCGCCCAGAAGAGCGAGTCCTGCCACGAGAAGCCCCACGAGCCGCTGATCCAGAACGACTGGTAGGCGTGCAGGAACCAGGTCGCGACGAACACCGCGGCCGTCGCCGCCAGCAGCGCGAGCCACTGGGGCCGGCGCTTGAGGCGGAAGGCGACGGGGTTGAAGACGACGCGGACCATGAAGTCCTTCCAGTAGATGTTGATCCGCCGCCAGTAGTCGGTGAAGCTCGACGCGAGCAGGTAGCGGTGGTGCGTCTCGGGCAGGCTGAAGCCGAAGAGGTGGAGCATGCCAATGGCCAGGTGGAACTGGCCCGAGACGTGGAGGTAGCGGAGGTAGTTCGTCGTCAGGAACCGCGCGAGCGTGGCGGGGTCCATGACCTTGTCCATGCCGATCACCAGGTCGTGGTACACGAGCCGGTAGACGAGCAGCTGCACCGTGCCGCGGAACATCATCCGCAGGCCGGCCTGCTGGTTGGCGTGGATCTCCTTCGCATAGTAGCCGCGCTGAAGCGTCCGGTAGTCGACCACCGGGAAGAGCCAGGTGAAGCAGAAGTTCGGCAGGAGGAAGAAGTAGCCGAGGGTGTCGCCCAGGGGCTCGGGCCGCGTCGCGTGCTTGAGTTCGTAGAGATAGAGGATCATCCGGAACATGAACACCGAGCCGATCACGGCCCAAGCCGTCTCGGGGGCGGCAAAGCTGTAGAGACCGGCGCGGCCAAGTGCCAGCGCTAGTCCGATCGCCGCGACCACGGCGGTGCGGGCGAGCCAGGGGATCGGCAGGTAGCAGGCGCCAATTAATAGAGCGGAGGCGCCGAGCACGACCGCGCCGGCCGCGAGGCCGAAGACGCCGATCAGTGCGCCGATCGAGAGCGCGACGAAGAAGGGGCGCTTCCAGCGATAGGGCAGGGCGTAGTGGACGGGCAGCGCCAGGAAGGTCGCCGCGGCGATGCCCTGGAAGGCGCGCCCTTCCAATCGATAGACGACGAAGACGAGGACCATCACGCCGAGGTGCGCCAGGATCGGCACGAAGCGGCGGAGGTCGCGGCGGCAGGTCTCGGGCTCGCCGTCGTAAAGGCCGCCGCGCGTGGCCTCGCGCGGGATCGGGAAGAATCGGCGGTGCGGCGGTGCGGGATGAGTGGCCCGGGTCGGCGGTCGTCGGGTCTCGGGCCCCATGCGCTGGCGACTCCCCGTCGTGCCCCGCTTCGCTGGGCCGCTCGCGTCGCCCCGGGGCCGGGCCGATCGGGGATCGGCCGGGGTCTTCGGGGCGATGCGAGGGCGGGGGACCGGGTCATCCTTGAACCGGCGTGTGTTCCCCCCGCCGCGGCCGCACCATCCTTGGGTCGAGGTCCGCCCTCGGGGGCGGACGGTGTACGGGCCCGTTCTCCCTCGATCAGGAGGGAGCACGCGGGAGCGGGGCGCGCCGGCTGGGGCGCGTCGCGGGGCGGATTGAGCGGACTGAGTCCGGGTGCGTGAGCGTGGGGTGCGCCGAATCCTGCGGCCCTCGGGCCGGTCGCTGGGGCCGGCCCGACGTCCCCCTCCCGTGGGGACGAGACGCGGTATAACGGATGCCCCGCGGGGCTGTCAACCCGACGGTTGGGCCTCGGCGTCGGCCCAATCGGCAAGGTCGAGCCGGGGCAAGGGGATCGGGTTTGCGAATTCTTTTTCGAAGTCGGCCGTCGCGGCCACGCCGACGCCGGTCCGGTCGCACCGCGTGGGCAAGGCCATCGCGTCGGCGAAGCGGGATCGTCGCGAGATTGGCGGTTCTCCCGATCGCCGGGCCGGATCATTTTGCGCGAATTGCCGGGACGCCGCGATCGCGATAAGCGGCAGCGTCGATCGACGTAAGTCTTTACTAGAAAACGTCGTGGGCGTTCAAGCCTGGGCCTTGGGATGACGATGAAACGGGTAACTCGCCAAGGTCTCATCCGCGGCGAGGTCTCGGGAGCACCGAAACGGGTGGAGTCGTCCTCTGTACGGGTCGCGCGACGTTGCGTCGCTTGGCCCCGGGCTCGGGAAAGCCCGCCGGAGACGGCGCCTGGGTCTGATCGAACAAACGGGGCGTCGCGTCTCGGCCCGGGGGCTCGCCCGTCGGGACCGAACCGTCGCGAGCCTTGACCGACGTTTCCGAAGGAGAATCGTCTCCCATGCTGAAGCCCTTGACGTTGAGCCTCGGCCTGGCCCTTGCTCTCGGCGCCGCGAGCGTGAGCAAGGCGGGTGGCCATCATGGCGCCGCCGGCTGCGACACCTGCGGGCTCGCTTCGCCGCAGGGCAGCCCCCAGTCGGTGGTCGCCTCCCCGCAGTGTGACACGTGCGCCCCGAAGAAGAAGCACTGCTTCTCCGGGTTCAAGATGCCCAAGATGAACTTCCCCAAGCATACGGTCACGTATGAGTGGGTCCTGAAGAAGAAGCACAGCTGGGCCAAGGGTTGCGGCGGCAGCGGCTGCGGCAACACCGGCTGCGGTGATTGCGGCGGCGCCCCGGCCGTCTACCCGACGAGCCAGGTGTCGCCCGCCCCGCAGGCGGCGCCCCAGTACGCGGCCCCGACCGCAGCGGGCCAGACGACCTACTATCGCCCGGCCGTTGGCGAGATGCGTCCCGCCCTGGCCGCCGACGAGGTCCCCCCGGCCCCGACGATCGCCACCGGCGGCAGCTCGCTGCTGCAGCTCTCCCCCGCGGGCAACTGAGCCCCGGCGGAAACCGACCTGAGACGGGTGCCTGCCCCCGAATCGGCTGCGGACGGCCCGTGCTCTCCCCCTCGCGGGGGCGGGCGCGGGCCGTCGGGCTTTTCTGCGCGGGGCAGGAAGGCCGGGGGAACTTGAGGGCAGAATTCGGAGTGCGGAGTGCGGAGTGCGGAGTGCGGAGTGCGGAGTGCGGAGTGCGGAGTGCGGAGTGCGGAGTGCGGAGTGCGGAGTGCGGAGTGCGGAGTGCGGAGTGCGGAGTGCGGAGTGCGGAGTGCGGAGTGCGGAGTGCGGAGTGCGGAGTGCGGAGTGCGGAGTGCGGAGTGAAGAGTGCGGAATGCGGGACGAATTGAGCTCGGCGGACGGGAGTCGAGCCATCATACGCTCTCATGCCTCTCGCAAGAGCTCGTCCCGGAATCCGGTCCCCCGTCTTCGCACCCCGCACTCTTCACTCCGCACTCTTCACTCCGCACTCCGTCTTCCGTATGCATCTTCCCGTCCACCGCCGCCCGCACGAGCCCCGACTCCGCGTTGACAAACCGCCCCCGATGTGGCTAACTCTCGCCCCGCAGGATGCGATGGGCCCCGAGACCCCAAGGATGGGGTCGCCGTCGAGACGCGTGATCCGCTCTCCCTTGACGGAGCGAACCACGTCCCACGACGAGCCGGGCCCCTCAGGTCCGCTGGCGCCGCGCGGCCCGCGATGGGCCGGCCATGCGGCACGGGGGGGGCGAGCGATGCGGACCGAGGGACCGAGGTCATCCGCCTCGGCGGCGACGCGACTCCGCCGCGAGGTGGCGCGGGCGCGGACCTGGATGCGCGACCGCGGCCCCGCCGCGAGGCTGGCCCTCTTGGCCCTCGCCGCGGCCGTCGTCGCCTCGGCCGCCATGCTCGCGCTGCCGCTCGACCGCGACGAGATGCGCTGGCTCTACGACGGGCGCAAGTTCTCCGGCGAGGCCGCCCTCGAGATCCAGAAGGCCCTCGCCGCCGAGAAGGTCGCCTTCCAGGCCGACACTTCGCACCGGATCGGCGTCGCCGCCTCGCGCTGGGGCGACGCGATGGCCGCGCTCGAGAAGCACGGCGTCGAGCCCCCCTCGCTCGAGGAGCTCGAGAAAGACCGCCCGGCCTTCGACGCATGGTCCGACAACGACTCCCGCGCCGCGCTCGACCGCTGGCGGCTCGAGCGCTGGCTCAAGGCGAGCATCGAGGGCTACGCCGGCGGCATCCGCTCGGCGCACGTCTCGATCAAGCGGAGCCTCGTCGGGACCAAGTTCCGCCCCGAGTGGAAGGCCAGCGGCCTCGTCCTGCTCGACGTCGAGCGCCGGCCGCCGCACCGGGTCATCCGCTCGATCCAGACGCTGCTGGCGAGCAAGGTCGACGGCCTGGCGCTCGAGTCGGTGACGATCGGCGACCAGTCGGGCAACTTCTTCCTCGACGCGAGCAACCCCGGCGCCACCTCGGCGACCCTCGTCCTCGCCCGCGCCGAGGAGCTGCGCAACGCGCTGCTCGAGAAGCTCGGCCCGCTCGTGCCGGGCATCGACGTCGACGTCACGGTCGATCCGCCGTCCCCGTCCGATCCGCCCGCGAAGGCGAGCCCGGCCGTGAAGCGCCCCGCGCCGCCCGCGCCCGAGCCGGACACCCGGCCGAACGTGCCCGTCGGCCTCGAGCCAGACCCCGCGCCGACGCCTGCCGTCGAGCCGACGGGCCCGGGCCGCGCGAGCATCTGGGTCAAGGTGCCCCGGAGCTACTACCTGCGAATCGCCCGCGACAACGCGCCGGGCCGCGCGCCGTCGCAGGAGGACCTGAAGATCTATCATCAGAAAACCTGCGAGCAGGTCGACCATGCCGTCGCGGTCCTCATCCCGCCGCCCGAGCGGGGCCGGGTGATGGTCGACATCATTCAGGACGCGCTGGCGGCCGACCCCGCGCCGGTCGTCGCGGCCGCCTCGGTCGACGCGGTCCGCGCGTGGCCGAACTGGGTGGCGCCCGCCGCCCTCGGCGCGGGGGCCGGCCTCGGCGTGGCGGTCGTGCTCGGCACGGGCGTCGGCCTGCTCGCGTCGCGCCGGCCCTCGGCCCGGCCGTCGCGGTCGAGCATCCGCTCGGGCCTGTCCGTCGATGCGCCCTCGGGCCCCGTTCCGGGCCCGTCGGAGCGCGTCCGCGACCTCGTCCGCCGCGACCCCGAGGCCGCCGCCGGGGTCCTCCAGCGCTGGATCGGCGGGACCGAAGGAGGGCCGCACTCATGAGCCCCAACCCCGCCAGGCCCGCGCCTTCGCCGACCGAGACGAGCGTCGTCGATGCCTCGGCCGACCCGCTCCGCAAGGCGGCGATCCTCGTCGTCAGCCTCGAGCAGCCGCTGGCCTCGCAGCTCCTCGCCCAGCTCGACCGCGCGGCGGTCGAGGCGGTGACGCTGGAGATCGCCCGGCTCGAGCGCGTCGAGCCCGACGAGCAGCGCGCGGTGCTCGAGGAGTTCTACGGACTTGGCCTCCGCCGGCTCCGCTTCGTCTTCGACGACCTCGTCGGCCTTGACTCCGAATCGATCCGCGCCGCCTACCACGCCGAGGACGCCGACACCTGGGCCCTGGCCCTGGCCGGCTCGTCGCGGCCGATCCGCGCGAAGGTCCTCGCGGCCCTCGACCGCGACGCCTCGAACGACCTGGGCCGCCGCCTCGACCGCGTCGGCGCCTTCCGCCTCGACGCCGCCGAGGCCGCCCAGGCCGACGTCGCCGAGCGGTTCCGCCGCCTCCACGACATCGGCCACCTCACCCTCCCCGACCCCAACCGGCAGGAGGTGCGGCTTGTGTAAATCTCCAGGTGTGAAACGAAAAGAACCCTCCCCCCTTGAGGGGGAGGGCAGGGTGGGGGGTAGGCTTGGAGCGTTGCTCCGCCTCGGATTACTCGTCGCGGCCCTGGCACCCGGCATCGTGAAGGCCGATGAAACTTCTTCGCCGGCCGCATACGTCCGCCACAAGATTATCCCACCTCCGAAGGTCGGCCGATCGCCGGCCGCAACTCCTGCCTCCTCCAACTGGTGGATGGGCACCGCGGGCATCGCCCTGGCCCTGGCCGCGTTCGGCGGGATGAGCGTCGCGGCGAGGAAGTTCCTGCCGCAGTCCGAGTCGGGCCCGCTCCGCGTGCTCGGCCGGACGAGCCTCTCGCCGAAGCACGCGGTCTATCTCCTGAAGGCGGGCGACAAGGTCCTGATCGTCGGCACCGGCCCGCAAGGCTCGCCGACGCTCCTCGGCGAGATGCCGCCCGAGTCCGCGCCGGCCCCCTCCCCGATGTTCGCCCGGTCCCGGGCCGGGAGTGACGCATGACGGGCGCCGCGATCCTGTTGCTGGCCCTCGCTGGGTTCACGCCCGACGGCCCGAACTCGCGGGCCAACGCCCCCGTCGCCGCCGATGCCGAGGTCGAGCGCGCGGCCGTCGTTGCGCCCTCCGCACCATCCGCCCCCGCGCTCCCGAAGCTCCCGGTTGCAGCCGACGTCTGGAAGAGCGTGCAGACGATCGGCCTGTTCGCGCTGGTCTCGCTCGCGCCGGCGGCGGTGCTGATGCTCACGTCGTTCGTGCGGATCCAGATCGTCCTGGTCTTGCTGCGGCAGGCCCTCGGCAGCCCGCAGGTGCCGGGGAACCAGGTGGTCACGGCGCTGGCGCTCCTGCTCACCGTGCTCGTGATGAAGCCGGTGGGCGACGTCGTCTACCGCGACGCCGTGGCCCCGCTGACGGCCGAGAAGATCAGCCCCGCCCAGGCCTGGGAATCGGGCTCGCGGCCGATCAAGCGGTTCATGGTCGACCAGATCGTCCGGACGAGGCACGAACATTATCTGACCGAGTTGTACGACTACGCGACCCCGCCCTCGCCCGACCGCGTCGAGCCGGCCTACGGCGACGACTATCCCTTCCACGTGATCGCGCCGGCCTTCCTGCTGAGCGAGTTGACGACCGCGCTGACAATCGGCTTCATCATCTACCTGCCGTTCCTGGTGATCGACCTCGTCGTCTCGGCCGTCCTGGCGGCGATGGGGCTGTTCATGCTCCCGCCGACCTTGGTGGCCTTGCCGCTGAAGCTGATCCTCTTCGTCCTGGCCGACGGCTGGCTGCTCGTGGCCTCGCGGCTCATGCAGACCTTCACGATCTCGAGTTGAGGGGGGCGGGACATGGAGATGTCGAGCGTCGTCGACTGGTCCCGCGCCGCCCTTCGCGTGGCGCTCTTGCTCGGCGGTCCTCCTCTCCTGGCGGCGCTGCTGGTCGGCCTGGTCATCGGCATGATCCAGACGATGACCCAGATGCACGAGCCGACCGTCGCCCAGGTGCCGCGGCTGGCGGCCGTGCTGATCGTCGTGCTCGTCATTTTGCCGTGGCTGTTGAGTCGCTGGGTCTCGTACGCGGTCGAGACGATCGGGGCGATTCCCGATTTGATCTGAGGGGATCGTCGGGCGCGGATGCGTTCGACTGGTCGGGCCGCCCGGAGGACGGAGTGTGCATCTCCCGAGGGCGACCATGAAACGAACACGCCTCTCGATCCTCGGGATGATGGCCACGATTGCCTTGATCGCCCTCGGCTTCGCCGGGCTGAGGACACCGACGGTCCTCTGGGCGAGCCTGATCTTCACGGTGACCGTGGCTTTCCTGTCGACGGCCATCCTCGGCGCAATCGCCCGTCGCGGTCGTGCTCGGGTCGCATGGGCCGGCGTCGGGGTCTTCGGCTGGGCTTATTTCGTGTTGAGCTTCGGCCCGTTCCCGAATCAAAACGGGGTGACATGCCCGCCGTTCCCGACCCGGATTCTGGTCGATTACCTGCGATCGGCCCGTGAATCGACCGACGCGGCGATCTCGGCCTCCCATTCGCCGTGGGCGCCCCTGCGCCCTGATACAGCTCCACACGGCGAGTCGATGCTGGATGCTCCCCGGGCCGCCTTCTGGTTCGCCAACCCTCTCACGAGCCCGCGGCCTCCCGCAATGGGTAGCCCCCCGCCGCCGCCGCCTACCTTGCCGAAACTCGCTTACCTCGATTGGCTGGATCTGCGACGCATCGGCCACTCGCTCGGCGCGATCCTGTTTGGCCTCATCGGCGGCCTCGTCGGCTTCCTGATCGCGGGCCGAGATCGACCGTCGGACGGAGGGTCGATCCCGTCGTGAACCCGACCTCCGCCATCCTCGTCCTCGCCCGCACGCTCGGCCTCGTCGTCACGGCGCCGGTCCTGGCCGCGCCCGGACTGGAGCCGCGGTTTCGATTGCTCCTGGCCGTCGCGCTCGCGGCCCTGATCGCGCCGGTCGTCGGCCCGACGATGGCGGTCCAAGCGAACGCAACAGCGATCGCCGTGACCTGTCTCGGCGAGGCCGTCGTCGGCGCGGTGCTGGGGTGGGCGGCGGGGCTGGTCATCGCGGGGGCGAGGCAGGCGGGGGAAGTCGTCGGGGCGCAGGCGGGGTTATCCACCGCGGCGCTGTTCGATCCCGACGCGGGGGACGGGATGACGCCGATGGGGCACCTGTACGGGCTCGTGGCGCTGGGCGTGTTCCTGGCGCTCGATGGACCGCTGATGCTCGTGCGGGCGCTGGTCGAGAGCTACGAGGTGATGCCGGTCGGCGGCCTGAGGATGTCGAGCGAGATGGCGGACATCGCGTTCGGGCATGTGGGGCGGGCCCTGGCGCTGGCCGTGCGGGCGTCGGCGCCGGTGGCGATCGCGCTGACGCTCGCGGGGGTCGCGCTGGGCCTGGTCGCGAGGGCGGCGCCGTCGCTGCCGATGGCGACCATGGCCTTGCCGGTTCGCTATGCGCTTGGGCTCGTGCTCGCAGTCCTCGGCGCCGCGGCGCTGGCGGGGACGCTCGCCGCCGCGTGGCGGGCCTGGCCGATGGCCGGAGGGTGACGCATGGCCGAGGTCGAGGCCGAGGACCGCACGCAAGCCCCGTCGAAGCTCCGGCTCCAGCAGGCGCGCGAGCGAGGCATGGCCGCGCATAGCCCCGAGCTGACCGGCGCCGCCGCGCTGCTCGCCGCGACGCTGATGCTGGGGATCGTCGGCGAGTCGCTCGCGACGGGCTTGCTCTCGGTCGTCCGCGGGCCCTGGACCGGTGTCCTCGACGTGACGCTCAACGCCCCCGCGGCCGTCGCCCATCTCCGCACCGCCGCATGGTCGATCCTCGGACCGCTCGGATTGCTCGTGCTCGGCCTCGTCGCGACGGCCTTCGCGGCGCATCAGGCCCAGGTGGGATTGCTCTGGTCGCCCGCCCTGATCGCGCCCGACGTCGCGCGGCTCTGGGGCGTCGGCGGGGGACGAGGGCTCGCCGCGAGGGCGGGTCGGGGGGCATGGACGCTCGCGAAGGGCGTGGTCGTGCTGGCCGTGGCGGCCTGGGCGATCCGCGTCGCGGCTGGATGATCTGGCCGCCCTCGGCACACTGGACACGCCCGCGCTCGCCCGCGCGTGGGCCCGGGCCGTGCGCGGGATGCTCGGGACGCTGGCGATCTCCGCCCTCGTGCTGGGTGCCGTCGACTACGCGATGCAGCGCTCGCGGTTCGCGGAGATGCTTCGGCTCACGCCCGAGCAATCGCGCGAGGACCAGAAGGCGATGGACGGCGACTCGGCCCTCCGCGGCCGTCGCCTGCGGCTGGCGAGAGCCTGGCGGGGCGATGCGCCGGAGTTGCTCGCGGGGGCCTCGCTCGCGGTCGCCGGGGCGAACGGGTTGATCGTCATCCTCGCGGGCACGCCGTCGACGAAGGTCTCCGTCCGATCCGCGGCCGACGGCGTGACCGGCACGAAGCTGCGGCGATCGGCCGAGCAGGCGCGCATTGCGACGGTCGAGCGGCCGGACCTGGCCCGCAAATTGGCGCACATGGCATCGAAGCCGAACCAAAGGCTCGCGCCCGAGTTGATGGCCGATCTCGCGGCGGTCTGGCCGGCGTCCTGAGGCCAATCGGGCTGGACACCCCGGGGCCTCCGGGGTATCGTCCGGCCGCACATCCGACGCTCATCCCCGAACGATCCGCGCCGATCCGTCGATGCCCTGCAAGGACGCGGGGCCGTGGAACGTCCGCCCCGGCCTCGACGCGAGGCCGGGCGCACGAGGAGTGGAACGGATGCCCTCCGCGACCGCGAGTCCCCCCGCCGCCGGCTGGTCGCGCCTCTCGGGCGTGGTCCTGCCGGTCACGTTCGTGGGGGCATTGCTGGTCTTCATCGTGCCCGTGCCGGCCGCGGTGCTCGACCTGCTGCTGGCCGCGAACATCACGCTCGCCGTGCTCGTGCTGCTGACGACCCTGTCGGTCCGCACGCCGCTGGAGTTCGGCGCGTTCCCGACGATCCTCCTGACGACGACGCTGACGCGGCTCGTGCTCAACGTCGCCACCACGCGGCTCACGCTCACCCGCGCCGGCACCGACGGTCTCGACGCGGCCGGGGGCGTGATCCGGGCGTTCGGCGAGTTCGTCGCGGGCGACCAGGTCGTCGTCGGCGTGATCCTCTTCGCCATCATCTTCGTGATCCAGTTCGTCGTCATCACCAAGGGCGCAACGCGGATCAGCGAGGTCGCCGCGCGGTTCATGCTCGACGGGATGCCGGGCCGGCAGATGGCGATCGACGCCGACCTGCACGCCGGGCTGATCGACCAGCACGAGGCCCACCGCCGCCGCGAGCACGTCCACCGCCAGGCCGATTTCTTCGGCGCCATGGACGGCGCCGGCAAGTTCGTCCGCGGCGATGCCGTGGCGGGCGTCATCATCACGCTCGTGAACATCGGCGCCGGGCTGTTCCTCGGGATCGTCCAGTACGGCATGACGCCGGCGCGGGCGGTCGAGGTCTTCACGAAGCTGACGATCGGCGACGGCCTCGTGAGCCAGGTCCCCGCGTTCCTGACGGCGCTGGCGGCCGGGCTGATCGTCACGCGGTCGAGCGAGGAGTCGGACCTGGGCCGCGAGGTGATCGGCCAGCTCTTCGGCCGCGCCGGGGTGCTCGCCGTGGCGGCCGGCTTCCTGGCGCTGCTGGCGTTCACGGCGCTGCCGAAGGTGCCGCTGCTGACGCTCGCCGCAGCGCTGGGGACGGCGGCCTATCTGATCAGGAATCGCGGCGAACCACGACACATCGACGAGACCGACGCCGAGCCCGAGCCGGCGGCGACGGCCGAGGCGCCGGTCGAGCGGATGGAGGACCTGCTGCACGTCGACCCGCTCGAGCTCGAGATCGGCTATCGGCTGATCGGCCTGGCCGACCCGACCCGCGGCGGCGACCTGCTCGACCGCGTCCGGTCGATCCGCCACCGGGTCGCGCAGGACCTCGGGCTGATCGTGCCGCAGGTCCGCATCCGCGACGAGATCGGCGTCGGCCCGCACGAGTACCGGCTCAAGATCCGCGGCACGGTCGTCGGCCAAGGGACGGCGCACGCCGGACGGCTGCTCGCCGTGCCGCCCGCGGGGCTCGTGGCCCGGCCCGAGGGACGCGACGGCGTCGACCCGGTCACGGGCCAGCCGGGCGTCTGGATTCATGCGGACGGCCGCGAGGTCGCCGAGGCCGCGGGCTGCCGCGTCGTCGAGGCGTCGGCCGTCGTCGCGGGCCATTTCGGCGAGGTCGTGCTCGGCCACGCCGACGAAATGATGACCCGCGAGCAGGTCGGCCGCCTGCTCGACCGCGCCCGCGCGACGTCGCCGGCCCTGGTCGACGAGGTCGTGCCGGGGCTGCTCCGCCCGGGCGAATTGCAGCAGATTCTGCAAAATCTCTTACGCGAACGCGTGAGCATTCGCGATATTGAAGACCATCCTCGAGACGCTGGCCGTCCACGCCGGCAAGACGCGCGACGCGGCGGCCCTGACGGAGTTCGTCCGCCAGGGCCTGGCGCGGCGGATCGTGCAGGGGTATCTCGGCAAGGACGGGCGGCTGCGGGTCGTGACGCTCTCGAAGGGCGTCGACGAGCTGCTCGTCTCGGTCGGCCAGGAGGACACGCGGCCCGATGCGGCGATCGGCGGCGGCGACGTCGTGCGGAACCTCGTCCGCGCGGTGGCGCAGGCGGTTGGGCCGCTGGTCGAGGCGGGGCATCCGCCGATCGTGGTCGGATCGCCGCAGGCAAGGCCCGTGCTCAAGGACCTGACCCGCGCCGACCTGCCCAGGCTCGTCGTGCTGAGCCTCCGCGAGATCCCGCGCGACACGCCGATCGAGGAGTGCGGCATGGTGGTCGAGGATGAGGTCAGAGGCGGAAGACGGAGGCGCGGTGGCAGGTGCCCGTCGAGCGCCAGCGTGCGGATGCCTCGTTCGGCCGCTCCGCGGCCACTCCATGGATCGGACGGCGCAGGGCGTCGGCGGTAGCGTTCCCGCGCAGAGCGTGGGAACGAGGGGTGTCAGGGATTGATCGGTAAGTCTGGTAGAGGAGCAAGGATCGTGGCCCGAGCGTTCGCGGAACCGGCGACGAGTTGGCGGGGGGCCTTCCTCCGCGCCGCGACGTGGTCGGGGCCTCAGCTCTGCGGGGCCCTGGCGATGGAGGGGGTCGCGGCGAGGCCGTGGCGCGACGGGCTGGCGATCGGCTTGGTGCTCGCCGCGGTGCCGGCCGGGCTGAGCCTGTTCTATCGCTCGTGGCGGGTCGGCGCGGCGTCGGCCCTGGTGGCGATGGCGGTGGTGGCGGCGGCGATGGTGCTCGTGGCGGCGTGGGCCCGGCTTGGCGGATGGGGAGGGTGATCCCGGGGATGACGATCGCGGGCGCGAAGACATACCGGGCGGGGACGCTGAGGGAGGCGCTGGCGCAGGTCGCGCCGCGAACTCGGCGGCGAGGCCGTGATCCTCGAAACGCGCGAGGTCCGCCGCCGTCGGCCGTTCGGCCTCGGCTCGCGCGAGCTGGTCGAGGTGACCGCGAGCGACCGGGCCCCCGAAGCCCCCGCGCCCGCCTTCGTCCCGCCGGTCGTCTCGATTCCCGAGGCCGACACCGCCGCGCTCGAGGCCCGGTTCGGCGAGCGGCTCGGGAGGCTGCACGCGATGGTCGCCGAGATCAGCCGCGCGGGGCGGATCGAGCACCTGCTGCCCGACCTGCCGACGCCGCTCGTGCCCACGTATTCGAGCCTGATCGAGGCCGAGGTGCCCGAGGTCCTGGCGCGGCGGATCGCCCGTGACGTGGCCGACCGGATCGAGCCGGACGAGCTGCACCGGCCCTCGGCGATCCGCGAGGCGACGGCCGAGGCCGTCGGCGACTGCCTCGCCATCGCGCCGCCGATCGCGGCCGTCGCCGGGGCCCGGCGGGTCGTGGCGCTGGTCGGGCCGACGGGCGTCGGCAAGACGACCACCGTCGCCAAGCTCGCGGCCGACTTCAAGCTCGCCAAGGGGCTCCGGCCGGGGCTGGTCACCGTCGACACCTACCGGATCGCGGCGGTCGAGCAGTTGCGGACGTATGCCGAGATCATCGATCTGCCACTCGCCGTTGCCAACTCCCCCGCCGAGATGAGGCGGGCGATCGAGGGCCTGGGCGACGTCGACCTCGTGCTGATCGACACGGCGGGCCGGAGCCCGCGCGACGAGGTGAAGATCCGCGAGCTGGCCGAGTTCCTCGCCGCGGCGGGGCCGGACGAGGTTCATCTGGTGCTGAGCGCAGCGGGCGGTGAGAAGAGCCTGCGATCGGCCGTCGAGCGGTTCGCGACGGTCCACGCCGACCGGCTGATCCTGACCAAGCTGGACGAGGCCGAGGGCCTGGGCGGCGTCTTCGCCGACCCTTGTCGCGGCAAATCGCCCGGTGAGCTACATCACGACCGGCCAGGCCGTGCCCGACGATATCGAGCGGGCCGACCGGGCGCGGCTGGCGCGGTTGATCTTGGGTTACGAGGAGATCGCGGGCGGCTAACCGCGGGGGAGGAGGAGATGCGATGCGGTGGATCTGCGTCATCTTGGGCTGGCGATCGGCGGTTGCGACCGGCGTGGACCCTGGCGGCAATCCTCCCGTCCGTCGTGGAGCACGAACCCGGAGCTGGACGGCGGGAATTTCCGAGCGGATGGCTCGCGGAAATCGGTAGGCACGAATCTGCGGTAAGTCTCGTAGGGTCCGCCATGCGGGCCGTCGTGCCGCGGGGCCTCGACCGAAGACGGTCCGCATGGCGGACCCTACGGGAGAGGCCGACGGAGGGAGGGGATGATGTCCGACCAAGCCGATGGACTCCGACGCCTGGTCCGCTCGCGCGGCGGGGCGTCGACGCCGGTGGCGGTCGTGCCGGCGAAGGCCGAGCCGCCGCCGAGGACGAGGCCGCGGCCGCCGGGCCTGCTCGCCGCGATCGCGGCGCGGTGGGTCCGGAGGGGTCGGGCCGATTATTCGGCCTGATCCGACGGTGCGGCTCAAGCCGGTCGTGTCGATTGTCCGATACACAGGATGAACGGGTTCCTTGGACCGCGAGAGGGCCGCAGTGGGGAGAACGGGTCGGAGACGCCTCCCCGAGGGGCGACCCCGGCCCGGGACCATCGGTCGCGTCGACGAGCGCCGCGACGATCCCCCGACGGCTCCGCACAGGACGTGCCGCCCTCGCCGCCGACACGGAGGTCATGGATGCAAACCAAGCTGGACGTGGACGTCACTGAACTCTGGCGAGAGTTCAAGGAGCACCCCACCACGCCCTTGCGCAACCGGCTGGTCGAGCGCTACCTGCCGCTGGTGAAGTACAACGCCGAGCGGATCTGGCAGCGCCTGCCCGAGGGGGTCGACCTCGACGACCTGATCTCCGCCGGCGTCTTCGGCCTGATGGACGCCATCGACGCCTTCGACCTGACGCGGGGCGTCAAGTTCGAGACGTACTGCGTCCCGCGGATCCGCGGCGCCATGCTCGACGAGCTGCGGACGATGGACTGGGTCCCCCGGCTGGTGCGCTCGAAGCACACCAAGATGGAGGAGGCGCGCGAAGGCGCTCGAGGCCCAGCACGGCCGCCCGCCCACCGAGGCCGAGCTCGCCGACCGCCTCGGCCTGCCCATGCCCGAGTTCGAGAAGATGGCGATGGACGCCAACGCCGTCGGCCTGATCAGCCTCAACAAGAAGTGGTACGAGACCGACAGCTACAAGGACGTCCGCGAGATCGACATCCTCGAGGACAAGAAGGGCGAGGACCCCACCCGGCGGCTCCAGCGCAAGGACCTGATGCGCATGGTGACCAAGGGCCTCAACCGCAACGAGCGGCTTGATCATCATCCTCTATTATTACGAAGAATTGACGATGAAGGAGATCGGCGCCACGCTCGACCTGAGCGAGTCGCGGGTCTCGCAGATGCACTCGTCGATCATCCAGCGGCTTCAGGCCCAGCTCTCGGCCCGCCGGCCTGAATTCGGCACCTGATTGGCGCACCGGCTATCCTCCCACATCCTTCGCGCCTCGAACACGGCCCGTCCCGGCCTCCCCTCACCATCGAGGAGAGGCCGGGACGGGCCGGTCGCTTTCGGCCGTTCAGAAGGGGAAGCCCGTGATGAAGACCGGCGGACGCGGCGCTCGGCCGGCGGCGCGGGCAGGCGCAGGGCGGGGCGGGGCGGATAGGAGCCGCGTCGCGGGGCGGGGCCTGGAGGGAGTGGAGGAAGGCCAGGAGCGACTGCTGCTCGGCCCGGGGCAGCACGGCGTAGCGCGACGCCGTCGCCTCCGCCTCGCCGCCGTGCAGGCCGATCGCCTCGCTGAGGGTCGCGGCGCGGCCGTCGTGGAGGTAGGGAGCCGACGAGGCGACGCCCCAGAGCGGCGGCGTCCTCCACTCGCCGGCCGTTGCCGGGCCGCCGGCGAGAACGCCCGGCAGGGCCGGCGACGGGGACGAGTCGCCGTAGTAGGTCCCGGCGTCGACGAGCCGGGCGCCCAGGTCGTGGAGCAGCAGGTCGCTGTAGAGGCCGTCGACCTCTCCCAGCTTCGGGGCGTGGCACGTCGCGCAGCCAATCCGATCGAACACGGCCCGCCCGCGCACCGGGTCGACCTTTCCCGAGGGGGATCGGAGCATCGCGACCTCGGCCGGCACCCGGAATCCCGGCCTCGGCAGCGACCGGACGAAGCCGACGAGCAGGCGGACCTCGCGCTCCTCCATGTCCGGCTTCAGCGCCTTCGGGTCGAACTCCTTCGCCGGGGTGAGGCTCGCCTGGTGCCGGCCCGGCAGCTCGAGGCCGAGCTCGTTCGCGCACGCGGCGCGGACGAAGTCGTCGAGAGTCGCGACCTGCCCCTTCCAGCCAAACCGGCCGATCCGGCCATCGCCGAGGCGGCTGACCCGCCCCTTGACCTCGGGGAATGTCTCGTCGCGGTGCGCCGCGGCGTCGATCATGGCCTGATCGGCGATGCCGTCGATCAGGCCGTCGCCGAAGAGCGGCGGCGTGTTCCGCTCGGTCGTCCGCAACGCCGTCGTCGCGTCGGGGGTCCGGATCGCGGTGTACCCCCGGATCTCGCGGAGCTGCTCCTCGACGGCCCGGGTCGTGCCGTGCTTGTGCAGGACGACGCTCGTCCCGCCGCGGAACCCGGGATGGAGGTCCGTCAGCTCCCCCTTGAAGACGTTGTTCGCCTGATCCGCGACCGAGCCGGAGGCCACCAGGAGCTTGACGTTGCGGTCGTTGAGTCCGGCCCCGCCGAGCCCGCCGACATGGTGGCAGGCGACGCATGAGCCCTCGTTGTAGAGCGGCCCGAGGCCGTCGCCGCCGGTCGGGCTCCCCTCGCCGGCCGGCCAGAGCTTCAGGAAGAGATGCCTCCCCTCCGCGGAGGGCTGCACGGCCGTCGCGGCCTTCCGATGCCGGGGGCCGGCCGCGGCCGCGGCCGCGCCCGTGGCGATTGCCAGGGCCACGGCCCCGATCGCGAGCCGCGACCAATCCCCACCGAATGCCGTCGCGTCGCGCCGCATGCTGGTGCCCTCCGGGGGAGCCGGCTCGAATGTCGCCCAGTCGGCGCACGGCGGCCCGGCTCCCCCGCGATCGGGGCAGCGAGGCCGACGACGAGATCACGCCGCCTGGGCGCGGATCGGATCGCGCAGGGCTCCGGCCGGCCCGCGACCCGCGCGGCAACCGTCGCCGGCCCCGCGTTCCAGGAATCAAGGCTCATCGACTCGACAGACGCCTGGGCGTGCCGATTATTCGCGCCCGGCGACGTCCGCCAGGGCGAAGGCAGACGGCACGGCATCTGCAACATCTCCCCGTCGTGTCGTGATCCGCATCCATCGGGAGCCGTCGCCATGCAGGTCCAGGTCCACACCGACAATCACATCAAGGGGAGCGACGACCTGACGCGCCGGGTCGAGGACGAGGTCATCGGCTCGCTCGAGCGGTTCGGCGACCAGATCGTCACCGTCGAGGTTTACCTCCACGATGAGAATCGCAAGAAGCACGGCATTGACAAGCGGTGCGTGATGGAAGCCCGACTCTCGGGGCTCAAGCCGGTCGCCGCGACCCACATGGCCGAGACGCTCGACGAGGCGATCGAGGGCGCCGCCGAGAAGCTTGAGCGCGCGATCGACCACGTCGTCGACAAGCTCAGCCACCACAAGGGCCTCACCTCGTTCGGCGGCGACCAGACGATCTGACCGATCATCGGGGCGCGACGAGGGCCTCGAACGCGGCGTTGAGCAGGGGATAATTCGGCCAGTTGCGATGGTCGAAGTGCCACCACTCGACCGCGTTGACGGTGAAGTCCTGCGCCTCCATCGCACGGCGGAGCAGTTCGCGGTGCCAGCGCTGGCGCGATGTGCCGCCGGGATAGTCGGGGCTCGAACGGCTCGAGAACTCGTCGTAGCCGCCGACCATCTCGATCGGCCGGCCCGTCGCGAGGTCGTAGAGCGTAAGGTCGACCGCGCAGCCGCGGTTGTGCTTCGAGCCCTTCGACGGGTCGGCCACGAATCCGTGCGCCGACGCTGGCGTGGCGTCCCAGAACATCTTCGAGACATACCAGGGCCGGTACGCGTCGTGGATCAGGAGACCATAGCCCTTCTCCTTCAGGCCGCGATGGGCGCGCACGAGGGCCTCGGCGGCCGGGCGCTGCATGAAGGCGTGTGCCGAGGAGTAGAACGGCGTGCCGGCGAAGTTGTTCGCAGTCGCGTAGCGAATATCGAGCTTGATCGTCGGGTCGAGCGTCGTGAGGTCGACGAGGTCGGGCTTGCGACGCTCGCCCCCCTCGACCGGGGGCGAGGCGGCGAGCGCACTGGAGCGGACCTCGGCGACGGGACGCGCCAGGGCGACCCGGAACGTCGAGCCATCATCGCCGTCGATCTTCCGGCGCGGGAAGACGACACTCGCCGCCTCGACCCGCGTGGCCCGGCCCGAGGCGTCGCGCGTGAACTTGAGCGACTCGCCGTGATAAAGCCCGCGGTTGGCGGGGAACTTGAAAGCGTCGCGCGAGACCTCCTCGAGCGGGTCGAGGAAGAACCACTCGATCAGCGCGAACAGGCAGCCGTCGCGCTCGAGGATATAGAGCGTGTTGTGGTCCCAGCCGTACTCGCCGATCAGCCCCAACCATCGCGCCGGCGGCGGCTCGGGGGTCCGGTCCGCGACGCGCTTCAGCTCCTTGCCGTCGAGCTTGATCGAGCCCTCGGCCGGGACGATTCGGGTGCCGAAGCCGAGGACGTCGTCGGCCACCAGCATGTCGCCCTCGGCGCGTAGGCCGAGGCGGAAACCGCCGGTGGCCCGCGTGAGGAAGAGCGCGTCGCCCCGCGCCGTCAGCTCGACGGCCTCGTCCCCATCGCCGTAGCGCCCATCGAGCCGCCGCGCGAGGCCAGGCGCGAGGGCGCGGTCGTCTCGATCGTTGGCAGCGGCTTACCCGCCTTGAGGGCCAGGAGCATACGGAGGGCGGCGTCGCCGACCCGGGCGGCGGTCGTGTTGGCGCAGTCCTTCGTGATGACGACTGCGACGCCGATCTCGTCGTCCGGCAGCGCGGCGACCTCCGTCGCGAACCCGTACACGGCGCCGTTGTGGCCGACGCGGCGATGGTCGTCGAGCCTTCCGACATTGAAGCCCAGGCCGAAGCCGCGCTTCGCCCCTTCCCCGGCGAATTGCGGCGTCCACATCGCCTCCAGCGTTTCGGGCTTCAGGACCGGCCGGCCCTCGTCGAACAGGGCGCCGAGGAATCGAGCGAGGTCGAGCACCGTTGAATACAGGTTCCCGGCCGGCGCCGTGCCGAGGGGAAAGGTCGGCGCGTCGAAGGTCCGGCCGTCGTAAGTCCACATCTGGCCGACCGCGAGCCTCCTCGCGACTTCGGGCGTCGCGTCGAAGTCCGACGCCTTCATCCCGAGCGGCTCGAGCACAGACCGCTTTACGTACGAGCCGAACGGCTCGCCCTTCACCTTCTCGATCACACGCCCAACGGTCGCGATGGCGGCGTTCGAATACTTGGTTTTCGCGCCGGGGGCGTGGATCAGCTCGGTGGAATTCAGGCTGCGGACCGTCGCTTCGAGGGTGGGCGACGCCGCGTCGAAGTAATGCCCGACCGGCGACTCGCGCACGAGGCCCGAGCGATGTGCCATCAACTGGCGGAGGGTGATCTCCCCGCCGAATGAATTGTGCGGCGCGAAGTCGGGCAGGTACTTCGTCACGGGCGCGTCGAGGTCGAGCTCGCCCCGCTCGACGAGCTGCATGACGGCGAGGTCGGTGAACAGCTTTGAGACCGAGCCGACGCGATGGACCGTCTCGGCCGTCGCCTCGACTCCCTGATGTGGGCTCGCCAGCCCGAACCCCCGGGCCCAGACGATCTGCTTCCCCTCGACCAACGCAATCGAGACGGCCGGCAGGCCGTGGACCTTCATCTCCTCGCGGATGAATCCTTCGAGCCGCCCGGCGGCCTCCTCGAGCCCGGCCCTCGGCGGCACCACCGCTTGACCTGATGCGGTGGCGGTCCACGTCGCGATCAGCCACGTCCCGACCGCGACGGTTGCGTGCCGCTGCATGCGCATCTCCCAAGGGGATGATCCCCGGCCCCGGTAGCTTACCGGGGCCAGCGAGGGCTCGCCATCTTCGCGGTGACGTTCGGCGAAAAGCGACGCGCGGGCTGTCCGATGGGGGGCGAGGGAGGACCGGGGCACGCAGGAGCTCTCGCCATGGACTTCCGCCCGTTGGTCCCCGTGGGACTGCTGCTGGCGAGCATCGCCGCACTCTTCTTGACGCTCGCCTGGATGCGGCGCCGGGGCTGGGTCGACCCGAGTCGCAACCGGGTCCGCCGCGGTGTCGGGCATGCGATGCTCGGCATTCAGGAGTTCATCGAGCCCTCAGTCGAGTACATCCTCCAGGCCGAGAACGCCGAGCAGGCCGAGGCCGAGGACCCCGGCCCGTCCGAGGATGGCCCGGAGGCCATCCTCGCCGACCTGGCGACGTGCCTGGGGACCGATCCCATCGACCCCGAGGAGATCCGCCGACACCTGGCGTCTGCCCGCCGGGCCGAGCTGGATTGGCGCGAGCTGTTCGACCAGGCGGTTCGGGACGAGCTCGCGGGCCGGCCGTACCGGGCGCCATCCATCCCGCCGGCCTGGAAGGTCGCGCCGCGGGAGTGAAGCCGCCCACCGACCTCAGCGATGCCGGCCCCAGTCGAGCGCCAGCGTCGCGGCCGGGATGCGTCCTAGCGGCGGCAGCAGGGCCGACACCATGGCGAGCGTGAGCCATTGCGAGAGGCTCGAGGGCCGGAGGAGCAGGGCGGCCAGGATCATCAGGCTCACCGACGCGACGAGCCAGAGCAAGGCGGCGCCGATCACCCCGCGGCGCACGACCACCTTGCGGACGATCGCCGCGCGGAAGGCGAAGGCCGAGAGGACCAGCTTAAGCCCGAGCATCAGTCCGAGCGCCGCCGGCACCGCGGCGAAGAGGAACCGGGGCGGCGGGACCTTGCCCGCAAGGATCTCCTTCATCTCGGCAAACGCGGCCCCGAGCCGCGGGGCGAATAGGAGGACCAAGACGACCAGCAGGACCATCGCCGCGGTGAAGACCAGGCCGACCGCGGTCGCGACCCACGCCCGTCCGGTCAAGGGCGGCAGCATCGCACCGACCATCCCCTTCCAGGTGAGCAGGAGCACAAGCACTGGCACGATCGTCGCGACGAGGGCGACCGGCAGCGCACCGCGCTCGCGGGCCAGCGCCGCGAATCCGGAGGCGATCGTTCCGAGTTGGCCGATCACCAGGGCCCAGAGCACTGCGACCGCCAGGGCGAACCCGCACGAGACGACAAGCAACATCGCCGCGCCGCCGAGCTTGGCGCCGGCCAGCGCGGCGCTCGGCAGCGGCCGGGTCGCGAGGAAGGGCGACATCCCGACCGTGCGGCCGCTCATCTCGTCCTTCGCGAAGATCGCGGCCGTCGTCGCGCAGATCACGAGCGGCCCGGCGAGCAGCGAGCTGAGGAACGCCATCGTCAACGAACGCTCCTTCCCGGCTAGCATGACGAGCGCGATGAAGGAGGCCGTCACGAGCGTCAGTGCGGACGAGATCACAAAGATCGCCGCCCCCTTGCTCCGCCACTCGAGCCAGAGCTGCGCCCGCGCGGCCGAGGCGAACCCCGACCGCGCGCCGGGGATGATCTCGACGAGCCGATCGATCCATTCAAGGGCCGCCAGCCAGCGCCGGCCGCCGCGGCCGTCGCCCCGGCGGTCGAGCGTCACGCCCCGCACCGCCACGGCATAGGCCGCGATGAGATAGATCGGTAGCAGGACCCACGTGACGCCCGGCCCCCATCCCCAGAGGTAGATCGGCCAGAGCAGCAGCGTGAGCAGGGCGACCGGAACGACGCTGACCGTGAGCACCATCGCCAGGCTCGTGCCGAAGGGCCACCACGAGAGCGCCTGGAGCCACGCGAGCGCCGCCGCCGCGGCGAGCGCCCCGGGGCCAAGGGAGGGCCGGAACCCGAACCCCGGCAAGACGAGCACCGCGACCGCGACCCAGCCCAGGGCCATCGCGACCGCCCCGAAGAGCATCGGCCAGGCGACCAGCCGCGCGGTCGACACCGGGTAGAGGAACATCCGCGCCGGGTGTCCGCACGGGGTGGATCGCGGTCGGGACGTGTTCACGCTGAAGAGGGCGATGATCCCGAAGAAGAACAGCATCACGGGGAAGATCAGCCACGGCATCCCGTCGTCCGCCGCCGTGGCCCGCCACGATTCCGGCAGCAGAGTGCGCCAGCGCGATCATGAGCGCGAGCCCGGCGACGATCGCGAAGTCGAGCAGGGGATGGCGGGCGAGGTATTCCCAGAGGATCGCCCGCGCCGGTGGGAATGTCCGGGTCGTCGTCATGCGAGGGCCACCTCCGCCCGGAGCCGGGGCCTCGTGCGGTGCGAGGCGACGCGGGCCACGAAGATCTCGTCGAGGCTCGCCACGTGGTCGTCGACGACCCGGCCTCCGAGCCTCGATACGTCGTCGATGATCTGGGCGAGGTCCCCCTCGCAGAGCGCCGACCATTCACGGCCCGAGCCCTCGACGGCGATCGCGGAGTCGAGCGGAGGGGCCTCGGCGAGGGGCTCGTCGAAGCGGATCGTCACGCGGCGATGGCGGGCCTTGACGTCGTCGATGGTCCCGTCCAGGACGATCCGACCGCGGTCGATCATCGCGACCTGATCGCCGACGCGCTCGACCTCGTCGAGCAGGTGCGACGAGAAGAGCACGGTGCGGCCCTCGTCGGCGATCGTCCGAACGATCGCGCCGAGGATGTCGCGGCGGACGACCGGGTCGAGGCCCGACGAGGGCTCGTCGAGCACGAGCAACTCGGGCCGGAACGCCAGCGCGACGAGCAGCCCGGCCCTCGCCTGCTGGCCGCGCGAGAGGGTCTTCACCGCGGGCCTTGGGGTCGAGCTCGAACGCCTCGCGGAGCGACTCGGCGTAGTCATCGTCCCAGGCGGGGTAGAACGCCTTCGAGTAGCGGATCAATTCGTGGACCCGCATCCAGCCGGGCAGGTCGCGGTCCTCGGAGAGCGTGCCGACGCGCGAGAGCACGCCGACGGGGTCGGCCACCGGGTCGAGCCCGAAGACGCGGACCGAGCCGTGCTGGGCGCGGAGCAAGCCGAGGACGTGCTTGATGAGCGTCGTCTTCCCCGCGCCGTTCTCGCCGATCAGCCCGAAGACCACACCGCGGGGCACCGTCAGGCTCACACTGTCGAGCGCCCGGTTCGCGCCGAACCGCCGCGAGACGCCGCGGACGTCGATGGCGGGGGCTTCAATCGTCATAGCATCATCCTTTCGTTCTCTTTGACGAGCCGGCCGAGTCGCGTCGCCGGATCAATTCGAGCAACTCGTCGACGCCGATCCCGAGCTGTTTCGCCTCGTCGAGCAGGGCGTCGACGCGGCCCCGATACGATCGCCAGCCGCTCGGCCCGGTCGAGGGCGCGGCGTCCTCCGAGATGAACGTCCCGGCCGTCCGCCGCTTGGTCACGACGCCGGCCAACTCCAGCTCGCGATAGGCTCGCGCCACCGTGTTCGGGTTGACGAGCAGCCGCTCGGCCAGGGCGCGGATCGGCGGCAACTCCTCGCCCGGGGCCAGCCGGCCCGAGGCCACGAGCCGCTTCACCTGGTCGGCGATCTGGACGTAGATCGGCACGCCGTCGCCCGGCGCGATCTGGATCTGCACGGCGATAGGCCCCCGCGGGCTCGGGTCGCCCGCGTTGGTGCGTGGTGGGTGCCCCGCCCGGCGGACGGGCGGGGCTGTATGATCCGGCGGAACTTTACTTCACCTTCTCATTTGTTATGTTCCTCTCCATCGTCAGGTCGAGCTTGGACGGGAGCTCGTTGTCCATGATCTTCATCGTCAGGTCGCCGGTGATGCGGAACTTCTCGCGGCGCTCGACGACGTTGCCGGCCGCGCGGTCAAAGAGCAGCGTCCCTTCGCCCGAATCGACCTTCAGGTCGCTCTTGGTCACCTTCGCGGGCGACTTCGTGTCCGCGTCCTGCTTGTAGGTCACCTCGGTCGCCTTCACGTCGATCTTGTCGAGCGTCTTGCCGTCCTTCGTGACCGTCCCCTTGTACTCGTATTTCTTCTTGAACGTGAGCGTCTGGTCGCCGCCGATGTCCATCGACTCGGTGCGCTCCCAGGGCTCGCCCTCGCGGACGAGGCCGTCGGGGAAGGTGCCGTGCATCTGCTCGAACTCGCGCTTGATCCGGTCGACGTCGAGCCGGCCCTTGAGGGCCGAGGCCGCCGCCTCGGGCAGGTCGTTGGCCTTCTCCAGGTTCTTCTCGACCCCCTCGATGTGCTTCAGGTTGCCCTTCGCGTCGAGCACCAGCGTGTACTTCACGCCCTGGAGCGCCTTGATCAGCGGGCCGAGGAAGTCGAGGCCTGGGAAGTCGACCTTGGGGTCCTTGTCGGCCGAGTCGACCGCGAACTCCTGCCCGTTGATGCCGAACGTGAGCTTGACCGAGTCGATTGCGACGTCGATCGGCAGCGTCCCGTCGTCCTTCCGCTTCCCGGTCGCCGAGGAGACGACCGCCTCGTCGCTGCTCTGCGTCTTGACCTCCGTGCCGGCGATGGTGAGCACCTGGTCGACCTTCGACTCGACCTTGATCCGGTGCGCCGCTCCCTCGGTCGCCTTGTACTCGAGCTTCACCTGCGCCCGGGCCGCCGGGCCTATTGCGCAGACCAACGCCATCGCCATCAACACGCGGCGGACCATGTCTCCGTCCTCCCTCGCGGTGCCCGTGAAACCGGGCCGGCGTCGTTCGTCGGCCTGTCTTGTATCACTGTATTAATACAGTGGTCTTACGGTTGTCAATAGGGCCGCGAAATAAATCATCGCGGTCGTCAATTCGCCCGCGGAGCACTGGTATTGGACCTCGTTGTCCCCCACTCCTTCGGAGACGAGGCCTTCAGCGAGACGTGCCTTACCTGCGCTGCGTCGGCCGCGAGAATGCCAGCTCAACCGAAGGCCGGTAGGTAGCTTCGCCTTCTGCGCCGGCCGGGGTCCGACCTGGGGCGGGCGGTGGAAGGTCTTGACCAGGGCCGCGACCAAGACCACGGCCACGAGCACCCCCGCGGCCCAGAGCGCGGCCCTGGTCAGCCCCGACATCGGCGTGGCGGGCGTCGTGCGGACGAAGTCCTTGAACGATCGCCCCGAGCCTACCTCGAAGGCCGGCGCGTCCGGCTCGAAGAGCTGGTGCTTCCGCGCCTTGATCGACTGCTCTTGCGTCTCGTGGTGCTTGTCGGCCATCGGGCCCTCCCTCGTCTCACGGCCGCGCGCGGACGAACCAGTCCCAGCTCCGGGGCAGGTGGGCAAAATCCTTGTAGCCGGCGAGGCTCTCGTCCCACGGGTAGAAGACGCGGTCGAGCCTGACCTCGCGGAACCCCGCCTTGGCGAAGCGATATTCGGCCTCGAACGGCTGCCAGAACTTCTGCTTCAGGCCGAGGAATCGGGACCGGCCGAAGGCGAAGTCATAGTAGTGATGCTCGGCGTCGAACGCCGCGACGCGCTCGGCCTCCTCCGGCGCGAGGCCGCGGTCGAGCCCGTGGTCGTGCAGGAGCATCGTGTGATAGTGGATCGCGTCCATTGCCGGCAGAACGGCGAAGAAGACGCCACCAGCCCGAAGCCCCGCGCGGATCGCCGCGAGAGTCCGGTCGATCTCGCGGACGTCCGGCATGACGATCGAGTTGACCGCCACGGCGACGTCGACCTCCCCCGCCAGCGTCGCCGAGGTCCCACATCGGCCGGCTGAGGAACTCGACCTTGGCCGAGTCCTCGCCGAGCCGCCTCTTCGCCTTGGCGATCATCCCCGGCGCGAAGTCCAGCGCCACGACCCGGCCGAACCGCCCCACGAGATGCGGCAACAGCGGCCCCGTGCCGCAACCGAGGTCGGCGACGGTGAGCGACTCCCGACCCGCCAGCGCCTCCAGCGCCGGCAGCAACGGGCTCTCGACGCCCGGCCGGAACGGGTCGAGGAACAGGTCGTCGTAGTTCGTCGCCTGCCGGCTCCAGGCGCGGCCCTGGTCGTTCGCAGCCGGTGTCGACGTGGGCGCGATCATCGGGTGACTTCCGAGGAGCTGGATTCTCGGGCGGCCGGGCCTCGGCCCGCCGCCGAGGACCAGTTTACGACACCACTCCCGGAAGGGCGAGGCTCCCGCCGAGCCAGCCGGGGATCGAGCCCGGGGGGCGGAGCGCGGGCGGCGGGCCAATGCGCCGGGCGGACCCGAGCCCCGGCGCCGACCGAACCCGAGCGTCTGCCTTTCGTTCGCAAGGGTGCGGCCGTGTGCGGAATATCGGGGACGTAGCGTCCGCGCGGACGGGCGAGCCACCAGCGCCACCCGACGAGGGCTCGCGCCGAACGAACCCAAGCCCCCCGCGCCGGGCGAACCCGAGACACTGTGCCGACCGAACCCGAGCGTCCGCCTTTCGTTCGCAAGGTGCGGCTCCGTGCGGGACGGGGGCGCCTGGGCCGAGGATGCCCGACCTGGAGCGGGCCAGTTGCCGATTTGCCAAGGAACACCTTCCACTATCGCGAATCTGGGCTTCGGCGTTCTCCGAGAAGCGGGCGATTCCCCGGTCAACGGGCCATCTGCCCCTGCGCCACCCCGCTCGGAGGTGGGACCTCGGCGGGCGGATCCCGATCGAGCCGGAGCACGTCGATCGACACGCCCTTGGGCGTGCCCATGACGTCGCGGCGATAGCTCCGCGGGTAGCCCAGCTCGGGGTCGGGCGTGAACCGGAGCACGGCGGAGGTCCCCTTCGGCTGCCCGAACGGCTCCGGCTGGTCGCGCTGGGCGATCTCGTCCCTGATGACCGTGAACAGCCCGTCGACCGAGTACAACCGCGGCGCCCCCGGCCTCGCCACGACCTCGCGCCCGCCCGGGATGACCGAGTAGATCGCCTTCACCTCCCCGCCGCGGACGAACACCCGGTAATGCCCCGTCCCGAGCCCCGCGTTGGCCCACTCGAGGTCATAGTCCCTGATGTTCGCCGCCTTCCACTTGGCCTCGGCCGTCGCGACGGAATCGTTCGTCGCATCGACGCCCCCGCCGCAGCCGGGGAGAGCGAGGAGCAGGGGGGCGAGGAGGAGCATCGGGAGAGTGTGCCGCATGCGTCCATTCTAGGCGCGGCTGCGAAGCGAAGGGAACGGCCCGCACGATCCAGCTGGAGCTGTTGGGCTAGACTTTGTTGCTCGCGTTGGCGATCCGCCGCTGTTGCCGTATAATGCAACGAGGCCTCAAGGCGAAAAGAAGTCGATGGACATATTGTGAGACCTGAAAGACGATCCCGATGGAAACGTCCGGCACATCGCCGAGAATGGGATAACGGTCGATGATGTCGAAGAGGTCCTTTCGGACCCCGGTGCGGGCACTGCGGTCAGTCGGTCGAGCGGGCGGTCGATCACATTCGGAGAGACGGCCGATGGCCGGTATCTCGCCGTCGTCTGGGAAACGGCCCTCGAAGACCCCCTCACGATCTATCCGGTGACTTCCTATCCGGTCCCCCGGCCCGGTCGCCCGAAGAGGTAAGCCATGGCCATCCGCCGCGTCAGCCGCAAGACCGAACGAACGCCCGAAGAGGCGGCGAGGCTGCACGCCACACGGGATGAATTCTGTCGCACACGCCCGGGGCTCGATGAGTTGGTTGCGTCTGGCAATTACGACGGGCCCTTCCGCCAGGCGGACGTGGAGCACCTGCTCTCGGTCCTCGCCGAGCTCAAGCGGGACCGGGAGCGGCGGGGACTCAGCCTGGCCGACGTCTCCGAGCGATCGGGCCTGGACAAGGGCATGCTCAGCAGGCTCGAGAACGGCAAGATCCTCAACCCGACGATCTCGACCCTCTGGAGGTACTCCGAAGCTGTCGGCGAGAGGCTCTCTCTCGCGGTGGAGCGACCCTCCGCCGACCACGCCGCCAGCCCCGCCGGGTGAGCATCGAGATCGACATGCGCAGGAGGACCTCCGCGGTGCAGCTTTCGAATCGGATCGCGACCCTCGTCTGTGTCTTCATCCCGACCTGGACCTTCGGCGCCGACACGCCGGACAAGCCCTCCAACATCCCCCTGGCCGACTTCGAGGCCGAGCCGAAGGGCTGGACGTTCATCCCCGGTTCGGAGTTCCCCGGGGCCAAGGGGAGCCTCGCGATCGACTCGGCCACGGCCCACGGCGGCAAGCGGTCGTATAAGCTTCAGGCCGACTTCCGCGGCGGCGGTGCGTACGTCGGGACGTGGTGCGACCTGGCGCCGCTCAAGGGCGCGATTTCAAGGAAATCAGGCTCTGGGTGAAGGCCGACAACGTGACCGCGATCGGCGTGCGGATCAACGACGGCGGCGAGCAGTGCCACCAGAAGAACGGCGGGATTCCCCTGGCCGATACCCGCGAGTGGCAGCCGGTCGTCCTCAAGGTGTCCGACCTCGTCGGCGGCGAGCACTGGGGCGGCGCCAATGACGGCAAGTGGCACGGGCCGGCCTCGGGCTTCGGGCTGAACATCGGCAAGGGGGCCTTCAAGTCCGGGACTGAGCCGCGGGGCGCGATCTCCATCGACGACGTGGAGTTGGTGCCCGGCCCCGTCGTCGACGGGCATCCGCGCTTGACGCGGCGACCGTCGACCCGCCCGTGGTCCGGCCCGGGTTCAGCACCAGGGTCACCTATCGCTGGGACGCCGAGCCGATGGGTCGCGACTTCGCCGCCTTCGTCCACGTCATCGGGCCCAATGGCCAGACCGCCTTCCAGGCCGACCACGCCCCGAAGCCGCCCACTTCGGTCTGGTCGGGACGCGTTGAATACACGAACAACGTCCTCGTGCCCGAAGGCACGCCCCACGGCGACTACCGGATCACCATCGGCCTCTACGACGGCCGCGCCTCCGACCGCGGCTGGGACCGGCAGACGCTCAGGACGCTCAAGGGCGTAACCGCCGACTCCGGGGACCCGACGCGCTATCAGATCGGTGTGATCAGGGTTGATTCGAAGGCCCCGCCGACGAAGCTCCCCGCCCCCTCGCTGAAGCTCGACGACTACGTGATGACCTTCCACGACGACTTCGACGACCTGAGCGTCTCCGCCTCCGGGCCCGGCACGCGCTGGTTCACCGCGAGCAAGGAGAACTTCGGCGACGCCCGGTTCGTCGAGCCGAAGGCCGGGTTCCCGTTCACGGTCGACAAGGGCATCCTGCGGATCGAGGCGGCGAAGAAGGATAGCGGCTGGTGTTCGGGAATCCTCGCGTCGGTCGACCCCAAGGGGCGGGGATTCTCGCAGAAGTACGGCTACTTCGAGATGCGGGCGAAGTTCCCCGCCAGCCTCGGCATGTGGCCGGCGTTCTGGCTGCTCGGCCAGCCGTCGCTCACCGACAAGGCGCGGACGAACATCGAGATCGACGTCGTCGAGCACTACGGCGTGATGCCCAATGCGATCTGCTCGACGATGCACCTGTGGCCCGCCAATGGCAAGCACACCGGGCAGGGCGACTTCGTCACCGCGCCGGGCCTGACCGAGGGCTTCCACGACTATGGCGTCCTCGTCGAGGAGGACCTCGTTACCTGGTACTTCGACGGCGCCGCGGTCCAGAAGCAGACGACGCCGGAGGAGGCCAAGGTTCCGCTCTACATGATCGTGAACCTCGCCATGGGCGGCGGATGGCCGATCGACAAAGCGATCAGTCCGTCTTATATGTACGTCGATTATGTCCGCGCCTATGCGAGGCGGCGCTGATTCGACGACATCAGTACCGCCCCGCCCAGATTAGCCCGAGCGTCGTCAGCGCGACGAGGGCGAACATTGACCAGGCGATCACGCCCGCGAGCGGAATCGCGGGGATGCGATCCTCGACGGGGTCGCGGGGATGGCGGAGGCTGATCGGGTCGACGTAGGACGAATCCAGCGCGACCCCCGCCAGGCGGGGCAGGGCGGCGAGATTGTAGCGGTTGCCGTTGGCGAAGGCCCAGGTCGCGAGACTCAGGCGGGCGCGGCGCCGCGAGGGCAGAGATAGCCAGACTCGGCGTGCGAGGTCGTCGATCGGGCCGTCGGCCTCGAAGGCGACCCGGCGCCCGTGGAGGAGGGCGTTCGCGATCCGGACCGCGCGGTCGTCGTCGGGTGACAGCTCGGAGGACGCGACCGCATCGAGCGATAGAGATCCCGATTCGAGCGAAGCGTCGGCCGTCCAGTCGCTGCGCAGGAGCTCCGCGAAGGCGAAGGGAAACGCCCCGGCCTTGCGATAGTCGGCCCCGGAGAGGAAGAGGGCGTGAAAGGCGAGCGCGCCGGGGCGGCCGCGGTCGTCGGAGCCCTGCGGCGAGGGACGGACGATCGCCCACGGCCCGCTCGGTAGCTTCAGCGCCATCAGGCCGCCGGCCTCGGCCGCGTGCGGGGGCGCTCGCCGTAGCGCTGGCAGGCGACCTTCAGGTCGGCGAGCCACTCGTCGCGGCAGCGGGGGAACGCGCGAGGATCGCGTAGCCCCTGTCCCAGAACGCGAAGCTCCCGTAGACGGCCTGCTCGTAGCGGATCACTACCGGCATCGGGGCCGCCTCACTCCCCCGGCCTCGGCAGCACGGGCATCTTGAAATCCGAGCCGAAGACCAGCGCCGTCGACCCGCCCTTGGAGGGCTTGATCGTCCCGCTCAGCATCCGGATCGCCAGGGGCTCGCCGGGGCGGCTGTTGAGGACGACCACGGTCGAATCCGACCAGTCGTGGTCCGTCACCTTCACCGACACCGGGTCGCCCAGCTTCCAGACGACCGGCTCCGGGAACGTGTACCGCCAGACCGGCCGGTGCGAATTCACGATCGTCGGCGACGGCCCGTACGCCTTGCCGCCGACCTCGATCGTCACCGAGAGGTCCGGCGCCCCCCCGGACCAGTACTTGCCCACGGCCGGGTCGAACTCGCCGCGGAGGAGCGTGATTTTATATTGACCTGGCACCGTGACCTTGTCCCACCAGGCGAGGAACTCCCTGGCCGCGGCGGCGTGGCGGCCGTCGGGGTGGCCCTGGAGGTAGTCGCGGAGCCTCGCGGCCACTCCCTCCACGTCGTCGGGATGGTTCGTGTAGAGGTCGTACGCGACCCGGTAGGCGTCGTCGTCCCACTCGCGGAGGATCCGGTCCTTCGCCTCGGCGCCTCGCTCGTGTGCAGGCCGCCGGATTCGTGGGACTTGAGATAATCCTGATATTTCTCGATGCGAGCCTGATAACTGGTCGGGAAGTCGCGGGAGAACTGCCGGGCCCGCTCGAACTGGCGGTCGTCGACCGTCTTGACAAAACCGGCGAGGAGCCGCTCGGCCTCGGCGCGGTGGGCGCTCTCGGGGTGGTCCCTGAGGAAGCCGCGGGTCTGCTCGATCAGGTCGGTGTAGTCGGGGCTGGGCAAGCTGGCCGAGCGGGCGAGCTCGTCGACGATCCTCCGCTCGACGGTCGACTGCCGCTCGTTGACGCGCGCCTTATTGGCCTGGAGCAGGGCCTCGGTCTCGGTGCGATGGGGCGAGTCGGGGAACTCGCGGAGGAATCCGCGGAGGGCCAGGTCGATGGCGTCGGGCCGGTCGGCCGAGGCGACGGCCTCGGCCTTGACCTCGCGCCAGCGGGCGTCGTGCCGGGCCTGCTCGTGCGTCTTCTCAACCTTGGCGATCTCGGTGGCCAGCCTCGGCCGCTCCTCCTGGAGCGCCCGGAGCCGCTCGGGCAGGTCGGCGCGGGCCGTGCCGGCGGCTACGCGATCGCCCGCGGCCTTCACGCGCCACTCGGCCAGCCGCTCCTGTGCGCGGAGGGCCTTGTCCGGCCAGAAATAGGGTAACGTCGGATGCCATGCGATCAGGCCCTCCCACCTCGCTTCGACCTGAGTGGCGGCGTGGTCGGCCTCGAACGAGACGGCCTCGCGATAACCCCAGACGTCATAGCCTGCGAGGCACACGGCGACGAGCGCCAGACCCGCGACGAACCCCGCGAGCGTCCGCCTTGCTCGCTGACGGCGTGCCGAGGCGAGCCGACGCCGGAAGGCCTCGGCCCGGTCCGAATTCGGATACCGCCGCTCGTAGGCCGCGACCCCGCGCGCCAGCCGGGGCAAATCCTTCGGAGCGAGGTCCCACAGCCATTCGAGCTGGTCGCGATCGGCGGCCTCAAGCTGCTCGGCGAGCCAGCCGAGCGGCCCCTCCAGCCCGATCGGATGCAGCTCGGCCGGCGGCCTCCCGTCGACCGCCCCTCGCCCATACGAACTGACCGCGAAGATCGCCCCGCGCGGCGCGTGCCGAGCCAGGGCGTGGCGGGTCATCCCGTACCGCGCCTCGACCAGCCGCTCGACGGCGTCCGGCCCGGGCCCGGCCTGGGCCATCACGCGGTCGAACTTCGTGAGCAGCAGCGCCACCGGCCGGTCGGTCGTACCGTCGGCCGAGTTGTCGATGTATCGCTCGAGAAGGTTCTCGACCTCTTGCTGCCGACGCCTCCGCTCGACCGGGTGGCTCGACCCCTCGGGGTCGAGGCAGAGGAGCACGGCGTCGCAATCGGCGAAGAACTGCTGGATCGGCTCGTCGGAGCCGAGCGTGACGTGCTCGCCCTGGTAATCCTTGACGATCAGGTCGAATCGCGCGGGCCCGTGATAGAGCCGGAGCCGCAACTCCGTCTCGGCCAGCGTCCCGGCCGGTGGCTCGCCCGACTCGATCTGGGCGATCTTCTCGGCCAGGTACTCGGCGCTCGCGGGATCAACCGCCGCGAGTCGAACCCCCGGCACCTGCCCGGTCGACGCCTGGCGGTAGAACATCGCCAGCAAGGTCGTCTTGCCGACGTTCCTGTGCCCGAACAGCGCGATCCGCTTCGCCCCGGTCAGCCGGCGCTCGACGAGGTCGAGATGAGCCTTGCGACGGTCGGCCATGGACGCTCGTTACCTCCCCAGCCGATCCCGTCGCGATTCCACCTCGTCCCTCCGCTAGCGGATCACCGCAAAGCCGAGGCCGGCCTCTTGCCGATCCCGAACAGCCGCATCGCCCACCCGAACGGCCGGAACATCCAGCGGATCGGCGCGCCGAGCAAGACCAGCAGCGAGGCCCCGATGACCAGCGTGGCCAGGCCGATCCCCACGACACTGCGCCACCGAGACCGGGATGCCCCACGAGGCGAGCAGCGTGCCGAACGAGCCGCCCAGGCCGCGGACGGTTGCGTCGCCGACGGCGCCGGCGAGCGAGACGCCCGCCCTGGCGAACTGCTCGACCGCGTACTTCGTCGCCCGCCCGGCCGTGTCAACGAACTTGTCCGGATCGGCCAGGTAGAGGCCCAGCACGCCCGCGGCGGCGAGCTTGCCCTTGTTCGGCAGGACCTTGTCGTTGAAGAACCGCCAGCCGCCCCGGCCCGTCTTGCGGAGCACGCCCAGGCCGACCGGCGCCCTCCTTGGCGAGCGTCTCGGCCACGTCGTCGCCGAAGACGCGGACGGCGGCCAGGCCGTCGGTGCCCAGCTCGCGGATCATCGGCTCGGCCCGGCCGGGGTAACGGAGGGCCAGCCGACGGGCCGTCTCGCCCATCTCGACGACCAGCCGCTTCTCGGCCGGCGCCAGCGCCGGCGAAGGTCCGGGCCATCTCGTCCGAGCCCGAGACCAGCCGGGAGAACCGCGACTTCAGGAGCGCCTCCGACGGCTCCTCGACCGCCTTGGTCCCGGCGCGGGCAAGCCCTTCGGCCCGGCGGGCGACGACGTCGAGCCCCTCGTCGGCCGCCTCGCGGACGAAGAGCCGCCCGCCGGCCTTGCCGGCCTGGATCGCCTCGTCCGACCCGCGTGCGACGGCCTTGCCGCCGGCCTCGGCCTCGCGGACGACCTCCTTGACCACGTCATCGAGCCACGACAGCTTCCCCGCCCGGGCCATCCCCGGCGCCGTCAGCAGGAGGGCCGCCAGCGCGGCCGTCGCGATCCATCGGGAGGGGCTTTGACGCATGGCGGCGATTCCTCGGGCTGATCGGGTCCGGCGGGAGGTGCGGATGTTAGGGACGTCAAATCGGGCCGGCCAAGGCCCCGGTCTATCAGAGAATTCGGCGATCCGCATCGGGAATTGTACGATCAAATCGGGCACGGTGGGAGATTTAGTCCCGAAGCCGCGAGGAGGGCCGGGGCAAGTCCCGTCGCGGCAACCCCGAAGGCTCTTCCCCCTTCGGGCCTTGCGCTGTCGAGACCCTACCCTCGCTCTGTGGCGATCCCCGGTCTCCGGGAGGCGAGGCTCCGTCCGAGCCTGGGTATGACGTGCCGGCCCGACCTAAGACCCGGGCTCGGACGGAGCCTCGCCCTTCCGGGGGAGTCCTCGATGGAGCATCGGCCACGGGCAACCTCATGCGGGCCAGCCCCCGGCGGCGGCTTCGGCGTCGGCCAACTCCTCGTCGCGTCGCCCGTAGCCATGCTTCGTGATGAGGTCGCGGGCCCTGGCGAGCTCGGCCGGGTCGCGGAAGAGGCGGGCGCGGTGGAGGTGGACGTCGGCGAGGTCGAGCGGCATCGGGCCGCGCTCGGCGATCTCCTGGGCCTGGTCGAGGGCCGTGCGGGCCGCCGCGGTATCGCCCCGGACGAAGTGATACTAGGGCGGCGGTGAGCAGGCCCTTGGGAAGGTGGTGAATCGTGCCCGCGTCACGGAAACCGTTGACGGCGGCGGCGACGTGTGGCAGGTCGAGCGTCGGCTGCGGCAGCGGGTGCGCCAGAATCGCCCGGACCAGCCCGACCCGGGCCAGAGTAAGGTGATCGAGGGCGATGTCGAGAAGCGGCGTTTGAGGGGTGACCCACGCCAGGGTCGTCGCTGCTCTGCGTTCGACTTCATCGCAAATCGTCGCTGGGTCATCTTCGCCATATTCGTCCCTCTCAATTGGGAAGTCCGAGCCACGGAGGAGGGCCCGCCACGCGAAGCGTTCGACCGGGGCCAGGAGCCAGTCGCAGTACCGGAAACCATTGCACCGAATGGAGCAGGGCGAGACTGCGGCCTGTCTTCTTTCTGCATCCGTTCCGCTTCGGCGAAGAGCGTGCCGGCTTCGGCACGCTGGCCGGACTGCTGCAAGGCATCCGCCGCCGTGGTGCGACTTGACCATTCGCTGGAACGCATCGCCGCTCTGGTCGGCGTAGGTGATCGACCGGCGGGCATCGGCCACGGCGTCCGTCAACCGGCCCAGCGTGACCTCCAGCTCGCTGAGGTTGCTGGCACCGATCGGCCGCATGCCGCCAGTCCTCGTCTTGAACGAGCATCTCCAGGCTGGCTCGCATTGGTTGCAGCGCCTCGGTCAAGCGGCCGAGGGCACGGAGGTAGAAACGCTGCCACGCCCAACAGCCAAGCCTGGTCGGCTTCGGTGATCGTCGGGGAGACGCGGCTCCACGGCTCGTCGAAGAACGCCGCCACCGCCGCCAGATCGGCACCGATCGCCCCGAGTCTGTTCAAGCTATAAAAGCCATCAGACCCCGCGCCGCGCAGGATGCGGTCGAAGTAGACCTGGTCGCACGCCTCCTGGTGTCGCCCGGCGAGGCAGCCGTGGACGACGGCCTGGTAGAGCGGTTGCAGGCCATCGAGCGTATCGGGGCGGTACTCCGTCGTCTCGCATAAGTGGTCAAACAGCCGCGAGTGGGCGGCCCGGAACGCGGCTGGCTGCGTGTCGCGAAGCTGCTTGGCGAAGTATTCGCGGATCAGCGGATGGGCGTCGATGGCGTCCAGCGTCACGGTCAGGAGGTCGATCTCGCCGAGCCGCTTCAGGGCGATGTTCCACTCCGTGTCTTTCAGTTTCACCAGCGCGTCCGTCAGGCCCGGGATCGGCGGCTCGGCGCGCAAGGCCTTCAGGCAATCGCGGGACATCGGCCGATCAAACAGGCCGGTGAGCCGGAGCACGGCGAGCTCCCGTTGCCGCTCCGGCCCGGCCGACTCCAGCCAGCGCTCGTAGGCGATCATCACCTTGAACGCCGAGCGGCCCTGACGCTCCCGGTCGGCCGCCTCGAACTCCACGTCCTTGTAATGACGGATGTCCTTATCCACGTAAGCATCCACGATGAATCGGCCGAGCACTTGCAGCGTCAACGCGTGCCCGCCGGCATCCCTCCACGCCGCCTCCATCTCGGCGTCCGTGCCGACGACCTGCAGGTGGCGCAGGAGAGCAATCGCCGCCTCCTTTACGAGCCTGTCGAGCTTCTCCTCCTCGGTCGTGGCGTGGCTCTCGATGTTCTTGAGGTGCTCGCGGGTGGTGACGATGCACAGGCCGGGATTGTCGGCGGCCAGGCCCTGCAAGAGCGCTTCGAGGGCCTGGTCCTTGAGCCGCCCGGCCTGCGGGTCGCTCACCGGGTATTGCAGGGGCTCGATGCCGTCGAGGACGAGCAGCGTCCGATGGCTTGCGGACGAGCCCCGCCAGCCGCTCGCCGCGCTCCCACGGGCTGCCCTTGATGGGGTCGGGGTCGCCGAAGAACGTGAGGGCTTCCTGGATGAATAGGTCGGCCGACGTCTGCCGCGATTCGCCGGTACCCTGGCTGTAGAACGACCAATCGAAGTAACGCTCGACGCCCGGCCAGCCCCTGGCCGCCATCCGCTCGCTGACCCAGTGCGCCACGAGCGACGTCTTGCCGACGCCGCCCCAGGCGACCAGCGTGTAGACGTTCAGGTTCTCGTTCGACCAGGCCGCGTCGAGCGCGTCGAGCCATTTGTCGCGGCCGAAGAGGATCTTCGGCGAATGCTTGGTGATCCGTGAGGGGGCGACCTTGCGTTCGAACTTCGGCACTGTGGCGATGATGGTGTGAATGTCGCCGATGAGCTGGCCGAGGAGGTCGGCAGGGTTGGCGATTCGCCTCCCACCAGGATACCTCCCGCACAGTTGCAGCCGCTTCAGGTGTGCCGCCTGGGCCTGGTCGCCCTTCTCGGTCGCATATACAAATAGCGGGATGTCGTAATGCAGCGCGAGATAGGCTTCCCACTGCGTGTAAGAGATGCCCTGAAAGTTTCCGAGTTCTGACCTGAGTTCCGGGTGATTCTCCAGGAAGCCTGGCTCCTGTGCGAGAAACGCATTGACGGTCTTCTCTTCGGCAATCGCCCCGGGAAGTTCCCCCACGAGGTGCAGCACGGCGGCACATTCGCAAATGAGGCCGGCCAGCTTTTCCACGGTATCTTCGGCCGTCTGTGGGAAATCCTCCTGCACGATCATGGAGCACTTGGCGCGAGTGAGGTAGTGCCGAAGATTGCTGCGCAGGCCCGGAAACGGCGCCGAGGCCCTCTCGAATTCATTCGAGACGCAGGAAACGAACACCCGATTACTGGCTGAACTCCTGGGCATGGAAACGAACCTCACGGTTCAGCCGTGCGCGAGTCGTCGCCGCTCCACCCCGTCGTTCTCGCCCGAAACCTGGAGACAATCGTTGTCCATCGCTCAGTGCGGGCCGTCCGGCCTCCGCGACTTCAGGTGCTCTTCAATTTTGGAACCGCGCATGAATTCCCGTAAGATGAGATGTGATGGGAACTTTCCACTTTCGCCCCCCACGGCATGCAGCATTTTCTCAGGAACTTCCGATGCCCAGGGCATTCTTCAGGAAGTCTACCCTATCCTGGTTCGTGGAACTGGACAACGGTAAGCAGCTCTCCCTGGGGAAGGATGATCGGTTCAAGTCGCCCCCCAAGGAGAGAGGCCCAAGGAGCCGCCGCCCGACGTCCAGTAGAAATACCTGGAGGTGATGCAGCGGGGAGCCGAGCCCGAGGACCGATTGCTCGGCTTCTGCTCGGCCAAAGTCCCTCAACTGGTCGGCGTCGGCCAGACGGTCATCGGTTGATCCGAGGACGACTTCGCGTACGATCGGAGGTGAGGTGACTAGGTCCTCTCATTTCTCGGCGAACTGCAACGAACATGAAACCTCGCAGAAGCGCGCCGCCTCGGCGCCGGGTCGTGCTCGGCCTATGCGTCTTGCTCGGGGCGTTAATCGCGTCGAGATCGGCGCTTCTCGCCATCGAGGAAGTGCGGTGCAGGTCGGTGCTGTCTGAGGCAAGGACGGAGCTCGCACGTGGCCGATTCGACCGGGCGGGATCGATGCTGGCCTGGGTCGCGAGGCGGAGGCCCGGCGACGGGGAGGCCGGATACCGGTTGGGGGTCGTCGAGTGGGCACTCGGCCGGCCGGAAGGCGCCTGCGCCGCGTGGGAGGGTGTTCCGCGGGGCTCGGCGTTCGCGGCGCGAGCGGGGGTCGAGCTTGCCCGGTTGGAGTTGCAACGACATCGGCTTGCGGCCGCCGAGCCTCTGATGACGCGGGCGCTCGGCGAGACGGGCGGCGCATGGGACCGAAGCTGCCGAGACGCTCGTCCATCTTTTCAAGATCGAGGGTCGCTTTCGTGAGGCCAGGCGCCTTGTCCGAGAGAGGGCGGGTCGTTATCCCGACCCGATCGCCCTGCTCAAGGAGATGGCCCAGATCGACTCGCTCAACCCCTACCCGTTCGAGCGGGCTCGCGAGGCGCTGTCCCTCGCGGCGGCGGCTGCGCCGGAGGACGACCGCGTCTGGCTCGGGCTGGGCAATCTGGCGACCAGGATGGGGAGGTACGACGAGGCCGATCGCTGGCTCCAACGGTGCGAGTCGAGTCGAGCGAACGACGAGGCGGTCGCCCGCGGCCGACTTGAACTGGCGGTCGCCGCGGGCGACCCGTCGCGCGCGGCGCTGGCCCTGCGCCGCTTGCCGACGGACGCCCACGGCCCGGACGAGGTGCTGCGGCTCCGGGCCTGGTTCGCCGAGCGTGCGGGCGACGCCGAGACCGAGCGGCGGGCCCTTGCCGGGCTACGCAATCTATCCCCGGACGATATCCCGGCCCTCGAGCGATTGGCCGAATTGGCCCACAAAGCGGGTGACCTTCCGGAGGCTACGCGCCTCCGCGCCGAGAAGTCCGGGCTCGACGCGGCCAAGGACGAGTATCAGACCCTGCTCTTCCTGCCAGACGCCCCGGCCCGGGCCGAGCGGCTCGCGGCGCTGGCAGAGATTCTGCACCGCCGGGTCGAGGTCCGGATCCTCCGGAGGCTCATCGTTGCCCAGCGGCCCGGCGACGCCGAGGCGATGCGGAACCTCGCTCGCGCCGACGAAATCGCACCGCCGGCCGTCCCCTCCGGGGCGACGCTCGCCGCTCTGCTGGCCGAGATTCGTCCGGCTCCGAGGCCCGGGCCGGAGTCGGAGCACGCCCGCGCCGTGGCCTTCACCGATGAGGCCTCGGCCGTCGGGCTCAGCTTCATGCTCGACAACGGTAAGACCCGTCTCCATCACATGCCCGAGACGACCTGCGGCGGTGTCGGGCTGCTCGATTACGACGGCGACGGCTGGCTCGACGTCTACTGTGTGCAGGGGGGCGAATTCCCGCCCCGTGCCGGAGCCCCGCGCGATCGTGGCGGCGACCGGCTCTTCCACAACAAGGGAGACGGAACCTTCGAGGATGCGACCGTCCGCTCGCGGATCGCGGAGATGCCTCGAGGTTACGGCCACGGCGTCGCGATCGGCGACTACGACGGCGACGGCCACCCCGATATATTCGTGACGCGCTGGCGAGCGTATGCCCTCTACCACAATCAGGGTGATGGCACGTTCCGCGATGTCACCGAGGCGGCGGGGCTGGGCGGAGACTGCGACTGGCCGACCTCGGCGGCCTTCGCCGATCTCGATAACGACGGCGACCTCGACCTCTACGTTTGCCATTACTTGAGGTGGGACGCGGAGAATCCCGAGGCCTGCCCACGCTACGACGGGGTCGCGCCGTATCAGTACTGCCACCCGCAGAAGTTCCCGTCGCTGCCCGACCATCTTTTCCGCAATGACAGCGGCCGGTTCGTCGACGTGACCGACTCTGCCGGGATCGTCGACCGCGACGGCCGGGGCCTCGGGGTTGTCGCGGCGGACCTCGACGGCGACGGGCGCGTCGACCTGTTCGTCGCCAACGACACGACGGCGAACTTCCACTTCCGCAACCTCGGCGGGATGAAGTTCGAGGAGGTTGCCCGCGAGTCGGGAGTCGCGAGCAATGCCGACGGCGGCTACCAGGCGAGCATGGGCGTCACCTGCGGCGACCTCAACGGCGACGGCCTCATCGACCTGGCCAAGACCAACTTCTACGGCGAGTCGATGACGCTCTACAAGAACCTCGGAGGCGGGGCATTCGTCGACGCCTCGACCGCCTGCGGCCTGACGACGCCCACGCGGCAGTCGCTGGGCTTCGGCGTCGCCTTCCTCGACGCCGACGACGACGGGCATCTCGACCTGGCCGCCGCCAACGGCCACATCAACGACCTCAGGCCCGAGGCCCCGTGGAAGATGCCGGCGCAACTCCTGCTCGGCGGGCCGGGCGGGCGACTCACCGACGCGAGCGGCCGGGCCGGGCCGCCATGGCTGGTGCCCCGACTGGCTCGAGGGCTGGCCGTCGGTGATCTCGACAACGACGGGCGCGTCGACCTGCTCATCGCTTCGCAGGACACTCCGCTCGCCTACTTCCACAACCACACGCCGGGCGGTCGCTCTGTGACGCTCCGGCTCGTCGGCCAGGGGGCCGGGTCGAACCGAGACGCCGTCGGGGCCCGTGTCACGGTGGTCGCGGGCGGGGTGAGCCGGACCGTGGTCCGCACCGGCGGGGGGAGCTTCCAGTCGGCCTCGGAGCCCCGGCTCCACTTCGGGCTCGGCGACGCCCGGCGAGTCGAGTCGATCGAAATCACGTGGCCATCTGGACGGACCGGCCGCTTCAGCGGCCTGGACTCCGACTCCGGATATCTCCTGGTCGAAGGCCGCTCAGACCCGGCTCCGCTGCCCGGATTCCCCACCGGCGGCCCCGGCAAACTTCGGCCCGGACCGCCCTGACGCCGACGGTCTCGCACCGGGTAGGGCATGTCCATACGATACGTTAAACGAAAGAATTCGTGACAGTCTAAATTATTAAGAGATAGGATTTAGTCCTTTACATTTCCGCGCCGCCCAGTCAATCTACAGCCGGCCCGAGATCTTCACGTCCCACGGGCCGTCACACGAAGAACATCCCGCACCGGAGGACTTCCCGAATGAAGCTCCCTCTCGCCGTGCTGCGCCTGCCGCAGTGCGTCATGGCCATGGCGATCGTCAGCATGGTCCCCGCATGCGACTCGAAAAAGGCCGACGGCAACCCTTCGCCGGTAAGCCAGGAGGCCACCAAGAAGTCGCTGCAGGCGTCGGGCGACTTCTACAAGCAGCAGCATCAGACGAAAAAGTGATCTGGATCGGGCCGTCCATCGGCCGCGCCGTCTTCCGGACCCACGTTGGCTCCCCTGTCAATCAAGCGGTCTTCGAACGGAGGTGCTCCATGGTCTCGCCGTCCCGTCGGGGTTTCACTCTCATCGAGCTGCTGGTGGTGATCGCGATTATCGCCGTCCTCATCGCCCTGCTCCTGCCGGCCGTCCAGGCGGCCCGCGAGGCCGCCCGGCGGTCTCAGTGCGTCAACAACCTGAAGCAAATCGGCCTGGCGTTGCACAACTATCACTCGACACACAACTCGTTCCCGCCCGGCGCCGCATTCCAGCCCCAGAGCACCACTGGGGGGAACTGCGCCAACGGCTACGACTACGCGATGTGGGACTCGTGGAGCGCGCAAGGCATGATGCTCGGCTTCCTCGAGCAGTCGCCGATCTACAGCGCGGCGAACTTCGGCTGGTCGCCGCAGGGCTCGATGGGCCAGCCGATCAACAGCACGGCCGTGGACCGGATCATCGCCGTGTTCCTCTGCCCGTCGGATCCCAACACGGGCCCCGGCCGCCAGAACATCAACAATTACGCGGCCTGCTTCGGGACCACCACCGGCAACCTTACCGGATGGACGACCAACGCGGTCCCCCCGCAGGGCGATTGCTACCAGAAGCCCACCGGCTCGTCGGGCGCGTTCACGTTCGGCCTCTCCTACGGCCTGCGCGACATCACCGATGGCGCCTCGAACACGCTCGCCTATTCGGAGTGGCTTGCCGGCGACGGCAAGGGGTCCTTCTACGCGGGACTCACGCGGCCGAGCACCTATCGGGGCAACTTCCTCCAGGCCTCCGGCGTCCCGGGGCCAAGCGCGGCTGAGGCCTATCAGGATCCGGCCGGCACGATCGGCCAGCTCCAGGCCTGCATGGCAGTCTGGCGCCAGTGGCAGCAGACTGGCAGCGGCACTGGCCAGGTCGGCGACATCATCGGCCTGCGCTGGGCAATGGGCACCGAGGGCTTCTCGATGTTCAACGTGCTGCAGACACCCAACGACTCGAACTTCCCGTACGCCGGCTGCCGCGCCGGGACCTGCAGCTACTGCTGGCCCGACAGCAGCTTCACGATCAGCGCCGCGAGCGCCCATGCCGGAGGCGTCAACGCGCTGCTTTGCGACGGGAGCGTGCGGTTCGTCAAGAGCACCGTCAACCGGGCGACCTGGTGGCGCTCGGGACCCGGGGCAACAACGAGGTCATCAGCTCCGACAGCTTCTGACGTCGATCCCGCGACGGCCGGCTCGACGGAAGCGCTGCCCGAGTAGCCAGGTGGGCCATTATCGGGCCGGCGTCCTGGCCAGACGCCGGCCGCGGGCCTGCGCACCGCCCAACGATTGACGTTCGGCCAGCCATCCGGCATCGGAGGGCGAAGACGATGTCTTCTCCGGAATCGAAGTCTTACAGCACGACGTCCACGGGCACCGTGGGCCACGTTAACTCACCCACCCGCACCGTGTCCCCCGCCGTGGGTGCGGCGCGGAACGGGGCCTTCGCGCTCGGGGCGGGGCTGCTCGCCGCGGTTGCTTCCTGGGGGATCGGCGAGGCGTTCGTCGAGCACTACCGTCCCAGGACCCACGTCGTCCAGGGGGCCGGCGGACCGATGACGATCGCCTCGCCCGAGGAGTTGATGGCGACGCAGGCCAAGAACGCGACTCTGGCCTACGGCCTCATGGGCGGAGCCTTGGGTCTGCTGCTCGGCCTGGCCGGCGGCCTCGCGCGATCGACGGTCCGATCGGCGGCGGGCGCCGGCGTTGTCGGCATGGCGCTCGGAGCCGCGGCCGGCGCCGGCGCGACGTTGGCCATGGTGCCGCTTTACCACCGGTTCCAGGACGCCCGGCAAGAGATGGCGTCGATGGACATCACCGTCCCCCTCCTCATCCACTCCGCGATCTGGGCAGCTGCCGGCGCAGCGGCGGGGCTTGCCTTCGGTCTCGGGGCTCGCGAGGGAAGGCGCCGGCTCCTCAAGGCGGCGCTCGGAGGCCTCGTCGGGGCGATGGTCGGCGCGGCCGTCTACGAGCTCGTCGGCGCCCTCGCATTCCCGCTGGACAAGACCGTCGAGCCGATCTCGCTGACCTGGACGTCCCGCCTGCTTGCCCACTCCGCCGTGTGCCTGTTCGCCGCGATAGGGATCACTCTCTCCCTCTCGGCGGGCGAACGGACAGCGCGGGGTCGCGACGGCTGAGGTCGTCCCACGCGGCCGAACGGGCCCTTCGCGCGGTCCGACATCCGTTCAGGTCGCTCACGACCGGCTTTTTGGCAAAGGAAGCTGATCGGGGTATGTCTTAATATAAGTCATTCGGTCAGCAGCTCGCTGGGAAGCGGGGCCGATGTGAAATGTCTTTGAACACATCGGTTCAATATTTGAATGGCACTTAGATTTTCGCAAATCCCTATAGCTAAAGGTTTGCGGCGGAGGCCAGCCCGTCGCCCGGGGAGCCTCCGAACGTGCGCCCGTCCACGCTCGACTGCGAATCAAGGGCGCATCGTGACAAACGACGCGAGCTCATCTTAGCATCCGAGTTTCTGGCAGCTCACAGAATCGGCGGACGCGACATCCACGTAATGGTTTGCAGAAATCTAAGTGCCATTCGGCGACCACACCGAATCAGGAAAGGCCTCCTACGAAACGCGGCGGGTGCACAAGAATCGGGGCGGCCCCGAGGTGAGTCCGGTTCATCGGAGCGAACAGTGCGGTAAACTGTCGGCGAGGGCTAGTTTGCTCGAGGAACGCGTCCCCCCTCGAGTGACCGTGCGGGCGTTGTTCGAATGCCCGGGTCCCGGCGACGCGACTCGGGCGGCTCTTGCAGTGCGACGTCGTTCTGTCCGCGTTGATCACTTCCGAATCGCGGCCCCGGCGTGATGATGCGACGGCCCCGACGGCGTCGCGATCACGCCAACACGGGAGATCCCCTCGATGAACAGCCTGTGGATCGCCGGCCTGCTGGCCTTGCTCACCCCTCCCGATCCGGCCCAGGACCCGAACCCCGCCCAGGGCAAGCCCGCGTCGACCAACATCCGGGGCGCGGAGTACCCGCGGATCCATGATGACCTCCGCGTCATCTTCCGCATCAAGGCGCCCGAGGCGCAGAAGGTCGAATTCGGGTTCTTCGACAACAAGCGGTACGCCGCGACGAAGGGCGAGGACGGCTTCTGGACCGCGACCACGGACCCGGTAGTGCCGGGCTTCCATTACTACCGGATGTTCATCGACGGCGTGCAGGTGAACGACCCGGCGAGCCAGACCTTCTACGGCACCGGCAAGGACACCAGCGGGATCGAGGTCCCGGAGAAGGGCGTCGACTACTACTTGCCGAAGGACGTCCCGCACGGCGAGGTCCGCGAGCGCTGGTACTTCTCGAAGACGACCCAGGACTGGCGGCGCATCTTCGTCTACACCCCGCCCGGCTATGACGCCGATCGCGAGGCGCGGTATCCCGTCCTCTACCTCCAGCACGGGGGCGGCGAGGACGAGACCGGCTGGCCGAATCAGGGCCGCATGAGCTTCATCCTGGACAACCTGATCGCCGCGAAGAAGGCGAGGCCGATGCTCGTGGTCATGGAGCAGGGCTACGCGCGTCGGCCCGGCGAGACGGCGCCCGCGCCCGCCCCGCCTCGTCCGGCCGCCCCGGGCCAGGCTCCCCCACCGCGTCCGGACATGAGCCGCATGTTCACCGCGTTCGAGGACGTAATGGTCAAGGACCTGATCCCGATGATCGACGCGACCTATCGCACGGTCCCGGACCGCGATCACCGCGCGATGGCCGGGCTCTCGATGGGCGGCATGCAGACGTTCCAGATCACGCTCAAGCACCTCGACCTGTTCTCGCACATCGGCGGTTTCAGCGGCGGGGGCGGCGGCTTCGGCGGCGCCGGCTTCGACCCGAAGACGGCTCACGGCGGCGTGATGGCCGACGCGGACGAGTTCAACAAGAAGGTGAAGGTCCTCTGGTTGGGCATCGGCACGACCGAGCCGCAGCGCATGTATGAGGGCATCAAGAATTACCACGAGGCGCTGGAGAAGGCAGGCATCAAGCACATCTACTACGAGTCACCCGACACGTCGCACGAATGGCTGACCTGGCGTCGCTGCCTGAACGAGTTCGCCCCGCTCCTGTTCGCGCAGCAGGTCTCCTCGGTCGGCCGCCGTCCCGGGCCGGGGCAGCGTCAGCCGATCGTCCTGAACGCCGACGACGTCCCCGCGTACCCCGATCCGCCTTCGGGCATCTCCTCCGAGAAGGACGTGCCGCACGGGAAGCTGGAGATGATCTCGTACGACTCGAAGTCGGTGGGCGCGACCCGCAAGATGCAGGTCTACACGCCCCCGGGCTACAACACCGACAAGAAGTACCCGGTCCTCTACCTCCTTCACGGCATCGGCGGCGACGAGACGGAGTGGCAACGCTTCGCCAGGCCGAACCTCCTCATCGATAACCTGATCGCCGAGGGGAAGGTCACGCCCATGATCGTGGTCATGCCCAACGGCCGCGCCCAGAAGAACGACCGGCCCGAGGGGAACATCTACGCCGCCGCTCCGGCCTTCGCGGCGTTCGAGCAGGACCTCCTCAAGGACGTGATCCCCGCGATCGAGTCGCGCTACTCCGTCCAGGCCGACCGCGAGCACCGGGCGCTCGCGGGCTTGTCGATGGGCGGCGGCCAGACGCTCAACTTCGGGCTGGCCCACCTCGACACCTTCGCCTGGATCGGCGCCTTCTCCTCGGCCCCGAATACGAAGCCGGCATCGGAACTGATCCCCGATCCGGAAAGCGCGAAGAAGCAACTCAAGCTCCTCTGGGTCGCCTGCGGCAACAAGGACAACCTCCTCCGCATCAGCCAGGGGATGCACGCCTATCTCAAGGAGAACGGCATCACGCACGTCTGGCACGTCGACGGCCATGGCCACGACGCGACGGAGTGGAGGAACAATCTCTACCTCTTCTCGCAACGGATCTTCCGCTGATCGGGGACGGGAGAGTGCGATGCTGGCCGGGCAGGAATACCCGGCCAGCGGCGGCGATTCACAACCGGGCCGCGGCACGGGGGGCTCGCGGGCCCAGGCCGCGGCAGGACATTCGCGAGCGGACATCGACCGGCGGTAGACTGGTCCCGAACCAACATCCCGAGCGGCCGGTCGACCGCTCCAAGGCAACCCATCTCGCCGGCGGGAACCTGGGGTATTGTCAATTCTGGACGGGGCGGCAAATAGGCCCCGAGCGGACGGCGGGAGGACTATCTGCCGCGGTCCCCGGCGGGCCTTCTTGACTTCAAGTGCTCTTCCATCTTCGCAAATCCGACGACCCCCACCCCCGCTGACATGAACTGCACACCCAGATACTTGACCCCCTTGGCCGGCGGGATCGCCTTGACGACCTCGAGCCCGCCTTTGGCGAGCCGGACGGGCGTCCAGGTGCTCAGTCGGTAGCCGGCCTTGGCGCAGAGGGCACGGCCGAGGTTGGCGGCTTCGGGGACGGTCAATCGCGCCAGGGCCTCGGGCAGCTTCTTCAAGACCGAATACGTCCCCCCCGCGGCGCGGACGGCCCACCACTTCGAGAGGTGGAGCGACGCGGCCTCGGTCCCCCGTCGCGCCAAAGCACCACTGGCCTCCTCGACGGCCTCGCGGCCGACGAGCTTCGCGGCCTGCCTGGCCGAGGACTTCACCTCGGCCCGCGCCGCCTCGGCCGCGGCCGCGCCCTCGGGCTGGAGGGCCGCCAGGCTCAGGGCGTCGGCCACGACGAAGCAGCCATCGATCAGGGCCCAGGTCAATTCGCCGGAGGTCGGGGCGTGGCCCCGGCTCACGACCGAACCCAGGTGCACGAGGTCGTAGAGCGGCAGGAACTGGTAGAACTCGACGCCCGAGGAGTTCAGCTCAGCCACGCGTTCGAGCCCGTCGGTCTTGATCAGCTTGATCGCGGCCTGGCCGTTGTCGCTCGAGGCCGAGAGAACGCCCTTGGCCAGCCACTCCTTCCAGGTCAGCTTGGACTTGGAACGCAAGAGGGCGAGGGTCTCGGGGTTGGCGTCGACGGCGGCGATCGGCGGGATCGCGGCCGGGCCGTGGGCGCGGAGGACGTCGCGGAAGTCGGGGTCGGCCGCGTACTTGTCGAGGATCACCAGCGCCATCGGGCCGTGCTCGGCCAGCGAGGCGACGGCCTGGTTCCGCAGGGTGGCGTCGGAGTAATCCTCATAGACGACGTCCGCCGCATCCGGACCAGTCCGCTTCAATGCCCGCTCGCCGAGGCCGCCGTGCTCAACGACGAGGCGGAGTGCGTTGGGACTCCCGCCGACCGCTTCGATCAAGCGGGCCGAGGCGACGTGCCGCAGGTGGTCGGCCACCGTCGAGGGCCGGTGGGTCCGGAGCAGGTCGTCGACGTATTCCGCGTTGACCCGCAGCAGGATCAGCGCCTGATCGAGCGGCATGGCGCGGCCGAGCTCCTGGAGGACCGGCCCGTAGAGCGTCACCAGGGCGAACCCGTCGAGCCCCTGGACGCGGAACGCGCCGAGGGCGAGCGGCCCCCGCGTGTCGAGCGTCCGCAGGGCGGCCCGCAGATCGGCGGCCCCCGGCTCGAGGCTGATGAAGCCGAGCAGGGCCAGCGCGTCCTCCAGGTCCTTCGAGTCGCCCGACCAGTGCTCGACCAGGCTCGCCACGCCCTCGGGCTCGGCCAGGAGCAGGGGGAGGGTGTTGGGATACTTCGCGGCCACGCGGCGCTGCGCCGGGGTCAGGCGGCCGACCTCGCCGATCAGGACGCGGCGGTCGGCGTCGTCCGAGTGCTTGAGGCTGAAGTACTCGCGCCAGTGGAGCAGCACGTCGGCCGCCGCGGCGTCGTTCAGCCCCTCGCGGAGCCTGCGGAAGTCGCCCGGGTGCCGCTCATAGAGGAAGATCGCCTCGACGCCGAGCGCGTCGAGCAGCGCCAGGCCGCGGACTCCGTCGGTCCGCTCGACGGCCAGCGCGTTCTGGCGATAGGCCTCATAAACGCGCCGGACCAACTCGGCCCGGTCAGGATACTTCGCGACCAGGGCCGCACCCGGGTCGGCCGCGTCGTCCGCAACGACTTCGACCGCGGGCGGTTCGGGCTCGGCCGGGGTGTGGTCCTTGACCGTCAGCTTGAACAGCGCGCAGAGCGCGGTCAGCAGGGCGACGGCGGCGATGGCACGCTTCATGGATGCAGAAGCCCCGGGATCTCGCTCCCGATCGTCTCGACTCATCCGACCTTGCGGCGACTCGGCGCGGCCCGCCGGAGGCGGCCTCGCGCAACCGGAACCCGGCGCAACATCGCTACGCCATTGTCCGCAGCCGGCCTCGACCCGTCAATCTCGCCTCGGCCCGATGCGGGGGCCGATTGGGTTCGTTTCGTCGGGGGATCGACCCCGGGTCGTCGCGCCGAGCGAACCCGAGCGTCCAGGTTTGGTGCGGCTTCGTGCGGCCTCGTTAACCTTTCACGGTGGGCGAGGCCGCGCGTGATCGATCCGCCCCCACTCCAAGGGTAATCGGCAATCGCTCGCCGATCTTGCCCGCGATTTCCGAATTACTTGACCCCCCGGGTCTGGTCTGTCAGGCTCAACCCGCCCGATCGATGCAACCGGATTGCATCGGGGAGGGAGGGGGAGGAGGCGCATGAACGCGAAGCGACTGACGCCGATCCTGAACGTCTCGGATATCCGGCAGAGCTTCGCCTGGTTCGAGAAGCTCGGCTGGAAGAAGGGCTGGGACTGGGGCAGTCCGCCCATCTTCGGGGGCGTCTGCTCCGGCGAGTGCGAGATCTTCCTCTGCCAGGGCGCCCAGGGAGGTCGCGGCAACGGCGGCGTGAAGTCGACCTTCGGTCCCGATGGCGACGAGACGGCAGACAAGGGCGTCTGGATGTCAGTCTGGGTGGACGACGTCGACGCCGTCCACCGGCATTGCCTGGAGCAGAGCCTCGACGTGGCCTGGCCCCCGACCGACATGCCGTGGGGCGTCCGCGAGATGCACGCTGCGCCATCCCGACGGGCACGTCTTCCGGATCAGCAAGGGGATCGGGGGCGCGAGTAGACCGTCGACTAGCAGGACCGGATGCTCGACCCCATGCCCATCCACCAGCCCGAGCCCCCCGGCCAGGTCCGCACCAAGATCGTCGCGACGGTTGGCCCCGCGTCGAACACGCCGGAGCGGCTCCGCGACCTGATGGACGCCGGGGTCGACGTCTTCCGGCTCAACTTCTCCCACGGCACCCAGGACGACCATTCCCGGTCGCTCGCCGCGATCCGATCGGTTGCCGACGCGGCCGGGCGGAACATCGCCGTCCTGCAGGACCTCGGTGGGCCCAAGCTCCGGCTCGGGCCGATCCCGGGCGATGCGATCGAGTGCCGGCTCGGTGAGGAATTCACGCTCGTCTGCGACCGATCGTCCGACGACCCGCACCAGCTCACGTGCTCCTATCGCGGGCTCGTCGAGGATCTCAAGGTCGGCGACGTCGTTCTCTTCGCCGACGGCACCGTGGCGATGGGCGTCATGGGCGTCGAGGCGGGCCGGGCACGGCTCGTGGTGACTCTGGGGGGGCCGCTCCGGTCGCGGCAGGGGATCAACCTGCCGAATGCCGAAGTCAAGCTCGAGGCCCTGACCGAGAAGGACCTCGCCGACCTCGACTGGACCGCGACGCACGGGGTCGAATACGTCGGCCTCTCGTTCGTCCGCAAGGCGGCCGACGTCGCGCGGCTCCGCGAGGAATTGAAGAAGCGGAATTGCTCATCGCGGATCGTCGCCAAGATCGAGAAGCCGCAGGCGGTCGACGACCTCGACGCCATCATCGCCGCGAGCGACGCCGTGATGGTCGCGCGGGGCGACCTCGGGGTCGAGCTCGACGTGGCGCGGGTGCCGGCGATCCAGAAGCGGATCATCACCGCGTGCCACCGCGCCCGCGTGCCGGTCATCACGGCGACGCAGATGCTCAACAGCATGGAGAATTCGAGCCGGCCGACCCGTGCCGAGGCGACCGACGTCTTCAACGCCGTGCTCGACGGCACCGACGCCGTGATGCTCTCGGGCGAGACGGCCGTCGGCCAGTATCCCGGTCGAGTCGGTCGAGACGATGAGCCGGATCGTCCGCGAGGCCGAGGACTACCTGGCCCGGGGGGGCGCCGAGGTCTACCTCGTCGCCGACCTCGAATCCGACCGCGCGGCGGGTCACGTCCCGGATACGACGGAGGCGATCGTCGAGGCCGCGAGCCTGGCGAGCCGGCGGATCGGGGCGAAGCTACTCGTTGTCGCGAGCCACTCGGGCCGGACGGCCCTGGCCGTCGCCAAGTCGCGGAACGCCACGCCCCACGATCGCGCTGGCCCCCGACGCGTCCACGGCCCGGGCGATGTCGCTCTACTGGGGCGTCACGCCGCTCGTCGCCCCCGCCGAGATGGACGACGTCGAGCACACCCTCACGTTCGCCATCGCCTGGGCCCGCGCCCGCGACCTGATCGCCCCCGGCGACCGCCTCGTCTGGCTCCGCGGCTTCCTGCCCGACGATCCGACGCACAACAGTATGCGGGTGCAGGTCGTCACCTGAGAACGCGCCGATTCGTCGGGGCCGGAAGGGTTCACGGTTGGGTGGGCCCGCCGGCGGGCGGCGGGCCCGCGGTTGGGGACGTCCCCCTGCGGCGCTTCGAGAAGAGGTAACCCCCCACCGGGATGACCACGACGGTCCCCAGCCATTGCCAGTTGGAGCCGACGAAGCCCGCGAGCCGCTGGCCCCAGGTCACATCGATGTCGATCGGCTCGTCGTAGCTCAGGATCTGGTCTTCCGCCTCGGTCCCTTCGATTCGGACGATCGAGCTGACCGTCAGGTGGAGCTCGTGCTTGCCGGGCGAGAGCGCGGTCACGTCCCACTCCCAGTAGTTGTCCCCCGCGGGCTTGATCGCCTGGGGTCGATCGGAGCCGACGCCGGCCGTGATTTCGAAGCCCGCGCCCGAGAGCCGCGCGACGACGAGCTTCGAGACGACGACCTCCGCAGTCTCGACCGGACCCGGCCCGGTGATCTTCTTCGTGAGCGCATCGGGGGCGGATGACCGGGAGAGCCTGAGCTGGATCGGCACAGTGTCGCCGAGGCGCATCGACCCTGGCTTATTGAACGCCACCGTGGCCTTTTTCAGGGCCTCCTCGGCCTGCGCCCTGGCCGATTCGAGCGTCGCGGCCGCTGCCTTGGGCGTGCCCTGGCCGCTCTCGGGCCGGGCCACCGAGGTCGGCGGTGGAGGTGGGGGCACAGCCTCGAGGTAGACCTTCTCGGTCGGCGCTTCAGCCTTCTTCGCCGGCGCCTCGGCCTTCTCGGTCGGCCTGGGGCGGGCTTCCTTAGGTTGAGGAGGTGCCGACTCCCCAGGCCCGCCGTCGGCGATGCTCTTCTTCGCGGCGGGGTGTGGGGGCGCGGAGTCGGGCGGGAGGCCCGTCGTACCCGCGGGTTTCTCGTCGCGGGGCGGTGCCTCGATCCTCGACTCCTCGGAACAGCCCCCGCACGTGCACAGGCAGCACAGGAGCCCGACCAGATGGTCGAGACGGCGAGGTCGCGCGCGACTCCGATCCATCGCTGTTCCCCCGGTTCGGACGTCACGGGTGGGAGGGCGCGTCCTGGCGACGCGGGACGACGGTAAAAGCGTGGCATGTCTCTTGATGAAAAGCAAATCGATTCGACGCGGCCCTTGCCGCCGGTACGGAGACCGTCCCGTCTCCCCGCGCCGCGCCCCCCGGCGGAGGCAACTCCGGCCCGGAGCCGCGGCCCGCACGACCCCCCCGGCCGGCACTTCGCGGACGGCCTCGCGCCTTGCGGCGCACAGCCGGGCGGGGATATGCTCTTGCGTCGCGGATCGGCTCCGACGTCCCGGCGATGCCCGCCCCATGACTGCCTCGCGCTGACCCTGACCTGGGCATTCGCCCTGCTCCCCACCCCGGAGTCGAGCCGCCCCACCGCGCGGGCATGCGACGACCGGGCGCCCCGGCCGTTTGCCTCGGCCCCCGAGGTGACGCCGGCCGGTCACGCCCTCCTCGACCGTTCGCCGGCTCGGGCCCGCTCCCGACTCGGCCCCCGCGCGTGCGGGCCCTGGCCCCTCGCGGCACGGCCCCCATTCATGCGATTTGTGACCGGCCCGGTCGCCGGACCGTCCCCCCGGACCGGCGACCTCTCGGGCCTCGACAGGAACCCGGTCCTCCGGTGCTGATCGGCCCGGGGGCGAGTCCGGACCTCTCTCCAGCCGGCCTCCCCTCGGGACGCACTGCCCGCACCAATGATGCCACCCGTCCGGAGGGGCTGCGCGCCGATCCTGCGCGGGATCGGACCCCCGGGCGACGGCGATTACTCAATTGATTGGAGAGAATTTCACTTCATGAAACGCTCGATCCCCATCCCCTTCGTCCTCCTCGTTCTCCTCGCCGCGGCCGCCCTGTTCATCCCCGCCCAACCGGCGAAGGCCACCCCGGGCGACCCGCTCAACCCCGGCGACACGGCCTGGATGCTCACCGCCTCGGCCCTCGTCCTGCTGATGACCCCCGGCCTGTCGTTCTTCTACGGCGGCATGGTCGGGTTCAAGAACGTCGTCTCGACGATGCTCCAGAGCATCATCGCGCTGGGCGTCATCAGCCTGGTCTGGGTCGCCGTCGGCTTCGGCCTGGCCTTCGGCACCGACGTCGGCGGGCTGGGGATCATCGGCAACCCGATGAGCTACTGGATGTTCAACGGCGTCGGCGGCGACACCGCCGCGCTCGGCTCGGGCTCCGAGCTGAAGCTGACGATCCCGCTCTTGGTCTTCTCGATGTTCCAGCTCAAGTTCGCGATCATCACACCGGCGCTGATCACCGGCAGCTTCGCCGAGCGGGTCCGGTTCTCGTCGTACCTGCTGTTCATGGTCCTGTTCAGCCTGATCATCTACTGCCCGCTCGCCCATGCCACGTGGCACCCCGACGGCCTCTTCTTCAAGTGGGGCGTCAAGGACTTCGCCGGCGGGACGGTCGTCCACATGTCGGCCGGCTGGGCCGCGCTGGCCGGGGCGATCATCCTCGACCGCCGCCAGGCCCACATCCACGGGCATGAGCATATCCCGGCGAATATCCCGTTCGTCCTGCTGGGGACCGGCATGCTCTGGTTCGGCTGGTTCGGCTTCAACGCCGGCAGCGCCCTGAAGGCGAGCGGAGACGCCGCGGTGGCCTTCGCCACGACCAACACCGCCAGCGCCTCCGCCATGCTCGGCTGGATCTTCTTCGACTGGTTCCGCGGCAAGAAGCCCTCGGCGCTGGGCGCCTGCATCGGCGCCGTCGTCGGCCTGGTCGCGATCACGCCGGCCGCCGGATTCGTCACGGTGGCCCAGAGCATCACGATCGGCCTGGCCGCCAGCGTCATCAGCAACGTGGCCGTCCACCTGCGGACGAAGTCGACGCTCGACGACACGCTCGACGTCTTCCCCTGCCACGGCGTCGGCGGCATGTGCGGGATGGTCTTCACCGGGATCTTCGCCGCGCTCCCGGCCGACGGGAGCGTCGACCCGGACCTCGCTGCTGATCGCCCACGGCAAGGCCCTGGTGCTCGTCTCGGTGTTCGCCTTCGTCGGCTCGCTGCTGCTCTACAAGGTGACCGACCTGATCATCCCCCTGCGCGTCACCCCCGAGGAGGAGCACGAGGGTCTCGACCTCAGCCAGCACGGCGAGACCGCGCTCGGCGCGGACGCCTTCGCGGGCGCGGCCACGGCGTGAGTCATCGCCCGGGGTGGCCGGGGTTCGCGACCGACCCCCCGGCCACCCCAGGCGCCGTCGACCTTCAGGCCGGCGCGCACTCAGGGCTTCATGATCACCTTCGTCTCGCTGGGGACGACGACCTGCGTGCCGGTGGCCGGCGGGGTCACCTCGATGGTCCGGGCGGCCGGCTTGCTCTCGATCACCTTCACTTCCTTGGCGACGTCGATCCCGTCGACCACGGCGGTGACACCAATGGTGTTCTCCACGAGGTCGACGGCCCTGCGCTTGGCGGCGTCGCTCGTCACCGAGCCGCGGAGCACAACCGTCCCGTCGGTCTGCACCTCGGCCTGAATCGCGGAGCCGGCGAGCTTCTTGTCCCATTCGATCCGCCGCGTGACGCGCCCGAGCACATCGCGCTCCTGGGCGATCGCCTCGTCGCGAGCGATCTCCGATTCAACGCGATAGCGGATATTCTTCCCCGCGTTATCGAGCGCCCGCCCGGCCCGACGGATCGGACCATCCTGGGCAGAGGCGGACGACGCGACGAAGGCCAGGGCCGCGAGACTGAGAGTGAGCGAACGCCACATGGTCATGCTCCGTGAGGATCGAAAACGGGCCAGGCACCACCGGCCCGGACGGTAATCCTCATCGCATGGGGCGTGCCGAAAGTATCTGTAAGTTTTACAATCCGAACGGGTTGCGAGGACATGCTACCCGGCACAAGGGGAGCCGGCAATTCACCTGGATAACCTCGAGGTGACATGCCCGCGGTCGCGAACTACGCCAGCACTTCGACGGCAAGATCCGGAAATCGCCCCAACCGAGTGTCGTTGGTCAGGAACACATCGCATCCCGCCTCGACGGCGGCGGCCAGGTGGAGGCTGTCGCCGAGCTTGAAGTTGTGGCGGGCGCGGATCAAGGTGGTGCGCTCGCAGACGGCCGTTGACAAGCGGACCCGCGAGGCCCGGGGCGCCGAAGAACGCGTCGTAGTCGGCGAGCAAGGACGCGTCGCCCATCCGGATGGGCTTCACGCGGCACTCCAGGGAGGTCAGGTCGCTGACGGCCGCGAGGTCGCCCGACGCGGCCAGCGCCGCGAGTCGGGCCAGCGCGCGGGCCCGGAAGGGAGCCAGACCCTCGACCGCATAGATGACGATCACGCTGTCGAGGTAGCTGAGCATCAGGCCGACCCGTCGGGGGGAGGCCCGGAGACCGTCTGGCTCCAGATGGTCCGCCAGCGCTCCTCGTCCTCCTCATCCTCGACGCGACTCCGCTCCCGGTCCTCCTCCCATTCTTCGGCAGCTCGGCCGAGGAATCCGCGGGCGAGCTGGGAAGCGTGGATCGCCTCAAGGGCTTCGAGGAGTCCCCGACCGTTCGGCCCGGCCTCGGGGCTCGGGACCGGCTCGATCGTCACGCGGACCGGGCCGGGGGGCAGGGCGACGGAGGCCTCCAGGTCGAGCGAGCCGTCGGGCCGGATCGTCCCCGGCACGGTGATTCGAGCGGTGTTCATCGCGGCCTCCCGGCTTGATCCCTACCACCATCTTAACAGTTCGGACAGAGCCGTAGGGTCGTCAATTGGCCGGCGTGGTCGCCGCGGATTCCGAGAACGACGGTCCAACATAATTCGATGATAATGAGAGATCTTTGACAAGTCGAAGGGCGACGACTGGCCCGCGGACGCGAGCCGGCCGGGGTTGCGCCGACCAAAGCCAATCGATCCTGCGCCGGCCAAACCTAATCCGGGGGCCCGTCGCGACACAGCGCCGACCGAACCCAATCCCGGCCCCCAAGCGATCGCGCCGACCGGAGCCAATTCGAGTGAGTCGGCGCCGAACAAACCCATCGGCCGGGCAGGGGGCCAGCGCCGACCGAAGCCATCTATGGGAAGGGGGAAGTCAAGCGGGCCGGTGCAGGGGATTTCGCCTCATCCCCTGAGCCCGAGGCCGGGGGCTCGCCCCCGCCTCCCTCACATGCCACGAGCTGGGGCCGACGTGATCGTGACGCTTCAACCATCTATCCGGGATCGCCCGGTTCGACCGGACGTCGCCATGAATCGGGAATCCGAGGGACGCCGCCATTCAATAGGCCGAGGGTCGGCGAGCTCGCCGCACTCGGGCTTCGGTCCGGGGTCGTCCACGGGTCGTCACGCCCACCGCCGCTCCGCTCGCCTCCCCCTCCGATCTCACGATGCCTTGCCCGAACGCCGGCCGGCGCCGATCCGCCCCGGGCCCCGCTACGCCGCCTCGCCCACCTCCAGCGGGCTGTAGCTCGTCCCGTCGCGGAGCATCGCCGCCATCACCACGAGCAGCCGCCGCGCCACCGCCACGATCGCCTTCTTGCCGCCGGCTCGCTTCCTGATCCCCTCGTAGATCCGACGCCACGCCGCCGACTGCCGGACCACCCGCCAGGCCGCCTCCACCAGCGCCCAACGCAACAGCGGCGGGCCCGCCTTGGTGATCCGCAGCTCCTGACGCTTGCCCGCGCTCTCGCGGACCTTCGGCGCCAGCCCCGCGTAGGCGCACACCGCCTTGACCGACTTGAACCGGCCGATGTCCCCCAGCTCGCTGACCACCACGTCGACCGTCACCGGCCCGACCCCGGGGATCGTCGCCAGCTTCGCCCGCGCCTCCGCCTCCCGCGGCGCTGCCTCGGCCGCGAACTCCTTGAGTCGCCGGCCCACATCCGCCACCTGCTCCTCGACCCGGAGCCACAGCGCGCGGAGTTGATCGAGCACAAACCGGTCCGGCGCGCCCAGCCCGGCCGCGGCCACGGCCTTGTCCCAGACCCCGGCGGCGAACAGGTCGCGGCGGTCGGCGTTGTGGTCGGCCAGGACCCGGTGCATCTTGTTCCGCAGCGCCGTGGCCATCCGCTTGAGGTACTGGCGGTGCCGGACCAGGGCCCGATGCTCGCGCTGCCGCGGCGTCGGCCGGTGCGCCTCGGGGATCATGTCGCGGGCGAGGAACTCGGCCAGGACCCGGGCGTCGAGCCGGTCGGTCTTCTTGACCGACTCGGCGATCACCCGGAGCTTGCCGGGGTGCGCCAGGACGACCTTCTCGGCCAAAGGCTCGATCAGCGCCACCAGCCACTCGTAGCTGGCGGTGGCCTCGACGACGGCGCGGAACGGCCCGAGCCCGGCGAAGAAGTCGCGGATGGCGTCGGTCTCGCAGCAGGCGAGGGTCCGCCGCTTGGTGACCTTGCGGTCTTGGTCCATGACGCAGGCGACGATAGTCTTCTTGTGGAGGTCGATGCCGACGTAGTTCATGGGAGCCTCTCCGAGATGTGGGGCCAGGAGATCGTCAACACCTCAAGGTCTACCACAGCTCAGGGGCCCTGCGGACCGTCGGCTCGACCTCCACTCTCATAGCTTCAATTTCGGGGCGGACCCGGGTCGCGCCGACCGAACCCAATTCGCCCCGGGGCCTCGCCGACCAAACAAAGCCACCGATCACCCCCGTTCGCCCGCGTGCGGCTCCGTTCGGGTTGTCCAAATCTCGGGACAGACGCTCAGGATGGACGGGGTCGCTAGGATGAGATCGAGGCACGACCGCGTGATGATGTGTCGGTCCGGCCTCGATGGAGAGCACGAAGATGATCCGCATCCGACGATCGGCCGAGCGCGGGGCCGCGAACCACGGCTGGCTCGATACACGTTACACCTTCTCGTTTTCCGACTACTTCGACCCCAACCACGTCCAGTTCCGGGCGCTGCGGGTCATGAACGAGGACCGCGTCGCGCCGGGGGCCGGGTTCCCGACGCACGGGCACCGCGACATGGAGATCCTGACGGTCGTCCTCGAGGGGGCGATCGCCCACAAGGACAGCCTCGGCCACGGCGAGACCCTCCGGCCGGGCGAGGTCCAGTACATGAGCGCAGGGACGGGCATCCGCCACAGCGAGTTCAACCCGTCCGAGACCGAGCCCGTCCACCTCTACCAGATCTGGCTCCTGCCCGATCGGCCCGGCCACGAGCCGACTTACGGCCAGCGGCGGTTCGACGACACCGGGCGGCACAACCGGCTCCAGGTCGTCGCCTCGCCCGATGGCCGCGACGGGTCGCTGGCGATCCGCCAGGACGCGACGGTCGCGCTGGCGACCCTCGACGACGGCCGTTCGATCGACTACACCTTAAAGCCCGGCCGCCACGCGTGGCTCCAGGTGCTCCGCGGTTCGGTCGGGCTCCACGGCCAGGCCCTCGCCGAGGGCGACGGGGCGGCAATCTCCTCGGAGTCGGCCCTGGCAATCCGCGCCGCCGGGCCCGCCGAGGTCCTGCTTTTCGACCTGGCGTGAGTCACCCCGAGGAGTCTCTTCCCATGATGCACAAGACCCGGATCGACATCCCCCAGGACCGTCGCGAGGCACTGGTCTCCCTGCTGATGGAGCGGCTGGCCGAGGCGATCGACCTCCAGCTCCAGATCAAGCAGGCGCACTGGAACGTCAAGGGGCCGAGCTTCATCGCCCTGCACGAGCTCTTTGACGACTTCTACGAGCACGTGAGCGAATATGTCGACCTGACCGCCGAGCGGATCACCACGCTCGGCGGCGTGGCCGAGGGGACGATCCAGGCCGTCTCGGGCTGGTCGAAACTGCCGGCCTATCCGCTGACCATCTCGGAAGGCCTGGCGCACGTCGACGCCCTGGCCACGGCCTTTGCGGCCTTCGGCAAAGCGACCCGCGCGGCGATCGACCGGGCCAACGAGCTGAGCGACGCGGACGCGGCCGACATCTTCACCGAGATCTCGCGGGGGATCGACAAGGACCTCTGGTTCCTCGAGGCCCATTTGCAAGCCCCGCGATGAGCCGCCGCCGGGGTCTTCGGGGCGATCAGAGCTGGTCGGCCCCGATGACCTCGCCGCCCGAAGGCGTGCCGACGGCGCGCCAGGTGTAGGGGTTGATCGTGGTCTTGACGAAGCGGACCGAGCCATCGCCGAAGAGGGCGTTGACGCCGCCGGGGTGGTAGCTGCGGGCGACGATCGCGGCGACGGTCGGGCCGCCGGAGCTGACAAGGTTGGTCTCGATGTCGAGGTCGCCGATGCCCGAGGAGTTCTTGATGACCTTGTTGGGCGGCCAGGCGGTGGTCACGGCCGTCTCGTGGGCGTTGCCGTCGGCCCAGAAGGTGTGGCCCTGGCCGGGGACGCAGGTCTGGTAGGCGGGGGCGACGGTGTAGGGGTCGGCGTCGGGAGCGGGGGCCGTGGTCGGGGTGTAGGCGGGGACGGTCGCCCTGGGTCCGCAGAGCGGGTTGTAGACCTTCACGTCGGTGGCGAAGAGGGTGTTGCTCGTCCCGTCGGTGATCCGGGAGATGGTCGCGACGTAGTTCGGGCCGAAGACGCCGTTGTTGTTCGCCGAGCCGATGCCGCCCCAGACGTACCAGTCGCCCTCGTTGACCCCGTAGCTGACGACGCAGGCGGTCGCACCCGTGGTGCCGATCGCGGTCCGCTGGTCCTTGTTGATGTCGCTCGGGCAGAGGAACACCGCGACCTGGAGCCCGACGACCGTGAAGTTGTTGGCGTTGTTGTGCTTGAACGCGAAGTTGATCGCGTTGAAGGCGACGCCCTGCTCCATGTAGCCGAGCACGCGGGCCTGGACGCTGAAGCCGTTGGTCGACTGCCAGGTCTTGGTCGGGTCGGCGACGACGTCGGAGAGGGGGAATGAGCCGTTGGTGCTCTCGTAGTTGTGCAGGCCGAGGCCCATCTGCTTGAGGTTGTTCGTGCACTGGATCCGCCGGGCCGCCTCGCGGGCGGCCTGGACGGCGGGCAGCAAGAGCGCGATCAGGATCGCGATGATGGCGATCACGACCAGGAGCTCGATCAGCGTGAAACCGCGGCGGCGCGTGGCCATGGCGACCTCGGAGGTAGGGGGGATCACCGAAGGGCTGCCGGCCGACTTCACGCGGCCCCGGAGAGGCTCATTCTTTCTCGAGAACCTTGCCGTCGAGGCTGACGCGGACCTCGCGGACCTTGCCCGTCTGGGTGTCCTTGCCGCGGACCTCGTAGGAGTGGATGGCCGTCTTGCCGGCCTCGTGGTTGGTCCAGGCGTCGGTGAAGTTGACGCCGGGCCACTCCTTCCTGGCCGTCTCGAGCACCGTGGGTGGGACCGTGGCGAGGTCGACGACCACGCGACTCAGGTTCCCGTCGTGCTCCTCGCCGCACCCGGCCAGGGCGGCCAGGCCGAGCAAGAACGCCATCGCGGCACGTCGCGGGATCGGGCCGGGCATCGCCGTCGCCCTCCGTCGGATCAGAAGTCTTCCGAGATCACTTCGCCGCCGGCCCGGGTGCTGAGCGCCTTGTAGACGTTGTAGTCGATCCCGAGCCGGAGGAACCGGACGTGGCCGTCGCAGAAGACGAAGTTCGCGCCCTTGCCGTGGCGGCTGGCGAACTGGTTGACGTCGGTCGAGTTGCTTCCGGGCCCGGTCCCCTCGCCGGTGTGGCCGAGGACCATGCCAGAGCCGTCCTCGTGGATGCACGAGCCGCTGTCGGGGTCGTTCGGGTTCGGCCCGCACGACCAGAGCGAGGCCCCGGGCACGGCCCCGACCCAGGTGGCGTAGCCGCGGTTCAGCAGCATCATGGCCGTCCGCTCGCTGACGCACATCGTGTTGGTCAGGCCGTCGGTGACGTCGACCAGGCGGACGTAGCTGTTGCGGAAGAAGATCCCCTCGCCGTCGATCCCCGGCTCGGCGATGCCGAAGACGCCCGTGTAGTTCGACCCGGCGACGTCGCAGATCGGGTTGGTGATGAGGTAGGTCTGGCCCCGGTAGAAGTAGGCCTGCCCGCTGTCGGCGGTCCACGTCAGCGGCATGTTGTCCGACGGGCAGAAGTAGCCCGACAGGGGGATGACGCGGCAGGTCGAGTTGGATGGGTCGGGGATCGGCGTGACGAAGTTGATGGTGTTGAACAGGCTCGCCTGCTCCATCTGCGGGAGGATCATGCTCCCCCAGCCCCAGCCGTTGCCACGCTCGACCTGGAACTTGACGTCCCACTGCGAGCAATACCCGATCGGGTAGCCGCTGTGGGTCGACAGGTAATTGGCCATGGCCAGGCCGATCTGCTTCAGGTTATTGGTGCACTGCGTCCGCCTCGCCGCCTCGCGCGCCGCCTGCACGGCCGGCAGAAGCAGCGCGACGAGCACCGCGATGATCGCGATGACCACCAGCAGCTCGATCAGCGTGAACCCGCGACGCCGGGGGCCCATGATGGCTCATCCCTCAAACCGCGAGGTCCAGAAGGGGGAACGCGACCCGGAGATCATGCCGGACCGCTCCAGTTTCGCATGCAACCGTGCGTTTGTCAAAAGCGAGGTCAGGCGCCCGTGGCGTCCTCGCCCCGCGGCGGGACGGGCCGCTTCGGCCGGACGGCCAGCACGGCCACGACCCCGGTGACGAGGATCGCCACAACGATGCCGAACGACTCGAGAAAGTCGGCCTTGAGGAGGTCGTCCTGGGCCCTCTGATACTCCCGCCAGTCCTCCGCCGTGGACTTGCCGTGGGCCCGGACGAGCCGGGCGGAGGATTGATGGACCTGCTCGCTGGCAACCGTGCGGAGCCGGTCGGCCCGGGCCGCGAACGACAGGCAGGCGGCCACGACGGCCGCGGCGACCATCATCCGGCGGACCGTCAGCCTGAGGCGAGGGAGACGCACCGAATCGGCTCCGGAGGCCACGGGCATCGCCGGACAGGCCGCCCGCATTCCTCTAGATTAACCGTCCGACGGCCCGGAAGGGGCTCCCATCTTCTGACACCCGGCCCTGATCTTCCGCGAGGTCGGGCGAGCATCGGGGCGGCGTCAGCCGGCGTGCTGGGCGATCCGGAGCGTGGAGGGGGGCTCGGCGAGCCGGGGCGCGGCGGAGGCGGCCACGCGGTCGCGGCCGCGGGCGCGGGCCTCGGACAGAGCGGCGGAGGCGGCCGAGCGGAGGGTGTTGACGTCGCCCGCGTGCGCGGGGAATGTCGCCACGCCGACCGAGGCGGTCAGCACCGGCATCGTTGCCGTCGCGGCGCCGGCCGAGGCGACGGCGGCGCGGACATGCTCGGCGAGCCGCGCGGCGTCGCCGGCCGAGGCGCCCGGCAGCACGGCGGCGAGCCGGCCCTCGTCGATCCGCGCGACCAGGTCGCTCCGCCTCAGGGCGCCGGCGACCGTCCGGCCGACGCGGCGGACCGCCTCGGAGGCGACCGCGGGGCCGTGGAGCTGCCCGATCGCCGCCAGGCGATCGACACTTATATAGAAGAGGGAGAGCGACTCGTCGCGGCGGTCGGCCAGCGCCAGGGCATAGGACAGGAACGCCTCGAAGAAGGTCGCATTGGGCAGGCCGGTCGCCGGGTCGTGGGTCGCGTGCGTCGAGTCGACCGTCGCGGCCGCCCCGTCCCGGTCGGTCGCAGGCGGGGCCAGGGCGGCCTCGGCCGCGGCGGCGAGCACCGCCAGGGCCGTGAGCTTGCGATGCCGCTCGGGGGCGAGCGGGCGGGGGATGTCGCGGACGACCCGGAGCGTCCCCAGGTCGCGGCCGCCACAGCGGAGCGGCAGCTCGATCGGCGCCGAGCCCCACGCCCGGGGCGTCCCCGCGCCGCGGCCGGCGGCGGTCGGCTCGGGCCAGGCCGCGGCCCGCGCGTCGCCGAGCCAGACCTCGGCCCGCACCGCCCCCGGGCCCGCGGCGCGGTGCGCCAGGCGGGCCAGCGCCGAGGCAACCTCCCCCGGCGCGGTGGCGCCGGCCACGACCTCGGCGAACTCCTCGAGCACCGGGTCGGGCGGCATTCCGCGCCGCTGCGACCACGAGGCAATTGCCGCGAGGATCCGGTCGAAGAACGAGCTGGGCGGCGTCATCGCCGTCGCGGACCGCCCGGGCGGGCGACTTCGGGGCCGTCATGTTGTTCGGGGGAATGCTGGTCATGGCGGGGATCTTCCCTAAACCGGAGGTCCGTTGTCCCGGAAGCGGGGGCGGCCGCCCTGGCCGCGGGAGGGTCGGGACGATCCTCGCGCCCGTCGCCGGTCGAGGCCCGACCCGTCTCAGGCAAGCCTAGGTCGGTTTTTACAATCCGGGCGGATCGGCCTTGTCGATCGGGCCGGGAGCCGGCACCATGCCGGCCGCGCCGGGCGCCTCGCGGTTCGCGCCGGGAGCCCCCGCGCCGCCCATGCCGCACCTCGTCGCGTTCTCCCCGTTCGAAGTCGATCCCGCCTCTGCCCGGACGAGGGCCCGGCGGGAGAACGTCCTCTGACGACGAGGGTCGTCTCATGCGGAAGCCCGGCAAGCGGCGGATCTGGGCCGGTCTGACGGCGGTTTCACTGGCCGTCGCGGCGGGGGCCGGCTGCGCGATCGTCGACCCGCCGGTCGCGCCGAACCCGCTGATGATCCCCTCCACGGACTTCGAGACCGTCTGGACGGCCTGCGTTACCTCGGTCGACGACTTCTTCGACATCGCCAGCGAGAACCGGCTCCAGCACAGGATCGTCACCGAGCCGAGGGTCTCGGCCACGTTCTTCGAGCCGTGGTACCACGACACGGTCGGCTTCGACGACCGGCTCGAGGCGACCCTCCAGACGATGTGGCGGCACGCCGTCATCACCGTCAACCAGACGGCGACGGGGGCCTACGCCGTGAAGGTCGAGGTCTACAAGGAGCTCGAGGACATGATCCGGCCGGAGAAGCAGAACAACGGCCGGGCCGTCTTCGACAACGAGTTCCCGGTCAACCGGGCCCGCGACCTGGTCGGCCCCATGCCGCTGCCCAACGGCCGCATTCCCCGCGGCCGCGACACGAAGCTCGAGCGGGCGATCCTGGCCAAGATCAAGGAGAAGTTGTTCCTCTGAGCTTCGAGGCGGCGGAATGCACGAGGCAGAAGGCAGAAAACACAAGGCGCAAGACAAAGGGCCGACAGGGTATGGCGGCGCCCCCATCCGTGGGGGCGTGACGCGATCAGGTCAGCTTCGTTCGCGAGGGATCCGGGCCGTTCGGCTCGGCCCCGTCCCCGCTCATGCTGGGGCGACGACCACGGCATGCGTGCCGGTCGCGGCCTCCGATTCGCCGGGCATCGGCCCCGGGGTGCCCGTCAGCGGGCGTTGTACGTCCAGTAGGCGCCGGCGCCGGCGATGCCGACGAACGAGATCGTCGGGTCGAGCAGCGCGGCCCGGTGTGCGGGCGAGGCCATCCACATCGAGCCGATGCTCGCGTAGTTACCCATTGCGGAGTTCTGGCGGCGGGCCGGGCCCATCACGTGATGGCCCATCCCCCGAGCATTCTGCTGGGCGTTGTTCTGAGCCGCCCAGGTCGCTGAGGTTCGGGTCGTAGCCGACGGCGCGGAGGCCGTACTGGGCCCGCGTCGCGTTCAACCAGCCGACGAATCCGTACGGGTCGCCGGACACGACGGCCTGGGTCGCCGCTGGCTGGGCGGCATAGGTCACCGGCTGCGCGGCCGGCTGGGTCACGTACGTCGTCGGCTGGACGGCCACCGCCTGCGTGGTGCCGGGCCGGGTCATGACGTACTGCTGTGCCCCCGCCGTCGAGGCCGCGAGAAGAACCACCGCCGCGATCGGGATGGCGCGGCGAACGCTCGAAGTAATGTTCCGAAGGTGCAAGTTTCCGACTCCCTCGTGACTCTCCGGGGGCGGCCGGCGCTGCATCACGCCCGCGTCCCTATCGCGTCCGGCAGACAATCCCTCGGTCAAGGGATGCTGCCTCCCGCAATCGCCCCTGGAGGGTTGCTACGATGGGAGATTCCCGACGGGATTGCAAGACTTTTTTGCGGAGTATTCGACGGGTCCCGAGACGCCCCTGTGTCACATCGAGGGCCTGGGGAAACGCTCCCGCGAGCGGGTCGTCCGGCCTATATGCTGGGCAATTCGCCCAAAAGATGGTGATAGCCGCAATCGAGTCATGCGACCGGATCGCCTATATCAAGCACCGGTTGCGAAATCGGGATATGCCCCGTCCGACTTTGGTCCATCAGTACACAGGACTCCGCGTGCGGGCGTGCAAGCGTCCGCGCCGCGGAAAATAAGGGGTTTGAGCGGATTTTAAGTCCGCTCCGGTCAGGCCAGTGTCAGCCCGAAGACCTCGACGCGGACGCCGGAGGCGTAGTGGACGAGGGGCTCGGCGTCCGGCCGGTCGATGCCGGCGGCGGCGAGCAGGGTCTCGTCCAGCGTGTCGAGACCGGCCCGCTGGAGGGGGTAGGGCACGTGGTGGACCTGACCGCGCCGGAGGTGCCCGCCGGGGGTCGAGTAGAGGACATAACGCTCGACCAAAAAAAATTCCAGCGAGCCTGGCTCGGCGGGCTCAATTGGCCCGATGACTCGCGCCCGGACCTCCGACAGGACGGGCCGGTCCGCGGGGCGGACGCGCTCCGAGACGTAGGTCAGCGACGGCCCGGGCTCCGTCGCGGGTCGACCTCGACGCACATCCGGGCGTGGAAATAGGGCAGGCCGAACGTCGCCCGGGCGATCGCCACGGCCACCGGATTGGCCGCGTCGAGACTGAAGAACCAGACCCCCGGGTCGCGACCGCGGCGATGGACGTAGGTCCGCACGTTCGTCTCGTGGAAGTTGGAGAGGCAGGCGACGCTGGGTAATCTCCGCGGCCGGATCGCCTCGCATCGTGAATGGGACCAGGCCGACGAAGGCCCGACCGTCGAACGTATCGAGCTCCAGACCCGGCGGCAGGAGCGCCCGGAGCGGTTCGGCGGGGACCTCCCAGTGGAGGAAGAGGAGGTGGTGCCACTCCTGGTACATGACCGGCCGCCGGTCGGGCCGCCGCCTCGGGGAGAGGCGGTCGATGGGTCGTGCCGCGCGTCGAGTCGTCATGGACGTCTCCGTCGGCCGGGTCGTCGCCGGCCGGGCGGGGCCGCGGCGGTTCAGCCGCCGGCGTGGCGGGCGGCGCGGGTCGGTCGTGGCCGGGGGAGCCGTTGCCGTTGCCGTTGCCGTTCCCGTCGCCGTTGCCGAGCGCGGGCCGTCCCTGGCCCGGCGCCGTCGGCCTCCACCTTAATCGCCCCGGCGAACCAGGGATAGATCGAGGGGAGCACCAGGAGCGTCAGCAGCGTCGAGGTGACCAGCCCGCCGATGACGACCGTGGCCAGCGGACGCTGGATCTCCGCCCCGGGGGTGGTCGACAGCGCCATCGGGATGAACCCGAAGCCGGCCACCAGCGCCGTCATCAGCACGGGCCGGAGCCGGACCATCGCCGCCTCCTCGGCCGCGGCGTGCGGCTCGACGCCCTCGAGCCGCAGGTGCTCGACGGCGCTGACCCAGACCAGCCCGTTGAGCACGGCCACGCCGAAGAGGGCGACGAACCCGACCCCCGCCGAGATCGAGAACGGCAGCCCCCGCGCCGCCAGGGCGAAGATCCCGCCCGTGGCGGCCATCGGCACGGCCAGGAAGATCAAGGCCGCCAGCTTCGGACCGACCCGAGCGTCATATAGAGGAGGAGCTCGATCAGGACCAAGGCCAGCGGGACGACGATCAGGAGCCGATCGGTGGCCGTACGGAGGTGCTCGAACTGGCCGCCCCAGCGGAGGAAGTAGCCGCCGGGCATCTTCACCTCGCGGTCGATCGCCGCCTGCGCCTCGGCGACGAACCCGGCGATGTCGCGCCCGCGGACGTTCGCCCCGACCACGGCCCGCCGCTGGACGTGCTCGCGCTCGATCTCGTTCGGGCCCTTCCTCGAACGAGACGTCGGCCAGATCCCGCAGCGCGATCGGTCGGCCCCGCGGGTCGACGACGCGGATCTGCTCGATCCGCCCCGGGTCGTTCCGCCACGAGAGCGGCAGACGGACCTGGATCGGGCTGCGGACCTGGCCCTCGAAGACCGTGCCCACGGTCGTCCCGCCCAGCGCCGCGATCGCGTCGAGGACGTCGGACGCCTTGATCCCGTACCGCGCGAGCTGGTCGCGCCGGACCGCGACGCGGAGCATCGGCAGCCGCCCGGCGGTCGGCGACTTCAGGTCCTGCGCCCGGGGATCTTCGCCAGGACCCGCTCGACCTCGCCCGCGAGCCGCCGCAGCTCATCGAGGTCGGCGCCGTAGATCAGGGCCGCGACGTCGCTCTTGACGCCCGCCACCAGCTCATTGACCCGCATCTCGATCGGCTGGCTGAAGCCGAACTTCACACCGGGGACGTTCTCCGGAGAGGGCCTGGTCCATCTCCTCGATCAGCTTGTCGCGAGTCATCCCCTCGCGCCACTCCGACTGGGGCTTGAGCATCGTCCAGACGTCGGTCTGGTGGACCCCCATCACGTCGTTGGCGATCTCGGGCCGGCCGGTCTTGCAGTAGACCATCCGGACCTCGGGGAACTGCTTCAGGACATTCTCGATCCGGGTCGACGACTCCACCGCACCCTCGAGCGCCGCGGCGGGGATGCGGACGGCCTCGATCGAGCAGGTCGCCCTCGTTGAGCCTCGGCATGAACTCGCCGCCGAGGTTCAGGGCCACCGGCACGCTCAGCCCGAGCAGGATCAGGGCGATCGCTACGGCGACGACCGGGCGCATCACCACCGCGTCGAGCACCGGCCGGTAGACCCGCTTGAGCCAGCGGATCAGCCAGACTTCCTTCTCTTTGGCCTTGGCGTCGAGGGCCAGCGACGCCAGCACCGGCATCACCGTCAGCGAAAGGACCATCGACCCGGCCAGGGCGAAGATCACCGTCAGCGCCATCGGCCGGAACATCTTCCCTTCCGTGCCTTGCAGGGCGAGGATCGGCAGGTAAACGATGGCAATGATCAGCTCGCCGAACATCGTCGGCCGGCGGACCTCGACCGCGGCATCGCGGATGATGTCGAGCTTGGGCCGCGTCCCCCCCTCGTGGCCGAGGCGGCGGACGCAGTTCTCGACCATGATGACGCTCGAGTCGACGATCAGGCCGAAGTCGATCGCGCCGAGGCTCATCAGGCTCGCGGTCACGCCCGTCGCGAGCATGACGCTCGAGGCCGTCATCATCGACAGCGGGATCGCCAGCGCCACGATCAGCCCGCCGCGGATGTTGCCGAGCAGGAGCAGCAGGATCAGGATCACCAGGGCTCCGCCCTCGCTCAGGTTCTTGAGGACGGTGCCGAGCGTCTGGTCGATCAGGTGCGAGCGGTCATAGAGCGGGACGATCTCGATCCCCTCCTTCTCCAGGTCCTTCTGGAGCCGGGCGATCTCCTCCTTGACCCGCTCGACGACCGTCCGCGAGTTCTGGCCGATGAGCATCATCACCAGCCCGGTGACGATCTCCCCCTGGCCGTCCTTCGTGACGAGCCCCGCGCGGATCATCGGCGCGGGGTGGACCTTGGCGACGTCGGCGACGGTCACCGGGACGCCGTTCCGCTCGTCGATGACGATCGCGGCGATGTCCTCGACCGACTTCACCTGGCTGACGCCCCGGATGTATCGCGCCTCCCCCTCGTGGACGAGGTAGCCGCCGCCGACGTTGGCGTTGTTCGCGCGGAGGGCGTCGAAGAGCTCGGTCATCGTCAGGTGGTACGTGCTCAGCTTGTCGGGGTCGACCTCGACCTGGAACGTCTTCAGCTCGCCGCCGTGCGAGTTGATCTCGGTGACGCCCGGCACGCCGCGGAGCTGGAAGGCGATGAACCAGTCGAGCTTCGTCCGGAGCTGCATCGGCGTGAGCTTGCCGTCGGTCGACTTGACCTGGAACTGGAAGACCTCACCCAGCGCCGTCGAGATCGGCCCGAGCGTCGGCGTGCCGTAGCCCGGCGGGATCGCCTGCGCCGCCTTGCCCAGCCGCTCGCTGACGAGCTGGCGGGCGCGGTAGAGGTCGGTCCCCTCGTGGAAGACGATCGTGACGACGGAGATGCCGAACTTGGAGATCGAGCGGATCTGCTCGACGTCGGGCAGCCCGCTCATCGCCCCCTCGACCGGGAACGAGAGGAATGTCTCGACCTCCATCGGGCTCAGCGCCGGGGCCTCGGTGATGACCTGGACTTGCACGTTTGTCAGGTCGGGCACCGCGTCGATCGGCAGGTGCAGGGCCGAGTAGATCCCCACCCCGGCGACCAGCACGGCCAGCGCCAGGACGAGGAAGCGATTCTTGAGCGAGGCTTCGATCAGGGCGTTGAGCATGGGAGGAGCTTCTCGGGCGTCCCAAATCTTCCTTCGTAGGGTCCGCCATGCGGACCATCCGGGCGTCGGCCGTGTCGAAGACGGTCCGCATGGCGGACCCTACGAAGGCCACGAGGCCGGCTCAGTCCTCTTCCGTCTCGTTCTGCAGGACCAACTCACTCTTGAGCGTGAACGCCCCCTTGACGACGACCTGGTCCCCCGCCTTCAGCCCCGACTCGACCACCCGTCGGCCGTCGGACTCGCGGCCGGCGGCGATCGGGGTGAAGACGAATCCCCGCTCGTCCTTGCCGGGGCGGAAGACGCCGGCCTTGCCCTCGACCTCGACAACGGCCGCGGACGGGACGGTCACGGCGACGACCTTCTGGGGCGTGTCCAGCAGGATGCGGACGAACATCCCCGGCCGGAGCAGGCCCTCGGGGTTGGGCATCTCGGCGAGCATCGCCACGGTCCGGGTCGCCGGGTCGACCTCATCGCCGACGTAGATGACCGTCGCCTCGAACGTCCGTCCCGGGTAGGCCGCGGCGGTGAACTTGATCGTCGAGCTTGCCGACGCCCCTCAGGAGCCCGACCTGCGACTCGGGGACGTTCGCCGTGACGCGGACGGTCGAGAGGTCGGCCAGGGTGAACAGGACGTCGGTCGGCTCGGCCCGCTGCGACGGCACGGCCGAGCGGGCGGTGATCGTCCCGGCGAACGGGGCCACGATCGGGTAGGCGGTCACGTCCTCGGACTGGCCGGCCGAGCCGGCCTTCGCCAGCGCGTCCGGCGTGAGGACCCTTGTCATGTCCTCGTCGATGCCGAGGATCCGGAGCCGGTGCGCCGCATCGATCACGGCCGCCTCGGCGGCGCGGACCTGCTGGTCGGCCGACCCGGGTCTGCAGGGCCGCGTCGTAGCGGACCTGCTCCAGCGACGCCTCGAACCGGGCTTGCTTCGCCTCGCGCGTGTGCTTGCTGACCTCGACCGGGTGGTCGCCGACCAGCCCCTGCTTGTTAAGGTCGGAGAGCTTCTCCTCCTCGTGCTCGGCGATCTGGTACTCGGCGTAATTGCCGAGCAGGTCGCCCCGGAACGTGCCGAGCGACTTGCCGCGGAAGAGCTCGTCGATCTGCTTGGCCGGGGTGTCCTTGCGAAGGAGGGGGATCATCGCCTCGACGTTGGCGGCGACCTCGCGCTTCCAGTCGCCCTCGACCCGCGCCGTAGCCAGCTCGCGCTGGCGTGCCCGCAGGTTCAGCCGCGCCGTGCCGACGTCGGGGCTCTCCAGCGTCACGAGCAGGTCGCCCGCCCTGACCTTCTGCCCGATCCGCACCGCGACCGACCGGACGACGCCGGCGACCCGCGGCCGGATCTCGACCCGGCGGTCGACATTGATCGAGACCTGCCCCGCCACGCCGACCTCGGTCGCCAGCTCGTCGGCCCGCGCCGGGCCGCAGGCGATCCCGGCGGCGTTGAACTTCCCCTCGGGGAGGACGACGGTCGTCTTCGGGTCGTGATCGGGCTTCGCCTCAGCCGGGGCCTGCTCGTCGGCGCTTCGACGCGGCCGACGGGCCTCGCTGCCGGCTCGCGAGGACGGCCGCGCCCGCCGCGACGACGATGATCGCCGCGAAGACCCACCCCCATCGGGCACGGCCGACGGCACGGGGCGCCGGCGTCGGGTTGAGAATCTGGGTCGCCATCAGACCTACCTCCTCGGCCCCCGCCGGTGCGGGGCGCCGATCCTTCGCGGGCACATGCTGAGGACTCGGGACGGGCGACGGCCATCGGCGGACCCCATCGGTGCGCACGGTCGCGCGGCCGGCGGGGTCGCCCTCGGGTCGGGTCTCGGTCGAATTCAGCAGGCCCAGCGCTGGAGGAGGCTGAGCGACGCACGGGCGCAAACGTGGCGCCGAAGCCATGGACGGGCGGATGCCCGGCACGATGGGAGGCCGTCGGATCATCGACGACCGCGAGGATGGCGAGCAAGTCGCAAGGCGGAGGGGTCACGTCGCGGAACTGGCCGGTCTCCCGAGCCACCACGGGCGGCCCGGCCTCGATCGTCGGCGCGTCCCACCCGACGACATGGGCATGAAGCGCGGGCCCCTGCGCCGGGCCCGCTCAGGTCGGACGGCCCGGATTCGGGCAGGACCCAGTGCCAGTGGAGGACCGCCACGTCCCGCGCCACGCCCGCGCCGGGATGCCAGCGGAGCAGGTGGTCGTGGTGCTCGCAGACCTCGCCCGGCGCGTCGTGGTGCCGGACGTTGTGATAGTCCGGCTGCGGCAGCGGGACGTGGAGCAGCCCGAAGATCAGAAGGCTGATCCCCGTCCACTTCGCCCCACGATGTCCGTCCCGTCCGCGGCGCATACGGGCCCTCGCGTTCAGATCAACGATCCCTTCTCATATTATGAAGCCCCGAATCCCGGCGTCAAGCGCGGATCGTTGCAGACACCGAGCGGCCGATCACGCCGGAACTCGTCCTAGACTCAACGCAACGGAACGCCTTCCTTCGGATCGCCAGGCTACATCACCGATGACGAGCCCGATTACCGCTCTTGAAGCCCGTACCTCCCGGCCGCCCGAGGGATCGCTCCCTGCTGGCCGTCGCGCCCCTGATGCCGGCGGCCCTGGGGGTGGTCGCGGGGATCGCCGCGCGATCGATTCCTCGCCGGCTGGCAGTACCTGGGCCTGGTGCCTCGGGGCGTTCCTCGGCATTGCGGTCGCCCTCGTCGAGGGATGGGCCGGGTGGAGGACGAGTCTCGGGATCATCCTGGCGTTCGCCGGCGTCGGCGGCGGCGTGGCACCACGGGCGGTGGTCGGACCTCGCGGCCGACGACCTCGCCCGCGGTTTCAAGACCGGGGACGAGCCGAGGCCGTGCTGGCTCCGCGGGGTGGTCGTCGAGGCGCCGGTCTATCGCGCGGACGCCGACCGGCTGGGCGGGCAGGGGACGACCCGGACGGTCGTCGCCGTGACGGGGGCCTCCGACGGCCGCGACTGGTCGCGGGCCTCGGGCAGGGTCGCCGTCTGGATCGGCGGGGACAGGTCCGACCTCGAGCCGGGTCGGCCGGTCGAGCTGGCGGGGAACCTCGCCGCCGATCGACGGTCCGCTCAACCCCGGCGAGCGCGACGGCCGCGAGTCGTGGCGGGCCGAGGGCGTCCGGCTCCGGGTCTCGGTCGACTCGCCGACGGGCGTATGGGACGATCCACAAGGGAAGATATGGCCCTGGACCTATCGGCTCGGCCGGGTCCGCGCCTGGGCGTATCGGAGGCTCGTCGCGGGGCTCGACCCGTCGGTCGCGCCGCTGGCCTCGGCCCTGGTGCTCGGGCGTCGCGAGGCGGTCGACCCGGCGCTCAACGACGCCTTCGCGAGGACCGGGACGACGCACCTGCTCGCGATCTCGGGCCTGCACCTCCAGGCGCTCGCCGGCCCTGGTCTGGCTGGCCTGCCGCGTCTCGGGCATCCGCCACCGGCCGGCCCTGGTCACGGTGATGCTCGCCTCGACGGCCTACGCCGGGCTGGTCGGCCTGATGCCCTCGGTCGCGCGGTCGCTGGCGATGACGCTGGCCGCCTGCTTCGCGGGCCTGCTCGACCGCGAGCCCCGGCCGGCGAACCTGCTGGCGACGGCCGCGCTCGTCACCCTCTGGCTCGACCCGACCGACCTGTTCGACGTCGGCTGCCAGCTCTCCTTCCTCGCCGTCGCCGCGATCTTCTGGGCCGTGCCGGCGGCGATGACATGGCTCCGGGGCGAGCCCGACGCGCTCGATGCCGTCGAGCGCCACTACCAGCCTGCCTGGCGGAAGCGGCTCCGACGCGTGGGGTGGTGGCTCCTGGAGGGGCTGGTCGTCTCGACGGTCGTCTGGCTCGCGGCCTGGCCGATGGTCGCGCTGCCGGTTCCACGTGACGTCGCCCATCGGCGTCCTGCTCAACCTGCCGCTGGTGCCGATCACGTCGCTGGCCATGCTCGCCGCGGGCCTGGCGCTGGGGCTTTCGAGCCTCTGGTGGCCGCTGGGCCTGCCCGCGGCGTGGGCCTGCCGCTGGCTGCTCGGGGCGACCGACGCCATCGTCCGCTGGGGCGCCGACCTGCCGTGGGGCCACGGGTTCGGGCCGGGGCCGGCGGTGGGATGGGTGCTGGCGTTCTACGGGACGCTCGTGGTGGCCGCGGTCGCCTCGTTGAACGGTTGGCGGAAGGTCGCCCGGCGGTCGGCGTGGGCGGGGCTCGTCGCCTCCGTGCTGGCGATGCTCGTCCTGCCGCTCATGCCGCCACGTCCATCAAATCCCGAGGCCGAGGTGCTGGCCGTCGGCCACGGCCTGGCGGTCGTCGTCCGCTCGGGCGACGGCCGGGCGCTCGTCTACGACGCGGGCCGGATGGGCGACCCCCGCGTCGGCCGCCGCCTGATCGCCCCGGCACTCTGGGCCCGGGGCGTCTCGCGGCTCGAAGCGGTCATCCTCTCGCATGCCGATATGGACCACTACAACGGACTGCCCGACCTCCTCGACCGCTTCCCGATCGGCGCGGTCCTCGTGCCGCCCGGCTTCGAGGGCCCGGCCAACCCCGGCGCGGGGGCCTTGCTCGACCGGGTCCGCTCGCGGGGCATCCCCGTCCGGACGATCGCCGAGGGCGACCGCTGGACGCTCGGCCGCGACGTGTCGCTCTCGGTCCTGCTCCCGCCGGCGGCCATCCGGCCCGGGGCGAAGGACAACGAGCGGAGCGTCGTCCTGGCCGTCGAGTCGGTCGGGACGTCGGCTCCTGCTGACGGGCGACCTCGAAGGGGTCGGCCTGCTCGAGTTGGTCGGCAAGCCGGCCCCGACGATCGACGCCTTCCTCGCACCGCACCACGGCGGGAAGGCATCCAACCCCCTCTGGCTGTATGATTGGGCTCGGCCCGCCCTGGCGGTCGCGAGCCAGCGGAGGCCCGCGGGCCGCGACGCGCTCGACCTCATCGCGGCCCGGGGCGTCCCCGTCTGGCGGACCTGGGACCGCGGGGCCGTCCGGCTCCGCTGGACCGAGGGGGGCCTGGCGGCCGATGGATTCCTCGACGAGCCAACGTCTCCCCGGACCCAAGTGCGGACCATGGCCCTGGCAGTCCTCGCCGGACCCTGATCGCCGTCGCGTGCCTGGCGGCCGGGCTGCTCGCGGCGGCGTCTGCTGGCCGTGGTCGAGTTCGGGGCGTGGATCCTGGTGACGCCCGGGCGGAGCCTCGCGCTGCCGGCCGACGACCCCTATCCGGGCGAGCCGATCCACGTCGACGCCCCCGACGGCGTCCGCCTCGCCGGCACCTGGCACGATCCACCCCGACGCGGGCGGCCGGACCCTGCTCCTGCTGCACGGCCTGGCCGAGGGCCGGCAGATGATGCGGGCCCGCGCCGACGGGATCTACGCCCGAGGCTGGAACGTCGCCGTCCTCGACGCCCGCGGCTATGGCGACAGCGACGGCCACCACGCCTCGTTCGGCGGCCGCGAGGTCGCGGACCTGCGGCTCTGGGTCGACGCGATCGCCGCGCGGGTCGGCCCCGACATGCGGCTCGCGGCCTGGGGCCGCTCGATGGGCGCCGGCGTCGCCCTCCGCGCCGCGGCCGATGACCCAAGGCTCCGCGCCCTGGTCCTCGAGGCCCCCTACATCGACCTGCACCGGACGGCCGCGACGGTCCTGCGCCGCTACTGGATCCCCGGCTCGCACGCGCTGGCCACGCTGGTCCTCCGCCGCGCCCGGCGGCTGGCTGGCGTCTCGCTCCACCGCCCCCGGCCGATCGACGCCGCCCCGCGCGTGACCATCCCCGTCCTCATCCTCCGCGGCACGGCCGACGCCCTCGTCTCGATCGCCGAGACCGACGCCCTGGCCTCGGCCCTCGGCGGCCCCGTCGAGCGGATCGACGTCGAGGGCGCCCGCCACAGCAAGATCGTCGACCTCGGCGGGCCGGCCCTGATCGAGCGGGTCGGGGAGTTCCTCGACCGGGCGGTCTGATCTCTAAGTCGATGTGATTTCTGCAAAGCATCGCGCGGCTGTATTTCGGCCATGGGGCGGCGTCAGCCCTGCGCACCCTGATCCGCGCGCGTCGACGGTATCGCGATGGGCGCGGATCGGGGGACGATTGTCGGCTCACGCGCCTGCGCTTCGCGGGGCCCGCCGCGATGAGCCCGGCGGCGATACTCGCGCACGTCAACGACGGGACCCTCGTGGACCGGAACGTCAGCGGCTCTTCGTGGCGGTTTCGTGGCGGTGCGGCATCGACTCCGTCGTACGGGATGGTCGCGAGCGGATCAAGCCTGATGCATTTTGCCCTGGCATCCGCCGGGCGACTTGTCAAATAATCGTGCAACATCCCGGAGAAGGCGATCCGCGGCGGGACGAGGAACCCCATGACCAGGAACAAAGTGATGGGCGGTCCTCCGCCTCGACGACCGAGCCGGCGGCAGATCCTCCGCGCCGGCGGGCTGGGGATGCTGGGCTGGAACCTCGCGACCCTGCTACGCGCGGGGGCAGTCCCGACCTTTCAAAACTCCGGCACGCGCGAACCGATCAGGGCCTGTATTCTCATTTTTTACTATGGTGGGCCAAGCCACATCGATACGTGGGACATGAAGCCCAAAGCCCCGCGCGAGATCCGGGGGGAGTTCCGGCCGATCGCGACGAACGTGCCGGGGATCGAGGTCTGCGAGCATATGCCGCACTCGGCGCGGGTTGTGGACCGGCTGGCGATCGTGCGGAGCGTCCACCACCCGATGACGAACCACAACGCGGCGGCGTTCGCCGCACTCTCCGGGAGGAATCCCGCCAAGGGGGACCTCGAGCTGCTCGGCAACGACCGGAACGACCCGCCGTGCCTCGGCTCGACGCTGAGCCACGGCCTGCCCACGAGGCCGGGGTTGCCGACGTTCGTGGCGTTGCCGCACGTCATGCACAACGTCGTCAAGCTGCCGGGGCAGGTCGCGGGGTTCCTCGGCTCGGCGCACGACCCGTTCCAGTTGAATTCCGATCCGAGTCTGCCGGGATTCAAACTCGACGAGCTCGAATTGCCCGGCGACGTTCCGCTCGGCCGGCTCGAGCGCCGCGAGGGGCTGCTCCGCGGGGCGGCGGGCGTGCTCCCCGAGGGCGACTTCGACGGCTATCGGTCGCGGGCCGTCGAGCTGCTCCGGTCGCAGGAGGTCCGTCGCGCGTTCCGGATCGATGCGGAGGATCCAAGGACGCGCGACCGCTACGGGCGGACGAAGCTCGGGCAGAGCCTGATCCTGGCACGGCGGCTGGTCGAGGCGGGCGTGCGGTTTGTGACGGTGTACGACCATCAGGTCAACGGCCAGCTCGCCAACTGGGACGCGCACGCCGACGTCTTCCCGCGCCACAAGAACGACCTGATCCCGCCGGCCGACCGCGCGTTCGCAGCCCTGATCGATGACCTGACCGACCGCGGGCTGCTCGACTCGACGCTGGTGATGGCTTCGGGCGAGTTCGGGCGGACGCCTAAGGTCAACGCCACGGCCGGGCGTGACCACTGGCCGTTCTGCTACAGCGCGGTGCTCGCGGGGGGCGGCGTGCGCGGTGGGGTCGTTCACGGCGCGAGCGACAAGCTCGGCGCCCGACCCGACCTCGATGGCGTCGCACCCGCCGACCTCGCCGCGACGCTCTTCTGGCGGTTCGGCCTCGATCCGGAGTCGGAGATCCGCGACCTCGACGGCCGACCTTATCGCCTGGCCGAGGGCCGTCCGCTCCGCACGCTCTTCGGGGCGTGAGCCGCGGATTCAAGATCGCGTCGCCACCGCAAGGAGCCGCGGCGAGCCGAGTCGGAACGGCTCGCGGGCCGTTGTGCCGTAGGTCTCGATCGCGGTGAAGCCGGCGTCGGCGAGCAGGGCAACGACCTCGTGCGCCGTGTGGATGCGGGCCGACATCACGTGGGTCGTGGTACGGCCGCCGTGGAGGAAGGTGTAGGCGACGTGCAGCCGGCCCTCGGCCGGGTCGTACCGGCGCGAGGAGAGGCAGTAGCCGTCGCCGTCGGGATACCACGAGCGCTCCTGGAAGATCGGGAAGAGCGTCTCGGCGAGGTAGCCCGTCTCAAGGACGAACCGCGCGCCCGGGCGGAGGGCCGAGGCGACGGCGTGGAGGAAGGCGGCGTTGTCGTCGCCCTCGAGGTAGCCGAAGCTGTTGCCCAGGCAGTAGGCGCCGTCGAAGGCGGAGGGCCAGGGGAGGTCGCGCATGTCGCGCTCCTCCCAGTCGATCGCCAGCTCACGCTCCTCGGCCTGCGACCGCGCGACGGCGAGGAAGTCGCGCGAGATGTCGACGCCCGTCACGTCGAAGCCCCGCGCCGCCAGGGCCAGCGCGTGCCGACCTCCGCCGCACGGGATGTCGAGCAGCCTCGCCCCGGCGCCACCCCGAGCGACTCGGCCACAAACGCTGCCTCCTCTTTCGTCGCCGACTCCATCGGCGCGCGGAGCCAGAAGTCGACGACGGGACCTTCGAAGAAGTGCCGCCACCAGCCCGACGTCGCGCTCATGGTCGGTCCTCGATCCGGTTTCGATCCCGCCAGCCGTTATACTACCGACACCGTCGGCGTGCGACGGGTTCGGTTTTGCTCATGGAGAACGCGCAATCATGGAATTCCGGCAACTGGGCGCCTCGGGCTTCAAGGTTCCCGTCCTCAGCTTCGGCACGGCGACGTTCGGCGGCGAGGCGATGTTCAAGGCCTGGGGCGCAACCGACGCGGCGGGGGCCTCGCGGCTCGTCGACGTCTGCCTCGACGCGGGCCTGACCATGTTCGACTCGGCCGACGCCTACTCGGGCGGCAAGGCCGAGGAGATCCTCGGCGCGGCCGTCAAGGGCCGTCGCGACCGGGTGATCCTCTCGACCAAGTCGACCTTCCGCGTCGGGCCCGGGCCGAACGACGTCGGCTCGTCGCGGCATCACCTGATCCGGGCCGTCGAAGGGAGCCTGAAGCGGCTCGGGACCGATTATATTGATCTGTATCAATTGCACGCCTTCGACGCGATGACTCCGCTCGAGGAAACCCTGGGCACGCTCGACGACCTCGTCCGCGCCGGCAAGATCCGCTACATCGGCTGCTCGAACTTCTCGGGCTGGCACCTGATGAAGTCGCTGGCGGTGTCGGAGAAATACGGCCTGGCCCGTCACGTCGCGCACCAGGCGTACTACTCGCTGATCGGTCGCGATTACGAGTGGGAGCTGATGCCACTGGCCCTCGACCAGGGCGTCGGTGCCGTAGTCTGGAGCCCGCTCGGCTGGGGCAGGCTCACCGGGAAGATCCGCCGCGGCCAGCCGCTGCCGGCGACGTCGCGGCTCCATAGCAAGGTGGCCGCCGACACCGGCCCGCCGCTCGACGACGAGTACGTCTACCGGGTCGTCGACGCCCTCGATGAGGTCGCGAAGGAGGCGAGCAAGAGCGTGCCGCAGGTCGCGCTGAACTGGGTGCTCCGGCGCCCGAGCGTGGCGAACGTCATCATCGGCGCGCGTGACGAGGCACAATTGCGCGATAACCTCGGCGCCGTCGGCTGGGAGCTGACGGCCGACCAGGTCGCCCGGCTCGACGCGGCCAGCGCCGTGACGCCGCCGTACCCGTACTGGCACCAGCGTCAGTTCGCCGAGCGGAACCCGTCGCCCGTCGGATGACAGATCAGAGCGGCTTGACGCTCACGTCCTTGTAATAGACCTCCGTCCCCGCGCTGCCGTGGTGGTTCTGGACGCCGATGTATCCCTTCGTCGGCCGCGGCCCGCGCTCGGGCTCGTAGTCCTTCGTCCGCTCGGGGACGGGGCCGGTCGGGTCGAAGTCGGTGACGGGCGTGCCGTTGACCGAGACGAGGACCTTCTCGCCCTTGAGCGTGATCTCCATCGTGTTCCACTGGCCAACCGGCGCCTCGGCCTTCTTGGCGGGCGCGAGCGAGTAAACCGCGCCCGTGCGGTGGTAGGCGTCGGGCCCCTCGCCGCCGAGGACCTGCACCTCGAACCCGTGGTGGACGCCGAACCAGGGGTCCTTCGGCTTGTCGGCGATCCGGATGAAGACACCGCCGTTGGACTGCGGGCTCGACACCTTGTAGACGACGCGGATCGTGCAGTCGCCGAATGGCTCCTTCGTGTACCAGAGCAGGCCCATCCCGCCCTCGGCCCTCAGCGCTCCGTCCTCCACGGTGAACTTGCCGGGGCCGACGTGCTCCCAGCCGTCGAGCGTCTTGCCGTCGAAGAGGGGTCGCCAATCGGTGTCGGCCCTGGGTGAGGCGAGGGCCAGGGCAAGAGCGAGCGTGGGGGCGATCATGGCGGGAGAGGCTCCGATTCAGGGGATTTGCGTTCCGGTCCTGTCGGCGCCGGACCGACTCTCGGCGATTCTATGCCGCCTCGGGCCGGATCACGAGCCCCGCCCGCCGCGGGCACGAGAGGACTCCGTTCTTTATCAAGAGCCTCTATTTCTTTATAGATCTCTTCGAATTCTGCTGCGATTTGATTGAGCTTCTCGGCGTAGCGTCGCTCATCCTGCTCCATCCAGAGGGCTGCCCCCTTCTCGAAGTGACGTGGGGCGCTGCCGAGGTAGGCTTCGGCCAGGCGGCACTGCTCCAAATAGCGCGCCATCCTTCGGCCGAGAGGAAATCACCCCGGCTACCGATGCGCCGAATAATTCGAGCGTCCGGCGATGCTCCGCCCTCTTCTTCGCGTCGATGTACCAGCCCAGCCCGATCGCCGGCAAAGCCGCGGCGATGAGGAGCATCCAGACCTTGAGCCGGACTCGCGGCATGCGCATCGGTCGGACCATCGGCCGTCACGAATCGGTCTCCTCGAGCGACCGGCGGATCGCGTCGAGGCCGGCGGCGGTCTGGTCGTCCTCGACGTCGGACCACTGGGTCATCAGGAAGACCGTGCGGCGGGGGGTCTGGAAGCTGCGGATGGAGCAGGCGTTGGTCATGTCGAGGCTGAAGAACTCGACGTCGTGGCCGACGGCCTCGTGGCCGGCGATCGTCTGCGCGCGGGAAAGGCGTCGAGCTTGGGATATTCGTCGCGGAGCGCGGCGAGCGCCTCGTCGGCCAGCTCGCCCGGCTCGGGCCGCGACTCGTCGACGGTCACCAGCGCGAACGCCGGCCCCGACGGCGACTGGACCGTCACCGCCGTCCTCGGTCCGTCCTCGGTGGCCTCGACCTCCCAGTCGGCCGGGTACTCGAAGCGGATGCCGTGATCGTCGTAGATCCCGAGCATGGTCGGGCGCCTCCCGTGGGCGAATTCATGGCTGGGGCGCGACAGGCTCGATCAGTCCCTCTGCGGCCGATTATCTCGCGGCGCGGCCAGGGCGTCCACACTCGATGCGTTCGCGGCCGGGCATCGACCCCGTTGGCCCCGGCTCCCTCGCTGGTATCATGGGCGCGTGCGTCGAGGTCGCGAGGCCGCCGTCCCCAAGGTCATCACCGATGATTCGTCACGCCATCCTCCGGAGGGCCGCCCTCGCGGCCGGCCTGCTTGCTCTCCTGACGCCAATTCCCGCGAATGCCGCGTGGATCTGGGTCGAGGGGGAGAAGCCGGCGAAGGCCGCGGTGCAGCGGCATCCGTACTGGTACGACCAGGTCAAGCGCGGCCAGTTCTCCGGCGGCGACTTCATCAGCAACTTGGGCGACCGGCCGGGCGAGGTGTCCTACCGGGTCAAGGGCGGCGACGGCGGGCGAGTATGACCTCTGGGTCCGCGCCAACCCGATCCAGGCGAAGCTCTCGTATCGCATCAACGACGGCAAGTGGACGGCGATCGACCTGGATAAGGGCCAGCGCGACACGGTCAACGTCGCGGCCGACGGCAAGCCCGACCTGCGGTTCCTCGCCTGGGCCAGCGCGGGCAAGGTGACGCTGAAGAAGGGGGACAACGTCGTCGGCTTCCGGTTCGAGAGCGGGAACAACAACCACGGCTATCTCGACTGCTTCGTCCTGGCCGACGAGCCGTTCCGGCCCCGCGGCAAGCTCAAGCCGGGCGAGGCCGGGCCGCGGGGCCGTGGCGTGGAACGAGGCCGGGTGGTTCGCCTTCGATCCCAAGCCCGATCCCTATTCAGCGACGAGCGCCATCGACCTGCGTTCGCTCAACGAGAAGCAGGCCGGCGACGGCGGGTTCATCGGCGTGAAGGGGTCGCGGTTCGTCCACACGAAGACGGGCGAGCCGGTCCGGTTCTGGGCCGTCAACGGGCCGCCGGGGAAGGACAAGGATTCGCCTTAAGCACGACGCGAAGGTGCTGGCCAAGCGGGGCGTCAACCTGGCGCGGATCCATCACGGCTACTTCGACAAGACCGGCGCCGTCGACATGGCCGAGGTCCGGCACGCCCTCGAAGTCGTCGAGGCGATGAAGGCCGAGGGGATCTACAGCCACTTCTCGATCTATTTCCCCCTCTGGCTCGACCCCGCGCCCGACAACCCGTGCCTCCGGGGCTACGACGGCAAGACCCACCCATTCGCGGCGCTGTACTTCAACAAGGACTTCCAGGCCCAGTACCGCAAGTGGTGGAAGGCCCTCCTCCTCACGCCGAGCCCGACCACCGGCAAGCGGCTGGTCGACGAGCCGGCCGTCATGGGGCTGGAGATCATCAACGAGGACTCGTATTTCTTCTGGACGTTCGACGCCAAGAACATCCCCGACGCGCAGTTGCGGATCGTCGAGGCCCAGTTCGGCGACTGGCTCAAGAAGAAGTACGGCTCGATCGACGCGGCGCTTCGCGCCTGGGGCGGCGCGAGGCTCGACCGCGACGACCCGGCGGGCGGGCGGGTCGCGTTCCGGCCGCTCTGGAACATCGCCAACGAGCGGACCGCCCGCGACAAGGACACCGCCGCGTTCCTGCTCGCGAGCCAGCGGGGCTTTTACAAGGAGACGTACGACTATCTGCGGAGCCTCGGCTTCAAGGGCGTCATCACCGCCTCGAACTGGGCGACGGCCGACCCGCGCGTGCTCGGGTCCGCTCGAGAAATACTCGTACACGCCGACCGACTTCATCGACCGCCACGGCTATTTCGGCGGCGACGCACAAGGGCGAGGCCTCGGAGTGGTCGATCCGCGACGGGCACGTCTTCGCCGATCGCTCGGCCCTGCGGTTCGACGGGGACGAGCCGGGCAAGCCGAAGACGTTCGTGCATCCGGCGATGGACCCGAGCTACGACGGCAAGCCGTCGATGATCTCCGAGACGACCTGGAACCGGCCGAACCGCTACCGGCCCGAGGCGCCGCTCTACTTCGCCGCGTATGGGGCCCTGCAGGGCGACGACGCGATCGTCCATTTCGCGTTCGACGGCTCCGACTGGTCGGTGAAGCCGGGCTACTTCATGCAGCCCTGGACCCTGATGACGCCCGCCATGATGGGCCAGTTCCCCGCCGCCGCGCTGATCTACCGCAAGGGGTTGGTTGCGGAGGGAGATTTGCTCGTCGACCTGAACCTGTCGCTGAAAGACCTGCTCGACCTCAAGGGCACGCCGATGCCGCAGGACGCCGCGTTCGACGAGCTCCGCGCAAGAGACGTGCCGCGCGGGACGACCCTGCGGCCGGGCAACGTGATCGACCCGCTCGTCCACTACGCGGGGCGGACGAACGTCAACTTCTCCGACAACGGGCGGTCCGTCGATGCTGAAGGATACCTCGAAGCTGATCGACCGCGCCCGCAAGACAGTCGCCAGCACGACGGGCGAGCTCCGGCTCGACTACGGCAAGGGCGTGCTGACGATCGACGCCCCCTCGGCGCAGGGGGCCGGCGGTGACCTGAAGGCGGCCGGCCGGGTAGAGACGAAGGACCTGACGATCGCCTCGAATCTCGACCTGATCCACGTCGTCGCCGTCAGCGCTCGACGGCAAGCCGCTGGCGACCTCGGGCAGGATCCTGCTCCAGGTGATGACCGAGGAGAAGCCCAGCGGCTTCCGCGCCGAGCCGACGGGGCCGGGCGAAAAGCGGATCGTCAGCATCGGCCGCGACCCCTGGCTGGTCCGCGAAGTCGAGGGCACCGTCCGATTCAAGCGGCCCGACGCCGCGCGGTTGAAGGTCGTCGCGCTCGACCCCAACGGCGATCCCGGCAAGACCCTGGGTAGTGCCGCGGAGATCCGGCTCGACCCGAGGACGGTCTATTACCTGATCGCGGCGGACTGACGGCGCCGGCGGAATCCAACCGCTCCGGCGAGATCCCGGGAGGGCGAGGCTCCGTCCGAGCCCGGGTATATGCCCGGCTCGGCGGGAGCCTCGCCCTCCCGGGACGCGGCCCGATCAGCCGGCCGGTGCTGGGACCGGCGCCGAGGCGAGGACGTCTCGGGCGCCGTTGCGGAAGCTCTCGGCGGAGCGCGCGGCGTCGCGGGTGGCGGCCTCGGCGCCGTCGCGGAGGCCGGCGCCGGCGGGGCCGGGCAGGCGGGCGAGGCCCGTGCCGATCAATATCGCCGGGAACGTCACGCCGAAGCCGACGGCGTACGAGCCGGTGTAGGCGAGCTCGCCCGCGACATTGACGACCCCTTCCAGCGAGCTCCGCCGATGGCTGATCGGGTCGGGCGGGATCGACTCGACCTTTTCGCGGTCGCGGAGCCAGCGCTCCTGGAAGACGCGGCGGGCCGCGACGTCGACGCGGCGAACGAAGGCGTAGTCGAGGAAGATCGCCGAGACGTCGCCGACGTACGGCAGCGCCTCGAGCGGAAGGTCGTCGGCAACGGCCTTCTCCACCCCCTCGACGCCGACCGTGCGATCGTGCGGGGCGTCGGGGTCGAGCAGGCGGAAGACCGCCTCGCATTCGGCCTGGCGCTCCTCCGGCTCGTCGGCGTTGGCCAGGTCGAGGACGCCGGCCACGAACTCGCGGTCGGCCTCGCTCTCGAGCGGGTACCCGTAGCAGTGGCCGATCCGGCAGATCGCCCGGAGCGACGCCTCCAGGAGGATCGGCACGTCGACGACCCCCATCGCGGCCCCACCGACGACCGGGATGGCGATGTTGCCGATCGCCGGGATGACCCCCTCGAGCAGCGCCAGGTGCTCAGCGCGCACGCAGACCTTCGCCGCCAGGGCGTCGCAGGTCTCCAGCGGCCGGTCGCGGAGCTCGGCCAGCGACGACGCCCCGGCCTCCTTGAGGATGTCGGCGACGTGGTCGTGCTGCCTGGCCCGCTCGGCCATCGCCTCGACGACCCGCCCGACCTGGCCGCGCGGGACCACCTTCGCGACCACCTTCGTGAGCGGCCACGTCAGCCCCCGGATCACCTCAGCCAGCGCGCTGGGCCGCTCCGACTTCCACTCGGAGATCGCCTCGACCTGCACCGCCTCATACGGCGTGAGTTCCGGCATCGGAGCCTCCGATTTGCGCGGCTCGTCCGTCCGCCTCGGCCCTTGCTCGGTCGCGCGGTTGCCATGTCCACACCTCCTGAGACGCCACCCACCGCGTAAGATCGCGGAACGGCTACGAGCCAGAAGAATCCTGGGTAGATTGTGTAGATTCTCGCATTATCTGTGCCCCGGCAATAACCTCTAGCTCACCGTTTTTGTCGGATTGTCCAGGAATCGGTCATAGCCCGGTGCAACCCGGCCTATCCCGCGCGGGGCCGCACGAAGGCGAACGAAAGGCATACGCTCGGGTTCGCTCGGCGCGGGACGCCAGGTTCGCTCGGCGCATCGGCCAGATGCCTGCCCCCGTGCCGAGGCCCACACGGACCCGCGACCGGGCCCCAGCCAGGTTGGATGCCGGCGATCCCGGTTGGTACGATGGGGCCCCGGCCGTCGGGGCCGGTCCGCCCTCCGCGAGCGAACCATCGACCATGCGCGTCCTGTCCGGTATCCAGCCCTCGGGGGCGCTCCACATCGGCAACTACTTCGGCGCGATCCGCCAGTACGTCGCCCTCCAGGAAGGCAACGACGCCTTCTACTTCGTCGCCAACTACCACGCGCTGACCAGCGTCCGCGACGCCGCGAAGCTCCGCAAGTACGTCTTCGACGTCATGGCCGACCTGCTCGCGCTGGGCCTCGACCCCGAGCGGGCGACGCTGTTCGTCCAGTCGGACGTGCCCGAGACGACCGAGCTGGCGTGGCTCCTGACGACGGTCACGCCGATGGGCTGGCTGGAGAAGGCCGTCAGCTACAAGGACAAGGTCCAGCAGGGCCTGCCCGCCGACCACGGCCTGTTCGCCTACCCCGTGCTCCAGGCGGCCGACATCCTGCTCTATGACGCCGACGTCGTCCCCGTCGGCCAGGACCAGAAGCAGCACCTGGAGATCACCCGCGACATCGCCGAGCGATTCAACCACGTCTACGGCGAGGTCTTCCGGCTGCCCAAGCCGTACATCCTCGACGCCGTCGCCGTGGTCCCCGGGATCGACGGCCGGAAGATGTCCAAGAGCTACGACAACACGATCGAGATCTTCGACGACCCCAAGGCGCTCACGAAGAAGGTCAAGCGGATCGTCACCGACAGCACGCCCGTCGAGGCGCCGAAGAATCCCGAGACGGACAACCTCTTTCAATTGTTCAAACTCTTCGGCTCACCGGGTGACGTGGCCGAAGTCGAGCGGCGCTACCGCGAGGGGGGCATCGGCTACGGCGAGGTGAAGACGCGACTGGCCGAGGCCATTGTGACGGCCTTCGCCCCGGCCCGTGAGAAGCGCGCCGAGCTGGTCGCCCATCCCGAGCGGATCGAGGACGTCCGCCGCGCCGCGGCCGAGCGGGCGCGGAAGACCGCCCGGGTCGTCCTCGACCGGGCGCGCGAAGCGTGCGGCCTGTCGTAGGGTCCGCCATGCGGACCATCTTCCATGGAGGGCCATCGCCCGAAGATGGTCCGCATGGCGGACCCTACGCGGCCCAGAACCCCCAGGCTCCCGCATCGCACCCAATCGGGATTGACCCCCGTTCCCGCCGCGCTTAATTTGCCGGGCGATCGGCGGGGTTCGAGTCCGGCTTGCGCCCGAGCCGATCTAGGGAAATGGCCGAAGGATCGGCCGGAGGCCCGCCGCGGAGACGTCCGCGAGTCGGGGACGGGACCCCAGGGAGGGGCGCCTGCATGCGGCGTCGCGCCGTGATGGCCGGTGGGGTGGTCGCGCTCTGGCTCGCGACGGTCCCCGGCTGCGCGGTGCTGAAGCGGAAGGATCGCGATGACCCGAGCCCATCGCAGGTGCTGCACCGCCAGGAGCTGAGCGAGGCAGCGCAGGCGGCCGTCGACCGCCGCGACCTCGCCCAGGCCCGGGCGCTGCTCGACCAGTGGCTGGCCGAGAACGCCCGCTCGGCCGAGCCGCACATGAGGCTCGGGCAGGTCCTCCAGATGCAGGGCGCGTTCGACGCCGCCGCGGCCGAGTACCGCAAGGCGCTCGAGATCGACAAGGATTACGTCGACGCCCTGATCGGCCTGGGCCAGATCCTCCACCAGGTCGGCCACGACGACGTGGCGCTCCAGCGGTTCGCCCAGGCGATCGAGATCGACCCGCACAAGCCCGAGGCGCACCTCGCTGAGGGCCGGACGCTCGAGGGCCTCGGCCGGCCGGTCGAGGCCTTGGCCTCGTACTTCCGGGCCCTGGAAGACGACCCGACGTCGGCCGAGACGATCGTCCGCGTGGCGACGCTCCAGCTCGCGCGGAACCAGCCCGACCAGGCCCTCGCCCGGCTTGACCAGGCGCTCCAGGTCGCCCCCGACCACGCCGAGGCCCATCATCGCCGCGGCCTGGCCCACCTGGCGCTGAACCACCCCGACGCGGCGGTCGTCGACCTCAAGGCCGCCGCCGCCAAGCTCTCCGACCGCTCCGACGTCTTCTTCCACCTGGCCCAGGCCCACGCCTCGGCCAAGCAGAACAAAGAGGCCCTCATGGCGACCGAGCAGGCACTGCGGCTCAACCCGTCGTATGCCGATGCGAGGGAGCTCAGCGAGCGGCTCCAGCGCTGATGTAGGATCCGCCGTGCGGACCTCTTCGAGGGCGATGCCGGGGAGGGGGATGGTCCGCACGGCGGACCCTACGCCTCGGACGGTCTCGCGACGGGGGCTGCGCGGCGGCGACGGACCCATCGGAGCAGGGTCACGAGCACGGCGATCATCGCGACGAGGGTCAGACCCGCGGCGGTCGCCAGTCTCTGAACGGCCGCCTTCGGCGAGGTCAACGCCGTGCGCGATGCCCCCACCGAGGCCATCACCGACGGGATCGAGGGCGGGGGCGCCTCGACGTATCCCAGCCAGAAGTCGGGGTCGGTGTCGGGATGCCGGCCCGCCTCCAGGCGGGGGAGCATGAAGGTAAGCCGCGCCGCGTGCCAGGTGTCGGCCTCGGCGCGGAGCTTGCGGAAGGTGGCCTCGACTCCCTCCCGGTTCTGCGGGCCCGCCGACTCCTCGACGACCACCTTCTCCCGCTCGCGATCGTACAGGCCCGCGTAGATTCCTGACTCGATCCGGCGTTTCAACTCCGCCGGGTCGGTCGGCGCGGCGGGGTCGAGCGAGCGACGGCCGGCGTCGATCAGCTCGAAGGCGCGGAGAGCGGCGAGCAGGGCGACGGAGTTGCGCTGGCCCTCGCGATGGAGGGCCTGGCCCAGCGTGTTGAAGATATCCACGCTCTCCCAGCCGTTGCCCAGCGCGATCAGCCCCGAGAGGCCGCGGATCGTCGCGTCGGTCGAATTGGTCGGGTCGAGCGGGTCGAGGAAGCCGGGGAGCTCGTATCGGTCCCCGCGATGCGCCGGGCTGATGATCCAATCGAGCGCCTTGAGCTGATACGTCTCGCGGCCGAAGTGGGCGTCCGGGTTGAGCGCGATCGCCCTGGCGATGAAGTCGCGGGCCGTCCTCACCTCGTCGATCTTCGACCGATCGGCGCCGTTGCGGGCCCAGCGGTGGACCCAGAAGGTGCCGACGTTCGCGAGGTAGCGGTAGCGGTGCTCGTCGCGCTCGCGGGCCTTCCCCTCCGCGGGCTTCGCCGCGTCGAGCCGCTTGACCTTCTTCTCCATCCAGGCGATCGCCTCGTCGCCGCGGCCGAGGCGGTCGCAGGCGACGCCGGCATCATCGTACGCGGGGAGGTCGTCGGGATCGGCCGCGATCCGCTCGGCCGAGTCGCTCGAGGCGCATCTCGTAATAGAGCGGCGGCTTCCTCTCGAAACGGCCGGCGATGATGTGGACGACGTCGGCCATCTGCCCCTTCGCCTCGGCGGCGAGGGTATCGTAGTCCCAGAGGCAAGCCTTCAGGGGCCGGGCCATGAGGAGCAGGACCGCGACGGCCGCGAGCGAGAGGGCGAGCCGCATCGGAGAGACCTCCGTCGGGGAGAGGGGGTTGTCAGGGGCCCGAGGGTTGGGACGAGTCGCCGGTGGCCGGCGCGGCGGAGAGCCCGTAGTCGTCCGGCAGCTTCGGCAGGACCGTGCCGACGAGCGCCTCGACATTCGGCGGCGGTTGCCCCTTCTCAAGCTCGTAGATCCGGTCGGCCAGCGAGAGGATCAGGTCGGCGCGGGCCTGGCGGTCGGCGATGTAGAGCGTCGGCCACTGGTCGACGGCGTACCACCAGGCCGGCGGCGGGGCGAAGCCCGAGCGGGCGATCGCGAAGTAGGGGGCCGTGGCGGCGCGGCGGACCAGCTCGGGCGGGGAGAGCGAGGGGGTCGAGCCGGCGTCCTCGGCGAAGACGAGCGGGTAGGTCGAGATGGTGGAGGCCCGATCGGCGGGCCGCTTGTCGGCCTGGGCCAGCCAGTTCGCGACGACCATCCGCGCGATCCGCCGGCTCCGCTCGGGCTCGGCCTCGACGAACGACGCGAACCTGGAATAGATCGGGCGGAGCAGCTCGGGCGGGATGATCTGCGAGGTCAGGCCGGCCATCGGTGACGCGAACGCCGACCGGGGCAGGTTGGCGGCCCGCGTGGCGAGGTCGGGATGGCCGCGCCTGGGGTCGGTGAAGTCGTCGAAATCGTCCAGGAGGGCGAGGTATTCGGACTTGAGCGACTCGGCCTCGGTGCCGTGCAGCGGCGCCATCGCCTCGACGTCGGCGATCGCGGCGCGGAGCATGGGGACGGTCACTTTGGGCAGCTTGGCCCAATCGCCGGCGACGCGTGCGACCTCGCTGAAGAACTCCGACGAGATCCGCCGAAAGCCGACCCCCTTGCGGCGGCTCGCGAGCAGCGCCGCGCGGAGGCGGGCCCTGTGCCAGCGCCAGGCGCCTTCGAGGTCGCCGCCGTGCTCGAGCCGGCCCGCCTCGATCCCGGCGACGCGGAGCCACGAGCGGTAATACTCATCGACCGGGATCGGACCCCAGCGCGGCACGACCGGGTTGATCGGCATCGCGTCGGGACGCTCGGCCCCCCGGCGCCACATCTCCATCGCCGGCCGGTTCTTCTCGATCCAGTCGAGCGTCTCCGGCTTCTCCTCGAGGGCCGCCCTCGGCCTCCTCCCCATGTGCATGAAGACCTCGCGCTCCCGCTGGCCGCCGAGCATGGCGAGGGCCCGGGCGAACAGCACGGCCGCGTTCTGATCGTCGGGGATCGTCTCGCCCCGGTAGGCCGCCACGTCGAACGGCTCAGGCGCGTCGGGGATGCCCCAGAGGCTCGTCACCCGGAGCACGCCCAGGGCCAGCGTGACGACGATCGCCAGTCCCAGCGCGAACCGGAGCAGTCCGCCGCCACCGCCTCCGCCTCGGGAGGACCGGGACCTCATCCGCACTCGGCTCGACCGCGCTCATCGCGAGGCCCTCCGCAGTATCGGCCTTCGATTCTCCGACAAGTGTAGATCGACGGAAGGCGCGGCGTCAACGAATCCCTTCGGACGTCGTGAGTCGGCGCGAAGCCGGGCCCTCCCCGCACGAGACCATACGAGGGCGAACGAAACCTGCACGCTCGGGTTCGCTCGGCGCCGGGTCCCGGGTCCCGACTGACCCACGGCCCCTCGGAGGATACGCCGCTGGCCCGGCGCGGGCGGGGTCGTTAGGCTGTGACCTTGCTTGCGGCACGGCGCGGACGGGCCCGAGTCGACGAGCTCGACATGAGGAGACCTCTGCGATGCGACTGGCGACGGTCCGGACGGCGGATGGCCCGAGGGCGTGCGTGGAGCGAGGGGGGCGATACGTCGACGTCCAGGCGGCCGACCCGTCGCTGCCATCGAGCGTCAAGGCGATCCTCGCGCTGGGGGCGGAACGGCGCGGGCGGGTTGAGGCGGCGGCCGCGAGGGGGACCGTCGCCCACGACCCGGCCTCGGCCGTCCTGCTCGCCCCGGTGCCCGACCCGCAAAAGATCCTCTGCCTGGGGCTGAACTACCGCGACCATGCCGAGGAGAGCGGCATGGCGATCCCCGAGGAGCCGGTCCTCTTCAGCAAGTTCCCCTCGGCCCTGATCGGCCCCGGCGCGACGATCGAATTGCCGCCCGCCAGCACCCAGGTCGACTACGAGGCCGAGCTCGTCTGGGTGATCGGCAAGCGCGGCCGCGACATCCCCCGCGAGCGTGCCCTCGACTACATCGGCGGCTACACGGTCGGCCACGACGTCTCGGCCCGCGACTGGCAGCTCAACAAGCCGGGCAAGCAGTGGATGGCCGGCAAGACCTTCGACACCTTCGCCCCGACCGGCCCGGCCGTCGTGACCCCCGACGAGGTTCCCAACCCCGAGGCCCTCGGCATCCGCCTGCGGCTCAACGGCCAGACGATGCAGGATTCCAGCACGAGCCAACTGATCTTCCACGCCGACGAGGTCATCTCTTACATCTCCCAGATCTTCACCCTCGAGCCCGGCGACCTGATCTTCACCGGCACGCCACCGGGCGTCGGCATGGCGCGGAAGCCGCCGGTCTGGTTGAAGGAGGGGGATGTCGTCGAGGTCGAGATCGACGGGCTGGGGGTGCTGAGGAATCCGGTCGGGAGGAGGGGAGGGTAGGCGTCCCCCCGGCCGCCCGGTTTCGCTGTCGTCTCCCATTCGATCGCGTCGATACTTTGCCGGGGATCGCGGCGGATCGTCCGGGGAGGGTGTCGGTTGCGTGGATTGCTCGGGAAGTCGGGGCGTCGTCGCGGGCCGTCCGCCCTGGCTTGGGAGGCGCTGGAGGCTCGTGCGTTGCTCTCGTCGGCGCCGGAGCAGGTCGTGATGGCCTCGGCGACGACGCTCGACTCCAAGAGCGTGACCGTCACGTACCAGGTCGAAGGGACGGCCACGGCCGGGCCGATCTCGCTCGCCGTGGACCGCTCGGCCTCGCCGACCGCCGGGCCAGGGGACATGCCCGTCGGCACGGCCGCGATCTTCCCGAGCCAGCTCGACTCGGCCGGTCGCCCGGCGACGTCGCCAGGCGAGCACACGGTCACCATCCCGCTCGCCGGCGGCCTGCCGGACAACCCGGAGCACCCGTACGTGGTGGTCATCGCCGACCCCGGCGGCCCCGGCGCGAGCGAGGCGTCGTTCCGGGTCTTCACCATCGGCGTGATCGTCCACGGCGGCGACGAGGCGTCGTCGGCCGACAAGTACGGCCCGGCGTGGGAGACGAAGCTGGCCCGGACGCTTCAAGCCGAGGGCTACGACTTCGTCATCCCGTTCGTCTGGGCGTCCAAGAGCACGACCGCGGGCGATGCGGCGAAGGAAGTCCCCCGGCTCGCCCGGATGATCGACAACGCCGCGGCGATGGCCCCCGCCGGCGACGTGGTCGACCTCCACGTGATCGCCCACAGCGAGGGTGCGGTCGTCGCCTCGCGGGCCTTGCAGGCTCTCACGCCTCCCCCGCGCTGCGCAGGGCTGGGTCGAGTTGACCCTGCTCGACCCCTATCCGGCCACCAAGAGCGCCGGCGGCCCACAGTGGAGCGCCGACAGCGGCGTGATCAACGACCTCGTCCACGCGATCATGGACACCTATCAGGGATGGGCACACGACCCCGTGCCTTACATCCCGGCGATCGTCGACGATGCGCAGGTCTTTTACCAGAAGACGCCCATCGGCCTGGCCAAGACGGGTGTGGTCAACTTCTGGGGCCGTGTGCCGGTGGCCGCCGCGCCGGGGGTGCCGGTTCACTACGCGAGCCTGACCGGCCCGGGCGTCAGCCACATCGGCGATTTCGACGTCCGCGACTGGTACTGGTTCAACATCGTCCCGTGCCTCGGCGACGGCCCGGCCTTCTTCAACCCGGCCCTTCTGACCGTCGCCCCGGCCGAGCCGGGCCGTGGCGGCCTGGCCTTCTCCGGGACGGCCTCGCCCGGCGCCTCGGTCGAGGTCTTCGCCCTGCCGCCGGGCTCGCACACGCCGGTCGGCATCGGCCGGGCGAATGCCGACGCCCAGGGGCACTGGTCGCTCGACGCCCCCGCGGGCACGCCGACCTCCGGCCGCCTGTTCGCCCGCTCGGCCCTCGCTGGCTTCCCCGGGGCGCGGCGGACGTTCGTGATGCACACGGTCCGCGTCTTCGAAGCGGGCACCTGATACCGAATTCGATGGAAGGCCTTGGATCAGGTCCCAGGGTTAGCCTTCCACCCGATCCGGCATGAGACGGGTATTTAACCCTCCCCGCGGTAGCCTGGGCGATCGCGGGGCCGAGATGCTCCCGGCTCCCGCGCCCCTCGCACCGAGGAGGATCGCGATGATGCGGGCGATGCGCCGGTTATTCCTGGCCGCGGTTGTGCTGGCGACGGCCGCGCTCGCCCGTGCCGACGAGTCGCCGGAGAGCGTGATCCGCGGCACGGTCGTCGACGAGGATGGGCGGCCGGTGGCGGGGGCGATGGTGGACCTCAACGGCTGGGTGATGCCGGGCAGCGGGCCGGTGCGGCCCGGCCCCGTGCGGGTGGGCCCCGAGCTGGCTGGGCCCGACGGGGGCTTCGTCGTGCGGACCGATCGAGGCTTCCGATTGCACGCGGCGCTGCGCGACGGTCGACGGCGGGGAGCGGCTGGGGGCCTCCCTGGTTCGCGCCCGGACTCCGCCCCCGATCGACCCGGTCCGCATCGTCATGAGGCCGAGCCGGCCGCTGACGGTCCGCGTGACCGACGCCGCCGGCAAGCCCGTCGCGGGCGCGGCCGTGGAGGTCGTGACCGCCGAGACCTCGCAGGTCGTCGACCCCGGCACGACCGACGACCGCGGGGTCGCCCGGTTCCGCATCCCCTCCGAGCCGCCGTTCTGGGGCGTCCTGGCGCTGAAGGACGGCGTCGGGGCCGATGCCCTGGTGAACACGCGCGGCACGCCACGGATCGCGGCGATCGGCCCGCCACCGGCCGAGGTCGCCCTGACCCTCCGCGGCACGCGGACGATCACCCTCCGGGCTCTCGACTCGGGCGGCCGCCCGATCCTCGGGGTCGCGTTCCGGTTTGATGCGCTCTCCCTCAAGGGAGATTCCTCCCGGCTGTTCGGTCCCACCCGAATCACCGAGGTCACGACCGACGCCTCCGGGGTCGCCCACTGGCGCTGGGTCCCCGAGGGATGCGACGGCGCGGTGGTCGTCTATCCGCCGACGTCGGACCTCGAGGAAGCCGGGGTGCGGCGGGTCTTCTCGCCTCTACTCGGCCTCCGGGCGGGACGTGACCCTGAGCGTCCTGCTCCGGCGCAAGGCCCGGCTGTCGGGCCGGGTCGTCAACACCGACGGCGCCGGCCCGGGGCGTGAAGATCGGCGCGGTGGGACGGGGCCCCATCGGCGTCGACGCGAGGGGGACCGCCCTGACTGCCTTGACCGAGGAGGACGGCTCGTACTCGATCGAGGTCTCGCCGGTGCGGTCGTACCTTGTCGCCGTGACGAGCCCGGGCCTCGCGGCGGAGCCGATCCAGGACGCCCCGATCGGCGAGGGCGAGCATCACGCCGGGCTCGTCTTCCGCCTGATCGAGGGAACGCGGCTCCGCGGCCGCGCCACGTTCGGGGCGGGGGACAGGCCGTTCGTCCGGGTGAGCCTGCTGGGCGAGGAGATACCGAGCGAAGGGCCCGGGCCGAAGGAGCGGGTGCGGCTCGCGGTCCCGGTGACGCTCGACGCCCAGGGGCGTTACGAGGTCCGGCTCGGGCCCGGGGATTACGAGGTCATGGCGGCGTCGCATCGCGAGCGCCCGACGATCCACGTCGACGGCGGGGGGGAGTTCGTCCTCAACTTCGCCGGTGACCTCGCCCCGCAGCCGCTGACGCTGACCGGGACCGTATTCGAGGCCGTCCCCGGCGGGGGCGAGCGGCCGGCGAAGGCGAGTATCAGTGTCGCCGAGGTTAATTCGGCCAGCACGATCGAATCGATGGCCATGACCGACGAGGCTGGGCGGTTCACGGTCAGCCGGCCGGACGAGGCCGTGGGCCTCTTCGCCCGGAGCGCGAACGGGGTGGCCGCCATGAAGGTCGCGAAGGGCATCGACGAGGTCAAGGTCGTCCTGGGCCCCTGGGCGACGGCCTCCGGGCGCGTCGTCGATGCCAGGGGACATCCGCTCGTCGGCGAGGGGCCGAGGGCGAGCATGACCGCCGGCCCGGGTGACGTCCCCGGCCGGCTTGGCCTCACGTCCCCCGCCGGGTTCGGGCCGGGCGGCCGATACGAATTCAAGGGACTCATCCCCGGCGCGGAGTATCGGTTGTACCTCCTCCACGTCCGCGACTCCGGCGCCCTCGACAACCTCCCGATCAAGACCTTCCGCGTCGATCGCCCCGGCCCGATCGACCTGGGCGAGTTCGTCGTCCCCGACGCGAAGCCGTAGCCCGGGTGTCGCGCCCGATCCTGGGCGCTGGGGAGGAGATCCCTCGTTCCGCCGCCCTGCCGCGGAATGCCCTCGCGGCCGCTCCGCGGCCCTCGGCGGCCCGACCCGGGATGGCCCGGTCCGGCTCCGGCCTCGTCGCCATCGACGAGGCCGCTGAGACCGCCCCCGCCGAATCCGGGACCGAAAAACATCATACAACTCTTTACACATCAGTCGCTTGGGGAGAATTGGCTTCGGTCGGTAATTCCTCGTCGTCGCCGACCGAGCCGCGCCCCCCGATGCCCCATCGCCCGCCGCCCCGCGGTGATCCGAGCCATCGGGATGGGCCGCGGGGCGGCGGGACGAGAGCTGTCGCCTGCGCCCAGAATCGGGAGGGACACCCGCCGTGGCCCCGGCCGATCGAAGATCCCTTGTCGGCGGAAGGACTTGGCGATAGAGTCCCCGCGACTTCCGGGCGCCATCCAGATATCTCCCCCCTATCACGAACCGCCGCGCAAGGACGCGGGGCGGGCCGGGGGCGATGATGCGCCCGGCAGCCAGGGAGGGCCGGGTCATGCGCACGAAGGGGGTGCGTCCGCGTCGGACGGTCGGCGACCGCGCCGGAGAAGCCCTGGAAGGCCGTACGCTGATGGCGGCCGGCGCGGCCCAGGTCGCGATGATCGGGGCCGCGGCGGCCGATGCCAAGAGCGTGACGGTGACCTATCAGGTCAACGGGACCAGCCTCGCCGCGCCGCCAACCTTCGGCGTCGAGCGATCGGCCGATCCAACCTATGGCCCGGGCGACGTGAGCGTCGCTACGGTGACGGCCCCGGCGACCGATACCTCGGGCCAGCCGTCGACGGCCGTGGGCGTCCACTCGGTGACGCTGGCGATCCCCGGCGGCTTGACGCCGAACCCGGAGCATCCGTATGTCGTCGTGGTCGCGAACCCGGGGCAGCCCGGCGCGACCGATCCGGGGCGGTCGGCCGACTTTCGAGTCTACACGATCGGCGTGATCGTCCACGGCGGCATCCAGCCGCAGAGCTGGAAGAACAGCGGACCGCCGTGGGAGGCGACGATGGCCGCGTCGCTCCGGGCCGAGGGGTACGACCTGGTGATCCCCTGGAACTGGGTCGCCGAGAGCGGGCACCCGGGCTCGGCGGCGAAGCAGATCCCCCGGCTCGCGAACGCCATCGACCAGGCGCTGGCGGACGTGCCCAATGGCGACGCGGTCGACCTTCACCTGATCGGCCACAGCGAGGGGACCGTCATCGTCTCGCAGGCCCTGCGGCACATCCAGCCGACGGCCGGGCTGGCCCAGGGCTACGTCGAGCTGACGCTGCTCGACCCGCATCCGGCCTCGAACGGGCCGAAGGGGCCGCAGTACAGTAACGTCGGCGGGTTCCTGGGCGGAATCGCCAAGGCGGCGATCTCGAACTACCAGTCGCGGGCGAATGACCCGCCGCCGTACATCCCCGCGATCGTCGACGACGCCCAGGTCTACTACCAGCACACGTCGATCGCGCTGGCGAAGGACCGCGGGAACAGCATCTACAACCTCTGGGGCGAGGTGCCCGTGGCCGCCGCGCCGGGGGTGCCGGTGCATTATGCGAACATCACGGGGTCGGGCATCAGCCACGCGGGCGACTTCGCCGTCTACGACTGGTATCAGTCCAACGTGGTCCCCCTGCTGGGCAACGGCCCGGCGTTCGTCGACCCGGGCGCAGTGACGGCCGCGCGGGTCGACGCGACGTTCGCGGGCACGGCCGCGCCGGGGGCGTCGGTGACGGTGTTCGCGTCGGGCTCGAAGGCCGGGGGGGTGATCGGCCGGACGGTGGCCAATGCGCAGGGGCACTGGTCGATCGCGGGCGCCTCGGCGGCCGGGATCGGGGCCGTTCTTCGCCCGCTCGCAGGTCGCGGCCGACCCGGGGCATCCCCGCGTGTTCGTGGCGAACACGGTCCGCGTCGCCGGGACTTGAGAGCAGACGCGCGGCGTTGCTTCATATCAACGCAGGCCTCGCGAGGAATTGTCAGGAGGGGCCGGGCTCGGTATCATGCCTATCTAAGTCGAGACGCCGCGTGGTGTCACGGGCGAGGATGCGCCCTCCGCGCGGCAGTTCAGTGAAGGGACCGTGATGAGCGAGACGCTCGACCGCTTGAACGGCGTGTTCCAGCAGGTCTTCGACGACGACGAGCTGGACATCGCCCGCGAGACGACGGCCAAGGATGTCGAGGGGTGGGACTCGCTCATGCACGTCACGCTCCTGATCAACGTCGAGAAGGCGTTCGGCGTGAAGTTCAGTAGCTCGGAAGTCGCGTCGCTCCAGCGGGTCGGCGACCTGGCCGATCTGATCGAGGCCAAGCAGGGCCGGAAGTGACCGGATCGTCCGCCCCCTGCGGAGCATCGAAGAGATGGCGATGACGGACCAGGCCGACCTGTTCAAGGCCGTCACGGCCCTGCGCAAGGCGGGGAAGATCGACGAGGCGCTGGTGCTCCTGCGCGACGCGCTGCGGCGCGGCCGGCTCTCGGCCGAGGAGATCGACCGCGCGGGCCGCTTCATCCAGAAGGTCCTCGACCCAAGCGGCAGCACGGCCTCGGCCAAGGCGCTGAAGGTCGCGCTGCTCGGCCAGTGCACGACCTCGTGGATCGCCCCGGCGCTGTCGGCCGTCGCCTGGGGGCGGGGCTCGGCCGTGCACGTCAGCGAGGGGGGATACGACAACATCCTCCAGGACCTCTTCGGCCTCCAGTCGGCCCCGACGCGGCCCGACGTCGTAGTCCTGCTGCCCTGGAGCGGGCGGCTGGCGGGCCGGGGTGACGTGCGGCAGCAGATCGTCGAGGACGAGGTCAACTTCTGGCGGCAGGCGTGGGGCCTGGTGACCGGCGGGCTCGGCGCGCGGCTGATCCAGGTCGGGTACGACTGGGTCACGCCCGGGGCGCTCGGGTATCACGTCGCCTCCCGCGCCGGGGGGCCCGTCCGCCTCGTCCGCGAGCTCAACTCGGCGCTGCAGGACGCGCTGCCCGAGGGGGCGTATTTCCTCGACCTCGACGCCGTCTCGGGGACGCTCGGCCGCGCCTCGTTCTACGACATGAGGCGCTATTACTGGACCAAGCAGCCGTTCAGCGAGGCCGGCACGGTCACGCTGGCCACGCACCTCTGGGCCGGGCGCGGGCGCTGACGACGGGGCCGAAGAAGGTGCTGGTGCTCGACCTCGACAACACGCTCTGGGGCGGCGTCGTCGGCGAGACCGGGCCGCACGGCGTCGGCCTGGGGGAGAGCCCCGAGGGCGAGGCGTTCCGCGCCTTCCAGAAGCACGCGAAGGAGCTGGCCGACCGCGGCGTGGTGCTGGCTGTCGCCTCGAAGAACAACCCGGCCGACGCCCGCGAGCCGTTCGAGATCAACGACAACATGCACCTGAAGCTCGACCACATCGCCGCCTTCGAGGCGAGCTGGGAGCCGAAGGGCGTCACGATCGCGCGGATGGCCGAGACGCTCTCGCTCGGCCTCGACAGCTTCGTCTTCTTCGACGACAACCCGGCCGAGGGCGAGCAGGTCCGCCAGGCCCTGCCCGACGTCGAGGTCGTTGACGTGCCCGAGGAGCCGGCGGAGTTCGTCCGCATCCTCCAGTCGGGCCTCTGGTTCGAGACCGCCGGGCTCACCCAGGCCGACCGCGAGCGCGCCGGGCAGTACACGGTCGAGCGGCAGCGGCGCGAGCTCCAGCAGAACTTCGCGTCGCTCGACGACTACCTCCGCTCGCTCGAGATGACGGCCGAGGTCCGGCCGATCGACGAGGCGGAGATGCCGCGGGTCGTTCAGCTCCTGGGCAAGACGAACCAGTTCAACCTCACGACCCGCCGCCACACGGCCGAGGACGTGGCGCGGATGCTCGCCGACCCGCGGTCGATAGGGCTGACCGTCCGCATCAAGGACAAGTTCGGCGACTACGGGCTCGTCGCCGTGATGATCGGCGTGCCGGACGAGGGCGAGCCCGTCCGGTTCGATGGCGAGGGCGGTGTGGTCGCGGTCCCCGTCTCCGACGTGCCGGACGAAACCATCGACGCAGTCCGGATCGACACGTGGCTGATGAGCTGCCGTGTAATCGGGCGAACGGCCGAGCAGTTCACCCTGAAGCAATTCCTCGAGCGCGCGATGGCGCTCGGCTACCGGCAGGTCGTCGGCGACTACATCCCCACCAAGAAGAATGCCCTCGTTGCCGACCTCTACGGTCGCCTCGGCTTCCAGGTCGCCCACGCAGTGGCCGACGGCGACGGTCGGGTGCGCTACCTCCTTGACCTGGAGCGGACCGAGCCGCCGGCCACGTTCGTCACCGCGGTCTAACGGGTCGAGTCGCCGATGGAATCCGCCACGATCGACCTGTATAGCATCCGGTTCTGGGCGGCGGTGGCGGTGGCTATCCTCGTGATGGTCCCGCTCGCCCGCGGCCCGGCGCGGCGGGTCGCGTTCGCGGCCTTTAACCTCGCCTTCCTCGGGCTCTACCTGCGGGCCGATGTGGCCTGGGTGGCGGCCGGGGCGGTCGTCGCCTACCTGACGCTCCGGGCCCTGCCGTCGCCGAGGATCGGGCCGGTGGCGCTGGCGGCCGGCGGCGCGGCGGCGCTGGGGCTGTTCCTGGTGCACAAGCTCCCCGGGCTGGCGGCTGGGTCGGGCCTGGCGCGGCTCAATCCGATCCTGGCGGCCGTCGGCTTCTCGTACGCCGCGCTGCGGTGGGTCGACGTGGCGCGTGCCGTCCGCGAGCGGAGGCACGCGCCGCCCGACCTTGCGTCGACGATCAACTACCTCCTGCCGTTCCACATGCTCGCCGCCGGGCCGATCCAGGCGTACGACGACTTCGTCGCGCAGCCGCCCGTGCCGCCGCCGCTCGGCTTCGACGCGGCCCTGGGCGGTATCGAGCGGATCGTCGGCGGCATGTTCAAGAAGTACGTCCTGGCCAACCTGATCGAGAAGACCTTCCTGACCGGCTTCCGCGCCGGGGGGCCTTACTTCTTCCTGGAAATGCAGCTCAACTACGTCTGGCTCTTCCTCGACTTCAGCGCCTACAGCGACATCGCCGTCGGCATCGGCACGATGATCGGCGTCGCCACGCCCGAGAACTTCAACCGGCCCTACCTGGCGCGGAACCCGATCGACTACTGGGACCGCTGGCACATGTCGCTGTCGCAGTTCATCCGCCGGAACCTGTTTATCCCGATCCAGATGACGCTGATGCGCCGGACTGACGGTGCCCATGCCCTGGGGATCGCCAGCGTCGCCTTCACGATCTCGTTCCTGCTCTGCGGGCTCTGGCACAATATCGGGCTGCCCTGGCTTCTCTGGGGTGCCTACCAGGCGGCAGGGCTGGTCGCGTGCAACCTCTACAAGGCGGCGCTGCTCAAGCGGCTCGGGCGGAAGGGCCTGAACCGCTACCTGGCCAACCCGTGGATCCGCGCGGCGGCCGTGGTGCTGACCTTCGAGTTCATCGCGGTCTCGCTGGTGATCGTCACGGCCCGCTGGTGGGAGGTGCCGTCTTGGACGTCATGACCGATCCCGCTCCGGAGCCCGCTTCCCCGCTTTGGCGATACGCCGCGAGGCTGGCCTGGATGGCGATCCGGCTGATCCTCGTGCTTTGCCTGGGCCAGCGGGGCGTGCTGTTCTTCTACCAGGGGTTCTGAAGGGGGGCCGGCGTGATCGAGCTCGCGCGGTATCGGGGCTTCGCGCTGGCGGGGCTGGCGCTGGCCCTGGCGCTGGCCCTGGTCGACCTCGGGCTGTCGGCCCTGGTCGGGCCGGCGTCGCGCTGGCTACCGCACGGCGAGTATCCGGTCGATCGATCGACGGTCACATTCGCGGGCCAGCGGGTCGTGGGGGCCGACCGCGACCTCCGTCGCGCCGGCACGGAACCGTCGACCGGGCTGGGGCTGCTGCTCGGCCAGTCGACGCTCGAGTGCGGCGTCGTGGCGGCGGTCCTCGAGGCCGACGACGGCCTGGCGCTGCGCTGGCTCAACCTCTACGGCGAGGGGGGCAGCATCCACAAGATCGACGAGCTGGCCGACCTCGTCTTCGCCGGCGGGATCAGGCCAGCGGTCGTCGTTCTCGCGATCAACCCGTACATGCTCGTGGGCAACGATTACGAGGTCATCCGGGCCGCCGAGCTCGCGGCCACGAACAACCGGATCAAGCCCTGGGTCTGGACCTGGGACAACCGCGTCCTGGCCAATCACCTGGCGATGATGGCGGTCGAAGCGGGGCGGGCCCGGCTCTTCGGGGCCTTCGGCCTCGGGTTGGCATCGCTCTTCGCGCCCCACCCGCGGCCGTGGGAGGTCCCGGAGGTGAGGGCGACGAGGCACAAGACGGCCCCCGAGCTCGAGTCGCGGCTCGAGTACAACCGGCGGATCGGTTGGCTCGACCCGAAGCGCTACACGTCCTCGGCCAGCAACGCCGTAGCGCTGGCGGGCCTGATCCGAAGGTTTCACGCGGTCGGGTCGGAGGTGGTGATCGTCGCCATGCCGCTCCGCGGCCCGTTCCGCGCGGCGCCCGCCCGAGGCGCGGGCGTGCATCGCCGCGGTGGCCCGCGACGCCGACCCCGGCCGCCCCGTCGCCGATCATCGACCTAGAGGACAAGGTCCCCGACGCCATGTTCCTCGACCTGGATCACCTCGACGTCGACGGCCGCGCCCTCTGCTCGCGGCTCCTGGCCGAACGGCTCCGCGCCCTCCTGCGCCCGCCGCGGCCAGGGTCTCGCCCTGAGCCTTGCCCGACGGCCTCGACGTTGGTCTGATGGGTGGAGGCCGTCGTTGCCGCTCGCCCTCTCGGCTCGCCGCCTGTCTCGACACCCGGGGGACGTCCCATGCGCCGCCACGTCGCGAGGCCGAGGCCTTCGATGCGCCTTGTGCCGGGTGTCGCCCCGCTCGAGGTCCGGCTCCTCCCCTCGTCGGACGTGCTGACCTACCACGAGGACAACACCCGCTCGGGCTGGGACCCGGCCGAGACGGCGCTGACGCCCGCCGACGTCACCCCGGGCTCGTTCGGCAAGCTGTTCAACATGCCGGTCGACGGCCACGTCGACGCCCAGCCGCTCTTCGTGGCCGGAGTGAACATCCCGGGGCAGGGGGTCCACGACGTCGTCTACGTGGCCACCGAGAACGACAGCGTCTACGCCTTCGACGCCGACAACGGGATCCTGCTCTGGCACGTCTCGATGCTCGGTCCGGGCGAGTCCCTCTACGACCGCCCGCAGGCGGCGCCGGCGGGCCTGGTCGGCATCATGGACACGCCGGTGATCGACGCGACCACGGGCACGATGTACCTCGTCGCCGCGAGCCAATCGTCCTCGGGCGGGACGACGGTCGTCCACCAGCGGCTCCATGCCCTCAGCCTCGCCACCGGCGCGGACGTGCTCCCGGCCCGCTCGATCGACCAGTCGATCACCTACACCGGCGCGGGCCCCGGCGGCAACGGCACGGACGTGATCTTCGACCCCGGCCAGTACAAGGAGCGGGACGCGCTGTTGCTGGAGAACGGCGTGGTCTACACGAGCTGGTCGTCGAACTACGACGCCGCCCCGTATACGGGCTGGGTCATCGGCTACCACGCGAGCGACCTGGGCCTGGCCTCCGTCCTGAACATCGACCCGGCGGGGCAGCCGACGAGCTCGTTCCTCGACGACGGCTCGGGCAACGCGTTCTGGAACAGCGGCGGAGGCCCGGCGGCCGACGCCGCGGGGGACCTCTACAACATCTCGGCCAACGGCCCGTTCGACCCGGTCCTCAACGCCGCCGGGTTCCCCGCCAACGGCGACTACGGCGACAGCATCCTGAAGATGACCCCCTCGCCGAACGCCCTGACCGTCACCGACTACTTCACGCCGGCCGACCAGCAGCTCCTGGCCAATCAGGATTTCGACCTCGGCTCGAGCGGGATCGCCCTGGCCGATGAGCCAGGCCCGAACGGCACGATCGAGCACCTGGCGATCGGCTCGGACAAGCAGGGCGACGTCTTCGTCGTCAATCGCGACGCCATGGGCAAGTTCAACGCGTCGGGCGACGCGATCCTTCAGGAGCTCCCCGGCGCCCTGGGCAGCGCCCTCTTCGGGACCCCCGCGGTCTTCGGCGGCGTCGTCTACTTCGGCGCGGTGGGTGAGCCGATCCGCATGTTCTCGTTCGAGAACGGCGTGCTCGTCCCCAACGGCCAGACTGCCGACACCTTCACCTACCCGGGTGCGACGCCGACGGTCTCGTCGAACGGGATCGCCAACGGCATCCTCTGGGCGACCGAGAACACGCCGAACGCCGTCCTGCACGCCTACCTGGCATCCAACCCATCGGTCGAGCTCTACAACAGCAACATGGCTCCCGGCGGGCGCGACTGGTTCGGGGCCGGCAACAAGTTCATCACGCCCGTCGTGGCCGACGGCCGGGTCTACGTCGCGACCACGACCGGCATCGCCGCCTTCGGCCTCCGGGTCATCCCGCCGCCGATCTTCACCCAGCCCCCGCACGCGGCGAGCAACCCGAACGTCGGCAATCTCATCGCGCTGAGCACGCTGACGACCGACGCCAGCTATCCCGAGTCGACCCTGACCTATACCTGGGCGCGATCCTGCTCCCGCCGGGCGCGACCGTCCTGGGCTTCAGCGCCAACGGTTCGAATGCGGCCAAGTCGACCGTGGCGACCGTGAGCGCGCCCGGGACGTATATCGTCGTCGTCGTCGTGACGGACCCGAGCGGGAACCAGACGAACTGCCTGGACCTGGTAAACGTTGTCCCGGCGACGTCGGCCGCGCCGGCGTTGGCCTCTGCCCCGATCGTCGCGGCTTTGTATCCCGCGGCGACCATCGGCCCGACGACGGTGAACCTCGGCCTGGCGCCTGCGCCGGCGACCGCGGCCGCGGTCGTGACACCGACGCCCGTCGCGGCGCCGCCGCCGGTGTCGAATCCCGGGCAAATCATGCTGATCCCGCAGGAGCTGCCGGACGAGGCGATGCCTGCAGTAGCCCGGCCGCTCGGCGATCGCCGGCCGTTCGTGCGATCGGCGAGCCGGTGGTGGTTGGACTGGGGGTGATGGGGCGACTTATTCCGGCTCGCAGTCCGAGCCGATGACATGGCCGATCGCCTTGATCAGGTCGCGCATCCGCTCCCCGTCGAGGACACCGATCGGCCCCGAGGCGAGGTCGAGATCGGCGAGTTCGAGGGGGGTGATCGACTCGGCCTGGGCCACGCAGTCCTTCGTCAGGCCCAACTCGCCCGATCGGAACGCGACGCAGTTCGGTTGGAGCGATCGCACGGCGAACTTTGCCGAAGTGATCATCACCGCGACGACGTAGGTCCCCCGGTTCAGCTCCTCGCGCGACACCACGACCACCGGATGAGGAGTCGCCGTCAGAGGATCGGCCCAATAGACCTCGCCCGGCCGGATCATCAGTAGGGGTTCTCGCGGGCCCAATCCAGCCGCGTCTTCTTCGCCCGATCGAGCCAGGCCCGCTCCTCGGTGGTGGCCTCGGACTCGTCAAGCAGGGCCTTCACTCGATCGAAGACGTCGGCCCGGAGCAGGACGAACGACTCGTTCGTCGCGGGGTCGGTCAGCGGCACGGGCCGATCGCCCGCCTGCTCGATCGCGAGTCGCTGTTCGGGCGTGATGGCAGTCATGCCGTCCCCTCCTTCACAGCCATCTTAGCAAGGTGGAGTCGTGCCCGGCGACGGATCTCGCTCAGGCCGCGTCCTGCTTCTCGGCCGGCGCACAGGGCGGCAGCAGCAGGGTGAAAGTGGTCCCCTCGCCCGGGTGGCTCTCGGCGCGGAGGCGGCCCTTGTGGGCCTCGACGATCTCGCGGCAGACGGAGAGGCCGAGGCCCGTGCCGCCGAGGCCGGTCTCGTCGGGGCCGGTCTTCGTGGTGAAGAAGGGCTCGAAGATCCGCCGGAGGTCGGCCGGGGCGATGCCAACGCCGGTGTCGGCGATGCTCACCTCGGCGAACCGGCCCGACGGCTCGAGGCCGACGCGGACGCGTGCGGTCCCGCCCTCGGGCATCGCCTGGCGGGCGTTGATGATCAGATTGAGCAGCACCTGCTGGATCTGCGCCGGGTTGACCCGGGCGTGCGGGCGGCCCTCGACACGGAGGTCGACGCGGACGCGGCCCTTGGAGAGGTCCTTGGCCGTGAGCAGGAGGACCTCCTCGACGAGCCGGACGAGGTCGGTCGCCGAGCGGCGGTCGGCCCGCGGCCGGGCCAGGCCGAGCACGCCGCCGGTGATCGCCGCGGCGCGCTCGGCGCCGTCGAGGATCTTCTCGAAGGCGCGGCGGCGGAAGTCGGGGTCCTGGTTCCGCAGGCCGAGCTTGGCGTAGTTGAGGATCGGCGTCAGCGCGTTGTTCAGCTCGTGGCAGATCCCCCCGGCGAGCACGCCCAGGCTGCTGACGCGCTGGAGCTCGACGACCTGCCGCCGCAGCGCCTCGATCTCCTCGCGGTCGCGATCCCGATCGCGGGCGGGGGCCTGGGTTCGCGTCTCGTCCTGGGTTGGCGCCATGATCCGTCGCCTCGACTCGGGTCGAATCCGTCCGACGGCCGCTCGCCCGGCCGGGCCATCCCTCGTATCGGCCGCGACCGCCGGGCAGGTTGAGCCGGCCGGATCGCATCGACAAGCCGGAAGGCTCGGGCCGCGCGGAGCTTGCGCCGCCGGCCCGGTCGAGCGGGCCGGGGCGTCGCCAAACTCCGCGTCATCGCCCGGGGACGGGCCAGGCGTCGCGGTCGGCGCCGGCGGACGATTCCCGGGCCTGGGCCCCGACCGTTGCAGGCGGCGTTCTCCAAGCCGTCGATCTGGTAAGATTTGGGAGGCCGGTCGCGTGGCGGACCCTCCGCGGAGCCGACGAATGAGCGACGATCCCGACCCGAAAGCAACGCGCCGCCGGCGTTCCGTCGTCCGGCTCGGCACGCTGGCGGAGCAGGGGGAGGACCACGACCTCGACGGCACGACCGTCGAGGAGCGGTTCGCGATGATGTGGCGGCTCGCGCTCGACGCCTGGGCCTTCATGGGGGAGCCCGTTGAACCCCGACTTCCGCGACATATTGTGCGAATTCACCGCCGCTGACGTCGAGTTCCTCCTCGTCGGCGCCTACGCGATGGCCACGCTCGGCCTGGCGCGATCGACCGGGGACATCGACCTCTGGGTCCGCGCCGACGCGGCGAACGCCCGGCGGGACGGCCCAAGGATCAGCTCGACGCGGACTGGCTGGAAGCCCGCGGGGATTGAGAAGCCGTCTCACGTCAACGATAAAGCCCATTCTCCGCGATGTAAATCTCGACCCCCCGCGGGACCCGATACCGGATCGACCGCCCCTCGGCGACGAGCCGGCGCAGCTCGTGCGAGGCGATGCCGATCGGGGGGATCGTGACGTCGACGATCGGCCGGGCGTCGGGGCCTAGAGCGATCGCCAGGAGCTCGCGGTCGGGGCCGGGAACGGCCGGGCGGTTGGCGACGACGATCGTCGCCATCGCCCCGATCCGCGCGGGCTCGCGCCAGTGGGGCAGGTCGACCAGGCTGTCGGCGCCGATCAGGAAGAAGTGCTCGTCGTCGGGCCGCTCGCGGCGGATCGCTTCGAGGGTCTCGACGCTGTAGTGCGGGCCGGGACGCTTGGCCTCGATCTCGGAGACCTCGAACGCCGGGTTGCCCGCGACGGCGATCCGGGCCATTTCGAGCCGGTCGTCGACGCTCGTCCGCTTGCCGGGCTTGTGGGGCGGCTCGCCGGCGACGACAAAGCGGACCCGGTCGAGACCGCACGCTTCGCGGCAGGTCTCTGCCAGGACCAGATGGCCCAGGTGGATCGGGTCGAACGTCCCGCCGTAGATGCCCAGCCGCATCCGGTTTGGCCCTCATTCCCGGCAGAAAGCGGGTCGATAATGTCTGGACAGGCGTTTACAATGGAGCGTCGATACACCGGGTCCACGGGCGACGATAGGGCGGCTCGATGCGTGGTGTCAATGGCAACGATCGGGGCGAGCAGGCCGTGCTCTTCTCCATCGGCGCGAGAGCCGGCGAGGGGCCGTTCGCGGGGGTCGTCTTCAACCGGCCGGTCGACCAGGTCTTCACCTACAAGGTGCCGCGCAAGGCTTCGCGACGCGGTGACGCCCGGGGCCCGCGTCCGGGTGCCGCTTGGGCGAGGCAACACGCCGAGTGTCGGCTACTGCGTCGGGCTCCAGGATGACATCGAGGGGGACGTCGACCCGAGGCGGATCAAGGAGGTCCTCGAGGTCATCGACGACCCGCCGCTGATCGACGCCGCGATGCTCGACCTGACGCGCTGGATCGCCACGTACTACGCCTGCTCGTGGGGCCAGGCGCTCGACGCGGTCGTACCCTCGGGGGTGAAGAAGCACGCGGGCACGCGGGTCTGGACGTGCCTGACGCTGCCCGAGGAGATCCGGCCGAAGCTCGCCGAGGTGATGGCGACGCTCAGCTCGAAGCAGGCCGACGCTTTGGCGGTCCTCCACCGCGCGACCGAGCCGCTGACGCTGGCCGACGTCTGCCGGCGGGCCAAGTGCGCCGCGGGGCCGATCGTCGCGCTGCGGAAGCGCGGGCTGATCCACAGCGTCAAGCGGCGGATGGACTCGGCGCCGGCCCCGATCGAGGAGGCCGTCGACGAACTGCCCGAGGACGCCCAGCCGGCCGAGCTCATGGCCGAGCAGCACAGTGTCCTCGAGCGCATGGCCCCGGCCCTGGCGGGCGACGGGCATTACGAAACGTTCCTGCTCCACGGCGTCACCGGCAGCGGCAAGACCGAGGTCTATCTCAGCGCGATCGAGCAGGTCGTCGCGCGGGGCCGCGAGGCGATCGTGCTCGTCCCCGAGATCAGCCTGACGCCGCAGACGATCCGCCGGTTCCGCCGCCGCTTCGACCGCGTGGCCGTCCTGCACAGCCACCTGAGCGACGGCGAGCGGCATCGCCACTGGCGTTCGATCGCCGCGGGCGAAGTCCAGGTCGTCGTCGGCGCCCGCTCCGCGATCTTTGCGCCGACGCGCAAATTAGGGTTGATCGTGATCGATGAGGAACATGAGGGGACGTTCAAGCAGGAGACGACGCCCCGCTATCACGCTCGCGACGTCGCCGTGATCCGCGCCCGGCAGCGCCGGCGTGCCCCTGATTCTAGGCTCGGCGACGCCCTCGCTCGAATCGTGGCGGAATGCCGAGCTCGGCCGCTTCACGCGACTGACGCTCTCGGAGCGCGTCGGCGGCCGGCCAATGCCGGAGGTCGGGCTGATCGACCTCCGCTACGAGAAGCCGCCGACGGTCGGCCTGAGCACGACGCTCAAGGTCGCGATGGCCGATGCGCTGAGCGATGGCGGGCAGGTGATCCTCCTGCTCAATCGTCGCGGCTACCACACGTTCGCCATCTGCCCGAAGCCGGACTGCGGGCAGGTGCTCAAGTGCAAGTCGTGCGACGTCGCGCTGACGTGGCACAAGGGGCGGCAGCGGCTCGTCTGCCACACCTGCGATGCCGAGCGCCCGAAGCCGCCGGCCTGCCCGCACTGCCGGGGCCAGCAGATTATCTACGGCGGCATCGGCACCGAGCGACTCGAGCGCGAGGTCCGCGAGGCCTTTCCGGACCGTAACGTCCGCCGGATGGACTCTGACACCATGCGGTCGCACGGCAGCCACGAGCGCGTGCTCGCCGCCTTTCGGAGGGGCGAGGTCGACATCCTCCTCGGCACGCAGATGATCGCCAAGGGGCTCGACTTCCCGAACGTGACGCTCGTCGGCGTCGTCAACGCCGACACAGCCTTGCATCTGCCCGACTTCCGCGCCGCCGAGCGCACGTTCGGCCTCGTCGCGCAGGTCGCGGGCCGGACCGGGCGGGGCGATCGCGCGGGCCGCGTGCTCGTGCAGACCTATTCGCCCGACGTGGCCGCGATCCGCTGCGCCGCGACGCACGACTACCTCGGCTTCGTCGCGGGCGAGCTGCCCGAGCGCGAGAGGTCGGGCGTGCCTCCCTATGGCCGGATCGTCCGCCTGATCGCCCGCGGCGAGGACCTGCTCGCCATCCGCCGCCACCTCGATGACCTCGCCTCAGCCTTCCGCGACGCGGCCCCCTCGGTCCGCATCCTCGGCCCGGCGCCGGCGCCGGTCGAGAAGATCAAGGACCTGTACCGCCTCCATCTCCAGCTGCGCGCCCCGACGCCCCGGCCGCTCCAGGAGGCGCTGCAGGCCGTCCTGCCGGGTCATCCCGCGCCGCGGGGGGTCGAGCTGGCGGTCGATGTTGACCCCATGAGCATGCTGTAGGGCGAGCTCAAGTGGCCGCCCGGGGCCTTGACCTGGCCACGCCGACGTTCGCCGCGCAGGGCCGCAAGTCGGGCACCTGCGACCCGAGACCGGTTTCTCTTTGATCCCGGCGGCTCTTCGTAGGGTCCGCTGTGCGGACGTCTTCGACCCCAGCCGATCTCCCGGACGTCCGCACAGCGGACCCTACGAAGACCGACAGACACAAGAGGAAACGGCTCTAAGGCGTGGCCGCCCGGCGGATCGCGGCCTCGAGCGTGCGGAGGTCGACCGGCTTGGTCAGGTGCTCGGCGAAGCCGGAGGCGCGGCTCCGGCGGAGGTCGTCGTCGAGGCCAAAGCCGCTCAGCGCGATGGCGCGGACGGGCGGCGAGTCGATCAGGCGGAGGACGTCGTAGCCCGTGCCGTCCGGCAGGCCGATGTCGCAGAGGAGCACGTCGAACTCACTCCGAATGGCGTCGGAGGCCGAGGCCACCGAGTCGGCCGTCGTCACCTCGTGGCCGAGCGAGGCGAGGGCCGAGCTCAGCGCCCGGCGTGTCGGCGCGTCGTCGTCGACGACCAGGATGCGGAGCGGCCCTTGGGCCGCGACGCCGTCGAAGGAAAGGGCGGGGACTTCCTCCGAGGCTGCCGAGGGGGCCGACAGGGCGGCGAAGGTCAGCGTGAAGGTCGCGCCCAGGCCGAGGCCGGGGCTGGAGGCCGCAATCGTCCCGCCGGCCCCCGCGACGATCGCGCGGCAGATCGCCAGGCCCAGGCCGAGGCCGCCCGCGCCGCCGGTCATCGGGTCGCGGCGCGAGAGGTCGAAGGGTTGAAAAAGCATCGCCAGCGCCTCGGGGGCGAGGCCGACGCCCGCGTCGGTCACCTCGACGACCAGCCGCGGCGTCGAGCCCGGTTCGCTGCGGGTCTGCACCGCGACGCGGCCGCCGCCGGGGCTGAATTTCGCGGCGTTGCGAAGCAGGTTCGCGATCGACTGGCGGAATCGATCCGGGTCGGCCCAGATGTGGTGCGGGTCGGCCTCCAGGTCCAGCGTCGGCTCGACCCCGGCGGCGTCGAGCGCGGCGCGGCAGTCGGCGACGGCTCGGCGGATCAGGGCGTGCGCGTCGGCCGTCCGCGGCATCCCGACAAGCGCCCCGCGCTGGATCTGGACGACGTCGAGCAGGTCGTCGATTAGCCGGGCCTCGGCCTCGATGTTCCGGCGGATCATTTCGAGGATCGGCCGCAGGGCGCCGGGGCCTCGGTCCCCTCCAGCATGTAGGAGACGCCGAGCAGCGCGGGGGTCAGCGGCGTGCGGAGCTCGTGTCCCAGGGCCGCGAGGAAGCGGTCCTTGGCGCGGTTGGCGGCCTCGGCGGCCTCCTTGGCCTCGCCCAGCTCGTCCGCGACCCTGCCGCGCCGCCGAGACGTCGCGGAGGACGACGACGACGCCGAGCACCTCGCCCGCGCCGTCGCCCCGGATCGGCGAGGCGACGACCTCGACCGGCGTCGCGCCGGAACCGCCCCGGTTCAGGTCGAGCGGGCCTTCCGGGTCGAAGACCTCGCCCCGCCGCAGGGCCTGGTCGAGCACCTCGTCGCCGACCCCGGGGAGCGGGAGGACCTCCGCCAGCGGCTGGCCGAGCGCCCCGGCCAATTCGCGGCCGAGGAGCCGCTCGGCCACGCCGTTGAGGAACGTTACCCGCCCGTCGCGGTCGGTGGCGACGACCGCCTCGGCGATGCTCGCCAGCGTCGCCCGCCACGTCTCTCGCTGGGCGCGCACGGCGGCCTCGGCCGCGAGCAGCTCGGCCTGCCTCCGCTCGGCGGTCGCCCGCGCGTCGCGGAGCGATCGGACCACCCACAGGGTCGCGAAGACGACGCCCAGGTAGAGCACCAGCCCCGTCGCGCCGCTCTTGGTCGCCTCGAACGTGCCGCGGGGCTCGACGAACAGGTAGGCCCCCGCCAGGCCGCCCGCGCCCGCCCCCAGCACCGCGGGGCCGAGGCCCGCGGCGAGGAACAGCGCCAGCGCCGTCGCGAAGTACGTGACATACGGCGAGGCTTCCCCCAGCAATGGGTCGAGCGCCGCCCGGACGAGGGTCGCGACGGCCACGGCGGCGACCGCCAGCCCGTACCCCGGTGCGCCGCGGATCGGGGGCCTCGGCCCGTCGGCCCCGCGGCCCCGCGTCGCCCCGCTCACTCCGAAATCGCCCGCCATCGCCCGACGGTCTCCGAGGTTGACAGAGACGCGGCGGGACGGATTCTACACGAGCCCCGCCCGGATTGCAGGGCCTCGTGCCAGGGGGGCGTGGGTCGGTTTGGATCCTGGGAGGCGCGTCGGCGGGCCGAGGCGCCAAGCGAACCCGGCGCGCCTGCGCTGACGGCCCCGCGCCCCGGTGCCGACCGAACCCGGGCGGCCGCCTTCCGTTCGCCTTCGTGCGGCCCCGTGCGGGACGGGGCCGCTGTACGGGGCTTCGTACGGAATCCACCGAAGCGGCGACGCTTCCGAGAGGGTGCTCAGGGTCGAGACGCCGAGGGCCTCAAACTGACCCGCGACCCGCCGGGTGAGGCCGGCTTCGCCCGGGTTCAGTCGAGGCCGAGCCCCGCGAGCTTGTCGCGGGCCAGGTCGAGATCCCAGACGCGGACGGCGCCCGTGACGAAGCCGCCGCTGGCGAGGTATCGACCGCGAGAATCGTAAGCCAGCGCGGTGATCGGCTCATGTTCGCCGGGGAGGCGGAAGAGGACCCGAGGCTCCGGCCCGGCGAGCGACCAGATCCGGATCTGGTCGCGGGATCCGACGGCGAGCTCGCGGCCGTCGGGCGAGAACGCCAGGGCGCCGGCGAGGCCGCCCGCGCCCTCGTCGGTGGCCTCGAGCCGGCGGAGGAGATGGCCGTCGCCGGCATCGACCAGGAGGACGGCGCCGGAGGGGTCGAGGACGGCGAGCTCGCGGCCGTCAGGCGCCAGCGCCATGCGGATGGGCCGCACGGGGGAGGACCAGGGGAGCCGCGCCACGCGATCCTCGTCGACGGCCCAGACGCTGATCTCCTCGGGACTCGAGAGGAACAGCCGGCGGCCGTCGGGGCTGAGAGCGAGATCGCGCCAGGCGCCCCGGCCCCCCATGTCGCCGCGACCGCTCCTGGCGCCCGGGGACGGCGAGTCGGGCGGCGGCGGGCCGTGCAACCGGTCGGGACCCGCCGGCTCGGGGGATTCGGACGACTCGAGCCGGGGATTGAGACCCCGCGGCTGGATGAACGGGCCCGGCGAGCCGTCGGCCTTGAGCCGGCCGAGGAGGACCTCGCTCCCGCGGGTCATCGCGATCGTCCGGCCATCGGCCGAGCGGGCGATCCGCCCCGACCAGGGGTTGGGCGGGCGGGACGAGGGGTTGCCGACCCTCTGGCCGCGCATCGTCGGCCTGGGCAGGGGGGCATCGGCGAGCGTTCGGCCGTCCTCGGCGAGCCAGAGCAGCTCGTCGCGGCCCTGGACGAGGAGCCGGCCTTCCGCGTCGAAGGTCAGGGCGCCGGCGCCTCGGGCCGCCTCCAGCGGCCTCGCCGTAGTCGGACACCGGCCGGTCGTCCAGAGTCGCACCTCCCCCTCGCGCGCGGCCATCGCCAGCTCGCCCGACGGGGAGAAGGCCAGCGAGCTCACCGACTGCTGCCGCGACGGAGCGATCCGCACCTGCACCTTCGCGTCGACGACCGACCAGAGGGCCAGGGTCGACGGCAGGCCCAGCGCCAGCGTCTTCCCCCCGAAGGCGATGCCGCCCGAGGCCCCCTCGGTCATCGGCAGGGCCGCGACTCGCGCCCGGGCCGCGACATCCCAGAGCTCGACATCGGCGTTCGGCCCGGCGACGGCCAGCAGGGCGCCATTGCCGGGGTCGAAGCGGAGCTGGACGACGAAGCCGATGCCGGGCGTCAGCGACGTGAGCGAGCGCGCTCGGCCTGGCGAGGTCCCAGATGTGGACCGCCCGGTTGCCCGCGGCGGCGAGCAGCCCCTCGGGGCTGATCGCCAGGGCCGTGACCGGCGTCTGCGAGTCGATCAGTGACTGGGCCCGGCCGTCGCGGGTCCAGACGGCGATCTCGGGGTCGTTCCACCCCACCACGGCCACGGTCGCGCCGTCCGGGGAGATCGCCACGAGGGGCACGGGGGGGAAGAACCCGCCCCGTGCCGCGGGGTCGGCCGCCGGGATGGCCAGGGTGGCCAGGGGCTTGTCGGGGGCCATCGGGTCCCAGAGATGGACGCCGAACTCGGTCCGGGCTCCTCGGTCGACCGTCACGAGTCGGCCGCCGTCGGCCGAGGCGGCCAGGGCAACGATCTCGCGCGTGGGCTCGCCCGGGCGATCGAATAGGCGGAGGTCGCCCCCATCCGCGACGGCGCCCGTGGCGGCGTCGAGCAGGCTGACGCCGCGGAGATCGGGCTGGATGACCGCCACGTCGGACCCGGCGGCGACAATCCGCGGGCCGGGCGGGATCCGGCCGAGGCCCCGGCCCGGCCCCGCCCGGCCCGGCACCGACCCCGGCGCCGGGCCCTGGGCCCGTGACGGGAGGCCGGGCGACGGGTGAACCGCGGCCAGCGAATGGGTGGCCACCTGCGCCCGCGTCGCGACGTCGAAGAACCGCACCGTGTCGCCGTCGGCCGAGAGCGCCGCGAGGTGCAGCCCGGGAGCGTCGAGGGCCAGGCCGGACGGCCGCTCATCCGCCGCGATCTCTCGCCGGTCGCCGACGTCGCGCAGCGCCAGGAAGGCGACCGCCTCGTCGCGGAGCTTCGCCCTCTCCTCTGGGCCTGGCGCCAGGGCGGCGGCCTCCTTCAGCAGCGCGAGCCCGGCCTCGCGCCGGCCGGCCGTGCCCGAGAGCCGCTGCACGACGACGTTCTGCCGGAGCTGGTCGAACAGCGCCGTCCGGTATCCCCGCTCGGACGCCTCCAGGGCGTCGCTCTTCTTCTTCAATCGATCGTTGGCGTCGGCCGTCTGGTCGCGCTCGTGGAGCACGCGGACGTAGGCGACCGTCGCCGTGGCGAGGACCGCGGCCGTCGCCGCGACCGAGACCGCCGTCAGCGACGGGTGCCGCCGCGCGATCCGCCACGCCCGGCCCAGCGGGCCGATCCGCCGTGCGCGGACCGGCTCGTGGTTGAGGAACCGCTCGAGGTCGTCGGACAGCTCGGCGGCCGAGGCGTAGCGGTCGGCGGCGCGCTTGTGCAGCGCCTTGAGGACGATCGTCTCCAGGTCGCGCGGCACCCGCGGGTCGATGGCGTGGATCGAGACCGGGTCGCGGCCGGCGATCTGGTCGATCAGCTCGGCCGCCGTCTTCCCCTCGAACGGGGGGCGGAGGGTGAGCAGCTCGTAGAGCGTGGCGCCGAGGCTGTAGACGTCGCTCCGGCCGTCGATCGGGCCGGTCCTGGCCTGCTCGGGGCTCATGTACCGCGGCGTTCCGAGCAGGCTATCGATCTGCGTCTGGCTCGGGTCGGCCAGACGCCGCGCCAGGCCGAAGTCGGCCATCCAGACGGCGCCGCGGGCGTCGACGAGCAGGTTCGACGGCTTGACGTCACGGTGGATCACCCCACGCTGGTGCGCGTGGGCCAGCGCCTCGGCCGCCTGTCGGCCGACGGCCGCGACCCAGCGATAGTAGGCCGACCCGCGCGGCGGCTCGAACGGGGTCGGCTCGTCCTCGCCGGCGGCCCAGGCCGGGGAGCTTCCGGCCCCCCGCTCCCCAGGTCGCGGTCGACTCGCCGAGCAGGCCCGTCCCGGACAGGTCGGGCACCGCCGAGACAGCCGGGTTCGAGGGCGCCCGGCCCGGGTACGTCGAGCCGGCGGCGACCGTCCGGTCGCGCCGGAGGTGCTTGATGACGCGGTCGAGCCCGGCCCCTTCGATCCGCTGCATCGCGTAGTAGCAGAGGCCGCCGACCTGGCCGACGTCGAACACCGGGACGATGTGCGTGTGGTGCAGCCCCGCCGCCGTCCGCGCCTCGTTGAGGAACCGCCGCCGCCCGCTCGAATCCGGCGCCGCCGACGATCCGAGCACCTTCAGCGCGACGGGCCGGTCGAGCCCGACGTGGACCGCCTCGTAGACGATCCCCATCCCGCCGCGGCCCAGCTCGCGGACGATCCGATAGCCGGCGACGCGATGCCCCGACTCGAGCCGGTGGCCCGGCCCGCACGGCTCGCCCACCAGGCCGCGGACCAGGGCCAGGCCCTCGATCGAGGCGAGGAGGTCCTCCTCGACGTCGGGATACCGCGCCGCGAAGTCCTGGGCCTCCGGGGCCTGGCCGGCCTCGGCCAGCGCAAGGTAGGCCTCGATCGCCTCGCCGAGCCGCTCGTCGCGGTCGGCGGCCTCGTCGGCCCGGGCTTCGCTCGTCGGTCGGACCATCGTGACACCGCCCCCTCAATGCCTCGGCCCGTCGAACGTTCGTTTCAGGTCGCGGAGCCCGCGGGCGTAGATCCCGCGGACGCTCTTGCGGCTGACGCCCAGCCGCTCGCCGATCGCCTCGAACGAGAGGCCGTCGGCCTCGTACATCCAGAGCACCTCGGCCTCCTGCTCGGGCAGGCCCGCGACGGCGTCGGCCAGCAGCACGGTCAGCTCGCGGCGGCTGGCGGCCTCGCTCGGGCTGGTCTGCGAGAGCGCCAGCATGTCGAGCAGCTTCCCGCCCCCGCCGCTGCCGACGTCCCCCGGGCCCGCGCCGTCGATCGCCGCGTCGAGCGGCACATCAGGCGCCCCGCCCGAGCGCTTGGCCCGCGAGTGATACCGCCCCAGGTCGGCGAGCTTCTGCCCGACCAGTCGCCGGAGCCACCCGACCAGCGCCGCCTCGTTCTGCCCCGTGAACTGCGGGAACTGCCGGACGACCTCGACGAGAGCCTCCTGGACGACGTCGGAGAGCTCGACCCGCTCGCGGAGCTTCGGCCCCAACCCCGTGCGGACGACCATCCGCATGTAATTCCGGTAGAGAGAGCAGAGCTCGCCGAGCGCCTCGGCCCTGCCCGCGCGCGCCTCGGCGATGAGTTCCAGCGGTCCCGCCCCCATGCCCGATGGCCCTCCCACGGTGCCGACCTAGGGTCGGTCGCGTGCGGGCGTCGCCGTCGGCCATTACCGATATCGGCGTCAAACAGCCCCGCGCCGGCCCTCTCCATCCATGATCGGCCGCGACAGGGCCCCGGGCAAGGGGCGGCGCCGCTTCCCGAACCCCGCACGGCCGCCTATCATGACCCTGGAACCGCCCCGTTTCCCACCGGAGCGAACGACGTGGCCATCATCATTCGCGAGGCGAACACCAGCACGGCCGTCGCCTCGGCCGAGCCCGGCGCGGGGGTCGACAAGTACGAAGGCAACTGGTACTTCGACCCGTCCGCCGTCGACCAGAACGCCCTGAAGGTGACCGAGCGCACCTACACCTGCCCCTACAAGGGCACGTGCAACTGGGTCGACTTCGTCGGGCCCGACGGCTCGGTGGCGAAGGACGTCGCCTGGGTCTACCCTTCGCCGAAGCCGGGCCACGAGATTATTCGGGGCCGGTATGGTTTCTATGCCGGCAAGCGTGGGGCGACGAGGCAAGAGGAGTAGCGGGCTGAGTCTCGGCGCGACCATGGAGACTTCCGACGCCGCTCCGGGTGCATTACATTAGAGTCGAGGTGCGCTCGCAGGACGGAGGGAAATCATGCCCGTGATCCAGGCCGTCTTCGAGAACGGGGTCATCCGCCCGAAGGAGCCGATCGATCTCCCCGAGGCGAGCGAGCTCGAGGTCGAATTCCGCGTCGTCGAGCATGCCTCCGCCCCGTCAGATGACCTCGATGGCCTGTACGAGATCCTCTCGCGGCGCTACAGATCGGGTGAGCATGACATTGCCGAGCGTCACGACGAGCATCCGCCGTGACTCTCGTTCCCCCTTCTCCGACCGCGATTTCATCGACGAACTGGGTCCAACTTCTTGGTCAACCCAGCCTCGTCTTCGGCCAGCGCCTCGGCCGAAAGCCGCGCGAGCTTGTCCGCCGACGCGGCGAGGCCACGATCGAACGCGTTCTCCTCGTTGAGTTCGGCGAGCAGGCGCGACGCCAGGAGATCCTGCTCGGCCTCCGGAAGCTTGGATGCCTTCGCGAAGGCTTGCTCAAGGCGTGAAGTCACATCCAATACCTTAGAGTGGACTCCCCCGTGACTTCCGAAGCCGTAGCACCGGAGGCGACTATTTCTTGGGGGGCGGGGGCGGAGATGGCCTCGGTTTGTCGACCGCGGGGCTGGCTGGGAGATTGACCGAGGTTTGTGGCCGCCCTTGGTCGTTTGAAGAACGTTTCTCAATCCCTCGTGGCGGTGGGTTCGGTTGTGGGGCCTTGCTCGCCATGGTTGCCCTCCGCGGCCGATCCGGCCCTAATAAAAAGACGCTCGGTCGCATCGAGAGTTCGTTCGTCGACCGTCACTTCATCACTGGACCTCAAGAATTCTACCATTTCCACATCGGTGGCCGCGACCACGATTTTCTCGACCAGATACAGGAGCGCTCGCTGGCCGTCGTCGAGGAGCCATTCCGCCCGATTCAGGATGAAATGACCGCTGGTCGGCTGATCTGGCCATTCCTCTGGCCAGCCATAGAGGCGGCGTTCTCCCTCCATATGGAGGATCACCCACCGCCTCTCACGATTGAAGACGCTGAACCACTCGGAAGGGAAGGACGTTCGCTTGGTCCACCCGTAACGTCTCAAGAGCTTGTGAAATTTATCGTTGTTGGAGAAGCGGGCGAACACCAGGCCCACGAAGAAGCTGATAACAAGAGACCAAGCCAGAGAAGAATCCTCGGCCCAAGTGCCGATGGCGAGTCTTCTGTGATGAATGCTGAGGCTTCCGACAGAGACCAAGATTCTGCCGACAAAGCTCGTCAAAGTCTGGGCGATGACCGTGAAGATCAACGCCCCGACCACCCGCTCGAACGGAGTCTCTTTAGGATGCGAACTGAGACTATAGAAAACCCACGCCGCCAGGAAACCAGGGAGGAGATGGTAGACCAGTCCTACCAGGTCCTTCGACGCCCAATCCATCACCGATCTCCGTTCAGACGTCCTCGTCTGACTGAGGGAACAGCCCGTCGGATCTGGGTCGTCAGAGCAAGCTCTCCAGCAACAGCTTGAGCTTCCTCACCTCGACCTCGACCTCGAAAGGATTGTCCAGCCGATCGAGGATCGCCACGGTCAGCCCACGATCATAGCCCGCCCGTTCGAGGCTGCTGACGATCCGCCCGTATTCGACCTCGCCCTGGCCGACGCGGACCTGGAACTCGCCAGGCTTGCGGCCGGTGTCGCGCAGGAGGACGTTCTGGACGTAGGGGTACACGTCGTCGAACCCGAGCCCGGCCGCGACGTAGGGGCTCGGGTCGAGCGTCAGGCCCAGGCCGGGGACGGCCTTGCAGAGCGCGACGGCGGCGTCGGGCTCGGCGGTCAGGGTGGCCGAGTCGGTCGGCACGGCCACGACCAGGCCCTCGCGCATGGCGAAGGTGGAGAGGTCGGTCAGCCGCTTGACCTCGTCATCGAACGACGAGCCCGCGGGCGCGGCGGGGATGGTCACGACGGCGACGGTCGTCGCCTTGGCCATCCGGCAGATGGCCTCGAACCGCTTGCGGTAGACGGGGCCGTGAGGGTCGACGTCGCCGAAGTCGACGCCGATGGCCGAGGGGGAGAGGCTCGGGCCGTGGCGGAGCTTCGCCAGCGAGGCGTCGAGGTTCTCGGCGACCTCCGACGGCTTCAGGTGGTCGCCTGACTCGACCAGGGCCAGGTCGACCTTGTGGAACTCGAGCTCGGCCATGTGCCGCAGGGCCGACTCGATCGGCTCCTTCGAGAAGCAGAGCGTGCTGCATGCGACGAACATCCGTCCCCTCCTCACTCCGTTACGACGGATCGGATCGCCGACGGCCCGTCTCCATGGCCGGCCCGGACGGCGCGGTCCGGCCCCGCCCATTCCTGGCGACACGACTCCGGGCGGGGTGGCCCGATCTTACCGGAGCCGGGGCGACGACGGTAGGTCAGACGCCGGGGCGTCGCCCGACCGGGCGGCCGAGCGGTCGGCAAGCCGGCCCGCCGCCGCCGGGCCCGGCACGACCTGGCGCGCCCAGTGTGAGCCGGCCAGGCGGGCGAAGTCGGCGTAGCGGCCGTCGCGGTAGGCCGAGAGCGCCGCGGTCAGGTCGCGGCGGGCGTTCAGCCGCTCGGGCTCGGTCAGCGTCGGGCCGGTCACCGAGACGTCGTCGAGCCAGAACCGGCCTGGCGTCAGCGCCTCGAAGCGGAGCCGGGCTGATTCGAGGCCGGAGTCGGGCAGGCCTGAGACCCGCGCGGCGATGGCCGTCCACTCGGGCCGGGCGTCGACGACGAGCTGCCGCGCGAACGGCCGGCCCGCGGCCTGGCCCTCGATCCAGAGCCGAAGCTTCGCGTCGGCACGCTCGCCGCGGACCCAGGCGTGGATCACGATCGAGGGATGCGCCGTCGGCGCGAACGGCTCGGAGGCGACCGAGGCGGCCACCGCCTCGGCGTCGAGCCGGAGGCAGGCGCGGCCGGCGTGGGGTCGGTCGGCGTCGGTCGCGATCGCGCCGGAGTCGCCCAGGGCCCGCCAGCCGGCGACGCTCGGGGCCGACCCGGACGAGGCGAGCCGGACGGCCGGGGCCTCGAAGTCGGCGTTGGCCGGCGCGGCGTCGGCGGCCCCGGCGGACGCGCGGTTGAGCCGGGCGAGCGTCAGCGCCAGGTCCTCCGACTGCGCCCGCATGCCGTCCAGCACGGCGGCGCCCGGGGTGCGGCGAGGCCGAGACGAGCGAGGCCTCGGCGTCGACCCGGGCCGAGGCGACGCCGAACGGCGGCAGCTCGGCGAGGATCTTCAGGCCTCCGGCCGCCGGCTCGGACGTCATCGGCACGACCCCGGCCAGCTCCGCGAAGCCGGCGCCCGAGGGGCAGCGGATGACCGTTTCCAGCGCGATCGGGTAGGGCGTGTCGTTGGCCAGGGCGAGGTAGGTCGCGGCGCCGTCGCCCGACGGGACGAGCCGCGCGGCGACGCCCGACGAGGGCCGCGGGGCGGCCGGGCCCGGGCCCGGCGCGGGCAGGGAGCGGACGGCCTGGGCGAAGCGGCGGACCCGCTCCTCGCGGCCGGCGACGGCGTCGAGCGACGCGAAGAACCACCGGCCGTCCAGCGCCGCCAGGGCGTGGCCGAGCGGCTCGTCGGCGGCCGCGGCGTCGGGCAGTGCGGGGGCGTGGAGCGAGGGCTCGCCACGCCGATCCGGCCCGGCCCGAGGCGGCGAGCCAGAGGCCGCGGGCGGCCCGCGACGCCACCTGGTCGTCCAGCTCGGGGCTGGCGGCGAGGTCGCGGGCGAACTCCTCGGACGAGAGCCCGACGCCCCGCAGGACGATCGGCGCCGCGGGCCCCTCTCCCGACGGCCACGCGGCCAGGTCGAGCCCGACCGACCGCCACGCCTGCGACGGCCCCAGGCCGACGCGGTCGAGCCGGCGGATCTCCTCGCCGACCACGCCGGAATCGAGGTCGGGCGTCGCCACGGCGAGCCGGGCCCCGGGCGCGGCCTGCGCGGCGGCCTCGGCGAGCTCGGACATAGACGCCGGCGAGCTCGGCGGTGCGCCACGCGAGCCAGGGCTTCTGGCCGTCGCCGTCGAGGAAGCGGGCGCGGGCCTCGAACCGGGCGTTGTCGTCCCCCTCCAGGCCGGGGATCGCCCGGGCCAGGCCCGGGTCGAACTTGGCGGCGACGAAGCGGGCGAACGTCGCGTCGTCGAGCCCCGAGTCGGGCCGGCCGAGCAGGGTCGAGCCCGGCCCGAGCCGGATCAGCACGCCCGCGACGCTCGCGTGCGACCGTCGCGCGGCCGCCACCGCGCCCACGCGCCGGCCCATCGCGCCGCGGACCTCGGCGTGGATCGGGTGATAGCCGGGCCCGTCGGCCTTGCCATCGCGGCCGATCCGGGCGAGGCCTCGCGAACGTGTCGCGTCCGAGTCCGGGTCGGGCAGACCCGGCAGGGGGCCGTCCATCGCGACGTCGAGCCAGGCTGAGAGCCCGTGGCGGTCGAGCAGCGTCAGCAGCAGGTCGAGCCGGTCGGGGCCGAGGGCGTCCTCCTCGGCCTGGCGTTCGAGCGCCTGGCGTCGGGTTCGGTCGGCCAGGGCGTCGGGCAGGACGACGCTCGCGGCGCCGCAATAGCTCAGGTACCCGGCCAGGTGCCGGCCCGCGACGATGGGGTCGCCCGCGCCGCCGAAGCGGTCGAGGGCCGAGGGGGCCGTCAGGTCGATTCCGACCGTGCGGCCGCCGTCGATCGGGGCAACGATCGCCGGGCCCGCGGGGACGTCGGCCAGCTCGGTGAGCGTGATCGCGCCGAGCCGGACGGAGGACGTGCCACCCCGGTTGACCAGCACGAGCACGGGCTCGGCCGCGTCGGGCCAGACGAGCCAGGAGAACGTCGCCGGCCCGGCCCCCTCGATCAGGGGCGGGCCCGAGGCGCAGGCGTCGAGGACGACGCGGGTCTTCCCCTTCGAGCCGCCGGGCGCGACGAGGCCGACGCCCAGCGCCGAGGGGTGGCCGCCGACGACCGCGACGGTCAGCCGGTGCGGCCGGTCGGGGTGGGGGACCTTCAGGCCGACGGCCGACCAGGCCAGGCCCGAGGGGTCGGCCGGCGCGCAAGGCGACCGGGTCGCCGTCGCGGCTGATCCAGCCCCGGAGCCGGTCGCGCCGGGTTTCCTCGACGACGGCCGCGTCGGGGATCCGCCACGACTCGCCCGAGCCCGCCGCGCGGCCCGAGGCCGACGGCCGGTGGCCGCGGGGCCTGGACAGGTCGAGCGTATCGACCGACTCCTCGGCCGTGCTCCGCGCTGGCTTCGGTTGGATTGGCTTTGCCTTGGGGTCGACGACCGCCAGGGTGACCCGCCGGCTGGACGAACCCGAGGCGGACGCCGTCGGCTTCCGCCGCCGCAGGAGCCGACCGATCCGCGACCCCTCGCCCGATGCGGCAGGCTCCCAGCTCGCGCGGATATCGAGGGCATACAGTCCCTCAGTCGGCGGGGCGGGGACGTTCAGCAGCCAGGCCGTCGGCTCGGGCGCGTCGCTGGCGACCACAGCCCGTTGCTCATACTGCCAGGCCACGACGCCGGTCCGGGCCGACTTCAGCTCGGCGGTGAACTTGAGGTCGACCTCAGAGGCGTCGGCCGTCAACACGTTGAACCCGACCCGCACGGGGACGTTGACGTCCGGGGCCGAGGCGCCGGCGAAGTCGCCGGGGTCGACCTCGATCGCGTCCCACGCGACCCGCGCGGCGCCGACCTCGATCGTCGCTGGCGGCACGGTGCGCTGGGGACCTTCGAGGAGTCTGGCCAGGGGGATCCGGACGGCCTGCGCCCCGGCGTGGATCGTCAGCGAGGCTCCCAACGGAGCCACGACCCGGGCCCTGGCCCGCCCCGATCGGGCCGTCGCGACGTGCCAGCGGCCGTCGGCTCCCCCGTCGGCGATCATGCGGGCCATCGGCGCGAGCCGGCTCACGCCCGCGATCCGCCCCTCGCTCACGGCCAGGTCGACGGCGACCGGCCCGACGGCGTTCGGGGCCGTCCAGTCGACTTCCACGGTTATCCGGACGGTTGGCCCGCCGGACGGGGCCTCGGCCCGGGTACCCGGTGGCGCAGCGGGGGCGGGGGCCGTCGTCCCGATCAGGACGGCCGCCCAGGCGAGCCAGACCCTACGCCCTCCCTTGCGCATGCCGGAGACCACTGCGAGCCGGGCGATCGGTCCCCGCCCGCCTCCCTGCGGGCCTGGTCCGTCACCCCCGGCCGACCGCCCCGCTCCTGGCGTCGGCCGCGACCTCATTCCGAAATCTTCTTATCGACGTCCTCCGCGAGATATCTCGACGGAAAGCCAGGAAAATCCTCAGGATCGGCAAAATCGAACCTGCCTGCGTCCCCCGGCGTAACGACAGGGTATGCCTGGCCCTTGTCGATCGCCCGGAAACCTGCAAGAACAGTAGGGCCGAAGGGCGAAAACAGATCAAGGCCAATCTCGGCCCCGGACCTAACGGGCGGGGCCGCGCCAGGCGGCACGATGCTTGCTTAAAGTGCGGGCCAGGAAGGCTTAACCCCGCGCTCTCGCCGGCCGTCCCCCGGGCCGTGTCGACGTCGCGGATTCATGGATGGCCTGGGCCGCGGGTGCTTTCCCTGGGGCTTGCCGGGCCGGATATCGCGCAATGCTCGCGGGGAGTCGTTCATGTGGAAGATCGTCGGCCTGGTCGTCCTGATCGGGGGCGGCCACGATAACCTCGAGCCGACCGACCGGCTCACGCCGCCGGGATGGGTCGGGAACCCCTGGGGGCCGGCCGCCTACGCCGCGCGCAAGGCGGGCAAGCTGCCGCCGATCGCCTTCACCCCCGTCATGCAGCGCTGGGACGCGTGGGGCGAGAAGACGCTCCGCGACGGCGACATCCTTTTCCGCCGCGGCGACGCCCGCATCCTCTTCGGCCGGTTCCCGATGAGCCGGTTCATCGCCAACGTCAGCGGCAGCCCCTTCTCGCACACCGGCGTCGTCGCCTTCGAGGACGGACGGCCGTTCGTCTACGACACGACCAAGTCGGGCGTCCGCCGCCAGCCGCTCTCGGTGTGGGTCCTCGACAACGTCGGCCCGATCGGCGTCAAGCGGCTCAAGCCCGCCTACCAGGACCGCGTCCCCCGCGTGCTCGCGTGGTGCCGGGCCATTTACGACAAGCAGCCGCCGTTCGACTACGACCTCGAGCCCGACGACGACGAGCTCTACTGCATGGAGATGACCGAGAAGTCGTTCCGCTCGGCCGGGCTGACCCTCTCGGAGCCAATCCGCCTTGGCGAGATGGAGAACGCCGCGCAGTTCCCGATTTGCATGTTCGCCTTCTCGACCCTGACGAAGCTCCGGCTCGACCAGCCCGTGTTCTTCCCTGGCAATGACCGGCACGGCATCTGGTCGTCGCCGCTGCTGCTGACCGTCTACGCCCCGCCGACGGCCGCCGTCGCCAGCGCGGGACGCCAGCCCGCGCCGAGCCCGGCCGGCGAGGTCAAGAAGCCGGTGACCGCGCAATAGCGCCGAGTTCCCCTTGCCGCCGCGGTCGACTTGAGCGACCATGCGGCCGCCTGGTTCATCCTCGCGGGGCCCATTCGGCGGACCCCGCGAGGAATGCCCTCGAGACCTCGTCGACGGAGCAGGCCAAGGATGGCCCCCGTTCGACCGAGCCTGCTGGTGCTCGCCGCGATCATCGCCGCCCCGATGGCGCGGGCGGGCGAGAAGCCGCCCGAGCCGACCTACCCGCACAGGTCGGTGACGAAGCGGGAGATCGGCGCCGGGCCGCAGTCGTACTTCCTCTTCGAGCCGGCCGACCCGACCCCCAAGCGGGCGCCGGTCGTGGTGTTCCACCACGGCTGGCTCGCGATGAACCCGGGCGTCTACGGCGCCTGGATCGAGCACCTCGTCCGCTCGGGCCAGATCGTCATCTACCCCCGGTTCATGGAGGTGGAGACGCCCGTCACCGAATACCTCGCGAACTCCGCCGCGGCGGTCGTCGACGCCTTCGGCGTGCTCGAGATGTCCCGCGGCACGTCAAGCCCGACCGCTCGCGGTTCGCGCTGATCGGCCACTCGACCGGCGGGATGCTTTCGGTGCAGATGGCCGCGCAGGCGAAGTCGCTGGGCCTGCCCGAGCCGAAGGCCGTGGTCGCCGTGACGCCCGGCGAGGTCCTCCGCACGAAGGGACCGAGCCTCGCCGACGTCCCGTCCGAGACGCTGCTGGTGGTCGTCGCGGCCGAGCACGACGTCGTCACCGGCGACGGCGACGCCCGGCGGATCTACCGCGAGGCGACGGCCCTGCCGCCCTCTGCGCAAGAAGTTCGTCCTCTACCGGACCGACCTCCGCGGCCGCCCCCGCCTCTGGGCCGACCACCTCGCTCCCACCGCCTCGCACGCCGACTTCGACACCGGCGACGGACCGTTCCGCCTGATCCAGATGGGCGGGGGATCGGTCAACGCCATCGACCGCGAGGGCTTCTGGAAGGTCGCCGACGTGACCCTCGCCGCCGGCTTCGCGGCCAAGACCCTCGACGAGGCCCTGGCCGGCGTCTCCTTCCGCCTGGGCTACTGGAGCGACGGCCGCCCCGTCCAGCCGCCGATCATCACCAACGACCCGGCCACGCTACCGCGGGTCGTCCCCTCGCATGGATTGAGGCTCGTTCCGTTCCACGCGTTCGAGTTTCCGAAGCGGGACGAGGCGGAGCCGCGATAGGCCTCCGCCCGGCCGTCTCGTGAGGTCGAGCAATGGCTCGGCCGGCTTGACCTCGGCGTCGAGATGCCCCCCGGGTTCCCCCGGGCCCGCCCCGCCTTGCGCCGAGCGAACCCGGCGCGGCGGCCGGCCGGGCCCGGCGGGCCCCCCCGATGGCGCCGACCGAACCCGAGAATGCAAGGAATGTTCAGCTTCGAGTGGTTATGAGCGGCGCCGGCCGGGGGTCCGGCGCCGCGGCGCGGAACGAAGCCAAACCCGGCGACACCGCACGGCGGGTTCGACTACACCCGTCCCGCCGTCCCGCCCCGGTCCGTGGCCGATGCGGCCTGGGCCTGCGAGCCAGAGCGATTTTCCTATGAGCCTGGCGGTCTTCGTAGGGTCCGCGATGCGGACCATCCGCGGGTCGAGGCCATCGCCGAAGACGGTCCGCATGGCGGACCCTACGAAGACCGCCTCGCCCATGCGAAAACCGCTCCGATCGGGAGCTGACGGCGTCGGCTCGCGTTGCCGAGATTGCCCGAACGTGCCATGCTTGGGATGCATGCCGGCCAGGGAATGGGGCCCGCGCCAAGGTCGAACCCTCCCCGCGGGACGGGCTGCATGAGGTCACGGACGATCCCCCTGGTCCTTGCGTCGATCGTCGCGCTGGGCGCGGCGGCGGGCGTGGCGCTCTGGATCGGAAGATCGGGACAGCCGGAGGGGGAGACGGTCGCCGGGCTCGTCGAGCGGCTCCGCGCAGGGTCGGCGACGGCCCGTCGCGAGGCGGCGACGGCGCTGGGGCAGGTCGAGGGGCCGGGCGTGGCGGCCTCGGCCCGGGGGCTCGTCGCGGCGCTGGACGACCGCGATGCCGAGGTCCGCGCCCGGGCCGCGCGGTCGCTCGGGAGCCTGCTCGAGGCGAACCCGCTGACGACCCTCGTCGACGACGCGGCCCGGGTCCTGACAGCGGCCCTGGGCGACAGGGATGCGAGGGTCCGCGCCTCGGCGGCCGTCGCCCTCCGCGGCCTGGGCCGCGACCCGCCGCGTTCGCTCGACGCGCTCTTCGACGGCCTTCGCAGCGACGACCCCGCGCTGCGTCATGCCTCGGCCGAGGCCCTCGCCCCGCGGCCGATCGGCGGCGCCGAGGATCTCCGACGGCTCCTCGACGGGCTCGACGACGAGGACGAGACCATCCGACGGGCGGCCCGCTCGGCCCTGGCCCGGCCTCATCGCGACCTCTCCGCGAGCATGGCGCTGCCCGTCCTGGGCGCGACGATCCGCTCGGGATCGCCCGCGGCTCGCGAGGCCGCGGCCACGGCACTCGGCCGCTGGCTCGGCCGCGTCCCGGCCGCGCGCGACCTGCTCCTGGCCGTCCTGTCCAGAGATGGCGATCCCTCGGTCCGCGTCGCGGCGGCGGCGGCGCTGGGGGCGTTCTCCGAGGATCCGTCGGCGCGGGCGGCCTTGCGGGTGGCGACGGACGACCCGGACCTCCGCGTCCGCGCCACGGCCTCGGCGAGCCTGGCCGTCGGCCGCCGCTCGGCGCGGGCCGAGGCGATCGCCGGGCTCAAGATCGCGCTGGCGGGGGACGCGTCGCGAGCCGACCTCGCCGACGCGGTCGCGTTCGACCCCGCCGGCGCCGCGGTTCGGCTCCTCGCGGCCCTCCGCGATCCGAGCCCCTCCGTCCGCGCGGCGGCGGCGATCGCGCTGGGCGAGGTCGCCGACCGCTCGCCCGACCCCCGCGCCGCGATCGACGGCCTGTCGCTGGCCCTCGGCGACGCCGACCCTTCGGTTCGCCGCGCCGCCGCCTCCGCGCTCTCGCGGTTCGGCGCCGCCGCACAGTCGGCGTCCGATGCCCTGAAGCGCGCCCTCCGCGACACCGACCGGGGCGTCAGCGCGGCGGCGCTCGTTACCCTCCGGGGGCTCGATCGGCCGGTGCGGGTGCGTTGAGCCGCTGTAGGGTCCGCTGTGCGGACGTCTTCAATCGGGCCGTCGGAGAAGACGTCCGCACAGCGGACCCTACGAGAGCCCCAGCGCCGCGACCCGCGAACGGCGCATCCGGCCCGAGACGCTCCTCGATCCGGAGCAGGCGATTGTACTTGGCCAGTCGCTCGGACCGCGTCACCGACCCGATCTTGATCTGCCCCGCGCCGGTGGCGACGGCCAGGTCGGCGATCGTCGCGTCCTCGGTCTCGCCCGAGCGGGCCGAGACGACCGCGCGGTAGCCGCTGCGACGGGCCAGGGCCAGGGCGTCGAAGGTCTCGGTCAGGGTGCCGACCTGGTTCAACTTGATCAGGACGGCGTTGGCCGCATGCTTGGCGACGCCATGCTCGATGCGCGAGGATTGGGTCGCGAACAGGTCGTCGCCGACGAGCTGGACGTCGCGGCCGATCCGCCGGGTCAAGGCGGCCCAGCCGTTCCAGTCGTCCTCGGCCAGACCGTCCTCGATCGAGACGATCGGGTACTGGCGGACCCAGTGGGCGAGCATCGCGAGCATGGCCGAGGAGTCCTGCGGCGGCAGGCCGTCGGAGGCGAGGCGATAGGTGGCCGTTGGGACGTCGTAGAAGTGAGTCGCGGCGACGTCCAGCGCGATCGCGACGTCCTTCCCGGGCGTAAAGCCGGCGGACAGGGCGGCCTCGAGGATCAGCTCGACGGCGTGGGCGTTCGTGCGGAGCCGCGGCCCGTAGCCCCCCTCATCGGCGACGAGCGACGACTCGTGGCCGTACTTCGCGAGGGTCCGACCGAGTGAGCGATGGACGTCAGTCGCCATTCGCAGGGCCTCGCTATAGGTCGACGCCCCGATGGGGATGAGCAGGAAGTCCTGGAAGTCGAGGTTGTGCCCGGCGTGGAGGCCGCCGGAGATCATGTTGACCACCGGCATCGGCAGCGACGGCCCGCCCGGGTCGCCCGCGCCGAACCGGTCGCGCCAGAGCCGGTGCAGGTGCTCATAAAGCGGCCGTCCGCGCGACGCCGATGCCGCGTGGGCCGCGGCCAGCGAGGCGCCGAGGATCGCATTGGCCCCCAGCCTCGACTTGTTCGGTGTGCCGTCGAGCGCGATGAGAGCCGCGTCGATCGCGGGCTGATCCTCGACGTCCATGCCGGCGAGGGCCTTCGCGATCTCGGTGCGCACGTTCGCGACGGCCCTGAGCACGCCCAGGCCGCCGTACCGCGTCGGGTCGCCGTCGCGGAGCTCGAGCGCCTCGTGCTTGCCGGTGCTGGCGCCGGACGGGACGATGGCCCGGCCCGACTCGCCGGTCGAGGTCATCGCCTCGACCTCCACCGTGGGCCGCCCGCGCGAGTCGAGGACCTCGCGGGCGGCGATCTTCATCAGGCTTGGCATCGGACGACCTCAGACGTGAAGATCAAAGGAGCGGTCGACGCGAATGCCTCTTCGTCCCCGATACTCTTCGGCACTTCTCATGCCACGTCGTCGACCCCGAGCGAGGGCCGGGCGAGGATCTCTCTCGCGACGGACCGGGCGCGGCCTCGGGCCTCCTCGTCGAGGTAGTCGACGGGGCTGACGCCGTCGACCCGGGCCAGCATACACGCCGCGGCGTGGCGGGTCGACCTGGCGGAGAGGTCGGGATGCCCCGGCCCGGCCTCGGTGTGGTAGCCGTCCCAGAACGGCTCGACGAGGCCGAGGTATTTCGCCTCGTCGACGCCCGTCCGGAACGCCTTGAGCGTGATGTGGCTGAGGAAGAACCCCACGTCGAACGCCGGGTCGCCCGCGTGCGCCGTCTCGAAGTCGACGACCGTCAGGCCCCGGCGATGCACGAGGATGTTCTTCGGGCTGAAGTCGGCGTGGACGAACGTCCGGTCGGGCGCGGCGGCCATGCCCGCGATCAGGGCATCGACCGCCGGCTTCAGGTCGGGATGGGCGCGGGCGATGGCTCGGTAGAACGGATCGATCCGCAGCTCGTCGAACACGGTCGTATCGGCGAGCCGTCCCGAGAGCCCCGGGTGATCGCGGAGCTGCGTGTGCATCCGCCCGAGGATCGCCCCGGCGCGGCGGGCGACGTCGGGCTCGACGACCCCATCGAGCAATTGCTCCTTCCAGACGACGGCCTCTTTCGGAGCGGCCGTCATGGCGAATAGATAATCGTCCGGCACGCTGAAGAGCACGCGCGGGACGGCCCCGTCGGCCAGGACCGTGCCGAGCAATTCGAGCGCATCCCGCTCGATCCAGATCCGGTCGAGCCGGCTCGCCCAGTAGGCCTTCGTCCTCAGCCGCTCGCGCGACTGCTTCACGACGAACGCCGACTCCCCCTCGACCTCGACTCGGACGACGACATTCGACACGCCCCAGCCCAGCGCCTCGGCCCTCGCGGGCTTGTCGGCCGGGATGCGGCCGAGGCGGCGGAGGTGATCGACGGCGGTCTCGGGGGTGATCTCAAGCATGGTGCGCCGGTCGTTTCCTCGGGTGTCGCTTCACCCGCCCTTCATACCCTCCTGGTACCGTGGTCGGCAAGCGAGCCACAGACATCTCCGAAGCCGGGAGTCTCCCGATGCCCCTTCGATTCGTCGCGGTTGCCCTGCTGGGATTTGCCTGCGTCGCCTCGGGCGACGAGCCCCGGCTCAACCAGATTCAAGTCATCGGCACGCACAATTCCTACCACATCGCCCCGACCGCGGACGTGCTGGGCCTGGTCGCCGCGGGCGGCAAGGGCCGGGCCGAGGGGCTCGACTACACGCACCGGCCGCTCGCCGAGCAGTTCGACCGGGGCATCCGCCAGGTCGAGCTCGACCTTTTCGCCGACCCCGAGGGCGGCCACTATGCCGACCCCTCGGCGCGGAAGGTCCTCAAGGGCATGGGCAAGAACCCCGGCCCCGACGTCGACGCTCGGCTCCGAAAGCCGGGCCTGAAGGTCTTCCACGTCCAGGACGTCGACTACCGCTCGACGGCCCCAACCTTCGTCGACGCCCTCACCCAGATCCGGGCCTGGTCGCTCGCCCACCCGCGGCACGTGCCGATCCTGGTCCTCATCGAGCCGAAGGACGGCGCCATCCCCACCCTGCCCACGCGCCCGATGCCGTTCGACAGGGTGGCCGTCGACGCGATCGACGCCGAGATCCTCTCCGTCTTCGACCGGACGCAGATCCTCGCGCCCGACGACGTCCGAGGCGCGTCCGAGACCCTCCCGGACGCGATCCATTCTCGAGGCTGGCCGACCCTCGCCACATGCCGCGGCAAGGTGATGTTCGCCCTCGACAACGAGGGCAAGCTCCGCGACCTCTACCTCGACGGCCACCCGGCCTTGCGGAATCGCCTCGTCTTCGTCAGCGTCCCCCGCTCGAATCCCGCTGCGGCCTGGATGAAGCGCAACGACCCGGTCGGCGACTTCGACGACATCCATTCCCTCGTCCGCGACGGCTTCCTCGTCCGGACCCGCGCCGACGCCGACACGAGGCAATCCCGGACGAATGATGGGACCCAGAGGGATAAAGCCCTGGCCAGCGGGGCGCAGTTCGTCAGCACCGATTATCCCGAGCCGCGGGCCGAGTTCTCGGCCTATTGCGTGCGGTTGCCTGGGGGTGTTGTCGCCCGGGTGAATCCGGTCAATGGCTCGGCTTCGGCGGCCGACCTTGACAAGTGACCGGAAGTGGCGAGCCGAGGACTCAGCCTGCGGATTCGACCGCCGCGCTCGGCAGGCCTGTGAAGAAGTCGGTCACGCGGCAGCGGAAGCCGGGGAGAACATCCTCGCCGGTCAGCTCATCGTCGGGGCCGAGGAGTGCAGGAGGACCGTCCCATCGGAAGACGTGGACGCGCCGCGCCTCGGGGTAGACGATCCAGAGCAGGGGGATACCCGCCGCGTGGTAGTCGTCGAGCTTCTCCCCGAGGTCGGATGCGACGTCATTCGGGGAGATGACCTCGACAGCCAGGTCGGGGCGGATCAATGTGAAGCCCTCCTCGAACAACTCGGGCGTCATCCGGTCCGCGAGGATGAGGCTCACGTCCGGCCGCCGCATCCGATTCCGCTTGGCGGGGAAGCAGGTATATCCGTGCTCGGGGAAGACATGCGCGATAAGGGGTGAGTCGCAATGGTTTGACAGGAGCTTCCCGACATTGCCCGCGACCCGACTTGAGATCGTGCCCACGTTCAACTCCACGAGCCGCCCATCGACCAGTTCGTAGAGAACGTCATCAGGCATGGCGAGGACATCATCCGGCGTCAGCTCGCGATGGGGAGGCGCGGTAACGGCGCTCATTAGGCGTTATCCTCCGGGAAGAGTTATGGCCCGGCCATGGGTCAATCCTAGCCGAAACATCGCCGATGATCCATTGACGCCTCCTCACCCCCGCCCCTATGATGTCCCTCGCTAGCGGACCCTCGGAGTGATCCTGACCATGCGGTCAATCCCGACGAACCTTCGACTCCGGTCGACCCTCCTCGGCCTTATCGGCCGGGCGAGGTCTTAGGGTTCGTCTGTCCGAGCGTTCGACGCGAGACACACACGGAGCCCCGAGACTCGCCCGCCCGGCGGATCTCGGGGCTCCTTCGTTTTCTCGGGCCCGCCGGATACGATGTCAGTAGACCATCCCGAAGAGGAGATGACCCTCCCATGGCCGACGATCGTCGCATCCGGATCTTCGACACGACCCTGCGCGACGGCGAACAATCGCCGGGCGCGAGCATGAACCAGGCCGAGAAGATCGAGGTCGCCCGGCGCTCGCGGCGCTCGGCGTCGACATCATCGAGGCCGGCTTCCCGATCGCCAGCCCCGGCGACTTCGAGGCCGTCCGCGCCATCGCCGCCGAGGTGACCGGGGCGAGCGTCTGCGGCCTCGCCCGCTGCAACGACCGCGACATCGACCGCGCGTGGGAGGCCCTCCAGTACGCGCAGAAGCCGAGGATCCACGTCTTCCTCGCGACCTCGGCCATCCACCGCGAGCACAAGCTCAAGATGACGACCGGGCAGGTCGTCGAGCGGGCCGTCGCGAGCGTCAAGCGGGCCAGGGCCGTCTGCGCCGACGTCGAGTTCAGCCCCGAAGACGCCGCGCGGACCGAGGTCGACTTCCTCTGCGAAGTGGTGGAGGCCGCAATTGCCGCCGGCGCGACGACGGTGAACATCCCCGACACCGTCGGCTACGCCACGCCCACGCAGTACGCCCGCGTGATCCGGACCCTCATCGAACTGGTGCCGAACATCGGCGAGGCGATCATCAGCACCCATTGCCACAACGACCTGGGCATGGCCGTCGCGAACAGCCTGGCCGCCTGCGAGGCCGGGGCGCGGCAGGTCGAGTGCACGATCAATGGCATCGGCGAGCGCGCCGGCAACGCGGCGCTCGAAGAGATCGTCATGGCGCTCAAGACCCGCCACGACTACTACGGCCTGACAACCAACATCAGGACCGAGCGGCTGTATCCGTTAAGCCGGATGGTCTCGACGATCACCGGCCTGAAGGTCCAGCGCAACAAGGCGATCGTCGGCCAGAACGCCTTCGCGCACGAGGCGGGCATCCATCAGGACGGGATGCTCAAGGAGCGGTCGACGTACGAGATCATGCGGCCCGAGGAGGTCGGCGTGCCGAAGACCGACCTCGTCCTGGGCAAGCACTCGGGCCGCCACGCCCTGCGGGACCGCGTGACGGAGCTCGGCTATCACCTGACCGACGCCCAGATCGAGGCCCTGTTCAACGACTTCAAGGCGCTGGCCGACAAGAAGAAGGAAGTCTACGACGAGGACATCGTCGTGCTGATCGAGAAGCACATCCTCGATGTCACGCCGCACTGGAAGCTGGAATCGCTCCACACGACGGCCGGCACGAGCGTGATCCCGACAGCGACGGTCTGCATCCGCCGGCCCGACGGCGCGGTCGTTCAGGACGCCGCGATCGGCGACGGCCCGGTCGACGCGATCTTCAAGGCGGTCGAGCGCGTGACGGGAATCGCGGCGAACCTCCGCGAGTTCGCCGTGCGCGGCGTCACCGCGGGCAAGGACGCGCAGGGCGAGGTCTCGTTGGAACTGGAAGTCGAGAGCGACGACCGCACGTTCCGCGGCCGCGCCGCGTCGACCGACATCATCGAGGCCTCGGCCGAGGCCTACATCAACGCCGTCAACGCCATCCTCACCCGCCGCGAGCGCGACCAGCCGCGGGAGGTGATCGGCAGGCCCGGCGCAGGGGCGTGACAAGTTTTCGAGGACCTTCCGGAGCGCGTTGTCGCTTTGGAGAACGGGGTCGCGTCAAATAACAGGCCGACGATCGGCTTATCTGGAACCGGCCGCCTCTCCCGTGACCCGTCCCCCCTGGAGGTCCCCATGATCGCGCCGCGCACACTTGCCTTCGTCCTCCTGGCCGTGGTCACGCTCGCCACGCGGCAATCGGCGGCCCAGCCGCCGCAGCGGCGGACGACGCCGAACGACACGCTGAAGTCGACGGAGGTCGCGCCAGACAAGAAGGTCACGTTCCGCATCTACGCGCCAAGGCCGACGAGGTCTCCGTCGGCGGCGACTTCGGCCAGGGCGGGAAGATGACCAAGGACGACCAGGGGGTCTGGTCGCTGACCGTCGGGCCGCTCGTGCCCGACTTCTACAGCTACACATTCACCGTCGACGGCGTCCGCACGGTCGACCCGAAGAACCCGATGGTCAAGCCGGGACTCGGCAGCCTCGACAGCCTCTTCCTCGTGCCGGGCGAGCAGGCCGAGTTCGAGACGACGAAGGACGTGCCGCACGGCGAGGTCCGCGCCGCGTGGTATCGATCGGGCACGCTCGGCATGCCGAGGCGATTGCACGTCTACACCCCGCCGGGCTACGAGGAGGGGAGCGACAAATATCCCGTCCTCTACCTGCTCCACGGCGCCGGCGACGAGGACTCGGGCTGGAGCACGATCGGCCGCGCGGGGTTCATCCTCGACAACCTGCTCGCGGCGAAGCAGGCCATGCCGATGATCGTCGTGATGCCCAACGGCAGCCTGCCGAGGCCGACGAACCTCCCCGGCCGCCCGGCCGCCGGCGAGGCCCCGTCGCCCGAGTTCCGCGCGGCGATGGAGGCGATCCAGAACCGGTTCACCGACGAGCTGCTCAAGGACGTCGTCCCCTTCGTGGAGAGGACCTACCGCGTGAAGGCCGGCCCTGAAGACCGAGCGATCGCCGGGCTGTCGATGGGCGGCGGCCAGACGCTGCGGGTCGTCACGACGAATCCGGATAAGTTCGCTTATGTGGCGATCTGGAGCGCCGGCCTCTTCGGCGGGAACGCCGACGAGTGGGAGAAGCGGAACGAGGCGTTCCTGGCCGCCGCCGACAAGGTCAACGGCTCGGTCAAGCGGCTCGAGATCTGCGTCGGCGACAAGGACTTCGCCCTGGCCGGCTCGAAGGCGCTGGCCGGCGTGCTCGAGAAGCGCGGGGTCAAGCACGACGTCCAGATCAGCGGCGGCGGCCACACGTGGATCAACTGGCGTCATTATCTGAATGGACTGGCGCCCAAACTGTTCCGGTGACGCGACACTATCGCCCGGGCACGACGAGCCGGGGCTCGATCGTGAAGTCCTTCGTCGTCGGGCCGTCGCGACCGATCGGCACCATGCCCCGGAAAACGGGCTTGGCCGGCGGGCGAGGATCGACCTCTGCGCCAAGGGCCTCGTGCCAGACGACCACTTGCTGCGGGCCCGCCGGCACGTCGCGGATCTCGAAGTTCCCCTTGTCGTCGGTGACGGCGAAATAGGGATGGTCGAGGATCAACCAGTAGGCCGACATCCAGGGGTGGAGATCGTCGCGGAACTTCGAAGGGATGGGGTCGGCGTCGCCCGGGCGGACCCTCAACAGGAGCTGCACCCCGCTCGCCTTCTCAGGCGAAGCTCTCCCGAACATGAAGTTGAACTCGTCGCGACTCTCGGCGAAATGGACCGGTCCCTGGACGCTGAACTCGGCGCCGGGCATCCGGCCGTGGAGGTTGTAGCCGACCGGGTCGACGGTCTCGACGATGATCCCCGCCGCCTCGGTCGCCGCGAGGACGTGAGGCTCGAAGACGCACGCATCGGCACGGAATCGGACGGTCTTCGGGCTGGCCTCCCGGGCAGCCTCGCGGACGGCCGTCGGCTTGACCAGATAGACGAGCGCGTTGCGGACGCCCTTCGTCTCGCGGTCGACGAGGAGTCGCTCCGACAGGATCAGGCCGCGCCGGGCGATGACATCGTGGTCCCGATGCCGGGCGGGTCGGGCGCCGGGGATGATCTGATTGCGGCGGTCTCTCTGCGGCCACGACTCCGCCGGGTCGACAAGGACCACCGGCACGGGCGGCTCACCGCCGAAGACGACGCGGCCCCGGAGTGTCCCCCAGCGTCCGGCCTCGGCCGGCGGTGCCGGGGCAGCGCGATCCTGGGCCCGCGCCGCCGACGAGAAGACCGCGGCGATCTCGATCGCCACAATGCCGATCGATCGATTCACGATCATGGCCGGGAAATCCTCCCGAGGGCAGTCCGCCTCAATGGGATGACGGACCCGCCCGCTCGGCCGCGTCGAGGAAGCACCGGCGGACCTCCGAGGCGCCACGCAGGCTCGGCTCGATGACGTTAACGTACCAGTCGGGTCGGCCTTTGAGGAAATGCGCGTGGATGTCGGCGAGCACTCCGTATTTTGGGGCGAGATCGGTCAAAGCGGCGTTAACCCTGTCGAAGTTGCCGCGGGCCCGGCTCGGGTCGCGGAAGGCGCCGCCGGCCGCCTCGTCGACGCCGAAGGTCGGGTCGTAGACCGTCCCGAGCGCGACGGGGCGGATCGGCAGGCTGTCGAGGAACGACGTCAGCTTGCGAAGGAATGCATCCACCCCCGGACCCGTATCCTCGACGAGCCCGCGGAGCAGGTCGTTGCCGCCGACCGTCACGAGCGCCAGCGCGGGCCCCTCGACGCGGAGCCCGCGGGCCTGCCGAGGCAGGTCGTCGACCGTCGACCCGTCGACGGCCCTCCGGTCGAGCCGGACGTCGCCAAGCCGGGTCGTCAGGTCGTGACCGCGGAATTCGGGGAAGAGGTCGTCGCGGTTCGCGACGAGCAGGCCGGCGGGGTCGACGCGATGGGCGTTGTAATGGGCGCAGTCGAGGATCGAGTCGCCGAAGGTGGTGACGGTGAGCATCGCTGCGCCCCTCAGTCGAGCCCCCCGGCTGCGGCCTCGTCGACCATCCACGTCACCCGCCCGGCCGCGTGCTGGAGCAGGCTGGCGGGCAGCTCGGATGTCATCGGCCCGGTGAGCGCCCGGGCGAGCGGCTCGGCCTTCCGCGCACCGAAGGCGAGGACGAGGATCGACCGCGCGGCGAGGATCGGGGCGACACCCAGCGTCAGCGCCCGGAGCGGGACGCTTGCCGGCTCGCCAAACTCGCCCACGGCGTCGGCCAGGGTGACGGGGTGCAGGACCACCAGCCGCGTCGGCAGCCCCAGCGCCTCGTCGACGGGCATCTGGGTCGGCTCATTGAACCCGATGTGCCCGTTGCGGCCGATCCCGAGGAGTTGGAAATCCAGCCCCCCTTCGGCCGCGATCATCCGATCGAAGAGCGCGGCGTGCTCGGCGACGAACGCCTCGGGGACGGTCCCGTCGAGGACGTGGGTCCGGTTCGGTGCGAGGTCGACGTGGCGGAACAGGTGCCGGTCCATGTACGACCGATAGCTCCGCGGGTCGGCCGGCGAGATCGGGTAATACTCGTCGAGGTTGAAGGTCGAGACGCCCGAGAACGACAGCTCGCCGCCGCGATGCATCGCCACGAGCCGCTCGTAGACCGGCAGGGGCGTCGTCCCCGTGGGCAGCCCGATCGCGGCCCGGGCCCGCGTCTGATTGGCCCTGCGGATCACCCGGGCCACCTCCTCGGCGGCGGCCCGGCAGGCATCGTCGGGGTTGGCGAAGACCTGGACGGTCGCGCCGGCGAGATTCAGGATTCGGGCGAGCATCAGCGGGCGGGCCTCGGGTTCGGTCGGGAGACCGGCTCAATTCCTGGGCGGAGAAGTCCGTCTCAGTAGAGCAAACCCCGGGCCTTTCCGGGAAGGAGGCAGGACCCCGCGCCGGGACGCGGCCCGGGGTCGTCCTTCCGCCGGGAACCGTCGGGGGCTGTCGGCCCCGGAGATCCCTCGCCGGGCGATCGTTGGCCGAGGCCAGCACGGGGATCGTCACCGGGTCGTCGGGCCGGCCTCGTCTGCCCGGGCCTCCAGGTCGGTCGACGGATCATCACAAGTCGACGCGGTCGGTGTGAGGGGCTGGCCGATCGTCGTCACGGGCCGACGGGGGCGGCAACTCGTCTGTACGGCGGGGATGCAGATCCCGACGAGCACGCCGAGGATGGAGATCACGCTGAGCAGTTCATAAAGCTTCGGTTCGCGCCCGAGTACTCGGCGCATCGACCAGAGGAGCACGACAGGCAGACCGATCCAGATGTCGGCGACGATCAGCTTCGGGAAGGCGCAGCTGAACGCGACGACCGCGACGAGCCCCATGAGCTTCGCGATCGTCACGCGCGAGCGAGCGGGGCCGATCGTCTCGACGTTCATGCTCGTCCCCGCATTGGCGAGAGCTTCGAAGGGTCGCTATCCCCACCAGATGAAAGTGTGGGTGTCCATCAAGGACTTCATGAACGGCCAGCCCAGAACTCCTCCGGCAATGGCTCGTCGAAATCCGCCGCGGCCTGGATCGCCCCGGCATGCAGGCCCGCGACCCTGGTCGGTCGGGCCGTCAGCGGCATGAGGATCGCCCGGGGCGTTCCCTCGTCAGTCACGATGACCTCAACGCACGTCCCGGCCTCGGCGACGAGCTCGCGAAACCGGTCGGGCAGCTCGCGGATGTCGATCGTCGTTGGCATGCCTTTGCCCCGTGAGGGATTGTCGGCCAGTGTGCTTCAGACGGCCGCCGCGACCCGCCCCAGGTTCACGGACGATGCCCCATCCTGCGCCGTGTGCATCAGCCGCAAGGCCCCGTGGATCGGGTCCGACTCGTCCGAGAGGGCCGGGTCGTAGATCTCGATCTGGAAGAGCTCGACGCCGACGAACCGCTCGTCCGTGCGATGGGCGCGGCCGGTCAAGCTGTGGCCCTCGGCCCATTCGCGGGTCAGGGCGGCGTAGGCGCGGCCGAGGTGGGAGCAGAACTCGGTGTAATCGGTGAGCAGGACCTGCGAGGCGTGGCAGTGGATCGCCCACTCCTTGGTGCGCTCGGCCTCGCCGTCGTAGGTGAAATAGGCGTTCGGCTTGGGCAGAGGGCCCCAGGGGGTCCAGCCGGTCAGGACGAGCGTGTCCTTCAACCCGGCGCCGACGAGGCCGACGGCGGCGATGGCGCGGGTCATCCGGTGGGCGAGGTGGGCGTCTGTGGCCGGCGGGACGATCACGGCGCCCGGCTTGCGCGTGCGGAACCACTCGACGATCTTGTCGACGTCGGCCCCGCTCGGGACGTAGCCGGGCGAGCGATAGGCGTCGAGGTCCCAGCAGACGGCCTCGGCGCCCAGCACGTTGCACTCGAGCCGGAACTCGGCCTCGCGGACCGTGACCTTCTTCTTGTCGTTGAGCCAGGGGGCGGCGACGTTCCGCTCGCCGGCGAAGACGAGGACCTCGATCACCGGCAGGCCGCGGCGGACGGCGTATTCGTGCAGGAGGCACGCGGCGGTGATGGCGCCGTCGTCGGCGTGGGGGCAGAGCATCACGAGCGGCCGGTCCGGGGCGATGGCGTGGCGGAGCGACTCGCGGATGTCGACGAGCTGGCCGTGGGCGCCGCTGCACTTGACGGTCTGGAGCAGCCCCTCGAACGAGGGCTGCCAGCTCGCGCAGCGCGGGGCCGGGGTCGGACTGTCCATGGGCGGTGGGCTCCGTCGTCGCGGGCGATCCGACGACGGGCCGGGCGGCCGCCGGATCGGTGAACGAAGGGACGCTCGGGCGCGGCGGCGGGTCCTCCCCGCCGTGCCGTCGGCCGCTGCGGTCGCCCCCGATGGGGCCTCTCTGTTCCTGGAGCGAGGGTCGAGTCGTGGTCTCTCCGATCCCCACCCTATTCTGCGGTCAGCTCCCGGGCCCGTCAACCGGCGACGGACGGTCGCGGCTCGCGTCCATCGTCGTTTCGAGGACGTGGGAGGGATGCAGAAGGCGGAGGGCAGAAATCAGGTTGCGGAAGATCGGGCGTCGCCTCCGATCGCTAACCGCCGCCGCCCGCCTCAGATGATGTTCGGCTCCTCGAAGAGCCGCGCGCGGAACGTCGACCACTCGTTGTCACGGGGTTGGCCGTGGTCGTCGGGGTGGGAGAGGAGGAACTCGGTAAACCGGCCGTCGAGCAGGTCGAATCGTTCAGCCAGGGCCCGGACCGTTGCCAGGGCCAGCGCCTCGGCGGCGCGGGGCTCGTCGCGGCGGAGCCGGTCGTGGGCCGCGTGGTCGAGCGTGAGCAGTGAGACGTCCGACGTGGCGCGGATCGAGGCCGTCGGCGGCGTGGGGCGGAAGAACGTCGTCGCCCCGAAGATGCTCGGGGCCTCGATCCGCGCGATCGCCTGGTCGGCCCCCTCCACCCGGCGGACGACCGCGGCCGTCCCCTCGACGAGGAACCAGAGCCGGTCATTCGGACGCCCCTCCTCGATCAGCCGCGCCCCGGCGCGTGCATGGCCTTCCTTCAGGGCCCGGAACAGGGCGAGCCGGGCGTCGGCGTCGACCTCGGCCAGGAGCGGGCCGGAGAGGAACCGTTCGGCGGCGGCATGCAAGGCCATCGGCGTCACTCCCTTCGGGTGGTGCGTCCTCGTCGGTCCATGCGGCCGACGCGCCGGGGGGCTTCCTATAGTACGAGTCGAGTTTGCCGATTGTTACGATCCTGGCGGACATTCCGGTCCTGACCCGCCCGGCCCGCCGCGACCGGGGGAAACGGCGCACTCAACCCGGCCCGCCGCCGATGGAAGTGGATATCAGGAGAGGAGGCCGCGCGGGCAGGTCGCCGAAGAGGCGAGCCGGCAGGAGGGCGCGGCCCCAAGGCGGAGGATTCGCCATGCGTCGACGGATCGCGAGCGCGCTCGCGCTTTGGGCCCTCGCCGGCCTCGCGGGATGTGCCACACGGGGCCGCCGCAGCGAGCAGGAGGTCCCGCTCCAGTTCCGCGAGTGGACCGCCCCGGGCGGCTCGGCCACCGCCTCGTCGTCGACCCCCGCCAAGGCCCCCGCGCGGCCGGCGGGGCCGATCTCGTCTCTGTACGCGAGGATGACCGGCGCCCCTCCTCGAAGCCGGCCACGCCCGGGCCGATCGCGGCCTTCATCGCCAGGTCGGCTGGCTCGACGTCCTCGAACGCCGCCACATGGCCGCCCCAGGCCGACGCCACGACGGCCAAGGCCGCGGCCGCCCCCGGCGCGGAGGCCAGCGCGAAGCCTGTTCCCGGCAGCGAGATCCCGTCGACGTCTGTGCGCCCGCACTACCGGCCGGGCTCGTGGTTCTTCCGCCGGCTGGCCAAGCCGGCCACGTCCCCGGCCTCGGCGCCCCCGTCCGACCCGAGCGGCTCGCTCGCGCGGTACTTCCCGACGCTCTACGGCAAGGGCGCCGCGGACCCGGGCCGGCTCGCCCGCGCCTCGCGGCCGACCGGCGGCGACCGCGGGCCGAACCTGGCCGGGTCCTCGATCGAGATGACGAGGAACACGATGGGGCCGGACCCGATCGAGCCGCCGCTCCTGGCCGACGGCATCGCCGTCCGCGCCTATCCGAAGGCCCCCTCGCCGTCGCTGCCGCCCGAGGAGGCCGTCGCCCGCCGCGACCAGCCGGCGAGCGAACGGCTCACCTCGCACGAGGCCGAGTCCGCCGCCGCGCCCCGGCCGAAGCGCGACCTGATCGACGCGCTCTCGACGCACCTCGACGTTGAGCCGTCGGCGGTGCCGAGCCGCCCCGACCCCGACGACGCCCCGACTGACCCCGCCGGCCGACCGACGTCGGCGACGGTCGAGGTCCCCACCGCGGCGAGCGACAAGCCCGCCGGCGCCCTCGTGGCCTCCCCCGCCTCCGAGGCGGAGCCGATCCCGGCGATGAGCATCGTACCCCCCGCCGGCAACGACCTGATCTCGACGCTGCTCGCGGCCCCTTCCTCAGTCCCAACCGCCGCGACGGCCGCCGTCGAGCCGCCCTCGCCTCCGGCCGCGGACGTCCGGCCCGCTGACGTGCCCCGGCCAGCGCCGGCGCTCGTTCCGACGGCGGCGACCCGCCCCGGGGCCATCCGCGCCGAGTCGATCGAGCTACCCGAGCCCGAGTTCCCGGCGACGTATCACACCGAGAGCCTCCGCCGCGTCGCCCGCGAGGCTCCGTACTCGGGCCCCACGCGCGAGGTCGCAATCGAGCGGACGACGTACAAGCCGCTTCTGCCCCGGCTCTCGCGTATGATCTGGGGCCACGACGAGCCGAAGGCTCAGCCCTCAGCTCGGCCCGAAGCGGGTGATGTCGCGGAGCATCGGTAGCTCGTCGACCCGATCCTGACCGATAGCCTCGACGAACCGCCGGAGCGCCAGCTCGAGGTGCTCGGCGACCTCCGGGAACTCGGCCGCGACGTCGTTCTGGTCCCACCGGTCCTCGGGCTTCCGATAGAGCTCGGGGCCGCGAGGCAGGTCGTCGGGGTCGGGCTCGGCGACGGGCAGCGTCAGGTGCCAGAGGTGGGTCCGGATCGCGAACTCCTCGACGTCCATCCCCAGGCACGCATAGTCGCGGACCTTCGTCCGCTCGCCGCGGATCAGCGCGAGCAAGTCGTGCCCGTGCACCCCCTCGATCGGGGCCAATCCCAATGCCGACACGACCGTCGGCAGCAGGTCGACCGTCTGCACAATCGCCTGATGCCGCCCGCCCCCGTGCTTGCCGCCCGGCATCCGGACGATCAGCGGCGTGTGGATCAGCTCGTCATAGAGCCACGGCCGGAACCGCCGCACGTACCCGTGCTCGCCGAGCGGCTCCCCCTGGTCGCTCGTGAAGACGACGAGCGTGTCATCGAGGTGCCCTTGCGTTTTCAGGGCGTCATAGAGGACACCGAGCCACTTGTCCATCAATGTGACGGCCCCGGCATACGTCCGCCGGAGCCGGAGCAATTCCAGTTCGTCGATCACGTCCCCCACGGCACCGCCGGGCACATCGATCAGCGCCGGGACCTCCTCGATCGTCTCCGGCTCGTCCCCCTCCTCGACGATGTCGCCTTCGTCGCCGGTCTCGAACTCATCCGGATCGACCGCAGCGTACATATCGCGATATTCTTCCGGCAAGTCCCACGGCCCGTGCGGCGCGAACAGGTCGAGCCAGAGGAAAAACGGCGCGGGCTCCTTGCCCTGACGATCCAGCCATCCGATCGCCGCCTTCACCGTCCTCGCGACGCCCGTGTTCTCCTCGACGTGCGTCTTCAATCCTTCCCGGTTGCGGAGCATCTGCTCCCACCGCGCGACCCACAGCTCCCGATCCGGATCGTCCTCCGGCGGCAGCCTCAACCCCGGCTCATCCGCGAGCCGGACGTCCCGGGCGCGCGGGTCGGTCAGCGTGATGTAAGGATCGTACCCCGACCCCCTGATCCACACGACCTCGTCGAACCCCCGGCCGAACCCCTGCCCGGCCTCGCGGAGCAGGGGATTGTCCGAGATCAAGGCCGTGCGGATGCCCCGGCTCCAGAGCAGGTCGGGCAAAATCGTCTCGTCGGGCCGCAGGGGCGTCCACCCCTGGTCGGGGTCGGCGAACCCGTAGCGCCCGGTCCACCAGCTCCGGCGGGTCGGCAGCGTGGTCAGGTTCTCGGCGAAGTGGTGGTCGAAGACGACCCCCTCCGTCGCCAGCCGGTCGAGGCTCGGCGTCTCGATCCAGGGGTTGCCGTAAGGACCGAGGAAGCCGAGGTGGAGGCCGTTGCAGGCGATGACGAGGACGTTCATGCGGGCGATTGTAGCGAGACGGGCCGCGGCGGACGAGGATCGGGCCGGCGGCTCGGACGCTCCGGCGACTTTGCTGGAAGAAAGTCGGACCCCACGAACCCTCCGGCGCCATTACACTGCAGAGACCGAGGCCTGGGGCGGGGGGAGGCCGGTGCTGTGGCGATCGGACGAGACGTCTCCGTGCCTAGGGACCTCCACTCCCTGTTCCGGGCAGGGGCCCTCGGCTCTCTGACCGACGCGCAGCTCCTCGAGCGAGCCGCGGCGGGTCGGGGCGAGCTGGTCGAGCTGGCCTTCACCGTCCTGGTCGAGCGGCATGGGCCGATGGTCCTCCGCGTCTGCCGGTCGGCATCCGCGACGAGCACGAGGCGCAGGACGCCTTCCAGGACACCTTCCTCGTCCTCGCGCCGACTCCCCTCGCTCGGCGAGGTCGGCTCCCTGGAGCCGTGGCTCTACGGCGTCGCCCGCCGCGTCGCCTCCTCGGCGCGGGCGGCCTCCGACCGGCGGCGACGGCGCGAGCGGCGGGCAGCCGAGCTCGCGATGCCGAGGCCGTCCGAGATCGGCGTCGAACCCGACCTAGGTGGGTCGATCCGCGAGGAGATCGATCGGCTCCCCGAGCGGTACCGCGTCCCGGTGGCGCTCTGCCTCGTGGAGGGGCTCTCGCCCGAGCTGGCGGCGCGGCGGGCGGGCTGGCCGGTCGGCACGATCAAGAGCCGGCTGGCGAAGGCCCGCGAGCGGCTCCGCGCCCGGCTGGCCCACCGCGGCCTGGCCCCGGGGGCCGCGCTCGCCGCAGGAGCTTCGCTCGCGCGGCCGGCCGAGGCGGCGATGACGGCCTCGCTCGTCGGGGCCACGGCCCGGGCAGCGGCCCGGGTCGCGATGGGTCGGGCATCGGCCGGGGTAGTCCCGGCGGTCGCCTCGCTCATGGCGGGGACGCGGAGGAGGGGGCTCATGATCAAGGCGTGTCTCGTGTCGGCGGCGCTGGCGCTCATAGCCTTCGGCCCCTCGCCCCTCGACGAGGACGGCCGGTCCGCCACCGGGGTGACGTTCACCTTCGTCGACCTCCGGCCGAAGGGCAACCACCGGCGGGCCGACGCCCTCGGCGACCTCGCAGGGAACAACCTCGCCCCCGTCCCCGGCGGGCGGCAGAAGCTCGCGGGGACCTGGTTCCACGTCGGCGAGCAGATCATCCGGGTCCGCGGCCGCCGCTCGCCGGAACCTCCCGAGGCCGTCCGGGGCATCCCGATCGACGCGCGGTTCGACACGCTCCACATCCTCCACTCGACCATGTTCGGCAACGCCTTCGGGGCCGAGGACGGCACCGAGATCGGCACCTACGTTGTCCGCTATGCCGACGGGAGCCAGGAGCGGATCCCGATCATCTACGGCGCGGACGTCCGCGACTGGTGGCGCGACTCCGACCCGGCCGAGCCGTCCCGGGGCAAACTCGCCTGGATCGGCAGGAACGAGGCGACCGGCGACTCCGACGCGATCCGCCTCTTCGCGTCCGAGTGGACGAATCCGCACCCGGACCGGCGAGTCGAGGCGATCGACCTCGAAACGAAGGACACGGTCGCCGCCCCCTTCCTCGTCGCCCTGACGCTGGAGCGCACGATCCATCGGAAGGGCGATGCGCCCGGCCGCTGAAGGCCCGGGGCGTCACTCCCGGGCTACGCCGCGCGACGTCGGCCCCGGAGCGGCGACGCCCGCCCGGACGACCCGGGCGTCCCCCGGGGCGACCGGGCTCGGCGAGGACCTCCCGACGGCCATGACGATGCACGGCGTCAGCGCATGGCGGAGCTTCCGCCCCGCCGGCCCGGGCTTGAGCTCGCACGTCAGGTCGCCATGGCCGCAGTCGATGACGCCCAGGCTCGTGCCGACGCCCGGGAGGTGCTGATCGCTCAGGGCGACGATGCCGTCATTCGGGCCGTCGTAGGTGGTCAGGTACGAGCCGATCGCGGTGCGGAACCGGCCGAGCTGGGCCGGCTCGGTCGCCGAGCGGAGGAAGTAGACCCGCGGGCGGAGCGCCGGGAGCGCCCCGGCGTGCCGGCGGAGCATCCGGTCCCAGTACGCCCGCGACTCGGCCCGCGTCAGGCCCGAGAGGCCGGCGTGCTGGCCGTTGCGGACGAGGATGCGTTCGACCTCGCCGACGAGGCCGGCGAAGGTCCGGTACTGCGCGGGCATCTTCTCGTCGATCGGGTGGCCCTCGCCGACGACGTAGTCGGCCAGCGCCGTCCCGCCGAAGGCGCCCTGCACGAAGAAGAGCGCGGCCACGTGCTCGCGAACGAACGCCGGCTCGGCCAGCGCGAAGGCCAGGGAGTCGCACGCCCCGCGGCTGTGTGCGACGATCACGAGCGGCTCCGTCCCCTCGCTCGCGACCGTGAAGACCCGGCGGCGGAAGGCCTCGGCCGACTCCTCGACGGTCTCCTCGGAGCTGGGAAAGATGATATGAACCGCCCCCTTCGGCACGCCCAGCGCGCGGAGGTCCTTCGCGTTCTGGGCGAAATAGCCGGGGATCTGCTCGTGGGCGAACCCAGCGACGAAGACGTAGCGGAACCGCGCGGCGTTCCGGGCCACGTCGTCGGGGACGACGAGCGTGCCCTCGCACGCCGCGTCGAACCACGCGCGGAACTCGCCCGCCGCGACGGCCGACGGCGGCTCGGCGCCGACGAGCAGCCCCGCCACCAGGAAGGTCATCCCGACCATGGCCGCGACTCCGTTCCGGCCCGCCGCTTTCGGGACCATCCTTGGTCCCGGCGGCTTGAGGGTCTCCGTCCCATGAGCGGACTTTAACCCGTCTCCGACATTCGGGCAACGCCGATCGACCCGGCCCGGCGCCGACCGAACCCGAGCCCGAGGCCGGGGCGCCCGCGCCGACCGAACCCGAGCGTCCGCCTTCTGTTCACCTTCGGGCGGATTCGTGCGGGAAATCGGGCCGAGGGCGGGGGGCGCCGCTGCGAAACGAACCCAATCCGCGATGTCCCGAGGCTTCCGCCGGGGTCTCGCATGATGCGGGGCGCCGCTGCGAAACGAACTTAATCCGGCCGGGTCAGCGGACGGTCGGGCTGGGATCCGGGCGAGCGACCATGGGGACGGTCTCGCCGCGGAGCAGGGGGACCAGGGCCTCGCGGGCAAGCCGTTCTGTGAAAGTCGAGGCGCCGGCGGGCAGGAGGTGGTGGCCGTCGGCAAACCCCTCGTCGTCGACCCAGCGCCGGGCGTCGATCACCGCGACATCGGCCGCGAGACGATCGAGGTATTCGTCTACCTTACGGAGGGCCTCGGGCGGATACAGGGCGCGGAAGCCGTCGCCCTCGGGGAGGACGACCACGGCCGCGCGGAGGCCCTCGCGGCGGCAGAGGTCGAGCACGTCGCGGAGGGCGCGGGCCGGCGTCGGGCGGATCGCGAACCGGGAGAGCCGCGGGGCGTAGACGCCTCGGTAGTGTTCGGTCAGGCGGGTTCGGTCGGCCTCGGAGACGGTCGCGCGGGGGGACCACCAGCCCGAGGGGTCGAGGTTCTCGAGCCGCCGCTCGGGGTCGAACTTCGGGGCCCACGACGGTCCGAGTTGGCTCAGGATCGCCGCCCGGCTCGCGAACACCGGGGCGAGCTGGGCGGGGAACCACGCCTCGTAGAGCTTCCGGGCCTTCGGCAAATAGCCGCCGAGTGTGCGCGTGGCGGACCAGTCGAGGGCGGCGAGGTTGAGGCCGTCGAGGTAGCCCTGCAGGTAGCCGTCGACGCACCAGAACGGCGGCCAGAACTCGACGAGGACCCAGTCGGGCCGGACGCCTGCGGCGAGCATCCGCTTGAGCACGAGGTGCGCGACCTGCGGGCCGGTGCCGACCTGGGCGTAGTTGAAGGCCGAGACCTCTCGGCCGTCCGCGTCCGTCAGCCGGGGCAGGGCGTCGGGCCGGAAGCCGGTCGCCACGCGCGAGCTGCCGAGCATCACGACCAGGGGACGATCGGGATCGTCCGCTACCTTCGCCCGGAGGCTGTCGAGCTTGCGGCCGAACTCGGGGTCGCCGAGCGCCGGCCGGCGGGCGAGGGCCCAGCGAAAGCCCGCCTGTCCCGCGAGGAAGGCCAGCGCGAAGCACGCCAGCGCGACTCGGGCGCGGCGGTCGAGCGTGGCCTTGCGTCGGGATCGGTCGGGCGGCATCGCAGGTCTCTCGTAGGGTCCGCTGTGCGGACCGTCCGGGCTCGATGGCCTTGATCGAAGATGGTCCGCACAGCGGACCCTACTTTAGAATTGGAAATAGATGAATGCAGAGCCCGCGTCCGGTGCGAGCAGGAGGGCCAGCGTCAGCGCGGCGGCGTAGCCGAGGCCGAGGGCGGGGGCGGGGAGGCGGGTCGAGATCGCTCGCCAGCCGGGCCGCGAGCCGAGGGCGTGGGCCGCGGCGACGATCGCCACAAGGGTCCAGAAGGCCCCGGTCGGCAGGGGGGTCGGCAGGCCGTCGGTCGGCGAGAAGAGGCGACGGAGCATCGGCGCGGCGCCGGTAAAGCTCGTTGATCGGAAGAAGACCCACAGGACGGAGACCGTCGCGAGCGTCAGCCCCACGCGGAGCGCCGTCACCGGCGCCGTCTTCAAGAGGCGATCTATTGTCGGGCGCAACCCGACGAGCGACCGGAACCCGCGATGCAAGACGAGCAATAACCCATGCAGGAACCCCCACGCGATGAACGTCCAGCTCGCCCCGTGCCAGAGGCCGCCGAGGGTCATCGTCACGAGCAGGTTGCGGGCCGTCTGCCACCGCGAGCCGCGGCTGCCGCCCAGGGGGATGAAGAGATAGTCGCGAAGCCATGTCGACAGAGAAATATGCCAGCGACGCCAGAACTCGCCGACGTTGGCCGCCAGGTACGGCATCCGGAAGTTGGGCGCGAGCTTGTAGCCGAGCAGGTGGGCCGAGCCGAGGGCCATGTCGGTGTAGCCGGAGAAGTCGCAGTAGATCTGAACCGCGTAGGCAATCGTCGCGATCCAGGCGGCGTGCGAGCTGTAGGCCCCGGGATCGGCGAAGACGGGGTCGGCGTAGAGGGCCATGCGGTCGGCGATCGCCAGCTTCTTGAACAGGCCCATCAGGAAGAGCCCGACGCCCAGCTCGGCGCGGGCCCAGTCCCAGCGCTTGGGCCGGCGGACCTGCGGCAGGAAGTCGCGGGCGCGGACGATCGGGCCGGCCACGAGGTGCGGGAAGAAGGTGATGAACAGCAGGAAGTGCGCCGGGTCGCGCTCGGCCCGGATCCGGCGGCGGTAGACGTCGAACGTGTAGCTCACGGCCTCGAACGTGTAGAACGAGATCCCCACCGGCAGGACCAGCCGCAGCAGCGGCATCGGCGCCCGGACGCCGCACGAGGCCAGGAGCGCCTCCAGCGATCCCAGAAAGAAGTCCGCATACTTGAACGCCGCGAGCAGGCCGAGGTTGGCGACCAGGCTCAAGGTCAGGAGGACCCTGCGGACGCGAGGCGACTCGCTCGCGTCGAGCCGGAGGCCGACGGCGTAGTCCAGGAGCGACGTCGACGCGATCAGGAGGGCGAGCCAGCGGTTCCACGAAGCGTAGAAGTACAGGCTCGCCCCCAGGAGCAGCCCGACCCGCGCGCGCCGCCACGGCATCGCCCAGTAGAGGGCGAAGATGAGGGCGAAGAACTTGACATAGTCCCAGGTACAGAACAGCATCCGTGCCGTCTTTCGGGGTCGATGGGCGCGGACTCTCCGTCCGCCGTCGCGATCGGGCGCGGCGAGTCTATCCGGGGCGGGCGGGGGGTCAAGCCCGGCTCGGGTCGTCCGCCCGTCGCGAGGGGATCTTCACCCTCTCCCCTCGTGGGAGAGGGTAGGGTGAGGGGGCGGGGAAGGGGCCTTGGCCATGCCCGAAGACCCCCTCACCCTAACCCTCCCCCACGAGGGGGGAGGGGACCGGAGGGGCGGCCCTTTCGTCGGCGCGGTCGGCATCATAGCATGGGTCGGTGCCCGGGCCTCGGCCCGGCCCATCACAAGGAATGACCCCGAACGGGAGCCTCCCGCCGATGCCTCGCCTCCTCTCCCCGACGCACCCCCGGGCCGCCCTCGCGGCGGCCTTCGCCCTGGCCTGCCTCGCCCGGCCCGCGGCCGGGCAAGGGCCCGGCGCCCCTCCGGTCCCCCTGAAGGCCCCCGTCCCGCATCAGGTCGTCCAGCGCGATGCCCGAGGCTTCGGCGAGATCCCCGTCGCCCTGCCGGACGACCTCAAGGGGGTCGAGATCACCGGGGCCGAGGTCCATGTCCACGCGCCGGACCAGGCCCGGCGGACGATCCCCGGTACCCGCTTCGTCGACGGCAAGATCGAACGCGTCCCCACCGGCGGTCCGTACATCATCTCGGTGACGTATAAGCGGCAAGGGGAGGCGGCGAGGCGCGGCTGGACCGACGTCCGCCCGGTCTACGTCGGCGACCTCTGGATCCTCGCCGGCCAGTCGAACATGGAGGGCGTCGGCAAGCTCATCGACGTTACCGAGCCCCACGACGGCGTGATGGCCCTGGGGATGGACGGCAAGTGGGTCCGGGCCGAGGAGCCGCTCCACTGGCTCGTCGACTCGCCCGACCCCGTCCACTCGGGCGACCCGTCGACCCGCGCCGAGCGGTCGGCCAAGGATCACAAGACGCGCAATTCGGGGGCGGGGCTGGGGCTACCGTTCGCCGTGGCGATGGTCGAGGCCACCGGCGTCCCCGTCGGCCTCGTCATCTGCGCACACGGCGGGACGAGCATGGAGCAGTGGTCGCCGTCGAAGAAGGACCAGGGGGGCAAGAGCCTCTACGGCTCGATGCTCCGCCAGGTGAAGCTCGCCGGCGGGAAGGTCAAGGGCGTCCTCTGGTACCAGGGCGAGAGCGACGCCAGCGACAAGGCGGCGCCGGGCTACGCGAAGACCTTCGCCGACTTCATCGGGGCCGTCCGCGGCGACCTCGACACCCCTGACTTGCCCTTCTACTTCGTCCAGATCGGCCGGTTCATCAACGACAGCGACCCCGAAGTACTGGAACGCCATCCAGGAGGCACAGCGGAGGATCCCCGACGAGGTCCCGAACACGGCCGTCGTCGCCGCGGTCGACCTCGAGCTCGACGACCTGATCCACGTCGGCACGCCGGGCCTGATGCGGCTCGGGCAGCGGCTGGCGAACATCGCGCTCCGCGAGCAGTTCGGCCACATGGGGGCCGCGACGCCGACCCTCGACCGCGTGAGCAGGGGGCCGGGCAACACGCTGATCGTCAAGTTCAAGGGGGTCAACCGGACGGAGGAGGACGGCGAGGTGACGGGTCTCCAGCCCGACGCGGCACATCGGCGGCTTCTCGATCCGCAAGGCCGACGGCAAGGAGGTCCCGCTCATCTTCGACGCCCGCGTCGGCCCCTCGCGCGACGCGGTGGTGCTCAAGCTGATCAGCAACGTCCCCGAGGGGTCGTCGCTCTGGTACGGCTGGGGCCGCGACCCGTACTGCAACCTCGTCGACGCGCTCGACATGGCCGTCCCGGTCTTCGGGCCGATCGCGCTGGACGGGATCAAGTAGCGCCCGCCGGGGGCGGCCCGATGGCTCCGAAAGGCCAGCGCGACCTCGGCGAATCCCGGCTGACCCGGCACGCGCTGGAGCGGTTCGTCGAGCGGTTCGGCGTCGATCCGGGCGACGCCGAGCCGGCGCTTCGCGAGGCCCTCGCGCGGACCCGCCGGCTCGGGCGGAACGCGGAGAACGACGCGATCGCGGTGCTGGCGGTCCATCGCCACCGGCCGCTGGTGGCCGTCTTCCAGGACGACGCGTGCCTGACGGTGCTGACCTGGCCGCAGTTCGAGCCGAGGCTCGCCGAGTTCGGCCGGCCCCGCGTGCCGAGGAAATGGGGGCGGCTGCTCCGCCGGCTCGATCGACGACCCGGATCGGGGGGACGACCCGGGCCCGGCTTAATTCTTTGAAAGAAATGGCATCAAGCGGGTAGCCGAGGCCGATTTCGCCTGTTATGATTCCGGTCAAGGTCGGGTGAAAACCCGCCCCGAAGCCACGGACAGGGCTCGTTCCTCAAACGGGCTGGGTCGTCCGGCGGTGAGTCTGCTTTCCCTTCGCCCGTTCTGAACTCCACAACTCGTCCGGACAGGGATGTCCACACCCGGGAGGGCCGTCGTGCCATGCGCGATCCCCTCGTCCGTTGGGCCATGGCGGGGTTGATCCTCGCATTACCGGTCATGATCTTCGTCGCGTCGGCGACCTCGGTGGCGGCGCCGCCGGCGAGAGCCGGGTTGCTGGCGACGGCCGCGGTCCTCGGGCCGGTCGAGGCGGCGGTGGGCCTCGGGCTCTGGCTGGCGAGCCGGGAGCGTCGCCGTCTCGGGGCCTCGCAGGCGCGCCCGGGCCGATCGGCCTGGGCCGCGCAGCGGACCGCAAGGTCTGATGTCCTCCGTAGGGTCCGCTGTGCGGACGTCTTCGATCAGGGGCGAGTGCCCAGAAGACGTCCGCACAGCGGACCCTACGAAGATCGAGATTCGACCGACGAGGTCTCCCCGACCGCGAGCCGCCGCGCCACCTCGGCGGCGACGGCCGCGGTGAACGACTCGGTCGACTCCTGCCCGCCGAGGTCGCGGGTGCGGACGCCCTCGCGCAAGCAGGTCGAGCGTCGCGTTCTTGACCGCCTGGCCGCAGCCGATCTCGCCGAGCTGGTAGAGCATCATCGAGACGGCGAGGAAGATGGCCGTCGGGTTGGCCAGCCCCTTGCCGGCGATGTCGGGCGCCGTGCCGTGGGCCGCGTCGTAGAGGGCCACGCGGACGACGGCCGAGGCGTCGAAGGCGAGGTTCGCGCTGGCGCCGATGCCCAGGCTGCCGGCCAGGCCGCAGGCCATGTCCGAGAGGAAGTCGCCGTACTCGTTCAGGACGAGGACGATCTGGAACTTCTCGGGCGCCATGATCAGCTTGCCGAGCAGGGCGTCGAACAGCTCGGCGTTGTGCGGGACCTCGGGGAACTGGCCGGCGACCTCCTTCGCCACGCTTTCGAACAGGCCGTCGGTCGCCTTCTGGATCGTGTACTTCGACGCGGTCGTCACCCGCTTGCCCGTCTTGCGGGCGAGGCCGAAGGCGTAGCGCGCCGCCTCGCCGACCGGTCGGCGCTCGACGATCCGCAGGCTCACGGCGCCGTCCTCGCCGATCATCCGACCGGGGTCGTCATACGTCCCGCCCGTGGCGATCCGGACGATGTCCAGGTCGAGCTCGCGGCGGAAGTTCGTCGGCACGCCCGGGATCGTGTAGACGGGCCGATGGATCACGGAGAGGTCGAGTCGCCGCCGGAGGACCTGGTTGGGGCTCTCCTCGACCGTGGCCGTGGGGTGCTTCAGCGCGACCTTCGTCTCCTCGATCGAGGCGACGGCCTCATCGTAGACCGTCTTCTTGTTGGCCCGGCGGTTCTCCAGCGAGAAGTCGATGGGCCGGAATTCGAGGCGGATCGGCAGCGCCTCGGCCAGGGTGTGAACGGCCGTCGACAGCTCGGGGCCAATGCCGTCGCCCAGGAGCTCGGTGACCGGATACGTCGGACGCATTGCGCGGGCCATCCTCCTCGATCGATACGTCCTCAGTCCTGCTCGGATCGGGTCGTTCCAATTGTAAGGGCTCGCCCGAGCCTCGTCAGGAGCCTCCCGGCCGATACGACCCTGCCGGCTGGCGACGGCGGGAAAGCAGGGTATAATAAGATGCTCGTCGCGCTGCGCCTTCGCTCCTCCACCGGATCTTGATAAGACGAACGGCCCGACACGCCCCCATCCGGCGCCCGCCGCGAGCGCCCTTGCAGGAGTGGTTCCATGTCGACCGCGGGGAAAGTCCTCACCGTCCTGTCCGTCCTGCTCATGATCGTCTGGATCATGCTGATCTCGGGCGTCGCCCAGCTCAATACCGACTCGGCGAAGCGGGTCGCCGACCTGCGGAAGAAGGCCGAGGACCTGCGGGTCGAGGTCGCCAAGGCCCAGCAGGAGGCCGTCGACACGCACGACGCGATCGTCAAGGAGCAGGAGGACAAGGACCGCGAGCTCGCCCACGCCCGGATCCGCGAGTCGCGTGCCGAGGTCCAGCTCACCGAGACCCGCGAGCTGATGGCGCGGAACCAGTACCTGGTCGAGAAGGCCGCCGCGGCCCTCGCCGCGGCGAGGGACGACCTAAACCTACGCAACCAGGAGAAGGCCGACCTGGAGAAGGCCAAGGCCGACGGCACCGCGCTGGTCGACAAGCTCCGTGGCGAGAACGCGGAGCGACTCGACCAGCTGGCCAAGCTTCGCGACGAGTTCCAGAAGGCCCGCCAGCAGAACGTGGGCGCCGTCGATTCGCTCCGCAAAGGCAGCCGTCCGGCGGCCCAGCCCGTCTCGTTCGCCCGATAAGCCCCGCATAACTACCCTGGGCCGCCCAGCCGGCCGCACGCACGGGTTCTTGCGGGTCAGTCGCCGTTCCGGCCTGTCGGCTGCTCGTGCTAGACTCAGGCAAGCGCCGGCCCTCCGCTCGTCGTGTGGGGGCCCCGGGGTTCAGTCGAGCGAGGGAGGGCGGAATGGCGGCCACGGGGGAACCCGGTCCGGGAACGACCCGACGCCCGGGCGCGATACCCGCCGGCGACCGCGAGACCTATACCAATGGGGCGGCGAAGCCGGGCTGGGTCATCGAGACCGAGGTCAGCCCGTTCCACTGCCTCTATCAGGACGCGCTCCACTTCCACTCGCAGAGCCGCCTGACGCTGATGCGCTCCGAGGGTGAGGCGAGCCGCCTGGCGCGCGCCGCGCTGTTGCTCTATGTCGCCTCGGCCGAGTCGCTGGTCCACCAGGCGGCCGCCGAGCTCGGCCGGCCCGAGCTGGCCGCGATCGTCGCCGACCCGTCGCGTCCCATCCCGCTACTCGACGCCTGGCGGCTCCTGCCCGCGATCCTCGGCGCCGGCCCCTCGGCCGCGATCGACTCCGCGGCCGCACCCTGGCCCCAGTTCGCCGAGCTGCTGTCCCTGCGAGACTTCTGGGCCTATCCCGGGCCTGCCGAGTCGCGCCGGGCGTATTATCGCGCACCCTCGAAGTCATCCCCCTACGAGCCGCTGCTCCCGCACCAGGCCCCGCCGAACCTGCCGATGCCGCCCGACCGGATCCACTACCCCCGGACCGGCCTCCCGCGCGATCCCTACGCGCTCCGGCCCGACCACCTCGACACGGTCCGCGGGGTCCTCGACGCCGCGATCGACGCCCTCGACCGCCGCCTCGACGGGGCGCTGACCCGCGACAATCGCCACCGCCGCGAGCCCGTCCGCGTGCTCTGACGAGCCGATGCTTTTCCGAAAGCCCTCCTCGATCTCCGGGAGGGCGAGGCTCGGTCCGAGCCCGGGTCTGGCGCGCCGGCCCGGACCTGACGCGCCATTCGGGGCGGATGCCCGGGCTCGGGCGGAGCCTCGCCCTCCCGGGAGGGGCCTGTGCGCCGGCCGGGCGGGAGGCCCGGGCTCGGACCGAGCCTCGCCCTCCCGGGAAGGTCTTCAACCGAGCAACGAGCGACTCAGGATCCGTGTGAGACGCCCCGGGGTTCCCCCTGCGCCGAGCGAACCCGAGCGTCGCCTTTGGTTCGCCTCCGTGCGGCCCCGTGCGGCGTACCAGCCCGGGCCGGTGCACGAAGCCGAACCGCGGCGGGCGGAGCGGGATTGGCTTCGTTTCGCAGGCCGGGGATTGGCTTCGTTTCGCAGGCCGGAACTCGCTCGTTTCGTCGGCCGGCCGGCCGGATTGGCTTCGTTTCGCGCCCCGGCCTCGGCCGCCGATCGCGGCCAGTTCCCCGACCCGCTCCGGCCGCCTCCTCACACACATTCTCAGGCGGCCCAGCTCTGGCGCCCTGCTCGACGCTCGCCATCAGCAGGGCGATCGCCAGCAGGACGGCCATGTAGAAACCGGCGGCCGATTCCTCGCCCGCGTCGATCTCGCCGGACGATCTCCCTTCGCGCGGGGCATCCGCGGCCGAGGCCCGTCTCGGCCCGGCCGGCGTCACGCCGACGGCGACCTCCACGCGGCTCCTCGTCAGCGGCCCGCGGACGGTCTCGGGCGCGTCACGGCGGACCTCGGCCTCGGCCGCCGGGCCGGCCAGCGCGTCGATGATCGCCGCGAGCGGGGCGTTTTCGCCCGTGTAGGGGCCCTCGGCGACCTCGGAACGGAACCGGAGCCAGCCGACCCGGCCGGCCGGATATTGCCCGCGCAGCTTGCCCAGTCGCCTCGACGACCCGTGGATCGGCCAGCGTCCGTTCGAGCGACGGATGCGCCCCGAGGAAATGCCCCGGCCGCTCGGCCAGCAGGCGCGCCCGGCACCGCTCGGCCCAGCCCTCGCCCGGCGTACCCTCAGCGACGGCGAGCGTGAGCATCGCCTCGCGGAGCGGCCCTCGACCCTCGCGATGGGCCCACCAGGCCACCCGGAGGATATCATCGATCGCCATGGGAGACTCCTTTCTCGGCGCCCCGGCCCTCCCTCGCCGGCGCCCGATCTCATCCCGGAGATGTCATGCATGGGACCGGCCACGGCCGTCCCCATCGCGATCCGTCACTGCCTTCTTCGGCCCGCGTGACGCCCGAAATCCCCGGATTGTGCCGCGGGATGGTGGGGTCGTTCCGGTTTGGGGTTCTCGCCCGAAAGGGAGGGCGATATGCTCTGCACCCTCGCATGGAATCGGCAACGGAGGCCCGCCCCGAATGCGCATCCTCTTGGTCACGTCCTTCCCGGTCCCGGGTGAATACGACGGCACGGCGATGCTGCCGATCAAGATCCTTCGGGCCCTCAAGGGGCGCGGGGTCGACGTCGCCCTGGCCCACCTGAAGGCGCGGCCTGCGCTCGGGCCATCGATGCGCGATGACTTCGAGGGGACGCCCTCGTTTACCTTCCACCCGCACGCCTGGGTCTCGGGCCTGCAGCGGATCCACCGAGAGCTTCCCTTCGACGTTGTCCACGCCCAGCACCACGGCGGCGCGAACCGCGCCCTGTTCGCCTGCCGACTCTTCGGCTGGCCCCTCGTCTACGAGCTGCACTCGCTGCTCGGCGAGGAGGTCGAGCGCGACCGCCTCGGCCGCGGCCTGGCCTTCCACGTCAACCTCCGCCTCGAGCGCTCCGTCTGCCGCCACGCCGCGTCGATCATCGTCCTCGGCGAGGCCGTCAAGCGCGTGATGGTCGAAGAGAAGGGGGTCGACCCCGACCGCGTTTCGGTCATCTATCCCGGCATCGACCTGTCTGAGTACGACGTCGCCTGCCCGCCGGCCAAGATTCCGGGCGTCGGCCCCGAGCACGAAGTGGTGATGTACGTCGGGAGCATCATTCACCCGAACCAGGGCGTCCCGCTCCTGATCGAGGCACTCCCGCGCGTGTTCGATCGTCGCCCGAACGCCCGCTGCGTCCTCGTCGGCGGTCCCGCCGAGGCCGGCGAGCGCTACCGCGACCAGTTGGGTGTCCACAGTGATCGCCTCATTGTCCTGACCGGCCGGACCCCAGACGAGGTCGTCGCCCTGACGCGCCGCGCCGACGTCCTGGTCCACCCGCGTCTGGCCTGCCGCGAGAACTACTCGGTCCAGAGCAAGCTGGCCGTCTACCTCGCCGCGGGCCGCCCGATCGTGGCGACCAACTTCGCGGACTACACGTCCCTGCTCGGCCCGAGCGGCGCCGGCCGCCTGACGGCCGAGTCTCCCGAGTCGATCGCCGGGGGCATCCTCGATGTCCTCGATCACCCCGTCCTCGCCGCCCGCCTCGCCGAATCGACGCGTGCCGTCGCCGAAGAACAATTCGGCATGCACCGCAACATCGACCGCTACCTCGCCGCCTACGCCGCGGCCCTGGCACCCGGGACCCATCGCGACCGCCGTCGGCTCAAGTCACGTGCTGGCAAGTAATTGGATGATGGCCGCACTTCGCAAGACCGTCGCCGATTGGCATACAGGTAGTGGGTCAGTTTGACGTGCGATCACCGGGAAATGGGTGGCCCGGACAATTCGTTGTCGGGTCGCGGAGCGACGGGAGGCGGGGAATGCCGCCTGATGCCGGGCCGGTTGGTCCGGCGCCACCTCTGCGGCGTCGCCGCCCTGACAACGAGTTGTCCGCGCCACGCCGGGCAAGGCTCGATGATGACCCGCCGGTAGTTGGAAGTGGCGGCGGCTCGGGTGCGCGCTCTGACCCTATCCGGCAACCGCCTGACGGGCAAGCTGCTTGTCGCGATCGCGCTCGTCCAGGATGGCCTTGAGCATCCAGAGGTCCTGACCTGCCCCCGCCGATGATCCTGCTGGCGAATTCGTCACGCCGGGACACTGGCGGTCATCAACCTGACGAAGGCAGACATCCTCGTCCCTTCGCGAGGCACTTCCGCCAGCCAGCCGACGATGCGCAGGACGTTGATCGCCGCCGCCGTGGCAAGGTGCTGGAGGTGCGTCTTCGCGTGGCCGACGTAGCGCGATCGCCGCAGCCCGTTGGCTCGAGTCCCCTGCGAGATCGTCCCCTCGATCCCCGCGCGTCGGGCGTACTCGGCCCGGTACTCCTCCGTCGCCTCCCTCGAGCGGGCCGCCTTCAGCGCCTCGAACGGCTCGCGGGCCCGGATCGTCAGTGACCGCCTCGCCGCCCTCGTGCATCGCTCCCGGGCGGGACACGCCTTGCAGTCCTTCCGCGAGAACTTGATGTGGACGACCTCGGTGTGGCCCCGCTCCACCGCGGGCGTCCACCCGGAGCTCGTCCGCCCCTGCGGGCAAGTGGCGCGGCACGCCTCCCAATCGATCGCGAAGTCCGCCGCCGTGTAGCGGTCGCCCGCCAGGGCCTGCCATCCGTAATCGGGGCGCGTCGGGCCGATCAGGTCCACCCCGTAGTCGCGGCGGCTGCTGACGAGCAGCTCGGCGTCGACGTAGCCCGTGTCCGCCGTGTGCTTGCCCGGTAGCGCGTCCTTCCCCTGTAACTCCTCGTAGATCCCGGCCAGGGCGTCTCCGTCGGCCGCCGGGGCCGGCGCGGTCGTCACCTGGACGACCAGGTGGGGCGAGTCGTCGTCGCACGTCTCGGTCAAATGCGCCTTGTAGCCGACCTAGACCGTCGACCGCTTCTTGCCGTACCTCGCCTCGGTGTCGTGCGGCGTGTTGATCGACGCGGCGGACGGCGGGGTGCCGTCCTCCTCGGTCCGCCACCTCACCCGGACTCCTTCGACCAGAAAGTGCTGGACCCAGACCCGTCGCAGCGCCTCGACGGCCGGCGACCGCGCGACCGAGGGCGGGGCGCCGGCGCCGTAGGCCGACGCCAGCAGGGCGTGGCCGTCCTCGCCGACCTGCCGGGCGAGGGCGCGGCGGCCCTCCCCGGAGTCCGGGAGCCGGGACTCTTCAGGTCGCCGACGGTAGCGCTCGACCCACTCCCCCCGGGCGTGCCGGCGGAGCCACTCCGGGGCCGCCGCCGCCAGACCGTTCAGGGCGTGGCGCATCGTCTCGACGGCGCACTCGAGCCGGTCGAGGCTACGCACGCGGGCCAGGACGTGCGTCGCGTCGGTGCGCTGGCGGCCCCGGGCCTTCAGCCAGCCTCGCCCGCGGCAGAGCTCGAGGAGCGCGTCGAGCAGCCGCCCCTCGGCCGAGCCGGCGACCAGCCGCGCCCGGAACTCGCAGAGCACCGAGGCGTCGAAGCCGGGGTCGTCCAGCCCCAGGCCCAGGGCGTACTTCCAGTCGATCCGCCCGCGGACCGCGTCGGCGGCGCGGCGGTCGGACAGCCTCTCGGCGAACTGGAAGACGGTCACCAGGGCGAGCCGCCAGGGCGCTTCCGCGGGACGGCCGCGGGACGGGAAGAGGGAGGCGAAGTCCTCATCGGTAAAGACGGTCCCCAGCTCGTCGCGGAGGGCCATGTAGGTGTTGCCGCGGGGGAAGGCGGCTCGGGCAACTCGCGCCGTGTCATCGGGGACCGGTTGGATCGGCTGTGGGTGCAGGGACATGGGCGAACTCCGTTCGAGAGGGGCTCGGCTCGAACGGAGGATAGCCGGGTCCTCGGTGGTCCTGAAGAATTCGCCAGCAGGATCACCGATGATGCCACTCGTTATGTTAGTGCCCCGATCGCCTCGGACATAGGGGCCGGGTGCAGGAGCGAAGCCCCGAAGGCCGGCGTCCACGGCGCGATCGCCTCGGGCGCCGGCGGGCGATATCGTAGGCTGCTGTGGGGCCTCGCGGTGTTGTACAATCGGGAGCACCCCCATAGTGCCCTGGGCTACCTGACCCCCGGGGAGTTCGCTGCGATCAAGGCCGGGCACAAGGGGCCGAAGCCCATCGCGAAACTCTCATTATGAGTGGACCAGAGTTGGGGGCACGCCCAACCGCCGCGATTCTCGCATCGCGGCCGGACTCGTTTAAGGGGGGCACGTCAGCCACGGCGGGACCTCCGCGATGAGCCGCCGGAATGTCGGGGTCAGGCCGAGCACGGCCAGGGTCCCGAGGGCGATCAGGGGGAGCAGCGGCCACCGGGGCGGCGAGGCCGTCCGGGCGGAGAGGGCCCCGCCCCGGGCGGGCGCCGCCGCGGCGCCAAGCCACAGCACCATCCCCGCCGCTGCGGACGGCGCGAGGGAGCGCGGCAGCCCGCTCTTGCGGGCCGCCCGCGCGAGGCCGAGCGTGACGAGGATGACCACGCCGGCCGTCGTCCCGGTCAGGAATGCCGTCGACAGCGACCCGGCCAAGATGCACCCCCAGGGAAAGTGGGGAGGTCACTCGAAGGCTGCGCGGTGCTTCTCGATGAACGCTTCGAGCGTCATCGGCGGCCGGCCGCCGAGCTTCTCCACCAGGCCGTTGGTCCCCGCGAAGATCCCGTTCTGGTGGTCGATCGCGACTTCCCGCAGGTGCTGCACGGTGAACGATTCGCCGGAACCCTCGGGCTTCCCGCCCAGCTCGCCGTACATGTTCTTGGAGGACGCCCCCTCGCTCGGGGCCTGCCGGACGGACTTCATCATCGCGAGGAACGTCTCGGCGTATCCATCCCAATCGTCATGAGTCTTCGGCTGCCGGTCGAGGTCCTGGCGCCACGCCTGACGCGCTTCCTCTCCCCGCCCCTGGCGAAGCAGGATTCGGGGCACGAAGGTACGGACCTGGATATTGCCCGGGTCGAGGGTCATGGCTTTGAGGAAGCAATCGGCTGCCTCATCCGTCCGGCCATTGCTGAGCGAGGCAGAGCCGAGGAGGATCCAGTCCCATGGGTTCTTGGGGTCGATCTGCACGGCTCGGTTGAGATAATGAGTCGCTTCGTCGAACCGTCCGATCTTGCAGAGCTCGTAGCCGAGCCTCGTGTGCAAGACGGCTGCATCCGGTCGCAGAGCCTCCGCGGCCCGGCAATAACCGATCGACGCGGCGGGATCGCTCTCCCCAAGCAGGTGCGCCAGCATGAAATTGACCCAGAAGTCGTCGGGATGCTGACGCCGCACTCGCTCCATGAACGCGGTCGGCTCGCCACCGAGGAGACTCCAGCGCTGCGCGAATGCGACCATCAAGGTGACCGGCTGTTCCTCGACTCGCGCCGTGTCGGCCAGCTCGGCGAAACCCTCTACCCGCTCCCACCTGTCGGGATCGCGGACGCGATCGCGCCAGGGGTCCGGATCCATGTGCCGAACGACGCGAAGGACCCAGTCTCTGACCTTCTGATCCGCACACGCGGCCCAGTCGTCCAGAGCGGCGACGAGCGTCTTGCGAACCGGGGACGCCTGCAATCGCTCGGCCACGCGATCGGGGTCCTCGCGCAAATCTCCCAGGCCACGTTCGCGGAAGGCGGCGATATAACGACGGTTCGACTCCAGATGGTCGATCGTATTGCCTTGACGTATCGACGCGCGGCTCCGACGGATGGCATCCAGTCGTTCGACCAGGTCCAGATCGGCGCGTGCTCGTTCGATCTGCTGGCGAAGCAAGGCGGTGTCGGGATCGGGTTGTTGCAAGATGCCGCGCGCTTCGGCGAAGCGGCCCTGTTCCTGGAGATTGATGACACAGCGCCAGGCGCTCGGACCACTGCTCCAGCTCGGCCCTCCGCCTCATCGCCAATCCCCACTCACGCAGGCCGGCGGCCCCCGCGGAGGCGATCAGGAGCGCCGCGGTGACGATCAGGGCGGCCGATGTCGGGTTCCGCCGCAGCCAGCGCAGGGCCCGTTCCGGTCGCCCGACCGGCCGGGCCTCGATCGGCCGATCCTGAAGGAATCGGTCCAGGTCGTCGGCCACGGCGGCCGCTGTGGCGTATCGACGGCGCGGGTCCTTCTGCAGGCACTTCAGGCAGACGGTCTCCAGGTCGCGCGGCACCCCGGGGGTTAAGCCGCGAGGGCGGGACGGGATCATCGAACAGGACCTGCTGGACCGTCGCCGCCGCCGACTCGGCGCGGAAGGGCGGGCGGCCCGTGAGGAGCTCGTAGAGGATGGCCCCGAGCGCGTACAGGTCGGCCGCCGGACCCGTCTCGCGGGACCGTCCCTGGGCCTGCTCGGGGGCCATGTAGCTCGGCGTCCCCAGCGGGGCCCCGCTGAGGGTCAGGGCGAGCCCGTCCCCCAACTGCCGGGCCAGGCCGAAGTCGCTGATCTTGGGGGTGCCGTCGTCGGCGAGGAGGACGTTGGCCGGCTTTAGGTCGCGGTGGACGATCCCCGCCCGATGCGCGGCGTCGACGGCCCCGGCCAGCACGGCCAGCAGCGAGGCCGCCTCGCGGGCCGGCAGGGGCCGGCCAGCCAGCTTGCGGTCCAGGCTCCCCCCCTCGATGAGCTCCATCGTGAAGTAGGGGCGGCCGTCGAGGTCGCCGACGTCGTAGACCTGCACGATGTTCGGGTGACGCAACTCCGCCACCAGCTCGGCCTCCCGCGAGAGCCGCCGGCGTTCCGCCCGGCTGGCATACGCGCCCGCGAGCAGCATCTTGAGGCCGACCGGTCGATTCAGACGGAGGTGCCGGGCCTTGTAGACGACGCCGACGCCGCCCCGGCCGAGCTCCTCCGTGACGTCATAGCCGGGGACCTGCGGGAGTGCCTCGGGGAACATCGGTATCGTCGCGTCGGGATCGGCCGACCCGGCCTCGGGGAACAGCGCGCCGACCTGGGCCTGCATGGCACGGAATTTCCGGAGCCCCTCGCGGACCCGGGCCAGCAACTCGGGCGAGTCGCGGCACACCGCCTCGGCCGATCGCCCGGTGTCGAGCACCTCCTCGATCAGCCCCTGCACGCGCGGATCGAACGACATACAGGTGCCCTCACGCGACGTCTATGGACTCGGCGTCTCCCCGCCGTCCCGGAGGTCGTCCAGCTGCTGGGTCAGGAACAGCACGCTCCGGTCCAGCCGTCGCCGGACCGTCCGGATGCTGACGCCCAGGATCTCGGCGGCCTCGGATTGTGTGAGCCCCTGGATGCGGACCAGGTCGAAGGTCTCGCGCTCGTCCTCCGGGAGCGCATCGATGGCCTGGAGCATGCGTCGGCCGTCCGAGGTGAGCCCGGAGCCGCTGGTGAGCGGCGACGGCACGAGCTCCTCCGAAAGTCCCACGACGGCCGGCCGTTCATCTAGGCGTCGGGCCAGGTCATTGAGCTCCCAGCGGATGTGCCGGTTGGCCAGCGCGAACAACTGCCGCACGGTCCGGGGGCGGGCTTCGCGCAGGGCCTTGAGCAGCCGCTCCACGACGGCGCCGAGCAGCTCGTCGGCCTGGAGGTTCAACGGCGGCTGCGTCAGGCGCGGATAGCTCTTGCGAAGGAGCGTGGCGCAGAGCAGATGCAGCCGGCGGACGGCCCGCTCCATCAGGGCCCGGACGATCGGCTCCGAGGGCGAGTCTCCGCCCAGCTCGTCCAGGTAGCGCTGGACCACGACGGTGGTTTGTGATTCGGCCATCGCGCAGACCCGGGATCGGAACCTGCCTGCAACCAGGTCGAAGCGACCGGCGCCTCGTCACGCCGGCGACGCTGAGGGTCGCGAGGGCGATCGCGGTCCCGCTCACCGGCGCTCGCGCGAGACCGAGAGCCGCCGACGATGTCGCTTTCTCAGCGAAAGGTTCTTCCGTCGAGCCCGTCGATGTTCCAGCTTAATCGGCCCTTGGTCGATCGACAAGCAATCGGCCCGGGGCCGCCGAGAAGGCCGGAACTCGGATCACGTGGGACCGCCGGTCGGACCCGCCCGCGACGGCGCCGGACCTCGGGTCGGTCAGGCCCGGGGACGGCCGGCCTTCGCGCCGGGCGAACCCGAGCGTCCAAGTTTCGTTCGCGAGCGTTCCGCCTCGCGCGGGATGGGGGCTCCCTGGGCGACCGTCAGGGAGGTCCGGCGCCGAGCGAACCCAACCCCCGGGCGCCGACCGAAGCCAATCCCCCCGGCGCTTCGGGCTTGACACGGCGCCATGTCGCATATACAACTTGGACATGACACGCAACGCCTCGTCTCAGTCGCTGGTCGACCGGATCGCGGGCGATTGCATCGCCGTGCGGGTGCGGCTCATCAATCGGGTCGTGACGTCCGTCTACGACGAGGCGTTGCGCCCGCTGGGGCTCCGCGTGAGCCAGGCGAACATCCTCGTCGCCGTGGCCCGCGCGGGGGCGGCCCGGCCCGCCGAGATCTGCCGCCGGCTCCGGATCGACAAGTCGACGCTCAGCCGGGACGTCGAGGGCATGAAGGCCCGGGGATGGCTGGAGTCGGACCCGCCGTCGGGCGGCCGGAACCAGGTGCTCCGCGTCACCCCGGCGGGGCTCGACCTCCTCGGCCGATCCGAGTCCGCCTGGGAGTCCGCTCAGTCCGAGGCGACCCGCCTGATCGGCGGCCCGGGTGTCGACGGCCTCCGCGAGATTGCCGCCCGACTGGGCCTGGAGTCCGACGCCGATTGACGGCCTCGCCGCGCACGAGGGCGTCGCCCCGACGCGACCCGCGTGTTGCAGGTACAACCGGAGGTTGCCGTGACGAAGCTGGACCAGCACCCGACCGTGATCCACCACCGCGAGCGGCTCCGCACGGACGCGCCCGAGGTCCTGGACGCCGCCTGGCTGCGGCGCCTCTGCCTCGACGCCGGGGCCGACGACGTCGGCTTCGTGGCGGTCGACCGCCCGGAGGTCGACGACCAGCGGGCCGAGGTCCGCTCGGCCTTCCCGGCGACGCGGACGCTCGTGAGCTTCGTCTGCCGACTCAACCCCGAGCCGATTCGGAGCCCCGCCCGCTCGATCGCGAACCAGGAGTTCCACGCGAATTACGAGCACGTCAACGAGGTCGCGCGGCAGGTCGTCCGGGCCCTGGGCGAGGCGGGCATCCCGGCGATGAACCCGACGTCCGCCTTCCCGATGGAGATGGACCGCTACCCGGGGCGGATCTGGGTCGTCTCGCACAAGCCGATCGCCGTCGCCGCCGGGCTGGGGCAAGTCGGCGTCCACCGCTGCGTCATCCACCCGAGGTTCGGCAGCTTCATCAACCTCGGGACGATCCTCGTGGGGCGGGACGTCTCCGAGGCGAGCCGGCCGGTCGACTACAACCCGTGCCTCGAGTGCAAGCTCTGCGTGGCCGCCTGCCCGGTCGGCGCGATTGGGACCGACGGCCACTTCGACTTCTCGGCGTGCGTGACGCACAACTACCGCGAGTTCATGAACGGGTTCACCGACTGGGTCTCCACGATCGCCGAAAGCCGCGACGGCCGCGACTACCGCCGCCGGGTCCCCGCGAGCGAGTCGGCCTCGATGTGGCAGAGCCTCTCGTTCAAGGCGAACTACAAGGCCGCCTATTGCGTCGCCGTCTGCCCGGCGGGCGAGGACGTCATCGGCCCATTCCTGGACGACCGCCGGGGGTTCCTGGAAGGGGTCGTCGACCCACTCAAGGCGAAGGAGGAGCCGGTCTACGTCGTCGCCGGCTCGGACGCCGAGGCGCACGTGGCGCGGCGATTCCCGCGAAAGACGATCCGCCGCGTGCGGGGGCTGCGGGCGGGGTCTATCCGGGGCTTCCTCTTCGGGCTGAAGTTGACGTTCCAGCGCGAGGCCGCGCGGGGCCTCTCAGCCACATACCACTTCACGTTCACGGGCCGGGAGCCGGCCGAGGCGACGGTCGTCCTCCGCGACCGCACCGTCGCCGTCCACCCCGGCCACGTGGGCGAGGCTCAGGTTCGGGTCGTGGCGGACGGAGACACATGGCTCGGCGTCGTGGCCCGGGAGCGGAGCCCGATCTGGGCGGTGCTCCGCGGAAAACTCCGCGTCAGGGGCCCGCTCCGGCTCCTGGCGGCCTTCGCGAAGTGCTTCCCGAATTGACGGGGACCGCGCCGCGGGTTCCTGGGCCGATCTTCGTACGGGGGGAGTTCCATGCGTCGCTCGGGAAGGCGGGTGGTCGTCACGGGGATGGGGCTCGTCACCCCCGTCGGCAACGGGGTGGCGTCCACGTGGGAGGCCTTGCGCGAGGGCCGGGGCGGGGTCGGCCCGGTCACGCTCTTCGACGCGAGCAGCTTCGCGACGAGGATCGCCGCCGAGCTCAAGGACTTCGACCTGGCGAGCGACCTCGGCGGGGAGGCACCGCGGTGGAAGGGACACGGCCGCAACACGAAGATCGCGCTGGCCGTCGCGGCGCAGGCGCTCGGGGACGCCGGCCTGCTCGGGGGCCCGCGGGCCGACCCGGCGCGATTCGGCGTCTATCTCGGCTCGGGCGAGGGGCAGGCGGATTTCCCACGCTTCGTCGACCTCGTGGCCCGCTCGGCCGACGGCGGGCGGGTCGACACCCGCCGCTTCGTGGCGCGGGGCGTCGGGCAACTCGACCCGCTCCTGGAGGCCGAGCAGGAGCCAGGTACGCCGGCCGGGCATCTGGCGGCGATCTTCGGCGCGAGGGGACCGAACGTCACCTGCTTGACCGCCTGCTCGGCCAGTGCCCAGGCGATCGGCGAGGCGGCCGAGCTGATCCGCGACGACTCGGCCGACGTGATGCTTGCCGGCGGGGTCCACAGCATGATCCACCCCTTCGGCATGACCGGGTTCATCCTCCTGACCGCCATGTCGACGCGGAACGACGACCCGGCCCGAGCGAGCCGGCCGTTCGACCGCGACCGCGACGGCTTCGTCCTCGGCGAGGGGGGCGGCATGCTCGTCCTCGAATCGTTCGAGCACGCCCGGACGCGCGGGGCCCGCATTCACGGCGAGGTCGCCGGGCACGCCTCGACCGCCGACGCCTTCCGCCTGACCGACTCCCACGACGAGGGCCGCGGCGCGGTCGCGGCGATGCGGCTGGCCTTGCAGGACGCCGGGCTCGTCCCGGAGGACGTCGACTATATCAACGCCCACGGGACGAGCACGAAGGTCAACGACTCGGTCGAGACAATCGCGCTGAAGCGGGCCCTGGGCGACCACGCGCGTCGCGTGCCGGTCTCCAGCACCAAGAGCATGACCGGCCATCTCATCGCCGCCGGCGGCGCGGTCGAGGCGATTGCCTGCCTGCTGGCGATCCGCGACGGGGTCGTGCCGCCGACGGTCAACCTCGACTGCCCGGACGACGACTGCGACCTCGACTACGTCCCGCACTCCGCACGCGACCGGGCCGTCGACGTCGCGTTGTCGAATAGTTTCGGCTTCGGAGGGCAGAACACGACCCTCGTGCTCCGACGCTTCGGCGGATAGGCGCCCTCGCCCGATCGGCCCGATTCGGCGCGGCGCCGCCGCGTCTGCGCGGGTCGCCGAACATCGCATGGAGTCAAGTCCGGCGGGACCTCCTCGCGATTGGCAGGTGCAGTCGGCGGATTCGGCGCTCTGGCGGGCCGATCCCCGCGTCGCACCTCTCCTCCGCCGACGGCATCTACCCAGGACCGCGCGAAGGGCCTGCGCGGCCGACTCGTCGGGCCTCCGCGAGCGAGGCGGCTGATGCAAGGCGGGGGGCTCGACGTCGCTGAGGTCGCGTTCCGCTTACCGGCTGCCGCGAATCCTGCGCGCTTCGGTCCGCGATTCTGGAGCAACTTCCACCGACGACACCGAAGCGCGCCCGGGCTGGCTCCTGCTCGGACGAACGCGAGGTCCGCTGTGGTGCGGCTCGCGCAGGAGTTCGGGTGGGGCACGATCCGGGGATCGGAACGGCTGGCGCCGCGACGATCGGCGACCGAGCTGGCCCATCAGGCGATCGCTCCGGGAGCCGAATTCGCCGCGGGCCGGACGTCTCGCTCCGGCGACCGCTCGACCTGGCGGGCACGCCGCCCCTGTTTCGGCAGGATGGCCGTCGCTCCCGCGCCATGCGCCAAGCGGAGGCGGGGCCGATCCGCGCGGGGACGGTTTGCCTCGACCACACGACGAGCCCCGCGACCGTATCCCGGCGCGGGGCGAGGGCCTGACCTGACCCGCCGATGATCCCATTGCCTATCCAGCCGTCGCACCGGGATTTCCGGATGGGGGCCCGGAGTTTCCCCGATATGCGACTCGGATGCCCCAGGACATCCTGGATGATCGCGTCGATGATGGGGCTGGAATGGACGGGCCTGGCAACAGACCGCCGCTCCGCGGGGGCCGTCGTGGGTCGGTGCGGGGCCCGGCCTTCGTGTAAACTAGGTCGCGGTGCGAGCCCGTTCGGCCGGAGGGCCAGTCCAGGAGCGCATCATGGGGGCCGGTCGCGATCGGAGCGGGGCGGATGAACGCCCCGAGGAGCTGAGTGCCCTGCGGGCCGAGAACGACGCCCTGCGCGCCCGCATCGCCTCGCTGGTGGCCGCGATCGAGCTCATGGATGACGCTGTCTTCGTCAAGGGCGGGGACGGCCGCTATCGGATGATCAACTCCGCGGGCGCCCGCCTGCTCGGCCGGTCGCGGGACGAGGTCGTCGGGAAGGATGACGCGGAGCTGTTCGAGGCCGAGACGGCCGAGCGGCTCAGGATGGACGACCGCTCCATCATCGCCGAGGGCGCGGCCCGGACGTACGAGGAAGTCGCGACGTCGTCGGGGGTCACGCGCACTTCCCTCGTCACCAAGGGGCCTTACCGGGACGACCGGGGACTCGTCGCCGGTTTGGTCGGCATCTCGCGGGATATCACCGCGTGGCGGCGGGACGGGGCGGCGCTGCGCGAGACCCGGCAGTTCCTGACGCGCCTCCTGGACCACGCCCCCGCCATGATCTACGTCACGTCCATCGAGGGCCATCTCCGCATGGTCAACCGGGTCTGGGAGGACCTGCTGGGGATGCGGAGGGAGGACGTCCTCGGTCGATCGGTGGTGGACCTGTTCCCCCCAGAGGAGGCGGAGCGGTTCCTCCGGCAGAATCGGCGGGTCGTCGACGACCGAGGCCCCCGACGAGGTCGACGAGGAGGTCGTGACCCCCGGCGGCCTGCGGACCTTGCACAAGGTCAAGTTCCCCCTCCGCGACCCCGAGGGCCGGATCGACGCGATCGGCGGGATCTCGTTCGACGTCACGGCACGGCGGCGGGCCGAGGAATCGCTGGACGAGAGCCGCCGCCGGATGCAGGCGCTGTTCGACAACACCCTGGACGCCATCTGGTTCCTCGACGACGAGGGCCGGTTCGTCGACGCCAACCCCGCCGTCTGCGCCCTGCTCGGCTACACCCGCGAGGAATTCCTGCGGATGCGCATCGAGGACGTGGCATCGGCGGATGAGAAAGGATTCGTCCGGGAGCTCTGGAACGCCATCCTCGCCGAGGGCCAGCTCAGCGGCGAGTTCACGCAGGACCGCAAGGACGGCACGACGCGGGTGGTCGACTACCGCGCGGTCGCCAACATCCTGCCGGGCCTCCACCTGTCGGTGAACCGCGACATCACCGAGCGGAAGCGGGCGGAGCAGGAGCTGCGCGCAGCGACGAGCAGGTCCGTTTGCTGCTGGACTCCACGGGCGAGGCGATCTGCGGGATTGACCTGGAGGGCCGCTGCACGTTCTTCAACGCCGCCTGCCTCCGGCTCCTGGGGTACGCCGACCAGGCCGACCTGCTGGGCCGGGAGCTGCACGGGCTCGTCCACCACGCCCGGCCCGACGGGTCGCCCTTGCCCCGCGAGGCGTGCCGGATCCTCCGCGCCTGCCGCGACGGGGAGGAGGCCCACGCCGAAGACGAGGTGTTCTGGCGCGGCGACGGGACGAGCTTCCCGGTCGAATACTGGTCCCGCCCCGTCCGCCGCGGCGGGGAGGTGGTCGGGGCCGTGGTCACATTCGTCGACATCAGCGAGCGGCGCCGGGTCGAGGAGGAGCTCCGCGAGACGGCGGCGAGGCTCCAGGTCCTCTCGCGCCGCCTGGTCGAGGTCCAGGAGGAGGAGCGGAGGCACCTGGCCCGCGAACTCCACGACGAGATCGGCCAGGCCCTGACGGCGATCGGGATCGGCCTCCAGGCCGCCAAGAAGGCGAGGGTGGACGCCGTCGCGTCGTACCTCGACGACTGCATCGGCCTGGTCGACGGCGCGATCCGACAGGTGCGCCACCTCTCGCTCGACCTCCGGCCGCCGATGCTCGACGACCTCGGCCTGGTGGCGACCCTCCGATGGTACGTCGACCGTCAGGCCCAGCGGGCCGGCTATCGGGCGCGCTTCATCTCCGACGCGGCCGAGATCCGCCTCGATCCCGCCATCGCGACGGCGGCCTTCCGGGTGGCGCAGGAGGCGCTGACGAACGTAGCCCGGCATGCCAGGGCCCGCCGCGTCAGGGTGAGCGTGAGACGCCGCGACGGGTCTCTGCGGCTGGTGGTCCGCGACGACGGGGTCGGGTTCGACACGGGGGCGGCCCTGCGGCGCGGGGCTCGGGGCTCGGGGCTCGGGCTGCTGGGGATGCGCGAGCGGGCGGCCCTGCTCGGCGGCCGGATCGACGTCCGCTCCCTCCCGGGCCGCGGGACCCGGGTCCTGCTGACCATTCCCCTGCGGCATCCCGAAGGAGGGGCCTAGCGTGGAGACGATCCGCGTCCTGATCGCCGACGACCACACGCTCGTCCGCGCCGGCATCCGTGCCCTGCTCCAGGGGCTGGAGGGCGTCGAGGTCGTCGCCGAGGCGGGCGACGGCCGCGAGGCGATGGCCCTCGCCGAGGTGCATCGGCCCGACGTCCTCGTGACCGACATCGCCATGCCGCACGTCAGCGGGCTGGAGCTGGCCGGCCGCGTGGCCCGCGAGCTGCCGGAGGCCCGCGTGATCATCCTGAGCATGCACGGCAACGAGGAATACGCGAACCGGGCGCTGCAGGCCGGCGCGGCGGGCTACCTCCTGAAGGACTCGGGACTCGCCGAGTTGGAGCTCGCCGTCCGAGCCGTGGCGCGGGGCGAGACCTATCTCAGCCCGGCCGTCTCCAAGCACGTCATCGCCGACTACCTCCGGCGTACGGGGGGGGCACCGCCCGAGCCGGGATCGCTGACGCCCCGGCAGCGCCAGGTGCTCCGGCTGATCGCTGAGGGGAAGACGACGAAGGCGATCGCCCGGCTCCTCGGATTGAGCGTCAAGACGGTCGAGACCCACCGGGCCCAGCTCATGGACCGGCTCGACATCCACGACGTGGCCGGGCTGGTCCGCCACGCCATCCGGATCGGGCTCGTCGAGGCCGGCGGCTGACGCCGCGTTCTCGGGGTTGACCCCGAGGCGCATCCGGGAACCCCGGCCCGCCCGCCCGGGGTAAGACCCGATGGCCGGGGCGGGCCCCGCGGCCGACACTTGGACCGGTCCGAGCGGGTGCGGCCACCGCGATGCTGCGGGGGGAAATCAGACTTCGATCGCCCGCGGCGGCGACGGGCGACCGTCACCCCGATCCGGGATCGACCCGCGGCGGCCGGACCGCCGCCTTTCGGATGCTACGCGGAGTCAGTCGCGATGAAGAGCTCGTTGACGGAATGTAAGACCTTCCGCATCGACAGCGCGACCGCCGACGAGGACCACCGGGCGCTCCTCGCCCTCCTGGGCCGCGTGCTCGCCCGGATCGGCCGGGGCGACGGAGCGCCGCCCCTTCGCCCGGGCGGCCGGTCGGCACGGTGGGACGACGAGGAGTATGTCTACCTCGAGGCCGTCCTCCCCAGCCCCTCCGACTTCGCGGCCGACATCACGGTCCACGACGGTCGCGTCTTCATCCGGCTGGAGAAGTGATGGCGAGCTGCGGAAGCCCCGGGCTCGCGGACGGCCACGCCCGGGAAGGCCGGGAACCGGTGCGGGACCCCGTCGACGTGCTCGACTCGCTCGCGGCGAGCATCGCCATCATCGACGAGGCCGGGACCATCCTCGCGGTCAACCGGGCCTGGCGCCTTTTCGCCGCGGCGAACGCGCCCGCCGGCGCCCGCATCGCCGAGGGTGCGAACTACCTCCGCGCCTGCGACGAGGCGGAGGGCGAGGGCGCCGAGGTCGCGGCGGCCTTCGCCTCGGGTGTTCGCGAGGTACTCGACGGTCGCCGCGCCGAGTTCGCCCGCGAGTACCCCTGCCACGGCCCGGGCTCTCGGCGCTGGTTCATCGGCCGCGTGACGCGCCTCGGGGACGGGCCCCTCCGGGCCCTTGTCGCCCACGAGGACATCACCGAGCAGAAGCTCATGGAGGAGTCCCTCGCCCGGAGCGAGGCACGATTGCGGACCGTCCTGGACCACGTCCAGGCGGCGATCTTCCTCAAGGATCTCGACGGACGCTACCTGCTGGTCAACCGCCCGTTCGCCGAGCTATTCGGCGTGGCTGAAGAGTGGGTCATCGGCAAGTCCGACCGCGACTTCCTCCCGGCCGGAGTCGCCGACCTCTTCCGGGCGAACGATCGGCAGGCGCTCGAGGCGCTCGCCCCGACCGAATTCGAGGAGGTCGTCACGCGCGCCGACGGCCCCCGCACGTCGCTCGTCATCAAGGTCCCCCTGCTCGGCGCCGACGGGGCACCCTTCGCCGTCTGCGGGATCGCCACCGACATCACCGAGCGGAAGAAGACGGAACTGGCGCTGCGCGAGAGCAAGTCGGTACTGCGGAGCTTCTACGATGGAGTCCCTGCGGCGCTGGCCGTCGCCGAGGTGGACCACGAGGACCTCTGGGTCATCTCGGCCAACGCGACCATGGCCCGGCTGCTGGGGCGCCCCGCCGGCGAGACTCCGGATCACCAGATCGCCGGGCTCGAGATCCCCGATGAGCACCGGCGCCGTTGGCTCGACGCCTACCAGGAGGCGTCGTCTACGGGCCGGCCGGCCCGGGTCGAACTCGTCTGGGCGACGCCCGAGGGCCGCGGCTGGTTCGCCGCCATGGTCAATCCGATCGCGGTCGAGCCGGGGGCGCGGCCGCGATTCTGGGTCACGATCGAGGATATCACCGAGCGCAAGAAATCCGAGCGAGAGATTTTCGTCCTGAACGCCGAGCTCGAGGCGAGGCTCGAGCGGATCTCCTCGCTCCGCGAGATCGACCTGGCGATCACCGGCAGCCTCGACCTGCCGCTCACCCTGGGGATCGTCGTTGACCAGGTCCGCTCCCGGCTCGAGGTCGACGCCGCGGGCGTCATGCTCCGCAGGCCAGAGGCACCGGCCTTCGACTACGCCGTCCGCAAGGGCTATCGCGCCGGCCCGGAGCCCGGGCCGGCGCAGCGGCTCGACGAGGGGCCGGCCGGCCGCGCGGTCCTGGAATGCCGGACTCAACGCGCCGCCGCCCCCTCCGACATCCCAGCACGCCTGGTGAGGGGCGAGGGGTTCGTCGCCTACTGGGCCGTACCGCTGGTGGTCAAGGGCGAGTCCCGGGGGCTGCTGGAGGTCGGCCACCGCTCCCCGCTCGAGCCCGAGCCCGAGTGGCTGGAATATCTCGAGGCCCTGGCCGCGCCAGGCGGCCATCGCCGTCGACAACGCCGGGCTGTTCGCGAGCCTGCGCCGGTCCAACCTCGAGCTGTCGCTTGCCTACGACGCCACCATCGAGGGGTGGTCGCGGGCGATGGACCTACGCGACCACGAGACCGAGGGGCACAGCCGTCGCGTCACCGAGATGACCCTCCGGCTCTGCCGCGCCTTGGGCATGGGCGACGACGAACTGGTCCACGTCCGTCGCGGGGCCCTGCTTCACGACATCGGCAAGATCGGCATCCCCGACGCCATCCTGCTCAAGCCCTCGGAGCTGACGGAAGAGGAGCGTGCCGTCATCCGGCGGCACCCTCGCTACGCGCTGGAGATGCTCTCGCCGATCGCCTTCCTCCGCCCGGCGCTGGCCATCCCGCACTGCCACCACGAGCGCTGGGACGGGGCCGGCTACCCGAACGGTCTTCGCGGCGAGGAGATCCCCCTGGCGGCACGGGCCTTCGCCGCCGTGGACATCTGGGACGCCCTCCGCTCCGACCGGCCCTACCGCCCGGCCTGGCCCATGGGACGGGTCCTCGAGCACCTCCGGTCACTCGCGGGGACCCACCTGGACCCTCGCGTCGTGGAGACCTTCCTGGCGACCCTCGACGCGGAGCCGACCGGCCCATGATGAGTGAGGCGCGCCGCTGCGAGCGCGTCCCCTTCTTCGCGCGGGTGACGATCACGCCGTCGGGTGGACTGCCCCCGTTCGAAACCCACAGCTTCGACGTCAGCCTCGCCGGCGTCGGCCTGACGTCGCCGCGGGCCCTGTCTGTCGGCCAGGTCGTCTCCGTCGCGTTCCACCTCCGCGACGGCCGGGGCGGCCCGGTCACCGAGATACTGGCCGGGCGGGTCGCCCGCGCCCGCTCGGACGAGCGCGCGACCACCATCGGCATCCAGTTCCTCGCCCCGCCAGACGGTCGCTCGGCCCCCGTGCTGTCCGGGACGATCACGCAGCGTTAGCGCGACAAGAATCCGGTGGCCTTGATCCGCGGACTGCCGTCGGGCTCGTCGTCATGGGCCCAGAAGCTCAAGGACCTTGAGGCCGACGCGGACTCGGTGGGAAGGCCGGCGCTATGCGAAGAGCAGGCCCACTGAGACAGCCAAAGCGCGTAGACTCGGAAGACATTCGGGCTCGTTACACCGGTGCGTGACACGCGTCGGTCCGCGATACCCGAGGGCCGTCCCGGCTTCGGGCCCTCGCCCGCCCTCAGGTTAGCGGGCCCGTGCCCGCCCCTTCGACGTCGAGCTCGCCCGCCCCGAGGACCTCGTCGCGGCCCCGGGCCGAGGTGGTCCAAGCCCCGGCCGGAGGTCGGCGAGCGACTCCCGAGAGCCCGACCGTAACCACGTCGTCGGACGCCGCGCAAAGCGGTCGCGACCCCAATTTGGTGACCGAGTGCCCGGCTCGACACGCCAGGGGACGAAGAGGGCCACCGGGCGCGGATGGGGTATCGCCCGATCGTCATGTCGCCGACCGGGCCGATCCTCAGCGGCGCCGCACGACGGTCGCCGGGTGCACGGCGATCGCTCGCGGAACGAACAGGCGCGCGGCCCGCCTCGGCGGCGCGCGGCGGCGGGGTAGGCCCCACCTGCGCCGAGATCGATCCGACCGTTACACGGTACAGGGGGGACTATAGGGGGTGTCCAGCGTACCGCCGCGATCGAGGGAATGTCGACCGCGACCGCGCGTCGGGCGATTCAGGCCGCGACCACGCCCTGGGCTTGCCGCCTTGAGCGGGATTGGGCCCGTGTCGGGGCCTCGAGGTCACCGTGAATGACACAGCGGCCAACGATCCGCCGCGAGAGCGACGGGGACGTTCGTCGAACGCGCGACCTGGCGGTAGGCGTCGGCGACCCCGTTGGTGAACGACAGCCCGGCGCCACGCGAACTCGACGATCGGGGTCGCCGCTGGGCGCCCCTCAATCGACCACGCGGCCAGGTCGTCCCCGGACGCCTGCGACGCTGACCGATCCCCGCTCGCGATCATTGACGGTGCCCGAGAAAGTCCCGCGGGACTTCCCGGGCGCGCGTTCATCAGGCCGTCAATGACTTAACCCCCAAAGTCGCTATGGCGGGGAGTACAGCGATCAGCCCTCTTCCTCGTCGCCGCTTTGATCCCGCTCCTCGTCACTCTTCGGCTTCTTCGCCATATTTGCTCCAGCGGACAAGGGCGATGTAATCGACGTCGTCAAGTATGGCCGTGAGCAAGTCCGACGCCAAGTCGCCAAAGGGTCCCGGCACTCGGGGGTCGACGATGAGCCTCTCGGATAGCCAGTGCTTCAGTAGCGAGCCCGCCTTCTCGTCGCTCTCGGCTGCCGAGATCTCGTCGCGGATTTCGTGGGGTAGTGCAACCTCGTTTCTGTAAATTCTCGGCTGGTCGGCGGGTCAGGCCGGCTCCATCGTCAGGTACTTCCGGTTCGTCTCCCACTCGTCACTGATCTCGATCGCCACGGCGCTGACCTGCCGCAGCACCGACGCCTCGTTGGGGAATAGCCCGGACACCCTGGTCCGCCGCCTCAATTCCTTGTTCAGCCGCTCCAGCATGTTGATCGTCCGCAACCTCCGCCGGTGCGACGCCGGCAGGCCGAAGACCGCCAGCCCCTCGGGCACATTCGACTCCAGCCACTCGGCCAGCTTCGGGGCCCGGGCCCGGTGCCTCTTGACGGCGATGTCCAGCTGCCGCTCGGCCTCGCCCCGGTCCGGGGCGTCGAAGACTGCCCGCAGGCTCGCCACGACCTCCTTCCGCATCGATTGCCTGGGCGTGCAGGCCAGGGCGTTCTTGAGCAGATGCACCATCCGAACGCAATCGACAGATTGCGGGCTACCCTGGTGATTCCGTACAGGTCTACGACTCGTCCCTACGCCCCTCGCCGCCCCCGGCAGTCCTAGCCCGGCGTCATAGCCCCGGCCATCCTGACCTCCCAGCAGGAGGTCAATCCGATGCGCCGGAAATCCCGCGAGCCCCGCTCCGGCGGGTGGGCCGTCCACTCCGCATTCGTCCCGCGACGTGACGACCCTCGCCGGCTCCAACAGGCCTTCCAGGTCCTGCTCGACTCCGGTGAGGGCGCCGGCATTTCATCCACGACCGATGGGGAGATCGATCATGAGAGCCGCCGTGTATGCCAGGGTCTCGACCGAGAGGCAGGGGCGTGAGCAGACGATCGACAGCCAGATCGAGGCCCTGCGGGGCTGGGCCGTCGCCGGTGGGCATGAGCTCAAACGCGAGCATACCTTCATCGACGAGGGTTACTCGGGCTCGAGACTCGACCGGCCCGCTCTCGACCGTCTACGCGACGCCGCCCGCGAGGGCGAGTTCGATGTCGTCGCGGTCTACAGCCCTGACCGCCTGGCCCGCCGCTACGCCTATCAGGTCGTCCTCCTGGAGGAGTTCCGCAGGGCCGGCTGCGATGTCGAGTTCGTCCACCGCCCGATCTCCGACGACCCGCACGACCAGCTCCTGCTCCAGATCCAGGGGGCCGTCGCCGAATACGAGCGGGCCTTGCTCGGCGAGCGGTTTCGCCGCGGCAAGCTCCAGAAGGCCAGGGCCGGCCACTGGACCTCCGGGAGGTCCCCCTACGGCTATCGCTACGTCGCGGCCCGCGACGGCGTGCCGGCCCACCTGGAGATCGAGGAGGCCGAGGCCGAGGTGGTCCGGATGCTCTATCGCTGGCTCATCGACGAGCGATCGACCGTCCGCCAGATCCTCAAGCGGCTTGCTGCCGGCCCGTGTCGGCCCCGGTGCGGCAAGCGGCTCTGGGCGAATTGCGTGGTCCATCACATCCTGTCCGACCCGGTCTACACCGGCACCGGCTACGTCAACCGGCACGCCTTCGTCGTGCCCCGCAAGCCGCGGTCGACCGGCCCGAGGGCGGGGACGGCGACGTGCCGCCAGCCCAAGCCGCGCGAGGAGTGGATCCCGATCCGGGTCCCGGCCCTGATCGACGAGGCCACGCACCAAGCGGCGAAGGAGCAGCTCGCCCGCAACGCGGCCCTGTCGTTCCGGAACAACACACACAACGAGTATCTGCTGCGATGCCTGCTGACTTGCCGCGGCTGCGGGCTCGCGATGTTCGGGGTCACGACGTACGGCAAGCCCGGTCAGGCCGTCCACCGGTACTACAAGTGCCACGGCAAGGACACGGTGATGCGCGACCGGGCCTGCCGATGCACGCAGACGCCGGCCAAGGTCGAGGAGCTCGACGCTGCGGTCTGGGACCACGTCAAATCGCTGCTCGAGGACCCGGCGACGCTGGCGTCGCGATTCGAGGAGCTGGCCCGACTCTCGGCGTCGAAGGACGACGGCCTCGACTCGGCCCGGCGCTGGGAGGCCCAGCTTCAGAGGCTCGGCCGCGAGGAACAGAGGCTGGTCGACGCCTACCAGGCCGAGGTGATCGACCTGGAGGAGTTGAAGTCCCGCCGCGATCAGATCCGGGGACGACGCCAGGTCCTGGTCACCCAGCGCGACCAGGAACAACGGTTATGGGCCGAGCGACAGGCGGCGAAGGAGGTCTGGTCGGACCTGGAGTCGTTCTGCCGCCGGGTGCGATCCCGGCTCGACCAGGCGACGTTCGCGGAGCGTCAGCGGATCTTGCAACTGCTGATCGAGCGGATCATAGTCGGGGAGGACTCGCTGGAGATCCGGCACGTCATCCCGCTGGGCCAGGTCGAAAGGACTCCCTCAGGCCCCGGCCCGGAGGAGCCTCCCGGATCGGGCGATGGGGAGGGACCCGGACCCGAGGAGGAGCCAGGCCCCCGGCCGATTTGTCGATTGTGTTCGGATGGTGTGGAACTGGCACCGCTGGCGTGGCACCCCCGTCATGACCTAGCCCCCTTGGCCGATCCTGCTGGCGAATTCTAGATCAGCGACCCGGGCTCGCTTACGCTCCGTCCGAGAGGAGTTTCACCCGGACGGAGCCCGCCCATGTCGCTTCACCCCCAGCCGATCGGGCCTGTGCCCGAGGAGACCGCTCGCGTCGCCCGCGCCGCCTTCCACGGTGGCAACGTCTACATGGCCCTGCGCGACGAGCTGGGCACCATCTTCCGAGACGAGGACTTCGCCGCCCTCTACCCGAGCCGCGGCCGGCCCGCCGAGGCCCCCTGGCGGCTCGCCCTCGTCACCGTCATGCAGTTCGCCGAGGGGCTCTCCGACCGCCGCGCCGCCGACGCGGTGCGCGGCCGCATCGACTGGAAGTATGCGCTCGGCCTGACGCTGGACGACCCCGGATTCGATGCCTCGGTCCTCTGCGAGTTCCGGCGCCGACTGCTCGACGGCCCGGCCGAGCGGCTGCTCCTGGACGCCCTCCTGGACCGATGCCGCGAGCGAGGCTGGCTTAAGGCCCGGGGCCGGCAGCGCACCGACTCGACCCACGTCCTGGCCCGCGTCCGGGCCTCCAACCGCCTGGAGGGCGTGATCGAGGCCGTCCGCCACGCCCTGGACCGCGTCGCCGCGGTGGCCCCCGACTGGCTGGCCGCACGGGCATGCCCCGATTGGGCCGAGCGATACGGCCGGCGACCTTACTCGCTCCCTCTGCCGGCCTCGGAGGAGGGGCGCCGGCAGTTGGCCGACCAGGTCGGTAGGGACGGCCTCGCGCTGCTCGAGGCCGCCGCGGGACCCGGGGCCCCGCCATCACTACGTGGGCTGCCCGCGCTGGAGGCCTTGCGTCGGATCTGGGTCCAGCAGTTCTACCGCGACGCAGGCGGCCTGCGGTGGAGGACCGAATCGGACGGGATCCCGCCGGCGTCCCTACTGATCACGTCGCCCCACGACGCCGAGGCGCGGTTCGGCAAGAAGCCATCGACGACGTGGATCGGCTACAAGGTCCACCTGACCGAGACCTGCGACGACGACGTGCCGCACCTGATCGTCAACGCGACGACCGCGCCCGCCCCCGCGCCCGACGGTCGGGCCACGCCCGAGATCCACGAGACATTGAGCGGCCGCGACCTCCTGCCGGGCCAGCAGATAGTCGACGCGAGCTACATCGACGCCGACCTCCTGATGGCGATGCGACGGGCGCACGGCGTCGAATTGATCGGGCCGATGCAGCCGGATTACCACTGGCAGACCAAGGCCGAGGGGGCCTATAGGACGGCCGACTTCGCGATCGACTGGCAGCGCCGTCAGGCGACCTGCCCGGAAGGCCGGACCAGCCGAAGTTGGACGCCGGCCGTCGAGCCCGGAGGCGCCGAGATCGTCTACATCAAGTTCTCCACGACCGACTGCCGCGCCTGTCCCGCCCGGTCGAGGTGCACGCGGTCGGACCGGCGGTCGCTGACGGTGCGCCGCCGCGAGGTGTTCGAGGCGCTGCAGGCGGCGCGGGATCGGGAGTCGACGGAGGAATTCCGGGCCGAGTACGCGCGCGCGCGGGGATCGAGGGGACGATCTCGCAGGGCGTGCGGAGCTTCGGGATGCGGAGGTGCCGGTATCTCGGGGAGGCGAAGGCCCGTCTGCAGAACGTAGCGACGGCGGCCGCGATCGACCTGGCGCGTATCGGGGCCTGGCTGATGGAGAGGCCCGTCGAGAGCGCCCGGGTGACAGCATTCAGGCGCCTTATGGGCCTTCCCCGGCCGGCCTGAAGATTCGCCAGCAGGATCCTTGGCCGAGTCCGACCGCAATGTGAGGATTGCGGTGGTTTGGGCCTGCCCCCAACTCTGGTCCAATCATAATGAGAGTTTCGCGATGGGCTTCGGCCCCTTGTGCCCGGCCTTGATCGCAGCGAACTCCCCGGGGGTCAGGTAGCCCAGGGCGCTATGGGTGCTCGAGGATCAGCCGCACGGCGTCGACGTCGGCCATGCCCAGCTCCAGCGCCCGCTCGACGGCGCCGGTCAGCTCGGGCAGGCTCGCCCACTCGAGCAGCCGCAGGACCTTGATGAACCGCCTGGTCCCCGGCCCGGCGAACTCGGCCTCGAGGCGGCGGCGGAGCACGCCGAAGCAGACCGGCAGCTCCCACCCCTCCAGGGGCGCGGCGAAGTCGAGCGCCCCGGGCTTGCGCTCAAGAGCGCCAGGTAGTGCACCGGGTCGTAGGTCACCTGCTCGCGGCCCCAGCACCGCCTGTGCTCCGCTACCGCGCGGTCGCCGACGACGATGCGGACCGTGTCGACCGTCCCGACGGCGGTGAGCTTGTGGTGGGCGTAGGCGGTCGGGACGGAGTAGTCGTTGGCGTCGAACCGGACCAACGACAGCGAGTCGGCGCACGGCTGCTCGACCCGCGCCGCCGTGAACGCCTCGGCCGGCACGGGCAGCATCGCGACCTGCTCCTCGGCGAGCAGCTCGGCCTTGGCAGTCGGCTTGCCCCGCAGCCGCCGCGCCAGGTCGGCGCGACAGTCGGCCTCGAGCCGGGCGTTGAGCCCCTCCAGGCCGCCGTGCGCCGTCGGGACGGGCACGAGGAAGTTGCGGCGGGCATAGCCGACGAGCGTCTCGACGTGCCCCTTCTCGTTGGGCCGCCGCACCAGGCAGAAGTGCTCCTCGAACAGATGGTGGCTCTTGAGCCGGAGGAATGCGTCGGTGAGCTCGCGGGCGCGGGTGCCGACGATCTTGGCGACGGCGACCTTCGCGTTGTCGTAGCTGATCCGGCGGGGCACTCCGCCGAAGAAGCGGAAGGCGCGGACGTGGCCCTCGAGGAACGCCTCGGTGCACTCGCGGGGAAGGCGCAGCAGAAGATCGCGTCGGAGTACGGCAGCTTCATGACGAAGACCGCGACCTTGGTGGCCTGGCCGTCGAGGGTGACCTCGGCCTCGCCGAAGTCGACCTGGGCCTTGCCCGCGCGGTGGGCCAGCGGGACGAACACCTCGGCGTGGCCGCGCCGCCAGGCACGGACGGCGTCCTTGACCGTCGTCTGGCCGCCGGTGTAGCCGTGCTCGGCCTTGAGCCGCTCGAAGATCGGCTCTCCCGCAACTTGAGTGAACGGACTGTCTGCGACGATCCCGAAGTCGTCCCGCCCATCTTCTGACTACCCCGCGTTCAACACCCGCGCCCGGAGCAGGTCGAATCCGGCCCGGCCGCACATCGACCGCTTCACCAGCTTCAACCGGTTCACCTGCCCTTCCGTGGGCCCGTTGCTCCACTCCAGCTCGATCCCGGCGCGGACCGCCGCCTCATCCCGCCGCAGACGGCTCGCGAACGAGCGCAGCTCCGCGACGGCACCCCGCTCGGCACGGCCGAGCCATGGGCTCAGCGCCGCCGGGCAGCGGCTCCGCATGAGGGAGGCGAAGCCCTCCGCCAACTTGAAGGCCTCGCGGATCTCTCCACCGCCATCCTTCAGTCGCGCCAGCCATTCTCGCTCCTCTGTCGAGCGCCTCGTCGGCGCGGCGGATGACGGCGACGGCCAGTCGCCGGAACGAGACGAACGCGGGGCGCTCGCGACGGACGTCTGCGTGCTGCGGAGGCTGTGGGCGTGCGTCTTCGGCCGTCAGCCGCCGGACGCAGCCCTTGACGATCGTCTTGCCGCAACGGCATCCCCGGCCCTGCAACTCCCGGTGGATCTGCGAAGAGTTCCGGCAGCCGGCCGCGACTCGCTCGCGGATGAAACCTTCGTGCTGATCGAGCAGGCTCGGCCGACGACGGCCCGGCTGCCAGTCGGGACACGTATCCGATCGGACGTAACGCTCGACCGTCTGGTAATTCAGGTCGAGGGCCCGGGCGATGCCGCGCAGCGACATCCCGTCGGCGTGCAGGCGTCGGATGCGCTCGAACCGCGCGAGCCGCTGCTCCGATGCCACCGAGCGGGTTTCCGGCATTGACCCTTCGGGCGGCGGCGCCGGCACGGGCACATCCTCAGGTGTCGGATCGCGCAGGAGACCGCGGACGACGACCGAGCGACGGTGGAGGGATCGTTCGAGGACATCCCGCAGGTTCGCCAGCAAGTGCCAGCGATCGGCCACCTGGACCGCATCGGGTGCGGCCTCGTGCGCCGCCCGGGCGTAGGCCGAGGCCCGGTCGCGGCTGACGACCTCGACGCCGGGATGCTCGCGGAGCCAGCGCGCAGGGTGGCGGCTTCGCGATCCGGCAGGAGGTCGACGGCGCATCGACGTTCCAGGTCGACGAGGATCGTGCCGAAGGTCGACGCCTTGCGAAAGGCGAAGTCATCGACACCGAGGACGCGGGGCGTCGGCCGGTGGTCCGAGCCGGCGGCCCTGACGCGACGCAGCAGGGTGTCCGGGCTGGTCGGCATCGCGAGCCGCCGCGACAGGCGCGAGCCCGGCTCGCCGACGAGGGCGAAGCCGATCGAGAGCTGCGCCTCGGCGAGGCGCCTCGTCGACTGGGCGTGATCGGCGACGGACGGCACGCGCTCGGCGAAGGTCCGCTGCGGGCACCGAGGGTTGCCGCACCGGAAGCGCCGGACGTGGATGCGGATGCGGACTTGCCGACCCTGCCAGGGCAGGTCGGCGACGGCCCGGACGTACCGGCCATGGACCCGATCCGATCGGACCTCGCATCGGGGGCAATCTGCGGAGCAACCGCCGGTTTCGGCTTCGATTCGCACGTAACCGGGGCATTCGATCAGGTCGCGAACGACGAGCCCGCTATCCCGCGGGAGCAGCTCGGAGACGTCCATGATGGGCCATCCTGATGCGCCGCAGCCGACATCCTGAAGCGCTGCCCATCTTACCAAGAGACGTCACACAACCCGCGGGAGAACCGTTAGCTGAGCGCCCCACGCCCCACCCGGTTGAGCTGTGAGCTCGAAGAGGTAGATGCCGATGCGCCCTCCTCGCCCATGACGGCGGGACGCCGGGGATCGCCCCGCGACCTGTGCCGGGGTGAGAGATCCACCTCGCCCGGGGAGGACCCTATGGATCGGTTCGTCGGCCTCGACGTCCACAAGCGCGTCGTCGAGGCGCGTATCCTCGAGCAGGTCGGGAAGGTCGTGCTGCCGCATCGGTTAGCGTCAGGGTGTAGAACTCTCCCGTTACAACCTGCGTGTGGGCGACGGCAACTTCCACGAGCGTGATGGCTTGCGGTCGGCCTCTGGCATTCACGTCCCGATGACCTAGCGGGCAAACGCCGTGGAGGCCGCCTTCGCTCTCATTCCCTCACGATCAGGCCCAGCGCCTTGACTTCCTTCCCCGATCGCCCTTGCAGGCCGACCGGGACCTTGCCCTCGGTCGAGACGTCGCGCGGGCTGCCGCCCTTCACGTCCCCGAGCCATGACGATTTGTAGGAGTCATTGGCGTCGAGATGGTCCCCATCGACCTTCATGAAGACCAGTTCGAAGCCGTCGACCGTCAGCCCGGTGTGCGTCTTGATGGCCCCGACCGCGTAGTCCGGCTTGGCGATGGCCTTCGACTCCTGGCTGAGCAGCGTGCCGTGGCGCTTGCCGTCGACCAGCCGCTCGCCGATGCGGTAGACGGGCTGGACCGAGCTGACCTTGGGCCCGCCGAGCCGCATGATGTAGCTGACGCGGACCCCGACCAGGACGCCGCCGGCCGGGGCCACGTCGACGAATCGGTCGCGATTGCCGCCGAAGAACGTCTCCGGCAGCCCGACCATCCCCTCGGGGAGACCGCCCTCGGCCGCGTTCGGGGAGGGGCGGCGGGTCGCCGGCGCGGGGGCCCGCTTCGGCACCGCCGCGCGGGGCCTGGGGTCCGCGGCCGGTCGGGTCATCTCCGCCTTGCGCGCGGCCGGCGGCCCGCCGGACCCACCCGCCGCCGGCCGATCGGGCGGGGGCTCGGGAGGGGCGTCGAACGGCGGTCCGGTCATCTCCGTCCAGGTCGCCCGCTGCACCGGCGCCAGGAGGGCGACGACCTGGGCCAGCGCCGCCTTGCCGATCTCCTCGCGCCGTGCCCTCGCCGCGGCGGGGTCGCCCTGGAATTCCATCCCTGATTGGCGGATCTGGCCCATCGCCTGGCCGACGATCGCCTCGACCCTGGACCTCTGGTCGGCGGTCAGCTTCAGGTCCGCCTGGACCTTCGGGCTGCGGAGGGCGGAGAACCCCGCCCGTTGCAACTCGATCTGCTCCAGTCGCTTGAACTGCCCGGGCGCGAGGATCGCATTCAATTGCTTCAGGGACGAGGCGCGCATCTCCTCCATGATCCGGCCCCGCTCGTCCGGGGACGCCTGCGCGAACTTCTGCCGGGCGCCCCGCTCGCTGGCGTCGAGGGCGTCGAAGAAGGCAGCGACCTCCCGGGACTGGTCCTCGGAGAGCTTCAGCTGCCTCTGGACCGCCTTCTCTCGCAGCGAGGGGGGGGCGACGCCCTGCGCCCCCGCCCGGCCGGCGAGCAGGGCGACGATCCCGATCGATACGGAGAGCCCCGCGGCGAACGTCGTCCGCATCGTCAACATGACTCCCACCGATACTTTCCAGATCAACGGCGAGTCCATGCGCTTTGGACCCGTTCCGTGTCACTTGAGACGCGATTCGAGCAGGCCGGAACGGCTCCAGCAAGTCCCCAAGAGTTCTGAGTGATGGATCGAGCATCATCATCCCCCGGGCCACGGCCGTCAGCCCGATGCGACGGCAGTTCTGCACTTGCTCCGCGCCTGAGATGCGTACCATCGCCCCCCTGTCGTCTCGAAGCCCGCCCCGCAGTCGCGGGCCCCCGTCAGACACGCTGCGGGCTGGCTCGAAGCCGACCGATCCGATGCAAGACTTCCGCGAACAGTTCCCGCGGCACGGCCACCTCGGCCATCTGGGACGTAACGGCCTTCGCGTGGCGGACGACCTTCGCGCGATCTTGACGGACTTCTGCCGTAGCGTAGTCAACGTCCACGTCCCCACCGGCCGTGGTGGTGACCTTGCCCCTTCGCCGAGTCCGGCGGGAATGTGAGGTTTGCGGCGGCTCTCGACGAGGGGGAGGCATCATGTTGAGGCAGCAGCGCCACACGCCCGAGCAGTAATCGGCAAGCTGAGAAAGACCGAGGTAGAGCTCGCTCCGGTCCGCGATGCTGAAGCCGATTGACCTGGGTCGCTCCGGCCGATCCCACCGGAGCTGGAGCGGATCTGCCTGAGGGCGATGGCCAAGAGGATCTCCGAACGCTATACCACGGCGGGCGACCTGGCCGAAGACCTCCGCCGGGCCCCCGAGCCAGGCCGTCGACCGCCGCGCGGACGGGCTGGACGGAGCCGGTTGCGCCCCGGCCGACGAGTTCGGCATCGCCGGCGTCTCACTGCCCGCGATGCGGCAGGCCGTTCCCCGCCGGTACCGAGACCTGCGACCATTGCGACAGCTCGAAGGTCTCGGGGACGGCCCCCGGCGACGCCGCCTCGGTCGAGCGGACGCTCCGCGAGACCGAACGCCGGCAGGTCACCGTGCTCAATTGCGGGTGCGAGCTGGCGGACGTGGAGACCTCCCTCTCGGCCCTCGACCCCGAGGACCAGCACGAGCTACTTGTCGACCTCCGCCGGCGATGCCGCGAGGCGATCGTCCGGCTCGGCGGGACCGTCGCCGTGACGACCCCGCAGGGCCTCCAGGCCTGCTTCGGCTACCCGGTGGCCCACGAGGACGCCGCCCGCCGGGCGGTCGACGCCGGCCTGGCGATCTTCGAAAGCGTCGGATGCCTCAACGAGCGGCTCCGCACGACCCGGGGGATCGCGCTCAACCCCTGGGCGGCGATCCACAGCGGCCTGGCCATCGTGGGCGATCTCCAGACGGGCGAAGGGCTGTCGATGATCGGCGAGACCCCCAACGTGGCGAATCGGATGGAGAACGTCGTCGAGCCGGGCTGGGTCGCGATGAGCGAGGAGACCCGCCGGCTCGTCGAGGGGCTCTACGAGTCCAAGCCGTTGGGCCGGCGGTCGATCCGCGGGCTCGCCCGGCCGATCGAGCTGCACCGGGTGACCGGCCGGGGCGAGGCCGTCAGTAGGATCGACGCGGCCAGGACCGCGGGCCTGTCCCCACTGATCGGCCGCGACCAGGAATTCAGCCTGCTCAAGGACCGCTGGGAGTACGCGAAGGAATCGGTGGCCCAGCTCGTCCAGCTCACCGGCGAGGCGGGCATCGGGAAGTCGAGGCTGGTGCTGGCGATCAAGGAGTTCGTCGCCGACGAGGGGGCCGGCCGGGCCGCCGCGATCATCGAGTGGCGTTGCTCGCCCCACTCCCTGGACAGCAGCCTCTCCCCCGCGACCGAGTGCCTCGGTCGCATCCTCGGGCTCCGGGACGACGACCCGACGCCGGCCCGGCTCGACAAGCTAGCCGCCCACCTGAAGGTCCTCGGGCTCGACGACCCCGAGACCCTCGCCCTGCTCGCCTCGCTGATGTCGATCCCTTCCGACGACCGGTTCCCCGACCTGACGCTCTCGCCCCAGCGGCGGAAGGAGAAGATGCTCGATGCGCTGATCGACTGGCTCGGCCAGCAGGCTTGCCGCCGGCCCGTCCTGTTCATCGTCGAGGACATGCACTGGGTCGACCCCTCAACCCTGGAGCTCCTCACGCTCCTGCTCGACCAGCGGCCCGACGACCGGATCATGACAGTCCTGACGGCCCGCCCCGAGTTCGTCGCCCCCTGGCCGGCGCCGCCAACTGCTGCCAGATCGCCATCAACCGGTTCACCCGCCGCCAGGTCGCCGAGCTGGTCCGCCGCCGGAGCGGCCTGGCGGACGTCCCGGGCGAGCTCGTCGACCAGCTGGCCGCCAGGACCGACGGCGTGCCGCTGTTCGTCGAGGAATTCACCAAGATGCTCGAGGAGACCGGCTTCCTCCGCGGGGCCGATGGGGGCCGGCCCTCGACTATCGGGGCCTTCCCCGTCGACGCCATCCCCGCCACGCTCCACGACCTCCTGCTCTCCCGCCTCGACTGGATGCCAGGCGTCAAGGACATCGCCCAGCTCGGAGCCAGCATCGGCCGCGAGTTCTCGCAGGAGCTGATCAAGGCCGTGGCGGGCCTCGATGAGCCGAGCCTCCGTCGCGAACTCCGCCGGCTGGTCGAGGCCGAGATCTTCTTCGAGAAGGGGCGACCCCCCCGGACATCATATCTGTTCAAGCACGTCCTGATCCAGGGCGCCGCCTACCAGTCGATGATCAAATCCAAGCGGCAGCACGTCCACGAGAGAATTGCGCGGGTCCTGGAGTCCAGATTCGCCGAGACGGCCCGATCGCAGCCCGAGTTGCTGGCCCACCACTACTCGTCGGCGGGGAGGGCGGGAGAGGCCGTCGCCTACTGGCGGGAGGCCGGCCGGCGGTCGCAGGCGAGTTCGAGCCACGCCGAAGCGGTCGGCCACTTCACCCGGGGCCTCGAGCAGGTGCTCTCGCTGCCCGAATCCCCGGCGCGGGACGCGGCCGAGCTGGAGCTCCATGCCAACCTATCGGTTTCGCTGGTCGCCTCGCGGGGCTACGCCGCGATCGAGCTGGAAGCGGTCCATGCCCGGGCTCGGGCCCTGGCCGAGGGGATCGGCGATTCGGTCACCCTGTTCCGGGTCATCTGGGGCATGTGGGCCCTCCGACTGCTCCGCGACGAGATGGACACCGCGATCGACCTCGCCCAGCAACTGCTCGTCCTGGCCGAGTCGCGGCAGGACCCGGCGCAGATCCTCGAGGCCTGGTTCTCGGTCGCGATCACGCGGTTCTACCGGGGCGAGTTCCAGGCCAGCCTCGACGCCTGCGACCAATGCGCCGGAGGGAAGATCCCGAGCTCTGCCGGTCCAACGCCCTGAACATCAGCCAGAACACCGGCGCCACCTACCGCTGCTACCGGGCGCTCTCGGCCTGGTACATGGGCCGCCCCGACGATGCCTGGCGTCAGATCAACGAGGCGGTCGAATACACACGAGGGGCCGACCACCCATTCAGCCTCGCCTACGTGCTGCACCACGCGGGCTGGGTCTCGTATCTCTCCCGGAGGAGCGAGGACGGGATCCGCTTCGGCGACGAGTGCCTCGCCCTCTCGGCCGAACAGGGTTTCCCGTTCTGGAAAGCCCTGGGGATGATGAGCCGGGGGTCGGGGCACATGGTCGCCGGCCGGCTGGACGAGGCTTTGCGGGTCGTCGAGGAGGCGCTGGCGGCCTACCTCCGGACGGGATCGCGCAAGTCGCTGGCCGAGTACCATGGGTTCCTCGCCGAGATCCACTGGAAGGCCGGTCGGCTCGACGCCGCCGCCCGCAGGGTCGTCGAGGCGTTGGAGATCGCGGACCGTACCAACAGCCGATGCCAGGAAGCCGAACTGCACCGGATCAAGGGGGAGATCTTGCTGGCCAGGGGTTCGACCTTCGAGGCGGAGGCCGAGGCGTGCTTCCTGGAGGGATTGGAGGTCGCCCGCCGTCAGTCGGCCGGCTCTTGGGAGCGTCGAGCGGCCACGAGCCTCGCCAAGCTGATGGACCGGCAAGGCAGGAGCGACGAGGCGAAAACGATTCTGTCCGGGGCGTATCGCAAGTTCACTCAGGGATTCGGGACTCCGGACCTCAGCGAAGCCCGCTCCTTGCTGGACCGCTGGTCGGCCGTCTGATCGTCTGGGAATATCACGTGCCCGCCAGCCAGTTGAGGCGAGCCTGGATTGCTCGAGGCGGCCCGTTGGATTGCTAAAAATCCACCAATAATGACTATTCGGTCCAAAAGGGCCATGGGACAGGCGCGATGAACGCCTGCGGACCTCTCGCAAGGCCGGCCGGCACCCGATCGAGACGCACAATGATCGCGCTCGAATCACGATGGTGCTTGGCGATCGTTGCGATCCTCGCAGCGATGCCGGGCCCCTTAGCGTTGGCGTCGCTCGACGATGCCGACCACATGAGGAGGAATCTGCCCACTCCTGATCGACAACTGCGACAAATTCCACGGACCTGAGAAGCAGAAAGTGGGGCTGCGTCTCAACTCGCGAATGGCGATGTTGGAGGGGGGCGGCTCTCGACGAGGGGCAGGCATCATGGCGAAGGAGCAGCGCCATACGCCGGGAAGGTGATCGGCAAGCTGAGAGAGACCGAGGTAGAGCTCGCTTCGGTCCGCGATGCCGCCGTCTCTCCGGACATCCGAGAGCCGCCTCTGCCCGCCATCACCGGCTCGTCGGTGAAGGGCGAACCGTTGGCGAGCCATCGCCTCGCCGCCCTGCGTTCCGTGGCAGGCCGCTCACGCGCTATCGCCCAGGCCGAACGAATTGCGATCGCCAGATGGAGCCTGGGCATTACACCGCGCGTCCGTCCGCCGAACCTCGGGCGACGACACGAATGGCACTTAGAAGCTGTTTCAAAACCCCGGGATTTCTGTAAACTACCGCCATCGCCGACCGCAAGGAGGCTCAGGCATGGCGGAACTCGTCACGGACAAGCTCTGGTCGATCATCGAGCCGTTGTTACCCAAGTCGCCGCCCGGTCCGAAGGGGGGACGGCCTCGGATCTCGGACCGCCAGGCGCTCGCGGGCGTCATCTTCGTCCTCAAGACCGGCATCCCCTGGCAGGCCCTACCCGGGGAGATGAATTGCGGCAGCGGCAGCACCTGCTGGCGGCGATTCGCCCTCTGGACGACGCTCGATGTGTGGCCGCGACTGCATGCGGCGCTGCTTACCGCCCTGGGCAAGGCGGGGGCGATCAATCTCGAACGCGCGGTGATCGACAGCGCGAGCGTCCGCGCGGTTTTGGGGGGCGCACACCGGTCCGAATCCGACGGATCGAGCCAAGGCGGGCTGCAAGCGCCACATCTTGACCGATGCTCGAGGGGTGCCCCTGGTGGTGAAGACCACCCCGGCGAACATTCGCGATGACGCGATGACAGAGGCGATGGTGCTGAGCATGCGCCCGGTCCAAGGGGCCCTGGGTCGGCCTCGGACGAGGCCCAAAGTGCTCCAAGGGGACGCCGGCTACGGCTCGGCCGCGAACAAGGCCCGAGTTCGATGTTTGGGGGTCGAACCCCTGCTCGCGTCGCTGGGGAAGGCTCGGGAGCATGGCAGCGGCCTGGGCAAGACACGGTACGTCGTCGAGCGCACCTTGAGCTGGTTCGGGAACGCCCGGAGGCTCAAGATGTGCTACGAGAAGAAGGGGGCTCACTTCCAGGCCTTTCACGAATTGGCGGCCTCGCTGATCTGCCTCAAGCGCATCGCATGAGGGTTTTGAAACAGCTTCTTAGATTTTGCTAGCTCGTTTGAGCATCTGGAGTTTGATCTCTCTCCGCGGCCTCGTCAGGCTTTGATACCCCCTCGGCCCCTTCTTGGTCATGCGGGGCTCGAACCGGTCGGGCCGGTCGGCGACGCGGTGCACGGCGATGGCCCGGAGCAGCTGCTCGTAGAGCGCCGCCCGGTGAGCCGCGCCGCGGTCGACCTGGGCGGCGATCAGCGGCCGGAACGCCTCCAGGACCTGGAGCGTCGCCTTGAAGCTGATCGACCGCGGCGGTACACCCGCGCCGGCCGCCGCCTGCGCCATCACCGTGCGGATCAGGTTGTACGCCAGGGCATGCGTCCAGATCTCCTTGCGCACGAGCTCCGGCGTCTTGCACCGCAGCCTGTCCATCTGGAGCGTGATCTTGATCGACCTCAAATCGAGCTCGTTGTTCCACCTGGCCCGATAGAGCGAAGCCAGCTCCTCCTTGGTCGCCTGCACGGGGTCGAGCAGGGTCGTCACGACGACGACCGACCGGGTCCGGAACCCCGGCTGCGCCACCCGGAACCAGACTTCGCGGACCGTGATCGAGTCGGGCAGCCCGTTGTACGTTCGCCGGTCCACCGAGCGGATCGACGTCGGCTTCCTCCAGACGACGAGATGGTCGTCCTTGCCCAATCGGATGCCCTTGCGGAAGTCGGCCCGGCGGTGCGCCGACAGGCGGCTGACGGTGTCGACGCCGCGCCCCTTCAGCAGATGCATGCCGACCCAGCCCGACATCAGGCGGTCGCCCAGCAGCACGTCGCCGGGCCGGAGGACGTCCCAGAGCCGCCGCAAGACGCTGACCTCGCCCTGTCCCTTGCCGGCGTAGCGGCAGATGCCCAGGTCGAGGATCGCGCCGCACGAGAGCGAGATGATCGCGCCGATCCGCGCGGGGGCGAAGCTCGTCCCGGGGATCTGGTTGTAGGTCAGCGGGTACTCGCGGCGGTTCTCCGCCGTGTCGGGCATCGAGACGGTCGAGCCGTCGAAGAGGCAGACCCGGCGGCCCTTCCAGAGCCACCGCCGATCGACCCGCGCGTCGAGGTTGCGCCCGACGAGGCGGCCCGCGGCGGCGAAGAAACCCTCGGGCAGCCGCCTCCTCGCCTGGCAATAGGCGCCCGTCTCCGAGCTGCACGGCTCGAGCCCGTGCGCGGCGCGATGGGCGACCAGGCGGGCGACGGCGGCTCGGCAGGACTGGTCGGCGGCGAGGGCCTGGCCGAGGAAGACCCAGAGGGTGATCAGTGGGGTGAAGATCCGGTCCTTCCAGGGGCCTTGACCTCGCGGAGGGCCTCCTCGAGGCATCCCGCCGAGAGGACGTCGGCGAAGGGGAGGCCGTCCTGCTGGAGGAACTGCTGGCGGAGGGAGCCGACCTGTCGGCGAAGGCGTCCGTGCGCGTGGCATCGCTCTGGCTCCGGGTGGGCGACGTGGGTATGTCCCCATCAGAGCCGGAACGCCGATATCTTCCTATCCTGCTCTTGAGCAGACTCTTGTGGAAATCTAAGTGCCATTCGTCCGCGACGCCGAAGCGGATTGATCAAAGATGGCTCCGGCCGATCAGACCGACGCGCGCAACGAGGCCCCCGCATTTCGGGGGCGAAGAAAGGACGATACCTTGGCCCGCCTCATCCCTCCGCTGTCGGAGCGCTCAAGACTGCGCGAGGACTACTTATCGTCCTTCTGCCTCTTGCCCTCGATATCCCACTCCCGCTTCTCGCCTCCGAATTCCGACGCGCCTTTCCCTTGAGCTTATCCCCGTCGATCGTCAGCTTGTACTCGACGGTGATGCCGTCATCCATCCCGGCCAACTTCCGCACGGCGATGAAGGTCAGCGTACCGTCCTTCAGCTTCAGGTCCTTGAGCTCGCCTCGTCCTGATCCGGCCAGCTCATCGTCCCGGCGAAGTCGTTCCCGTCCTTTCTGATCTTCAAGGTGGATGTGCGCTGCTGTCCGCCGATCTCATACTCGCACTTCCATGTCCCGACCGGATCGACCGCCTTGTCGTCCGCCGCGCCCGCCAAGTCGGATACCCCGAGGATCAACGCCATGGAGAGAATCGCCTTCATGATCGCCTCCGAGGTCGTGGCGAAACGGAAGCAGTCCAACGTAGACCGTTACCCGCCGCCGGCAGCGATTGTATCCATACCGCGGCCGTGGTCAGGTCTATGAGCGCCGAGACGTGGCAACTCGCAGCGATCGGGCGTCGCGTTGGGACTATCTGAACCGCTCAACCTTGCGAGAGGGGTTTGAACAACTTTATCGGTGTCCGCCGTCGCAGGAATCGCGCGAGTTCGGTCGGGTGAAGTGTGCCCTTGAGATCGAACCGACCGGAGGCCACCGTTAAGGCGTGGAAAATCGTTCGGCCTGACGTGGCAAACGGGCTGATCCTTCGCTCATGAGATCCCGAACGGTCAGCTCTGACCATTCGACATCTCGGTGCCCCTCGGGAGTGGCGACGTCGGATGAAACTGCCGCGACACTGGCTTCAACTAGCCGCGCTCTTCGACCACCTGGACGACGTCCTGGCCTGGGCCAAGGATCGTGACGGCCGCTACGGCTGGGTGAACCGGGCCTTCCTCGTCAACTACTCCCTCGATGGCCGGCGCGTCGGGGCGGCTCCCGAGCTGCGCGACGTCGTCGGCAGGACGGACTATGACTTCTCGCCCGCCTTCCTGGCCGATCAATTCCGCATCGATGATGAGTACGTGCTGGCGGGCCATCGGATCATCGATCGCATCGAGCTGGTCTTGCAGCCGGACGGGCAAGCCGTGTGGAATGTCACGAACAAGGTGCCTCTGGTCGACGACCTGGGGGCGCTCATCGGCACCGCCGGGATCACCCGCCGGCTGCCGCTGCCCGGGCAGGCCGACGCACCGGGGCACGAATTCGGCCCGATCCTGGCCCAGCTACGCGACCACTACCGGGCGCCGATTACGAACCGGCAACTGGCTCGGCTGGCCCACATGTCGGTCCGGGCATTCGAGCGCAAATTCCGGGCGAGCTTCCATCTCACTCCCCAGCGCTACCTGCGCAAGCTCCGGTTGAGCATGGCGAGCCGCGCCCTGGTCTCCACCGTCGAAACCCTGGCGGAAATCGCGTCGGGCTGCGGGTTCTCCGATCAGAGCCATTTCACTCGCCAGTTCCGCCGCCACTTCGGACGAACACCCCGCGCTTACCGCGAGCACTACGCCCGCGATGGGGGCGACGCCGCTCTCATTCCAAAACTTGCCGCTGACGATCAAGAGCGGCCCCGATGGGGGTCGCTATAGTCCGGACTATCCGCCCGCCGAGCAAGGCGGCCGACGCCCGGGGACCTCGAGGAGACCGCCCATGATCTCGAGCCGCTTCGTCGCGATCGCGGCCACCGGGCTGCTCATGGCCTCGTTGGCCCGGGGCGGCAACGCGCCAGATTCCGACGGCTTCACGCCCCTCTTCAACGGGAGGGACCTGGCCGGCTGGAAGGTCCCCGACGGCGACAACGGACACTGGAAGGTCGTCGAGGGCGCGATCGACTACGACGCGGGGAGCGAGGCCCCGGGGGACAAGAACCTCTGGACCGAGCGCGAGTATGGCGACTTCGTCCTCCAGCTCGACTGGCGGCTGAAGGAGGCGCCGTTCCTCAACACGAACATCCCGTACATCCTGCCCGACGGCACTCACGCGACGGACGTCCACGGTAAGGAGCTGAAGCTCACCCTGCCCGACGCCGACTCCGGCGTCTTCCTCCGCGGCGACGGCGATTATCAGGTCAACATCTGGTGCTGGCCCATCGGCTCGGGGGAGATCTTCACCGTGCGGACCAGCCGCGGGACCCCGCCCGACCTCCGCGCCGCCGTCACCCCCCGGCACCGGGCCGACAAGCCCGTGGGCGATTGGAACCACTTCGAGATCACGGTCATCGGCAAGACGGTCACGGTCGTGCTGAACGGGACGACGGTGATCCCGCGCGCCACGATCCCCGACATGCCGGCGAAGGGGCGTCTCGCCCTCCAGCACCACGGCTCGAAGAACCAGCGCGGGGAATGGACCGGGCCGCCGAGCCTGGTGCAGTTTCGGAACATAAGGATCAAGGAGCTGCCGCCCGGGACCACGGCGTCCCGCCCGGCCGCGGGCGCGATCCGGGCCCTGCTCATCACCGGCGGCCACGACCACGAGGCGGCGTTCTACTCGCTATTCGATGACATCGACCGGCTGCCCGTGGACACGGCGGTGAACGCGTTCAAGAACGACCTGCGTGGCAAGTACGACGTCCTCATCATGTACGACTTCACCCGCGATCTGGACGAGCCCGGTCGGAAAAACCTCCGCGACTTCGTCGAGGCGGGCGGGGGCGTCGTTGTCCTCCATCACGCCCTGCTGAATTACCAGACCTGGACCTGGTGGTCCGAGGAAGTCGTCGGCGGCCGGTATCGCCTCCGGCGGGAAGGCGGGGCCCCGTCGTCCGGCGTGTCGAACGACCAGCAGATTTCCGTCACTCCCGCCGTGGCCCACCCGGTCCTCGACGGAATCGCCCCGTTCCACATCCGCGACGAGACGTACAAGAACATGTATCACTCGCCGAAGATCCGTCCATTGCTGACCACCGACAACCCGACGAGCGATGCTGACCTCGCCTGGGTCGGCCCGTGCGAGACCTCGCGGGTGGTGGCCATCCAGCTCGGGCACGGGCGTTCGGCATTCGGGCACCCGTCCTATCGGGCCCTGGTGAATAATGCCGTCCGCTGGGCGGCGGCGAAGGCCGAGTGAGGGACTCGCGATGAAGCTGGGACTCTACAGCATCACCTACCTGGGCCTCTGGTACCGCGGCAGCGAGCTGACCCTCGCCGAGATGATCGACCGTGCCAGGTACTGTGGTTATGACGGGATCGAGATCGACGGCAAGCGGCCCCACGGCAACCCGCTCGACTGGCCCACGGCCCGTTGCCGTGAGCTGCGATCGCTCGCCGACGGCGAGGGTATCGACATCTACGCCGTGGCCGCCAACAACGACTTCAGCAACCCGGTGCCCGAGGTCCGCGAGGCGCAGGTCTGCTTCGTGCGCGAGCTGATCCGCATGGCGGCCGACCTCGGCGCGCCGACCCTGCGCGTCTTCCTTGCCTGGTGGGGCGTGACGCGGCATCCGCAGCTCGCCACCTACGACATCGCGGAGGGCTACTGGCCGATCGTCCACGAGAAGTTCCCCACCAAGGAGATCTGGGGCTGGTGCCGCGAGGCCCTCGTCGAGTGCGCCCGCTACGCCGGCGATGCCGGGGTGACGCTGGCCCTCCAGAACCACAAGCCGCTGATTGACGATCACCGGGACCTCCTCCGGATGATCCGCGAGGTCGACTCTCCCCACCTCAAGGCCTGCCTCGACGCACCGCTGATGCCCGACCGGAGCACGGCAAGCGTTCGCGAGGCGGCCCACGCGCTGGGGTCGCTCCAGGTGCTCAGCCACTTCGGCGGCGAGTTCGAACGCCGGCCCGACGGCTCGATCCGCGGCTTCGAGCGCAACGACGGGATCATCGGCGAGGACACGGGCCGCTACTACGGCGACTTTGCCCGCTCCATGACCGAGATCGGCTACGACGGCTACATCGGCTACGAGCTCTGTCATCAGCTGCCCGTGGTCGACGGCCAGACGGTCGGCATCGAGTACGTGGATGAGCAGGCGCGGCTCGCCGCCGAGTTCATGCGGGCGATCATCGACGCGAACGTCGGCGAGGCGGTCGGTCGGTGAGCGACGGGGAGGCACCGACGATGGGCATGCGAGGCGTCACGGTCCTTGCACTTATGCTGGCGATCGCCGGCACGGCTGCGGGGCAGGGAAAGAAACGGCGGCTTCTGGTCGTCGGCCAGGCCAAGGGATATCAGCACGAAACGATCTCCACCGCGATGGTGACGCTCTACAACCTCGGTCGCGGCCGGGGTGGCTGGGAGACGTGCTTCCGCACCGATTGCGCCGCCATCACGAAGAAGCCCCTGAAGTATGGCGCCAAGAACCTCAACGACTTCGACGCGGTCGCCTTCTTCACCGACGGCGACCTCGACATGGACGCGTCGCAGAAGGCCGACCTGCTGTCGTTCGTCCGCGATGACGGCAAGGGCTTCCTCGGCGTCCACAGCGCCGCGATCACGTTCACCCGCTGGCCCGAGTACGGCGAGATGCTCGGCGGCTACTTCGACGGCCACCCCTGGGGCGTCTTCGACGCGCCCCTGATCGTCGAGGACCCCGCCTTCCCCGGCCTGGGCCAACTTCCCCGCGCCTTCACGCTCCGCGACGAAATCTATCAGATCAAGGACTTCTCGCGCGACCGGGTCCGCGTCCTGCTCCGGCTCGACGCGAGCAAGGTCGACCTCACACTCAAAGGCGTCCGCCGCCGGGACGGCGACTTCGCGGTCGCCTGGGCCCGCGAATACGGGAAGGGGCGCGTCGTCTACAACGGCCTCGGTCACTCCGACGAAGCCTGGGACCGGCCGGAGATGCAGACGATGTGGTTGGAGTTGATCCGCTGGTCCATGGGCGTCGTCCCCGGGGATGCCACCCCCCGGCCTGCGCCGTCCAAGTGAACCCCGGCCCTTTGGCACGTCACAACCTGTAATTCCGGGATCGGTCCGACGCAGTCCTCATTCGAATGGCGAGGACAGCAGATGGATGGCGATGTCGGCGAGGAGCGCGGCGAGGATCAGGCACTCGAAGACGGCCGCGTACCGCAGGCCCTGGCGATGACGGTGGCCGTCGACGAGCGAATCGACGGCCGCCTCGACGATCTCGACCCGCTCGTCCACTCGCGTCCGCCAGCCGTCGAGGCCGAGACGGCGCACGAGGCGGCGGAAGAGCCGCCGCTCGTCGCGGGAACCGAAGAAGCCACCCGGATCGTCCAGGGCTCCTTCGCAGCACGGCAGGTCGAGGATCAGAGCCTTGATCTCACGATGACACCGATCGAGCGCTTTCCCGGAGCTGCCTCCGAGCAAGAGCTCGCCGCCGCGGCCCAGTTGCCCGCGCGACCATTCCGAGAGTTCGTCGAGCCTTCGCTCGATTTCGGCCAGACGCCAGCCGATCGAGATCGCCAGCAGCACCGGCGCGGCGCACGCGGACCAGGCCGAAGGCTCGATCCTCAGCCGGGCTCGATCGCGGTCGAGCTCGATCACGAGCTCGCCCTCGGGTGTTGCCAGACGCACCGGCCCGCGCGCGGCCGCCGTCTCCGCCCCGACGCACGGCCCCATCTCGCCGGGCGAGACGACGAGGACGTGCAGGTCCATGCTTGCGGCGGCGATCGATCCCTCGGCAAACTGATGACCGGCCGAAGTCGTCCATGGCCCGGTTTCCGCAACACTGGCGACGCGGCACAGACGACGCCAGGAATCGTCGCGCGTCGCCGCCTTCGCCAGGTCCGTGGCCACGAGCGTTCGCACCGGGGTGGCAGTCATAATCGACCGGGGGCGCCGCGGGCCGGCGGCGTCCCGTCATGCAGAACGTCCGCAGGGCCTCGACGCTTCGGCCGATCCGGGCGGACGACCGAGACGGCCGCCGGCTGGATCGGCCTCCGGAGGGAGTCGAGCGACAGACCGGCCTTGCGGGCACAGAGGACACCGACGGCTTCGAGGTAGTTGTCGACGACGGTGAATTGCCCGGCCGCCCACGGCAGCTCGGCCAGGTTGTTGCGCATCAGATTGTGGCAGTCGCGGACGGCGATGACGGGCATGCCCTGCTCGAACGCGGCGAGGACCGGCAGGCCCAGGCAGCCGTCGGGCACGACGAGGCACGAGACGTCGCGCGCGGTGAGGACCGAAGGCGTCAGCATCGCCTCCGCCCCCTCGACAACCCGCGGGCTCCGCTGCAGGCCCTTGAGGATCGATTGCAGGAACGTGAGCGAGACCGCCTCCGCAGCCATCCGCGGGTCGACGATCCCGGGGTCGATCGACTCGATCTCTTCGGACTCGATCATCGGCGAATGCGCCGAGGGCACTCCTTTGAGTAATGACAACGCGTGCGTGAAGATCGCCTCGACGCCGCCCCACGGGTTGACCATCTCGCCCGAGCTGTCGAAGTAGTCCTGGTGGAACTCGGGCGGGACGGCGATGACCGAGGAGACGGCCAGGGCGTCGTACTCCCTCGCATACGGCTCGATGGCCGCGAGGAAGCCGGCGAGGTTCTCCACCCGCCCCGCCGCGCGGCCGGTGGCGGTATATTCGGAGATGAGCCTCACGGGCGGGTCGAGCATGAGGATGCGCGGGCTCTCGAGCCCGTAGCACGCCCGCGCGGCGTTCAGGGCGTTGATTGCGGCGTTCGAGTATGCCACCTCCTCGTGGCGGTCGATCACGAGCAGCACGCGATTCGAGCGGACCCTCCGCAGGCCGACGGTCCCCATCAGCAGCCGACAGATGACGCTGCCCTCGACGTACAGCCCGTTCTCGGGCAGCTCGTTGATGTCGGACCCGTTCACGACGTTCGGGTGCGTGATCAACGTGTCCGCCACGCTCGCGATCAACCGCGCGACCGGCCCGGCGTCGCCCGCGTGCCCGCCCAGCTCGGCGTTGACGCCGGTCGGCACGAGGAAGACGACGTTGAACCGGTCCGCGACCTCGAACGGCCGGCGCTGGAAGTCAAAGATCGACGGCACTCGCGCCCGCGGATCGTCCGTCGCCAGCAGGCCGACCTCGCAGCGATAGTCGTCCTCGCGGACCTCCGAGACGACGAACCGGACCGGGTGCTCGCCGGGCCGGAGGCAGCCCGCGGCCGATCGCGCGAAGTGCGCGAGCAGGTCTGCGTCCCCCCGGGGCTTCGGGACGATCCACTCCGATTCATACAACCGCATCGCTTGGGGCCCCCGTCCGGTTGAGATAATCCGCGAAATCGAAGCGGCGGCGGAGGACGAGGCTCCCGTCGGTCCGTATCGAGTAGAGGGCGGGCAGGTTGATGCCGTTGAACATGTGGGCCTTCACGAGCGCGTAGGCCCCCACGCCGGTGAGCACGATCCGCGACCCGAGACGTAGCGGCTCTTCGAAGGCATACTCGCCGAATACGTCGCCGGCCAGGCAACTGCTGCCGACGAGCACGTAGTCGTACTCGCCCTCGTCCGTGTGCCCGAGCACGTCGGGCTCGAACTGGTACTCAAACACCTCCGGGACGTGGTTGACGGTCGTGTCGAGGACCGCGACGGACCGACCGCCCGAGCAGAACAGGTCAATGACCTCGCAGACCAGCGAGCCCGCCTCACGGACGAAGGCCGCACCGGGCTCGATGACGACCTCTACGTCGTAGGCCGATCTCAGCCGCCCGACCGCGTCGATCAGCGGGCCGGTCCGCGCGTCGGGACCGAGGAGATATCCGCCGCCCAGGTTGATCCACTCGAGCTCATCGAGCCGCGGCGAGAGCTTCGACTCCAGGTGGCGGACCGTGTCGAGCAGCGGGCTCCAGTCGTCGCTGTCGCAGTTGGTGTGGAGATGCAGCCCGCGCGGCCGGCTTCCGTGCGCCTTCGCGAGATGGCGGACGAGTTGATCGAGCGGCACGCCGAGCTTGGAATGCGGCCGGCACGGGTTGTAGCGATCGTCCGCCACCAGCGGCCGGAGCGGATTCACCCGCAGCCCGACCTTGCGCGGGTCGACGATCCGACCGCGGAATCGCTCGAGCTGGCTCAGGGAGTTGAAGCTGATCCGGTCGCAGAGCGCGTCGAGCTCCTCGACATCCGCCGGGCGCAGCCCCGGCGACGTGATGTGCACCGAGCCCTTCGCCCCGAGGACCGAGCGCGCCAACCTCGACTCGAACAACGAACTCGTCCCGAAGCCGTCGACCCACGGCCGGATCAGGTCGAGCACGAACGGGCAGGAGAGCGGCTTGAGCGTGTAGAGGACCTTGCAGCCGGACTGTTCGCGCAGCTCTGCGGCGGACTCCAACGCACGGACGATCGCCGCCTCGTCGAAGACGAACGCCGGCGTCTCGACGCCCGCGATCGCGCGGGCCATCGCTCCGTCACGATGCACCGCACGGTCCGTCGACCGAGTCTCGATCACACGCACGCCCCTCATCTCGCCCGGTCGCGGTCCCACGGCAGGCTCCGGCATCGACGGACGATCGTCGTCCCCGGCCATTCTTCAGGTCGTGCCCTCGGAGCGGCGTCGCATCCCGACCGATCCCGCGGGCTTCCGGAGCTACGATAACACAGCGGGCCGCGAGAGAAACGCGCGGGTCGCAAGAGTCATGATCGCGATTCGGAGATCGCAGTCTGGCGGAGCGACTGCCGCTGTGCTAATCGTATGACCGCGAAGTCTGCGGACTGCTCATCGAGCCGATCAATGCCGATCCGACAACGCCGTAAGGTTGTGGCTCCCCGGTCCCTGGGCGGCGGGCATCGTGTTCTTGGATCACGGGAGGACTGGACGCCATGAGCATCGCAACCGCTCGGTGGGCGATCGGCCTCGCGCTCACGCTGGTCGCCCCGGAGGCCGCCCCGAAGGCCCAGGTCAGCCCGGCCGCGAGCTCCGTGCGGTATCGCGTCAATTATCGCCCCGGCGCGTCGGATACCTGGCAGCTTTACACCGAGACGCGTGCGATCTCGAAGGCGAACACGATCGCGGACGAGATGCGCCAGGCGGGCTACCAGGTCCAGGTTGTCGACAACACCGCGCCCGTCGCGCAGTTCTACCCCGACGCCGCCGACACCAGCGCCTCGGGATACTATCCCACGTCCAACTACGCGGCCGACTACAACACGTACGTCGTCCCCGGCGGCGGGAACGGTTACGGCTGGTACGGCGGTTGGTATCCGTGGTATCGCCACCGCGTCTACCCGAACTACTGGTGGAACGGCGGCAGCTACTGGCACAGCGGCGGGTGGGGAGCGCACAACTGGTCGCACGGCTGGAACCACTCCTATCACTGGGGCGACCACTGGAACCACAGCCACCGCAACTGGAACCACAGCCACGCTGACCGCGGTTCGCACCACACGCACAGCGAGCATCACGCCGCCGCGGCCCACCACGGCTACGCCGGCCACCGCGCGACCGCCGGCCATCACACGGCCGGGCATCACGCCGCGGCCGCCCACGCCAATCAGCACTCCGCCGACCACCGAGGCACCGGCCACGCCGGCCACGCCGGCCGCACCGGCGGCAGCGGCCGGGGCGCCGCGCACGCCGCGGCCGGCCACGCCCGTGGCGGTGGAGGCCACGGCACCGCCGGGCGCCACGCCGGCGGAATGCACGCGGCCCACATGGACCCCTGATCGATGGCGGTCCGCACGGAAATCCCCTTACTACCATCTCAACGGAGAGACTCCGCATGCCCCCGTTCCGACGTCTCTTCCTCACCCTGCTGGCGGCGGCGATCGTCCCGTCGGCGCAGGCCCAGTCGCCGGGCGGGAAGACGCTCGAGCAGTCGCTCGCCCAACTCGGGGACCGCGACCCCGCCCGGCGCCGCGAGGCGGCCGTCGCGCTGGGCTCTCAGGGCCCCGACCTGACGAAGGCCGCCATCCAGGCACTCAGCCAGTCGCTCCGCGACCCCGAGGTCTCCGTCCGCCACGCGACGGCGCTCTCGCTGGGCAACCTCGGCCCGGCATCCAAGGTGGCGCTGCCGGCGATCCGTGCCGCAGTGTCCGACGAGTCGGCCGTGGTCCGCCGCGCGGCCATCTTTGCCATGGGCAACATGGGCGCCGACGCGAAGGCCGGCGTGGGCGAGCTCGCCAAGCGCTCGGCGACCCGAATGAGACGGTCCGCCACGCCGCGGCCTACGCGCTGGGAAGCATCGGCGAGGAGGCGAAGGTCGCCGCCGCGGCGCTCGGCCAGGCGATCTCGACCGACAGCGACGCCGACGTCCGCCAGGCGGCGGCGTTCGCGCTCGGCGAGATCGGCGGCGACGCCGCGGACGCCGTGCCCGCGCTCGTCAAGGCGCTCGGCGACGCCGATCCCGGCGCTGCGCCGCGCCACGATCGAGGCCATCGGCGCGATGGGTCCGGAGGCGAAACCGGCCGTCGCCGCGCTGAGCAAGGTGCTGCTCGAGGACCAGGACTTCGTCCTCCGCCGCTCGGCCGCGTTCGCCCTCGGCGAGATCGGCGCCGAGGCACGCGCCGCCGCCGGTCCGCTCGGCCGGGCGCTCCAGGACGGCGACCCCTCCGTCCGCTACGACGCCGCGCAGTCACTCTCGGTCATCGGTCCCGACGCGAAGGCCGCCGTGCCCGAGCTCGCCCTGCGCCCTGAAGGACGAGGACATCGAGGTTCGCAAGAAGGCGGCCTTCGCCCTCGGCGAGATCGGCCCGAACGCGTCGGCCGGCGTCGCGGCGCTGGGACAGGCACTCGCCGACGAGGACGAGGATGTCCGCAAGGCCGCCGCATACGCGCTCGGGGCGATCGGTCCGGCCGCGAAGCCCGCGCTTGCCGCTCTCGCCAAGGCGCTCGGCGACCAGGTCGACAGCGCTGCGCCTGGCCGTCGCCTACGCCGTGGGCGAGATCGGCGAGAAGGGCGGCGGAATCATCCCCGCGCTCGTCAAGGTCCTCACGACCGACCACGACGACGAGATCCGCCAAGAGGCCGCCTTCGCCCTCGGCGAGATGGACGCCGAGGTGGCCAAGCCGGCCCTTCAGGCGCCTTGCAGGACCGTTCGGAGGCCGTCCGCCAGGCCGCGCAGGAGGCCATCGACAAGATGGAAGAAGGCGACGACGAGGCCGCCCCCGCCCGCCCCGGCGAGCCCGCCGCCAAGAAGAAGGCCGGCCCGCCCCAACGGTAACGAGCGGCCCGCGTCGCTCGCATGCCAACCTCCCTAGCGGGAGGAGCCGGTTCGGCTGCTGGTTCCTATGGTGATTCGCCCAGGAAAGTCCCGCGTCACCTTCCGCCGCCTCGCATGACCCCGGATGGTCGGCGAAGCCGGCGAGGTTTCGGCGAGACGAGGGGGTCGTGCGCTGCTTCGGTCCGCCATACGAATGGCACTTAGATTTCTGCAAACCATTACGTGGATCTCGCTTCGGCCGATTCTGTGAGCTGCCAGAAACTCGGCTGCTAAGATGAGCACGCGTCGGTCGTCACGATTCGCCCTTGATTCGCAGTTGAGCGTGGACGGGCGCACGTTCCGAGGCTCCCCGGGCGACGGGATGGTCTCCGCCGCAAACGTTTTTGGCTATAGCGGTTTGCGCAAATCTAAGTGCCATTCGTCCGCCATACCGGAGGGACTTCGGGCGACCCCACCGAAGCGGGTTGGGTCATGAGTCGCATGGCCGCCCAGCGCCGTGCAGTGACCGGGCCAACTCGAGCGCGGCGACCACGGCGAACAGACCTGCGATGACCGGGCAGGGCTGCGCACCGCGCGGGCCGCCGGCATCCCCTCAGGCGGGTGGGCTCGCTTTCCAAGCCGGGCAGACGGCGGATTCGTGGAGCATCCGCCGGAGGAGCACTGGATGGGGGAGGCGGGTTCAGCGGAGATCCTCGAGGCCGCCGGGTAGCAGCGCCAGGATCTGGCGGATGCGCTCGAGGGCGCGGAAGTAGCGTTTGGCGGTCGCGGCTCCCGAGATGTTGAGCACCTGGGCGGCCTCCGCGCGCGTCAGGCGCTCGAAATGGCGAAGCGACAACACCTCGCGGTCGATAGGGTCCATCCGGTTCAGCGCGTCCTGCAGCCGAAGTTGCCGCTCGGCACGCACGGCCACCTCGCTGGGGCGACATTCCTTGCCGAGCAGTTGTGCGGCCAGGGCGGCCGACGACGCCTCGGGCATGGCGCCCCGGTAGAGCGAGACCTCCCGTCCCGCGTCACGCATGCGACGTCCCAGGTGGGCCCGGTGGATCCTCCCCAGGCGATGCGCGGTGAGGTAACGGATCCAGAGGAAGAACGGCATGCGCGTCTCGCGGAGATACTCCGGCAGGCGCGCGAGCGCGTCGACGTAGGTCTCCTGGAGCACGTCCGACGGATCGAATCGGCCCTGGAGCCGCGGGTCGAGGCGCACGGCGATCATCCGGCGCAGGCGGTCGTTGTAGCGGTCCAGCAGCCGCTCCCAGCCCGCGGCGTCGCCCGCCGCCGCCTGCTTCAGCATCTCCAGAGTCGTCTCGGAGTTCGTCCCTTGCTCGTGACCCATGACAGGTCGATGATCGGGCGCGCCCTCGGGCGAGACAAGCGAAAAAGGGACGGCCTCCGCACCCCGACGGATCGACGTCGTGCTCATGCGCTCGTCCCCTTCAGGTATCGCCCCTTGCCATTGACGCCGATCGACAGCGCATCCAGGTCCGTCTCGATCGCCGTCAGTCCCGCGAGATCGCCGGGCGTCATGTCGAACTGGAGGGGCTGTCCTCCCTGGGTGAAGATGGCGTCGATCGCCGCGGCGTCGAGCGGGGCGTTCGGATCGGCGGACCCGGCCGAGCCCACGTTGGTGAACGCGCTTCCCTGCGCCTGGGCACTCCCGCGGTCGAAGTTGACCGCGCCCTTGGCGGCGATGATGCCGAGATTGCCACCGACGCTGAGCGTCGTGCAGAGCGCACGATCGCCGATCTCGCCCCCCGAGACGATTGCGCTGGATCGATCGATCACCCCGCAGATGGTGACGTCCCCGAGGATCCCCAGCTGCGTGGGACTCAGCCCCGGAATCGCCCGGCCCTTCGCGGCGATCTCAGCGCCTCTCATCCCGCCGCGGACGACGATGTCGCCGATGATATTGCCGAGCGCCACGATCCGGCCGCTCATCGTCCCTTCGGCGACCACGGAGCCGACGCGGACCGCGCGCCGAGCAAACTCGAGAAGGCTCCGATATTCCCCTGGGCGGCGATGGTGCCGCTCAGGCCGACGCCACCGTCGATCGCGGCGATGAGGTCGCCGCGGCTGATGATCTGGCCGCTGATGTCGCCGCTCCGACCCGTTTGGATCGTGGTCGTCGCTACGTAGGGCTTGCCGCAGCGCGGGTCGGACGGCGTGACGACATAGGCCCGGCCGAGGTCGCCCGGGACCGTGGACGAGGCGCCCGTGATCGGGTCGATCCACACGCCGGTCGTCTGGACCGTGCCGAAGATTGACCCGTCCGTGATGATACTCCCGAAGATGCTGGGCGCGGTGATGTTGTTGATCCCCTGGCACGACGCGACGCAGACGTCGCCGAGGGGCCCGGTGCTCGTAATCGCCTGGGCGATGAACTGGTCCGACTGGATCGAGCCGCCGTCCCCGTTGAGGGCGACGGTTTGCACGATCGAGTCCTGGGGACGGCCGTGCTTGTCGAACGACCGGGTTACCGCAATGAGCGCGGTCACCGCACCCCGCGCGACGTTGTTCGGCTGGACGGCGAGACCGTTGTCGTAGCCCTGCACGGTGAACGCGATCGTGTCGTCGGAGAAGCCACAGGGATACTCTTCCGTCGCCACGAAGAAGGCCACGTGCTCGTTCGCGAGGTCGGCGAAGGGGACGCGGAAGGTCTCCGCGTTCTGGCCGTTGGTCGAGCCGGCCTGGACGATTGCGGTGCCGCACGCGAGGAGCTGCTCGGCGTCCGATTCGCTCGCGCACGTCCCGGGCTCGATCCTGCACCAGTGGTCGAGGAATGAGCCGAAGGCCAGGGCCTGGATGCTCTTCGCGGCGATCGAGCGGTCGGGCGCGAAGTCGCGAACGGCGACGCCCGCGAGTCGATCGAGCGGCAGGTACACGTCCGCCGGCGACGCGTCCACGGCCCCGCCGGCCAGGACGAAGAACGCCCTGGCCGTCGGGCTGACGCTCGATAGGAGGTCCCCCTCGACCGCCACGTTGCGCACACCCGAGACGCCGCTCGCGTCGAGCCGCGCCAGGTTGAACTTGGCGCGGTCGTTCCACACAACCAGGCTGACGTCGAACTGATCGGGCTGCGAGCTACCGCTGCCGTTCGTGATGCGCGCCGTGAGCTGTGGATTGGTCAGCAAACCCGACTCGTAGACATACTGGACCGTGACGCCCGCGGGCGACGCGGCGGGGGAAGGATTCGGCGGGGGGACGGCCAGCGGGTACGGCTGCGCGGGCACCGCGAGCTCGATCCTCCGCTCGATTCCCCCTTCCATGACCTGCGCGACGAGCGGGCCGTAGCCGCCGTACACCCGGATCGTGCCGATATGACCCGCCGTGATCGTGCCGGGTGTGCCTCCCGCGACTCGGAGATCGGTCAACGTGCCGGTCACGACGATCCGGCCGGCCATGTCGTCCCCGGTCGCGAGCGCGTTGGGCCCCACCGTCATCGCGGTGACATTGCCGGCCGTCAGGCTCCCGGTCGCCGTGACCGCGTGGCCGACGGTCAGGCTCTGGATGTTCCCCGGCGCCGAGTCGGACAACATGCCGTTGAAGTCGCGCCCGATCCCGATGGTCGCGGTCGGGAACTCGGTCAGTGTGAGCACCCCGTTGAAGTCCTGCTGGAACTGGGCACTCAACTGATTGTTCGCCCCCGCGCCGCCGTCGATCGTCGTCCTCGCGGGGAGGTCATGCGTCGCGTCAACGATGATGGTCAGGGTATTGCCGCCCGACCCGAGTTTGAGGTTCAGGGCCGCGAGCCCCGAATAAGCGATACCGCTCGATGACATCCCGAAGCCGGTCAGCATCGTCCCCGTGAGCGTGCCGGACTGCGGCGTCGTGGCGCCGGTGTCGTCCACGTTCATGGTATCAGCGCCACCACCGCCGATCGTCAAAGCCGCGGCGATCGTGGTCAGCACGCCGCCGGTGCCCGGGGCGAGGCTGCCGATATTGTAGGTGCTCGCGGCCGCCTTGTCGGTGATCGTCGTCGGCCCGCTCACGCCCTGGACGTTGAACGAGTCGCCCCCGGTGCTCCCGTGGACCGCCAGCGAGCCATGGAGCGTCTGCAGGCTGATGCCGACCGTATTGCCGCCGCCGCCGAGATTCATGGTCACGGCGTTGTCGTCGTTCGAGGTGAGTACGGTCGGGCCGAGCCCGGTGATCAGCATGATCTGGCCGCTCACGGGGGTGCCGGTGCCGTTGACGACCACGTTTCCCTGCGCCGTGAACTCCCCCACGTTGATCGTGCGCGGCGAGCTCGGGCCGTTCAATATGATCTGGCTCTGGATCCCGTCCGGGTTGTCGACCTCGTCGAGGTTGAGGCCGATGGCCTCGATCGTCGTCCCCGACAGGTCGTTGATCACGATCGTCCCCCCGGCGAGGGTGTCGTCGATGTTGAGGACGTTGATCCCGGTGGCATTGACCGTCGCCCCCGGCGCCGCGACCGTGACGCCGGCGCCGTTCGCGCTCGCCGTGAAGTCACTCAGGCCCGGCGCGCTGCGCATCTGGAGGCGGTCGATCGTGTCGGGGGACGAATTCGCGCCGCCGTCGATCGTGGCGTTGCCGTCGCCGGCGTCCCAGTAGATCAGGTCGGACCCCGGCCCGCCGTTGATGATCGTCGTGCCGGTCCCGCAGTAGTAGATGTTGCTCCCCTGGCCCCCGTTCATCGTGACGGTGCCCGAGCCGCCCGTGAACGTGTCCGTGTCGTTCGGGCCGCCTTCCCCGTCCATGGTGCACGGGCCCGAGCCGGCGACGAAGGTGTCATTGCCCCCGCCGCCGTGCAGCTCATCGGTGCCGGAGCCGGCGATGAGCCTGTCGTCGCCGGAGCCGCCGTAAAGGAACTCGGTGCCCGAGCCGGCTTCGAGCAGGTCGCCTCCCGAGCCGGCGCGGAGCTCGTCGCGCCCGGCCCCGCCGATCAACGTCGTCTTCCCCGACCCCGCGTAAAGCACGTTGTTGCCGTCTCCGCCATCGATCGTGTCGGCGCCCGGGCCGCCGTGGACCGTGTCGTTGCCGGCGCCGGTCTTGATGGTCTCGTCGCCCGCCCCTCCTGTGACGGTGGCGTCGATGTTGAGCGTCGGGTCCATGACGAACGAGTCGGTGGTGCCCGCGCTGTCGTTCATCGTGGCGTTGACCTGCGTGATGCCCGAGAACACGCGTGTCGGGTCCGTGCGCGAGGTGCCGTTCGCGTCGACGCCCGAGCGAAGGAGCTCGACCTTGCCGCCGCCGAGATTGATGAGCTGGACGTTGTCCGTCCCCGCGGCCCCGTTGATCGTCAACGTCGACCCGTTGACGTTGTACTGGATGAAGTCGCTGGGGTCGGACGCGTTCGGGTTGTTCGCGGCGCTCGTGCCCGAGGTGATCTGGCTAGAGTTCAGGTCCTGTTCGAAGTTCACGACCGGGAACGACCACACCAAGTTGGCGGATTGTTGATCGGTGGAAAGCGCTGTCTTGGTCGGGTCGGCGCCGAGTTTGACGGCGAGCGGGACCAGCAGCGCCACGTACTCGCCGAAGGCGATCTGCGCGACCGTCTTCACGTCGCGGCAGTTGACGAGCTTCTTGATGATGCCGCCGATGAGCGGGACATCCTCGACGACGTCGCAGACGGTCTCGGCGGCGCCCGACAGGAAGTCGAACACCCTGCCGGCCGCCTCGGCGAAGGGCTCGAGCACGTCGCTCACGGGCTCGGGCAGGGCGGTGATGACGCCCTTGATCGGCGTGTTGACGGTGAACGTGAGGTCGATCGAGCCGGCGACATCGATCTTCAGGTCCAGGTCCTTCTGGAGCCACGACCCCAGGCCCGAAAGGCCCTGAGACGGGTCGAGCCCGGCGACCAGGTCGCCCAGCCGGGCCTTGTTCGCCCCGCCCGAGGTGTCCTTGAGGCTCAGCGTGGCCGTCGTCGTGATGTCGGGGCCGACCAGCACCTTGCCGGGATCGTCGATGCCCGCCACGTTCAGGCCGAGGCCAACGCCGGCGCCCACGCCGGCGCTGAAAGTGACGTGCGTCGCCGCGGTATCCACGTACACGCCCGACGTGTCGATCCCGAGGCCGATGGCCGCCGTGCCCGTGAAGTGAAACGCGGCGGCCGCCTCGAACGTGCCGTTGAGGATCCCGAGGATCGAGAACGCCGGAATGCTGATCGAGGGGGCGTCGGGTGTGATGTCCAGGAACGTGAAATCGGGATGGCTGTACGTCACCAGGTTCCCCGGCTTGCCCATCACGATGTTCATGAGGTCGCTGCCGCTGGCGAGCTGGAACGTGCCGTCCTTCAGCACGTCCTGGATCCCGCTCTCGGGGTCGAGCTGGGGCGAGTCCATGCCGCCCTGGAGCAAGACGGTCACGAAGCCGATGAAGTCTGACAGCCCCGACGGGGCGTCGGCCAGGGGGTTCAGCAGGGCGTCGAACTGGCTCAATCCCAGCGCGCCCGTGATCGAGTCCGTCAACGCCGTCTCGACCGAGGACGTGTCGAGGAAGCTTGGCGCGCCCGCGCCGGTCGGGGGGATGCTGATCTGGGCCGCCTGGGGCGCGCCGTTCGAGGAGAACGCCCACGTGAGGGTCGGCCCCCAATCCAGGAGCGGCGTGCCGAGCACGACCGCCTGGAAGTCGCCGGCGAGTGTTGCCTGCGAGCCATTACCGACCGTCAGCGCGGCGGCCTGGCCCACGTTGCCGAGCGACGCGCCCGAGATCGTCTGGTTGACCGCGAGGTTCACGCCCTTGAGGTCAACGGCTCCCGTCCCGTTCAGGTTCACGTTGAACCCGATCTGGCCGACGCCGACCTGGCCGTTCAAGTTCAAATTCGCCGAGAGGTCGGGAGTCGTGAACAGCGAGCCGGGGTTCACGAAGAGGCCCGAGGCATTCGCGCCGAGCGTCACGGTGAACTTCGTCCCGGCGCGAACTGGACGGAGGCCGAGCCCGACAGGGAGGCGATCTTCGACAGATAGTCGCCGGCCTGATTGCTGCCGAAGAAGTCGGCCAGATTGGTCGCCGCGGAGACGGTGGGGCCGCCGGTGATGTTCTGCGTGTAACTGACGAGCACCTGGGTATCGCTCACCTCCAGGACCGTGAACGCCGAGCCCAGCTCCGATTGGAGCGCGGCCTTTGGGTCGGCCGCGGTCGCGACGCTCGTCGTGTCGATCTGGCCGAGGTCCGTCCCGAGGGAGCCGAAGCTCGAATTCAGGCCCAGGATCTGGCTGAGCGCCGACGCGCCCCCGCTCAGGATGGGCAGGTCCTCGTTCAGCGGCCCCGCCGCGAGGCTTGCCGCGAAGCTGCCCAGCGCGCTCGCCGCACCCTTGAGCGCGGTCAAGTTGGATGACGCATCGAGCGCGATCCGCGCTTCGAGCTGCTCGAGTCCCGGGCGATGCCACAGCCGGCGGCGGCGACGCGCGGGGACGGCGCGAAGCCCGTTCCCGTCCTGGGTGATGGAGCTCGATGTCCGGTCATTCGGCGCGTGCTGGTGCGAATCATGGGGAGAGGTCCCGGGTGCTAGTCGGCGCAGAGCAACGCGCGGCGCGACGTTCCCTCGGGAGGCGTGCGAGATCAAGTTCGGCAAGGTCTCGCCTCGACCCGAGCGACGATGACATCGCCGCCCCGCACCCCAGAGATGACCCGGCCCCGTGGAATGCGAGACCGTTATTTTCAAAGATGGTCAAAATCGCGAGGGCTGTGCCGCCCTCAGAAGGTGTGTCAGGAGGGGGCCGGGGCGGGTCAGCGGACCGGCCCCGATCGTCCGCGATCGGTGGCCGGCCCCGGGCCCCTCGCGCCAGCGGCCCGCTCCGCCCGCCCGCCGATCGAGCCCGGCCGTCGCGCCGGACGGGCCCGACTCTGCGGCCGGGGCCGGGGTGCGAAACGAAGCCAATCCGGCCGGCCGTTTTACGAAACGAAGCCAATTCCCCGCCCGCGAAACGAAGCCATCTATGAGAGGGGGGCCTGTCTAGTGGACAGTCGTCGACTCGGTCGTCCCTCCAGTCCGCTCGACCATCTATGCGGAGGTCGCCCCGGAGGGCGCCTCCATGAAGCGAGAATCCGAGAGACGCCGCCATTCAATCTCACGGCGGTCCGTCGGGCGACGGCCGCCGGGCTTCGTTCCGGGGTCGTCTCACGAGTCGCACCGAAGCGGGCGGACCGGCCGACGCTCGCCCACCGGCAGTCCCGGCGTGTCCTCCTTTCGAAGCCGTCTTTCGAGAGCCAGGGTCGCTTGGAACGCCCCCTCTCATAGCTTCAATCCCCGCCCGCCGAAACGAAGCCAATCCCGCTTGGTCCGCCGCCGTTCGGCTTCGTGCGTCGGCCCGCGCACCGAGCCGCACGGGGACGAACAAAAGGCGGCCGCTCGGGTTCGCTCGGCGCGGGGGCTCGGGACCGCCCGACCCAGGGCGCCGGGTTCGCTCGGCGCGGGGAAACCCCGGGGCTCCTCCCACGGACCCTCAGAGCGGTATCCGCTCGACCGCGTCCCTCACGCACCGGCGGGAATGGCCCTGGAATGGCATCGCCTCACGGTTGCCCGGCGGCCCGTGCGCGGCCTGTGGTGCAACCCGCAGGCAGGAGCGTCGGTCGTCATCGGGCGAGAGTCGCCTCCATCTCTTGCCAGATCAGGGCGTGCTCGTGATGATCTTCGGGCGCGAGCACTTTCTGATAGCGCATCCATCGCTGGGCGAGGCTGAGGTATTCCCGCGCGGGGCGTCTCCCCGAGCTGCTGATAGCTCATCGCGAGAAAGCAGAGGTCGAACACGAGGGAGCGGTCTTCCTCGGCCTCGATGTTGGAACGCAGTAGGTCGATCGCCTCGCGGTATCGACCCGCGCGGTAATAGGCTACGCCGAGCGTGTTGCGGTAGGCCGCGTTCCCCGAATCGAGGCGCACGGCCTTCTCAGCCATCGCGAGCCCCTGCGCCGGGTCGCGCAACGGCTCCGGAGCGGTCAAGTAGGCCCAGGCCAGGTTGTTCCACGCGCCGGCACTCTCCGACCTCGCGGCGACGGCCCGCTGATATCGGACGATCGCGGCGCGCGCCTTCTGCTCGACGACGGGCTTGATGGTCGCGGAGACGTCGGTTGAGACCTCAATTACCGAATCGTTCTCGCGGACGAAGCCCGCGACGGCCGTTGACGCAAGGCGTTCGTCGTTCAGGCCGAGACTCGCGAGCTGGAGGGCAACCTCCCGGATGTCCCACACGTGAATCGCACGCGAAAAGGGCGTGACGGTGACCAATCGACGGCCATCGCTCGTGAAGCCGAGCCATCGGGCGCGGCCGGAGTCCGGGTCTTCCAGCCGCGCGCGGTCGCGCCGGTCGCGGCGTCGATGAAGTGGACGACGGCAGGCGAGGTCTCGAGAGCGACGAGCCGGCGGTCGGGCGAGAAGGCGACCCACCCGGGGAATGACGGGATCGCGCAGCGCAGCTCTCGCGACTGCCGCCACGACGGCACGTCGTAGAGTCGGTACGTGCCTACCAGGCTCGTGACCATCGTCCGGCTATCGGGCGAGAAGTACGCAGCGTTCGGCGCGCCGGTCGTGAACTCCTTGACCAATGCGCCCGTGTGGGCGTCCCAGACCTTCACGTTCGGGGAATGCCAGCCCGACGTCGCGGCCCATCGGCCGTCGGGGCTGAGGACGCCCGCGCTCACGGCGGGGTGCGGGGAGAGGGTGCAACGCACGGATTCGGTGTCGAGATCAAGGATGACCGCCGCGCCCTCATCCTCGCCCGAGACGATCGCGGTCTGGCGATCGGTGCCCACAGACACGACGGTCGGGTTCACGGGCAAGGGGATGCTGTGGGGCAACTCGATGCTCAGCCGACGTGGCGTGCCCCCGTGATCGGCGATCGGCCAGCACTGGAGCCCTGAGTCGCCACACGTCAGGAGGGAGCGGTGTCCGTTCACGGAGATGAAGCCGACCGACGTGGTAAGCCCGATCGGGAGGAACGCCAACTCGCGGCCCGAGCCCAGATCCCAGAGGCGGAGCCCCTCCCCCATGCCGATGGCGAGCAGGTTGTCGTCGCCGATGTCGGCGCGGTAGTAGTCGGCCCGGACCGCCGGCGTTCGCGCGGCGAGCGTGCGATACTCGGGGCCGGCCTCCACTTCAAGGAGCCGCGCCTTGCCGGCGACTTCCGCGTAGCCGCAGGCCCGACCATCTCGGCTGAAGTGCATGTCCTCGATGGAGCTGGGCCAGTGGACGACCGTCTTGCCGGTCGCAAGATCCCACAGGCGCGCCGAGCCGTCCCAGGACTGCGTCAGCACGAGGTTCCCGTCGGGGTGGAAACCTAGCGCGACGACCTGCTGGGCATGACCCTCGAGCGTGGCGATCGGACGGCGCTCGGCCGCGTCCCAGATCTCGACCGTGCTGGCGTTGCGCAATCCGATAGCCAGTCGATCGCCCTGCGAGCTCCAGGCGAGGGCGCACGCCGGCCCGCCCTCTGCGAGCTTCAGCGCGGCGGTTCTCCTGGCCGGCTCGATGGTCCAGATCTCGACCCCGATGTCGCGGCGTTCGTCGGCGATCGCGATCCGCGTCCCGTCGGGGCTGAGCGCGAAGAGCGACGGCGTGTAGCCCGGGGCGAAGGACGCGAGCGCGGGTCCGTCGGCGACGAGCACCGTGCCGTCCGCCAAGCCGATCACCGCCCGGCGCGAGTCGGCGGCGAACTCCACGCGGACGACCTTACCGGGGCGCGTGAACGTGACCCGCCGCGCATCGACGTCCCAGATCTGGAGTCCGTCTGCCAGCGCGACCGCCAGGTGTCGGCCGTCCGGGCTCATCCACAGGCGCTCCGGGGTGCCGCCGAGATCGGCCAGCCGCGCGATCGGATTGGCGTCGCCCCTGCGGAACACGGCGATCGCCCCGCCGGGCTCGACACGAGCATAGCGATCGAACTCGCCGTCGAAGACTGGCCTGATCGCGTCGGCGACCCGATCGAAGGCGACGCCGCCGGGCGCAGGTCGGGAAGGGCGAGGCAGGCGATCGCCTCGTCGCGAAGCTCGTCGAAGCTCGCCGCCGGCGCCTCGACCGACCGGGCGATCGCGACGGCCTGGCCCAGGGCTTCGAGGCCGTCGAGGCGCTGGCCCGGACGCCGGCCGAAACGGCCCGCCTGGGCTCGGGCCAGGTAGGAGCGCCAAAGCTTCTCGAGCGCATCCTTCCGCGCCGCGCGCTCGGCCTGCCTCGCGTCGGCGGTGTGCCACAACTGGGCATCAAGGCTGGCAGTCCAGCCCGCCCAGACGATCAGGATCAGGGACAGGAGCGAGACGACGAGCGCCCCGAGATGGCCAGCGCCGGGTTGCGCCGGCAGAACCGCCAGCCATGCTCCCAGGGCGGAGTACGGCGTGCCCGAATCGGACGATCGGACAGAAAACGACGCAAATCATCCGCCAGCCCCGAGGCGTCGTCATAGCGGCGTCCGGGCTCCTTCGCGATCGCCTTCAAGACGATGGTCTCGAGGTCACGCGGGATTCGCGGATCGACCCGGCGCGGGCGTGGCGGTTCGGAATGGAGGATCCGCTCGGTCAGCAGGGCACGGTCGCCGGTCCCGAAAGGGGACTGGAGCGTGAGCATCTCGTAGAGCGTCAGTCCCAGCCCGTAGACATCGCTCCGACGATCTGCGCGGCCGCGGAACCGTTCCGGGGCCATGTACCGCAGCGTGCCGACGATGTCGCCCTGCGTCGTCAATTCGATGGAATCATCGGCCTTGGCCAGCCCGAAGTCGGTCACCCAGGCTACGCCCTCGGCGTCGAGCAGGATGTTGGCCGGCTTGATGTCGCGGTGCAGGATGCCTTGGTTGTGCGCGTAGGCCAGGGCGTCGGCCACCTGGATGCTGATACGCGCCACGCTTCGGACGTATTGAAGCTCGGGCTGACTGGCCAGCTCCGAACTGCTCGTCGACGCGCTTGCCTCGACGACGGCCGGCCGCGACGCGCACGGGGGGGCGTCCTGCCCGCCGGAAACGACCTCCGTCTTGCGCCGCGTCCTTTGAATCGGGTCCGAGCCGGACTGCAGCTCGCCCGAGAGCAGGCCGCGAGCGAGGCCGACGCCGAGATCCGATCGGCACCGTGTCGATCCCGCAGGGTCGGCCGGCTCTCCGCGGAGCCGGCGGACCTCCTGGAGGACCGCCTCCAAGTTCTGCCCGCGGATATACTGCATGGCGTAGAAATGAACGCCGTCACATTCGCCGACGCCGAAGACCGGTACGATGTTCGAGTGATGCAGCCGCGCCGCGGCGCGCGCTTCGTAGCGGAACCGCTCCAACCGGTTGTTACGCACGAGGTCGTGAGACGGCAACACCTTGAGTGCGACGTGGCGGCCCAGCGACTCCTGCACGGCCTCGAAAACCACGCCCATGCCGCCGCGGGCAATTTCGGACACGATGCGATATTCGCCAAGGACTCCCCCGACGAAGCTGCCCAGGTCGGCGCCGTTAGCAACCGGTCCGCCGGACGGCTGCACCGCGGCACCGAGCTGCTCCATTCCCACGAGCGCCGGGAAAAGCCGCCGGATTCGCTCGGCATGCTGGGGGTAGCGCGTGGCATAATCGCTGAGCGAGGGCCGTTCGCCCCGGCGATAACGATCGGCGAACTCCTCAGCCACGTCGTCGAGCGGGTCGACTTCCGAGTCCGAATGGCTCATGGCGCGAGCTCCCGCTCTCTTCAGCCGTGCGCCGCGACGTCGAGCGTCGCGACTCGGGGCCGACCGTGCGAGCCCGGAGGCGGGGACCTACGGGAACGTCATTCTGGCTCTCGGACCGACAATTCGACGCCTGGAGGTCGCGATCTCGCGCGGAGACGAACTACCGCTGTCCGCGGTTCGAGTCCAGGCAGCGGGGGACTCTGAAGGGGGTCGTTCCACTTCCCGACCCTGACCCGGGGTCTACGCGAATTCCGACGCCGATTTCGGCCGGCTCCCCGGCCCACCTCCTGGCGAATTCCCCGGGGGCCGGGTCGCCCACGGCGCCGTGCGGACGCTCGGTGTTGTATTCCACCTCCCACGCCTCGATCTTCGCGTGCGAGTCCTCCAGGCACAAGGACCGGGATCGGCCCGGGCACTCCTGGCGCAGCCGCGCATTGAGCTCCTCGATGTACGCAGCGTCCGTCGGCTTCCCCTGACGGCTGAAATTCAGGGTCGCGCCGTTGAAATACCCCCACACGTCCAGCGAGCGGCCGGTGAACTCCGGGCCGTCGTCCACCCGGATGCTCCCGGGCCCCCTCGGAGGCAAGCCCCGACAGGACGTTGACCGCCTGGTCGTCAGTAAAGCCGAAGCCCGCGCGCAGCGCCAGCCCCGCCGCGTGAAGAAGTCGAGGATCGTGAGTCCTCGGATCCGCCGGCCATCCGAGGGCGTGTCGCTCATGAGGTCCATCGCCCGGGCCCGGTTGGCCCCCCTGGGCCGGCCGCTCGGCGCGAACCCGAGAGCTCACCGGACGCCGCGGCGCCTTGCCTCCGGATCGCCAGCACTCCCTCGGTGTAGAGCCGGTGCACGCGCTTCTTGTCGACCTCCCAGCCCTCCCGCCTCGGGAGGACATCCAGCCGGCGACAGCCGTAGCGGACCTTCGCACCGGCTAGCTCCTTCAGCCGGCCGTGGGGCCGCCCCCGTGGGTCGCGCTTCCCTTCATGGCCACGGGTGGATCGGGGCACGGCCAGGACACGGCGGAGGCCCGCCGCTCGCGGAGCTGATACCGCCGCAGCAACTGGGCGGCCACCTCACGCCGCCGCGGAGGGCTCGGGCACTTTTCGAGAGCACGTCCTGGATGGTGTTGCGGTCCAGTCTCGGGTCGGCGACCGCTGGTGGAACCGCTTGTTCTCCTCCTCCGGCTGTTCGGGCCGGCGCAGCCGGGCGGTGCCGCTGCCGATGTACTGCTCCTTCCAGCGATAGAAGATGGCCGGGCTCACTCCCGGCCTGCGGCCGATGGTCCTCGACCGGCGTGCCGGCCTCGGCCTGCCTCAGGGCGGAGGCGATCTGTGCCTCGCTGTAGCGCGTCTTCTTCATGGCCCTAGTGATCCTGAACTCAGGCCGAAATCGTATCAAACGTCGCAGGGCTGACGGGACAGGAAAACGGGGATCGGCCCAGCCCTGGTCGAGGGGGCTGCACCATGGCGCGGAAGTAGCCGCCATAGGCCCGAGTCGGTCATCGGCAAGCACCGCGGGGCCGAGGCCGAGCGTGCTTCGGTCCGCGATGCCGGAGCAACCTCGGCCGACCACGCTGACGCGAGGGCACGCGGCTGTAGGGGCCGCTCGAAGGCCTTCGCCTTGCGGGAGGACGTCCGTGGCATGGTCCCAATCTGCCGGCCGCCTTGAGGCGCCGAGACGCGCCGAGCGTCCGGCGGCCACGATCCCCGCCGCCGGGAGGCAGAAGACAGCGGGGCTAGGGGCGCGGGGGCTAGAGGCGCGCGAGAGCGTTTTGGTACGGTGCTGGCCAGGCGGGCCGGGTTTGGTTGCCCGGCGGCGAGCAGACGCGGCTAACACCATTCGACCAGCTCATACGGCGGCCAGGAACATGGCAATTGTCGGCATCGTCGGCCAGCTCTCTCAAGTTGGCAACCCCGCCCGACCGGTGCATTCGCCCTTTGATCCCTCGCTCCTCGTCCCCTCTCCGAAACGGAGAGGGACCGCATTGCCCCCTGTGGGACTGACAATCTTCTTGCTGGCCTGTGCCTGGGCCGATGCGGGGCGCAAAGCCGTCCCGCCCCGCCCGCGAGTCGCGAGGCACCCGCGTCGGAAAAACCGAAGTACCTAATTTTCTGGAGTGACCCCGAGAAAGCGGGAGACCTGGCCGCGCGGATCGGCATGAAGGGCGACGGCAAGACCCGGCTCTTGGGCTTCGGCCTCCCCACGCCTACCTTTGAACTCGAGGAGCGATTGCCGGCCGTCATCCGCAGCGCTTTCACCGCGGCGCGCCAGAACGACATGGCGGTGATGCTGCATTTCGACCTCCATCTCGCCTGGAAGCACCGCCCGGACCTCTGGAACTGGTTCGATCCGAACAAGCCGGGATACAACCCGGACAACAAGAACAACGTCGAGTGGCACGGCTGGGACGGACCGCCGAACAGAATCCACTACCTGAACCACGGCGTGCTCGAACGCCTGCCCCCGAACATGTGCTTGACGAGCAAGAGGACGCGAGCCGAGGTCACGCGGATCGTCTTGAAGGTCATCGGGCCGGTCCTCCGCGAGGAGATTGCGAAACTCGAGGCAGAAGGCAAGGGAGCCCTCTTCGCGGGAGTCCTCGTGGGCTCAGAGCCGAGCATCGACGACTACTCAAGACCCGATCCCGACCTCGCGAAGATGATCAAGGGAGACGGCGAGCCCGCGACGGCGCTCGGCTACCGGGCGCTCCTGGATCGTGGCTTTACCGCGAAGAATCCGCCGGCCGATTTCCGACAGGCCCTCGCGAAGATCGTTCAGGAGACCATCGCCTTCTGGTGCGAGCAGTTCGTCGATGCGGGCATCCCCGCGGAGAAGCTCTACCCGCACGTCGCCGCACCCGCGCCCATCGAGATGATGAACGCTCCCATCTGGACGGCCTTCAACAGGTATTCCCGGCCGGGCTGGACGACCTATGCGGTCGAGGTCCTCGGCGAGGGCCTCAAGCCCATCTATGACGAGCTGGCGACGCACGGGAATCCCCCCTGGACGGGCGTGGAGGCGAATGCCGGCATTCCCGGATCCGTCGTGGACTGGGAGACCTACCTCGCCTGGCACTACAACCACGGCTGCGTCCTCGTGGGAGTGAACATGGGCGCCACGGGTGAGGATCTGCCCAGGCGACTCCGCGACAGTGCCTTCGGTCCGGAAGCCATCGCGGCCTATCGCAAGTTCCTGGCGGGACAGCGGCTTGTGGAGAAGCCCGTCTCCAACGATCGGCCGGAGCTCCGCATTCAGGCGAAGATGAAGCGGGTGCGCGCGGGGATCGAGCGTTGGCACGGCAGCGGCAAGGACCCCTCGGCAGTCGGCAAGCTCATGGAACGCGCCCGACCGCTAGCGGACGCGGGAAAGCTCGTCGAGCTGGAAAACCTCGTAAACCAGGCGCTCGAGATGCTTGGCGAGACCGAGGAGGTGCCCGAGGTGTATCGTAAGAAGTGAAACTCCGAAGGACTTCTTGAAGGAGCTAGCGTCGCTCGATCTCGCGGTCGAGGAAGCGGCGCAGGTAGGGCTCGGGTGAGTGTGGATTTTGGCGGGCAAGCATGGGTTCTATCTCAAGCCCGCTCTCTTATTTCTCCTTGGAATGGGAAGGTCTAATGGCGTAGAGTCGCACCCGGAATTCCGGATGAGCCACCCAGACTTGCGCTTTGGTCTGACACGATCTCGGGCGATCCGACCGAAGCGAGGTAGGGCAGCAGGTACAGGGCCACGCAGGGTTCCGATCCAGTCGCCCCGACTACTCTTAGGATGAGCGCCGGGGTAAAGCCTAGGCCGGAGTCACAGCCATGACCGATCGGACGACCCCACTCGAATCCGGAGTCACAGTGCCGGCCTATTTTGTCGCCCTCGTCGAGATTCATGACCCGGCAGGATTTCAATCCTATCACGAACAATTCGAAGCCACTCTCGCGCCGTTTGGAGGACGGCTGGTCTCTTTCGGGGCAGCGATCGTCCCCTTGGAAGGGATGGACGGATCGACTGCACGAGCAGCAATTGTAGGTTTTCCGTCCCTCCAGGCGGTACGGAACTGGTTCGAATCGCCTGCCTATCGAAGAATTGCACCGCTTCGCCAACAATCCGCACGGACCCGGGGCTTCTTCGTCGAAGGACTCTCCGTGCCGTAGCAACGAAGCAGGCAGGAGCGATTCCCCGTCTCACGGGCCGGGAGTTAGCGATGAAAGTAGTCAAAGCCGCAGCGGTCCAACTAAGTCCGGTACTCTATAGCCGCGAAGGAACCGTCGAAAAAATCGTGCGGACGATTCACGAACTTGGCCGACAGCGGGTGCAGTTCGCAACGTTTCCTGAGACGGTGATCCCTTACTACCCGTACTTCTCGTTCGTCCAATCCCCTCTCCAAAACATCGTCGGACCTGAGCAGCGGAAACTACTCGATCAAGCGGTGACGGTGCCGTCTGCTGCCACCGACGCGCTTGGTGCAGCTGCCCGACAAGCGGGCGTTGTCGTGTCGATCGGCATCAACGAGCGTGACGGTGGAACTGTGTACAACACACAGCTTCTCTTCGACGCCAACGGCACGTTGATTCAGCGCCGACGGAAGATCTCGCCCACCTATCACGAACGGCTGATTTGGGGCCAGGGTGACGGATCGGGGTTGCGCGCCGTCGATAGTCACGTCGGCCGCATTGGCCAACTCGCATGCTGGGAACACTACAGCCCCTTGGCGCGATACGCGATGATGGCCGATGGCGAGCAGATCCATTCCGCGATGTATCCTGGCTCGATCTTCGGCGATCTGTTCTCAGAGCAGACTCAAGTCAACATCCGGCAACATGCATTGGAGTCGGGGTGCTTTGTCGTCTGCGCGACCGCTTGGTTGAGCCCCGATCAGCAGGCCCAGATCATGAAGGATACCGGCTGCACGATCGGCCCGATCTCCGGCGGTTGCTTCACGGCAATCGTCGCACCTGATGGATCGCTCATGGGGGATCCGATCCGCTGCGGTGAAGGTGTGGTGATCGCCGATCTCGACTTCACCTTGATCGACAAGCGCAAACAATTGATGGACTCGCGCGGCCACTACAGCCGTCCCGAGCTGCTCAGTCTGATGATCGACCGAACTCCGACTGCTCACCTGCACGATCGCTTTGCGCCTTCCGCCTCGGGGGCTGTGCACCCGTCTGCCGGTGGTTTGCCAACGCGAGAAATCCGCGTCCGTAGGTTCACCATTGTCTCGTCCAGGCCATTCGACGAGGTCGTGCGAAGGCTTACCGCAACCGTAGGTCGTCCAGACACAAACGCGTTTCACGACGCCATTTCCTCAGCAACCAACTTTGCGGAGCTGGAAAAGGTGGTTCACGGGGCGATCGGATCCTCGGACCTGATGGAGTTCGCCCGCTTCGACGCCGGCGAGGTTTTGTGTAAATCGCAAGGCAGCCACGGGCCCAAGATCCTCCGTCTCGTCATTGGGAATCCGCTCATCATGAAGGAGATGGCCAAGACCGTCCCCGATGCCGCAAGCTATGCGCCAGTAACGATCCTCGTGGATGAGCGCGCAGACGGAGTACACCTATCGTACGACTCGATGGCGAGTTTGCTCGCTCCCTACGGAAGCCAGTCAGCACTCGAGGTCGCCATGGATCTCGACGCGAAGGTCGAGAGTCTGCTCAAGACCGCTGCGAGCTGAGAGAAGGAGTCTAGCTGCTCGGGTTATTTGGGCAACGAAGGGAAGTTCCCATAAAACGCCTCGAAACATGCCCATGACCAGCCCCGCTGCGGTGCTTCGGTCCGCCGTTCCGAAGTCGATCCGGGCCATCGACCCTGACCTACTGCTCGACATCGACGAGGCCCGCGGCAAGCTGGCTGTCGAGGACCCCTCCTCGGCCGACGTCGCCCGCTATCGCCTGTTCGCCGGCCTGTCGGTCGGCGAGGCCACCGAGGCGATGGGCGTCTCGCGCGCACGGCGTTCCGCGAGTGGGCCTACGCCCGATCCTGGCTCGCCACGGCGAGGACTCGACAGGTTAATTAGGAATGATGGCGCGTCTTCCGAAGCCCGGCCGAGTCGGAAGGATTCTTGCCCGCGATCTCGCGGCCCTCACTGGCCAGAAACGGGCCGCCGGGGTGACATTCACCCCGGTGGCCCATGGTCGCCTTACTGATAGGCGCCGATCGTCGGCTTGACGTTGGTCGGCCGCGGGTTGCCGCGCTCATCGGTCGTGGGAGCCCCGTTCGGGTTCCCCGCGGCGATCAGCGCGCTGCCGGCCAGCGGGGCCTCGGTCGTGATCTGAAAGTGGACGGCCAGCGTGCCGACGACCGGCCCACCGTTGGCCTGGAGCGGCCCGAGCTTCGGGTTGCCGCTCAGCGTGCCTGCGCCGAAGCCGAAGCCACCGGGGAGGTTGCCGATGAAATTGCTGCCGAAGTCGGTCACGGTGCGCCCCACTGCGATGAAGACGTCCGGCCCGGTGCCGTTGGGTATCACCGCGTCGAGGGCGACGAGCGTGTTCTCGAGCGCCAGCGTACCCGCGTTGCCCTCCACCGCCAGTCCGCCACCCTTGGCCGCCGCGTTGTTGTTGATCGTGTCATTGATCAGGAAGAGGTCGCCGGTGGCCTCGTCGTCGATGCCGCCTCCCGTACCGCCTGCTACGCCGCCGACAATCGTGTCGTTGATGAGCCACGAGAACGCGTCGTTCGCCGTGGTCCCGGTGCCCTGGAACTCGAGGCCGCCGCCCCCGGCAACGGCGCGATTGCCCGAGAAGGTCGAGCTGACAAGATGAAGCGACGTGCCGAAGAAGCTCACGCCACCGCCCAAGTTGGCGGCCGAGTCCAGGACGAACTCCGAGCTGCGCACGTTCAGCGTGCCGGCTGCATCGCTGATCCCGCCGCCGTTGCCGACCCCGACGTTGCCCGCAACGTCCTGGAAGAATAGCGTCTGGCTGACGTTGACGACGCTCGCGACGTTCGTCCCCGCGCCGCCGTTGGCGACGTCGAGGCCGCCGCCGTTGCCGTCGGTGCCGCCGTTGAGGCCCAGGGCCTTGTTGTTGTCGACGAGCGAGTCGGAGATGTTCAGCGTCGTGTCCGTGTCCTCGATCCCGCCGCCGTTGACGCCGACGTTGCCGACGATCGTCGTGTCGAAGATCGCGAGGGTCGTGTTCGGGACGACCTGGGCCGGCGTGTTGACGTTGCCGGCGAGGATGCCGCCGCCGTTGCCCTGGGTGGCGTTGTCCTTGATCGTGCTGTCGGCGATGACCGTCAGCGGCCCGCCCTCCTGAATCCCGCCGCCGCCGGCCGTCGCGTAGTTGTGCTCGAAGTCAGTCGAGCCCTCGACGGTCAGGTTGCCGGTGTTCCCCGAGTCGCCGAAGCCGCCACCGGCCGAGCCCGAGAAGTTATAGTCGACCAGGTCGGTGTTGAAGACGACGTTACCGCTGCCCGAGTCGCCCACGCCGCCGCCGACGCCGGTGAAGGCGGCGTTGTACTCGATGACCGTCCCGCTGATCGTCGTGTTGGCCGTGATGCCGTTCACCGCGTCGAGCCAGACGCCAGCGCCCTGGTTGACGGTGGTGTTGGCCGTGATGTAGGTGCCGCCGTTGATCGTGACGGTGCCCTGGCCGTCCTCCTCGATGCCGCCGCCGGCGTCGCCCGCATGGTTGTCGCTGATGACGCTCGAGTTGATCGTCAGCTTCCACGGGACGTTCGTGACGTTCTCCATCGAGATGCCGCCGCCGTCGGCCGTGGCCAGGTTGTCGGTGACCGTCATGAAGTCGAGCTCGAGGCTGGCGTTGCCCTGGTCGCGGATGCCGCCGCCCGAGCCGCCGGGACCATCGCCGGGCGAGGCGAAGCCGTTCTCGATCGTGAAGCCGATCATCGTGACCTTGAACGCGGCGTTAGTGCCCGTGTCGGCCGGGTTGATGTCGAAGACGCGGTCAGTGCCGTCTCCCGAGACCGCGACGGTGCCGCCGCTGGTGTTCTGGATCGTCAGGTTGCCGCCGCTCGGCATGATGGCGAGGGCCCCGGTCTGGTTGTTGCCCATATTGGGCCCGAGTAGCGTGAGGCCGTACGTTCCGGCGACGGTCAGGTTGATCGTGTTGCCGCCGGGCGTGGCGTTGGCCATCTGGATCGCCTGGCGGAGCGAGAGCTGGCCCGCGCCGAGGTTGAACCCGTCGGCCAGTGTGTTCACGTTGAAGACGGCCGGCGTCCAGCGCTCCTCGAGCAGCTCCATGCCGAGCTTGGTCCGGCGCCTGGGATCCCCGGCTCGGTGGCGATTGAGCAAAGGGACGGAAAGGGTCAGGGCGGATCGGGAGGTCATGATGCGGGTCCTCGGTCAGGAGAGTGGGTGCGGCGGACTCCTCGGAGAGGCCTCACGCCCCCTCGGTTGATCGTGCGGCGCAGGTCGACCCGGCCCATCCGAAGGCGGGTGGGCTGACGCTCGCGGCGTGTCGCGAATTCGTCCTGACGCCCATGTAGGGCGAAGGTTGGGCAGGTGCCGGGGCTAAGCGTACCGCGCCCGGCCAACAGTTGCGTGGACTTGCGGATCGTCCCGGGCAACGCCGCGCCCCGGGGCCTCGGCGGCCAAGTCGGTCGGGCTCGTGTCGGCCGGGCGGACGGCCCCGGCCTTCGCGTCCGTCACCCCTTCATCGCCGTCCGCGGGCCGACCGGACACAATCCGCGGCCGATCGGTTTTTTCCTACAGCGGCAAAGTCTGATTGATGAGAGCGCCTTCAGGCGATTGGAGGTAGGCGACCGGGTTGACCCGCCCCCGGCCGTGATCCTGCTGGCGAATTCTTCAGGACCACCGAGGACCCGGCTATCCTCCGTTCGAGCCGAGCCCCTCTCGAACGGAGTTCGCCCATGTCCCTGCACCCACAGCCGATCCAACCGGTCCCCGATGACACGGCGCGAGTTGCCCGAGCCGCCTTCCCCCGCGGCAACACCTACATGGCCCTCCGCGACGAGCTGGGGACCGTCTTTACCGATGAGGACTTCGCCTCCCTCTTCCCGTCCCGCGGCCGTCCCGCGGAAGCGCCCTGGCGGCTCGCCCTGGTGACCGTCTTCCAGTTCGCCGAGAGGCTGTCCGACCGCCGCGCCGCCGACGCGGTCCGCGGGCGGATCGACTGGAAGTACGCCCTGGGCCTGGGGCTGGACGACCCCGGCTTCGACGCCTCGGTGCTCTGCGAGTTCCGGGCGCGGCTGGTCGCCGGCTCGGCCGAGGGGCGGCTGCTCGACGCGCTCCTCGAGCTCTGCCGCGGGCGAGGCTGGCTGAAGGCCCGGGGCCGCCAGCGCACCGACGCGACGCACGTCCTGGCCCGCGTGCGTAGCCTCGACCGGCTCGAGTGCGCCGTCGAGACGATGCGCCACGCCCTGAACGGTCTGGCGTCGGCGGCCCCGGAGTGGCTCCGCCGGCACGCCCGGGGGGAGTGGGTCGAGCGCTACCGTCGGCGACCTGAAGAGTCCCGGCTCCCGGACTCCGGGGAGGGCCGCCGCGCCCTCGCCCGGCAGGTCGGCGAGGACGGCCACGCCCTGCTGGCGTCGGCCTACGGCGCCGGCACCCCGCCCTCGGTCGCGCGGTCGCCGGCCGTCGAGGCGCTGCGACGGGTCTGGGTCCAGCACTTTCTGGTCGAAGGAGTCCGGGTGAGGTGGCGGACCGAGGAGGACGGCACCCCGCCGTCCGCCGCGTCGATCAACACGCCGCACGACACCGAGGCGAGGTACGGCAAGAAGCGGTCGACGGTCTAGGTCGGCTACAAGGCGCATTTGACCGAGACGTGCGACGACGACTCGCCCCACCTGGTCGTCCAGGTGACGACCGCGCCGGCCCCGGCGGCCGACGGAGACGCCCTGGCCGGGATCTACGAGGAGTTACAGGGGAAGGACGCGCTACCGGGCAAGCACACGGCGGACACGGGCTACGTCGACGCCGAGCTGCTCGTCAGCAGCCGCCGCGACTACGGGGTGGACCTGATCGGCCCGACGCGCCCCGATTACGGATGGCAGGCCCTGGCGGGCGACCGCTACACGGCGGCGGACTTCGCGATCGATTGGGAGGCGTGCCGCGCCACTTGCCCGCAGGGGCGGACGAGCTCCGGGTGGACGCCCGCGGTGGAGCGGGGCCACACCGAGGTCGTCCACATCAAGTTCTCGCGGAAGGACTGCAAGGCGTGTCCCGCCCGGGAGCGATGCACGAGGGCGGCGAGGCGGTCACTGACGATCCGGGCCCGCGAGCCGTTCGAGGCGCTGAAGGCGGCCCGCTCGAGGGAGGCGACGGAGGAGTACCGGGCCGAGTACGCCCGACGCGCGGGGATCGAGGGGACGATCTCGCAGGGGACTCGAGCCAACGGGCTGCGGCGATCGCGCTACGTCGGCCACGCGAAGACGCACCTCCAGCACCTTGCCACGGCGGCGGCGATCAACGTCCTGCGCATCGTCGGCTGGCTGGCGGAAGTGCCTCGCGAAGGGACGAGGATGTCTGCCTTCGTCAGGTTGATGACCGCCAGTGTCCCGGCGTGACGAACTCGCCAGCAGGATCGGCCGTGATGCCACACGTTATGTTACCTGGTATGACGATTAACCTTGCCCCTTCGCCGAGTCCGGCGGGAATGTGAGGTTTGCGGCGGCTCTCGACGAGGGGGAGGCATCATGGTGCGGCAGCAGCGCCACACGCCCGAGCAGGTAATCGGCAAGCTGAGAGAGACCGAGGTAGAGCTCGCTCCGGTCCGCGCTGCCGAAAAATCTCCGGCCGACCCCACCGAAGCGCGCCATACTCGAGCCGAAGCCCCTTCCTCGCCCGGGTGTCCGTGCGCGCCGGGTCTGCGCAGACCCGGGCTTGCTCGACATCCTTCTCGTCGTAACCGACGGCGTCTCTGCGATCGACGCGCGGGGGCCCGCGATCGGGGGCGGCCTCCGCGTCAGGGCTCGGGCCTTAGGTCGTGCAGAGCATCACGGTCGGCTTTCAATGTTCGGCGCCGAGAGCTGCATGCCCGTCGGCCCTTTCGCGCCTTGGTCGATCCATGCGCGGAGAAGCCCGACGTCTTCGCCCATCAATCGGGGGTATTTCTCCCGCCTAGACCTGGGTGGCATCTCCGAATCGGGCACGTTGCCGGACACATAATCGATCAATCGGCTCTTCTCGCTGTGTCCGGGAACGATGGCCGCCTCCCCGGAAGCACCGCCTCTCAGGATGGCGTCCGGTGTGTCGATGCGGAACAGTCCGCGCGGCTTCTGTCCGCTGTGACAGCCGGCACAGGAACGTTCCAGGAGCGGCTTGATCTGTCGCGTGAAATCGACCTGCCGGCCCTTCTCCTTAGCCCGAACGTCGGGCGTCGGTTGGACGATAGTGGGCTCTCCCGGCACGGGGCCGACCGGTGCGGCCTGCGTCAACGCCATGACGGCCCAGCTCGTGGCCGCCGCCGAGATCCAAGAATCGCGGTGGTGCGGGAAGCCGCTGTTCATCGTCGGCTGGAAGGGGAAGGCACGTCGCGCCACGTGCCAGGTCCCATCATCCTCCTGCCGCTCTAGCAGGAAGCGCAGCCCGCGCCGCCATCCCGGGTCGGCTATGGGGTCCTTCGCAAGTTGCGCGAGGGCGTAGAGGGCCTCTCCCGTCGCGTAGGCGTCGCTCTCCAGGGTCGGCAATTGGGCCCAGCCGCCGTCCTTGCGCTGACCGCACAGGAGGAATCGGGCCCGGAACGCCAGCATTTCGCGCGGCTCTCCCGCCCAGTACAGGCCGAGGATCTGGAAGGCCGCTTCCTCCGTCGTCGCCGTGTTGACCGTCCGTAGCCACCGGCGGGCGCGTTCGATACTGGATGCGAACTCTTCCTCGCGGCCCCGCCAGCCGTAATGTCGGATCGCGTGGATCGACAGCGCCGTGGCGGTGATGTCGCTCGACATCATTGGGGGCCTTGGGATGTTGTTGATCCAGCGGCCGTCCGACATCTGGATCGTGACGAGGTGATGGACGGTCCCGTCCGTCGCGGCACTCGTGGGGACGCCTTCGGCGGCGAGGCCGAGCAACCGGTAGCCGAAGGTATGGGCGGGGTCCGGGTGGACGAGTGCCTGGGCGACGAACTCGCGGCTATCGAACTGACCTCCGGGCTTGGCCACCAAGGCGACCTGTTCCCTGGCGGCCTTCTGATCGAACCGGATGGACCGATTTCGGGCATGGCCGACGGCGACCATCGGCAGGTACTGCTGGTGGCAGGAGACGCAGTCTTGTTTGCTGACATGGCGGAGGAACGCCTCGCGCGACCTGGCCGCGGTCGTCTGAAGCGCCGCCAGGCCCTTCTCAGCCGAGGCGACGACCGTCGCGGGATCGATCCTATCCGGCACGACGCGACGCGGCGTGGCGATCGGTTCGGGCCGCAGCTGATCCTTGGCCCCGGCGGCCGCGAGCGCATCGACGATCTGCGTCGAGCCCCGCCTCTTCGCGATCAACAGCGGGGTCTGCGGAGTCAGGCCGAACGCATCGACGAAATCGCCGCCCTCCGCATTCGGGTCGGCGCCACTCCCCAGTAGGAGCCGGACCAGATGGGGGTGGAGCGCCTCGTTCCCCGCCGCCCAATGCAAGGGCGTGAAGCCGGCCACCGCATCCCTGGCGTTGACCTTCGCGCCGCGGTCAATCAGTTCCAGGGCGGACTCGAAGCCGTCGTTCCAGCAGGCTTGCGACAGCGGGCCGCCGAAATAAGTCGATCGATTGGGATCGGCGCCGCGGTCGAGCAGGAGGCGGACCATGGACACATCGTTGTGATAGGCGGCCCACATCAGCGGCGTCCGGAAGCCCACCGCGATGTCGCTCGCCCTGGGGTCCTTCGACTCCGGGAAATCGTCGGCCTTCGCGCCGGTGTCCAGCGGCGCTCGCACGGTCTCCAGATCGCCGCTCGCCGCTCGCCGCGCCCGAGACGAGCGGGCTGATGCCCATGTTGTTGCGCCCCGTCGCGTCGGCGCCGCGCGCCAGCAGCAACCTCACGGTCGGGGAATTGCCGGCGTGGCGGGCCGCCAGGATGAGCGGCGCGTTGCCGAGGTCGGCCGTCCGGACCCGGACGTTCGCGCCGGCGTTCAAGAGCAGGCGAGTCTTCTCATAAGACGTCGAGGCCCGGATCAGCGGCGTGACGCCGACCTTATTCGCCACGTTCACATCGGCGCCCTTCTCGAGCAGCAGCGAGACGCACCGCGGGCTCGCATAGAACGCGGCCAGGATGAGCGGCGTGTTGCCCTCCGCGTCGCGGGCGTTCACGTCCGCGCCGGCGTCGATTAATCTGCCGACGAGCTGCGAGTCCGCATCCCTGATCGCCACGACCAGGTCGGGCGCGATCGGATTCGCCGCGCGGAGGTCGTCGGCATGGACCGGTCGGGGCAAGAACAGTGGAGACTGGCAAAGGCCCGCGCCCAGCAAGATCGCGACTCCGATGCCCGAGATACGCTCGCCGAAGCTTTTTCGGACGTGCATGAAGTGGCTCCTATTCGGGATGAGGAGAAACCGGCCTGCACTTGCGGCGCGATCGATCCGAGTGAAGTCACGAGGATCGCGAGGAACTCAGGCCCGCCACGGCCGTCGCCGCGGGCCGGTCGTCGAAGGATTCCTCGATCAATTCCGCCGCGCGGTTCAGGCCGTCGGCGGCCTCGATGCTCGCCCGGACTTGGCCGGCGCGCCAGCGGTAGGACGGGTCGTCGAGGACGGTGCAGACGGCGTCACGGAGGCGATCGACCGTCAGACGCCCGACCGGGATCGACCGGCCCACGCCCGACCAGTCGACCCGGGCCCCGACCCCCGGCTGGTCGTAGGTCACCGGCAGGACGACCATGGGGACGCCGTGCGCCGCCGACTCCAGGGCCGTGTTCAACCCGCCGTGCGAGATCGTCAGAGCCGATTGCCGGACCAGCTCGAGCTGCGGCGCGTATCCGACCACGATCGGATCGCCGGGAAGGTCCCTGAGGAGCGACGGGTCCTGGCCGCCGCCGAGCGAGATCACCAGTTGCAGAGGGAGCCGCGCCACGCCTCGGCGATCACGCGGAAGGTCTGGAGGATCCCGTTCTGGAGCGTCCCCATCGAGGCGTACACCAGGGGCCGGCCCGGGTCGAGCAGCTCCCAGGGGAAGTCGACCGGTGCCCGGCCCTCAGCGTCGGTCCAGGGGCCGGTGTGGTGGAAATGGGGTGGCGTCCGGCGCCCCGGCAACTCCAGGGCGGCCGGCAGTTGAGCGACCTGGGCGAGCTTCGAAAATAGCGACTGGATATCGCGGGCTGGCGGTAGTCCCCACGCCCTGCGCTGTTGATTGATCGTCCGCAGAGCCCCCGACATGATCCACCCAGAGGCCGCGTTCCCCGCCCGATTCCGGAGCCTGGCCGCGACGCCAGTTCGGTGGGGCCAGGGGAAGATGGCGGGCGGTACGCCGGCGTCGGGATCGATCGGCAGGGCGGCGGCCGCGCTGACGAATGGCAGCCCCAGGCGTTCGGCGACGGTCCCGCCCGCCATCTCGATCTGGTCGACGATGAGGGAGTCGACGCCCTCGTCGCGGATCGCGGCCGGGGCGTCTCGGAAGAGCATGATCGTCTTCCGACGGATTCCCTGAAGTGCGCATCGCAGGGCGGCGAGGCCTTCGAGCTGACCGAGTTGTTCGTCCCGCGCGGATCGAGCCGGGCGGGAAATCCTGCCCGCCGATCTGGTGATACTCCAGTCCGGCGGCCCGGATCGGCCGCTCGAGGTCGGCGACCTGGAAGTAGACGACGTCATGGCCACGCGCCTGGAGCCGCCGCCCCAGGGCCGTGAGCGGATAGTAGTGACCCGGCGAGGAGAAGCTCAGGATGCCGATTCGGCGCATGGAACGATCCCCCATACACGGCCTGCGGGCCGGTCAAATCAAATAAGGACCACGACCTTCCGCGGGCTGCTGTCTTGCTCCCCTTCAGCGGCGAGTCAACAAGGCGGCGACCAGGGTATAGCTCCAGGGGTAGCGCCCCGGCCCGGCGGCCAGTCGGGCCTGGATGCGCTCATACAGGCCTTCAACGGCCCCGTTTTCCTCGAGGACCCCCCGGAACACCGGCTCGGTGACAGCCCGCAAGAAGTCGGTGCAGGCCGAGGCGTAGGCCTCCGCGTCGCTGTCACGCCGGAACGCGACGAGGAAGGGCGGACTCGCCTCCAGTATCCCGAAGCGATCGACCGAGAACGCGCCGCACACGGGGGAGTCCTCGCGTTCCAGCGGCGAGAGCAACTCCCCGATCGTGCGGAAATAGCAGGGAATTTTGATCTGATCGCGCGTGACGTGCCCCATCCGGCCGTCGGCCACGAGGTCGAGCGAGGCGTCGTCAATCAATTGGTAGAGGCCGTCGGCGAAGCATTCTTCGTCGGTATCGCCCGGCCCGGCCAGGAGCAGCTTGGCCCCGGGGACCAGCTCCCGGGCGCGGCATTTCAGGAATCGGACCAGGTCCCGCTCGGCCTGCCGCTCGAAGGCCGCGGCGACCGCCGCCGGCGCGGAAAGCTCCGGTCGCCGGGGATGAGGCCGGCGGTAGACGGGACCATAGCGCGCGGGGACCTCCGGCAGTCGGTCGAGCCAGTGGATGGCGTTGAAGCTCGTCGCGAGGTGGACCGTTCCGGCACGACGAGCGGCTCGTAGAACGAGCCCGCGACCGCGCCGGGATAGACATTCGCGGCGGGAGGGCCGGCGACCCGGTCCTCCTCCAGGTTGATGAACAGCCGGTTGAAGTCGTTGGTGGCCAGGTCGCTGTAGATCGTCTGGACGGGCTGGTCGGTCCGGCGCAGCAAGCCCTCGGCGACGGACGCCATGAGGCGGATCGCGTTGCCCCCCTCGGACGAGCCCAGGTCCAGGACCGTGATCGGCCGCGGGCGGGCCGGTAACGGCACGCTCGCGACGGCTTCGTCGACCCAGCCTTCCAGGGCCTGGATCGCGGACATCTGCACCGTCGAGTTGCGGTCGTAATAGCCCGCTCCCTTCATCCCCGTCGTCGCCGGCATGATGGATACCTCCCCGAATTTCCACGATCGACGCGGCCGGACACTCAACCCTTCCGACGGATGATCGCGAGCCACGCCTTCGGCCCGCCTTCCGAGAATTTGACCTCGGTGAACTCCGGGGCCGTCTCGATCCGGGTCGGCCGGATGGATTCGATTTCCCAGCCTTCGGCGAAGGCGTCTTGCGGCTCGCGCCGCGACCCGTCGCGGGCCCTCCGTCCCCCGTTCCTTATCGCTGGAACACATCAGGAACAGCCGGCCGCCCGGCCAGGTGCTGGTCCCAGGCGCCCGACAGTGTCTCTTCGGTCTTCATCTCCTCGTCTCCTCTCAAGGGTGATGAGAAGCAAGCGCACGATTCTCGGTGACCCGGGCGGGACGGGCCGTCGTACGATCTGAGGGTTACCCGCGAGTCAGGACTAGTACGAGTCCGCCGAGATCGACTCGTTGCCCGCGCGGGTGGAGAGCATCTGGTAGATCCCCAGCCGGGTCCCCGGCTGCAGGTGGAAGATTCCCTGGTTGTCCTCGGAGACGCCCAGCGGGTAGCCGGTGGCGTCGGTCGCCCACGAGTCGATCGAATCCCTGAGGAACCGGACCGAGCCGTCGGCGAAGGCGAAATAGGCGCCGTTGGGGTGGAAACTCGACGCTGACGACGTGTAGGCGCTGCTGTAGCTCTCCGGGGTGTCGGGGATCTTGCGGAACGGGTTCATCGGGAAGATCGTCCAGAAGCGGGTGTCCATCGAGACGGAGTCGGCCCACCAGTGCCAGTAATTGAAGTCGTCGCCGGTGAGGAGCCCGTGGGCGCGCTCGCTCAGGAGCATCGTCTGGCTTGTCCCGTCGCCGATCTCGGCGAAGGAGATGCCCCGGTTTGCGGTGAAGACGCCGTTGATCTGGTCGACCCGCGCGTGGTTGGTGGGGTCGGGGAAGTCGGACAGGTCCGCGTACCAGACCCCCGTGCAGGCGGCGTAGCTCGTGAACCGGACCTTCTCCTTGAATGGCTCCTCGTAGAAGGGGTACTCGACTTGCATGCGGATCGACGGGTCGCTGGGGCACCACAGGACGTCCAGGCCCGTGGCGTAAATCGTGGCGTTTGACGAGGCGAAGATGCTCCGGCTGAAGTTGACCGAGTTGTACAGCGCCTGCTGGTCGAGCTGACCCAGCATCGAGACGAAGATGCTCTGCGACTGGCCGTAGAAGTTGAGCGCCGGATCGGAGTCGTACATCTGCGGGATGCCGATCGGCAGCGTGCCCTGGGCGTTCGCGTAGTTGTGGCAGGCGAGGGCGAGCTGCCTGAGGTTCGCCGCGCACTGGAGCCTGCGGGCCGACTCGCGCGCCGCCTGGACGGCCGGGAGGAGCAGCGCGATCAGCATGCCGATCACCGCGATGACGACGATCGCCTCGATCAGCGTGAAGCCGGCGCGGCCGCTAGGGGCCTCGCGTCGTGATCGTAAGCTCTTGGGAGGCGTCGCCGACGCCGTGAAATCACTCATCGGAATCCGGCCTCCTGATGCGGGCGGAAAGGCGGTCGCGCGGTCTTCCGTCGCGGGTCGCCGGTCCCGCGGAGGGCACGCATCTTCTCGAGGCGGTCGGGGGTGCCGGCCGTTCCGCCCGACGCCTGGCCGGCCGGCGAGCAGCCCGGCGCCGCGATCGTCAGGCAGAGCCAGGGTAAGAGCACGAGGGCGGCTGGTCGGATCGCCGTCACCGAGCGGTCGTGAGACATCTTGCGCTCCTCTCCTTTTGACAACCTCGATCCAACTCGGTCCCAGGGGGTCAATGCCGCGGCGCCGCCCAGGCGCGCAGCCGCTCCCGCTTCCTGTCCCATGCCGGCGCGTCGAGCCCGCGAACGGTCCCCCCGGCATCGATTTCCGCCCCGATCGCGACCTCGGCCCAGAGCGCGAACCGCTCGTCCGGGCCCGACTCGTCCGCCGCCAGCTCCCAGCGCCGGACGACGCCGTCCTCGGTCTTCGTCAGCGCGGCGTCCCCGGCGGCGGCGAAGGCCACGGCCACCACCGCGCGGTCGTGGGCCAGGGGCATGCCGATCGGCTTGCCCGTGGCGGCGTCCCAGAGCCGCGCGGTCCGGTCGCCGCCGCCGCTCAGCACCGTCCGCCCGTCGGGGCTGAAGGCCACGGAGTGGACCGGGCCGTGATGGAGCAGGGGCCGTCCGATCGTCCGCCGTGTGCGAGCGGACCAGACGTGGACGGCGCCGTCGACGCACCCCGTCAGGAGCCGCGTGCCGTCGGGGCTGATGGCCACCGAGAGGATGGCGTATTCGTGCCGCAGCGGCGGCCCGATCGGCTGCATCGTGGCCGCGTCGCGGACCTGGGCCGTGCCGTCGTTGCGACCCATCAGCATCGTTCGCCCGTCGGGCGACAGGGCGAGGTGCGGGAGCGCCTTGAGGTCGATGTCGGACACCGGGGTCCCGGACGGCTCCGGCGGCGCGAGCGTCCAGAGCCTTGCGACCCCGTCCTCGCACCCGGTGAGGACGGCCCGGCCGTCGGGGCGGAAGGCCACGGCCAGCACCTGGCCCGGGTGATGGAGGGGATCGCCCAAGGGCTGACCGTCGGAGACCTTCCAGACCCGTGCAGTCCGGTCCTCGCTGCCGGTCAGCGCGAGCGTCCCCTCGGCGTTCAGGGCCGCGGCCAGCACCTGGCCCTGGTGCGGCAACGGACCTCCGTGGGGCTTGCCCGTGCGAGCGTCCCAGAGCCGGGCCATCCGGTCATCGCTGGCCGTCAGGGCCACCGTCGCGTCGCCGCTCAGGGCCACCGCCCGGATGTTGTTGCCGTGGTACAGGGGGGGCCCGAGGGCCCGGCCGCTGGCCGCGTCCCAGAGCTGGGCGCACTCCTGGCGTCCTGACCTCCCGTCTCCGGCTGTCAGGATCGCGTCTCCGCCGACGGAGCACACGAAGTGTCGAGTCGGCCGGTTGTCCCGCCGCCCCGGGCAGTACGGGATCGGCTCGCCGATCGACTTCCCGGTCGCGAGGTCCCAGAGCCGGACCGAGTTGTCGTCGTGCCCGCCCGTGACGGCCCTACCGTCGGGTAGGAAGGCGACCTCCTGGACCCAGCCCCTATGGGTCAGCGGCTCGCCCAGCGGACGCTGGCTGGCGACGTCCCAGACCCGGGCGATGCCGTCGTTACTCCCGGTCAGGACCGACCGCCCGTCGGGGCTGAAGGCGACGGACCGGACCGGGCCTCGGTGACGGAGGGGCGCGCCGTGGGGTCGGCCGCCGTCGACCTCCCAGAGTCGGGCCGTACGGTCGAGGCTGGCGGTGATCACGAGGCGGCCGTCGGGGCTGAACTCCGCCTGCCTGACGCTCCCCTCATGACGCAGAACAGCGCCGCGAGGGTCGCCGGTGATGGCATCCCAGAGCCGGGCCGTGCCGTCGCTGCTCGTCGTCACGGCCGTCCGGCCGTCGGGGCTGAAGGCCACGAAATGCGCCTGGTCCGTGTGCCGGAGCAGATTGGTGAGTTGGGTCAGATGGCGCGACCAGGCGACGAGATTGACGCGGACGGCGCGCTTGAGGTCGTCCGCACCGGACGGGGCCGTCTCCAGGGCCTCGGCCAGCCGGAGCATCCCGCGGCCGACATCCCCCTGGCGCAGATGGACAGGGCGTGGTCGATCGCCTCGCCGCAGGCGTCCCGACGGGCCTGGACGAGCAGGCGCTCGGCACGCCGCCATTGCCAGGTGGTCCCGAAGGCGAACAGGAAGAGCGCCGCGAGCAGGCAGGCGACGATCGGGTTGCGGCGCGACCACATCCACGCCCGCGAGGCCGCGCCGACGGGCCGCGCGGCGATCGGCTCGCCGTCGAGCCAGCGGCGGAGGTCTTCGGCCACGGCGTCGGCCGAGGCGTAGCGCCGGCGCGGGTCCTTCTCCAGGCACCTCAGGCAGATCGTTTCCAGGTCGCGGCCCACGCGGGGGTTGATCCGCGACGGCGGGGCCGGAGGCCGTGTCGCGACCCGCTCGATCGTCCCCAGGATCGTGTCGGCGACGAACGGAGGGCGGCCGGTCAGCAGGGCGTAGAGCACGGCCCCCAGGCCGTAGACGTCGGTCATCGCCGTGACGGCATCGCGGTCGCCCGAGGCCTGCTCCGGCGCCATGTAGCTCGGAGTCCCCACGATCGCGCCCGACTGCGTCAGGCCGCTCTCGTCGCCGGACCGCTTCGCCAGGCCGAAGTCGGTCACGAGCGGCCGGCCCTCGTCGTCGAGCAGGATATTCGACGGCTTCAGGTCGCGGTGGAGGACGCCCCGGTCGTGGGCGTGCTGGATCGCCCGGGCGATCTCGGCCACCAGCCGCGCCGCGGCGCGAGTGTCTTCGGTGTATGAGGGCATCCACCGCGCCGCGCTCCCGCCCGGGATCAGCTTCATGCTGAAGTAGTGGCAGTTGCGGTCCTCCCAGACGCCGTAGATCGGCACGATCCGCGGGTGATCGAGGTGGGCGACGGCCTCGGCCTCGATGCGGAACCGTCGCAGCTCGGACTCGCCGGCGAACAGCCCGGCGCGGATCATCTTGATGGCGACCGGGCGGTTCAGGCTCATCTGCCACGCCTCGTACACGACCCCCATCGTCCCCTCACCCAGCCGCCGGATCAGCTCGAAGTCGCCGAGCCTCGCCGGGTTCGAGGGGGCCCAGGGGCCGGGCGGGCCGCCGGGGGCGGCCCCACTGCTGATCGTCGCGTCCCCCCAATCGCCCTGGTCCGCGAGCGTGGCGGAGCCATCGCCCGCGCCGGGCTCGCGGCCTGTTTCCCAGCCCGCCGCCGGCTTCTCCAGGAAGCTGCCGGCCTGGCCGATCGCCGCCAGCAGGGCCTCGACCCGCGCCCGGACGTCGGGCGAGCCAGCGCAGGCGCGGTCGAGACAGGCGGCCCGCTCGGCGTCGGTGGCCAGGTCCAGGGCCTCGACGAAGATCGCCTTGATGTCGGGTGCGGTGCCGGTCACGCGAAGGCTCCCTCGGGGTGTCACCCTTTCAATGCTCCGTCTGACTCCGGAGTGCGCCAGTCCGTCCGAATTTTCCCGGAGTCATACGGTTCCCGGGGAATTGTCTTCCGTTTCTGCTCTTTGCTCTTTGCCTTGTGTCTTGTGCCTTTCCGAAGAGCAGAAAGCACAAAGCACAAGGCAGATCATCCCTGGGAGGCGTCTCAGACGGCGGGCGAGGCGTCGCCGCGACGGAGGTGCTCGTAGAGCCAGGCCCGCGCGTAGGCCCACTGCCGGTCGGCGGTCCGTCGCGCCAGGCCGAGGGCCTCGGCCGCCTCGGCCTGCGTCAGCCCGGCGAAGAACCGCAGCGCGACCAGTCGGCGCAGAGGGGATCTTCCCGGCCCAGGTCCGTGAGGGCCTCGTCGAGATCGATCAGGTCGTCGCCCGGTCCGTCGAGCGGAACGGAGCCCAGGTCGAGGTCGATGCGCTCCCTGCCCCCGCCCCGCTTGAGCCGGCGACGGTCGCGGGCGCGGTCGACGAGGATGCGGCGCATCGCCTCGGCCGCGGCGGCGAAGAAATGCCCCCGGCCCTCCCAGCACCGTCCCGGATCGCCGCCGACGAGCCGCAGGTAGGCCTCGTGGACCAGGGCCGTTGCCTGGAGCGACTGGCCGGGCGCCTCGCGCCCGAGCCGCCGGGCCGCCAGCGTGCGCAGCTCTTCGTAAACCACGGGGAGCAACCGCTCCGCCGCCATCGGGTCGCCCCGCTCGACGGTCATAGCCAGCCCGATCGTTTCATCCACAGGCGGATACCTCGTCGAGTCAGTTTGGGCGGGATCACGGGACCCGCGCCACCCGGATCGCGATCAGCCTGGTCCGGCCGATGCACCCTCAGAAAATCAGTGTTAAATCTTTACTATCAATCACCGTGCGTCAATTTGGCTTCGGTCGGCACGCCGGCCTCGGGCGGCCCTGACACTTCCGGGAAAACCGGACCCAAGCGGTAAGCCCCCCTCGACTTCCGCGGAATTGGCTTCGGTCGGCGCGCCGGCCTCGCTCGCGGCGACCCATACCGGGGATCCCGACCCAAACGGAGACGCCGCTCGATGATCGTCACCAGCCGAGAGTCGCGTCCTCTACACCCTCAGCGGCTGACTCGACGCTCGCCTCGTCTCATCCCAGGGGCCAAGGGGGACCACCGACTCGATGAGTTACTCACCGAGCGAGGTCGAAACCCCGCACCGCGCTCGATGGATTCTCCGGGTTTCCGGATCACGAGTTGCTTTGCGAGTCCGAAACCGTCTATCTGCTCAGGACATACGCAATCGGGTAGGAGCCCAGCCCATCAATCGTCGAACGTCTCCATCGCCTCCACTCGCTGGCCGTCGAGTTCCAGGCCGACCTGCCGGCTCACTCGGCGACGGATCGCTGCGGCCTCTCCGCGCTCGGGGGACGGGGGGACGCTCCAGCGTTGCACCATCCCGTCCCTGGTACCTGTCGCCACGCTCTGCCCGTCGGGGTGGAAGGCGACGCAGAGGACGGCATCGGCATGGTGCAAAGCAGGGCCGAGCTGCCTGCCGGACTCGGCATCCAGGAACCGCGCCGTGCCGTCGTGACTGGCGGTCAGGAGCGTCGTCCCATCGGGGCTGAAGGCCAGGGCGACGATCTCCCCGGCATTCTGACGCAATTCGTTGAGCATGATGCCCCGGGTCGCGTCCCAGAGCCGGACCGTGCCGGCGTGGCACCCCGTCACCAGGCGCGAACGACCGGGGTCGAAGGCGACGGCCGTGATCGGGTAGGCGTGCCTCGGCTCATGATCGGGGTCGATCTCCGTGTCGCTGTCCACATCCCAGAGCCTCGCCCTGCCATCGCGGCAGCCCAGCAACAGGTGCCGACCATCACGGCTGAAGGTAGCCTGGAGGACGGAGCACTTCAGGGACCGAACGAGGGGGCGGGAGTTTTGCAAAGAGGCCACGTCCCACAGCCGGGCCGTCCCCGGCACCGGGCCCCAGGCGAGGAGCCACTTCGAGTCCGGGGTATAGGCCACGCCCGACAGCGGGTGAGGCTGATCGGGGGTCTCCCGGAGCGCCCTTCCCGTGGCCGCATCATGGATCTCGACCCGGCCGCGAACCCGGCCCCCAGCCCCCAAGCGACTCGCCGTCGCGAGGGTTCGACCGTCGGGGCTGACCGCCGTGGCCTTGACCGGGCCCGACCGCCCGTCGTCCTGGCCTCGGTCCGAATTGGAGGTCTTCCAGTCGGTTAAGTCCCACCATTGCATCCCTTCGGTGGTCCCGATCAGGAGCCGCCGACCGTCCTCTCCGAAGGTCACGTTCTGCACGGGATGTTTCAGCAGGAGGGGGGTGCCAAGGCCCTTCGGGCGGGGCAGCTCCCGGAGCAAGATCGTGCCATCGTCCTCCCCGATCGCCAGGACGCGGCCCCGGGGGTCGAACGCGCGGGCAGTGACCCCGCCAGGAAGCTTGAGGGTCTGCCCGACCGGTCCGAGCAAGGACGTGTCCCAGAGGCGTACGACCCCGCCCCCGGTTCCGGAGGCGAAGACCCGGCCATCCTGCGAGACGGCCAGTGCCGTCACCTCCGTCCCCTGGGACGGGAGATCGAAGCCTCGCTCCGTCTCCGCGTCCCAGACATGGAGCCTCCCGTGACGGTGGCCCGTGATGACCGTTCGGCCATCCGGGGTCAGGGCGATCGCCTCCACGGGCTCGTCGTGCTGCAGCTCGGATCCGATGGGCCCCCTCGTCGCTACGTCCCAGCGGAGGGTCCGCCGGCCCGGCCCGCCGCGGGCCAACGTCGCGCCGTCGACACTGATCGCCAGGACGGCGTCACCGCCCTCCCGACCCGCCGGCGCCTCGGTGTGCTGGCACGTCGCCGGGCCCGGCGGTCGCCCGATCTCCCACCAGTGCAGGCCCCCGCCGACTTCCTGGATAATGACGCTCTGATCCCGAGCAAAGGCGATGTCCTGCGCCCTCGGCTCGTGGGGGCACGCGGGGGGTGGGGGCGATCGCCGGCGGTGGTCCAGGTTCCAGACGTGTGTCCGTCCCAGGTCATCGACCACCCCCACCATGCCGCTAGCCTCCGGGCCGAATCGGACGCGCGCCGGCCTCGCGACGGCGGGGTCGAGCCCGAGGTCCAATGGCGGTTGGTCCTCTCGCCCGGCGGCCGTGTCCCAGAATCGCGCGACGCCGTCCTGGCCCACCGAGACGAGCGCCTGTCCCCCGCGGCTGAAGGCCAGGCCCACGATCGGCGCCGGATGTCGCATCGGCGTTTGCCTCAGGGGGCGGAAGAGTTGGCCCGACCAATCGGCCAGGTTGATCCGGATCGGGCGGTCGAGCTCCCCCGATTCAGCCTTTGAGGCCAGCTCCAGGCTGTGGGCCAGCCAGAGGAGGCCACGCGCCACCTCGCCCTGGTCACACAGGGCCTGCGCCTGGTGGAACGCGAGCCGGGCCTGCTCTTCGAACGCCACGACGCGTGCGCGTTGAGCCCTCTCATTGGCGGCGGCCTCCGCGACGGCCCTGGCATCCGCTCGCCTCCATTGCCAGGTGACCAGGACGAAGGCCAGGAGCGTGACTGCCACCACCGACGCCGAGAGCAGGGCCACGGCCGGCCGGCGGCGTAGCCACTTCCGCACCTGCTCCGCGGCCCCGGCGGGCCGGGCCAGGATCGTGCGGGCTGCAAGGAAACGGTCCAGATCCTCCGCCAAGGACGCGGCATCGGCGTAGCGCCGCCGCGGGTCCTTCTCCAGGCACTTCAGCGCGATCGTCTCCGCATCCCTGGGCAGGCCGGGCTGCAGCCGCGACGGCGGGACTGGGTCGGCCGACCTGACCTGCTCCAGCGTCCGCAGGACCGTCTCCGCCTGGAAGGGAGGCCGGCCGGTCAACAGCTGATAGAAGATCACCCCCAGCGCGTAGATGTCGGCGGCTGGGCCAACCGTCCCGGTCAGGCCCTCCGCTTGCTCGGGCGCCGCATAGCTCGGGGTCCCGAGGAAAACCCCTGTCCGGGTCAGTCCGGCGTCGTCATGAAGCGACTTGGCCAGCCCGAAATCCACGATCTTGGGAGTTTGATCGTCCACCAGCAGGATGTTGGCCGGCTTGAGATCACGGTGCACGATCCCCAGGCGATGGGCCTCGCCGATCGCGCGGGCCAGGTCCGCGATCATCCGCGCCGCTGGCCCGGGCGCCGAAGGTGTGCCGTCGAGCCGACGGGCGAGGCTGCCCCCTTCGATGTACTCCATCTCGAAGTAGGGCCTGCCGTCGTGCTCGCCGAGTCCGTAGATCTGGACGACGTTCGGGTGCCTGAGCCGAGCGATGGCCTCGGCCTCGGCCAGGAATCGGGCACGAGTCTCGGCGCCGGCGTGCTCGTCGACCGAGGCGACCTTCAGGGCACACAGGCGATTGAGCCGGACTTGGCGCGCCAGGTAGACGACGCCCATCCCGCCGCGGCCCAGCTCGGCGAGGATCTCGCAACCCGGGAAGTCGGCGAAGAGGCCCCCCGGCGGATTCGTGGCCCCGCCCGGGGCCGACCCATCCCGTCGCGTCCCCAGCGCGAGGGTCTTCCTGTACGCCGAGCGAGGGCGCACGAGCCGCCGGATAAACTCGGCGAATGCCGAGTCGATTAGAGCTTCATGCCCCGGGAATCGAACGCGATATTCCGAAGGCTCCGGAAACTCTCCGAGGCAGCCGCGATAATCGAGTTCCACGGCGAGAAGGTGACGGATCAGAGACGGATGCAGCGAATCGGTCGTGGTGGCCAGGAAGCCTTCGATCAGCGGTCGTTCGCCCGCGCCGATGAGGCCTCGAATCGATCGCAGACCTCATCGATATTGCCCGCGACATGCGTCGCATCGAGCCAGTTCGCTCGCTCCGAGTTCGCATGCACGATCAATTCCCTCTGGCAGGGTCTCGAGTGCCCCCCCGTCCTGGCGACGTCCGGCCCCGACGGGGTCACTCCTGCTCGCTCTCACCCCATGGCGCGAGACCATGGACGCGGGTTACCTCGGCGTTGCCTGTTTTCCCGCAGCCGTAGACCATCAGGACCGTGAACCATCTACGGTGTTTCGAGACTCTCGATCCAGGGCTCCTGACGAGGAAACATCAGCGGCATTCGGCCCCTAACTCCACTAGCCAGCCCATTTGCCCCGAATCCGGGCGAGCTTGCGTTCGACTGTCGAGACGACACATCCGAGCTGAGACGCGATCTCGCCGTTGGTGTAACCCTCCAGCTTCAAGGTCGCTATGAGCTGCAGGGTTCGGTCGCCGAGTTCGTCCATCAGTCGCCGATACTCCTCGGCGAGTTGAGCGGCGAGCTCGGGAGACGGTTCATCGCTGCCGATCAGTTCGAGCCCATCCGGGCCCAGGTCCGTCAGGCTTTGTGTCCTACCCATACCCCGTGATCGTCGAGTCTCGTAGTTCCGCAGGTTGATGGCCTTCCGCATGGTGATCAAGACGAGGATCTGCCAGAGGTCGTGACGGTCGTCGAGACGGGGGAAGCGACCCGACTGGGCACCCCGGCAGAAGCTATCGACTGCGTTGAGGGCGACGTCTTCCTCGTCGGCAATTCGGAGTGGAGCGTCGCGCAGCCGGGCGCGGGCCAAGCCCACCAGCCGACCAAAATAGGTCTCCCAGAGCCCCTGCGCGGCGGCCTGATCACCGTTCTTCAGCGCCGAGATCCATCGCGTCACCGAGTTCCCGGCCTCTTCACGAAGCCTAAGCCGCGCATCGTTCTTTACTTCCATTGGATGCATCTCACCTATCAGATCAGCCCCTGGCGGGAGCGTGTTATTATACCGGCCGAGCAACAAGCGGCCTGCGATGGACCTGACACGGTAACCGCATCGTCGAAAACTCCAGCCATCAGGATACGCTGAGGGCTGCTCGCCTTTCGTTGTCGGCTAGAGCGACCTCGTGGCCCGCTTATGTGGCGCATGGGCATAGACATGAATACAACAATGTTGTCTTCCCCGCCGTCGACGACTCGGGACGAAGAATTGGTGCCGGCAATCGTTTCCGATCCGACGCAGTGCCGACGCCGCAACAATCGCCTATCCGCGCTTTCCTTCCGCTGCCGAAGTCGCACGTTTGGGCAGTTCGGGTGATATCTCGGGATCGTTTCGCCATCACTTCAAGCGCCTCATCGTCGTCACGCCGGGTCGGTTTCAGACGACCGCAAGGGCGTCTCATATGCCGCGGACCAGGGCAAGCGGATCGTTCCGCCGTCCCGAAGTCGCTTGGTCCGAAGTAACTCCGGGCGACTGTACCGAAGCAGGCGAAGCTCGATCGGGTCAGCAACCAACTGGGCGCGACCGAGACGCCCTACCACTGCTGGCGCATGGGGTACGGCGGGAGGAGGCTCGACCAGGCCCGCCGACTCGAGGGGCTGAATCCGGAGAACGTCCGGCTCATGCGGCCTGCAGCCGACGCCGAGATGGAGAAGTCGATACTCAGGGATGCCCCATCAAGGAAATACCAGGCCCGACGAGGCGGCGACCCACGATCGAGCACGTCGGCATTGTCGGGCAGGATGACGTCTCGCAGGGTCGTGTCAGGTGATTCGTAGAGCTATCATGAGCCATCCCGGTCTCCAAGTCGCGCTCGAGCTCCGGAATGAGCGGCCGGTTCGCCCATTCGAGGTCGCGATGAGAGGGCGGTCTGCTCGATGAGGATCCTGCGGACCTCGCGGATAACTTCGGGGTGCCGGAAGCAGATGTGGTGCGTCCTGACCACGACCTCCGATCGGGCCCCGTCGAGCCTCGCGCTGGCGACGGGGACGAGGCCATCGGTCGCCCCTTCGGCCGACGCGTCGCGGATCGCGGCGATGATCGAGTGGAAGGGGACGCCCCGGTCGGCGCGGGCCCGCTCCAGGTCCGCTAGCAGCGGACTATCCCAGGCGAGCTGATCGACGCTCGATACTCGCGAGTCCCACGCCGGGGACGACGGGCTGACGGCCCATGCAATCCAGCTCCCCGTGGACCGCAAGGCGCCGCGATCGACCGGAGAGCCGCGATGCGGCGTCGCGATGAAGATGACCCGGTCGAGCTTCGGCAGGTCGGGCCCGCTGCGCTCTTTGCGAGGCGAGTCGTTGATCGACGAAGGCCCCGACCCGCCGGCCTGGATCGCCGCCTTTGCGACCAACCCGCCCATGCTGTGGCCTACCAGGATCACTCGGTCGAAGCCGCCGTCCCGCCCTTCGGGATCGAATTGCCGCCGCGCCTCGCGGAGTGCATCCAGGAGGGCCCGGCCCGCGTCGGGGATCGACCGCAGGCTGTCGTAGCGGAAGACCAGAGGTTGGAAATGCGCCTGCACCGCCGGGTCGGCGGACAGCTGCTCGATCATATCGGACCAGTTGTCGGGGCTGCCGAGCATGCCGTGGATGAAGACGACGGGGATCTTCCCCATTCTGAAAGGGATGGGGCAGCTTAGCTCGGTCGACTCCGCCCGGATCACGACGATCCCTGATCGGCTTCCGGCGAATACCGGGGTGCAGACGGCGAGAGAGACCGTCGCGGCGAGAAGTGATAGTCCTCTGATTGCGTTCGCCCGGGGCATGATGTGCACCTCAGCTCGGATGCGGGTTCATACGGTGGAGAGACATGGCGGGGCCGTTGCCGGCGCTCGCCTGCGAACACGCTCTTGCCCTGCTTCGCCGCGATCAAACCGCGGATGTGGACGGGACGCCTCCCGTGGAGACGAGCTTCCACGCGACGTACCGGGCCAGCAGGCCGACGGTGAAGAGGTCGGCGACGGACCCGAAGCGTCGGTCGCCGTCGAATCCGTCGAGGTCGGCGAACGGCAGCCGCGAGCGCAGCTCGACCATGCCCTCGTCGGTCACCTCGCCCTCGCGGACGAACTCCGAGCGACCGTCGAAGATCGACTCGGGGAACAGCTCGCCGCGTGGGATCTTGATCCCGAACTCACGCTCGAGGCGGAACACGATATCCAGGAAGTCGATCGACTCGGCCCCCAGGTCCCCCTGGAGTGTGGCCGACAGCGTGACGTCCTCGTCGTCCGCGCCGAGCGCGTCCATGAGCACTCGGGTCAGTCGCTCGAGAATCTCTCTCTCAGTCGCCACGTGTCTCCTCCCGCTCGAAGGGTGTCATGGGCTCGCATTGGGTCCAAGATTCATGGCCCACGGCGCGTTCGCCGAGGCCGATCATGTGCGGGGAATCCACGCGGGGTTCGCGACGGATCGCGTCCCTGACTGCGTCGTCGATGAGGACGACGGGTGTTCTACTTCGCTGTGTGCGTCCTGGAGACGTTCCGGTCGGCGGCGATCTTCCACGCGCCGGATTCGTTCGCGCGGATGACTACGGAACGGCCCCGGATCGGGCCGGCGTTGCCGGGAAGGCCCACGATCTCGAAGTCGACGTCGGTGATGAGCAGGTCCGGGCGGATCAGTCGGGCCGTCGTGACGGCCTGGGAGAGCCTGGCGTTCGGGTACAGCTCGAAGAACCTCGCGAGACACCCCGCGATCTCGTCCGCGCCACGGACGAGGCCGTAATCGAGCTTCGCCACATCGGACCCCTGAAGGAAGGCGAGGTCGGCGTCCCGGTTGAAGAGCGCGTCCAGTCCCGCTGCCTTGTGTTCGTTGAAGGCCCGGACATAGGCCGACGATTCCCGTCTGGACAGTTCGAAGGCATCCTCGGAGTGGCCCTGGGCGAGCAAGGCCGCCGCGATCAACCCGACCGTCGCCATGTACCTCATGCTCCGCCTCCCGCAGCTATGGGACTCGATTCCGACGTGGGATCATGCCTCCCGACCCCGCAGCGAACGGGCTGTTATCGGCGATTCCTGGAAGTGATCTACCCCGTCGCGCCCCTGACCGCCGGGGTGCCTCGGACGTTACGCCAGAGCAGCACGAGGCCGATGCCGGTCTCGATCACGAGCAACCACTCGCCCGGTTTGTTCCACCAGGTGAGTAGCCCCCCGGCGGAGAAGACCAGTGCCGACCCGAAGACGATCCGCGAAAGCCAGCGGTGGAACCGGCCGACGTCGGTCTCGTGGAACTCGGCCAGGGAGCGGTAAACGTGCCGTCCCTCGTCGTGCGGCGTGCAGAACGCCTTGAGCGCGCACTCGTTGCACGACGCAGCTGGGGCCCTGTAGATGGCCAGCTTGTTCCGGTCATCGAACGTGTGCAGGGTGAGCAACTCCCCCTGGGGGCACTCATATCGGTCGAGTTCCGCGTCGTAGGCGAAGCCGTCCTGCGCGTGGCGCTGGGCGCGGCGGAAGTGGACCCCGGCCAGGGACTCCAGGGCCCAGCCGCCGGCCCAGAGCACGAACACGTACGCCAGCAGAAGGGCGAGCCCCAGGTCGAGTCCCACGCCCCGGACTGTCAGAGTCGGCAACATCGAGGAGGATCCTCCCGAGTCGATCGGTCCCGCCGCGCGGCTCAGGCCCGAGAGGGCATGATTTCGGTGTAAAGGGTTGCTTCAAGGGAATCCCCCGTCCGATCCACGGGAGCTGAGGTCTTCCGGGTCTGGAGCGCCACCTTGAGCGTGAGCCAGACCAGGGGGGCCGAGCCGCACATGAACACCACGTCGCCCGGCATCCGCGCCCACGACAGCCACGGGTAGTTCCGGAACCATTCCGTTCGCGCGTGCCAGTAGCCGTTGGTCACCACGTCGCCGAGCTGCAAGACCCCAAGCGGGAACAGGTGCCCGAGGATCATCAGCATCAACCCGACGTTCGTGGCCCAGAACGAGAAGCGCACCAAGCCCTCGCTCCAGTCCTCGGGCCGGGCCAGGTAGCGGGTGCAGAAGACCAGGAGCGCCAGCGCCAGCATGCCGTAGACGCCCATAAACGCCGCGTGGCCGTGGTTGGAGGTGAGCAGCGTGCCTATCTCGTAGTAGCTGACGACCGGGAGGTTGATCAGGAATCCGAACACGCCGGCGCCGAGGAAGTTCCAGAACCCGACCGACGCCAGGAACAGGACCGCCCAGCGGTGCGGGAAAGCTGCCGAGCCGCCGGCCTGCTGCCGGCTGCCGAGCTGGAGAAACGACCACGCCTCGACCGTCAGCAGCGTCAGCGGGATCACCTCGGCCGCCGAGAAGAAGGCCCCCAGAGCCATCTCGACCGCCGGGCCGCCGCTGAAGTAGCAGTGGTGGAGCGTGCCGACCACGCCGCCGACCGAGTAGAGCATCACATCGAAGTAGATCAGCCGCGTGGCGAACCGCTCCGAGACGATCCCCATCAGCACGAAAATCAAGGCCACCAGCATCGTGGTGAACAGCTCCAGGAAGTCTTCGACCCAGAGGTGGACGACCCAGAACCGCCAGAAGTCGCCGATCGCGAACGTGGTCCGCGTATGGGCCAGCAGACCGACCGCGTAGAACGCCGGGATCGACAGCGCGCTGTAGAGGAACAGCCAGGGCAGGTTGCCCCGGCTCTCGACGGCCAGGCGGGGCCGCAGCCCGCGGAAGATGATAGCCACCCAGAGAACCATGCCGATGATGAGCAGGATCATCCAGAACCGGCCCAGCTCGAGGTACTCGAAGCCCTGCGCACCCAGGGACGACCGCAACCCGCGCGGCAGGAGGCCGTGATAGCTCAAGAATTCGCCGCCCATGCTGCCGAAGACGACCACCGTCAGCGCACCGAGCAGGACCGCGGCCAGCACCCCCTGGCCGCGCGGCTCGCGGCCCGCGATCAGGGGGGCCAGGAAGATTCCCGCCGCCAGGTACGCCGTCGCCACGAAGAAGATCGCGAGTTGGAGGTGCCAGGTCCGGGTCAGGTTGTAGGGGAGCCACCTCGGCAGGTCGATCCCGAAGAAGCCACCCGCCTCGACCATGTAATGGACGGTCGCGCCGCCGACGAGGTTCTGGATCAGGAACAGCGCCGCGACGACCAGGAAGAACCAGGCGGTCACGCGCTGGGCGGGCGTCAGGGGCACGGAGGCCGGCGGCACGAACCGCACCCGCCGCTCCTCGGTCTCGTGCCAGCCGACGACCCGCGAATAGCGGCCGTAGACGCCCAGGACCAGGCCGCTCCCCCCCAGGAGCGTGACCAGCGACAAGGTGCTCCACATGATCGCGTCGCCCGTGAGCGCGTTGCCCACCAGATCCTCGGGGGGCCAGTTGTTCGTGTACGAGTAGGGCTTGTCGGGCCGTCGCGCCACGCTCGTCCAGGCCGTCCAGGCGATGAACGCCGCGATCGCCCGCGTGTCCTCGGGATCTGCGATCATGCCCGGCTTGAGCCCCTCGCCGCTGGCCTTCCGGGCGTAGACAAGCTCGCCGAAGTGGTCGTGGATCTCCTCGAAGGCCGAGACCTGCCCGGCGGACCAGACGAGCGTCCCGGTCCGCGGGTCGTAGCGGTTGGCCTGCAGCTCGCGCCTCGTCCTGGCCCGCGCCGCTTCGTCATCACCGTACTGCTTGTTCATGTGCAGGGCCATGCGGTGCAGGTAGTCGGCCGTGAAATCGGGGCCGAGGTAGGCGCCATGGCCGTACACGGTGCCGAACTGCATCAGGCCGTACGTGAGGAAATGCTCCTGGCCGTCGAGGATCTGCTGCCTCGTGAACAGGACTTTGCCCGACTCGTCCGCGATCCGCTCGGGGATCGGCGCGTGGTCCTGGTAGATCCGGATCGCCGAGAACGCGAGCACCGAGAACCCGACGATGAAGGTCAGGATCGATCCCTGCAGCCAGAGCGGCGAGACCGTCATGGGGCGCCGGCTTGTCATGATCATTGCCTCTGTCCGGAGGGAGATCCCGATCGGACGGATTCCGTTGTCGAGCAACACGCCGCGCTTCTCGACGGCATCGCGGCCGATGTACTGCCGCCTGACGGGGACGTCCGGGGCGGCGTAGCCGGCGGCCAGGCCAGACAGGATCAGGAGCTCGGCCGGACGGTTCGGCGTTTCTCGGTCATAAATCTGAAGCGTGGCGACCGCACACCGGGCCGTAGTAAAATCGGCGTGGGTTTAACCGCGCTGAAACGGATGGGCGGTGCGATGAGCGAGGACAACACGACCGTCGCGGTCCGCAGGTACCTGGACGAGCTTGGCGGCGATTCCCCCTCCGAGCCGGTCATCCGCGCCCTCCTCGACCGCGCCGTCCATAGGTTGCACCAGCTCTGCGGCACGCTCCTCCACCGCAGCTACCCCCGCCTCACCCGCCCGCCGCTAAACCTCCAGACCGACGAGATGCTCGGCGCCGTCGTCGAGCGGCTCCTCAAGGCGCTGCGCGAGGCCCGACCCGCTACCGTCCGCGAGTTCTTCGCGCTGGCTTGCCAGCACATGCGCTGGGAGCTCAATGACCTGGCCCGACGCTTAGATGAACGGCCCTTCGCCGTCGAGCTGGTTGAGGGGCTCGTCCCCTCTCCCCCCAGCAGCGGCACGGGGATCTCCCCCGACGGCCGGCGGATGCTAGCGGCAGTCGACGGCCTGCCTGAGGCCGAGCGGGAGGCGTTCGACATGGTCCGGATCCAGGGGATGACCCAGGCCGAGGCGGCGCGGGTGATCGGGGTCTCGGTGATAACCGTGAAGCGGCGGTTAAACCGGGGGCTGCAGTTGCTGTTCGCGTCGCTGGAGGATCTGCGCCCGGCCGACAGCGACCCCACCTCGTGCTAGCCCGACCTCGGCCGGCGGCGGAGAGCGCGCACCATGGCCGACGACCCGCGCGTACAGCGGCTACTCGACGAGCTCCTCGACTCGGACGCGACGCCGGAGGAGGTCTGCCAGTCGTGGCCCGACCTCCTGCCCGAGGTCCGTAGCCGGTGGCAGCAGTTGCGTCGCTTCCGGGAGAATCTGGACGCCCTGTTCCCGCCCTCGGGCGAGCCATCCCCGGAGTCGCCCGAGTGGCAGCACCTGCCGGACATCCCGGGCT
>CAVSDG010000002.1:0-897249 GCA_963726685.1 uncultured Planctomycetota bacterium
CCGACCAAGGTGCCTCACACGCAGGATGCGTCGGTTTCGGGCAAAAAGGCGAAGCGGTGGCGGATCATGGTGATCCCCAAAGGCACGACGCATGAGTTCTGGCAGTCGATCCACGCCGGGGCCTTGAAGGCGGCCGAAGAACACGGCGATGTTGAGCTGATCTGGCAAGGGCCGCTCAAGGAAGACGAGCGGAGCGATCAGATCAAGCTCGTTCAGAACGCGGTGGCCGTCGGCGTCGACGGAATCGTGCTGGCGCCGCTCGATGCGAAGGCGCTCGTCGAGCCGGTCGAGCAGGCGATCGCCAAGGAGATTCCCGTGGTCATCATCGACTCGGGACTCGAGTCGGACAAAGTTATCAGCACGGTTTCGACGGACAACTACCACGGGGGCGTCCTTGCCGCACGCAGGCTCGGCGAGCTGCTCAAGGGCGAGGGGCGAATCATCCTGCTTCGCTACGCTGAGGGGTCGGAGAGCACGATTCAAAGGGAGAAGGGGTTCACCGACACGATCGCGAAGGAGTTTCCCAAGCTCGTCGTATCTTTCGAACGACCAGTACGGCGGGTGCGACGTCGGACCTGGCGCAGCAGAAGTCGCAGAGCCTGGTGACGCGGTATCGCCGGCAGATCGACGGGGTGTTCTGCGTGAATGAGTCGAACACGCTGGGGATGCTCCGGGCGCTGGAGGGGGCGGGGCTCGTGTCGAGGTCGCGATGAACGAGCCGCCGCCGCGACTTGTGATGGAGGGGGTCGTCAAGTCGTTCGGGTTGAGCCGGGCGCTCGACGGCGTGTCGCTCATCCTGCGAGACGGCGAGGTCCATGCGCTGATCGGCGAGAACGGGGCGGGCAAGAGCACGCTTATGAAGGTGCTCAGCGGGGCCTGCCGGCCGGACGCGGGCACGATGACGCTCGACGGGCGGCCCTACACGCCGCGAGGGCCGCGCGAGGCGCTCGGGCGTGGCGTGGCGATGATCTACCAGGAATTGGCGATCGCCCCGCATCTGACGGTCGAGGCAAACGTGATGCTCGGCCGCGAGCGGACGCGGGCGGGGATCATCCGGCGGGGCGAGCATCGCAGGCTCGTCCGCGAGGCGCTGGACCTGCTGGAACATCCCGACATACGGCCCGAGGCGATCGCGGGCGGGCTGAGCGTCGGGGCGCAGCAGCTTGTCGAGGTGGCGCGGGCGCTGGTCTCGGACGCCCGCGTGATCGTCTTCGACGAGCCGACGAGCTCGCTGACGGAGCGCGATGCGGAGCGGCTATTCGCGGTGATCGACCGGCTCCGGTCGAAGGGACATGCGATCGTCTACATCAGCCATTTCCTCGAGGAAGTCGGCCGGCTTGCCGACCAATTCACGGTGCTCCGCGATGGGCGATCGGTCGCGTCGGGACGGATGGCCGGCGCGAATCTCGCGACGATTATCCGAGCGATGGTCGGGCGCGACTTGAAGGAGATGTTCCCGCGGATGCCGAGGACGACGGGCGAGGTTGTGCTCGACCTGGAGGGCCTGTCGGGGCGACTGTTGCCGAGGTCGGCCGACCTGCAGGTCCGACGCGGTGAGGTGGTCGGGATCGCCGGACTGGTTGGGGCGGGGCGGACGGAGCTGCTCCGGACGATCTTCGGCCTCGATGCGGTCCGGGCGGGTCGGGTGGTCGTCAAGGGACTCGCCTGGCAACGTTCGGAATCGCCCCATCGGAGGATCGAACAGGGCGTAGGGTTCTTGAGCGAGGATCGCAAGGGCGAGGGATTGGCCCTGGCCCGTTCGATCGAGGACAATTTGACGTACTCGGCGCTCGGGCGACATGCCCGGTGGGGATGGCTCGACCTGCCGGCGCGGGAGACCGAGGCCGCCCGGTGGATGAACGCTGTCCGGGTCAAGGCCGCTGGCCCCCGGCAGGCCATCTGGCAGCTCTCCGGGGGGAATCAGCAGAAGGTGGCGCTGGCGAGGCTGCTCTACCAGGAGGCCGATGTCCTGCTGCTCGACGAGCCGACGCGGGGTATCGACGTCGGCTCGAAGGCCGAGGTCTACCGGCTGATCGGCGAGCTGGCGGCGGGCGGAAAAGCGGTGGTGATGGTCAGCTCCTATCTACCCGAGCTGCTCGGCATCTGCGACCGGATCGCCGTGATGACACGCGGCGTCCTGAGCCCCGCGCGGCCGGTCGGGGAATGGACCGAGGCCGCGGTGATGGACGTCGCGACGAGGGGGTGACGCGTGGCGGGGGACGCGATCGCAACAGTTGCGGGCGACCGGGCTCGCGGGGCGAGGGTCCACGGCGCGGTCCGCAGGCTCGTCGGCCTGATCGGCCCGTTTGCTGGTCTGATCGGGGTGACCGTCCTGTTCGCGGTGCTGACGCGGGAGTCGGGGACGTTTCTGACCGCCTACAACTGGCGGACGATCGCCGTCCATACCGTGATTGTCGGGACCGCGGCGCTCGGGATGACTGCGGTGATGATCGGCGGCGGGATCGACCTGACCGTGGGTTCGGTCGTCGCGCTGGTAACGGTGGTCCTGGCGAGACTCATCCGTGACGCCGGCCTGCCGGTACCGGTGGCGCTGGCTTGCGGGGTGGGCGTCGGGGGCCTTTGCGGGTTGGCGAACGGGGCGCTCATCACGCAACTGGGGGTCACGCCGTTCATCATCACCCTCGGAGGAATGAAGACTTACCGAGGATTGGCGAAGTGGCTGAGCGGTAGCACGGCGATCTACATTCCGGGCAAGTCGAAGCCGTGGTGGTTCGGCACCTTGCTCGCAGCCGAGCCGAGGCCCGAGTGGCTCATCGTAGCGCCCGGCGTCTGGATGCTTCTGGGGCTGAGCGTCGCGCTGGTAGCGATGCTAAGATATACCGTGCTCGGCCGGTACTTCTACGCGGTCGGCTCGAACGAGGCGACGGCGAAGCTCTGTGGCATCGACGTGCCGGTCGTCAAGCTTGCGATCTACGGCCTCGCGGGGGTGGCGACGGGCTTGGCGGGCGTGCTCCAGTTCCTCTTCCTCGACGGCACCGGCGACCCGACCACCGCCGACGGGATGGAGCTTCAGGTGATCGCCGCGGTGGTCATCGGCGGCGCGAGCCTCTCGGGCGGCGAGGGGACGGTGCTGGGCACATTGGTCGGCTGCCTGTTCATGTCGGTCCTCGCGAACGGGTGCGTCCACGCGGGGATCTCCAACGCGAGCCAGGACGTGATCATCGGGGCGATCATCATCGCGGCGGTGGCCCTCGACCGGCTTCGCCGCCGAGCCCGCGCGGCGCTCGATTAAGGCGGTCGGGCCATACGATATAGGGGAAAACGCATGCGGTTCATCACGATCTTGGGTCTTGCCATCGTGGCGGCTTGGCCGCCCGCGGCGATCGCGCAGGGATTTGAGGAGCGGACGCCTTCGCCCAGCCTGTCGGTGGTGGGCCACGGCAAGGTGTCGGCGGTGCCGGACGTGGCCGACATCAACATCGGGGTCGTCAGCCAGGGGCCCACGGCCAAGGAGGCCCTCCGGGGCAACAGCGAGGCGATGTCCACGCTCCATCGGGTGCTCAAGGAGCGCGGCATCGCGGCCAAGGACGTCGAGACGACCCAGATCCAGGTCAGCCCTGTCTACTCGCACCCGGACCCGCGGAAGTCGGGCGGGGAGGATTTCGTCCCGAAGGTCGTCGGCTACCGCGTAACGAACTCGGTCGAGGTGACGGTCCGCGAGGTCGCCAAGCTGGGCGAGATGCTCGATGCGGTGGTCGAGGCCGGGGCGAACCAGGTGACTGGGATCGCTTTCCGGGTCGACAAGCCCGAGCAGCTCCTCGACCAGGCGCGGAAGCTGGCGATGGCCGACGCAAAGCGGAAGGCGGAGCTGATGGCGGGCGAAGCTGGGGTAGTACTCGGGCCGGCAAGGCACATTGTCGAGGCTGGCGCGATGCCGCCGCGGCCGGGGATGCTGGGCGGCGGGGCGCCGCAGATGATGATGGCTCGCTCGGCCGCCCCGGTTGCGGCGGGGGAGCAGGAGTTGTCCGTTTCCGTCCAGGTCTCGTACACGATCATGCCGCCGAAGAGCTAGGCGCGACGGGGTTTTCGGCTCAAGCATCGGGCGTCGTCGGGCCGATCCTTGGGTTGACAGGAGGGGGGGACGCCCCTAGGATGCGGCCCGCGCCGGGGTTCCGACCGGACCAGCCGGTCGGCCGCCTGCCGACGAGGCCGCGCCGACGGGCCCCTCCCGCGGTCCGCGACATGGACGACGCATGGCCACGACTCGAACCACGTCCCCGCCGCGTCGTCTGCCGCGTGCCCCTCGCAAGCGACCGTCATCTCCGCGGCGGCACACCCCCGCACCAAGGCGGATCGCCCGCAACTTCGCGATGCTCAGCATCGCCGAGGTCGTGTGCCGGGCGACGTCGGTCGCCGTCACGCTCTCGCTGACGAACAGGCTCGGCCGGGTCGGCTACGGTCGCGTCGAATTCGCATTCAATGTCGTCTTCTGGCTCGTCCTGCTCGTCCGCGACGGCTTCGAGGCAATCGCCTCCCGCGAGCTGGCGCGACATCCTCGGCTCGTCCGGCCGCTGGTGAACCACATCCTGGCGGTCAAGCTCGCGCTGGCGACTACGCTCTATGTCGGGCTGATGGCCGTTTGCCTGCCCGCGTTCAAGGGGGACGCCGAGCGGACCTTGCTCGCGCCTTTACGGGTTGATGCTGTTCACGACGGCGGTCGGCATCGACTACGTGTATCGGGGGCTGGAGCGGGTCGGGATCATCGCCGTCTCGCTGCTCGTCCGGACGGGCGTGTACGCCGCGGGCGTATGGATGCTCGTGGGCGGCGCGGGCCGGGTGGCGTGGGTGCCCGTCTGCCTGGTCGTGGGCGAGGCGGTCGGAATCGGCCTGATCTGGGCGGGATATGTCCGCGAGCGCGGCTGGCCTCGGCCGGTGCCGGGCCGGCGGTTCCTCGGGGTATTCTTGAGGAGGGGCAGCCCCGTCCTGATGATCCAGTTCGCGCAGACCGTGCTGACCTCGGTCGACTTCATGGTCGTGGCGATGCTCCGGCCGTTCGATGATCTCGGCCTGTTCGCGGCGCCGCACCGGATGGTGACGGCGATCCTCACGTTCGGGCTGATCTTCCAGCAGGTCGTCTTCCCGACGCTCGCACGCTCCTGGCGTGCCTCGCCATCGGAGGGGCGACGCTCGCTGGACGCGATCGTCCGGGTGATGGCGATGGGCCTGCTGCCGATCGCGATCGGGGCGACGGTCCTCGCCCAGCCGCTCGTCCGGCTGCTGTTCACGGCCGAATATGGGCCCTCGGCGCTCCTGCTCGCGCTGGGGATCTGGAGGGCGCCGCTCCTGACGCTGGCCTTCCTCTACCGGGCCGCGCTGATTGCCCTGAATCGCGAGAAGGCGGGGGCCCGGCTGCTCGTCATCGGCGCGATCGCCTCCGGTCCGCTGGTGGCCGTCTCGTACGCGCTCTTCGACCTTGCCGGCGCTTCGGCGCGATCGTCATGATCGCCGCGCTGCTTTGCATCGCGGGCTATGTCTGTCTGGCCCGCGAGGGGCGGCAGCCGGCGTGGCATCACCACGTCGGCCGGCCGCTGGTGGCCTCGGCGGTCATGGTGACCGTCTGCCTCGCGCTCAAGGACGTCCACGTTTTACTGGCCGTCGCGTTCGGGGCCGTCGCCTATCTGCTCAGCCTGACGGTACTCGGCGGGTTGAAGCGGTCGGACATCGCCGCCGTGCTCGGGCGGCTGTAGCCGCTGCTCACTTTGTCGTTGGCGGCAGAACATAGCCCTCGGGGAGGCCCTTGAGATAGGGCCCGACGAGTTGGTCCGGCGAAGCCGGCGGATGCCCGTTCTCGCGGGTATAAAGCTGTTCAGCCAGGTAAACGACGAGGGCGCCCGCATCGCCGCCTCGTTCGCCTCGGCCTTGTCGAAGTTGTCGATGCCCGGAAGCATCGCCCTGAGGTAGCGAGTCGAGCCGACCCAGCCGTCGATCCGTTCGGGCGTGAGCCGTCGGACGCTCTCGGGGGCGTCGGGCGGAGGGTCGTAGAAGTAGCCGTACCGGAGCCTGTGCCCTCGCGCCAACCGTTGTCCCGGAGGCAATCCCGCGGCCGCGAGCCAGTTTGCCCAGACCACGCGGATCAGGCGACGACTCCGCTCGGTCTCGCGGAGGACTAGACGCCAGAGTGTCTCTTTCACGGAAGCGAACGGGCTGATATCGGGCCTCGACTTCGACTCAATAATCTGCAACTCGATCTTCGCTAGGGAGATGTCGGGCGCGTCGAGGAAGTGAGAGAACGCGAAGTACTCGGAACGGAGGTTCTCGGCAAAGCTCGGCGTCATGTCATCGATCGCGACCACCTCGTCGAGCGCCCTCCGGAGGCTCGAAGCGCTCTGGTTCGGGTGCTCGGCCCAGGCGCGGATCCGTTTCTCCATCTGGCTGTACATCGAGAGGCCGATGAGGCGATCGATAAACCCGCCGTTCTTGCCGCAATGGCGGCTGCACCTGAGGCCGGCACGGTACCAGCCCCAGGCCTCGTCGAGGTCGCCTTGGGCCTCCATGCGGAGCCCGACAAGCTGGGCGAGTCGGCTCATCCGCCGGAGGGTCTGCACCAGATCCAGCGGCGAGTCAATTCGGAGGTCCCTCGGTTGGATGTAGACGGCGCGGTCCATCGTCGTGCCAACGTACCAGAGCTCCATCGCCTCAGAGTTGGCGTAGAGCCATTCCCGGTCTCGCTGCGAGGCGTGGGCCCAGGAAAAGTACGGCCCGCCGAGCGACGGATCGTCGCGGAACTTGGCGGCGGCCTGGCGGTAATAGGTGAAGGCGTTCCAGTCGTCCGGCAGGTCGACCGTGCCGAAGGCCTTGGTATCAAACGGCTCGCCGGCCTCCGGAATGGCGCGGAGGCTCGTGGCGCGCCAGAGCAGGATCGAACCAACGGCGGCGATCGCGAGCAGGGCCAGGCCGGCGATCGCCTTTCGGCCACGACGGGGCGGCGGGTCCATCGGCCCCGGGTCGGTCCACTCGTCGGCGCGGGGGAGGCTCATCGCGGCGGGGCCTGGGTCTTCGGTTCGTCGGAGAGTGGGACGTACCGGTCGGGCAGGGTCTTGAGGTAGGGGCCGACCAGGTCCTGTGGCGACGCGGGTTCCTTGCCGTGTTCGCGACGATAAAGCTGCCCGGCCAGATGAACAATCAAGGCCGCCCTCGTCCGCTCTTCCCGGGACCGGGCGGCCTCGATCTTCTTCCACATCGGAAAGAAGACTTTCGCATAGATCGTGCTCTCGTACCAGCGAGCGAGCTCCCCGGGCGGGAGCGGACTCGACTCGCCGGGCCCGGGGTGATAGAGGGCGAGCTGGCCAAACTCAATGAAACGGCTCGCCCTTTCGGCGGGCGGGAGGTCGCATCCCGAAAGCCAGTTGGCGGTGACCAGTCGCCCGACGCGTCGGCTCCGCTCGGGCTCGCGTCGGACCATCGCATAAAGCGTCGTGAGCCGTTCCATCCACGGGGTCAGCCACGTTCGCCGGCCGATGGGCGTTGCGTCGCTCGCGACTGCCGCGAGCAGACGAGAGTCATTCAAGGTGTTCATCAAGGCGTAGTACTCATGTCGCACAGCCGACGAGTAGATCGGGGCGATCGTCTCCATCTCCAGCGTATCTTCGAGTGCCCCGCGGAGCAGCCTTGCGTCGACCTTGGGGTCGTCCGCCCACGCCATCGCCTGGCTCGCCGCACTCGTGTAGATCGCAACGCCGACGAGCCTCTCGATCATGAAGCCGTTCTCGCCCATCAGCAACCCGCAACGCAGGTGGGCGCGGTGCCATTCCCAGGCGCTGGAATAGTCGCCGTCCAGCGCAAGGCGCTTCGCCCGAAACGTTGCGAGCCTTGAGAAGCTCCGCAATCGCTGAACGACCGGGAGCTCCGTCTCGATGGTCGCGTCGCGGGGCTGGAGATAGACCGCGCGATCCCGCTTCGTCCCTTCGAACCAGATTGCCAGCGATGCGCGGTTCTCCTCGAGGCATCGGAGCGTGTCGGGCGGGATCTGCGACCACTCCGCGTATTGCCCCACGCTGCCCGCGATGTCCGACTCGTGCCCGACGAATCTGTCGGTCGCCCGGCGGAAGAATGTGTAGGCGTTCTCGTCGTCCGGGATCGACACCGTTGCGTACTGCGCGACGTCGAACGGCTCGCCGATGTCGGGCAAGCCCCGCAGGCTCGTCGCGCGGAGGAGCAGATAACTGCCGCCCAGCGCCACGATGAGCAGCGTGCCTGCCAGGGCGATGCGGCGCCATCGCATCCTGCGCACTCACCCACCTCGATCGCGGTTCCCGAGACCATCTCGCCCTCCGCACGTCGTCCGTCTGCCGTCTCTCCAATCTAACGGCGAATGGACGGCCGATCAACGACAATCGTCGGAGGAGGCGGATTCGGTCAGATCTCCGTCGGGGCAGAGCGACGGGCCGGGCTGGTGAGGAACTTGGGCCGGGGGGCCGAGGGACGGCCGGCCTGGATGGCGTGGATCAGGTTGAAGTAGCGGTCGACATGGGCAGTCTCGGACCATTCACCGGTGCGGATCGCGTAGCCGCGGTGGGCGAGCTCGTCGCGGAGGTCGTCGTCGTGGACGAGTCGGCGGAGCGCCAGCAGGAGTTCGCCGTCGGTCTGGTAGCCCAGGCCGCCGCCGCTCAGAACGCCGGTCTCATGCAGGGCTCCGCCCCCCTGATGGACGACGACGGGCGTGCGGACCGCGAACGCCTCGAGGACGACGTAGCCGAACGTCTCCGGGAAGAGCGACGGCACGACGACGGCCCGCGCCCCGTGGAAGAGCCGGGCGAGGTCGCGACCGCCGAGCAGGCCCTCGAAGATCACGTTGGGCAGGCCCGCGGCCATCCGCCGCAGCTCGCGCTCGTACGGGCCGGTCCCGGCGATCCGCAGGTCGACCTCGGGCAGGAGCTTCATCAGGGGGATCAGCCGATGGAAGCCCTTCATCCGCACGAAGCCGGCCGGCGGCGGCCAGATAGGGCCGTCGGCCTCGCCTCGGGCTCGGCGTCCTCGAGGCCGTCGGTCCAGTCGTCGGGCAGGAAGTAGGGCAGGTGGACCATCGGCACGCCGATCCCGCGGCGGCGGTGCTCCTCCAGGGCGTGCCGCGAGGGGAAGATGAGGGCGTCGAGCTCGCGGAGGCCGCGGTCGATCGCCCCGGTGTATCGCCAGGCCTGCGGCGGACGGCGGCCGGCGAGGCTGCAGCGGATGCAGTCGGGGCCGTCGCACGCCTTGCGGTCGTACTTCCAGAGCAGGTGCATCGGGCAGATCAGCCAGTGCTCGTGCGCCGTCATCAGGCGGACCGCCGCGCGGCCGAGGCTGAGGACGCCCGGGCCGCCGATGAGCGAGATGTTGTGGAAGTGGACGACGTCGGTGTCGATCGCGTCGAGCGCCGCGCGAAGGCCTCGGCCTTGAAGAACGGCCGGCCCGTGACCTGCGTCGCGAGGGGAGAGAGGAACCCGACGCCCGACTCGAAGCGGGTGGATATGCAAACCGTCCGGTGGCGTATAAGGCCTCAGCGGGTGGTCGCCCCTCACGGCGTTGAACGCATCCACGCAGTGAAAGACGTGGACCTCGTGCCCCCGCCGAATCAGGGCGCGGGCCAGGCGGTCGACATAGGCCGCGTCGCCGCCGAAGCTGTGGGCCCCGAAGAACGTCGTCACCAGGCAGACCTTCACGGGCGACCTCCCTGTCGTCCACTCCGCGTTGCGAAACCCGGCGGCGTTCTTACCAGGAATCCCAGGACGGCACCAGTTCGATCTTCGACCCCGCCCGGTCGGCTGGCGTGGCTGAGTTTGGGTCCCTGAAGGGGTGCGGGACGGCGGACTGAGGCGCCGACCGAATCCGATCGTCCGCACCGACCGAACCCGAGCGGCGGCGCCGACCGAACCCGAGCGGCCGCCTCCCGTTCGCATTTGTGCGGTCCCGTGCGGGCCGGCGGCACACCGGCGGCCGAGCCGCGAGAGGACGCCCCCGCGCCGAGCGAACCCGGGCCCCGGCGCCGAGCGAACCCGAGCGGCCGCTTTTCGGCCCGCGCGGGCCGGGGCCAGGATGCCGGACCTCCAAACCGCCCGCGACCTGCTTGACAAGGAGCACCCTTCATCACCGGGGGTCGAGGCCGTCTCGTTCTCCGAATCCGCGGAGGCCTCAGAACCGGCGCACCGCCCGGGCGGCCGGGGACTGGGAGGCCTCGCCCCTCTCTGTCCTCGCCCCGGCCGGCACGCGCCTTGCGTTCGTCCCGTGGAGCCGCCCCGCCACTCCAAAGGAACTCACCGTGCCGACTTCAGCCGGCCTCCCCGACTACGAGCCGATGCTGGCCGCCTACCACCGTGCATTCGCCCCGGAACTCCGCGAGATCGTCGCGGGCTTGCCGATTCGCGAGGGGGACAGGGTCGTAGAGATCGCGTGCGGAGACGGAGCGTATTCTCCCTGGCTCGCCGGCCGAGTCGGTCCCGGCGGGGCCGTGCTAGCGATCGACATCTCGCGGGATTACCTGCGAGCGGCCAGGTCCGAGACGTCTCGTATGGCGGTCGCGGCGCGCGTGGCCCACGCCGCGGCACCGATCGAGCGGCTGCCCCTGCCCCGCGACGCGTTCGACGTGGTTTGGTGCGCCCAGAGCCTCTATAGCCTGCCTGACCAGCTCGAGGCCGTACGGGCCATGGCGGATGTCGTCCGGCCTGGCGGGACCGTCGCCGTGCTCGAGAACGACACGCTCCATCAGCTCGTGCTCCCCTGGTCGGTCGAGATCGAGCTGGCCCTCCGCAAGGCGGAGCTAGACGCGTTCGCCGAGCAGGACGACTCGCCCGCCAGGTATTACGTGGGCCGGCGGCTCGTCGAGCTCTTCGGCGACGCGGGGCTCGTCGAGATCCACGCCCGGTCATTCGCGGCGACCCGCCAGGCACCGCTGGACGCCCCGGAACGCGAGTTCCTCATCGCCTATCTCGAGGGGCTGTGCGAGCGAGTCGCCGACCGGCTCGACGATGCCATGAGAACCACCTTGCTCGAACTCGCCGATCCCGACTCGGACACCGGGCTCGTGAACCGCCCCGACTTGGCCCTGACTGTCGTCGATCACGTCGTCACAGGCGTCAAACCCAGCCCAGACGCTTGCGGAGCCACCATTCGAGCGACATGACGGCGGCGAAAATGACGAGGAAGATCCAGTTGTCCCAGATCCGCTTCTCGGTGAGGCTGACGCGCTCGGTGAGCCCGGGGTCGAGCGAGGCGAGCTGCTTGCCGAGCTCCTCGGGGGCGACCGACTTCCCGCCGGTGACCTCGGCGATCTGGCGCAGCAGAGCGCGGTCGGCGGCGGGGTTCTCGAGCTCGCGATTGTCCTCGTAGACGTTGAACCGGGCCGAGTCGCGGCCGATCTCCTTGCCGTCCTTCATCGCCACCGCCTCGACCTTGTACTCGCCGGGCTTGCCCGAGGCGAAGTAGAAGCCCTTGGCGATCTCACCCTGCGGGAAGAGCTGGACCGGCTCGGCCTTGGCGGCGTCGGCGGGCTCGATCGCGGCGACGGTCGTCTGGAACTGAGCACCCGTGATCGGCTCGCGCTTCGCATCGCGGGCCCAGGCGCTGAGGTCGAGCCGCTCGCCGACGGCGAGCCGACGTCGCTCCGGCTTGATCTTGACCTCGTTCTCGCCCTTGTCTTCCTTGTGGGCGAGCCAGAGGATCGCCTGACGCCAGAAGCGGCGGTGAAAGAGCTGGCCCTCCTCGCTCGCGCGGTACCATACCCACGTCTCGCCGCCGAACGCGATGACGCGACCCTGGCCCACGTCGATGCTGAGCATGAGCGGCTCGCCCGTCGGGTCGGCCTGGGCCATGACGGTCGAGTTGATCTTGGGCTGGCCGAATCGATTGGCCCCGCTCATCGGCGGCAGCGACTCCCATTTGCGCCGGCTCTCCTGGGGATTGGGATCGAGCCGCAGGACGAATCCGTTCAGCCCCGCCGGGCTCGGGACGAACCTCAGCCCGCCGGGCGGTTCGAGCTGACCGTCGCCGATACGCATCTCGACCGGGGCGATGCCGGCGACAGGTGTATTGCCCCAGCCGCCCTCGCCGAAGCTCGAGCGTCCGCCCAGCATCATGAGTCCCGCGCCGCCGTCGACGGCCTTCACGAGCAGCCTCTGCTGGGTCAGCGTGAGGAAATTCGCCGCGATGTCGCCGAGGATGAAGACATCATAGTTCCCGGGCGCGAAGTCGGAGTCCTCGAACAGGCCTTTATCGCCGACGGCCGGCTGACGGACGACTTTCGTCTCGACGTGGATCTCCTTGGCGGCGTCGAGGGCCCGCGTGAGGTGCTTGATCTCCCACGTGAAATTGGGTCCTTGCAGGTAGAGCACCTTGAGGCCGCCCTTGAGCACCGTCAGATACGTCGTGAAGCTGTTGTTCGACTTGACCAGTTCGCCGTCCTGCGGCTTGACGCGGAGCTCCAGCCGCTTCTCGCCGGGGATCTGCGGCACGTATTTCAGGCCCGTCACGTTCAGGACTTCCGAGCCGGCCGTGGGGGTGACCGTCTTGCGGTCGACGACCCCCTCGTTCTCGACGTAGAGCTCGACCTCGATCGGCCGGTTCGCGAACCCCCGCGTGGCGATGGTGCCGCGGATCTCGGGCTGATTCTTGACGTACACCGTCGGGCCGGCCTCGAACGAGCGGATCGCGATGTCCTTCGAGCCGGCCCCTGCGTTCTCGTCGCCCACGCCGACAGTGACGACGGGGATCAGCTTGCTCTTGAGCTGGTCGGCCGCGGTCAGCGGGGGCAGGCCGGCGTTGTTGGCGCCGTCGCTCACCAGGACGATCGTCGCAACGTTCAGGCCGGCCAGCCGCTTCGAGGGCTCGAGCAGGCTCGATCCCATGGCCGTCTCGCGGCCGTCGGGCTTGGCGTTCTCGTCGGGCTTCTCCTCGTGCAGCTCGCCATCGAACTGGAAGACCTTGACCTCGAAGTCCTTCAGCTTGTCGGCGACGACTTTCTGAGCGTCCTGCAGCGCCTTGACCGCGACCTTCCACCGCGTCTGGCCGTTGACCTCGTCGTTGACCTCCATGCTCCCGCTCCGGTCGAGCAGGAAGACGAGCGCGGCGGGTTCCTTTTTCTTCTCAGGCAGGTTGATCGTCGGGCGGAGGGCGGCGAGAAAGCAGACGACGATCGCGATGAGCCGGAGAGAGAAGGCGACCCAGCGCCCGAATCCGGTCGACGAGCGGAGCCGCGGCAGATACGCCCAGATCGTCAGCGCCGTCACGGCCGCCGCGAGGACGGCCACGAAGGGCCAGGGGCCGATCGGGTTGAGGCTGACGCTCATCGTTCCCCTCCCTGCTCAGGCGACGGCCGGGACGGCCTGCTCGCGGTGGAATCGGTTCGCCAGCAGGTTCTCGGCCGTCACGAGGATCAGGATCAGCAGCATGATCCACGGGAAGATCTCGTGGCCAACCCGGACATTGTTCACAACCCGCTCGAGGCTCTTGGCGTCGTCGGCGAGTTTGACGTTCTCCTTGGCGCCGAACAGCGAGACCAGCTCCTTCTCGTCGAGCGGGACAACCGTCGCCTCGGACTCGGGCGGGTTGATGCTGAAGCCCATGTGGATGGCGGAGCCGTCGGGCGCCTTACCATCGACGACCCAGTGGCCCAGGGTCTGGGGCGTGGTCACGACCAGCTTGTCGGACGTGGCGGGCGGCCCGAGCCGCTCCGTCAGCTTCGGGTCGGCCACGCTCTGGACCGTGTAATTGGCCGAGCGGCGGGTCGGGTCGATCGGCAACAGCGCATCCTCGCCGGCCTCGTAATTGAGCCGGTCGCCGGCCGTGCCTGAGAGGTAGGCGATCGACTGGAGCAGGATCGCCAGGAACTGCCACTCCCGCGTCAGATCGCTCCAGCTGTTGGCGACGTACGGGTCGGCGCGGAACGGAACGACCCAGAGCAGCACGTGTCCGGTCTTTTGACCCTGAAACGCACGCTCAAGTGCGGCGGGGGAACCGTCGCTGAGCGACAGCAGCGTCCGGCTCGCCTGGGGCACGACCGACCAAGCGCGGTAGATCGGAACGCCGGCCAGCTTCGCGTCGATCTCGCGGCCGTAAGGGCTGAAGAGCGGGTGATTAAGGTCGGGCTTGGCGAAAAAGCTGTTGGCGGGCATGGCATGGGGCGATTCCAGCTTGGCCGGCAGGAGCTGCGCGGCCACGGCATTGTTGTAGGATTCCGGCACCGCCCGCTCGCCTACGGCCACGACAAGGCCGCCGCCGGCCTTGACGTACCCGATCAGCTCGCCCCAGTCGGCCTCCGCCGGGCGCGCGACGTTGAGGAGGAAGACGGCCGCATAGCGATCGAGCTTGCCCCGCCCCTTGTCCGCAAACTCCGTCAGCGTCATCTGGTCGACCTTGACGAGCTGCGGAACCCCGGGCGGGAGCTTGTCGGGTTCGAGGGCCTTCTTGGTGAAGAAAGCGTCGATCTGCTCGTCGGAGACGATCAAAACTTTCTGGGCCGGCTGAACGGTGAAGCTGAAGTAGCGGACGTCGTCGAACTGCATGAAATCGGTCCCGCCCTCGAGCCGGATCTCGCCCTGGTGGAGGCCGGGCTCGAGCGTGGCGGGCGTGAAGAGCGAGAACTCGACGTCGCCGTCCTTCGGCAGGTCGATCGACTGCGTCCCGCGCGGTTTCTTGTCGAGGAAGAGCTTCGCGACTCGCGTGGTCTTCTGCCCCCACGAGCGGACCTTCGCCTTGATCTCCAGCGGCTCGCCCTGCACCGCGACCGTCGACGCGGGCTCGGCGGCGATGACGGCGACGTCCTGGATTTCCTTCGGCGTCAGGCGGAGGACGTAGCAGTTGATCGTCACCTTCGGTCGTGTTGGCCTTCTTGGCGGCGTCGGCCACGGCCGACGAGCCGAAGTCCCAGGCCGACTTGGCGAGGTCGGTCAGGACGTAGACCTCTTTTCTCGGCAGCTGGCTGGCGGCAACGGCCGCGTAGGCCTGGACGACCGACGCGTTGAGCTTCCGGTTCGCATCGCGGAGCTTGAGGGCCTCGACGAGCTTCCGGGCCATGGCCGGCGAGGCGGCGGGCGGGCGGCTGGCGTCGGCCGAGTCGATGACGAAGACCTCGCTGCGGTCGGTCGCCTTCTTGAGGATGTCGGCCGCGCGGAGCTTCGCCTCCTGGAGCCGGTCGTTGCCCCGCTCGGTGTATTCCATCGACAGGCTCGTGTCGACGACCAGCGCGATCGCCGTGTCGACCTCCTCGCCGCCGATCGCGGCCTCGGTCGTGAGCCGCGGCCGCGCCAGGGCCAGGGCCATCAGGGCGAGCAGGGCCATCCGGGCGAGCAGGAGCAGCCAGTTCTTCACCCGGAGCCGCTTCTTCGACTGCTTCTGCCGCTCGCGGATCAGCCGGAGCGCGGGGAAGATGACGTGCTTGGGCGTCTGCCGCATCAGCAGGTGGAGGATCAGCGGGACGACCGCCAGCGCCGCCCCGGCCGCCAGCCCCGCGTTCAGCAGCGAGAATTCCATGGAAGGCTCCGCGACCCACTCCCGACGTCAAGCGTTATGCGTGCAGATCCCGCGCCGAGCCCTCCTCAGCCGCGGGACTGGCGGCTGTGGAGGTAGCTCATCAGCGCCTTGTCGAAGGGCATGCCGGTGTGCAGGGGGACGTAGTCGATCCGCGCGTTCTGACATTCCTTACGGAACGAGCCCCGGAAAGAGTTCACCGCGTCGAGGTAGTCGGCCTTGATCGCGTCGGCGTCGACCTGGAGATTCTCGTTCGTCTCGTTGTCCTCCAGCTCGAGCATCCCCTCGAACGGGAACAGGGCCTCGGCCTCGTCGAGGATGTGGAAGACGATGACGTCGTGGCCCGAGTGGCGGAGCCGGTGCAGGGCCTTGTAGATCGGGTCGGGATCGGCCGAGGAGGTCGCTGAAGATCATCACCAGGCTCTTGTGCCGGATCATCCCGGCGAACTGGTGCAGGCTCTTGGCGATCTCCGTCTCGCCGGCGGGTTTCAGCTTGGCCAGCAGCGACAGGATGTTGCCGAGCTGCGACCGCTTGCTCTTGGGCGCCAGGCTCTGGCTGACCTTCTGGTCGAACGCGACCAGGCCGACCGGGTCCTGCTGGTGGATCATCAGGTAGCCGAGCGCGGCCGCGAGGCTGATGGCGTACTCGAACTTCGTCAGCTCCTGGCGGTAGGTGTAGCCCATCGACCCCGAGAGGTCCATCACGAGGTAGCCGGTGAGGTTCGTCTCGGCCTGGAACTGCTTGATGTAGAAGCGGTCGGTCTTGGCGTAAACGTTCCAGTCGATGTCGGAGATGTTGTCGCCCGGCGTGTACTTGCGGTGCTCGGAGAACTCGACCGAGAACCCGTGGAACGGGCTGGCGTGCAGGCCGGCGATGAATCCCTCGACGATGAACTTGGCGCGGAGGTCGAGCCGGGCGACCTGGCGGATCACCTCGGGCTTCAGATATTGCTCGGCGGTCGTGGCCAAGTCGGCCTCTCGTGCTTGTCCGATGGGTCAGAAGACATCATCCAGCGCGACGCGAAAGCCGGGCAGCAGCGGCGTCTCGTAGACGTCGCATGCCCGTCAGGACACGCTCGCGATAGCCCGTCGGCCGTAGGTGAAGACCGTGACCTTCCGGTCGAAGCGGTCGATGATGACGTACTCGCGTACTCCGACGCGGTGATAATCGGCCTGCTTCTCGACGTAGTCGCGACGACGATCCTTCGCCTCGGAGCTGACGATCTCGAACATGAGCTCGGGGACTCGGCCCTGGTCTCGGAGGGGGCGTCGAGCCATCCGCGGGACGGAGAAAGACGCCGATGTCGCCGATCCGGTCGATCAGGTCAGTGATCAGTACCCAAGCGTCCGTGACGACCTCGCTCGACGATCTCGGGATGGGCCAATTTGTAGACGCACTAGGCGATCTCGCCAGGGTTCCGTCGCAGACGTCGTGGGCCTCGCTGTCCGGATACATGACGACGAGCCTTCCGTCGACCCGCTCGTATTTCCAGGGCTCGTCGTAAGTGGCCTCGGCGAATTCCTCGGCCGACGAGGAGCCGTCCCTGGTCCGACTTCCCGAGTCGAAAGGTCGTCTGTCCGATGGCCATCGTCACGGCCTCCTGAGAGACGCGGGGAATCCGTCCGGTCAGCGGGCCTTCTCGTACTTCGGGATATCCGGCTCGCGGATCTCGTCGAGCAGCTTCTTGACGAGACTATCGGTCGTCTGCCCCTCGGCCTGGGCCTGGAAGTTGGTGCTGAGTCCGGTGGCGGAGGACCGGGATGGCGACCTTGCGGACGTCGTCGAGCGAGACGCTGAACCGGCCGTCCATCGCGGCCATCGCCTTGGCGCCGAGGATCAGGTTCTGGCCGGCGCGGGGGCCGGCGCCGAAGTCGACCAGGTCCTTGATGAACTGGGGCGTCTGCGGGTCGGCGGGGCGGGTGGCTCGGACCAGCCGCGCCACGTACTTGATCGCATAGTCGGAGATCGGCACCGAGGTCACGAGCTTCTGGAGATTCACGATCGCCTTGGCCGAGAGCATCTTCTTCAGCTCGACCGACTCCCCCCGCGTCGTCGCCGAGAGGATCTTCTCCTCCTCCTCGATCGACGGGATAGCCGACCCGGATGTCGAACATGAAGCGGTCGAGCTGGGCCTCGGGCAGCGGGATACGTGCCTTCCTGCTCGATCGGGTTCTGGGTGGCGATGACGAAGAAGGGGTCGGGCAGGTGCAGGGTCTCCTGGCCGACGGTGACCTCGCGTTCCTGCATGGCCTGGAGGAGCGCGGCCTGGGTCTTGGGCGGCGTCCGGTTGATCTCGTCGGCGAGGATGATGTTCGAGAAGATCGGCCCGGGGACGAACCGGAAGGCCCGGCGGCCGGCCTCGGGCTCCTCCAGGACGTTCGTGCCGGTGATGTCCGAGGGCATCAGGTCGGGGGTGAACTGGATCCGCTTGAAGCCGACGTCGAGGATCTGGGCGATCGAGCTGACCATCAGCGTCTTGGCCAGGCCCGGCACGCCGACGAGCAGGACGTGCCCGCGGGTGAAGATCGCCGCGAGGATCTGCTCGATCACCTCGCGCTGGCCGATGACGACCTTGCGAGAGTTCGGCGACCATCACGTCGCGCGAGTGGCGGAATTCGTCGAGAAGTTGACTGATCCGATCGCCGGCGCTCGTCGTGGACATGCGTCTGTTCGACCCCACGCGAAAGGAGATGCGTCGGGCCGCCGCCCCGCGCTTCGCGTCGCGGGCTGGGGGCCCATCGCCGGGAAGGTGGCGACGGACTGGACCCCTGGATCGCCGACCGACTGAACGAACGTCATTGTAGTGGCCGCCGGAGCCGGTATTCAAGCACGCGCACCGGGCCGCTCGACATTCGTCTGACGCTACTTACGAATAGACGCCATGTCCCGGCGACCCACTCGGCGCTCGGGAGGGCGGCCTTCGGGCACGATCCATGCGGATCGATCCCGCGGACCCCATTCGCTTCGTGCATTGGCACGGCGTGCCCGATTCTTCGGCGAGTCGATGCCCTCGCGATTTCACCACCTGCGCAAGATCGACATGTGGGAATCGCGCGTCGAGGCCGACCAGAACCCGTGGGGATCTTGTTAAACCCCGAAAGTCCTAGGAGATGGACCGACAGAGTTCGGCCGTCGGACGCGCAGGAAGCCGCGTCGAAGGCGAATTGGCCCGCGAGTTGCGGTCTCGGCTGGACGTTGACAGCCGGACTTGACCTCGCGCCCGTAAGATGATTCGGTGAGGAGTCGGCTCCGCCCAAAACTGCCCGCCCCCCCCCGCCCTCCATCCGGCCCAGGACGTCGGCCGGCTCGTCTCCAGGATGGTCCTCCCGCCAAGGCCCGCTGATCCCTGCTTTTTTGCCGCACGATGCCTGCCTCGTGAGAGTCGCTTTGCAACGCAATGGCGGTCTGAAGTTCAACGATCCTCGTCCGCCGGTGCTTCACGGCGAACGGGGCGGATCGCCGTCGGCGTCCTGCGTCGATCCCGCGGGCGGATGTTGAGGAAAGCCGATGCGATTTCCCCTGTCCTCGCTCGTCCGTCTCGGGCTCGGCACGTTCCTCGTGTCCTCAGCGGCCGCGCTCGTCGTCGCCCGGATCGCGCCGGCGCCGACGGGTTGGCGCATGCCGTGCCCCGTCGCTTATACGAGCATCAACTCGTTCTATCTGGACCCGTGCAGCCGTGGATCGGTCTGGGTCGAACGGGACGGCGGGGCAACGATCGGGGGCCCCGGAAACGATAACAACGAGCTGATCGAGTACGCGAGCTTCTCGCCCTGGCGCGACGAGGCCGGCCGTTACCAGGTGGTGGGTCGCTGGTCCTGGGACTTCCGCACCGAGTCGCCAGACAATTCCTACGGCCTGGCGCGGATGACCTTTCCCGACGGCGAGGTCCTCGACCACATTGAGACGGAAGTGGTCCCCGTCAGCGCCCCGTGTTGGTATCCCGGCACGCAGGCCCGCGTGCTCTTCGCTGCGGGCGACGGCAAGCTGTACCGTTGCGCGTTCGAACCGTCCGACGTGCCGAATGCCCAGACGGACGGCGCCGAGAATCAGCCCCGCGCACTCGTGTGGGACTGCCCTCCGCCGGGCGAGGATGGCGTCTACCTGACCGACCCTTACTGGCCCTCCGAACCCGGGATGCGCAATATCATTTTCGTGGGAGTGCGCATCGCGCCGGCAACTTCGCTCGCGCGGCGCGTGCCCGGGCCGACACGGATCTGGTGGCTCCGACTCAGCGAAGACGGTGCCTCAATCATCGAGGCGGGACAGCTCGTCGGGGAGAACGTCGACGGTCTGGACGTCACGGAGCGCTGCCCGATCCTCGGCCAGTTGCCCGCGGGACGGCCGGTCCTGGCATACTTCCGCAAAAATTCGTTGCAACCCCTGAGTCTGCACATGGTCGAGATCGAGATGGACCTCGAGCGACATTGCCCGAGGACCGTTGCCGGCTCCGGCGCAACATTGGCCGAGAATTGCCTGGCGAGCCCGCCGGTCTTCTCGACCGACGGTCGATGGTTGAGCTTCGTGCAGATGACCGGCGGGGAACGACTCCGAAGGCAGATTCGCCTGGAGGAAAGACCGGCCACGCGGACTCTTGCCGTCGGGCCCGGCCTCGCCTGGGCCGACCTCGCCGCGATCCGATGACTTGTGGGCTCCCGGATCGGCGCGGCATACTGGGCGTTGTGACGTCGCGCCGCCCGGGGCGCGACGCCGTTCAGGACCCGGGCACCGAGGGAGTGCCCGAGCATGTGCAGGTTCGCCCGATGGACGGTCCCGGCCGCGCTGATCCTCTCCCTCGGCCTCTCAACCGCAAGCCGGCCCGCCTCGGGCGCCGTCACCCGCGAGGAAGTCGAGCGGGCGATCCGCGAAGGGGTCCGGTTCCTCAAGTCGCAGCAGCGGCACCGACGGGTCGTGGACCGAAGTTGATGACGACGCGCGGACCGGCACGACCAGCCTCGTCACACTCGCGCTGCTCACCGCCGGCGAAACGCCCGACTCGCCCTCGGTCGTCGCGCTCCCTCTCTTACCTGCGCAATTTCGACCCGCGGAGTCTGAACAGCGTCTACGCTGTCTCGCTCCAGACGATGGTCTTCGCCGCCGCCCGGCCGAAGGATGACATCGTCCGGATCGCCGCGAACGTAGCTTGGCTCGAGGACGCCCAGCTCAAGCCGGGAGACCACGCCCCGTGGCCCGGGTCGTGGAGCTACAAGAACTCGAAGGCCCGCCACGGCGACAACTCGAACAGCCAGTACGCCCTGCTCGCGCCTCAACGCCGCGTCCGAGGTCGGCGTGCCGGTCAGCAAGAACACCTGGATTCTCGCGCAGAACTACTGGCGGCAATTCCAGCAGCCCGACGGCAGCTGGTCCTACACGCCGGACACCCAGAACTCGACCGGAAGCATGACCTGCGCCGGGCTCTCGAGCCTGATCATCTCCGGCCTGAAGCGCTATCAGGGGCAGGAGACGCTCGTCGGCGAGAACGGCATCGAGAACTGCGGCAAGGGCGGAGCCGACCGCAACGTCGACCTCGCCGTCCGGTGGATCGCCCACAACTTCCGGGTTGGCGAGAACATCGGGATGGGCCACCAGTGGAAGTTCTATTATTTGTACGGTCTTGAGCGTGCGGGCCGACTCTCCGGCGTCCGGTTCTTCGGCCAGCACGACTGGTACCGCGAGGGGGCCGAGGAGCTGGTCCACGAGCAGGACAAGTTCCTCGGCTACTGGCGCGGCACGCTCTACGAGCGCGAGCCGTTGATCGCGACGAGCTTCGCGTTGCTGTTCCTCGCCAAGGGGCGCGCGCCCGTGCTCGTCAACAAGCTGCGCCACGGGCCGGTCGTCGCCGGTCATCCCGATTGGAACAACGACGTCGACGACATCCGCAACCTCGTCGGCCTCGTCTCGCGCGACTGGGACCATCTGCTCACCTGGCAGGTGGTCGACCCGAATACGGCCTCGCTGGAAGACATGCTCCAGGCCCCGATCGTCTATTTCAACGGCCACGAGGCGCCCGTCTTCACCGCCGAGGGAGAGAAGCGACTCCGCGAGTACGTCGAGCAGGGCGGGTTCATCTTTGCCGAGGCATGCTGCGGCCGTAAGGAGTTCGACCGGGGCTTCCGCGAGCTGATGGAGCGGGTCTTCCCGGGCGACGACAGCGGACTCCAGCCGCTCGGCGAGGACCACGCGATCTGGCGCGCCCGCTGGCCGCTCACCCCCGACATCCACCCGCTCTGGGGAATCGAGCACGGTTGCCGAACGGTCGTCGTCTATTCGCCCGACGACCTCTCGTGCTACTGGAATCAGATGGAGAACCGCCCCGATCACCCGCGGGTCGTCCGCTCCCAGCGCGTCGGCCAGAACGTGATCGATTACGCAACGGGCCGCGAGATCCCGGCCGACAAGCTATCAACACCCGAGGTCAAGAGATTCAAGGGCGAGATCGCCATACGAGGTGCGCTCCGGGTCGCCAAGATCCGGCACGGGGGCGAGTGGAACATCGCCCCGCTCGCCATCCCCAACCTGATGTCGACGCTCCGCGACAAACTCAAGTTCGACGTCGTGATCGGCCAGAAGGAACTGCTGCCGAGCGACCCGAGCATCGTGAACTTCCCGCTGATCTACCTCCACGGCCGTGCGGCGATCTCGTTCAGCGACGAAGACAAGGCCGCGCTCCGCAAGCACCTCGATCCGGGAGGCGGGACCTTGTTTGCTGACGCGGCGTGCGGTAGCCCGGCGTTCGATGCCGCGTTCCGCAAGTTCGTCGCGGAGCTGCTGCCGAACAATCCGCTGGTGCCGATCCCGCGTGACGACGAGCTCTATTCGAGGAAGATCTACTTCGACCTCTCCGACGTCCAGTACACCAAGGCGGCCGGCGGAGGCAAGGATTACCCTCAGCTTGAGGGCGTGAAGATCAACGGCCACTGGGCCATCATCTACTCGAAGCTCGACATCGGCTGCGCGCTCGAGCGCCACTCCGGCCTCGACTGCAAGGGATACACCTACGAGAGCGCCATACGGATCGCCTCGAACGTCGTGATCTACTCGACCTTGCCCTGACCCGACGAGGCGAGTGACTCGACCCAGGCGATGTATCGCGCCGAGTCGAACTTGCGCCGGGTGCTCTCGTAGCTCATGAACCGGACGGTGCCGAAGATTGGCCTCTCGGGCCAGGGCCGGTCATGCTTCCCGCCGATCGCCCAGGCGATTCCCGCGTAGCCATTGGCGTCGCGGCCGTCCATTTCGAAGCGGTCGTTCAAATCCACTGCGACGCCGAAGGCCGTCTCCGCGTCGGGCGACCATTCGAGGATCTTCTTGGCCCAATACATTCGCAGGTAGTTGTGCATCCGTCCGGTGTGCATCATTTCTTTCCGCGCGGCGTTCCAGAGCGGATCGTGCGTGGTGGCGGCTTCGAGCTGGTCCGGATAGTAGAGGTGCGGCCTCGGGTCGTTGGCGTGATTGGCCAACGTGGCGAGCGCCAGTCGGGACAGCCGGCGAGCTCGTCGTAGCGCGGGTTGTGCAGGACGAAGTTGATCGCCAGCTCCCGGCGGACGATCAGCTCCTCGAGATACGCGTCGCGAGATTCGCGCGGCGCATCGGATTCATGAACCGCCAACGCGATCGTCAGCGGGTTAATGTGGCCGAAATGGAGATGGGCCGAGAGCTCGCTCGTCATGTAGGGCGTTGGTTCGTTCCGCTCGGTCGCGTAATGCGGGAGACGCGTCTCGACGAAGCAACACAAACGGCGCATCGCCTCCTTCGACCCGCCCTTGTATCCCGCCACGACGCCGACCCCTCCGACCTTGAGTCGTCGCATCAGATGATCCGGGTTGACCAGCTCTGATGGCGGTACCTCGTCCGTCTTCCACGGAAATCGGGCAGTCGGGTTCGGGATCGCCTTGAGGTACTGTTCCCACACGCGATGGATCTTCGGGCGTATGGTCCGAGCCGCGTATTCTTCGCGGGCAAAGAGACTCGAAGGAACGACGACGTCGGAATCGACTACGCGGAACGGGACCTGGAGCAATTTGGCCAGGCTCGTGCGCCAGGATCGTGGGGTCCTCAACGGATTTTCGTCGCCGATCATTGCGGCCGGCATCACCTCACGGGCGAGCCGAGAGACGACCTCCGGGGGGTCTCCCATCCGAACCACAAGCGGAACGCCGCGTGCCGCCAGGTCCGAGGCGGCTTCCGCGAGACCCTCGACGAGGAACCGATAGTGCCTCACTTGGCGCCGGGATACGAGGGAGTCAGGGCAAAGACGGCCAGCACGGGCTTAGCCATCGCGTTGCCCAGGGAGATGGCGAGGTTGAGTGCGGCGTTGTCTCGTCCTCGCTGACTGCGTTGCATCCAGTAAATCACGCAGCGACCCCGCTCGGCAGGTTGGCCGGACTTGACCACCCGCACGCGCGGATGAGACGACCAAAGACTTGCGATCGTTGCCACGAATTCAGGGCCCCCGACCTGTCATCAGCCTGGAACTTGCGGTTCTGCCGCCGAAAACGTTGTAGATGGGCGGCAAGGCGCGCCGTCTTCAACGGGCCTTCATCATTCGCAAACGCGGGGCGTCCAGGCGATCCTCGGGACGACGGCCTCGCTCGAGCGATCGAGTCCTGTGCGTCCGGCTTTCTGACCCGTTGCCTTCAGTCTCCTGTGGAAAGATCGCACCGGGTGCCAGACGGAGGTGCGTCTTTGCAAAAACCTCACGCCAGCTTCTCGACTTCGGTGACGAGTGGGGATATGATCCGTGTCGCCTTTCCATTGTCCCTCTCCGCGGTTCAGGCTTGGGACGGGTCGATGCCCACTCTCCCCATGGCTGTGCCGTCCCGCCCGAATGGGGCTCCGATCGCCGGAGTCTATGTCCCCTAGCACCGCGGTTCTCGCCGGCGAGAACTGCTCCCGTCGATGCCGTCCGGATCGTCGTCTCCGTCAGTAAAACGACCGACTACTTCGTCCCGGCACTCCGAGCGCGGCCGGCGAGCCCGGCGCGCCTTGGCCGATCCACGGGGCGCCGCAACTCGACCTCGCGTCCTGCACCACCAATCGATCCTTACTCTTTCGACGAGGAACACCATGATCGCCCTTTGTCCGCGACGAACGCGTGGCTTCACGCTGATCGAGCTCCTGGTCGTCATCGCCATCATCGCCGTGCTGATCGCGCTGCTGCTGCCGGCCGTTCAGGCGGCGCGCGAGGCGGCCCGCCGGGCCCAATGCGTGAACAACCTCAAGCAGCTCGGCCTCGCCGCGATGAACTACGAGTCGACGAGCGGCTGCTATCCCGGCAACGGCTATGACGGGCCGCCGAATATCTATCCGAACTTCAGTTGCTTCGTCCGGATGATGCCCTACCTCGAGCAGGCCGCCGTGCTCAACGCCACGAACTATTCCTGGACCTGCTATGACTGGCCCAACATCACGATCGCGGGCGTCAAGATGAGCGTGCTGACCTGCCCGAGCGATCCCTGGCAGCCCGAGCCGATCAGCAAGGGGACGCCGAACACGAACTGGGGCTCGCTCTACAACTCGACGATCACGGCCGCGGGGACCTGGCAGCAGCAGTTCACGAGCTACGGCGCCGTCCAGGGTACCTTCCCCGGCAGCTATCAGCTCAGCTTTGGCTCCGCCGAGTTGTCTCAGTACAACGGGGTGATCTACAACGACAGCTCGACGACGATCGCCGGCGTTACCGATGGCACGAGCAACACGCTCCTCTTCGGCGAGCGGGCCGACAGCCTGGCGCCGAAGTACGGCGACTCGCGGTACTTCAACTCCGACGGCGGATGGAACCAGTACCACTGGTTCGACACGATGGTCTCGGCCTACTTCCCGCCGAACGTGCAGGCCTCGGGAGCGAACGTCGGCCCGTACCAGGGCATCTTCCAGGGGCAGGCGTCGAGCCAGCACCCCGGCGGCGTGAACTTCTGCATGGCAGATGGCTCGGTCCGGTTCATCAAGAACACGATCGGCTGCTGGCAATTTACCCCCAGCAACACGACCACGTTCTCCACGACCACGATCGCCCTGCCCAACGGCGTCACATACGCGAGCTACACCTTCACCATGGCCGCGGGCACTCAGGAGGGCGTCTACCAGATGCTCGCCACGCGGGCCGGTGGCGAGGTCATCAGCGCCGACGCCTATTGAGCCGCCCGTCGCGGGCCGGGGTCGAAGGCGGACAATTATCAATGCGGGGCCGGGGGGATCGCCTTCCAGCCCCGCGGTTCCTTTGACAGAGGGGATCGGATCGATCATGCGTAGTGCTTTCATCCTTATCATCGCGCTCGCCTGTGGGCTCCCCGGATGTGGCGGCTCGCCGACTTTGCCCCCGCTCCCCAAGGACGCGCCGACCGTCGGCCCCCATCAGGGCCCTGCCTACGCCTTGCCGGATGGCCTCGGCTACGCGGAATTCGCGAACGATCCGAAGGCCGACGAACGCGATCGAACCGCACCGACGGCGCTCGTCGTTTATTTCCTCAAGTCAGACGCCAAGACGTCGCTGACGCCTCCCCCGACCGACGTCAAGTTCCAGGCCGCCAACGGCCGCAGGGTACAGGCCATCGACCTCAAGCCGACTCCGAAAGCGGACGACCCCGCAGGCGAGAGTCGGTTCGCCTCTCAAGCCGGTCCGTACCGGCTCGAGGAGTTGCGGGGTGACCTGACGGCCAAAGCCGGTGCGACGCCCGTCAAGCTCGCGATCGCGGGGGCCCGTTGACTTTCTGGACGGGCAGACGCCGCCGTCATTCGCGCGGGAGCAACCCCTCGGCCAGCGGCGGTTTACCGAGCCGTCGTCGGCTCCCATGCACCTTGGCCGGGTCGTTCACCGGATTGATCGGCGGCTTGCCGGCCAGGACGCCGAGAACGTCGATGGCGACCTCGGTTGCCATATTCCACAGGCTCTCCGCCGTCTGCGCCGCGCTGTGGGGCGTGAGCATCAGGTTGAAGTCGATCCGCCCGATCAGCGGATGATCGGAGGGCGGCGGTTCGACCGTATAGACGTCGGCGCCATAGCCGAACAGGTGCTTCGAGGCCAGGGCCTCGACGATGGCGTCCTCGTCGACGACCGGCCCGCGGCAGGTGTTGATCAGGATCGCGCCCGGCTTCATCCGGGCGAGAGCGGCGTGGTCGATCATCCGCCGTGTCGAGGGGTCGAGAGGGACGTGCAACGTCAAGTAATCGGACTGTCCCAGGATCTCGCCGAACGAGACCCGGCGCGCCCCGCGAGTTGCTCGACGTCGGCGGGCGCGGCGACGATATCGTTGTAGAGAACGTCCATGCCGAACCCATTTCGCGCGATAGCCCCGACGCGTCGGCCGATCCGTCCGAACCCGACGATCCCGAGCACCTTGCCGGCAGTGTCGCGACCGACGAGCTTGGTCCGGTCGTTGTAGCGGCCTTCGACGAGGGCCCTTGATTGACCGGGGAAGTGCTTCGAGAGCCCGATCATCATCGCGAAGACATGCTCGGCCACGGCCTGCGTGTTCGCACCCGGGGTGTAAACAACCTGGATGCCCCGGGCAGTCGCCGCGGGCACGTCCACCTGGTCGTATCCGACCCCGTGACGCCCGATGACGCGGAGCTTCGGGGCGTGATCCATCAGAGCGGCGTTGATGTCGCCGGCGGTGCGAATCACGAGGGCGTCCGCGTCGGCGATCTCGGCCTGGAGCACGCTCGGCTCGAACGAGGACGCCATCCGGACGTCTCCCGCCTCGCGGAGACGGCCCATGCCGGCCTCGTGCATCGTGGTGAGCGAATAGATAATCGGCTTGCGTGACATCGAAAATCCCTGGCCGAACGATCGGGGCCGTCCCGCGGCGGATCGACAAGATTAACACAGCCATTGTGGATGCGGTAGCATTCAAGGACGCGCGGCGACCGACCCCGCTCGACTCCGACGAGGCCTCTTGAGCGATGCTGACGACGTCCGATCTCCGCCGGCTCGTGGTCGCGCTGACCGTGGGCCTAGCCGCACGGGTGGCCGGGCTCGCGCCGGGGTTCGGGTCGCCGAGCGACCCCGATATGTATCTGCCCATCGCCCGATCGCTCTCCCAGGGCCGAGGATTATGCCTCTGGGAAGGCGTGCCGACCGCCAATCGTCCCCCACTCTATCCGATCCTGCTCGCGCCGATCGTGGGCTCGCTGAATGGGCGAGGACTCGCGTACGGGATCGCGACCCTTCACGTCGTTCTCGGCCTCGTCACGATCGCGTTGACCTACTGGACCGCCAGGCGGTGGGGCTACGGAGCGAATCGCGCCGCGATCGCCTCCGCGATCGTGGCCTTGGACCCGGTCGTGCTGGTCCAATCGCGCCAGGTCATGACGGAAACGCTCGCCGCTTGCCTGGTCGCGGCCTGTCTGGCAACGATGACCCTCCGCGACAAACGCGGCGCGTTGATCTCGGGCCTGGCATTCGGGCTCGCAGCGCTTTGCCGGCCCAGCCTCCTGCCGGGAGCCGTGCTCATCGGGATCGCGCGGGCCGTCGTCGGCGCCGGCGATCAACGCCAGAGATTCCGGGAGTCCGGCCTGTTCGCCATCGCCGTCTGCGCTGCCCTGGCGCCCTGGGCCATGCGGAATCAGTTGCGCTTCGGCCTACCGATTGTCACCACGACGCACGGCGGCTATACCCTGGCCCTGGCGAACAATCCGGCCTATTACGCCGATGTCCTGGATGGCTCGCCGGGTGCCGTGTGGTCCGGTCCCAGCCAGGCGGCCTGGTTCGACTGGGTCGCGAGATCCACGGCCGGCCTTACACCGACGCAGGCCGATCGGATGCTCCAGGCCGAGGGGTGGCGGATGCTCCGGGAACGACCGGGGACATTCTTCCGGGCTGCGTTGGCGCGGCTCGGTCGGTTCTGGGGGATCGCTCCATCGAGCGCGGTCTACTCGCGAGCGGAGCGATGGGCGACGGCCGCCTGGACGATCCCCCTCTGGATCGCACTGGCGAGCGGCCTGCTGAGGCGTGGGCTCTGGCGCTGGCCCGCCATCGGCGCCCCCTTGATGCTGGCCGGTCTGACGGCGGTTCACGCCGTATACTGGACAGACATGCGCATGCGAGTCCCCGTCGTTCCCGCCATCGCGCTGATCGCCGCGGGGGCGCGTTTCTCGTCGGCGAAACGGTCCGTCCATTGGGAGAATTCCGCTAGTCAAACCGGGCCGAATCGCGAGTCTACATAACTGCCGATCTCGGCGGGTTCCTTCTTAGCCGTCAAGGACGCTAGCCTCGCCAGGACGGAACTCGAGGGTGCAGGGGATACTTTCCGTGTCCAAGAAGCTCTACGTCGGGAATCTGACCTACGAAACGACCGAGGACGACCTTGTCGAGCTGTTCCAGACCTACGGCGAGGTCGTGTCGGCGCAGATCATCATCGACCGGGAGACGAACCGCTCGCGCAGGATTCGGCTTCGTCGAGATGACGGCGGGGGCCGAAGAGGCGATCGAGTCGCTCAACGGCCAGGACTTCCGCGGCCGGAACCTCACCGTGAACGAGGCCCGTCCGCGGGACCCGCGCGAGGGCCGCGGCGGTGGAGGTTATCGCGGAGGCGGCGGCGGCTATGGGGGCGGCGGCGGCCGCGGCGGCGACCGTCATTAATCGGTCTCGGCCGAAGATCGATGCCCGCCTGCAAGGGCCGACCGAACCCACCGGTCGGCCTAGTTTCGTTGTTGACGGCCCCGCATCTTGCTGGATCGCGGCAGGTTGCGACGAGGCTGGGGGATGTTAAACTGGGACGATACTCGCGTCCACCCCCCGGGGTCGCGGGCGGCGGACGGGCCCTTCGCGGCGCAGGAGCATCCCCCATGACTGAGCTCGACGCCGAATCCCTGGCCCAGCATGCCGCGCTCCTCGGGCTCGTCACCAAGGCGCAGGCCCACGAGGCCAAGGCAGAGGCCGAGGACGGGTCCGCCGACTCCCTCATCAAGTCGTTCCTTCGCAAGGAGCTGTTAACCCGCTGGCAGGTCGACAAGCTGCTCAAGAACGACCCTTCGGGCTTCTTCTACGGCGGCTGCGTCGTCCTCTTCCACATCGCCGAGGGGACGTTCGCCCGCGTGTACCGCGGGAAGAAGTTGCCGGGCGGGCAGCCCGTCGCGATCAAGGTGCTCCGCAACCGTTTCGTCTCCGACCCTGAGGCGGTCGAACGGTTCAACAAGGAGGCCGAGGCGGGCCTCCGGCTGATTCACCCGAATATCGTCCGGATGTATGAATACGGCGCGGAGGGCGACAAGCACTACATGACGATGGAGTACGTCGAAGGGTCGAACCTCCGTGACTTCCTCAAGCTCCGCGGCCGGCTCGGCGAGACGGAGGCGCTGCCGCTGATGCTCGGTCTCGCCTCGGCGATGACCTATGCCAACGCGCAGGGCATCACCCACCGCGACGTGAAGGGGACGAACATTCTCATCGCCTCGAACGGCACGGCTAAACTCGTCGACTTCGGCCTGGCGACGATCGAGGACGAGAAGAAGATGGCCGCGGCCCACGGCCAGCGGACCGTCGACTACTCGGCGCTCGAGCGGACATGCGGCAGCGCCAAGGGCGACCCGAGGTCGGACATCTTCTTCCTCGGCTGTGTCTTCTACCAGATGCTAACGGGCCAGCTGCCGCTGCCCGAGGTCGAGACGCACGACCCGTTGGCCAAGATGCTCCGCCGCGGCATCAACAGCATCCGCCCGCTACACGAGCACCCTCATGCCCCCAGGTCCGAGTTGACGCAGATCATCGAGAAGATGATGAAGGTCGACCTCAAGGCGCGATACCAGGCCTTCGAGGAAGTCCAGCGCGACCTGGATTCGTACCTGACGACAGTGGCCGCCCCGACGCCCCGTGCCAGGAAGGTCGAGGCGGCACATGACCACGAGGAGCCGGAAGTACGGCGGGCGGCCGCGAGGCCTTCGCGTGACGGACAGAAGACGATCCTTTGCGTCGAGGCCCAGGAGGAGATTCAAGAGGCCTTTCGCAAACAGCTCACTAAGATGGGATATCGGATTCTCTTGGTCTCCGACGCCGAGGTGGCCGCCGAGCGGTATCGGGAGGAGCCACCGAACCTGGTCGTGTTCGACATCGACGGGTTGGGGCCGGGCTCCCTCGACTCCTTCCTCGACATGCACGAGGCGGCCCACGCCGAGGGCCATGAGCTAGCCGCACTCGTCCTGCTCGGCCCACGTCAGCACTACCTGGCCAAGAATCTGCCGGTCGACGGCCGCCTCGTTGTGCTGCTCAAGCCCGTCAAGATGAAGCAGGTTCAGGACGCGATCAGCGGCCTCGTTCCGCTGCCCTCCGCCTGACGGCGGACGCTCTCATTCGCGGGGCCGGCCAGGTCCATCAGCCCCAGCCTTGGGGTGCCCGAATACGCGGTAATGCTTGCTGCGGTAGATCACCGGGCGGTCTTCGAGCGGCGGTCGCAGGATCGGATAACGATCCGAAATCCAGGTTCCCTCGAGGTCGGCCACCTCGACGACAAGCTCGGCCGAGCCGAGCTGCCCGAGCTTTCGCTCGATTTCCAGCGGCGTCAGCTCCGTCGGGGCCACGAAATAGATCGTCGGCCGGTCGAACTCCGGAATCATCAGTGCGGCGCCGTCAGAGATGGCCAGGACGCTCGAACGGCGGCCGCGGATGAGCTCCCGGACCTCCTGCCATTCCCGATACTCGCCGGGCCCTGCGAACAGCCCGCCCATGTGCTCGCCGCGGCGATAATCCCGCAACACGTGAAATGTCGCCAGGATATGGCTTCGATTCCCGACGAGACCGAGCACGACGAGGCACGCCACCGTCGCCATAGTGAGCCGCGACCGGGGCGCAAGTGCGGCGAGCCCCATGACCAGGATATAATAATAGTAATCATACGAAAATCGATGAGCAAAGAAGAAGCAGGTGAACACCGCGTGGAGGACGGCGCACGTTGCGACGACCTCGCGGCTGCGGACCGGCCGGTCGGCCGGCGTCAGCAGGCCCACGACGGCGCCGATGATGAGGACGACGGAGCCGGCCAACCAGAACCCCACGGGGGTCCCCAGATAATAGTTCCGACGGACGCCGGGAAAGTACCAGAACCCACGGCCCGTCCCGAAGAAGAAGCCGAAGCGGTTCGCGCGGTAGATCGCCGCCGCGTGCACGGGGACCAAGGAGCGAATAAGCGCGGGGAAGCCGTAGTAAGTGCCGAGGACGATCAGGAGCAGGGCCCCGACGACGATCGCCGGTAGCAGACCTCGGAGGCGCCTTCAGGAAGTCTCCCCTGCCCGCCCGGACGTGGCTCGCGAGGATCATAACGACGAGGATGAGCCCATAGACCGACGCGAGCGACGGCTTCACGAAGGCGCAAGCGGTCACGAGAGCGAGGGCGAACTGCCGCCTGCCGCGAGCGTGCTCGGCCAAGGCGTGGATCAGAAAGACGGGCTCCATGATGTAAACGAACGTCTGGTCCTTGGCGGGCACGATCTCCACGAGCATCAGCGCGAGTCCCACCGGCCCGACCCGCGCGTGGTAGGCGAAACGGGCCATCCCCCAGCCCATGAGAACGTTTCCGAGTGCCCATGCCGCGAAGCTCGCGTACGGCGTCAGCCCGAGAAGGCCGCACCACACGTGACCGAAGCCCAAACAGAGCAAGCCATAGATGTAGCCGTTGTCGATGCCGGGACGGTCGCCGTGCTGGGTGAGGTACTCGATGGTCAGATTCGCGCCCGAGTCTGCGAACGCGTTGAAGTGCCAGGCGAGACGCTGCGGCGCGTGGACCGTGGTTAGTGCGAGCTGGACCGCGATGAAGAGGATAGTCAGGCCGAGATAGCGCCGATCCAGCCGGCGCGCGGTCTTCGTGGGGACCGACGTCGCGACCTGATCCTCCGAAATCATTCCGACGCTCCCGGTGTCCCCAACAGAGTTGCCGGAAGCATGATAACGCCAAGGCCGACGATGAGCGATGCCCCGGCCCTGGATCGCGCCGGAGTTTCGCGGGCGGAGGCCGTCGGGCGAGCTGGGCTCAGGTCCCTCGCCCACGATCGGCCGGCTTCAGTCCCATGGCCTGCATGAGCATCTGGAGATCTTCCCATGCCTCACGCTTTGCCGCCGGGTTGCGGAGGAGATAGGCGGGATGCCAGGTGGCGACCGTGGGGATGCCGCGGTAGCGGTGCCATCGCCCGCGAAGCTTGCCCATCGGCAGGGCCGTCTCGAGGAGCGCCGAGACCGCTGCCTTTCCGAGCAGGCAGAGGAACTCGGGTCGGATGATGGCGATCTGCCGCTCGAGGTAGGGCAGGCAATGTGCCACCTCATCGGGCATCGGCGTGCGATTCTCGGGGGGGCGTGACTTGAGGATGTTGGCAATGTAGACGTCGCCCGCGCGAGCCCCATCCCCTTCGTGATCATGTCCGTCAACAGGACACCGGCCCGGCCGACAAACGGCTCGCCGCGTCGATCCTCCTCGGCGCCGGGGGCCTCGCCGATGAACATGAGACGAGCATTCGGCGGGCCCGTCCCGAACACGGTCTGCGTCCGCGTGGACGCCAGCTGGGGACAGCGCGTGCAAGACGCGACCTCCGCGGCGAGGACTGCCAGCGCCGCCGAGCGTTCGCCCGGCGCCAGGATCGGCTCGTCGAGCGCGGGCTCGTCGAAGAGCGAGTTGTCGAGGATCGGCGCCGGCTGGGACGTCAGCCGAGGCGGCATCGGCCGGCGAGCGGGCCGCGGAGGCGCGACGACGGGCTCGCCCTCAACGACGCGAGCCGGCTGAGGGGCATTCAACGACGTCTCTGGTCGCTCCGGAAGATCGAGCTCGGGCAGACTGAGCCGATCGACGCCCGCCTTGGTGAAGTTCTCGAGCCGCTGCCGGACCGAGCGAATCAGGGACCGACGATCGGGTGAATCCATGGTCTGGGCTTTCCGTCCGCGACCGGTGTTGTGTCAGCTGGCCGGTTCTGTCCCACCGCCGGCGTGCATGGGGCTGGGGTGAGACCGCGGTCGATCGCTGCGAATGAGCCGCGTTTTCCTGGGGCCGAACGTCGGCAGGCGTTCAGGATGCACGTCCGCGAGCCGAGAGGCCTGCGCCTCCTTGGTGGCGAGGATCGGATCCGAAATCGGCCATTGATGCCGATCGCCGGGTCGTCCCACCGGATCGATCCCTCGTCGCTCGGCGTGTAATAGCCCGTGCGTTTATACAGGACCAGTGCTGTTGCGCTCAACACCGCGAAGCCGTGGGCGAATCCCGGCGGGACGTAGATCTGGTGCTTGTTGTACAACGCGGGTCATGGGATGGAGCCGCGTCCCCGATCCTCGGGCGAGGATGATTCCCTTCATGATGCGACTCCGCGCCGGGCCTCCCCGGGCGTCGAGGCATCCGTCGGACCCGTACAGACCCCGGCTCCGCGAAGGCTACCCGGATCGCAATCGGCCGCGACCACAACCGACGTCCGTACGTAGGTCAAGGCTGCGGGACGCGCTTCGCCGGCTGCGGGTCGGGCCGATAGTTCGTGCTCAGCCAGCGGTTCCAGGTCGGGACGTCGTAGCCGAAGTCCTGGCCCGTCAACTTCATCAGCGCCGTCGAGCACTTCCACGTTTCGGTGGCTGACCTCGACGAACTGCGGTGTAGGCGCCTGCGTCGCCGCGTTCATGTTCACGTTGAAGCCGCCCCCGTAGTTCGACACCGGGATCGAAGTCGCCCCGAAGGCGACCGCACCGGGCCCCACCGTCGGGCCGGTGAGGACGGGAATGGAGATGGACCGGCCGCCCATGGCGAAGTTCGTGCCGGGCGCGATGCTTCCGAACCCAGACCCGGGCGAACCCGGGGGCGGGACCCAGACCGTCTGGATCTCGCTGGAAACCAGGACCGGGATGAGCTTCGGGACGGCCGTCACGGCGTTCAGGTTGCCGAGGGCCCAGGCCGCCCGGTTGACGACGGCCAGGGACGTCGACCTCAATCCCTGAACGAGCTTCGGGACGACGTTCGTCTCCTTCGACTTCACCAGTGCCGCCATCGTCGCCGTGCGGACGCCGTCGTCCGACTCGGCGAGCAGCCGCGCGACGAGCGCGGCCGAGGCTTCGGGTCCGGGGATGCCGACTAGTGCCCGGGCGGCGAGCTTGCGAAGTGATGGATCTTCGTCGACACCGAAGACTCGGACGACCGGGCGCACGGCCGCCGCGTCGCGGATCTCGAGCAGTTGATTCTCGGCGTCGCGGGCCCGACCCTCAACGGTGCCGACGATCGCCTGCCGCAGGATTCCCAGCCGGCGGAACCACGACTGCTGCTCGGCCGTGGCCGTGGCCTCGGAGTCATGCTCGGCCTTCTCCTCAAGCGTGATCCAGCGCCCTTTGTACAGGGTGTAGCCCTGGGCGATCTTCACCTCGGTCGGCGTCAGCCATTTGCCCTCGTGCTCGACGTGCCCCAGCTTCCTGTGCCCGGGACCGAACGAGGGATCGCGGCGGATCGACGCCTCGTAGTGGACCGACGCAAGGTCGAGCAGCCGATGCTTCTCGCACCAGGCCGCCAGGTCGTACTCCGCCTGCGCGGCCGCCGCGGCATTGCCCGTCCTCGGCAGGGTCTTCCTCCGCTCGGCGTACCCGTCCAGGACGCTCGGCTCGGGATCGATCCGGGCCACGCGATCTCGCTTCATGATGATCGGGGTCTTCCCCGTCTCCCCGAACACGAGATACTGGTCCGGATGGGCCTCGTCGACGATCGCCTTCCCTTTGATCGGCGGGCCGTTCCTCACAATGATCCGGTCGGCCCGCGCTGGCGCGAGGAGAGAACATCCGACGAGGACGATCATCGCGGCTCTGCGAGCTCGGCCCATCTCAACCGCTCCCCGGAACCAAGTGCCGACGAATCCATTCTAGTTAGCGATGAAAACCGCGGGCAAGCAACACCCACCGCCCGTCGACAGTTGGGAGGCTGGGCGAGTTGGCCGGACTGTGAATCTCGGGAGGTCTGGGCGAGTGAATCCCATGGTCGAAGATCACAGAGGCATGGGACCGCAAAGCCTTACGTTGGCGGTCGTCACGGTTTCGGATACCCGGACGATCGAGACAGATACGTCGGGGGCCCTGATCGTGGCCATGGCCGAGCAGGCCGGCCATCGCGTCGTCGCCCGCGAGATCGTGCCAGACGAGCCGGATCGCATGCGTCCCTTGCTCCTCTCATACCGAGGTCGCGACGATCTGCACGCCGTGCTCATGACGGGCGGAACGGGCATCAGCCCCCGGGATCAGACGTTCGAGACGGTCTCGGGCCTGCTCACGAAGCCCCTTCCGGGCTATGGCGAGCTGTTCCGGATGCTCAGCTACGCGGACATCGGCCCGGCCTGCCTCCTGAGCCGGGCCGTCGGCGGCCTGATGGGCGAGCTGGCCGTGTTCGTCATGCCGGGCTCGCGAGCGGCGGTCGAGGTCGCCATGGCGAAGATCATCCTCCCCGAGCTCGGCCACGTTGTCGCCGAAGCCCGCAAGAAGTGACGAGCCGGGGCCCTGGCTTATTCGGCCGCGCCGCGCGCCGCCAGGCGTAGAGGGCTACGGCGGTAGCCGCAGCGGCATTGAGCGATTCGACACCGGGCTCGATCGGAATGCTGCGGATCAGGCCGGCACGGAGGTGCCCTGGCAGGCCCGGGCCCTCGACGCCAGGCACGAGCCCGAAGCTGCTCGGGAAAAGGGGACGACGAGAGGTCCGGACCACCGGCATCGAGTGCGATCAGCGGGACGTCTCCGGCATCCAGGTCATGGATCGACGGCCCCGACCGCAGCTGGATTTGGAAGACCGCTGGTCCCGCCGCCCGAATGCTCTTGGGATGGAACGGGTGGGCGGCCTCGCGGAGGAGGACGGCGCGCTTCACGCCGAACGCCGCGGCCGAGCGGATTACCGCGCCGACATTCTCGGGGTCCTGGAACGGGATGAAGAGCGTGCAGCCTTCCGGCCAGGGCTCGGCGGGATTCCACGGCTCCATCGCCGGCACGCGCACGAGCAACAGCGGCGCATGCGTGCCCGCCGTGTCGACCTCGCGGAAGAGCGAGTCGGACAGACGATGCCAGGTGAGCCGCGGACCGGTCATCGCCGGCGGCGGCAGGCCCTCGGAGCTCGTGAGCCATCCCTCGATCCGCTCGGGGAATCGCGCGAGCACCTCGGCGACCGCCCTCGGCCCCGACATCAGGGCGAGGCCGTGTTTGCGGATCCCCTTACCGGTGAGCAGGTCGCGGCGCCAGCTTGAACGTTGGGTTGGCCTCGCTCGTCACGTCGCGGACAGGCCCATCGTACTCGCGGCCCGACTCGTCGTCGCCCCGCGTGATGTCGGGGGCCGGGGCCTCGGTCCGCTCGTAGACGACCAGCCGGCGGTCGTGCGTCGTGCCCGGGATTGCGTAGGCGTGATCGGCGGCCATGCGGAACAGTTCCGCGTGGGTCCGCCTCGCCTCGGCGATCTCCTCCTCGCAGTCCGGCCCCTTCATGAACAGCATCCGACCGCCGGGCTCGATCGCGTGCGCCACCCGATCGAGCGTCTCGGGAATCGGGGCGACGGCCCGGGTGATGACGCCACGGACACGGTGCGGGAAATCGAGCATTCACCTTGTTCGCGTAGACTTCGACATTCGGCAGCGCCGAGCCGGTCGACGACTTCGCGGAGGAACTCGGCCCGCGCGCTGACGCGGCTCGGCGAGGATCATCCGCACGTCGGGCCGCGCGATCGCCAGCGGAACGCCCGGCAGGCCCGGGCCGCTCCCCATGTCGACCAGCGGGCTCGGCAAGTCCTCGAAACGAAGGACGAGGAGGCTGTCGACATAGTGCTTGAGCACCATGTTGTCGAACTGGTGGATCCGCGTCAGGTTGAGCCGGGCGTTTGCCTCGCGGAGCATCTGGTGGTAGGCCCAGAGCGCATCGACGGCGGCGTCGGGCAGGGTGATCCCGCAGCCCTTCGAGGATGGCGTCGAGCGAGTTCCGGCCCGGTGTCATCGCTAGCTGCTCGCGCTCCGGTACGACCGCAAGGCGTGCGGGAAGAACCGCCGGCTCGCCCAGAGGCAGACCACGGTCGCGACGAGGGTGAAGGCGACCATCCCCCGGTCGAGCGTCCGGACCATCGTCACCGCCGGGAACGTTCGACGACCAGCAGGATCGGCAGGACGAACGTGAAGAGGAAGCCCGAGCGGCGCGGCCTCCGTGCCGTCGAAGATCTGCTTCGGGTAGCGGGCGAGGCTCGAGAAGAGCCACCACATCTCCATCAAGCACTGGTTGCGGACCATCCAGACCGAGAGCGCCGTCAGGACGAGCATGAAGCTGTAGGCGATCAGCAGGCCGCAGGCGAAGGTCACGACGAACGCGACCGCCCGCACCGGGTCGAATGCCCAGTCCATCCGGTAGAGCGCGATCAGCATCACCGCGGCCCCCATCAGGACGTTCGGGGCCGTCGCCCAGTCGACCCGGCGGCACGAGATCAGGAACTGCTCGTCGATCGGCTTGAGCAGCAGGAAGTCGAGGTCGCCGGTGCGGACCAGCTCGGCGAACTCGTTGCAGTTCTCCAGGAAGAGGCACTCGATCAGCCCGTTGAGGGCGAAGAAGCAGCCGACGAAGAAGAGGTACTGGTCCTCGGTCCAGTCGGCCACGCGGCTCGTCTTGCGCGAAGACCGTCGCGTAGAACGCCAGCAGGATCCCCAGCCAGAGCACCTCGACCGAGACCTTGACCAGGAAGTTCCCCCGGAACGCCAGCTCGCGGCGCGAGCGTGTAGCGGCCGAGCTGGCCGAGGAGCCGGGTGTAGCGCCAGAGGATCGGCCATCTCGATCAGCCCCCGAACGCGCTGTAGCGCCGCAAGCCCTGCCGGAAGAGCCACCGCGCCAGCAGCGATGAAGAAGCCCGCCCAGAGCAGCTCTGCGAGCAGGCCGACGGCCAGGTCGATCCCCGTCACCTTCCCCAGGAAGACGACGGCCGGGAAGTAGGCCATGTACTGGAACGGCAGGGCCTTGAGGATCCCCGACCACGGCTGCGGCAGCAGGTCGAGCGGGAGCATGTGGCCCGAGATGAAGAAGTTCAGGGTCATCACGATGTAGAGCAGCGACGTCACCTCCAGGAACCAGAACCCGACCATCCCCACGCAGGCCTCGAAGAAGAACCCGACCAGGAACGCCAGGACGCAGCGAGACGAGGAAGGCCGAGGAAGGTGAGCGGGTCGGGGAAGCCGTCGAAGAAGTTCCGGCAGAGAAGAAGAGGATCGCGTAGGGGATCGACGAGCCGACGATGTACGCGACCTTGTGGGCGACGCGGTACGAGAGCAGGTAGCCGATCATGTCGACCGGCTGGATCAGGTAGCGCTTGAGCGTCCCCTCGCGGATGTCCCGGGCGATCCCCGCGGCCAGGCCGGGCATGCTCGAGAACATCCGGCTGATGTTCGTCAGCAGCAGGTAGGCGATCATCTCGCGGTAGGTGAACCACTCGAGAACCGACTGGCTCGGCCCCGCTCCGCTCGCGCCCGAGTAGATCGCCCGCCAGAGCAGGATGGTCGTGAGCATCGGCAGGAACCGGAGGAGCGTGCCGAGGAGGAAGTCGCCGCGGTAGGTCATCCGCTCGACGAGCGAGGCGCGGAGGATCTTCGCAGTACTTGCGGACCGTCGCCGACCAGCCCGCCGGCGACGGTGACGATAGATCGGTCGCGATTGCCGATCGGCAGGCGTCAGGCGGCGTCATGGCCGGCCTTCGCCTCCTCGAAGACGCGGGCGATGACCTGCTCGAGCGGCGGGTCCTGCACGCTCACGTCGTCCACGGCGTAGCCGTCGAGGATCGCCCCGAGCACCTCGGCGACCTCGTTGCGCTCGACCTTCAGGTCGACGGACGGCCCCTCGCGGCGGACGACCTCGCCGAACCGGCGAGCTCGGCGTCGTCCGGCGCCGACTCGGCGAACTGGAGCCTGACCAGCTTCGCGTTGCCGAACCGCTCCGACAGCCCGGCGAGCGGCCCGTCGTAGACCAGGCGGCCGTGGGTGATGACCAGCACCCGGTGGCAGAGGGCCTCGACGTCGCGCATGTAGTGGCTGGTCAGGAGCATCGTCACGCCGCGGCGGGCGTGGTAGTCGCGCAGGCACTTCTGGATCGCGACCTGCGCGACCACGTCCAGGCCGATCGTCGGCTCGTCGAGCAGGAGCAGTTGCGGCTGGTGCAGCAGGGCCGCGATCAGCTCCATCTTCATCCGCTCGCCGAGCGAGAGCTCGCGGACGGCCTGGCGGGTCAGCTTCTCGACGCCGAGCAGCTCGGTCAGCTCGGCGAGGGTCTTCTTGAACTCGGCCTCGGGGATCGAGTAGATCTCGCGGTGGAGCTGGAAGCTGTCGGCGGCGGGGAGGTCCCACCAGAGCTGGTTCTTCTGGCCCATGACCAGCGCGAACCGGCGGCGGAAGGCGTCGAGCCGCTCCCAGGGCGTGAACCCCAGCACCCTGGCCGTGCCGGAGGTCGGGTAGATCAGCCCCGAGAGCATCTTGAGCGTCGTCGTCTTGCCCGGCCCCGTTGGGGCCGAGGAAGGCGACCATCTCCCCCGGCTCGATCGAGAACGTGACGTCCTCGACGGCCCGGACTTCCTTGTACTCGCGGCGGTAGAGCCCGCGGAGGGCGCCGAGGACGCCTTCCTTCTTCTGGAAGACGCGGTAGGTCTTGGTCAGACCATCCGCCTCGATGATCGGCATCGGCGAGGCTCTCGGGGCAATCGCGACGGTCTGGACGCCCCATTGTAGCGCCGACGATCAAGCCCAGGGCGAACGCGGCAGGCCGTCCGATCAGTACGTCAGTACGAATTCACGAGCGCCGCCCGGCCGCTCGACATGCTCGTGGCCATCGTGTAGGCGTGGTAGTGCATCGCCGCGTGGATGACGTAGAGCAGGACCGTCCCCGGGTCCTGACGGCGCCGGAGGAACCGGAAGATCCGGCGGCGATACTCGCGGCGGAGATGGGCCTCGGGGACGGCGGTGATCAGGCGGAGGAACAGGCCGATGGCCTGGGCCAGGAACAGGCCCTCGCTCTTGAGCCGCTGCCAGGGGTGCTTCGTCCAGTAAAGCGAGCGCGGCCCGGCCGCGTCAGCAGGCTGGCCACTGGTCGTACAGGTCGTCGAGCCGGGCGAAGTAGGGCTCCGTCTGGTAGAGGTCGGTTCAGGACGTCGAACCAGCCGTCGCGGAGCTCCTCGCGGCCGATCTTCAGCGGGATGACGTTCGTGCCGAACTCGGGCTGGTCGGCCGGGTCGAGCCGGCCCTCGGCGGCCAGGCGGGCGTGGAGCGGGGTCTTGGGGATGGCGTGGAGCATCCCGGTCATGGCGATCGACGACCCGCGACTGCTCGAGGAACTCGACCTGGCGGTCGAAGATCGTCTCGTCGTCGTTGTCGAAGCCGATGATCATCCCGACCCAGGTCTCCATCCCGGCGTCCTGGATCCGGCGGAGCTTCTCGACCATCGTCCCGCCCTGGCGGACGTTCTGGAACTTCTTCGTCTCGCGGAGCGACTCCTCGTTCGGGACTCTCGACGCCGACGAAGACGGCGATGAAGTTCGCCTCGACCATCAGCTCCATCAGCTCGGCGTCGTCGGCCAGGTCGATCGACGCCTCGGTGAAAAGCGTCAGCGGGAACGCGTTCCGCAACTGCCAGTCGGCGATCTCGCGAAGGATCTTCTTGATCTCCTTCCTGTTGCCGATCAGGTTGTCGTCGACGATGAAGACGATCTTCATCCTCTCGGCGCGGAGCGCCTCGAGCTCGGCGATGATCTGCTCGGTGGTCTTGAGCCGGGGTCTGCGGCCGAAGGTGACGATGATGTCGCAGAACTCGCACTGGAACGGGCAGCCGCGGGAGATCTGCATGCTGCCGTAGGCGTAATGCCGCATCTTGAGCTTGTCGAACCGCGGCGTCGGAACCTTCGACATGTCCGACTTCTCGATCTGCTCGTAGCGGTACTGGTGCAGCCCCTGCTTCCACTCGTTGAGGAACTGCGGCCACGTCTCCTCGGCCTCGCCAATGAAGATGACGTCGGCCAGTCCTTCGAAGTAGTCTTCCTGCACCGTGACCAGCGGGCCACCCACCACCGTGAAGCACCCGCGCCGCTTCAGCTCGGCGAGGATCTCCTTCATCCGGAACCGCTGGACGCTCATCCCGGTGACGCCGACGATGTCGGCCCGGCGCAGCGCTCGTAGTCGATCGCCTCGACGTTCTCGTCGATGAGCGTCACGGTATGCTCTTCGGGCGTCAGCGCGGCCAGCAGAGGCAGGGAGGCGACCGGCAGGTTGGCTCGCTTGCCCATGAGCGGAAGGGCATGCTCCATCCCCCAGAAGGAGACCTCGAACCGCGGATTGATCAGGACGATGTCCGCCATGACGGCCGATGCTCCTCTCCGGTTCGACAGTCGATCTGGCCGAGCGTTCGGGTGCGGGACGGTTTCACCCGAGCACCACATCATAGCCGTTTCTCGACGCTTGCCAACCACTTCCGGCCGAAGGGAAAATCGAATTCGCCCGGAAAAAGACGTCGCGATGCATGTCCTGACAGGATGCGGTAACTTTCACGGCTTCGCCCTGGGCCTGGCATTTCCGGAACGACCTGCTTCAATCGTCGTTCCGTGGACCCGCAGAACTTGAGCGTGGAGAAGGGGCCGCACGATGGTGCTCTTGGCTCTCCTTGTGATCTTGGTGCCCGGCATCAGCGAGAACGTCTGCGGGACCGGAACGCCGGGCGACTCCGGCGACGGCGGTCCGGCCTCGATGGCCCGACTCGATCAGCCGTTCGACGTGGCCTTCGACGCGAAGGGCAACCTGTTCCTCTCGGACACGGGAAATCACCGGATCCGGCGGGTGGACGCGAGGACGGGGACGATCACGACCGTCGCGGGCTCGGGCAAGAAAGGCTTCGGCGGCGACGGCGGTCCGCGCCACGGCCGCTCTCCTCGACGAGCCCTACGGCCTTGCCCTCGACGCACGAGGCAACCTGTACTTCGCCGACCGGCTCAATCGCCGCGTGTGCGGAAGGTCGACGCGGCAGACCGGCCTCATCACGACGGTCGCGGGGGACGGGTCGAATGCGTTCTCGGGCGATGGCGGCCCGGCGGTCGGAGGCGGGGCTCGTCGAGCCGAACGGCGTGGCGCTCGACGGACAGGGGCGGCTGTTCATCGCCGATGTCGCCGACCATCGCATCCGCGTCGTCGACCTGCGCACACGGGACGATCGCGACCTTCGCCGGCGACGGCCGCGGCCGTCATGCCGGCGACGGCGGACCCGCCGCCTCCGCCTCGATACATGGCGCGCGGGCCGTGGAGGTCGGGCCCGACGGGACGGTCTGGATCCTGGAGCGACAAGGGAACACGCTCCGCGCCGTCGATCCGAAGACCGGGGTCATCACCACGCGCGCCGGAACGAGTCGGGCAGGTTACTCGGGCGACGGAGGCCCGGCGGCGGAATGCAGGTTCAACGGTCCCAAGGAGTTGTGCCTCGACCGAGCGGGGAACATCTTCGTCGTCGACACGGAGAACCACGCGATCCGTCGAATCGAGGCCTCATCGGGGCGAATTACGACCGTGGCCGGTGACGGCCGTCGTCCCGTCCCCGGCGAGGACGACCCCGCGACGACGGACCGACTCGACCGGCCTCACGGCGTGGCGGTGGCTGCGGACGGGTCCATCGTCATCGGCGACACGGGCAATCACCGCATCCGGAGGGTTGTGTCCCGATTGCCGTGATTGCCGCTCGCTCGCGCTCGGTCGACTCTGATAGCATGAACTCTGGTGCGTCGCCGCACCCGGCCCTTTCCGCCCCTGCGAGGCCCCATGACTCTCCTCGTCAGCCCTCCGGCTCGGGACGAGTTCCCCCCGTTCGAGCCGCATCCCTTCCTGCGCAACGGGCACCTCCAGACGATCGTCGCTCGCTACATGCCGGGCCCACGCGTCCGGCTGCCGTCGACCTATCATCAGCTGGATGTCGAAGACGACGTGGCCCTGGCCGTCCTCGAGTCGGTGCCCCCAGGGTGGCGCGAGGGCGACCCATGCGTAGTCCTGGTGCACGGCCTGGCCGGGTGCGTCCGCTCGCCTTATCTTTCGCGCGTGGGTCGGAAGCTGTATCGAGGTGGGCGTCCGCGTGGTCCGGATGAACCTGCGCGGGGCGGGGTCGGGGTACGGGATCTCGCGGATGTTCTATCACGGCGGCCGGTCGGAAGACCCCCGCGCCGTCGTCGAATGGCTTGCCCGGCGGGCACCCGGCTCGCCGATCGCGCTGGTCGGCTTCTCGCTCGGGGCCAACTTGGTGCTGAAGCTTGCGGGCGAGGCGGCCAGCGATCCCCTCGACGCGCTCGACTGCGTCGTCGCGGCCAACCCGCCGATCGACCTGAAGGCTGCCTGCGAGCACATCCGTCGGCCGCATGGGCCGGATCTACGACCAGAACTTCATCCGGCTCGCTGAAGGTCGAGGAGGAGCGGCTCCGCTTCGCCTTCCCCGAGCTGAGCCCGTGCGACTTCTCCCGGGCCGGGAACCTCTTCGAGTTCGACGATGTCTACACGGCGCCCCGGAACGGCTTCCGCGATGCCGACGAGTATTATGCCCGGAACAGCTCGGTGCCGCTCATCCCGGAGATCAGGACGCCCGGCCTCGTGATCCACGCGGCGGATGACCCGTTCATCCCGGTCGAGCCATTTCTGACCGTGCGGTTTCCGCGCCAGTTGGCACTGGAATTGAACCCTCATGGAGGTCACCTCGGTTACTTGAGCCGCGTCGCACGAGGCGGCGATCGTCGATGGCTCGATGCGCGGATCGCCGCCTATCTGGCGTCGCGCTGGGGCATCGACAGGGGAGACAGCGAGCCTCCGGCCCGGGGATCGAGACCACCAGGGAGGTCGAGAACCGCCATGCCCGCCGACCGTTTACAATAAATACCGCGCCGCCGTCCAGGTCCTCCAGCGGGGCAGGGACCAGCTCGTCGACGCCCTGGCCGACGAGATGCTCGATCAGGGGGACGAGTTGCTCGAGAACAGTTTCCTGTTCAACGAATTCCTGGAAAACCAGGGAACGCGGCTCCACTTCCTGACGCTTGTCCTCGGGCAGCTCGAGCAGTCGGCGGACGCCTTCGATGAGAGCGCCGCGGCGAAAAAGCCCGCCTCGCCGCCCCGCAATCTGCCGGCGACTCCAGCGAAGAAGCGCCGTCCGCGGTCGAAGAAGATGCCCCAGAATGCGTCGACCGAAGGGTCCGGGCGACGATCTGTAGACGAACCGGCCCGCTCGATCAGTGCCGCAGGCCCACGTCGCCGCGGAGGAAGCGGTCGAGCGCCTCGGGGTCGTCGAGGTCCAGCTCGAAGTCGATCCAGCGACCGCTCGACTCGTCGAGCATGGCGGCCGCCGAGCGGCCCGTAGGCCGCAGCGAGGGGTCGGTCCAGATCAGCCGATCGTCCTCATTCGTGAATCCGAGGCCGTCCCACTGGCCGATCCCGCCGACCGCCTGCCGGACGCGCGGTGCGCACGGCGTAGACGGCGTCGAGTGCCTGGGGGTCGTCGACCATCGTGTCGGGATAGATCCGGATCGCGTAGATCGCCCGCACGCTCTCGAGGAAGTCGGACAGCCAGCGGACGGACGACGGCGGGCCGCCCGACTCGAGGCTGTCGATGAACTCGGCGACCTCCTCGGCCCCGAGCGTGTTCGGGCCGACCGGGTTCCGCTCGACCGTCGCCCAGACGTTTTGGTTCTCGTGGATCTTGGGACCGATCGCCAGGTAGTTCCCGAGCATTCCCGGGTGGTCGACCGACCAGACCGCGCCGATGGAGGCGGCGCGCTGGAGGTCCGCGAGGGGGATGTCGCGGTCGCTGACCGTCAGGAGTCGGAGGTAATCACCCATCGGCCGGCTCCACCGCGAACGTTGCCCAACCTGGCGACGGCCGGAGAAGACGCCTCGCGCGGCGTCGATCGAGGGGGGGTGGCGACGGAGAGGCGTCCCGTCGCGCGAGCAATCCGGGCGGAACGCCAGGATAAAGAAGCCTATCAGCCCGACGTGGATCAGGCAAGGGACGAAGAAGACACCCGACGGATCTCCGCCGGCCTGGCCAGCAGCTCTCCCGCCATCAGGCTCCCGAGCAAGGCCCCCGAATCCCGACGTCGCGACGGCATAGAGCGACTGGGCGCCGGCCCTGCGATCGCGCGGGCGCCGAGCGATCGAATACGAGCTGGCCGCCGACGGTGAAGCAGGCGATCCCGATCCCGTGGAGCGGGATCCCGGCGACGGCCAGCCAGAGGGGAGGCTTCATGGCGAGCGTGGCGAACCGCAGCAGCCACGCGCCCATCCCGAGCAGCAAGGTCGCCTTCGGCCCCAGCCCGGCGGAAGAGCCAGGGCAGACACGCCAGCGTGGCCACCTCGGGCCACTGACCGAGCGTCGCGGCCGTCGCCGCCCAGCCCCGCGGCAGGCCGAGCTGTTCGTAGTAGGTGGGCATCGCCTGATAGACGAGCGGGGTGGTCAGGCTCACGCCGAACGACGTGGCGAGCAGCACCGCCACCGAGGGCGTCCTCAGCAGCGGCCCGACCGCGCCGAACCTGAGGCCGCCGCCCCGGACTGCCAGCGGCGGCGTATCGGGGAGGGACCGCGCGAACACCGCCAGGCCCGCCGAGCAAGCCGCGGCGACCCAGAAGGCCTCGTACACGCCCTCTCGCGGGGCCGTCGATCCCCCGCCCGCCATCGCCGCGGAGACGGCCCATCCCGCCGCCATCCAGCCGACCGTGCCCCACAGCCGGACCCGGCCGAATTCCGCGTCGGGTCGCGCCAGGTTGCGGAAGCTCATCGCGATCGCGATGCCGTACGTCGGGGCGGTGATGAGCCAATAGCCGAGGAACAACCCGAACAACGACGACGCGCCGGCTCGCAGGCCCAGGGCGAGCGTCGCGAGGAAGACACACCGCCGAACGCGTAGCAGATCGACAGATACGCGCTGGGCGGGCATGAGCCGATCGACCAGCGCCCCGGCCCCGAGCGACATCACGGCCGCGACGATCGGGATAGGCGGCGAAGATCCACCCCCGCTCGCGACCGTCGAGGCCGAGGTCGCCGAGGTGCAGGGCCAGCATCGGCCACCAGGCGCCCTGCACCGCATAGATCAGGGCCATCATCGTCGACAGCCGCGCGCGGACACTCAGGTTCATCGATTCCGGGCCTCGTGACTCCTCGATCCGCCATCGTCATTCTAGCGGCGGTCAAGCGATTTCCGAAGCTCTGATGAAACCGAAACACCCACTCCGATGGCACTTGGTATAGGATTGGCTCAGGGATCATAGCGATTTTGCGAGCTCCGCGCCCCGCCGGAAGCTTCACAGGAACGAGCAACGAAGGGACTCCGCGATGAGTGAGCCTGAGCAGAGCCGTGTGTCGCCCCCGCGGCGAAGGCGCCGGCGCTGGCCGTGGTTCGTCGCCGGTGCGCTGCTCTTGGCCACCTTGTTGGTCGGCCTGCTCCCCTGGCTGCTCAATACGCCGGCGGGAAACAGGCTCGTCGCAAGTCACCTGGAGAAGGCGTTCGCCCCGGGCCGTGTCCGGTTCAGGACGATCCGCTTCTCCTGGACCGGCCCGACGCGACTGAGCGATGTGGTTCTCGACGATCCGCGGGGTAAGACCGTCGTCACCAGCCCGAGGGCGTCCCTATCGGCTAGCCTCTGGGGCCTGATCACGAGGCCGGAACGGCCCGGCGTGCTGTCGCTCGAAGACTCCGCGTTCGACGTCGAGCGTCGCGACGACGGCTCCTTCGACCTTGCTGACGCCCTTGAAGGAATCTTTTCGGGCCGCGACCCGCTTCGCGACCTGACCATCCGCGCCGACGCGGCGACGCTTCGGTTTCGCGCCGCCAGCCCTCGCCGAGCCACTCTCGGCCGTCTCCATGGACCTGCTCGTCCAGCTTCGCCCTACCCCGGCCGCCGACGTGTGGAGTGTCGACCTCCGGCGAGGGCCCGGCTCGACCCTCCGGATTCGCGGCGACGTCGACCGCTGGCAGGCTAGCCCGGAGCTGGGCGTCGACGTCGCCATCGGTCACTGGCCCGTCACGGTCGGCCGGGACTCGCTCGTCGCCAGGATGAGCGTCGACGGCGAATTCTCCGCCCGACGGGTTGCGGGTCACTGGGAATCCAAGGGTAGGGTCCGTGCCGACGGTCTCCACGTCTCCGGGCGGGCCTTGCAAGGCGATGAAATCGACCTGGCGAGCGTGGACACCGCGTGGTCGGTCGCCCAGCGCGGGACCGGACAATGGTCGGTCGATCGGCTCGAGGCGACCAGCCCGATCGGCCGCCTTTCCGCGCTCGTCCCCGACGCGATCGACGCGAGCCACACTGCAAAGATCGAGGGTCAACTGGACCTCCCCGCCGTGTTCCGCCAGCTTCCGAAGACACTCTCGGTCGAAGGGCTGAACGCGATCGATTCGGGAACGGCGCGGCTGTCGGCGGTCGGCGCTTCGCACGGCGACGGGATTGAGTGGACCCTCGACGCCACGATCGCCGACGTCGCCTGGCGAGGCGAAGGTGCCGAGCGCCGGCAGGCCTACCCCGTGGTCGTAACTGGGCGCGCGAGCTATCGACCGGAAGCACGGTCGATCGATCTGGCGTCGCTCGATCTCTCGACGCACTACGGAGAGGCGCACGGCGGCGGCCGGATCGAGGAACTCGACGGCCCATTCCGTTTCGATCTCTCCGGATCGATCGAGCCGGCCTGGGACGCCCTCACAAAGCTCCTCTCCGATCGCGTGGAACCCGGGGCGAGGATGTCCGGAGAGCCTGCGCCCTTCCGCCTGAAAGGGACGGCTCGCGGCCCCGATCCGTGGCACGCTCTGGAGCTCGAGCTGGGATTCCGCCTGACCGGCGCGGATGTGTTCGGTATGAGGCTCGGGCCGACCCCGGTCTCGCTCCTCGCCCGCGACGGTCGGCTCGCGGTCGCCCCGATCGACTCGACGCTCAACGGGGGGCGCATCCACGTCGAGCCGGTCATCGACCTCGAGAGTAACGGCGGGCCCGTCGTGCGGCTCGGGCCCGAGTCGCGGCTGACGGATGCCACCGTCAACGAGGTTGTCTCGCGGCGCGTGCTCTCCTACGTGGCTCCCGTGCTCGACCAGGCCACGCGGGCTTCCGGCCGGGTCTCGGTCGCGATCGAGCAGGCGACGATCCCGATCGGCGGCGACCCGGCGCGGCACGCCGATGTCAAGGGGAAGGTCGCCTTCCAGGATGTGGAGTTCGCCCCGGGCCCGCTGACCCGCGACATCGTCTCGCTCGTCGCGCCCGCGAAGCAGCCCGGCACGCTCCGGCTCGCCGAGCCGGTCCTCCTTTCGATCGCCGACGGGCGGGTCAATCAGCGCGGGCTGGCCATCCCGATCGGCGACGTCACGCGCGTCGAAGTCGAGGGCTGGGTCGACTTCGAGAAGAATTTGAACCTGGTGGCGACCCTGCCGGTGACGCCAGCGATGTTCGGCAACAACCCGCTCCTGGGGACGATCGTGTCCGGGACGCAGATCCGGGTGCCGATCCGCGGGACGCTCGATGCGCCGAAGCTCGACAAGGAGGCGTTCAGGGCCGGGCTCGCGGAGTTGGGAAAGGGCCTGCTCGTCCGGGGCGCCGGCGCCGGGGCGCTCGAGATCCTCGACCGGCTGGCGCGCCCGCGCGACCCCAGCGCTCCTCCGCCGCCGACGCCGGCCGAGCGGAAGGCCATGCGGCTCGAACGGCGTAATGAACGGCGACGCGCCCGAGGCCTCGACCCGCTGCCCGGGCCGGATGGGCCGCCGTGAATTCCGGGGCGATGTCGACGGGGGCCGCCCCGCCTCCGTCCCGTCGCCGGACGTGCACCACACATGTTGGTTGCAACGGCTCCAGGGAGCCGCTAGGATTCGTCTCTTCGCGTCCGTCGCCGATCGGCGAGAGCGGCCCGCGGGTGGAGTCGGTCCTTCGGACCGGCCCGGGGTGCCGATGGTCGCGAGAGTGCCTCGTCTTCTGGAGATACCCGCTGATGTCAATCACGAAGGCGTTCCGCGCCGCTCTGACCCTCTGCCTCGTCACCGCACCGCTCGCTCTGGTCGGTTGTGATGATGCGGCCAGCACGCCGCCGGCTACCTCTCCCACCCCGGTGGCGAAGCCGGCCGAGACGCCGAAGACCCCGGACGCCGCCAAGCCGGCCGCCCCCGCTCCGGCCGAGAAGAAGTAACTCGGTCCGGCCGGGTTTTCCCGACTGCCGTTCGATCGTGCGATCGACTCGATGCCCCACGCAGGTAGGCTTGCGTGGGGCATCTCGCGTCTCCCTTCCGCTCGAAATCAGCCCCGCTTGTGATCCCGGAGCGCGGTCGTCTAGGATGGGACCTGGACGATCGATGGTCTGGGTTGTTGGTCACTGATGAGTCGCGTCGTGCTGGCGATGAGCGGGGGTGTCGATAGCTCCGTGGCGGCCGCCCTGCTCAAGGGGCAAGGCCACGACGTCATCGGCCTCTTCATGCGCACCGGCGCCCACGGCGACGCAGTGGAGCGACGTTCCAAGACCTGCTGCAGCGCGACGGACGCCGTCGACGCCCGGGCGGTTGCCGACCGGCTCGACATCCCCTTCTACGTCCTCGATTTCGAGCGCGACTTCGCCCGGATCATGGACGACTTCGCCGACGAGTATGCGGCCGGCCGCACGCCCAACCCGTGTGCCCTGTGCAACATCTGGCTCAAGTTCGGCAAGCTCTGGTCGTACGGCAAGGGCGTCGGCGCCGATTTTGTCGCTACCGGCCATTACGCCCGGATCACACGCGACGCGGCCGGTCGGGCACGGATCGGCCGGTCAGTCGACCCGGCGAAGGATCAGTCCTACATCCTCTCGGGCCTCCGCCGCGAGCTGTTGGAGCAGGTCCTTCTGCCGGTCTGGGGCTTTTCCAAGGCCGAGATCCGCGCGATCGCTCGCGACGCGGGACTACCGGTCCACGACAAGCCCGACAGCCAGGAGATCTGTTTCGTCCCCGACGATGACTATCTGCGATTCGTTCGGGACCGCCGTCCGGAGCTGGGCCGTCCCGGACCGATCGTTGACGAAGCGGGCCAGACGCTGGGCACGCACGGGGGCGTCGAGGGCTTCACCATCGGCCAGAGGCGCGGGCTGGGGATCGCCGTGGGGGAACCGCGGTTCGTCGTCCAGATCGAGCCCGCGACGCGCACCGTGACCGTCGGAAGGCGCGAGGCGCTGGAGCGACCCGGGCTGGAGGCATCGCGGTTCAACTGGCAAATCGATCGACCGGACGGCGCGATCGCTTGCCAGGCCCAGATCCGGGCCCGCCATCGTGCCGTGGCCGCGACCGCGCAAGTCCTGGACCAGGAAAAGGTTGTCGTCCGGTTTGACCGGCCCCAGTCCGCGATCGCGCCGGGGCAGATCGTCACCCTCTACGACGGCGATCTCGTCATCGGCGGGGGATGGATCGATCGGTCGCTGGCGGAAGATTGCTGATCGGGGCGAGCGAGGCTTCAGATCGACGCCGGTCAGTCGTGGCGGCGAATCGGATTGCATCGCCCGGGCCCAGAATCTAGAGTAGCTAGAGTTAAACCCGCCGCCCGGTCCGGGTTTCCGCCAGGGAATCCTCCCGCACCGGGCACCCGTCGTCGGCCGCCGAGCGGTCACGATCCCGTCCGATCGGAGCGTCCGACGCGATGGCTCACGTTAGTTTGATCGTCCTCAACGCCTCGTCACTCCCGGGGGATGACACGAGGATCGACTCGTGGTGCCGGGCGCTGGAGGCGGCCGGACATTCCGTCACGGCTGTACTCCCGGCGACGGGCACGGGATTGACGGCACGGGCCGTCCACGGGTTGCGAGACTCCGAGGGATCCGTGCGCATCGTGGTCGATGCGCTGCGGCAGTATTCCGCCTCCGACCTCCCGCGCCTTGTCGAGCCGCTCGTCGAGGGCCGGGCGGAGGTTGCGGTGGCCGACGGCAGGCTCGCCGGGTGGCGGGCCCTGGCGGCGCTCGTGCTCCGGCCGGTCTCCGGCTCGGCCGATCCGTTTTCGGGGCTGATCGCCCTGACCGACGCCGCCTTCGAGCGCGCCGACGGGGAGTTCAAGCCCGTCGGACGCCGGTTCGCCTTCGAGATCCTCGCCCGGGCCAACCGGAGACGCGTCGACGTCGTGGTCGACGCCCCGCGTTCGGTCCGCTTCCCCGTCCTCGGGCTCGACGACCTGAGGCACATCAAGCGGATCGCCGACGATCGGCTGGGGAACGTCTCACGCCTGCTCCAGTTCTGCTTCGTCGGCGCCTCGGGGATGGTCGTCGACTTGTCGCTCTACGCCCTGTTCCAGTGGCTCTTCGGCAGGACGTCGCTGGCCGGCGTGTCGACGCCGATGGGGCCGCTCTACCTGGTCGTCTCCGGCGCACTCTCGGTCGGCATCGCGCTTACGTGGAATTTCACGCTCAACCGTTACTTGACGTTCAGCTACGCCAGAGGCGGCTCGGCCGTCCGGCAATTCTTGACCTACGCATTGAGTAATGCCTTGGGGATCGCGCTGAGCTTCTCGCTGCGGCTGCTGCTGCCGATGCATGTGCCGTTCTTCGCGCAGCACAAGCTGGCCGCGGCGGTGGTCGGCATCGTGGCCGCGACGTCGATCAGCTTCACGATGGCACGTTGGCTGGTCTTCCGCCCCCAGTCGTCGGAATCGGCGGTCCTGGTGGAGCGGGAAGTGGCCGTCGGTGAGCCGGAGCCGGCCTTCCCTGAAATCGTCTGATTGGTAGGACTTAGGACGGGATTTCTAGTTCCGTCTCCGAAATCCGGCGGACTTTTTTGCCATTTGAATCGTGTGTGCCACGCGGCTGACACACCCATGGCCTAGCCTTGAGCGACGAGCCGTCCTGACCGCGTGGGCGGAGATGTCTCTCGGGTGCGTCGTCGACGACCGCCCGGTTATGGAGCGCTTCGGCTGCGCGGGCGGAGTCCAACGGACGGGATCGGTCATCGACGGGCGATGACCTGGCTTGACGGAGAGCGGGGGGTTCGCTGGAGGTGCGAACGGAGCCCGCTCAAGGCAAGCGTCCGATGGGCACCGCGGCCCTCGGGCCTCATTGAGGAGTCAGCACGCCAATGAATCCGGCACCGCCTCAACCGCGCCCCCTCCCCGCCGTCACCCCCTCCCCCGCCCCCTCCGGCGACCTCCGCCCCGAAGACTGGACAAACCGCAAGGCCAGCGAACAGGCCTTCCGCGCTGCCACGGCCCGGCATGCCAGCGGCCGTCGCCGCTTCGTCGACCCGACCACCTGCGACCGTGACTATTCGGGCGAGGAGCTCGAGTTCATGCACGCGATGCAGGAGTACAAGAAGACCTCGGGTCGGATGTTCCCAACCTGGAGCGAGGTCCTCGAAGTCCTCCTCGCCCTCGGCTACGTGAAGGACGCGAACCTCGACGACGAGGAACTGCTTTCCGCGGAGCCTGCGTCCGCCTGATTCGGCGTCGGGATTCCGTCGCACAGTCGACCGGTGGCCCGCGCCTTTCCGTCCCGCGAGCTCGCCACGGCCGGCGCCCCGCCGCTACCACGGCGGAGCGGCCCGGCACGCGGAACGAGTCGGCGCACTCCGACCGACGAGACGCGCCCGATTGACAACCGGGAGCGAGACCGCCTATCGTGGACCCAATTCGTTTCTCGATAAGCGGTTTCGACCGAGACTCGTCGGCCAGATCTCCATGAGCGTTCGCACGCGATTCGCCCCCAGCCCGACCGGGTTCCTCCACATCGGAGGGGTCCGCACGGCGCTCTTCAACTGGCTCCTTTCCCGCCACTACGGCGGGCAGTTCATCCTGCGGATCGACGACACCGACCAGGAGCGGCACGTCGAGGAGGCCGTCCAGAAGATCCTCGACGGGTTCCGCTGGACGGGCATGGACTGGGACGAGGGGCCCGAGGTCGGCGGCCCACTCGGCCCGTACTTCCAATCGCAGCGTGGGGAGAAATATCGGGCCGCGGCCGATCGATTGGTCGCGAGCGGGCACGTCTACAGGGATTACAGTACCGAGGCCGAGCGCGCCTCCGTGAAAAAGGCGGCCGACGACGCCAAGGTCGCCTTCCGGTTCCGCGGTACACCTCCTACGACCGAGGAGGTCGCGCGTTTTGAGGCGGAGGGCCGCCCGTACGCACTTCGCTTCCGCGTGCCGCTCGGGCGGAAGGTCGTCGTCCGCGACCTGATCAAGGGCGACGTCGAGCAGAGGTCTGACGAGATCGGCGACTTCGTCATCGTCCGGGCCGGCGGGCAGCCGCTCTACAACTTCGCGTCGGTCGTCGACGACGCCGAGATGGGCATCACTCACGTCGTCCGGGCCGAGGAGCACCTGGCGAATACCTTCTCGCAGGTCCTCCTCTTCGAGGCGTTGGGCTATGAACTACCGGCCTTTGCGCATGTGCCGTACGTGGCCGAGCCAGGGTCGAAAAAGAAGCTCTCGAAGCGCTTCGGTGCGGTCGGGCTCGACTGGTTCATGGACAAGGGCTACCTGCCCGCCGCCATGATGAACTACCTCGCCCGGCTGGGCTGGAGCCTGGACGCGAGCCAGGAGATCTTCAGCCGCGAGGAGCTGATCGAGAAGTTCAGCCTCGACCGGGTGAATTCGTCTCCCGCGAGCCACGACCCCGACAAGCTGTTCTGGCTCCAGGGCGAGTGGATGAAGCAGGTGCCGCTCGCCGAGAAGGTGGAAGCGGTGGTCCCCTATCTTCGCGCCGAAGGACTCGTCGGCGAGGACGTTCCCCTTCACACTCGTCGTCGGATCGCGGCCGTGGTCTCGGCGCTCGGCGAGAGGCTCAAGACGTATTCCGACATCCTCGCGCTCGGCCGCTACTTCTTCACCGACACGATCACCCACGACCCCGACGCCGTGAAGAAGCGACTCCGCAAGCCGGGCGTGCCCGACATGCTTGCGAAGCTCGACGAGCTGCTTGCGACCGTCGAGCCGTACGAGGTCGGCCCGCTCGAGAAGGCGATCCACGAGTTCGCCGAGACGAATGGCATCAAGATGGGCGACGTCGTCAACCCACTCCGGGTCGCGACGACGGGCCAGGCGGTCGGCCCGGGGCTGTACGACTGCCTGGAGATCCTCGGCCGCGAGACGTGCCGCGCCCGGATCGCGGCGACGCTCGCCATGCTCGCCGAAGGGCAGCCGGCATGAGTCGCCGTTCGCGAAAGGCGAACCGGGAGAAGGCGGCTCGCAAGCAGAAGAAGACCGAGGCCAGTTCCCCCCGAAGAAGCCATTCTTCATCCTCCGGCGCCGACGCGTGCTGCTCGCCGCCCTGGCCGGCCTGCTCACGATGATCCTCATCGCGGTCCTCGGCGGCCGCCAGCCGCCGCGGATCACCCTGGTCAACAAGACGGGGGAGGCCCTCAACGGCATCAAGGTCGATTTCCCGGGTGGCTCGGTCGAGGCCGATCCGGTTCCGGATGAGGGCAAGGGCAGCGTCCTCCTCCGTCCCGATCCGGCGAACCCGAAGGCGCCGGGGTCGGGACCGATCACCCTGACCTATCGCGTGGGCGACGGTGCGCCGAATCGCTTCTTCTCCCGGGTCCACGGCCAGGAGTACGGGGCCCACGACATCATCACGATCGTCCGCCAGCCCGACGGCGGAATCGTCGCCATGCCGAGCCCGCCGGGCGGCTGGGGCATCAGCTTCCGCGACCTCCTGCGTCGCGTCGGAATTCGCATCTGAGTGGCCGAGGAACTTCGGGGTGGGTTGTCGATTCATCCGCCCGTCGCTAGAAACGGATGTCCGGGACGCGGTGGCCCGGACTCGCCCCGAACCGTGGGAGCCTGCCGGATGCCACTGCTCGTCGTCGGCTCGATCGCTTTCGACTCGGTCCAGACCCCCTTCGGCGTCGCAGACGACGCCCTGGGCGGGTCGGCCACCTATTTCTCCTACGCGGCGAGCTACTTCACGCCCGTCCGGCTCGTCGGCGTCGTCGGCGAGGACTTCCCGCCCGAGCACCGCAAGCTCCTGGAAGGCAGGAGAGTCGACACCTCGGGTCTGGTCGTCGAGAAGGGCGGCAAGACCTTCCGCTGGCGCGGGAAGTACGAGGGCGACATGAACAGCGCCGAGACGCTGGAAGTGCATCTCAACGTCCTCGGCACCTTCAACCCCGACCTTCCGCCGAGCTTCCTCGAGACGCCGTTCGTGTTCCTCGCCAACGGCAGCCCCTCGATGCAGCGGCGGGTCCTGGCCCAGTCGAAGGGCCGGAAGCTGGCCGTCGCCGACACGATGAACTTCTGGATCGAGACCCAGCGCGACGACCTGATGGCGCTCCTTCGGGAGATCGACGGCCTGGTGCTCAATGACGGCGAGGCCCGAATGCTCACCGAGGAGGTCAACCTCGTCCGGGCCGGCGAGAAGGTGCTGGCGATGGGGCCGAAGTTCGTCATCATCAAGAAGGGGGAACATGGAGCCATGTTCCTCAGCGCCGACCAGTCGTTCGTGATGCCGGCCTATCCGCTGGGCGACGTGATCGACCCGACCGGCGCCGGCGACAGCTTCGCCGGCGGCTTCATGGGCTACCTCGCCTCCGTGGGCAGGACGGACGCCACGTCGCTCAAGGCGGCGATGGCGTATGGCACGGTGGTCGCAAGCTTTACCGTGCAGGATTTCAGCCTGCGGAGCCTCCAGCGGACCGAGCGGCCCGACATCGACAAGCGTATCGAAGCCTATCGGGCCATGATGAGTTTCTGAACGTAGGGTCCGCTGTGCGGACGTCTTCGACGTACGGCCCCGATCGAAGACGTCCGCACAGCGGACCCTACGAAGATTGAGACACACGAGCCCCTCTCCATGCCCCGGACCACGCGGACTTTCATCGCCCTTCCGCTGCCGGCCGCCGTCCGAGCGAGGCTGGAGGCGCTGCAGCAGGCCCTCGCGCCGGCCGTCGAGGGGGCCCGCTGGGTCGGACCGGAGGCGTTTCACCTGACGCTCGCCTTCCTCGGAGACGTCGCCGATCCGGACCTCAACGCCCTGTGCCTGGCCGTCGCCGAGTCCGTTCGCAAGCAGCCCCGCTTCTCACTCGAGGTCCGCGGCCTCGGGGCGTTTCCCGACGCCGCGCGGCCGCGCGTCCTCTGGGCCGGGATCGAGGGCGATCGGGATCCCCTGGCCTCCGTCCAGCAGGCCGTCTTCGATGCCGCGACCCGCGCCGGATACCGGCCCGCAGACGAGCGGTTCCACCCGCACATCACCCTGGCCCGGCTGAAGCCGGGACGGGGGCCGGCGCCGGACCTCGGGCCGGTCATCCAACGGTATCGGACGTGGAGATCAGGAGCCTTTCCGGCTGACACCGTCATCACTTACGCGTCGACTGACCACGCCGGACGGCCCAGCCTATGCGCCTCTGGGGCGGGCCCCGCTCGCGACGAAAGGTCATGCTTGACGCCTCTCGAACCCGATGCTACATTGGTATCCTAACGTACACTAAACCGGAACGCCCTGACGGGAGGACCGCGCCGTGGCCAGGAAGCAGGCGAATGCCGAGTCGAGCAAGCCTTCGGCGGTGACGGCCGAGCAGAAGGCGCTCAACAACACGATCAGCCAGATCGAGAAGACCTTCGGCGCCGGCGCGATCATGAAGCTGGGCGAGGGCAGCCACATGGAGGTCGAGGGGGTGGGCACCGGGGCCCTATCGCTCGACCTTGCACTCGGCGGCAAAGGGCTGCCCAAGGGGCGGATCATCGAGCTGTTCGGACCCGAATCCAGCGGCAAGACGACGATCGCGCTGCATGCCGTGGCCAACGCCCAGCGGAAGGGCGGGCGTCGCCGCGTTCATCGACGTCGAGCATGCCCTCGACCCGTCGTGGTGCAAGAAGCTCGGCGTGAACATCGAGGAGCTGCTCGTCAGCCAGCCCGGAAGCGCGGAGGAGGCGCTGCAGATCGCCGAGGAATTGGTGATGTGCAACGCGCTGGACATCATCGTGATCGACTCGGTCGCGGCGCTGGTGCCCCGGGCGGAGCTCGCAGGGGAGATCGGCGACAACTTCGTCGGCGTCCAGGCGCGGCTCATGAGCCAGGCCTTGCGGAAGCTGACGGGCAAGGTGAGCAAGTCGAAGTGCGTGCTGGTCTTCATCAACCAGATCCGCGAGAAGATCGGCGTCATGTTCGGCAGCCCCGAGACGACGCCGGGCGGCCGGGCCCTGAAGTTCTACAGCTCGTGCCGGATCGACGTCCGGCGGATCGGGCCCGTGAAGGAGGGCGAGGAGATCGTCGGCTCGCGGGTGAAGGTCAAGGTGGTCAAGAACAAGGTCGCGCCGCCGTTCCGCGTCTGCGAGTTCGACATGATGTACAACGGCGGGATCAGCCGCGAGGGCGACTTGCTCGACCTGGCGATGGCGGACAAGCTCATCGACAAGTCGGGCTCGTGGTTCAACTACGGCGACCAGCGGCTCGGCCAGGGCCGCGAGAACGTCAAGCAGTTTCTCAAGGAGAGCCCCGCCCTCTTCGAGGAGCTCACCCAGCAGGTCATGGCCGCCCGCGCCGGCCACGCCGCCAACTTCGAGGCCAACGGCGCGGCGGCCGCCGGCGAGGAGGACTGACGTCTTTGTTCGACCGCGAACGATCCCCCGCGAATCTCGGATCTCGGCCCGGACAGCCTGTCGTCCGGGCCGTTTTCATGCGCCCTCGATGAGGAGATCCTGTCGGTTTCCATGATTGGATGGATTTATGCTTGACAGGCCCAAAAAGGCCGCCGCAAACTCTATGAGTGACATTCTCGCGATTGGGATCGCCCAGGGACGTCTGATGCCCCGCCCGTTGAGATCGAATCGTCGTCAATTCACGGTCGAGGGTCTCGAGTCGCGGCAACTGCTGGCCCTGACTTACGGCTTCGTACCGCTCGGGTCGGCGGGCATCATCCCCGGCACGATCACGCCCTCGGCGATCACGACCGGGGCGGACGGGAATGTCTGGTTCACGATCGACCGGACGACCGGCCCGAGTTCCGGGATCGGCGAGCTGGACACGAGGACATGGGCCACCACCTACGACCCGACGCCGTCGCAGGACGTCGACATCAGCTCGATCATCCCGGTGGGCAACCTGCTCTTCTTCTCCGAGTACAACCCGTCGAAGTTCACGAGCGCCATCGGCGTGATTGACTCCACGTCGCACGTGATCACCGAGATCCCCGTCAACTACCCGTACGCCGCTGTCTTCGGGATCACGTTGGGGAAGGACGGGAACCTCTACTTCACCGACGTGGCGAACGATGCGATCGGCAAGTTCGCCATCAACGACCCCAGCCACTCGGTCACTGAGACGAAGCTGCCGAAGCTGAACGAGGCGCCGCTGGCGATCACGACGGCGCCCAACGGCACGATCTATTACGGCTTCACGAACGGTCTCGGCTCCTACAACCCGACGACGCAGGCGATTACCCAGGTCCCGCTGGCCTACGCCCCGTACTTCAGCGAGGCATCGGCCACCTCGTTCGCCGTCGGCGGCGATGGCCGGCTCTATTTCAGCGCTGTCGACGTGGGCTATGGCTATGACGGGCCCGTTAATGTAACCGTCATGGACTTCGGCCTCGGCTCGCTCGACCCGACAGCGCCGCTGACGACCGCCGGGCTCGCGTTCTACTCATCCGTCGCAGGCCATCCCCCGGGGAACATTGGCGGCTATCATCCCTTCAGCATCACGGCCGAGCCCGACGGCAACATCGCGTACACGAGGGCTCCCGCTGAGTATCTCAGCCCGTCCGGCGGCGGTGGCGAGGTCGGCGAGTTCAACGTCACGACGCACACAACCACGACCACGCCGCTGCCCGACAGCAACTACAATTTCTCCCCGACGGGACTCATCACGGCCGCACCGAACGGGGCGCTCTGCTTCGCCGCAACGGGCGCGATCGGGGTGGCGACGTCGATCCTCTCGTATCAGGCGACGATCGTCGGCAGCGTGATCAACGAGACGTACAGCAACCTCACGATCCCCGCCGGCACCGGCGGCTACTCGCCCCTGTACGGACAGCTTGTCTACCTCGACTTGCGCGGCGACGGCAGGCTCGACCCGGGCGACCCGACGGCGGTCACCAATTTCCAGGGCACCTACGTCTTCAACGGCCTAATCCCCGGCGGCACATACACCGTCCGCGTCGCGCTCCGCCCGGGCAGCTTCGCTTCGGCGCCGAGCGGCGGGGGCCTGTCGATCACGGCCGTCGGCGGCCAGGTCACGTACGCGGCGACGGACATCGGAGTCGGGCAGAACAGCGTCCTCGAACCGCTGACCATCAACCTGTCCCCGTTCGGGACGAACCCGCGCGACGTCCAGACCGCCGAGGCGACGGCCTACTACCACATCATCCTCGGCCGCGCGCCTGATGCGTCGGGCCTGGCGGCGGCCGTCGCGTACCTCAAGAGCCCGGGCTCATCGCTTAAGACCCTGGCCCAGACCTTCCTGAACTCGACCGAGTACCTCACGACGGTGGTCGCCGACTTCTACGCCAATTTCCTCGGCCGGACCGGCTCGGCGGCCGAGGTCGAATCGTGGGTCACGGCCATGCAGCAGCACGGTCTCTCCACCCAGCAGGTCGCGGCACAGTTCCTCACCTCGCCCGAGTTCGATGGACACCAATTGGACAGCGACTTTCCCGTCCAGGTCCTCTATGAGGACCTGCTCGGACGACAGGGATCGCCGGATGAGATCGCGGGCTGGTACGGGGCGATCCCCCTGGGGCTGACGCCGGCTCAACTCGTCGCGAGCATCATGAACTCGACCGAGTCCCTGAACATCGCGATCGGGATCGCCGCCAACGTCTTCACGCCGGGCTTCCCTATCGACACGAGCCCCTACGTGGCGCAGGTCCAGGCCGGGACGGCCACGCTGGCCGTGGCGATCTCCGAGATCGCCAGCCGGCCCGAGTTCGTGACGCGGGCCAACGCCGCGGTCCCGGGCTGAGCTGCCGCCCGGTGGCGCCTCACTTCGGGGCCGAGCGCCTCGGACCGGCCTCGGGAAAACCGTGCTTAAAGTCTGAATTCGCTTTGACTTGCGGCAAATTGGCTTCGGTCGGTAATTCCGCCCCGGCCGGGGACGATCGGGCCGCCCGCGGAGCCAACACGCCAGCACCACGGCCTGGACCCGAGCCCCCGACCCGGATTGAGACACCACCGGCCGCCGGGCGCGGCATGGTCTTGCCGCGCCGGCGTGCGGCGGGTCAAGATGACGGCAGGACCATCCCCGCGCGTCAGCCGCCGAGGCGTTTCCGATGCTCTATGCGCTACCCCTCGCCCTGGGCCTGATCGGCCAGACCGGCCGCGACGCCCCGCCGCGGCCGCTCGACGTCGTCGCGGCCCTGGAGACGGCCGTCGCCGACGCGGTGGCGAAGGCCGAGCCGTCGGTCGTCGCGATCGCGCGGACCAAGGCCGAGAAGGGGGCGGGGACCACCGCGATCAAGGGCCGCAACCCGGAGCCCCTGCCCGTCTCAGACGAGGCGAACAACAATGTCGGCCTCCGCTTCGGTGAAGAGCCCGAGGAGGTCGTCTTCGACTACGGGTCGGGCGTGGTCATCGGCGAGGAGGGGCAGATCCTGACCGCGTACCACGTCGTGCGTGGGGCCCGGCGGATCGACGTGAAGGCGCCGGGTCAGAAGAAGTTCCAGGCCGAGATCATCGCCGCCGACCCGCGGAGCGACCTCGCGGTGATCGTCCCACGCGAGGGGCCGGGCGTCCCGCGGCCGAACCTGACGCCGATCGCGCTGGGCGACGCGGGCAAGCTCCGCAAGGGGTCGTTCCTGGTCGCTCTCGGCAATCCCTACAACGCCGCCCGCAACGACGGCCGCGCCTCGGCGAGCCTGGGCATCCTTGCCAACCGCCAGCGGAAGCTCGAGCCGAGCCGGGAGGAGATGGAGGCCCAGAACGTCCAGCACCGCCACTATGCGACACTGCTCCAGCTCGACGCGAAGCTCAACCTGGGCATGAGCGGTGGGGCGGTCGTCAACATGCGGGGGGAGCTGGTCGGCCTGACGACCGACGCGGCGAACGTGTCGGGATTCGACGCGCAGGCCGGGTATGCCGTGCCGATCGACGCCCTCAGTCGCCGCGTGATCGACGCGTTGCGTCGGGGCAAGGAGGTCGAGTATGGGATGCTCGGGATCGAGATGCCCGACGATCGCTCGAACCGGCTCAAGGGCGCCGAGCCCGGCACGCCGGCCGGCGACGCGGGGCTCGTCGTCGACGATGAGATCGTCTCGGTCGGCGGCGTGCCCGTGACCGACTGGGACTCGCTGGTGATCGCCGTTAACCACTTCGGCCCGGGCCAGCAGCTTCGGCTGAAGATCCTCCGCAAGGGGGAGCCGCTGGAGAAGACGATCGTCCTCGGCAAGTACAACGTTCGGGGCGAGGTGATCGCGACCTCCCGGCCCGCCCTCTGGCGGGGTCTGCGGGTCGATTACCCGAGCGTCGTGGCCGCGCCCAACCTGCCGGACGGCTTCATCCCCCGGGCGGAGGATGTCCTCCAGGCGATGGCGCGGGGCGGGGTAACCGTCACCGAGGTCATCCCGGGTTCGCCCGCCGACGTGGCGGGGCTCCGGCCCGGGCAGGTCGTCCTCGCGGTCGGCGACCGAGCCGTGAAATCGCCGGCCGACTTCGAGCGGGCCGTGGCGGGGCACGAGGGCGCCGTCGAGCTGACGACCGACGGGCTGCAGAAGGTCAGCGTCGACCCGAACGCCAATCGGCCTTGACGAACCGACATCCGTCGGTATCATGGTCCTTTCGCACTCGGACGAAGAGCGGCCCGGACGGTCGTCGTCGCAATGGTTCGCAGGTAGGTAGCCCACGTCCATGAACTGTTATCAGGCCAAGGCCGACGAGCTGACGAAGCAGTGGTACGTGATCGACGCGACCGACATGGTCGTGGGCCGGCTCGCCGCCCAGATCGCGCCGATCCTGATGGGCAAGCATCGCCCGACGTACACCCCGCACATCGACACCGGCGACTACGTGATCGTCACGAATGTCGACAAGGTCGTCTTCACCGGCAACAAGTGGACCCAGAAGTCGTACCAGCGGTACTCGGGCCACCCCGGCGGGCAGAAGGAAGAGCAGGCATTCAAGCTCTTCAAGCGCAAGCCCGAGCGGATCCTCGAGCTGGCGATTAAGCGGATGATGCCGAAGAACAAGATCGGCCGCCACATGATGTCGAAGCTCAAGCTCGTCGTTGGCGCCACGCACACGCATCAGGCCCAGTCGCCGATCCCGCTGGCCGCGATCGCCGGCCGCCCCGCCTCGACGGGCGGCCTCTTCCGCGTCCCGCGGGTCGCGAAGCCCGCCCCGGCCGCCGTGCACGCCGCCCCGTCCGAGCCCGCCCCGGCCGTGACCGAGACGGCGGACGCCTGAACCGTACACGCGTATCCCAAAGTTCTGCCCGGGCCACAGGATAGGATCTCGCTCTCATGTCCACCGCGGTTGTGAATCCGTATACCTGGGGCACGGGCCGTCGCAAGACGGCGGTCGCCCGCGTCCGGATCCGGGAAGGCTCGGGCCAGTACCTGATCAACGACCTCGAGCTCGACGCCTACTTCCCCGAGCAGACCCAGCGGACCGACGCCCGCGCCCGTTGACGGCCACGGAGATGGGAGGCCGGGTCGACGTGTTCGTCAACGTCCAGGGCAGCGGCAAGAGCAGCCAGTCGGGCGCCGTCCTCCTCGGCCTCGCCCGGGCCCTCAAGGAGTTCCGCCCCGACCTCGAGCCGGCCCTCCGCGAGGGCGAGTTCCTCACCCGCGACGCCCGCAAGGTCGAGCGGAAGAAGTACGGGCACAAGAAGGCGCGGCGGAGCTTCCAGTTCTCGAAGCGCTGAGAGCCCCGGCCGCTCGCCGCTCATCGGATCGACCGCCCCATGCCCGGCTCTGCCGGCGCCTGGGGCGTTTCGCTGCGCCCAGCCCGACCCGCGTCCGCTTGCCCGCCCCCACCCTTTTCGGCCATGATAGGTTGCGCGAGGCGATCGAGGACGAACGCTCCCGGGAGGGCCGCTCCATGAGCACCGCCGTACGCATCTCTTACGACGAGTTCGAGGCGATGATCGCCCGCGGCGACTTCGCCACCGATGACCCCAATCGTTATGAACTCATCGATGGGGAGATCGTCCGGATGCCGCCGCCCGACCCGAGGCATGAGGAGCGCTCGACAGGCTGGCGCTCTGGAGCTTCGAGAACTTGCCGCCGGGCATCGCCCGGGTCCGCGTGCAGGGCACCGTCGGCCTGCCCGAGTTCGACAGCGTCCCATTTCCCGACCTGACCTGGCTCCGCCAGCAAGACTACTCGGAACGGCGGCCCGGATCGGCCGACGTGCATCTGCTGGTCGTGGTCGCCAACACGTCGCTCTCGTTCGACCGCAATACCAAGGCCCGCCTCTACGCAGTGGCCGGCATCGCCGACTACTGGATCATCAACCTCCCCGGCCGTTGCGTCGAAGTTCTCCGCGACCCCGGCCGAGGAGGCTACGCGACGAAGCTCGTCTTCACCCCGGGTGACGTCATCCGGCCCTTGGCCATCCCCGACCTCGCGTTCCCGGTGTCGCTGATCTTCCCCGAGTGACGGCCGGCCGAACACACGTTCCGTTGCAGGAGCGACCGAACCGGGGAAGCTCCTCTCGGTGTCAACCGGACGGGATGGGAGCCTCGGCCTCCTTCCGGTATCCTGGACAGATCGAGCCGACGCGACGTCGGCCCTGCCCGTTCACGGCCTTACGGTGACCGTCCCGCCCATGACGACCGACGAACTGCGCGAAGCCTACCTCGACTTCTTCGCCTCGAGGGGCTGCGTCCGCAAGCCGAGCGACCTGCTCGTCCCCAACGACCCGACCGTGCTCTTCACGCCGGCCGGAATGAACCAGTTCAAGCGCGAGTTCATGGGCCTGGGCGACCCGAGCTTCACCCGCGCTGCGACCTGCCAGAAGTGCCTGCGCACCGGCGACATCGAGAACGTCGGCGTGACGTCGTTCCACGAGACGTTCTTCGAGATGCTCGGCAACTTCAGCTTCGGCGACTACTTCAAGCGCGAGGCGATCCACTGGGCCTGGGAGTTCCTGACTCGGACGCTCAAGATCCAACCGGACCGGCTTACCGTCACCGTCTATCTCGACGACGACGAGGCGTTCGACATCTGGCACCAGGAGGTCAAGGTCCCCGCCGACCGCATCACCCGGATGGGCGAGGACGACAACTTCTGGCCCGCCGGCGCCCCGACGCACGGCCCTAACGGGGTCTGCGGCCCCTGTTCGGAGATCTTCTATCACGGCAACGGGCCCAAGGAAGTCGAGATCTGGAACCTCGTCTTCACGCAGTTCAACCGCGTGGGGCCGGGGCAGCTCGAGCCGTTGCCGAAGAAGAACATCGACACGGGCATGGGGCTGGAGCGCGCCGCGGCGTGCTTGCAGGGGTCGCCGACGGTCTTCGGCACCGACATCTTCAAGCCGATCGTCGCCCGAGTCGCCGATACCCTGGGCATGACTTACAAGGCCGATGACCCCTCGGGCGTCCGCATCCGCCGGATGGCCGACCACTCGCGGGCCCTGACGTTCTGCATCCACGAGAATGTCCGGCCCGGCAACCAGAAGCAGGGCTACGTCCTCCGGCGTTTGCTCCGCCGCGCCGTCCTCGACGCCTACCAGATGGGCCGCCGCGACCCGTTCCTGTCCGAGGTCGTTCCGGTCGTCGCCGAGGTGATGGGCAAGCCGTATCCCGAGCTGAGGGAGAGCGTGGCGCGGATCCAGGGCGTGATCCGCGAGGAGGAGCTCGCGTTCCTCAACACGCTGGAGAACGGCCTCAAGCTGCTCAACGACACGTTTCGCAAGACGAAGGCGGCCGGCTCCGACACGATCGACGGCGCCGAGGCCCACCGGCTCCACTCGACCTACGGCATCCCGGTCGAGATCACGGAAAGCCTTGCCGCCGAGCAGAACCTGAAGGTCGACATGGCCGGATTTGAGCGGACCGAGGAGGAGTTTTCGAGGATCAGCCGGGGCACCCAGGAGGCCGCGGCCGTCTTCGCGACGGGGCCGCTCGACGTCCTCAAGAAGGAGTATCACCACGGCAGCGAGTTCCTCGGCTACGAGACGACCGGGGCGGACGGAAAGGTCATCGCCATCGTCGCTCAGGGCATACTGGCCGAGAGCGCCACGGCGGCCGGTGCGCAGGTGACGATCGAGTTCGCCGACGACGAGGAGGGGCTGCCGACGACGCCGATGATCGCAGGGGTCGTTGACGTCGAAGTTGCGCCGCCGATGTCGGCGAATGCGCGGGTCGACGACCGTTCTCCCAAGCCGATTGTGCTCGTGCTCGACCGCACGCCGTTCTACGGCGAGAGCGGCGGCCAGGTCGGCGACACGGGCACGATCGAGGGCGAGGGGTTCACTTTCGAGGTGGTCGACACGAAGAGAGACGCGGGCTTCACCCTCCACATCGGTCGCGTGACCGAGGGGATCGTGACCGTCGGCGACAAGGCCAGGGCGACGGTCGACGCCGACCGTCGCGACGCGATCCGCCGCGCCCACTCGGCGACGCACGTCCTGCACCACGCCCTCCACACGCACCTCGGCAAACACGCCCAGCAGGCCGGCTCGAAGGTCGAGCCCGACCGGCTCCGATTCGACTTCTCGAACCCTGAGGCCGTCGGCCGCGAGCGGCTGAAGGCGATCGAGGAGACGGTCAACTCGCTCGTCCTGGAGGGCGACCCGGTCACGTGGCGCACGATGCCGATCGCCGAGGCCCGTTCGCTCGGCGCGATGGCCCTCTTCGGCGAGAAGTATCCCGACGTCGTCCGCGTCGTCGAGATGGGCGACTTCTCTCGTGAGCTCTGCGGCGGGACGCACCTCGATAACGTCGGCAAGGTTGGGCTCGTCAAGCTGATCGGCGAGGAGTCGGTCTCGGCCGGCACCAGGCGGATCACGGCGCTCACGGGCAAGGCGGCCCTGGAGCTGATCCGCCAGGAAGAGGAGACGCTGGGCGAGGTCGCCGCGGCGCTCAAGGTGCCTGTGCCGATGGTCGCGGAACGCGTCGCGGGGCTCGTCGAGGAGATCAAGTCGCTCAAGAAGCAGCTCGCGACCCGGAAAGTCGACGCACCGCCCAAGACATCGCCCGACGACCTGCTCGCCGCCGCGCTGCCCGTCGGAGACGCCCGAGTGGTCGCGGCCGCACTGGGCGAGAGCACGCCGGACGAGCTTCGCCAGCTTGCCGACGTCCTGCGTCGCAAGGCGGCGGCCGGGCTGGCGGTCCTGCTCGCGTCCAGCTCCGACGGGAAGGTCAACCTGATCGCGGCGCTGACGCCGGACCTCATTGCCCGCGGGCTGAACGCAGGCCAGTGGCTCAAGGACGTGGCTCCGGTCGTCGGCGGTGGCGGAGGCGGTCGTCCCGACCTCGCCCAGGCCGGCGGGAAGCAGCCGGACAAGATCCCTGACGCGCTCGCGAAGGCCGTCGCGGTGATTCAGGGCAAGCTGGGGGCCTGACGCAGCTCTCGCATGGCCGGAGCCCGCCGTGCCTGATATCGTGCCTTTCGCGAGGCTCGCCGCGACGGTCGCGGCCGGAGGCCGGTCCGCGCGGGGTGGAAATCGATGGATCGGAGTCGGACAACGGGTCCCGCCCGGTCGCGGCTTGGCGTGCTCTGGGAGCGGGCCGCGTTCCGACGCCTGGTCTTCGCGCTGGGGATGATCGCCGCGGTGCTCATCTTCGGCACGGCGGGCTATGTCAGCCTGGGCTGGTTGCCGTTCGACGCCTTCTACATGGTCGTCATCACGATCTCGAGCGTGGGCTTCGGCGAGGTCCGCCCGATGGGATCGACGGCCGAGCGCATCCACACGATCCTCGTGATCGCGACCGGGGTCGTTGCGGTCGCGTACACGGTCGCGTCGCTCGTGGCGATGCTGACCGAGGGGGAGATCCGCCGGGTCCTGGGGCACCAGAGGATGCGACGCCAGATCGAAGAACTGAGCGGGCATATCGTCATCGCCGGCTTCGGCCGGATCGGCTCGCTCGTGGCCGAGGACTTGACCACCAACGCGCGGGCATTCGTCGTCATCGAGCGGTCGGGAGAGCGCGTCCCTGACATCGAGCGCCGCGGGCTCCTCTACGTCGTGGGCGACGCCCGGGACGAGGCCGTGCTGCTCGCCGCCGGGCTCGACCGCGCGCGGGTGCTCGTCTCGGTCATGCCGGGCGACGCCGACAACGTCTTCGTGACCCTGACGGCCAAGCAGATCGCCCCGGCGGTCCAGATCATCGCCCGCGCCGAGCAGCCGAGCACCCACAAGACGCTCCGGCAGGCCGGTGCCAGCCATATCGTGATGCCCGCGGCGATCGGTGCGCACCGGATCGCCTCGCTCCTGACGAACCCCTCGGCCGTCGAGTTCGCGGAGCTTGTGACGACCCATTCCCGCCTGGCACTCGAGATGGACGAGGTCCCCATCGCGTCCGGCTCGAGCCTGGTCGGCCACTCGATCGCGGAGTCGGACATCCGGCGGAGGACAAACGCCCTGGTGGTCGCGGTCAAGCGCCGCGACGGGCACGTCGATTTCCCCGCGAGCCACGAGGCGCCGCTCGAATCGGGAGACGTCGTCGTGCTCCTCGGCCGCCGCGGCAGTCTCGACCAGTTCCGGACGCTCTACGGCGGATGACCCTCAGATGGGCGGGATCGAGCGGCGGATCTCGTCGAGGAGCTCGCGTGTGCCGTGCCGGTCGGCCCACTTGTAGACGTAGTCCCACTCGATCGCGTCGGCCTGGACGGCGATCACGTCCGACGTCCTCCCTGTCCTTCGGCCGGGCCCAGCGGAGCTTGGTGACGATGACGTCCTCGGCGGTGAGGATGTACATGCGACGCCCTTCGGTCTCGATGCCCCGGCGGCGACGAAATCGCTCCTGATCGTGAGGATCGTCGCCGAGCTGAAACAGCTCGATCTCGAACGGCGTGCCCTCGACCGAGGCAACGAACCGTCGAGTCATCGTGACCGTCTCAAAGCTCATCTGCGGGTCGAAGCGGATCGCGGGCCGGAGGCGGCGGAACAGCTCCGCGGGCGAGGCGTCGGCGAATTCGACGACCAGGTCTGCGTCCCGCGTCGCCCGTTCGACGCCGTAGCTGTTGCTCGCATACGACCCGACCACCACGTAATCGAGGCCCATCGCGTCGAGGGCCTCAATCACGAGCAGCAGGGCGTCATTGCCGGACATCGGCTTCCCTCAGTCGCTTCAATCGATCGAGCCGCTGGCGGAGAAGATCCTGGACGTCGGCCTCGTCGGCGTCCGGCCTCTCGGCCCTCAATCCGTCGGCCATACGTCGGCAGACCATCTCGAAGATCTCGGCGCCGGCGAGGACCTTGCGCCCGATCGGCACGCGCCGGGCCCGGAGCACCTTCTCGCGATAAATGGAGTCAATCAGCTGGGAGGTGGGCTGCATGGTCTCGGGCCCAGAGTGCGTGCTCGATGGACGAATCCATGCTCCGCGACCCACTCCGGCTTGTCAACCTGGCCCGGCTCACGCGACGGACTGGCCGCGCGGGAATGGGCGAGGAAGCCGTGGCGGACCCGCGACGGAGTTCCTAACATGGACGAGACGGTGTCCGTCCCTCCCCCGTCCCCGAGCCACGGACTGCCCGATGCGTCGCCTCGCAATGATGTGTTCCCCGACCCTGGCCTTCGCCGCCCTGATCTCGCCGGCGCTCACCGCGAACGTGCTGGGCCAGGACGAGCCCGCGCAGCAACGGGGCGACGGGCCAGATCTCTCGCCGCAGGCCCGGCGCGAGCGGGCCCTCGGGCCGTACAAGCGGGGGACCGACTTCCGCACGTCGAAGGACCTCGACCGGGCCACCGCGGCCTTCGGCGAGGCGATCGAGGCCGACCCGACCTTCGCCGCGGCCTACCACATGCGCGGGCTCTGCTGGCTCGACAAGCGGGAGTTCGACCGGGCAATGCCCGACCTCGACGAGGCGATCCGCCTCCAGCCCAGGTTCGATATGGCGCTGGTCCACCGGGGCAACGCCCACCACGCCCGGCACGAGTACGACCGCGCGATCGCCGACTATTCCGAGGCGCTCCGACTGAACCCGAAGCTGGCGTGGGTCCAGAGCAACCGGGGTAACTCCTGGATCGCCAAGCGAGACTATGACAGTGCGATTGCCGACCTCGACGAGGCGATCCGGCTCGACCCTTCGGCCGCTTGGCCGTTCAGCAACCGCTCGCACGCCTACCGGGCCAAGCGGGAGTACGCCCGCGCGATCGCCGACGCCACCCAGGCCATCCGGCTCGACTCGTCGTTCGCGCTCGCCTACCGGCACCGCGGGCTGGCCTGGGCCGAGCTCAAGGAGTTCGACCGAGCCCTCGCCGACTTCAACTCCGCCGTCAGCGCCGAGCCGGACGCTGCGTGGACTTATGCCAGTCGCGCCGACGGCTGGCGATTCTTCAAGGACTGGGACCGCGCCCTCGCCGATTACAACCACGCGCTCCAGCTCGACCCCAAGGACCCCGTCGCCTACCTCCACCGGGGCATGACGCGGCGGACGCTGAAGGACTACGCGGGGGCGATGGCCGACTACGAGCAGTCGCTGAAGATCAGCCCCAGGCTCGCGGTGGCCCACAACAACATCGCCTGGCTGCTGGCGACGTGCCCCGAGGCGTCGTTCCGCGACGGAAAGCGGGCCGTGGAAGTCGCCACGCGGGCCTGCGAGCTCGATGGATGGAAGAATCCGAACCACCTCGACACCCTCGCCGCCGCCTATGCCGAGGCCGGCGACTTTTCGAAGGCCGCCGAATGGCAGGCGAGGGCCATCGCGATGGCCAGGGGACAGACCTCGGGCGAGGACTGGCAGGCCCGGCTCGACCTCTACCGGCGGGGCCAGCCGTATCGGGGCGAATGATCGGTCAGATCGGCGCCGGCAGCTCGCCCGCCAGGGGAGCCCGGATCGAGCGCGATGTGCTGGGCCCAGGCGGGGTCGGTGGCCGGGAAGTCGGGGCGGGTGTGGACCCCGCGCGACTCCTCGCGGGCCGAGGCCGCGGCGATCATCAGCCGGGCGACGGTGAGCATGTTCTGGAGGGTCCAGCCGGCCGGGTCGTCGAAGACCGTGGCCGAGGACGTAGCGGCACCAGCAGTCGACCTGCTCGGCGGCCTCGGCCAGGCCCTTGGCGTCGCGGGTGATCCCGACGCTCCGCCACATCAGGGCGCGGAGGGAGTTGCGGATGTCGGCCAGGTCGAGCGGCTCGTGGCCGGTGCGGCGGCGGCGGCGGCGTCGATCGGCGGGACTTCGAGGCGGTGTCGGGCCGGAGTCGTCGAGGACCGCGCACGATGTCCTCGGCCGCGCGGGCGCCGTGGACGAGGCCCTCGAGCAGGCTGTTCGAGGCGAGCCGGTTGGCCCCGTGCAGGCCCGAGCTCGTCACCTCGCCCGCGGCCCAGAGGCCGGGCAGCGTGGTCCGGCCGTCGAGGTCGACCGTCACGCCGCCGATCATGTAGTGGGCCCCGGGGCGGACGGGGATCGGGTCGCGGGTGATGTCGAGGTCGAAGCCGCGGCAGAGCTCGTCGATGCCCGGGAAGCCGCATGCGGACGTGCGCCGGGTCGAGGTGGGAGAGGTCGAGGTAGACGCTGGGATGCTGCGTCTTGGCCATCTGGGCGACGATCGCCTGCGAGACGTCGTCGCGGGGGGCGAGCTCGGCCAGTCGGGGTGGTAGTCGGGCATGAACCGGTGGCCGTTGCGGTCGCGGAGGTAGGCCCCCTCGCCGCGGAGGGCCTCGGTCAGCAGGTGCCGCGACGAGCCGGCGATGTAGAGCACCGTCGGGTGGAACTGCATGAACTCCATGTCGCGCAGCTCGGCCCCCGCGCGGAAGGCCAGGGCGTGGCCGTCGCCGGTGGCGATCGGCGGGTTGGTCGTCTCGCGATAGAGCTGCCCCGCGCCCCCGGTCGCCAGCACGACGGCCCGGGCCCAGACCAGGCGTCGGCCCGCGGCGGCGGTCCCAGACGAGGGCGCCGCGGCAGCGGCCCTCGTGGGTGAGCAGGTCGATGGTGAAGCTGTTCTGCCAGATCCGGACGTTCGCGCCGGGCCCGGGCCTGGTGGATCACGGCGCGCATGACCTCGCGGCCCGGTCGCGTCGCCCAGGGCGTGGACGATCCGGGCGTGCGAGTGGCCCCCCTCGCGGCCGAGCGCGACGCTGGCCGTCGACCTCGTCGAAGTGCGGTCCCCCACGCGATCAGCTCGCGCGATCCGCTCGGGCGCCTCGCGGACGACCAGCTCGACGACCTCCTGGTCGCACAGCCCCTTGCCGGCGGCGAGGGTGTCGGCGATGTGGTCCTCGAAGTGGTCCTCGGGGTCGAGCACGCCGGCGATGCCGCCCTGGGCGTAGGCGCTGTTGCTCTCGCGGACCTCGTCCTTGGTGACGACCAGGACCCGGTGCGGGCCGTCGATCGCCCAGCGCCGCGCAGAGCCCGGCGACGCCGCCGCCGATGACGAGGACGTCGGTGAAGTGGTGGGGCAGGTCCCGCGGGTCGAACCCGACGAGGTAGCGGCGGGGCAGGTCGAGCGGGGCGATCATCGGTCGCGGACCCTACGGGTTCGTCCCGCCGCCAGCCGGGGCGGGCCGGCGGGCCGGCGGCTTGACCTGGGTGCGGGCGAGGCTCTCGGTGTAGGCGTTCATCCGGGCCTGGAGCGCCTTCGGCACCGGAGACTTCGCACCCTCGGCCAGCCCATGCACGTCGTCGGTCGCCACGACGTTCCCGCCGCGCGTGTTGCGGTCGCTGGCGGCGACGTTGGGCAGGGCCTCAGGCGCCGGTCGGTTCGGGTCGAACTTGCGCTCGGGCTGGTTCGGCTTCACCGGGATCTCGCGGCCGGCCCGCGGCGTTTGCTTGGGCTTGAGGGCCTTGTCGTACTTCTTGACGAACTGCTCGGCCTCTTCCTTGGTCAGGCCGAGGCGACGCTCTTCGGCCGGCGTGAACTTGTTTTCCTTCAACAAGTCATTGATCTTGCGGACCGTGAGCATCGAGCCGCTATCGGGGGCCGGGGAGTCGTCGGGATTGGCCGGCGGGGGCTCGGTGACGGGCGGCGGCGTGGCCTTGCCCTCCTTAACCGGCCCGGCCTGGCCCGGCCCGTCGGCCCGTCCGCCCGACGCGTTGTTGCCCTGGCCGTCGCCTCGGTCGGCGCCGGGGCGACTGCCCGGCATCCGGCCGCCGGGAGTACCGGACGACTTGCCGGCCGCATCCTGCCCGCCGGGCTCGGAGCCGCCGGGCTGGGTCCCCTGTCCCGGCTGGCCGCCGGGGCGCAGGCGTGCTCGACGGGCTCGAGCCGCCGGGCTGCGGCTTGCCCGGGCCGGTCCCTTGCGGAGCGGATTCGCCCGGCTGGCTGCCGGTCGTGGACGGGTTCGAGGCGCTCGAGCCCGTCCCCTGTCCCGGTTGCTGGCCTTGCCCGGCGCCGGAAGGCGTGCCGCCCGTGCTGGCCTGGCTGCCCGAACCCTGGGAATTGCCGCCGGGGGTGCTGCCTGGAGTGGGCGACGGCTGGCCCTGTCCCTGTCCCGGCTGTCCGCCCTGACCGGCCAGGGGCATGCCGCCCTGGGAAGGCGTGCCTGGACCGCTCGACGAGCCCTGGCCCTGGCTGCCCTGCCCCTGACCGTTCTGCCCCGCGCCCTTGGATTGCGGTCCGTTACCGGCCTGTCCCTGCTGTCCCTGCTGTCCCTGCTGTCCCTGCTGTCCCTGCTGTCCCTGCTGTCCCTGCTGTCCCTGCTGTCCCTGCTGTCCCTGCCGTCCGGCCTGGGCCGCGCTGGACTGCGTCGGGTCGGTCGGATTCCCGCTCGCCTGGGGCTGGCTGGGATTGCCCTGCTGCTGCTGTTGCGGCTGCTGGTTCTGCGGGGGCTGGCCGGCTTGCCGCTGCGGGTTTGATTGCCCCGGCTGCATCCCGCCCTGCTTGGCGTCGGGGGACGGAGTCTGACCTGGCTGTCCCGACTGGGACTGCGAGCCTTGCGACGTCTGGCTCCCCTGGGCTTGAGGCTGGCCGCCCTGCGGCTGCGATGGCTGGGGGTTCTGCCCGTCCTGCTTCTGCTGGTCCGCGTTACCCTGCGGCGGCTGGCCGGCGTTTGACGGGGGGCTCTGGCTCGGATTGGCCTGCGGGTTCCCCGGCTGAGGTGCCGCGGGCTGGTTCGGGGCGTTGGGCATTCCCGACGGGCTGGTCGGCTGATTCGGCTGGGGCGGCGAACCGGACTGGGCCGCGTTGGGGGACGTGGGGCTCGGATTGCCTGGCGTCGCCGACGGTGGCGTCGAGCCGTCGGGCTGGCCCGGCTGCGGGCTGGTCGCGGATGAGGGCTTCGGCTGAGTCGTCGACGATGCGCTCTGCTGACCCTGGCGGTTGGTGTTCGACTCCGAGGGGGACGTGCCGGTCGGGTTGGGACTGGCGCCAGGCTGGGTCGCCGGCTTCGCGTCGGGCTTCGGCGCGCCGGGCGTGCCGGTCTCGCCGGGGCGGTTGGTCGCCTCTTGCCCGGACTTCCCTTCGCCGGCGCCCTGCATCTTCCGCTGGCCGGCCTGGCCGGCGCCGGTGTCGGTCTTGCTCGCCTCCTTGCCGGCGGCGGCCTTGCCCGGTTCCTCGACCTTCTCACCAGGCGAGCGTTTGGGAGGCTCGGCCCCGGGGGACGGGCGGCCCGACGGAGTCTGGCCGGCCGGTGAGGAGCCGGGCGTGCCGTTATTGCTCGCCGACGTCTGACCCGCTCCCGGCGGATTGGTCGGGCTCGGCGCGGACGACGGCGTGCTGCCCGGCGCGGGCTGGCTCGGATTCATCGCGCCCGGCTGGGCATTCGGCGCCCTCGAAGTGGGGTTCGCCTGCGGATTGGAGCCCGCTTGTGAGCCGGCCCCGCTGCTACCGGCCGACGCGTCGGGCTTGGGCTGGCCGGGCGTGCCGGCCGAACCCGGCTGGCCCGCCGGACCGGTCGGGTTGCCCTGGCCGCCGGTCGCTCCCGGCTGACCGGCAGCCTTCGGCGTGCCGGGTTGCCCGCTGGCGCCGTCTGGACCGTTGGCCGCGCCGGGCTGGGGCGGCTTGGCCGACGAGCCGGGCTGGCCGGCGTTGCCGGACGGCTCGCCGGCGCCGGGGGTCGGGGAGGGATTGGCATTGGGCGGCGTCCCATTCGCGCCCATCTTCTCGCCGGCCTTTCCGGCCGCGCCATTGCCCTGTCCGGTGCCGTTCTGCGGACCGGGCTGGCCGTTGCCACCGGCCTGTTTCTGGGCGCCGGGCGTGCCCGCGGGGTTGCCGGGCTCGGGCTTCGATCCGGGCGCATTGCCGCCTTGAGCGGGCGGCTTCGTCCCGGCCGCGTTCCCGGCACCGGGCTGGCCTGGCTCGCCGGGCTTGTTCATGGCGCCGGGCTGGTTGCCCGTGCCGGCATTCGCGCCCGGCTGGCCGGCCTGGTCCCCGGCGGTGCCGTTGGCTCCAGGCTGGCCTGGCTGTGGCTTGTTCGCTTCACCAGGCTTGCCGGCGGCTCCGGCTCCCTGGGCATTCCCCTTCTCGCCGCCCTGACCGGCCGGGTTGGACTCGGGCTTGGAGGGCTCGGCCCCGTTGGCGGGGGCACCGGCCCCTTGCGCACCATTGCCGCCGCTCTGGCCGGGCTGGTTGGGCATCGGCTTGGTCGGCTCGCCGCCCTGCGGATTGGGCGCGCCGGACTGTCCGGATTGTCCCTGAGCGCCGCCCGCCCCGGAAGGCTGCCCGGGCTGGGGCTTCTCGGGCTGTCCGGGCTGCTGCGGGCCGGCGCCTTGCTGGGCCCCGGCCTGCCCGGGTTGATTCGCGCCGGCATTGCCGGCGTTGGGCTGGCCGGGCTCGGGCTTGGTGGGCTCGCCGGGCTTCGGCGCGTTCGCGCCTGCGTTCCCATTCGGGCCGGCCGCGTTCGGCTTGCCGGGCTCGGGCTTGGCGGGATTGTTCGGACCGTTCTGGCCCGCGGCACCCTGGCCGCCATTCTGGCTCCGGGTGCCCGCCCCGGGCTTTTGCGGCTGGCCGCCCTGCTGCGGCGCACCGGTGCCGCTAGCACCGTTGGACCCTGGCTGGGGCTGCATCTCAGGCTTCGAGGGCTGGCCCGGCTGCTGGGGGCCGGCGGGATTGCCCGGACCGGTCTGGCCGGCTGCTCCCTGCGATCCCGGCTGATTCGGGCCTTGCTGGCCGCCGTTGCCCGCCTGACCCTGCTGCCCGCCGGCCTGGCCGCCCTGCGGCTGACGCTGGGCCTGCTCCGGCTTCTGCGGCGGTCCGCCGTTCGGGTTCGAGGGAGGGGGCGGGCCGGTGTTGCCCGGGGGCGTCCCGGTGGCTCTCGAGACGGATGATTGATCGGGGCCGGCCTGGCCGGCACCGCCCTGGTTCCCGTTGCCGTTCGGCGGGCTGGTCCCGGCGGGGGGCGGGCCGGTCTGGGGCGTTCGGGCAACGTCCTCGCTGGCCCCGCCCGATGGGTTGTTCCCGCCGGCGTTCCCGGGGGCCGGGTTCTGCTCGCCCGCGTTGCCGCCGTTCTGGGGAGGCTGGTTGCCGTTCTGCGGGGTGTTGCGCTGCGGGGTGCGCGGGGCGCCCTGCTCGGGGTTGTTATTGCGGGTCGAGTTCTTGAGCCGCTCGATGTCTTCCCGGGTCAGGTCATTCCCGGGGGGGGGTGCATTGGCGTTATCGCCCTGTTCCGGGTTGTTGTCGCGACCGCCGGCGAGCTGCGTCGGCTCCTTGCCGGGCTGCTCGTTGCCCGCGCCGGGCTTTCCGGCGCCCTCACCCGGCTGGCCTTGTGCTCCGTCGGCTCCGCCCTGTCCGCCGTTGTTGGCGATCTGCTCGCCCGCGGCGCCGTCCTCGGCCTGCTGGAGCCGCTGGGCGTCGTCCTTGTCCTTCTTCGCCTCCTGGGCGAGCTGCTGCTGCTTCTGCTTGGAGGCCGGGTCGATGACCTCGATCTCATTCCTGGGCGTCTCGACCCGGTTCGGCTGCGGCGACTTGGTGTCGCGCACCGTCACGTAGTACTGGAGCTTCGCCCCGGCTTGAGGTTGAGCGGGGCCAGGTCGAGGCTGAACGAGTCGTGGAGCGTCCGCTTCGGCTCCTTGAGCTCGGGGAGCTGGTCGTACTTGATCCGCTCGGAGCCCTGGTAGACGTGGAGCGCCAGGTCCTTGATGCCGAAGTCGTCCGTCGCCTCGACGACGATCTCGGTCATCGCGTTGGCCGGCACCTTGATCGACGGGCCCGGCTTGATGATCTTCGCCGTCGGCGGCTTGTCCTTCTCGGCGCGGATCTCATAAACGACCGGCTCCGGGTTCTTCTGGCCGCCGGTCGTGGTGAAGTCGATGTGATAGGACCCGTCCTCGGTCACGACGAACTTGCCGACGAGGCCGTTGCCCTCGAGACCCTCGGACTGCATCGCGAAGGTGCCGAGCTTCCCGAGGCTGATGTTGCCCGAGGCCGCCGGCTCGTTCGTCCGGGCGTGGACCGTGACCTTCGTGCCCTCGAGCGCGCGGACCTCGCCGCCGTCGACGCCAACGCGGTCGGGGACGCCCGTGTAGTCGGGGAAGTCGAGGTCGAGGGCCACGTTCGTGACCATCGGCGCGGGCAAGACCTCGAGGTGGTAAGTCTTCGACCGGGCGTCGCCACCGGTCAGGAAGTAGTCCATGCTCCGCTGGACGTTGCGGAGGGTCGTCTGCCAGGGGTCGTAGTAGTGCTCGCCGCGGGCGAACTCCTGTTCGGCAAAGAAGTCGCCGCCGTCGACGCTGTAGTGGAGGATGACCTTCTCGGGCCGCGTGCCCTCGACGTCGACGCGGAAGCCGACGTGCTCGCCGGCCGTGACCCGCGACTTGGCCGCGTCGTCGCCGGGCTGGATCGCCAGCAGCTTCGTGTTCGTCGGTGGGGCGACGTCGGCCAGGAAGGCGCGTCGGGTCGAGTCGTAGATCGACTTCGGATTGAGCACCGAGTAGACGCAGAAGATGACGACGATCGCCGACAGGACGTAGGCCGTCTGGAGGACGCGCTGCTGGTTGACGACCCCCTCGACGTCGACCTGCGTCAACTGGCTGACGGCCTTCGCCTCGATCGCCGCCATGAACGACTTGGGCAGGTTCTCACGGTCCTTCTTGAGGGCCAGGTAGTTGATCAGGCCGTTCTTGAATTCGGGCTTGGCCGACTCGATGGTCTTGGCCGCGTACATCCCGTTGATGCTGGCGACGATCGGCCGGACGATCCGCAGGGCCGCGAACGTGGCCGCGGCGGTCAGACCCATGCCGAGGACGATCCGCCGGATCCAGGCCGGCAGGGCGAACGCATGGTCGAGCACGACCTCGAGGAAGAGCACGCCGAGCGCGGCGGTTAGCAGCAGGAGGATCGCCGAGAGGACGTCGGTCCGCTTGATCCGGGCCCGGGTCTGGCGGAGCTGGTGGTCGATGTACTGCTCGTAGTCGAGCAGCTTACCCCGAGCCTGCGTGCCCGTCGCCATGGGGAGAGCTCCGTCTTCGAGGGGGCCGGACCGGAAGGGCCGGGGTCGGTCGCGGGACAGGAAGACCACGCGAGATCCAACCCCGATTCATCTTACGCGGCTCGACGCCTCGGCGGCCGACTTTTTCCGGGAACGGCGTCCTCCATTATAAACGGCCGAAAACGAAAAGCCTAGGACGCCACCCGACGAATGTCGATGCGCCCGTCCCACCGGAAGCGAGGCGCCAACCAACTGGCCGCTGCGCTAAGGGGAGCGCCGCCGTCGCCGGAGGTATCTGACTCCCAGCCCCGCCATCCCCAGCGCCAGCAGGACCAGGCTCGACGGCTCCGGAATGGCCTGGAGCAGGAACGTGGCCGCCATGCCGGACGCGTCGATCCCCAGGGCGACGATGTAACCCGAGTCGCTGATGGCCATCGCCTCGGTCAGGTGGACGCCGGGGATGTTCGGGATCAGCGTGTTCAGGTCGAGCATCTTGCCGTTGCTGTACAGAAAGGCGTCGGTGGCCCCGGTCGGCCCCATCGAGTAGCCGACAACCTGGCCCTGGTCGTTCACGCCGTAGGCGTAGCTGCTGCCCGCTCCGTTCTTCCCCAGGGTACCGAGGTCGTGGAGCGCACCGCCGCTGGCGTCGGAGAGGAAGGCGTGATACGTGCCGTTGGCCAGGTAGGAGACCCCCGCGACCTGGCCCGCGGCGTTGACCGACTGGCCGAGGCTGCTCTGGCCGCCAGCGAGCGTCCCCAGGTCGTTCATCGACCCGTTGACGGTGAGGAACGCGTGGTAGGCGCCGCGGCGCCCGAGAGGTAGGAATACCCCGTCACCTGCCCCGAGGCGTTGACCGAGTAGCCAACGCTGTACGTCCCGCTGGCGAGCGTGCCGAGGTCGTGCATCGCGCCGCCGCCGGGCGACGTGACGAAGGCGTGCGTCTGGTTCATGCCCGCGACCATGAGGGTCGAGAAGCCCGTCGCCTGGCCCGCGTCGTTGATGCCGAAGGCGAGGCTGGTCGTGCCGCCGAGCGTCCCCAGGTCTCTCATCGCCCCGCCTCCGGTGGCGGTGACGAAGGCGTGGATGAACCCGCCGGGCGCCGTGGAGTAGCCGGCGACCTGGCCCGACGCGTTGATCGAGCGGCCGTAGCTCGACCCGCCCCCGGCGAGCGTACCCAGGCCGGTGATCGCTTGCCCGCCCGCGCCGGTGTCGGCCGCGTCGGTCTGACCGTAGACCGTCCCCAGGAACCCGGCGGCCTGCCCCGACCCGTTGACGGCCATCGCTTGGAACGGACCGGCCGACGAAGACCCCAGCTCGGTGATCGAGTAGGTGACGTCTCCGCGGACTGGGCCGGCGATCGCGGCGAGCCAGAGGAGTGCGGCCAGGGCGTGTCCGGCTCGGTGGATGTCCATCGGAGATGCGATCGCCCTCGCACGCGCGGGCCGGGGCCTCCCTGTCCGTCCGGTCCCGCGAAGTTCCCGATCGACGCCGCGCCGCGTCGATGCCACAGGCGGGCGACTCGTCACCGCGGGTCGCCGTCACCTTCAAGACGTAGGACACATTTCCCTTAGCCGGTGCCGGGAACGGTGATTTGGACGTCGGGAGGTTCCCAAGCCCTGGATGAGACCGGTGTTGCCAGGCCTGCCTTGAAGGTCCGTTCAATCCCGACTAAAATCTCCGCAGGATCGCCCAGGGCGGGCGACGGGCGGGAGGCGACGATGGCGACCGAGGCCGGGCGGCTGGCGGCGATTCGCGAGAAGGTCGAGGCCGGCCAGCGGCTGAGCTTCGACGACGGCCTGGCGCTCGAGGCGTCGACCGACCTCTTCGAGGTGGGCGAGATGGCCAACCTCGTCCGCGAGCGATACAACGGGAATTTCGGGTATTACAACGTCAATACTCACATCAACCCGACGAATGTTTGCGTCTACAAGTGCGACTTCTGCGCCTTCCGCGCCGACCTGGATGAAGACCGTGCGTACACGATGGACCGCGACCAGGTGATGGAGCGGGCCCGCCAGGCGCACGACCGCGGGGCGACCGAGCTGCACATCGTCGGCGGTCTGCACCACAAGCTGCCGTTCGAGTGGTATGTCGACGTCGTGAAGTGGGTCAAGGAGGCCGCGCCCGAGATCCACATCAAGGCGTGGACCGCGGTCGAGATCGAGTGGTTCGTCAAGATCGCCCGCAAGCCGATCGCCGACATCATCAAGACGCTCATCGACGCCGGCCTGGGCAGCCTGCCCGGAGGCGGGGCCGAGATCTTCCATCCCGAGGTCCGCGAGGCCATCTGCGGCGCCAAGGCCTCGACCGAGCGCTGGCTGGAAGTCCACCGGACGGCCCACAAGCTCGGGCTGAACTCGAACGCGACGATGCTCTACGGCCACATCGACAGGCCCCTGCACCGGATCGACCACCTCGTCCGGCTCCGCGAGCTCCAGGACGAGACGGGCGGGTTCCAGACGTTCATCCCGCTGGCGTTCCACCCGGACAACTCGCGGATGGACGACATCCCCAAGCCGTCGGGCGTGATGGACCTGAAGACGATGGCCATCAGCCGCCTGATGCTCGACAACTTCCCTCATATCAAGGCCTACTGGGTGATGCTCGGCATCAAGACGGCCCAGGTCGCCCTCTCGTTCGGCGCCGACGACCTCGACGGCACGGTCGTCCACGAGAAGATCTACCACGAGGCCGGGGCCGAGACGCCGCAAGAGATGACCGTGGCCGAGATCCGCCGCCTCATCGCCGAGGCCGGCCGCGAGCCGGTCGAGCGGGACACGCTCTACCACAAGGTCTCCCGCGACGGCCGCGACTGGCGGGCCGGGGAGCGGATCAAGGTCGTCACGCTGGCGGGCGCGTAGCGGGGGGAGGATGATCGGCCCCGCGCCCCGGGCGGATCGCGGCCAGATTGTTCGGCTCGCGGCGCGGACCGCTTCGATGCGAGCAGGAGGGTCGTCGCCCGTGCGATATAACTTGCTCGTCGGGATCGTCATGCTCTATCTGCTCGCGTGCTTGTGGCCCGAGGTCAAGGGCGTAAGCCCTCCGGGGATCGCCTATTTGATTGCCCTCCCGATGGCCATGTTCGTCCTCGCGTGGTGGGCGAATCCGCTCTTCTTCGCGGGATGCGTGGCGCTGGCCCGAGGGAACACCTGGCTCGCCTGTGGGCTCGGCGTGGTCGCCACGATCTTGGCGTCGACCTTCTTCGCGGGCCTTTATCCGAAGCAAGGCCTCTCCGTCTTCCGTGTTCCATGCGCCGACCTTTGGCTGCTCAGCATGGTGGGACTGGCGGCGTCGGGTTTCCTCAAGCCGCAAAAGGCAGTCGCGCCGGAAAAGCCTTGTCCGATCGATGAGTTATGAGTCCAAGGCGCCGGCTTCTTCATCCTTAGCACGGCACTCCCCCACGGCTAGCGGCGGGTGGCTGTGGTTCGCGTGCGAACCACAGGGCCTCGGCGATCGCGGGCGGGCCATCGCACCAGGGACCGTGGTTCGCGAGCGAACCACAGCCACCCGGCGTTCGAAAACCCCCGATCCCGAGAACGCCCCGCCCTTCTCTTACGAAGGTAATCCCCAGGGGAGAGCCTGCGCCCGACGTCCGGGCGCGCCGTCGAAGCCGACACACGCATCCGGGGGAAGTCACCGCCGATGGCCACCAAAGAGCAGATCGCCGCCAACCGCAAGAACGCCAAGAAGTCCACCGGCCCGAGGTCGCAGCCCGGCAAGGACAAGGTCAAGCTGAACGGCCTCAGGCACGGCCTCCGGGCCGAGCAGCTCGTGCTGCCGAGCGAGGACGCCGCCGAGTTCAAGGCCTTCGTCGACGCCTGGATGGACGACTGGAAGCCGACGACGATGGCCCGCGCAGCTCGTCCGCGAGGCCGCCGTCTCGGCCTGGCGGAAGGAGCGGTGCGTCCGCGCCGAGGCCACCCGGCTCGGCCGCCGGATCCGCGATACGGTCGAGCAGCGCCGCGCCAGGAGGAGCGGGCGGTCGACAAGGCCGTCGCGGCTCTCCCCGACGACCCGCGCGGGGCCGTCGAGCGGCTGCTCGCGACCCGGGCCGGCGTCGAGCGGATGATCGGCCTCTGGTCCGGGATCGCCGAGGCCGCCACGCCCGAGGGCTGGGACGACGCCCACGCCCACCACTTCCGCGTCATCTTCCTCTGCGGCCGGATGCCGGCCGACGACGAGGCGGTCGGCCTCCGCGACGACTCGTGGCGGCTCTACCTCCGCAACGCGCCGGCCGACATGATCGCCGACGACGACCCCGAGCCCTGGAACGACGCCGAGGCCGACGAGGTCGCCGCCGGGCTCCGTGGCCTGGCCGCCGGGCGGATCGCCGAGCTCCGCGACGCCCTCGACCGGCTGGCCGACCCAGTGCCGTCGTGGCTCGCCCAGGCCGAGGCCGAGGCCCTGCTCCCCCTCGCCGAGGACGCTCCTGCTCCGCTACGAGACCCAGCGGTCGCGCGAGTTCCACCGCGCCCTGGGCGACCTGACCCGGATGGCCCAGACCGGGTCCGACCGCGTGGCCGTCGAGGAGGCCGAGGAGGATGTCGCGGCCGAATCCGGCGCCGAAAAACCGCCTTCAACCCCTTCCACGCCAGGGGCTTGCGAGGAATTGGCTTCGGTCGGTAATCCCCCGTCACCGCCGACCGAGCCGCGGCCCCCGACGCCGCCGGCGACCGCCGCCGAGCACGGGCCGAGGGTTCCCGGGGCGGACCCGGGGCCGGGATTGGCCCTGAGATGCGCGTGATATTCCCAGCCGTTTATCTAAGACACGCCGACCCAGGGGGTCGTCCGCCAGCGGTGCGCGCCGGCGGGCTCGGGTTGACGGGATTGGCCCCAGGCTTTAGCATCCCGCCGCGACCCGGGAGGGAACCTCGGGCCCGCGCGGACCAACATGAGGCTGGGGCTCAGGGAGGGGCACCCGATGCGCGACCACACGAAGGCCTTCTGCCGGATCGCCGCCGAGACGTTCGACTGCCCGGGTCCGGTGTTCGAGTTCGGCTCGTACCAGGTCGACGGCCAGCTCGACTACGCCGACCTCCGCAGCCTCTTCCCCCGCCGGGCCTACGTCGGCTGCGACATGAGGCCCGGACCCGGCGTCGACCGGGTCGAGGACGTGAGCCGGATGACCCTGGGCGAGTGCCAGGCCGGCACCGTCCTCTGCATCGAGACCTTCGAGCACGTCTTCGAGGTCCGGCGGGCGTTCGACGAAGTGTTCCGCGTCCTCAAGCCGGGCGGGATGTTCCTGTTCACGTCGCCCCTGAACTTCCGAATCCACGGCTATCCCGACGACTACTGGCGGATGACCCCGAGCTGCCTGCGCAGGATGCTCGAGCCGTACGGGGGCCGGCTCTCGGGGTTCCAGGGTTACCACAAGTTCCCGCACACGGTGATGGCCGTCGCCGTGAAGACACCCGCGCCGGCCGACTTCGCCGCGAGGGCCGGACGGTTCTCGACGAGCTACGACGCCTACCTGGCCCGGGCCCGTGCCCAGCGGCCGGGGCAAGTGAAGCTCCGCGAGGCCCTCGGGCGGGTCTATCGCTCGAAGGGGGAGCGGTACAGGTCGACCACTACTACACGGCCGACCTGACGCTGGACGTGGCCGCCTGGCCGCTCGCCCAGGCCGGGCGACCCGACGGACGGATCTCGACGCGCTCGACATGCTTCAGGGATGATGAGACCGGACCAATGACGAGCGATCGCCTTCTGCTGCTAGGCCTCGACGGCGCCACGTGGACCACGCTCGACCCGATGCGCCGGCGGGGCCTGATGCCCTGCCTCGATGCCCTGCTCGGCGAACTCGGCACACGGCACGCTCCGGTCGACAATCCCGCCGATGACCTCAGCCGCGTGGACCACGATGATGACCGGCTGCGGCCCGGCGAAGCACGGCGTGTTCGACCACCGCTACTTCGACATAGGCGCCAACCGGATGCGGGTCAACCACGCGGGCCGGGTCCGCGTGCCGACGTTCTGGCAACTGCTCTCCGAGGCCGGCCACACGGTCGTCAGCCTGAATGTGCCCGTGACCTATCCGCCGCCGAAGGTGAAGGGCCTGGTCGTCGCCGGCATCGACGCCCCGCACCTCGACGCGGCGCTGGCGTCCAACCCCGAGTTTGCCCGCCGGCTCAAGGCCGAGGCCCCGGCCTACCACATCCGCACGATCTGGAAGCGACCGCCCCGCGACCTCGCCGAAATGACCGTCAACGCCGACGCGACGACGGCCTTGTGCCTGTCGCGCGCCACGGCCGCGAGGATCGCCGATGAGATGTTCCCGGACTGGTCGGCCCTGATGGTCCAGTTCCAGAACCTGGACCCGTTCCAGCATCGCGCCTGGCGCTATCTGGGCGTGGACGAGACGGCCATCGACGACCCGGCGATGACCGCTGCGGCCGGCGAGGTCTTCCGTGGGATCGACCGGGCGATTGGCGAGCTCTGCGAGCTGGCCCAGAAGCGGGGCGCGGGCGTGATGGTCATGTCGGACCACGGCTTCGGCCCGTGCCGCGGGCGGATCCACGTCAACCGGATCCTCGCGGACGCCGGCCTGGCGACAATGCCGGGTGCGCTCGCGAGGCTCCGTCGCCGCGGCCGTCAGCTCCTCGACCACACCCGGACGTTCCTGGCCAAGCGGTGCGACCCCGAGGCCCGCTCCGCGACGTTCGAGCACTCGATCCGCGCCCAGTTCCCGCTCAACTGGTGGAAGACACTCGCCTTCGCGCCGCACCAGGACACGGCGGCGATGGTTTACCTGAATTCGACCCAGCGGAGCCGCGGCGCCCCGCTCGAGACGCCCCGGCAGGTCGACGACGCCCGCATGGCGACCGCGGCCGTGCTGGCCGCGGCCCGCCATCCCGAGACGGGAGTCGCGCTCTTTCCCGAGGTCGTCGACGTGGCCGAAGCGTACGGCGTCGACCCGCCGCGCGAGAACTATCCCGACCTCGTCGCCCTGCCCGAGGAGAACCACTGGGTCCGCTGCAAGCTCGGCCCCGGCACGGCCTGGATCGAGCCGGACGACGACCTTCCCGGCACCCACCGGCCCGAGGGGATCGTCGCCGTCAGCGGGCTGGGGATCGCGCCCGGGCGGATGTTGAAGGCACATTTAAATGATATCATGCCATCGATCCTCAAGTGGTTCCAGATGGCGATTCCGGGCCACGTCGAGGGAGTGCCCTTGCCCTGTCTCGACGGGCTGCCGAGCGTTCGGCAGGACGCGCCGTCGTCGACCGGAGGGCCGCACAAGCCGGCGTTCGAGCATCATTCGGACGAGGACCAGCGGTTGATCGAGGAGCGGCTGCGGGAGCTGGGATATCTTGGGTAATCTGCCGGGAGGGCGAGGCTCCGCCCGAGCCCGGGCATGACGCGCGGCCTGTCGGGGGGCCGGTCTACCCCGACGGACGGGCCGGACTCCCGGGCTCGGGCGGAGCCTCGCCCTCCCGGAAGGAATCACCGAGCCTTACCGGGACAGGTGCCCGTCGAAGAACTCGTCGACGCGCCCGACGTACGCCTCCCGGTCCGCGTGGAACGCCCCCACGTGCTCCACGCCCGGCAGCAGCAACGACTGGCACGCCGGACCGAGCGCCGAAGCCAACGCATAAGCATGAGTCACAGGAACGATCGAGTCGGCCTGCCCATGGATGAGTAAGAGCGGGCGAGTGCCCCAGGCCGGGGCCGACCGGATGGGCTTCAGGTCGTCGGTCCGGATGCCGAAGCGCGGTGCGCGACGAAGAGGATGCCGGGATTGAACCAGCTTGGCAGATGGCTGTGCCGGGTGAGCTGGGTGTTGAGCAGGTCGGGCAGGTCGGCGAACGGACTGTCGACGACGGCCACCTGGATCTCGGGGTTGCGGGCGGCTTCCATCAAGAGGGTCGACGCTCCGAGCGAGTGGCCGAGCCAGCCGATGCGGTCGGGCGTGTAGCCCTCGGACTCGGCCCAGGCCAGGACGGCGCGGAGGTCCTCGCGCTCGCGGCGGCCCATCGAGAGCCGGGCGGGGTCGCTCCGGCCGTGGCCGCGGAGGTCGAAAAGGAGGATGTCGTAGCCTCGCCAGCACAGCAGGCGGCCGATCTCGGCCATCTCGACCCACGACGCGCCCATGCCGTGGACGAGCACGATCAGCCGGCGATGCCGCTCGGTCGGGCAGTACCAGCCGCGGAGCGTGAGGCCGTCGGCGGTCCGCGTGGACCATTCCCGGGCGTCCGGATTGACGAGCCGCGCGTCGATAATGTCGGGGTGGTTGCTCGGCCGCGTCAGCCGCTCGGCGGCGAGGTACGACACGCCGAGGTAGCCGCCGATCGGCAGCAGAGTGGCGAAGGCCAGGATCAGGTGGATGCGGCCGAGCCTGCGTCGTCGCGGGGCGGGCGGGTTTTCCATGGCGTCTCCTCTTGCCGGGGCACGCCGGGAGAGGGCGGCACGCGGGCCGTTCCCTTCGAGATATAGATCAATTCGCCCGCATGCACAAGCCGGGCCGCGCGGACTGTCGGCCTTGCCACTCGCCGGGGCCGGCGATAAGGTACGCGGTCGAACTGGCGACGGCCGCCCGCTCGGGCCGACGGTCTCCGAGGGAAATCGCCCCCTATGGTCGGCATCGGGATCGTCGGCATCGGCTTCATGGGGATGATCCACTACCTCGCCGCGCGGGGCCTGGCGGGGGGCAAGGTGGTCGCCCTCTGCATCCGCGACCCGAAGAAGCTGGCCGGCGACTGGACCGGCATCCGCGGCAATTTCGGCCCGAAGGGGGCGCAGATGGACCTCTCGGGGATCAACCGGCATTCGCCGAGGTCGCCGACCTGCTCGCCGACCCCGCGGTCGACCTCGTCGACCTCTGCGTGCCCAACGACGAGCACGCCCCGCTCGCCATCCGGCGCTCGAGGCGGGCAAGCACGTGCTCGTCGAGAAGCCGATCGCGCTGACGACCGAGGACGCCGACGCGATGCTCGCCGCGGCCAGGGCCAGCGGCAAGCTGCTGATGGTCGCCCACGTCCTGCCGTTCTTTCCCGAGTTCGCCTTCGCGGCCGAGGCCGTCCGCTCGGGACGGTACGGTGCGCTCCGGGCCGCGCACTTCACGCGGGTCATCTCGAGGCCCGACTGGTCGAGCGGGATCAGCGACGCCGACCGCGCGGGCGGGCCGGCGATCGACCTGCACATCCACGACACGCATTTCGTCGGCCTGCTCTGCGGGCCGCCGAAGGCCGTGCATTCGCGCGGGGTCGTGGAGCGCGGGGCCGTCGTCCACCTCACGACCCAGTATCTCTTCGACGACGACGGGCCCGCCGTCTCGGCCGTCTCGGGGGCCCTGAGCCAGTCGGGCCGGCCGTTCGCGCACGGCTTCGAGATCTACCTCGAACGCGCGACGCTCAGCTTCGCGCCCGGACACGCCACTGGCAACCGTCTACGGTGATCCCCGACGGATCGGTCGAGCGGCCCGACCTCGGGTCGGGCGACCCGGTCGACGCCTTCGCGGCCGAACTTGACGGTCGCGGTCGAGGCCGTCGCCTCGGGCCGGACGGCCCCGGCGCTGTCCGCGGCAGCTGGCACGGCGGGCACTGGCGACTGTGCCATGCCGAGGTCGAGAGCGTCAAGACGGGCAAGGTGGTGAACGTAGGTTGAGATCGCGGCTCCACGAATCTTCAAGAACCCGTTCGTGCGAGTCCGATAGCGACGAAGGGGAGACAGGACGTCACCCCGAGGATCGGCGGGTCAAGGAGGATCAGGGTGATGCCGCAAGCCGTCTCGGACTCGATCCACCCGACGGCCGTGATCGGCCCGGACGCGGAGCTCGCCGACGACGTCCAGGTCGGGCCGTTACACGATCATCGAGGGGCCGGTGACGGTCGGCGCGGGTACGATCATCGAGGGCCACGCCTGCCTACTGCGGCCCGATCGAGGTCGGGCCGGGACAACTTCGTCGGCCACGGCGCGGTGCTCGGCAAGACGCCCCAGCACCGCGGCTACCGCGGCGAGCCGACGCTGCTGCGGATCGGCGACGGCAACGTCATCCGCGAGCACGTCACGATCCACCGGGGCACCGTCGCAGGGCCGCGGCGAGACACGCGGATCGGCGACCGGAACATGCTCATGGTCGGCGGCCCACCTCGGCCACGACTGCCGTGTCGGCAACGACTGCACGCTGGTCAACGGCGCGCTGCTCGCCGGGCACTGCGAGCTGCACGACGGCTGCATCCTCTCGGGCTACTCGGCCGTCCAGCAGCGGGTCCGGATCGGCCGGCTGGCGATGCTCGGCGGGCTCGGCTCGACGACGAAGGACATCCCGCCGTTCGTGCTCCAGCAGGGGTACAACTGCGTCTCGGGCCTGAACCTCGTCGGGCCTCCGCCGCGCGGGGGTCTCGCCGACGGCGATCGCCGCCCTCGCGAGGTCGCGTTCCGCATCCTCTACAAGGAAGGGCGGACGCAGGCCAACGCCCTCGAGCGGATCGAGGCGGAACACGGCGAAATCCCCGAGGTCGCCGAGTTCGTCTGTTTCATCCGCGCGACGCAGACCGGTATCAACACGGTGGCGCGAAGGGGCGCGGGCGATGCGGGCGTCGTAAGCGCGGGGTCCAGAACTTGACCGGGGTCGCACGGGGACGAGAATGGGTTGTTGAAGGCGAAAGCACAAGGCACAAAGCAGAAAGCGGAACGCGAGAGAGCAGAAAGCATTCTCGATCTGCTGCCTTGTGTCTTGCTCATCCGTCATCGCACGATCGCGGGTTGTCGCGTTTCGGCGTCGGAGCCCGGTGGTGCTCGAGGCGACAGCGGCATGGGGGTTGCACCACGACTCTGAGATGCGGTGCCACTCTCACGCGAGGCGAACAACCATGACGCTGACAGCCTCTGTGGCCCTGGCGGCGGCCCTTTCGCTGGCCATCGCCGCGCCGTCGCATCCCGCCGGGCCCAACGACCTGGCTGGCTCGTGGACGTGGACCTGGAAGGACGGCGAGGGCAAGGTGCACAAACACGTCCTCGACGTCGAGTCGGCCGCCGGCAAGCTCGCGGTGCGCGAGCGGTTCGACGACCAGTCGTCGATCAAGGTCGACGACCTCAAGGTCAAGGGCGACGACGTCTTCTTCATCGTCAAGCGCGACGGACGCACGGCCGAGTACAACGGCAAGCTCATCGGCGGCAAGACGATCAACGGCGTCGTTAACGTGGTCGTCAACGGCCAGGCGCAGGAGTTCCAGTGGACCGCCGAGCGAGCGCTGCCGGCGAAGCCTTGAGGCGAGGCCTCAGGGCGGACCGGTCCCTGCCTCGATCGAGGGCTCGGTGGGAACCTCGGCGGTGGGGTCGGTCGACGCACCCGGCGCCGGCTCGGCGGGGGCGACGGCGGGCGGCTCAACCTTGAGGACGCCGGCCTTGCGGGCGCGGAGAGCCTCGGTCACGCGGCGGTACTCGGCCTCGTCCATCTCGCCCGAGAAATAGGCACGCTCGAAGTCGCGGGCCAACTCCTCGTCGGTGGCCGGACGGTCGTCTTCCTCGACGTCCCGCTTGAGGCGATAAACGACGGCCTGCGCCGATCGCGACGACCAGGACGATCAGGCCGAGAAAGACGGTATAGGACGACGGGTCGACGCCTCGCACGGGTCGGATGGCCTCCGGTCGCGGGAAACGGGGCGGACGCCTGATCGCGAGGGACGTGGCGTGCCGATCTCTGGCATCGGGGCTTGCCAACCCCGCGCCGATCGGGATACATTTGCAAGGAATTCGCGATCGAAGGCAAGGGCCAAGCCGGTCGGGCAGCCCGGCCGAACAGGAGGGTCGACCATGCGACGCGCTCTGTGGGTCCTGGCGGCCGGGGTGGTGGTGCTGAGTTGGGCGAGCGGTGCCGGTGCGCAGGTGAACGGCATCGGCGGCTCGAACGGCGACCCGTTCTTCCTGTACTACGGCTGGTATCTGCCCCAGCAGGCGGCCCTGGCGAACCAGCCGCGCGTGCAGGACACGATCCAGGCGAACGTTGCGGCGAACCAGGCCTACGCCACGACGAACCGCTCCAACCTGTACGATCCCAACGGCGGCTACGGCCGCTTCAACCCCTACGCGGCCGAGGGCGACGTTGGGGCGGGCGTGGGCGGAGCCGCCCGCGTGGCGGGGGCCGGGCGCATGCGATCCTCGGTCCCGACGTCGAACATCCGGGGTCAGGGGCCGCCCCTGTACTACAACCGCACGGCGCAACACTACCCGAGCATGCGGGTGGGCCAGGGCCCGAACCGGAACCTCGCCGTCGCCGGCCGCGGTGCCCGTCGGACCGCCGGCGTGCCGAGCATGCCGAGCATGCCAGGCCCCCGCTGATCGGCCCCTGGCCGAGCCGATTCCGACGCTTGCGGGTTGAATCCATCGACGCGGCGGCCGACGATCGAACCGTCCGGCCGTCGCGTCCTCGTCGATAGGCATCCCGGGATCGGTCTCGCGGAGAGCTCGCGGTGGCACCTCGTCCGGATCAGCAGCGGCTGACGCCCACGGAGCGCGGGAACCTCGTCGCCTACCTCGACGGCGAGCTCGACGAGGTCGACTCGCGGGCCATCGCCACCAAGCTGACCCAGAGCGTGACGGCCCGGCGCGAGATCGAGATGCTCCAGAAGACCTGGGAGCTGCTCGAGCACCTGCCGCGCCCCCGCGCCTCGGAGGCGTTTACACAGCGGACGCTCACCGAGGTCGACAAGCTGTCCCTGGCGGGCGACAAGTTGATGGGGGCCGCATCGCGGACCCTGCGCCACGTGCTCGTCATGATCGTCGGAATTCTCGCCTCGCTGGCCTGCTTCGGCCTCGGCGTGGCGGCGATGCGTTTCGTCTGGCCCGACCCGACGTCGCGGCTCGTCCGCGACATGTCGATCGCCGAGCACCTCGACGAGTACCGCGACGTGGGCAGCCTGGAATTCCTCGAGGGCCTCGACCGCAGCCCCGAGTTCGACACCAATCCGAAGTAGAGCTGCCCGGGAGCGATCCGATGGTCACGAGAGCCGCCACGATCGCCGCGCTGGCCCTGGGCTTCGCCGCCGCCGCGGCGCGGGGCGACGAGGAGGAGAACCGCAAGCGGCTCGAGGCCATGCCGCGGGAACAGCGGATCCACCTCGCGAAGACCCTCGACGAGTACGACGCCCTTCCCGCCCCCGACCGCGCAGCAATCCGCGACCTCGACGCGGCAATCGCCAAACGACCCCCGGAGGTGCAGGCGCGGTATCGGCTGCTCTTGCGGCACTACCACGTCTGGATCAACGGGCTCGACGAGGCCCAGCGTGCGCAGCTCGACAAGGCACCGTCGCTCGAGGCGAAGCTCGCCCTCGTGACCAAGTGGCGCAAGGCCGAGCGCGAGGCCGACACGCGGGCCAAGAAGAACATGATCTTCGGCGTCCACCCGGGCGAGCTGGCCACCCTGCCGCCCGTCGAGATGGCCAACACGATCCGGTTCTGCGCAAGCTCAGCGACAAGGAAAAGGCGGAGGTCGAAAAGCTTACCGGTATCCCCGCGCGGCTCAAGGCGGTCCGGCAATTCGGGCGGGACAAGGGCGTGGTCGGACGGCCCTTCCCCGTCTCGACCGAAGACGGGCTGGTGGCCCAGCTCGCGAAGGATGACAAGGTGCGAGCCGTTTTCGGGCCGTACGTCCGCGACTTCGAGAGCAAGGCGAAGCCGGACGCGGCGAAGCCCGCCGAGGCCGAGGGCGACGCGGTGAAGGCGGAAGCGACCCGGAAGGCGGCCGAGGCGCGGAAGCGGCTCGTCAATCCGCTGCACCAGCTCGCGGAATCCCTCTACTTCACCGAGCACCCGCCGCATTCGGTCACCGCGGCCCATCTCGCGCAGTTCGAGGCGGAGATCCCGGGCTGGCTCCGCGCGACGTTCGACTCGCTACCGCCCGACGACGCGCGGCGGCGGCTGACCGTGCTCTATCGGCAGATCTACCCGCCGGGCCAGGAGATCCCCCCTCCGGCCCCGCCCGACCCCGCGGCGGCCAAGGCGAAGCCGGCCGCCACCAAGCCCGCCACGACCACCCCGCCCCCCGCGGCGCTCTTCTGATGAGCGCGGGCCCGGCGGCCGACCCCGAGCTCTGGATGCGGCGGGCCCTCGCCGAGGCCGCCCGCGGTCTCGGTGCCGTCGAGCCCAACCCGATGGTGGGCGCGGTCGTCGTCCGCGACGGGCAAATCGTCGGCGTCGGCCACCACGCCCGCTTCGGCGGACCGCACGCCGAGGTCATCGCCCTGGAGGCCGCGGGCGAATCGGCGCGGGGGGCGACCGTCTTCGTCACGCTCGAGCCGTGCTGCCACCACGGGAAGACCCCCCCCTGCACCGACGCCCTCATCGAGGCCGGCGTGGCCCGGGTCGTGGCGGCGACGGCCGACCCTTTCACCAGCGTCGCGGGCGGCGGCTTCGCAAGGCTCGACGAGGCCGGGATCGCCGTCGAGGTCGGCCTGCTCGCCGAGGAAGCCCGGCATCTCAACGCCCCTTATCTCAAGCGGCTGACGACCGGCCGGCCGTTCGTCACGGCCAAATGGGCGATGACGCTCGACGGCAAGATCGCCGCCCGGAGTGGGCAGAGCGCGTGGATCTCGGGGCCGCGGTCGCGGGCCCTGGTCCACGAGGTCCGCGGGCGGATGGATGCGATCGTCGTGGGGGTGGGCACGGCCGTGGCCGACGACCCGCTGCTCACCGCCCGCCCGCCGGGGCCGCGGGTGGCGACGCGGGTGGTGCTCGACGCCTCGGCGCGGCTGCCGCTCCGCGGAAAGCTCGCCACCACGGCAAACGACGTTCCGGTGATTGTCGCGGCGACGTTGTCGGCCCCCCCGGAACGGGTCCACAATCTCCGCGGCCTCGGCGTCAGAGTCCTGGAGCTACCCGAGGCCGCGCCGGGCCGCGTCGATGTCCTGGCGCTGCTCGACGAGCTTGGGCGGCGGGGGATGACGAACGTGCTCGTCGAGGGCGGCGGGCGTGTGCTCGGCTCGTTCTTCGACGCCGGCCAGGTCGATGAAGTCGACGTCTTCATCGCGCCGATCGTCGAGGGCGGGTCGCACGACCACACCCCCGCGCGTGGGCTGGGCGTCGACGGGATGAGCGACGCGCTCCGGCTCGAAGCTCCTTCGGTAAGCCGGGTCGATGAAGACGTGCGCATCCAAGGGCGGGTCGGCCGGCGGGCTTGACTTGTGCCGACCGTAATCGTTATGATATCAATGGTTGTGACGGACGGCCCGCGGCGAGTCGCGGGCGGCCCCGGGGAGGCCTCGGCCGTGAAGGAGTCCCGTCGCGAGTCCCCGGGCGAGAAGCTGGCGCCGAAGGCGGTGATCAACCGGGTCTGCCTCTACCTCCGCCAGCTCGAGGTCTTCCAGCGGCAGGGCGAGTCGACCGTCTCGAGCAGCCAGCTCGGCGCGGCGCTGGGGATCAACGACGCCCAGGTCCGCAAGGATCTCGCCTTCTTCGGGCAGTTCGGCTACCCGGGGATTGGTTACCGGATCGAGGGCCTGATCGGCGAGCTGAAGCGCGTCCTCGGAATCGACCAGGAATGGCCGACGGCGCTCGTCGGCCTCGGCAACCTCGGGCGTGCGCTCCTGAAATACAAGCACTTCCGCCGCCGCGGTTTCCAGATCGTCGCGCTGTTCGACAACGACCCGCACAAGGTCGGCCAGAGGGTCGACGGCATGGTCGTCCAGGCGATCGACAAGCTGCCGGAGGTCTCGGCGTCGCGGCCGATCCGGCTGGCGATTCTCTCGGTGCCCGCCGACGTGGCCCAGGCCGTGGCCGACCGGATCGTGGCGTGCGGCATCCCGGGCATCCTCAACTTCGCGCCGACGACGCTCACGGTACCGTCGTCGACGAGCGTCGTTGCCGTCGATCTGAGCGTCCAGCTCGAGCACCTGGCCTACAAGGTGCTCAACACCCAGGGCGGCCTCGCCACGCCCGCCGGGCTTTTCGACGGCGCCAACGGTCGCTAGAATCGGGTCTGTCGGCCCGCCGACGTTACCCGGTGGTGAAACGGTATCACAACAGGTTTTGGTCCTGTTTTTCCAGGTTCGAATCCTGGCCGGGTAGCTGCGATCGCGGAGCAGCGGGGCGACGTTGCCCGCCGTCGAATCGCCCGTCGTTCTCCGGGGTGGCGCGGGCGTCCCTGGCCGCCCGACGCAGGCCATCGCTGGGCGGCCGGGGACGCCCGCCCCACCAGGAATGACGTCACATCCCAGCGCGGATTGCTCGCGCTCGTGCCATGTGTGGCTCGTGCAAGTCAGCCATACATGCAAGCTTGACGACAATTGAAGAATTTCGAGAGGTCTCTGTGGCGGAGGACGATCCCGGTCGGCCATTATAGGCCCCGTCGCCGAGCCCTACGACGTCGTGGACGGTGACGGCTCCTCCTCGCACCGGACCCCTCCTCCGATGCCGTTCCACCTCTGGCCTTCCGCGGGCCGAACGACCCGTCGTGAGTTCCTGGCCGGCCTGGCGCTGGGCAGCATCGCGCTGACGATGACTGAGCGCGCGCCGGCCGGGGACGAGTCTGGGCCCTGGTTCGCGCTGGTCTCCGACACGCACATCCCCGCCAAGTCCGCACAGAAGGCCCTTGGCCAGCTCCCGGCCGAGAACCTGCGGATCGTCGTCGCCGACATCCTGTCCCGCGCCCGCCGGCCCGAGGGCGTGCTCATCAACGGCGACCTTGCTCTCAAGGACGGCAAGCCCGGCGACTACGCGGGGCTCCTGACGCTCCTCGAGCCGCTCCGCAAGGCCGGCCTGCCGATCCACCTGACGCTGGGCAATCACGACGACCGCGCCCGGTTTCGCGAGGCGACCCGCGGGGTCATCCCGGGCGTGTCGAGCGTCGAGGAGAAGTACGCCGGCGCGTTTGAACTGATGGGGGGCCGGTTCCTGCTGCTCGACTCGCTCGACGAGGTTGACAAGGTCCCGGGGCGGCTCGGCGAGAGACAGCTCGCCTGGCTCCGCCGCGAGCTTGACTCGCACAAGGGCGTCCCGACGCTCGTCTTCGTCCACCACCCGCCGCATTCGAGCCCGAAGGCGAAGAAGCCCGATGCGTTGCTCGACGGCGATGCGCTGCTCAATCTGATCAGGCCCAGGCCGTGGGTCGAGGCACTCGTGTTCGGGCACACGCACCGCTGGGCGGAGACGAGCGACGCCGGTCTCGACCTCGTGAATCTACCGGCCATTGCGTATTCATTCCTGCCGGACCAGCCGCTCGGCTACTGCCGGCTCGACCTCGGAGGAGGCCGTCCGCGATTCGCGCTGCGTGATGTCGTTCGCAAGGCGGGCGGTGACGGGAAGGTCTGGCACCGGCGGCCGCGCCATCGTCCCGAGGTGCGCGTCTGATCGCGACGGCCCGCGCCGCTCCGTCCGGCCGAGCGTCGCGCGCATGAGCCGTGGCTTGTCGGTGCCGATGGCGTCGAACCCCTTGTAGGCGTAGAGCAGCATCCGGAACGGATCATTGACCGTGAAGACGACCAGGTCGCACGGCTTCGACCGGAGGGCGGCGATGTCGGAGTGCGCGGGCCAGTGTCCCGCGACCTGGGCGAGGTGCGTCAGGCCGAGCGAATTCAACGGCTTGCCTATGCCGTCGAGACGTCCCAGGAAGGCGACGTGCATGCCGAGGTAGGTCGTCCTGGACGAGTCGTAGCCCTCGAGTTTGAGGACCTCTTCAACGTTGTTGTCCTGCATCCAGCAGTTAAGCGCGTGGACGTCGGGGGCCAGCTCGCGCCAGAGGGCGTAATTGTTGCCGGCGACCATGAGGACCGCGCGGTCGCGCATGCCCGACTCGCGGATCGCCCGGGCGAAGGCCTCAATCCGCGACCGCTTCGGGCCGGCGTAGTCGTTGGTCTCCTTGTCGTGAAGATAGACCCGCGAAGTCCACGTGGCGAGCGCATCGAGGCCCTCGCGAAGCGTCGGGATGCGCTCGCTCGCGAAGTCGGGGGAGAACCACGAGCCTACATCGATCTGCTGGGCGTCGGCCAGGCTGAGGTCACGGATCCAGACGCCCGTCCGGCGGATCCGATGATCGCCGAGATTGTCGTCGTGGCAGATCACCGGGACGTCGTCGCGGGTGAAGACGATGTCGCACTCGACGCCGTCGGCGCCGGCCTGTTTCGCCTTCTGGAACGCGGCGAGGGTGTTCTCGGGCGCCTCGTCGCTGGCGCCGCGGTGCGCGATGATGAAGAGCCGGGAGTTCGACCGCGCGCCGAGCGCCTTCAGCAAGCCTTCGGGATAACACTCGGCGGCGATCAGACCCAGAGCGATCAGGGCGACCGTCGCGACGAGGGCGGCCGAGGCGACGATCGCGATTCGCTTCGCCCTGGCGAGCCGCTTGAACCTGGACCACATCGATCAGCCCTCGTTCCTCTCTGGCCGAGCCGCGGGGAGGATCGATCCAGAATGCATGAATAGCCCTCGATCTGCAAGGAAGGCGCGGTCGCACGAACCCGCGTTCGCCTGATCGAGTCCGCTTGATGGTCTCGCCCCCGTTACGACGCTCCGCTTCGACATGACTCTTCCGACGCTCCGCGTCATCGTCGGTCGCGCAATATGGCCGCGGAGCGGCCGAAGAGGCATTGCGCCGCGGAGCGGCGGAACGAGGGGAATGAGTCTCGCCAATACGGCGGACAGTCGGTCGGGTTGACGGCCCTCGGCGGCGACGGTTAGCTTGAACGGCCCGCGGGCCCCGCGGCCTCGAAATCCCGACCTCTCCAAGCCTTACCGGACGCGACGGCTTCTCCCCACCATGCTCAAACGGACACACACCTGCGGCGAGTTGACCCCGGACCACGTCGGCCAGACGGTCGTGCTGAACGGCTGGGTCGACGCCTGGCGCGACTTCGGCGGGCTCGTCTTCATCGACGTCCGAGACCGCTACGGGCTCACGCAGGTCGTCTTCGAACCCGAGGCCGGCGCTTACTTGCAGGCCGCGGCGCGCGAGCTTCGGAATGAGTACGTCGTCGGCGTCGAGGGCGTGGTCGCGCGGCGTCTGCCGGGCAAGGAGAATCCCAAGCTCAAGACCGGCGCGATCGAGGTCCGTGGCACGACACTCGAGGTGATGAACGCCTCGCCCACGCCGCCGTTCGAGTTGAGCGGGCCCGAGCCCAACGAGGAGTTGCGGCTGAAATACCGCTACCTCGACCTTCGTAGGCCGGCGATGCAGGAGGTCTTCCTCATCCGCCATCGGATGGCGCAGCTGATGCGGAACACGATGTCGAACCTCGGATTCCTCGAATTCGAGACGCCGATGCTCGGCCGGAGCACGCCGGAGGGGGCACGCGACTTTCTCGTTCCGAGCCGGGTTCACTCCGGGCATTTCTACGCGCTACCGCAGTCGCCGCAGTTGTACAAGCAACTGCTCATGGTCTCGGGCTTCGACCGCTACTTCCAGATCGCCCGTTGCTTCCGGGACGAGGACCTCCGCGCCAATCGCCAGCCCGAGTTCACCCAGCTCGACGTCGAGATGTCGTTCGTCGAGTTCGAGGACGTGCTCGGCACGATGGAGTGGCTCGTCGCGGCGATCGCGAAGGAGTTCACCGGCCAGGACCTGACCCTGCCGCTACCCCGCATCGAGTATCACGACGCGATGGAGCGCTTCGGCAACGACCGGCCCGACCTCCGCTACGGGCTCGAGCTGAAGGATGTCGCCGACATCGCCGTCGAGACGGAGTTCAAGGTCTTCCAGATCGCCCGCGAGAACGGCCACCGCATCCGGGGGATTTGCGCCCCGGGCGGCGGCACGCGCTACAGCCGCAAGGACCTCGACGGCCTGACGGAGTACGCGGCGGAGTTCGGCTCGAAGGGCCTCGTCTGGCTCAAGATCGAGGCCGATACCCTGACGGGGCCGACGGCCAAGTTCTTCAACGCGGAATTACAGGCGAAACTCCGCGAGCGGTTCGACGCGAAGCCCGGCGACCTGATCCTGATCGTCGCCGACAGCCAGGCCGTGACGAGCCAGGCCTTGACCAATCTCCGCACGCGGCTTGCGGGCGAGCTGAACCTGTACGATTCAAAGTCGTTCCACTACTCGTGGGTCGTGAAGTTCCCACTCCTGGCGTGGGACGCGGAGGAGGGCCGATTCGCCGCTGAGCACCACCCATTCACAATGCCGCTGCCCGAGGACCTGCCCCTGCTCGACACCGAGCCGGCGAAGGTGCGGCGCAGGCGTACGACCTCGTCATCAACGGCGAAGAGGCCGGCGGCGGGACGATCCGAATTCACGACTCGGCGATCCAGTCGAAGGTCTTCGCCCTCCTTGGGCTGACGCCCGAGGAGGCGGAAGAGAAGTTCGGCTTCCTGCTGGGAGCGCTTCGCAACGGTGCGCCGCCGCACGGGGGAATCGCGTTCGGGCTGGACCGGCTCGTGATGCTCTATGCCGGGCTGACGAACATCCGCGACTGCATCGCCTTTCCGAAGACGGCCAAGGGCGCCGACCTGATGACGGGGGCACCCGGCACGGTCGACGCCCGGCAGCTGCGGGACCTGCACATCCGGACGACGGAGTGATCCAGCCCGGAATCTCGTAGGGTCCGCCATGCGGACCATCTTAGGTCCCAGGCCGCGCGACGAAGACGGTCCGCATGGCGGACCCTACGAAGACCGCCCAGAGATCAGTCGTCTAGCTTGATGCCCGAGAGGAAGTCGGCGATCGCGTCATCGGCAACCGGCTCGGGTTCGGGCTTGGGCTCGGGCTCCTTGGCCTTGGCGGCGGCGGGCTTGGCCGGGGCGGGCTTCTTCTCCTCGGGCTCGGCCAGGCTGGTCGGGGCGTCGTCGATCTCGATCTCGAAGCCCATGTCCTCGCCGCCGAAGCCCGAGGGGGTCTCGTCGAACTCGATCTCGAAGTCGTCCTCGGCGGGCACGGCCTCGGCGACGCCGATGGCGCCGGTAATGTCGGTGTCGCCGGGCGACTTCGCGGCGGCGGGCGGCGGCGGCCGGCTTGGCCGGGGCGGGCTGGCCGACCTTCTCGACGCGGAAGGTGATCGGGCCGATCGCCAGCTCGTCGCCCGGCTCCATCACGCGCTGGCCGTCGATCTTCTTGCCGTTGACGAACGTGCCGTTGGAGCTGCCCAGGTCCTTGACCAGGAGCAGGCCGTGCTTCTCGAACAGCTCGCAGTGCTTGCGGCTGACCTGCGACGAGCGGATCCGGAGGTGGCAATCGTCCTGCCGGCCCGCGGTCGTGACTCCGTCCTGGAGCTTGAGCGCCGTCGTGGCGGCTCGACCCTTGATGACGACGAGCTGGAAGTCCATGGCTTCGGTCCTGACCTGGCGAGACGGGCGTCGTATTCGCGACGAGGACGGGAGAATTACAGCGTATATCGGCGTGGGCCGGGTCGCAATGCCGCAGGTTTCGGGAGCTCGATCCGACGGGCGACCCCGGTGGGAATCGCGATGCTTTTGCCGGGCCTCCGGCGGCCGGGTAGGATGGAGCATGATCGAATGGGAGTCGAGCCGGAGGCCAAGACCATGGCATCACCCGCCGAGAAGAGGTTCTACACGCCGATGGAGTACCTGTCTCTGGAGAGCAGGGCGCCATAAAGAGCGAATACTTCCGCGGCGAAATCTTCGCCATGTCCGGCTTGGGCCGCGAGCACAACCTCATCACGGTGGAACGTCTGTCGCGCGATCAGCTCGCAGTTGCACGATCGGCCCTGCGAGGTCTTCATCGCTGACATGCGCGTCAAGGTGTCGCCGACAGGGCTCTACACGTACCCGGACGTTGCGGTGGCCTGCGACGGGCCGCGGTTCGAGGATGACGAGGTCGACACCCTTCTCAACCCGACCCTCATCGTCGAGGTCCTCTCCCCGTCGACCGAGCGCTACGACCGCGGCAAGAAGTTCGCCCATTACGAGCGGATCGAGACGCTGCGGGAATATGTGCTGGTCTCGCAGGACGCCGTGCTCGTGGAGCGATTCGCCCGCCAGGACGGGGGCTGGCTGCGGACGCTCTATCGCCGGCGCGACGACCTGCTGCCGCTCGCGTCGGTCGGCATCGAGGTCCCGCTCCGCGCGATCTACGCGAGGGTCGACGTTCCGGAGGGAGACGAGGGGCTGGGCCACGGGCCCGCGGCCGAGGGGGTCTAGGTCTCGATTCCGGGCGCCCGGCGCATCGACCTCGCTCCGCCGCTCGCGTGGGATGGCCCCCCCTTCCGGCTCCGACCCTGTCGCCATCGCCGAGACCGCGGACGCCGCCCCCGCCGAATCCTGGGCCGAAAAAACTGAATACAAACCTCTACAAGTCAAAGACTTGCGCAATTGGCTTCGGTCGGTAATTCCTCGTCGCCGCCGACCGAGCCGCGCCGTCCCGATGCCCGATCGGCCGCCGCTCCGGGGCGATCCGAGCCACCGGGAAGGACCGCGGGGCGGCGGAATGAGGGCTGTCGCCTGCGCCCGGAATCGAGAGCGACACGCTGGCCTGGCCCGCCGCCCGCTGAATCCCCGCTGACCCCTTGAATTCAGCCCGATTACCTTTATACTTCTCCTTGCCTTGCCCGTCCCCGACGGGCCTGGCGACAATCTGAAACCGGTCGGCCATCGGGCCTTCCGGACCATGGGCGGGAGTAGCTCAGGGGTAGAGCGCCACGTTGCCAACGTGGTTGTCGTGGGTTCAAATCCCATCTCCCGCTCCATTTTATTTCCCCGGCTGGCGGCAGACGCTCGGACGCCTCGGTTGCGAGGTGGCGGACCGGCCATCCCAGCCGGGCACCGCCCGAAGGACGCCGTCGATGAGCACCGGGGAACGCGAGACCGACTCGCCCGCCACCGCCGAAGCCGAGCCGGAGACGCCTCGCCGAGCCGAAGGTCAAGCTCGCCCTCGACGTCCAGATCGACGACGTCGGCCCGTGCAAGAAGCACGTCAAGGTCGCCATCCCGCGCGCCGACGTCGAGCGGCAGTTCAAGGAATCGGTCGGCGAGATGACCAAGGAGGCGCAGGTGCCGGGCTTCCGGCCCGGGCATGCGCCTCGCGGGCTCGTCGAGAAGCGGTTCCGCAAGGAAGTCGCCAATCAGGTCAAGTCGGCGCTGCTCATGGCGAGCCTCGAGCAGCTCGACGAGGACTACAAGCTCAACCCGATCTCCCAGCCCAACCTCGACGTCGCCGCCATCGAGCTGCCGGACGACGGCCCGATGAAGTACGAGATCGAGGTCGAGGTCCGGCCCGACTTCCCGCTGCCGGCCTACAAGGCGCTCACGGTCAAGCGGCCGTCGAAGACGATCAACGAGGCCGACGTCGACGCGGCGCTGAAGACGTTTCTGGAGCGTTACGCCCAGCTCGTGCCCAAGCTCGAGGGCGGGGCCGAAGTCGGCGACTTCCTCACAGCCGACCTGAAATTTCACAAGGACGGAACCGAGCTGAACGAGGCGAAGGAGATCCAGATCCGTCTCCAGCCCGAGCTCCGGTTCCAGGACGGGCACATCCCCGATCTGGAATCCGTTCTGAAGGGCGTGAAGCCGGGCGAGACGAAGGAGGCCACGGCCCAGATCGGCTCGAGCTCGCCCGACCCCAGGCTCCGCGGCCAGTCGGTCGGGTGTCACGATCGTCGTCAACGACCTCAAGACGCTGCGGATGCCGGAGGTCGACGACGCGTTCCTCCGCGGCATGGGCTTCGATAACGTCCAGGACCTCCGCGAGGGGCTCCGCGGCGTGCTCGAGCGCCGGCTCGAGTTCCAGAAGCGCGAGGCGCTGCAGCGCGAGATCGTCGACCAGCTCCTCGACAAGACCCCGATCGACCTGCCGGCCGACCTCGTCGCCCGCCAGGAGCAGACGACCCTCCGCCGCCGCTACCACGAGCTCAAGGAGAGCGGCCTGGACGACTCGGCCATCCGCGCCCGCGAGGCGCAGATCCGCGCCAACGTCCACGAGTCGACCCTCCAGAGCCTCAAGGAGTTCTTCCTCCTGGCCAAGATCGCCGAGGAGGAGGGGATCAAGGTCGAGGACGAGGACATGGAGGCCGAGATCATGGCCCTGGCGATGCGGACCGACGAGTCGCCGCGGCGGATCCGGGCCCGCGTCCAGAAGGAGGGCCTCGACGACGTCCTCGCCTCGCAGATCCTCGAGCGGAAGACGATCGACCGGATCGGCGAGTACGTCAAGTTCGAGGATATCGCCCTGGAGGAAGAGGGGGCCGTCGAGACGATCGACGAGACCGTCGGCGTCGCCTCGGAGGAGGAGCCGGCCTGCGTCGGAACAGGGCCCGGGAACGGGTGAAGAGTAAACAGTAGGGAGCGGAAAGCATAAAGCGGACGGCGGGATGAGTGGAAGGCTCACTCCCGCCGGAGCGGTCCTGCGGCATTCCTTGGCTTTCCGCACTTCGCTCTTCGCCCTTTTCACTCTCCACTCCGAACTTCCGACGCTCCCGACCGTCGGTCAGCGCCCCATCTTGACTCGGCCGCCTCCGCTCCGAACGATCACCCTGGGGGTCAGGCCCCGAATCGACCGATCCGACTCGTCCGCATGACCGCACCGGCCTGGCCCGGACGTCGCCCGCCGTCGGGGCGACCGGGCCGCGTCCCCGAGCCGAGGACCGCCGAAATGACATTCGATCAGCCGCTCAATGCCCCGATGATTCAGCGCTACCGCGACTACGCCCGGCAGCGGCAGATGACCCTCGGCGACCTGCTCCTCGAGAACCGGATCGTCTTCCTCGAAGGGGTCATCAACGACGCCGCGGCCAACCTGGCCGTCATGAAGTTCCTGTTCCTCCAGTACGAGAACCGCACCCAGGGCATCAACTTCTACATCAACAGCCCGGGCGGCAGCGTCTACAGCACGCTGGCGATCTACGACACGATGCAGTTCATCGAGTGCCCGATCGCGACCTACTGCATCGGTATGGCCGCCTCGGGCGCCGCGGTCTTGCTGGCCGGCGGCACGAAGGGGCGGCGGTTCGCCCTGCCGCACGCCAAGGTCATGATCCACCAGCCCTACGGGCAGGTCGGCGGCCAGATCTCCGACATCGAGATCCAGGCCAAGGAGATCATGGACAACAAGAAGGACATCAACGAGATCCTCGCCAAGCACACCGGCCAGCCCTACGAGAAGGTCGCCAAGGACACCGAGCGCGACCGGTATCTGACGGCGATCCAGGCCAAGGAGTACGGGGTCGTCGACGAGGTCGTCGGCCACATCCCGCCGTCCGAGGTCAAGAACATCCCGGCGTCCTGACCGCCCGTCGCCCTCACACTTCCCGAAGAGAAGGACAGGACCCATGCCCCTGGTGCCGATCGTCATCGAGCGGAGCGGCCGCGAAGAGCGGGCGATGGACATCTACTCGCGCCTGCTCCAGGACCGGATCGTGATCCTGGGCACCGCGATCGACGACCAGGTCGCCAACGTCGTCGTGGCGCAGCTCCTGGTGCTCGCCCAGCAGGATTCGAAGGCCGACATCCACCTCTACATCAACAGCCCCGGCGGCAGCGTGACCGCCGGCATGGCCATCTACGACACGATGCAGTTCGTGCCGTGCGACGTCGCGACCTACTGCATCGGCCAGTGCGCCAGCATGGGCTCGCTGCTCCTGGCCGCCGGAGCCCCCAAGAAGCGGTTCGCCCTGCCCCACGGCCGGATCATGATCCACCAGCCCCTGGCCGGCATGGAGGGCACCGCGACCGACATCCTGATCCACGCCGAAGAGTTCATCCGGATGAAGAACCAGCTCAACGGCATCTACCAGAAGCACACCGGCCAGTCCCTGACCAAGCTCGAGGAGGACACGGACCGCGACCGGTTCATGTCGCCCGAGGAGGCGAAGGAGTACGGGCTGATCGACAACGTCATCGACCGCCAGCCGGCGGTGGCGCACAACCCCGAAGCCATTCCCTGATCGGCTTCGGGTCTGCACGATGGAATACGACCCTCCCGTCTCTCCCGGGAGGGTCGTTTCATTTGACGACCGCGATCGCCGTCTCCCGCGTCGCGACCTGCCCGGCGACCAGGTCCTTTTGCGTCAGCCGGAGTCGATAGTCGCCCGGCGGAAGGTCGTCGGGCAGGGTGAACTTGTGGCCGATGAAGTAGTCCCGCCGCCGCTTGCGGCAGGTGTCCTCGACCATTGGCAGCGGGTGCGACCACGCGGGCCTGTCGGAGCCGTCCTTGAAGAGCTCGACGGTGCCCTCGACCCGGGAGCGGAATGAGCGTCCCGCGGCCTCGTAGGCCAGGCCGTTGATCTCGGAGTAGAGGACGACCGACTGCCCCGGCTTCCGCGTCGCGGGCTCGAGCGGCTCGACGTCGCCGAAGCCGTGGACCATCCGGCAGGGCGTCAGGTCGGCGATCTCGAGCGGGGCCGAGGCCTCCAGGGCCGCGACGGCCTGGCGGATCTCGGGCCCTCGGCCGTGCGCCGGATCGATCACCGCGGCGAGTCCCTTGAGCACGGCGCGGCCCCGCTCGGCGTCGCCGGCCGTCCGGGCGTCGGGGTCGATGTCGGGCTCGACCAGCCAGGCCAGGAGACGGTCGCGGACGGCCCAGCTCGGGCCTCCGGGCGGCGCGGTCTTCGATCCCCGCAGCTGGTCCCTCGCGACGGTGCGGAGGGTCTGAACGCCGTCGCGCCAGGTCTCCTCGGACGTCTTCGGCGGGGGCTCGGGCGGCTTGGCGGGCGGGGACTCGAGCTTGGGAGGCGTCAGCGCAGGCTTGGGGACGGGCGCGGCGAGCGCGACCGTCACCGGCGGCTTGACGGGATCCTCCTTGGCGAGGACCTCGATCAGCTCGCCCTTCCGGGCCTCGGCGCTGGCAAGGGCCTCGTCTAACAGCGGGGTTGCCGCCGGCGGGCGTTCGAGGGCCGGGGGGAGCGGTGACGAATCTTCGATCGCCCCGGCTGCAACAGTGTGGCTCGCCGTCGGTTTCAGGTCCGGGGCCGCGACGGGCTGAGGCAACCGTGACCGGCCGCCTTCGACTTGAGTCTTCACCTCGCCCGGCCCGGCGCGCGGCTCGTCCACGACGGCGCCTGGCAGCCGCCGCAGACCGCGACGGCGATCGCGGCGGTCAGTGACACCGGCAAGAGGCGACCGGCGGACATGCAGCGATCCCTCGCGGAATTGGGGTCGGACGCTCGGCGTCCTGATACCCGAATCGACCGCGACGGGCAAGCTCAGTCGCGCCCTGCCGCCCTGGCTAGCGAGGCGATCCGCCGGTCCCGCGCGGCCAGCGAAGCCCGCCGTTCCCGATCGATCCGCCGGGCCTCCACCAGGCCGACGCGGACGAACCGGATCTCGAGCCCCGGCGCCGCCTGGCCGAGCCGATCGAGGTCGGCCGAGACCACGTGCGCGACGTGGGGATAGCCGCCCATCGTCCCGCCCGCCACGCCGAGGATGAGGAGCCGACCGCCCGCCAGCTGCACCGCCCCGGGTGCGACGGGCGCAGACGGGCGTTCCGGCATTGCGAGGCCCTCGATCGCCGGTCCTTCGAGCCGGAGGCCGACGCGGTCACAAGCGGGAGCGATGCGATAGGCGTGCTCCAGCAGCGCGGTGGGGACGGAACAGTCGGGTCCGTCGAGCAGGCGGATGGGGCCGCCGGATGGGTCAGGAAACAGGGCATCGAGGGGGCGGCGGGTCGGGGTGGTGCCGGGCTCGGCGGCGATTTCTTCGCCTGAGGCGAGCCTGATCTCGGACGACCGACTTCCGAGGACCGGGTTCGTCCTCCATCCCCCGCGAACCGCGAGATAGGCACGAAGGCCGCCCGGCGGATGTCCGGTATTTCCGCGACTCCGGAGTTCACCGATCACCCTTCCCTCGCCCGCAACGGGGGAGGGCTTCCCGATTTCCGTCCCGCCTTGCGAAGGAAGGCAGCGTGAGGGGTTGCCGTGTGAGCCGGCCGTCTGAACGCCGAATACCCCGCCGACGACGAGCTGATCGCCCGGCCGGATCGTGAAGCTCTGGGGCACTTCCAACGTGATCGTCCTTCCCGCCGTCTCGACCCGCGCCTCCATCGGCGCACCGGCCAGGGCCAGGGCGAGCGGCTCGGTCGCCCGGTAACGTCCGCCAGTCATGGTCAGCTCGATCGCGGCGTCATCCGGGTCGTTGCCGAGCAGAGCATTCGCGAGCGCCAGCGACGAGCGATCGAAAGCGCCACCCTCAGGCACACCGAACTCCCGATAGCCCGGTCGCCCGCGGTCCTGGACCGTCGAGGACAGGCCCGGATGGATGACGATCAGTCCCACGGGCGCCTCAGTGAGCCGGTATACTCGGCAGCACGTTACGGACCTCGATGCCCGCCCGTTCCAGGGCCGAGCGGATCGCGCCGGCTCGCGCAGCGGCCTCGGGCGAGTCACCGTGGACGCAGAGCGAATCGCAGCCTTCCCCGGCGAGCCGGAGGGCATGTTCGACCACGGCTTCGATGCGTTCGACCAGCGCGTCGGGCTCGGATCGCGGGACGAGCCGGCCGTCGTCGCGGTACTGCCGATCGGGAAAAGCTTCGCGGAGATATCTGAGTCCTGCAGCGACCGCCAGCGATTCCAGATTCGTTCGCGGCTGTCCCATCAAGGTGAGCCCGAGGAGGCTGGCCGCTGCAACGACCCCGCTCGCGACGGCGCTCGACTCCGGATCGTCACGCATCGCCTGATTGTAGAGGGCCCCGTGCGGCTTGATGTAGCGGATCGTGACGCCCAGCGGATTGGCGAGCCGCTGGAGGGATTTCACCTGCTCGATCACGACGTCCTTTACCTCCTCGACCGTCGCCGATCGCTCGACGCGTCCGAATCCACTGCGATCCGGCCACGACGGATGGGCGCCGACGACCACGCCGCGACGTCGGGCTTCGGCCAGGGTCCTGGCGATCGACTCCGGATCGCCCGCGTGGGCACCGCATGACACGTTGGCCGAAGTCACGAGTGCGAGCAGCTCGGCATCCCACGGCATTCCCTCGCCAAGGTCGGCATTGAGGTCGATCGTCCGACTCATCGAAGGGGTTCCCCGAGCCGTGCGGCGAATTCGGCACCGTCGATTGGCTCGAATTTCAGACGATCGCCCGCGCGGATCGGGAACCGGCCGGCCGAGACGTCCACGATGGAAAGGGGCGTCCGTCCGAGCAGGTTCCAGCCGCCGGGCAATTCGGTTGGATAAACGCCGGCCTGTCCCGCCGCGATCGCTACCGAGCCGGCCGGCACGCGCACCCTCGGCTCGGCCCGACGGGGCACGCGATCGAGCGGCGCGGGCAAATAACCCGCATATGGAAAACCCGGCTGGAAGCCGATGGCGAACACGTCGATAGGTCGTCGCCGCGTGGAGAGCGACGACCTCCTCGATCGTCAGGCCGGACGCCGAGGCGACCTCGGCGAGGTCGGCGCCGTCATAGAGCACGGGCAGGACGACGGTCCGGCCCGGCGATTCGGACTCATCGGCGGGGGCGACTGACCTCAGCCAGTCCTCGATCCCCAGGGCCGCGTCCGGGTCGAAGTGGACCGAGGCCGACTTGTAGGCGAGCACGACGTCGGTGACCTGCGGACGTTTGGCCAACCGCACGGCCTGGGCCCAGCGGCGGGCGTCGGCTTCGCTGGGGAAGCGGGCGAGCCAGGCGCGGTCGCCGAGCGGGACGAGGTCGTGCATCCGGGGAATCGCCGCAAAAAAGGACGCAGATTTTCGAAATGGTGGTGCCAGCAAGCCGTACAATACGTGGGGTCGATTGTATGGTCGCATGATGCCGGAGGCGATTGCCCCAGGTCTCGTCAGTCTACCAGTCGTGCGGCGGGGGAGGCGCGGATGAGGCACGAGGTTTCGAGACGGGTCGTTCTGCTTCTGGCCGTCGGCGCCCTCGGGCTGGCGATGACTCCCACGATGGTCGTCGCCCAGTCTGCCAAGAAGCCGTCGGCCAAACCAACGCCGAAGAAGGAGTCTCCGAAGGATCTGACGGGTGCCGACGTTCTCGTCCTCCGCGACGGCAAGACCCTACTCGGGCAGATCTACGACCCCTCGCCGAAAGGGACGTACATTGTCCTCGTCCGCCGCGCCTGGGCCGAGGCGAACGTACCTGCCTGGCTCGACAAATGGAAATCGGGCGAAAAGGGGGCGAACGATGCCGCCGAGCGCCAGCGCAGAGAGCGGTTGACGATCTGGCGGCGCGATAGGCTCGTCCCGCCGGGGTCCGTCGCTCCCGATGACCGGATCACCCAGTGGCTCGACCGCGAGCTGGCGAAGCCCGCGGGGCAGTCGGAGCCGTCCGTGCTGATGACCGTGCCGCCTGGGACGTGGCGACGTGAAGAGCGTCGATCGCCGTGGAATGGCCGCGGCGCGGGCGCTGCGGTATGGGTGGATCCTCGGGTTCAATGACCCCGAGACGACACCGCTGGCCGACCTGAAAGATTCGATCTCGGCCCGGGGCATGACGACGGCGGGCAACGAGCCGATCCCGCTCGACTCGTTGCTGCCGCCGGCCGCCGAGACCGACGATCGCTGGGCGCTCCGCCGCGCGGCGACCGAGGCCTTGAATGACGAGGGGCTGCGATTCGTCCGCCACGGCAACGTCGTGTTGCCCGAGCCTGTCCCCGGGCAGCCGGTTGACCCGGCGCAGGCCGCGGCGGTGCTCCAGGAGACGATCCGCGAGGTCCTCGGCGGCTCGACGACCGACCCCCTGCCCGCCCGGCTTCAGGGGGTCGCGGCTAAGGGGCGGGTCGGGGCGATCGTGACGCGGATGGAGCTCTCGCCCGACCTGGACGGCGTGACCGTCGAGTCGGCCCTCTTCTTCCGCACCGGCAACGGCTGGACGCGCGGGCCGTGGCGGGCGGGGACGCTCCGGGTCGGCGACGTGACACCGGGAGCGGCCGAAGCCGTGGCCGACGACCCGCAAGTCAAGGCGGCATTCGGGCTCGTCGACTCGATCGCGCCCGGGATGATCACGCCGCAGATGAAGCAGAAAGGCCTCGACGTCGGCGCCACCACCAAGCGGGCGCTGAGCATGGCCCGTTCGGCCTTATCGCGCGACCTGGCTGCGCTGGCCGTGCCGCTCGAATCGGCCGAGGCGAAGAAGTCGGTGCCCAACCCGTGAAGCCGTGTCCCGTCCGCGGCCGAAATCCTGGACGAGGCCCGGGCCCGGAGTGAGGTTGAGGGGCGGCGCAGCCCTCGCTATTCTTGACGGTTCGGCCGGTATGGACGATCACGGAGCGGCGGTCCGCGGGCGACCTGCCCCGCGACGGGCGCGGAACGAAAGGATCGGGGCGATGGGCCTGTTCACGGGCAAGAAGGGGCTGGTGCTGGGGGTCGTCAACGACTTCAGCATCGCATGGGCCATCAGCCAGAAGCTGCTGGCCGAAGGGGCCGACGTCGGCTACACCCACATGCCCGGCGAGAAGATGGAGCGGCGCGTCCGGAAGCTCGTCGAGCCGACCGGCACCAAGCTCATCACCCCCTGCGACGTCCAGAACGACGACGAGATCGCCGCGGCCTTTGCCAGGGCCGGCGACGTCTATGGCTCGCTCGACTTCGTCCTGCATTCGATCGCCTTCGCGCCGATCGAGGATTTGAAGAAGCCCTTCGTCGAGTCGAGCCGCGCCGGGTTCAAGACGGCCATGGACGTCTCGGTCTACTCCTTGGCCGCTGTCTCACGGCACGCCGCGCCGCTCATGCCCAAAGGCGGGGCGATCGCCACGCTGACCTACTTCGGCGGCGAGCGAGTCGTCGCGGGCTACAACATGATGGGCGTCTGCAAGGCCGCGCTCGACGCCTCGGTCCGTTATCTCGCCTACGACCTCGGCCCGAAGGCGATCCGGGTCAATGCGATCTCGGCCGGGCCGGTCAAGACGCTCGCCGCGTCGGCCGTCGGCGAGGCCGACAAGCTCGCCGGGCTTTACGAGGCCGTCTCCCCACTCGGTCGAAACATCGACCGCGAGGAGGTGGGCAAGGCGGGCATGTTCATCCTGTCGGACCTGGCCAGTGGTATCACGGGCGAGATTCTCCACGTCGACTGCGGCTACAACATCATGGGCTCCCCCGGCCGAGCCATCGAGGCCGCGCGCGAGGGGAAGGCGTGAGCCTGCGGGCGGACGAGGAGAGCCCGACGCGCGTCGGCATCGGCCTGATCGGCCGCGACGGACGCTACCTGATCCGGCAGCGCAGGCCGGGTCAGATCATGGCGGGCGTCTGGGAATTCCCCGGCGGAAAGTGCGAGCCGGGCGAGTCCGCGGAAGCCGCGACGGAGCGAGAGTGTCGGGAGGAGGCCGGGCTCGCAGTCGTCGTGGAGCGGCTGCGGGCGCGGTTCGTCCACCGGTATCCTCACGGCCTGGTCGAACTGTCATACTATGACTGCCGGACGCTCGACCCCGAGGCCGGGCCGGCCGAAGGGTCGGGCTTCGGCTGGGTCGCGGCGGCGGAGCTGCCGGGCTATACTTTCCCGGGGGCCAACGAGCGGGTCGTCGCGGAACTGGTCGCGGAAGGGACCGGGATTTCGGGCCGCGCCCGCTGATTCGACCGCATCCGGCGCGGGCCGGACCTCGCCGAGGTTTGCATGAGCCTCCCGATGCTGGTCGCGCTTACGGTCGGGCCGCTCGCCTGCTACTTCTACGTGGTGGGCGTCTGGCAGAGCGGCCGTCACCCGCGCCTCGTCGCCGGGCCGCTCGACTTCGCCGTACTCGCCTTCGGCGTCAGCGGGCTGCTGACGGTTGGGCCGGTGGGCCAGCTCCTGATGCGGCTGATCTTCGGCCTGCCCGGCCCGTGGGCCTGGGGGCTCTGGGCTCGTCTTTCTTGCGCTCTGGGCGATCGTCTTCGCGGGCTGGGCGTCACGACGGACAGTCGTCTACAACGTCGAGCCGGCCCGCCTGACCGAGGCGGTCGGCCGGGCGCTCGAAGGAGCTGCCCGGCGGTCGGTTCGCGGCCGACGCTCGGCGGGTTCGAGTCGGCCGAGGACGGCCGAGCGGTGCTCGTCGAGGGGATCGGCCGGCTTCGGGTCGGCACGGTCGACGCCCGGGGCCATGAGGCCGAGGCGCTGGCCCGCGCGCTGCGGCCGCGGCTTCGCCAGCAGCTCTCGGGCGTCTCTTCGGGGCCGACCCGGGTGACCTGGGGCCTCTTCGTGATGTCCTGGATCACCATGCTCGCTCCGCTCGTGACCTTTCTGGTGACCGAACCCAGAGCCCGCGCCGCGATGCGGGCCCTGCTCGATCCGGATCGGCCTCGGGACGTAAGTTGAGACCTGTCTATAGAAAACGCCTCGATTCTTCGACGGTCGGCCGCGCGTCGCGTGCGGGCCGCGGGGAGAATCTGGCCTATTGCCGGGAATGGCCCGAACGGATCGGGCAGGGAATAACGGGAAATCCGGCGAGATATAGTGGTGCGGCGGCGGCTCGGATTTGATATTATTGTCCGTCGCCTTTTCCCGGCCTATGCTAAAGATGGCTGGCTTGTCAGCTGCGGGCGCTGCTCCATGGGGGAGGCGGACCCGCTCCCGAAGGTTCATGTGAGCGCAAATCATGGCTCGCCGGAAGAACGCCCCGGACGTGGTGAAGGTGAAATGCGGCGTGGCCGAGCGACTCCGCGAACTCCGGCTCGAGCTCGTGGGCGAGCGTGGCGGGCCGGAGCTGGCCCGTCGCCTCGCGCTGCCGGTGCGCACCTGGTACAACTACGAGGCGGGCGTGACGGTGCCCGGCCGAGGTCGTGCTGCGGCTGATCGAGCTGACGAACGTCGAGGCGACGTGGCTGCTTCACGGCCAGGGCCCGAAGTTCCGCCGGCCTGTCGGCGTCGTCCGCGCGACGCGTCATCGGTCGAGTCGGTGCTTAGATCGGCCCTGGCTCGGCTCGAACGCGGTGAGATCCCGCTCCGCGAGTCGCCCCGCCGGGGTGCCGTGGCCGGCACCGACGGGGCGGCGCGGCTTGAGGCGGCCGAGTCTGACCTCGTGCTCGTGGACATCGACTCGGGCAACGAGCCGCTGACGTCGTCGTCCGGCCCGCGGTTCATCGCCGCCCGCCGCGAGTGGCAGGAGGCCGAGCGCGACCAGCGATGCCTCCACGTCTCCGACGAGGCCATGGCGCCTCTGGTCGCCAGCGGCGCCTACGTCGCCTACACCGATGAGCCCGCGCCGGTCGCCCAGCTCGACGGCCGCCTGGTCGTCGCCTGGATCGCCGACGAGCCGCCGATCGTCCGCTGGCTCCAGTACGTCGGCCACTACGTGATGCTCCGCGCCGAGAGCGCGGAGGCGTACCCGCTCACCCGCCTGATCGACATCTCCGCGCCGAACGCCCAGTATCGGTTCCGCGCGGTGTCCTGGATCAGCACGCCGCGCTGACGGCGGCGTGAGCGCCGGCGGGACTCTGCCTCACCACGCGACGTGGGCGTCCAGGCACGGCAGGACCATGATCTTGCCGTCGCCCATCCGACCCGTGCGCGCGTGGGCGACGATCGTCCGCACGGCCGCAGGGGCGTCCGCGTCGCGGACGAAAAGGGCAAGCTCAACCTTGGGTAGGAACGACGTGTTGTATTCGCTTCCCAGGTAGCGCTGGAGCCGCTCCTTCTGGCGGCCGTAACCCATCGCCTCGCGGACGGTGCCGCCAAGGACTTCGATCTCGCCGAGCGCCTCGATGACCGCGGCGGCCCGGAAGGGCTTGACCAGGGCGATGATCTGGACCACGGCCGCTCCTCTCGACCTCTGAAGAAGCCTTCGTCGATTCCGGTGATCAGGTTTGGCGCCGGTTGCGAGCAACCGGGGTCACCCTTCCAAGACCTCGGCGAGATGAAGAGCGAGACCTGACATTACCCCGCCAAGGATGGGCACTCGGCGGTGCCTTGACAAGCCCTGCGCAGGGGGCGAGATTGGACGAATCGAGGTGGATGGCAGACCCGACCGATTCGAGGGTGACCCCATGCGGCGGCTGTTGACGGCGATGGTTTCCTGTTCGCTCGTGTTCACCGTCGGGTGCGTCGCCCGCTATCAGACGCGGATGGACAAGACGATCGATGAGTTGAAGTACGAGCGGGAGCTGGACAAGAACCTCGACGTCGCGCCGACCGATGGCCCGCTCAAGGCGCTCGACATCTACGTCCGCCCGCCCAAGGGGATGCAGCCGGCCAAGGACTTCCTCCTCGGCGCGATTCAGCCGGGGTTGTTCGACGTCGAGCGATCGTTCTACGAGGGGCAGAAGAGCTTCCTCCACGTGCTCGCCCGCAAGAAGATGCCCAAGAAGGCCCCGGCCAAGGGGGCACCAACCGAGCAGCCAGTCGCCCGCGGCGAGTTCAACTCCGACGTCCTCGCCGTGCTCAGGGCCGTCTTCGGCGACGACGAGAACATTGCCATCGAGAAGTTCAAGGATGACCCGCACAAGGCCAACAAGTTCCGCCGCGCGATCTTCACGGCCAACACCGGCAAGAAGGTCGAGGTCTTCCTCAGCAAGGTCGACCCGTACGACGTGGCGATGATCTACGTCTTCGACCCGGCGGACGAGAAGACGATCGACCCAAAGATTCGCTACTCGCTCGAAGCCTATGCCCTGGGCGACAAGGCGAAGGGCAAGTACAGCGGCTTCTCGGAAGCCGAGACCGAAGCCGCGAGTCAGGCGGCGACTTCTACGGTCTTCTGACCGGCTCCCGCCAATGACGACACCCCGCCGGATCGTGCGATGGGGCGGGGTGGCTCGTTTCTCGGCATCTGACGGGCCTAGACGTCCTCGCGGCGGGGCGTCGGCCTCTCGGACGATTCCCACGCGGCGCGCGCTTCGCGGTGCTCCTCGTCGTGGTCGTGGAGCAGTTCCTCCCGGACCACCACGACGTTCGACGGCGCCTCGATGCCCAGGCGCACGTGATTGCGCTCGACCTTGACGATCGTGATCTTGATGTCGTTGCCGATCACAATGCCTTCCAGTAGTTTGCGGCTCAAGACCAGCATCCATTTCCTCCCTGAAATGTCGACTGGGGTGGTTCGTCCCTGAAGGCTTCCCAAAAAAACAGTCGCAAACCTGGCTTCCCATCCGACAGCTTTTTGTTCTCGACCGTTACGCAACGGTCCGCCCGGCGGGCCATGCGAGGAGGGTCCGCTCCAAGTCGTTTCGATGAAGTTTTTTACGAGATCGACATCTCCGGGGCTCGCCAAGCTGAGCTTGTCGGACGGGTGTACGCACGGTACAATGTTGATCTTAACCGCGCGAGCCCTCCTCGGCCCGACCCGGCGACGTTCCACTCCGGTCGCCGGACCAACTCCCCGAATTACCAGGCCCGCCCGGACCCCGGCGGACTCGACCCCATGACGCGTCGCACCGACATCCGCAATGTGGCGATCATCGCCCACGTCGACCACGGCAAGACCACGCTGGTCGACGCCATGCTCCGCCAGTCCGGCCAGTTCCGGGCCAGCCAGCTCCAGGGCGACTGCATCCTCGACTCGAACGACCTCGAGCGCGAGCGCGGGATCACCATCCTCGCCAAGAACATCGCGATCAACTACGGCCCGACGAAGATCAACATCATCGACACCCCCGGCCACGCCGACTTCGGCGGCGAGGTCGAGCGGACGCTTCAGATGGCCGACGGGGCGCTGGTGCTCGTCGACGCCTTCGAGGGGCCGATGCCCCAGACAAAGTTCGTGCTCCGCAAGGCGTTCGCCAACAAGATCCGGCCGATCGTCGTCATCAACAAGATCGACCGCCCAGACGCCCGTCCCGACGAGGTCCTGAACGAGGTCTTCGACACCTTCGTCGAGCTCGGGGCCGACGAGCAGCAGCTCGACTTCCCTTACATCTTCGCCTCTGGTCGTGCGGGGTTCGCCTCGGACGACCCGAAGGCGACCTCGGGCGACATCCGCCCGCTGCTCGACCTGATCGTCGAGCGCGTGCCCGGCCCTGAGGTCGACACTCGACGCGCCGTTCCAGATGCTCTGCACAACGCTCGACTTCTCCGAGTACGTCGGCCGGATCGCCATCGGCCGGATCCAGTCCGGCCGGGTGAAGAAGGGGCAGCGGCTGGCGGTCATGAAGGCCGACGGGAACAAGCCGGCGGTCGTCGAGGGCCTGCTCGTCTTCGACAAGCTCGGCCGCACGGAGGTCCCCGAGGCCGAGGCCGGCGACATCGTCGCCATCGTCGGCGCCGCCTCGGTCGACATCGGCGACACGCTGGCCGACGCCGAGAACTCCGATCGCCCTGCCGCGGATCGAGGTCGACGAGCCGACCTTGAGCATGCTGTTCACTGTCAACGACTCGCCACTGACCGGCGAGGGCGAGTACCTGACCTCGCGTCACCTGAAGGAGCGGCTCGACAAGGAGCTCCAGTCGAACGTCGCCCTCCGGGTCGAGCCGACCGCGGAACGCGACTCGTTCATGGTCTCCGGGCGCGGGCTCTTGCACCTCTCGGTCCTGATCGAGACGATGCGCCGCGAGGGGTACGAGATGGCCGTCGGCAAGCCCGAGGTCATCCTGAAGCGGATGAACGGGGTCGAGCACGAGCCGTACGAGTACCTCGTCGTCGACGTCCCACACGGCCAGATGGGCCCCGTCATGGAGCTGGTCGGCAGCCGGCGGGGCGAGATGACCAAGATGGACGTGAAGGGGGCCTACGCCCACCTCGAGTTCACGATCCCCGCCCGCGGCCTGCTCGGTCTCAAGACTCGTCTGCTCAGCGGCACGCAGGGCGAGGCGATCATGCACCACAATTTCCACGACTATCAGCCGTTCCGGGGCGAGATTCCCCGCCGGCTCAACGGCGTGATGATCAGCATGGTCTCGGGCCAGGCGAACGCCTTCGCCCTCGACAATCTCCAGCAGCGCGGGACGATGTTCGTCGCCCCGGGCGACGACGTCTACACTGGCATGATCGTCGCCGAGAACGCCCGGGCCGACGACCTGACCGTGAACCCCTGCAAGGAGAAGAAGCTGACCAACATGCGGGCTTCGGGCTCGGACAAGAACATCCTGCTCAAGCCACCCCGGCAGCTCACGCTCGAGATCGCCCTCGAGTACATCGAGTCGGACGAGCTGGTCGAGGTCACGCCGACGAAGATCCGGCTCCGCAAGAAGGAGCTGAGCGAAGAGGGCCGCAAGCGGGCCGGGCGGGGCGGCAAGAAGGTCGGGGTCTGACTACGCGAAGTGATCGCGGTCGAGGATCGCGAACATCTCCGCGTCGACCCATCGGCCGTGTCGCCAGAGTGCCTCACGCAGGGTCCCCTCGCGCGTGTAGCCGGCCTTTTCGTAGACCCGGCGCATGGCCGGGTTGACCGTGTGTCCTTCGACCCGATGAAGCCCGAGAGTTTCGAAGGCAAACCGTGTCCGGACGCGAATCGCCGCCGTCGCGAGCCCCCTGCCCCACGCCGAACGCTCGCCCAGGACGATCCCGCCCCTGGCCGAGCGGTGTCGCCAGTGGATGGCATGGAGGCCGATGAAGCCGACGTGCGCCTCGCGCTCGTCGAGGATCGCCCAGTGGAAATCCGTGTCACTTGGACCCTCGGCCCGGTCGAAGAACGCCTCTTCCTGGCGGCGGGTGATCCCCAGGTTGAACTCGAGGCTGGCCGTCACCTCCGGGTCGTTCATCCAGCGCAGGGCGTTCTCGAGGTGGAGCATCCGGTCGATCGGCACGAGCCGGACGCCCTCGCCCTTCAGGCCGACGATTGTCATGAGATGGTCTCCGCGTGGAACCCTCGCGAATCCATCCCATACGACCGCAGAATGTCCGGACGGGTTCACCTGTCAGGATACGTCCCCTTCTTCTTCATCCACTCGGTCTGCGTCCGCATCCGGGTCCGGTAGGCCCCCGGCGGCTCGAACGCGGGTGGGCCGGCGGCCTTGGCCGCGGCCGTGACCTCGGCGGCGATCTCGGGCAGGCCGTTGTCGCCGTAGTTGCTCACGCTCTCCGATGAGAGCCGCGCCTTGATGATCAGGACCGAGTAGTTCTTTCCGTCGACGAACATGTAGGCAAGCGTCCGTCCGTACGGGTCGAGCGTGGCCGAGCGGAGGATCTTGACGTCGCTCGCGACCGAGAACGCCCCCTGCGCGAACGCCCGGGCCTCGGGGCCGACGGGCTGATCGAAGGGGATGTTGTGCTCGACGTGGCGGACCTCGGGCGAGTCGATGCCGAGGATCCGGACGATTTCCTCGTCGCCCGAGGGCCAATTGATGACGACCGAGTCGCCGTCGTCGACGGTGATCGTCGCCGGGTCGACCGCGATCTTCTCGCCGACCGGGCGAGTCTGCGGCCTGGCCTGCGCCTTCGCCTTCGCCGCGGGGGCCTGCGCCCGGATCGAGGCGGGGAGAACACAGGCCAGCCCAACCACCAGGCAGGCGACCGCCAGGACAACGCGACGCATGGTGCGACTCCCGATGAGTTGAGGACCCGTCATCGGGTCCCGATCCGGCTCTTCATGAAGGCGAGCCCGTCACGGCAGAGGCCCATGGCGTCGGGGAAGAGGTCGCGCCAGACCCGCGTCGCGGCGGCCAGCGCCGGCAGGGCGCGCCCGAACGCCTCGATCGTGACGTAGCCGTTATACCCGCTCGCCTCCAGCCCCTTCCAGAAGCTGTCCCAGTGGACCTGCCCCGTCCCCGGCACGCCGCGGTCATTCTCTGAAACGTGAACGTGGATCGTCTCGGCCGCGCACGACGCGATCGCCTTCGCCTGGTCCTTCTCCTCGATGTGCGCGTGGAAGCTGTCGTACATCATCTTGAGGTACGGGTGATTCACCTCGCGGACGAACCGCGAGGCCTGTGCGACGGTCGTCAGGAAGTAGATCTCGAAGCGATTGAGGTACTCGACCGCGAGCTTGATCTTCCTTACCTCGGCCTTCTCGGCGGCCCGGCGGAGCGTATCGACGCCGGCCTTGAACTCGTCGTCGGTCGGCCCGTGGCCCCTGAAGACTCCGATGGCGGAGTGGATCGGGCCGCAGAGGATCTCGCAGCCGAACGCCTGGCCGCATTCGAGGACCTTGTCGAGATAGGCGACGGCGGCCTTGCGGACGGCCGGGTCCGGCGAGATCGGGTTGTTGTCCTGCCCCATCACCGTCACGGCCGTCGCGGCCAGCCCGAGAGATTTGAGCCGCTTGCCGAGCCGTTCATAGTCGGCCGTGGCGGCCGTGTTGAAGATCGGGATCTCGACGGCGTCGAAGCCGAGGCCCTTGATCTGGTCGAGCAGGCCATCGTGCTCGGCGGTGACGTGGTCGGTCCAGAGCAGGAGGTTCATGCCGGTCTTCATCCTTGGCTCCGCGTCTAGATAAAAGCTGGGATCAAAAAACCCTCGCCCCTCGATCGGGCCATCGTCGCCCGAAATGGACACCAATGTGGAACCGACCCTCACTCCGCCAGGGGATGGGATGAGCAAGCGTCCGCCAAACTCTCGAGCCGCGCGCTATGCCCGAGGGACGCATCATCGCCCGCGGCCGGGTCAGGGATGGCAGCCACCGATCAGGATCGACGACCATTAACTCTAACTTGTTCATACAAATTAAGCATAGTATCGATTTTCTTCTCCCAATCGTAGTGCTGCAATACTTTCGATCGAGCAGCTCTCCCCATCTCGTCCCGGAGCGACGGCCAAGCCAACAGCCGCAACATCGCTGCCGCCAAGGCAGCGACGAATTCGTCGCGAGGCCCGGGATCGACGAGTATACCCGTCGCCTGATCCACGTAATCGGCCGGCCCCCCCCATCTCGTCGCGATAACCGGCAACCCGACCGCCATTGCTTCGAGGACAACCGCGCCGCCGCATTCGTAAACGCTCGGTAGGACCAGGGCGCACGCCGAGCGGAGCCGCCGGGCGCACTCCCCCTGATCGATCCAGCCGTGAAATGCGACGCGATCACGCAGGCCCAATTCCTGGGACATTCTCTCGAGCCCCCCACGCATCGCCCCGTCGCCATAGATGTCGAGGACCGCCGGACGCTCGCAGACGACGAGCCGGAAGGCTGACAGTAATACGTCTACGCATTTCCAATTAACGAGGCGACCGACAAAGGCGAAGCGGGGGATCGACAGACCGTCCACCTGCCCGGTCGGCGCGGGCGGATCGCCCGACCACAGAGGAACATCGACTCCATTCTCGACGAGCGTTACCACCCTGCCCTTGACGCCAGCGGGGAGCGCCGCGCGCGTACGCTCGTTGGCGACGAGAAGGATCGCGGCCTCGCGCTTTCCGGGTATGATGCGGTTCGCGAGGCCCGACAACGACCGCATCGCACTCACCATAATGCCGACGTACGGCGGTTCCATCCGGCGATAAGCCGGCGGGTAGTTCATCCCCCCGTTCATCGGGCCGATTATCACGGGAACTCCCATCGCGTGAAAGACCGACGGCTCCTTTGGCGAGACCGGGATCGGCTGGTGGACGACGCCGATGCCGTGTTCGGTGATCATGCGGCGGGCGATCTTGCGCCCGGCGACCTGAGTGAGTAGCCGGCTCAATATGCCGAGGGTCGAGTTGCTAAGACGCCGGGGCAGCCTTGCCGCGACCGAGGCAATCCATATATGAACTTTTGTATCAGGTATGAATGTGATGCGATGGGCATCCTCTCCGAATAAGTCGAGCAACTCTGCCTTGGTCCTCTCGTGGACGATCAGCCAGGTTTCGATTCCCCGCCTGCGCAGCAGGCGAAAGTAATGGAGGGGAAGGATCGCCTCCCCTCCGAACTTCGCTGACGCGTGCTCGGCGAAGATGAGGACTCGAAGGTCACTAACACATTCGGCCATTTTACGGCCTATGCTTAGGGGCGAAAGTGAGAGATCCGTGACGCCAGATCGAGTATCCCGGTGGTGAGTTTCAAACGTTGCGTCCTTAGTCGCGCGTCGAGATGTCGCCGGCAGTTATTATACTGTGCCGGGCTCAGACCTGCGCCACGTCTTCCCACTTGCCGACCTCGGCCGAGTCGAGCACGGCGTCGCAGACGGCCTGGGTCTCGAGGGCCTCGCGGAACGTAGGGCTCGTAGGCGTGCCGCCGGCGAGGCCCCGGAGGAAGTCGGCAACCTGGTGGACGAAGGTGTGCTCGTAGCCGATCTGGAGGCCCGGGACCCACCAGTTCTTCATGTAGGGATGATCGCCGTCGGTGACGTGGATCGACTTCCAGCCGCGGAGGATGCCCTCGTCCCGGTGGTCGAAGTATTCGAGCCGGTGCAGGTCGTGCAGGTCCCACTTGATCGAAGCCTTTTCGCCGTTGATCTCGAACGTGTAGAGCGCCTTGTGGCCGCGGGCGTAGCGCGTGGACTCGAAGAGGCCGAGCGAGCCGTTGGCGAAGTGACAGAGGAAGGCGCAGGCGTCGTCGATCTTCACCGGCTCGACCTTGCCGGTGGCCGTGTGCTGCCGCTCCTTGATGAACGTCTCGGTCATCGCGCAGACATCGCGGATCGAGCCGTTGAGCCAGAGCGCGGTGTCGATGCAATGCGCCAGCAAATCGCCCGTGACGCCCGAGCCGGCCGCCGCCGCGTCGAGCCGCCAGAGGCCCGCGCCGCCCTGGGGCAAGTCGGCGGAGATCGTCCAGTCCTGGAGGAAATTGGCGCGGTAGTGGAAGATCTTGCCGAGCCGGCCCTCGTCGATGAGCTGCTTCGCGAGGGTGACAGCAGGGACGCGGCGGTAGTTGTACCAGACGGTGTTTGGCACCCTCGCCTTCTCGACCGCGTCGACCATCGGCGCGGCCTCTTTCAAGGTCCGCGCCAGGGGCTTCTCGCAGAGGACCATCTTCCCGGCCTCGGCCGCGGCGATGGCGATCGGCGCGTGCGTATCGTTGGGCGTGCAGATGTCGATCGCGTCGATGTCCTTCCGCGCGACCAGCTTCTTCCAGTCGGTCTCGGTCGACTCGTACTGCCACTTCTCGGCGAACTTCTTCGCGCCTTCCTCGGTCCGGCCGCAGACGGCCTTGAGAACGGGGCGATACTCGAGGTCGAAGAAGTCGTTCACGCGCTTGTACGCGTTCGAGTGCGTCCGGCCCATGAAGCCGTAGCCGACGAGACCGATATTTAGGGGCTTGGGCATGTGCGATCACCTTGGGGAAGAGGAATCCTTCACAGAGGACACAGATGGACACATATAAAAGTCGAATTTCTTTCCTTAATCTGTGTCCATCTGTGTCCTCTGTGGAGGATTAATCCGATGATTCCGTCCAGCCGTGCGCATCGCGGACGGCGATCATCGTGGCGAGGATGTCGTTCCACGTCTGCCGCTTCATCATCACCTCGTTGGGGAACATGCAGCCGTCCCAACAGATGTGCCGGGCCGCCTTGGTGAGCTTGCCGCTCTCATCGCGGAGCCAGAAGCCGGCGTGCTTGACGATGTCGAGCTTTCCGTTGGGGTCGGTCGCCTGGCAGTGGCGGCCGGTCTTGTCGTGCGAGCCGGTGCCGTGGACGGTGGCGTCGTTCTGGGCGACGTGGAAGTCGATCGTCCAGGGCCGTAGGGCGTTCGTGACCGTCCGATAGGCCTCGTCGAGCTTGCCCTTGTCCTTCCAGTCATAATCTTCGGGGAGGAGCCGGTCCTCGGGGGCGTTATACCCCATCGTGAAGAGTAGGTTGTGGGCCATGTCGGCCTGGTAGCCGACGACGCCCGGCATGTTCACCCTCTCGAGCAGGTCGACCATTTTCCGCCACGAGTGCATCCCGCCCCAGCAGATCTCGCCCTCGGCCGCGAGCCGTTCGCCGTGCTCCTGGGCGATCTTGCCGGCCTGTCGGAAGGTCTCGGCGATCTTCGCCTGGTTGCCCCCGGGATCGGCCGCCCAATCTTCGACGCCCCCGCCCGAGTCGATGCGGACGACGCCATACGGACGAACGCCCAGCTCGCGGAGCCGCCTGGCGATGTGGCAACCCTTGTGGACCTGCGTCAGGAACTTCGTCCGACCTTCCCCCTCATCCATCGCCGCGCCGCCGCCCGTCGGAGGCCAGACCGGCGCGACGACCGAGCCGATCGTCAGCCCGCGCGACGAGGCCTTGTCGGCGAGCGACTTCAGCTCGTCGTCGCTCGCGTCGATGTTGATGTGAGGCAGGAAGAGGAACAGGTCGAACCCGTCGAACTTGACGCCGTCGACCTCGGCCGCGGCGGTGAGGTCGAGCATCGTGTCGAGCCCGATCGGCGGTTCGGAGCCCTCGCCCTTGCCGACCACTCCCGGCCAGGCGGCGTTGTGGATCTTGGGGAATGTGTTCGGATGCGTCGTGGTCATGGCGTCGTTCCTCAAGGCTCCGGTCCACGCCTGATCGGCCCTGGCCCGCTTACTTGCGGACCTCGAACACTCGATTGAAGGGCGTTTCGGTCGCCCGTCGGAACTGCGTGAATCCCGCATCCCGGAACAGCGAGCCGATCGCATCATCCGAGGCGATCGTACCCAGCGCATGCTTGCCCGTGGCCAGCGCATTGGGCGTGCAGCACAGGACCGATGCTCCGGAAAACAACCTTCCGACCGGGTTGAAATTGTCCTCGACCGAGCGCCCAGCCATCGGCTCGACCACCATGACCACCCCGCCGGCCTTGAGGGACCGATAGGTCCTCCGAGCCGAGCCCGCTGGATCGCCCAGGTCGTGGAAGCAGTCGAAATAGGCCACGGCATCGCAATCGTCGACCGGATAGCCGGCCGCGTCGGCGACCTCGAAGCGGACGTTCGTTAGCCCCGCGTCTGCAGCCGCTTTCGAGGCCCGGGCGATCGACGGAGCGTGACTATCCACGCCGACGAATGTTGAGTCTGGAAAGGCACGGGCAAGGATCATCGTCGAGGCCCCATGCCCGCAGCCGACGTCGGCCATGAGGCCTCCCGACTCGAGCTTGGCCTGAAGGCCGTCGATCGCGGGGATCCAGTCCTTCACGAGGTAGGCGAGGTAGCTGGGTCGAAAGAGGCGCTCGGTCCCCTGGAAGAGATTCGGGTCATGCTCGCCCCAGGGCATCCCCGCGCCGCTCCGGAAGGCCTCGGTCAGCCGGGGCGACGCGAGTGCGAGCGCGGCGAAGACCTGGATGCCGCCGGCGACGAAAAAGGGGGCGTCCTCGTCGGTCAAAGGCGCTGCGTGCTCGGGCGGGAGCGTGTAACGACCCGAGTCGGCGTCGTACACCACGATCCCTCCCGCCGCCTGGTTTATGAGCCACTCGCGCACATAACGCTCGGTGGTGCCGGTCTCCGTCGCCAGCTCGGTCGGCGTCAGCGGGCCCTTCGCGGCAAGGGCTCGGTAGAGCCCCAAACGATCGCCAATCGCCATCAAGAGCACGGAGTAGGCCGCCCCCTGGTCGAGGATGACCTGATCCACGAAGGCCGAGCACTTTGCCTCGTCAAGGGCGGGCTTTGCATGTGGCGCCGACATGAACTCCCTCCGTTCACGGGCGGACGCTCAACCTCGCTCGACGAGGCAGAGCGAGCACACCTTGGTCGTGTCATCGAGCCTTGGCGTGGTCGCCGACCTTCGGCACATTCTTATGAACATCCGGCCCGAAGTAGCGGAGGCTGACGAAGGCCTCGGCCCCGGTGTTCTTGAACGTGACGCCGGCCGCGGCGCGCTTGGCGGTGACGAACACCTCGTCCTTGGTCGTTTCGCCGAACCGGATGTAGTTCGGGCTATCGACGTCGAGCGTGCCGATCGTGCCCGAGCCCTGGACGACGATCAAGCCGTAGGCGCCGTCGTCCTTGATCGTGACCGAGCCGCCCGGCTCGACGGTCAACTCGCGGGCGCTGAAGAGCTGCTTGCCGTCGACGTGGCCGTAGACGATCCACTTGTCGACGTGGCCCTGGCCCTCGTCGCCGGAGTGGACGATCGGCTCGAGGTAGTTGTGGGCCTTGAAGTGCTCGTCGACGTTCTTGGCCCAGTCGAGCTGGTCGACGATGAAGTCGAGGTCGTGGTGCTTGTCCTCGGGCATGTCCTTGACGAGCAGCTCCCACGGCACGCGCCGGCCTTCGACCATCGACTGGTACATGCCGAAGACGTCGGAGCCCCACTGGGGCTCATACGTCACGAGCGAGCCGGGGGCGTGGAGGACGGCCGGCGGGATCAGCCAGCCGGTGCCGGGCTTGAGGCGGTAGGCCTTGGAGTAGTCGAGGATGCCGTTATCGCCCTCGTTCCACCGCTCGAGGCACTTGCGGATGTCGTCCTTCGTGGTGCCCGGCTCGAGGCCCATGAAGGTGTGGGGGAAGTGGTTGCCGGTCCAGTTGAGCTGGGGCGGGAAGTAGTAGCACTCGGGCTTTCCCTCGCGGCCGACCAGGGCGGCCTGCTCGGCCGTCTGGTGCATGTGGTGGGGGATCGGGCCGAGGTTGTCGAAGAACTTGCTGTAGACCGGCCACTTCTTGTACTTTGACCAGATTGCGTCGCCGATCATCTCGGGCCCGTGGGCGGCGATGGCGTCCTTGAGCGTGAAGCGTTCCTTGCCGTGGACAACGTAGCTCAGGCCCTCGTCGGGCGGGGCGCCCTCGTTGGCGGCGGGCGTGGTCGAGGCGAACCAGCGCTCGTCGATGCCGCCGCGATGTGTGCCGTACGCGTACAGGTCCTGCGGCGCGAGCTTGAGCCGGCCGCCCGGCATGAGGAAGGACCGGGGGACCCACGTCGGGGCCAGCCGGAGGATACCCTCGCCCGCGTCGATCGCCGCGCGGCGCGGGCGTCGATGTGCTGATCGCTCATCCGTCGGATGCTCCCACCCAGGCCGCGCCGTGGTGGACGCGACCGCCTCGTTATTCGCCTGCCGTCGAGCGGGATCGACCCGATCCGTCCGCCGCTCGGGGGACCGTTGTGTTGTAAGGGGGGTGGCGGCACGATGCAAGCCCCCGCCCGCGTCCCCTCGGGGACGGTCGGTTCGTCGAGCCGAGTCGGCCCGAATCCGCCGACCGGCGCGGCCTCGCCCGTCTGGAGTGGTTAACAAAGCCGCACGAAGCTGCGCGTAACCTGCACGCTCGGGTTCGGTCGGCGCCAGCACCCCGGGTTCGGACCCCGACGAAACGAACCCAATCGGCCCTACGGGCCCGGCGCCGTCAGCCGGGCGTTGATCCGGTCGCACTGCTCCGGCGAGAGGTCGTACAGGAAGATTGAGCAGCCGACCTTGGCGAATGGCGTGAGCTCGGCGAAGTATCCAAACGCCCCCGGCTTGCGGGCATCCCACGCGGGGGACCACGTGAGGGTCGGGTCGCCCGGGTCGTAGAGCGCGCCATGGCAGGCCCCGGACCAGGGAGGCGCTCACGGCGTAAAGCCCCGGCCGGAGGCTCGGCGCGGGCCCGATCAGGGCGGGGTTCTGGTACATCGCCCGAGTCGTCCCCGGCATCACCGGCGGGAGGAACCAGCGGAACTCCTCGTTCCTCAGCAGGAAGATATTCGGGTTGATCTGCCCGAAGTAGGCAAAGCCCACACGCTGGCCCGGCCGGTTCTCTGCGACCCAGTGGCGGAGGCCGCCGAGGTCCTGGCCCCAGTCGAGGTTGCTGTCGATCAGGTGTTCCGACCCGCGGTGCGGGCCGCCGGAGACCCAGTTGAACGACGCAAGGTAATGCGGGTGGATGAGGACGGTCTGGAGCGCCGTCAGGCCGAGCGCGACGACGACAATGCCGTCGATCACCTTCCGCCGTAGCCCGCGGAACGACTCGACCCAAGTCACGACCTTTCCGGCCGCGACGAATACGAATGGGAACACGGGAAGGATGTAGCGGAGGCCCAGGTTAATGTCCGTCAGCGCCGTCATCGCGAAGAGGACTAGCGCGGGGTAGGCGAGGACGGCGAACTCGTCGAACCACCTGGCGCGGTCGCGACGCATGGCGAAGAGCGCCACGAACGACGCCAGCACGATGAGCCACGTCCCCTCGGGCACCTTGTAGGCGAGGCAGGCGAGGTAGTAGTACCACCACCCCCGGTAACGAAGGGTGCCGTCGAGATAGACGGGGTAGCCGGTCGTCTCGTCGGGCCCGGCGGCCGCGTCGGTCCAGATGAGCGGGACGCCTTCGGTCTCGATCCGCTGGTCGTCGAAACCCATGAGGAAGTGATACGGCAGGGGCGTCGGGATGCGGCCGAGCGGGGTGTCGCGAAACCGGTTCACTCGGTTCAGCCTCGCAAGCTGGGCCAGCCAGTTCGGACCAAGCTGATCGGGCCGGATGGTCACGACGGGCCCGCGCGGCTTGGTGAGCGTCTTGCAGGTGAACTCGTACGAGCCGAGGGGCTTGCCGACGCCCTCGAAGCCGTAGCCGAGGTCGATCACGAGGACGCTGATCGCGACAATCGCGAGCCCTTGCATGGCATCCCGCCCGAGCCGCTTGGGCCAGCCCGCGAAATCGCGCTCGATCAGAAGCTTGGCTAGCCAGAGGAGCGGCCAGTACGCGTAGAGGAGGAGCAGGCTGAACTTGGTCAACTGTGCCAGGCCGAGCATCAACCCGGCCAGCACAGCCCGCATCCAATTCGGACCTTTCAAATAGCGCCAGAAGACATAGGTGGCCCCGACGGCTATCCCCGCGCCGGCGACATCGCTGGTCACGAGTCGGCCGTGGGCGAGGACGTTCGGGCAAAGGCACCAGAGGGCCAGACTAAGGAGTCCGCCGAGCCGTCCATACAGCCGGCTCGACCAGGCGAATACGAACAGGCCGCCGATGATCGAGAAGAGCGGCATGACCGACCGACCGACCGTGAACAGCTCGAAGTAGCGATCGGCGTTGAAATACGCGAACGAGTGGCCGAAATCCCGCCTGCGATGGCGGGTCGTTAGACCAGCTCCCGAGGCTGTACAGCGGCGCCGTGACCGGGTGGAGGAAGAGCACCGGCAGCGCCGCGACGAGCTTCGAGAGCGGCGGGTTGTGGTGGTAGAGCTTGAACGTCCCGCGCTGCCAGTAAGAGATCCCCGCGGGCAGGTGCGCGACTTCATCGACCGTCGCATTCTCGCGACGAAGGCTGTCGAAAGCCGCCGCGTAGTGGGCGGCCAGCATCAGCACGACCAGGAGGGCGGTCCTCGACTTCGACAGGCCGGTCGACGACGGTGCGGAGATCCGAGTCGCGTCGGCGATTTCGTCCGGCACGCTCGGCCGGTCATCGACCTTCTTGCGTCGCGACACCTTGCCTCCCTCGTTCCCACGCTCCAGGTGAGAATGCCTCTTCCGACGCTCCGCGGCGTCCCGCCCAGACAATGGCCGCGGAGCGACCGTAGAGCCACTCCGACGCAAAGCGTGGGAGCGAGGGAAAGGCGTTATCTCAATTCACTCGGTCTCGGAGGCGAGCGCCGACATCGCCTTGAACGTCCCCTTCAAGTCCGCGTAGAGCTGCCGGTAGATCGGATAGGCTCGATTATAGAACGCGACGGTCTTCGGTTCCGCCTCTGTGGTCTCGACGACCCGGATCGTCGCGTCGCACGCCTCGGGGACGCTCGCGAAGCCGCCAATGCCGACCTGCGCGAGCAGGGCCACGCCGTATGCGGGACCCTCACTCGCGTTGATCGTGACGACGTCCTGGCCATAGATGTCGGCCTGAATCTGCCTCCAGAGCGGGTTCCGCGCACCGCCGCCGGAGAGGCGGATTTGCGATGGGTTGACACCCGTCTCGCGGATCAATTCGAGGCTGTCGCGCATCGCGTAGGTTGCCCCTTCGAGCACCGCGCGGATCAGGTGCGGCCGGCCGTGGCGGACGGTCAGGCCGATCCAGCCGCCCTTGGCGTCCGGGTCGAAATGCGGGGTTCGCTCGCCCGTGAGATACGGGAGGAAGAACAAGCCCTCGGCCCCGGGGCCGGCGAGCGCGGCCTCGTCAGTGAGCAGGAAGTAGGGATCGACCCCCCGGCGCTCGGCCTCGTCCATCGCGGCCTGGCCGACCGTGTTGCGGAACCACTGAAACGCCCCGCCCGCCGCGAGGACGACGCCCATCACGTGCCAGGCCCCGCGGACAGCGTGGCAGCCGCGCTGGAGCCTGCCCAGCGGGTCGAACCCCGGCTCGGGCGTGTGGGCGAAGACGACGCCCGACGTCCCCATGGTCGCCGAGACGACACCGGGCCGGACGATCCCGTTACCCACGGCACCGGCCGGTTGGTCGCCGCCGCCTCCGACGACGGGCGTTCCGGTAGGCAATCTAGTCGCTTCGGCCCCGATTGCGCTGACCTTTGCCGAGACCTCGTCGCTCTCGTAGCACGCGGGTAAGAGCGACGGGTCGAGGTCGAGCCGGCCGAGAAGCTCGGTGCTCCAGCGCCGGTTCGCGACGTCGAGCATAAGCGTGCCGGAAGCGTCGCTGACCTCGGTCGCAAACGTGCCGGTCAGCCGGTAGCGTACGTAATCCTTGGGCAGCAAGACCTGTCGAACGCGCTCCCAGTTCGTCGGCTCGTGGTTGCGGACCCAGAGGACCTTCGGCGCCGTGAATCCGGTCAGGGCGATGTTGCCGACCATCCTCACCAGCGCCTCGCGCCCGCCCGCCCTGCGCTCGATCTCGGCGCACTCGGCTGCGGTCCGCTGATCGTTCCAGAGGAGGGCGGGCCGGATCACTTCGCCGGTCTCGTCGAGGAACACCGAGCCGTGCATCTGCCCGCTCAGGCCGACACCGGTCACGTCGGCCGGCTTGATCCCGCCCCGGTCGAGGACCTGGCGGATCGTGGCCTTCGTGGCCTCCCACCAGAACTCCGGGTCCTGCTCCGACCACCCCGGCCTGGGGTAGCTGCACGGATACTCGGCCGTGGCCGAGGCGAGGATCGCCCCGGTCGGGTCGATGGCCAGCGTCTTCGTCCCCGACGTCCCGACGTCGATTCCCAGCGTCACGCCCACGTCCCGACCTCCCAGCGCTCGCCGCACCGCAAGACTTTGGCCTCAACGCCGGTCGGCAGCCGACTCGCCTCGGCCTCGAAGTCGCCCACGGGCACGGTATTGAACGTGAACATGTCGTAGTGATGCGGCACGACGAACCGCGGCCGGATTCGCGTGGCAAGATCGACCGCCTCGCTCGCCGACATGTTTCCCGGCACGCCCCGCGGCGGGTCGCGGCCGTTGATTGGCAGGAACAGAACGTCGAAAGGGGCGGGGCCGAGCCCGTCGAACAAGCCATCGTAGACGACGCCATCGCCGCTGTGGTAGAGCCGGAGCCCCTCGACCTCGATGACGAACCCCACATAAAGATGATGCCCGTGCGCGTCCGTGTCGAGCCCCTCGTGCGCGGATGGGACGGCACGGATGCGGAAGCCGGCGATTTCCCGAGTCTCGCCCGTGTCGATCCCGTCGATCCGTTGGGCGTCGATCCCAATGCCTGCGGCATGGTCGACAAGGGAACGCGGCACGACCAATCTTGCCGCGGGCGACGCCGTCAGGATCGCCGGCGCCGTGCCGGGATCGAGGTGGTCGGAATGCCTGTGGCTGGCCAGCACGACGTCGACGTTACGGAGGTCGTCTCCCCTGAGCGGTGAGGCCGTCATGCGGACGTGAGGCTTCTCGGTCTTCGCGTATTTGGTCGTGAGGTGTTCAGAGAGGTAGGGATCGACGACCAGGATGCCGGATCGCGTTTCGATCAGGAACCCGCTCTGGCCGAGCCACCAGAGGGCGATCGCCCCCGCCTTCGGCCGCGTCTGCTCGATCTCGTCGAGCAGGCCCGCTCCCGACCGTACCGGCTGAATCAAGGCACCCCTCCCGTGCGGTCCGCTAGTGCGGACCATCTTTGGCGATGGCTTTCGACGTCGGATGGTCCGCAATGGCCGACCCTACTCCTCCGTTGCGACGTGCCAGGAGCACCGCCAACAGCCCGCCCGCGACCCCGTGGAGGATCGCGGCGAAGGAGTGCCCGATCCGCTGGAACCGATCCCCCTCGACAGTCGCGAACCACGGGTTCAGGCCCGCGTCCATGATGATCGCGTAGTAGTTCGGATCGCCGAAGACGCGATGGCTCGAGGTCGTCGTCAGCTTGAGGGCATCGGCCAGGTCGCCGAGGGGATGCGACGTGATCAGGTGCGGCCGGATCTGGGTCCAGGCCCCGGGGGCGAACGCGAGCAGGGCATAGCCCCAGCCGAAGACGACGAAGCCGAACCAGAATGCCCGATGTCGGCCGTAGTGCAGTTGCAGGAGCGAGATCAGCAGCACCGTCAGCGTCGTCGCGAACGCGAAGCTCGCCGCGTGAAACGTCGGCCGAACCAGCCAGGCCGACCACACGGCGCAGGCCACGACGAGGCCCATCAGCCACGGGATCGTCATCCGCCACGGCGTCATCGGCCTCGACCCCCTCCGAGCGAGTCGCGGACCATCCGCACGCCCTCGACCATCGCCCGCGCCTTGGCCACCGCCACGTGCCGCGCCGTCTGCGAGAAGCCGCAATCGGGCGTCACCGAGACACGCTCGGGGGCGACATACTTGAGCACAGTCCGCAGCCGCTCGGCGACCAGCTCGGGCGGCTCGATCCAGGTGTTCTTCACGTCCACCAATCCGACGGCCACGTCCATCGACTTGGGGAGTTCGGCCAGCAGCTCCACCTCGGCCATCTCGCGGCTCGCGAATTCAAGTGCCAGCTGATTCACGTTCGATTCGCCGAAATGAGGGAACAGCGGTCGGTACGAGCGCCAGCCGACGGCGCGGGCGCGGTAGTTGCCGAAGCACATGTGCATGCTGATGTAGGCTTCGACTCCGTCCACCGTGCGGGCGATGACGTCGAGGAAACGGCCGGGCTCATTGGGGTGGCAGGCGAAGCTGGGCTCGTCGAGCTGGACGAAGTCGATCCCGGCGGCGACGCAGGCCTTCAATTCGGCGTTGACGATCGGGATCAAGGCCTCGGTGACGGCGTCCCGGCTCCGGTAGACGTCGCCGCCGTCGATGCACCCGGCCAGCGTGAAGGCGCCCGGCACTGGCATCTTCGTCGGGGCGTTACTGAGCTGGCGGAACCGGCGATATTCCTCGATCAGGCCCAGTCCTCGAGGGGCGGCCAGCGGGGCGACGCAGCGGTACTTGCTCCGCTGATCGTGCGCCGGGCGCCCCACTTGCGGCGAACGGGGAGGGCCTCTAGTCCTTCGAGATAGTCATAGAACCCGAGGTTGAAATCGATCCGCTGCATCTCGCCGTCGGTGATCCGGTCGAGCCCGGCCCGAAGCTGGTCGGAGACGGCCAGGGACACGGCGTCGCGGACGGCCTCCTCACGGTCGAGGGGGCCGAAGCGTTCGGGTGCTGCCGCGACGTCGGCGATGAATTTCTCGTACCACCCGGGCAGCGACCAGCTCCCGATGACGGTCGCGGGGATCAGGATCGGGTCGGCCATCATCGTGAATCCGGCAGGGGAATTACTCGGGGGCGACGTCTGGGCCGGCGTTGGTGAACTGGCGTCCGAGCGAGTCGATCGACTTGGGCGGATCGACCTGCGGGACGGGTCCGAAGACGGACCGGCGCTTGCGGATCGCGGCGGTATTGATATGGAATTTGCGGTCGCGCTCGGCCAGGGCCGCGTCGGGGATCATGCCGTCCTTGGTCGCCGCCCACATCAGTAGCGGCTCGCCCATCGGGAGCGGCATGGAGGGGTCGGGCCAGGTGTGCCAGGTCTTTCCCCAGCTGGTGATCAGGCCACCCAGGACCTTGTCCTCGGTCTCGGGCTCCCGGCCGGGCGCGATCAGCATCCCGGAGGTGATCTCGTAGACGTGCGGGTGGTAGTACTTCTTCTCGGCGTCGGGGAGCTTGCGGTACATCTCGTCGGTGATGATGTATTCGATGCCGATGAGCTTCGCCCCCTCGCCGCGGCTGTCGTAGATGACGCACTGGTGCAGCCCCTCGCCGGCGGGCGAGCAGTAGTGGTGCGCCTCGACATAGAAGCTCGGGTCCTTCTTGGCGATGTGGAAGGCGCAGAGATAGAGGTGGAACGCCTTCGCGGGGTCGAGCGGGGCTCCGGCGTCGTGGGGGCCGTCGGCCGAGGCTTCGGGAGTCGCCGCGGCCGAGCCGAGGGCGGCGGTGCCGAGCAGTCCGAGCATCTCGCGTCGCTTCATCGTCATGTCGAGTCCTCGCCTTGTCCGGGACGCACGATTGGAAACGCCTTTCGTTTCCGTCAAGGCTTGCCGACGACCTTGTCGACCGACTCGACCGTGATGGGGTGGTAATTGGGCCGGGCCTTCGCGTAGATCGCCCGGGCCCGCTCCTTGCCGTCCTTGGCCTTGACGAGCTCCTTGAAGAGGGGCAGGACGAACTTGCGGCGGCCGATTGTGGTGAGGAACTCTTCGAGCCGCTCGTTCGCGGGCTCGTAGCCGTTGCGGATCGCGATCAGGAGCCATTGCTCGGCAATCTCGGCGTTGCCCCGCTTCGTCAGGCCGAAGGTGGAGTCCAGGTCGGCCATCTGCTCCGGCGCCAGCTTCGCGGGCAAGTCATGGAGGAACCGGAGCCATTCCTGGGTCGACCACCGCAACGTGTCGAGGTTGCGGGCCTGAAGTCCGCCCAGAAACGCCTTGGCCGTGGCGTCGACGGCCGACAGTCGCGTCGAGACCGGCGCCGTGTACGAGACGGTCAGACCCGGAGACTCGAGCCAGGCAGCCAGGTCGATCCGGCCGGCCGCCTGCGGATTCGTCGGGAAGAGGTCGGTGCCGAGGTCGGTGACGAGGTCGGCCGTGGTGATGCTCGTGAACGCGTGCCGCTCGAAGTAGGCCTTGAGGAACTTGTCGAACGCCTCGCGGCCGAACGTCCTTTCCAAGGTCGTAAGAAAGAGCGCCCCCTTTTCGTACGGAACCTGGTTCATCCCCTCGTCCGGGTCGCGGCCAGTCAGGTCGACGTGGAGCACCTGGTCGGGTGGCTTAAGCGTCTTGAGCGTCTCCTTCAGCTCCTCCAGGCCCAGCGCCGCCTCGATGTTCGCCTGCGGCTTGCCGTGGAGGTCCTCGATGACCCGCCGCTCGAGATACGTCGTGAACCCTTCGTTCAGCCAGAAGTCGCGCCAGGTGGCGTTGGTGACGAGGTTGCCCGACCACGAATGCGCCAGCTCGTGTGCGATCAGCGAAACGAGCGAGCGGTCGCCGGCGATGACCGTGGGCGTGGCGAAGGTCAGCTTCGGGTTCTCCATCCCGCCGTAGGGGAAACTTGCCGGCAGGACGAGGATGTCGTACCGGCCCCAGCGGTAGGGGCCGAAACGCTTTTCGACGGCCTCGACCATCTTCTCGGTCTCGGCGAACTCCCAGGCCGCCTTGTCGACCACCGACGGCTCGGCGAAGACGCCCGTCCGCGACCCCATCGGCCGGAACGCGAGGTCGCCGACCGCCAGGGCGATCAGGTAGGGCGGGATCGCCTGCTTCATCTCGAACAGGAATACGCTCTCGCCGTCACGGTGGGGAAGCCTGTCGGCGCTCATGACGGCGACGAGGCCGTCGGGTACGCGGATCTTCGCGTCATAGCTCACGCGGACGCCCGGCGAATCCTGGAGTGGGATCCAGGAACGGGCGTGGATCGCCTCAGACTGAGAAAAGAGGAAGGGGTGCTTCTTGTCGGCCGTCAGGGCCGGCTCGAGCCACTGCAGAGCGCTGGCGCCGGGGGAGGTCTGGTACGTGATCCGGACGTATTTCATCCCGTCCGGCACCACCACCTCAAGCTTGGCGCCGAGGATCGGGTCGGCCTTGTGCAGCGTCCATTTCGCGTCGCGGAACGTCTGTGCGTCCGCGCCGGCCTCGACTTGCCGGATCGATAGGTCGCGCGTATCCAGTGAGAGGGTATCACTCCGTTTTCGCTCGACCGTGAGGGTCGCCGTGCCTTCGAGGGTCTTCCTGGCGAAGTCGACCGCCAGGTCGAGGCCGACGTGGCGGACCACGGCCAGGCTGGGTTCGGCGTAGGAATGGACGTCGGCGGCCGCCGCCGCGGCACGACCCTTGCCGCTCGGAGCGGTCATCGCCAGCCCCAGGAAGAATGCCATCCGGACGATCGGGCCCGTCGCGATGCTCGGCATCGGCCGCGTCTCCAGGGATCGGTACGAACGTCACACTCCGCAAGACGCGGCATGATCCTGGAAATGTAACGCCGGAGGGTTTGCGCCACCAGTACTGGCCCCGGCCGCGGTAGAATCCCCGTCATGCACGCATGAGAAACCGCGGTGCCGGGAGGAAAGCGCCAACGGGGAATTGCCCTGACCCCGTAGCGTAGGTTACGGTGGGTCGGTTGTTGAACAATTGACCGACCTACGTCCCGGCTCTATAACCGGGACGGTCCGACCTGCCCGCGGGCGACGCCCCTGGCGCCGTCCTCCCGCCGATTCGCCCGGCCCGCGTCGATGCGGGTGCCCGGCCGACCGACAGCCCCGCCCGAAGGAAGACTTACCCTCCGCGCCCCGACCCGACGTCGCGGCGAGCCCACCCTCGGAGACGAGAGATGAGCGGCATCCTGAGTCGCGGCCTGTTCACACGGCGCGGATTTCTCACCGTCGGGTCGGTCGGCTTCGGCCTGACTCTCGGCGACTTCTTCCGGCTCAAGGCCCGGGCAGACCTGAAGAACTACGAGAAGATCGCCGCCAAGGCCGACTCGGTCATCCACATCTTCCTCCCGGGCGGCATCGCCCACCAGGAGACGTTCGACCCCAAGCCGTTCGCCCCGGTCGAATATCGCGGGGAATTGGGCACGGTAAAGACGAAGATCGACGGCGAGGTCTTCAGCGAGACCCTGCCCAAGACCGCGCAGATCGCCGACAAGCTGACGGTCATCCGCTCGATGACCCACGGCGAGGCGGCCCACGAGCGCGGGACGCACAACATGTTCACGGGCTACCGGCCCAGCCCGGCGCTGCAGTACCCGAGCATGGGCAGCGTCGTCTCGCACGAGTTCGGCCCGCGGAACAACCTGCCGCCGTACGTCTGCGTGCCGAGCATGCCGAACGTCTACGCCGGCACGGGCTACCTCAGCTCGAGCTTCTCCCCGTTCAGCCTGGGTGCCGACCCGGCCTCGGGCGGCTTCCGGGTCCAGGACCTGAACCTGCCGGGCGGGATCGACGACTCACGGTTCGCCACCCGGCGGCACGTGCTCGAGGCCGTCAACGAGCACTTCGCCAAGAAGGAGAAGGCGGACGGGCTGGCGGCGATGGACACGTTCTACGAGCGGGCCTACAGCCTGATCAGCTCGCAGAAGGCCCGCGAGGCGTTCAACATCGCGGCCGAGCCCGCCCCGATCCGCGACGAGTACGGCCGCAACGAGGCCGGCCAGCGGATGCTCATGGCCCGCCGGCTGGTCGAGGCGGGCGTGCGGTTCGTCGCCCTCTCGTACGGCGGGCTGGGACCACCACTTCAACATCGCTCCGAACATGCGTGCCCAGATGCCGGCGTTCGACCAGGGCTTCGCGGCCCTGATCCGCGACCTCGACCGCCGCGGGCTGCTCGACAAGACGCTCGTCATGGTCACCAGCGAGTTCGGCCGGACCCCGAAGATCAACAAGGACGCCGGCCGCGACCACTGGCCGAAGGTCTTCAGCGTCGTCCTCGCCGGCGGCGGCACCAAGAAGGGCTTCGTCTTCGGCGCCTCGAACGCCACGGCCACCGAGCCCGAGCGCGACCCGATCGGCCCCGAGGACCTGGCCACCACGATCTATCACCAGCTCGGCATCGTCGCCGACAAGGAGCTGATGGCCCCGGGCAACCGGCCGATCGAGATCGTCGACGGCGGCAAGGTGCGGAGCGAGCTGCTGGCCTGAGGTCAGCCGACGGGAGATCGTGGAGCGGGAACGGCCCGCTCCCTGTCCCGGGGGATCGCCATGAAGCTAAAGCTGATGATCGACAACCCGCACCAGATCAAGCGGATCATCAGGCGACGTCGCCTGATGGGCGGGGACCGCTACGACGAAGTTTGGGACGGGGTCTACGTCTTGGCACCGCTCGCCGACAACCTGCATCAGGAGATCGCGACGGAACTCGCCGCGGCGTTCAAGCAATGCTTCGGCGCGACCGGGGACCCGCTCCTTCGCCGGGACGAACGTCAGCGACCGCCCCGACGACTGGCGGCAGAACTTCCGCTGCCCCGACGTCGCCGTCTACCTGCCGGGGAATCCCGCCGAGGATCGCGGGACCCACTGGCTCGGCGGCCCGGACTTTGCGGTCGAGGTCATCAGCGCCTATGACCGCTCGCGGAAGAAGTTCGACTTCTACGCGAAGGTCGGGGTCCGCGAATTGCTCCTGGTCAGTCGCAAGCCCTGGCGGCTGGAGCTGTATCGCCAGGATGCCGGCACCTGGACCGAGGTCGGCGTCTCCGACGCGCTCGCCTCGAACACAATCCACAGCCATGTCGTGGCGCGGACCTTCCGGCTCATCGATGGCGGTCTGCGGCCCCAGATCGAAGTCACCCGCCCGAGCGACGGCCAGACCTGGCTCGTCTGAATCCGCAGCCAGCGACCGTCCAGCCTGCCCTCACTCCCGCCCGAATCGGATGATGCCCGCCATGCAATGCCGAATCCCCCTCGCCGCACTCGTTCTGATCCTGAGCGTCGCCGCCCTCGGCCGCGCGTCGACGCCGTCGCTGACGTCCGTCCGCCCCGTCGGCGGCCAGCGGGGGACGGAGCTGGAGGTGACGTTCGGCGGCGATCGGCTGTCCGACGCCAAGGAGATCCTCTTCTATCAGCCGGGACTCAGCGCCACCAAGCTCGTCGCCGTGAACAACAACGCGGTCAAGGCGACCTTCAAGATCGCCCCCGACTGCGCGCTCGGGCTGCATGATCTGCGGATCAGGACGGCGACGGGCCTGAGCGAGCTGCGCACGTTCAGCGTCGGGGCCCTGAAGGAGGTGACCGAGGCGGAGCCGAATAGCGACTTTGCCAAGCCCCAGCCGATCCCGATGAACTCGGTCGTCAACGGCGTGGCCGACAACGAGGACGTCGACTATTACATGGTCGACGTCAAGAAGGGCGATCGGATCTCGGCCGAGGTCGAAGGCATCCGGGTTGGGATCACGCAGTTCGACCCCTACGTCGCGATCATGGACGCCAAGCGGTTCGAGCTGGCGTCCAGCGACGACGCCGCGCTCGTCTGGCAGGACGGCACGGCCTCGGTCATCGCGCCAGCTGACGGCAAGTATGTGATCCAGGTCCGCGAGAGCGCCTACGCCGGCAACGGCACGTGCCTGTATCGGCTCCACGTCGGCAACTATCCGCGATACACGGCGACGGTCCCCGCGGGCGGGAAGCTCGGGGAGAAGGTCGAGGTCACTTGGATCGGCGACGTCGCAGGCGAGCGGAAGACGACCGTCACCCTCCCCATCAAGTTTGAAAAGGGCTTCGGCCTGTTCGCCCAGGACGACAAGGGGATCTCTCCCTATCCCAACGCGTTCCGGCTGTCGACCTTCGGCAACGTCATCGAGGCCGAGCCGAACGACGACCAGGGCAAGGCGACCGCGTTTGAACCGCCGATGGCGGTCAACGGCGTGATCGGCAAGGCCGAGGACACGGACCACTTCGTCTTCAAGGCGAAGAAGGGGCAGGTCTTCGACGTCCGGGTACTGGCCCGCTCGCTCCGCTCGCCGCTCGACCCCGTGCTGCACATCGTCAAGCGGAACGGGCCCTATCTCGCCGGTAACGACGACAGCGAGGGCCCCGACAGCTATCTCCGGTTCCAGGCCCCCGACGACGGCGAGTACGTGCTCGTTCTCCACGACCACCTCAAGAAGGGCGGGCCCGACTACTTCTACCGCGTCGAGGTCACCGCGGTCGCCGCCAAGCTCGTCCTGAGCACTCCCAATGAGTCGATCCAGCGCGGAATCGGGCCGATCAACCTGGCCGTCCCCCGCGGCAATCGCCAGTCGATCCTGATCAACGCGACCCGGACCGACTTCGGCGGCGACTTGAGCCTGGGTCTCTCGGGCCTGCCCGCCGGCGTCGCCTTCGACGTCGATCCAATGTCCGCCGGGATCGCGACCATCCCCGTCGTCCTCTCGGCCAAGCCCGACGCGCCGATCGCCGGTGCCCTGGCGAACGTCGAGGGCAAGCACGTCGATCCGAAGGTCCAGATCCCCTGCGAGTTCAGCGCGACGTCGGAGATGGTCCTCGGCCAGAACCTCGTCGTCGTTTGGCCGCGGGTCGTCGACCGCCTGGCGGTGTGCGTGACCGAGGAAGCGCCGTTCTCGATCGAGGTCGTCGAGCCGAAAGTGCCCCTGGTCCGCGGGGGGTCGATGAATCTGAAGGTTGTCGCGAAGCGGAAGCCGGGATTTACCGCGGCGATCGGTGTCTCGCTGCCCTGGAATCCACCCGGCGTCGGTTCCTCGGGCGGCGTGACCATTCCCGAGAAGGCGACGGAAGCCCTGATCCCGATGAACGCCGACGGCGCCGCCCCGCTGACGACCTGGCGCATCGTTGTTGACGGCACGTCGTCCGGCCCGACCGGACCGATCCGGGTGTCGAGCCAGCTTGCCAAGCTCACGGTCGCCCAGCAGTTCCTGACCCTCGGTTTCCAGGCCGCAGGCGTCGAGCAGGGCAAGGAGACCGACCTCGTCGCGACGGTGAACAAGGCGGTCGACTTCCCCGGCGAGGCGACTGTCACTCTGATTGGCCTGCCCAACAAGGTGACGACCGACGTCAAGAAGGTCACAAAGGACGCCAAGGACATCGTCTTCAAGATCAAAACCGACAAGGCCTCGCCCGCCGGCAATCACCAGAACCTGTTCTGCCAGATCGTCGTGACAATGAACGGCGAGCCGATCGTCCACAACCTGGGCAGCGGGACGCTCCGCGTCGACGTGCCGTTGCCTCCGAAACCCGCTCCCGTCGCGGCTGCTTCGGCGCCCGCACCGGCCGCCGCCCCCAAGCCGGTCGCGCCCGCACCGCCGCCGGAGAAGCGGCTGACGCGGCTCGAGAAGCTCCGCCTCGAGGCCGCCGAACGGGCTAAGGCCGGGGCGAGCGGCAAGTGAACTCCTCCTCCGGCTCCTCGCCCTCCGCTTTCCGCATTCCCTCCCTCCGCAGAGACTTCTCCGAGGCCACCATGACCGCGAACCGGACCGCGACGCTCGCCCTCCTGCTGGCCGTGCTCGTCCCAGCCTTCGCCCGGGCCGACGTGCCGACGAAGCTGCCAGAGGACGTCTTCGCCAAGGCCCACGCCCCGAAGCCCGAGGCCGCCCTGACGAAGCTCGAGGTCAGCCCCCCCGCGATCTCCCTGAACAACGCCCGCGACCGCCAGTCGATCGTCGTCCAGGCGACCTACGCCGACGGAATCACCCGCGACGTCACCGCCCAGGCCACGCTCACGCCCGCCAACCCCGCCCTGCTCCGCCGGGATAAGTCGATCTTCTGGCCTGCAGCCGACGGCAAGACGGCGCTGGCCGTCGCCTTCGGCGGCCAGAAGCTCGACGTGCCGGTCGAGGTCAAGGGTGCCCATGAGGATCCGGCCCTGAGTTTCCGGCTCGACGTGATGCCCGTCTTCATGCGGGCCGGCTGCAACACGGGAAGCTGCCACGGCGCGGCCCGCGGCAAGGACGGCTTCCGGATCTCCCTCTTCGGCTTCGACCCGGCGGGCGACCATTACCGTTTGACCCACGAGATTTCCGGCCGCCGCGTGAACCTCGCAGTACCGGCCGACAGTACCCTGCTCGAGAAGTCGATCGGCGCCGTCCAGCACACAGGCGGCAAGCGGTTCGAGAAGGATAGCGAGCTCTATCGGACCCTCCACCGCTGGATCGAGTTCGGCGTCCCCAACGACGACGTGACGAAGCTGCCGAAAGTCGTTGCCGTTGAGCTCTATCCCAAGAACGCGGTGCTCGACGGCGAGAAGGCCACGCAGCAGATGACGGTCCTCGCCCGCTATTCCGACGGCACCGACCGCGACGTCACGGGCCTGGCGGTCTTCCTCACGAACAACGACACCTCGGCCGCCGTCACGCCCGACGGCCTCGTCACCGCCGGCGCCCGCGGCGAGGCGTTCGTGATGGCCCGGTTCGAGACCTACACCGTCGGCTCGCAGTTTATCGTGCTCCCGAAGGGCCTCCACTTCGAGTACCCCAAGGAGCCCGAGGCGAACTACATCGACAAGCTCGTCGCCGCCAAGCTCCAGAAGCTCCGGATCGCCCCGTCGGGCCTCTGCACCGACGAGGTCTTCGTCCGCCGCGTCTTCCTCGACATCGTCGGCATCCCGCCGACGGTCGAGGAATACAACCGCTTCATGAGCTCGACCGCCCCCGACAAGCGGGCGAAGCTGATCGACGAATTGCTCGGCCGCAAGGAGTTCGCCGAGATCTGGGTCAACAAGTGGGCCGAGCTGCTCCAGATCAAGTCGTCGCTGCAGATCAGCTACAAGGCGATGTTCCTCTACTACAACTGGCTGGTCGAGCGGCTCGGGAAGGACATGCCGATGGACCAGATGGTCCAGGAGCTCCTCGGCGCCAACGGCGGCACGTTCAAGAACCCTGCCACGAACTTCTACCAGAACACGACCGAGATCCTCCCGCTGACGGAGAACGTCGCCCAGGTCTTCATGGGGATGCGCATCCAGTGTGCCGCAGTGCCACAACCACCCATTCGACCGATGGACCCAGGACGACTATTACGGCTTCGCCGCCTTCTTCTCGCAGATCGGCCGCAAGCAGGGCGAGGATTACCGCGAGACGATCGTCTTCAACTCCGGCGGCGGCGAGATGGCCCACCCCGTCGGCGGCCGGGCCATGAAGCCCAAGTTCCTCGGCGGCCAGGCCCCCGACACGAGCGGCAAGGACCGCCGGGTCATCCTCGCCAAGTGGCTCGCCTCGAAGGAGAACCCGTGGTTCGCCGCCTCGTTCGCCAACCGCGTCTGGGCTCACTTCACGGGGGCTGGGATCGTCGAGCCCGTCGATGATTTCCGCGTAAGCAACCCCGCGAGCAACCCCGAACTGCTCGAGGAACTCGGCAAGCGGTTCACGGCCTCGAACTACAACCTCAAGGCGCTCGTCCGTGACATCTGCAACTCGCGGACGTACCAGCGCTCGACCGAGCGGAACGACTCGAACGCCACCGACGAGCGGAACTTCGCCCATGCCCTGCTCCGGCGGATCAAGGCTGAGAACCTGCTCGACACGATGAGCTTCGTCACCGAGACAAAGGACAAATTCGAGGGCCTGCCACTGGGTGCCCGGGCCGTTCAAATCGCCGACGGGACGAAGTCGACCTACTTCCTCACCACCTTCGGCCGCGCGACCCGGGAGACTCCCTGCTCGTGCGAGGTGAAGATGGAGCCGACGCTCTCGCAGGCGCTCCACCTGCTCAACGGGAGCACTTCGAACGACAAGATCAAGGCTGGCGGCGTGGCCAAGCGGCTGCTGGATTCCAAGAAGCCGCCGGAGGAGTTGATCACCGAGCTCTACCTCCGCTGCCTGACCCGCAAGCCGACGAAGGACGAGCTCGACAGGCTCCTGCCGACGATGGCCGAGGGCTCGAACAAGCAACAGGCGCTCGAGGATATCTTCTGGCGCTGCTCAACAGCCGCGAATTCCTCTTCAATCATTGATCCAACGCGACCGACCACCCTCGATTAGCGGTCATTCGAGAGGCCTCTCGCCCATGCGACTCCGATACGTCCTGCCCGCCCTCCTCGCGTGCGCCGTCGCCCGCGGGGCCGACGAGAAGGTCAAGAAGGTCACCTACGAAACCGTCTCGGTGATCTTCCAGGCGAAGTGCAACAGCTGCCACAACGCCGACAAGGCCAAGGGCGGCCTGAACCTCGCCACGTACGGCACCGCCATGGCGGGGGGCGCCTCGGGCGCGGTGGTCGAGGCGGGCGACCCGGACGGGTCGCGGCTCTATGCCCTCGTGACGCACGCCGAAGAACCGAAGATGCCGCCGATGCAGCCCAAGCTGCCCGACGCCGAGCTCGCGGCGATCAAGGCCTGGATCGAGGGCGGGGCTTCCGAGTCGGCCGGATCGGCCGTCGCGGTGAAGGCGAAGCCAAAGTTCGACTTCAAGCTCGACCCCTCGATGATGGGCAAGCCATCGGGCCCCCCCGCGATGCCCCAGGGCGTCGCGACCGAGCCGGTCGTCGTCAGCTCGCGGCCCAACGCCGTGCTCGCGATGGCCGCCAGCCCGTGGGCCCCGCTGGTCGCCGTGGCCGGTCACAAGCAGGTGCTGCTCTATCACACCGCGCAGCACCGGCTGCTCGCCGTGTTCCCGTTCCCCGAGGGCACGATCCACGTCCTCAAGTTCAGCCGCAACGGCGACCTGCTCCTGGCGGCCGGAGGACGCGGCGGTCAGTCGGGCGGGGCCGTCGTTTACGACGTGAAGAACGGCAAGCGAGTCTTCGAGATCGTCAAGGAATACGACGCCGTCATCGCCGCCGACATCAGCCCCGACCACAGCCAGATCGCCCTCGGCGGGCCGAACCGGGTCGTCCGCGTCTATGCGACGGCCGACGGCCAGCCGATGTTCGAGATGAAGAAGCATACCGAGTGGATCACCGCGATCGAGTTCAGCCCCGACGGCGTCCTGCTCGCGACCGGGGACCGCAACAGCGGCCTCTACGTCTGGGAGGCGCAGACGGGGCGAGAATACTTCGAGCTCCGCAATCACACGGCGATGATCACCGACCTTTCCTGGCGGCTCGACTCGAACCTGCTCGCCTCGTGCTCCGAGGACGGCTCGATCCGCCTCTGGGAGATGGAGAACGGCGGCCAGGTCAAGGGCTGGGGTGCTCACGGCGGCGGCGTCGCCTCGGTCGAGTTCGCCAAGGATGGGCGGATCGTCTCCGCCGGCCGCGACCACGTCGCCCGGCTTTGGGACGGCAACGGCAACAAGCAGCGCGACTTCGAAGGCTTCCCCGACCTGGCCCTCCGCGCCGTGTTCTCGCACGACGATTCGCAGGTGATTGCCGCCGACTGGTCGGGCGAGGTCCGGGTCTTCGATGTCAAGGCCGGCGGCCGGCTCGGCAACCTCGCCGCCAACCCTGCCCCAGTGGCCGTCCGCCTAGAGAAGGCGAAAGCCGCCCTCCCGGCCGCACAGGCCGCCGCCGAGGCTGCGAAGAAAGAGCTGATCCCGCTGCAGGCCGACATCGTTGCCAAGACCGCCGCTGCCGCCAAGGCCAACGAGACGCTTACCGCCGCCAAGGCCGTCGCCAGCCAGAAGTCGGGCGAGGCCGCGGCGCTCGAGAAGGCGCTCGCCGAGAAGGCGAACGCCGAGAACGCTGGCGTGGCGACTTTGACGAAGGCCGGCGAGGCCGCCAAGGCCGCGGCCGACGCGAAGCTCGTTGCCGAGAAGAAGGCCGCCGAGGCGATCGTCGCCGAGAAGGCCGCGGCCGAGTCCCTCGCCGCCGCGAAGCCCGCGATCGACAAGGCTCTCGCCGACAAGGCGACGGCCGACGCCCAGCTGAAGGCCGCGGCCGACGCCGTCGCCAGTGCCCCGAACAAGGCCGCCGCCGACGTCGCCGCCGCGAACCTCGCCGCGCTCACGCTCCAGTCGATCGAGCGGACCACGGCGATCGCCGCCGCTGCCCGGGGCCGGATCGAGCGTCAGGGCGCTTGGGAGGCCGCCTCGGCCGCCAAGGCCGCCGCGCCTGAAGGCGGTCGAGCTGGCGTCATCGCAGGTCAAGGGCACGACCGATGCGCTTGCCCCGCTGGAGGCCGCGCTGGTCAAGGCCAAGGCCGAGAAGGACGCGATGGCCAAGCCTCTGGCCAACGCCAAGGCCGCGGCGCTCGCGGCGACCAACACAGCCAACGCCCAGAAGGTGGCCTACGACGCCGCGAACGCGGCCAAGGCCGCGGCCGATAAGGTACTAGCCGACAAGTCGGCCGCGATCGCGCCGATCCTGGCCAAGGCCGAGGCCCTCCGCATCGAGGCCGAGGCCCTGGCCGCCGAGAAGAAGGCCGCGGAGCCGACCAAGTCGGTGATGAACTCGCCGAAGTGAGAGGAGATGATCCACAGAGGAGACAGAAGAATTCAGAAGAGGATCTTGGGGTCTCTCTTTTTCTGCGTCCGTCTGTGTCCTCTGTGGTTAATCCTCTTACCTTTCCAAAAGAACGCTCGCGTTGAAGCCTAGCGGCAGCTCGGGATGCTCCGCCGTGGTGACGTACCAGCGGACGATGTCGAGGTGCCCGGAGCGCATCGGCATCACGACACCGAGCCACGGAGTCGAGCCCTGGATGCGGGCGTTCGTGACGCCTCCGTACGGGGCAAACTGTCCGTACCCGCTGGGGCCGTCCGCCCAGTAGTTCTCGACCTTCGTCGCCGTGGTGCCCGCCGCGAGCCGTTCGAAGAGGACGGCGTGATAGAACGCTGCCGGCTCGAGCAGCGTGATCTGGGCGACGACCACGCCCCGCGTCCTCGCGATCGATTGCGCGGCCGATGCCGCCACGATGCTCCCCGCGCTGTGGCCAATGAGATGAATCCGCCCCGGCTCGACGCCCGCACGCAAGAGGGCATCGGCCAGGAGGGCGCCCTGGGCGACGGCGGCCTCGGTGTTTGTGCTGACGCGGAGGCCCGCGACGGTCGCGGCGTTCCAGTCCCAGTCGAGCACGTTGAACGAGCCGCCCGGGCGCCGGCCGATCGCCTCGGCGAGCCGCTGGGCCATCTCGAAATGGACGGTCCGCGGCATCGGGTTGTAGCCGTGGACGAAGACGACCGTCGGTCGCGCGAGGTCGATCCGGTCCGTCGCGCCCGAGCCGGGTGTCCGGTTGATCAGGACGCCTTGCGAGAGGTCACCGCCGCAGCGGATCAGGTCGGCCCGCTCGCCGAGGAATCCAACGGAGGTCGCGGCGAGGATGAGCGCGGCGAGGCTGGTCATCGGTCGTCCCTGTGGCGAACTCGGGGGATGCGGAACAGCGACAGGGCGACCGTCGCGGGCCGGATCACCCCGTATCCCTATCGTCCACGGGACGGCGAAACTTCAGCGCTTCCCGACAGCCTCCACGAGTTGGTCCCGAAGCCTTGGCAGCGCCAGGTCTTTCTTCTTGGCCTCGAGCATCAGGTCGAACGGGCTGTCCGGGACGTGCGCGAGGAAGGCTTGCAGGTCGGCCAGTTCAATGAAGTCGGCATGATGGCCGATCCGGCCACCCGGCGACTGGCTGCTGATGTGAGCCTTGGGTACGCCGTCCTCGGCCGTCCACGTCGCGAAGCATCGATTGATCAACCGGGAGTGATCCGCGTCCGCCGACGGCCGGATCGTGTGGTGGAACCAGTCGAAGACGACGGGCAGGCCGGTGCTCTCGGAAAGGCTGAGCACTTCCTGCGTCGAATACACCGTGTCGTCGTTCTCGATCGCGAGCCTGCGGCGGACCCGGTCGGAGAGACGCGCCGCGGTCGTCTCGAACCGCCGGAGCGACGCGGCGCGGTCGTCGTAGGCGCCGCCGATGTGGAGCACGATCTTGCCCGTCGCGTCGTCCTGGACGGCATCGATCAACCGCGCCGCGGCCTCGAGCTCGGCGATCGAGGCGGCGAGCACGGGGGGATTCGGAGAATTCAAGACCGTGTACTGGCCCGGATGCATCGAGACCCGAAGCTGGCCGCGCCTCGCCAAGTCGCGTAACCGTCCAAGTGGTTCGGCGAACTCATCCCACCAGGCCAGGATGTTCGTCGGATGGGATGCGAACGGGATGACCTGGCTGCTCATCCGGTACAGGCCGACGCCACGCGCGACGTTGAAGGCGAACACGCGCTGGAGGTCGGCCAGGTTGCTCGCGATCAATCCGCGAAGCCGTTCGGACGTGGCGTTCGCGAGCCGGCACGTCCGGGCGGTGCTCGCGCTGATGGTGAAATTGGTCGCTACGTAGCCCAGGTGGCGGATCATCCCGAGATTGTAGGCGCGGCGGCGAGGCTCGCCTCGCGGGCGAGGAAATCGCCATTCACTCGAGACGGCGGGCGCTGGTCTTGACCGCGCGATCCCAGGCGAGGAATGCGACGAAGCCGGCCGCCAGAGTGCCGAGGCCGATGAGGAGCGTCGGACGGGACGTCGTGACGAAAACCCAGGTCCAGCCGAGCAGCGCAACGAGCGCAGGCAGCGGGAATAACGGCATCCGAAACGGCATCTGCAGGTACAGCTTGGGCCGCGTCCGGACGTAGAAGACCGTCGCGATCTGGCCGACGAACTGAACGAGAATCCGGGTCGTCAGCAGGGCCTCGATAACCGTCTGGAGGTCGGCCAGGCAGGCGACCACCGATCCGGCGCCGAGGACGAGGAGCGACCGGTGCGGGAAGTCGCCTGTCGGGTGGGTTGCGGCAAGCCCGCGGAAGAAATGGCCCGAGCGGGCGGCGGCGTAGGGAATCCGGCTGTAGCCGAGCAGCGCGGCGAAGCAAGCGGCGACGGCCGTCCACATGACCATGAGACTGAGCAGCGCCGCGGCCGACTGACCGTGGATTTGCTCCATGAGGTCGCTGACGACTCGCGTCGACTTCATCGCTTCACGCCAGGCCATCGCGCCGAGGACGCCTAGGTTCATCGCCAGGTAGATCGCCGCGACCCCGACGATGGCGATCAGGATCGAGCGCGGGATCGTCCGAGCGGGGTCTTCGACCTCGTCGCCGAGGTAACAGATCTGGTAGTAGCCGAAATACGCGTACATCGCGAGTCCCAGCACACGGCCCCAGCCGACCAGGTGGTCGGCGTCGATGCGCCACGCACCGGACGGAACGTCGAACGCGAGCCCGGGGTCGAAGCGGGCCCAGGAGGCGGCGATCGTCCAGGCGACGGTCCCGAGCATCCCGAGCCAGAGGACGACCATCAGCCGCCCGGCCGCGTCGATCCGCCGATACGCCAGGGCCACCAGCCCCGCCATCGTCGCGGCGCCGACGAGCTGGCCGCGCGTAACGGTCCAGCGCAGCCCGAAGCCGACCGGCAGGCCCCAGGCGGGCACGTCCAACCCGGGCCAGATCCAGCCCGCGTACGCGGCGAACCCGAGCATTCCGCTGGCCATCTCAAGCGGGCCGCTGACAAGGAACTGCCAGACGAAAAGAAACTTCAGGGCGCGGCCGACGCGCGACTCGCCGTAGACGGCGTCGAAGAAGTGGTACGTCCCGCCCGAACCGGGGAAGGCGGCGGCGAGCTCGCTCCAGACGAGCCCGTCGCACGCGGCGATGACGAGGCCGAGCACCCAGCCGAGCGTGCCTTGCGGGCCGTCCATGGTGGCGATCATCAGCGGGATGGTCAGGAACGGGCCGACCCCGACCATCATCGACATGTTCAGACTAACCGCGTGGAGCAGCGTCAATCGGCGGCGGAGCATGGCGTCCCGGGTGCGGTCGCGGGGAGGGGCGACGTGCATCGTCGCCTGTGCGGACGCCGGACGCAAACGGGTCGGCCGTCGGATGGCGGGAAGCAACCGCCCTCACCATCCCGCGCGGTGGGCGGCGACGGCGGTGACGCCACCCGCCGAGGTGTGCACCTTGCTCTCGCTCCGGCCGAAGACGGCTGCCTCGAAGAAGGAATAGGGGCACAGCTCGCGGAAGGCCATGCGGACCTGAGCCGTGTTGTCGGGGAGCAGGCGGACCTCGATAACCTGGGTCTCGACCCACTCGGTCCGGCGCTGGCCGTCGAGACAGATCCAGATCGTCGACCGCCGAGGCGGCGGAATCTCCGCGATCACCTTCGCTCCGCCGTTGCTGATGTCGATGAGCGTCGCGGCGGATTTGCGGTACGCAGGCCCCTCCCACCAGCCGAGCCAGGCCTCGTTCTCGACCGGTGCGTAGCGCTTGTGGCGGCGGAGATTCTCCGGCGATGAGGGCGCGCGCCAACCCTGCCGGCCCCGATGCTCAGCGTTCGACTCATGACGTCTGGTCCCCAGGAAGGCTCCCGATCGGCGGGAGTCGGCCCGACGTCGGGCCTGATCGCGGGACGCCGCCCGGCGTCCCCCCGGGTAAACCCTTGGTCACATTCCCAAGCTTGTCAAACGCTCGGCCATCCGGCGTCGTCGCCGGGCATCAGACCCGCGTCAGCACGAGCGAGGCGTTCTGACCGCCGAATCCGAAGCTGTTGGAGATCGCGACGTGCAGCGGGGTCTCACGCGCCGTGTTGGGCACGTAGTCCAGGTCACACGCCGGGTCGGGCGTCTCCTGGTTGATCGTCGGCGGGACGAAGCCGGTGTCGATCGAGATGGCCGTCGCGGCCGCCTCGAGCGCGCCGGAGGCGCCGATCAGGTGGCCGACCATCGACTTCTGCGAGCTCATCGGGATCGACTTGGCGCGGTGGCCGAAGACCCGCTTGACGGCGACGGTCTCCATCAGGTCATTGAGCCGGGTCGAGGTGCCGTGGGCGTTGATATAATCGACGTCGGCCGCGTCGAGCTTCGCCTCGCGGAGCGCCGCGGTCATCGACAGGGCCGCGCCCTTGCCCTCGGGCTCGGGCCGGGTCAGGCCGAAGGCGTCGAACGACGAGCTGTAGCCGGCCACCTCGGCGAAGACCTTCGCACGCCGTCGCCGTGCGTGCTGGAGGCTCTCCAGGATCAGCACCGCCGCTCCTTCACCCAGGACAAAACCATCTCGCTGGCCATCAAACGGCCGCGAGACCTCGGCCGGCGGGCGGAGCGAGAGGCTCACGGCCTTCATCGCCTCGTAGGCGACCACCAGCAGGGGGTCGAGGCGGCTGTCGCAGCCGCCGGCGATCATCACGTCGGCGTCGCCCCGGGCGATCAGCCGGAAGGCCTCGCCCACGGCCTGGGTGCCTGCCGCGCAGGCCGTCACGATCGTGTTGTTCGGCCCCATCGCGTGGTGGAGGATCGACAGGTGCGCCGCGGCCATGTTCGGCAGGTGCTTGAGCAGCCAGAGCGGGTCCATTGTCCCGGCCCGGGCGCGGGAGAACCGCCCGAGGCTGAAGCCGTCGGTGCCGATTCCCTGGGCAATCGGATCGACCAGCTCGCGGATGTCGACCGGCGTGATCCCGGTCCCCATGCACACGCCCAGCCTGGCCGGATCGAGCCGGCTCATATCGAGCCCCGAATCCTCGACCGCAAGCGCCCCGGCGCCGACGGCGAAGCCGACCGCCCGGCTCATCGTCTTGGCGTTCTTCTTGTGCTCGCCCAGGTAGGGGCCAACGTCGAACCCCTTCACCTCGCCGGCGATCTTGATGGACGAGCCCGTCGTGTCAAAACACTCGATCCGGCTCACGCCGGAGCGGCCCTCGGCGATCGCCTCGGCGAAGGCCCGCCGCCCGATCCCGTTGGGCGAGACCACCCCGATCCCCGTGATCACGACACGACGCATCCGAACCCCCGCCTCGGTGGCACGATCCAAGGTGCGTATCAGGACGGTCGGCTCGTCTCCAGGGGTCCAGTCTGGGCCCTAGAGACTCACCGTGTTCACTATCTTAACATATGGCCTGCGGGTTTCAAATCGTTTGGGCGATCTGGACAATATGGTGCAACCTTGTTGATTTCTCAAAACCTTCGCATCGGTTGCGTGCCGTCCGGCTGCGTCTTTGGCGGGTCCCGGCGAAAAAACGATAGGACGGCAAACGCTATGCCGCAAACAAGACGGTGAGGATGGGGGGACGGGGATGTCACGCATGCGGATGGGGGATGTCGTGACGGCGAGTCGGCGGGTCTGATAGAGTGGCGCGAGGCCGCCGAGCGAGGCCGTGCCGATCGGCACGGAACGCGGCTGGAGGGGAGGGAGGTCTGATGCTGCTCGCGCTGGCCGAGCGTTCGAAGTTGATTGCGCCGTCGGCTACCCTGGCGATGGCCTCGGAGGCGAAACGGCTCAAGGGCGAGGGGGTCGACGTCCTCGACTTCGCCCTCGGCGAGCCCGACTTCAAGACGCCCGAGAACATCCAGGATGCGGCCTTCCGGGCGATCCGGTCGGGCCAGACGCACTACACGCCGCCGGCCGGCATACCCGAGCTCCGGCAGGCCGTCGCCGACCACTACACCCACAGGCAAGGTCTGCCGACCCAGGCCGCGCAGGTCGTCGTTTCCAACGGCGCCAAACATTCGCTGCACAACGCCTTGATGGCCGTCACCGGCCCCGGCGAAGAGGTGATCATCCCGGCCCCTTACTGGGTCAGCTATGCCGACCTGGTGAAGCTCACGGGTGCGACGCCGGTCATTGTGGAGACGACCGAGGCCGAGGGATTCAAGCTCTCGCCCGCGGCGTTCCGGGCCGCCGTCACGCCGCGGTCGAAGCTGCTGATGCTCAACAGCCCCTCGAACCCGACCGGAGTCGTGTACGAACGCCGCGAGCTCGAGGCGCTGGCCGACGCGGTCCTCGAGACCGCCGTGCGGTGTGATCTCGGACGAGATCTACGAGCAGCTCGTCTATGGCGATGCCCGACCGACCTGCTTCGCGACGCTCCGGCCGGGATTGGCCGAGCGGACGATCACGATTTCGGGCGTGAGCAAGACGTATGCGATGACCGGCTGGCGGATCGGCTGGGCCGTCGCGGCGCCGGCGGTCGCCAAGTTCATGGGCGACCTGCAGAGCCAGGAGACGAGCAACCCCTGTTCGGTCAGCCAGCACGCGGCGCTGGAGGCCGTCGTCGGCCCGCAGGAATCGGTCGCCGCGATGCTCGCCGAATTCTCCCGGCGCCGCGATTATGTGCTCGAACGAATCGCCGCGCTGCCGGACGTGACCTGCGTCTCGCCCGGCGGCGCGTTCTATGCCTGGATGAATATCGGCGCGCACTTCGGCCGCGACGCTCGGGGGCAAGCGCGATCACAGACTCCACCGAATTCTGCCTGACGGCCCTCGCCAGGGCCCATGTGGCCCTGGTGATGGGTTCGGCCTTCGGGACCGAGGGTTATGCCCGGCTCTCCTTCGCGACGGACTTGAAGACCCTGGAGCGGGGTTTCGACGCTCTCGAGGTCTTCCTCCAGGGCTGAGCAGACCACGCCTCCCCCTACTGTCGGCTGTCCCGAACAGAGTCCGACGCTCGTAGAGGCTAGCGAGGCTAACCACCCCTGGGATAGGCCCGCCGGAAAGAAATCTTTCTTGCCGCGCTTGGCAACCGGGGTAAGATTAACAAAAGGCGTCGCTCTCGGTCGACGGCGGTCCTCTCTCCACGGTCCGCCCGCGCGCTTTCGGCCGGACTTCGCCCCCGGGTCAGGAGGTAACGTCGTGCCGCTCCGCGAGATCGACCGCGACTTGATCGACCGTTGCCTGAACCATGAGCCGGGCGCCTGGACCGACTTCGTCGATCGGTACATGGGGCTGATCTATCACGCGATCAACCACGTGGCCCACGCGCGGAGCCTCGTCTTGTCCGCAGCTGACATTGAGGATGTCGCGGCCGAGATCTTCCTGGCGGTCGTTGACGACAACTACGACATCCTTCGCCGGTTCAAGGGCCAGAGCTCGCTGCCGACCTACCTGACCGTTATCGCGCGGCGGATCTGCGTGAAGGAGGTCGTCAAGCGGTTCCGCGAGGCCGAGCTGGGCCATTCGCGGGCCCATCGCCAGGCCGTCTCGCGCGACAACTCCGACGAGGCCGAGCCCGTCCTGGCCGCCGAGGAGGTCGAGCGGATGCTGGCTGACCTGCCCGAGCGCGAGGCCAACGTCGTCCGACTCTATCATCTTAAGTTCTTGAACTACCGGCAGATCGGCAAGCAACTCGGCATCCCTGAGAACTCCGTCGGGCCGATCCTTGCCAAGGCGCGGCAGGCGCTTCGTCGAACGGCCGAACAGCGGGCCTGAGCCGTGCGATCGCGCCCGTGTCGCCTTGGATCTCCCGGGTCTCGGCCGGCCCGTCGGCCCGGGGCGGCGCGGCCCTGCCGGGCGTGAGACCCGGGCTCGGCCGGAGCCTCGCCCTCCCGGGACTGGCCGCTCGGTCGAAGACGAGCTATTGATCCACCGCACGCGGCAGCGCGGGGCGGACCGCCCGAATTGGCGCAGCGTCGGTCGACTCGGACGTCGACAGGTCGGCCGTGAGTGCCACGGGGTCGGCCGGGGCCCGGGCCGAGTCGTCGACGCCGAACGGCTCGGGGGCACCGAGGCGGACGCCCGAGTCACGGCTGCTCGGGGTACCGCGGCTCTGCCTTGTCCGCGGCGTGGCCGGGTCGGCCTGGCGCGACGCGGAGGACGCGGAGTGGCGGGGGGCCAGCTCGGCCAGGTTCACGCGGCCCGTGCCATGAATTTTCGGCTCTGCGAAGAGCGTCAGTCGCCGCTCGTCGTCGTAGCTCGTCAGCAGCGTCGGTCTTTCGAGCATGATGTCGAGCGTCAGCTTCTCGGGGATCCAGTCGAGCCGGAAGTGGTACGGCAGCGTCACCGACTCGCCCCCCTCGACCGGGAACGACTTGAACTCCGACACCGAGGCCGAGGCGATCAGGGTCCGGTCCCTCCCCTGCCCCTGGTAGAGCCGGTGCTCCTTGATCCGGCCCGACGTGTCGAGGATCGTCTCCTTCGTGAGCGTCTCGCCGTTGGAGCCCTTGCGGGTCGAGACCAGCTTGACCGCGCCGGGGATGTCGGCCCCCTTGGACGTCATCTGCCGGGCCTCCTCGCGGCTGATCGTGCGAAGGCCCATGGCCTCGACGATCCAGTCGGGCTGGAACGCGGCCGACAGCGGCGAGCGGTCGATCTCGTCGTACGAGCAGACGTAGACGTTGTTGTCCTTCTTGCTCTGGGCCCAGAACCAGAAACCCTTGTCGTTCGAGCCGATGTCGGCGATCGTCCCCTTGACGGTGGCGTCGATCTGGAGCTTGAAGTTCCTGGGGCGCTCGAGGGCCATCTTGCCGTCGGCGCTGCCGCTGCCGCCGGGCGAGGTGACGCTGATCCTGGGCCGGGCCTCGAGAGCCTGGACGCGGGCCGCGTTGAGGTTATGCCGCTCGATGGCCTCGCTGGCCGTAAGTGAGACGCCGGGAACCTGCGGGGCCGGCTTCGCGGTCAGCCCGCTCGCGCCGCCGGCGTGGCAGCCGGGCAGGAGCGCGACCACCCCCAGGGCCAGGGCGAGGACGGCAGGGCGTGACCGCATATCGCAGACCTCCCCGACGCCGCCCCCTCTCGGGGCAGCCGCCGGCGCGGGACTCGGGCGGGACCGGGCGGCGATGCGGGCGCGGGGGTGGGTCCTGGAGACGGGCGGCCGGACCCTAGCAGAATCCCCCATCGTCGGCAAGCCGACCATCCCATGGGCGCGTACGCCCTCGTCTGAAGCATTGGCCCGAACGTGCCCCGGGTCAAACTCCGGACGGCCTTCCGAGGCGGGCGATCGCGCCGGTTGCGACGGTCGGGCTGGCTTTGGCGGCCGTAGGACATTCCCCGGGATTCCCGGACACGTTGGTCCCGGACGGCTTGAAACGGCTCGCCGAGGCACCCAATCGAGCGCCAATGCGGCGCGGGCCGCCCACGCCGCAACGGTTTGTGTATGTTTAAGTTGGGTCGGAAGCGGGCGGACTCCACGGCCCAGGAATTGGGTTCGTTTGGTACGGGAATTGGGTTCGTTTGGCTGAGGGCTCGGGTTCGCTCGGCGCCCCGACGACCCACCCGGGACCCGAGCTCGGGACGCGGGCCCCCTGGCCCACGGGGCGCGGTCGATTCCCGTTCCTGCCGCCTTGCCCGGCGGATAAGATGGTTCGCGTGGATGAGTCGGCCCAAGCCGCCGGTCCCCGACCCTGACGTCGCCCCGACCCGCGCCCCGCGCCGGAGCCATGCCTTGGACGCCGCCAAAGGCCTCCCGAAGATCCTGATCGCCGACGACAACCCCCAGAATGTCGAGCTGCTCGAGGCCTACCTCGCCGACGTCGAGTGCGAGACCGCGATCGCCGTCGACGGCGAGGACGCCCTCCGCAAGGTCGAGTCGTTCGGCCCGGATCTGATCCTGCTCGACGTCATGATGCCCCGGCTCTCGGGTTTCGAGGTCTGCAAGAAGCTCCGCGGCGACGAGAAGACGCGCGACGTGATGATCCTCATGGTCACGGCCCTGAACGAGACGGCCGACTACGACCGCGGTGTCCAGGCCGGCACCGACGACTTCCTCTCGAAGCCCGTCAACAAGGTCGAGCTTCTCTGCCGGGTCCGCAGCCTCCTGCGGGTCCGCCACCTCAAGAACCAGCTCGAGCGGACGCTCGCGTACCTCGCCGAGTTCGAGTCGGCCAGCCGCGACGTGGCCGCTCGATGAGCCTCGACACGGCCATGTCCAACCTACCCCGCGTCGTCATCCGCCGCCGCTCGGCGCGGCCGTTCTTCGCCCGCCATCCCTGGGTCTTTGTCACCTCGATCGACCGCGTCGAGGGCGACCCGGCCCCCGGCGACGAGGTCGAGGTCATCAGTTTCGAGGGCCAGCGAATCGGCCACGGCCTGTTCAATCCGCACAGCGCGATCCGCGTCCGGCTCTATCGCTGGGACGGCGGTCCGATCGACGACGGATTCTTCGCGCAGACGATCCGCCGGGCTGCCGATTGGCGAGCTGCGGGCCTCGGCCTGGCCGGGCCAGAGGTCGGGGCGCGGCTCGTCTTTAGCGAGGCCGACGGCCTGTCGGGTCTGACCGTCGACCGCTTCGGCCGCCAGCTGGTCGCCCAGTTCACGGGGCTCGGTCTCTATCGCCGCCGCGAGGCGATTCTCGAGGTCCTGGCGAATCTCGCGGACGTCGACGGCATCACGATCCGCGGCGACCGCTCGACGGCCGAGGCCGAGGGGCTCCGCGTGGACGAGGGGACCGCCCGCGGCACCGCACACGAGGGCCCAACCCGGATCGTCGAGCACGGCATCGCCTACGAGGTCGATCTCGCCACCGGCCACAAGACGGGCTTCTATCTCGACCAGCGCGACAACCGCCGGGCCGTGGCCGCCCTGGCCGGGGGTCGGAGCGTCCTCGATCTGTATTGCTATTCGGGCGGATTCGCGCTGAACGCGTTGAAGGCCGGCGCCGCCGACGTGCTGGGCGTCGACTCGTCGGCCTCGGCCATCGCCCTGGCCCGGCGGAACGCCGAGATCAATGGACTGGCCGGCGCGCGGTTCGAGGAAGGCGACGCTGGCGAGTCGATCGAACGGCTCCGCGGCGAGGGGCGGCGGTTCGGCCTGATCGTCTGCGACCCGCCCAAGTTCGCGCGGCATCCCAAGGGGATCGAGAAGGCGCTCCGGGCGTATCTCAGCCTGAATCTCGCCGCGATCTCGCTGCTCGACCCCGATGGCGTGCTGGCGACCTGCTCGTGCTCGGGGCTGGTCGACCGCGGACTGTTCGCCGACCTGATCGGCCAGGTGGCCGACCGCTCGGGCCGTGACATCCAGATCCTCGACCAGCGCGGGCAGGCGGCCGACCACCCGGTGTCGGCCTCCTGCCTCGAGAGCGACTACCTCAAGTGCTTCATCTGCCGGGTGGCATGACCGACCGGACTAGTTCGAAAGTCCCCGCGAGGCGCGTGGGCCATCGGTCTCGATGTCGGAGGTCCTGAGCTGGGGCTGCGACGAGGTGTTCCGGCTCCGAGTGCTCAGCAGACTCGCCGGGAGCTCGCCGGCGGTCCCTTCGAGTGTGGCCGCCGGACGCTCGACGGGCCGGCCGTGCGCGTCGGTGGTGATAACGACGGGCTGGCCGTCGGGCGGGAAGGCCAGGGTCTTGGCCCGCTTGCCGTGGCCCATGCTCAGCTCGGCCGCCCCGTTCGGCTTGATGACAACCGCCGATTGCACCATCTGCGCCTGGTCGAAGAACCGGAGCGAGGTCGTCCCCTCGATCGACGTGTCGAGCATGATCCTCGCCGTGCCGCGGTCGTAGAAGGTCAGGCTCGACGTGTCTTCCGAGGGGACGCCGAGCTCGATCTGCTCGTTGCCGCGCCTGTCGACGATCTTCAGGGCCGGCAGGCCCGTGCGGTCAACGCCGAATGATCCGCGGACCCTGCCCTCCTTGTCGCGGATCACCAACTTCTGCACCTCCAGCGTCCGGCCGCCTCGGTCGCGACCGAAGATCGCCGACGCGCCCATCGCGAGGAGGGCCAAGAGCAGCCCGCCCGCGATCCAGTGGAGCCGCCGGTTCTCGCGCTCGAGTCCGTCGAGCCGCGCGCTCACCGCCTCGATCGTAGGCATGGTCATCCTCCCGCCCTCCTGGCAGAGCGTCTCCGTTCCCGTCGAGCCGCCGTCCCCCGACCCCCTCGGGGTGACCAGCCTGCGTCGTTAGAACGAAGGAATTCGTTGGAATCATAGAGGCAGGTTCGCCCGGTGGCGATACAAAATTGCGATCGATCGCGAAATTTTCCGCCGGCGACCGCGATTGACCGGCCCGCCGAGGCGTCGCATGATGTCGGCCGACACGTCGCGCCGAGACGCCTTATGAATGCTCTGACACTGTTGACGTTGCTGGCGTTCGCGGACGACCCCGGCGGGTCGCCCGTGCGCAAGCCCTTCGCCATCCGCGTGATCGACCAGACGACCGGCCGGGGCGTCCCGCTCGTGGAGTTGAAGACGGACGACGCCGCGCGTTTCGTCACGGACAACGCCGGCCTGGTCGCCTTCGACGAGCCCGGGCTCATGGGCACGGAGGTCTATTTTTCCATCAAATCGCACGGCTACGAAGTCCCCGCCGACGGCTTCGGCAATCGGGGCGTCAGGCTCCGCCCGGCGCCGGGCGGCGAGGCCACGATCCCGATCAGGCGATTGAACATCGCCGAGCGGCTCTACCGCGTCACCGGCGGCGGCCTGTATCGCGACAGCCTGCTATTGGGCCGCCCGACACCGCTCCGCCATCCCGCGATCAACGGCCTTGTCCTGGGGCAGGACAGCGTCGTCAACGGGCTATGCAACGGCACCCTCTACTGGTTCTGGGGCGACACGAACCGGCCGGCCTATCCGCTGGGCAACTTCCACGTCCCCGGCGCGATCTCGAAGCTGCCCTCCCAGGGCGGACTCGACCCCGACGCGGGCATCGATCTGGACTACTTCGTCGACGCCGACGGCTTTGCCCGGCCCACCGCGAAACTGCCCGGCGAAGGCCCGACGTGGATCTTCGGCGTTGTCGTTCTGCCCGGTCCTCAAGGTCGGGAACGCATGCTCGGCTCGTACGTGAAGGTTCGCGGCATGCTCAGCATCTACGAGCACGGAGCCGTCGAGTTCGACGAGGCGAAACGCATCTGGGTCAAGCGCGTCACCTGGCCGGAGGCGCGCTCCGCGTATCCCGGGGGGCAGGCGACGATCGTCGACGGAAGCGACGGCCGCTGGGTCGTGTTCGCGATGGATTTGCCGAACTTGCGGGTCCGCGCCGACGTGGACTCGTATCTCGATCTAACCAAATACGAGGCGTACACCCCGCTCAAGCCCGGCTGTGCCTCCCAACTCCCCGAGATCGAGCGCGATTCGAAGGGCCGCGTCCTGCTGGGCTGGAAGCGGAACGCGCCGCCGATGACGGCCGACGTGCAGGCCGGACTGCTCCGGACGAGTCAGCTTCGTCACGGCGAGGAAGCGGTCTTGCTTCGCGACGTGGAGTCCGGACAGCCGATCCGACCGCACGGTTCGAGCCTGATGTGGAATGCCGACCGCTCGGCCTGGTCGCTCATCGTCCTGGAGGCCGGCGGGTCGTCGTCGTATCTGGGAGAGGTCTGGTACGCGGAGGCCGACCGTCCCGATGGCCCGTGGATCTACGCCCGCAAGGTCGTCACCCACGACAAGTACAGCTTTTACAATCCCCGGCTGCACCCGTACTTCGCCAAGGACGGGGGGCGCATGCTCTACTTCGAAGGCACGTACACGCAGACCTTCTCGGGAAACCCGGACCGTACGCCTCGTTATGACTACAATCAGGTCATGTATCGCCTCGACCTGTCCGACCAAAGGCTGATACTCCCGCGCCCGATCTCGGGAATCGGCGGCCGGGCGTCGGAGTCGACGTTCTCCGCGCCGATGCGCCCCGGACCTGGCCTGGTTCCAGTTGTCGTTGAGGCTTCGGGGCGGCTCGCGATCGGCCCCAGGCCGGGCGTCGAGCCCCGGTTCTACGCCGTCTCCGACGGGGCGAAGGGATTCGAAGCGACCAGGCCGCTCCTCGAATACGAGACTTCGTCCAGTGAGCCCGTGTATGCGGTTCACATCCCCGCCACGGTGGGAATGAGGGAGACGGGCCGCGCGATCGGCCGCGTCTGGCCGCCGATCTCCCGGCCCTGAGTCGTCGAGGACGGACCCGCCGTGCGCGCAAGGCCGAACAATCTCCGGCGCGAGCTCGCCGCCTTCGCCCTGGCGCTCGCCGCTCTTGTTGGCGTCTTCTTCCACGAGTCGCTCCTCGGCGGCAAGGTGCTCAGCTCGGCCGACGTGCTCTTCGTAACGGCGAGCTTCCACGAGGTGAAGGGGCCCGATTACGAGCCGCACAATCGGCTGCTTATGGACCCTGTGCTCCAGTTCCAGCCCTGGCTCGAGTTCAACCGCAGGGAGATCCGCGCGGGGCGGCTGCCGCTCTGGAACCCGTACGCAGGCTGCGGGGCCCCGCATCTGGCGAACGGCCAGAGCGCGGTGTTCGACCCGTTCCATGCCATCGCGTACCTGGGACGCCTCCCCGACGCGTACGCCTTCATGGCGGCCGCGCGGTTGTGGGTCGCGGGGCTCGGGATGTTCCTGCTGGCTCGCCACTGGGGACTGGGTCGGTGGGGACGGTGGTTCGCTGGGCTCGTGTACCCGTTCAGCGGGTTCCTCGTCGTGTGGCTCCTCTACCCGGTGACGAACGTTGCCGTGTGGTTCCCCTGGGTGCTCTGGGCGAGCGACCGCGTGCTCGATCGGGTCTCGCGTCGGCGCGTTGCGGTCATGGCGCTCGTCGTCGGGCTTGTGCTGCTGGGGGGCCACGTTCAGACCTCGGCGCACGTGCTGCTCGCGGCGGGTCTGAACGCGCTCTGGCGCTGGCGCCGCGTCGGCTGGCGCGAGCGATCGGGATGGATCGCGGGGATCGGATTAGGAATCGGGGTCGCCGCGGTCGAGGTCATCCCGCTCGGCGAATACCTCACCAAGAGCCCCGTGCTGGACCGACCGAGCGGCTGGGCGGAAATCGCCGCTGGCGATCGGCCGCCCGCGCGTGCTCGACATGGTCTGCCAGGCGCTTCCGTACGCCTTCGGCAGCCAGCGGCGTGGGCATCCGAACTTGGCGAGGGGGCTCGGCGTCCACAACCTCAACGAGTCGGCCGGCGGCTTCGCCGGGCTCGCCACGCTCCTCTGGCTGGCGCCTCTGGCCTGGGCGGCGAGGAAGCGGCCGCGCGTCCGGTGGTTGTTCGGCGCTCACCGTCTTCGGCCTGTTCGCGTCGTACCGATGGCCGCCGTTCGATAACCTGCTACGCGCGATCCCCATGCTCAACGTCACCGACAATCGGCGGCTTTCGCTCTGGGTCGCTCTGGGACTGAGCCTGCTCGGAGGCATCGGGCTGGACCGTCTCGGCGCGACCCGGCGGTGCCGGGCCCTGTGGCGGCGATGCTGGATCGGGCTTGCGCTCGGCCTGCGCGGTCGTTGCGCTGGGCATCGGGCGATTCGAGCCGAAGCTCGTGGCGATGGCCCGGGCGCACTACGCCCGCGCAGCCAACGAGAGCCCCGGGGCCGACCCCGTGGTGTATCGCGCCCGCGCCGATCGACAGACCCGTGACACGCTGAGGTTCATCCCTCGCTACTACGGACTCGCGGGCGTGCATCTGCTGGGCCTGGCGGCCTGGGCTTTCGTCGTCCGACGCCGCGGAGCGTTGCCTGCCTGCGCCCTTCGTGTCGGGCTGCTCGGGCTGGTCCTCGTCGACCTCTTCGGCTTCGGCCTCGGCCTCAATCCCGCGATCGATCGCGGGGATGACCGACCGATCACGCCCCTGATCGAGCATCTCCGTCGCGTCGCGCCGCCGCCCGCCCGGGTGCTCGGGGTGGGCGAGGAGCTGCCGCCCAATGTCGCGATGCGCTATGGCCTGGCCGACATCCGCAATTACGACTCTGTCGAACTGGCCGCCTCGGTCGATTCGTTCGCGGCGCTTTATCTACCCGGTGAACGAGAGCGGACGAGCCGGCGCGCCGTGACGTGGGACGGCGTGATCCTCGCGAAGGAGCGGCTTCGCGAGGCTGGGGTCGCCGCGATCGTCGGGCGCACGCCCCCTCCCGAAGGGAGCTTCTCGCTCGTCGAGCGCGTCGGCTCCGTCTGGGTCGCCCGCCCCGAGCCGGGGCCGTTCGTCCGAGCCGCAGCGGCCGGTCGCATCCGATCGGCCGGGGCCGGGGGCCGTTGCCTATCGCATCGTCAAAGAACAGACACAAACCGATCGACGCTACCATCATGTTCAGTTGTCCAGGAATCCTCGGATGGGAACTGGGTCGACCGCCGCGGGTCGCGTGCGCCCCTAGGGGCAAGCATCCATGCGTTTGTCCCGGGGCGTGATTCGCACGGCGAGGTCGACTACCGGCCGCGGCTCGTTTTCGCGGCGCTGCTGATCTCGATCGCGTCGCTGGCCGTCCTTTTTTTCGCGGCCATGAAGGCGGATTCGGCTTGACTCCCCTCGGGGCGTTGCCGTCTACTCGAATTGTGCTGAGTCGGCCTGGAGGGAGCCAGGTCACCGGGTCGAACGGAGTCGCCAATCTCACCCGGACGAACCCGCCGGCGACATCGCGAGGATGAGGCGCTGATGGTGCACTTCACGTGCGATCTCTGCGGCACGGACCTGACCGGGGCGGGCGAGCCCCGCTACGTCGTCAAGATCGAGGTCATGCCCGGGTTCGACCCGAACCAGATCCGCGAGGACGACCTCGACGACGATCCAATGGAGGCCGTCTCCGAACTTCTTCGCAACGATGAGAATCTCGGCGCCGAGGACGTCGCCGCGCAGTCGCCCAAAGGTTTCCGCTTCGACCTCTGCCCCAGGTGCCGCGAGAAGTTCGCCAACGACCCGCTCGGGCGGGAGTCGCTGCGGTCGTTCGACTTCAGCCAGAATTGACGGAGTGGTCGCTCTGAGGAGCCGCTCGACACGCCGAGAGAGCTCGGCGCCGAGCGCGGAAGGCATATAGGATCAGGCGGAGAGGGACGCTTATCCGCCGCCCGTCCGCCGTCTGCTATGTGCCGTCTGCCTTCGGTCCCGTGGGGCGATGCTGCGTGCTGGATTCGCTCAGTGGAGGAGCAACAGCAGCACGTTGATCATCATCGAGATCACGAAGAGCACTCCGAGCGCCGCGATGATGTTCGTCTTGCCGTTAACGGCGGCGGCCATCTCGGCCTTCTCGGCGTCGGTGACGGCCGACGGGCTGCCCGCGTCGTCGGTCACGTCCCCCTCGGCGAGGCCGGCGAGCGAGTCGAGCTTCTGGCCGGCGATCATCGGGCGGCTCGCCCTGGAGCAGGCACTTCAGGTCGAGGATCAGGTCGTCGGGGTTGCGGGTAGCGGTTCTCGCGGTTCTTCGCGATCATCGTCTCGACGACCATGCCCAGGCCGCTGGAGAGCCTCGTGTTGACGTGGTCGGGCGGCACGAGCGCGACGTTCTTGTCGACGTGCTTCCGCATGACCTCGCTGGGCGTCTCGCCGCTGTAGGGGACCTTGCCGGTGACCATGTGGTAGAGCGTCGCGCCCAGGCTGTAGATGTCGGCGCGGATGTCGACGTCGACCTGGCCGCGGACCTGCTCGGGGCTGATGTAGTAGGGCGTGCCGATGGCCATGCCGGCCTCGGCCATCGCCCACTTCTCGTCGGCCGTGAGCCGGGCCAGGCCGAGGTCGGCGAGCTTCACGTTGCCGTCGCTGGCAGAGGATGACGTTCTCGGGCTTGATGTCGCGGTGGATCAGCCCGCGCTGGTGGGCGTGCTTCAGCGCCTCGGCCACGGCGAGCATGACACGGATCGCGACCTTCTCGTCGAAGACCTTGCCCTGGTCGAGCTCGTCCTTGATCGTCGCACCCTCGACGTACTCCATGACGAAGAAGTGGTTGCCGTCGACCTGGCCGGCGTCGATGGCGTTGACGATGTTGTTGTGCGCGAGCTTGGCGGCGATCTTCGCCTCGCGCTCGAACCGCTTGATGAATTCCTTGTTCTTCGCCAGGGCGTCGAGCAGGATCTTGACGGCGACGATCCGGTCGACGCTCGTCTGCTTCGCCTTGTAGACGACCCCCATCGACCCCTTGCCGATCTTCGACGAGGATCTGGTAGCCGGGGATCTCGAGCTTCTTCGTCCGCCTCGGGCCCAGCCTCCTTGAGCAGGCGGAGCGACTGGTTCTTGGTGAGGACCTTGGCCTCGACCATGATGTCGAGCAGGCTCTTGGCCGGCTCGTCCTTGTTCGACGAGGCCGCGGCGAGCTTGGCGCGGTGGGCCTTGCAGGCCTCGATCTCCTGGGCGGTGGCGAGGCCCCGGCGGAGGACCGACTGCTCGAGGTTCGACTCGCTCAGGCCGGAGAGCCCGCGGGTATCCTTGGCACCCTTGTCCTTGACGTCCTTGGCGGGCGGGTTGCTCTCGGTCGACGTGGCCATCGGGCCGGCTCCCTGGGGGGTCGCGGTCCTGGCCGCGCCGGGTGCCGCCAGACGGGGCGTCGGGGAGCCCGCGGTCTGCGGGCGGTCCTCTGTCTTCAAGTATGAATCCCCGCCTGGAGTTGTCAACGGGCTGACCGCCCCCGCCGGCCCCTCGCCCGCCGCGGCCGGGGCCGCCTGGCGCTCCGATCGCATGCCCGACCTCCCCGCCAACTTGCCCGGCCCGCCGCCCGCCGGCTATAGTGGCCGCACGGGCCGGTCGGGCCCGCGTGTCCGGAAGTCTACGATCGAAATGCTCATCGGTGACGAGGCCCCCGGCCGCGCCGCTCACCGGTCGACGCGATACCGGCGGAGGCGGTCTTGGCGACGATCGGCGTGATCGCGGGAGACGGGGTCGGGCCCGAGGTTGTCGAGCAGGCACTGGCCGTCCTCGGGGACGTCGCCGGGCTCGACGGCCAGAGCTTCCAGCTCGTCGGCTTCGACCTGGGGGGCGAGCGCTACCTCCAGACGGGCGAGGTCCTGCCCGACTCGGCGCTCGACGACCTCCGGAAGTGCGACGCGATCTTCCTCGGCGCGGTCGGCCATCCCGGCGTGCCGCCGGGCGTGCTCGAGAAGGGCATCCTGCTCAGGCTCCGGTTCGCGTTCCACCAGTACGTGAATCTCCGCCCGGTCAAACTTTTCCCGGGCGTCGAGACGCCGATCCGCGGCAAGGGGCCCGACGACATCGACATGGTCGTCGTCCGCGAGAACAACGAGGACCTCTACGTCGGCGCCGGCGGGTTCACCCGCAAGGGGACGTCCGAGGAGGTCGCGATCCAGACCTCGATCAACACCCGAGCCGGCGTCGAGCGCTGCCTCCGCTTCGCCTTCGACCTGGCGCAGATCGCGCGGCAAGGCCAAGCCCTTCCGCGGCCTCTCGCGCCGACGACCGGCAAAGGGGCCTCGTCGGCCTGGTGACGATGGTCGCCAAGACGAACGTCCTGACCTACGCGCACGACCTCTGGATGCGGACCTTCACCGAAGTCTCTCGTGACTATCCCGAGATCAAGACCGACTACAACCACGTCGACGCCTGCTGCATGCGGATGGTCACGTCGCCCGAGCGATACGACGTGATCGCCACGACGAACATGTTCGGCGACATCATCACCGACCTGGGCGCCGTGCTCCAGGGCGGGATGGGCCTGGCCGCCTCGGCGAACCTGAACCCGCAGAAGACGGCCCCGAGCATGTTCGAGCCGGTCCACGGCTCGGCACCCGACATCGCCGGCAAGGGGATCGCCAACCCGATCGCCGCGATCCTCTCGGTGGCGATGCTGCTCGACCACCTGCGGCGCCCGCAAGGGCGCCGAGCGCGATCCGCAAGGCCGTGGCGAGGGTGCTCGCCGCCGGCAAGCCCCGGACCCCCGACCTCGGCGGCGACGCGACGCACGGCCGAAGTCGGCAGGGCCGTCCGCCAGGCCCTCGGAGGCCGGCAGCGTGAGCCGGTTGAGCCCGGCTCTGATCCCGCCGACCCCTCCGGCATCCGCCGGAAGGGGCGAACCGATCGCAGAGTTCCCGCCGAGACCCCGACGCGAGGTTCCGACCCCGACCGGAGAGCCCCGTCCATGAGCCTCGGAGCCCACTCCGCCCTCGACGCCAGCGTCCTGGTCCTCAACAAGTTCTACATGGCCGTCCACGTCATCCCGGTCCGGCGGGCGTTCTGCCTGCTCTTCAAGGAGCTGGCCGAGGTCATCACCCTCGACGACGGCCGCTACACGCTCTACGACTTCGCCTCCTGGCGCGAGGTCTCCGAGGCCCGCGCTCGGCTTCCGCGGGCCCGACGACGACTTCATCCGCACCGTCCACTTCGAGATCCAGGTCCCGCGGGTCATCCGCCTGCTGACCTACGACCGGCTGCCCAAGGCCAAGGTCAAGTTCAACCGGCGGAACATCTTCGCCCGCGACGGCAACCGCTGCCAGTATTGCGGCAAGCGGTTCCCGACCAGCGAGCTGAGCCTGGACCACGTCTTGCCCCGGAGCCGGGGCGGCCGGGCGACGTGGGAGAACATCGTCTGCGCCTGCGTGAAGTGCAACGTCCGCAAGGGGGGCCGGACCCCGTGCGGAGGCCGGCATGCGGCTGATCCACGAGCCGGCCCGGCCCCGGACCAGCCCCGTCCTCGGCCTGAAGCTCAGCCACGGCAAGTACCAGAGCTGGAAGACGTTCCTCGACAACGCCTACTGGTCCGTCGAGCTGAAGTGAGGCCGCCCAGCCCATGCGACGTTTGTCGGAATTCCGCGCGGAGCCCGATAGCTTTCGCCTGGACGATGGTTTAAGCTGATAGCGTGGATTGATGGCCGCTGAAGGTCATTACGGCGACGGAGGGGGAACGACCGATGGGCGACACGCGTAGGGTGGTCCGCGTCCGTGGCTTCACGCTGATCGAGCTGCTCGTGGTCATCGCGATCATCGGCGTCCTGGTGGCGCTGATCATGCCCGCCGTCCAGATGGCGCGCGAGGCGGCGAACCGGACGCAGTGCCTGAACAACCTGCACCAGCTCGGCATCGCGGCGCAGGGGTATCACGACGACTTCGGCAGCTTCCCGGCCGGCTGGTACTGCCTCGACGGCGCGACCAGCGCTCGTGCACGACTGCCTACGGACCCGACTGCAGATGCATGTGGAACGGCCTGACCGGCCTGTTCCTGAAGATGGAATACAGCAACAACTACAACGAGATTAATATCAATCTCGCCACGAACGACGTGTCGAACTCGACGGCCGTGCGCAGGACGCTCAACGGCTGGTCTGCCCGTCGAACCGTCGGGTCAACCCGACGTCGGTCAACACCACGACGGGCGTTGCGACGACCGCCGTGCCGCCCTACGGCCTACTCCGACTACCGCGGCAACATGCCGGCCGGCTACGACAATAGCTGCCAGAGCCAGAACTTCGACGCGGCGACCCGGCGTGCAGCTTCTGGAACAACGGCCTGACGTTCAAGAACTCGGCCGTCAGCATCTCCGACATCACCGACGGCACGTCGACGACCTGCCTGATCGGCGAGACCCTCACCGGCACCTGGGCCCAGGGCGACCGACTGCTGCGTCCGCACGACGATCGACCGGACGATCAACAAGCCGATCGTGGTCAACGGCGTGAACTAGTATACCTACTGGATGAGCAAGCACCCCGGCATCGTCAACTTCGCGATGTGCGACGGCAGCACACGGACGATCAAGGGCACAGATCAACAGAACACGCTCGTCAAGCTGATGACCCGTAACGGCGGCGAGACGCTGTCGTCGAGACGAGTATTGATTGACTTCGTCCCGCTCGCGTCCGCCGCAAAGACGCTCGATCGCGCGAAAGAAAAACCCCGACCGGATGGCCGGGGCTTTTTCGTTCGTGGCCGGTCGCTGACGAGGCTCAGTGCTTTGCGGCTTTGTTGCACGACTCGCCTTCGAGGGCGTCCTTCTTCTCGGTGATGACCGGGCACTTAGGCACTCCTCGGCGTTGAGCGCCGTGAAGTCCTTCCACTCGTCGGGCAGGTTGTCCTCGTGGAAGATCGCCTCGACCGGGCACTCGGGGACGCACGCCTCGCAGTCGATGCATTCCTCGGGGTGGATGTAGAGCATCTGCGCCCCTTCATAGAAGCAATCGACGGGGCAGACGACGACGCAGTCGGTATACTTGCAGTCGAAGCACGGCTCGGCGACGACGTGGGCCATTCGGGGCTCCTTTCGGGGAACGTCGGATGGGACCCCGTCCGTCTCTCGGCACCGGGCCGGCGGGGCAGGAACGCGACCATGATAGGCGTGGCGGATCGGGTGGTCAAGGGCCGACGCGACCGCTCCGCCGAACGTCGCGTCAGGGATTGGACTTCCGCTTGGCACTCTTGATGGTGATCGGCGCCACCGGGACGTCTTCCATTTGCTGGCCGCTGGAGTCCGGCTTGACGCCTGTCTCGACCTTCGCGATGTTGTCGACGACGTCCATCCCCGACGTCACCTTGCCGAAGACGGCGTAGCCGCCGCCGGAAGTTGTCGAGCCGCGTGTTGTCGACGAGGTTGATGAAGAACTGTGACGTCGCCGAGTTCGGGTCGGTGCGTCCGGGCCATGGCGAGCGTGCCCCGGACGTTGCTCAGGCCGTTGCCCGACTCGTTCTTGATCGGCGGCAGGCCGTCCTTGCGCTTCTCGAACAGCACGCCGTTGTTCTCAGTGAACCCGCCGGTCTGGATCATGAAGCCCGGGCGGCGATCACGCGGTGGAAGACAGTGCCGTCGTAGAAGCCCTTGTCGACATACTTGAGGAAGTTGTCGACGCGTGATCGGCGCCTTGGTGCGGTCGAGCTCGACCGTGATCGGCCCGACCGTCGTGTCGAGCACGACGACCGGATGGTCATCGTCCGCGCCGATCGCCATCGGGGTCGCGACCAGGGCGAGCAGCGTGGGGAGGGCAATCGAGCGGAGGGTCGCGGAACGCATCGTTCGTCCTTGCAAGCGGGGGCCGTGTTGGTCGGGGAGGGCCTCTCACGCGGGCGAGGCGACTCGCGCGAGGCCCGGACGCGCCGAATTTATCACGCTGCGCCGCGGGCTTGTCGAGCGAGGCGAACTCAGCGGTTGACCTTCTCCGCCAGCGTCGCGACCTCCGCGGCCATGGCCGAGGGCAGCTTGTCACGCCCGGCCTGGGCGCGCTCGAGATATGCCGCGGCGCGGCCCGCGCGGGTCTTATCCGCGAGGATCAGCCGGGCCATGTGAAAATTGAGCATCGGCATCTCCGGGGCCTTCTCCAGGCCGAGCCGGTACGACTCCTCGGCCTCGCGGGCGTGGCCGGTGGCTTCCTGGATGGCGCCCAGGGTGTCGTAAAACTCGGCGGGTAGGCTCGAAGGCTCCGCCCTGCGGACGGCGGCCTCGGCCAGGTCGAGCGCCTCCTGGCTCCGCTTGAGGTACGTGTGAAGGATCCACGCCTTGTTATTCACCGCCTCGATCACGTCGGGCCGTTCCTTGAGCACCCGGTCGAACTCGGCCAGCGCCCGCGTCAGGAAGCCGTCGCGCTCTGCCCCGGGTCGCGACTCGGCGAGAGTGAGTAGCAGATCGCCGAAGTTGAGATGGATCCCTGTGGCGTCCGAGAGTTTCGCGGCCTTCTCGCCCCAGGGCAGCGCCGCGTCGAGCTCGCCCGCGCGGTGGAAGCCGACGGCCACGGCGGCCGCCATCGCCCCGTTGGTGTCGCCGCCGGCGAACTCGTCGGCGAGGGCTCGCGCCTCGTCGAGCCGCGCGGGGTCGATCGGCTTGCCGGGCGCGGCGGGCTCGCAAAGGATCCTCACGGCGATCGAGAGGCCGTTCGAGTCGGTCGGCACCGCCCTCAGCCCGGCGCGGAGGGCCTCGATCGCTCGGTCCTTCGCCCCGTCCACGGCGTGGATCTCGGCGAGCTGATGGTAGGCCTCGATGAACCCGGGCTGCTTCTTGATGACCGCGCGGAGGATCTCGACGGCCTGAGCCCGGCTCGAGGCAACCTGCGAGGGGGAGCCGGGCGACGAGGCCAGGGCCCTTGCCTCGATGAGCCGGGCTGCGGGCTGGTCGGGATCGGCGTCGAGCACGAGTCGGGCCTGCTGAAGCGCACCGTCGAAGTCGCCGAGCCGGAGGTCGGCCTGGGCAAGGCGAAGGCGGATGTCGAACTGACGCGGGTTGCGTTCGAGGGCCTCGGCGTAGGCCGCGGCGACATCACGAGTGCGCCCTTGCATCGCGTAGATGCCGGCGCGGAGAATGGCCCCGCCGGGTGCGCCGCCGGGCATCTTGTCGATCTCCTGCGTGAGGGCGACGGCCTTCGTGGCCTCGCCGCGGCGGATGGCCAGCTCGCAATCGAGCTGGAGGAACGCGGGATCGGCGGGGAACTTGGCGCGGCCGTCGCGGATCAAGGTCGCAGCCCGTCCATTCAGGGCCTCCGCGCCGGCCCTGTCGCCCCGCGAGCGTGCCTCGAAGGCCTGCGCGGAGACGATCCGGATGAGCGAAGCGGCAAGCGCTGCGTCGGTCGGATTGGCCTTGACCAGCTCGGTCGTCGCCCGCTCCGCGCCGGCGTTGTCGCCCGCCTCGCGGAGCAGCGCGATCGCGAGCCTCGCGAACGCGCCCGTCGCGTCATCCTTGGCCTTCGACTCGGCGAACGCGATCGCCCCCTTGCGGTCGCCCATCAGGCCGAGCAGGCGGCACTTGGCCTGGACGAGCTCCATCGCTTTCGGCTGAACGGCGAGGCCGTCCTCGATCTTTGCGAGCGCCGCGCTTCAGGCTGTCGGCCACGGGCGGCGTACCGTTCTCGACGGCCGCGGCGAGGAGGAAGAACGCGACCGGCGCGGTCGCCTTGTCGGCCGTTGCGGCGAGGGCGCGGGCGAGGACGTCCTTCGCCTCCGCGGTCCTGCCCGAAGCGGCCCACATCTGAACCTGAACCGCGACGGCCCACGGGTGGGCTGGTGCGTCCTTGAGCACGGCCGAAAGCAGCGCCTGTGCCGCGGGCTCCTCGCCGTTATTCCGGTAGTACATCGCGGCGGCAACACGCTCGGCGGCGGTCGGCGGGCTGGCCGCGTCGCCGAGGATCGCCTCGATCTCGGCCTTCGCCGCGGGCCACTGTCGCTTGGCGACGTTGGCCGAGATCAGCTTCCATCGCAGGTCGCGCGCGAGCGGCTTCGACGCGCCGTCCTTGAGCAGGTCCTGATAGCGGGCGATGGCTCCCTCGACATCCCCCGTCTCCAGTTGCAGGTTGGCCAGGGCCGACTCGGCGGCGGTCATGAGCGAGAGGCCGTCGTTGACCTGCTTGACCGATCCCTCCTTCGCGATGGTCTCGAGCACCTTCGCCGCGCCCTTCGGGTCGTTCGCTCCGTCGAGCCGGGCCTTCCAGTACTGGACGAGCTTGTTGCCCGGGTCCTTCTTCAGCGCCGCGTCGTAGTAGCTGGACGCGAGCCGGCCGTTACCGCGGGCCAGGGCGAGCTGGGCGTCGAGCATGTCGCCGACGGCGGCCTCTTTCCAGCGGTTGCGGACCTTGGCAATCGTCGCCGCGACGGCCTCGTAGTCGCGGCGTCGGAGGTCGATCTGCGCGAGCCGGACCAGCGGCGACGAGCGGTCGGACCGCTCGGCCACGCCTGAGAGCAGCTCGCGCGCCTCGGCCGGCCGATCCAGAGATTCAAAGAGGATCCACGCCCTCAGCTCGACGAGCGCGACGTTCTCGGGAGCCGAGGACGAGGAAGTCGCGTAGGAGCCGGTCGGCCTCCTCGGCCTTCTTGTCCCCGACGAGGTTCTGGGCCTCGAGTGCGACCAGGTCGGCGCTCCTCGGGCTCTTCGTCCGCGCGGCGGAGAGGCGGGCGCGGGCCTCGTCGGGCTTGCCCTGGCGACGGAGGATCGTCGCGGCGAGCGCCTCGGCGTTCGGCCCGCCCATCCCGGCACGTTCCATGGCGCCGATCCGGGCCAGCGCGTTCTCCGGCCGGTTGAGCATGAGCTCGATCTGCGCCAGGCGAAGCTGCACCGCGGCCGTCGGCTTCTGGCCGTGGACGAAGGCCTTCTGGTACGCCTCGACGGCCTTGGCCAGCTCCTCGGGGCTGCGCTTCGCCTGGTGGATCTCGGCGGACACGAGGTAAAGAATGCCCGCCATCTCCTTCGGCAGCCGACCCGAGTCGACGCCCGCGAGCAGGTCGCTGACGATCGGCTCGGCATACTCGGGGTAACCCCCCTGCACCATCGACCACGCCGCCCAGATCTGGTAGCGCGGCTCGAGGTTGCCGAGCTTCGCGGCCGTCTGGAGATAGACGCGGCCCAGGTCGGTCTCGCCACCAAGGATCAGCGCGACGCCGTACCGGGCCTGCGCCTCCGCAATATCAGGCAGATCGTTGGCGGCGGTTTTCAGGTGGGCCAGGGCCGACGACCGCGCCTTGGCCGTGGCGGCCGTCGCCGCGTTCGTCTCGGCCGCGGGAGCGGAGTTGAATCGCTCCAGGTCGACCTGCCCCTGATACATGTGCCCGAAGGCGCGGAACCGCTGATTCGCCCCCTCGAGCAACGGCTTGATGTGCGGGGCGACCTTCTCGAATCGACCGGGATCGTCGCCCCCGGTCAGGATCGCATGGACAGCCAGCGCGTGCAGCGAGAGCGCGGCGTCTGTCCCCGCCTGGCGAGCCGCGGCAGGGGAAGCGAACGCCTTCTCGATCACCGCGAGACAGCGCTTGCGGTCGTCGCGGAACCGGTAGTGATCGGCGTAGGCGAAGTAGACACCGAGGTCCGCCCCGCCCTTCGATTCCGTCGCCTTCCGGAACACGGATTCGGTCACGGTCTCGACCGACTCGGCGAGCGCGGCGAGCACCTTCGGGTCGCCCGACCCCTTGGCGCGGTCCAGCGCGTTCTGAACCGCCTCGAGGCCTCGGCCGATCCGCGAGATCCGCGAAACCGGCATCGCCTCAGCCGCGGCCATCTCCTCGGCCGCAGCGACCACGGCGCGGACGCGATCGGCCAGCGTGGGCGGATCGGTGTTCATCTGCACGTCCATGGTCCGGAGCCGGAAGACGGCGACGGCATCGACGGAAGGGAGTCCCTTGATCGATGTGATCGAGCGAGAGCGGGCGATCACCCGCTTCATCTCCTCGTCGTCGCCCGCAGCCTGCGCCACACGGGCCGCGAGCCACTCGGCGCGGGCCGGCCGGGGCTGGACTTTGGCCACGCTGGCCAGGTGGCGGCGGACCTCGGAGAGGTTGGGGGACATCTCCTCGAGCATGTGGGCGGCGACGACGAAATGCACGGTCGGATCCTCGGCGTCGAGCTTCAGGACCTCGTTGGCGAAGCGGAGTGCCTCGACGGCGTCGTCGCGGTCGAGGGCGTCGCCCAGGAGAGCGCGGCGGGGGCCGGCGAGGGTCGGGCCGAACCGCACAGCGTCGGCGAGTCGGCCCCGCGCTCGGCCTCGAGCTTCGCCGTCTTGTCGGCCGGCGCCGCGCGTCCCCATTCCTCATAGAGCGAAGCCAGCTCCTCGTGCACGCTGGCGGCCCGGGGGTCGATCTGGAGGGCCCGGCGGTACTCGACCTCCGCCTCGCCGAACCGCCGGACCCTTCGCTCGGCGCGGGCTCGGGCGACGATCGCCTGGGTCCCACCGGGGCCGCGGAGCATCGTGAAGGCGACGAGGCCCCCGAGGGCGACGATGACGAACAGCCCTGAGAGGATGAGCAGGGGTTTCCAGCGGACGGTCATCGGGCGCAGCTCCTTTGGCTCGAAGGGCCGGGCCCCGCGCGGCCGGCGTTCGGCCCGCGCGCAACCCTCGTGGTCGCGCGACGGCCCGGCTCGGCGGGGTGAGAATCGTGAGGTGGCGGGACGATCGCCCCCGACGCCCTCGCCCAGCGGCGCGGGGGATCGGCGGAACGATCGTCGATCGAGAGGGTGCGGGCGTCTCCTGTCGTCGCCCTCGGCCTCCGCGAAGTCGCATCCATGCAGGCCGACCAGACCAGGCGGAATCGGCCCCGGGGCGGGTCGGATCGAAGGCGCCCGGGTGGGGACGATCCACCCATCCGGGCGGGTCGAGCCCAAGGGGCAGTCGGAATCAACCGCCGCGAGGCGTCATCGCAGGAGCCGCGAGACCGGTGAAATCAGCGCCTCCAGCACGACCGTGCCCGCGGCCATCGCCGGCCGCCGCGTCGCGGTCGAGGGCGCGGGCCGGCCCGACGACACGGCGAGCTGGCCGGTCCGCTCGCCCCAGCAGTGCGGGCAGGTCTGCGCACAGCGAGGTCGACGTTCGCATACCGCTCGGGGTTCCTCAGAAACCGCTCGCGCTCGGCGCCGTCGGCACAGAGATAGAGGTGGCCGCGGTAGAGCACGCCCCACTTCGGGTCGCCCGGGCGAAAAACGCCCTGCTCGACGTGGCTCACGGGGCTCTCGCCGCGATTGGCCGGCGCGTACCTTTCGGGACTCGCCAGGAAGGCGCGGCGGGCCGCTTCGTCGGCGAAGCGATACTCGAAACCGTCGCGCCGGGCCGTCACCGTCGTTCGGCCCGGGACGAGCTTGTGCTGCTCGACCAGGCTCACCGGGCAGTACGACGCCAGCGCGACCTCGACCCGGCCGTCCTTCTCTTTCTCGAACCGTCCGAGCGTCTCGTCGAGGAACACGAGGAACTCTGCCGGCTCGGCGAATCCCTCCCACTTATCGATCACCTCGCCCGTCGGCTTGACGATGACCGTCGAGGGCAGGACGCTCAGCCCCAGGTTGAGGGCGAGCTGTTCGTACTCATCCGAACGCAACTTCACGGGGACGAACCGATCGAGCGACGCAGCGACGATCGCCGGGCTCACGAACGCCCCGCGCTCCATGCGGCGGCAGTTGACGCACCAGGGGCCCGTGAACTGGATCCACAGCGGTATTCTGCGCGCCTTCGCCTCGGACTTGCGCCGAGGCGAGGTCTGGCCTCCAGGCGATGCCGCGGCCGTCGTTGCCGGGGGCCTCGCCGGCGACGAACAGCTGGGCCAGGCCGACCAGGACGAAATAGGACGAACCGACCCGACCGGGCCGGGAGGTGTGGCGGATCATGGGGCGTCTCCGTCATCGGCAGCAGGGATGCGGCGGGCTTCGACGAGGCGCGTCGCAGGTGCGCGACGCGCGCTCCATCCCTGGAGGGACGACGTGCAGGGCGAGAGCCCTCGCCGTCGGCCAGGCCGTTGGCGGCGGACGAGCTCAGTCGGTGATCCGCATCAGGTATCGGCGGGCGCGGCGGGGAACTTCAGTCTTCTCATCGCCGACAAGTCAATCGCCGTCGGCGACAGTCCAAGACACAAAGCACAAGGGAAAGGGCGGGGCCTCTTCCCTCTTCGTCTGCCTTGTGCCTTGTGCCTTCCCGATCGTCCCACAAACACAGAACCGCCGTCGCATCACCTCCGCCGCCCGAGCCCTCGGAGCGCCAGGGGCGGGCGGAGGATCTCGCTGATGACGATCGCCTCGCGGAGCCGCTGGGGCTCGGTCAGGGACCGCCCGAGCCCGAGGGAGGAAAGGGGGAGCTTGCCAGGTCGACGGGCCTCGCCGCCGTCGCGACGACCGGACGGCTGACGACCGCCGAGGCCTGCGACGTCAGCGGCTCGATCGTCAGCGGCGCGACGAGCTGCTGGTTGACGCTCTGCGTGACGTTCCCCATGCCGATCCGCGTGCTGATGATCGGGGCCGGCTTGGGGGCGACGGCGGGCGTTGGCTTGGGTCGGATTCGCCGCTGGGGACGAGGGACGACGGTCCGCGTCAAGGCGCGGCCGCTTCGAGGATCACGATGTCATCGTCGCCGCCCGGCCTCGGCGTCGGTGGCGCCACGGCTCTGCGGACCCCACCGAAGGCGCGGGAGGTCGATCCGCCGGCCCAGCCACGCGCGGAGGGATGCCCGGCCGCGGGCCGTAGGGGTTCGGCGGCGCCGACGCTGCGCGCGGGCAGGTTACTCCCCTCGCGATTGAACAGCGCCGTCAACGCCCAGATCGCGAGGAAGGCGAGCGGGACGACCGCCTTGAGCAAAGTGTCGAGATCCCAGGCCACGGGCCGCCTCCTCGTTCGTCTCAGGAATTGTTCGACGCGGCCGGCGTCGGTCCGGGCGCTGCTGCCCGTGCCGGCGATGCTCGAACGCATCTCGGTGTCGGCCTGGATGTTCCGGAGTTGATAGTAGTCGGTGATGCCCAGGTTCCCCTTGCGGAAGGCCTCGGCGATGGCCAGCGGCACCTCGGCCTCGGCAGCGATGACCTTGGCGCGGTTCTCCTGGACAGTCGCGAGCAATTCCTGCTCCATCGCGACGGCGAAGGCGCGGCGTTCCTCGGCCTTGGCGCGGGCGACGCGGGTGTCGGCCTCGGCCTGGGCGGCCTGGAGGTTGGCGCCGATGTTGTCGCCCACGTCGATGTCGGCGATGTCGATCGAGAGGATCTCGAACGCCGTGCCGGCGTCGAGGCCCTTGTCGAGCACGCGCTTGGAGATCGAGTCGGGGTTCTCGAGCACGATCTTGAACGACTCGGCCGAGCCGATCGACGTGACGATGCCCTCGCCGACGCGGGCGATGATCGTCTCCTCGGTCGCGCCGCCGACGAGCCGCTCGATATTCGTCCGGACGGTGACGCGGGCCTTCGCCTTGAGCTGGATGCCGTCCTTCGCGACGGCGTCGACGGTCTGCCGTCCCTTGGTCGGGTCGGGGCAGTCAATGACCTTGGGGTTGACGCTCGTCTGGACGGCGTCGAGCACGTTCCGGCCGGCCAGGTCGATGGCTGCGGCGCGCTTGTACGAGAGCGGGATGTCGGCCCGATTCGCGGCGATCAGCGCCCGGACGACGTTCGGCACGTTGCCGCCGGCCAGGTAATGGGCCTCGAGCCCGCGCGTCGTCACACCGTCCTTCTCGGTCAGCCCGGCCTGGATCGCCATGATCTTGGACCGGACGATGATGTTCGGGTTCACCTTGCGGAACGACATCCCGATCAGGTCGAGGATGCCCACGTTCGCGTGGGTCGTCGTCGCCTGGATCCAGAGGTTGAAGTACTTCGCGAAGAGGATGAACGCCATCAGGACGAACAGGCCGATGACGATGGCGAGCACGATCAGGAGGACCTGCGCCGGCGAGGGCTGGCCTGCCGCCTGGGCGAAGAGCGGGAGCATGTGAGGGTTCCTCGGGGAGAGTTCGCTTCGGTTGTTGAGCGTTTTCGCTATTGGACCGCCGTCGCGTGACGGGGAAAAGATGCATGGTCGGGCGAGTCGGTCAGACTTCGACCGACTGGAGTGCGTCGTCCTCGGCCTTGCGGACGACCAGGACGCCCGCGTGGACCCTGACTGCGCGGATGAGCGAGCCGGCGGGGATCAGCTCGTCCTCGGCCAGGCCGTCGAGGCGGTGGCCGTCGAAGTCGACCAGTCCCGAGGGCCTCATGGGAGTCAGGGCACGGCCGAATTCGCCGATCAAATGGTCGAGCCGGTGCCTTGGCGGAGCGGCCTGGACCTCCTCCGGCGTCGGCGGGGTGAGGAAGATCCGCCGCGCCAGGGGTGTCTTCGGCCAGAGCTGCACCGCCACCATCATCGCGGCGGGGATGAGCAAGACCTCCGCGGCCAGGAATTTCCACCCGAGATTGGGAGCCTCGGGCACGGTGAACGCCTGGTAGAGGCTCACGCCCAGGCAGCCGAGCGCCAGCAGGCCGATCAGGCCGCCCGAGGGGAGGAACGCCTCGGTGACGAGCAGGATCAGCCCGACGGCGAGCAGGACGAGGGGCCAGAGCAGGTAAGTCATGGGACGCGACGTCTCGGAGGCCTCGGCACGAGCGGCGGGGGCCGGCCGGGTACAAGGTCCCAGTCTACGACAACCCGGTTCCCGGGACCACTGGCCGCCGGCTCACCGGTGGCGCGAACGACCACCCGCGACCCCTGCACCTCGACGACCTCCACCAGCGTGTCGGGCGCGATGAAGAAGCCGTCGGCCGTCACGTCGACCAGCATCTCGCCGAACCGGGCCTTTCCCATCGGCCGCAAGGGCGTCGTCGTCCGCCCCGTCTCGCCCAGCAGGAACGTGAGCGACGCGTAGTCGTCCCCCGTCGGCTTCGCCATCGGGTCGTCCATCCCGCTCGCGTCCCACGGCTCGGGCGTCAGGATCATCCGGTTGAACAGCGGGATCTTGGGCAGGAACCGGCCCACCATCGCCACCCCCACGCCCACGGAAACCAGCACCGCCGTGACCTGGAAGAGCGTCGAGAGCATCTGGCGGTATTCATACTCTTGCGTCGGCCAGACAAACGTATGACTCGCCATCACGATTGAGACGAGGATCAGCAGCACGCCGCTGACGCCGAAGACGCCGAAGCCGGGGAAGACGAAAAGCTCCAGTCCCAGGCAGACGAGCCCCACGACGAACAGGAGGATCTCGAGCTGGTCGGCCGTCCCGCTCAGGAACCGGCTCCAGAAGAACAGGACGAAGGCCACGACCGACGCGATCGCCGGCAGACCCACGCCGGGCATCTTCACCTCGAGGATCAGCATGAAGATGCCGACGAAAAGCAGCACGAAGCTCACGAACGGGTCATTGAGCGTGTGCACGAGCCCATCGACCCACGTCGGCCCCGCCACGCGGATCGTCTTGCCGCGGAGCCGGTACAGGCCCTTCAAATCCTCCTCGCCCTGGACGACCTTGCCGAGCCCGAAGCTCGCCACGTCGTCGGCCGTGAGCAGGAGCGCCTGACCGGGCTCCTTGATGCGGACGACGTCGAGGTAGCGGCCGGGCTCTGAGTCGACCTGGCCCTGGCTGAAGAATCCCGACGCGCCCGTTTTCGAATCCTTGGCCGAGACGAGAACGAGGTTCGGCTCGACCATCGCCTCGGCGACCGCCGGGGGGTGGAGCTTGTCCTGGCTCAGCGTCCGGGCGCGGATCGCCAGTGTCGTCGCCAGCTCGGGCGAGATCGCGATCGAGTCGCGCCCGCCAGTCATCAGCCGGGTCACGTTGCCGATCTTCGCCCCCTTGCGGAGCACGATGTCGTCGCACGCGAGCGGGATCAGCGCCGCCACGCCGAGCGCCCGGTCGCCGACGTACGCGACCGTCTTGATCTCCTTGAGGTCAGCGACCTGCTGCGCGATGCCGCTCGCGGGCAAATCGAGACCGCCCTCGCTGTTGACCTCGAGGAAGACAAGGTTCGAGCCGTCGAGCCTCGCCTGCTGGAGCCGCTGGGTGACAAATCGTTCCATGCCGGCGTCGATTCGTCCCTCGACCTTGATCCAGACGGCCTTGGGGTCGGCCAGGAGCGAGGGGTCGGACGAGAGGCCGCCGGCGAGCCGGTAGGTGCTGAACACCTCGACGATGTCGTCGCTCAGCAGCTTCGTGAACCCCTCGTCGCGGGCGCGCCGCGCCAGGAGCACCCCGCGCTGGCCGTCGGCCCAGGCCGAGTTGTTATCGACGATCTGGTGTGTCCTCGCGAACTCGCCGACACCGTCGGCCATGACATAATGAATTTGCTTGTCGGCCGTGCGGAGGGCGCGCAGGTCGGCGTCGCGGTCGAGCAGGCCCAGGAACAGGCCCGGGTCGCGACCGGTGTGGATGGCGAGGTTCTTGACGACCTCGCGGAACTCGCCGCGGACTGAGGCCCCCTCGGGCGTGATCGGCCCGATCGAGGCGCGCGAGCCCATGACGATCTCGCCGCACGCGAGCGCGGGCAGGACGGCGTAACCCTTGAGCGGCTCGGGCACGTAGGCGACGGTTCGCCCGCCGCCCAGGTCGCGCGAGATCAGGTTGGCGAGGTCGTAAGACGGGCCGAAGTCGGAGCCGCCGGGGCTCACCTTGCCCGGGCGGAACTCGAAGACGATCACCGGCGCCTTGCCCTCGCTGGCGTTCCGCGAAATCAGCGTCTTGGCCGCCGCCTTGACGCGGGCGAACGCCTCGCTCGTGATCGGCTCCTCGATGACGAACCGCTCGCCGGGGACCGAATCGGGAGCAGGCCCTTGATAGGCAAGGGCGGCCCGCGACCCGATCGCGGTGAGGAAAGCGAGGGCGACGAGGGGCGTGGAGAACCGTTGGGGGCGGGCGCAACGCGGGCCGTTCATCGCGGTTCGGACTCCCTCCGATGGGGGCCGCCGGGGTCCGTCGAGGTCCGATCCGTCGCGGGCGGCTTGGCCGATCGACGGCGAACCACTGAGGCGGTCCGCGGCTCGGCCCGACTGTCCGATTATAAGCCCGCCGAAAACCCCCGTCAAACCGCCGGATGCTTGTCTGACGCCCGGGCAGCACCGCAAATGGAGTGCCCCTCGGCGTATGTCGGCGCGAGGTTCGGATGGACGAGATGTAGGCCTCCACGCGATCCCGAACGTCTCGGCGCGGATGAGCCGAAGGCGAGCGCGCGTGTCGCCGGCTTGGAGGCCTTGCCTCCGGGGCACCCGTTCGCCCTTCGCGCGGCGATGTGGGACGCCGCAGTCATTGTGAAAAACTCGCGGTCTGTCTAGCGGACTGACCGTCAGCGAGGCCGCGGGCGGCCGGCGGGCTGCTGGCGGGGGGCAGGCTCGGCCTGCGCCGCCTGGGCGGGCTCGGGGTTCTCCACGACCTTCCATCCCTTGACGGCCAGCGCCTGGAAGAACCGCGGGTCGATCGGCTGGTTCGACTCGACCTTGCTGAAGCGGTAGTCTTGCGTGTCCTTGCCGTTGGTGTCGACCAGGAGCATCCGGTCGGGAAGGAACGTCGTCTTGCTGAGCTGAAGGAAGGCCGAGCTGAAGACTTCCAGGTCCTTTTTATATCGGGGCTTGATTCCGATTAGGTAATTGTCCTTGTCCTGTTCGATCAGAGACATCCCCCAGCGCTGCTTCGCTTCCTGGGCGTTGAGGTTGAACAGGAACGGCAGGGGCCCTTCCTGGATCGCCCGCTTTCTCTGGTCGGGGTCGAGCGGGAAGACGAAAATCTGCTTCGTCTTGAAGTCGTACTGCCGGACCTGCTGGCCGGTGCAGACGATCCGCTCGTGGTCGGCCGACGTCGCGGGCTTGCCATCGGGCCGGTCGACCTTCTTGAAATGGAGGCAGGCCAGGTTCGGGCTCTGAAGGTAGGCGTTGCCCATGTACTCGGTCTTGTCGCCCCAAACCTTCGACGTATCGACCCGGACGAAGCTGACGGTGAGCGTCTTGAGCTTGCCATTCTGCTGCGCCCAGCGGTCGAGCAGAGCGTCCATCGCAGCCGGATCGGGCACCGGGGCCGCCATCGCTTTCTGAGCCGGTGCGCCGGCCGCGGGAGCCTGGCGGCGGGGCGGGGCGGTCTGACCCATCGCGGACGGGGCCGCGGCGACCATGATGACGAGCGTTCCCACGATCCTCCGCATCGGCGACCTCCTCCGTGAATCCGGCTTGACGGCCTTCCTCCCGTGACGGGCGCGGGAAGCGTACCAGTTCCCTCGAAATCGGGCCAGCCAAGCCGGCGGCGATGCCGATTCGGCGTGCCCGCGGACCGGGCACGCCCTGCCGGCCAAACGTGCGGCCCCTCTGTGTGCGAGAACGACCCAGGCGGTCTTCCTGCGGATTCCTCGGTCGGCCCATCCCGGTCGACCAGCGACCGACCCGCCCAGGCCCGGGCCAAGGTCGAGCCCTCATCCGTTACGGGGCCGCACCAAAGCGAACAAAAGGCGAACGCTCGGGTTCGGTCGGTCAGGGCATTGGGTTCGTTTGGCACCGAGATTGGGTTCGTTTCGCCGATTCTCGGGTTCGCTCGGCGCGTCGACCCACGGACCCGAGACCTGAGCGACCGGCCGGAAGGCACCCGAATCGGGGTCCTCATGGTCGTTCGAAGTGCAATTGGAACGGGCTTTGCCTGTGGAGTTTCCCGGCGTCGGCTGCGACGTGCGGCCGACGCCCTCGCGGCCCTTCGATCCGGAGGCGACGATGACCCGTCCCGAATCCCCAGGGAATCGGCCCCGCCCGCCTGGTCCTGGCCCTACATCGCGCCGCCGCCCAAGGGACCGCGCCGCTCGGCTTGACGGATGTAAGGTCGGCCCCAACAATGCCGTTGAGGCCGGTCCTGCGGGCCGCCATGTCGGCGGCAGAGTCGCCGGTCCTCGCCGACGCACTGGGGCGGGGGCCATGATCGACGAGGACCGTCCCAGGCTCCGCCTCCTCCGAGGACGCGAGCTGGTTCACGACGGACGGAGTTACGTCGCCCTCGAGTGCCCGCTCGGAATCTTCGCCGGTCCGATCTTGGTCGCCAGCGAGTGGTTCCATAACGTCGTCCGCCACTTCGACGGCTCGAATACACTCGGGCGATATCCGCGATCGGCTGGTCCGCGAGACGTCGCAGCTGCATCCCCATCGAGCAGCTCCAGATCGCTGGCCACCGACCTCGACCGAGCCCTCGCCCTGGACGGCCCCGCCTTGGCCGCTTCCTCGACGACTACCGCCGCCAGCGCGTCCGCCCCGCGGCCCACGCCGGGCTCTCTTATGCCGCCGAGGAGCACGGCACTTCGGCCGCAGCTCGCACGGTACTTCGACGATCCCGAAGGCTCCGGTCCGCCTTCGGACGCCGGGCCGCAACGGCCATCCCGCGTCCGGGGCATCCTCAGCCCGCACATCGACTTCCGCCGCGGCGGGCCGGTCTACACCTGGGCCTACAAGGAGCTGGTCGAGCGGTCCGACGCCGACGTGTTCGTCATCCTGGGCGTCGCCCACTCAGCCTTGCCGGCATCGGTTCGCCCTGACCCGCAAGGACTTCGAGACGCCGCTCGGCCTCGCGCGGACCGACCGGCGCTTCGTCGACCGGATCGCCGAGCTCGCGCGGCCCGCACCTGTTCGACGACGAGCTGGCCCACCGCACCGAGCACTCGATCGAGTTCCAGGTCGTCTTCCTCCAGTACCTGCTCGGCGGCCGCCGCGACTTCTCGATCGTGCCGATCCTCGTCGGCTCGTTCCACGACCTGATGGACGACGGGGTCGACCCGATCGACGACCCGGAGGTCGCGCGGTTCGTCGAGGCGCTCCGCAGGCCGAGGCGGCCTGCGGCAAGAAGGTGGCGTACATCGGCGGGATCGACCTCTGCCACGTCGGCCCGGAGTTCGGCGACCCCGGGCCCGTCGACCGGACGCGACCCTCGACGAGGTCCGCCGCTTCGACGCGGCGATGCTCGACCGCGCCGCAGGCCGGCCGACCCCGCCGGCTGGTTCGGCACGGCGGCCGAGGTCGGCGAACCGCTGGCGGGTCTGCGGCCTGGCGGCCACCTACACGATGCTCCACGCGATGGGCCCGGCACGGGGCCGGCTCTTGAGGTACGACCAGGCGGTCGACGCCCGGCGGACCTGCTGCGTCACGCTTCGCCAGCGTCGCGCTTGACGACTCCCGCCTCCGAGGTCCGACACCGTGTCCGAGACCGAGACCGAGCCCCGATCGCCTCCGCGCCCGCCCTGCCCCGCGCCCGCCGACTTCCGCGCCGAGGTCGCCGACTACGACCGCAACGCCGAGGTCGTCGCGCTGGGACGGCCCGCGCTACCGGATGACGTACCGGGTCCTCGGCGAAGGGCCGCCGCTGATCCTCATCCCCGGCATCGCCTCGACCTATCGCGGCTACTGCCTGACGCTCAACCGCTCGCCGGCCGGTTCCGGACGATCGTCTACGACTACCCGGGCGAGCATCCCGACGACGGCGCGCGGCTCGGCCGGATCACCCACGAGCACCTGGTCGACGACGTCTTCGGCCTGATCGACCACCTGAACCTCGGCCGCGTGTTCCTCTTCGGCCTCTCGTTCGGCTCGACGATCACCCTGAAGGCGCTCCACCGCGAGCCGAGGCGGTTCCCGAAGGCGGTCGTGCAGGGCGGCTTCGCCCGCCGGCAAGTTCACGCCCGCGGAACGAGCGGCCGCTTCGGCTTCGGCCGGCTGGCTCCCGGGCAACGTCTCGCGGCTCCCGCTCCACGAGCAGGTCCTGGCGTACAACAACCAGAGCCACTTCCCGAGATCATCGACGACCGCTGGACGTACTACGTCGAGCAGAACGGCCTGACGCCGATCGCCGCGCTGGCCCACCGGCTCGACCTGCTCGCCCGGCTCGACCTCCGGCCGATCCTGCCGGAGATCCCCACCGAGGTCCTGCTGCTGCAAGGGAACGAGGATCGGATCGTCCGCCGCCGCTACTTCGACGAGCTGAAGGCCGGCCTGCCGAGGGCCGAGGGGGTGATCATGCCGCTCGTCGGCCACCAGCCGCACTACACCCACGCCGAGGCGCTGGCGCAGGCGATCGGCGAACTTGCTCTCCGTGAATCCCGGGGGTGCCCGAACGAGGCGAAGGCCGAGCCGGCTTGACAGGGCGAGGCCGGTGACGGAATCTCTCGGAGGCTCGAGACCAGATGGCGCAGACGTCGACGGGACCCTCGAGCGTCGTCGGAACGGCTGCAAACCCCCGGCTGGTGATCATGGGGATCGGCGACGACGGGCTCGCCGGGCTGACCGAGTCGGCGCGGCGGGTCGTCCGAGGCGGACCTGGTCCTCGGGGCGCCGGCGACGCTCCGGCTGCTCGAAGGGCGTGCCGGCCGGAAGGTCGCCGCTCGACCCCGACATGCCCGCGGCGCTGCGGCAGGTCCGCGAGGCCCTCGCGTCGCGCCGGCCGGTGCTGGTCAGCGAGCGGCGACCCGCTCTTCTACGGCGTGGCGCGCTACCTCTGCGACCGCCTGGGCAAGGACCAGTTCGAGGTCGTCCCGCACGTCAGCAGCATGCAGCTGGCCTTCGCCCGGGTGAAGGAGAGCTGGGAGGACGCCTACCTGACCAACCTCGCCGGCCGGCCGCTCGAGGCGGTCGTGGACCGGATCCGGACGGCCGAGAAGGTCGGGCTGTTCTCGAGCGACGAGCACCCGCCCGTCGCGGCTGGCCGAAGGCCCTGCTCGACCGCGGGATCGACTACTTCCGGGCGTACGTCTGCGAGAACCTCGGCTCGCCCGACGAGCGGGTCACGCAGGGCGAGCTGGCCGACCTGGCCGGCATGGAGTTCGACCCGCTCAACGTCCTGATCCTGGTCCGCAAGCCGAACCGGCCCGACCGCGGCGAGCCGGGCGGGCCGCTATCGGCTGTTCGGCAACGCCGACGACGCCTTCGCCCAGACCCAGCCGAAGCGCGGGCTGATCACCCAGGCCGAGGTCCGCGCGATCGCCCTGGCGCAGCTCGACATCCGGCCGACGAGCGTCGTCTGGGACATCGGCGCCGGCTCGGGCTCGGTGGCGATCGAGGCGGCGCAGCTCGCGCACCAGGGGATGGTGTACGCGGTCGAGCCCGAGCCGGCCGACGTGGCGCTGATCCAGGCCAACGCCGAGGCGTTCGGCGTGCCGAACGTCCGGCCGGTCGCCGGCCGGGCCCCCGACGTCCTCGACGGCCTGCCCGAGCCCGACGCCGTCTTCGTCGGCGGGACCGGCCGGCAGGTGGTCCCGGTGCTGAGCGCGGCGTTACGCGCGGCTCGGTCCCCGGCGGGCGGCTGGCCGTGAACGTCGCGACGATCGACGGCCTGGCGACGGCCTACGAGACGCTCAAGAAGCTCGCCGGCGAGGTCCACTCTGGAACGTCGCGCGTCGCCCGCGGGATCGAGCAGATGGACCGCGTCCGCTTCGAGGCGATGAACCCGACGTTCCTCCTGGCCGTGACCAAGAACGCCGAGGCCGGCGACTGACCGGCGGCGTCGTTCGCGACGTCCGGTTTGCGCTCACCCTTCGGTATCGGCGTTGCGACGCGGTTAGAAGGGACATCAAGCGTCGCGGCCGGGCGATTGACGATCGAAGGGGCGTAGGACGCATGGCCGAGGCCGGCGACGTCGAGCTGGACCTGATCGCCGTCGGCGCCCACCCCGACGACGTGGAGATCGCCTGCGGCGGGACCCTCGGCCCGGCTGGTCGCGCAAGGGCTACAAGGTCGGGATCGTCGACCTGACCGACGGCGAGCCGACGCCGCTCTCGCCCGGGCCGGACGTCCGGCTCGCCGAGGCGCGAGCGGGCGGCCGAGATCCTCGGGGTCGCGGTCCGGATCAACCTGAACCTGCCCAACCGCCGCCTCTTCGACACGTTCGAGGCGCGGGTCGCGCTGGCGAAGGTGTTCCGGCGGCACCGGCCCAAGGTCGTGCTCGGCTTCGGCGGCAAGACGGTCCTGGCCTCGCCCGACCACTACCAGGCGATGCTGATCACCGACGCCGCCGTCTTCTACAGCCGGCTGACGAAGTGGGACGAACACTTCGACGGCCTGCCGGTCCACACGATCGCCAACCAGCTCGGCTTCCCGATCGCGCTGCACGGGCTCGACTTGCCCGAGGCGTCGGGTTACATCGTGGCCGACATCGGGCCGACCCTGGCGGTGAAGATCGAGGCGGTCGCGCTGCTACGCGACGCAGTTTCCCGCCGCCAAGGCGGGGATCTTCGGCGGCGATCGAGACGATGAACCGCTATCACGGGCTGACGGCGGGGTTCGAGGCGGGCGAGCTGTTCATGACCTATCGCACGGTCGGCGTCGACGACCTGATGCGCTGGGCCAGCCCCGCGCACGCGACGACCTGACGTAGCCGAGCCCGCGGCGTGGCAAGTACGGCGGTCGTGCGAATAACGATGGCAGGCGGCTGCGTGGCGTATTCTGTCCGGAGTCGGCGGGGAACGGTCGCGCCGTCAGAGGTGCGGCCGGTCGACGGCGAGGCGAGCCGTCGGCGCGGTGGCCCCACCGGGCCGAGCCGACGGACGGCGAAGCCGGCGTTCGCGTGCGAGGGCGAGCCTACGAGAACTGGCGGTCGAGGTGCGTTGCGGAACTTCCGGTCGACACTGGGCGGCGTCCCGGCGCGCGACCTGCGACTCGACCGGACGGAGCCCCGCGACCTCGCCGACAGCTCGCTCGCCCGGTCCGCTGAAGCTCCGCGTCGGCGTCGTCTCGACCGTGGGCAACGTACCGCGAGCACAACGAGGACAACTTACTTCGTCCCCGGCCGCAAGCGAACGGCGGCGGGCCGCGGCGCGACGGCGACCACCGCGAAGGCCGTCGAGTACCGCGTCGGCGCCCGGACCAGCTCCGAACGTGTTCATCGTCGCCGACGGCATGGGGGGCCAGCAGGCCGGCGAGCAGGCCAGCCGGATGGCCGTCGAGATCATCCCCAGGGCGCTCGCCCGGCGGCTCGCCCGCGACGAGGACGGACGCCAAGGCGATCCAGCGCGCGATCCGCGAGCCGTCGCCGAGGCGAACCAGGAGATCCTCGGCTCCTCGGGAGCCGTGACCGAATTCTCGAACATGGGGACGACCGTCGTCCTGGCCCTCTTCCGCAACGACCGGGTCTACGTCGCGGGCATCGGCGACTCGCGCGCCTACCGGCTCCGGGACGGGCAGCTCGAGCAGCTGACCAAGGACCACTCGCTGGCCGACGCCCTGGTCGAGGCCGGGACGATCACCAAGGAAGAGGTGCCGAACCACAAGTTCAAGAATGTGCTGTACCTCTACCTCGGCAGCAAGGACGCCCGCGGCGGCCCCGAGGAGGTCCGCGTCGCTCGACGTCCGGCCGGGCGACCGCTTCCTGCTGGCCAGCGACGGGCTGACCGGGGTCGTCGCGCGACGAGGAGATCGCTCGGATCCTCCAGACCTGCGACGACCCGCAGCGGCCGCGCCGAGCGCTCAAGCGACCGGGCGCTGACGAACGACTCGAAGGACAACGTCACGTGCCTGGTCATCCACGTCATCAGCGACGCCGGCCACGGTCGCCGGGACGCGAGCTCGACCGTCGTGCTGAGATGACACCGACACTCCGCGCGCGGTCGATCGGCCCTCCGAGGTGTCCGGGCATGCCACGGCTTGACGACTTCGTGGCGAACGTCGCCAGGAGCGGGCTCGATCGCCCCGACGACCTCGACGCGCGCCCGCGCCGCGCTCGCCGCCGGGCCCGCCGCCGACGCCGCCGGTCCGGCTGGCCCGCGCTCCTGATCCAGCGCGGCGCGCTGACCGCCTACCAGGCGCGGAAGGTCCTCGCCGGGGCGACCCGGGGCTTCTTCCTCGGTGGCTACCGCATCCTCCGCCCGCTCGGCGAAGGCGGGATGGGCAAGGTCTTCCTCGCCGCCCACGAGGGCGACGGCCAGCAGGTCGCGATCAAGGTCCTCCCCCCAAGAAGGCCGCCGAGGAGGACCAGGCCCTGCACCGGTTCCGCCGCGAGATGGACCTCTCGCAGCGCGGTCCAGCACCCCAACCTGGCCCGGACCCTCGAGTCGGCCACGAGGGCGACGTCCACTTCATGGTCATGGAGTACATCCCCGGCGAGAGCCTCTACGAGATGGTCAAGGGCGAGCGCGGCGGCCCGCTCCGCGTGCCCGACGCCGCCCGGTTCTTCCTCAAGGTCGCTCGACGGCCTGGAGGCCGCGCACGAGGCGGGGCTGATCCACCGCGACATCAAGCCGTCGAACATCATGATCACCCCCGACGGCGACGCGAAGATCCTCGACCTCGGCCTGGCCCGCGCCTCGGCGAGGAGAGCCCGCTGACCCGGCCGAACGTCGTGATCGGCACGCTCGACTACGCCAGCCCCGAGCAGCTCGGCAACGCCGCGAAGGCCGACCGGCGGAGCGACCTGTACAGCCTCGGCTGCACGCTCTATTTCACCCTCGCCGGCCGCCCCCTTCGAGGGGGGCGACGTCGTCAACAAGATCTTCAAGCAGCGGATGGACGACCCCGAGCCGCTCGAGCGGGTCGCCCGCGGCGTGCCGGCCGCGTTCGCGGCGATCGTCCGCAAGCTGATGGCCAAGGACCCGGACGACCGCTACCAGACCTGCCGCGAGCTGCCGGCCGACCTCGCGCGCTGGACCGACCCGGACGAGGTCCGCGCGATCCTCGGCGCCGAGGCCGAGCCGCCCGCGCCTTCCGGCCGCCGCCGCCCGAGCTGGAGGACGACGACCTCCGCCTGCTCGACGCGACGACGGCTCCGACCGCCCGGCCGCTTCTCGCTCCGCGACCTGGGCGACGCCGAGCCGGCCGCCGCCCCGATGCACAAGCCGCCTCCGCCCGCCCGGTCGCCGCCGTCGTCCTGCTCCCCGGCCGGCGACCGATCGGCTCGCGCGTCCCGGCCGCCGCCGACGCGCTCACGCCGCGGACGACTCGCCGCTGGCTCATCCACTTCGTCGCGATCGCCGTCGTCCTCGGCCTGCTCGCCATCCTCGCCATCATCCTGTTCGCTGATTCTGTCAACCCGGTCTGGCACACGCGTTTGCAACCCGACGTCTGCACTTCAGAGCTGACAGCCGCATCTCCCTGACTAAGTCGATGAGGATTCCTGGCAATTGGCCGATGGCCCCCAATCGTCGCCATGCTCGCGCCCAGACCTCGGCAAGCCTCTTCGACGAGACGTCGTCGAAATCGGCCTGCTGCTGCCCGCGAACCGGGCCGACGCCCTGCTCGAGCTGTCCAGCGAACGCCACGCAGAGCGTCGGCCAGATCCTCCGCGGCATGATCGACCGCGGCCCTGACGTCGACGAGCGGACGCTGAGCTCGACGCCTGTCGACAATTCGGGACATCTGTTCAGATTGCGTCTTGCCGAGACGTCGGGTCGCCGGGGACAATCGGGACGTCGCCTGCCATCGGCACCGGAGCCGACGCCGGAGGTCGCCTCGACCGATGTCCCGACGCATCGATCGGACGGACTCGACGGCTTCCTGCCGCGTCGTCGCCGCCTGGTTCCGGACGACCTTCGGCGCGCCGACGCCGCCGCAGCGGCTGGGCTGGCCGGCGATCGCCGCGCGGCCAGAACACGCTGATCTTCGCCCCGACCGGCTCGGGCAAGACGCTGGCGGCGTTCCTGGCCTGCCTCGACCACCTCTGGCGCAACCCCGCGCGCGACGCGAGGGGTCCGCGATCCTCTACGTCTCGCCGCTGAAGGCGCTGAACCAGGACATCTACCGGAACCTCGCAGCTTCCCCTCGAAGGGCATCCTGGCGACGGCCGAGCGCCGAGGCGAGCCCCTGCCGCCGCTCGTCGGTCGCCGTCCGGAGCGGCGACACCCCGCCGGCCGAGCGGCAGCGGCTGGTCCGCAAGCCGCCCGACATCCTGATCACGACGCCCGAATCGCTCCACCTGATGCTGACGAGCCGGGCACGCGAGACCTTGCGGTCGGTCTCGCACGTGATCGTCGATGAGATCCACGCCCTCTGCCCGAACAAGCGCGGGGTCTTCCTCGCGCTCCTGCTCGAACGGCTCGAAGCGCTCAACCCGGAGGGCTTCGTCCGGGTCGGCCTCTCGGCGACCCAGCGCCCGCTCGACGAGGTGGCCCGCTACCTCGGCGGGCTCGCGGCAGGTCGATCGGCCCGGCGGCCGGCCCGGTTCGAGCCGCGGCCGGTGACGATCGTCGACACCGGCCGGCGCAAGGAGCTCGACCTCGAGGTGATCGTCCCCTTCGACCGGCCGGGCCGCTGGCCGCCGGGATCGGTCTGGCCGGCGATCGAGCGCCGGCTGCTCGACCTGATCCGCGCGCACCGCTCGACGATCGTCTTCGCCAACAACCGCCGGGTCGTCGAGCGGCTGACGGCGCACCTGAACGAGCTGGCCGAGCGACCGACGACGGCGAGCGCAGGCGCCCGACCTCTGGCGCGGTCGCACCACGGCAGCCTGAGCCTGGACGAGCGGCGGGCGACCGAGGAGGCGCTGAAGCGCGGGCGAGCTGCCGGCGGTCGTGGCGACGGCCTCGCTGGAGCTGGGCATCGACATGGGGGCGGTCGACCTGGTCTGCCAGGTCGAGTCGCCCGGCAGCGTCGCGCGAGGGCTCCAGCGCGTCGGGCGGGCGGGGCACCTGCGTCGGGCGGGTCGAGCAAGGGGCGGCTGATCGCCAAGACGCCCGGCGACCTGCTCGAATCGGCCGCCCTCTGCCGCGCCATGCTCCGCGGCGAGGTCGAGACGCTGCGGGTCCCGACGGACTGCCTCGACGTCCTGGCGCAGCAGGTCGTCGCCTGCGTGGCGATGGACCGCTGGGACGTCGCCCGCGCTGTTCGACCTGGTCCGGCGGCGCTACCCCTATCGCGACCTGACGGCCGACGGCCTTCGAGAGCGTCCTGAAGATGGTCTCGGGCCGGTTCCCGACCGAGACGTTCCGCGACCTCCGCGCCGCGGGTGAGCTGGGACCGCGTCCACAACCGCCTGCCTGCCGCTGCCCGGCTCGGCGCGGCTCGCCCTGGCCGGCGGCGGGACGATCCCCGACACGGGCCAGTATCCGGTCTACCTCGGCGAAGACGGGCCGCGGCTCGGCGAGCTGGACGAGGAGTTCGTCCTCGAACGGCGGGTCGGCGAGACGTTCGTGCTCGGCACGGCGACCTGGCGGATCGAGGCGATCGAGCCGCACCGAAGGTCGTCGTCTCCCGCGCCGAGGGGCAGTCGGCGATGATGCCCTTCTGGCGCGGCGAGGCGCCGCCGCGGACTCCCGAGCTGGGCGAGGCGGTCGGGGCGCTCTGCCGCGAGATCGCCGACGCGCCTCGACGACGACCCGACTCGACGGCCTGGCTCGCGGACCGAATGCCGGCTCGACGCCGACGCGGCGAAGCCGCTCCGCGATCACGTGGCCCGCCAGATCCGGGTCGCGGGCGCCGCCCCGGACGACCGGACGGTCCTGGTCGAGACCTTCCGCGACCCGGCGGGCGAGATCGGCCTGGCCGTCCTCACGCCGTTCGGCGGCAAGCTGCACCAGGCGCTGAAGCTCGCGCTCCAGGGCCGGCTGCGCGAGCGGCTGGGCGTATCGCGTCGCCTGCCTCCACGGCGACGACGGGCTCCTGATCCGCCTGCCCAAGGACCGACGAGCCGCCGCTCGACCTCTTCGACGGCCTGACGCCCGACCGCGCCGAAGCGCTGATCCGCGACGAGCTGGGCGAGAGCGCCCTGTTCGGCCTCCGCTTCCGCCAGAACGCCGGCCGGGCCCTGCTGATGCCCCGGCCCGACCCGGCCAAGCGAACGCCGCTCTGGCTCCAGCGGCTCCGCGCCAAGGACTTGCTCCAGGTCGTCCGCCAGTTCCCCGACTTCCCGATCGTCGTCGAGACCTACCGCGAATGCCTCGACGACGACCTCGACCTGCCGCGGCTCCGGGCAGCTCCTCGACGCAGATCGCCGACGGCACGATCCGCGTCGTCCGCCGCGCCGGGCGAGACCCGTCGCCGTTCGCCTCCGACCTGATCTTCCGGTTCACGCTCGGCTACCTCTACGAGTGGGACGAGCCGAAGCGACCCGACCGCGCGCCATCGGCGGCCGACGTCTCGACGCTGCTCGACTCGCTTGCTCGAGCCGGGGGCCGTCGCCCGCGTCGACAGCCGGCTCCGGGGCGTCGGCATGCCCGCCGCGGACGCGTCGACGAGATGGCCGAGCGCTTCGCACGCTGGGTGACCTCGCCGAGAGCGAGGTGGACGGCGCCGATGGCGAGCGTTCCTGAGCGAGCTCTCGGATCAGGGGCGGGCGACGACGATTGCCCTCGGCGCCCGGTCGATCCCGTCCGCTGGATCGGCGCCGAGGAGCGGGACCTTTACCAGCGAGCCTTCGGCGAGCGGGATCCGGGTGGCAGGGATTCGCTCGCAAACCCCCGTCTTGATGAGACGGCCGGATCGGGCTTCGCAAGTGAACCCGTGCCACCCGAAGACGCGGCGGAATCGATCGTCCGGCGTTACCTGCAGACCCACGCCCTGGTCGGCCTCGACGACCTGATCGCCCGCTACCCGATCGGCCCGGCCCTGGCGACCGAACGGCTGGAGCGCTGGGCCGAGGACGGGAACCTGGTCCGGCTCGACGACGGCGACGTCGCCGCGCTGGGCCGACCCGCGGAACCTCGACGAGGTCCGGCGGCTCTCCGTCGCGCTCCGGCGCAAGGAGAGCGTGGCCGTCCTGCCCGAGGTCTTCGCCGATTTCCTGGTCCGTCGGCTCGGCGTCCACCCCGACGCGCGGCTCGAAGGGCAAGCCGGCCGTCGAGCTGGTGCTCGATGCAGCTGCAGGGCTTCGCGGCGACGCTGGAGACCTGGGAGACCGACCTCCTCCCGCGCCGGGTCCGCGACTTCCGCCCCGGCTGGCTCGACGAGATCCTGGCCGCGGTGCCTGGACCTGGCGGGCATCGGCGACGACCGGGGCGAGCCTCGCGTCGCCTTCGTCCCGCGCGATTTCGGCGGTTCCTGGCCCGTCGAGGAAACCGGCACGGAGACTCATGCGGATGAGGCTGCGATCCTCGCGTTGCTGGACGCGACAGGCGCCGCGTTCACGACCGATCTCGCCCGCATGTCCGGCCTGGAGCCTCCGGGTCCGCCGGGCGCTCGATGCGCTCGTCCGCAGGGGCCTTGTCACGAACGACCGGTTCGACCCGCTCCGTCCGACGTCGCGGCGACCGGATCGCGCGTTCTCGACGCGGCGAAGTCGGCCAGACCGGGTCGGCCGCGACTCGGCGGGCGAAGGCTCGCATCGATGCCGCCCGAGGGCCGCTGGTCACGCCTGGCGAGCCCGCCGCCGGACGAGGGCTCGCTGCTGGCCTGGGCCGCGATCCTGCTGGAACGTTACGGCGTCCTGACGCGTGAGACGGTCGCGCCTCGACCCCTGGGCACCCTCCTGGCGCGAGCTGGCCCCCTTGCTCGCCCGGGCCGAGCTGCGGGGCGAGGTGCGGCGGGGCTACTTCGTCGAGGGGCTCTCGGGCGTCCAGTATGCGACGGAGGACGCCGCCGAGGAGCTCGCCCGGCTGGCCGGATCGGCCAGGTCGGGAGGGCCTGCCGTGCTGCTCTCCACGGTCGATCCGGCCAACCTCTACGGCTCCGGCGCGCCGCTCGACATTCCGCTCCTGGAAGGGGGAACGGCGCGGCTCGTGCGCGGCCCGGCGAACATGCTGGTCTTGATCGCGGGACGGCCCGTGCTGATCATCGAGGGGTACGGCAAGCGGCTGACGGGGCTGGCGTCGGCCTCCGAGGCCGAGGTCCGCGCGGCCCTGGCCCTGTTACCGGGTCTGGCGGTCCGGCTCGACGCGTCCTGAAGGTCGAGACGTACAACGCCGCCCCCGCCCTCGCCGCCCTCGGCCCCCTGGCTCTCCGACCTCGGGTTCGTCCGCGACCCGCCCGGGCTGGCCTACTACGCGGGCTATTGAGGCGACCTCCGAGTCACGGCCGACGACGCACGACGCGACCCGAGGGAGATTGCTCCATGGATGACACGCCGACCCTCCCGCCGCCCGCCGAGCCGCCGTACGACTGCCTGGTCATCAGCGACCTGCACCTCGGCAGCGTCGTCTGCCAGGCGAAGCTGCTCGAGGAGTTCCTCGAGTGGGCCGCGGCGTCGACGCGCGAGCTGGTCATCAACGGCGACATCTTCGACGACCTCAACTTCAAGCGACTCTCGAAGCGGCACTTCGCCTGCCTTCGCTCGATCCGGCGCAACTCCGACCGCGACGACCTGCAGCTGATCTGGATCCGCGGCAACCACGACGGACCCGGCCGACATCGTCAGCCACATCGTCGGCGTCGAGATCCTCGAGGAGTACATCGTCGACACCGGGCCCGTCCGCCTGCTGATCCTCCACGGCGACCAGTTCGACCACTTTATCACGAAGTATAAATACATCACCTCTGCGGCCGTCGGGCTGTTCTACTATATTCAGAGGCTCGCCCCGCACAACACCGCGCGGTGGATCCGGCGGGTCTCGAAGCGATGGCAGCGGAACAGCCAGGTCGTGATGCGCGGGGCCGTCGAGTACGCCAGGAGCCGGGGGTGCAACGCGGTGACCTGCGGGCACACGCACCTGCCGCTCGTCGCCGAGGTCGACGGGATCAAGTACATCAACAGCGGCACCTGGACCGAGCAACCCCCCTGCCCGTTCGTCTCGCTGAGAGGCGGCGACCTCCGCCTCGAGTGGTGGCCGATCCCCGGCATCGAGACGCCGGCCGATAACGAAGCCGTCGCCGAAGACCCCGTCCCCTCCGACGTCGAAGGGAGCGTCCTACCGACCGCCCGATGATCTACGACATCACCCCCCCCATCACCGACGCCCTCGAAGTCTGGCCCAGCGACACCCCGCCCTCGCGCGAGGTCCTGCTCGACATGAAGCGGGGCGCGAACATCACGCTGTCCACCCTCCGCGCCACCGTCCACCTCGGCGCCCACGTCGACGGCCCGAACCACTGTGCGATCGGCGCCCCGGCGATCGATCAGTGCGCCCTCGACGACTACGTCGGGCCGTGCCAGGTCGTCCGGGTCGCCGTCCCGCCCCGCGCGCTGATCATCCCGGGACACGTCGGCCCCGAAGTCCGGGCCGAGCGGGTCCTCTTCGCGACCGGGACGTATCCCGACCCGAACCGGTTCCGCCCCGATTTCGCCGGGCTGGCGCCGGAGCTGATCGAATACCTTGCTGACCGCGGCGTCCGGCTCGTCGGCATCGACACGCCGAGCGTCGACCTCTTCGAGGCCGAGAGCCTGCCCGCCCACCTGACGTGCCTCCGTCGACGGGTCGCGATCCTTGAGGGCATCGTGCTCGACGGCGTGCCGGAGGGCCTCTATGAGCTGATTGCCCTGCCGCTGCGCCTTGTCGGCTTCGACGCCAGCCCGGTCCGCGCGGTGCTCCGGACGCTCGATTGACCGTCGCCGCGAAATCTAGGCTTCGCGACCGGGGGCGTGTCAGAATAAGATGGAGACCCCGGGCCCTGGGCTGCGCGGAGACGACGTCATGCTGGCGGATCAGGACCACCCCCTCGAGGACGCCATCGCCGACGCCGAGGCGAAGCCCGACCCTGCGCTTGTCGTCGTCTACCGGACGCGGGGGGTGCCCTGGCTCCTCGTCCCGCCGCTGCTCCTCCTGGCGGGCGTCGCCGCGATCGTCATCTATCGACGGTCGGAAGTCGTTTCGGAACGCGCCGCCGCGATCGCCTGGCGCGAGTCCTCGTCACGTCAGGGCGCGGGCGCCGCCACGTCGAAGCCCGATACCCGCTCACGGTTCGACGCCATCGAGGAGTTGACCGCCGCGACCGGCCGGCCCGCCTCCGTTCCGCCGGTGCAGGCCGAGGGCCCGGCTTACGACCCGGCTCCCCCGCCCGATGAGCCCGAGCGGCCGAAACCGCCTCCCGCCGTGGTCGAGCCAGCTCGAGTCGCCGACAAGGCCAAGGTCGAAAAGACGGCGCCGACCGATCCTCCACAATCGGTCGGGGCTGTCGCCAAGCCGGCGCCGGCCGAGGCCAATCGCGCCGATCCAAAGCGGGCGCCGACCGAAGCCAATCGCGTCGGTCCGAAGCCGGCGCCGACCGAAGCCAATCGCTCCGGGCCGAAGCCGGCGCCGACCGAAGCCAATCGCGCCGATCTAAAGCCGGCAACTACAGTTGCGGCGCCGGCCGGGCCGACGAGAGTCGCCGATCCGTTCGATCCGCTCGTGGCCATACCTGAGCCCGCCAAGCCCGTCCCGGTCGAGCCTCCCGCCCCTGCCGAGCCGACGGCACGACGCGACCGGGTCGGTTTCGATCCTCAGGCGACCCCCGCAACTTTGGAGGCGGAGGCCGAACCCAAGCCCGAGCCGGAGCAGCCAGCCGCCGATCGGCCGGCGGCGCCGACCGTCCCTCCCGCGGGTGAGCAGCCGTTCGAGCTTGACCGTCGGAAGCCGGGCGGTGCCGCGGCGCGTCGCGCGGAACAGACCCGTGAGATCGAGCAGGACATGCAGGCCGAGGCCGAGCGGCGGCTCGCCGAGAAGACCCACCTGAACGAGATCAAGGACGCGGCCCTCAACCCCGACCCGGCCGAGTATCGGCGCCAACGCGAGACGTTCAAGGCGGCCGTCCGGAAAGTCGCCGCGCAGGACGCCCGGCGTTCCACGAGGAGCTCAAGCGGCTGATCCGCGAGCAGGGCCGCGCCGCCGGCCCCGACATCAAGGCCGCCCGCGACCGCTTCGGCGTCGACACCCTGCCCGAGATCATGATCCCGGCGGCCCGGGACCTCATGCACGTCGCGTCGCGGATGTCCACGGGCGAGAAGATCCGCCGGATGCGCCAGTGGGGCCTGCCTGAGTCCATGGTCATCGATGACTTATACGAACAGCAGGTCCGCAACATCGGCGCTCGCGGCGGCGCCCGCAACGAGGACGAGGCGTGGGTTTATGCGGCCTGGACCCTGCTCTATTACCCGCCAGCGGCGCCGCGGGCGAATCCGCAGCCGGCCGGGGCGGCCGTGCCGCGATGAACCGGGGCCGTCCGGCTCCGTCGCGGTCGTCTGTAGGGTCCACAATGCGGACCATGGGCACGCCAGTCCCTGGCCGGGAGATGGTCCGCATGGCGGACCCTATGGGAGGGCTAGCACCTCATCGAGCCAGCCCGCCAGGTCGAGCGCATAGCGCGACGGATCCGGGTCGAACTCCAGCGTGTGGTGCCCCTCGGGGTACTCGATGATCCGAGGCTGAGTCGAGCCGATGCCCTCGAAATAGGCCCGCGTCCTCGCGTTGTCGACGATCCGGTCGTGCCCCGCGACCATCAGCAAGGCGGGCTGATGGACCTTTCCGCGCGCCTTGCGCACGCCCCGGTCGATGAATCGGCTCGCCGCGAGCAGGGCCGCCGTCGCCGTCCGAAGGCTCAAGGAGTCGGAGGTGATGAAGGCCTGCCCCTCGGGGCTATCGGTGAAGAGCGCGGGGTCGGCCAGGGGGATCGGAAAACGTTTGCGTCGATTCGTGAAGAACGCCAGCGCGATCCTCAACCGTTCGGCCCGCTCGACGTCGACTCGCGGGTGCAGGCCCGGGCAGATCAGGGCCAGAGCATCGACCAGCTCGGGCTGCCTGGCCGCCGTGATCACCGCGAGCTTTCCGCCCCAGCTAATGCCTGCCAAGGCGATCGGCGTCGCCGGATCGGCGTCACGCACGGAACGGAGCAACTCGGCGACGTCCGCGAGCAGTCGCCCGGACGACCTCGCGTGTCCGCGATCGACCTCGTTCTTGCCCGATCCTCGGCGGTCGGGGAACGTCGTCTCGTAGCCGTGTTCGGCCAGCGTCCGGCCCAGATTACGATACCAGCCCCCGTGGCTCTGGACCCCGTGGAGGATGACCACGCGGCCCTTCGGCCGCCCCTCGGTCGGCCATCGGGTGAGATGCAGGTGATAGCCGTCGCTGGCGGTCTGCGTCGAGACGCTGGGCTCAATCATAACGGACCTCGCGGCGGTCGACGGTCATCGCATCGACGGCCGCCTCGTCGATCCGGACGCCCAGCCCCGGCCCCTTGATCGGGGCGGCCCAGCCGCCGAAGCCGAACGTGGGGTCGTCGCGGGTGATGTTCCGGCCCAGGAGATGGCGGTCGTACGAGCCCTCGACGTAGCGGAGCCCCCGGACGTTCGACGCGAGATGACGGCCGGCCGCCGAGAGCAGGCCCGACTCGCCCGGGTGGCACCCTAGCTGGACGCCGATCCCATGCCGGTGTGCCAGCTCGATCAGGCGGAGCGAGGGGATCAGGCCGCCGCATTTCGAGATCCGCACATTGAACAGGTCGGCCGTCCCGTTCTCGACCGAGCGGACGGCGTCGGGATAGCCGCAGAGCGACTCATCGAGCATCACGGGCACGCCCAGCCTCGGCCGCATCTCGGCCAGCGACTCGACCTGGGCATGGGGCACGGGCTGTTCGATCGTCGAGGGCCGGGATGGCCGCAGCGCGGCGACGCGCTCGACGACCTCGTCCGGCGACCACGCCTCGTTGGCGTCGAGCCGGACGTCGATCGTCCGCCCGAGCACCAGGCGGATCCGCCGGAGACGCTTCGCGTCGTCCTGGCCCGCGACGCCGACTTTCAGCTTCACGTGACGAAAGTTGTTGAGCCACATCTTGATCGCGCTGCGGATCTCCTTGCCGGGCGTCTCGGCCGTGATCGCCCCGCTGTAGCGGACCCAGGCCGCGGTCGGCGTGAGCAGCTCGGGCACGCGCGCCGCGAGGCGGACCGCCCGACCCGCCGACTCTCCGAAGGCGCGGCCGAAGGCGTCGATCAGCGCGATCTCCAGAGCCGACCGAGCCGCGTTGCCGAACATCCCCCGCGGATCGTCGTCGATCGACGGGACGCGCAGGTCGGCGATCCGTGCCACGGCCGCTGCGAAGTCGTCGGGGTTGCCGACCTGCGCGGCGACGTCGAGCGACGTCAAGGCGTCGAAGGCCGTCGCGATCGTCTCGCCGGTGACGTACGAACGCGGCACGCCCTCGCCGAAGCCGACCGAGCCGTCGCCGAGCGTGACGCGGGCGACGAGGCTGTCGCTGGCGAGACGCTCGTGCGAGGCGTGGCGGATCGTTTTGCGCAGCGGCAGCGCAACTTGGAACAGGTCGAGGCGGGTCACGGCGGGCATGGTCGGTCGATTCTACGCGACGAGCCCGCCGCGCTCCCAGGCGAATCCCCTCATCAGAGGCCCGCGAAATACGCGTCGGTCGTCAGCAGCGTCGCGATGATCGCCTGGTCCGAGACGAAGCCGCCCGAAAGCGCCGAGCTGAAGGACGAATAGTCGGTGAACGTCGCGGGCTGGCGGACGTAAGTCACATAAAGGCCCTGGATCGTGTTCGCCACGCCCGTCGTGCTGTAGAGCAGGCTCGCCGTGATTTGATAAAAGCTGATCCCCGACGCGAGCTGGCCCTCGAGGGCCGTGAGCACATTGGAAGGGATCGGCTTGCCCGTGGCGTACCTGTACATCGCCGTCAGGGCCCCGGCGTTCGTCCCGCCGCCCTCGTGCTGGTAGAAGTCGGGTGTGCTGATGAGGATCGCCTTGAGATTCTCGGCGGTGCCGCCGCTTGCGAGGAACGCCGAGGCGTTTGTGAGCCCCGTCGCGTCGGGCCCGTGGCCGAGGATCGACTCGTAGAGGTTCGTCACCGCGACCTGGCGATACTGGGGCAGGAACTGGAGCCCCTGCACGACCTGGAGCGGCGTGGCGGTCCCATGCTCCACGAGATTGGCCATCGCCGCCGTGAACGTCGGGTCGGCGTAGGTGCCGAAGAGGTCGAAGTAGACCTGCTTCGCCCACTGCACGATCGTCTCGCCGTTGCCCTGCGCGACGCCGTAGAACCCATTGTTCGTCGCCAGGGCCAGGATCAGCCCCTGGTCGGTCCCGCCGTGCTGCAGGAAGGTCACCGCCGCCGTGACGCCGGCCGTATCCGGCGTCAGGTGCAGGCTCGCGTAAATCGAATTGACGGTCGCCGTGTAGCCCGGGGTGCTCGTGAGCACCTCGTAGGCGACCGTCGTCCGCGACGCTCCGGAATTGAGCTGCGCGGTGTATTTGGCGAACGACGTCGCGTCGATCGGCTGGCCGAGGAACACCTGCCCGAGCCTGGCGAGGAAACCGGCGACGGTGCTGCCGGCGAGAGTGTAGAACTCGTCCGTCCCCGCGACCTGGGCCTTGAACGCCTCGATCCGCGCGGTGGCGAGGCGGAGAATCCCGGCGTATTCCTCCGAGGGCGACGCGGCGCGGCCGAGCAGGGCCTCGTAGGTCGTCTGGACCACGTTGCCGCGATAGGCCGTGGACGCGAGCAGGCCGCTGACCACCGCCTGCCGGCCCCCGCTTCCGTGGAGCACATTGAGCCAGGTGACCAGGCCGGACGCGTCGACCGGCGTCCCCAGCAGGTCGACGTAGAGCGCGTTGATGTACGCGTCGTCCGGCGTCGGCCGCTGCGAGGTGTCGATCACGAGCGCGGGCGACATCGCGACCGAGAGCGGGCCGAAGTTCCCGGCGATGTCGGACTGGCTCGCCTGGATCTGGTAGGTGCCGTCCGCCAGCGCGGTCGACTGGACGGAGTAGGTACCCGCGCTCGTCGCGGCCGCCGAGCCGATCAGGACGTAATTCGCGAACAGATACACCGTGGCTCCCGGCTGGGCGATGCCGGTGAAGACCGGGGTGTTGTCTCGGGTGTAATGGTCGGTGTCGGAGAAGCCCGTGTCGTCGGCGGGCAGCAGGCTCGGCACGCTCGGCGCGGGCGGCTCGGTGGTGTCGATCACGAGTGGGGGCGACATCGCCGGGCTCGCCCCGCTGGGCAGGCCCGAGGCGTCGAACTGGACGGCCTCGACCGTGTAGGTCCCGTCGGCGAGCTTCGCCGTGGTGATCGAGTAATTCCCCGACGAATCGGCCGTCCCCGTGCCGACGAGGTTGCCGTTGGCCAGGATCCAGACCGTGGCCCCGGGGATCGCCGTGCCGGTGATCGTCGGTGTGTTGATGTTCGTGACGTGATGGCCGCCCGAGCTGTCGCTGCCCGCGGCGAGCGTCGGGGCCGGCGGCGGGTTGAGGGTCGAGGCGGCAAGACCGAGGATCGTCAGCGACCCGTCCCCCAGGACGCCTATCGACGTCGCCGCGCCCGTGCCGAGGTTAATCGAATACAGCGCCGGCTTGTTCGCGCTCGCGCCCGACGTAGGGGTCAGAATCGCGTAGGCCGTCGTCGTCGCGCCAGGACGTCGAGGCCGAACGAGCCGCCGGTCGAGCTATCGACCGTCACGCCGAGGCTTCCGACGGTCGTGAGCTGACCTGAGTCGGGCGAGCTGGGCGATCCTCCGGGCGATCCGAGCAGGTCGAGCGTCCCGTTCGATCCGTCGACGGCGTAGGCCGTGGTGCTGGTGGCGCCGGCGACATTGTTCGTGTAGGCGAGGGCGACGATGTCGGGGGCCTTGCCCACGTTCGGATCGCCGCTGGCGTAGGTCAGCGTCCCGTCATTGCCGGCGACGAGCCCGGTCGACGGATCGACCCGGAAGTTCTGCCCCGCGTCGTCGACGATCCGGAGAAGGTTCGTGACGGGGTGGTCGTCCATCGCAAACTGGCCGCCGACCAGCGCCGTCGAGAAGGCCGTCGTCGAGACCGCGGTCGCCGCGCCGCTCAGGAGATTGATCGTGTAGAGGTGGCTCTTACTGCCGAGTCCGAACACCTGGCCCGTCGCGGGCTGGAAGTCGATCGCGACCATGGTCTCGCCCGACGGCAGGCCGGTGATCGGCAGGACGCCCGATACCGACGTCGGCGCGGCGGAGTCGAAGGTGATGAGGCTGTCGTTATTCGTCAGGGCGAGGATCGTGCTCAGGAGCGTCCGGCCCTCCAGCCCCTCGACGGATGGCAGGGCCGACCTTCGCCGCGAGCGAGGACGGGGCGGGGAGGCGGCCTCGGGGCGTAGGCGGGCGGGGCGGCGCATGCGTCACTCCGGAAGCGTCGATCGCGGGCCCTCGCACGGGGCGCGTTCCGACGCTCCAGCCTAAGGGCGCACGGCGCCCTTCGCGATGTCGCCCGGGCACGATTCCGCGCCGCGCGTCGACACCTTTGGCGCGATCGCTACGGTCGGGCCGGTCAATAGAACTTCATCAAGGCCTTCGACACCACGTAGATCGCCAGATTCTTGCTCACCGGCTTGGCGAGCACGCAGAACGCGTGCGCTGGAGGGCCTTCCGGAGGATCTGGTCGTCGTGGTCGGCCGAGACGAGGATCATCGGCAGCACGCCCTTGATCTGGCGGACGATCTCCATCGTCTCGAGGCCCGAAAGCTTCGGCAGGTGCATGTCCATGAGGGCGAGATGGACGTCGTCGCGCTGGACGATGTCGATCGCCTGCTCGCCGCTCTCCGCGAGTAGCGTCCGGTAGCCGGCCGGCTCGAGGATGTCGCGGAACGTGGCACGCGCGACGGGGTCGTCGTCAGTGACCAGTATCGAGTAGGGATTGTCCAGGGTCATGGCCGGTCCGTGGGCGACGCCGCCGGAGATTTCGGCGAGGGGTGCTCCGCTAGATCAGCAAGACTTGGGCCATGCGACGCCACGCAGGCCAGGGTGGCCCCGGATCAGGATCGCAAAATGCCTTCTAGGACTAGTTTAGATCAAGTTGCCCGTGGCGTCGAGCCCTTTGCCAAATGGCTTAATGGCGCGATCACGCCGCCACGATGGCAGTCAGCGAGGGGCTGCAATGTCGGTCGATTTGGCATCGCCGACCGCCGTCCGCGCGAGCCGGCCGAGCAACCCGCCACTGACGGCACTCGGCCAGCGCTTCGAGGGGTCGAAGGCATCGGCCGAGGCGAGTTCGGGAAGGTTTGGCTTCACGTCGACGAAGCGGTAGCGCTCGAGCAGCTCTCCCTTGGCGGACGTCCCCTCGACCATGGCGGGCAGGGCCGTCTGGGTGTCGAGGTAAACGAGCCATGTCTCGCCCGCCGCGTTGTGCCGCTCGATCTTATGACAGGGCCGGCCGACCTCCGCGGGCGTCTCGACGCCGATATAGGCGAGCGTCGACCCCGCGGCGGGCGCCGCGAGGCCCGTCTCGAGCGTCTTGACGATGGCGTCGAACCCGGCCTCGGTGATCGGGTGCCGGCTGTTCTTCATCACCATCGCGGCTGTCGGGCGCCATGCTCAGGTTGGGGACCGGGATCGGCGAGTCGCCCATGTGCACGTGGAGCAGCGCGCCGGGCTCGCTCGCCGAATAGATCGCCTCGCGGCCCCTGTGTGGACCCGCCGTCCATTCGAGCCGCACGGCCCGAGGCGCCCGACGAATACTGAGCTGGACGTCTTCGGCCGGCTGCAGGACGTCGCCGACCCGCTCCTGGCGGTTGAGCTGGACCTGGTAGGTTGTCAGGGCCTCGACCGCCGCGCGGGCCCGCGCGATCACGGCCCGAGCCTCGTCCGTATCGGTCGGCTTCGGGTCTCTATCCGGACCACGAAGCTCGGCGACCTCGACGTCGGGGGTCGCGGGCGCTCGGGGCGCGGACGCTTCTCGGTCGGAAGGGCGACCGGGGCGCCCAGGCTCACGACCTCCGTGGGCACTGTGCCTTCCTCGGGCGAGCCGGTCGATCGGGTCGGGTGTGCGGTCGAGCGGACGAACGCCGCGGGCTCGGCGGCCGATTCGCCCTTCGCCACGGCGGTTTCCGAACCTGGCATCCGCGGGGCCGGACCGACCTTGTGGTGGGCCAGGTACGGGTCGCCCGTCGGGTCGGCGTAGCCGCCGACCTTCGGCGCCTCCGAGCCGCGGAAGCCCTTCATGTACGAGCACCCGGCGGGCATCACGGCCAGGAACGAGGCCGTGAGCCAGGCCAGGCGTGCCTGCCGCCCGCGCGTCGACTCGGTGCGATCCATCGCGACCACCATGCTCCGCAACTCCCCCGGACGGGGCGACCGATCGCCCGCCGCGGCCGTGGAATCGGCCCGGAAGGGAAATCGTCCCGTCTGGTAGCACAATCGGCCGATTTGCTCAAGCCGATTCCCACGCGTTCCCTGCGCGGATGGCCCTTCCTCCGTCGGGCGTGTTCCTTCCCTGGGGAGGCGGGCGCGGAGGCCCGCCCCACTCATCCTGAAGACCCGCCGGCCTTCGCTGCCCCATGCCCGCGACTGTTCAGCCGTCAATGAAGGCGAACCCCTCGATCGTCTCGAGGTCCGCGAGCAGGCACGGCTGTTTATATTGTTCGACGGTCCCGCCGCTCCGCGCCAGCCGTCTCCGCTGAAAATCGGCCCACGAGCCGGGCGCGAGTCGCCTGATGCGGATCGGGTCGAGTCGGAGGGTCGCGCGGCGGTTCTCGTACTCGGCGTTCTGCTTCGAGAGCTGGGACTCGACTTCCGCCGCCAGCCTGGCGGCCGAGGCCTCGCCGTTCAGGTCGGACGTCTCGACCAGCAGGTTATACCGCGGCGGGTCGCCCCAGCTCGGCAGCAGGAGGAACGACCCCAGCTTGATCCCCACGGCCTCCTGCGCCGCGGCGACGGCGGCGACGACCTGGAACTCGCTGAGCTTCTCTCCCGTCAAGCTCGAGAAATGCGCTCCTTTATTCAGGAAGACGAGCCTGGGAGCGCGCCCCTCAAACCCTGCGCACTCGACCAGGTCGTGGATGTGGTAGCGATACAGCCCGCCCGAGGTCGTCGGCACGATGAAATCGCGCCGGCCTTCGATCAGCTCGGTCGCCTCGACCGTCTCGGGCTGCTCGGCATCGCCCTGCTCTTCCGGGATGAACTCGAAATAGTTGTGCTGGACGTCGAGGACGCCGGCCGGCGTGCCGTCCTCGAGCGGAATCGTGAATCGGCCTTCCGAGGCGATCAGCCCGACGTCGCGGACCGGGACGTCGCCGAAGTACTCCGGATAGCCGCGGAGATAGGCTCCCATCGTCCCGCCCGTCCAGTTGGCGAGGAACTGGAGGTCGGGCCAGTAGTCCTTCGGCAACAGTCGGCCCGTCCGGTTCACGACCGCTTCCAGCCGCTTCGCGGCCCGTCGGCGGCGAACACGGATCCAGAAGCTCATCGCACGGCGGACGTCGTCGGGGATCGTCCACTTCGGGTCGATCGTCCCATCATGCAGGTCCTTGATCAGCGTCGCCTTCTCGCGGTCGCCCAGGCGAGCGATGGCGAGGATCGTGCTCGGGTTGGCGGCGATGATCGTGCCGAGGTCGCGGTAGATCGAGTGCCGGAGCGCGACGTAGTACTTCGACTCGATGTCCTTGATCCGCGACGCCGCCGCGGGCATGCAGTAGTTGATCCGCACGAGCGGGTTCTGCATGTGCGACGTCAGGCCCGTGATCGCGCCGCAGGGGATTCCGGCAGTCGTGAAGCTCTCGCGCCAGTCGCTGGCGATCTGGAGGAGCGGCTTCATGCCGCGGTTCAGCATGCCGGGGTGGGCGTCGAACGCGGTGATTCCCCAGACTTGCCAGCCCTTGCGGTAATCGTTCAGGGCCTCGCGAGTGACCGGGATCGTCTTCGGGCGATTGGTCGTGCCCGAGGTCATCGCGAACATGAGCACTTCGGTGCCCGCGCCGAAGAGCGCGGAGGTCTCGCCCTGGCGGACTCGGTCGATGTACGGCTCGTGACCGGTATAGTCGCGCACGGGCACGCGGCGGCGGAAGTCGTCGACCGTGCGGATCTCGCCGAAGTGATGGTCGCGGCCGAAGGCGCTCTCTTTGTGGCGGGCGATTCGATCAAGGAGCAGCTTCCGCTGGACGTCGCCGGCCTGGCGAGCCGCGGCGAGGAACTGCCGCGCAAGCCGCCGCGAGCGGTTCGTCAGGGGTATTCCGGCGGCGATCTTGATCAGGTGGAGCATCGTCGAGCCCGTCCGTGAGGTCGGCCCGCGCATGACAACCGAGCCGCCGCTGGCGACGACGGTCCAGGTTCGATCGTGTGTCGGAGACGATCAGTGAGAAAGGACGTTGCTGCCGGCCGCATTTGACTCGATCGCCGGGATCGCCGACGGGGCCACTACCGCGGCCGACGCGACCTCCCGGGGCGTCTTCGACGCGACGTCGACCGCGACCGGCTTCGAGACCCGCGGCGCGTTCGCCAGGAAGAAGGCGGCGACCCGGTCTGAATACTCTGCGCCCGCCACCTCGCGGCAGCGGTTGTGCTTCGCCTTGGGGACGATCCACAGCTCCTTCGGGTCGCCCGCCGCCGCGAACAGCCCCCGCGCGATATCGGGGCCGATGTACGAGTCCTTCTCGCCGTGGATCATGAACAGCGGGCGGGGCGCCAGCCGCGCCGTGCCGCGCTCGACGTCGGGAAAGCGACAATTGAGCTTCCGCTGCACCCGCTTCCGCGACGACCAGGCGAGGAAGTGATACGCCTGGATCGGCACATTCCGCCAGAACGACTTCGAACCGACGTAGATCTCGGCCCAGCGAAGGATGTAGGCCAGCATCGTTCCGCGAGTCGGGAAGGCGCCGTCGGTCGTGACGCCCCAGACGCCCGGGTCCTTCCCGCCCACGCAAAGCGACGCACACCCGCCGCGGCTTACGCCGAAGAGGCCAACGCCGGCCGGGTCGGCATCGGGGCGGGAGCGCACGTACTTCAATGCGGCCCACAGGTCAGCCAGCTCGTGCTGGGTCAGCCACTGAAGCGGCTGATACGCCGGCTCGGATTCGCTCTGACCGTGATTGCGGAAGTCGAAGCTGAACAGGTCGAAGCCGAGGTCGCGGAGGTGGCCGGCGTACGGCATCACGCTCCACCGGTCGCCCAGGTATTCGTGGCAGAAGACGACCACCCCGAGCCGCCGTGCGGCTTTTGTCTTGAAGTACGTCCCCGCGAGCGTGAGCCCGTCGGCCGTGGCGAACCTCACATCATCGCCGTCGCCCGTGGGGGCCGAGCGGAGCGGGAAGAAGAGCGGCTTCTCCTCGAAGATCCGCAGGATGATGGGCGCATAGCGGACGTAGACGTAGATGAGAAATATGCCGACTACCGCCAGCGACAGGCCGGCGGCTGAGAGGCCGATCCAGAGGGCACTAGACACGTCGGGTCTCCGGGGCGGCGGCGTTGATGCGTCGCGGGTGTCGCGCGGGGGCCGGGCCAGCGGGGCGGGTGATTCACGTTTTCTACTTGGGTCAAATGTACCATTCAACCCGCGTACCGTCGAATAATCAACGAGATGTTCTGGCCGCCGAATCCGAAGCTGTTCGTCAAGGTGACGTCCACCGACTTCTGGCGGGCGACGTGCGGGACGTAGTCGAGGTCGCAGTCGTCGCCCGGGTGATCCAGGTTCACCGTCGGCGGCATGACGCCGTCGCGGATCGCCAGCAGGCAGACGATCGCCTCGACCGAGCCCGCCGCGGCGATCAGGTGGCCCATCATGCTCTTGGTGCTCGAGACAGGCACATCGTAGGCCAACTCGCCGAACGTCCGCTTGATGGCAAGGGTCTCGATCGAGTCGTTGACTGACGTGCTCGTGCCGTGGGCGTTGATGTAATCGACGTCCCGGGCCTCGATCCCCGCGTCGGCCAGAGCCTGGCGCATGCAGGCGATGGCGCCGCGGCCTTCCTCGTGGGTGTCGGTCAGGCGGAAGGCGTCGGCCGTCGAGCCGTAGCCGGCGACCTCCCCATAGATCGTCGCGCCGCGGCCCTTGGCGTGCTCCAATTCCTCGAGAATCACCATCCCCGCGCCCTCGCCGAGGATGAACCCGTCCCGGTCGCGGTCGAACGGCCGGCTCGCCCGGTGCGGCTCGTCGTTGCGGGTCGAGAGGGCGGTCAGGAGGTTGAATCCGGTCACGCCGAACGGGTGGATCATGCTGTGCGTGCCGCCCGAGAGGATCACGTCGGCGTCGCCGCGGCGGATGATCTCGACGGCCTCGCCGATCGCCTGCGAGCTAGCCGCGCAGGCCGTCAGGCAGCTCGCGTTCGGCCCACGCGCACCGAAGAGCGCGGCCAGATGCCCGGCCGGCGTGCCCGGCTCCTGTTCGGCCTCGTGGATGATGTGCAGCGTCTGGACGCCCTCGCGGGTGAACTGCTGCGTGTCGACCTTGCCCGTCCCCTTCGACGCGCGGTTCAGCAGCTTGACGAACCTCGGGAAGTCCTGCTGGCCCTCGCCCGAGCCGAGATAGACGCCGAACCGCGCGGGGTTTATGTCCGGCTCGTCCTCCAGGCCGGAGTCGCGCATGGCCATTGTCGCGGCGGCGATGGCGAACTGGGTGTTCCGGCAGTGCTCGGCCCACCGGTCGGGGTCGTCGACGTACCGACCGAGGTCGAAGCGCTTCACCTCGGCGGCGATCCGCGTCGGGAACGTGGCCGCGTCGAACAACGTGATCGGCCCGACGCCGCTCTTGCTGTGCAGGAGCGACGACCAGGTCTCGTCGAGGTCCGCACCCACGGGGGTGACCATCCCCATTCCCGTGACGACCACGCGGCGTTGCATCGACATTTCCTTTCGCGGCGACCGTCGGCGGGCGACCGGTCAGCCGGCGAGCGGGTCGGCGCGGACGACCAGGGCGGCAGCCTGGCCGTGCCGCGTGAGGTTGGTGTTGACGAAGGTCAGGTTGTCCGTCGCCCGGGACGGGCCGCGGACGACGTCGACGCGGCACGCGGGGTCGGGCTCGTCGCAGTTCAACGTCGGCGGGATCACGCCGTGGTTCAGGCTGACCAGGCTGGCGAGCAGCTCGACGGCCCCGCAGCCCGAGGCGATGTTGCCGACGTGGCCCTTGAGCGCGGTAATCGGCGACGCCTTCGGGCCCAAAGAGACGGCCGAAGGCGCGGGCCTCGGCCAGGTCGGATTCGACCGTGGCCGCGCCGTGGGCGTTGACGTGGCCGATTTCGGACGGCTTCAGGCCGGCATCACGTAGGGCTGCGGAAATGGCGATCTCGGTGCCGACGCCCTCCGGGTCGAGCCCGCCGCCGGGGTGGGCGTCGCAGCCCGAGCCGTAGCCGAGGACCTCGCCGTAGATCCGGGCGTTGCGGGCCCTGGCGTGTTCGTATTCCTCGAGGACCAGGATGCCGGCCCCCTCGCCCGCGACCCAGCCGCTGCGCTGTGTGTCGAACGGCCGGCAGGCGCCGGAGGGATCGCCCGGCCAGTGCGACATCTGGTCGAGCAGCCTCATGCGGATCAGCCCGAGGGGATGGATCTTCGAGTCGGCGGCGCCGGTGATCATCACGTCGGCGCGACCCTTGGCGATGATCCGCGCGGCCTCGCCGATCGCGACGTTCGACGCGGCCTCGCCCTCGGTGATCGTGTTGCTCGGGCCCTGGCAGTCGAGGAGGATCGAGATGTGGGTCGCGAGCATGTTCGGCAGATACTTGAGCAGCCAGATCGGCTGGATCTGCGGGATGCCCTCGCGGCCGTAGGTGTGGTAGTCGAAGTCCTCGCCCTTGGTCGAGAGGTTGATCGCCGTGGCCAGCTCGTCGAGCTCGGTCGAGATCAGACCGGCGCCAAGGTCGACGCCGATCCGGTCGGGCGCGACGCCGCCGTCGGCCAGCCCGGCGTCGGCGACGGCCAGCTCGGCCGCGGCGACGGCGAGCTGGATGTCGCGGGCCATGTACTTGAGGCTCTTGGCCAGCGCCTTCTTGTGCTTGGGGAGGACGTGGGCCTTGGGGTCGAAGCCCTCGACCTCCGCGGCGGCGTCGGTGGGCAGGCCGTCGACCGGGAAGGCCTTGATGTGCCGGATGCCCCCCCGCCCCTCGGCAAGGGCCGCGCAGGACGGCCGGCGCCGATGCCGATCGGAGTGATCAGGCCCAGCCCGGTGATGACCACGCGGCGTTCCGAGCGAAGCATGGGGGTCGCGACCCTCTCCTCAGTCCGTCCGTTCCGAACGATCGACCGCGGCGCGCCCCCGCGTCACGGGGTGCCGGCCGGGCCTTGCCCAGGGGGCAGGCCATTCGTCGGAGGCGTGCTCGACCGCGGCGGCGGCCTTCGCACGCTCCTGGGCCCTGGCCAGGTCGAGCACCCCGAGCAACTGTTGCGTGAACACGAAGTTCTTCGGCCCGAAGATCTGGTTCGCCCGCGAATTATCGAGGTGGGCGAAGACGATCTCGACGTCGGCCAGCAGCTCCCCCTCGAGGAACGCCTTGGCGTCGACCACGGCCCCCTCGCTCCGGAGGTCGGTCAGCGTCACCTCGTAGATTAGCTGGTCGCCCGCACACGCCACGCCGAAGAACTCGGCGCGGGGGATCTTGGCCAGCACGACCTTCTCGGCGAAGCCGCCGGCCTCGCCCACGAGGATGCCGCCAGTCTGGGCCAGCCCCTCGATGATCAGCGAGGCGGGCATGACCGGGTAGCCGGTGAAGTGGTCGTGCAGGTGCTCCTCGGCGAGCGTCAGGTTCTTGATCGCCCGGGCGAACTGCCCGCTCTTGAACTCCAGGAACTTGTCGATCCAGATCCAACGCATGGGTGGGCGGGTCACCTCGGCTGTGAGTGCTTTCGCGGGATCGAAGAACCCGCACGGGCATCCCTTCCGGTGGCCCGCGCGGGTCGCGGATCGCGGCAAGTCGGCCCCGCCCCACTCCTTCGGGCGGGCCGGAGCTCAGGACTGGAGCTTGCTCGAGACGTAATGGACGAGCATGTCGACCGTGTAGAGGTCGCCGATCTTGTCGACCTCGGGGTTTGCAGGCGAACGACGAGAGGTCGGCGTACGGCATGCGGGTCTTGAGCTCGTCGAGGCCCTTGGCCGTCAGCTTGCCGTCCTCGATCATGCCGGGGTCGGAGACGATGTTCTCGGGGAAGAGCTCGCCGCGGGGGATCTTGATCCCGAAATTCCGCTCGAGCCGGAAGACGATGTCGAGGAAGTCGATCGACTCAGCGCCGAGGTCGCCCTGGAGCGTGGCGTCGGGCTTCACGTCGTCCTCATCGACACCCAGGGCGTCCACGAGAGTGGCCTGAACCTTCTGGTAGATCTCGTCGTTCGTCGGCATGACATCCTCAAGTGTAAGGGGGGCCGGCCTCCGGCCCCGCCGGTGACCATGACTTCGTCCGCCGCGATCGTCGGGCCCAGCCTTAGATCGTCGGCGAAACCGTTTGGAGAACTTCAACCGGGGGCTTGACCGGGCGGATTTCGCCGTTCGTCTGGGGGTGGGACGGTCGAGACTCTCTCGGAAGGCCGCACCATCTTGATGAATCTTGGCAAACCTTGCAACATCAGCCGAGTCTTACGCCTTGGGCGCGGCCAGCTCACCGACCGGTCTGACCGACGGCTCGCGGAGCATCGCGCGGGCGCCGACCGAGCCCTTTCGGAGCGTGCCGAAGAGGTCGCGAAGGCCCGAGACGATCTGCGCGTCGGTCGCGTGAAGCGAGGGGTCCTTCTCGCGAAGGTTGTACCGCCGCAGGGTGAAGCGGCCCTTGACCATTTCCTGGCCGTCGATGACTCCCACGCCCTTGAACGTCGTCTCGGAGTCGCCGTGCGACACCAGGTCGACGCGAAGCTGGAGCTGGCGGCCGGGCTCGACAAAGCTGCCGTACTTGATGGTCTTCGCCGACTTCAGCACGATCACGCTGTGGGCGAAGTCCTCCATGTCGCGGACCAGCCAGGCCCCGGCCTGTGTCAGCGCCTCGAGCATCAGCACGCCCGGCATCACCGGGAAGCCCGGGAAGTGGTCGGCCAGATACTCCTCGGCCAGCGAAAGATTCTTCACCGCCAGCAAGGATTGCCCGCGCTGCAGCTCGGTGATCCGATCGATCAGCACAAATCGCATGGAAGGCCCCAGGAAGGCGATGTCCGTTCGTCGAGGACGCGCCCGCGGTCAGTGTTGCCTTGGACGCAATCCCAAGAGAAGTCACGCATTATAAGCAACGGACCCGTCGCTGACAAGCACTTCCCCAGGGGTGCGCCGACCGACCGTTGGCCTCGCCTTGCTCCTGTCCCCAAGCAGTTTACAGCGCCCGCCGTCAGGGTCAAATCGATCGTTCCAGATGACGCTGTTTGCCTAGATTGCGCAGTCCAGCTCTGAATCAGCCCCCGGCAACCCGAGCGCGGAATGAACCCCGACCCTAGGATTCGACATGTCCGGGCCGTATGCTTAGGTGTGTCCCGAGGACAGGGGCGAAGTCGCAGGTACTCCGCGCGGCAAGGCGCCCCTTTGGTGGCGCGGTCCGGCCGGCGGGATCGGGAGGTGGGGCGACACCAATGCGGCGCCTCGTGGGATCGGTGGGACTGGTTCTCTTGGCGCTCGCTGCCCAGGAGGCGTCGGCCGGGTTCGGCTCGCCCGTGGTCTGGTCGCCTGACGGCGACTGGGTCGCCTACACCGTGGCCACGCCGACGCGGCCGCCGACCCTCGAAACCGAGTGGATCTTCCGCGGTCATGACCCGGAAACCGCGGCGAATCCCGCTCCGCCGCGCCCTCCGCTCACGTATCGCCTCTGGGCGACACGCGTCGGCTCGGACGCGCCTTCGACACTGCTGGATGATTGCGCGGGCCTGATCACGCCCCCCGCGTGGCGTCACGACGGAAGGGGTCTCGCCTTCGGCCGCTTCGTGCCGACGCCCGACGGTCGGGGCCGCCTGGAAATCGTCCGCATCGACGGCGCGGAGCGGCGCATCCTATTTTCGCAGACGATCGACGACCCCGCGCGCGATGCCGCAGTCCTGGTCGGGTCCGCGGTCGCGTGGAGCCCTGACGGCCGGTTCCTGGCCGTGCCTCGCGTCAAGCCGGCCGGCCTTGCGATCATCCGAGCCGAAAACGGGACAGTCGTCAAGTCGATCGAGTCGGCGTCGCTGCCGGCGTGGTCGCCGCTGGGAAATCGCCTCTTCTATGTGCTCACGACCGGGCCCGGCCGGTCGGCGCTCGAGTTTCTGGACGGCCCGCTCGGCACCTCGCGTCGGCTGGCCGACGTCTTCCGCGTGGATGCGCCTCCCCTCCCGGGACGCGACGGACACTCGTCGGTCTTCCTCGGGAGGACGCCTATCCATCTGGAAGACGGATCGCAGCCCGATCGGGTCGAGTTGCTCCGCGTCGGGCTCGACGGCGCACGGCCGATTCGCGTGATGCCGGCGGTCGTCGGGCCGATCGTCACCGACCGCGGAATCGTGGCGGCGTCGCTCGCCCAGGACCGCGACGGCGACAACCTGTTCTCCGCGATCGCCCTGCCGGACCAGTCGTGCCAGGTGGCGTGGTATCGCCCGCGCGAGCGATCGGTCGTGAAGCTGTTCCCCGTGCTCGACCCGATGCTCGCCGCGTGCGACCTGTCCCTGTCCCCGAACGGTGACGCGCTGGCCCTCCGCCTGGGCGAGCCGGGGGCCTCGGGCGTCGCTGTGCTCTGCGACCTCGACTCGATGTCCCTCACTCCGCTCGCGCCCGACCGGGCGGCGCGCACGGCCTGGCTTGCCTTCGCGGTGCGGGCCGTGCGACCGATCCTCCGCGACGGGCTGCCCGCGGCGATCGTGGGCGGCCGGGCGATCGAGCGGGCCGTGGCGCTGCCCGTCCCCGGCGAGCTCGAATCCAACTCCGAGCCCCTCGCCCGGCTCCGCCGAATCGCCCGCACGGCGCGGCCCCTGCTCGACCCGGCCGACGCGGGACCAGACGACCTGGCCCGCGAGGAGGCGCGGTTCCTTTTCGACTACCTCCGCGAGGACTTCCCCGCCGCTCTCGTCGACCTCGACCGCCTCGCCGCCATCGAGCCCACGCCCGACCGCCGGCTTGCCGTCCTCGGCTTGCGCGGCCAGTCGTTCGCGGGCCTGGGCGATCTCGATCGCGCACGCGATGCGTTCGCCTACCTGAAGCGAGTCGAGCCCACGCGCACCCGTCGGACGATCGAGGAGACGGCGGTCGTTACGCTCGTCTCCGAGCCCATTGCCCTCGACGCGGGATGGGCCGAATATGCCCTGGCCCGCGTCGACCTGCTGGCCCATGAGGCGGCGAAGGAGGACGAGGTCGAGCGGCTCTTCGTCCAGCAAGGGGGCAACCCGGACGCCCCTGCTCCGGGCCTCGGGCTCGACCTCGAGCCTGTGCCCCGCCCGGCGATCCCGGAGCCGCCGCCTCCGCCGGGAATTCCCCTGCGACGCGGCTTTATTCCAGGGCCCCGGTAGGGTCCGACTTTGCAGACCATTTCCGCTTGCCTCGCTGAGGATTGTCCGCAAACGCGGCCCTTACTCAGAAGATCGCCGCCATGACGAGCTGCGCCAGCCGGATCACGGTGGCCCGCTCGCCCGGCTCGATCCGCCCACGCTCGACGACGCCGTCGAGGGTCGCGAGAGCCTGGTCCATGAAATACGAAGTCGTCCGACCGACCTTCAGCTCGGCAGAGTGCTCGCGGAGCATCTTCAGGACGACCTGTAGCGACCGCGCCTCCTCCATGCCATTGTCTGGCGGCTCGCGCCAGACGGGGCGATCATCGGCCTGGATCGCACGACGGATGACGTCGTAAATCACGCGGCTGATCGCCTCGGCCTTGGCGTAGTCGAGGGTCTCTGGCACGTCGGCCGGCGTGTGATAGCACGGATTCTCGCCCGTCGAGAAGAAGAGGAAGGGGACCTTCCGCGCCGGAAGGGCCCGTAGTCGCTCCGATCGAGCAGGAGCAGGTCGGCGCCGAGCATGCCGACGCGCAGCGGCTTGGCACGGCTGGCGTCGCGAATCCAACTCCGGCTCGACGGCCACCGCTCCGTGCCCATGACGAATACGAAGTCGGTCCCGACGCCGGCGAGCGACCGGCCGATCATGTCGGCCGTGACGAAGAGCGCGACCTTATCGAGCGGCAGCGGCGAATGCTCGACGAAGTAGCGTGAGCCGAACAGCCCGCGCTCCTCCAGGTCGAATCCGATGAACATCACGCTCCGACGGGGCTTTTCGGGGACTGCCACGAGGCAGCGCGCGACCTCGAGCATCATGGCGACGGCCGAGGCATTGTCGTCGGCGCCGGGGTAGAGAACGCCGTCGCGGACGCCCAGGTGGTCGAAGTGCGCCGAGACGATCACCCACTCGTCGCGCAGCTTCGGGTCGGTTCCGACGAGCTTCGCCCCGACGTTTCGGCCCATCAGGGAACCCGGCTCTCGGTCGGGGATGTCCTGGTAGAAGGAGCCGTCGAAGAGTGGCTTCAGGCCGAGCCGCTTGAATTCATCGATCAGGTACGTTCGCGACCGCTCGGCGACGGGTCCGCGCCGGCCGCCGAATTCGGGGGAGGCGAGGGTCGCGACGTGTTTCCTGATCCGCGCCGCGTCCGGCTCAGGTCCGGCAGCGCAGGTCGGGGCGACAAAGACGGTCGCGAGGAGGGTCGTCGCGACCAGCATCGGGCCGCAGCGCCTTCGCCAGGACGCAGGACCCTGACGAGCCGTCGGAGAAAATTGACCGCCGTTTCGTTGTCGCGCCGAATCGTGTGTCATGCTCGGTGATGTCCGGGAATCGGTTCCCTACACGGAGGTGGATCGTGTCTCGCACTGCGCTCAAGACGCTGGCGCTGGCCCTCGCGCTCTACGGCTTCGCCGGGGCCGGGTCGGCCAAGGCCCAGGATTGGTCCGATTACCTGCACTGGCCGTACGTCCCGCCCCAGGTCCCGGGCAACGGGTTCGAGTACAGGGCGCTCTACGACGGGTGGTACCTGTACCCCCGCGAGCAGCGGATCGTGCCGCAGATCCAGGGCAAGACCTACCGCAACTTCTACGGCGGCCAGCTCGGCCACTCGGCTGGCGGCATCCCGTCGGCGGCATCCACGGGCTGAACAAGATGCGTTACTACCAGGGCTATCACTTCGCGCTCGACGTCTTCTAAGCCACGCCCCCGAGACCCCGCGGATCGCTCCCCGCCGCCCCGGCCGTCGACGCTCGACGGCCGGGGCCGCGTCACGCGCGGCCGAGCTCGGCGGCGATCCGATAATAGGCCTCGCTCGCCGCGCGGACCTGGTCGAGCTCGATCCACTCGTCCTTCGTGTGCGCCTGCGCGATGTCGCCCGGGCCGAACACGAAGCACGGCAGCCGGCCCGACTCGCCGAGCGGGCCCGCGTCGGTCCCGTACGGCACGCCGTCGACCGCGGGTCGTCCGCCCGAGGCGCGCGACCGATCGCGTCGCGGACCGGCTCGAGCCAGCGCGACGAGGCCGCCTCGTCCGGTGAGAGCGCGGGCATGCTGACCCAGGGCGGCAGGAACTCGACGATCGTCCAGGTCCATCCGACTCCGCAGGAAATCCCGCACGATCCCGGGCAGCCGCGACAAGGTTCTCGCCCGGGATGATCCGGCGATCGACCTCGATCTCGCACCGGTCGGGGACGACGTTGACGCTCTGCCCCCCCTCGATCCGGCCGACCGAGAGGCACGGCGGGCCGAGGACCGGGTCGGGCGGAGACTCGGCAGAGCTGCCGTGCGTAGGCGGCGAGGTGCCGGACCACCCGGGCCATCGGTAGATCGCGTTGCCGCCGAGGTCGGGCGTCGAGCTGTGGCAGGCGACGCCTCGGGTGCGGACCTTCCAGCGGACCGCCCCCTTGTGGCGGTCGACGAGCTCGAGCCGCGTCGGCTCGGCGACGATCGCGAGGTCGGCCCCGTGCGGCGACCGGCGAGGTCGTCGGAGCCGATGTGGGTGAACTCCTCGTCGACCGTGCAGGCCATGACGACCGACGCCGACCCCGCGGGCCGCTCCGCGACCAGCCGGGCGAAGGCGAGCAGCATCGCCGCCATCCCGCCCTTGATGTCGCACGACCCCCGGCCGTAGAGCCGGCCGCCCTCCACGACGGGCCGGAACGGGTCGATCGTCATGCCGTCGGTCGGCACGGTGTCCTGGTGGGCGTCGAAGAGGATCGTCCGTTCCGCGTCCGGCGCCTCGTACCGCGCGAGGACGTTGTCGCGCCCGGCGCGATCGTGCTGCCGCTCGACAGCGGACGCCTCAGCTCGCGGAACCAGCGCCTCGAGATAGTCGGACATCCGCCCCTTCGAGGAACCGGGCCCGTCGAGGGGCCGGCCCATCGGGTTGACGCTGGGGATGGCGACGAGGTCGGACAGCAGGCGGGTCACGGCGTCCAAGGTGCGGCTCCGCGGTGCGAGTCGGCTGTCGCGGGATCGCGAGCCGATCTTCACCGGCGTGGTCGCGCGGCGTCAGCCGATGCTACCCGGCCGCGCGGGCCGCCCGCGGCACGCCGCGGAGCTATGCTCGCGTGGAAAGATGACGATAGAATCGCTCCGGTCGCCACGTTCGGCACGGCCAGTCGCTTGAGCGGCCCGGGCACCGGCGGTTCGACGCCGCGGACGCACGAAATCCGCGGACCGTGACGCACGATTCCCCTTGTTTCCGACGGGCATATGTTCTAGAATCCCACAAATCCTCTCGGGCACCGCACGCCCGGTCGCGGCCCCACATCTCTTCACGCGAGGGTCAGCGATCCGATGAGCGAATCGCTCAGCTCACCGACCCCGCTCGTCGCCATCCCACTCGGACCGAGGTCCGGATGGCGACGAGCCTCCCAGTCCGGCGCCCGAACCGATCACCGCGACCCCGACACCCCGCCTGGGCCGACGTCCCCGATAGCGACTGGAACGACTGGCGCTGGCAGGCGCAGCACGCCGTCCGCCACGCCCAGGCAGCTCGCCGAGCTGCTCCCCTTCTCCGACGAGGAGCGGCGCGCCCTCGACGCGCTCCAGGCCCAGTACAAGCTCGCGATCCCGCCCTATTACTTCTCGCTGATCGACCGCGTTCGACCCCGCCGACCCGATCCGGCTCCAGTCGGTCCCCTCGCCGCTCGAGCTCGCCGGCGCCGCCGGGACCGACGCGAGGACGACCCGCTCGACGAGGACAAGGACTCGCCCGTCCCCGGCCTGACCCACCGCTACCCGACCGCGCCCTGCTCGTCACGACGCACGTCTGCACGATGTACTGCCGCTTCTGCACCCGCAAGCGGGCGACGATGAAGCGCGGCGGGTGGGACTCGGTCTCGCGCGACGACCGCCGGATGGTCGAGTACGTCGCGCGCCCACCCCGAGATCCGCGACGTGATCGTCTCGGGCGGCGACCCGCTCACGCTCCCGCTCGAGAAGCTCGCCTTCTTCGTCGAGAGCCTGACGCGCCCTGCCGCACCTCGACGTGATCCGCATCGGCACCCGCGTCCCCGTCACCCTGCCCGCAGCGGGTCGACGACGACGAGCTCGTCGCCATCCTCGGCGGCTTCGGGCAAGATCTGGATCCAGACCCACTTCAACCACCCGCGCGAGGTCACGCCCGAGGCCACGCCGCGCCTGCGACCGGCTGCGGATGGCGCGGGATGCCGATCAACAACCACGCCGTGCTGCTCAAGGGCGTCAACGACGCGCTCGACGTCCAGCGCGAGCTCTGCCGGGCCCTCTGCGGATCAAGGTCCGGCCTTATTACCTGTTCCACTGCGACCCCGTCACCGGGGCGGGCCACTTCCGGACGCCGGTCTGGAAGGGGATCGAGATCATCGAGGGCCTCCGCGGGCACATCTCCGGCCTGGGCGTGCCGACCTACGTCGTCGACGCCCCCCGCGGCGGCGGCAAGATCCCGCTCGGTGCCGAACTACCTGATCTCGGCCTCGAACGACTCGGTCGTCCTCCGCAATTATGAGGGGATGATCATCCATTATCATCCCACCGGCGAGCCGCTCGCCAAGCCCTCGGCCGGTCGAGACGCAGGGCGTCAGCGGCCTCCTCGAGGGCAAGGCCGAGGTCCTGATCCCCGAGGGGAACCCGCGGCACCTGCCGGCGTCCCAAGGCGTCCGTCGAAGAACGGCAACGGCCGCGCGAACGGGACCAACGGCCACGGCAAGGGGACGAACGGCCACGCCAAGGGGACGAACGGCCACGCCAAGCGGAGCCGGGCATTGAGGATCGGGATCGCCTTCGACCTCGCGCCGACCGGCCCGGCCTCCGACCATGGGGCCGGGCCGGACGACCGGTTCGAGGAGTTCGACAAGCCCGAGACGGTCGAGGCGATCGCCGAGTGCTGCGAGGCGCGGGCCATGAGGTCGTCCTGCTCGGCGACGGCCCCGAGTTCCTCCGCCGCGTCCTGGACGATCCGCCCGACCTCGTCTGGAACATGGCCGAGGGCGAGGGCGTCGGCCGCTGCCGCGAGGCGCGGGTGCCGGCGGTCCTGGAGATGCTCGGCATTCCTTACACGGGCTCTGACCCGCTGACGCTGGCGGCGACGCTCGACAAGGACGTGGCCAAGCGGCTGGTCTCCCGACACGGGCGCGTCCACGTACCCGCCGGCTTCCCGACTCCGGCCGGGAATTGACGAGGCGTCATTTCGTCACGGAACGTTCGGCCTGATGCCCGACGACGCGACCAGCCGCGTCCTGCTCAAGCCGAGCTTCGAGGGCTCGAGCAAGGGCATCCGCGCCCATTGTCTGGCCTCCTCGTCGGCCGAGGCGTGGTCCGTCTTTTGCGAGCTCGCGGCGAGCTATCGTCAACCCATCCTCATCGAAGAATTCATCCAGGCGACGAAGTGACGGTCGGGCTGATCGGCAACATCGACGATCGGAGCGTCGAAGTTCTCGGTGCGATGCGGATCGTTTCTAAGCAGACGGAAGAGCGATTTCGTCTACTCCCTCGAAGTCAAGCGTGACTGGCGAAACCGCGTCTCCTACGAAGCCCCGCGCGGCCCTCGACCTCGAAACCGAACGTCGTCTCTTCGACGCGGCCCGGTCTTGCTATTCGAGCCTCGGCTGCCGCGACCTCGCCCGGATCGACTTCCGCGTCCGCGACGGCGTCCCCTACTTCATCGAAGCCAACCCCCTGCCCGGCCTCGCCCCCGTGACGAGCGACCTCGTGATCCTCGCCAGGGGCCACGGGATCGAATATGACGACCTGATCGGCCGGATCTTCGAGGCCACGCTCGCCCGGCTCGGCCTCGACGAGCACTTCCCCGGGACGAGCCGGCGATGAGTGTCGCCCGGCCGCGCGTCGCTGTGCTCTACAACGCCCCGAGCCTGCCGGCCGATCACCCGCACTTCGACTCCGAGGCCGACGTCGTCGCCGTCGCCCGCGAGATCGAGGCGATCCTCAATCGCTCGATCTTCCAGGCCCGGTGCATCGCCGCCGCGCCGCCGGTCGAGCGGTTGATCGCGGACCTGATCACACCCCCGTCCCGACGTCGTCTTCAACCTGATCGAGGGGTTCGCGGGCTCGAGCGCGGGCGAGGCGTGGATCACGTCGCTCCTGGAGTTGCTCGGCCTCCCCTACACCGGCTGCCCGCCCGTGGCGCAGGGGCTCTGCCACCAGAAAGCCCGAACGAAGGCCTGCTCAGAGGATGCGGCCTGCCGACGGCGCCGTTCCAGGTCGTTTCGGGTTCGACGCCATTCCAGCCAACATTCCCCGGTCCCTACTTCGTCAAGCCCGACGCCGAGGATGCCAGCCTCGGGATCGACCAGGGAAGCGTCGTTACGGACCGAACGCTCGTAGACGAACGGGTCGCCCTGCTCCGGGCCCAATTCCGCCGGCGACGTCCTGGTCGAGGCCTATTTACCCGGTCCGGAATACAACGTCGGAGTTCTCGGCACTGCCCGAGCCGGTCGCTCTGACCGTCGCCGAGGTCGTCTACGATCCGAAGCCTGGCGAGTGGCCGATCCTGACCTACGCGGCGAAGTGGGACGTCGGGTCGGACGAAGACCTGGGCTCACCGATCCGTTGCCCCGCCCAGATTGACGCGTCGCTGGCCGACGAGTTGAGTCGAGCTCGCGGTCGCGGCCTTCGAGGCGACCGGGTGCCGCGACGTGGCGCGGGTCGACTTCCGCCTCGACTCAGCGGGTCGGCCGATGATCCTGGAGGTGAACCCGAACCCCGACGTCGGACCGACGGCCGGCTGGGCACGGGCCCTGCGTGCATCTGGGCGCGACTATGAGGCCACGATCGTCGGGCTGGCCGAGCGGGCGTTGATCCGGCGGCCGCGATTGGGATAATCACCCGGATCGCACGCCACAAAAGGCCAGGGACGCGCCGCATGTTCCGGATCAGCCACATCATCGGGGTCCATCGCCAGCACGACCGCCGCTGCCTGGAGGAGATCCACGAGCTGTTCGAGGCGGCCTTCCCCGACGTACGCCGAGCGACCCCGAATACATCACCCGCAAGCTGAACGAGCAGTCCGCCCGCGGCATCCCCGCGATCCTGCTGGCGGCGCACGGCGAGGGGGACCGTGTCATCGGCTTCGCGCTGGCCGATTACTTCGAGTCGATCGATTACGCCTATCTCGATTTCATCGTCACCGGCGCCGAGCGCCGCGGCCGCGGCCTGGGCGGCGCGCTGTACGAGGCGCTCCGCGAGGACATGATCGCCCGCGGCGCCAAGGGACTTTTCTTCGAGGTCCCCACCGACGACCCCAAGCAGGTCGCCGACTCGGCGATCCTCCAGCGCGAACAAGACGCGCCTGCGCTTCTACGAGCGCTACGGCGCCCGGCCGGTCGTCGGACACGCTCTACGACCAGCCGATCCGCCCCGGCAACCCTCCCGAGCCGCGGCTGCTCTACGACCCGCTACACTCGACCGACGCCGCTTCGCGGCCGACGCGCTCCGCGAGGTGATCCGGCTGATCCTGACCCATCGCTACAACTACGACATCGACGACCCGTACGTCGAAGCGCGTTGCCCGCTCGGTCCGCGACGGCGCCGGTGCCGATCCGGTCGCCGCTCTACTTGCACACCGTCGACCCGCCGCCGAAGCTGCCCAAGCGGCTGCATCCGCTGAAGGTGTTCTGCTCGGCCCGGCACTCCTTGCACCACGTCCGCGAGCGCGGCTACGTCGAGCGGCCCGCGCGCGTCGACGTGATCCTCAAGGCGATCGAGCGATCTGCCCGACGTCGAGCGCCTGCCCGTCCGCAACTTCGGCGAGGGGCCGATCCGCGCCGTGCACGACGTCGATTTCGTCAACTATCTCAGGAACATCTGCACCGAACTGCCCCCGGCGAGCTGCTCTATCCCTACGTCTTCCCGATCCGCCGGACCGACCGCCCGCCGTACGACCGGAGCCGTCCGCGCGGGCTATTACTGCATCGACACGTTCACGCCATTGAGCCACGACGCCTACAAGGCCGCCCGGGCCGCGGTGAACGTCGCGCTCTCGGGCGCCTAGGCGATCCTCGACGGCGAGCCGCTCGTCTACTCGCCTGTGCCGCCCTCCCGGCCACCACGCCGAGCGCGACACCTACGGCGGCTTCTGCTACTTCTGCAACGGCGCGATCGCCGCGCAGTACCTCGCGACGAAGCTCGGCGGCAAGATCGCGGTGCTCGACGTCGACTACCACCACGGCAACGGCACGCAGGACATCTTCTACAACCGCGACATGAATCCTGACCGTCTCGATCCACGGCCACCCGAACTTCGCCTACCCCTACTTCTCGGGCTTCGCCGACGAGAAGGGCGAGGGCGAAGGGCTGGGCTTCAACCACAACATGCCGCTGGCCGAGGACGTCCACGACGGCCGCTACCTCGAGGCCCTCGACGAGGCGCTCGCCATCGTCCGCCGGTTCAAGCCCGGGGCCCTGGTCGTCTCGCTCGGCCTCGACATCGCCAAGGCCGACCCGACCGGCACCTGGAGCATCACCCCCGACGGCCTCGCCGAGATCGGCCGGCGGATCGGCAGCCATGCGGTTCCCGACGCTGCTCGTGCAGGAGGGGGGTTACAACATCCGCTTCCTCGGCCGCAACGCGGCGCGATTGTTGACGGGGGTCTGCGCGGGGGCATTGGGGCGGAAGGCGTCGTCGTAGGGTGGGCTCTGCCCACCATGTGGATCGGACAGGAGCCCGGATGGTAGGCAGAGCCCACCCTATAAGATCACTTCACGCGGCTCGACGTACTCCCCCGTCCGGGTATCGATCCGGATCTTCTCGCCCGGCCCGACGAACGGCGGGACCTGCACCTTGAGGCCGGTCTCGAGCGTCGCTTCCTTGTACTGGTTCGTCGCCGTGGCCCCCTTGAGCTCGGGCGGGGTGTCGGTCACGGTCAGGTCGATCGAGGCGGGGACCTCGATCGAGACGGCCTTGTCGGCGACGTACTGGACCGTCACCTTGCTGTTGGGCAGCAGGTACTGCATCGCCGTGCCGAGGATCTCCGGCGGGAAGCTGAGCTGGTCGTAGGTCTCGGTGTCCATGAAGACGTGCTCGTCGCCCGAGGAGTAGAGGTACTCGAACTCCTTGGTCTCGACGTACGGCACCTCGATCTGGTCGACCGAGCGGAGCCGCTTCTCGATCAGGGCGCCGCTGTTCATGTTGCGGAGCTTGGTCTGGACCATGGCGCGGAGGTTGCCGGGCGTGTGGTGGGCGAAGTCGACGACGACGAAGTTGATCCCGTCCATCGTGATGACCATCCCGCGTCGGATATCGGTCGCCTTGATCATCATGGTGGTGCGCCTGTTTCCCTGGGTGACCCGGCCTGGTGCGTGCGTTCGAAAAGAAAAGGCTAACCGGGGCAAATCGTTCTGACCAGGCCACTTGCCGCCGCGGCTGCGTCCGGCCTTCCCGGAAGGGCGAGGCTCCGCCCGAGTCCGGGGATGGCGCCGGCCTCGGCGCAGGCGCATCCCGACCGACGCGCCCGATACCCGGGCTCGGGCGGAGCCTCGCCCTCCTGGGGATTGTCCGCACCGACCTACCGCCCCCCGCCGTCCCCCGCCTTGATGCCCGGCAGGACGCCACAATGGACGAGCGTCGGCACGACCTCGTCCGGCACGAACCCGGCGTCGAGGAGCCAGCGGCGGTACTCCGCCGCGCTGTAGGCGCGACCTTCGGTCAACTGGAAGAGGGCCGCGGAATACAGCGCGATCGTCAGCGGGCCGTCGAGGTCGTCGTCGAGGAAGACGTCGTGGATCAGCAGTTTCCCGCCGCATGGCAGGACGTGCGAGCACTTCGAGACGAGGTTCCAGCACTCGATCACGTCCCAGTCGTGCAGCACGTTCGAGAGCAGGATGACGTCGGGCCCGTGAGGGACGGGGTCGACGAACATGTCGCCGGCCATGCACGCGAGCCGGTCGGCCACGCCGTGCGCCTCGGCCTGCTCGTGGGCGACCTTGAGGACCTCGGGGCGGTCCCAGACGATCGCGCGGAGCTCGGGATGGCGGAGCAGGTAGGCGATCGCATACAGGCCCGACCCGCCCGCGACGTCGAGCAGCAGCCGGGCCCCCTCGATCGGATACCGCTCGGCCAGTACCGGCGCCACGACGCGGGCCCTCCCGGCGAGCGCGAGCGTCAGCCGCCGTGCCGAGGCCTCGCGTTCCATCGCCGACTCGATCCCCTCCTTGAAGATGAATGCCGCCCCGCCCTCGGACGCGTCGGCGCCGAGCGGGCGGTTGTTCCGGAGGCTCTCGACCATCTGCAGCGTCCCGGGCGCGTCGGCGGCTAGGCGGATGTAGCCGCTGACGTCGAAGAATGCGCCGGGAGTGAGGTGCTCGCTGGCCAGTTCGGTCGGCGCGATCCGGCCCTTCTCGTCGACGGTCAGCAGGCCCATTGCACGCAGAGCCGTCGTCAGGACGATCGCCGGCCGGTCCGACAGCCCGAGCTGACGGCGGAACGCCTCCAGCCCGACCGGACCCGACTCGCGGAGGCGCTCGAAGACGCGGAAATGGGCCACCGCCGCCGTCAGGAGCTCGGTTGCGTAGTTGCCCCGGAACAGCTCGAAGATCCCGGTCGGATCGAGCGACGGGGTGACCATCGGCGGGTGGTTCATCGTGATCGTCCTCCTTGGCGCTGCCGTTCGCGGCGTTCAGTTTACCCGCGCCATCGTCTCGTTCCCACGCTCTGCGCGGGAACGCCCGTGCGGTCGAGATTGATTCAAAACCCGTGCCTGCCTAGAATCTCCCGTTTCCCAATCGACAAGCCGAATCGTCCTCGCGACCCCGTCCCCACCGCCGACGGCGGGAGCCGAACATGGCCACGGACATCCAACTGAAGGAATCCCTGCCCGCGCTGGTCGAGCGGATCGTCGGAACGTACGAGGAGTGCGGGCCGCTCAACCACCTGGGCGCGTCGCCGCTGCCGAGCTATCGCGAGGTGGTCGAGATCCTGATCGACCTCCGCGAAATCCTCTACCCCGGCTACGGCCGGCGGCAGAACCTGCACATGGGGAACGTTGCCTACCACGTCGGCGACCTGATCGACAGCCTGTACGGCCGGCTCTCGGAGCAGATCGCCCGGGCGTACCGGCACGACTGCAAGAAGGCCGATCGGCTCGAGGAGGACTTCGAGGCGCAGGCCCAGCTTGCCACGGTCCGGCTTCTCGACGCACTCCCCTCGATCCGCTCGATCCTCGCCGACGACGCCCGCGCCGCCTTTGACGGGGACCCCGCGGCCCGGGGCCTGGACGAGATCCTCTTCTGCTACCCGGGCCTGACAGCGATCACCGTCTACCGGCTCGCCCACCAGCTCTGGACCCTGGGCGTGCCCCTGATCCCGCGGATGATGACCGAGTACGCCCACTCGAAGACCGGCATCGACATCCACCCCGGCGCAACGATCGGCGCGCGGTTCTTCATCGACCACGGCACTGGCGTCGTCATCGGCGAGACGACGGAGATCGGCCGGAACGTGAAGCTGTATCAGGGCGTGACGTTCGGCGCCCTCAGCTTCCCGCGCGACGAGCTGACGGGCGAGCTGCTCCGCGACATCAAGCGGCACCCGACAATCGAGGACGACGTCGTCATCTACGCCAACGCCACGATCCTCGGCGGCCGGACGGTCATCGGGCACCACGCCGTGATCGGCTCGTCGGCGTGGATCACCCGGAGCGTTGCGCCTTATACGACCGTGACGATCGAGGACCCGCGGCTGCGAATTCGCGGCTCGGACCCGGACGGGGCGGCCGGGCTCGATTACCAGATCTGAAGCGCATCGCCCTCGTTCCCACGCTCCGCGTGGGAACGCGTCTCCGGCCGCTCCGCGGCCATTCCCGAGGAGGCGCCGGACGACGCGGAGCGTCGGAAGAGGCATTCCCACGCGGAGCGTGGGAACGAGAACGGATCAGTTCCGCCGACAGAAGAGCAGCCAACCGCCCGCCCGGATCGAATGCAGGAACCACGGCGCCCGGATCGGACGCGCCGTCACCTCGTCGAGCTTGACGATCTCCTCGATCCTCAGCCCCGCCACGCGGATCTCCCGCTTCAGCTCGCCCCAGCGGTAGAGATGCACCTCCATCCCCGGCACCCGGCGATACGTCATCCGCCGGTCGCCCGCCGTCTCGGACCCGAGCAGGATCGAGGGCAATCGATCCCGCAACCAGTCGCGCCCCTGCTTGTTTCGAAGGTTGAGCCAGATGTTGTGCGCATGGAGCGCCAGCCGCCCGCCGGGCCTGAGAATCCGCGCGGCCTCGCACAGGGCACGCCGCCGCGCGGCGGCCGTGCGGATCATGCCGAGCGTGCTGAACATGGACAATCCATAATCGAACGAGGCATCGGGGAAGCACGCGAGCCGACAGAGGTTCGCGCGGACTCGGTCGATGGTCACGCCCATCCGCTCCGCCTTGCGGCCAACCTCGATGAGCATCGATTGCGATAGCTCGACGGCGACCGTCGGGAAGCCGCGATGGGCCATCCGCAGGGCATGCCGGCCGACGCCGGAGCCGAGGTCGACGACCCGGCCGGGCTCCGTGAACCGGGCGTCGACCTCCACCGCGTCGCGCCAGAACAGGGGATGGCCGACGAAGTAGTCGTCCTCCTCCTCGGCCAGCCGGGGCGTGTGGGCGTACTGCCAGAGCGAGGCGTTCACGCCCGCGGGCAGTCGCCAGGCGGGGGGCGTCTCGTCGCTCATGCCACGGGCTTCGACGCGAACACGCGGCCCGAACGCGGCGCCAACACCAGATCGCGGATCCGCCCGCCCTCGACCGCCACTGATTCCCTCGTCCACGCCTCGTGCAGCCGCGACCCCTCCCCAACCTTTCCCGAGAGGTCCACCTCCATCCGCCGCGTCGCCGTCGCGGAGTTCAACGCGATGACGAACGTATCTTCCTCGTACTCGCGCGTGAACGCGAAGACATCGTCCTGGGCATACAGGGGGGTGAACGAGCCTCGCCGCAGCGCGGGTTGCGCGTTGCGAAGGGCGATCATCCGCTGGAAATCATGCAGAAGGTCGCGATCCCACGTCTCGGGCCTGTGCCACGGGAAGGCCGCGCGGTTGGCCGGGTCGTGGCCGCCGGCCATGCCGATCTCGTCGCCGTAGTAGATCGAGGGTGCGCCGGGATAGGTCATCTGGAACAGCGTCGCCAGCCGAAAGGCCGACTCGTCACCCTTGGCGATCGAGACGAACCGCGGCATGTCGTGGCTGTCGAGAAGATTCATCATGACCGCGGTAATGTTCGGATGATAATGGCCGATCACGCGAAGGATCGCCTCGCGGAACGCCTCCGCGCCCGGCTCGTCGACCTTGCGCAGGCTCGTCCGCTTGATCTCCTCGACGTCGGGGTCCCGGATGAAGAAGGCGATGCAGGCTCGCGTGAACAGATAGTTCATCACCGCGTCCCACATGTCGCCCTGGAGCCAGTGTCTCGCCTCGGTCCATACCTCGCCGACGATGTAGGCGTCCTTGTTGCTCGCGTGGACGCGGCGGCGGAACTCGCGCCAGAATTCGTCGTCGTCGATCTCCTTGGCGACATCGAGCCGCCAGCCGTCGATGCCGAAGTCGACCCACATCCGGCCGATCCCGAAAAGGAACTCGCGCACGGCGGGCGTCTGAACGTTGAACTTGGGCAGGGCATGCAGGTTCCACCAAGCCTTGTAGCCCGGGTCCCTGGTGTGGTCGTAGGCGTTCATCGGGAAGCCATGGACCGTAAACCAGTCGAGGTAGGCCGAGTCCTCGCCGTTCTCGAGGATGTCGTGGAACTGGAAGAACCCGCGGCTCGCGTGGTTGAACACACCGTCGAGCACGACCCGCATCTTGCGGCGATGCGCCTCGTCGACCAGCCGCCGCAGTGCGGCGTTGCCGCCGAGCATCGGGTCGACTTTCTCGTAGTCATGCGTGTGATAGCGGTGGTTCGACGCCGACTGGAAGATCGGCGTGAAGTAGATCGCGTTCACGCCGAGGTCTTGCAAGTAGTCGAGATGCTCGACGACCCCCATCAGGTCGCCGCCCTGATATCCGTGGTACGTCGGCGGCGATCCCCACTCGTCGAGGTGCGCGGCCTTGGCGACGGCGTTACTCCGCGCGAACCGGTCGGGGAAGATCTGGTAAAAGATCGCGTCGCGGACCCAGTCGGGTGTCACGGGCTCGGTCACGGTGGGCTCCGCGTTCGTGGCGCGCGGGACGGGTCAAGAAAACGACTCATCTTGTGCCAGGCGACCCCCGGCCTTCAACCTCCCTTGCCCGCTGAGACCTTGAGCCAGTAGACCTGCTGCCGGTCGAACCGGTAACGGAGGTCGGTGAGCATCGCCGCGAAGTCGGGCTTGGCCACGCCGCGGAAGAACGGCGTATCGTTGATCCGGACCTCCATCTTCCGCTTGAAGTCGAGCGTCTTGGGGCCGACCCAGACGTCGAGCCGCTTGACGCCCGCCACCCGAACCTGGATCTGGTTGGTCGTGGCGATCGCGCGATAGGTGATCTTCGCCGGGCGGATGTTCCGGCCCGGGATCTCCGCCGCCTCCGGCGCGATCGTCTGGCCGGGGACGTGCTCCTGCACGACCACGCCCCAGAACCGCGCATCGCTCGGGCGGGCCGTCGATACCTCGAATCGTCTTGGAGCCGGGTCGCGGACGTGCTTGTTGATCCAGTCGAGGATCATCGGCGCCTCCTCGGGCAGGTCTTCGAGGCCGCGGTTGTGATACTCGACGTACGTCACGTCCTCAGCGTCCGTGATCATCGGCTTGGCGAAGCCGTCGAAGACGACCTCGCGGTTTCCCGGCGCGAGGTCGCCCATCGCCATGTAGAGCGGAATGTGCTCGACGTGCTTCTTGTACGCGTGGACGAACTTCGCCGGTTCGCCCGAAACCGTCGCGACGCACGAAAAGAGGTCGGGATGCGCGAAGCCGATGTCGAGCGCCCCGTGACCGCCGATCATCACGCCGTGCAGGCCCACGCGGTCGCTATCGATCGAGTACCGTTTGCGCGCATCTCTCAGGGCCAGCTCGATGGCCGCGTGCTCTGGCTGGGTGTATCGGTAGTCGGGCGCGAGGCCGGGCGGGTTGTACTCGGGGGCGATCACGATGTAGCCGCGCCGGGCCACCTCGTGGGCCCACCAGTCGATCGCCCGGCGCGGGCCGCGGCCGTCGTGGAGCGAGACGACCGCCGGATAACTCCGCAGCGGGTGGTATTCGGGCGGGAGCAGGACCATGTAGTCGGTCGGCTCGGGATTCAGATCGCCCGCGACCCGGTGGATGATCGGGTTCGCCTCGGGCCGGCGGTGGTCGTCGTGCAGCGGCGGCGGCATGAGCTGGATAATGCGGGTCAGGCCCTCCAGGTCGAGCTTGCCGTCGGGATAGTTTCGATCCTTCTCGAACTCGAGCGTCTCGAGCGCCTCGAGGTGCTGCGACCGCCCCATCTCCTCCTCGGCGCGGAAGTAGTCGACCAGTGACTTTCGAGCCTTCCAGAGCGACATCGCATCGGCCAGGCTCGCCGTCGCGCGGTCGGCGCCGGCGATCCATCCCGACATCGCGAGCGCCAGTTTCGCCTCGGTCGCGGCTGAGGCATCGGCCTTGGCGAAGGCGTCGAGCCGAGGCCTCGCGGCGTCGGGGGCGTCCTCGAGCGCCTTGAGGATCTCGCTGATCCGCGGCTTCCATTCCTTCTCGACGGCCGAGCTGAAACCCTTTTGCAGGTCCCGAAGCGACTCACCGAGCCGGCGGTCGGAGGCGAGCCGGTCTTCCTCCTTGCGGAGCTGCTCGCGCGCGTCGGCCAGGACCTCGGGAGCGACCCCCTCGCCCGGGAAGGCGCGGAGCCGTGCGAGAAGCTCCTTCGGCTTCCGCGAGCTGCGGATCACTCCGATCTCGTTGAGCTCGTCGCGCGACGACGCGTCCTGGATCGACCGGGTCCAGTCGCCTAGCTTCGGCTTCTCTTCGGGAAAGTCCTTGGCGATCGACTCGACCTCGACCTTCGCGTCGGGGTACCAGCGGGCCTCCATCAGGAAGCTCGCGATCCGGAGCCGCTGGGTCAGGTCCTTGCGGTCGGCCTTGGCGAGGATGCCGAGGACGACCTCCTTGGGCACCTGGCTCGTGGCGATGTTGCCTTTCCAGAAGCCGTCGATGCCGCGATAGCCGATGGACCGCGGGCTCAGCGAGATGATCGCCTGCCGCATCTTCGTCGTCTTGCCGTACTGGTTCAGGTAGCGGAACTCGCGCCGGCCTTTGGGGTCCCAGGGCGTTGCCGCGATCCCGAGTGCTGCCGTCGGCATCACGCCGCCGTGGACCTCCATCGGCTGCTCGATCCCGAACGCGTCGAACCGGCGGAACGAGTCGCGGGGGACGATCCGCGCGATCTTCGAGTCGCGGACGACGACGCGCTTCAGGCCGTCAGAGATCTGGCGGAGGGTGTTGTCCTTGTCGACCGTCCCCTTGTAGACGAGCCCGTTCTTCATGTAGACGTCCTCGCCCCTGGCCGCGGCGGCCGCGAGCCCGGCCAGCGCCACCGCGGCGATTGTCAGACCTCGGCCGAGCGGCATGGGCGGTCTCCCTCCGCGATGCGTGGTCGCTATCCGTCATCGACGTCCGGGCAGGCTCGGGGATTCGAGGGGCGCCGCGATTCCTCGCGGGATCTCCCCTGCCATTGTGACAGCCGGGCCCTTCGGGTCAAGCCGCCCGGCGCAGGATGGCGAAGCCGGCGCCGGGGCCGTAACCTAAATCCATCAGGGTCCACAGCGCGCCGGGGGATTCGCACGTCATGGCGATCGACAAGGCCGTGATCCGGTTCCGCTGCTACCGATGCAACAAGCTGCTGGGCACGTCGCCCTCGCGCGCCGGCAAGACGACGACCTGCCCGAACTGCAAGGCCGAGCTGATCGTCCCCGAGCCCGAGGACAGCGAGAAGTCCGCCCTGGCCGAGGCGACCCGGTCGCTTGTCCCGGATCTGGACGATGCGCCCAGGGTGGTCGAGCGCGACCGCGAGCCGGACGCGTCGCCGCCGCACGACCCGTCCTTCTCGTGGGAGGAGCTGGACACGGCGATCTTCCAGGTCCCCGGCGGCCCCGCGCCGATCGACTTGCCCATCTCCTTCGCCCCGCCCGGGCCCAATCCCGAGCCCGAGCCCCAGCCGTCGGCCGAGCCGCCGCCGGCCCCGCCGCCGATTGTTCAGCCACCACCGTCGCCTCCCGCCGCGGCCGCCGTGCCCGAGATCGCGGTCGAGACCGGACCGATCGTCGTCGACCGCCCCCGGCGGCGTCGACCGGGCGAGGTGGTGCTCACCCAGTCGGTGATCACGTCGTGGGCCGTCTTCATGCTTCTGGCGCTGGGGATCTCGTTCGTGGCGGGGGTGGTCGTGGGGCATTTCGTCTGGACGGGCCGTTAGGTCGTCGTAGGTGGGCTATGCCCACCATCCCTGGTCAGCAGACAGTGGGCGGAGCCCACCCTGCGATGGGCGGGAAGTGCGGCTCTCCTTGTGAAACGCCCCTCGGCCCCGCTAGCATGGGATTCGTCCTCCCCGACGAATCCCCGCCCCTGCCGAGGTCCGCAGCGATGTCCGCCGAAACTACCCCTCCCGCCATGCGCTCCGACACGATCAAGCGCGGCGACGCCCGCGCCGCCCACCGCAGCCTGCTGAGGGCCACCGGCGTCGGCGAGGGTGACTGGGACAAGCCGTTCATCGCCATCTGCAACAGCCACGTCGACATTATCCCCGGCCACGTCCACCTGCAGGCCGTCGGCAATTACGTCAAGGAATGCGTCCGCGCGGCCGGCGGCGTGCCGTTTCTGTTCAACACGATCGGCGTGGATGACGGGATCGCGATGGGCCACGCGGGGATGAAATACTCGCTGCCCTCGCGCGAGCTGATCGCCGACGCCGTCGAGACGATGATCGAGGCCCACCGCTTCGACGGGATGATCTGCATCCCCAACTGCGACAAGATCGTCCCCGGCATGTTCATGGGCGCGATGCGATGCAACATCCCGACAGTCTTCGTCTCCGGCGGCCCGATGGAGGCAGGCGCCAGCGTCGACGGCAAGCCGATCGACCTGATTGATGCGTTTGTCGCGAGCGTCCAGCGGCAGAACGGCACGATCAGCGCCGAGAAGCTGGACGAGATCGAGAAGGCCGCCTGCCCGACCTGCGGCTCGTGCTCGGGCATGTTCACCGCGAACAGCATGAACTGCCTGGCCGAGGCCATCGGCATGGCCCTTCCGGGCAACGGCACGATCCTCGCCACCTCAGCCGACCGAAAGCAGCTCTATGACAACGCTTCCAGGCGGGTCGTGGAGCTGGCCCGCGCCTTCGGCAAGCTGGGCGAGGGGCACGGCCTGCTTCCTCGCGAGATCGCCAACGCCGCCGCTTTCGACAATGCGATGATCCTCGACATGGCCATGGGCGGCAGCACGAACACGGTGCTGCACATCCTCGCCATCGCGTTTGAGGCGGGCGTGCCGTTTACGCTCGATCGGATCGCCGAGCTCTCGCGAAAGACGCCCAATATCTGCAAGGTCGCGCCGTCGAGCAACTATCACATCGAGGACGTCGCCCGCGCCGGCGGCATCCACACAATCCTCGGTGAGATCGCGCGGACGTCCGGGGCTGCTCACGCTCAATACGCCAACGGTCACGGGCAAGACGCTGGGCGAGAACATCGCCGAGTTCGACATCCGCTCGGGCAAGACCGTCGAGCGGGCACGTCTCCTGAGCCGTGTCCGCCCCGGACGCGAGCGGTCGACGCAGGCCTGGACCGTCCCGAGCGTGGCGACGACGGGCACCACGGTCGCGGCACTCGACGTGCTCGAGGCCGAGGGAGAAGAATCCGATACGCCGGGATCGAACGGTCACGGCGGCGACGGCTTCAATCCGTTCGACGTGATCCGCGACTGCGACCACGCCTATTCGCAGGAGGGCGGCCTGGCGATCCTTCGCGGCAACCTCGCGCCCGACGGTGCCGTGGTGAAGACGGCCGGGGTCGACCCGAAGATGCTCAAGCACCGCGGCCCGGCGGTGATCTTCGAAAACGAGATCGACGCCTACAACGGCATCGTCTTCGGCAAGGTCAATGCCGGCGACGTCGTCATCATCCGCTACGAAGGGCCCAGGGGCGGCCCCGGGATGCAGGAGATGCTCGCGCCGACGACGGCGATCAAGGGCGTCGGACTCGGCGACAAGTGCGCCCTCGTCACCGACGGCCGCTTCTCGGGCGGCACGGCCGGTGCATCGATCGGCCACGTCAGCCCGGAAGCCGCCGTCGGCGGCCCGATCGCCCTGCTCCGCGACGGCGACATCGTCGCGATCGACATCCACGGCGAAACGCTCGCCGTCGAGCTCTCCGACGCCGAGCTGGCCGAGCGGCGGAAGTCATGGAAGGCACCGGCCCCGCGCTACACCCGCGGCTGGCTCGCACGTTACGCCCATCTTGCGACGAGCGCCGACACCGGGGCGATCCTCCGGGTCGATTGACCGACGCACGGCCGATCTCGACGGGAGTCCTGCATGAGTTCCCTGATCGACGCTCCCCCGCCAGGTTGAGCGACGCCGGGTTCTTCGCGACGGTCGAGTCGGGTGCCTTCGGCGATCGCCGCGTCTACCTCTGGGAGGGAAGGCTCCGCGAGAAGGTGGCGAAAAGCGCCCACCATGCGTTCGTCAACGAGCGGATCTCGTACGCGGTCCGGACCCTCCTGTCAGGAGGCACTATCCGCTCCCCGACTTCGCTATCGTCCGCGGGCCGCTGGAGCGCTTTTGGACCACGAGCCCGAGCCGCGAAACGTCGGTCTGGTCGTCGAGGTCGCGGTCTCGAGCCGCAAGTCAGACCTGGGCAGCGGCGCGGTGCGCGGAGGCGGGAGTGCCGTGCGACTGGGTCGCCGACTTCAATAAGGGCGAAATTGTCGAGCATCTCGACCCCGGTCCCGTCGGTGGTCGTTGGGAGTATTCCGAGGTCCGCCTACACGACCCCGGCGCGGAGATCGCGCTGGTCCTCGACGACGCCGTGATCGGCCGGATCCCGACGGCCTCGATCTTGCAGCCGGCCCCGCCGAGCCCATGAACCTGTCTCCATTCCATTGCGCGTGCCGAGCGTCACGTATTGAATCGAGAGAACAGTATTTCTATACACTTGCGTCGGTCCGCCCCCGGTGGAATAATACGGACGATCGCCAAGGCCTGCTGGGCCGAGCCCGGGGGTACATCTGGACGAGGGATCGACGCGGGGAGTGGCGGTCGACCGGCGACGTCGCCGGGAACGCTTCCATCAAATCAAGGAGTGCGACCGATGCGACGCTTCCGCATCGAAGTGGCCGCAGACGAGAGACGGGAACTCGAATCGACCCTGAGTCGCCAGTTCGTCGTCCGCGACGAACAGGAGTTTATCACCTGCTTCGACCCTCACACCGGCGACACGCTGGGCGACGCGGTGGCCGACCTGGTCAGGCACTTCCACGAGCCGGACGGCGACGGCTACGATGATACCGACATGGTCGTCTGGCGCAACGGGCGGATCATGGCCGTTGTCCGCCGCGGCGAGGACGGAGAACCCCAGGCGACTTTCTTCGGCCCTGGCGCATCCTGACCCTCAGCGACCGCGACGATCCGCCATCCCGTCGGCAACGGACCGATTGCGGCGGCCTCCAGGACCGTCCGTCCGCCGCGACTGAGCCCGGCGCCCGTTCTCGATCCGTCACCACGTCTTTTCTCCCCGCACACCCGGCGTTGTTTTTTCCCAACAATCCGCCGGGCAGCTACTTGACATAATGCAAGCATCCATGCCAGATTGATATTCATCTCCCTCGGTCGTCGCGACGAGCCGTGCCGGCTCTTTGACAAACCCCCGGGCGTGGTGGAGACTGCAGTCACGCCAATTTGCGCAGAGCATCCATCCTCTACACACTCCCCGGGCGGCCGCGCGGGCATTCGACGCGCGGCAGGTTGGAGACGTTCGCAATGGGACTCCGTCGCATGTCCGCCGCACGCTACCGGAAGACCCGCAAGGCGCAGCGGCCGCTGGCGCTGGAGATGATGGAGCGTCGCCAGCTCCTGGCCGTCTTCACCGTGATTAACAATGGCGACGCCGGCACCGGCACATTGCGCCAGGCGATCATCAACGCCAACTCGAGCCCGGGCAATGACACGATCAAGTTCAACCTGCCGGCCAACGAGCTGGTGATCTCGCCGCTGTCGGCGCTGCCGACTCTGTCCGACTCGGGGACGATCCTCGACGGGACGAGCCAGCCGGGCTACGACAGCAAGACGGGCCAGCCGCTGGTGGTGCTCAACGGGACAGGCGGGCAGGCGCCGGGCTCGACGTGCAGGGGGGTAACTGCACGATCAAGGGCCTGGTCATCAACAACTTCACCAACGCGAACGGAATCAACGGGATCGCCAACGAAGCGGGGATCTGGCTCGAGAGCGGGCCCGGCGACCTCGTGCAGGATTGCTACATCGGCACCGGCGCCAACGGCCTGGTCGCCGCGGGCAACGCGGGCAACGGCGTCCGGGTGACCGCAAATAGCTGCACGGTCGGCGGGACCGGCGTCACCCAGCGCAATGTGCTCTCCGGCAATGGGGGCTACGGCATCTCCGTCACGAATGCCAACCGCCTGGTCGCCGAGGGCAACTACATCGGCCTCGGCGCCGATGGGACGACGATCGTCGCCAACGGCAACGGCGGCATCTACCTGGACAACTCGGTCGGCGACCAGATCGGCGGCACCGCCGCCGGCGCGGGGAACGTGATCTCGGGCAAGACGTTCGAAGGGATCTTCATCTTCGTCGGCGGCTCGACGGGCGACGTGATCCAGGGCAACTACATCGGCACCGACGCGACGGGGACCGTGGCCGAGCCCAACGGCAGCGACGGCATCCTGAACCAGGCGGCCGCGTCGGTGACGATCGGCGGGATTGGCAACGCGGGGAACGTGATCTCGGGCAACGGCGGGGCGGGCATCCTCCTGCTCGGCACGCAGGTCACGAACAACCTGATCTCGGGCAACCGGATCGGCGTCGCCGCCACCGGGTCGACGGCCGTGCCCAACAAGGGGGCCGGCGTCTTCGTCCAGGGCGCGATCAATGACGTGATCGGCGGGGCGAACATCAACCTCGGCAACATCATCGCCAACAACGGGCTGAGCGGGAACGAGGCGGGGGTCAACGTCCTGGCCGGCGAGAACATCGAGATCCTCTCGAACTCGATCGTGAACAACGCCAACGGCGGGATCTTCCTCAGCCCCGGCAGCAATGCCCCCGACGGCACGAACACCCAGTCGGCCCCAATCATCAGTTCGGTCGAGACCGCGGCGGGCCAGACCGACATCGTCGGGACGATCTCGGCCAGCCCTTCGACCGGCGCCAACTCCAACTTCACCGTCCAGTTCTTCACCAACGCGGGCACGTCGCCAGACCCGGCCGGGCTCTTCGAGGGCCAGACGCTGATCGGCGAGACGACGGTCACGACCGACGTCAACGGCAACGGCACCTTCAGCCTCCGGCTGCCCGTCGGCACGAACGTCGGCGACGTGCTTACCGCCACGGCCACGCAGGACGTCATCCAGGCCACGTCACGGTTCTCCGACGGGGTCGTCATCGCCCCCGCCCCGACGACCGACCTGAAGGTCACGAACGCGACCAGCGCGAACCCCCTGCTCTTCGGCAACAATGAGACGTACACCGTCACGATCGCCAACATCGGCACCACCGACGACACGAACGTCGTCTACACCGGCGTGCTGGACAACAACAGCACCTTCGTCAGCGCCATGGCCAGCCAGCTCGCCGACCCGACCATGCCGCCCGCGTACTCCAACGGCACGGTCACGGCGAACCTAGGGACCATCGCGGCGGGGACTTCGGTCACGGTCACCATCGTCGTCACGCCGCTGACCACCGGGAACATCAGCCTGACCTCGACGGCCATCGGCGACGTCATCGACCTCACACCCGGTAACAACACGAACGTCCTCACGACCGTCCCGGTGAACCCCGCCGCCGACCTCCAGGTCCAGATTAACAGCAACCCGAACCCGGTTGCGGTCGGTTCGAACCTGGCGTACGTCGTGACGATTATCAATAACGGCCCGAACGACGCCACGAACGTGGTTGCCACTGACACGCTTCCGGCCAGCGTCTCCATCGTCGACGTCAACACGAGCCAGGGCAGCTTCACCGAGAACGGCAACGAGGTCGACTTCCAGCTGGGCGACGTCCCCGCGCAGGGCGCGGTCACGATCACGATCGACGTGACGCCGAACCAGGACGGCCAGATCACCGACACGGCGACGACGATGAGCCCGGACGTCGCCGATCCGGACCCGACCAACAACTCGCAGACCAACACCACGACTGTCCAGAAGGCGGTGAACCTCGCCCTCTCGGCGTCGGCCTCGCCGGTCCCGGGCACGACCGCCCAGCCCCTCACCTTCAACCTCTCCGTCTCTAACGGCGCGCTCGCCGGCACGACGATCTCCCCGGCCACCGCCGTCGTCGTCACGGACACTCTGCCGGCGAACATCGACCCGAACAACATCACGGTCACGCTGAGCCAGGGCTCAGCCACGATCTTGAAGGGGGTCGTCACGATCAACTTCGGCACCATCGGCGTGGGCCAGCCCCCGGCGACGGCGTCGATCAAGGTCTTCCCGCTCTCGAGCGGCGTCTACACGAACACGGCGACCGTGAGCGACTCGGCCGAGATCAACGTCGGAACGGCCCCCGCAACGGTGACGACGCCCGTGCCTGTCAGCCCGTCCGACCTCGCGGTCACCGTGGTCGCGAATCCGAGCACGGCCACGATCAACGGCCCACTGACCTACACCGTGACCGTGACGAACAACGGCCCCGCCGACGCGCCGGGCGTCGTGCTGGTCGACTTGCTGCCCTCGTCGATCATGGCCAATCCGGCGTTCTCCGCCAGTCAGCTTGCCGACCCGACCAAGCCGCCGACCATCGCCAACGGTAAGATCACGGCGAACCTCGGCACGATTCTGAGCGGCCACCAGGCCACGATGACGATCGTCGTCGTGCCGACCCTGAGCGGCCCGATCAATGACATCGCCGGCACGGCCAGCGCGAACTACGACCCGAACACGGCGAACAACCTCGTCACGAACACCACGCTCGTGAGCCCGGTCGACCTGATCGTAAAGGGAATCGCCTCGACCAAGACCCCGATCCAGGGCGACGCGCTCGTCTACGGCTTCACGGTCTACAACGCCGGCCCCGCCCCGTCGGCCGGCACGGGCATCAACATCGCGCTGCCGGCGAATTCGTCGTTCGTCTCGTCGTTCTCGACCGAGGGTTTCACCGGATTCTCGACCGCCTTCAACATCCTCTCGGCGGCGATCGGCAGCCTGGCGCCCGAACACGTTCGCCACGGTCTACGTGACGGTCATCCCGACCGCGGTCGGGTCGTTCAACGTGGTCGGCACCGCGTCGACCACGAACTACAACACGAACGCGGCGAACAACGTCGCGGCCGTCACAAGCAACGCGACGAACCTCCCGGGCACGTTCGCCCTCTCGGCGTCGAGCTACGCGGGCCTCGAGACCGCTGGCACGATCCCGATCACGATCGACCGGCTCAACGGCACGCTCGGCGCGATCGATGTCTCGTTCGCGACGGCCGCGGGCTCGGCCGTCGTGGGCGTGAACTTCACCCCCGTCTCGGGCACCCTTCACTTCGCCGCCGGCCAGACGTCGGCGACGGTCCTCGTGCCCGGTCAAGCATGACGCGGCGATCACGCCCAACCTCAACTTCTTCTTCGCCATCACCGGCGTCGACCACGGCGCCTCGATTGGCTCGCCGGCCGCGGCGAACGTGACAATCATCAACATCGACCGCGACCTCACCCCGCCGCTCGTCAACGGCGTCGTGCCGGTCGTCTCGGGCAACTCGGTCCTGGCCTACGTCATCGACTTCAGCAAGCCGCTCGAACCCGGCCCGGGCATCGAACCCGAACAACTACGGCCTCTTCCTCTCCGGCCGCGATCTCGGCGTGGCCAACGCCTTCATCCCCGTCGCGGTGGCGTACAACGCCTCGAACTTCTCGGTCACGCTCGTTCCCTCCCAGCCGGTGCGCTGAACGCCTTCTACGGGCTGATCATCAACGGATCGAACGCCAACGGGATCACCGACCTCGCGGGCAACTTCCTCGACGGTGCCGGCGTCGGCCTCGCCGGGACGAGCTACGACGCCCTGATCGGCTACGGCACGAGCCTGTCCTATTACGACGCGGCCAACAACCTCGTGAACCTGGCGACCGCCGGCACGCAGATGGAGATCGTCCGGAATTTCTCGGGGAACGCCTACGAGGTCCAGCTCTTCGGCAACAACGGCCACGCGGTCATCGCGGGCTCGGTGCGGGGCGGCAACACGAGCATCGCCGAGATCGACGGGCTCGGCCCCTTCGGCGCGGTCAACGCCAACGGCCTGAGCACCCCGCCGTTCTTCGTCGCCCTCTCGAACTTCAACGCCCCGATGCCGGTCCCGCAGACCGTCGCCACCGCGGCCCTCATCGGCGACACCGTGCCCAACGGCCCGGCCTACGTGAACGCCCGCCTCAAGGCCAAGGCGGGCTGACCCGCGACTCGCCCGCCTCGTTCCGACTGCCGGCCGAGACCCCGTGCCGAGTGAAGATAAATCCGCGCCCCGATCACTCCGGGTCGAGCGCCGCCAGCGCCGGGTCGACGAACTTGCCGTCGACCCGGATCGGCACGTTGTCGAAGGCGATCGTGCCGCCGCCGTACTCGGGCCGCTGGATCTGCACCAGGTCCCAGTGCACCTTCGAGCGGTTGCCGTTGTCGGCCTCGTCGTAGGCGTTACCGGGCGTCAGGTGGAAGCTGCCGGCGATCTTCTCGTCGAAGAGGATGTCCCGCATCGGCTTCAGGACCCGGGGATTGCAGCCGATCGACCATTCGCCGATGTAAGACGCGCCCTCGTCCGTCTCGAGGATCCGCCGGAGCTTCTCGACATCCCCGCTCGAGCAGTCGGCCTCGACGATCTTGCCCGCGCGGAACCTCAGCTTCACGCCGTCGTACGACGTCCCCTGATAGACCGTCGGCGTGTTGAACCGGACGGTCCCCTCGACCGAGTCACGGACGGGCGCGGTGAAGACCTCGCCGTCGGGGATGTTCATGTCGCCGGCGCAGGGGACGACCGGGATGCCCTCGATCGAGAACCGCAGGTCGGTCTCGGGCCCGGTGATGTGGACCTCTTTCGCCCGCTCCATCATGCCGACGAGCGGGACCAGGGCCTTCGCCATCTTCGCATAGTCGAGGCAGCAGACGTCGAAGTAAAAATCCTCGAACGCCTCGGTGCTCATGCCGGCCTGCTGGGCCATGCTCGGGTTGGGCATCCGCAGGACGACCCACTTCGTCGACTTGATCCGCTGGTCGAAGTGCACCGGCTGGAGGACGTGCGTGTTAAAGAGGTTCATCTTCTCGCCGGGAACGTCCGACATCTCGTTGATGTTCCGCGCCCCGCGGAGGCCGACATAGGCCTGGACCGACTTCATCCGCTCGAGCTCGTACGCGCCGATGGCCTTCATCTGGGCCTCGGACGCGTTGCGGATAAGCTCGCGCTGGACGCGAGAGTCGCGGAGCTCGACAATCGCCCCGGCCTTCCGCTGCGCGGCCTTCTTGATGAGCAGCCGCGGCAGGGTCGTGTCGTCGAGGTCGAATCCTTCGATCAGGATCAGCTCGCCCTGGGCGAGCCGGGTCGAGTGGTTGACGAGCAGGTCAGCGAGGGCATCCCAGCGCGGGTCGGGCATGGTGGGCTCGTCGGTCGGATTGGCGGTTGATCGAAAGCCCAAGTCGAACCCATCGACCGGGCGAAATCAAGGACGCCGCGCCCGCGCCTCTTGCACGCGGCGGAGGACGTGGCATCATGTCCTGGATCGAGCCGGCAACGTCGCCGGGGGCCGCCGAACTCGACGAGGACGCCTCCGTGAAAGCTTCCCACCACCCCTCGACACGCCCACGCCGCGCCCGCCCCGCCTGCCCCGCCGGCGGTTCCGGAATGGAAGGCGTACTACGACGCCTATGCGGCATACACCGCCATCCTTCGCGGCTGGATCGTCGGGTACGGCATCGGGCGCCGGTGCTGTTCGTCAGCCAGGCGTCGTTCGCCAACGTCCTGGAGCCGCCCGGACCTGCTCGACCCGATCATCCGCTTCTATCTCATCGCCGCGTCGCTCCAGATCGCCGTCGCCTTCTTGAACAAGTACTTGATGTGGTATGAGTATCGCGGCGTGGCCGAGCCGGACTTTCAGCGGACGATCCGCTTCAGACTCTCGACATTCCTGACGCGGCAGATCTTCGTCGACATGACCTGCGACCTCGCGTCGATCTCGCTCCTTGTCTGGGCGACGTACAAGCTCCTCCTGGCTTCATCACGACCGCGGCGACAAAGTGACCGGCCGCGGCGAAGGACGCGACCCATGCTCGACCTCTTCGACCTCACCGGCAAGCACGCGGTCGTCACCGGCGGCAATGGCGGCATCGGCCTGGGAATCGCCCGGGGCCTGGGCCGCGCAGGCGCCTCGATCGCGATCGTGGCGCGGAACCAGGAGAAGTCGGACGCGGCGGTGAAATCCCTCCTCGACGAGGGCCTGAATGCCTACGCGGTCACGGCCGACCTCACGCGCGAGTACCAGGTGGCCCGCGCCGTGGCCGAGATCGTCGACAAATCCAAATCGATCCACATCCTCGTCAACAATGCCGGCACGACCGTCCGCAAGCCGCCGCACGAGGTCTCGCTCGACGAATGGCGGCAGGTGCTCGACGTGAACCTCACGAGCGCGTTTCTGATGGCCAAGGCGTGCTACCCGTGCCTCAAGAAGTCGGGCGGCAAGGTGATCAACATCGGCAGCCTGATGTCGATCTTCGGCGGCAGCTACGCCCCGGCTTACGCCGCGAGCAAGGGCGGCATCGTCCAGCTCACCAAGAGCCAGGCCCTGGCCTGGGCCGCCGGACAACATCCAGGCCAACGCCATCTTGCCCGGCTGGATCGACACCGAGCTGACCCAGGGCGCCCGGGCCCAGGTTCCCGGCCTTCATGAGCGGGTCGTGGCCCGCGTGCCGCAGGGACGCTGGGGCACGCCCGACGATCTCGCCGGCACCGCCATCTGGCTCGCGAGCCGGGCGAGCGACTTCGTGACGGGGGCGGCGGTGGTGGTGGATGGCGGGTATTCGTCGGCGTCGTGAGTTCGCTTTGCCGAGCCCGAAGAACTCCCGCCACCCTACCCTCCGCCCCTTGCGGCGCAGGGTGTGGTCGGGGTAAGTCACACCTCGAACACTCGCCGTCTCATTCCGACCGATCCGCCGGCACGACCCGCGCCTGCACCTCGATCGCGAGCATCCCGCCCAAAGGAATTCGGATGACCTGCGTCCGGCCGGAAGCAAGCTCGCGGCCGTCGAGGCGGATCGGCGAGCGGCCGACCGGCTCCGGCTCGAGCCGCGCGGCGGCCACCTTGTCGTCGATATACGCCTTCCGCCTCACCCGGGCCTGCGGCGACGCCTGCGGGCCCCCCGAGGCGTCGTCCGCGCTGGCCATGTCATCGAAGCCATCCGGCAGCGGCGGCAGCTCGACGACCTTGCCGTCGGGGCCGACCGGCTGGAGCGGCGTCCGGCTCGGCAACGGGGGCATCCGCCTCGGTGGCCCGTCGACCGTCGACGTGATGTCCGTGTAGGCCCTGTTCGCGTTGAACGGTCGGGGCACCGGAGCGACGGGCAACTCGGCCGCCGCCGCGCGGACCGCGGCGTCCGCCGGCTTCACCCCGATCCGCGCCTCCTCCGCCTCGGTCAGGATCGGCCGGGCCGCGATCAGCAGCAGCCGCTCCATGACCACGGGCTTGCCGTAAGCGTCGACGGTCGTCGCCGTCCCGAGGCTCGCCAGCATCTGCCGGCCGTCGGGGATTTCATAGTCGCCGTCGACCTTCGCCTCGACCACCTGCGGCATCTCGAGCGGAGCCGAGATCGACGTCTTGCCGAACGACTTGTTCTCGATCGTCTCGGTCGTCTGCGCCCGGGCGACGTGGCCGACCCACGTGCTGTCGACCTTCACGCGGGCCCGCACGCCGTCGGCGGTCCGCTGGCCCTGGACCGTGACATTGACGCCCTCGGCCACGACCTCGGTGCTCGGGTGGAAGGCCATGGCGCCGGCGTGATCCACCGGGCCGTCGGCCACGCGATCGACGTCGACGACGAACGCGCGGGGCTGCTTCGTGTTGACCGTCGCCGCCTGCCCCGCGCCGGCCGTGACCTTCGGGGCCTGAACGACGTGCGTCGAGATCGAGCCGAGCTGCTTGTCAAAGAGCGCGACGACGGTCTTCTCATCGACGGTCCAGACGGTCGATCGCCCCTCGCGGCCGACCCGCTTGCAGTGGCGATAGAACGCCTCGCGCCACTCCGCAGCGGGCGTCGTGACCACCCGGACTTCGTAGCTGATCTGCTCCGGCGACGACGTTCGCGATGCCGACGTTGCTCGCGAACCGGCGGACGACGGGCAGGTCCGCCCCCGCCCGGACGATCCGGATGGAGAAAGTCGCCTTCGGAGCGGGCGGCTCGGGCTTGTCGGCCCCCACCAGCGCCCAGGCCAGGACTCCCCAAGCGATGCTACTCATCGGGCGACCTCCATTTCGGCACCGAGGATCTGATCCTTCGCCGCGCGCGACCCTGCGCAGCCGGCACGTATCGTAAGTCGCCGCGGGATTTCGGTCAACGCGAGTCGAGCCCCACGGCCGCAGGGTCTGGCCCCGCGCCGATCGCTCCTACAATACGGCTCGAACGACCCCACCGCACGGCCCAGGACCCGACTGAGATGGCCTCTCCGAACGAGTTGTACGACCAGGCGGTCGAGCTCCGCGACAAGGGCGACAAGCCTGGCGCCGTGGCGAAGCTCGAGGAGGCCCTCGCGGCCGACCCGGGCCTGGTCATCGCCCACGGCCTGCTCGCCAAGCTCTACGTCGACCTCGCCGAGGCCGACAAGGCGATCCTCCACGCCAAGAGGGTCGTCGAGCTCGAGCCCGACGACACCTTCAGCTACGTCGCCCTCTCCATGATCTACCAGCGCTGCGGCAAGATCCCCGAGGCCGAGCACGCCAAGGCGATCGCCTTTAACAAGCAGCACGGGCTGGATTGACGTTGGGTCGGCCATGCGGACCATCTTCGATGGGCGCCGACGATCCGGGGACGGTCCGCATGGCGGACCCTACAACAGGAACCGCGCATGCGCATCGCTGCACTGATCCTCCTCCTCGCCCCGATGGCCCGCGGCGACGACTGGTTCGCCGGCCAGTCGTCCAATCTCCTCGACCTCTACCACCACCTCCACAGCCACCCGGAGCTCTCGTTCCACGAGGTCGAGACCTCGAAGCGGATCGCCGATGAATTGAGGCAGACCGGCGCCGAGGTGACGACCGGCCTCGGCAAGTACGGCGTCGTCGGCGTGCTCAAGAATGGCGAAGGGCCGGTCGTCCTCGTCCGCTCCGACCTCGACGCATTACCGATCGTCGAGCAGACCGGCTGCCCGTACGCGAGCAAGGTCACGACCACCGACGACGAGGGCAAGACGGTCGGCGTGATGCACGCCTGCGGGCACGACGTGCACATGACCTGCCTGGTCGGCACGGCACGCTGGCTCGCCGATCACAAGGACCAATGGAAAGGGACCGTCGTCCTCATCGGCCAGCCGGCGGAGGAGAAGATCGGCGGAGCGAAGGCGATGCTCGAGGACGGGCTCTACACGCGGTTCCCCAAGCCGAATTATGCCCTCGCTCTCCACGTCGCACATGATCTGTCGACCGGGAAGCTCGCCTACACGAAAGGGCCTGCGATGGCGAGCTCGACGTCGATCGACGTCCTCGTGCGGGGCAAGGGCGGCCACGGGGCACGGCCGCAGGACACGATCGACCCGATCGTCCTGGCCGCCGCGCTGGTGCTCGACCTGCAGACGATCGTCAGCCGCGAGATCAGCCCGCTCGACCCGTCGGTCGTCACGGTCGGCTCGATCCACGGCGGGTCGAAGCACAACATCATCCCCTCGGAAGTCCACCTTCAACTGACGATCCGTTCGTACAAGCCCGAGGTCCGCAGCCACCTGATCGAGGCGATCGCCCGCAAGGCGAAGGGCCTGGCCATCGCCCACCGCGCGCCCGAGCCCGAGGTTATCGTCAGCGACGACACGCCCGCCGACGATCAACACGCCGAGCCTGGTCGACCGGGTCGTGCCGATCCTCAAGAAGGCCGTGGGCGATGCGAACGTTGTCGAGGTCGAGCCGACGATGGGCGCGGAGGACTTCGGCCTGTTCTCGACCGGCGGCGTGCCGATCTTCATGTTCCGCCTGGGCGTGGTGCCGGCCGACCGCTTCGAGGGATCTCGGGCGAAGGGCGAGCTGCCGCCGATCCACTCGTCGCTCTTCAAGCCCGACACGCCGCCGAGCATCGAGACGGGGGTCAAGGCGATGACGGCGGCCGTTATTGATCTCTTACCAAGATAGAAGTGCGCAGCGAGGGGGTTCTGCCGTGAAACCTGGCTACACCATCCACCACCCCGAACGCCTTCTCAGCCCCTCCCTGGTCATCTTCGAAGACCTCGTCCGTGCCAATCTCGCCGCGGCGATCCGCCTGGTCGGCGACCCCGCGCGGCTGCGGCCGCACGTGAAGACGCACAAGATGCGGGCGATCGTGGCGATGCAGGAGTCGCTCGGCCTGCACAAGCACAAGGTCGCCACCATCGCCGAGGCCGAGATGACCGCCGCCGCCGGCGGCCGCGACGTGCTGGTGGCCTATCCCCTGGTCGGCCCGAACCTCGGGCGGTTCGCGAGGCTCGCGAGGGATTATCCGGAGACGACGTTTCGAGCCCTTGTTGATGATTTCGACATGGCCCGCGCCCTGGCGAAGGCGGCCGCCGTTCTCGATCGCGCCGTGCCGACCCTGGTCGACCTCGACGTCGGCATGGGCCGCACGGGCATCGCGCCGGGCAGGGACGCGATGCGGCTCTACGAGCTGATCGGCAACCTGCCAACGCTCGAGCCGGACGGCCTCCACGCCTACGACGGGCATCTGAAAGTCACCGACGTTGCCGAGCGCCGGAGGATTTCCGATGAGGGGATGAGGCCGGCTCGAGCTTCGCGAGCGGTTGATCGCCGAGGGGCACCACGTGCCGCGGATGATCCTCGGCGGCACGCCGACGTTCCCGATCCACGCAAGGTCGACCGTACCGGGCTCGGAGTGCTCACCAGGCACGTCGACGCTCCACGACCATAATTACGCGAGCAAGTATCCCGACCTGCCGTTCACGCCGGCTGCCCTGCTGCTGACCCGCGTCGTGAGCCGTCCCAGGGCGGGTCGGATCACGCTCGACGTCGGCCACAAGGCCGTCGCCGCCGACCCAGCGGGCGACCGTCTCGTCCTGCCCGACCTGCCCGGGGCCAGGCTCGGCGGACAGAGCGAGGAACACCTGGTCATCGAGACGCCGGACGCGGAGAGATACCCGCCGGGCACGCACCTACTCGCCATCCCCACGCACATCTGCCCCACCGTCGCGCTCCATGCGCGGGCCTATGTGGTGCGGGACGGAGAAGTGGTCGACGAGTGGGAAGTGACCGCGCGGAACAGGGTGCTGACGATTTGAGGATCGATCGGCATCGCTCTTCGTCATCCCGGGCTCATCGCCCGCTCGATCGACGCCGCGAGCAGCTCGGGCGTCTGGCTGCCAATGAGCAGGCGTGATCCGTCGATCATATGCAGGCGCACCCCGCGGTCTCCGCGAGCGTTCAGCACGCGTTCGCCGTCGCGGCCCGTGCGGATGCCCCAGCCGCCGCAGTCGGCCAGGGGGCGATAGGTGACGACATCGACCCGGCGGATCGACCCGCCGTCGAGGCAGCGGCGGTAGGTCGGCACCCAGCCGAACCAGACCTCGACGCGGCCGGCCGTCACCTCGGTGGTCATCCGCAGCACGCCGACGGTCAGAGCTGAAGGGAGGGTCAGGCCGGCGAGGATGATGAACGTGAGAGGCCCGCGCGACCCGGGGTCGGCGTCGGGGCGCTGGAGGTAGAAGACGCAGGCGAACGCCACGAGCCCCGCCATGAGCGCGTAGACCCACCACCCGAAGAGCTGCTCTTCGTGGTAGACGGCCGTCGGAGCGGGTATCGCGGTCGCGGTCGACACGGTCAAACGTCTCCATCGGGAACGGTCGCCATGCGGCCCAGGACCCGCGCCATGGCCTGATAGCCCAGGTCGGCCACGAAGTCGGCCGGGATCGACCAGAGCGACGGGTTGAGCAACTCGAGCGACACGCCCCCGTCATAACCGATGCCCGCCAGGTGGTCGAGGACCGGCCCGACGCGGAAATCGCCGTCCCCGGGCAAGATCCGGTCGGCATCGCCCGCCACCTCACGCGGAGTGCCGCTCAGGTCGCTGACCTGAACCCATGCCAGCATGTCAAGGGTGAGCAGCCCGAGATCCTCGAACTTACTCGGCCCCGTGTAATAGTGGAACAGGTCGAGGCACACGCCCGCGTTCGTCGCGCCCGACTCGACGACGATGGCCGTGGCCGTCTCCAGGCTCGCGCAAATCCCGCTTCCCTTGCGGAATTCGAGCGCGATCCGCACGCCGGCCTCCTTCGCGATTTCCGCCGCCTCGGCCAGGGACTCCGCGGCACGCGGATAATCGCCGAGCGCCGCCCCGGCGCCGAGTCGGCGGAGACGACCAGGGTCGGCACGCGGAGCTCCGCCAGTAGGTCGAGCCGGCGGCGGAAATGGTCCCACGTCGCTCGCCGCTCGTCGCCCGACGCCAGCAAGAGGCCCCCCTGCCCCGCCGCGGCCGCCGCGTGCAGGCCGAGGTCGGCGAGCAGGTTCGCGGCCTCGCGCGGCGAGTGCGACTCGAGGAACGTCTCGAGCTTCGTCAGCCAGAGCTCGACCGACGCGAACCCCGCCCGCGCGAACGCCGGCAGGTCGTCGGCGAACGGGGTGCTCATCGTCGTGGCCTGGCTGATGCAGGGGAACATCGGATTATCCGTGAGAGACAATACAAATCAACCGCAGATGACGCAGATTTACGCAGATGGGAAGAGATTTCATTGAAATTTATCTGCGTAACTCTGCGTCATCTGCGGCTAATCATCCGCGTATTCAATCCGGGATCGGCGTCCCCTCGAGATAATCCCGCAGTGCCTGCACCACACCCGCCGACGGGACCCGCCATTGCCGGCCGGAATCCCGGTCGCGGAACGTCACGGTGTCGTCCTGCAGCGTCTGCCCGTCCACGGTGATGCCGAACGGCGTGCCCGCCTCGTCCTGGCGGCGATAGCGCCGGCCGATGGCGCCCTTCTCGTCGAAAAAGACGTGGAATTGTTTCTTCAGATCACGATAGATCGCCTCGGCCTTCTCGGGCATCCCGTCCTTCTTGACGAGCGGGAACACGGCCGCCTTGATCGGCGCCAGCCTCGGGTGGAACTTGAGCACCGTCCGCGTCTCGCCGCCCATCTCGTCCTCGGTGTACGCCTCGCAGAGGAAGGCGAGCGTGGCGCGGTCGGCGCCGGCCGAGGGCTCGATGACGTGCGGGACGTACTGGTAGGGATAGCCCGGCTTCTCCGCCTCCTTGTTCTTCTCGAGGTACTGCTTGAACGCCGTCATCCCGAGCCCGGCCTTCTCGCGCTCCCAACGCTCCTCGTCGAAGTAGCTCAGGTCCTTGCCCGAGAACTTCATGTGCTGATTCAAGTCGTAATCGCCCCGATGCGCGATCCCCTCCAGCTCGCTCACGCCGAACGGGAACGCGTACTCGATGTCGGCCGTCGCCGTCGAGTAGAACGCCAACTCGTCCTTGTCGTGGTCGCGGAGCCGGAGCTTGTCGCTCTTAAGCCCGTGCGTGATGTACCACTGGAAGCGGGTGTCGCGCCAGTACTGATACCAGTCCTTCGCCTCCTCGGGATGGCAGAAAAACTCGAGCTCCATCTGCTCGAACTCGCGGGAGCGGAAGATGAAATTGCGGGGGTTGATCTCGTTGCGGAAGCTCTTGCCGATCTGAGCGATTCCGAATGGAGTCTTGACGCGGGTCGTGTCGACGACGTTGCGGAAGTTGGCGAAGATGCCCTGGGCGGTCTCGGGGCGGAGGTAAGCCGTGGCGGAGTCATCGTCGACGGCGCCAATCTTTGTGGGGAACATCAAGTTGAAGCTACGTGGCTCCGTCAAGGTTCCCTTCTCGCCGCAGGCTGGACAGGGAATTTGGGCGTAGAATCGGCCCGCGTGAGCCCCGTTGAGGTTGAAGAGATCGATCGTCGCGTCTGGAAACTTTTTCTCGGCCTTCTGAACTTCCTTCCAAACTGGGCTCATCGCGATCGTGCCCAGAGCGCTGAAGCAGACCTTGGCTGGCTGCGATGGGTCGTGGCGCTCTTCAAGGACGCATGCGACTTCGACCTGGTCGGCGCGGAACCGGCCGTTACAGTTTCGGCAGTCGACCATAGGGTCACTGAACCCGCTCAAGGTGCCCCGACGCCTCCCAAACCTTCGGATGCATGATGATCGAACAATCCAGCCCGACCACATCGAAGTCTCGCCCGGCCTCGACGTGCCGCGTGACGGTGTCCTTCCACCACGCGTCCTTGATGTTCCGCTTTAGCTCGACGCCCAGCGGCCCGTAGTCCCAAAAGCCGTTGATGCCCCCGTAGATCTCGCTCGACGGGAAGATGAACCCTCGGCGCTTACAGAGCGAGACCAGCTTGTCCATGTCCATCGCGATACCACCTTCGGGATTCCACGAACCTTCGGATCGATCTTCGTAGGGTCCGCCATGCGGACCATCTGTCGGGGGACGGCCGCGGCTCCAAGACGGTCCGCATGGCGGACCCTACGAATGCCGCCATCAATCAGGAGACACGCACCACCGCCAGCGGCTCGCGCCTCAGCTCGCCCACCAGGTCGAACCTGTCCCACCGCGCCGCGGCCTGGACGTCGGCCCGCAAGCCGAGCTCGAGGTTCCGCTTGCCTCCCCGGCCCAATTCTAGGATGCGGGCAAACTCCGCGTCGGCGTCGAGCGACTCGCGGTCGAGGGCGAGCCAGCGGTCGCGGATCAGGCTCCGGGCGATGAGCACGGAGTCGTTGCCCGAGGGCGGCCCGCCGCCGTTCAGCTCGTTCGCCAGCTCGCCGGCGAACAGGGTGTCCTCGAAGGAGACGTTGCCGTCGGTTCCCGAGCAGACGAGGTGGATCGGCCGCCGCTCGGACCGGAGGGTTTGGACGACGGCCGCGCGGTTCACGAAGGCGCCGACGATCACGCGGTCCGCGTCCAGGCTGGCGAGCAGGGCCTTGGTCCCGTTGGTCGTGGTCATGACGATCGTCTTGCCGCGGCAGACGTCGGGCGTGAATTGCGACGGCGAGTTGGACAGGTCGAACCCCGCGATCGGCTCGCCGCGGACTTCGCCGGCGAGCAGGGCGCGGTCGCGGCCGATCCGGTCGGCGGTCGCCAGAGCCTCCTGGACGTTCATGCAAGGGACGATCGCCTCGGCCCCGGCGTCGAGCGCGTAGGCCATGACGGTCGTCGCCCGGAGGATGTCGATCACGACCGCGACCCCTCCCCGGAGCGCGCCGGGCGGCACGAGCGCGGGCAGGAGGTGGACGTAAACCGGCGGTGCGTTTGACACTCGATCGTGACCCCTCGTTCCCCAGGGCAGCCAGAGCGTGCCCGATTATGGCACGTCGACGGGCGGTTTGAGGAGCCCCCTGGGCGGTTTCCAATCCCACCTCGCTCCGCCGCTCCGCGGTGGAGTGGCCTGTCCGCCGCTCCGCGGCGATTCGGGGCCTCGGGGGAGGACCGCGGAGCGGCCGGAGAGGCATTCCGCCGCAGGAGCGGCGGAACGAGGGCCTCCGCGAAGGCCGGGTGATGAGAGGCCGACCCGAAGTCCGGCAATGCCCTCCCTTCTTCACAAGAAAATGCCGCATTCGCAGCACCGACCGCTTGCTTTAACCGGCTTATCCTCCATAATCAAACAAGCCGACGTCGCCGTTGACGTCGGCTCATGCGCATCCGATGAGCGGGAGACCGACGATGGCGAGGGTGGCGCAAATCGAGGCAAATCGCCGCAACGCCCTGAAGTCGACCGGGCCGACGTCGCCCGACGGCAAGGTGGCGAGCAGTCAAAATTCGCGGAAGCATGGACTGGCGGAGGACGCCAGCGATGGCGAGGCGACCTATCCCCGGATTCGACGCCAGGCTGGCCGAGTGGGAGGCGGAGGTGCGGCCGCAGACGCCGGCCGCGAAACTGGCGGTGCGGAGGATCGTTGCCGCAACCTTCCGGATCGAGGCGTGCCGGGTCGCGTTCCGGGACGCGATCGGCCGGCACATGGTTCGGGCCGAGCATGCGTGGGACGAGGATCGGTTCGCCGAGGCCGCCGCGCTGCTCGGCCGGCTCGGCCGCCAGCCCGAGGTTGTCGCCCACCAGCTCCGGACCTCGGCCCACGGCGTGGCCCTGCTGATCCGTCTCTGGGAGCGGCTCGCCGAGGCACTCGACGCCTCGGAGGGCTGGAACGAGCCCGAGGTCGCCACCGCGTGCGACCTGCTGGGCATCCCGGTCCTCCTCCGGTCGGGCCGGCTGCCGTTCGATCCCAGGGGGGCGGACGGGGACGTGCGCGAGGCGCGGCGGACGTTCGTCCGAACGGAGATCCAGCGTCTTCAGGCCCGGCTCGAAGGCCCGATGGCGAAAGTGGATGCGACCGACCACGACATCGCCGTCCGGGGCACGCTGGCGATGCTGACCCGGCCGGTCCAGCTCATCCTCCGCTACGAGGCCGCGGCGAACCGGGTGTTCGACCGGATGTACGCCCTGGCGAGGTCGACGTCCGACCCCGAGCCGGCCGCCTCGGCCACGCCCGAACCCGGGGCACAGCGGCCGGACATCCGGATCGATCCGCGGAAGGCGGGACTGAGCGAGTCGCGGACGCGGACCGAAGCGATACTCCGGCAGGGACTTGCGCCGGGGAGGCCGGCCGAGGCCGCGAAGCCTCCGACCGCTCCTCCGCCGGCTCGCCCGGCGGGCATCCGGGTCGATCGGCCCCTCGCGCCGGCCCCGAAGGCCGAGGCGGTCGCGGCCGAGCGGACTCCGGCTCGACCCGAGCCGACCGTCCACCTCAACCGCCACCAGCGCCGGGCTCGCGCGGCCCGGGCGAGGGCGGCGGGCTCGGCGGATCTCGCTGGCTCGTCGCGTCCCGGGTGAGACGTGGTTTGACCCCGGCGGTCTGCCGTAGGGTCCGCTGTGCGGACCTCTTCGATCGGGGCCGTGACCCGAAGATGGTCCGCACAGGGGACCCTACGAGGACCGCCAGACCCAGGGGAAAGCGGCTCCAGCCGGACCGGATCGGGGCGGACGGGTCGAGTCCGTGCGCCCGGCGTCCGGCTTCGTTCACATGCGATCGGTTCCGTTCACCCGGCCCCGCAGAACAGCCGAGGTATCGTCGAACTGCATTTGTGTAATCCACACACATGCATAAGATCATGCACTATCCCGCATCCGCGGCCGAACGAAGCCATTCTCGGCCCTGCGCGGGCCCGGTTCGCCCGATCGGGGTCGAGTCCCGGCGGTCGATCGTTTCTGCCAAGCTCGCCTTCTCGCCCGGCCTCGATTGCGATAGCTTACGGACCTCTTGGCCGGTCCGGCCGCGCCCTCTCTCCCGGCACCAACCGGCGGTGCGGGTCGGCGGCCCCGGCGGCGTCGAGGTGCATGGATGCACGATTCGAAGGGTCGGATCATCCCGCTGTCGGGGCCCAGGCGGTTCATCAACGACCTGGTCTACTTCGCGCCGGGTCCCGTCGGTGCCCCTGAGCCGCACGCTCAACGTCGCGCGCCTGGCCGGGCCGAGGCGCGCGCACCCGGCGCGGCCGTCGTGGGCGGCGCTCTTCATGAAGGCGTACGCCCTGGTCGCGGTCGAGCATCCGCCGCTGCGGCGGATGATGCTCATCTGGCCCTGGGCCCGGCTCTACGAGCACCCGATCACGCTCTGCTCGCTGGCCGTCGAGCGGATCATCGACGGCGAGCACGGCGTCTTCGTCGGCGTCTTCCGGCGCCCGAGGCCCAGTCGCTCGGCCAGATTCAGCGATCGGTCGAGATGTACAAGAACGACCCGATCGAGACCGTCGGTTACTTCCGCCAGGCGATGCGCGTCAGCCGGCTGCCGCTGCCGATCCGCCGGTTCCTCTGGCGGCTCACGCTCAACTACTCGGGACAGAAGCGGTCGAAGAGGTTCGGGACGTATGGCCTGACCACTTATGGGTCGCTCGGCGCCGAGCAGCTTCACCCCATCTCGCCGCTGACGACCACGCTGACCTTCGGCCCGATCGACGAGGTCGGCGACGTCTGCGTGAAGATCATTTACGACCACCGCGTGCTGGACGGCGCCTACGTGGCCCGCCGGCTCCAGGACCTTGAGGCCGCGCTGAACGGGCCCGTGCTCGAAGAGCTGCTGCTTTGCGAGGCGTACGAGCCGGGGGCCGACTCGATCGGCCGGCCGCGCGGAGCCGCGATGAAAGCGATCGCAGCCGTCTAGACGGCGGCGGAAAGCACAAGGCACAAAGCAGAAGGTGGGAAGATCCGCCCCTGTGTTTGTGCCTAATGCTTTGTGCCTTCCGCATTGATTCCACGGATTCAAGGCGTCCAATCCGACGAGGTTCAGGGCGCGCCCGTGTCCGGCGACTCCGGAGAGATCCGCACCTCCATCCGGCTCATGATCTGCTTCAGCGCCTGCTCCTTCCGATTGATGTGCATGACATTATCCAGCACGATCGACTTCGCCTCGTTCTGGACGTGGAAGATGAGCCGGCCCGAGCCGAAGAGGAAGTGCTCGAAGATGTCGGGGATCTCCTTGTCGAACTTGAGGTTCATCGTCGGGAACCGCTCGAGGTCGCTCCACGGGCCGTGGTGGTGGAGGATCTCGTTCGGCAGGAACTCCCAGTAGTCGAGCCAGCGGGTGACGAAGATGATCCCGTACATCATCAGCAGGATCGTGCCGAAGACGAAGTAGAAGGCCGCGTTGGCCACGAGGTAGAGCTGGTCGAGCGCGGACGAGCGGGTGCAGCCAGTCGGTGAGGTAGCTGAGCCAGAGCAGGAAGAAGAGGAGCGTCGTCACCACCAGGATGCCCGCGACCACGGTGAACCGGGGGAAGTCGAACGAGAGGATCAGCATGTTGAAGGTGAAGACGATCAGGAACGACAGCGCCAGGACGTTCTGCGGGCTCTTGAAGTCGGGCGTGTTCGGGATCACGCGGACGTCGGCGACGGCCCGCTCCTGGGCCACGGCCTCGGCCGGGCTGAGCGAGCTGGGGCGCCGGGTCTGGTCCTTGATCATCAGCATGCCGATGCCGCAGACGAACGACATGACGAGCGTGGGGAAGATGAAGACGATCTTGGGATAGTGGAAGATCCGGATCGGCTTCGGCTCGCGGGCGGTTGTCGGCCCGGCGGTGGTGGCGGCCTTGGGGTCGGCGGCGGACATGGACGGGCCTTTCCTCTCGGGACGGAGTGATTTGGGCCGGGCCTGGCGCGGGCCGAGCGACCGCGGGAGGGGAGTGTCGTCCCCCCGAAGAAGACGAAATCCTACCGCTCCCAGCGGGCCGGGTAAAGCCCCCGACCTGCCCCGCCTTCGGGCAGGCGCCGGCCGTCCTTGGGAGGGATTTCGCCGCCCGATCCCGATCATTGCGCCTTTTCGAAGCCGCCCGACCGGACCGCCGCGGCGGAGGCATCCACCGTCCCCGCTTTTGCCCCATCGGCTCCGCGCACTCTTCACCCCTCGAGCTTCACTCTCCACCCCTCCCGGTTGACCCCAACGCCCCCCCGCGTCAGAATGAAGCCATCGCCGGCCGGACCTTTGGAGAGGTGACCGAGAGGCCGAAGGTGCGGCACTGGAAATGCCGTGTACGGGTCAAACCGTACCGAGGGTTCGAATCCCTCCCTCTCCGCTTACTGCGTAAGGACTTACGCAGATCTTGAAGCACGAAATTAGAGTCGGAAATCGCCGCCCTGTTACACAAAGTGTTACGTCAAGCCTTGCGGATGGCCTCGTCCAGCACGTCATCGACGTTGGTGTAGAACTCCATCGTCGTCTTGATGTCGGCGTGCCGCATGAGCCGTTGGAGCACGGGCGCCGGGACCACGGAGGCGTACCGGCTGCCGAACGACCTCCGCAGGTCGTGGAGCGTGATCTTCAGGCCCGCGGCGCGGGCGATCCGGGCGAACTTCTTCGAGACCTGCCGGGGATCGCCCCGGAACGGGAAGATGTGGCCCGCCTCTCGGGGCAGCGCCTGGAGGATTTCGGCCAGTTCGGGATGCAGCGGAACCCACTGGTCGTCATCACTCTTGTTGTAGGCGGCGGGGATGACGATACGCCTGGACCGGAAGTCGAGGTGGGGAGCCTCATTGCTGTCCCAGGTCAGCTCGAGCATCTCGTTACGCCGCATCCCCGAATACCATGCGGTGGCGATGTAGGCGTGCCACAGGACGTCAGGGGCCTTGTCCAGCAGGTGCGGAAACTCCTCGGGGGTGATCTTGCAGATGTTCCTCCTCTTGGGGACCTTGGGCATCTCAATCCGAGGGACGGCGTGGATCAGCTTCTGACCAGCCGCCCAGCCGAGCGCGGCCTTGAGGTAGGCGAGGTGACCGCAGATCGTCGCCGGTCTCATGCCGTCGGCCCGGAGCCGGGTCACGTACTGGCTGATCAGCCGCTCGGTAACCATCCCCAGGGTCTTGGGCCGGGCCAGATCCTCGAACGAGTCAAAGACGTATCCGGCCTTCTTGCGGGTGGTTACGCGATTCCCGGATAGCTTCTCATCCTCGTAGATTTCGCGGAATCTCTTCCACGGCATCTTGTTTGGCTCATGGCTTAGCCCGTGGTTCAGCTCGTATTCCAGGTCGGCCTTGGCCTTCTCGGCGACGGATGGGTCGGCCGTCCGGGCGCTCTTGCTCCGCCTCACCCCGGAATCCGGGTCGATCCATTGCAGCATCAAATTGCGGCGGTCCTTGAACCGCTGCACCCAGACCGTGATGCGTCTGTCCGGCATGCGGACCTCCTCGCGGACCAGCAAATGATGTCCTCACACGGGACAGCGGCCACCCGGCGCCGTCCGGGGCTTTTGGCCGAAACGATGGTGGATTTCCACCGCCACCGTACCGACTCGCTGGGCCAAGCAGCGGCGATCGTGCGTCATTCGGCAACCTGCCGGAGCAGCCGGTCGAGCGTCCGGTCGTCGAGGCGAGCCAGCCTGCGGAAGGCGTCGGGGCGCTCCATGACCCGCCGCCGGATGGCGGGCGGGATCTTCTGCGCCAGCAGGAGCAGCTCGTCCTCGCAGGCGCCGAGGACGCGGGCGATCGTGCAGATCAGCCCCTCGCTCGGGTAGTCGGCGCAGTCGAGCCGCTCGTTCTCGATCTTGCTCAAATACGTGAAGTCGATGCCGAGCATCGGGGCCAGCGCCCGCTGGCTCAAGCCCCTCGCCTGACGCAACGATCGGACCTTCTGCCCGAGCTTCATGGAGGCCCCGGCCCTCGCTCGCATGTGCCGATGTTTCATCGTAGGATCGTTGCGGTTATAGTCAACACCACCGCTCGTTGATCCCCAAGTTATGCGCCGTGCCCTCGATCGGGATACACTTCCACGCAGGATCGGGCGGTCGTCGCCGAGGGTCCGGCATGCACGGCCCAGACGTCAGGCTCAAGGACGTACACGCGGGCCCCATCCCCCGGCCTACTCGTCGCGCATCATCAAGGCCGGGGCGCTCTGGGCGACGCCAGGACCTTCCTGGCCCACTGGGACCAGGCCGCGACGACGCATGACAATGTCGACCGCATCCGGTGCGACAACCTCTTCGGCAAGGCGTCCCGGTCGCGGGTCGAGGACATCCTCGCGATCTTCCGCCAGCGCTACCTCGCCGAGCCCGGTGGCGGGAGCCCTCGAGCGACCGGGAGGAGGAGGGCAAGGTCAGGGAGCTGAAGCTGGCCCCTGGGCGGCGATACACCCGGCACAGCTATCGCACGGCGATCCAGCGGGCCTGCCTCAGGGCGGGCATCCCGGCCTGGTCGCCGCGACAGCTGCGGCACACGCGGGCCACGATGATCCGCCAGGCGTACGGGCTGGAGGCGGCCAAGGCGGTGCTGGGCCACGCCGACACCAAGATCACCGAGATCTACGCCGAGCGCGACCTCGGGCTGGCGATGCGGATCATGCGGGAGATCGGGTAACAGACCGAAGTGATGGGAATCGCATCACCACGGGCCGGAAAACGTTACCAAGGCGTTACCAGGTCGTGGGTCAGCCTGCTCGTTTTCCTGGCGGGCTCGCGGTCTGGTCTCGCGCCCGGTCCGGTGTGACCTGAACCATGGACGTCCCGTCCCCAGTTGGGCCGCTCGTCGGCCGGGTCGGACGGCGGCCCCACGACGTCCCGGATCGTCGTCCGCCCCGCCGCCCGGCGCCGCACCCCCGGCGGGATCGGCACGTCGCCGCCCGGACCCGCCGCCAATGGCTCGCCGCCCGGCTCCACCGCCGCCCCGACGGCACAATTCAGGACCTAGTCGATCTCGGTATGCTCCCGGTGGTCGTGGGTGCGGGCGCCGGCCTCGATCCCGACCCGGTGGTCGCTGGCCGGAGCGTCGGGCACGCCCGCGAACGCCGTATCCGTCTTCCGAACGCCATTCGGGCGGCGCGACGGATGGCTGGGGTCTCATCCATCTTCGCGAACCCCGGCCACCCGGCCGCTCGTTAAAGGGCGCGGTGCTCTCGTCGAGATCGGTGGATAGACGGCGCTCCGCGCCGGAGCGCGCGCTCTCCCTAACTCCCGAGGCTCGTCGCGACCGAATACAACCCTAACGGTCGTGGGCCTCGGAAGGACTGTTACGGGGGCGCGCGATGAAGTCCCGGAATCAGGCCGTTCGAACACGCTGCCTTTCCCGATTGGGGTCCGTCCCTCCGCCGCGACCGCGGCGCGGCACCACGGCCCGGCCAGGACGGGCGGTCCGTCGCGGCTTTCCCGCACGCCGGTCGCGCGAGGCCCACCGTGATCCGTGACGACGCTCGCCCCCCCGGAGCCTCCGGGAGCCCCGGCGCCACGCCGGCCCCTCGCCGGGCGCTGGCGGTCACGCTCGCGTTCGCCGCGGTCCTCTCGGCCGGCGCCGTCCGGACGCGCGAGGCGACGGTCCACAACGCCGCGCGCGACGGGGCCGATCGGGTCGCATCGGGCCTCAAACTCGAGCGCGTGTGCGAGCCGGGTGCTGTCGCGCCACGGGCTCCTGGGGGCAGCGTTGGTCGACCCGGAGGGCGCCGCGTCGCGGCTGGAGCCGGCGCTGAGGACCGGGCCCGGGGGCGAACCCGACGGGCCGCTCGCCCTGGCCGAGCTGTGGTACCGCGCCGCGCTGAGGCGGCCGCACCACGACCCGGCCTCGGCGATCCCTCCCTTGCGCGCGGCGGCCGCCGCCGCGGCCCTGGCCCTGGCCGAACCGGCCGCCGGGCGCTGCGACCGCGCCGTCGAGATCCACAACGACGCCGTGGCCCGGCTCGTCCGGATCTCGCAGGACGAGAGCGTCTCCACGGGCCGGGGCTGGTCGCAGGCGCTGGCCGGGCTCGGCGTGGTGCCCGTGGCGGGCGACCCGTTCGTCGACCCCGGGCGGTTCGCCTCGGTCGTGGTGGCCGACGACATGCGGGTTTCGGGGATGCGGCACGAGTACCGGTCGTGCGGGTTAGGGGTCCCGGTCGTCGGCCTGCGCTGCGTCGACCGGGGCCATCCGACCGAGGTCGACGAGCAGTTCTTCCCGCATCAACTCCGGATCGCGGCGACGGTGCTGGCCGTCCCCGGCGGCGGGCTGGCCGGCGGGGCCTACCGCCTGTCGCCGCTCGGCCTGGCCTACCACGACCCCTTCCGGTTCGGTTCGGCCCGCGTGGGGGCGATGCCTTCCCGCTGGCGGCCGACCGCACGACCCAGCTCGCGTTGCAGGCGTCGGAGCGACCTGATCGCGGCCCAGGCGGTCCGCGGCGTGCTCGCCTCGGACTTCGGGCCGGAGATCGAGCCGGGCCTGTACATGCTCCGGCCTTACGAGCCGGGGAAGATCCCCCTGGTGTTCGTCCACGGCCTCAGCTCCAGCCCCGTCGCGTTCGTCCAGGCGATCAACGACTTCCAGAACGACCCGGTGCTCTCGGCGCGTTACCAGATCTGGATGTTCGTCTACCCGACCGGCCGGCCGATCGTCCGCTCGGCCCTGCGGCTCCGCGAGGCGTTGGGCCGGGCCGAGGCGGCGTACGGGGCCGACCCGGCCTTCCACCGGATGGTCGTCGTCGGGCACAGCATGGGGGGCATCCTCGCCCACATGATGGTGTCGGACTCCGGCCGGGAGGTCTGGGACGGCGTCCTGAACGTGCCGCCCGAGGCGCTGCGGGCCTCGCCCGAGACCCGCGCGGCGCTCGACCAGCTCCTGTTCTTCCACCCGCTGCCGTACGTGCGCCGGGCGGTCTTCATCGCCACCCCCCACCGGGGGAGCCGGATCGCGAACGGCCCGGTCGGCCGCTACTTCGGCGGTCGCATCCGGGCGCCGTCCGACCAGGCCGCGATCGTCGCCGAGGTCAAGGCGTGCAACGGGCCCGACGCGATCCGCGACGAGAACTTCGCGGGCGAGTCGATCAACGCGATCGGCAACCTCCGGGTCGATAGCCCGCTCTTGCTGGCCGTCGGCCGACTGCCGGTGGTGCCGGGGGTGCCGTGCCACACGATCGCCTTCCGGTTCGCCGGCCACGCCCCCGGCGACCTGGTCGTCACGCTCGAGAGCGCCCACCTCGAAGGGGCCGCGTCGGAGGCCGTCTTCCCGGGCTATCACGGCTCGGAACAGGCCCCGCCCACCCTCGGCGAGTTGCGCCGCATCCTGCTGGAACATCTCGCCGGGCCCCGATGACAGGCTCGTGCAGTCCGGTAGGGCACGTGGCCGGGGTTACGTCCGCGGGGGGAGAAAAGGGGACGGGGGAGAAAAGGGGACGGGGGAATTATTGACTAACGTCGTGGCGAAGGTTCGGCCATTCCATTGATGTCGAGGCAACATCGGCCGATCGATCTGCGGCCAGGTGGCAAGATCAGCGCAACCAGCAAGGCTTGACACGTTGCGGTTCGAAAAATTGAACCAACTGTTGCAACTGCTGAATCGGGGCCGTACAGTCTGGACGGATGAGTCTCGCCGCCTGGACGAACACCGCGGGGTTCCGCCGAGGTCATCTTGGCCAAACGTCAAAGAGGCGCGCAGCAAACGGTGGCGACTTGGCGGGAAGAAAACCCGCTTCGTCGGTGGCGCACCAAGCAGCCGCCGGAGGGCTGGAAGTGCTCCGTTCTGGCCAGGCAGCTTGGCGTTTCGCACACCGCAGTAGGGCTATGGGAAGCGGGTAGACGACTCCCTTTGATTGACGCATTTGTGAAGATCGAAGAGCTGACCGGCATAACCGCCAAGGAATGGATGGAGTGGTACAAACAGAAGCCGTCCGAGGAGGATCGGTCATGAACCTCCAACCACTCCTCGAAGCGATTAACGACCGCAACATCGTCTCGGGCTTGACGCACGACATCTACCGCTACCCCGCCCGGTTCTCGCCGCTCTTCGCGAGGGCGGCGATCGAGCTGTTCACCGAGCCCGGCGACACTATCCTCGACCCCTTCATGGGCGGCTCGACGAGCCTGGTCGAGGCCCTGGCGCTACGGACGCCACGCCGTCGGGACCGACATAAATCAACTCGCCGTGTTTCTTGCTCATGTGAAAACACTCCTTCTGTCTGACGATAACATCGAGCTGCTTCGGATCTGGGCGGACCTGACGGCCCCCGAGCTGTCGCCCCGTAAGCCCGTCATCCGGCACACCTACTACAAAGACCTCGGCTACCAGACGAACATGCCGTGGCGGTTCCGGAAGATCGCCGAGCAGGCCCTCAACAACGCGACGGACTTGTTAGAAGGCGACGTGCTGCTCGCGGCCAGGTGCGTCGTCCTGAAGACGGTCCAGTGGTCCGTCGATTGCAAAAAGGCCCTTCCGACTGCGGCCGAATTCCGGACCAAGATCGCCGAGGACGCTCGCGTCGTCGCGGACGGCCTTCAGGCCCTCCGTCGTCAGGTCGATTCGATTCGAGGTAGGCGGACCACGATCGAGGCTCATCACTGCGCGACGGACGCGATAGGCGGCCTCAAGTCGAACCTCCTTCGACGCCGCCCTCCGAAGCTGGTCGTCACCTCACCTCCTTATCCCGGGGGCCACGTCCTCTACCACCGTTGGCAGGTACTTGGGCGGAGAGAGACCGCGGCTTCTTATTGGATCACCGAGTCAAACGACGGCCAGGGCGCCTCGTTCTACACATTCTGCGACCGGCGTCGGCAGGACCACGACGAGAAATACTTCGCCCGGTTGCTGGTCTGCTTCACGGCCATCCGAAGCGTCGTTCCTGACGATTGCGTGGTTGCTCAGCTCATCGGCTTCGCGCGTCCTGACGAACAGCTACCGCTCTACCTCGATGTGATGCGTCAGGCCGGATTCGCCCGGTTTGAGTGCAAGGGGACCGGCCGCCCCGCTGAGGAAGAATTCTGGCGCACCGTGCCCAACCGGAAGTGGTATAACCAGGTCCGGGTAGAGGTCCAGCAGTCGAAGGAGATCCTTCTCCTTCACCGCGCCAGGTGAGGTAGGCCGATCTTCGTGGGACCTCACGTCGCCTCTCCGGACCCGACGATTGTGGGGACCTGATCTTCGTCGAGGTCTCCGAGCGATTCGATCATCGGCAACAGGACGGGCGCCACCGCCTGGGTGAACTGGGCGACCTTCTGCTCGATGTTCGACTCGGCGTCATCCTCGCCCGGCTCGTCGTCGCCGTTCTCGTCGATCGATCTCTTCGTCGTCGACTTGGCCTTCTCCACTTCGTCCTGCTGGAGCAGGGCCAGCCCCAGTAGGACCATGCCGTAGGTGAACCGGGCGTTGATCATCCTGGGGTCGCTCTTCGAGGACTTGATCTCCGTCTTGAGGTAGAGGTTGTCCATGTTGATGTAGAAGTCGTAGATCGGCTTCGCATCGACATTGGCGCCGCTCTCATCCGTCAGCCCCGCGTTCTTGATCCGCAGGGCGGTGTTCTTGTCGAAATGGGGCGACTGCTTGTCCCACTCCGCCTCGTGGACCTCGATGATGTTCGGAAGCGCGATGCCCGCGGCGACCTCCCGATCGTCGCCGTTCTGGCCCGAAGGCGGCTTGCGGCGCGTGGATGGCTGCCCGCTGGGCGGGGCGGCCGGCTGGATCTTGACGGCGAAGCGGTTCTCGAACGGCTCGAGCCGCGAGGCGTCGGTGACGAGCGCCAGGAAGGAGACCGAGTCGCCGACCTGGCAGTTGAGCGGGAGCTGGACGCTCAGCGTGCCGATCCCGTTCTGCAAGTTGGGGCCGACGTAATCGCTCACGGGGATCCTGTGCTCGCCGCTGACGATGAACAGCGAGAACTGCCCGGTTTCGGTAGCGCCGCCGAAATAGTCGTTTTCGGCGTCGGTCTCGAAGTTGACGCGAGAACGCAGATTGATCGGCGTCTCGCGGACGAGCTCGATCCCGTAGTCCTTGCCCTTGAACTTGAAGAACGACGGAAACCGCTTGCATCGAACGGCTTCTCGTCGTCCTCCTCGCGGGCCTTGACGGTCTTGAACGGGTTCGAGGCGCGGAGGCCCTTGAGGAACAGGTTCGCGAGGGTCGGGGACTTCTTGAGCAGCGATTCGAGGATGTCCTCGAGCGGCTTGGAGTCGGCGAGCTTGGCCTCGGTCTGCTCGCGACGTCGACGCTCCTTCAGGTCACGGAGGCCCTGGTGGTGCTTGAGCATCTCCTGAAGGGCGCTCTCGATCTCCGCCTTCAGATCGCCGTTCCGGAGGCGATCCCGGCTGTTCATGAAGAGGACCTCGCGAGCGCGACCGGTAAATCGGCTGCAATCCACCATGACCAGGATCGAGTCGGCGAGATAGCTCAGGCCAACGGACTTGCGCGTGAAAAAGTCCGGCGTCAGGTGGCCGTGGGTCTGGCCGTTCTGCGTGAAGATGATCCCCTCGTGCTTGCGATACGTCTCGGCCTTCCCCTTCTTAAAGGCGTAGATCGTCGCCCTCATCTCCTCGCCGAGAGCGCTGATCGGGCATGACGAGGGGAAGCCCTCCTCGAGGTTGTTGCCGCGGTCGTCCTCCAGGCGGACGCCCAGGCCGGTCAGGTTGTTCTCGAAGCTGCCCTCGTGGCCCCCATATGCCCGGCACTCGTAGAGGCGGACGGGGAGGGCGACGTCGGGTAACAGCAGGTCCATCCGGCTCAGCAGGCCGTCCTTCATCAGGATGTTCGACTTGAAGCCGGTGGCCGCGTATTCGTAGAGCTTGATCAGCGTGCCCCACTCCGACTCCCGGGCGTAGGGTTCGCGGCCCTGCGGAAAGATCGGCATCTTGTCCGCATTGAAGCGAAGGACGCCCCCCTGGAACGGATTGGTGTCGGCGCCGACGGGGGCGAGGTAGGTGTATACGGAATTGCGGACGGGCCCCGCGCCGGCGTTCTCGCGCCGGATGACGGTGAAGCCCCATTGCGCATCGGACGGATGAGCGGGCTTGCTGCCCACGATCTTTGGGTTGCGCCGGGTGACGATGAGCTGCATGCCGTTCGGGCCGCAGAACTCGAACACGCCGGTGCCCCCCATGTTGAACTTGCCCTGCACGAAGGGGATGCGGAGCTTGTTCGACTTGGTGAGGGACAGGAACGTGTCGGGCATCTTCTCCGGCGTCTGGCCTTCGCCCAGGTCGGAGATCGTGAAGCAGGGGTTCCCGCTTCCCGGCTTGGCGCCCGTCGCGACCAGCGTGAGCCAGCGCGCCGTCTCGGTGCGCTTTTTGTCAGGCCAGTCCTTCACTTGCCCAGCGTGGGGGCTGTCAGCCCTGTAGGTCTCGTCAAAGAACATGGCCACCGCCTGGCGGATGCTCTGGCGGCCTCTGACCCCCTCGGGATCGATACCCCGCGCCAAGCATTCGTTCATCAACCGAGCGTCGACCGCGTTCACCACCTTCTCGACCAGCGCGGCGTCCGGACGGCCCTGCTGGTTGCCGATGGTGTTGTAGTTGTTCTCGTAGTCGCCGTAGAACCGCCAGAGATCCTTGTTGTCCCACAGACCCGCTTCCTTCAGCAGACCGAGCACCTCGGCTTCGCTGTCGGCCTTCATCAGCGCGAGACAAAGGGCCTTCGTTTGCTCGTCGTTCACAGTTTTTCCTCGATCTGGGGGACATAGGCCGTTCGACGGCCCACGATTCGTGGAGGTCGGTGACCGGGAAGTTGACACGTAACGTGTTGAGGTGCTTGGTCTTGGCCAGCTTACTTCGCGGGGGCGACGCATCGCGCCAGAAAACTGCGACCCTCGGCGGTCGCGACGTACAAGACCCGGACGCCGTCGCGTTGACGCTCGACGAGGCCGAGGTCGGCCATGCGAGAGACAGCACCGGACCGCTGAGAGGCGAGGAACGATTGGCTGAGCTTCTCGGCGCGGTCTTCGGCGACGTAAGCCTTAAGAGCTGCGTCGATCTTCTCCGGCGAGTTGTTCCCGGCTTGAACGGCCTCGAGAACTGCCCGGTAGGCGAAGGACTCGACGGGCACCGACGCGACGATGTGTCCCAAGAGGAGCTGGCGCTCCTCCGGCGAGAACTTCTCGACGGCACTGTCCGCCGAGTCGACTACAGGGTTCGTGAGCTTGGCGAATTCCCAGGCGAAATGCGTCGGAACGATGAGCCTCTCTTTCTTGAGCGTGACGACGTTGATGAGTTTCAGGTCCACCATGAGCCCGGAGAGTTCTCCCCGGCCGTTCTGGTAAACAACGAATTGGTTGGCGTAGCGGGTCCTTCCCTTCTCCGCGTCCTCGGCGGTGGTGGGGAAGGCGGTCGAGAGCGCATCGTCGCGGGTGGTTTTCCTCTCCTCGTCCAAAGCCGAGAGGTAATCGCCGAACATCGCCGCCTCGGACGCGAGACGTTCGGCTGTGGGCCCAATCGGGAGCCCCCTGAGGGTCTCCGCGAAGAGTCGGATGAGGGCCCGAGAGTTGACCTTCACCGGCAAGAGACGGTTGTGCTGCCCCAAGACCCAACGGTCCAGAGGCACGGCCTGCCCGGGGGCCCACATGTCGAGTGGGAGGTCGGCCAGTCCTTTCGGGGGTTTGGTCGGCAAGCCGTCGCGCTTGAAGAGCTCGGGCACGGCCAGCGGCCCCGCTGGGGGCTGCTTGATATCTAAGAGTTCCATGACTCCGTTACTCGAATCTTTGGCAACGACGCTCGCCTTCCGCGGTGGGGCCGTCTTCTTAGCGGTCTTCACCGTGGGGAAAGCCTTGGCGGGCGCGGGGTCATTGCTGGCTGGCTCGAGTAGCAGTTGCGGCGGAAGCGAAGGCGGAGCGTTGATCACGATCGGTCCCTTTGTCGCAATCTCCTGCTCCATAAGGATTTGGTTCCGAACCGAGGCGGCGATCGCCTCCCCATAGTCGCGATAGGCACCGGAGGCGACCATTCGATCCAGCTCGTCCTTCGTTTCCGCCGTGCAGTTGAAGCAGATAATCATCGCGGCGACCCCTTCACAGCAGAAGCTGACTGTCACAGTATCCTACAGTAAAAAGTCGGGAGTCAACAGTAGAATCTCGATTATCGCGACAGCAAGGTTTGCTCAGGGCGCAAGTCGAGGTTTGTTCAGGGGATCCGGCCCACAGTAAAAGAGCCGAATTCTGACCCAAACCGTCTACTGTGAACAGCAGATGAAAGAGACCCGGGTTCGCCTTGGTCTGGCGCGAGGGGGTCGGGCGACGATTCCTGCGAACCGCAAGACCGCTAGAATGGTCTGGTCTGGAAAGACCTTGGAGCGCACGCGATGAGCCAGAATCCGATCCTGAAGACCAAAAACCAGCACACCGTGCCGCAGTGCTACCTTCGCGGGTTCGCCGACGAAGGGGGCGGTTTCTTCAGCTTCAACAAGCTCTATCAGAAATCACGACCGGCCAACGTGAAGAAGTCAGCGTCGGCGGACTACTTCTACGATTTCGAGCCGAGCACGCTTGAAAAACCGACCGACGAGATCCAGTGGGTTGAGACCACGTTCTCGCTACTCGAACAGCGATACAAGGAGGTTCTCGACGCCTTCATCGACGAGGCGAAGTCGGGCGAGATCGGGCACGAGACGGGAAGCTCGATGGCTCAGTTCGTGGCGATTCAGTGGATGAGGACCAGGGGCCACCGCGAGACGCTGCTCGAACTGAACTCCAAGGTTATGCAAGATCTCGTGGATCAGTGGTACGCGGAGAATCATCCGGGGATGCCTCCGGGAAAATTCACGATGGGCGCGGGTTACGCTGAAGCCTTCCACGCGCAGTCGATTTTTGAAGACGACAGCATATTTCGATTTGGGGAGATGTTCTGGGATCTCCTCTGGGTCATCGGACGCAACAGGACCGGTAAGCCCTTTTACACCTCCGATGAGCCCGTGGCCCGCAAGAATCACCCAGCCGAAAATCGGTCATCAGGGCCTATGCCGCCGGAGATCGGTCTCGAGTATGCGTTCCCGTTGAGCAGCGAGTTTATCCTCGTCATGATGGACCGGTGGATGTTCCGGGGATTCAAAGACTACGAACGAAAGACGATGGAATTCGCTCCCGAGGACGTAGAGCGCTACAACGCCATGCAGGTCATTACAAGCACGCAGTACGTGTTTTGCGAGAAGCGCGACTTTGAACTCGCGGAGCGGGTGTGCCGGGAACATCCGGAAATCTGCGATCCGAAACGAACGCGGATCGACTGACGCCTCTGGAAAAACTAATAGACCCTGGAAAACTTCCCTCATCGGCCGGAAATGCCTAATTCTAACGGCATTTGCGATGAACCAAAGAGGTATTGTCAGAGTCAACTCGAACCGGCCCGCGAGCAGGTCGGTCAGCTCTCGCATCGTCCGCTCCTGGCCGTCGGCCAGGGCCTCGACCAGCGGGAGCATGACGGACTGGAAGTCGGGGATGGCCACAGGATTGGATGATGACCCGCCGGTAGTTGGAAGTGGCGGCGGCTCGGGCGCGCGATCTGACCCTATCCGGCAACCGCCTGACGGGCAAGCTGCTTGTCGCGATCGCGCTCGTCCAGGATGGCCTTGAGCGTCCAGAGGTCCTTGTAGCCCATGATCCGCCGGAAGCCCTTCGAGGCCGCCTCGAACGAAGCCGCCGTCCAACGCAGGGCCATCTCGCCGCTCTGCCAGTTCTTCACCCGACGCATCCGATCCCGAGCCGCCGAGTGCCCGCTGTCGATCAGGTTCGTCGTGCCCAGGCAGCGGCGCAGCGAGCTCGTCAGCCCGAGCCGATTCACCGTGAACAGCTCCTCCAGGCCCTCGCGGAGCGAGGCCGCCGCCCCGGGCCACTCCCGCTCCAGCCAGGAGGCGTACTGCTCGAGCTTGGCCATGCCCTCGGCCGCCTCCAGCTTGAACGCCGCCCGCAGCGTCGCCAGGGCCTGCTCGTGCTGGCCCTTGGGCAGGTGCGACGTCACGTTCCTCTGCTTATGGTTGCGGCAGCGCTGGACCGGTTGATCGGCCCCGAACACCGCGCCGATGGCCGACCGCAGGGCCTTCGAGCCGTCGATGACGAAGAGTCGCGGACGGGCCGGATCGAGGCCGCGGCGGACCAGGTCCTCCAAGAGTGCCGTGGCGACCGCCGCGTTCTCGGTCGCCCCCTCGCGCAAGCCCAGGACGTGCTTGTACCCCTTGGCATCGACGCCCACGGCGCAGATCACATGGTGCCCGCCGAGCTGGAGGCCGTCGATCCAGATGGCCAGCAGCTCCAGCCCCTTCAGGTCGCGCTCGGCCATCTCTTTCAGGAGCCGCTCGCCGGCCGCGATCGTCTCGCGCGAGACCTGGCTCTTGGACACCCCGACCGTCGCGGCCATCTCCGGCAGCACGCCCTCGTAGCGGCGGGTCGAGACGCCGTCGATGAGGATCTCGAGCATGCGGTCGGCCAACCGTCCGTCCTTGCGCATCGCCTCATAGGCCGGGATCTCGACCTCGCCGGCCTCTCCGGGCCGGGGGGCCTTCTTGCGGAGCCTGGGCTTGGTCACGCGGAGTTGTCGCTCCTTCAGGGCGACCCGGCCGGTCTGGCTGCCGTGGTAGGCGATGTCGCGGCCGGCCTTCTTGCCCTGTTGCTTGGGGCCGGCCACGGCGGCGGCGCTCATGAGCAGGACGGCCTCGATCGTGGCCCGTCCCATGACGTCGATGAGGTCGTCGACGGCGGCCTCCGCATGCTCGATGAGGTCGAGCAGGGGCAGCAGGAGTTGGCCCTCCTTGGCGAGGAGTGTGGCGAGCTTGGCGGGGTCGAGCGTGGATCTACTGTCGGGTCGGTCGACGATCTGGTAGCGTCGGGTCATCGGTGGTGGCTCCTCGTGAAGGTTTGGCAACCGGAGGGTATGTCCCTCCAGCTGGGAGCCGCCACCGATTTCTTCGGGTCAACCTTCCACTACGGCCGGGACATCATCCAGGATTGCCTCGATACGTCGCCACGGCAGACCATGGCACTGGGGCACGGTATCTCAAATGATCTTCGGGCAAGAGTGGCTGCTTGTAAACTCTGGGGAGGCGACGAGATGGGAGATTATCGGATCTCGAAGTCATGGCTGACGAGGCGGATCGAACCGGATGATGCCGATTGGTCCTGGGCGTCAGAGCAACTCGGCCCCGACATGCAGCCTGGGGACGAACTCTGGCACTTCGACGAGCCGGCCCCTCCCGGGATCAACGCCGGGGCGATGGGGATTGCCCTCGTGCGTGGCGGCGAACCGATCAGAACGACCATCACTGCCATCCATTGAGCCGATCCGTGGGTCAGATATCGAGCATGTGCGCCAAGGACACGGGCCGGATCCCAACTCCGATGAAGATCCTCCTCCTCCACGGCTGGCACTCGGCCCCGGGAGGCGTGGAGCCGTCCTACCTGATCCAGCAGGGTCACGAGGTCATCAATCCGGCGCTGGACGACGACTTCGCCGGAGCCGTCCGCACCGCCCAGGCCGAATACGACCGTCACCACCCCGACGTGATCGTCGGCTCCTCCCGGGGCGGCGCCGTGGCGATGAATGTGGATTCGGGCTCGACCCCGCTGGTCCTGCTCTGCCCCGCATGGAAGCGCTGGGGCACGGCCACGACGGTCAAGCCGGGGACCGTCATCCTGCACTCCGAGGCCGACGACGTGATCCCGATCGCCGACAGCCGGGAGCTGGTGCGGGCCAGCGGCCTGCCCGAGTCGGCCCTGGTCGTCGTCGGCACCGAGCACCGGCTGACCGACACCGAGCCGCTGGCGGCGATGCTGAGGGCGTGCGAGAAGGTAAGGACGGACCCATGATCGCCCATGCCGAAGCGGGGCCGAGTAGCCATCGAATGACGTCACGACGCAGCCATTGCCTCGTCGCCTTGATCGCCCTTCCGTTGCTCGGAATCCTCCCGTTGCCCGATGCCCCGGCCGTAGGGCAGGACGGATCGGCGACTGAGGCGACCGCCGGGTGGGTGAAATCCCCGAAGAGCCCGGTGCTCGGCGGCGACGTCGGGACCTGCTTCGACGTCTCCGTCCTCAAGGAGGGTGACACCTATCGCATGTGGTTCTCCTGGCGGCCGAGGAAGTGCATCGCCCTGGTCGAGAGCGACGATGGCGTCCGGTGGGGCCAGCCCACCATCGTCCTCGGCCCCAACGAAAAGACCGACTGGGAAGCCGACATCAACCGCCCGGTCGTGATCAAGCAAGGCGGCCTCTACCGGATGTGGTACACCGGGCAGGCACGGGGCCGCTCATGGATCGGCTACGCCACCAGCGGCGACGGCAAGACCTGGCGGCGTGAGAGCGACCGCCCCGTCCTCTCGGCGGAAGCGCCATGGGAAAAGGTGGCGGTGATGTGCCCGCACGTCCTCTTCGACGAGAAGGCCGGGCTCTACCGGATGTGGTATTCAGGCGGCGAGCAGTACGAGCCGGACGCCATCGGCCATGCGACCAGCAAGGACGGCCTCGTGTGGGAGAAGCACCGGGGCAACCCGGTCTTCCACCCCGACCTTTCCTCGGCCTGGGAGAAGGACCGGGTCACGGCCTGCCAGGTCGTGCGGCGGGGCGAAGGGTTCGTGATGTTCTACATCGGGTTCCGGGACCGGGACCATGCCCAGATCGGCCTGGCCCGCTCGAAGGACGGTATCACGGGCTGGGAGCGGCACCCGGCCAACCCGATCATCCGCCCCGGTGTCGGGGCGTGGGACGCCGATGCGGTGTACAAGCCCTTTGCGATCCTCGACGGCCGGAAGTGGCTCCTGTGGTACAACGGACGCCGGGGCGGCGTCGAGCAGATCGGGATGGCAAGCCACGAGGGGGAGGACCTGGGTTTCTGAGCCATGATCGGGATTGGCCGGTTGATTCAAGAGGACGGAGGGCAGTGCGGGAGATGGACCTAGGCCAGTTGGAAGCGATCGCCGCCCAGGAGTTGAGAAAGCACGGCCTGCACGGCTGGACCTTCGGCCTGGCGAAAACCAGGCGTCGGCTGGGTGCCTGCAAGTTCAAGTCGAAGCGCATCGAGATCGCCGAGTACTACGCCCGCAATAGCCCCGAGGAGTCGGTCCTCGACACGCTCCTGCACGAGATCGCCCACGCGATCGCCGGCCCCGCCGCCGGCCACGGCCCGGCCTGGAAGGCCGTCGCCGCCAGACTGGGGGCTATACCACGAGCATGCGACGCCTCCGGACGGGCTGTTGTGGAGCCCGGCGACTGGCGGGCGACCTGCCCGGCCTGCGGGAAGACGTTCCACCGCTACAGGCGGCCGATGAGTGCGGGGGCCTATCGCTGCCGGTGCGAGGCCCGCTCGCCGCTGGCGTTCGAGTTCGTTGGCGACCCGTCCCGCAGGCCGATCGTGCCGATGACTGTGGAGGATTCGGCCCGCTGGGAAGCGAGGTGTGCCAAATGCCACACCTTGCATCTGCGAGTGCGCAGGCCGAAGGCGGGCGTCTGGCAGTGTCGGTGTCCCCACCGCTGCGAACTCGCCTGGCAGCCCCGGTCACGATAATGGTCGCCCACTCGCCCGTCACGACGCGCAGCCTTCGAGCATCGCCCGCAGCGCCGCCCGTGGCGTGGTGTACCCATCCCTCCCGCGGCCCGCAATGGCCGACAGCAGGACGTCGTTGAGACGGAAGCCGAGATCGAAGGGCGACAACTCGCCCCCCGCGAGCAGGAACTTCGCATTGAGGATCAGCTCGTTCATCGAGCCGGTCACGGCCCGGCCCGACGCCCCGGCGAATCGGATCAGCCCGGCGGCCGGGGCGACGTGGCGCTCGTAGACGTCCGCCAGTCCGTCGTCCTCCATGGCTTCCCGGAGCTGGCCGAGGGCACGCTGGATGAATCGATTGTCGTCCGTGATGCCCCGGCCGTACATCACCGTCGAGTAGAGCGATCTCGAGTTGCTAACGAGGATGTACTGCGCCCGGTCGGCGACGAACACGTGCGACGACCAGTCCGTGAACGGCTCGTCGGCGGGCGGCAGCGAGGCCAGCTTGCCGGCCTTGATCTTCGTGGCCAGCTTGTGCGAGAGGCGGAAGATCAACGGGGTTCCCCGGCGTCGCCGATGGCCCTGGACGTATGGGCTCGGCCCCGTCTGAGCCCTCCGGGGCTCCAGCGCCGGCCCATCGGGATAGAATACGCGATCGCCGACCTTCGTTCTGAGTCAGGAGATCGACATGAGCGACGTCCCGAGCCGTGAGACCTTCGAGTCGTTGTACGCCGGCAAGGCCCCGTGGGACATCGGCAGGCCGCAGCGGGCGTTCGTCGAGATCGCCGACCGGGTGCAGGGCGACATCCTCGATGCCGGCTGTGGCACGGGCGAGAATGCCCTCTTCTTCGCCGAGCGGGGCCGCCCCGTCCTGGGCATCGATTTCCTCGAAGGTCCGATCCAAGAGGCCGAGCGGAAAGCCGCCGAGCGTGGCCTGGACGCCGAGTTCATTCGGAAGGACGCCCTGACACTTCAGACGCTCGACCGGCGTTTCGACAGCGTGATCGACAGCGGCCTGTTCCACGGCTTCTCGGACGAGGATCGCATCCGCTATGTCGCAGGGCTGGCCCATGTGACAAGGCCGGGCGGTCGGATCTTCCTCGAGTGCTTCAGCGACGAGGAGCCGGGCAGCCAGGGACCGAGGCGGGTCTCCGAGCGGGAGATCCGGGAGGCGTTCGTTGACGGCTGGAGCATCGAGGAGATCCGCCCCGAGAGGTTCGAAGTCCGACCCGGCCTGGAGGGCTTCACGTTCAGCGAGGGCGGCCCGAAGGCGTGGTTCTCCGTGATCAGGCGGGAGGGCTGATCGAAGGCGGTGGACCGTCAACCCTGATCCCCGAGCAGCCATCCCTTCGCCCGCTCGACCAGGAGGAGATCTCGGGCCGAGCGTCGGATGTCCTCCTGCCGGTCGATCTCGACGTCCTCGTCGGCCTCGACTTCGTCGTAGAGGCTCGGGTCGAACGGCTCGGACTGCCGGGCGGTCTCCAGGTACTCGGCGAGTTGCCAGGGCTCGAAGATCGACCTGATCTCGGCGACGAACGACGGGACCTCGGCCCGGAGACCGGCCTCGGTCTCGGCGTCATCGAGGAAGTTGAGGAACTTCTCGCCGACGAGGTAAGCGAGGGCATCCCGGACACCGAAGTCGTCCTCGATCCGCCGGGCGGCGTCACATTGCTCCCGCCATATTTCGTCCGGCGTCATGGGCCGATCTCTCCCCCATGGTCCTCGCCATGGCCGAGGGCGGCTCCGGCTCGCCGCCCGATCCGGATTCCTCGGCCCCGACCTTCGGGGACGGGCCGACGGGCTTACCGACCACCGCATTCACCGGAACCACACCGACCTCATCGGCCGCTCGTTGACTTCGAGCCGGAACACGTCGGGCCGGGAGTAGTGGCCGACCGCATCGAAGTCGAACTTCGCCCGGGCGAGGTCGGCCCGGTCGAGGTCGGCCGTCAGGATGCACTCCTCGCCGTACCTCGGCCCCGCCAACACTCGTCCCAGAGGGCCGATGATGCAGCTCCCGCCCCGGATCACGGCGTCCTGGCCGGCAGGGAGATGCCCCGTGGGATAGCCGGGAGGCAGGTCGCTGCGACGGAGATACTGGCAGGCCGACAACACGAAGCAGCGCCCTTCGAGGGCGATGTGCGTGACCGTGGGCAACCACGTCTCCCGATCGTCCACCGTGAGGGCGCAGTACAGTTCGACCCCCTTGGCGTACATCGCCGTCCGCAGCAGGGGCATGTAGTTCTCCCAGCAGATGACCGGGCCGACCCTGCCGAGGGCGGTGGCCACGACCGTCAGGGTGGACCCGTCGCCGCTGCCCCAGATGACACGCTCCATCGCCGTCGGCATCAGCTTCCGGTGCTTGCCGAGGAGCGTGCCGTCGGGGCCGAAGATGAGGGCCGTGCAGTACAGCGTCCCGCCCTCGCGCTCGACCACGCCGACGACGAGATGGACGGCATGGTCCCTGGCGGCCGTGCCGATGGACTCGGTGGCCTCCCCGGGCACCTCGACCGCAATCTCGTAGAGGCGGCGGAACTCGTCACGCCCCTCGGGGGAACGCATCCCGACGGCTGACGCCGAAGTCGTGGCCCTTGGGATACCCGGCGACGAACGCCTCGGGGAAGACGACGAGCCCGGCCCCCTCCCCGGCCGCATCGGCCGTGAGGTCGGCGAGCTTCTGGAGCGACCCGCGGGCGTCGAACAGGACGGGTGCCGCCTGGACGACGGCCACTCGCACCGTCCCGGGGGCCTCGGCCCTCTCCTCGATCGGATCACTCGCCATGCGTCATCCTCCGGGCGAGAGTTCGCTCCCCTGATGGCGGGCCGGGCTCGGCTTCGACGGTGGTTCGGGGTGCCGCTCGGTTGCAGCACGTCCTGGCAGTCATCGGCCAAGAACGGCCGCCGCCCGGATCGAAGGCCGCAAGCCCGCGCCCCGAGCCTTCCGGCCTCAATCCCCGTGGCTGCGGACCAGGAGGCGACGTGCGGTCCGCAGCGCCTCCAGCACCTCGGCGAAGTCGCCCAGGCCCCGGAGCCTGTACATCATCTCGTCGATCTCGCCCTCGATCCGGTGCAACTCGTGGGCATGGCCGCCGACGGAGAGCGACCTCCTGGGCTGGGCGCTCGGGGCGGCGGCAGCATGGCGGCCGTTGGACCGCTCGGACGGCCGTGCGGGCGCCGACGCCGCGGCGGGCTCGGCCTTCCTCGGCGAGGTCTCGGGCCTGGCCGCAATGGCTTTCCCTCCCGAGGACTGACCACGCCTACCCCCGATCCCCATCCAGTCCCTCGTCTTGTACACGAGGTTGTCGCTGATCTCGCCCTGGTGGCCCGCCTCCGACCAGGCCCGGTTGATCGCCCTGAAGTCGAGCGTAGCATCCCGCCCGAGTTGCTCCCGGATGAACGCCGTCTTCCCCGGCCCGCCGCCTGCCTTGCTCCCCGGCTTCGATGGGGTCGCCTTTGTCTTCGGAGCCTTGGCCTTCGCAGCCTTGGGCGATGACTTGGCCTTGCCCTTCGACTTCGAGCCGCCGCCGCCCCCTCCCGTGGCCGTCCTGGCCTTGGGGATCTTCAGCCGGGAGCGGGTCTTGCTGACCAGGCTCTCGCTGAGCGTCCCCTCGTGGCCGGACGCCCGCCACGCCTCATTGATCTCGGCGAGGCCGGCGTCCCGATTGCCGGGGAGGAACTCCTCCAGGAACGCCGTCTTGCCCTGATCGACGCCTATGCCGGTGGCCATGATGGTGCCTCCGATGGTGGAGAGTGTGAGCCTCGATTCCTCACAGTGTACACTCCGGCCCGCACGCACAACGTATCCCGCCGGCCTTACCGGGCCGTCGGGGTCGCAACAATCCGCACGGATGGCGAGGGAGAAACGAGGCGACCGTGGTGTAGGCCGGGAGTGGGCGGCCCCGGGCCCAAGACGGGGTGGGGAGTCGGGGCAGCGAGCGACCGGATCGGCGACAATGGGCGGGGCGCAACTTCGACGGGTCGCACCGGAGGGCGGGAGCCATGTCCGAGCACAAGGCCACGATCGACTGGAGGCGGGAGACGCCCGACTTCGCCTACCAGACGTACAACCGGGACCACGACTGGATCTTCGATGCGGGCGTCACGGTGCGGGCCTCGGCCAACCCCGCCTACCTGGGCAGCGAGAACTGCGTCGATCCCGAGGAAGCGTTCGTCGCCAGCCTCTCAAGCTGCCACATGCTCACCTTCCTGGCCGTGGCCGCCCGGAGGAAGTACGTGGTGGACAGCTACCACGACGAGGCGGTCGGCGTCCTGGCGAAGGACGCTGGGGGCAGGTTGGCGATCACCCGGGTGACGCTGAGGCCCGAGGTCGCTTTCGGGGGTGAGGGGACGCCTACGACGGAGGAACTCCGGGAACTCCACGACCAGGCCCATCACGCCTGCTTCATCGCCAACTCGGTGAAGACGGAGGTAGTCGTCGAGTCCCGGTAGGTCGGCGGCCTTCCGAGGACCATGAACGGGTGAGTGTCGGGACCGGGTGTGCCGGAGCCCGGTCGACGGAAGCTCCGCGGCGACGACCTTCTTACCTCCGACCCGATCCGTCGAAAAACGTGGCCTCCGTCGTGACAGTGCCGGAGGATGTCGGGGTAGGATCGTCCGCATTCCAGGAGCCGTCCCATGAGCACCGCCGTCAGGTTCCTCCGTCGAGACCCTGCCGAGGTCGAGCCCTGGGCCGAGACCTGCGGCGAGATCCGCCCGCTCATCGAGGAGCAGGACGGGGCCGCCGCCGAGGTCCACCACGTCGAGATCGACGACGCCAAGTTGCACTACCACGAGAGGACCGACGAGGTGTACTACGTCATCGCCGGCCGGGGCACGATGGTCCTCGACGGCGAGGAGATCGAGTTGCACGAGGGCGTGGTCGTCTACGTGCCCCGGGGCGTCCGGCACAAGGCCGTGGGCAGGCTGACCGTCCTGACGGTCTGCATCCCCAGGGGCGTCCTGCATGACGTCCACGAGTTGGAGTGAGCACGCCGATGGGACCGAACCGCACCCCGCTTGTCGCCGTGGTGGAGTCCCTGGGGCTGGCGCACCAGCCCACGGCGGCAATGGCCCATCACCAGATGCCCGGCAGCAGCCTGTACCGTACCCGGCGGGCGTATTCCTCGTAGCCGGGCAATTCGGCCCGCAACATCCGGTCCTCCAGCAGCGTCCGCACGACCAGCAGCAGGTGCGAGACGGCGGCCGGGATCAACGCCCAGTACGACCCGAGCGCCAGCGGCATGCCCAGGACGAGGAGGAGGGCGGCGGCGTAGCCCGGATGGCGGACGACGGCGTACGGGCCGCCGTCGATGACCCGATGGCCCCGGTCGGCCTGGATGCGGACGGTCGGCTCGAAGAACTTGTTGACCGCCTCGGCCCAGGTCAGCCCCGCCAGCCCGGCCACCACCATGACATAGCCGAACAGGCAGGCCCGCCACGGGACGTGGGACCAGTGGTAACGCCCGTCGTCCAGCGCCGCCACGGGGAGGATCGACACCATCGCCGGGAGGAACAGGGCCAGGAGGATGCGGTCCCAGCGCTTCGTCCCCTCGTGGCGGTTGACCCGAGCGGCGATCACGTCGGGGTTGGCCCACCGCAGGTACAGGGTGATCGCGACCGAGGCCGCGAGGACCGCGAGGAAAAAGAGCCAGCCCCTCCACCAGGCCCACGTCCCGGCGGGGAGGAACAGGCACAGGACGACGACGACCAGCGACGTGATGGTGCTGGTCAGGAGGCGACGGCGGTCGGTCGATTCCGGCGGCCTGGGCATATCGTCTCGGACGGTCATCTTCAATTTGCCTTTGTGAGTCGGCCTCACGCCGAGGCGAGGCCGATCCCGGCGGTCGATCCGGTGACCCGCGCCCGCTCGCCCCGCTATTGCAGGTCCATGAAGCACCCTCGTGTCCTGGTGCAGCGTGGCGGATGGGGCTAGGATACCGGCGACCGGGCATGAACTTGAAGCTCACGAACGACCGGCAGCTTGAGATGGCCCCCTGACGCCGAGGGACGCTCCTCATGGGAATCTCCTCCCGCCGAGCCTCGATGATCGGCCTCCTGGCTGTCGGCCTCGGTGTCGCCGCCGGTGCCGACCGGGACGAGCCCCAGCCGAAGTCCGCAGGCGGCCCGTTCCCCGTCTCCATCCGCATCGACGCCTCGAAGTCTCGGGGCGAGATGAAGCCGGTCTGGCGGTTCTTCGGCCACGACGAGCCGAACTACACGTACATGAGGACGGCAGGAAGCTGCTCGGGGAACTGGCGGCCCTGAGCCCCGAGCCGGTCTACATCCGCACGCACAACCTGCTGACCTCCGGCGACGGCACGCCCGCCCTCAAGTGGGGCTCCACGGGCGTCTACTCGGAGGACGCCGAGGGCCGGCCCCGCTACGACTGGACGATCCTCGACCGCATCTTCGACACCTACAAGGAGCGGGGCGTCCGGCCCTACGTCCAGATCGGCTTCATGCCCGAGGCGCTCTCGACCCACCCGGTCCCCTATCAGCACCGCTGGACGCCGGGCGGCAAGGAGTCGATCTCGACCGGCTGGGCCTACCCGCCGAAGGACTACGAGAGGTGGGCCGAGCTGGTCTTCCAATGGGTCCGGCACTCGGTCGAGCAGTACGGCAAGGCCGAGGTCGAGACGTGGTACTGGGAGGTCTGGAACGAGCCGAACATCCTCTACTGGCGGGGCACGCCCGAGGAGTATCACAAGCTCTACGACTACGCCGTCGACGCCGTGAAGCGGGCGTTGCCCTCGGCCAGGGTCGGCGGCCCGCACGTCGCCGGCACCAAGTCGCCCGAGGCGACGAAGTTCCTCCGGGACTTCCTGGAGCACTGCCTGCGCGGCAAGAACTACGCCACGGGCGAGGTCGGCTCGCCGCTGGACTTCGTGGCCTTCCACGCCAAGGGGGAGCCCCGGTTCGTCGAGGGCCACGTCCGGACGGGCATCGGCGCCCAGCTTCGGGACATCGACCGGGGCTTCGAGGTCGTCGCCAGCTATCCCGAGTTGAAGGGCAAGCCGGTCATCATCGGCGAGAGCGACCCGGACGGCTGTGCCGCCTGCCCGTCGTCGGTCTACCCGCAGAACGGCTACCGCAACGGGACGCTCTACGCCAGCTATACCGCCGCCTCGTTCGCCCGCAAGTACGCCCTGGCCGAGCGGCACGGGGTCAACTTCGAGGGGGCGGTGACGTGGGCGTTCGAGTTCGAGGGCCAGCCGTACTTCGCCGGGTTCCGGGTCCTCTCGACCAACGGCATCCCGCTGCCGGTGCTGAACGTCTTCCGCATGTTCGGGCTGATGGGGGGCAGGCGGCTGGCCGTCGAGAGCACCGGCGAGGTCGGCCTGGAGGCGATCCGCAGGGACGGCGTGCGGGGCCGGCCCGACGTCTCGGCCCTGGCCAGCCTCCGGGGCGGCAAGCTCTGCGTGCTGGCCTGGCACCACCACGACGATGACGTGCCCGGCCCGGATGCGAGCGGTCGAGTTGTCGCTCAGCGGGCTGCCCGCCGGGGGCGGCCCCGTGCTGCTGGAGCACTTCCGCATCGACCGGGACCACAGCAACGCCTTCGAGGCGTGGAAGCGGATGGGCTCGCCGCAGCGAGCCGACGCCGGAGCAGTATGGCGGAGCTGGAGCGGGCCTCGGACCTGGCCCTGCTGGGCTCGCCCGAGTGGGTCCGGCCCGAGGGCGGCAAGCTGACGCTCCGGTTCACCCTGCCCCGGCAGGCGGTGTCGTTGCTCGTGCTCGACCCGGGGCGTCGGTCGGAATCAGCGCCGGTCGCTCGGGCCATCGATCGCCTGCGAGGGGTGAACCGCATGGTCCGGCAACGGAGGCGACAGGCCGTTCTGTGGATCGCCCTGCTCGCCGTGGTCGTGCGCCTGGGCCTCGGCTCCCGCCCATTCGGCCCCCACCTGCCGGGCCTCGTGGCGGCCTACGCCGGGGACACGCTCTGGGCGACCGCCGCTTTCCTCGGCGTCGGCATTGAGCCGCAACCGAACCGAGGTGGGTGTCGGCCTCGTTCACGTTTAACAGTCTGCTACGTTCCCGGCTGCGACATTCCGGGGAGGCGAACCGCCGAGATATTCTTGATCCTTGTACGGGCCGAAGAAGCCACAGCCGCCGCGAGCCTCGGGGGAAGTCCGCCATCATTATTCGACGTATCGTCTTCTTAACGGTGAAGATCCGTAAAAGTTGAAAGGGGTGGTTGCCGGCGACCTCCCCATCTGCCCGGACCGGCCCCGTGCCGATCCCCCGTCGCGGGGGAGGGAAGGACCTTCGTCGAGGATCGAGTCGAGGCGACGCCGAGGCCCCGGCCCGTCGCGCGAGCCCGTCGCGGCCGATCCCGGCGGCAGGCCGTCGACCGCGCGGCGGCGAGGGTCGCCCGAAAGCGTCCGGTCGCGCGGCACGCAGCCGCCGGGGCACGGGGATTCGACCCTGCGCCTGCGGTCGTCGGCAACTGCCCGGGGCGCGGTTTCCCGGCCCGGGCCTCCCTCCCGGGCGGACCCGGCGCGTGCGGCGCGGCGACCCGGGATGGACTCGGCCCCAAGGTTCGGTCGTGTCGGACGTTGTCACAGAGGCGGCGGCGGGCGACCGGGTCGATCCCTCGTCCCTGGGCGCCCGCCGGCCGCGCCGCCACACTGAGCTCGGCGTCCCGTCCCCTGCGACGGACCGCCGTCCCCCGGTCGTGCCGCGGGAGGGGCTTCCCCGGGTTCCCCGGGAACGGACCGGTCGCACCGCCGTCCAACGATTGAATCCGATCCCGTCGGTCGCGCACGTGCAGGCGCGGCCGGCGTCACCTCCGAGGAGCGATCCGCCATGACCACTCCCACCGGCCGAGCCGCGCGTGCCCCCGCGATCTGGGTGCTGATCGGGATCTCCGCCGCACTTCTCGGCGCCGACGGGCCGGCGGCGACGTCGAGACGGGCGAACGGCCCGGTCGCGCCGGTCGTGCCCGGGCCGGTCGTCGCGGCGATGCAGGGGGGGCAGTATGCCGAGGCCATCAATGGGCTCGACCGGCTGATCGCCGAGTCGAAGGACGCGGCCGACAAGGCGTACTTCGCGCTGATCCGCGGCACGGCCGAGCGGCTGGCGGGCAAGGCCGACGCCGCGCGCGGACCTGGTCCGCCGCGTTGAAGGCCGATCCGAAGGGGGCCTGGGCGGCCAAGATCCGCTTCGAGCTGGCGGGCCTCGAGCTCGCCGCCGGCCGCGCGGCCGCGGCCGAGGAGCTGGCGCGGGCCGAGGCCGAGCGGCTCCTGGCCGGCGACCGCAAGGACCGGCTCGCCGGGGTCTACTACGCCTTCGCCCGGCGGCTGCTCAAGCCCGACGACCCCGTCACGCCGCCCGACCCCAAGGGCGCCTATGAACTGCTGACCCAGGCCCGCGGGCTGGCCAAGGGGGCGGCGCTGGTCGCGACGCTCCTGCTCGCGATGGCCCGCGCCGCCCAGGCCGCCGGGAACCACGCCCAGGCCGTCGCCGATTTCCAGGAGTATCTGAAGGAACCGAAGGCGCCCGAGCGCGTGGCCGCCCGGTACCGCCTGGGCGAGGCCCAGTTCCACCTGGGCCAGCTCGCCGAGGCGCGGGTGACCTGGGCCGACCTGGCCCGCGAGCTGGAGAAGGCCCCGGGGGCCGGCGAGGTCCGCGCCAGGGCGCTCTATCAGCGCGCCATGACACGCGGCATCCCGAACCCGCCCGATGACCCCAGCTTGAGCTCGGCGTCGCCGCCCTCCGGCGGTTCCTGGCCGCCTACCCCGCCCATCCCTGGGCCGTCCGCGCGTCCTACCAGATCGGCGCCTCGTACCTGGTCCGCGGCAAGAGCGACCAGGCCCTCGAGGCGTTCCACGCCTTCCTCGACGGCAAGGAGTACCGCGCCGAGACCGACGAGGCGAAGCGCGACCTGGCCGCGCTGGCGATGACCGCGACCTTCCAGGTCGGCCAGATCCTCCAGGGCCAGCAGAAGTTCGACGAGGCGATCGCCGCCTGGCAGGGCTACCTCGCCAGGTTCCCCAACGGCCCGCAGTCGGCCGACGCCCAGCGCGCGATCCTCGACACCAAGCTGCTGATCGCCGCCGAGGCACTCCGCCGCGAGAAGTACGCCGAGGCCCGCGCCGCCTGGGAGGCGTTCGTCGCCCAGAACCCGCTCGACGCCCGGGTGCCGCAGGTCCTCTTCCAGGTCGGCGAGAGCTTCGTCGACCGAGAAGAAGTTCGACGACGCGATCGCCGCGTGGGAGACCCTGATCTCGCAAGTTCCCCGGCACCGAGCCCGCCGCGCACGCCCAGTTCCTGATCGCCTCGATCTTCGAGGACGAGAAGGGGAACCCGGCCGAGGCGATCGAGCGGTTCAGGAAGGTCGCCGTCGAGCCCTGGAAGTCGTCCGCGGCGCAGCGGGTCGCGGTGATGGAGTCGCGCGCGCTGACGGTCGTCACCCCGCGGACCTTCCGCTCGGGCGAGACGGCCCACCTCAAGGTCACGACGCGGAACCTGGAGAACCTCACCTTCACCGCCTACAAGCTCAACGCCGAGGCGTATTTCCGCAAGAAGCAGCTGCTCATGGACGTCGAGTCGCTCGACATCGGCCTGGTCGCGCCCGACGCCGAGTGGACGGTCCCCGTGCCGGCTACGCGAAGTACAAGCCGGTCGAGGCGACCTATGACCTGAAGGTCGAAGTCCCGGGCGTCTACGTCGTCAAGGTGACCGACGAGAAGCACCTCCAGGCGACGACCCTGGTCGTCGGCAGCGACCTCGACGCGATCGTCAAGACGTCGCGCGAGCAGGTGCTCGTCTTCGCCCAGGACATGAAGACGGGCAAGGGCCGCGCCGGGGCGCGGGTGCTGGTCGCCGACGGGCGGGCGTGATCCTGGAGAAGACGACGGGCGACGACGGCGTCCTGCTGAAGGACTGGGACAAGCCCCGCGACCCGAACGCGAGCCTCTTCTACCTCGTGCTCGACGGGCCGGACGTCGCCGGCTCGGCCTGGGCGTGCCCGGCAAGGTGGCGCAGGGGCTCTCGCCGCGGGCCTACATCTACACCGACCGGCCGGCGTACCGGCCGGGCCAGCGGTGGCGCTGCGGGGCGTGGTCCGCGAGGCCAGGGACGGCCAGTACGCCGACCCGGCCGGCGAGCCGTACCGGCTGGAGGTGACCGACAGCCGGGGCCGGCTCCTGGTCGCGCGGCCGGTGACGCTCTCGGAGTTCGGCACGTTCCACGAGACGATCCGCCTCGACTCGGCGGCCCCGGTCGGCACGTACCGCGTCCGCCTCTACCAGCCGGGCAAGAGCGACTTCGCCGGCGAGTTCGAGGTCCAGTCGTACGGCTCGAGAAGATCGACCTGGCGTTCGACCTGCGAAGACGGTCTACTTCCGCGGCGAGACGGTCGAGGCCGACGTCGTGGCCAGGTACCAGTACGGCGCGCCGGCTGGCGAACCGGCCCGTCGACGTCGTCTTCCCGGGCGGGCTCCGCAAGGCGGGCGGACCGACGCGGCGGGGAAGTTCCACGTCGAGTTCTCGACCGAGGGGTTCGCCGAGGAGCAGGCGCTGCGCTCCGGCGCGAGCTCGCCGAGGACAACGTCGCGGCCGTCGGCCGACGTGATGCTGGCGGTCCGCGGCGTTCCAGATCGCCTCGCGACGACCCGCGACGTCTACCTCGACGGCGAGTCGTTGCCCTGAAGTCTCCGCCACGGACGCGCAGGGCAAGCCGACCGGGCAGACCCTGAGCGTGGCGGTCCTGAAGCGGATCGTCCGCAACGGCGAGATCGCCGAGCGCGAGGTCTCGGAGCGGCGATCGTCACCGACCCGGAGACCGGCGAATTCTCGGCACAGCTGAAGGTCGACGACGAGGAAGGCGGGCCGTACGTCCTCCGCGTCGCGGGCACCGACCGGTTCGGCAACCCGGTCGTCGCCGACCGCGCGCTGACGATCTCGGGCAAGAAGGACGAGACGAAGCTCCGCCTCCTGGCCGACCGGCAGACGTACAAGGTCGGCGAGGCGGCGAAGGTCAACCTCCACAGCCGCGTCTCCGCCGGCCCGGCGCTGCTCGCCTGGGAGGCCGACCGGGTCATCCAGTACCGGCTCGTCGACCTGAAGGAGGGGGACAACCCGCTGGCCTGGGCGGTCGAGGGGCCGCAGTTCCCGAACTTCACGCTCACCGCGGCGCGGATGTCGCCGCGGCGGTTCGACGAGGCGAGGCTCGACGTCCGCGTCGAGCGCGACCTGCGGGTCACGGTCGTCGCCGAAGCGGCCGACGGTCGGGCCGGGCGAGGAGGTCGAGGTCGAGGTGACGACGGCCGACCAGCTCGGCCGGCCGGTCGCGGCCGAGCTGTCGCTGGCGCTGGTGGATCGGTCGCTCCTGCGGCTCTTCGGCGACAAGCTGCCGCCGATCGGCCCGTTCTTCTACGACCAGACCCGCACCGGCGCCTTCGCGACCGTCGCGACGAACATGTTCACGTACGCAGCCGGCGACGACGCCGGTCTCCGAGGCGGTCGTCGAGGAGGCCGAGCGGCGCTGGCGCTGGCGGCGAACGCCGCTCGGCCGGCGACGTCCGCGAGCAGGCCCAGGCGCAGGTGGCCGGCCGGATGGCCGGGATGGGCGGGATGGGCGGCGGGGCGGGCGGGGCGAATGGCGCGATGGGCCGCGGCGGCGTGCCGGCGGCGACGTATGCAATGCCCCCGCGCCGGCCCCGATGGCGCCCGCCGCCATGCCGGCGGGGGAAGTCGAGGGCCTGCTCGGCGCGACGCGTTCCGGGCGCGGAGCAACCTCCCGAGGGAGCTCACGAAGTCCGTCGACGACTTCGACGCCGCCGGGGTCGAGGCCAAGGATAAGCTGGGCGAGATCGCCGCCAAGAAGGAGGCGGGGAAACCGACGGCGCTGGGTCTCCGAGGCGGCGTGAACCTGTTGACGCGCGATCGGAGGATGTGGGCCATGGCCGAATCGATGGGAAGCAGGACGCCGAGCCCGCCGCGAGCGGTTCGTCGAGACGGCCTACTGGAACCCGGCGGTCGTCACCGGCAAGGACGGCAAGGCCACCGTCACGCTTCAAGGCGCCGATGGCGCTGTCCGAGTATCGGTTCACGGCCCGCGGCGTCACCGGGGCCGACACGCTCGTCGGCCAGACGACCGCCGACCTGGTCGTCCGCAAGGACTTCTTCGTCGACCTCAAGGCCCCCGCCGCGCTGACCCAGGGCGACAGGCCCCGGTTCATCGGCCAGGTCCACCACGTCGGCGTCGCCGGCGAGGTCGCGCTCACGCTCACGGTCTACGCGGGCGGCCGGCAGGATCGTTCCCGAAGGCTCTGACTCAAGGGCGACGGCGTCGAGGAGGTCGTCTTCGACCCGTTCGAGGTCCCCGACGGCGACAACGTCCGGCTCACCCTCACGGCGCAGGCCGGCGAGCGGTCGGACGAGCTGACGATCGAGGTGCCGATCCGCCCGTGGGGCGTGCAGGCGTTCGCCTCGGCCTCGGGCACGTCGAGCGACGACGCGACGGTCTTCGTCGGCCTGCCGCCGGGCCGGGCGTACGAGAACCCCGAGATGCTCGTGACGTCTCGCCGACCCTCCGGCGGATGATCGTCGAGCTGGCGCTCGACGAGATCGGGCCGTACCCGCTCGCGCGGTACGACCGTAACCTCGTCTCCCCCTGCCCGATCCCGCCGCAGACGATCGCCGACCGGGCGAGCGACCTGCTCGCCGCCTCGGCGGCGCTGGACTACCTCCGCGCCGTCAAGGCCGACCGGGCGCCCGAGGCCGCGCGGCTCTCGGCCCGCATCCAGGCGCTGGCCTCCGAGCTGATCACCCTCCAGAACGACGACGGCGGCTGGCCCTGGGTCGCCCCCGACCCGTCGACGGGCCGCAAGGCGCCGAGCGACCGCATGACCTCGGCGCTGGCCGCCCGCGCCTTCGCCGCGGCCGGGTCGCAGGCCTGCTGACCGACCCGGCGCCTTCGACAGGGCGGCCGACTACCTGAGCCAGGAATGGGGCCGAGTCCCGGCGACCGACCTCGAGACGCGGGCGATGGTCCTGCACGCCCTGGCCGCGATGAACCGCGGCAGCTTCGAGCAGGCCAAAGCCTGAACCGGTCCGGCAGGCGCTCCCCGACGCCGCGCTCGCCTACCTGGCCCTGGCCCTGGCCGCCCTCGACCGCGCCAGCCTGGCGAACGAGGTGCTCGACATCCTCTCGCCCCGCGCCAAGACCGAGCCGGTCGGCCCGGGCGCGAAGCCGCGGATCTACTGGCAGGGCGGCGGCCAGCGCTGGAACCGCGGCCGCGTCGAGACGACCGCGCTGGCCGCCCTGGCGTTCGCCCGGGTCCGGCCGCAGGCGCCCGAGCTCGCCGGGGCCGTCGAGTGGCTGCTCGCCCACCGCGCCGGCACCGGCTGGCAGCCGCCCAAGGCGAAGGGGCCGGCCGTCGCGGCGCTGGCCGAGTACTTACGGCAAGGCCGAGTCGGCCGAGGACCGCTATCGGCTGGTCGTCACCGTCAACGACGCCGAGGTCTACAACGCCGAGATCGCCGGCGCCGCCGAGGCAAGGCGGTGCTCGTCCCGCGCAAGGCCGTCAGGCTCGGCGACCGGAACCGGGTCCGGTTCCACGTCGAGGGGCGGGGCACGTTCGGCTACGCGGTGACCCTGACCGGCTTCGCCCGCGACTTCGGCCCCGAGCAGGAGCGGGACGGCCAGGCCTTCACGTCAGCCGCCGCGACTACCTCGCGGCCGAGCCCGAGCTGGACGGCAAGGCGCTGCCGACCGGCTTCGGCTCGGTCGTCAACCCGCAGCCCTTCGCCAACAAGGTCACGCAGGTCGGCCTCGGCGGCCGCGCCGGGTCGAGATCGGCACCGCCTTCTACGACTATCAGAACCGACCCGAGTGGGACCGCGACTTCCTCGTGGTCGAGGAGACGCTGCCGGCCGGGACGACGCTGATCGAGGGCTCGCTCCAGTCGAACGCGGTCAACTCGACGCTGGCCGACGGCGTGCTGACGCTCTACTTCGCCCCCGGCTCGCACCCGGGGACGATCCGCTACGACGTCTTCGGCTACCTGCCGGGCGAGTACCGGGCACTGCCGACGAGGATCCGCTCGGCCTACGAGCCGGGCGAGCAGCACCTCGGCCCCGCCGGCGCGCTCCGCGTGCTGACCCCCGGCGAGCGCCGACCGACCCGTACAAGGCCACGCCCGACGAGCTCTCGCCCGCGGCAAGGCCCAGTTCGACGCCGGCCGGCTCGCCGAGGCCGCCGGCCCGCTCGAGGAGCTCTTCGCCGGCTACACCCTCCGCGACGAGGTCGCCCGCGAGGACGCCGCGCGGATGCTCCTGACGATCCACATCAAGGACTACCAGCCGCGGAAGGTCGTCCAGTACTTCGAGGTCCTCAAGGAGAAGGCCCCCGAGCTGGTCATCCCGTTCGACGAGGTGCTGGTCGTCGGCCGCGCCTACCGCGACATCGGCGAGCACGAGCGGGCGTACCTGGTCTGGCGCGCGATCGTCGAGGCGAGCTACCTCGAAGACGCCCAGGTCGGCGAGGTCCTCCGCCGGCGCGGCAAGACGCTCGAAGGGATCGCCTACCTGCTCGACCTCTGGCGCGAGTATCCCGACACCGCGTCGATCGAGACCGACTTCTTCGGCCTCTCGCAGCTGCTCGCCGTGTCGGCCGGCAAGGCGATCACCGACCCGGCCCTCCGCAAGGAGCTGGCCGACGCCGGGCGTGACCCGCTCGGAGCTGCTCCTCCAGGCGATCCGGCTCGACCAGGTGTTCCTCGCCGCAGTCGCCGAAGAACCCGCTGGCCGACGAGGCGAGCCTGGCGCTGGTGGGCGACTTCCTCGAGCTGGAGGACTACGAGGCGGTCGTCCGGCTCGCCGCGCGGTTCGCCGGGCTCTATACCCCAGGAGCACGTTCCTCGACAGCTTCCAGTACTCCGAGGCCCTCGGCGAGTTCCACCTCGGCCACTACGACCGCGCCATCGAGGTCGCCGAGACGATCACCAAGGCGACCTACAAGGACGCCAACGGCGTCGACCAGCCGAGCCCGAACAAGTGGCAGGCGACTTACATCCTCGGCCAGATCTACGACGCCCGCCGCCAGCCGGCGAAGGCCGTCGAATACTACAAGCACGTCGCCGACCGGTTCACCGACGCCGCCGGCGCCGTCAAGGGCTTCACGCGCAAGGGCCTGAAGCTGCCCGAGGTCTCGGTCGTCCGCCCCGGCGTGAAGGTCGCGGCCTGGCGGGCCGGCGGCCTGCCGACCGGGTCGACACCGAGCCGCCCAGGGTCACCGACAAGCCGGCGGTGACGCTCGACTACCGGAACATCGCCGAGGCCGACGTGAAGGTCTACCCCGTCGACCTGATGCGGCTCTACCTCACCCGGCGCAACCTCGACGGGATCGCCGGGATCGACCTGGCCGGGATCACGCCGCTGGTCGAGACGACGGTCAAGCTCGGCGACGGCCAGGACTTCGACGGACAAGGCCAAGGTCGATCGACCTGCCGCTCGCCAAGGAGGGGGCGTACCTCGTGATGGTCCGGGGCGAGACGCTGTATGCCTCGGGGATCGTCCTGGTCAGCCCGCTGGAGCTGGAGGTGCTGGAGGAGGCCGACGCCGGCCGGGTCCGCGTCACGGTCCGCGACGCGAAGACGAAGGACCCGGTTCGCAAGGTGCAGGTCAAGGTGATCGGCAGCGAGAACCCGACGTTCCTCTCGGGCGAGACCGACCTGCGCGGCGTGTTCGTGGCCGAGGGGGTCCGCGGGCAGGTGACGGCGGTCGCCCGCCGCGACGCGGCCCAGTACGCCTTCTACCGGGGCACGACCCACGTCGGCACGCCGTCCGCCCCCAACGCCGCCCCGCGCGGCGGCGCGAACCGGCCCGCCGAGCCGACCTCGGAGGCCGCGGGCGTCGACAACGACCTCGGCAAGAACATCAAGATCCAGAACTTCGACAATTCGATGAGGCAGATCCAGCGGCTGGAGAACCGGCTACAAGGCCAACCCGGCGGGCGTCAACCCCGGCGGCATGCCGATGCCGGCCCCCGCCCCGCAACCCTGAACGATACCCCGAAATCGGCGGTCGGGCCGCCCGCCCGGTCCCGCGGGCGGCGGGTTCCCCCTCTCGGGCCCGCCGCCCGTCCCTTTTCCCTCGGGGTCGCCATCGTGACGGATTGACGCGCTCGCCATGGGAGAGCCCACGTCGGCCGCCCGCGCGGCCGGCGACGTGCCTGGCCCGAGGGCGGAGGGAGAATCCGGTTGAGCACCACCTGGCCACCCCGCCGCCGGGCGATCCCCGCCACGCCCGACGGTGCCCCCGCCGAGGGCCCCCGTAGGGCCGGCGCCTCGACCAGCTCGGCCGCCGTCGCCTCCCCCTCGCCGCGGACGATCACGTCGACCTCCGGGTGGTGGGCCAGGATGTCGGCCGCGTGGTAGGTCGGGTGGACGACGCCGTAGACGGTGACGATCCCGGGCAGCGCCGCCTTCAGGGCGGCCATCGTGCGCAGGCAGCAGGGATGCGCCTGGGTCGAGCCGACGTGGGCGACCATGGCGACGTCGGCCGCCCGGGCGGCCACGCGGCGGACGATGTCGGCGTCGGTCAGGCGGTCGTGCGCCGCGTCGATCCGCGTGACGGCGGCGCGGCCGCGGAGGGTGCCGACCATCGGCAGGCCCAGCGGCATCCGGCGGCCCACGCCGCGGTCGCAGGCGGCCGATCGCAGCGAGGCGTTGACGAGGGCGACGCGCAGGACCGCGACCTCCAGCCCGCCGACGATCCACGGGTCAAGCGCCGGGGATAGCCCCTCGTCCGGGGACCGCGGGCGACGCCCGATCTTACCCGGCGGTGCCACGGATCCCAGGACGCGTCGGCCTCGTCCCGGGCCGGATGACGTCGGATGTGGGCGCGAAGGACGACAGACGCGGACGAATGCCCGGGTCGGCGAGACAACATTCGTTCGATACGGCGCGTAACGGCGGGGCCGACCCGCGGGCCCACGCTCCGCACGGTCACCGCGTCCGGCGTCGCCGCCGAGGGCGGCCGGTGGAGCCCGATGCTGAAGATGCAGCAATATCCTGTCATATATCAGTGCCGAAGAGCCTGGCATCCGGCGGAGAACCCAACCGCCGAACGCCGGGGCCCGCGCCCACCCCGGGCAGGGCGTCGGCGTCGACCTCGACACACGTCGCCGCCCCGTCGCGGCGGCTTCCCCATCGACACGCGAAGTGAGGAGGCCCGAAGTGAGCCACATCGTCACCAGGTCGAGACCGAGGTCCGCGACCCCGACGGCGGTCGCCGCCGCCTGCCGCCGGCTCGGCCTGCCCGAGCCCGTCCACGGCACCGCCACGCTCTTCGAGGGCGAGGCCACCGGCCTGCTCGTCAGGCTGCCCGGCTGGCTCTACCCCGTCGTCTGCGACACCGCCACCGGCCCGGTCCGCTTCGACAACTACGACGGGCGCTGGGGCGAGCCAGAGCAGCTCGACCGGCTGCTCCAGGCGTACGCCGTCGAGAAGGCACGGCATCGAGGCACGCAAGCGGGGCCACCCCGTCGTCGAGCAGTCCCTGGCCGACGGCTCGATCAAGCTCACCATCCAGCGTCGGAGGTGCCTCTTGAAGACCATCGAGATCACCGTCGAGCCCGAAGGGCCAGACCAGGGTCGAGACCAAGGGCTTCGCCGGCGGCGAGTGCCGCGAGGCCAGCCGGTTCGTCGAGCAGGCCCTGGGCACTCGTCGGCCGAGACCCTCACCGCCGAGTTCCACCAGGGCCAGCAGGCCGGCCAGGAACTCCGCCAGTCGCAGTAGACCGCCGTCGCCGTCCCCGCCGCCGAGACCGAGGTCTCGGAACCATCGCGTCGGGGACCGGGCATCGTCGGGCGGATCGCCGGAGATCCGCGACGACGACCCATTGAACCTCGCCTTCCGTCGCCATCCACCCCCCGCTCCATCCCCATCACCACCGAAGGAGATCCGAACCATGACGCTCGCCGAGCGGCTGTCGGAGTCGTGCTGCGCCGCGTTCACCGGCATCTACGTCCGGTCGCATCGAGCACGACGACGCGATCGCCGAGATCGCCCGCCTCTGCCGCGACCAGGGCTGGTCGCTGGCCACCTGGGACGTCGACCGCGGCCTGGCGCTCGCCGGCCGGGCCGACGGGCCGGCGTCGTCCCCGGCGCCGCCGACCCGCTGGCCGCGGTCCGCTCGCTGGCCGCGCTGGCCACGCCCGACGGCACCGCCATCCTGGTGCTCCGGAACTTCCACAGGTTCCTGGGCTCCGCCGAGGTCGTCCAGGCGCTCGACAGCCAGGTCGTCGCCGGCAAGCAGGCCCGCACCTTCGTCGTCATCCTGGCGCCGGTCGTGCAGGTCCCCGTCGAGCTGGAGAAGCTCTTCGTCGTCGTCGAGCACGACCTGCCCGGCCGCGACCAGCTCGAGGCGATCGCCCGGGGCGTCGCCACCGAGCCGGGCGAGCTGCCCGAGGGCGACGGCCTGGCGGCCGTGCTCGACGCCGCGGCCGGGCTGACCCGCATCGAGGCCGAGAACGCGTTCAGCCTCTCGCTGGTCCGCCACGGCCGGCTCGCCCCCGAGGTCCTCTGGGAGATCAAGGCGGGGATGCTCAAGAAGTCGGGCCTGCTGACGCTGCACCGGGGCGGCGAGACGTTCGCCGACCTCGGCGGCCTGGAGGCCCTCAAGTCGTTCTGCTCGCGCGCCCTGCGGCCCGGCCGGCCCGAGGGGGTCCGGGCCCGGGGCGTGCTCCTGCTCGGGCCGCCGGGCTCGGGCAAGTCGGCGTTCTGCAAGGCGCTCGGGTGCCGAGACGGGGCGGCCGACGCTGGTCCTCGACGTCGGCGCGCTGCTCGGGCTCGCTCGTGGGCCAGACCGAGGCGAACGTCCGCCAGGCGCTGCGGCTGGTCGACGCGATGGCGCCGTGCGTGGTCATGGTCGACGAGGTCGAGAAGGCGCTGGCCGGCGTCGTCGGGGCCGGCGGGCGACTCGGGCGTCTCGGCCCGGCTCTTCGGGACGCTGCTCTCCTGGCTCAACGACCGGACGAGCGACTCGTTCGTCGTCTGCACGACTAACGACATCTCCAGGCTGCCGCCGGAGTTCGCGCGATGCGGAGCGGTTCGACGCGACGTTCTTCCTCGACCTGCCCGGGCCGCGCGAGAAGCAGGCGATCTGGCGGATGTACCGCGAGAAGTATCGGCCTCGACCCCGCCGGGCCGCTCCCCCAGGACCGCGACTGGACGGCGGCCGAGGTCAAGGCGTGCTGCCGGCTGGCGGCGCTGCTCGACGTCCCGCTGGTCGAGGCGGCGCAGAACATCGTGCCGGTGGCCGTGACGGCCGGCGAGGCGGTCGAGCGGCTGCGATCGCTGGGCCGCCGGGCGCTGCCTGTCGGCCGACCGGCCCGGCCTCTACACCCGCGCCTCGGACGTCGCGGCCAAGCCCGGCCGCAACGTCCGCGCGCGACCCGTCGGCCAACTGACTCCCGGGCTCTCGAGCCCGCGGACCCCGTCGCATCATTCGCACAATTCGCGGGATGCACTCCGGCGTTCGATCCCGCGAATTGGGCGAATTTCGCGAGCCACGTTCCATCCAGCGGGACCAGCCCGAAGGCACCGCTCGTCGACCCTCTTCATCACCCCGTCGCAACTGCCAGGAGGTCCCATGTTCGCTCGCTTCAGGAGCCTCAGCCGGAGTGCCGGCCGGCTCCTCCGCACCCTCATCCTCGCCCTGCTGGCGGCGGTCGCCGGCTGCGACCGGAAGCCCCAGTGGCGCGGCGTGGGGACCGACGCCGGGGATGCCCGGCCGGCCTCCAACCCCGATACCTCCGCCGGGAGCAACGGCCATGGCGATCCCCGCTGAGCCGCGCGGGCGATGCCCGATCGCCTCGCTACTGCCGGCCCTGATCGCGGCGACGGCCCTCGCGGTCCTCGTCGCGCAGGCCGTGGGGCTCCTGCGTGGCTGGGACCCCGGCGTCCGCGACACGCCGCCGACTTTCCGCTCGCCCGGCCCCACCGTGGTCCAGTTGGAGCAGATGCAGCAGCTGGTCTCCACCCGGGTGCACGTGGCCGACGTCCTCGTCGGCGAGTCGCGCTGGCTGGAGGGCTCCTGGATCATCCAGGGCGATGCCTTGCTGGCGGTGGATATGTCGAAGTCCGAGGTCACCGACAAGGACGAGAAGGCGAGGACCGCCGCGATCGTCCTGCCCCGGCCGGCCGTCCTGTCGGCGCGCGTCAATCACGAGAAGACCCGGCAGTGGGACATCAAATCCCGGAGCTGGATCCCTTTGGCCGGCTCGCTCCTGGGCGACCGCCGGGCCATCGAGGAGCAGGCGATGCGCGAGGCCCAGCGGCTCGTGGAGCGGGCCGCCGGCACGGAAGAAAACGCGGCAACGGCCCGTCGGGGCGTGGAAAGCATGCTCGCGGATTTCTACCGCGGCATCGGCTGGCAGGTGTCCGTCCGCTGGAAGTGACCCCCCGCGCGGGGACGTCGCCGATGCCGGCATGCCGCGGCGTCACCATCGCCGTCGCGTCCATCGCAGTGACCCCGAACCTTGACGAGCGGGCGGCGATCCCTCACGGGACCGCCGCCCCTCTCCATTCCTCAGGAGGAAAGATGAGCACCCTGATCGACCGCATCGAGACGCGTTCGGCCAACGGCCGTTCCGCCACCGCCGACACCACGCCGGCCCAGCGACTCCGCTCGACCATGGCCGCCGCCCGGGTCTCGTTCACCTGGATGGGCACGCAGAAGACCCTCAACCCCGAGCAGAAGGCCCGCGCCGCCGAGGCGTTCGGGGCCGAGGGGCAATACCTTTCCGCCGGCAAGAAGCTGATCGACACCGGCCATGCCGCGTTCCGGGCCGTCACGGCGATCCGGGGCAAGGTCGACGCCTACTGGAAGGGCCAGAGCCTGCCCTATCCCGAGCCCGGCGTCCGGCTGATCAGGCACGACGTCGTCGAGTCGTTCGCCGCCCAGATGACCGACTTCCGCACCGAGCTGGACGACGCCGTGGCCGACCTCGACCGGCACTACGACGAGCTCAAGCAGGCCGCCCGCGAGCGGCTGGGCTCGCTGTTCAACCCGTCCGATTATCCCGAGACCCTCGTCGGCCTCTTCGTCGGTCGAGTGGGGCTTCCCCTCGGTCGAGCCGCCCGAATACCTCGTGCAGCTCTCGCCGGGGCTCTACGAGGCCGAGCGGGCCCGGGTCTCGGCCCGGTTCGAGGAGGCCGTGCAGCTCGCCGAGCAGGCATTCCTCGACGAGTTCGCCCGGCTGGTCGCCCACCTGACCGAGCGGATCTCGGGCGTCGGCGAGGACGGCCAGCCCCGGGTCTTCCGGGACTCGGCCGTCGGCAATCTCGGTGAGTTCTTCGACCGCTTCCGGTCCCTGAACGTCCGGTAGCAACGACCAGCTCGACGCGCTGGTCTCCGAGGCCCAGCGGGCCGTCCGGGGGGTCGGTGCCCAGGACCTCCGCGATGGCGAAGGTCTGAGGCGCGAGGTCGCCGCCCGGCTCTCGCGGGTCCAGACCTCGCTCGACGCGATGCTCGTCGAGCGGCCCCGCCGCCGCATCCTCCGGCAGTCGGCCGGGCCGGGAGGGGCGTGATGCGGCTCGTCGTCGCCCCCGACGGCCAGGTCCGCGCGATCTACGGCGAGGAGATCGCGCTCGACTCTCTCGGCCCTCCGAGGATCGTCCGCGCCAGCACGGTCGAGCCCGATCCGGACGGCCGCTGGCACGCCGATCTGTCGCCCGTGGCCGGACCGTTGCTCGGGCCGTTCGCACGCCGCAGCGAGGCCCTCGCCGCCGAGCGGGCGTGGCTCGAGGCGCATTGGCTCACGACGTCGTCGTGAGTCCCGTGCGCGGATTCCGAGTCCCACGTTCGATGAGTCTCCACGCCCGACATTCGACCTCGCCCTCGACGAAGTCCGCGTAGGTCCTGTTGATCCGTAGTTGACCTTTCCCCGTGCTCTCACCACCTCGGCCCCGGGATCGAGCGCGCCAGCGTGCATCGATCCCGGGGTCGGCTCGTTTCACCCCGGAGCTCCCCATGACCCAGCGCCCGCTCGATCACGCCGTCGCCCGCCGGACCGGCGAGTCGCCCTGCACCGTCCACCGCCCCGGGTCCTCGTCCCCGGCCGGCGGCCCGGCCGAGCCGCACCCCGAGGCCCTTTACCTCGTCATCGACTCCCCGTGCTGCCACGAGCGCTCGCCCTTCCCCGGCCGGCGCGGCGACGGCACCGGCCCGCCGGCCGAGTGCCCGCGGTGCGAGGCGCGGTTCGCGTTCGACCTCCTCGACGTCTACGTCGCGGCGTCGCTCCGCGCCTAGCGGTCGAGGCTCCCCGTCGGTTCGCACCCCCGACACGTCCGGCGCCCGCGAGCGGGCGCCGGACATCGACCCGACGGGCACCCGACCATGATCGCGATGACGCGCCGCCCGGCCCGTCGCCGGCACCCATCCCCGCGGGGACGGGCGCCGGCGCGGGGCCGCCCGGCATCCCCGGCGACGGATCGGAGGGTGGCTGGCCCTATCTTTAGATATCAGCCATCCTGAATGGGATCGGCGCGGCCGCCCCGGCACGCGGCGAGGTCCGGCTCCTGTTCGAGGCCCATCCGCCCGAGGCCCCGCGCCCCACCCCGCACGGGCGTGGCCTCCGCGCGGCCGCGAGTCCAACGGGACGATCGCCCTGAAGCGCCTACGACATTGACCCGTTCCAAGTCTCTTGACCGACGTACCCAAGGTGGACACAATAACAAACAAACTATCCTGTTTTTTGAGATAGCCGATGAAAGCCGTCACGCAACCGCGAGCGTTTGAAACCCGAGAGAGAATCCTCCAGGCGGCGTCCCGCCTATTCGCCCTCAAGGGGTATCACGACGCGAAGCTCGAAGAGGTTCTGAACACCGCCCACGTGTACGAAGGGGGCGTTCTTCCACCAATTCCGCGACCGGGAGGACTTGGGCTTCGCTGTGCTGGACTGGCACATGGACGAGCGCCGACAACTGCTCGATGCGATCGAGCAAGAATTGCCGCTCGCCAGGCGAGGCCGATCCGCTTCAGCAAGTCTTTCGGCGGCTGGACGCCATCCAGGAAATGGTCCGCCGCCGGGAGGGCTGCAAGGGGGGCTGCATCATCGGCAACATGAGTACGGCCCTGAGCGATTGCCACGACGGATTTCGGAAACGTCTGGCCGAGTGTTTCGACGAGATGGCCCAGGAGTTCCTGCCCCCACCTGGAGGCAGCGGCACGGCAGGGGCGCGTGACGCGGCGGACGAATACCGGCGAGTTGGCCCGGTACATCGTCACGGTCATCGAAGGGGCGATCATGCAGGCTCGTGCGCTCGGCGACGCGGAGCTGCTCCCCCGTCAATTGGCCTATCTTGAAGGAGCACCTGAAGAAAGCCTGGAACCGTGAAACCCGGCGTCTTTTTCGGGCAGCAACAGACAGCCTGGTTTGTTTGCCCGGGCCCGCCTCTATCGTGAACCGACCATTCACCGTCAGGCCGCCCGATAAGCGGCTGCCCCATCCGAGTTCCATCACAGAAAGGAAGATGATCATGAAGCGCCTGGTCGTCCTTGGAATCGTGGCGGTGCTGTTTGCCAGTTCTGCGTCTGGACAGGACTCGAAGAAGGCGGCGACTCCCGAGGCCTTGAAGGCGGAGATCGAAGCCCTGAAAGTCGCCGAAGGTGGCCTGGCGCGAGATTGCCTGGAAGAGCTGCTTGCTCGAAGGGCTTCGAGGAGGCGCGCGCCAAGAACAAGCCGGCCCTGCTCTGGGTCTTCATCGACCGGCCTATTGACGATGCGCGCTGCTGAGGGTACGCCGGACTCACCCGTGAGGTGATCTTCTCCAATGCCGACGTCATCCGTCGCGTGAACGCCGATTTCGTGCCCGTGGCCCTCAAGGCCGGGCTGGTCAATAACCCGCCTGACAACGACGAAGGCCGGCTCTACCGAGAGATCGGACGCTCCAAGATCCTTCCCCAGGGAATCTGTGTCGTCAACTCCGCGGGGAAGGTGCTCGACTGGGTCTTCATGTTCGACGACGACAAGAGCGTCCTTGCCTTCCTCGATCACGCCCGGAAGCGCTTCGCCAAGTTTCCCGACGCGAAGAAGCCGTTCCCCGCCGAGCGCTACATGAAGTTTCCGAGTCAGAAGCTCGCCGATATCGAGGACAACGGCAAGGTCGTGCCGATCGTCGAGCGCCACGCCGAGGGGGAAAGCTGTCCGGCGAAGCCACGCGTCCCGCAGGGGACCATCATCGCCCGGGTATTTGGCCGGGCGCTCGACAAGGACGGCAAGCCCGTGGCCGACACGGTGCGCCAGGAAAATTATGTCGAGGACCGCTTCAACGTGCCCGTGGTCAGGCAAGAGGCGCTGGCGAAAGCGCTCGCCGCCGCCGGCGCGGAGCGCTTCAAGATCGCCGACGACCTGGCGAGGGTGCTCGATGAGCCATGCGTTCATGGGGGAACTGGACGTGAACCCCTTCGGCGGCTAAACGGCAGCAAGGGCCAGCGCACGGACTGCACGTTCTGGGGTCAAAAAGTCCAGGCTGATGGCAACGGTCCTGTCCGGGTCCATATCGATGGCAAGTCGGAGGCCGCGGGGGTCGCGCGACGGCCAAACGGCGACGGCCCACACTGGCAGCACCAGGTCAAGCTCGCCTGGGAGGGGCTTATCGAGATGAAGGGAAACCGGATGACTCGACTCCTTCTCGTGGCCCGCGGCACCGAGAAGTTACAGCGGGGGAACAAGAACGAGGAATGGGCCGCCCGCCGGGGGGCCACGCCGTCTTCATTGATCTGGACTGCGGCGTCCGCTATGGCATTATCGGCGAACCGGTCCCGGCTGAGGAAGCCGGCAGTGCGGACCACGCTGCAGGTCCCCGAGGAGGTGCGCAAACGCTTTGGCAGAGAACCTGGCACGGCTCCTTCCTGGTGTTCCGCGACAAGGTGCAGGAGGACCTGAAGCTGACCAAGGAGCAGAAAGAAAAGCTGGAGCAACTACCTCCAGGAACAGCTTCCGGACGCCATGCAGTTCCTCCAGAAGATCGATGGCCTGAAGGGGGAGGAGCGAGAGAAAGAACTCAAAGCGTACCGCCCGAAAGTGCAGGAGAAACTGGCAGCGGTCCTGAAGGCAACCATAAACGAAGACCAACGCAAGCGCCTGCACCAGCTGGAGCTGCAACAGGAGGGGCCGTTCGTCCTGTGGCATGGGGACATTGAGATCGGGAAAGACCTGAAGATCACGGACGAGCAACGGAAGCAATTCATGGCCGTGGTCCAGGACATGCAAAAGAAGATCGCACCCCTCGCTAAAGAGGCCCAGTCGGGCGGCGACCCGCAGGTGATTTGGCCGAAGATCATGAAGATCCGCAGGGAGCACGAGGGTCGAATCGTGGACCTGCTCACGGATTCCCAGAAAAAACAGTGGAAGGAGATGATCGGCAAGCCGTTTGACCTGGACGAATGATTCGACGTTTCGTCCCGGAAGCACAGAAACCGGAACGATGGTCGTTGATCTCCCGGAACTGGCTCAGCGAATGCTGGCGGACTACGACGCCCGGACGCCGGGTCAGCTCATTGGCGGACCCCTCGATCTGACGACCGCCCAGGCATACGCTCTTCAGGCGGAGATCGCCCGGCTGCGCGAAACGCGGGGAAAAAGTCATCGGCTACAAGGTCGGCTGCACGAGCAGACCCATCCAGACGCGGTTGGGCGTCAAGGAGCCGATCTTCGGCAGGCTCTTCGACACGGAATGTCATCCGAGTGGTGTGCATCTCTCTTCCGCACGCTATGCGAACCTGGCCGTGGAGGGAGAAGTGGCGGTGCGGCTGTCCAAGGACCTGCCCAGTGAGCTCCTTTCGGCGGAAGGGTGCCGGGAGGCCATCGCCGAGGCGTTTCCGGTGATCGAGTTGCACCACTATGTTCTTCCCGGGGCCTGGCCTCCTGGCCGGTGGTTGATCGCCAGCAACGGCTTGCACGCGGGATTCGTGCTTGCGGAGGCGGAGACACGTCGCTCTGGCATGGCGACCTTCGTGCGCAACCTGAACATCCGAATCAACGGCTTTGTCGTCGGGTCGGTGGAGGACGCCACGGCGCTGATTAGCCAGATCGAATCGCTGCGTTGGTTGGCGGGCCGACTTTCGCGGTTCGGACTTCATCTCTGCAAGGGCCAGGTGATCCTGACGGGGTCACCCATGAACTTGTATCCGGTCGCGCCGGGCAGCCGCGTTGTCGTCGAGGCGACACCATTGGGAGCGAGTTGCGTCGAGATTGATCGCTAGGTCTACAAGGTACGGGAGTCCAAAAATGGGTTACGATGGCAGAGCGGTGCTGGAGTTTCTGGCGCGCACGCATGAGACTTCGCTGCTCACCGACCGCGAGAAGCATCTGATCGGTCTCGCCGTGACGATGACGCGGGGGTGCCAGGTATGTACGCGGGGCCGAATCGAGAAAGCGCGGGCGGCCGGCATCGGGGACGATATCCTGAACGCGTTAAGTGACGTCGTTGCCGCCATCAACGCCGGAGTCTCGGCGGCCACGGCGCGGGAAGGCTTCCGCCTCTCCGACGAATCAGTGACGCAGGAGTGCGGCGCGCTCTGTTCCCCAGAGGGCGCCGCTCGGCGTTGAAGAGCAACTCACGGCACCTGGCTAAGACAAGTCGACGCCGGAGACCTTGACGACGGCCTGCCACGCGGCTTCCTGGCTGGCGCGATCGTGGAGGTGTGGGTGGCGCTGCGCCTCAATTGGGCCTGAGAACTTCCCTTGAGCCGAGGCGAAGAATTGCCCTGAGACGTCGGTTCCGAACTCCGACGCCTGGAGGTACCGACGGGCCGCGGTCTCCGGCGTCTGATTCATGCCGGGAATGAGGTTCACGATCGGGATAAACAGATACTTCAACAACGGGCCAGCGTTTCGCACCACCTTGGTGGCGGTCGCCCCACCGGGCGAGACGGCGTACACGGCCATGCCGGCGGGCAGCCGGCGGGCCAGCGCCGCGGTCCACCAAGCGATGATGAGCTTCGCGTCAGCATACGCATTGTTGGGCACGTACTTCACGTTCGGCCCGTTGCGCAGCAGGGCTTCAACAGCCGCGGTTTGGTCGCCCCGGCAGTATTTGGCCGCGAAGGCTGGCACGTCGGTGTACTTGAACATGGGTACGCCCCCGCGGGCAGGCTCCGCGCCGGCGATAACAATCCGCGCGTTGGGGCTCAGCAGGTTGCGCGGAGCAACCCGACAGTCAGTTGATGATGGCCGATCAGCGGGGCCTGAGAAGCCTCAACGCCCGCCGCAGTGATCACGCGCTTCTTGGTTGGGACCAATCCGGCATTGAGCAGCAGGAAATCGATCGGCCGACCTCGCTCGACCAGCTCGGAGAGGGCGGACTGGACGCTGGACGGGGTGTCCAGCTCCAGCTCCAGAGGCGTGAAGACCTGGGTCTTGGTCTCAGCCGCGAGCTGAGCGGCCGTTTCCTGGACCCGGGTCAGGCTGCGGCCGGTGACGATGACCTGCCGGCAGCCCCCGGCGGCGAGCAAGCTGGCTGCCGCATAACCGAGCCCGGAGGTGGTGCCGGTGACGAGAGCGATCGAATGTTCCATGGCGGCTCCGTGGAGAAGGGTGAAGCTCGAGTCGTGAGGCCCCGCGCGGCCGGGGGCGGCTTGCTAATTTCGAACGGTCCGGTAGGATAATAGGCAAGATGGCCATTGTCAAGGAGTTTTGAACTACATGGTTCAAAAGAACGCTAGGCCGCGTGGAAGGCCGCGCAGCTTCGACGAGGGGGAGTCGCTGGAAAAAGCGACTCGGGTGTTCCGGGCGAAGGGCTACGACGGGGCGACGATCGACGATCTCGTCGCCGGGATGGGCGTGGGACGGCCGAGCCTGTATGCCGTCTTCGGCGACAAGCGGACGTTGTTCTTGCGCGTCCTCAAGGCTTATGCGGAGAAGAAAGGCGCCCTCGCCGCCAAGGCGCTGCTGTCGCCGCGGACGCTTCGCGAGTCGCTCGTCCGCTTCCTCAGGCACGCCGTCGAAAGCGCGACCGAGAAAGGATGCGCCCCGGGATGTCTCCTCGTGTGCGTCGCGCCGCTCGTGGACGACGCCGAGGTCCGGCAGTTCCTGCAGAACGCCGCCGCCGGCGGGGCGGCGCTGGTGGAAGGTCGTTTCCGGGACGGGATCACCGCCGGAGAAATCCCGTCCGACTTTCCCGTGGCCGTCCCGCAAGCCAGCTCACCGATTTTGCTCGTGGCCTTACCATGCGTGCGCAGATAGGCACGCCGCGCAAGACGCTCCTCAGGGATGCCGAGGAGGCGGCCGACTTGTTGCTCCTGCCGCGTCTGGAGGTTATCGGCAAGCAGAAGCGATGACTTCCTCTCGCCACCGATGGGTCCAAGTCCCGCTTCGCGAACTCGGTCGCTCCAGTCGGCAGCTATCGGAGCGGTAACGAAGGTAACGGGGGGGACGCAGGAGCAACTTTTCGGAGTGGTGGACATGGCGATCGAGAGTTGGCCGGTGCGATCCCGCAAACGACGATAAATGCACCGGCGGGACGAGTCCTAACCCGCCGCCCCGATACCGCGAAGATGATGATTCAATAGATGCGGCAGAATGGCCGCCGGCCTCATCAGACGAATGCGTTCGCCGCGACCGCGAACGAACGCATTCGCCGGGAAAGAGGCCCGAGGTCGATCACGTCACTCCTTGACCCTCGTCCAGCTCGATTCAACCTGCTGACGGTGGTCCTTCATCTTGAAGGTCGTGTCGCTGATCTCACCAATGGTCAACTCTTTCGTCTTGGGGCTGCCCTCAGGCGGGTTCTTGGGCGTCAGAACGAGACGGTTTTCGGTCACCTTCCACGTACCAGCTTCGTCGATCGGGATCTCCTTGTCCCCCATCTTGAGCTTCCCCTTCAGGGTGTAGGTGCCGTCCTTGACGAATGCGGATTCGAGGTTGCCCGTGACCTTCGGCGTGTTCACCTTGCCGACCCACTCCCCGGGAAGCAGCTTGGTGATCTCGGCTTCGCTAGGCTTCTTCTCTTGCCCGAAGGCGTGTGAGGCCCCGGACAGCGCCACCGTGCTCACCAACGCCAACGCGACGAAACGGTTCATCGAAACGCCCTCCTTAACGGGATGAAAAACCGGTCCTGGGCGAACCGGGCCCGCCTGCTGAAACCCGTTACCACTTCAGCAAGGCCAGCCCCTGCGATGGGGTTTTTGAACCGAACGGTTCGAATAGTACGCGGTCGAAATCCGCACGTCAAGAGGATATCGAACCGTTCGGTAAGAAAATTAAACCCGTCGCGCAAGATGGCGGAAACTCCACTGGGCCGGTCTCGAATCGCGGACCGGCACCGTGCCCGAATACGAGGCGGCCCCACGGCCGCCTCAGCCCCCGCCGACTCGAGAACTGGTCGAGAGCCAGGTCATCCCGTGCGACCGGTGCGGGACGGTCGTTGCGATGCTGATTCTTGCCCCCGAGGCAACCGACCCCGGACGGTTCGAGGACCACGCCCGCAAGATGTACCCCGAATACACGAGGCTCGACGTGCCGACCTGGATAATCGGCCCTGCACTTGGCGATGGCCCCCCGGGGAGCGCCCGGCGGATTTCCTGAAGGTTTGGCCGTCCAGGGCTCGCGTCGACCGTCTACGACCCGCCGATTTCAACCCCAACATCGAGCGGCTAGCGACCGAGCACTGCCGATAAGCCACCGCCTTTGGCTTCTTCTTCTCCGTCGGTCCTGCGATGGTGAGGTCGAAGAACGGACTATCCCTTCTGGCCGAGGTGCCCAGTGACCGCGTATTGACCGAGACGGACGGACCGTTCGTTCAATTGGAAGGTCGATCGGCTCGACCTTCCGATGTCGCGACCGTTATCCAAGAGATTGGATGCGTCTGGCGGAAATCGTCCGGCGAAACCAAGCACATCGTATCCAACAACTTCGACTCACTCCTCGACAACTCGGGGTAGACCCAACTCAGGTCGGACCCGGCCAGCCCACAAAGCCCATTCGGGGTCGTAGTGTCACTTATGTCCCCGAAAGGGCAGAGGCCGAACGTTTGGGCTGGAACCTGCATCTCTTGCGCGCGTTGGTGTCGTCGCCCGGAGCGGCCTCGGGTCAATAGATTTCGGCATTGCGGACCGAAGCGCGCAACCTCGCGGTCGGCCGTCGAGCCATCGAGAGAGGTCCGGCCGACGTCGAGGCGGCGGTTGGCCCGGCACAACATCTAATCGATCCCCAGGGCGCGTCGCTTCTCGATGACGAATCCGAGGTGATGGGCCAGATGCTCGACCGCACCGTTGATCATCTGGCCCACCGTCCTATCGCCCCGATCGCCGACGACTCCCGTCCGCTCCCACTCCTCCGGTGGTGAGGCCCTGAGGATGCGACCGATCTGGCGTCTCGTCAGGTCGAAGAGGCCCAGCTCACCCTCGACATCCCGGTCATGGTACGCGAGGACGGCCAGCATCAGCTCCGGCTTCACCCGATCGAATACCGGCCGCTCCTCCGACAGGACCCGCTTGATCCGATGGGCGATGTTGGCATCGGTGTCGACCAGGTGGCAGACGACCTCCAGCACGCTCCACCTCCCGGTGATGGGCCGCGAGATCATCTGCTCGGGGCTCAGGCCGGTGACGGCGGACCGGAGTCGGTCTGGCCCCCCAAGATAGGCGTCGAGCAAGGTGGCCTGATCCATCGAACCCTCTCCTGTTTCGGCTACGGCCGATCATCCACCATCTGGGTCAAGGACGGGCACTCCGAAACCGGTTCAGACGAACGCCGCGCGGTGCTTCTCGATGAACGCCTCGAGCGTCATGGGCGGCCGGCCACCGAGCGTCTCGACCAGGTCGTTCGTGCCGGCGAAGATGCCATTCTGGTGGTCGATCGCGACCTCTCTGAGATGCTGGAACAGGAAGGAATTCTCGCGGCCCGCATTCTTCCCGCTCGTCTGGAGGGTCCGGCTGAACTCCTCGAAGTCGACCTGCTTGTATTGGACGTCCTTGCCGAGGACCCGGCCCAGGACCCGCGCGGTCTCCTCGTACGTGTATTCGACCGGGCCGAAGAGGGGATAGATCTTCCCCTTGTGGGCAGCGGGGTCCTCCAGGATGCCGGCGATGACACGGCCCTGGTCCTCGGCGGCGATCGGGGCGTGCTTGCCGGTGCCGAACGGCACGTGGAGCAGGCCGGCCTTGATCATCGGGGCGAGGTAGAGCAGCCACTCGGCGAAGTAGGTCGGCCGGATGTGGGCGACCGTCAACCCCGACCAATCGAAGACCCGCTCGGAGAGCCAGTGATCGGTCGCGGCGTGGCTCTTGGCATCCTCCCGAGCGGATTTCTGCGACATGTTGACGATGCCATCGACGCCCGCCTCCTTCGCGGCCTGGGCGAAATACGCCGTTGCCTGAAGAATGCCGGGGCGGATGGGGTAGACGAAGTAGGCCCGCTGCACTCCGCTCAGCGCGGCGCGGACCTGGCCGAAGTCGAGCAGATCGCCGTAGACGACCTCGACGCCCTGCTCCTGGAGCCTCTTCGACCGGTCGTCCTGCCCGTGGGCCAGCGCCCGGACCTTGTGGCCGCGGGCCAGCAGTTCGTGGACCGTCGCCCGGCCGGTGTCCCCCGTCGCGCCGGTGACCAGGACCTTGCCCTGAATCATTGGAATTCTCCGCTCGTGGCGACTAAGATTGTGGTTGACATCCAAATGGTAGGGGGCCAGAATTTAGATGTCAAGCGCTCTCCAAAATAAGTCCCGAGGAGGAACCTCCATGCGGAAATCGAGGGAGGAGGCGACGCAGACCCGCAGGCGGATCGTCGAGGCGGCCTCGTGCGAGTTCCGGAAGGACGGGATCGTCGCGACCGGGCTCAACGGCCTGATGAAGGCTGCCGGCCTGACGCACGGCGGCTTCTACAAGCACTTCGAGTCGAAGGACCAGCTCGTCGCGGAGGCGACCACCGCGGCCCTGGACGGTCTGCTCGAAGGGATGGCTGCTCACCCGACCATCAACGCCGCCGTGGCGGCGTACCTCTCGACCCGCCACCGGGACAACCCGGCCGCCGGCTGCCCGCTCGCAGCGCTCGGCAGCGAGCTCTCCCGGTCCGACAGGGAGGCGCGCGAGGCGGCGACGGAGGGCTTCGTGAGACTGGCGGACATCCTGGCGGGGAAGGCCGCCACCGCGGACGCCCGGCGGCGAGCCCTGGTCGCGGCCGCGACGATGATCGGCGCGGTGACGATGTCGCGCGTGGTGACCGACCCGGAGTTGTCGGCGGAGATCCTCCGGGAGGCCGAGAAGAGCTTGATGGCAGCGCGATCGTGAAAGTCGATCGGGGCGCGATGACCTGGCGGGGGGCCGCAAAACGAGAGGCCATGAGGACGTGCCAAGGCCCGGAGCGTTGCGCGCTTCGGTCGGGTCGGCCGAAGTTGCTCCGGCTTGGCGGACCGAAGCACGTCACCTAGACCCTGAATGGCGACCCGAGAGGCCCCGCTTCGGACGGTAAGTGCGAACTCTCCACCTCCTGGCACGGCTGATACGCTGACGTCTCTCCGTCTCGGAATCGCCCCTATGTTTCGCTCCTCGGCCATCCGGCGTGCCGGACGCTCCGATCAGCGGTTTTCCTTGGATTTAGGAACGCGGCCGGTGTCCAATATGTCATTAGTCCATCCGGGCGAAGGCCCGGACGACCGGGGCAATGTCATTTGAAAAATCCCGGCCCACACAACGCGGGGCGTTCAATATCCTGCGACGCCAATGAGGACACATCGATGAATGTGCTGCTGTTTCGCCTCCTGGCGCTGGCCGGAGGGTTGCTCGCCTTCCTGGGCATTCCCGCCGCGCAGGCCCAGGATGCCAGGGACAAGGTCGTGTACCGGGACCAGGGCTGGACCGAAGAGGAGCGGCAACAGTATTACCGGACGTCTCAGGGTTCGGCGCTGCTGTCCTACGACGTCTTCCTCAACCTCGAACAAGCGAAGAGCGACAAGCCGTTCCGCGCCGACGAGAACATGGTCCGGTACGGACTCGTCCCCCAGCCCGCCAACCCTGGGCTCAACCCCGACGCCCTGCCGATCGGGTGGACCAAGACGGTCGTCACCGAAGGACGCTGGAAGGGGGAGTGGGCCGGGATCTCTTGCTCCGCGTGCCACAATGGGCAGCTCGAATACAAGGGAAACAAGATCCGGATCGACGGCGGGGTCAACCTGACTTTCGACCTGTACGCCTTCGTCCGGGGGCTGAACGACGCCGTCGCGGCCGCGGTCGCCGACCCGAAGAAGTTCGATCGCCTGGCGGACAAGCTCAGCCGTCGCGACGACGCCGGCAAGGCGGAATTGCGCAAGCGCGTGGAGGCCGAGGCGGCCTATCTTCACCGCGTCCGCACGGGCTACGTGTCGTCCGGTGACGTCGGCCCGGGACGGATGGATGCGATCACCCTGGTCCACAACCAGGTGGTCTCCCACGACCTGGGCATCCCGGAAAACTGGATTCCCACAAATGCCCCGGTCAAGTGGCCTTTCCTCTGGAACGCCCCCCAGTCGGCCTGGATCGGCTGGAGGGGCACCCAGCAGTTTCCCCTGCTGCGCAACGCCGGCGAGTCCATGGGCGTTTGGGTCAGGACCGACCTGACCGCGAAGACGCCGGCCGAGGGACTGTTCGATTCCACGATGGACCTCAAGGGCCAGATCCTGATCGAGACCCTGTTGCGAAAGCTGGCACCCCCTACGTGGCCCGAGGACGTCCTGGGCAAGATCGACCAGAAGAAGGCGGCCCGGGGGGCGGAGTTGTATGCCCGGCACTGCGCCTCGTGCCACTCGCAATGGCCTCACCGCTGGAGCGAGCCGAAGAAGCACGGCAAGCGGTTCATCGAGAACGCCCTCGTGTCGGCCGAGTTCGTCGGAACGGATGCGGCCCAGGTGGCGAACCTGAGTTACGGCGGCAACCCGACGATGATGGCCGGGCAGATGAGTGAGTTTCTGTCCCCTCCTTTCAAGGGGAAGGAGGTCGCTCCGGCACTCGCTGTGTTGATGCCCGCCATCGGGGGGACCCTCAAGAAGGCGCTCTCCGGGCTCAATCTCGGCGACGACGAGTTGGAGGCCGCGAGCGGTTATCGCTATGAAAGCGAACCCACCCCGCCGAATGGTCTCTACAAGTCGGCCCCGCGCGACGGCACCTGGGCGATCCCACCGTACCTGCACAACAACTCCGTCCCGAACATCTACGAGCTGCTCATCCCCGCGAAGGATCGCTCCAAGACGTTCTTCGTCGGGGCCGAGTTCGATCCGGTGAAGGTGGGCGTCGACACGTCAGAGAAGCCGGGCAAGTTCCGGTTCGATACGTCCCTCTATGGCAACTCCAACGCCGGGCACTCGTTCGAAAGACGGGCCTCGGGGGAAAGGCGTCATCGGGCCGCTGCTGAAGGAGGAGGAGCGCTGGGCGCTCATCGAATACCTGAAGTCCATCCCGAGCACGCCCAATCAGGTCGCCCCTTTCGGCGGTCCGGAGGACGCCATCCCGGCCTGGAAAGATAAGACGTTCTTCCACAACAAGATCCAGGGCGGTTACCAGGCGGCCGCGGCGGGCGTTCCGGACCAGCCGAAACCCCAGCTCGGCGCAGAAGTCGTGCAGCCCGACGAGGCGGCGTTGATCGACAAGATCGTCGCGCTCACCATCGAGCGGCTCCGCGTCCAGTATCCTGCGGGCAAGCCCGTCCTTCGCGACGCGCATCCCAAGGCCCACGGTCTGGTGCGCGCCGAATTCATCGTCCTCGACGGCCTCCCCAAGGAGGTGCGTCATGGTGTCTTCAAGGCGCCGCGCACGTTCGATGCCGTGATTCGGTTCTCCGCCAGCGGTCCCGCGGTTCGGGCGGACACGCTCCCCGAGGCGCGCGGCATGGCCGTCAAGCTCCTGGGGGTCGAAGGGGCGAAGGTCCTCGAAGCCGAGAAAGATGCGCAGACGCAGGATTTCCTGATGATCAATTTCCCGGTCTTCCCCATCAGCAATCTCAAGGACTACGTCGATTTCTTCCAGTCCCGGGCCGACGGCAAGCTCGACGAGTTCTGGCGGACCCATCCCAGGGCCTTAGAGGTGAGCGAGGGGCTGTCGTCGGCGGAACTCTACAACCCACTCCAGGGTCAGTACTTTAGCGAAGAGCCCTACAAGCTGGGGCCGCACGCGATCAAGTTCTCCGCCCGGCCGATCTCCAGGGGCACCAACGCGAAGCCGGCCAACCCCGGGCCGGAATACCTGCGCGAAGCCCTCCTGGAGCAACTGTCGAAGGAGGACGTGTATTTCGAGTTCATGGTCCAGCTCCAGACCGACCCGGTGAGGATGCCGGTGGAGGACCCCTCTGTGGTCTGGGACGAAGCCGTGTCTCCCTTCCAGAGGATCGCCCTCATCCGCATCCCGAAGCAAGATCCGACGGCCTTCAAGGATCTGGAGGTCGGGGAGCAGCTTTCGTTTACTCCCTGGCATGCCCTGCCCGAGCATCGACCGCTCGGTTCCATCAATCGTGCCCGGCGAGTCGTCTACGATGCGATTTCGAAGTATCGCCACGAACAGAACAAAGAGCCCCGCCGTGAACCGACGGCCCTCCCCCGGTGAAATGAACCGGGGGCCGGGTCGCGGGACTTCGCCCGCATCTCGTCGCGGGTCATGAGTGACCGTCGGGCGGACGCCTGCTGGGGGGGGGCCGTAGCACGCGGGGGTCCGAAAGTGCGTCGGTGTGGTCGCCCGGAGCTGGCTCGGGGCAGTCTGCTTCGGCAGCGCGGACCCGACGCGCCAAGACAATTCAAAAACTTGTCAGGATGACCCCAGGTCGTTCATTCCTTTGCCTTCCACGGGCAGGGTGACACGGAAGCACGCCCCCTGGCCGGGGGTACTTTCGAGCTCGATGCGGCCCCCGTGATCGGACACGATACCGTGGCTGATGCTCAAGCCCAGTCCGGTTCCCTCGCCGACGGGTTTCGTCGTGAAGAACGGGTCGAAGATCCGTGCGTGGATCTCCGCCGGGATGCCGCAGCCATCGTCCCTGATCTCCAGGGTCACCTCCTTGCGGCTTGACCGAGTGCCGATCTCGATCCGGCCGCCCACGTGTCCCGTGGCTGCGATCGCCTGCTGGGCGTTGAGCAGAAGGTTCAGGACCACCTGGTTGATCTGCGCCGGGGCGCAGACGATTTCAGGGATTTCGCCGAGCTTCTGAACCACCTCGATCTGGTGTTGTTCCAGCCGGCCCCGGATCAGCTCCAGGGTGCTGGCAATCGCCCAATTCAGGTCCAGACGGTCGATGGCGGCCTGGTCGAGCCGGGCAAACCCGCGCAGGTTCTGCACGATGCCGGACACACGCTTGACCCCATGCCGGGTGCTCTTCAGGATCGCCTCCAGGTTCGCTCGGACGTAGGGCAGGTCGTGCTCCGCCGTGAGCCTGGCAATCCGTTCGCCCACCTCGGGATGGCTCGAATCCAGGGTCGGCAGGGCCTCTTCATAAGCCCCCAGCGCCTCGGCCAGGATGCTCACGTCGCGCTGGAGCACCGCCAGGTTGTTGGTCACATAGGCCAGCGGGTTGTTGATCTCGTGCGCCACCCCGGCGCTGAGCAGGCCCAGCGAGGCCAGCTTGTCCGCCTGAATCAAGCGCCCTTGCAGGCGCTGGCGCTCGGTCAGGTCGCGAATCACGCCCATGAAGCCAATCCCCTCCGGCAGATCGATGGCCGAAAGAGACATCTCCAGCGGGAACGTCCCGCCGCCGTTGCGTCGGCCGCGCACTTCGACCGTGCGACCGATGATCCGGGCTTCTCTCGTCTCCAGATAGCGCCGTAACCCGCCCCGGTGGGCCTCCCGGTATTCCTCGGGCATCAAGATCGTGAGCGGCTGACCACGCACGTCCGGTTCCGGGTAGCCGAAGAGTGCCTGGGCGGCCGGGTTGAAGAGCGCGATGATTCCCTGCTGATCGGCGACCACGATGGCGTCGTGCGTCCCTTCCGTGAGCTGCCGGTAGCGACGCTCCGAGACGCGCAGCGCCTGCTCCGCTTGTTCGCGTTGGGCGATCTCGCGCACCAGCCGCTCGTACTGACCGCGGATCGCGGCCTCGCGCAGGGCGGCCACGAGGTGGCGGCGGAACTGGCCGGCGAGCCACGCCGCGATTGTGCCACAGGTCAGGAAGAGGATGCCGGTCGTGGCATACACCTGGAGCGGATAGACCCGGCCTCCAGAGCCCGGGCTTGCCGGGTAGACGACGAGCGTGTAGACGGCCACGGCGCCGAAGCCGAGCGCCGAGGACAGGCCGGTCCAAAAGCAGACGCCCGGCCGGAGGTGCAAGGTCGAGAGGATGATGAAGATGTAATAGCCGTGGGTCGCCGGGGCACCCAGGGCCAGGTAAGGTCCCATGAACGGGCTTTCCGTGAGCAGGATGAGCATGGCTGTCGGGATCAAGGACTCGATCCCGGTATTGACCAACCAGACCCAGTGGGGGAGATCGCTCCGTCTCTGGATCGCCCGGCTCACGAGGCCGAGCATCAGGCTCTCGTAGGCCGTGGAGGCCAGGATCAATGCGGTGAACCGAGGCAGCAGGCGGAGTTGCTCCGGCAACCCACCGAACAGCGCGCGGATCGCGATCACGATAAAGAGGAAGGAGAGGACGAGGATCAGGCCGATGACCCGAATGCGCTCGCTCTGGAGCATCGCCTGTCGAAACGAAGACAAGGGGAGATCGATCGGGGCCGTGGCTTCGGGGCCGTGGGGCTGGGACGGTTCCTCAGCCTCGGATCCGGGCGGTCGAGTCCGCGGAGGGTCGAGCACGAGAATCACCGGGGTCGATTTCTACGGTCTCAAAATGCACGGACGCTTATGGATGTTATAGTCGGTCGCACACGCAGGGGTAAACCCAACAGTGACACAGGTGGCGATTCCGCCTTGGTCCTCGGAGGGCGCACCCACGTTCGAGCTCCACGAGGAAGGGTGTTCGAACAGGCCCATGACCTGATCGCGTCGCCCGAGTTCCGACGCTCTCCGAGAGAGCCTATCTCCCTCGCAGGGGTCCCGGCTAAGCTGGATTGGGGATCTTCCATCCCCCGCGAAGGCGCGTCGGTGTAGTCGGGCGAAATTGCTCCGGGATCGCGGACCGAAGCTTTCAAAGAGGTCGTGTATCGGCCATCATGTTCCGCGAGCAGCACGTGCCGTGCCTTACGAGAAGCTGTCCTGGAATCGTGCGCGGGCTGCGACCGCAGCACCGGGATTCGTTCTCAGGAACGGAGCTTCGTCATGAGTTTCACGCATAAAGTCGCCGTCATCACCGGCGCGTCGCAGGGGATCGGGGCGGGACTCGTCCGAGGGTTCCTCGATCGTGGCTTCCGTGTCGTGGCGAACTCGCGGTCCATCGGGGCCGTCGCCTCGGCGGATATGCTGGCCATCGCCGGCGACATCGCCGACCCGGCGGTTGCGGACCGGGTGATCGGCGGGGCGGTCGAGACGTTCGGCCGCGTCGATACGCTGGTCAACAACGCCGGCATCTTCATCTCCAAGCCGTTCACCGACTACACCGAGGCCGACTTCACCCGGAAGATCTCGGTGAACCTGGCCGGGTTCTTCCACATCTCGCAACGGGCTATCCGGCAGATGCTCACGCAAGGCGGCGGGCACGTTGTGAGCATGACGACGACGCTCGTGGATCAGCCCGTGAAGGGCCTGCCGTCTGCGCTGGCGTCCCTCACCAAGGGGGGCCTGGATGCCGTGACGAGGTCGCTGGCGATCGAGTACGCCGATAAGGGCATCCGCGTGAACGCGGTGGCGCCGGGCGTCGTCAGGACACCGATGCACACGCCCGAGTCGCTCGCCTCCCTCGCCGCGCTGCATCCGCTGGGGCGATTGGCCGAGATCCAGGAGATCGTCGACGCGGTCCTGTACCTCGAGTCGGCCACATTTATCACCGGCGAGACCCTGCACGTTGACGGCGGCGCGCACGCCGGGCGTTGGTAACGTGAGGGCCGGAGCCGACGGATCAAGGACGGAGCACAACGTGCGGGAGAACAGAGCATGACCCTGCAATCGCTGCTGGGCGTCGAGCTGCCGATCATTCAGGCCCCGATGGCGGGCGTCCAAGGCAGCGCATTGGCGGTGGCGGTGTCCAACGCCGGGGGACTGGGCTCGCTCCCCGGAGCCATTGCTCGGTCCAGAAGCCCTGCGCCAGGAGCTGACCACGATCCGGGCGCAGACGGTCAAGCCGTTCAACGTCAACTTCTTTTGCCACGCGACGCCGAGTCCGAATGCCGAGCGCGAGGCGGCCTGGCGCGCCACGCTCGCTCCTTATTACGACGAGTTCGGCGTCGCCGCAGGCATGGGCGCCGACGGGGGTGGGCGGTCGCCCTTCGGACCCGAGGCAGCGGACGTGCTCGAGGAGTTCCGGCCGGCGGTGGTGAGCTTCCATTTCGGCCTGCCGTCGGCCGAGCTGCTCGCCCGGGTTCGGGGCTGGGGCTCGAAGGTGCTCGCCTCTGCGACGACCGTAGACGAGGCCCGCTGGCTGGAAGCGCGCGGGGTCGATGCGATCATCGCGCAAGGGTTCGAGGCCGGCGGCCACCGGGGCATCTTCTTGTCGGACGACCTGACGACCCAGGTCGGGACACTCGCCCTCGTGCCTCAGATCGTCCGGGCTGTGAAGACGCCAGTCATCGCCGCCGGCGGCATCGCGGACGCCAAGGGCGTCAGGGCCGCGCTGGCGCTCGGTGCAGCCGGCGTGCAGGTGGGAACGGCCTACCTGCTTTGTCCTGAAGCCGCCACCAGCGACGTACACCGAGCCGCGCTGAAGAGCGCGGCCGCCCGCCACACTGCCCTGACGAACGTGTTCACCGGTCGGCCCGCGCGTGCGATCGTGAACCGTTTCGTGAAAGAGGTCGGGCCGATCAACGCGGCCGTTCCCACGTTCCCGTTGGCAGCCCACGCCCTCGCCCCCTTGCGCGCCCTTGCCGAGGGTCTGGGGAGCGGTGATTTCTCGCCCCTGTGGTCGGGCCAGAACGCCGGCGGCTGCATGGAGATCCCCGCAGCTCAGCTTACGCGTGCGCTGGCCGCTGGCGTCTAGAATCGTCGCCTCTGGCCCGCCGAGGTTCACCGCGAGTTCGGCCGGAGCCGGATTCGCCGGGGGCGCGAAGAGTTCCGTCTGCACGGGCCGACAGTGTCGGCCGGCGGGCCGACGGGCGAGCGGCGGTCTTTGCTGCGGGTGACACCACCGACATTTGGCCCGTCGTAGGCCCGTCGCATACCTCGATGCACCAGCCGCGATTCACGCTTTTTCGCCGTGATCCGCGGGTTGACACCGTCGTCAGCCCGCTTCGGTGAAGTCGGCCGGAGATGCTCCGGCATCGCGGACCGATGCGCGCCAAATCGAACCTGTACAACGATGATCGGACGGCGATCGCGACCGGCTGACCAGGGCCGTTCGCGCAGTCATCCCCGCGAGCGAGGGGCTGGACCGATGAGATCGCTCGACGCTGTGTTGCCGCGCCTGGCTTACGGAGCCGGACGAGCCGCCGTGTACCTCAGGTCGTCCAGGTAGATCTTCACCACCTGTCCGCCGATCGTGGACGTGAACAACCCGAATCGGTCGAACGCGGCGCCTTGGGCCTTGATCCCCTTCTTCAGCACGTGCGTCACCGATTCCTGGCCGAGCGTCACCCGGATAGCCCCCAGCCCGCCTTCCGCGTCCGGGTCGTACACCAGCGACCAGTCGTAAACCTTCCCCGGCCCGAGGACCGGCCCGGTGGGGCCACACCCTTCGTCCCCCTGGCGGTCACGAACGCGGGGTGGAAGTAGTGCCCCACCCGGGTCGGGCCGCCGACGTGGACGCCGAGGAAGTGACCGGCCTCGGTCGGCCCCTTCTCCTTCTCCTTGCCGTTGAACCAGCCGAGGTACATGTCGGCGTCCGGGGCGCCGACCCGGAGCACCACCCGACCGCTCGCCTCCAGCCGGTCGGCGAGGGACAGCGGCCCGACCTTGTCGGCGTAGTACCCGTACTTCCCCGAGCGCCAGAAGGTGCCGCCGACCTCGCCCGCCTTGCCCCCGGCGTGGCTGGTGTTGCTGAACCCGAAGTCGTGCGCCCCGCCGACGTCCATCGCCTTGTACGTGAGCCGGTTGCGGGCGGCGTCCCACTTCGGGTCGCCCGCGAAGTCCTGGCTCCGGCCGTCGTAGCTCAGGTCATCGAAGTAGATCACCACCCGGCCGCCGGCCTTCATCATGTTCATCAGCCCGAAGTGGTCGAACGTCGTCGCCTGCTCCCTGTAACCGTCGGGCAGATCGACCGCGAACGTGGTGGTGCTCGGGAAGCGGTTGCGGGCCTCCCGCTTGTGGCCCTCGGGCAGGTCGGGCTTTTCCAGCTCGCCGGGCTCGTGGCCGTCGCTGCGGAGGGTGAACGTGAACCGCCCCTTGCCGGCGTTGGCCCGGGGGTCGTAGTCGAGCGTCCAGTAGTAGCGGGTGCCGTCGTTGCGGAGCGGCGTGGGCCGGAACTTGCCGGGGAGGAACGGGGTGATAAAGGTGCCGCACGACTGGTTCTGGCCGGTGATGAGCCGCACGGCCAATCGGCCGCCGCTGTGCTCGGTGTCGAGATGGAGGCCGAGGGAGGCGATCGGCCGGCCGCCCGCCCCCGGCTGGTCGGCGCGGAAGAAGCCGAAGAACACGCCGCCGCCCGGCGTCGTCTTGGTAATGGCGAAGGAGCCGGAGGCGCTCAGCTTGTCGTCGAGTGTCCGCGGCCCGATCTTGTCGGCGTAGAAGGCCGGCTCCGACGCCCGCGTCACAGTCCCGCCCATTTCCCCGGCCGACTTGCCGGCGGAATTCGTCGGGCTGTACCCGAAGTCCTGAACGATGGTCGGATAGGCCGCGGGCACGATCCGGTTGTTGTGCGCTTCCCACCCGGGATCGCGGTCGAACGATTCGCTCTTGACGGTCGTCTTCGGCGGGTCGGCCGCGTGCCCGACCGCCGTCGCGGCGACCGCAATGACAAGGAGCACGGGAAGTCTGCGCGTCCGGTTCATGTCGGTGCCTCGTGTCCATTCCGGGAGCGGGTGATCAGATCAGTCCGCGGGCCCGCTGGCCGGCGTGGTCACGGCCGGGCCCGCAGTATCGATCGAGGAGCGGGGGCGTCGCCCTGACCGTTGACCAGGTGAACCCACGTTACCGCCCGATCGAACCGTGTACTTCAAGTCGTCGAGGTATGAGGCCGGATCGGAACGGATCTGCGTGGCGTTGGTTCTCTTTAAACCCCCGGGGCATAACGAAGTTTCGACCGCCTCCGTCCATTCGGTCCGGCCTTCGTCTATTCAGTCCGGCCTTCGTCAATGTTGCCGTCACGGCAGCCCGCGAGTGCGGCCACGAGTCGGAAGGCGAGTACCGCCGCGACGACGACCGCGGGTGGAGATCTCGTTGTCCACCCGAATGCGCGGGAAGGTACATTGTGCGCGTCGGTGTCGTCGACGAATGGCACTTAGATTTGCGCAATCCGCTATAGCCAAAACGTTTGCGGCGGAGGCCAGCCCGTCGCCCTGAGGAGCCTCCGAACGTGTGCCCGTCCACGCTCGGCTGCGAATCAAGGGCGCATCGTGACGACCGAGGCGTGCTCATTTTAGCAACCGAGTCTCTGGCGGCTCTCAGAATCGGCCGAAGCGAAATCCACGTAATAGTTTGCAGAAATCTACGTGCCATTCGTGTCGTCGACCGCACCGCAGCCCATGATCCTGCGGCCGCGAGGCCGGGATGCCGCGGCCACGCCAGGTCTCTTACCGAGGCAAGATCGGGCCCCCGGCCCTGCTCGAAGCGGCCGAGGTCGTACCCGTGGGGGCCTGACGACCCGGAGGGCCCCCCATGAGCCATCCGCGCCGCGGCAGCTCACCCCGCAAGCCGCCCCGCCCGGCCGACGCCGGCTCTCGCCTGCCCCACCTCGGAGGCTCCGACGACGCCGACGACGAACCCGATCGCATCCCGGCCGAGCGGGCTGACGCCGACCGGCCTCGCGGGTCGCGGCGTCAAGCGACGTCGCCCCCCGCGGGGGCGCCGGAGTGGTCGCGCCGGGCGCGGTGGCGGTCGTGGAGGGACCGCGCGGCCGCGCCGCCGAGGTAGGCCCCCGCCGCCGCGCCGAGGCCGAGCGAGCCGAAGAACAGCAGCGCCATGAGCGAGACGTTCGGATCCCTCTGGTGGAGGCCGAACAATAGCGAGACGAAGACCGCGAAGCCCCCGAAAAACCCGAGGACGAACCCGGCCATCGTGCCGGCGGTGATGACCTTCCGCCGCGCGGTGCGCTGCTGCGGGGTCAGGCGCAGCGCGGGGAGGTCGCCGGTGGCCGGCTTGACGGGGAGCCGCGACCCGAGGAACGCCCCGAGAGCTACGCCCAGCGCCACGGAGCCGAAGAGGATGACCGGCATCGCGAAGACGGTCCACCCGGCGTTCCTGATGCCCTTCGAGAAGAAGATCGAGGAGACACCGGCCATTCCGGCGGAGAACCCCAGGAAGAACCCCGCGATGCCCCCGATCATCGTGTTCCGAAGCCGGGCCGCCTGGCTCTCCGCGTCCCTGCCGGGCAGCGCGGGGACAACCGCCTCGGCCCCACCGGTCCGGGTCGCGGCGGCCGCCTCGGTCAGCGCGGCGCGGAGCGCCAGAGCGGTGTCGAGCAGCTCGCTCCGTCCCCCCGCCGGCAGGAATGACTCGCCCCGCCAGACGGCGAGCGTCCCCTCGGCGGCCTGGGCCGAGTAGCCCGGGTGCCGGTTGAACGCGCGGATCACGCGGGGCGTGAAGAGCCGGCGCAGCGCCCGCTCGGAGTCCTCCACCTCGGGCGCGAAGTCGCCCCCGAGAAGGCCCATCGTCACGGCGACAGAGGGCATCAGGTGGAAGAGCTCGCCGAACCGTGCGACCTCCGCCGCGGCGGCCGGATCTGTTAGCCTCGATGGGTCGAAGGTGACGCCGGCGACCCCCGCCACCCCGAGCAGCCGCCTCACCCCCGAGCGGGGCCGGAGGTCGAACGCCGGCACCCCCTCGACCCCCACCAGCGCCACCGTCCGGTCCCGAACCTTGTTGCTCTCCTGGAGCTCCTCGACGGTGGTGACGTCGAGCACCCGAACGGGCACCCCGCCCCGCTCGCCGCGCATCAGATGGCGGCCTTTGGGCGAGTCCTTGAACAGCGGGATCGACGGCACGTCGTCGCGCGACGCCTCGGCCGCGTAGGAGAGCCCGGACCGCGTGCAGGACTCGGCGAGCTCGCTGCCCCGCTCCCGCTCGCGGACCGACCGCAAGACCCCGGTGGCCAGCCCGATCACCGCGCCGAGGCCGACGAAGATCATCACGTCGTCGAACGGCCACCCCATGCGCTCGAGCAGCCCGACCCCGTTGACCGTCGACGTGCTGTTGATCCACGCCCACAGCACCCCGGCCCCGATCGCCCCGCCGACGCAGGAGCCGACCACGATCTTCCAGTCGCGCATGGCCGTGAGCCCCGGGCGGGTCGCGCGTGACCGGGCGACGCCCCCGCCCTTCGTGTTCCCGACGTGCACCGTCACCGCCCCGACCAGCCCGGAGCGCATCATGCGGCCGCCCGCGCGGCTTTGCAAACGGAATGTTACGAAAGACATCTTGCATGGGCTGGTAGCACCACCCCGGAGAGAACACGCCTCTCCAACGAGGGGCCCCATGGCCCGCGATCTGGGAAGCCGCGCGATCCGGCCAGGGAACGATCCCGGCGACGGACGACGGCCCGGCCCGCTCGCCGGAGGCGACTCGTGCACGAGCCCACCGATGCTTTCCACTCGGGACCCGGCCCCGGGAGGACCGTTAGCAGCCACCTCCCGGGTTCTCGTCACTCGACACGCTGAAGGTGGTGCTGTCGGCCGAAGCTGCTCCGGCACGGCGGACCGAAGCAGATGCGGACGTACGCTGTGGTGGCCGTTTCGGTGCACCGCTTCACGACCAGCGGCACGGGCCCGAGAGTCGACCCTGCCGCGGGGTTTCGGCTCGGGTCGACCCGGATGCAATCACGCTGCCGCGTCGATGGTTAGGATTCGCGAGACAGTTCGGTCCCCAATCGCGTCGGTTGTGCAGTCTTTAGTAACATGGACTACGTGGCTCAATCACCGAGCGAGATCCTCCGCGAGGTCCAGCGCGCCGCATCCGGGGACCGGGCACTCTGGGGAGACCTCCTGGAGCGCCACCGGGGCCGGCTGCGCAAGGTGGTCGCCCTGCGGCTCGACCCGCGACTCGAGGGCCGGGTCGAGCCCTCCGACGTCATCCAGGAGGCGTTCCTTGACGCCTCGCGACGGCTGCCCGAGTACGCCGGCGACCCGGCGCCGATGCCGTTTTATCTCTGGCTCCGCTTCCTCGTCGGCCAGAGCATCCTGGAGCAGCAGCGTCGCCATCTCGGCGCGCAGGTCCGGGACGTGAGGCGCGAGATCTCGCTCTACCGGGGCTCGATGCCCGAGGCAAGCTCCGCGGCCATCGCCGCGCAGCTCCTCGGCCGCCTGACGTCGCCCAGCCACGCCGCCGTGCGAGCCGAGCGAAAACTGCGGCTCCAGGAGGCGCTCAACCGCATGGACCCCATCGACCGCGAGGTCCTCGTCCTCCGCCACTACGAACAACTGAGCAACGGCGAGGCGGCGCTGGTGCTCGACCTCGACAAGTCCGCAGCGAGCAAGCGCTACGCCCGCGCCCTCATCCGCCTCAAGGATCTCCTCGCCGAGATGCCGGGAGGTCTCCAGGAGCCCTGATGATATCGACGACCAACGCCGGTTCCGAGGCCGAACGCGACCCGATCGAGGTCATGGCCGAGTCGTTCCTGGAGCGATTCCGCCGGGGCGAGCGGCCGAGTATCGACGAATACGCCGCGAAATATCCCGATCTCGCCGACGAGATCCGCGAGCTGCTGCCGGCCCTGGTGCAGCTCGAGCACGACCTGTCGATCACCGGCGAGGTGACCGGCGCCCTCGACGCCCGCCCGCGGGCCGCCACCTTGCCCGGCGCCCTGCGGCAGCTCGGCGATTATACGATTCTCCGCGAGATCGGCCGCGGCGGCATGGGCGTGGTTTACGAGGCCGTGCAGCGATCGCTGGGCCGGCACGTGGCGCTGAAGGTCTTGCCCTGGTCGGCGGTGGGTGCGTCGTCGCAGCTCGAGCGGTTCCAGTTCGAGGCCCGCTCGGCGGCGAAGCTGCATCACACCAACATCGTGCCCGTCTTCGGCGTGGGCGAGGCCGAGGGGATGCATTACTACGCGATGCAGTTCATCCACGGTCCCGGGCTGGACTCCATCATCGACGAGCTGCGCCGCCTCCGGGACGGTACGCCGGCTCCCAGCGGCGAGGCAACCGTCGCCCCGACGATCGCCGCGACCGTCGCTCGCGAGCTGCTCGGCGACCCGGTCGCCGCGACTGCGGACGAGACGGTGTGCGCCGGCGAATCGGAGGGCAGGTCCGCGGACTCCTCGGCGCGAGCGCGTCGGGGTCGGCCGACGGACGATCGGCGCTCACGAGCCACTCCGAGCTGGCCGGCGCGCACGACCGCCGCTACTACCGCCAGGCGGCCCGGCTGGCGCTCCAGGTCGCCGAAGGGCTGGTCTACGCCCACGGCCAGGGGGTGCTGCATCGCGACATCAAGCCGGCGAACCTGCTGGTCGACACCCGCGGCACGGTCTGGATCACCGACTTCGGCCTGGCCAAGGCCGCCGGCTCTGACGGACCGACCCGCACCGGCGACGTCCTGGGCACGCTGCGGTACATGGCCCCCGAGCGGTTCGAGGGCGGGTCCGACCGCCGCAGCGACGTCTATGCGCTGGGCGCCACGCTTTACGAATTGCTCACTCTCCAGCCGCTCTTCGGTGATATCAACCGGGTCAAGCTCCTCGACCGGATCCAGCACGAGCCCCCGGCGCCTCCGCGCGATTCGACCGCGCATCCCTCGCGACCTGGAGACGATCGTCCTGAAGGCCCTGGCCAAGGAGCCGGCGCAGCGCTACCGCGACGCCGAGGCGATGGCCGCCGACCTGAGGCGGTTCATCGACGACCGGCCGATCCTGACGCGGCGGGTGAGCACGACCGAGCAGGTTTGGCGGTGGTGCCGCCGCAACCCGATGGTGGCGGGCCTGCTGGCCCTGGTGCTGGCGCTCCTGGTCGGCGGGACAGTTGCCGGCGGACTCGCCGCGAATCATTTCCGTGACCTTGCCCAATCCGAGTCGCTCGCCCGGGGCCGGGCGGACTCGCTGGTCCAGACGGAGCGCCAGGCGAACGAGCTGGCGACCCGACGGGCGGCCGAGGCCCAGGCGGCGCCGCGCCAGGCCGACGCCAAGGCGCGTGAGGCGCAGGCGGTCGCCGACTTCCTGGTCATGGACTTGATCGGTGCCGCAGCGCCCGGGAAAGGGCGAGGGGCGCAGACGACCATCGGCGAGGCCCTGGCGCGGGCCGACTCGGCGATCGACGCGCGGTTCGCCGACCAGCCGGTGCTCGCCGCGGCTATCCATTACCAGATGGGACTCACGTACTCGGCCCTGACGGACAACGCCAAGGCCGTGGGCCACGTTCGTGCCGCGGGCGAGCTTCGGCGCGGCATCTTGGCCCGGATGCCCGCGAGACGCTCGAGACCCGGCGAATGCTAGCCATGGTCCTTCGGGAGACGGGGAAGCTGGAGGAGGCCCGAACGATCGGCGAGGACGTCGTGGAGCGGCAGCGACGCACCCTGGGCCCGGAGGACCCCGAAACGCTCGACACCATGTCGCAAATCGGCCCGCTCCTGTTCCCTTACAGCGACGACCGGGCCCTGAAGTATTACCGTGAACTTCATGAGGCCCTGAGTCGCACCGTGGGTCCGGAAGAGTTCCACGCGATCAATGCCTTGCATTGGTACGCGCTGGCCCTCTTCTACCACAAGGATTACGCCCGCGCCGAAGCGAACCTTCGGCAGGTGCTCGGGCTGCAGCTCCGCGCCGCGGGGGAGGTACATCAGGGGACGTTCTGGACGGCGTGCGACATGGTCGAGGTGCTCATTGGGGCCCAGCGGTACGAGGCCGCGCGGCTCGACGCGGAACGGTTCTGGACGGTGATGGCTCGGAATCTCAACCCGGACCATCACTATCTCAGGACGATGACCGAGTTGACCCTGACGATTTCTTCCGCGACCTCCAACTGGGCGCCGGCCGAAGTGCTTTTCCGCCGTGAGGCGCAGTGCGTTTCGGTCGATCTCGGTCCCCGGAACGTCCGCTCGCTGTACGCCCGGGCGCTCCTGGCCCGGGCGCTGGCCGAGCAAGGCCGCTCCGACGAGGCGCGGGCCATGGCGGGCGAGGTGCTCGACGCGGCCCTGGAGCGCGAAGCCGAAGCCGGAGCCGACGCCGTCTTCGAGCGCGCCATCGCGGCCATCGACCGGGCTGGTGGCGCCGGTCCCGGACGCGCTGAGATCGCGCGGAAGCTCCAGGCCCGCGCCGAACAGCGGATCGTCTCCGGAAGCCCCAAGGAGGCGGTCGCGCCGCTACTCCTGGCCATCCACCTCGGGGCCGATGATGCCCAGGTCTGGGACAATCTCCGCCGGGTCGCAGCCAGCGTCCAGGCCGACGATCGCCTGTCCAAGGCGATGCTGGACCACGGTCAGACCCTCGAACGCAAAGGCGACCTCGATGGAACGCTCGCCGCGTACCGCGAGGCGACCCGTCTCGATCCCAAGAGCGCCTCGGCCCACTTCGCGGTCGGCCGCATCCTGCACAGGCGTGGGGACAAGACGGGCGCGCTCGATGAGTACGGCGAGGCGCTGCGACTGAAGGCCGACTTCTGGGACGTCTATGTGTTCCTCGCCCAGCTCGACCCGCAATCGGTCGAGGGCCTCGACCGCAAGGAGGGTGCGTCACCGCTCATCCAGAACAACGTGGCCTGGGGCCTGGTCAGGGCCACCGATGCCGCGTCCGACCCCCGCAGTATTGCCCTCGGGCTGCGCCTGGCCCAGGCCGCCGTCAAGGCCGAGCCGCGGAACGGCACCTCCCGAAACACGCTTGGTGTCGCCCTCTACCGCGCCGGCGACTGGACGCGGGCGATCGCCGAGCTGGACGAATCGGTGCGACTCATGAGCGGCGATCAGGCTTATAGCTACAACGGCTTCTTCCTGGCCATGGCCCACTGGCGGCTCGGCGACGAGCTCAGGGCCCTCGCCTACTTCGATCGCTCGGTCCACTGGATGGAACTTCAGGAGCAATCCGATCCGGAGCTGGTACAGTTCCGTGCCGAGGCCGAGGCCGAGGCCCTGCTGGATCTGTCCCGGCCGCGTCCCGACTTTCGCAAGGTGGTCGGTGACTTTTCCGCCGGCACTTACTTCCAGACAGGCATGGCTTTCGGCAACAGGGGAGAGTGGGCGAACGTGCTCGCCGACCTCCGCCGGGTCTTTGAGCTCGGCGGCGGCGGCCGAGGCGAGCCCTCAGATCCGATCAGTGAACCCTCTTTGGCCTGGCTCTACCGGGCCGTGATCGAGGTCGAGTTCGGCGACCGCGACGCCTATCGCGAGCATTGTCGCCGGATGGTCCACCGCTTCGAGGGGTCCACCAACGCGCCCCAGCTGGAGCGGACCGCCAAGGCGGGCCTGCTCGACCCTCCCGCGTCGTGGGCGGAGACCGCACGGCTCCGCTCGCTCGCCCGTTCCGCCGTCGAGCGAGCCGGCCCGGACGACTCGTTCCTCCCCATGTACCTTCTCGCCCTCGGCCTGGCCGAGTATCGCGCCGGCGATTTCAACGCGGCGCTGAAGGTTCTGGACCGTCCCCTGGCATCAGGGGGCCCCGCCGCGGTCTCGGTGCAGGCGATGGCCCTGGCACGGACAGGGCGGACCCACGCGGCGCAGGATCGCCTCTCCCAGGCCGAGCGGCTCCTCGCCGAACAGCTCCCCACGATGGCGGCGCCGGACTGGCCCGATCGGCTGATCGCCCGGCGACTCGTCCGCGAGGCTGCGGCTCTCATCCGGTTCGACCCGATCTTCCCCGCCGATCCGTTCGCCCCGTGAACCCGGGGCCGCCTCACCGCTTCGGCAGGGGGCGGAGAGCGGCACGGGTCGAACCTGAATTCAAAGTCGAACCGCTCACCGAAGAGCGGCCGTTATTCCCCGAGGGAGCCTTCCGGCGCGGCGAAGAACGCTACTGGGTCGTGACGAGTTGCTGCGCGCGTCGGTGTCGTCGGCCGAAGCTGCTCCGGCCGGGCGGACTGACGCAACGTTCGGCGAGGAGATGTCGGATCGGCCCCGGTCATGTCGGCGCCTGCGTCTTGTCGGGGAAGGGCCCGTCGGGCGGGCGTCCTCGCCGCCGGGCCTGACCGTCGGGACGCCGGGGCCGGGCCGGATCGGGCCGTGGCCGATGGCCCCGGTCCCGATCACTTCATCCGCTCCCCCGCCCTCCCCATCGGGCCTCGCCGCCGATCGAGCCGGGCGCCCCGGGTCATCGGCGCGTAACTGAGTCCCGGTCGGCCCGGCCGCCGCCTCGTGGCCCGCTCGCTCGACGACGTGTCCCGGACCGCGTCTAATACCCCGGGCGCCGCGGGGCCCGGACGAACAGGCCGATCTCCGACCCGGGGGTGATGGGGACGCCACACCGTCCACCAGCCGCCCACCAGATCACCCGATCCCGGTAGGATCGGGGCCAGGCCCCGTCACGGCGTTTTTCATTGGGGACTGCCCAGCTCGGCCAGCCAGGTGTACGCGATCCCCGCCCCGGCGAGCAGCCCGGCGATCCCCCCGCGCCGGCCCGGAGGTTCCACGGCCTCCGGCCGTACCGCCGCCCCGGCGTCGGGTCGGAGGCGCACGGGGTGAGGCGGACGCCGACCGGCCGGGTGATCCCCCGGCCCGTCGACGCCGCGACGAGTCGCCCGGCCCGCGTCGGCGCCGGCCAGGCGCCGTAGCCGACGAGCCAGGGGTCCATGACGGGGTCCTCAAAGGGACGTCAAGCCGGCCTTGTCCGCCGACGGCCGCTCGATCGTCTATGTCCCGCAGTACGAGTCCGTGGAGTCCGCCCGGCCGCGTCCTGTCTCGATCCCGGCCCCGTCGCGGCCCGGGCGCGACGCGATGCCCTCCGATGCCCTCACCGCCCGTACGATCCCCCCTCGGCGCGGGCCGTGGCGCGGCCCCGATCCGGGGCGGGCGACGGCTCGCGGGGCGGCGCGGCGAGCGATTCGAGGAACGCCGACACGCGGTGATGCTCCCGGGGCGAGAGGTGGCGGAACCGCCGGGCCGAGGCCGCCGCCTGGCCCTCGTGGGAGGCGACGGCCTCGGTCAGGTGGCGGGCCCGCCCGTCGTGCAAGTAGGGCCCGGAGTCGCGGAAGCCCCACAACGGCGGCGTCCGCCATTCGGTGTTCGCCGCGCCGGCCGTGTCGTCGTTGCCGTAGTAGTTCCCGTGATCCGCGAGGCCCTCGCCCATGTCATGGAGCAGCAGGTCGCTGTAGACCCCCTCGAGCGTGCCCAGGCTGGGGGTGTGGCACTCGGCGCACCCGATCTCGGTGAACAATCGGCGACCCGCGGCCGCGTCGGCCGCCTGCGCCGACCCCTTCGGCGCCACCTCGACCGGCCGCGGGAGGCCGCGGACGTAGGCCACCAGCGCGTCGCATTCCTCGGCCGTCAGGTCGGGCGTCCGCTCCGGCGGGTCGGCGGTCGGCGGCCAGGGGGCCTGGTGATGCCCGGGGGCCTCCAGGCCGAGTTCGCCGGCGCAGGCCGTCAGGACGAACTCCTCCAGCGTCCCGACCTGCGCCTTCCAGCCGAACCGGCCGATGGACCCGCCGTCGAGCGTGTGGACCCGCCCCCGGACCTCCCGCGACTGCCGCCGGGCGTTGTCCCCGATGACGGCGTTCGGCACCTCGTCGATCAGCCGGAGCCCGAAGAGCGGGGGCGTATTCCGCTCCGTCCGCAGCAACGCCAGCCCGTTTTCCAGGCCCCGGCGCTTGAGCTGGCCCCGCCAGAGGGCGTAGGCGGGGTCGGTCGCGTCGCGATGCAGGACGAGGCTTCGGCCCCGCCGGAAGCCGGGGTGGATCGTCGCGAGCGCCTCGACTTGCTCGGCGCTCGGCCGCCCGCCGAAGAGGGAGATGATGATGAGGTCGGGATCGGGCTGCCTGGTGGCCATGCCGAGCGGCGGCAGGAACCGGGGGTCCCTCCGCGGGACCGCGCCGCCGGCGAGCGAGACGATCTGGACGTTCCGGCCCTGCGGCCCCGCGCCCCCGGGCCCGCCCTGCCGATGGCAGTCGAGGCACGACGTCGCGTTGTAGAGCGGGCCCAGCCCGTCCCCGCCGTGGCAGCGGGGATCGTGGGGCCGCCAGGCCCGCGCGAACAGCTCGCGCCCGGCGCGAGGGCGTCTTCGGGGACGTCCGCGGCCGTCGCGCCCGCCGCGGCGACGACCGGCCCGGCCGCCGCGACCGCGGCCAGCAGGCCGATCCAGGGGGCCCGCGACGGCCGTCGTCTGCGGGATGGGCCCTCCTTCGAAGCACTCGGATGCGGGAGTCCTCGACCATCGGACGGTGCGCGGAACCGGGTCGCAACGGCCATGGCTCAGGCCCCCGCAGGTGTTCGCTCGGGTAGACTCTGCCCTTGCTTCGATCGACGGCCCGAACTTGTGCGAATCGCGCGGTCGCCGGGTGCCCGTCGTTTCGCCCGCGAGACCAGGAGCACCCCGCGTCTCGGCGTCGAAGATCCCGCGCCTCGTCCGGGTGCCCCTGGCGGCTCGCCCGCCGGTGTGGGCAGAGGCTCGGACGACATGGGCGAGCCAGTCGTCAGTGGCGCCGAAGTCCGGCCCCGCACGACGTATTCCGCACTCCTCAGACCTTCCGATACTGCGACTGGAACCGGAGCATCCACGTATAACTCAAGGCGACGTCGGGATGGTGCTCACCCGGGGCGGCGCGCCGGATCTCCAGCGCCCTGGCCTTCATTCCAACCGAGATCCACCATTCCGACCGGGGGGTGCAGTACGCCGCCACGGCCTGCACCGAACTGCCGGCCGGCCGCGGGGTGGCGATCCGCATGGCGGCCGTCGGCAAGCCGGAGGAGAACGGCTCCGCCGAGCGGCCGATGCGGACGATCCGCGAGGAGGAGATCGACCTGTCCGAGTACCGCGACTTCGCCGACGCCTACGGCCAGCTCGGCCGGTCCCTGGACGACGTGTACGACCGGAAGCGGATCCACTCGGCGCCGGGCGACCTGACCCCGGCCGAGTCCGAGCGGCCATGGCTGCGGGGGCAGAAGGCCCGGGCCCTGTCGATCCGAGGGCGGCCTGAGAACGACCATGTCGTCCTACGGGGGCCTATGGGCCGACAAGGACACGACCGAGGCGCGGCGCAGATCCGGGCGGAGTCCGCCCCCGCCCGGATCTGCGAGCCCGCTGATGCCTCATTCCGCGGGCGGGGGTCAGGCCGGCAGCATGCCCTCGGGGTGATGGCCTCGTCATCAAGTCGGCGCGAGCAGGTCGCCGCCGCGGGATTTGCGGCGATCGGGGCTCGCCTCAACTCGTTCGCAGCGTGCGATGTCACCGCCGTCGATCCGGGAGCGCCCTCCGGACGCTCCACTTTCCCGGTCACATTCCGGCGCGAGCAACATAGAAGCTGATCGGGCCGATTCCTCCGAGGAGAATTCCTCGACCGGGACGGCCCTGAAGACCGAGGTCGAGGGCTGCGAGGGGACTCATGGGCAACCTGGACGACCTGATCCGGCAGTTGGATACCGCCTCGGGGGAGGACCTGTACCGGGTGATCCGGGAGATCGGCGGCCTGGGAGCCGAGGCCCGAAGTGCCGTCTACCCCTTGCTCATGCTGGTCCGCCACCATGATGACCAAGAGGCTCAGGGCCACGCCATCCTGGCTGTCGGCCTGATTGAACCGGACAAGCTCTCGCGTGCGGACGTGCTGGCCGGGGTGGCCGATGAGGAAAAGTCGCACCGGGAATTCGCCGCCACGCTCGACGCGGAGGGAGCCGCGAGGGTCGCTTCCAGGCTGCTCGAGGAGCCGATCCAGGCTCTCGACGAGTTCGACCCGACAGATCTCATCGGATCCCGGTCGAGGAAGCTCGTCCAGATCGCGCTGCGACACCCCGCCGTCGTCCACCAGATGGTGAAGGCCCTCGCCGGCGAGAATGCCCTGGGTCACAAGGAGCTCATCTGGGCGCTGGGGCGTGTCGGCGAGCGGGATCCGGAGGTGATCGTGCTCCTGGAACCGCTGTTCGAACACGAATCCGCCCCGGTCCGAGATGCCGCGCTCTCCGCCGCCGCGGGGACCGGGAGGATGCCCCGCGAGCGGTTCCCTTCGCTGATCAGGGCCCTACAGGCAGGTGACGGGCTGCCCGACGAGCTCGAACATGCGGTGAACTTCCTGGTGGAGTCGGACCCCCGAGACATGATCTGGGCGCTCGATCTCCACCTCGGGCGCCGATGGGCTCGACCACCTTGATTGCAGCCCCCCATACCTGCTGACCGATTCGGCCATCGAGGTTGTCGTTGAGGAGCTGATCCGGCTCCTCGAATTGCCCGCTCCTGATATCCGCCGAAAGGCTACGGCCTACCTCGGGTGGATCGGGGGCGGGACGGCCCGGGCTGTCGAGTGCCTCAGAAAACTCTTCGACGACGACGACCCGATCGTCGGCGACGCGGCCAGGGCGGAGATTGCCCAGATCGAGAGGAGGAATCGCCGGCCTGGTTGATCTCGCAAGGCTTGCGGCTCCCGGGCTCCTTCGCCGATCCAGGGCCATCGATGACACGGGGCCGATCCCCGATGTCGTGGACGGTCCGGTTCGCCGTCCCGGCCCGCCCGGCATGTTCGGGCGGCATTCGATGATCAGGACGGCCCGCGCCTCGTCGAAGCCCATCCTCGGCGTTCTTCCGGGTGCCGGCCGGTCCGCTCGAACGCCTCGTGGCCCGCTCGCTCGACGACTCGTCCCGGACCCCCGGCTATCCCTCGAGGTCCGCGTCGGGGGCGGGACGCCCGGGCGGGGAGGGGCTCGGCCCCGGCCGCTCCGTCGCCAGGACCAGCAGCGCCGTGGCGACCGCCCGCTTGACCTCCGGGTCCCGGCGTTCCTTGAACGCCTCGCACAGGACGCACACAACGCGGACCTGGTCCACCGCGGCCAACGATACCAGGACCTTGATGATCCGCAGCCGGAAGGCCGTGTCCCGGCTTCCCAGCAGGGCCTCGCCCAATGCCCGGGTGGGCGGCGGGTCCAGCCCCTTTAACGCGGCGGACGCCTCCGAGCGGACCGCCTCGTCCGGGTGCTTCAATAGGTTGATCAGCCGGGCCAGCGCCCGCCCGTGGGCCCGGACGGCCCGCCCCACCTCCGTCGCCGGCCGTCTCGTCGCGTCCATGCCCTTGACCGATCGGTGTCGAGCGCGGGTTGCCTTCCGGTGGACCCGACCCGCCCCGATCCGGCTATCGTGCGGCGTACGGCGTGGCGGACGGTTTCGAGGCCAGGTCGCCCAGGATCAGGCGAGCCAGGCACGCCTCGGCCGCCGCCCGGACGTGCGGGTCCGGGTCGTGCTCCAGGGCCCCTCTCAGCGCCCGGGCGACGGCCGCCTTCTCCTGCGCGCCGAAAGTCATCAGGGCCGCGAGGATCGCCGCCCGGTGCCGCGGCGACGGGCCCTTCGGCAGGGCCGCCGCCAGCGGCCCGACGGCGAAGGGGCCGATCGCGCCCAGCGCCGTCGCGGCCACCTCGGCGGTCGCCGGGTCCTCGTCCCCCAGCAGCAGGGCGAGCCGGCCGATCGCCGCCCGGATCGTGGCGACGGCCCGGTCCACGGGGTTCGCTCGTTCCTTCGCGTCCATCCGGCGGCTCCTCTCTCGTCGCTGGGGTCAGGGCCACTTTCCCACGTCGATCGCCCGTCTCTTGCCATACGGGGCGGCCGGCCACGAGCCCGAGACCGCCCGGCTCGCACGCCCGGCCCCGGTGTCTCACCGCCTCGGGATCAGGCTCGGGTGCAGCCGCCGGATGACGCCGCAGGCCGCGGCCGCCAGCCGCGCGTGGCCCGCCACGTCCGCCGCCACACGGCCGCTCACGCGACACTGGTCGAGCCAGCGCCGCGTCCTGGCCAGCAGCTCGGGCTGGTCGGCCCCGCCGATGTAGAGGCTCCGGTGGATCTTCGCGCCGTCGACCACCTCCACGAATCTCACGACCGCGACGCGGCGCCCGGACGCCGACGTCATGGCGACCAGGCTGCCCTGGTCGGCGAGCCGCTCGGCGTTCGCGGCGAGCTTCCGCTCGAGGGCGTACCACCGCCGCTCCTGGGCGTGGGCCGGCGCCGGGACGATCGGTTTACCTCGTCTCGTGGACACCGTTGGTCTCCCGGACGGGGCCGTTCCGCAGATCGGCGACGCGGTCTGCGTTCCCGTCGATCGGGGGCGCCGACGGTCGGCCCGGGCCCGTGCCGCGCCTCCTTCTTGCCGGCTTTGCGGCGCAGGCCTGGCGACCCCATCGCGACCCTCCCCGGTGTCGTTCCTCCGCACCAGTGACCACTGGCGTGCGATGCCCGCCTGGGCCACGAACAGCGTCGCCAGGTGCTGCTGCAACTCCAGCGTGCGCGGGATCAACGACTCGACGGCCACCGCGGGCAGGTCGCCGGGGGGCCGGGCCAGCATCCGCACCGCCCGGCCGTGCTCCTCGATGCATGTGGCCAGGTGGAGGTGGCACCGCAGCAAGAGCGACGTGACGAGCGTCGTCATCCGCCCGAACACCTCCGCGGCGAACCGCTCCGGGTCGGATCGGCTCCGCACCTCCAGGGCCCGGAGCAGCTGCGCGAAGACGGCCTCCCGGTCGATTCGGTCCCAAGGTGTGTTTATAAGTATATCCCAGAGCTTCTCGACGTCTCCCTCGCGCGCCACCCGGCCCGGGTCTCGCTCGGCGTCGGCCCCGGCGGCCGCCCGTACAGGTCGTCGTCCGCCGTCCTCGGCATGGTCATCGACTCCTCTCCATCGGGATCGGGGCGGAGAAAACCGGCCGTGTCGAGACACTCCGCATGACCGAGGTTTCCCCGGCGATTCAGTCCGTGAGATACGATGCCGTTTTCCCGCCGCGGGACCGCCCGAGCGTGTGGGCCCAGGCGACTTGATCGGAAAACCCCGGCGTCGAGTCATGGAAGCTCGCGCCGCAGCGGATCGATCCGCGGAACGCATTGTAACGCATCTCGATCCGCGAGGATTTTACGCCACGCGTCTTGCAGGTATCGCCCCCTTCGTCCCCATTTGCCGATGGGGCGGAAGCGGAGGGGGTAGGTCGTCTGCTCGATCTTTTTCTGGAAATCGTGCAGTTGCTTGCGGACCGGGCAATCCTCGCGTGGGAAGTTGTCCAAAGGACTGGAGTTCCGCAGGCCACGGGCCGCCTCCCACGCCTCCACCGCTCGCTTGACAGCCCAGTCCTGGCTGCACCTCAGGGCGGCCCGGAGATTCACCGACGCCTCCGGATCGGCCAGTTCCTTGACGGCCTGCCAGAGCTCCTGGCGGCTCCACGGCTCGTCGATGGCGCCCAGCAGGCCGGCGGTGCAGATGCGGCTCCTCAACGAGGGGGACCGCAGCCCGCGCCGCAGGAGCGCTTCCGCCTGCTCGGGGGCGTCGATGAACGCCCGGTAGGCGGCCTCGGCGAGCATCGTCTCGTCGCGCGCGAAGACCTCGAGGATCTCCCTGCGCTGACGGGGAGTCGCGCCGTGGCACCCGCCCTCGATCGACCGGCGCGGCAGCCGCCCGAGCGGCAGGGCGTGGTCCAGCAACCGCCGGACCCCGGGGGGCCACGGGACGTCATCGCCGCGCTCGTCGGTCCGGGACTCGGTGAAGACCCCCGGGGGGACCTCCGGTGGCGCCGAGCGGATCGCCTCCCAGAACTCCTCCGAGAACTGCCGGGAGTCGGAGGGATAGTCACCTCGCAGCGCGGCCGTGGCGATGTCGCAGACCCGGCCCCGGGCGCGGGGGTCGGCGTCGCGCCGGGCCCGGCACCGGCCGGCGCGCTCGCCGGCGAAGGCGACGAGCTCGGGGCACGGCGTGCCGTCGGTGCGGTCCATGTCGATCGCGGCGGCGTGGACGGCTGTCCAGTCGCCGATCGCCGCCGCCAGCCAGACCCTCTTGGCGGCGCGCGGGATTCTTGGTAACAAGTGCACCAGCCGCCGGAGAACGCGGCGATCGACGCGGCGTGTTCCAGCGCCGCCGGGGTCAGGCTGTGGCCGAACGACCCCTCGCGGATCAGGACCCGCTCGACCAGCCCGGCGGCCTCCAGCTCCGCGACGCCCAGCTCCGCCGTGGCGGTGGACGGCTTGATAAAGCCCTTCCGCATCGGGGTGAAGCTTCGGTCCTCGGGGAGAACGAAGAAGTAGTGGTACGTGAGACCGCCCAGGAACTCCGGGACGAAGACGAAGGGCAGGCGATCGGTCTTGGAGTCGTTGATCGGGTCCCACCAGTGGGCCTTGTCCGAGGGCGTCGCGCGTATGCCGGAAGAAGTAGCCGGAACGGGTGTCTTCCTCCCACTCGTCCTAACGATCGACCGTGAAGAGCGGGTATCCCGGGTCTGGCCGTGCGGCGTCCGTCTCCTGCTCCCGCGCTCCGGCCTTGGAGGCGGCGTGGCGTCCCCGGTAAAAGATTGCCATCGTCGACCCGGACCAGAGCTGGTCGACCAGCCGGACCAGGGTCCAGACCGCCCAGGGCGGCGGCAGCTGGCCGACCTCGGGCAGGCCGCGCACGGCCTCGAGCAGGTCCTCCGGCGCGGGATCCCCCGGCCTGGACGCGACGAATCCCCGCATGAGCCGCCGGTACTGTTCCTTCATGTCCGTCTCTCCTCTCGATGCCGGCCGATGCGCCGGCCTTGGGGTGCAGGTGCTCGCGCCGCCGTCCGGCGCGACTCGTCAGGGGCAGGGTCGTGGCACAGGACCTCGAAACCGCCGCCCTCGCACATGGAGCATCGTCTCCCCTTCTCGATGCCCGTGCCCGTGCAGAAGATGCAGAGGGTCCACTCGCCGGCGTCGCGGACCCGGATCAGGTGATCCAGGCGGGTCGAGGCGATGGCGCCGATCGGCCCGCCCCACGCGCCGTCCTCGAACGCCTCGGGGAACTCCCGCCCCAGCCGCTCGAGCACGGGGCGCAGGCGATGCTGGATCAGGGCCTCGCGGTCGAAGCGGGCCGGGTCGGCGAGCCGGGCGCGGACCGGGCAGCTCTCGAGATAGACCCGGTCCTCGGTGCTCGGCCCACGCTCGACCTTCGTCTTTGTGGTCATGCGGAGCTGCGCGGCCTTCTGGCGGACCGCCTTCGGACCCCGCGCCACCAGCTCGGCCAACTCGGCGTCATCCAGCGTGGCGACCGCGGCGGCGGCCGAGACCTTGATCGCGTCGCGCCCCACCGCCGCGACCAGCTCGGGCACGCCTCGGTCCAGCACCCGGGCGGCCGAGCCCACCAGCCGCGACGAGACGCCGACGACGGCGGCCGCCCGGTCCCGGCTGTGGGCGGGTGGCAGATCTGCCAAACCTTGCCCGCCCCGGCTCATGTTGCCCCGGGCCTCCGCCTCGAACTCGGGCATGATCCGCGCCGCCAGCAGGGCGCGTTGGGTCGTCGTCAGGTGCCGCCGGCGGAGGTTCAGGCCGAGCACGAAGGCCAGCGGCTCGCCGCCCTCGAAGTCGCGGAAGCGGGGCGCGACGCCGACCGCCAGGCACGCCTTGTGGCGATGGGTCCCGTCCAGGATCTTGCCCTCGTACAGCCAGATGGCCTCGCGCAGGCCGTGCTCCCGGATGTCCTCCTCGAGGGACTCGAACTCCGCGTCGTCCAGCGGGGGGAAGAGCATGGCGAGCGGGTGGTATTCCAGCGCGTTGTCGGGTTGCATGAGAATGTCCTGTCCTGATTGTTGCTTGCGTTGCTGGCGAACCGACTCCCGTTTCGCGGCTCGCGATCTCGCCGGCCCCGGCCCGCTGTGGACATCTACGCGCCGAGCGAATCCCGAAGCGTGTCGAGCGGGTGGTCCCGAGCGGCGATGAACCAGGTCGCGTCGCACACGGCACGGATCCGATGGACCAGGTCGAGATCGCCCGCTCGCTCGGCCCCACGGATCAGCTCACCACGCAGCTGCTCGGCCCAGGCCACCTGCCTGGTCGAGCCCTCCAGCGGGGGCAGCCCGTCGCTCCCGGCCCTGGTGGCCTGGCGGGCGGCGTGCAGCTCGCCCGGCGTCATGCCGTTCAGGCGGGCGATCACCAGGTCCTCGTCGTCCCGGCCGCCGAGGACGGTCAGGCGCCGCCCGCGCCGACCTTCAGGTAGGCGGTCTGGCCACAGTTGGACCTCAACGCCGAGTGGGCCGCGTAGTGGCCGGGGGGCAGGCCGGCGTAGACGACGACCGCGCGGCCGTCGCGGACGTCGGGAGTGCCCTCGAGGTCGTCACGGCGCAAGACGGTGTAGGGGCGGTCGGGGTCGGGCGTGATGCGGGCGCACGTGCCGGCGGAGACGTTGCGCCGGGGCTCGGTGACGACGGTCGCCGCGGTGGACTCGGTGTCGATGACGCGGCACTGGCGATTGAGGAGGAGTGTCGGCATGAGTCGACTCCTTGGTGGTTGAGGCAGGTTGATTGGGGCCGGGGTATCACGCCGCCCGGTCTCGTGCCGAGCGGGAGGCGGCGGGCCGGCCGGCTCCCGCTCGAGCCGGGCCGCGACCGGCGTGGGGGCCGCTCCCACGGTGTTGCGCCCCACGGTCGGGCGCAACACCCCGGCGCAACAGTCCAAGATCCTATCGGAGAAGGACTTAGATTGAATGTTGCGCTGTTCGCCGATTCTGGGCTACCGGGCCCTTCCGGAGAGAACCTGCGAGCGAAGGCCCGATCGACGTCTCCGGGCAAGAAGCTCGGGGATTTGGGTGAACCAGAGAAGGGGTTCCTCCCATTCGCCGAGTTTCCCGAGGCCAGGCGCCGCCAGGAACCGGAGGCGGCCGGTCCGCGTGCAAACCATTCTCGGAAATTCCCGGGGTCATGGCCTCGTGGCGGCGCAACGGCGCAACACATTGCAGCAAGTCTCTGCCACCAAAGGCCGTAAGTGCGTTGCGCCGCCCCCACACCGAGAACGTCGGGCGCAACAGACAGGATGTGAGCGATCATGATGGTGTGGACTGAAAGAACCTGCGTCCCGCCGTGGGCCCATTGCGGCTCGCGGGGCCGGCCCGCCCGGCCTGCCGGTCCGTCCGTCGCCGCCGGTCGCTACCGGGCGACCTCCGCCTCCGTCCTCGATGACTTCAACGCGCTCACTCCTCCCCGGCGTCGGGGTCGAACGGGGCCTTCGTGCTTGGTTGGGCGACCCCGGCCTGGGCGTCCTCAGGGGTCGGCTCCGCGGCGATCAGGAATCGGGCCGGGATCCGGGCGGCCCGCAGGGAGGAGCCGCCGATCCGCATCGCCTTGGTCTTCTCCGGCGTCGCCGACGTGACCGGCTCGCCCTCGGCGTCGACCAGCTGGCCGTCCTCGGCAAGCTGAGCCAACAAGGTCGGCTCGGTCACTTTTAGCTCGGGCCGGCCCCGCCGCCGCAGCGAGTCCTGGACGCACTCCAGCGCCAGGGGCAGGTTGATGGCGAAGACGTCGCCCTCCCCGAAGGCCGGCTTCGGCTTGCCGTAGCCGGCGTGAGACGTCGGCTTCGCGGGGGCGAACTTGCCGACCAGCGGCCGGTTCTTGATGAGCTCGGGGTCGCAGTCCCCGTCCCAGCCGACGGCCCGGACCTTGCCGTGCTCCAGCAGATTGCCGAGCGTCTCCAGGAAGATCGCGCTGGCCTGCTGGCCCTTGACGATCTCGGTCATCTCGTCGAGGGCCCGCACCAGGATCTTGCCGGAGAACCGCTTGGCCTCCTTCTTCCAGGCGGGCCAGGCGTCGCCCAGGTAGCGGGCGAACTCCTCGAAGGCCGCGGCCAGCCGGGCGAAGTTCGAGGCGATCCGCGCGTCGTTCTGCTGGCCGGCGATCCGCTGGTAGTACGCCGCCCCGTGGTGCTCGACCCGCGCCGCGAACGCGTGGGTGCGCCCCTCGGCGAGCAGCCAGCGGAGGAAGTCGGCCATCACCCCCGAGTAGCGGCGGCATTGGGCCAGGCACCGCGCCCCGCGGTCGAGGTCCTTCTCGGCCTGGGGGACCGCGACGATGACGGTGCGCGCGCAGGGCGCTGGCGTTGTTCTGGGGCAGGTCCTCGCCGGTGCTCAGCAGCAGGCCCCGGATTGGCCGGGTGATGTTGGCCGTCGCGTCCTTGCGCAGCCGCCCCCGCCCGGTCCCGTCGGCGTAGTTCTGGAGGACGTAGACGGCGTCCCGCTGGGCGATCACCTCGGGCTTGTAGTCGTCGACGACGTACAGCGAATCCTTATAGAAATATCCTTGCCTCTGGACGTAGTAGGCCGTCGAGCCCCAGTTGGCGAACCGCGTGCCGTCGCGGAGGTCGTAGTCGCCGAAGAAGTTCATCGCCAACTTGGCCGCGAAGCTCTTGCCGGCCCCGGTCAGGCCCTTGAGCCAGACCGCCAGCCGCTGCGTGGACCCGGAGAACCGATCCAGGACGGCCAGCGCCGCGGCCGCCACCAACGTGTACATGACGGACTCCTCGTGGAGGCGCATCAGGTCGGCGACGATGTGCTGCTTGACCTCGATCAGCTCCGCGGACCCCAGCGGGGTCATGCCGAGCCATCGGGCCCCCTCCTCGTCGGCCAGGTCGACGCGGACCGCGTCGCCCTCGCCGGCCGGGTGGAACCCGGCGGCGTCGATCCGCCCGCCGGGGACCAGATAGGCGTCGCCGGCCTCGGTCCAGCCGACGTCCGTCGTGAGCGTCCGGGTCGCCGGCGCGCTGACGCGGCTGATCGCGGTCCGCAGGGCGTCGACATAGTCCAGGATCGTGGCCTTGGGCCCGGCTGTCGCGAAGATCGCCGCCCGGAGCTGCTCGTTGCTGGCAAACTCCTCGGAGCCGATCGAGAACTTCGCGGTCCGGCCGTGCAGCCGGACGATCCCCTCGAACCGGTGCCGCTCCTCGGGGCCGTCGCGGACGACCGTGTCGCGCTCGACGAACATGGTGAAGTTGCTGAGCTGGCGGGGCCCGTCGGGTGTCAGGCGGTACAGCCCGCGACGCTCCGGGTCCTCGTCGTCGTCGACCGCGAGATATTCGGGCGGGCCCGCGCCCGCGTCGTCGTCGCCGACGGCCTGGGCCGCCATCGCGTCGATCGCGGCGAGGAGCTGCTGCTCGACGAGGTCGGCAGCGACCTCGACGTGGTGCGCCGCCTGGACCTTCGCGACCACCGCCTCCGCGTAGCTCGCGCGGGCGGTGGCGCTGTTCAGGTCGAGCGCATGGGAATGGACCAGCGTGCCGCCGAACCGGGCCTTGACGATGGTCTTGGTCTTCGAGGACTTCGCCCAGTCGACCACGAGCCCACCCTGGCCTTCGGCGGGGTTTTCCGGATGCTGCGGCTCAGGACTCATGAGGGGCCTCCGTGCTGGGATCGCGGTGCCGGACGGGGATGAGGAACGAGCCGCCCGGGTTGGCCCGCCGCCGGTCGGCGGCCAGCGCGCGGGCGGGCCGACGGTCTTGCGCGTAGGCCGACCGGATCGTCCGCTCGGCGGCGTCGCGGTCGCGGTCGGTCCACGGCCGGGCGCCCGGAGGAGCAGCGGCAGCGCCTCCTCCAGCGGGGTCCCGCAGCCCATCAGGTCGCACGAAGCTCGGAACAGCTTGGTGTTCCACCCCGGGCCCTCGGCCTCGAGCCCGAGCAAATAGAACTGGGTCGCGTCCGCGATGCCGTCGATGAGGTGGATCGCGAGCGCCTTCGCACTGCTCTCCTCGGGCGTCAATGACTCCGCGGGCACCGGTTGGCCGGGCCCCGGCCGCGGCCTCGACTCGGCCCCGGCCCGCAGCGCCGCGAGGATGGGCGAGGGGACCTCCGGCAGCGGCAGGTCGTCGAGCGCCTTGCCCTCGGCCCAGCGGTAACGGCGGCCCGACTTGTGGAGCGACGGCGGCGCCACGACCATGCCGCGATGGCCCCGGAACTCCAGCTGCGGATGCCAGGGGCAGAATTTGGCCCGGGTCGGGACGTCGGGATGCCGGAAATAGAGGTGATACTTGAAGGGAGCGTCGCTGCCCGAGAGGACCGTGGGAGCCGCGGGGACGGCGCCCAGGCGGGCGACCAGCGCGCGGTGGGCGTCCGGTCCGTCGCAATCGACGACGAACAGGCCGCTGACCGGCCCCAGGATGAGGGCGACGCCGCCGTCAAGGAAGGCGTGGCCGAACCAAAAGCGAAGGTCATCGATGGTCGGCGGCTCAGCCTGGAACGGCTTCCACCTGACGTAGGGCTCCTTCGCGCCCGGCCGCTGGGGGATGGGGGAGAAGCCCCGCGCCACGGTAGGCGAGGGCCACGCCGAGCATGTCGACCGCGCCGTCGGTCGCGACCCGGGAGGCGTGGGACGGCGGACGTGCCGACGGGCCTTGACGGCCCGCCGCCGTCGGCGTATCGTATGACATAGCTACCCTTTCATGGATGGAACCAGGACCCGGCGGAGTGCCTGCTCCGCCGGGTCATCGTTTTCCCCCGGATCGCTTGGGCGACCGCGCGATGTCGATCGGCTCATTCACTCGGGTGCGGATCCGGACCCGACTCCTCCTCGGCCTGCCGGTCGAGCCGGAGAACGGCCTTCTCCAGGACCACGTAGCCGACGGCCACGAAGGCGTCGTCGCCGGTCAGCAGGCCCTGCCGCAGCAGGCCCAGGGCCGAACGGATCAGGTCCGGGATCGGCTTCTCGTCCGATGTCGGCCGCAGGTCCTCCGCGTCCTCGAGGTCGCAGTCATGAAACTTTGCGCAGGCGCACTCGATCAGGTCAGCGACGTACAGGTAGTCATCGAGCTCGAGGTCCACGGCGGCGTCGCCGAGGGACTCCACCATGTCGCAGAACTCATCGAGGGGGTCGACGTGCTGTTCAGGCATCGAAGTCTCCTCAGGCGTTTGGGCTGAAGGATGGATGGGGCCTCTCCGGCGCCGACAGCCCCACGCTGGCGGCCCTCGACCTTTTGGCGCGGTCCGGTGGCGCCCTCGGCCGGGGTGGCGGGGTGGCGGTCGGACCGATCGAGTCGATCCATCAGTAGCTGATGTGTCGGCGCGTCCATTCGCCGGTCCTTGATGTTGCCGGATGCGTATCACAGCAGCGTGCTGTGATCGCTTTTAATTAACATATAAGGTTCTGATTCGAAGGAGACTAATCCCTTCCCGGGTCCCTTCTCGTCGGGTTCATGCCTCGGACGCCTGCGCCGTCCGCGACGGCAAGCCATTGACGATTGCGCCACCGGTCGCGGGCATCCGGCGAGACTTGTGCACCTCTCCTGCACGCAACCATTCCAAAAGCCATTCACCCAGGACGTAAATGCGGCCCGCGCGTTTGGAACAGCGAAGCCGACCCAACCTCGTCTCGCGGCTCAGCGTCGTCTTCGTGAGGCCCAGGGCGGCGCGGGCAGCTTCGAGATCGTAGACCGCCTCGTGTAGGATCGCGTGGGGCTGTTTCATGATGTCGTAGCCTCGCGATCGGCGGCAGCCAAGGCCCTGGAAGCTGCCAGGGTCTTGCGGGCGGAGGCGAGATCCTCTTCCGTCCACAGGTAGTCGCCGGAGGTGTCTTTCTGTGGCGCGGCGATCCTCGCGGATCGGATGAAGCTGTGCAACCTGCTGGACCTGATGCCGAGCAGACGCGCGGCGACGGGGGTCTTGAATCCGTGCATGGCTACTGTATTCCTCGTCGCGACGACCATGGTTGTCGACGATCAATTCTACTCCTCAGCCGGCAATGTCAATCGTTTTATATACGCATTCTCCTACGCTAAATGCATTTGGCAAAAAAGAGTTCTGCGTCCTGCCAAATGCATTTGGCGGACGCGCATTCGTGGGCCCGGGGACCGCGTACTAACCCGACCTGGCTGTTACTTCGAGTGCGAGCGGCAAGCGTCAGGTCCTCCGCGAGACCGGGATACACTGAACCACGCTGGGGAAGATCCTCCGGCACGGCCAGGCGCCCGGCGACCGCACCGACACGCCGCGGGCCAAGCCGAAGCTCGGCCCCTACTCGACCGGATCGCCCAGATCCTCGAGGTCGAGAAGCTGGCCCCGAGGAAGCAGCGGCCCACCGCCAAGCGGATCCTCCCGCGGTTGTGCGAGGAGGGCTACCGCGGCGGATACACCATCGTGAGGTGGGCCGTCCGCGACCTGCGGCTCAAGGGCCGCGAGGTCTTCGTCCCGCTCGTGCACCGGCCCGGCGAGGTCCAGGTCGACTTCGGCGAGGCGGTCCTCAAGGCCGCCGGGCGGTGACGCAAGGTCGCCTCCTTCGACATGGCGTCGCCGCACTCGGATGCCTTCTTTATGAGGGCCTACGACCGCGAGTGCACTGAGACCTTCTGGGACGGCCACGTCCGGGCCTTCGCCTTCCTCGGAGGGGTGCGGCGGCGGATCACCCACGACAACAGCCGCGCGATGGTCGCCAAGATCATCGGCCCGCGCCAGCGGGAGCTGACCCGGGGCTTCCTCCGGCTGGAGAGCCTCTACCTGTTCGACCAGCACTCCGGCCGCGTCGAGCGGCCCAACGAGAAGGGCCTCGTCGAGGGGACGGTGAAGTTCGCCCGGCTCAACTTCCTCGTCCCGATTGCGCAGGTCCGCGACCTCGACGAGCTGAACGCCTACCTGCTGGGCTGCTGCGGCGAGGACCCGGACCGCCGGCTTCGCGGCCATTCCGCGACCAGGCGGGTGCTCCCGGAGGAGGAGCGCGACGCCCTCCTGCCCCCGCCGGCCGGACCGTTCGACGCCTGCCGCAAGGAGTCGACGACGGCCGGCGCACAATCCCTGGTGCGGTTCGACGACAACGGCTACTCGGTGCCGGTGCGCTGCGCCAACCACCCGGTCGTCGTGCGGGCCTGCTGCCCCCACGAGGACTGGAGGGCGACCACCTTCTCGCTGGACGGCCGTCAGCACCTGCGGCACGTCGTGGCGGCGTCGACCGACGTGACCGCCTATCGGGCGTGGCCGGCCCCGGGCGGTGCATCGTGAGCCAGTCCAGGCCGACCGTATTGCCGGAGCACTACCTCAAGCGGCTGAAGCTGCCGGCGATCGCGCCGGATTCGCCCATGGGGCCGCCGCCTGCACGCAGGACCGGGCCGACTACCCGCTCCGAACCGCCGAGCCCTACCCGGTGGGCCGCTTCAAACGACGAATGACCGAGTACACCGCGTCGTATTTCAAGGGAGCACCTTCCTGGTTCTTCTCCCATTTGGGGTTGCCGATGATGCACCGATGAATCTCCTTTGGTTTCAGCCCTTCTTCGTGGAGCCGCTCGATCTCGGCATCGCGTTCGATGAAGCGGGGCTTCACATTCCGGGACCGATAACCAGCCTTCCTGGCCGAATCGAGCATCACTTGGAGACTGAGCGCATCGTGCACACACGGGAACCGAATGCGGTCAGCGTCGGAAAGATCCCCCGGATCTCCGGCCCGTTCCGTGGTTTGCACCAGGACGGAAGCATCGTCCTTGTTGATCGTGAATACGATCCCAAAGGACTCAGCATTCGGCTTCGTTCTTCGCGAAGTGGGCCGCTGATCCGGTGGCGATTGAGGAGGATGATCCATTTTCGGCGACTCCGACCCAGATACCCTCGGCTGCCCTGAGGCGAGCGTTTGCGATTGTCGTCCCGCGCAATCTCGCAAGGAGAAGCTAGTCGCCGAGGAGTAGCCAAAGTGTAGGTGGTGCCTCGACTCCCCGGCGCCTGTTACGTAGGATGTTACGTGATCGCCGAGTGAAAACCCACTCCGAACTCGTTCGCCGGTGATCGGAAGTCGTTTTTCCACTACGGGAGCGAAGAGTTTGAACCCAGTCTCGGCCGCTTGAAGATCGGGACGCACTGGAAATGCCGTGTACGGGTCAAACCGTACCGAGGGTTCGAATCCCTCCCTCTCCGCTGTCCGATCGCCCCGGCCCACCGCAGGGGCGCCCATAACGTGCGTTCGGCGCGAGGCCCCGATGCAGGGCGAGGTCCACGTCTGGAAGGTCGGACTGGACCGCGCGGATGAGATCATCGCACGGCTCGGATCGACGCTCTCCGATGACGAGCGAGCCCGCGGCGACCGGTTTTGTTTCGCAGGGGACCGCGACCGCTTCCTCGCGAGCCGCGTGGCGCTGCGGTCGGTTTTGAGCGGATACGCCGGACGGCCCGCGTCCGAGTTGACCTTCGTGCTGGGGCCGCGCGGCAAGCCGTCGCTTGACGGAGCCGGTGTGATCGAGTTCAACCTGAGCCACTCCGGCGACCTCGCGCTCGTCGCGGTCGCGACCGGCGTGCGGGTCGGCGTCGACGTCGAGCGGGTCCGCGCGATCGACGACCGCGACGCGATCGTCCTCCGCTTCTTCTCGCCCCGCGAGCGCGCCGAGTTCGCGGCCCTCCCCAACGAGCTCAAGACAGCCGCCTTCTTTCATATCTGGACGTGCAAGGAGTCGTATATCAAAGGTATTGGCAACGGACTCCACGAGCCACTCGACGGCTTCTCGGTGTCGGCCGACCCGCGCGGGCCGGCGGGGCTGGTCGAGACCACCGGTGATCCCGAGCCGGCGCGCCGGTGGACGATCCGCGGGCTCGACGCGGGCCAGGGCTATGCGGCGGCGGTGGCCGTCGAGGGGACGGGATGGGAACCGCGGCTCTTCGATTTCGCTGGGTCCGGGTTCGCGGACCGTCCTCGCCGCGATACTCCGAGCGCAGACGATCCGCAATAGCGGACTCTACTCATACCTGAGCGCCTCGATCGGATCGAGCCGCGAAGCCTTCCACGCCGGGTAATAGCCGAAGATCACGCCGACGGTGATCGAGATCGACACCGACGCCACGATCGCCAGCGGCGAGGCTTCCGTCGGCCAGTGGGCGAAGACGCGGACGAGGATCGACGACCCGCGGCCCACGAGAATACCCACCGCCCCGCCGAGGACGCAGAGCACGACGGCCTCGACGAGGAACTGGCGGAGGATGTCCCCCGGCCTCGCGCCGACGGCCATGCGGAGGCCGATCTCGCGGTAGCGCTCGGTAACGGAGACGAGCATGATGTTCATGATCCCGACGCCGCCGACGACGAGCGAGATGAACGCCACGCAGACGAGCAGCCCGGCGACGAGGCCGACTGTGCCGCGGACGGCCTCGATGACCTCGGTGAAGTCGCGGACCGCGAAGTCGTCGTCGTCGCCCGGGGCGATCCGGTGCCGCTCGTGGAGAAGCTTCGTGATCTGCTCCATCGCCGCGGGGATCTCGTCGGTGGAGGCCGAGCGGACGAGGATCGCGTCGACGTTCGACATCCGCTCGACCTGCGGCGAGTCGACCGACTGGATGGCCGACGCCGCGGGATACAGGCTCACGTCCGAGCGGGGATAGCGGCGGCGGAGCGAGTTAACCGCCTCGGCGGCCCCGACGGCGGTGGCCTTGACGCGGCCCGAGTCGCCCCCGCGATCCTCGGCGCTGATCCGCGACTTGGCCGTCGTCCAGGGGACGAGCATGATGTCGTCCTGGTCCTCGCCGATGATGTCGGCCCCCTTGCGGCGGAGCACGCCGAGGACGCGGAGCGGCACGTCGTTGACCGTCACCTCCTGGCCGACGGGCGACTCGTCGGGGAAGAGCTCGCGGGCCAGCGTGTCGCCCAGCACGCAGACGAGCGTGCCGTCGCGGACGTCGTGATCGGTGAACGCCTCGCCCTCGGCCATCTCGTCCCAGTCGCGGACCGACAGGTAGCCGGGCGTCGTGCCGAGGAACGTCGACGGCCCCCAGTTGCGGTTGCCGCGCACCGCCTGGCCGCTCGCATAGACGAGCGGGGCGATGCTCACCGCCGACGGGCATTCGCGCAAGATCGCGTCGGCGTCCTCGGGCGTTAATGTCTTGATCGACCCCCGCCCCAGGCTCACCCCGTTCCGCGACGCCGCGCCCGACTGCACGAGCACGTTCTCGACCCCCATCTTCGTGAGGATGTCGCGGATCGCGACCCAGGCGCCCTTGCCGACCTCGGCGATGGCGATCAGCGACGCGACGCCGATGATGATCCCCAGCGTCGTCAGGGCCGAGCGGAGCGCATTGCGGCGGAGCGAGCGGACGGCCGACCCAGCGGTCTTCATCAGCTCGGCGTGCCCGCCTCGGCGGCCCGCGCGGGCCGGCGCGGGTCGTCGGCGGGGCGACGCCGCGGCAACTTGGCGGCGTCGGTGCCCTCGTCGTCGACCACGAGCCCGTCGCGCATCCGGATGATCCGGTCGGCGTGATTGGCGACGTTCGCGTCGTGCGTGACGAGCACGATCGTCAGACCATCCTCGGCGTTGAGGCCGCGGAAGAGGCCGAGGAGGTCCTCGCCCGTCTTCGAGTCGAGGTTGCCCGTCGGCTCGTCGGCGATCAGCAGATCGCAGCGGTTCATCAGCGCGCGGGCGATCGCCACGCGCTGCTGCTCGCCGCCCGAGAGCCGCGCGGGCTCGTGATCCAATCGATCGCCGAGCCCGACCCGTTCGAGCAGGGCGATCGCGCGGGCCCTGCCACCGTCCTCCTCCGACGATCGCGGCGCGTACGCGAGCGGCAGCAGGACGTTGTCGAGCGCCGAGAGCCGCGGCAGGAGGTTGAAGTTCTGGAACACGAAGCCGATCTTTCGGCTCCGCAGGTTCGCCCGCTCGGCGACGGAGAGCGCGGAGACATCCTCGCCGTCGAGCCAGTAGCCGCCCGCGGTGGGCCGGTCGAGCGCGCCCAGGAGGTTGATCAGCGTCGTCTTGCCCGACCCGGACGCCCCCATCAGCGCGACCATCTCGCCTCGCTCGACTTGCATCGTGACCCCCTTCAACACGGGGACCTCGACCCGGCCGCGGGCGTAGTGCTTGTGGATCGTCGTGAAGGCGGATGAAGGGCAAGGCTGAAACCTCCGATGTCGAGACTCTTCTGGTTACGACGCTCTGCGTCGTAATGCCTCCTCCTCGCTCCGCGGCCATTCCCCGGACGAAGCGGCGCGTCGCGAGAGGCGCTCCCACGCGGAGCGTGGGAACGAGGGGCTCAGTTCTTTGACTTGTCCGATGAGCTGCTCTTCTCAGCCTTCTGCGTGTGCGGCAGGAACGACGCGTCGTCGGCCTCGTCGCGCCGCTCGACGCCGACGACGACCTTCGTGCCGTCGTCGAGTCCGCGGCCCTCGACCTGGACGTTGAGCCCGTCGCTCAGCCCGACCTTGACCGGCACGGCCCGGACGAATTCGCCGTGCTGTTCCCAGACGACGCCCTCGCGCGGCTCGCCCGGCCTGGCGTGGGCGGTCTCGCCTTCACTCGCGCGGGCCCTGGCCTGGAGCGACCTGGCGTAGGCCTCGCGCGCCTCGGGCGGCAGGTTCTGGACCCTCGGCTGCCATCGGAGCGCAGCCTTGGGCACGAGCAGCACGCCCTTGCGGCCCTCGACCTCGAATTCCAATCGCGCCGTGAGATACGGCATCAGCCGGCCGCTCGTGTTGTCGACCGAGACGACGACCGTATAGGTGACGACATTTTGAACCATGCTCGCGTTCAGCCGGATCTGCGAGACCTTCCCCTCGAATTTCTCGCCGGGGAAGGTGCCGACCGTGAACCGGACGCGCTGGCCCGGGTGGATCGAGCCGATGTCGGTCTCGTTCACGGACGCCCAGATCTCCATCCGGCTCAGGTCCTTGGCGATCAGGAACAGGCTCGGGGCGTTGAGGCTGGCGACGACCGTCTGGCCGATGTTCACGCGGCGGTCGAGGATCACGCCCTTCACCGGCGAGCGGATCGTCGTGTAGCCGAGGTTCGCCTCGGCCTCCTCGAGGTTCGCCTTCGCCACGGCGACGCCGCTCTCGGCCAGCGCCAGGCCGGCCTTGTCGGCCTCGACGGCCGAGAGCGCGTTGTCGACGTCCTGCGGCGCGACGAATCCGGGCCCGCGCGACTGGAGCTTCTTGTTCCGCTCGACGTTCCGCTCCGACTGGCGGAGCCTCGCGCTTCGCCTGCTCGACGTCGGCCTCGGCCTTCGCGACGTTCGCCTTCATCTGGTCGACGCGGGCCTTGAACAGGCGGTCGTCGAGCTGGGCGAGCACGGTGCCCTTCTCGACGGGCGAGCCGTAGCTGATCGCCCTGCCGCCGCCGCGCGTGTCGTCGCCGAAGCGGACGATCTCGCCGGCGACCTGCGCGCCGACGTCGACGACCTCCTCGGGCTCGATCGTGCCCGTCGCGCTGATGGCGTCCGTCAGGTCGCCGCGGCGGACGGCGGCCGTCTTGTAGCGCGACGCGCTGGGCGTGGGCCTCGTTCCAGTAATAATAGCCGACGGCGCCGCCGGCCCAGAGCAGACGAATCAGCGCGATCAGACGCTTCATTCGCCATCCCCCCCCCGCGACGGCGATCGCGGGCTCGTCGACGACCCGGCCGTCGCGGAGGCGGACGACCCGGTCGGCGACGTCGTAATATTCCTCGTCGTGGCTGATCACGAGCAAGGCCTTGCCCGGCCTCGCGCAGCTCGGGCAACAACTCGCGGTAGAACGCCCGCTTCGACCGCGGGTCCTGGTTCGCCGCCCACTCGTCGAAGATCACGATCGGCCGGTCCTCGAGCAGCGCGTTGATCAGCGCCAGCCGCCGCCGCTGGCCCTGCGACAGGTCGGTCGTCGAGTAGCCGATCCCTTCGACGCTCACTCGCCGGTCGAGCCCGAGCCGTTCGCAGCCCCGCGCGGCCTCGGTCCTCAATACCCGGCCGCTCCAGGCCGAGCCAGTTCTTGAACAGGTGTCCGTCGGCGAAGACGACCGAGAAGAGCTGGCGATAGGCCGTGCGCTCGCCCTCGCCAATCTCGCGGCCGTCGACGGTGATCGACCCGCCGCCGGGCGTGTACAGGCCGGCGAGCGTCTTGACCAGCGTCGTCTTGCCGCTGCCGTTGCCGCCGGCGAGGATCACGACCTCGCCGGGATCGCAGCGTCAGGTCGACCGGCCCGAGCGCGAAGCCGCGGCGGTCGGCCTCGTCGCCGTAGGCATGGGTGACGCCCTCGAGCACGAGCGAGTGGCGGAGGAACGGCCGCGGGCCGAGGATCACCGACGTCGACGGCTCGGGCGGCTCGACTCGACTCGAGCGTCGGGGATCAGCGCCTCGATCCGCTCGATCGACGCCCTGGCGCGGCCGAGGGTCGGCAGCCACGTCAGGATGACGTCGAGCGGGCGCGTTGACGTAGAGCACCACGAGCACCGCACCGGCGAGCGTCGCGCGGTCGACCTCGATGGAACGACGGCAGGACGAAGAGCAGGAAGCCGATGAAGACGAAGAACGCCGCCTGGCTCCAGCCCTCGGCCACCGCGAACAGGACCTGACCGGCGACCGTGCGGTCGCGGACCTCCGCCGCGGCGGCGGACGAGCCCGCGAGCGAGGAACGCCTCGCCGCGGCCGCGGTGCTGCTTGAGCTCGCGGAAGCCCTCGATGAGCGTGCGGACGTGGCCGACGAGCGCGTCCTGCCCGGCCCGAGCGGCCTGGAGCTCGCGCATCGCGGGCGAGATGAGCCCGACATACGCCGCGGATCGCCGCGCGCGGCGAAGCACGACGCCGAAGGCGAGGATCGTCGGCGAGAGCCAGCCGGCATAGGCCAGGCAGATCGCGATCAGTGGCACGTTGATGCAGACCTGCGGGATGCCCACCAGCGCGCCGGCGACGATGGCGATGTCCTCGGTCAGGACGCCACGAGGCCTCGAGCGTCGATCGCCTCGAACTGTGCCAGCGGCAGGCCGAGGACCTTGCGGACGATGAGCGTCGTCAGGTCGGCGACGGCCCCCTGCCCCAGCCTCGCCATCGCCGCCTGCGCCACGAACCGCGCCGACCGCGACGAGCACGCAGAGCCCGCGAACGCCAGCCCGATCGCCCGGGCGGCCGGGGCCTCGCGGCTCAGCTCGGCGTGCACGATCGCGATCAGTCCCACGCCGCCCACGCCGCGACGAGCGAGGCCGTCGCGATCGAGACGGCGACGACGCCCCGCGACGCTCCTCAGCAGGAAGCCGAGCAGCTTCATCGCGCAGGCCCTCCATCGGCACGACTCAGCTCGGTCCGAACCATCTCGGCGAGCAGATCCACGCCGGGCGGCCGAGGATCGTGGCATGACCGCCGGGGATCGTCTGGGTGGTCACCTCGCCCGCGAGCCGCCTCCAGCCGAGCGTCGGGATCGACGAGCCGGCCCCGCCCGTCGGTCGGCCTGCGACGACCACCAGCCGCCCCGGATAGGGTCGCGCCGGGCGATACGCGCAGGCCGGCGAGCGTTGAGCACGCGCAGGACGCGGATAAGACGGCGGATTCGCCACGGGCCGACGTCCAGCTCGATAGACCTGGTCGAGCTCGAGGTGGCTTGAGCAGGAGGATGCCGTCGGCCCTCGGGGTCGAGGCCGCGGATGTGATCGACGAGGTCGCGGACGGGCACGCCTCGCTCGCCGGCCATCTCCGCGACGAACGCGGCGAGCACCAGCCCGTCGTCGAGCGGGATCAGCCCGCTTGCTCGTCGAAGTCAGAAAGCCCTCGCGTCGCCAGCTTCGCGGCGAGCTTCGCGAGTGCCGGCGGGATGTCGGGCCCGCTCGACCCGGGGGCGTACGTGTCGAGGATCGCGACGGTCGCCACCTCGTCCCCGGCCTCGACGAACCGCCGCGCCATCTCGAAGGCGACGAGCCCGCCGAGCGACCAGCCGCCGAGGATGATACGGGCCCTCGGGCTGGACCTCGCGGAGCGCTTCGACGTAGGCGGCCGCCATCTCTTCGACCGTCGGGCGGCGTCCGGATATCATCGTCGAGTCCGGTCGCCTGGACGCCGAAGAACGGCCGGTCGTCGACACGCCGGGCCAGCTCCTTGAAGCGGAAGAGCGATCCCGCCAGCGGGGTGAACGCAGAAGAACGGTCGGCCCTTGCCCCCGCGATTGAGCGACACCAGCGGCGACCATGCCTCTTCCTCGCTCCTTGAGCAGCCGCGGCCAAATCCTCGATCGTCGCCCCGCGGAAGAGCGATGCAAGCGGCAGCCGCCGGCCGAACTCCGACTCGACCCGCGCGAGCAGGCGCATGCGCCAGCAGCGAGTGGCCGCCGAGGTCGAAGAAGTCGTCGGTCACGCCGATCGGACGATCCGGGAAGATCTCCCGCCAGAGCCCCAGCAGGCGCGACTCGGACTCATCGCGAGGCGGGACCGATGCCCGATCGGACTCGATCGCGCACGGGTGCGGGCAGCGCGCGCGCGGTCGACCTTGCCCGAAGGCGTCAGCGGCAGGGCGTCGAGGCGCGACGATCGCCGACGGGACGAGATGCCTCGGGAGCCGGTCCCTCAGCGATCGACGTAAGGACGGAACCATCGATCGTGAATCCGTTGCGCGGGACGACGTAGGCCGCGAGCGCCCCGTCGCGCACGGCGACCGCGGCCTCGCGGACTCCGGGCAGTCCGAGCAAGTCTCGACTCGACTTCGCCCGGTTCGACTCGGAAGCCGCGGACTTTTAGTTGGTCGTCGAGCCGGCCGAGGAATTCGAGCGTTCCGTCGGCCCGCCACCGCGCACGGTCGCCCGTGCGGTAGAGCCGCGATCCCGGCTCGCCGAACGGGTCGGGCACGAACCGCTCGGCCGTCAGGCCGGGCCGTCCGAGATAGCCCCGCGCCACGCCGCGGCCGCCGATGCAGAGCTCACCGGGCACGCCGATCGGCACGGGCCGGAGCTTCTCGTCAAGGACTTGAACCTGCACGTTGGCGATCGGCGTCCCGATCGGGAGCGTCGCAAGGACGTCGCCCCGGGCCGGCTCGAAGGCTGTGGCGACGACGGTCGCCTCGGTCGGCCCATACGTGTTGATCCAACGCACGCGGTCGCCGCCGAGCTCTCGCCAAGCGGCGAATGACGATGTTATCGCCTCCTCGCCGCCGACCACGACCAGCCGCAGCCCTTCGGGCACCCTCGCCCCCGCGTCGGCCAGTCCTGCGACCCAGGCGTGCCAGTAGGCCGTCGGCAGGTCGAGGACGGTGATTCCCTGCTCCTGCGACCCAGCCTGCAAAGGCGACGGGCGGCGGGATCTCCTCGCCGCGGAAGACGACCGACGGCCCCGGCGGACCAGGCAGGGAACATCTCCTCGATCGCGATGTCGAAGCTGAGCGACGCGAACTGGAGCACGCGGTCGCCCGGCCGCAAGGCCGAAGCGGCGTGCGGCGTCGAGCACGTGGTTGACGACCGAACGATGCGCGACGACCACGCCTCTCGGCTCGCCGGTCGAGCCGGAGGTGTAGATGACGTAGGCGGCGCATCGCCGCTTCGGTGGGGCCGGCACCCGCATCCGAGACCGAGCGCCGCGACCATCGCGGCATCGAGGCAAAGCTGAATCCCCGCATCCGTCCGCATCGCCTCGAGCCGCGCCGGCGGATACGCCGGGTCGAGCGGCACGAACGCCGCGCCGGCCTTGAGCGTCCCGAGCAACGCGACGGCCAGGTCGAGCGACCGCCCCATCGCGATCCCCACCCGCGACTCGGGTCCGACGCCGTTCGCTCGCAGTCCGGCCGCGAGCCGATCGGCCCGTGCGTTCAGTTCGCGCATACGTGAGCGCCAGTCCTTCGAAGACCACCGCCTCGGCCGCCGGGGTCCGGGCGGCCTGGGCTTCGAACAGGCCGTGAAGCGTGTGTCCATCGACCGCGACCGCCGTCTCGTTCCACTCGGCCAGGTCCCGCAGGTCATCGGGCGTCGCCAGGTCGAGCTCCGAAGTGCGGCGATCGGGGTCGGCAACGATCGTCTCGACCAGGACCCGGAACCGGCCGAGCATCCGATCGATCGTCGAGCCATCGAACAGGTCGGTGGCGTATTCGATCGAGCCGACGAAGCCTTCGGGCGTCTCCTCCATCGCGAGCGAGAGGTCGAACTTGGCCGTGCCGGTGCCCGCCGCGCCGAACGGTTCGAGGGTCAGGCCTTCGGGGATCGACGTCGGGAAGCTGGTTGTTCTGGAGGACGAACATCGCCTGGAAGAGCGGCGTCCGGCTCGGGTCGCGCTCGGGGTGGATCGCCTCGACGAGCATCTCCAGGGGCAGGTCCTGGTGCTCGTAGCCGCCCAGCGCGGTCTCGCGGACGCGGGCCAGCAGGTCGCGGAAGGTCGGGTCGCCCGACAGGTCGGCGCGGAAGGCTAGCATGTTGATGAAGTAGCCGACCAGCCCCTCGACCTCCGCCCGGTTCCGGTTCGCGATCGGCGAGCCGACGGCGAAGACCTGTTGCCCGCTCGTCCGCGCGAGGAGGATCTGGAATGCCGCGAGCAGCGTCATGAACGGCGTCGCGCCCTCGCGCCGACCCAGCTCGACGAGCGCCGCGGAAAGCTCCTTCGACACCGCGAACTGGCGGAGATCGCCGCGCGACGAGCGGACCGGCGGGCGCGGGCGATCGGTGGGCAGCTCGAGCGGTCGGACGCCTTCGAGATGGCGCCGCCAGTAGGCGACGAGACGCTCCTTCCGCTCGCCCTGAAGCCAGTCACGCTGCCAGCCGGCGTAGTCGGCGTACTGGATCGCCGGCTCGGGCAGCGGCGACGGGCGGCCGAGGCGGAAGGCCTCGTAGAGCGCGGAGAGCTCGCCCGCGGCCACGCCGAACGACCAGCCATCTGTGATGATATGGTGCATCGTCAGCAGGATCGCGTGGTCCTCGGCGCTCGAGCCGGAAAACCGTCGCGCGGAAGAGCGGGCCGCGGGCCAGGTCGAATGGCCGCCGCGTCTCCTCCGCGGCCCTTCGCTCCGACTCACGCCCGCGCTCTTCGGGACTGAGCTGCGACAGATCGACGAACTCCAGCGGCACGGAGAGGTCGGCGACGATCACCTGCACGGGCCGTCCCTCGACCGTCGCGAACGTCGTCCGCAGGGCCTCGTGGCGACGGACCACCTCTTCGAACGCGCGTCGCAGCGCATCGAGGTCGAGCGGCCCGCCGACTCGGAGCGCCGCGGCGACGTTGAACGTCGGCTCGCCCGGCGCGAGCTGATCGAGATACCAGAGCGACTCCTGGGCGAACGAGGGCGGCGGCGGGCCCTTCGCGACGGACGCGGCGGATCGGCGGGGCCGAGGGAGCCTCACGCCGCTCGGCCAGGCGAGCGGCCAACGCGTCGACCGTCGGCGCGTCGAAGAGCAGCCGCACCGGCACCTCGATGCCCAGCGCCTCGCGGAGCCGCGACGCGACCTGCGTCGCCAGCAGCGAGTGGCCTCCGAGGTCGAAGAAGTGGTCGCGGACCCCGACCTGCTCGACCCCGAGCACCTGCGACCAAGCCGCGGCCACCGCCGCCTCGAGCTCGGTCCGCGGGGCCTCGTAGGGAACCTCGCGCTCGGAAGGCTCGGCGCGGAGGCGCGGAGCAGCGCGGCGCGGTCGACCTTGCCGTTGGGCGTGAGCGGCAGGGCGTCGACGCGGACGAAGGCCGAGGGGATCATCGTACGCGGGCAACGTCCTCGCGAGGAACTCCCTCATGTCGGATGCCGACGGCAGCGACCGCGCAACCTCCGCCGCGAGATAGGCCACGAGCCGGCGATCGCCGGCCCGGTCCTCGCGCACGACGGCAGCGGCCTGGCGGACGTCGGCGTGTCGGGCGAGCGCGGCCTCGACCTCGCCGAGCTCGATCCGGTAGCCGCGGATCTTCACCTGGTCGTCGAGCCGGCCGACGAACTCGAACGTCCCGTCGGCCCGCCGCCGCGCGAGGTCGCCCGTCCGGTAGAGCCGGCCCCCGGGCTCCTTCGCGAACGGGTCGGGCACGAATCGCTCGGCCGTCAGCCCCGGCCGGTTGAGGTAGCCGCGAGCCACGCCGGGCCCGCCGATGTAGAGCTCGCCGACCACGCCCGCGGGCACGGGCTCCATCCTCGGATCGAGCACGTAGAGCCGCGCCCGGCCGCCGGCCGGCCGATCGGGAACGCCCCGGCCCAATCGGCGTCGGCGGGATCACATGGACGCAGCACCCGACGACCGTCTCGGTCGGCCCGTACTCGTTGACGATTGCCGTGCCTGGTGCATGTTCACGCCAGAAGGCGACGTGCTCGGCCGTGAGCTGCTCGCCGCCGACGACGAAGGCCCGCGTCCGCCCCGCGCCCCGGCCGGGCCGAGCTGCTGGCCGAGCAGTTGCAGGTGCGCCGGCGTGATCTTGACCAGGCTGTATCCGGACCGCGAGCGGAGTGCCTCGGCCAGGGCCTCGACGCCGAGGTCCTCGGCCAGGAGGTCGACGCGACGGCCCGCGAGTAGAGGCAGGAACAGGCTCGTCACCGTCAGGTCGAACGCGACCGACGAGTGGACCGGCGACCCGGCGCCCTCGCCCACGCGGTACGCCCGCAGGGCCCACGCGAGGTAGTTCGACAGGCCGCGGTGGACGATCATCGCCCCCTTGGGCCGGCCGGTCGAGCCCGACGTGTAGATGACGTAGGCAAGGTTGTCGGGCGTCGCGCCGCCGTCGGTAGGGGAGTCGGGCTGCGCGGCGATGGCTGGGGCGTCGGCATCGACGCGGACGACGCGGGCGTCGGGCTCGGCGAGATCGCCAGCAATCCCGACCTCGTGAGCAGCACGGCCGCGCCGGCGTCGGCGAGCATGAAGGCCAGCCGGTCGGCGGGATACGCGGGGTCGAGCGGCACGTACGCGCCGCCGGCCTTGAGCACGGCCAGCAGGCCGACGACCAGGTCGGTCGAGCGGTCGAGCGCGACGGCGACGAGCGCCTCGGGCCCGACACCCAGCCCGCGGAGGTGATGCGCCAGCCGTTCGGCGCGGACGTCGAGCTCGCGATAGCTGAGCGAGATGCCGCCGCACTCGACGGCGACGGCCTCGGGCGTGCGCGCGGCCTGCGCCTCGAACAGCGTGTGGACGCAGGGCGCGGGCGCCTGGGCCGCGGCGTGGGGCCTCGCCTTCGCATCGACGGCGGTGTGGGCCGCCACGCCCCGGGTCGCGCTACTCATGGGGCGATTCGTCCAGGGGGGAGAAGTCCGCCAGCAGCGCGTCGACCTCATCGCCGGTGCCGCCGCTGACGTCGAGGTCTGGCTCGTCGACCGACGGCCCGAGCAGGTCGCGCCGCTCGCCGTCGGTGAGCATCGCCAGCGAGCCGACGGGCCGGTCGGGGTCGGCGACGATCGACGCGAGGAGCGTCCGCAGGTGACCGAGCATCCGGTCGATCGTCGCCACGTCGAACAGGTCGGTCGCGTACTCCATCCTGAGGCTAAGCCCGCCCTCAACCTCGGTCGCGACCAGCGTCAGGTCGAACTTCGCGGTGCCGCTGGCGGTGTCGAGGACCTCCAGCTCCAGGCCCGATCCCTCGGGCATCGGCAGCGGGGCGTTCTGGAGCACGAACATCGCCCGGAAGAGCGGAGCCCGGCCGAGGTCACGGCCGGACTCGAGGGCGGCGACGATCTGCTCGAACGGCAGGTCCTGGTGTGCGTAGGCCCCGAGCGCGGCCTGCGCGGACGCGGCCGAGGAACTCGCGGAAGCTCGGGTCGCCCGCGAGGTCGCCGCGAAGGACGATCGTGTTCACGAAGAGGCCGATCAGCCCCTCCAGCTCCGACCGTGTCCGCCCCGCGATCGGCGACCCGACGGCGACGTCGGCCTGGCCCGAGTAGCGGTGGAGCAGGACCTGGAAGCCGGCGAGCAGCGTCATGTAGAGCGTCGCGCCCTGCTTCCGCCCGAGCGCCTGCAGCTCCTCGAGGAGCTCCCCCGGGACGACGATCGACCGCGTGCCGCCGCGTCCGCTCAGGGCAGGGGGCCGCGGGCGATCGGTCGGGATGTCGAGCGCGGGGACGCCCGCCAGCTGGCCCGTCCAGTAGTCGAGCTGTGCCCGGAGCACGTCGCCGTCCAGCCACGTCGCGCTGCCAGGCCGCATAGTCGGCGTACTGGAGGGACAGGTCGGGAGCGGGGACGCCCCGTTCGCGCGGAACGCGTCGTAGAGCGTGGCCGCTTCGCGGATTAGGACGCCCATCGACCAGCCGTCGGAGACGATGTGGTGCATCGTCACGATAACGAATGTGGTCACGTTCTCCGAGACGGAGCAGTCGCGTGCGGACTAGCGGGCCGCGGGCCAGGTCGAACGGCTGTTCGCGCCTCCTCCGGCGATCGCCCGGAGGGCCCGGGCACCTCGCTGGAGTTCGGGCCCGTCGCAAAGATCGATGATCGGCAGATCCGACTCGGACGACGGCGCGATGACCTGCCGGGGGACGCCCCCCTCGGCCTCGAAGGTCGTGCCGCAGGACCTCGTGCCGCCGAACGACCTCGGCGAGGGCCCGCCGCAGTGCGTCGACGTCGAGCTCGCCCTTCAGTCGGACGGCCGTCGGGATGTTGTACGCCGCGGTCCCCGGCTCGAGCTGGTCGAGGAACCAGAGCCGCTGCTGGGCGAACGACGCGGGGATCGGGCCCGAGCGGTCGACGCGGCCGATCGGCGGGGCCGTTAGGCCGGAGCCGGCGGCGAGCTCGTGCTCGACCAGTCGCGCGAGGCCGGCGACGGTCGGGTCGTCGAGGAAGTCGCGCAGGGTCGGCTCGACGGCGAACGTGTCGCGGAGCCGCGCCAGGAGCTGGGTGGCGAACAGCGAGTGGCCGCCGAGCTCGAAGAAATTGTCGCGGACGCCGACGCGTTCGCGGCCGAGCAGCTCGGCCCAGATGCCGCCGAGCGCCTCCTCGATCGGCCCGCGGGGCGGCGACGTAGTCCACGCCCGAGTCGCCTGACGATCGCTCCGGAGCGGGCAGGGCGTTGCGGTCGAGCTTGCCGTTGGGCGTCAGCGGCAGGGCGTCGAGCGTGACGAAGGCCGACGGGACCATGTAGTCGGGCAGCCCCTCGCCGAGCCTGTCTCGGATCTCGGCGACCTTCAGCGAGCGGTCCTCGCGGGCCGAGACGTAGGCGACCAGGGCAAGCTCGCCAGTGGCGTCCTCGCGGGCGACGACGGCGGCCTCGCGGACGGCCGGGTGAGCGGCCAGCGCGGCCTCGATCTCGCCGAGCTCGACGCGGAAGCCGCGGATCTTCACCTGGTGGTCGGCGCGGCCGAGGCATTCGAGCGTGCCGTCCGCCCGCCACCGCGCGAGGTCGCCCGTCCGGTAGATCCGCGAGCCCGCGGCCTTGCCGAACGGGTCGGGCAGGAACCGCTCGGCCGTCAAGCCCGGCCGGCCGTGATAGCCTCGCGCGACGCCGGCGCCGCCGATGTAGAGCTCGCCCGACACGCCCACCGGCACCGGCCGCAGCCGAGCGTCGAGAACGTAGAGCTGCGTCTGCGCGATCGGCCGGCCGATCGTGATCGGCGAGTCGCCGGGCTCGACCTTCGCGAGCGACGACCAGATCGTCGTCTCGGTCGGCCCGTAGAGGTTCCAAACAGCGCGGCCCTTGTCGACGAGCCGGTCGGCGAGCGCCCGCGGCAGCGCCTCGCCGCCGCAGAGGATGGAGAGATTCGGCGTGCCCTCCCAACCGCCCTCGACCAGCAGTCGCCAGGTGGCGGGGGTGGCCTGGAGCATCGTCACGTCGCCTGCCGCCAGCCGCGTGGCGAGCGGCCGCTCCGTCGGCCGCAACGTCGCGCGGCACGATCTCGACGCGCGCACCGACCGTCAGCGGCAGGAACATCTCGAGCGCGGCGATGTCGAACGAGAGCGTGGTGACGGCGAGCAGCACGTCGCGATCGGTCGCGCCGAGCAGGCCGGCCATCGACGTGAGGAAGTTGGCCAGGCACCCGTGCGTGACCTGCACGCCCTTGGGCCGGCCGGTCGAGCCCGAGGTGTAGATGACGTAGGCAAGGTTCTCGGGCGACACCGCGACGGCCGGCGGCGAGTCGGGCTCGTCGGCGATCGACGGCCAGTCCGAGTCGAGGCAGACGACCTCGGCGTCGCCCCGCGAGCAGCGACTCGCGGAGGTCCTGGTCGGTGACGAGCACCTGGACTCGGGCGTCGTCGAGCATCATCGCGATCCGCGCGGCGGGAAGCCCGGGTCGATCGGCACGTAGGCGCCGCCGGCCTTGAGGATGCCGAACAGGCCGACGACCATCCGCGGCGACCGCCCGACGCAGAGGCCCACGAGCGTCTCGGGCCCGACGCCCAACGCGCGGAGCCGGTGCGCCAGCCGGTTGGCCCGAGCATCGAGATCGCGATACGTGAGGACGTCCGCGCCCGACCCGACTGCGACGGCCTCTGGCGTCCGCACCGCCTGCGTCTCGATCAGTTGATGCGCACCGCGCCCGGCGTTCCTCCCGCTCGGCTTCGCCTTCTCGGCCAGCAGGCGGGCGAGCACGGCCCGCTTCTGGTCGGCCGAGAGGCCCTGCGTCCGCTCAGGCGCCTGGCTCATCTCCGCGCCTCCCCGCTCGCCCCGCGCACTGTCCCGAGCGGCGTGTGCCGGACTCCGTCCGGGGCGTCGTCCGCCCCGGCGGGCCCGTCCGTGCCGACCTCCGACCAGCGGCCGAGCAGCAGCTCGTGCTCGGTCTCCGACAGCATCGACAGCTCGGCCAGGCGCCGACGCAGCGCCTCGGCGATCTCCTCCAGCAGCGTCCGGAAATGCCCGAGCATCCGCGCCGACCGCAGCCCCGTCGAATCGCCGCGCGTCGTAGCCGATCCGCAGCGTGAGCCGCTCGCCCGGGATCGCTGCAACCGTCAGCGGATAGTTCGTCTGGTCGTGGACGCGAGGGCGTTCGATGACAAGGGCGGCGCGGCCCGATCAGCCCGGCGTCGACCGGTGTGTTCTGGACGATCACGATGCTCTCGAAGAGCGGCCGGCCGCGCGCGACTTCGCTCCACTCGTGGATCTTGACCGGGGGCGTCGCCTCGAACCGCCGGATCTCGACGAGCCGCGCCTGCACCTCGCGGAGCCACGGCAAAAGCGGCGACTCCTCATCCACCCGCACCCGCAGTGGCAGCGTGTTGATGAACACGCCGACCATCGACTCGACGCCCTCGAGCTCCGCCGGGCGGCCCGACACCGTCACGCCGAACGCCACGTCGTCCCGCCCGGAGTACCGCGCCAGCACGACGGCCCACGCCCCCTGGACCACGCTCGCGAGGGTCAGTTCCTCAGCCCGCGCGACGCGCCGGAGCGCCGCGGTGATCTCCTCGTCGAGCGCGACCTCGCACTCGGCGAACGGCGGCTCGATCGGATGGCCGTTGACGTGGGCGTTCTCGAGCGCAAGCGGGGTGGCCACGTCGAAGCCGGCGAGTGCCGTTCGCCAGTATCGCTCGGCCGGCGCCGAGGTCCTGCCGGCGCTGCCAGGCGACGTAGTCGCGGAACGGCCGCGGCGGCGGCAGGTCGTGCTCGACCCCGCGGATCGTCGCCTCGTACCGGCCGAGGACGTCGCCCAGCAGGATCGGCAGGCACCAGCCGTCAAGGATCAGGTGGTGGGCGGTCCACACCATCGCGTGCGCGTCGTCCGCGATCCGGAAGAGCGCGAGCCGCGAGAGTGGGGCCAGGCCGGGCACGAAACCGCGGCGGCGGTCGTCGCGGAGATAGTCGTCGAGCCGGTCGTCGACCTCGTCGCCATCCAGCCCGCACCAGTCCTCGACGACGACCGGCATCTCGGCCCGGCGATGAACGGCCTGGAGCGGGCGGTCGGCGTCGGCCCAGTGGATCGCCGTGCGCAGCGCCGGGTGACGCTCGACGAGCTGGCGCCAGGACGCCATGAACGCGCCCAGGTCCAGGTCGCCGACGAGGCGACATGTGAACTGCTCGACGTACGCCCCGGCCTCGGGCTCGGCCGTGGCGTGGTAGAGCATGCCCTCCTGGACCGGAGTCAGCGGGTACGCGTCCTGGACGTCCTCGCCGCCGTCGAGCGCGCAGAGCGCGGCGTCGCGGTCGAAGCCCTCGATGACGTCGGGCCCGGCGGCCTCGATCGTCGGGGCGGGCCGAAACGCGATGGCCTGCGCGAGGCTCGCGATCGTCGGGTGGCGGAAGAGCAGGCCCGGGTCGAACCGGAGGCCGGCCTGTCGCGCCCGCGAGGCGACCTGGATCACGAGGATGGAATCGAAGCCGAGCTCCAAGAAGTGATCGTGGACCCCGACGCGGGCGACGCCCAGCACCTCGCGGGCGATCCGTTCGAGCGTACGCTCGACGTCGTCGCGGGGCGCGACGTACTCCTCGCGGCGAACTTCCGACGCCTCGGCCGCGGCGAGAGCGCGGCGGTCGACCTTACCGTTGGCCGAGAGCGGCAGCGAGTCGAGAACGCCGATCGAGGCCGGCACCATTGCCTCGGGCAGCGACTCGCGGAGCCAGCGCCTCAGCTCGGCCGGGTCGGGCTCGGTCGCGGCCTCGGCCACGACGAAGCCGGCCAGGCGACGCTCGCCCGCGTCCTCGCGGACGACCACGGCCGCCTCGCGGACCATCGCGTGTCGCAGGAGCGCCGACTCGACCTCGCCGGGCTCGACGCGGACGCCCCGGATCTTCACCTGGTCGTCGGCTCGACCGAGCAATTCGAGCGTGCCGTCGGCTCGCCACTGTGCGAGGTCGCCCGTCCGGTAGAGCCGCGAGCCGGGCGGGCCGAACGGGTCGGGCAGGAACCGCTCAGACGTCGAGCGCGGGCCGGTTGAGATAACCGACGGCGACGCCGGGTCCGCCGATGAAAAGCTCGCCTGGCAATCCCGCGGGAAGCGGCCGCAAATCGCGATCGAGCACGTAAGCACGCGTACCCGAGAACGGCCGGCCGATCGGCGCCGGGGCGTCGTCGGGCGCACCCGGCAGATCGCCTTCGAACCACGTGCTGTCGATGGTCGCCTCGGTCAGGCCGTACGAGTTCACGACACGGGTGGCGGGTCCGGCGAGCGCCTTCAACCTGCGATGCTGCCCGAGCCGCCAGACGTCGGAGCCGACGGCGATGAGCCGCGCGGCCGTGATCCGTCGCGCCCGTGCGTTCCAGGTGGGTCATGAGCCCCTCGACGACCGCCGGCACGAACTCGGCGAATGCGACCCCCTCGGCGATCATGAGGTCCGCAAGCGCCTCGGGGTTCACGACGACCTCGCGCGGGGCGATCACGAGCGTCCCGCCCGAGCCGAGGCGCCGGACCCAGTCTCCCGTGAAGACGTCGAACGCCGGCCCCGCGGCCTGGAGATGGGCGCCGGCGGGCGCGTCGAGCCCGTAGGCCCGCTCCCACGCGGCGTAGGCCGACACGACGCTGCGATGCGTGACCATCACGCCCTTCGGAGCGCCGGTGCTGCCGGAGGTGTAGATGCAGTAGGCGAGGCCGTCGCTGGTGGTCGAGGGCGGCAGCGGCTCAGCCGGGTCGAGCAGCGGCGCGTCGTCGTCATCGTCGACCTCCACGATCTTGCCGTCGAACCCCCCGAGCACACCCCGCGACGCGCGATCGACGAGCAGCGCCGTCGCCCCGGCGTCGCGGAGCATCGCCAGCAGCCGCTCGCCGGGATGGAGCGGGTCGAGCGGCAGATACGCCGCGCCCGCCTTCAGCACGCCGAGCAGGCCGACCAACAGCGCGGGCGAACGCTCGATGCAGACGCCCGCGATCCCGCCCGGTCCGATGCCCGACGCGCGCAACAACCGGGCCGCGAAGTCGGCGCGGACGTCGAGCTCGAGATAGGTCATTCGCCGATCGTCGTGGACGAGCGCGACGGCCTCGGGATCGGACGCAGCGCGGGCTTCGAACAGTTGATGGATCAGGAGATCGTCCCGCCCCTCGATCTCGGTCTCGGGCTGCCCAACGAGCCTTGCCCGCTCGGCGTCGGTCATCAAGGGCAAGTCGCCGATGCGCCGCGACGGGTCGGCGACGATGCCCTCAAGCAGCGTCCGGTAGTGCGCGAGCATCCGGTCGGCCGTCGCCTCGTCGAACAGGTCGGCGCTGAACTCCAGGGCCAGCGCCATCGCCTCCTCGTCGCGGGCGGCGATGAGCGTCAGGTCGAAGAGAGACGCCCGCCTCTCATAATGGAGCGACTCGACCTTCATGCCCGAAACGCTGATCGCCCGCCCCCGCGCCCCCATGCCGAAGGCGCCGAGGCCGACCTGGCCGTCACGCTGCGATTTCTGGTAGATGAACATGGATTGGAAAATCGGCGTCCTGCCCGGATCGTGCCCGCGCCAGAGCCGCTCGACCATGAGCGCGTACGGGTAGTCCTGGTGCTCGAGCCCCTCGTGGACCGTCGCGCGGACGCGACGGAGCAGCTCGTCGAACGTGGGCGAGCCCGTCAGATCGGCGCGCATGGGCACCAGGTTGACGAAGTAGCCGAGCAGCCCCTCCAGCCCCGCGCGGGTCCGGCCGGCGACCGGGGAGCCGACAGCAAAATCGTCCTGGCCGCTGTAGCGGCCGAGCAGGGTCTGGAACGCGGCGAGCAGGACGGTGTAGACGCTCACCCCGCGATCGCTGGCGAGCTCCGCGACCGCCCGGGTCAGGTCGGCGTCGAGGTCGAGGTGGCGGACGCCACCGCCCTCGGTCCGCGCGGCGGGCCTCGGCCGGTCCGTCGGCAATTCGAGCGCGGGCGGGGGCGGGGTGAGCCTCGACCGCCAGTGCACCTCGAGCCGCGCGCCCTCGGGGCCGGCGAGCATCTCGGCCTGCCAGCGCGGCATAGTCGGTATAGTGGATCGGCAGCGACGGCAACTCGACCGTTTCGCCCGACTGCTCGGCGGCGTAGAGCCGGCCCAGCTCCTCGACGAGCAAGCGAGATCGTCCAGAAATCGCCGACGACGTGGTCGAGGACCACGAGCACGTCGCACTCCTCGGCCGAGCGGACCCAGACGAAGACGCGAAGGAGCGGGCCGTTCTCGATGTCGAACGGGCGATTGGCCTCGTCGGAGCGCCTCGCGCATCAGCTCGGCCTCGCTCCAGCCGGCCGCGTCCTCAACCCGAAGGAAGGGCTCCAGGGCCTCGCGGACCTCCACGGCGGGGCGGCCCCGGTGCTCGGGGTAGGTCGTCCGCAACGCGGGGTGGCGCGCGACGAGCCGCCGGAGGGCGCGGCGGAGGGCGCCAGCGTCGAGCGACGAGTGGACCCGCGCAGCCCCGGCGATGTTGTAGGCTCCCGGCGTGGCCGAGAGCTGGTGGGCGTACCAGAGCGACTGCTGGCCGTACGAGGGGACGTGGTCGGCGTAGTCGCCGAGGGCCGCGACGAGGCTCGTGTGCCGCGCCCGCCCGCGACCTCGCGCTCCGCGAGCAGCCGGTCGGCGAGGCTGCCGAGCGTCGTCGCCTCCAGAAATGTCGTGATTGGCACGATCACGCCGAGGTCACCCTCGATACCGGCCTTCAGCTCCATCGCGAGCAGCGAGTCGATGCCCAGCGTGTTCAGCAGCCGGTCGTCGTCGGGCTCGTCGGCCGGCAGTCGCAGGACGGTCGCGACCCGCGCGGAGACGATCGATCAGCGCCCGCGCCGCTTGTCAGGGGGCAGGTCGTCGAGCCAGGTCAGTCCATCGGAGGACGTCGCCCCGGCGCCGCCGCCGGCCGCGACGATGTCGAGGATCTTGCCGCGTCCGGCCAGGCCGTAAAGCGGCGCGAAGGTCGTCCAGACCACGTCTGCCGCGGTGGCCTGGGTCGCGGCGGGGTCGGCGAGCAGCCGGCCGAACGCATCGAGGCCCTCGGCGGCCGGCAAGGGCCGCAGGCCCATGCGTTCGAGCGAACGGCCCCAGCCCGAGGCATCGACCATGCCGCCGCCGTCCCACGGGCCCCAGTTCACGCTCAACGCCGGCAGTCCCAGCGCCTGCGCGGTGATGGGCGAGGGCGTCGAGGAACGCGTTCGCCGCCGAGTAGCCGGCGAGCTTGCGCGAACTCCAAACCGAGCTGATCGACGAGAACATGGCGAAGAAATCGAGCGGCAGCGACCGCGACGCCTCGTGGAGCGTCCAGGCCCCTGCGACCTTGGGGCGGAGCACGGCGCGGAGCGACGCGTCATCGAGCGAGATCGCGTCCGCCGGCTCGACCACCCCCGCCGCGTGGACAATGCCGCGGATCGGCGGCAGCGTCTTGCGCCACGATGTGAACATCATTGACATAGACGCCGGGTCGGCCACGTCCGCCGCGGCCGCGACGATCGTCGCGCCGCGGCTGTTCCATCGCGCGGATGGCGGCGACGCGCGAGTCGCTGGATTCCAGCCCGTCCCATTCGACCCGATCGGGCAGGCCGCTGCGGCCGAGGAGGATGAGCCGCCGAGCGCCGTTCTCGACCATCCACCGGGCGACGCGGAGACCGAGGTCGCCGAGGCCGCCGGTGACGAGATAGGTCGCCTCGGGTCGGAACGTCGGGCGTGGCGATGCCGTCGCCGGCATCTCGCGGCGCACGAGCCGCGGGACGTACCACTGGCCGTCGCGAAGGGCGATCTGGTCCTCGCGGCCGTCGGCGATGGCGAGAGCCAGGGCTCGCCGCTGAAAGACCTCGCCAGCCGAGTCGGCTTCCGGATCGAGGTCAATCAGGCCGCCCCAGATCTCGGGGTGCTCCAGGGCAAGGGAGCGGCCGAGGCCCCAGAGGCTCGCGTGTTCGACCACGAGCGGCGGCGACTGCGATCCCGCCGGCTGGGCGCCGCGGGTCACGACCCAGAGCCGCGGGAGATCGGGGCCGGGGAGCGACGCAAGCGCGCGGACGAGATCGAGGACCTCGCCGCAGGTCCGCGCCGCGGTCGCAGCGACGTCGTCGCCCGGCGCGGCGATGTAGACGACTCGCCTCGCGGAACGGAGCGACTCGGGCGGCGGGATCGACGCGAGGACGACTTCGGCACCGCGACCCTCCAGATCGGCCGCCAGGGACCGTGCGACGGCTCCGTCTTCGCCGACGACGACCCAGCGACCGGAGAGGTCGCACGCCCCCGCGGGCGCGTCGGTACGGTTCCAGCGGATCTGGTAGAAGAGGTCGTCACCCGCGCTCGGAGGCTCGGCGGCCGGCTCGTGATGGCGGCCGTTGCTCGCGACGGGATGACCGTTGCTCGCGTCATGACCATTGAGTGACGGCTTCGGTCCCGATGCCTCGGTCTCCTCGTCGATCCAGTACCGCTTGCCCTGCCAGGGATACGACGGCAGGGGCAGGAACCGGCCCGGGGCGCGAGGCGGTCCCACGCGACGGGGCAGCCGCGGACGTAGAGCGCGGCGACCGAACGCAGCAGGTCGGCGCGGGCGTCCCCGTCGCGGAGCAGGCTCGGCACGACGGCCGGACGCGGGTCGCGCGGGGCGAGGATCTCGGCGATGGCGCCGCGGTGGATCGGGTGCGGGCCGACCTCGAGGAAGAGGTCGAAGCCGTCCTCGCCGAGCGCGGCGATGGCGTCGGAGAAGAGGACGGTCTCTCGCAGGTTCCGGCCCCAGTAGGCGGCTCCGAGGTCGTGCCCGGCGGTCGCGCGGCCGGTGACGGTCGAGACGATCGCGATCGAGCCGTCGCGCGGCTCGAGCCCGCGCAGGCGCCGCTCCATCTCCGCCTTCAGCGGGTCGAGCTGGGGGTGGTGGAAGGCGCAATCGACGTCGAGCAGGCGGGAGAACCGGCCCTCCTCGGCGAGCGAGGCCATGAGCTGCGCAGGGGCTCGGCGTCGCCGGAGACGGTCGTCATGCCGGGGCCGTTGATGGCCGCGATGGCCAGGGCATCGCCGAACGGGGCGATCCGTCGCCGGGCATCGTCGGGCGCGATGCCGAGCGCCGCCGTCAGGCCGCGACCGGCCAGCGATCGCATCGATCGGCCGCGGAGCGACGACGATCCGGAGCGCGTCGTCCAGCGTGATGACGCCGGCCGCGTGCGCCGCGGCCACCTCGCCGAGGCTGTGGCCAACGACGGCCTCGGCCTCGATCCCCCACGACGCAAAAAGGGCCGTCAGCGCGGCCTGCAGCGCGAACTGGTGCGTCTGCGCGAACTCGGGGTCGGGCAGGCGCGCGGCAGACGCGGGGTCTCGGAGCTCGGCCGCGAGGGAACGGCCCTCGACGTTGCACGCCTCGTAGACCGCGCGGAAGACGGGCTCACCGTCGAACAGATCGCGGCCCGCGCCCCACCAGAGGCCGCCCTGCCCCGAGAACACGAACGCCAGGCGCGGCAGACGCCCGGGCGGTCGCCGGCCGGTCGCGATGCGCTGATCGGCGGCGTCGCGAAGGAAGGCGTCGAGCGCCTCGGCGGCGGACGCCGCGGACGACGCGACGACCGCAAGGCGGTGGTCGTGATGGTCGCGGCGAAGCGAGGCCGAGTGCGGCGAAGTCGCGGAGGTCCGCCCCCGATTCCAGCTCGTCGCGCACCGCGCGGGCGAGCTCGGTGAGGGCCTCCGGGCTGCGGGCCGAGAGGGGGAGCAGGACGTGCCCCTCGTGACTGTCGCGAACTCCGCTGGCGACCGGCGCTGCCTCGACCACGAGGTGGACGTTGGTCCCTCCAAAGCCGAACGAGCTCACGCCCGCGACGCTCGGGAGCTCGGCCGGCGGCCACGGCTCGGGCCGGCCCACGACCCGGAGCGGCAGTGTATCGAACGGGATCTGCGGGTTCGGTTCGCCGCAGTGAAGGCTCGGCGCGATAGAGCCATGACGGAGCATCAGCGCGACCTTGATGAGGCCGGCGACGCCCGCCGCGGCCTCGAGGTGGCCGACGTTCGTCTTCACCGAGCCGAGCCGGCAGGGTCGGCCGGCGGGCCGGCCCTCGCCGAGTACCGAGCCGAGCGCGGCGGCCTCGATCGGATCGCCGAGGTTCGTGCCGGTGCCGTGCGCCTCGATGTAATCGACCCGCGCCGGCTCGACGCCTGCCGCGCGATAAGCAGCGCGGAGCACGGCCTCCTGGGCCTGCCGGCTCGGGGCGGTCAGGCCGTTCGTGCGGCCGTCCTGGTTGATCGCACCGCCGCGGATGACGGCGTAGATGGTGTCGCCGTCGGCCAGGGCCTGCGTCAGTGGTTTCAGGACGACGACGCCCACGCCCTCGCCCCGGGCGTAGCCGTCGGCGTCGGCCGAGAACGTCTTGCAGCGTCCGTCGCTCGCGAGGAAACCGGCACGCGCGAAGTTAGCCGAGACGCCCGGCGCGATCAGCAGGTTCACGCCGCCGGCGAGCGCGACCGACGACTCGCCCGCGCGGAGGCTCCGGCATGCCCACTCGACAGCCGCCAAAGACGAAGAACAGGCCGTGTCGATCGCAAGGCTCGGCCCGCGGAAGTCAAACGCGTAGGAGATCCGGTTGGCCGCGATGCTCGCCGCGTTCCCGGTGATCTCATAGACGTCGCCCGTCCCGTACTCGGCGCCGCGGCGGAGGCGGCTATAGTCGTCGGTGGAGATGCCCACGAAGACGCCGACCGGCGAGCCCGCGAGCGACTCGACGGGTACGCCGGCGTCCTCCATCGCCTCCCACGCAACCTCGAGGAGCAGCCGCTGCTGCGGGTCCATCGCCTGCGCCTCGCGCGGAGAGATCCCGAAGAAGTCGGCGTCGAAGAGGTCGACGCGGTCGAGGAAGCCGCCGCGGCGATAGTCGACCTTGCCGGCCCGTCCGTTCGCGGGCCAGCGGCCTTCGGGGACAGGCCGCGTCGCGTCGGTGCCCGTGGCGAGCAGGTGCCAGAACTCGCCGGGGCCTCGCGCGCCGGGGAAGCGGCAGCCGATACCGACGATGGCGATCGGTTCGTTATGTCGTGGAGGGGCGTCCGTGGGCATGTCCGCGGACGACTCGCCCGCCAGGTGACGCGAAAGGGACTCGATCGTCGGGTGCTCGTAGGCGAGCGTCGCCGAGAGCGGGCGGCCGAGCCATCCTTCGAGGTCGCCGGCCAGGGCGACGGCCTGGAGCGAGCCGATGCCGAAGCTGGAAAAAGTGGCGCGGTGGTCGATGTCGACCGCGGCGACTGCCAGATGCGAGGCCATGCGGCGACAGAGCCAGTCGGAGATCTCGGTCGAGGTGGGAGCATCCCCGTCGCTTCGTCGGCCCTGAGTTCCGGGGACGCCCACCCCTCGAAATTCCCTCACAATGGGGAATGGTTTCTTATTTGTTCCGACGGAAATATCTTCGGCCTCGCCCCCTGAGGGGGAAGGTAGCCTCGGGAGCTGATCCGAGATGAGAGCCGTTCTCCCGGGTTCAGCCGTCGTGGAGGACCCGCCGAGCTGCGTCCAGCCGCCGACCGACTCCAGCTCTTCGCTCAAGTATGAAGCCCGGCACATGTGGCGCTGGAGCTTACCGCTGGAAGTGCGCGGGAGCGCAAGCGGCTTCACGAGCAGGATGGCCTGGAGCTCGACCTCGTGCACTCGGCCACGGCGCCGCGGATCGCGGCGATGACCTCCGCCCCGCGATCGCCGGTTCCGGCGCGTTCGACCTCGGCCGCGACTACCAGCCGCTCGCGTCCATCGACCTCGACGGCGAACGCCGCGACGCCACCGGAGCGGACCGAGGCGTGGGCAAGCTCGGCGGTCCGCTCGATGTCCTGCGGGTAGAGGTTCCGGCCGCCGATGATGATCAGATCCTTGAGCCGGCCGGTGACGAACAGCTCGCCGTCGCGGAGGAAGCCGAGGTCGCCGGTGCGGAGGTACGTCAACCCGCCGGCCCGGGAGAGCGTCGCCCCGAAGGTCTCGGCCGAGGCCCGCTCGCAATCCCAGTAACCCCGCGCGACTCCCGGCCCACGCACCCAGACCTCGCCCACTCGATCCGGCGTGCACGCGATGCCCGTCTCCGGGTCAACGATGACGACCTCGGTCGGTTCGGGTATGGCGCCCGAGCCCACGAGCCGACGTCCGCCCTCGGCCTCCTCGACGCGATTCTCGCCGAGCGCGGCGGCGCTTGCACTGAAGACGATGGGCCTGTTCGGCGAGCGCCTGCCCGAGACGAGAAGCGTCGCCTCGGCCAGACCATAACAAGGAAGGAACGCCTCGCGGCGGAAGCCGCAGGGGGCGAAGGCCTCGGCGAAGCGGTCGAGCGTGTCGGGGCGGATCGGCTCGGCGCCGTTGAAGGCGACGGACCACCGGCTCAGGTCGAGCCCGGCGCGGGCCTCGGGGCCGATCTTGCGGATGCAGAGGTCGTAGGCGAAATCCGGGCCGCCGCTGATCGTCGCGCCTGTCGCCGAGATCGCCTCGAGCCAGCGGAGCGGCGCTGGAGGAAGGCGACCGGCGAGAGGAGCGTGCTGCTCCCGCCGCAGTAGACGGTCTGGAGCACGCCGCCGATCAGGCCCATGTCGTGGAAGAGCGGCAGCCAGAAGACGCCGCGGCTCTCGGCCGTCGAACCGAAGCACGAGCGGATCTGCGCCGAGTTCGCCACGAGGTTCGCATGGCTGACCATCACGCCCTTTGGCGTCGCGGTCGAGCCCGAGGTGTACTGGAGGAACGCAAGGTCGGTGGCGCTCACGCCCGGATGCCGCCAGTCGGCGGCGAGGCCGTCCTCGATGGCGTCGGTCGCAACGCGGTCGAGCGCCTCGAGCCCGCTCACTTCGGAGGCCCAGCGGGCGGACTCGGGCAGCAGACGGGCCGAGGTGAGCACGGCCCTCGGCCGCGCGTCGGCGGCGATGGCGCCGAGCCGCGTGGCAGGCCGATTGGGCCGCGGTGGGTGGGCGGGGACGGCGATCACGCCCGCGTAGAGGCAGCCGAAGAAGGCCGAGACAAACTCGAGGCCCGGCGAGTAGACGAGCAGCGCACGCTCTCCGGCCAGGCCGAGCGAGGCTAGCTCGCGCGGCGATCGCCCGGGCGCGGACGTCCAGTCCGGCATAGGAGACCGCGTCGGCCGGTCCGTCGCCGTCGTCCGTCGCGAAGCGGAAGGCGAGGTCCGAGCCCCGGGCGTCGCCAGCGTGGCGGGCGAGGATCTCGATGAAGGTCAGCCCGCTGTCATGGTCGTCGGTGCGGTCTCTCATGGGCTCAGACCGGCTCTCCCATCGCGCGGCGAAGGCTGAGGGGTCTCATGTCCGTCCAGACCTCCTCGACGTAGGCGAGGCATTCCTCCCTCGTGCCGCCCTTGCCCGCATCGCTCCACCCCGCGGGAATCTCCCGATCGGCAAACCAGAGCGAGTACTGCCCCTCGTGATTGACGACCACTCGATGGGTCGTCGGCTGATCCGAGCGCGACTCCGAAATGTTGCTCATAGCTGGCTCCCTGGGGGGTACGGCCGACTGGGTCGACCTCGCGTGCGCCCGACACCGGGCGGCGCGCCACCGCCCGGGAGGCGGCCCGCAAGAAGCGGGGACGCCTCCGGTTCGAGGCACGGAGCTCCTCCGTGATCGAGTCGTGTCCTGGTTCTTGTGTCGCGCGGGGCGTTCCGGAACCCCGGCGAGGACGGCCCGCGCCCTAGATCAACGCGATGCCGTGCGGTTGCGCCTCGTCCCTTCGTCGACCCATCCCGCCGAGATTCGTTCCCTGCGGTCTGGCGTGGCCAAAAGCCCACCGTCCTGGACGGGGCCAAACGCGGGCCGGCCGTGCGCGGCCCGGGAGTCTATTTCCCCCAGTCAGGAAATTCCTCCCATTTTCCGGCGATGCAGGGGTAGTGTAAGAGCGTTGTCAAGGCGCTGTCAAGTGTCGGCAGGCGCGCTCTGTCCAACAGGCCGATGTTCGATCAGATGACACGGAAGACCACTTCGGCACGCCCGACTCCGGGCGTACGGGCTTCTAGCCAATGCCGTGCCGCGCCCGCGCATGCGGCAATTGGGGGTGATTCGGATATGAGTCGCCTCGGCTTGCGATTCACCCATTCGGACTGGCGCGGTCCGTGTGTTCTCCGGTTCGCGAAGCGATGAGTGGTGCATCGACAGCCGTTCGCGAGCGATGCGGGCCTCGCCAACCACCGACGGGGACCGCCGAGCAGGGCGTGCCGGCCTGCTTGTGGCGGGCATCGGGACCGTTTATCTTGCAGTCCGAGTCCGGCCAGCGACCCGTCCTGCGAGGCGACGGTCCGGCCGACACGCGCGTGGTCCAACTCATTACTAGAACGGGAGTCGCGACGATGGTCCGACGATCGCAGAACCGGCGGGAATTCCTCCGCGTCTCGGCGGCGAGCTCGCTGCTGCTGCCCCTGGCCGCCCCGACAGGACGGGCCGGGGCCGGCGTGCTGGCGGCGAACGAGCGGCCGCGGCTCGCGCTGATCGGCTGCGGCGGCCAGGGCTCGGGGGATGCCCGCGCGGCGGCGCATCACGGTGACTTCCTCGCCGTTTGCGACGTCGACAAGAACCGCGTCTCCAAGGCCAAGGAGGACGGCCATATCGGCAAGGGCAAGGCCGAGGTCTACGAGGACTACCGCAAAGTCCTCGACCGCAACGACATCGACGCCGTCATCATCGGTACGCCCGACCACTGGCATACGAAGATCCTCATCGACGCCATGAAGGCCGGCAAGGACGCTTACTGCGAGAAGCCGCTGACCCTGACGATCGACGAGGGGAAGAAAATCGGCCAGGTCGCGCAATCCACGGGCCGGGTGGTCCAGGTCGGGACCCAGCAGCGGAGCGACCACAACAACGTCTTCCTTCTCGCCGTCGCCCTGGTCCGCTCGGGCCGGATCGGCAAGATCCGGAAGGTCACGGCGGCAATCGGCAGCGGCCCGACCGGAGGCCCCTTCCCGAAGGAGCAGCCGCCCGCCGGCCTGAACTGGGACATGTGGCTCGGCCAGGCGCCCAAGGTCGACTACATCAAGCAGCGCTGCCACTACGAGTTCCGTTGGTGGTACGAATACTCCGGCGGTAAGCTCACCGACTGGGGCGCGCATCACGTCGACGTGGCCATGTGGGGCCTCGGCATGGACAACTCTGGCCCGAGCACGATCGAGGTCGTCAAGGGCGAGCTGCCCGTTCCGTACAAGGACGGCTGGCCCAAGGTCGACGACCGCTACAACACGCCGACCGCGTTCCAGGTCAAGGCCAAGTTCCCCGGCGATATCGAGCTCCTGATCCGCGACGACACCGAGAACGGCGTCACCTTCCAGGGGACGAACGGCAAGATCTTCGTCACCCGCGACCGGATCGAGCTGGAAGGCGGCTCCGTCGACGCGCTCTGGAAGAACCCGGTGCCCGAGTCCACCCTGGTCGAGCTCCGCAAGGGAAAAAAGGTCGGCGGCCACATGGCGAACTTCATCGAGTGCTGCCGCGACCGCGGCACGCCCGCCGCGGACGTGTGGACGCACCACCGCGCGATGACGACCTGCCACCTGGCGAATATCGCCATCCGGCTCGGCGGGCGGAAGCTGACGTGGGACCCCGTCACCGAGCAGATCGTCGGCGACCCGGAGGCCAATGGATGGCTGACTCGCCCGCAGCGGGCGGGGTATGAGATCACGACCTGATCGGTGAAGACCGATGCAGTTCCGCCCCGCCCTCCCCCGCGAGGGGTGAGGGCCGGGGCGGGGTTCTCGGGCCTAAGCCAGCAGCTTCTTGACGACCTTCCCGCTGACGTCCGTCAGCCGGAAATCCCGCCCCTGGTGGCGATACGTCAGTCGCGTGTGATCGAGCCCGAGCAGGTGCAGGATCGTCGCCTGCAGGTCGTGGACGTGGACGGCGTCCTCGACGACGTTGAAGCCCAGCTCGTCGGTCTTGCCGATCGTCTGCCCGGGCTTGATGCCCGCCGCCGGCGAGCCACATGGTGAAGGCCTGCGGGATGATGGTCGCGGCCGAGACTGCGGCCGAGCGTGGCGTTCGACTCGACCATCGGCGTGCGGCCGAACTCGCCGCCCCAGACCACCAGCGTGTCGTCGAGCATCCCCCGCCGCTTGAGGTCGCTCACGAGCGCCGCGGCGCCCTGGTCGGTCTGGCCGCACGCTGTCTTGAGGCCGCCGGCGACGTCGGAGTGGTGATCCCACCCCTCGTGAAAGAGGTTGACGAAGCGGACGCCCCGCTCGGCCAGCCGGCGGGCGAGCAGGCAGTTCGTCGCGAACGACGGCTTGCCGGGCTCGACGCCGTAGAGGGCGAGCGTCTCCTTCGACTCCTGCTTGAGGTCCATGAACTCCGGTGCGCTCGACTGCATCCGGTAGGCCATCTCGTAGGCGTTGATCCGCGTGAGGATCTCGGGGTCGCCGACGTCGCCGAGGTGGCGCGCGGTTCAGACTCCCGATCAGGTCGAGCGACTCGCGCTGGAGCCGCGCGTCGACGCCGGGCGGGTTCGAGACGTTAAGGACGGGTCGCCCTTCGACCGGAACGGGACGCCCTGGTACGAGGTCGGCAGGAAGCCGCTGCTCCAGTTGGCCGACCCGCCGCTCAGCCCGCCGGCCGACGAGAGCACGACGAACCCCGGCAGGTCGTCCGACTCGCTGCCGAGCCCGTAAGTCGCCCACGACCCGATGCACGGCCGGCCCGGTAGTGGCGAGCCAGTATTCATGAAGATCTGTGCGGGCGCGTGATTGAACTGGTCGGTATGCATCGACTTGACGATCGCCACGTCGTCGACGACCTTCGCCAGGTGCGGCAGCATCTCCGACAGTTCTGCCCCCGATTGCCCGTGCCTCGCGAATTTGTACCGCGGCGCCAGCAGCGCCGAGTCGGGCTGGATGAAGGCGTACCGCTGGTCCTTGACGAGCTCATGAGGCACCGGCTGGCCGTCGTGCTTGGCGAGCGTCGGCTTGTTGTCGAAGAGGTCGAGCTGGCTCGGCGCCGCCGGCCATGAAGAGGAAGATCACCCGCTTCGCTTTGGCCGCGATAGTGCGGCGGCCTGGTCGCGGCGAACGGACGACGACCGCGCCACCTTCGACGAGCAGCGACGCCAGCGCGATCTTGCCCAGGCCGACGCCGCACTCGCGGAAGAAGTAGCGCCGGGTGGTGGCGAGGTATGGGTTCATCGGGTCATTCCTTCGTGATCGTCTCGTCGAGGTTCAGGAGCGCCCGCGCTACCGCGAACCAGGCGGTCCGCTCCGCGGCCTTGGGCGAAGTCGGCCAGTTCGCTGTCGACGCGGATCTCGCCCCTGCTCGCCCGCTCGCGCTGATGATCGAGGAACTCCGAGATCAATCTGGATTCGTCGACCTTAGGCTCGCGGGCGAGGACGCAGGCGGTATGCGTGGCGGATGCGATCGCCCGTGTCGGCGTTGGCCTCGCGTAGCACCCGGTCGGCTAGTGCCTTCGAGGCCTCGAGATAGAGCGGGATCGTTGAGCATGGTCAGCGCCTGGAGTGGGGTGTTCGACCGCTCGCGGCGCGTGCAGGTGACCTCCGACGTCGGCATGTCGAACGTCGCGAACGCCGCGAACGGCGCGGCCCGCTTGATGAAAGTGTAGAGCCCGCGTCGATAGCGCTCCGCTCCCGAGCTGGTCGGCCACGCGGCCATCCCGTAGGCGAGCGCCGTCACGCCATCGGGCTGCGGCGGATAGACGCTCGGCCCGCCGATCGTCGGGTTCAGCAGGCCGCTCACGGAAAGAGCGATGTCGCGGACCGCCTCGGCATCCACCCGATGCGCGGCGCCCCGCCCGAGCCGCACGTTCTGCGGGATCGCGGGCGATCTGTTCCTTGCGTCGCCTTCGACGATTGCCGATACGTTGCACTCGTCACGATCAGCCGGTGCATGCGCCTTCTGGCTCCAGCCGATCCGGACGAACTCGGTCGCGAGCCAGTCGAGCAGCTCCGGGTGCGAGGCCGGTTCGGACCGCGTCCCGAAATCGTCGAGCGTCGGCACGAGCCCGCGGCCAAAGAACGCCTGCCACGCGCCGTTAGACTGGACGCGGCTCGTCAGCGGGTTGTCGGGCATCACGAGCCACCGCGCCAGTCCGAGCCGGTTGGCGGGCGCATCCGAAGGCAAGCCCGGCAGGAACGCGGGCACGCCCGGCTTGACCGGCCCGGTCGGCTGGAGGAACTCGCCGCGTTTGTGGATGTGCGTGGTCCTCGACTCCGACGGGGCACGCTCCTCCATCACCAGCGTCGTCGGCGATCGGGGCATCGACTTGCGGAGGTCGTCGATCCGCTTGTTGTGCGCGGCCAGCTCGGGCGCGACGGAGAGGTAATGGTTGCGGACGATAGCCGCCTGCTCCGTCGTCCGCGATTCGGCCGGCACGACCAGCATCGCCTCGACCTCGGCCGGCACGGCCCGACGCCGAGACGGGGCGCCTTCGCGCTCGTCGTCGCGAGCCGGAACCGGCCGATCGTCGTCTGGTGGATGCCGAACTGGTGGAGCGTGACGCGGAGCTTCGTGCCCTTCGCGACCGGCTCGCGTGAACTCGAAGACGGCAGCGTGCGGCTTGCCGACGCCGCCCTTGACCGTCCAGCCCGTGTCGGGCTTGCCGTCGATCGCGAGCGCCGCGGGGTGGCCGGCCTCGGAGTAATCCTCCGTGGCCCGCGCGATCGCGACCGGCTTGGCGTCCTTGCCCTCGACGGTCGCGACCTGGATCTCGGTAAGGACGAAGTCGCCGACCGAGAACAGCGGGGCGCGGCCGGGACCGCCGTCGGGCAGCGAGGCGTCGGGAAGGACCTCCAGTCGAAGCGCCGTCGAGCCGTCGAACGTACCATCAAGATCGACCTCGTAGACGTCGTTGTTCGGCTTGTCGCCGCGAGCGAGGACCGAGCCGTCGGGCCTTGGGTCGAGCGTCGCGTGGTTCTTCGAGTGCAGACGAGACGGCCTGGCGATCGACCATTCGTACGCCGTCCGCCCTGCTCCCATTCCGCCTGCTTCGCCGCGATCCGTGCCTCTCGCAGCTCCTTCTCGATCCGCCTTCGGGTTGGGCGGACCCGGTTGACCCTCTTGGCGCGAGATCCGGAACCGGCCGAGCGTGTGGCCGCCGCCGTAGCGCTGGTCGAGCGTGATCCGCGAGCCGGTCGTCGGGCCCGACCTCGACCGGCTCCTTGAAGCGTGAAAACGGCGGCGTGAGGCTCGCGGATGCGGCCCGATCCGTCGTCGATCGCCCAGCCGTTGCCGGGCTTGCCGTCGATGGCGAGGGACGGCGAGAAACTCGGGCTGCTCGATGTCGGCCGTCGCCGATCGGACAGCGACCGGCTTCAACCGCGGTTGATTCCCCGATGAAAATGGGCCGCCTCCGCCCGGAACTCGGAGACGACGAAGTTACCGTGCTTCGTCCGCCCGGGACCGATCTCCCGGTTTGTCGGGTCCGAGGACGTCTCGAGACGGATCGCGGAGATAGGCCCGCTCGAGCCACCGAATTCCAGGTGGTAGGTGTCGCCGTCGACCGGTTTCCCCGAGGCGACGACCGTGTCGTCGGCGATGACTTCCAGCGTCGTGCCCTCGTCCGCCGCGGTGCCAGGCCCGGCCAGAGCGGCTCCCATCCGTCCTTGTCGTCATTCAGAGGGAACACGCTCGGCGCGATTGGCCTCGAGCTTCGCGACCTCGGCCGCGATCTCCGCGCGCTTCGCCTCGATGGCCGGCTCGGGCACGCTCAGCTCGGGCTCGTCGACATTGTTCAGCAGGGCGAAGAAGCGGTAGTAGTCGCGGTGGGTAATCGGGTCGAACTTGTGCGTGTGGCACTGGGCGCACTGGACGGTCAGCCCGAGCCAGACCGTGCCGGTCGTGCCGACGCGGTCGACGACCGAGGCGAAGCGGAACTCCTCGACGTCGATGCCGCCCTCCTCGTTCGTCATCGTGTTCCGGTGGAACCCGGTGGCGATCTTCTGCGAGAGAGTCGCGTTCGGCAGCAGGTCGCCGGCGATCTGCTCGACCGTGAACCGGTCGAACGGCATGTCGCGGTTCAGGGCGTCGATCACCCAGTCGCGATACGGCCAGATCGAGCGCTCGCGGTCCTTCTCGTAGCCGTTCGTGTCGGCGTACCGCGCGCGGTCGAGCCAGCGGCGCGCCCACCGCTCGCCGTAGTGGGGCGAGGCGAGCAGGCGGTCGACCTGCTTCTCGTAGGCGTCGGGCGACTTGTCGACGAGGAAAGCATCGACCTCGGCGATCGTCGGCGGCAGGCCGATCAGGTCGAGGCTCAGGCGGCGGAGCAGCGTCGCGCGATCGGCCTCGGGCGAGGGCTTCAGCCCCTCCTTTTCGAGCCGGGCCAGGACGAAGGCGTCGATCGGGTTGCGGACCCAGGCGGCATACTCGACCTCGGGAACCTCCGGCCGGACGGGCGGCTTGAAGGCCCAGTGGGTCGACGTCGGGCCGCCGCGGCGGCTCAGGTTGTCGGGCCATTTGGCGCCCTGGTCGATCCAGGCGCGGAGGATCCGACCTGCTCGGGCGTGAGCGGCTTGCCGGCGTTCTCGGGCGGCATGACCGTGTCGTCGACACCCGCGACGTAGCGGATGAGCCGGCTATCGTCGCTCTGTCCCGGGGATGATCGCCGGGCCGTTGTCGCCGCCCGGAGGGCGTCGGCCTTCTGATCGAGCACGAGACCGCCCTTGGCCACCTTCTCGCCGTGGCACTTGACGCACGACTTCGCAAAGATCGGCCGGACGTCCTTTTCGTAGTCGATCGGGCGGCTTGCGGGCGGTGGCAAGTCCTGGCCCCGGGCGGGAGCCGGGATCAGGCCGAGGAGGGCGACGAGGAGGAGTTCGCGCGACATCGGTTCCGTCGTCTCGGGGGTCGTCGGGGCGGGACCTCGCGGGCAGGACCTCCATTGTAAGCCCGCCCCCCATCGCCCGAGAAGGACGAATCCGTTCAATCTTCGGCCGCGCCGCGATCGGGCCGCGCCGCGTAGAGCGACTCGAACTCGCGCTCGAACCGGCTCAGGACATGCCTCCTGCGGACTTTCTGCGTCGCCGTCAGCTCCTCCGACTCGATCGTCAGCGGCCGGCCGAGCAGGAGGAAGGCCTTCACTCGCTCCGGGTTGCTCACGGCCTTCATGGTCGAGGCGACCCGCTCGGCCATGAAACGGCGGATCGGCTCGGCTTCGAATCAAATCGCCCTCGACCTCGAACCTGCAACCCAGCTCGCTGGCCTTCGCCTCCAGCAGCGGCAGGTTCGGCACGATCAGGGCCGAGACGAACGGCCGGCGGTCGCCGTGGACGCACGGCCTGATCGATGTACGGATCGGCGACGAGCAGCGCCTCGAGCTCGGCCGGGGCGATGTTCTTGCCGCAGCGACGTGATGATCAGGTCCTTCTTGCGGTCGGTGATCGTCAGGAAGCCGTCGGCGTCGAGCTGGCCGACGTCGCCCGTATGGAGCCAGCCGTCGACGATCGCCGTTCGAGTCGCCTCGGGGTCCTGCCAGTAGCCCTTCATGACGTGCGGGCCGCGCGTGAGGATCTCGCCGTCGTCGGCGATCCGCACCTCGACCCCCGGGATCGGCCGGGCCGACCGTCCCAACCCTTGCTGCGCCTGAGCCGGTTGAAGCTGATGACGGGCGAGCTCTCGGTCAGGCCATACCCTTCGAGCAAGCGGCAAACCTGCCTCGACGAAGCCCTCCGCGACGTGCCTGGGCAACGGGGCGCCTCCCGAGGAGAGCCGGCGGACGTTCGGGCCGAAGATCCGCCGGAGCCTGCGCCGCGCGCTCGGCGAGCGGGAGGGCCTCGACGGCCGCCCAGACCTTCTCGTAGAACCGCGGGACCGACGTAAAGTCGGTCGGCTGGATCTCGGCGAGGTTCACGAGCAGCGTATCGGCCGACTCGGCCAGGCAGAGCGTCGCGCCGGACAGGGTCGTCACGTAAAGGTCGCACGTCCGCGCGTAGATGTGGCTATAAGGAAGCCAGCTCAGCAGCACGTCGGCCTGCGACGAGCCCGCGCAGCCGGCAGTGGCCTCGGCGTTCGAGAGCAGGTTGCCGTGCGTGAGCATCACGCCCTTGGGCCGGCCGGTCGTGCCGCTCGTGTAGATGATCGTGGCGAGGTCGTCGCGCGTCAGGGACCGTCTCGCGCCGCGCGGAGCTCGTCGGCGACCCGCGGCAGGTCGCGCCGACCGCGCTGGAGCAGTCCGTCGAGGGTGAGCAGGCCCGGGAAACGCGGGCGACGAGGCCCGGTCGAACGAGACGACGAACTCCAGGCCGGCAGCTCGTCGCGCACCGGCCGCGACCTTGTCGAGCTGCGCCTGGCCGCTGACGAACAGGCCGCGGGCCCCGCTGTGGGCGAGCTGGTAGGCGCACTGCGGCGGGGTCAACGGGGCGTGCAGCGGCACGTCGGCGGCCCCGGCGGAGAGGATGCCGATGTCGGCGATCAGGCCATTCGACGCGGTTCTCGGCCAGGATGGCGATCCGGTCGCCCTTGCCGATCCCGAGCGCGATCAGGGCCGACGCGACCGCGTCGGCCCTGCGCCCGGTAGATCGTCCCAGGAGACGTCGTGATAGAGCCCGTCGCGCTTGAAGCGGACGGCCGCCGCGCGGGCCGAGCCGGTCGGCGGTGGCCCGGTGCATGGCCGCGAGGTTGGGGAGTCCGGTCATGGCGGGACGACCAGGCTTTCAGGACGGGAGCATTGTCCAGGCCGGCCAGGCTAGCACGCCTCGAAGATCGTGGCCACCCCCTGGCCCTGGCCCACGCACATCGTCGCCAGGCCGTACTTCGCGCCCTCCGACCTCATCCGGTGCAACAGCGTCGTGGCGATCCGCGCCCCGCTCGCGCCCAGCGGATGGCCGATCGCGATCGCGCCGCCCCGCGTGTTGACCTTCTTGCTCGTCGATCCCGAGCAGCTTCAGCACGCTGAGCACCTGCACTGCGAAGGCCTCATTCAGCTCGATCGCGTCGATCTGGTCGAGCGTCAGGCCGGCTCGCTTCAGGGCCTTCTGGACGGCCGGGACCGGGCCGATCCCCATCTCCTCGGGCGCGACGCCCGCGACGGCCATGCTCCTGATCCGCGCCATCGGCTTGAGGCCCAGTTCGGACGCCTTCTCCTCGGACATCACGAGCAAGGCCGCCGCGCCGACGTTAACCGGCGAGCTGTTGCCCGCCGTGACCGACCCGCCCGCCGGGTTGAACGCCGGCGGGAGCGACGCCGAGGGCTTCCATCGACGTGTCGCGGCGGATGCACTGGTCGTCGGTCGAGCTGCGACCTTCTCGCCCGGCCTCGTCGCGGCCCCAGGTCGGGACGATCTCGTCCTTGAATGGCCCGCGAGTCGGTGGCCTTCGCGGCGAGCGTGTGGCTCCGCAGGGCGAAGGCGTCCTGCTTGTCGCGGGGGATGCCGTACTTCATCGCGAGGAATTCGGCCGTCAGGCCCATGTTGTTGATCGCCTCGCTGTGCCGCGCCAGCAGCGAGGGGGCCGGGTTGTAGTCCTTCGACATCGGGATGTGGTCCATGTGCTCGACGCCGCCGGCGATCTGAATGTCCTCGCAGTTGGCGGCGATGCTCATGGCCGCGTCGTTGATCGCCTGCAGGCTCGACGCGCAGTTGCGGTTGATCGTCACTCCGCCGATCTCGACCGGCAGGCCGGCGACGAGCGAGGCGATCCGCGCCACGTCGAAGCCCTGCTCGCCCTGCTGCTGGACGCAGCCCCAGCGGACGTCGTCGATCAGCGCGGGGTCGATGCCCGTGCGGGCGACGAGCGCGTTCATGACGTGCGCCGAGAGGTCCTCGGAGCGGACGTCGCGGTAGTATCCCTTATCGCTCGAGGCCCGCGCGACCGGCGTCCTCAGCGCGTCGATGATCACGGCACTTCTCATTGGGATCGTCCTTTCAGGCCGAGGCGGCCAGCTTGGGCATCGGATAGAACGACCCGCCGGCTTCGGCGTGCTTCTTCAGCGTCTCGGTCGGCTCGAACCGCTTGCCGAGGGACTGATATTTCTCGAGCCTCTTGAGGATCTCCTTCGCACCGACCGAGTCCGCCCAGCGGAGGATTCCGCCGCGGAACGGCGGGAAGCCGATGCCGAGGATCAGACCCATGTCGACGTCGGACGGCGTCGCGGACGATCCCTTCCTCGAGGACGCGCGTCGCCTCCAGGAGCATCGGCAGGAACAGGCGGTCGGTAATCTCTTCCCTTGTATACGTCGGCGCCGGCTTGTCGGTCTTGAGCATCGCGCTCGACGGCCGGGTCGCTCGAGGCCTTGCCCTTGCCGCCGTACTTGCGGAAGCCCGCGCCGGTCTTCTTGCCAAGCCGCCCGGCCTTGACGAGCTCGCCCAGCACGCGGCTCGTCACGGCGCGGTCGGGATACGCCTTCGCGAGCACATGCCCCGCGCCGAAGCGAAATATCGAGGCCCGACGGCGTCCTGGAGAGCGATCGGCCCCATCGGCATGCCGAACTTGGCGGCCGCGTCGTCGATCGCGTCCATCGGTACGCCCTCCTCGAGCAGGGCGAGCGCCTCGTTCATGTAGGGGAAGAGCACGCGGTTGACGAGGAACCCCGGGCAGTCGTTCACGACGATCGGCGTCTTCTTGATCTTCTTGGCGAGTGCGACGACCGTCGCGACCGTCTCGTCGCTCGTCCTGGCGCCGCGGATGACCTCGACGAGCTGCATGCGGTCGACCGGCGAGAAGAAGTGCATGCCGACGAACCGTTCGGGATGCGGGGCGGACTCGGCCATCCGCGTGATCGAGATCGTCGACGTGTTGCTCAGCCAGGATCGCGTCGTCCTTGAGGACGCCGGCGAGCTTGCTTGTACAGCTCGGTCTTGACCTTCTCGTCCTCGAAGACGGCCTCGATGACGACGTCGCGAGTCGGCGAAGGCTTGATGCGAGGTCGAGGTGTTGAGCAGGGCGAGCATCCTCGCCATGTCCTCGGGCGTGGCGCGGCCGATCTTGATGCGGCTCATCACGACTTCACTCGCCGCCTTGAGGCCGGCCTGGACCCGCGACTCGTCGACGTCGACCATCACGGCCGGGATGCCCGCGCGGGCATTCGCCGTCGCGATCCCCGCGCCCATCAGGCCCGCGCCGAGGACGCCGACACGATTGATCTCCCGCGGCTTGACGGTCTCGTCGGCCACGCCCGGGTCGCGGTTGAGCCGATTCTGCATGAAGAAGATGCCGATCAGGTTCGCCGCGACGGGCGTCCCGAACAGCTCCAGCGCCGCCTCCTGCTCGACCTTCAGCCCTCCTCGAGCGTCTTGTTGCAGCCCTCTTTGATCGCCTTCAGGGCCACCAGCGGCGCGGGGTACTGGCCCTTGGTCTTGCCCTTGATCGCCCCCTCGGCCACGCCGAAGGTGAACATCATCCGGACGGGGCCGAGGCCGACCGGCTGCGAGCGCTTCTTGCGGTTGGCCTTCCACTCGCCGGTCGACTGGAGGTGCTCGATCCGCCGCACGCCTTCATCGACCAGCTTTTCGGCCGGGACGGCGTCGAACGCCAGGCCGATGGCGACGGCCTTCTTGGCGTCGACGGCCTCGCCCGAGGCGATCATCTCGATCGCGGGTGGGACGCCGATCAGGCGAGGCAGGCGTTGGGTGCCGCCCCAGGCGGGGAGCAGGCCGAGCTTCGTCTCGGGCAGGGCGATCGAGGTGTGTTTGGCGTCGGAGACGATCCGGTCGTCCATCGCCAGCACCATCTCGGTCCCGCCGCCCATGCACGGCGCCGTCGATGAGGGCGACGGTCGGAAACGGGAGCATCGCAAAGCTAGTTGAACAGCTTGTGCCCGCCCGTGAACGCCTGGGCGACCTGGTCCTTCGAGGCGAGCGAGAGCATCGCCAGTTCATTAAGTCCGCGCCGGCGATGAACTGGCCGGGCTTGCCGCTCCGCAGCAGCATGCCGCGGAGGCCGGGCTCGGCGGCGGCGGTCTTGAGGGCCTCGCCCAGCTCGGCGAGGACCTCGCTGGCCGAGGGTATTGACCTTCTTGTCGGGCAGGTCGAACGTCAGGACGCCGATCTTGTCGGGGCGGACGTCCCACTGGAAGGCGCGGGGCATGGTGGACTCCTCTAGGGTCCGTGATGCGGACCATCTTCCGTTAACGGCCTTCCCGAGATGGTCCGCTACCGGACGCTACGTCACTCGGCGTACTTCATCAGGATCGGCTCGGCGGGAATGCCGGCGATCTCCTGGTAGCCGCCCTCGTCGATCGCCTTGCCGAGCTTCGTCACAGCGCGGAAGTACGAGTCGCTCGGCCGCTTGCCGGTGAGCTTCCGCGTCAGGTCCTGGCAGAGGATGTCGGCGGCGTCCGCGTCGAGCTGCCGGGCTGCCTGGCGGCCCAGAGGCTGGTGGCGAGCATCACGACCAGTGTCCTGGATCCGCTGCGAGAGTTCGGCCATCCGGCACTGGCGGTCGGCGAGCTTGAGCTGGTGCTTGGTCATCACCTCGCTGATCTCGAGCCGCGCGGCGTAGAGGTGGGCGTTCGGCGAACTCGGCGTGATTCCGCAGCATTGCTCGGGCATCTCGGGCCAGTGGACGTGCCGCTTGCCCGCGAAGAACTGCGCCGGTGCGCCACTTGGCGTAGGGGATCATCGCGTCCTTGAGCGCCCAGGCATGTGCCGGGTTGAGCGGGTTGGGGTTCTTCAGGCCCTTCGCGGCGATGGCGCGGCCGATCGGCTCGAAGAACTGCTTGCCGTGTTCCTTGATGAGCGACTTGAGGAACGCCATGCCAAGCATCTCACCCTCGCCCTCGTAGATGCAGGGTGCGAGGTACTCGTGGACGTTGTCGCCGAAGTTGTGGCCGTGCAGGAACGCCCGACCGCCGTGCGTCTTCATGAACAGCTCGATCGCGGCTTCCTTCTGCGCCTCGCTACCGAAGATCTTGGCGATGATGCATTCCATCTCGCCGCGATACCCCTGGTCGAGCAGCGACGAGCACCACGCGACCAGTGCGTCGCAGCCCGCGATCAACGCGGCCATCCGGCCGATCCGCCGCTGGACCAGCTCGCGCGAGGCGATCTTGGCGCCGTAGGTCCGGCGGAAATCGGCCCAGGGGAGCATGTTCGCCAGCATCAGCCGCATCGTCCCCGCCGCGTTGGCGCAGAGGGCGACGCGGCCGAGGTTCAGGCCGTGATAGGCGATCGTCAGGCCGTCGCCCTTCGTCACGCGGAGCAGGTTCTCGGCAGGCACGCGGAAGCCGTGGAACTTCAGGCCGTTGTTGTACGAGTGCTTCAGGGCGTAGAGGCCGTACTTCACGAGCTGGAAATGCTCGTCCTCGTGGTCGGGCAGGTCGGCGATCAGGACGGCCGGCTTGCCGTCGATCAGGCAGACGAGCCCAACGGTCCGGCCGGGGATCGCGTTGGTGATGAACAGCTTCTCGCCGTCGACGACGTAATCATCGCCGTCGAGCCGGGCCGTCGTGCGAAGCGCGGTCAGGTCCGAGCCGGCGCCGGGTTCCGTCAGGGCGAAGGCCGGAAAGCCGCTCGCCGCTGGCGAGCCGGGGCAGGTAGTTCGCCTTCTGCTCGGCCGATCCGAACGCCCGGAGCGGGTCGACCGCACCGATGCAGCCGTGGACCGAAGCCAGGCCGGCGACGGTCGCGTCGACCGTCGCCATCTTCGTTAGGAACGGTGCGAACGCCGAGAACGGCGCACCCCTGCCCGCCGTACTCGCGATCGACGAGCAGGCCCCAGTAGCCGGCCTTCGCGAGGTCGTCGAGGACGGCCTTCGAGATCTTCCGGTTCTCGTCGTAGAGCGTCCCGCCCGCGACGTGCCGCTGGACGACGGCGAGCGAGTCGTCCATCACGCGGCGACACGCCTCGGGCACGGCCGGCGCGCTGCGACTGGAACAGGTCGACTCGGAAGCGTGCGGTCCCAGACCGCGCGATGGATCGGGCTATTCGACGTCTGGTAGCGCGTGGCGAACATCGCCTCGACCTGCTCGTCGGCGCGGTCGAGCTTGCCCGTCTTCTTCGCCTCCTCGGCGCTCTTGCCGCCGAGCTCGAGCGCGACCTCGACGAACGTCTGGCCTTCCGGCTCCTCGGACGCGGGAGCGCCGGGCGCTCCTTCAGATCCTGACTCATGGTCCCCCCCATCGGTTGGTAAAGACCGCGGCGGAAGTGGTCCCGGAGCGGCTCAGGCGGCCGGCTGGGCCAGCAGCCAGTCCTCCAGGATGATGTGCTCGATGAACGGCGTCCGCAACAGGGAAGCCTTCGCCGGCAGGATATGGCCCAGCCACGCGTGCCGCGTGATGGTCGTGACCACATTGTTGCCGAATCCGCTGCAAATGCTTGTTCTGAAGGTGTTTCGTCACGTTATTGCTCAGCCGGGTGAACGTCGCCGGGATCAGATTTGGTGCCGGGCCGACGTGAATGACCGTCTCGCACCCCCGAGTTGAGCAGCGTCTCGATCGCGTCCCAGAGCCGCTGCGGCTGGTCGGTCCAGCGGATCATCAGGTCGCGGCTGTTCTCGGCATCGTAGTCGGCCTTTCCGGTCACGCACGAGACGATCGGCGGGCTCGGCCGCCTCGAACCGCCCTTGATCCGGTACATCAAGGTCGCGGCCGCGGTTGGGGATGTTCCGCTTCCAGACGATCGGCGAATGCAGCGGCGGCCAGCGGTTCGGGTTGCGGCGGAGCATCGTCCGCTTCGGGAAGTGGTCGGGGATCGCCTTCTCGAGCTGGTCGAGCGTCTTGCCCTCGCCCAGGATCAGCGCCGTGTTCGGCGAGAGGAACGCCGACGGACCGATCAGTCCGTGGCCCTCGGCCGAGATCGCGCGGCAGACGCGGATCACCTCGTCCTCGTCGAGCACCGGTCCGCGGGTGAACAGGACGCCCATCGCCGTGTCCTCGGCCAGCTCGGCGCAATCCGGCGCCAGCTCGAGTGGGACGGGCAGCAGTTGATCGAGGGCGTAGACCCCGCCGACGATCTCGGCCGTCAGCTCGCCGATGCTGTAGCCGAGCATCAATTTCGCCCGCGACGGCGGAGAGGCCGAAGACCTCGTCGAGCACGCGCATCTGAGCCAGCTCCATGCCGACGATCAGCGCCACGTCGTCCGGGAAGACTCGCCAGGGTCGACGGTTCCTGCGGTCTCGACCCGCTCGACCAGGTCGACGGGCCGGTGCAGGGCGTCGGAGGCGATCTCGGAGACCTCGTTCAGCGTCCGCCGCACGACCGGCCCATAAGTGAGGATGGGCGAGCAGCTCGTCGCTCCGGTCCGAGGTTGGCGACGTCATAGCCGCGAAACGCGAAGGCGGTGCGCGTTGATGCTTCGGTGCCAGGCTACACGGCGGGTGCGGCGGCGCGGCCGGCTCGGGGGCCGAGACGCCCGTGGCGTGCGCGGAGATGTCACCGAGCCGCTCGCGGCGAGTGCCTCGCCGGCCCGCCCAGATCCGCCGCTGCCACCGGCCCGTTTCCTCTTTCATCGGACCGACCCCTCTCGGTTCGGGGATCATCTCGGCTCTCGCTTCCGGTTCTCGTGCGGAGTCCGTCCCCGCCCGAGGCAGGGCCCTCGCCCCGTCCCGGGTTCTCGGCGTCTCGATTCCGTCCTGGCGACCCCACTCCGTCGGATGTGCGGCCTCGCTCTGCGGAATTATAGGCCGGCCATCCGCCGTGAGAAGCGTCGCTGCCTTGCGACGGCCGATCGGTTACACTGTCTGGCCGGTCTGTAGGGCCATGCAACCCGCGGGCCATCGCGAACTTGGCGAGCCTCGCTCGATGACGCGCGAGACCCCACGTCGCACCTCCTCGCCGGCTATCCCGTGGTCGTCCCGGTCGTCGTCCAGTGGGGCGACCAGGACGCCTTCGGCCATGTCAATAACACGGTCTTTCTACGCTGGTTCGAGGTCGGAAGGATCGCCTATTTCTCCGAGATCCGCATGATGCACGACGCCCAGGCCGAGGGCCGAGGACCCATCCTGGCGGCGGTCTCCTGCAACTTCCGCCGCCAGGTCGCATTCCCCGACGAGGTCCGCATCGGCTCGCGGGTCGCCCGCGTCGGCACGAGCAGCATCGTCATCGAGCACGCCGTCGCCGAGCATCCGGCACGCGCGCGATCGTGGCCGACGGCACCTCGACGATCGTCAACTACGACTACAACGCCGGCCGGTCGCTGCCCGTGACGGACGCGTTGCGTCAGGCCATCAGCGAAGTCGAAGCAGAATCGGCCGGCCGCCGCACACCATCGAAGGAACCTGACCGATGTTCGACCTGACGGCGATCCAGGCGGCCCTGAAGGAATTCGGCATCGACGCCTGGCTCCTCTACGACTTCCGAGGGAGCAACGTCCTGGCCCGACGGGTCCTCGGTCTGGAGGTCGACGACGCCCAGACCTCGCGGCGGTTCTTCTATCTCGTCCCGGCGGTCGGGCGAGCCCAGGAAGCTGGTCCACCGGATCGAGCCGGGGAGCCCTCGACCACCTGCCCGGCAAGGCGAGCGTCTACCTCACGTGGCAGGAGCTGGAAGCTGGCGTCCTGCACATGCTCGGCGGCCGCAAGCGGGTCGCGATGGAGTATTCGCCCCGCAACGCCAACCCGTACATCTCCCGGGTCGATGCCGGAACGGTCGAGCTGGTCAAGGCGTTTGGCGTCGAGGTGGTCCCTCGGGCGACCTGATCGCCCGGTTCGAGGCGTCGTGGGACGACGAGCAGTGGGCCATGCACCTCGAGGCCGACCGGCACACGCGATCGGCCTACGAGCATGGCCTGGGGCCTGATCGCCGAGCGGGTCCGATCGGGCGAGACGATCCACGAGATCGAGGTCCAGCAGGCGATCATGGACCATTTTCACCACCACGGCATGACGACGTACCACCCCCCGATCGTCGGCGTCGGGCCCGCACAGCGGCAACCCGCACTATGAGCCCACGCCGGGCAAGGACGGCGAGATCGGCATGGGCTCGTTCGTCCTGATCGACCTCTGGGCCAAGATGGACCGGCCGCGGGCGGTTTACAGCGACCTGACCCGCGTCGGGTTCGTCGGCGAGGAGGTACCAGGCGAGTACCGGGCCGTCTTCCAGGTCGTGGCCGACGCCCGCGACGCTGCGATCGCGCTCGTGAGGGATGCCTTCGCCGCGGGCCGGCCGCTGCGCGGCTACGAGGTCGACCGCGCGGCCCGTCAGGTCATCGAGGACGCCCGGCTACGGCCCGAATTTCATCCACCGGACCGGCCACAGCATCGGCCAGGAGACGCACGGCAACGGGGCGAACATGGACGACCTGGAGACCCACGACGAGCGGCTCGTCCTGCCGCGGACCTGCTTCTCGGTCGAGCCGGGGATCTACCTGCCCCAGTTCGGCGTCCGGAGCGAGGTCAACGTCTTCATCGGGCCGGACGGCAGCGTCCACGTCACGGGCGAGCCGCAGCGGGACGTGCTCGCCGTGCTGGCTCGAGACGGCGAGTGATGGACCCCGGTGACGGCCCGCGGAGACCCGGGCGGACGGGCCGTCCCCCCGATCGGCGGCCGGAGCCGGCGTGCGAAACGAAGCCAATCACGGCCTGCGAAACGAAGCCAATCTGGGCCTGCGAAACGAAGCCAATTCCGATCCGTTCACCCCGGTTCGACTTCGCGCACCGACCCGGTACCGCCGGACCGCACGCGATCGCACGATGGCGAACGAAAGCGAACGCCGGGTTCGCTCGGCGGCAGGTTGCCGGGGTCCCGAGGCCGAGGGCCGGAAGGTCGACCACACAGAGGAGTCGGTCATGCAAATCGCCGTCACGGGTGCCACGGGGTTCCTCGGCCGCTACATCGTCCAGCGCCTTCTGGACGCCGGCCATCGCTGCGCTGCTGGCACCGGCCCGAGTCGGACCTGGGCGGCTTTCGACCCGCCCAAGGGGCGCTGACCTGGATCCCCGGCACGCTCGGCGACCCCGAGGCCGACCGACGGATCTCGTCCAGGGCGTCGACGCCGTCGTCCACGCCGCGCTCGACCATCCGGGCGGCGGATTCCGCGGCGGCGAGGGGGATTTGCTCTCGTTCCTCGACCACAACATCACTCGGCTCGATCCGCCTGGTCGAGGAGGCCCGCAAGGCGAACGTCGGCCGGTTCGTCTTCATCTCGACGCTGCGCCGTTCATGAAGTGATCCTGCCCGACCGGCCGCTCGACGAGACCCATCCGCTGTGGCCAAAGTCCCACTACGGAGCCCACAAGGCGGCGATCGAGGCGTTCGTCTCGAGCTATGGCCTTGGCCAGGGCTACCCGATCTGCGCGCTGCGGCCCACGGGCATCTACGGCCTGGCCCGGCCGGCCCCGGCGAGCAAGTGGTACGCCTTGGTATCCACCGTAGCCCGCGGCGGGCCGGTCGAATGCCGCCGCGGCGGCAAGGAAGTCCACGCGGCCGACGTCGCCCGGGCCGTCGAGATCCTCCTGCACGCAGACGGGATCGCCGGCCAGGCCTACGCGTGCTACGACCGCTACGTGTCGGACACGAGGTCGCCTCGATTGCACAACGGCTGTCCGGCAGCCGGGCGACGATCCTCGGCGGCCCGACGGCCCCGAAGAACGAGATCGTCACCGACAGGATCAAGGACCTGGGCATGGCCTTCGGCGGCACGCCGCTGCTGGAAAACGACCGTCGGGTCTCTCTGCAGCATGCTCGCCGCCATTCAGGCCTGATCGGTGGGCGAGGCACTCGCGAAGACCCTCGCCGGGAGAACCACGCGGCGACGATAAGCCCAATCCCGACCCCTGCCGTGTCGGCGATCCCGTCCCAAAGACTCGGCGTCGCGGCCGACGAACGATGTCGCTTGGCCCAGCTCCGTGATCACGGCGAGGGCCAGCCCCGAGACGGCGATGACGGGTGCCGATGCTGGCGACGTTGCCTGTCGCCAGAGGAGGGCGAAGACGGCGAAGATCCCGCCGTGAATGATCTTGTCGGCCCCGAGTGATGGAAGAACGACGGCCCGCCCTCCGACACCGGCAGGTGCTGCGGGGGCGTCCAGCAGAGGACGAGGATCAGCACGGTCCAGACGATCGCCAGCCAGGTCATCCAACGCATCGCGCACGCCCTCTATCGGTCGGTTCGTCCATCCCCGAAGACGATACGATATCCGACACTCACCGGGCGACAGCCTCGCCGGCTGCCCGCCGCTCGCGGGCGAGGTCAGGGCCTCGATAATCGCGTCGGGGTCGTAGACGCAGCCGCCCCACGCCCCGCCACCGACGGCCTGGAGCGCGGCCCAGAGCCGGGTGTCGTCCGGCAGGTCGGGGTCGGGCGAGAGGCCGGGATGTGGCGGCCGCTCGGCGAGCGTCGCCGAGCCCCACTCGGCCCCGTAGTCGTGGCCCTCGACGCCCGACCAGGTCGATCGAGCCGCCGAGCCGGACGCGGTCGACAACGATCCGCACGAGGTCGCCGTCGCGGAGCCGGCCGATCGGTCCGCCGGCCAGCGCCTCTGGGTCCGACGTGGCCGATGCAGGCGCCGGTGGAGACGCCGGAGAAGCGGGCGTCGGTGACGACCGCGACGTGCTTCCCGAACGAGAGATGCTTGAGCGCCGAGGTGATCTGGTAAATCTCCTCCATCCCCGCGCCCGCCGGCCCGCGGCCGATGAGGACGAGCACGTCTCCCGCCCGGATCGGATTCGGCCCCTGCCCCTTGATCGCCGCAATCGCGTCGCGCTCGCGCGTGAAGACCCGCGCAGGGCCGGTCTTGCGGTAGACGCCGTCGCGGTCGACGACACTCGGGTCGATCGCCGTGCTCTTGATGACCGAGCCCTTCGGTGCGAGGTTGCCGCGGGGGAAGGTCACGGTGCTCGTCAGACCTCGCTCTCGGGCGCGGGCCGGGCTCATGATGACCTCGTCGGGATCGACGGAGTCCTCGCTCCGCAGCCGCTCCCGGAGCCGCGCCCGCCGCGAGCTCGACTTCCACGCGTCGAGGACATCGCCGAGCGGCCAGCCCGAGGCGGTGAGGACGTCGAGGTGGAGAAGATTCAGCTCGCGGAGGTGGAGCATCACCTCGGGCACCCCGCCCGCGAGAAAGGCGCGGACGGTCGGGTGATAGTCGGGGCCGTTCGGCAGCACACTCACGAGCCGCGGGACGCGGACGTTGACGGCGTGCCAGTCCTCCACCGTCGGCCGTTCGAGGCCCGCGGTGAAGGCGATCGCGGGGATGTGCAGCAGAAGGTTCGTCGAGCCCCCGAACGCCGCGTGGACCGTCATCGCGTTGCGGATCGCGGCGGGCGTGAGGATGTCGCGGGAGGTCAGGCCCCGGCGGGCGAGGTCGAGCAGGGCGCGGGCGGACCGGCGGGCCATCTCGCGCCAGATCGGCTGACCCGAAGGCGCGAGCGCGGCGTGCGGGACGGTCAGGCCAAGGGCCTCGGCGACGACCTGCGCCGTCGCGGCCGTACCGAGGAACTGGCATCCCCCTCCCGGGCTGGCGCAGGCCCGACACCCGAGTTCCGCCGCCTCCTGAAGCGTAACCTCGCCGTGTGAATAGCGAGCTCCCAGCGACTGGATCTTGCCCGCATCCTCGCCTACGGCCGGTGGCAGCGTGACGCCGCCGGGGACGATCACACCCGGTAGGTCGCGTGAGCCGACGAGGGCGAGCATCATCGCCGGCAGGCCCTTGTCGCACGTCGCGACGCCGAGGACGCCCTTCCGCCTCGGTAGCGAGCGGATCAGACGTCGGAAGACGATCGCCGCGTCATTGCGATACGGGAGGCTGTCCATCATTCCGGGCGTGCCCTGGGTCCGCCCATCGCACGGGTCCGAGACCATCCCCGCGAACGGGGCAACGCCTGCGGCCCTCAACTCCTCGGCCGCTTCGCGAACCAGGAGCGCGACCTCCCAGTGGCCGGTGTGGAAGCCAAGAGCGATCGGCGAGCCGTCGCTATCGCGCATTCCGCCCTGCGTGCTCAGGATCAGGAACGGATCGCGCGCGACCTCGCCCGACGGCCAGCCCATGCCCGCGTTCTGGCTGAGGCCGAAGAGGTCGCCCGACGGCCAGTCGCGGAGCATCGCGTCGGTCAGCGGGAGCGCCCCGGCGGGGCCATCCGCCCGGGTCGTCACGTCGAGAATCGACGGGTCGGTGGGCTCGATGGAGGCGGCGGGCGATCGGTCGGGCTCGGCTCGTCGGGAGGTCATCGTCCGCCTCGTCGGGGGGGAATACCTGGCTCGCGGCGCGGGGATTCCCAGCGATCAGACCAGATTCGCGCCCCTCAACGCAACCACCCCTCGGCCCCCTGGCCGGTTTGGCACGCGGTCTGCAAGAGCATGCAGTCGTAAACGATCGACCATCGCGGTGGCCGTCGAGCCCCGCGGATTCGATCGCTGATCGATAAGAAACGCCGGAGCGACGTCGATGGCCATCTGCATGCTCGGCTGGCTCCTTCTGGGAGTCGCGGCCGGCACGTTCGCGAGGGAGACGATCTTCCGCGACCTGGTCGTCGATCGTCCGCAACTTGTCGTGCTCGGCGCCATCGGCGCCTGGGTCGGCGGCTCGGTGGCATTCTTCTGCCTCCCGAGCCTGCGGCCCGAAGACCCGCGGCATTGGGCCTTGTCCGTGCTCGGGTGCGTGATCCTGCTGGCGTTCCGCTTCCTGGAGCTCAGGCCGAGGACGATCTCCTGAGTTGCGGGACGCTCAAAAGGAAGCGAAGGGCCGCGCCTGCCGAGGGACGCGGCCCTTCGCGTTTCTGTCGGGTCGGGGTCGATCACGCTTTCGCGATCAGTTCCCGCACGGCCCGGCCGCCGTCGACTAGCCGGATCGGCCGGCCGTCGGGCGTCTCGAGCTGATAGTTCGGGTCGATGCCGATCGCCGTGAAGATCGTCGCGGCGAGGTCCGAGGGCGTGACCGGCCGGTCGGCCGGGCCGTCGCCCCGAGCGTCTGTCTTGCCGAGGACGACCCCGCCGGGAATTCCGCCGCCGGCCAGTAGGACGCTGTTCGCCCGCCCATGGTGGTCGCGGCCGGCGTTGCCGTTGATCTTCGGCGTCCTGCCGAACTCGCCCATGACGACGACCAGCGTCTCGGCCAGCCGCCCCCGTGCGGCCAGATCCTCGATGAGGGCGGAGACCCCCTGGTCGAACGATGGGGCCAGGTTGTTCCTGAGGGTCGGGAAATTCTGTGCGTGCGTGTCCCACCCCAGCGGCCCGGCCCCGCGGTCGTTGACCGTGACGAACGACACGCCCGCCTCGACCAGGCGGCGGGCGAGCAGGCAGGTCTGGCCCATCGGATTCCGGCCGTACTTCTCGCGAAGCTCGCGCGGTTCGTCGCCGATCTTGAACGCCTTCTGTGCCGCGGAAGATGTGAGCAGATCGTACGCCTTGTCCGAGAACCTGTCGCGCGACGAGGTCAGCGAGGTCTTGCCCACATCGTGTGCGAACTCGTCAAGCGACTTGACCATGGCCCGTCGCCGACGGAGCCGGTCGAGAGTGAGCTTGTCGGGCGGCGTGAGGTCGCGGACGCGGAAGCCCTCGGCGTTCGGGTCGCCGTTGATCGCGAACGGGTCGTAGGCGGGCGTCAGGTAGCCCGCGGTGCCGAAGAATGGCGCGTCGGGCGCGGCGACGAAGGGAGGCAGAACCCCGCGATCCTCCGAAATCACCTTGGCGACGACGCTGCCCACGCTCGGATAGACCACCGCCGGGCTCGGCCGGTAGCCGGTTAGCATGTGATGCGACGCCCGGGCGTGCTCGGCCTCGGGCGAGGTGACGCTGCGGACGAGCGTGACCTTATCCATGACCTTCGCCATCCGTGGCAGGATCTCGCTGATCTTCAAGCCGGGGACGACCGTGTCGATCGACTTGAACTCGCCGCGGACGTCGGCCGGGGCGTCGGGCTTCGGGTCGAACGTGTCGAGGTGCGACGCCCCGCCGGCGAGCCAGACGAGGATGCAGCTCTTGACCTTCGTCGGCTTGACGCCGCCCGTGCCCGACGCGAACGTCTGGAGCCGGAACAGGTCGGCGAGGCCGAGACCGACGACGCTCGTCAAGCCGGCCTGGAGCAGGGCGCGGCGGCTCGGGCCGGAGCACAGTGCTGCGAAATCGCCCCGACGGATCATCGCGGGCCTCCGTTTCGGATCAATGATTGAACGCGAATTCGCGCGAGTTGAGCAGGGCCCAGAACAGGTCCTCGGCCGCCTCTCGGGGCGACTCGGAGAGCTTCAATTCGGCCGTCCACCGCGACGACTCCTCGGCCGTGGGCGGGCGGCAGAGGGCGCGGAGGTACAGGTTCTCGACGATCTCCTCGGGCGCGGGCTTGAGCTCGAGCAGGTTGGCGAGATAACCGTTGGGGTGCGTCACCTTGCTCTCGACGACGTCGCCGCCGATCAGAAGCAAGGCCTGCCGCAGGCTAAGCGCCGGGCTCTGGACGCTCGCGCAGCCGTTCTGCCGGGTGCAGCGGCCGAAGGTTTCGAGGATCGGGCTCGCCACGGCCGGGTCTGCGATCTCGATCGCCCGCTTGCCGGCCGGCTGGTTCGCGAAGCGATTGACGACGTCCGTGGCCTGCGCCAGCGCGTCGGCCATCTGGTGCGCGGTCAGCGGCCGCGGCATCTGGTGCGAGAAGAGCCGGTTGTCCGACTCATTGCCCGGCGCGGTCGCCGAGGACATGGCGTACGCCTCCGACGTCGCGATCGTCCGGATCAGGTCGCGGACGTCGTACCTGTGCTCGACGAAGTGCTTCGCGAGGGCATCGAGCAGCTCGGGGTGTACCGGCGGGTTCGATCGCGAGAGGTCGTCGGGCGGGTCGGCGATCCCGCGGCCGAAGAGCTGAGCCCAGGTCCAGTTCGCCATGGCGCGGGCGAAGAACGGGTTGTCGGGCGCGGTCATCCAGTCGGCGAGCGCCTTCCGCGGGTCGTCGTTCGGTCCGACCTTGATCGGCGCCCGCGTCAGCAGCCGGGGCTCGGCCGGCTTCTTGGTCCGCAGGTGCTCGACGGTCCCCTCGGGCTCGATCCGGATCTTCGCACGGGCCATCATCCCGCCCGGCATCGGCCCGCCGCTGCGGTCCACCTTGGCGAAGGTCGCCGCAAGTCCGAAATAGTCGTCCTGCGTCCAGACGTCGAACGGATGGTCGTGGCACTGGGCGCAGCGGATTCGGAGGCCGAGGAAGCGCTGAGCAGTCTTCTCGGCCTGCTCCTTGGGGTCGAGCCCCTCGAGCGCGTAGTTGGCCGGCGCGTCCTCGCGGGTCGCCGGGTCGCCGACGGCGGTGAGGAGCGTGTGGACGAACTTGTCCCACGGCATGTTCTCGGCGAGCCGCGCCTCGACCCAGCCCTGGTACATGCCCGCGGTCTGGCCGATGTCGGGCCGCGCCGAGGTGATCTCGAGCATGTCGCCGAGCTTGATCTCCCAGAAGCGGACGAAGTCGCGGTCGCCAAGCAGGCGGTCGACGAGCTTAACCCTCTTGTCGAAATCCTTGTCGGCCAGGTACTCGCGGACCTGCTCGGGACGCGGCTGCTGGCCCGTCAGGTCGAGCGTGACTCGGCGGAGGAACGCGGCGTCGGTCGCGGTCGCGCTCGGAGGGACCTTGAGCGCGGCCAGCCGCTTGAACAGCTCGTCATCAATGAAGTTCCTGCGGGGTCTCGCGGCGAAGTCGTACTTGAGTCCCGGGTTGATCACCGTCCCGACCCGCGCCGAGACGACCTGCGAGCCGTAGCGAACGATCAGATCGGTCTCGGCGCGGCGGAGGAGCGAAACCTTCCCCTTGCCGTCGATCGTCGCGGCCGAGTCGTCGAGCGTCTTCGTCACGGCCTGGCGGGTGACGTCACGCTCGTGCCCGTCGGCATACTTGGCGAAGACGCGAAGCTGGCGCGCCCCGGGCTCATCGAGCTGTACCTCGGGCGGATCGACGCGAATTCCGGTCACCGCACCGTGCGTCTTTCCTCGAGTCATCGGCGCCCCATCGGCGATCCAGGCCGCGAGCCTCCGATAGTCGGCCGAGCCAGGGGCGATCCGCGGCCCGCCCACGTGAGCCGTCGCGCCGGTCGCCTTCATCAGTAGCAGGCTCGACGTGGGCGTCATCCGCGAGACCCGTCGGCCGCCGCCGTTCCGGGTGAGGTCTGCGAAGTCGCCCGCGGGGTCGTATCCGAAGATCGAGAGGTGAAAGCCGTTCTGACCGTCGGCCCGGCCGTGGCATCCGCCCGCGTTGCAGCCGGCACGTGAGAGGATCGGCACGATGTCCTCGCCGACGTCCCACGGGCGATCCGCCGCGTCGAGGACCGTGACTTCTGCCTCGCGGATCACTCCCGCATGGCTCGCCCTAATCGTCGCCTTGCCGGGATGGACCGCGGTCACGTATCCCGCGTCGACGGATACGACACCGGCCGGCTCGACCGACCACGCGACCTCGGCCGTGACGTCGCGCCCGCCCTGCCCCGGGTCATACGCAACGACTTGCGCGCCAAAGTCGTCGCACTCGAGCGTCACCGAGCCGGGAAGGAGCGCGACCCGGCGATCGGTCACGCAGGCCGGCGTTTCGTTGTTCGCGGTCACCGGCTTCGACGTCCCCGCGTCCTGACGCGAGCCGCAGCCGCAGGCCCCGGCCGCCAGGACCGCCACCGTCGCCGCGACCCGGATTCGCTTCATCGCCCGGTCCCCCGCGACCCTTCGAGGCCATGACGATTGTCGTTGGCACCAATCCTAAAGCGCTCGTCGGCCCATTGCAAGCGGAAGAATTCCATTTCTTACGATCCTGCGCCATCGATGCCGAAACTTGACCCTCCTCGTCCGTCGGGCTACAGTTTCGGTTGGGACCGAAAAGACCGACGATCCGGTAACGACTGTGATACTAACACCCGCGGCCAAGAAGTTCGTGCTCCACTGGGGCGAGATGGGGCAGGCCTGGGGCATCAACCGGACGATGGCCCAGGTCCATGCGCTACTCTTTGTCGCGCCCGAGGCGCTCGACGCCGAGGAGATCAGCCGGCTCCTGGACGTGAGCCGGTCGAACGTCTCGACGAGCCTCCGCGAGCTCATCACCTGGGGCGTGGTGCGCAGGGTCCACATCATCGGCGACCGCCGCGACCGCTTCGAGGCGCTCAAGGACGTGATGGACACCTTCCGCGTCATCATGGCCGAGCGGAAGCGGCGCGAGATGGACCCGACGATCGCACTCCTGGAGCATTGTGTCGTCGAGGCCAAGTCCGGTGGGCCCGCGGAGGATTGCACTCGCCGCGCAGCTCGAGAAGATGCTCGAGTTCGTCCGGATGGTCACCACGTGGTACGGCCATATCGACCGCCTGTCGACGCCGTCCCTCGAGCGGCTCTTTAAGAACGGTCCGAAGCTCGTGAAACTGTTCGGCTGGCTCAACCCGGGCTCGCCGAGGAAGCGCGGGGATCGCGAGGAGGTCGACTCGCTCCAGGGGATGGAAGCGGGCGACTGAACGATCAGAATGGGTTGACGCCCGGCGGGGGCGTCGCCGCCTTCTTCGCCGGTTCCGCGGGCGCCGTGGAAGCCTTCATCGCGGGCGAGGGCTGGGCAAGTGGCGCGGCGATGCGGGGGGCTCCCTTCGCCTTGACCTTCGCCTGCGCCTTGCCGCGCGCGTCCCGCTCCTTGGCGCGGATCACGGCGTCCTCGTACGCGCGATAGAGCTCGTCGTCGAGATAGCGATCGATCAGCGCCTTCGTCTCGGCGAGCTGCGCCGCGCCGTCTTGGTGAGGACGACCGAGCGGGTCCGCTCCTCCTGCTTCTGGGCGTCGTCATTCAGCCGTTCGAGCCGCTTGACGAAGCCGTCGCGCGGGGGGAGCTTGCGGAACTCGGCGAGGACCTCCTCGACCCCCGCCCACTCGTCCCGCTGCTCGCGGGCCTTCATCCGGCGCTCGAGCCGGTTGCGCAGGGCCACGACGTCGACAATCTCGTCGCGCAACGCATCGAGCTGGGTCTCCAGGGTGACGGCCTGCGACTTCGGGTCGACGGGGATCGTCAGCCCCTCGTCCGACTCGCCGGGCATGATCGGCACCTCGCGGAGCGGCTCAGCGCGGCCGGCGACGAGACGGACGATCACCAGCCCGTCGGCGAAGCCACGGGGGATCGACACTCGCCCGTCCCGGTCTGTCGTCGCCACGACCCGCGCCGGCCCGTCGGGCGCCGGCCGCGCCGTCAGGACGTAGCCGGACGCCGGCGCATCGCCCTTCGACTGGACGAACCGGAACCGTGTCTGGAACGCCCCCGGCTTGACGCCGAGCGCGACGAGCTTGTTCTTTCTCGTGAACCGCTTCGTGAGCGGGTCGGCCACGCCCCGCACGAGCGTCGCCCGCGTCTCCGCGTCCTCGCGCGTTGAGACGACGAGGTATGAATAAGGAATCTTGAGGATATTCAGCACGGTGTCGTCCCCGTTATACACGACCCGGAGCGGCCTGAAGACGGTGCCGACCGGCGCGATGCCCTGCCCGAGCTGGCCCTTCGGCAGTGCGGAGCCTTGGACGCGGAGCGGCACGGCATCGCCGCTCGGCTCTCCGATCTCGGCGTACGGCGCGAACATGGCCTCGGTGAGCCGGAACAGCTCGCGCACGACGTCGGGCACCGTCTTGGCCGTCCGCGCCTGAGGCGCCCCAGCCACCCGGTCGCGACGTCGTACTCGCGGCCCTCGAGGGCGACCAATCCCCGATCGGCCGACCCCCGGATGAGCCAGACCTTGTCAGCCCCTTGACCGAGAGGCTTGACCGAGGCGGGGACGAGCGATTCGAGCACAAGCGCCGACGCAGCCCCGTCGGCCTCGGCGACCTCGATCTCCCACGCCGGCCCGACCATCCGCCGGACCAGGCCGAGCCAACCGTCGACGATCCGCTCGCGCCCGCGAGCGTCGATCCGAGTCATAGGGTCGAATGAGACGAATGCACGAATCCTGTACGGCCGGTCCTCGATCGCGGCGGGCGCCGACTCCGAGGCCGGCGCTGGCTTCGGCTCGGCGTGCGGCGCCTGCTGGGCGTTCGCCCTCGCCGTCACCGCAATCAGGAGCGAAGCGATCAGCGCGACTCGGCGGGGAACCACGGCTCGACCTCCCACGTCTCGATCCCTTGATAGAGCTGCGCCTGCTCGTCGCCGATCCCCTTGAGCCGTGACCGCCACGCGTAGTGGTCGACGACCTGCCAGAGCGGCAGCATCGGCAGCTCGTCGCGTGACTCGCGGTCGATCTGGACCAAGAGGCCTTGCGCAACGGTCGTCTCGGGCGCGCGGTCGAGCTGCAGGAGGAGTTGTAAGATCCGCGGGCTCGCGAGCGAGGCGAGCGGGTCGGACGACGGCGGCGCGTCGTAGGCCGGGCAGATCGTCGGCCCGGCGTCGAAGGCGGCCTCGCCGGGCCTCGACGCGCGATACGCGAGGTCGCACCTGCCGCCCGAGCGGAGCCGGGTTTCGAGCGACCGCTCGGGCGTCTCCTTGAGCGTGACCTCGACGCCCACCGTGTTCCAGGCCGCCGCCAGCCTCGGGCAGACGGCGCGGGCGATGGCGGTCGGCGGGTGCTCGAGCGTCAGGTGGATGATGCCGCCGCCCAGCTCCTTCCTCGCCGCGGCGACGAGCGCGTGGGCGAGCCAGGGGTCGTAAGGCAGCGGCGTGACGTCGGCCGCGTCGGCGTACGTACCCTTCAGGAACGGGCCGTCGGCGGTCGCGTTGGCCGGGTCGGAGCTCCGGCGGAGCACTGTCTCCTCGAGCAGCGTCTTGCGGTCGACGGCCAGCGAGAGGGCGCGACGGAGGTTCCGGTTCCGCAGCGCCTCGTTCCGCCCGTCGATCGCGATCCGGTGCAGGCTGGGCTTTGCGTACTGGCCGACCTTGATTTCCTCGATCGTCCGCAGTTCCGCCAGCCGGTCCGGAGCGACATCCTCGATCAGGGTCACGTCGCCGCGCACGAACGCCGCGAGCGCCGCGTCGGGCGAGTCGTATCGGACCTCGCGGATCCGCCGGAGCTTCGGGCCGTGGGGCCTGGCGGCGATGTACTGGGCAACACCCTTCGACGACGGCTCCCAGCGATACGGGCCGTCGCCGACGGGCCGGCGCCCTTTGCCCACGGTCGAGACCCAGCCGTCGCCGCCGCCGTGCGCGGGGCCAACGGGGGCGAGCAGCCAGTGCTCGGGATGGAGACTCGGCCGCGAGAGCTTCAGTTCGACCGTCTCGTCGTCAATCGTCTCGACCCGGTCCATCAGGTCGGCCCAGCGGGCCGAGTAGGCGGGCAGCGTGGGCACGGCCCGGTCGGCGAGCGACCGCGCCACGTCGATCGCCGAGACCGGCCGCGAGCCGTCGTTCCAGACGGAGCCGGGGCGGACCTTGATCCGAAGCCCTCGCGAGAGGTCGAACGACTCGACCGACGCGGCGAGCTGGTCGGGGAGCGAGCCGGCGAGAGCCTCCTCGGTCGTCGCGGCCAGGATCGGCCGGTAGAGCAAGGGCGCCGTCCTTGCCGAGGCCGCCGTGCGGAGCCAAGGACCGACGGGCTCGGGGACATCGGCGACGGCCACGTCGAGCGTGGGGACCGCCGCGAACGCCTCGCGATAGAGCGGCTCGATGCCATCGAGCTTCGGCCAGACGTCCGCCGCCGCCAGGACCAGGTCGAGCCGCTCGGTGCCCGTCGCCGCCTTGGCCTTCGCGAACAGGTCGCGCGCCTTCGCCTCGTAGAGGTCGCGCCCCTGCTTGACGGCCGGGTTGTCGGGCGCGAGCGCCTGGAGCTCGGCGAGGACCTGCCGGCCCGTCGCGTAGGCGCCGACGTCGAACGCCTTCTTGATCCGCTGGAGGTGCGAGCTGGCGAGCTTGTCGCCCAGCCCGGGATATCTCGGCTGCCGGCGATAGAGCTCGGCGAGCAGGCGGAGCCCGTGCTGGCCGTCCTTCTCGACGAGTGCCTGGCTGCCCTCCTCGAACAGGAGGTGGTCAACGGCCTCGTCGAGCTTCGGCCACTTTGGCTGCCGCGACTGGACCATGATCAGGTATTCGAACGCCTTGTCGAACTTGCCGGCCGCGGTGAGCCGCTCGGCATCCTCGATGAGCATGTCCTCGAAATAGACGACCGTTTTGACGTGCTCCCGCTTGACCTTGTAGTCGCGGACGTCCCCCTCGATCATGTGGATCAGGAGCGGCGGCTCGTCGTCCTCGGGCTTCACTTCCTCGACAGTGGACTTCTGCCCCGGCATGCCGATGTTGCCGTTATGCGGGAGCTGCGCCTTCTTGCGGACCGGCTTCTTGTTCGGGTCGTAGACCGGCAGCGGGCGAGGGCTCAGCGGCTCGACGTCCCACTGCGTGTTGTCGATGAGCACGACCCGGTCGAACGGGGCGCGGGCGATCAGCTCCTTCGTCCTGGCGTTCGGCTCGGCGGCCCGCGCATGGCCGGCCGGCGCAAGCCCCAGGGCGGCCGCGCCGGCGACGAGCGCGGCGACCAGCAGCGAGGTCGCGACCCTTGCGGCAGGCGTTGGACTGTTCATGGCCGGCCACTCCCCGGATTCTCCGTGCCGAGCCTTTCCTCGATGATCGCGCGAATCGACCCAAGTCCCGACGGCACGAAAACGCGTCCCCCCGAGATGACCGGTGCGCCCGCGGGGAGGACGTCGAGCGCGAGCCTCTGCGACGTCGCTCCGTCGGCCAGGTTGCGCGACTCAATCGCTCCCGACCTCGTCAAGAATAAGACCACCCCACCGCGGACGACCGGCGCGTCGTTGGCCGCGGAGCGGAGCCGGCTCTGCCAGAGCTTCCGGCCATCGGGACCGAACGCGAAGACGTCGCCCGCCGCGTCGGCGACGAACGCATGCTCGCCCACCGAGACCGGGCCGAACGAACGTGGGGCGGGCAGGTCGACCGTTGCGATCGGGCTGAGGTCGCGCGCGGCGAGCGAGCGGACCTTCCCGTCGGCCGTCGCCACGACGACCGCTCCCCCCGTCGAGGCCGGCTCGGCGTCGAGCGGCTGCCCGAGTGTGGTTTCGCCTGTGACGACGAGCCGGGGCCGGGGATTCTCCGCCCGCGTCAGGCGGCGGACGCGTCCCTCCCGGTCAGCCATGATGAGAGCGTCGCCCGCCACCGGCACCGGCCGCGCCCAGTGCGACGGATGGTCCTTGTCAAATCGCGGGACGAACGGATCGGCTGCCGACTCGCCGGTCGCGGGGTCGATGAGATAGACCCGCCCGTCTGCGCCCGGTACGAGGACCCCACCGGCCCAGGCGATCGGCGTCGCACCCAGAGGGGACGGCAGGTCGATCGTATCAACCTTCCCGCCGTCGCGCCGGGCGAGGAGCTGCCGCCCGCTCGTCGAGGGCACGAGCACCGCCGTCCCCCCGCACTCGAGCCGGGCGACGCCAGTCGGAGGGACGCGGAAGACACCGGCCTTCGGCAACGGCTGCTCGATAAAGCCGCCGCGCGCGAGCTGTTCCTTCGTCAGGACCAGATCGGTCCCGTCGAAACCGACGGTGACGAGCGATCCGTCGTCCCTGCTGGGGGCCGGAGCGACGGGCCACGGGGCGCCGAGCGTCGTCCGCCAGCGGACAGCTCCGTCCTGCGGATCGATGCCCCAGAGCGCCACGCCTGGGCCCTCGGGAGAATCCTGCGCGAAGACGGCGACCTTGCCGGCCGGCTCGATCGGGGCCAGGGCCGCGCCGATGGTGCCGAGCGTCCAGACGCCCGCGAGCTTGGCCGTCTCGGTGTTCAGCTCGAGCCGGGAAGGACGTCCGCCCGCCAGCCAGAACTCGTGCTCCGACCGCGCCAGGCCGAAGGCCGGGCCCGACGCCTCGTTCTCGGCAGCGATCGAGGCGATGGGCTTGAGCGGATGTTCCGACTCATAGAAGCCGATCGAGTAGGCGATAATCTCGCCCCGGTCGCTGGCCGACCAGACGACCGAGCCCATGGTCGAGGGCGTGTCCCACGTCCAGCCGGCGACCGGAATGGTCTGGCGGAGCTTCACGCCGCCGCCCGCCTCGTCGAGGACGTAGACACGCCAGCGGCCGTCGCCCAGCGTCGTGTTCTCCACCACGACGAGAAACCGCCCGAACCGCGCGGGCGTGCACGCGACGGAGCCCGGCTCGTGCGCGAGGTACTCGACCGCCTGGCACGAGAGCGGCTCGCGGCCGAGTACGAACAGGCAGTCCTCGTCGCCGAGCACGTAGAGGTGCTCGCCTGACTCGTCGACCACGGGAGACTTGGCGATCCTGCGTCCCAGGTTGAGCGCGCCCCGAAGGGCGCCGTTGGTCAGGTCAATGGAGAGAATCTTGCCCGAAGGCGTCGCCTGATAGATCTGGTTGCCGAGCACCAGCGGTGCGGAGTCGACGCGCTCGCGCAGCTCCTGCCGCCAGACGAGCTTGCCGGTCCGACCTTCGAGGCGGACGAGCTCGTCGTGGCGGGCATCGACTATCAGAATCGCCGGGTCGCCGCCCGCGATCGGGACGGCAGGGAACGGCGAAGACAGGCCAACGGGCGTCTGCCAGAGCGGCGCACCGGTCGGCGCGTCGATGCCGTAGAGGAGACCGTCGGCCATCGCGTAGACGACCGGACCGTTCGCCGGCTTGCGGCCGGGTTCGAGCCGGAGCACCAGCGTAGTCGCCGGGCCGAGCGCATCGGTGTGTGGCTCTGTCTCGCCGGGCCGTCCCGAGGGGTCGAACGAGGCGGCCTGGCGGACCAAGTCGTTCGCCTTGACGAGCCGCGCGACCAGCTCGCGGTCCGACGCCATGTCGGCATACATGCCGACGAGGGCGTCGCGGCCCTCGAAGGCCTTTGCGGCCGAGCCGGACGCCAACGCCGCGTCAATAGCCGCGAGGGCTTTCGTCCGGGCCTGAGCGCGACGGATCGCCTCGCGGGCCTGGTCGAGCTTGGGCAGGGCGGGCGATCGGTTCAAGAGCGCGTCGGCTGCCTTGCCCGCGACCTGCCGCTGAAACGCGAGCGCCGCCTCGGCCTGCTTCAGCGCCCGGGGTCGGCGACGGACCGCGCGCGGTCCGCGAGGCCCTCGACGGCCTTGACGAGCTGCTCGGCCAGCTCGGTCGACGCGTCGCGATACTCGGGGAGCGAGCCGACCTCATCGACCATCTCCCGCGCTGCCTTCACGGCGTTCTCCCACGACGCGCCCGAACTGGAAGTGAACTGTCGGACGCCGGCGAGCGCGGAAGACGCGGGCCTTGCCCGCGCGGGGGTCGCCGGAGTTGGCTGCGAGGAAGTCGTCAAGCTGGCGGATTGCGTTGCGGTAGTCGCCCGTGTCGAGGCTTTCGAACGCCAGGTTGTACTGCCGCTCGGCCGTCACGCGGGCAATGATCTTCCAGAGCGAGAAGCTCAGCGCGACGATGACGAAGAGCGTGACCGCCAGCCCGACCACGATCGGCGAGCTGAGCACGCGCTCCTGGCCCGGCGCGTCGGAGCGGAGCCCGAACCGCGTCCTGAGCCGGCCCCAGAATCCGTCGGTCTCCGGCGCCGGGAGTTCGACGCTCGGCTCGGCCTCCTTGAGCGCAGTCTTCCAGTCGCGGTTCCGCTTGAGCGGCTCGGGCCTGGAGGGGACCTCAAGCACGCGGGAGATGGCCGGCGACTCGAAGATCGCCGGACCGACCGATCTCGAGGGCGCCTGCCCCACGCCGAACGCCGTGGGCGCCGGGCGGATCACCGTCTTCTCGTCCGCCGGCGCGGGAGCCGGCTCCGCGCCTCCTCGGTCGTGATGACGAAGATCCGGCAGAGGCCGACGCGGATCTCGTCGCCCTGGTAGACGGTTGACGACTTGACCCGCTTGCCGTTGACCTCGATCGCGTCGACATCGGCGACCGCGTCGACCTTGTACCGCCGCTTTGACCAGCGGATCCGCGCGTGAATCGGTGCGACGTTCTGCCCCTCGGCGATGATGGCGCACGTCGGGCCCGACCCGATCAGGACGGTGTCCTCGCGCGATCGTCGCGCGGCGGACGTGGCCTCGGCCGTCGTGGACCTCGAGGATCGCCATGCGTCGAGCGAAACTCCGATGAGAGGCGACAGGGAGCCGGCGAATATCGGCTAGCGAAGTGTTTCCTGAGAGACGACCTCGAAGTCGTAGGACTCGCCGCCGGGGACCATCCGGAACTGGGTCCGGCGGATCTCGCCCAGGCTGCCGGCCCCGATACTGGACCTCGAGCTGAGCCAGGCGCTGTTCGACGTTGGGCGGGTAAAACTGGAGGATCACGCCCTCGCCGACCTCGATGCCGGCCTTGCGAAGGAGCGCCATGTCCGAGCCCTTGCGGCCCGACCCGCGCCAGATGAAATAGAGCCGGTTGTCGCCGATGCCCGTGCCGACGCGCCGGGCCGGCTGGTCGGCCGAGAACCGCGAGACGTAGACGATCGACTTGTTCTGGATGACACCCAGCTCGATCCGCAGGGCGTCGAGCTGGCGGGCATATTCCTCGGCAGTCTGCCCGGGATTGGCGAGGATCGTCCAGCGATCCTCCTTGCGGACGCCGCCGTCGCCCGGGCCGAAGCCGTAGCCGACCGCGCCGTTGCCGATCTTGGAGGCGCGTTTTCCGGTCGCGACCTTGCCGCCGGTCGGCATCACCGCACCGACGTCGACCTCAGCGAGGCTCTGTCCCGCCTCGGCCACGGCGTCGAGCATCGCGGCGGGCGTCTCCTGGAGCGACGCCTCCTCGAACTCGGGGGCCTCTTCCTCGTTGTTCGACGCCCGGTCGGACGCCGCCCCGCCCGGCACCTGGACAGACTCGAGCCCGCCGACCTGCCCCTCGGGACTGCCGCCGCCGCCGCCGGACACCTCGACGATCTCCAGCGGCGCAGTCACCCGGCGCTGGTAGGCCTGGTTCGTCAGGTAGATCACCGACATCAAGCCGAAGATCATCGCGGCGCCCAAAACCACGGCCAGCAGCAGCGAGCTGACGCGGTCGAAGTCCGACTCGCCCCGTACGAGCGGATCGGGCACACCCATGTCCTTCGCATCGGCGGGTGCGGCGATGGCCACGCTCATGGCGTCTTGCCCCCTGCCGTCGCAGAATTGTCCACACGGAGCGGCCGGACCTCCTCGTACCAGGCGCGCCAGGCCTTCGTCGCCTGCTCCCTTTCCGCGGGCGGGGCGCCGTCGGGCGGGCCGAAGCCGTCGATCTTGCGGCTGAGGAGCTGAAGGCCGCGGCGGATCTCGCGGACGACCATCTCGTCATTGTCCTTGAGTGCCTCAGCCAGCACAGGGACCATCGCCAGGTCGGCCGTCCTGGCCAGCGCCCAGGCCGCGACGCGGCGGACGCCCGGGTCGGCGTCCGTCAGCAGCTTGCGGAACCGGTCCTTGTACGGAGAGAGCGTGGCCGGGCCCGATTGCTCGTAGCGGGCGAGGAGCCCGGCGAGGGCCGAGTCGGCGTTGTACGAGCGCGGGTCCTCGAGCGCCGAAAGCATGCCCTCGACCGCCCCGTCCATCGGCCGGGCCACGAGCCGGCCGCCCGCTTCGGAGATCGACGACAGGTCGCGCGGCAGCCCCTTACCGCCGAAAAGCTCGCCCGCGCCGAGTTTGCGGACGGTGATCCGCTCGAGCGTCTTCGTCGTCGCCTTGGTGAGGAACAGGACGCCCCAGGCCGTATTGGGTATATCGCCGTGCGCTGCGCTCCAGTTGCCGGCGGGCATCTGCGAGGTGCTGAGGAATTGAGCCCCGCGCTCGTACCAGTCGAGCCGGCCCAGGCTGTCGCGCCCGGCGAGAGCGCCGACTCGCTCGATGCCGTAGAGGGCGTAGTACGGCGACGCGCCCGTGAGTGCCCGGTCCCCGGTGTTGAAATTCCTGGAGAGCCAGTCGAGCCCGGCGCGGATCGCGTTGAGCATGCGGGTGTCCGACGTCTCGACCTTGTACCGGGATCGCTGCTCTTCGTTCAGCACCGGCACCAGGTAGGGGTTCTGCTCCGCGACGAGCCGCTTGTAGGCGGCGAGCTGGCGGCGGCAGATGAGCAGGCTGCCCGACGCCGGCGGCGGTCATCGACATCGTGTCGGCCCCGCCCTCGCCGGGGTGATACGTCCAGCCGCCGGTCGAGCCCTGGACCGAGATGTACCAGGCCGCGGCGTTGTCCCAGACGCTGGGGCTGACGCGGACGCCGACATTCTCGGCCTCCCAGAGCCCGAGGACGGCGTACTGCGAGATCGAGCAGTCGCCGGTCGACCGGCCGTCGTAATCCCAGCAGCCCGCAGGCCTTTGCTTCGAAGTCAGGTGCGAGGCGGCGGCCTCGATCATCGTCCTCCGCCCCACGGGATCATAGTTGGCGAGCGCGAGGATGATGACGCCCGCCTCGTAGACGTCGACGCCGCCCTGTCGCTCGGGCTTGTAGACCCCGCCGCTGGAGAACCGGGACTCGATCGTCCGGATCGCCGTGACGAGCGCGGGGTCATCCTTCGGGACCTCGGCCTTGACCATCGCCAGGGCCGCCAGGGCGCTCTCGCCGACGCCTGCGCCCTGCCCGACATGGCCGTGGAGATAGGCGACGGCCCGCTGCACGGCCGGGAGCTGCTGCGCGCGCAGGCCCGGTGCTGTCGCGAGACAGACGATCGCCAGGACCAGCCAGGGCCGGAATCCGCGCATCCCCGACGCCTCCCGAGGCCGGGCCGACCATTGCATCAATCCATTGTACGGCATGGGACACCGGAAGAGGAGTCCCCTCTGCGCCCGGTTCAGCCCCGGGATTTCGGCTTCACGAGCGGCCGGACCTCGATCGTCCGGAACAGGATCTCCGCCCCCTCCGACTGGAAGAGGATCTTCCCCTCGGTCAGGCTCGACTTCGTCCCCACGTTGACGACGTGGCCGTTAAGGATGTTCGTGATCGAGTCGCCGTCGCAGACCACTTCCATCCGGTTCCACTCGCCCGCCGGCTTCTCGATACCCTGCCGGTCACGGAAGCCGAGCACGTCCTTCCAGCCCGGGTCGCGGCCCCACCAGTTATACCGGCCCGAGTCGCGGGTGACTGATTTGCCGCCCTTCTCGAAATAGAGCTGGCGATCGGGCCCGACACGGGTGTCGCACGTCAGGCTCGGCCTGTGCCGGCCGGCGACGAGGATGAAGTCGCCGCAGCCCCCCTCGATGATCTGGCACTCGACCGACTCCATCCACCCCGACCCCGCCGCGCCGTCCGGCCCGACGCAGTGGAGCAAGATGCCCGAGTCGCGGCTCTTGTCCACCCGGGGCGGCCAGGTCTTCTGGCCCCACTTCCACTCGGTGACGAGGTGGTAACCGCCGAAATTGCCGCACGTCGCCAGCCCGCCCAGCTCCTGGCCCGAGATCCGGATCATCCCGTTGTTGACGGTCACGATCCGATTCGGGTCGTCATAGCCGTGGTCGCGGGTGTAGACGTAGAAGCCCGTCAGGTCCTTGCCGTTGAACGCCAGGACCGGCTTTCCGGTCTCGATCGACGGCAACTCGTGCGCAAAGCTCGGCAGCGTGGGCGGCTCGTCGGGCCGCGCCGTCGCGGCGTGGCCCAGCAGCAGGACGAGCGTCGTCCATCGGGCCGGGGCATGCATCTGAGTGGCTCCTCAGGCGTGCTGGCGATGGACCTGGGCGCCGTTGGACCGGCAGATCTTCTCGACGCGGTGGAGCATCGCCTCGTCGGGGCACGGGATGGCGAGGAGCATGCCCTCGTTCCCTTCGATCTGCTCGGGGGGCGTGACGCCCAGGTGGTCGCTGGGGATGCCGAGCGCGACCAGCAACTGGATCACCGAGTTGCCGTGCGCCGAGTTGAAGAAGTAGGCGAGCACGCGGCTCATGACCGGGACGTCGTGGACGGCTCCGGGTCGGACCTGGGGCAGTTCCATGGGTCGGCTCGGGACTCTCGGGGATGGATCGGCGACCCGGCGCACGGCCCGTCGCCCGAACGAGTGTGCCGCGATGCCGGCCGGTACGCAAGGCTGCTCCCCACTTTCCGCCCGACTCGGCTTGTGCGAGCCGGGCGAAGGGGTTACGAAAGGCGTACCGACGGCCGGAACGTCACCACGGAAGGGCCCGCGCATGGATCGCCGTCCCGAGTCGCATTCCCGCGACATGGTCATCCGCAGGGGCGTCCGCGTCCGCCGCGGCGTTAGCTTCGACGCCGCGACGGACGCCTATCCGCGACCCGATCAGCCGCGAGCTGTCTCTGGGCGTTTTCCCGCCGCTCTGCCGGTCGGCGTTCGAGCTGATGGATGTGTTGACGCCGGCAGGCGGCCGGGTGCTCGACCTCGGGGCCCATATCGGCACGTTCTCGCTGGCCGCCGCGGCCTCGGGACGGCGCGTCGTGGCCGTCGAGCCGGCGCCGGGCAATATCGCCGTGCTCCACGTGAGCCGCGTGGCGAATCCGTCTGCCTCGCTCAGAGTCGTCCAGGCCGCCATCGCCGACCATCGGGGCGACGTCGGCTTCATCCCGGCCGGCCCGTTCGGCCATGTCGTGCGCGGGCAGAACGCAGCGAGCGGCCTGATGGTGCCGGCCATACCGGGTGACGAGCTGCTCGACGAGCTGGGGTGGGATGGCGTCGACTTCCTCAAGATGGATGTCGAAGGCTCTGAGGTCGCCGGACTCATCGGGCTCTCGAGCCTGCTCCGCCTCGCCGATGCCCCGCCGATCCTGGTCGAGTCGAACGGCCACACGCTCGAATTCCTCGGCGAGACCCCGCGGAGCCTCAAGGCGGCGCTTGAGGCCTACGGCTACCGCGTCTACCTGGTCGACCGCCCCCGATTGGTCCCGGTCGCGGTCGGCGAGCTGCAGCCGACGACGGTGGTCGACTACCTGGCGGTGAAGCGGACGCCAATCCCGCCAAGGGGCTGGCGGATCGACGCCCCGATGTCGAGCCGCGAGCGGGTCCGTCGCGTCCGCGCCTCCTTCCGGTCCACGATCGATGACGACCGGCGCTACATCGCCCGGGCGCTCGATGGCGCGCCCGACTGGCTGGCGGATCGAGGCGCGCCGCGCGGCCCCGGACGTGGTACGCTCCCTGGCGTCGTTGAGTCGGGTTGATGCCCGGACAGGGGTCGGCCGCCGTGTTCAGCGCATTGTTTTTGATCGCCACGATCGGCGCCGACCCGCTCCGGCCCCTCGGCCGCCTGTCGGACCCGGCGATCCGCGAGACATCCGGGATGGTGAAGAGCCGCCGGCACGCCGACGTCTTCTGGATCCTCAGCGACTCCGGCAATCCTCCGGCGATCCACGCGATCCGTCGCGACGGCCGCGTGCTGGCCTCCTACCGCGTTGCCGCCCCCAACGTCGACTGGGAAGACATCGCCACCGATGACGCCGGCCATCTTTACCTGGGCGAGATCGGGAACAACGGCGGCCTGCTGCCACTGCGGGCCGTCTACAGGATTGACGAGCCCGACCCGTCGAGGCCGGCCACCGGCGAGCTGCCGGTCAATCTGGCAGCTTATTACAGATTCCCCTCGAAGGCGGAGCGTTTCGATGCCGAGTCGCTGTTCGTGATCGGCAAGGAGGCCTTCCTCGTCGCCAAACGGTTCGACGGCCGCGCCGCGGAAATCCTGGCGGTCCCGCTCGACCCTCCGTCGCCCCTTCTGAAACCGGCGATGCCCCGGCGCGTCGGCTCGCTCCCCGAGTTCACAGAGCCGGCTACTGGCGCGTCACTGTCGAACGATGGTCGCCGCCTGGCCGTCGTCGCGACGAGCGTCGCCCGCGTCTATGACCGCGACCCGTCGGGCGGCTTGACGCTCCGCGCGACGGTCCGCTACAAGGAACGGGACATCGAGGCGATCGCCTGGGACGGGCCCGACCTGATCCTCGCGACCGAGTCCGGCGCGCTCTACCGACTCGCCGCCGCGACCTGGATGGAGTGAGCCGAGCCCCGCCGCTCCCCGGACCGGACTTGTCCCGCACGAATTCCAGCGACATCGTGATCGTCGGCGGCGGCGTCATGGGCCTCTCGATCGCCTATGCGCTGTCGAACGAAGGCATCCGGTCGACGGTCATCGACGCCTACGAGATCGGCCGCGCGGCCTCGTGGGCCGGCGCAGGGCTGGTCCCGCCGTTCACGAGAAGGCTCGACCACGGCCCGATGATCGCCCTGCGGTCGGCCGGGGCCGTGCTCTATCGCGACTGGTCGGCCGCGCTCCGCGAGGAGACGGGGATCGACAACGGGTATCGCGTGACCGGCGGAGTCGACGTCGCCGCCACGGCGGGCGACGAGGCCGACCTTCGCACCGCGGCAGGCCGGTGGCGGGTGGAGGGCATCGCCTTCGAACGGCTTGCCCCCGGGGATTTTGTCAGGGTCGAGCCGGCCCTGAACCCGTCGCTCCTCGGCGGCTATTTCCTTCCCGACCGCGCCCAGATCCGCAACCCGCGGCATCTAAAGGCACTCAAGTCGGCCCTGGGACGCCGGGGAGTGACACTCCTTCCCCACCACCCGCTCATTGGCGTGGAACGGAACGGGCGTCGCGTCGACGGCGTCACGACCCGCACCGGCGTCATCCGCTGCGGCCAGCTCGTCATCGCGGCCGGCGCCTGGTCGGGGCCGCTCCTCGTCGGCTTCGGGGCCCGAGTGATGACGGAGCCGCTCAAGGGGCAGATCGTGATGATCCGCGGCGAGTGTCCCCTGCTCCGCCGGATCGTCGAGCACGGCAAGAATTACCTCGTCCCCCGCGACGACGGCCGCATCCTCATCGGCGCGAGCGAGGAAGACCGGGGATACGACACGACCCCCGCGCCGAGGTCGCCCGCGAGCTGCTCGACGAGGCCCGCTTGCTCTGTCCTGTGCTGGCCGACGCCCGAGTCGAGCGGACCTGGGCCGGGCTCCGCCCCGGGAGCATCGACACGAGACCCTACATCGGCCGGCTGACAGAATGGGACAACGTCGTCGTCGCGACCGGGCACAAGCGGGCCGGCCTGCAACTCGCCCCGTCGACGGCGGAGGTCGTCGCCGACCTCCTCCTCGGCCGACCGCCGCGGATCGACCTGACGCCCTTCGCTCCAGGACGACGCGCCGACCCGCACGATGACCCCGCCTTCCGTTCCTGATCGACAATCAGGCTGAGGTCGGCACGACGAGCACCTTGCCCGCGGCCTCGAGCCCAAGTGCGATTGCCCGCTCGCCGATCCGGAGTGTCATCGCTCCCGCCTCCGCGCGGTTCTCGGCGACCTCGCCTCGGGCACCCAGATCCAGGCCCGATTCGCTCAGGTAGCGGAGGAACGCCGGGTCTTGGTCGACAACGCGGACCACGCGGAACCGCTGGCCACGTGGCTGGGCTGCCAGCGGCTTGCCCTCGGGCTCGGCGAGCGAGCCGTCGGCCCGGGGGATGGGGTCGCCATGCGGGTCGACCGAGGGGAAACCGAGAAACGAGTCGATCCGATCGACCAGCCGGTCGGAGACGGCATGTTCGATGTGCTCGGCCTCCTCGTGCACTTCGTCCCAGGGCATCGCCAGCGTCTGAACCAGGAAAAGCTCGACCAGCCGGTGCCGGCGCAGGACCTTCAGCGCCAGCCGCTCGCCCGCCTGAGTGAGCTGGGCCCCCTCGTAGGGCGTGTAGGTGGCGAGGTCGGCCTCGGAGAGCGTCTTGAGCATCCCCGTGACCGTGCCCGGCGAGACGCCCAACCCCTGCGCGACCTCGCCCGTGCTGACGGCCTGGCCCGACGGCTTTCGGGCCCCAATCAGGTAGATCGTCTTGACGTAGTTCTCGACGGTCAGGCTCGGCACGGTGGTTCCCCGCGAGGCGGTTCCGAGTCGGGAGGGGCCGTCATCCTACGCCAGCGGCGAGGGTCCGGGAACGGTCATATCATGCGGGAACGGTGTGACAAACCTCCGGCCTGTCGGGTCCCACCCGGCCAGCGCACTGCGCCGAGCGAACCCGAGCGTGCAAGAAATGTGGGGCTTCGTCCGGAAATGTTCGCCGGGCGGCCCGGAAAACACGGCGCAAACCCTTCAATCTGACGGTCGGTCATCCACGTCGCCGGGATCATCCTCCCCTTCCTGAGCCGGGTCGGCCGCGGGCGCCGTTCGCTCGTTGACCCGGAGCCAGACGGCCTTGAGGTACGCACCCTCGAGTGCCTCCAGCCCGACCGGATGATCCGGCGCCGCCCCCGTGACGCCGAGGACCTGGACCGACCGCCCGGCCTTCCTCGCGGCGGCGCGGAGGAGGATCAGGAACTCCTCGGCCGAGAGCAGGCCCGAGCACGAACACGTCAGCAGCAGCCCGCCCGGCTCGACGACGCCCAGGGCCAGCACGTTCAAGTCGAAATACTTCCGCTTGCCCGACGCAATATCCAGCCGCCCCGGGATTAGCTTGGGCGGGTCGAGCACGACCGCGCCGTACTCGCGCCCGTTAACGCCCATCTGCCGGAGATATCCGAAGGCATCGGCATGCACGAGCGTCGGCCGCACGCCGTTCAGGTTCGCGTTGTCGCGGGCCAGGGCGATCACCTTCTCGTCGAGGTCGACACACGTCACGTCACGCGCCCCGCCTCGCTTGAGGGCGTTGATGCCGAAGCCGCCCGTGTAGGAGCAGACGTCGAGGACCGATCGTCCCGAAGTGAACTCCGCCAGTCGCCTCCGATTGTCGCGCTGGTCGCAAAAGAAGCCGGTCTTGTGCGAGCCCTCGAACTGGACGCGGAACCGGACGCTGTTCTCCTCGATCGTGACCCGCGGCGGCAACTTCGAGCTGACGACCGGGCGCCCGGAAAATCCTCGGCCAGCGCGATCCGCTCGTCGACGTTCACGCGAAAGTGCTTCGTCCCGAGCTGCTCGCCGACGATGGCCAGGATCGGACCGATCCGCTGGTAGATCCCCAGGCTGAAGACCTCGACCGAGAGGACGTCGTCGAAGCGGTCGACGATCAGCCCGGTCAGGCCGTCGGCCTCGGCGTGGATCACGCGATAGGCGTTCGTCTCGCGCTCGACCCCGAGCATGTCGCGGCGGAGGCCGATCGCGCGGCCGATCCGCTCGCGCCAAAAGGCCTCGCCGGGCGGCTCGTGGTCGCGGGAGAGCATTCGGACGTTGATCTGCGACCGTGCGTTCCACAGGCCGTAGCCGAGCGGGATGCCGTCGCGATCGACCACGCGCACGAGGTCGCCGTCGCGCGGACGGAGACGGCCCGCGGGGCCGATCGTCATCTTCCGGTAGACGAACGGGTGCTGGCCCGACGCCCGAATCGCTACCGTCGGCAGGTCGGCTTCGGGGTCGAGTGGACGGTCGGGGATCTCGGCGGGGGCGGGATTGTCCGACTTCGGGCGGGCGATGCGGGGCATGAGTGGCTCTTCAGATTTCGTCGTCCGCGTCATCGTCGCCGAAGTCAAGCGCGCCCGGCTCGTTGCGGGCGATCCGCCGGAGGCGGACGAGCAGGGCCGTGGCATAGCGCTGGACCGCGAGCTGCTTCGTCAGGACCGGCTCGTCGGCCGCCTCGAGCGGGATCTCGGAGAGCAGCCGATGGCACTGCGCGAGGCTCTGCCAGCCGAGTGCGAGGATCCGGGTTGCCGCGGGTCCTTCGACTCCGGCCTCGCGGCCCATGCGGATCGCCTGCCGGGCCTTCTTGAGGCCGGCCTGCGCTTGCTGAAGGTTACGGAGGGCGGTGGCGGGGCTCATGGAGGGCATTCAGAGGGTCGCTTCGCGGAGGTCGGGAATCGTCTCGCAGACTACTATAAACGATCGCCGAACGACCCGTCCAATCGCGGTCCGCTCACGGCGCTGCCGCGTCGGAGAGCGGTGTCGATGGGGTTTCGTCCATCGGGCATCCCGCGTCGAGATAATTCTGGAGCAGGATCTGCGCCGCCAGCATGTCCCGCCGCTCCTTGCGGCCTTGCCGCTTGATGCCCGCGGCGAGCAGCCGATCCTCCGCCTCGACGGTGCTGAACCGCTCGTCGTGGTAGACGACGGTCAAGGCAGTCACTTTCGACAACCAGCCGCCCCACGCGCGGGCTTGCTTGGCCGAAGTGCCCTCCTGGCCGCTCGTGTGGACGGGCAGGCCGATGACGATGAGGTCGACGTCGTGCTCCGCGACAAGTGCCTGGTAGTGGCGCACGTCCTGGGCCAGGTTTTTCCGCTCGTAGACCTCCAGCGGCGTCGCGATCTTCCGCCGGGGGTCGCTGACGGCCGCGCCGACGCGGCGGGTGCCAAAGTCGATGCCGAGGACCCGCGTCTGCCCCGTGCTCATGACTCAGAGCGCCCCGCCGAAGCCCGCCTTGTCGAGGCCCTCGACGAGCCCCTTGAGCCGGTCGAGCTGGTCCTTTCGCGCGACAAGAGTCGCGCCGCCCGACTGGACGATCACCAGGTCATCGACGCCGAGCGTGGCGATCAGCCCGCCGTCGTCGGAGACGATGATGCTGTTCGTCGTGCCGATGGCGTGGACCTGCCCCTGCACAGTGTTCCCGCTCGCGTCGGGCTCGACGAGCGAGGTTAGGGCACGCCAGTCGCCGACGTCGTTCCAGTCGTATACGACCTCGAGAATGCGGACGTTGCTCGCCTTTTCCATCACCGCCTTGTCAATCGGCACCTTCTCCATCGCCGGATACTCACGGGCGATGACGTCGGGCTCTTCCGGGGTGCCGAGGGCTTTGCCGACTCGCTCCAGGGCGGCATAGAGGCTCGGCCGGTGGAGCTTGAGCGCGTCGAGGATCGCCCTAGCTCGCCACAGGAAAATGCCGGAATTCCAGGCGAATCGCCCGTCGGCCAGAAACCGCTCGGCCGTCGCCTTGTCCGGCTTCTCGCGGAACTGAGCGACCTTGTGCACGGCGACCCCGCCGCGACTCCCGAGCGACTCACCGCGCTCGATGTACCCGTACCCCGTCTCGGCCCGCGTCGGCTTGATGCCGAAGGTGACGAACGCGGTCGGATCGTCGTCGATCACCTCGACGGCGGCCTCGACCGTGGCCAGGAACTTCTCGGCCGGCTGGATGACGTGGTCCGCGGGCATGACGATCATCGTGCCCTCGGGATCGGCCTTCGCGACGACCAGCGCCGCCAGTCCGACGCAGGCGGCGGTGTCCCTCGGGCACGGCTCGGCCACGACGTTCCGCGCGGGCAAGTCCGGCAACTGCCCCCTCGTCGCTGCGGCCTGGTCGGCCCCGGTGATGACGTAGGTCCGCCCGGCGGGGACGAGGGGCTCGATCCTCGCGACGGTCTGCTGGAGCATCGTGGCGTCGCCGTGGAGGCGGAGCAATTGCTTGGGCCGATTCCTGCGGCTCTTGGGCCAGAAACGGGTGCCGGAGCCGCCGGCCATGACGATCGCGTGGAGCATCTTCGACTCAACCTCCGGCGGACCCGCCCGGCGTCGTCCCCAGGCCGCGAGTGGCAACGATCATCCCCACGCGGAGATGCACAAACTCGGCTGTCTCCAGCGCCTCGCGGGCCTGCTCGGGGCTGGCCTCGGCGTATAAGTCATTGTAGCGAACGTCGACCGCGTACTGAGATAGGCGGGCGAGTCGTTCGTCGTCGAAGCTCCATTCGGCCACGAGCGGTTTCGCGAGCGCGATCAGTTCCACGATGCTGTGTGTCCTCGGATACACGATATCGTCGAGCCCGAGGACCGCCTTCAGCGACTTCTCGACCGCCTGCTGGGCGTGGAAGGCGACGATGTCCGTCGCCTGGCCCGCCGCCAGGACGGCTCGCGCGGCCGAGAGATCATGCGCGGCCTTTCCCAAGAGCATCTTCGCGTGGTCGACGGGCGTCTTTTTCATAGAGGACCTTCGCATCCCGGAGCGCCCGGTTAATGAAGTGAGAGCGGACCTCGCTCCATTCGTCAATCTCCTCGGCCGTCCACCAGAGGACGTCGATCGGCACGCATAGGCCCAGTAGCGCGGGATAGACCTCGGCCGTCCTGCTCCCCCGAGGCTCGTCCGACGGCCCCACGATCAGCAGGTCATAATCGCTATCCTCGCGCGCATCGCCCCGGGCGCGCGAGCCGAACAGGAGCACCCGATCCGGGTCGAATCTCTCGACGATCCGTCGGACTGCGGTTTGGATGGCCGACTCGTCGAGCGCGACCGACATGCACGTGCCTCCGGCGGAAAAGGCGGGGCTCCCGCTCACCTCAAGTATAGCGGCTCCGTGACCTCCTGGCCCGCCGGCACTTTCCCCTTCAATTCGCCCGCATCGAGCGCCAACAGCGGGCTGATCTCCACCCCGAACGGAACCGACCCGTCGGAGCGCCGCGACACCTTCGCCCCGGCCGCCTCGAGCCAGTCGGCGAAATTGTCGCTCATCCGCTGCCGGACCGTCGCCGGCGAGTCTGGCCCCGTTGCATTCTTGAGCGGCTCGAACTCCTGGGCCCGGTCGGTCTCGACGAGCGTCCAGCGCTCGGCGAGAGGCAAGGCGTCGAAGATGAACTGCTCGAACTTGACCGCGTTCGGCGACTCGGGTTTGACGACGGCTCCATCCTGCGCCAACGTAGGACACTTTCTTGATCGCCCGGTGGAACGGCAGGCGGATCTCGCCCGAGGCCAGTCGCTCGATGAAGGCTAGCTCGAACAGGTGGATCGCGATCGAGCCGGCCCACAGTTGCAGCCGGCCGTCGGGCTCGCGGCGCTCGGCCAGTTCGGCGGGAAGGTCCGAATACTCGATGACCTGCGGCGTGCCGTCGACCGTGACGACCACGCCGACCTTTTCGTCCGGGGCGACCTTCTCGATGACCTTGAACGACATCTCGGCAGCGGCCTGAGCGTGGAGGCCGAGGAAGGCCGGGTCGGCGATCTGGACCAGAGGGTTGTCGACCTGGAAATAGAAGAGCGTCTTGATCCCCTGCGATGCCATCTCCTGCAGGCAGCTCGGGCCGCCGTCGGGTCCGTTCGTGGCGAGTGCGGCGATGGTGCCGCCGTGGCCGTCGGGGCTGAGGGCGACTTCGCCCTTCGAGGCGAGCACGACCTTCCCCGTCTGTCGGTCGACGGCCGGCATCCGGCCCTGGACGAAGAATCGAACGTGCTTCAGGCCGAAGCGGTCGTGCTCCTCGAAGAATCGGACCGTCGCCTCGTGGTTCTCGGGGCTCGTCATCACGTAGAGCGGGAGGTGCCGGCCGTAGCGGCGGCCGAGGGCGACGATCTTCTCGGCGTGGATCTGGAACAGGCTCGCGCCCGAGACGGGGCCGATCGGAAACGTGCCCTTGGGACCGTCGAAGCCGAGCCGCGTGCCCGAGCCCCCCGCGACGACCACGACCGCGACCTCGCCCCGGCGAAGCGCCTCCTCGCCGATCTCGGCCACATGCCGCCGCGCCGAGCGTTCGCCGTCGGTCTGGGGCAGGCGATAGACCTCGACGGGCAAGACCTCGCCCGGCGCCGCGGGCTCGGCCTGCTCGCCGCGGACGAGAGTGCGGACGAGCTCGTCGAGGCGGTCGAAGTCGATCGACTCGAGCTCGGATGCCAGCCGCCCGCGGGCGTCGTCGTCGAGGTCGCCCCACCAGCGGAGTAGGCCTTCCTGGCCGTGCCGCGAGAGCCGCGCGACGAGGTTCGGGTCGGGTTCCATGGTGGGGGGCCGCAGCCTCGCTCAGGGGTCAGAATTCCAGGGAGAGGCCATCGTAGGCCAGATGGACTCCGCTCGGCAAGCCGGCCTCGACGGCCTCGTGGTCGAAGTCGTGGGACAGGTGGGTGAGGTAGGCGATGCGCGGGCGGAGCCGGGCGATCGCGGCCAGGGCCTCATCCAGCGTGAAATGGGTCGGGTGCGGATCATAGCGCAAGGCGTCGAGGATGAGCACGTCGAGGCCCTCGAGCAGCGGCCAGGACTCGTCGGGGATGCTCTTGACATCGGTGCAGTAGGCGAGGCCGCCGACCCGGAAGCCGAGCACGTCGAAGCGGCCGTGCTTCAGTCGCACGGGCAGGATCGACTGCCCGAGCACCCGGAACTCCCGCCCCGGCTCGATCCGGACGAACTCGATCTGCGGGACGCCGCCGCTGGGGATCCGGCCGGCGTTCTCGTGGAAGGCGTACGAGAAGATCGTGCGGATCGAGTCCTCGACATGGGGCTCGCAGTAGATCGGCACCGGGCCGCCGAGGGCCTTCGGGAAGAGCCGGGCGTCATCGAGACCGAACAGGTGGTCGGCGTGCGCGTGCGTGAAGGCGATCGCGTGGACGAACCCGACTCGCTCGCGGAGGAGCTGGAGTCTCAGCTCGGGCGTGGTGTCGACCAGGAGCCGGCCCTGGGGCAGGTCGAGCAGGACGCTCGGCCGGGTCCGGCCGTTCCGCGGGTCGTCCGACGTGCAGACAGGGCAGTTGCACCCGAGGACGGGGACGCCGGTCGAAGTCCCGGTGCCGAGGAACGTCAATCGTCGCGCGGGGCCCGAGCGTTGGGAGGACTCAGCCGTCATGACGAGAAGCCCCGAAGAACCGATCCCCGCCGGGACACTCGTCGCCATTGTACGAATTCCCACCGGCCCATGCGACGCCGGCCGGCCGACGGTCGTGGGTCCGGGTTGACGCCTCGATTCCGGAAGGGGATGGCGTCTCGGTTTGAGTCGGGGCCTCGGGTCCGGGCCGCCGTGATGGCCCGTCGGCTCCGCAGGCGGCCCCAATCATCCCCGGCCGGGCCCAAAGTACCGACCAAAGCCAATTTTCCGCAAGTCAAAGGAAATTTATAAGTTAAGCGCTGTTTTTCCGGGGTCGGTCCGGGATGGCGGCGTCGGCCGGCTGGCCCAGGAAATCCGATTCAAGTTCTTTAATGATAATGATTTCCGACAAATTGGCTTCGGTCGGCGCAGCCGCACCGACCGAAGGCGAATGAAAGGCGTACGCTCGGGTTCGGTCGGCGACGGGGCTCAGGTTCGGTCGGAGCCTCGGCCTACCGTCCAGCACCCCAGGGCTCAAACCGGCCCACGACCCCGCCGACGGCGAAACCCGGGCCGGCTCCTGTCCAATAGATCATGGGGAAAGTCCGCGAACGTTCGCGTCGCCTTGACCATTTCCCCTCAAAGGTTCTAAGATTCTCGTTGCGACCGAGTTAGAGCGCAGGTTACGACCCTCCGGAACGGGGCCAGACGGTAATGGAACTGCTCACCGAGCTTTGGGATAAGACGACCGACGCCCTGAACGCCATGACGGAGGGGGTGTCGAACGGCTTGATCCGGCTCTTCGGCAACTCGAACGAGCGGCAGATCCGGCGGATGCGGCCGATCGTGGCCCGGATCAACGAGATGGAGGCGGCAATGCAGGCCCTCTCGGACGAGGGGCTCAAGGCAAAGACCGCCGAGTTCCGACGCCGCCTGGCCGAGGGTGAAACGCTCGATGACATTCTGCCGGAAGCCTTTGCGGTCTGCCGCGAGGGCGGGCGCCGATTCCTCAAGATGCGGCATTATGACGTCCAGCTCATGGGCGGGATGGTGCTGAATGGCGGCAACATCGCTGAGATGGTGACTGGTGAAGGGAAAACCCTCGTCGCGACCCTGTCCGCCTACCTTAACGCCTTGCCCGGCAAGGGCGTGCACGTCGTCACGGTCAACGACTACCTCGCGCCGCGACGCCGAGTGGATGAGCCCGCTCTATAACGGCCTCGGCCTGACCGTCGGCGCGATCCAGTCGCAGATGGACTCGGACGAGCGGCAGGACATCTACGGCCGCGACATCACCTACGGAACGAACAACGAGTTCGGCTTCGATTATCTCCGCGATAACATGAAGCCGACCAAGGAGTTGCAGGCTCAGGGTCTGCTGAACTACGCGATCATCGACGAGGTCGACAGCATCCTGATCGACGAGGCCCGGACGCCCTTGATCATCTCGGGCCCGGCCTTCGACGACGTGCGGAAGTACGCCGAGGCCGACCGGATCGCGCGGCTGCTCAAGCCCAACGTCCACTTCGAGATCAAGGAGAAGGAGCGGACCTGCCACCTGAACGACGACGGCATCCGCGAGGCCGAGCGGATCGCCGGGATCGAGAGCTTCTACACGCCCGGCAATATGGAGTGGCCGCACCTGATCGACAACTCGCTCAAGGCGCACCACCTCTACCGTCGCGACCGCGAGTACATGGTCCGAGGTGACGAGATCGTGATCGTCGACGAGTTCACCGGCCGGCTGATGGAAGGCCGGCAGTGGTCGGATGGGCTGCATCAGGCGGTCGAGGCCAAGGAGCGGGTGAAGATCAAGGAGGAGAACCAGACCCTCGCCACGATCACGCTCCAGAACTTCTTCAAGCTCTACAAGAAGCTCTCGGGCATGACCGGCACGGCCATGACCGAGGCGAACGAGTTCTGGAAGGTCTACACGCTCGACGTCGTCGCCATTCCCACCAACAGGCCATTGACCCGCGATAGCTACGCCGACGTCATCTACCGGACCGACCGCGAGAAGTACAAGGCGATCCTCGACGAGATCCGTGAGGTCCACGAGACGGGCCGGCCGGTGCTGGTCGGGACGACTTCGATCGAGAAGTCCGAGCTGATCTCCGAGATGCTCGGGCATCATGGGGTCAAGCACGAGGTGCTGAACGCCAAGTACCACGAGCGCGAGGCCGAGATCGTCGCCCAGGCCGGCCGGAAGGGGGCCGTGACGATCGCCACGAACATGGCTGGCCGAGGCACCGACATCATCCTCGGCGGCAACCCCGACTTCATGGCCTGGGCCGACCTGAAAGGCCTGAAGGACGAGAACAGCCAGATCCTCTACCCGACCCGGCTCGAGGTGCCCAAGGACGTCTGGGACAGGGCCGTCGGCAAGTACGAGGACGAGATGAAGGCCGAGGGCCGCGAGGTGGCCAAGGTCGGCGGCCTGCACATCATCGGCACCGAGCGGCACGAGTCGCGGCGGATCGACAACCAGCTCCGCGGCCGCTCGGGCCGCCAGGGCGACCCCGGGTCGTCGCGGTTCTTCCTCTCGCTCGAAGACGACCTGATGCGGAAGTTCGCCGGCGAGTGGGTCTCGGCCGTCCTGACCCGGCTCGGCATGGAGGAGGGCGAGGCGATCGAGAGCGGGCTCGTCAGCCGGCGGATCGAGGGCGCCCAGAAGAAGGTCGAGGAACGAAACTTCGACGCCCGCAAGAACCTGCTCGAATACGACGAGGTCATGGACGAGCAGCGCAAGCGGGTCTACTCCTTCCGCCAGCGGCTGCTCGAGGGGGTGCCCGCCAAGGACGGCATCCTCGACATGATCGACTCGCAGGTCAAGGACGCCGCCGCGCGGTTCCTCGCCGACGACTACGGCGCCGCCAGCTTCGCCGAGTGGGCGGGGACAAGGCTTGGCGTCGAGCTCAACGCCAAGGACTACAAGGGCGTCGCGTTCGAGGACGCCCTCGAGCAGGCCAAGCGCGAGGCCGAGGGCGAGGCGGCGGACGTGGTCCGGGAGGCCGTCGAGGAGAACCTGCCCTCCGACGCCGAGCCGTCCGAGTGGAACTGGCAGGCGCCTGGTCGCCTGGGCGAACGCGCGCTACGGCGTGAACCTAAAGGACCGCGACCTTCGCAAGTTCGCCGGGTCGAACAAGGGCGAGGTCGAGCTCGATCGCAACGCGCTGGAGGAGTTCCTCACCGAGAAGGCGATCGCGACGATCGAGGCCGTCGACCTCGCGCCGGCCGCCGAGTTCCTCCACGAGGACTGGGGTCGCCGCACGCTCGCCGGCTGGGTCCACCACAAGTTCGGCCTCGCGCTCGACTACACGCCCTGGCGGGGCATGAGCCTCGGCGACGTCGTCCGCGCCGTCCAGCAGGAGGCCCGCGCACTCTACACCCGCAAGGAGGCCGAGTTCCCTGTCCGGGTCGCCCTGACGCGGTACATCTCCGACAAGACGCCGGGCGCCCCGATCCGGATCGACCGCGAGGGCCTCGTCACCTGGGCCGAGCAGCGGCTGCACGCCCATGTCGACGTCGACGAGCTGAAGACGAAGCTCCGGCCCGAGATCGAGGTCTACTTCGCCGACCTGGCCCAGAAGCAGTACGGCGGCGCCGGGGCGTCGGCCGAGCTCGACCGCCGGCTCGACGCCGCTTACGGGCCCGGGGCCAACCGGGCCGCGATCACCGAGCTGGCCGTGTGGGCCCACAACGAGTTGGGGATCGAGAGGACGGCCGACGAGCTGGCCAGCCTCTCCCGCGACGAGGTCCGGCAGACGCTGGTCAACGCCCTCGACGCGATCCACCGGCCCGAGATGCGCGAGCTGGAGAAGGTCCTGCTGCTGCAGATCCTCGACAATAGCTGGATGGAGCACCTGCGGGCGATGGATCACCTCCGCAGCTCGGTGGGGCTCCGGGGGTACGCGCAGGTCGACCCGAAGGTCGAGTACAAGCGGGAAGGAATGAAGATCTTCGAGGAGATGTGGTCGGGCGTCTCCGACAAAGTGACCGACCTGATCTTCCGCATGGAGCAGTTCGACCCCGAGTTCCTCCACTATCTCGGCTCGCGGTGGCAGCTTGATCGGGCCCGCACGATTCACGAGGCGGCGCCGAGCGAACCCGAGGCCCTGGCCGGCTCGAACATCCGCGCCCAGCAAGAGGCCGCCATCGCCGCGAGCAAGGGTCCCAGCGACCGCAAGGCCGAGCCCGTCCGCAACACCGGCCGCAAGGTCGGCCGCAACGACCCGTGCCCGTGCGGCTCCGGTAAAAAGTTCAAAGCCTGCTGCATGCGGAAGGAAGGGAATTCCGAGGGCTTCTGACCTCGGAGCGGTCTCCCGGCGAATCTCCGAGATTCCTCGGTCATTGGCTGGCTTGCGCAGACCTCCCGCTCGACCGCGGGAGGTTTTTCGTTGACCGGCGATAAATCGGGACGCAGACGACGATTATGCGCCTGCAACGCGAGGGCGGCCGGACCCGGTCGTGGGCCGGCCGCGCGACGCGACGGCTCGTGCGGGCATTCCGGGGCATGACGGTTGCATGACCCGGGGCGACGGATACGACCCACGGGGAAGGATTCCCGATGCCGATCGTCCTCAACCTGATCTACTTCGCCGTCCTGGCGGCCTTCTCGCCGATCCTTGCCCGCCGGGCTTGGAAGATGGGGAAGTACCGCGAGGGTTGGATCGAGAAGATCCTCGGCCGGGCCCCGACGCGGATCGGCGACGGGCCCTGCCTCTGGTTCCACGCGGTCAGCGTCGGCGAGGTGCTGCTGCTCCGGCCGTTGATCGCCGAGTTCGCCCGACGGCGGCCGAACTGGGAGATCGTCGATCTCGACCACGACGACGACCGGCCTGGCGCTGGCCCGGAAGACCTATCCCGACCTCGTCACCTTCTACGTGCCGCTCGATTTCTCGTGGGCGACCCGCCGCGCCGTGGCGTGTGTCCGGCCGACAATCCTGGCGCTGGTCGAGCTCGAAGTTTGGCCGAACCTGATCCGGGCCGCCAAGGGTGCGGGGGCGAGGGTCGCCATCGTCAATGGACGGCTCAGCGCGAGGAGCCACCGCGGCTATCGCAAGTTCCGGAGCCTGCTGCGGCCGACCTTCCGACGCTTCGACAGCGTCGCGGTCCAGACCGACGAGTATGCCGAGCGGTTCGCCGACCTCGGCGTCCCGCGCGGCGTGATCCACGTCACGGGCTCGGTGAAGTACGACGGCCTGGAGACGGACCGAGCGAACCCGAGGACTCGCGAGCTGCGCCAGACCCTGGGTCTCACGTCGGCCCATCTCGTGTTCGTCGCCGGCAGCACGATGGAAGGCGAGGAAGCGGCGGCCGTCGCAGCCTATCGGCGGGCTCGGCAGCAACACCCGGGCCTGCGGCTCGTCCTGGTGCCGAGGCATGCCGAGCGGTTCGAGTCGGTCGCGGCCTGGCTCGAGACGATCGGCGAGCGGGTGGTGCGGCGGAGCGAGGGCGAATCGCCCGCGACGCCCGGAGAACCGCCGCCGGTGATCCTCGTCGACACCATCGGCGAGCTGGGCGCGGCGTGGGGGCTGGCGGACGTCGCGTTCGTCGGCGGCAGCCTCATTTCCGGACGCGGCGGGCAGAACATGATGGAGCCGGCCGCGTACGGCGCGTCGGTGCTGTTCGGCCCGCACACGAGCAACTTCCGCGAGACGGTCGAGCAGCTCCTGGAGCGCGGCGGGGCACGCCGAGTGGCGGACGCCGACGAGCTGGCCGAGGCCCTGCTCGCCGACCTGGACGACCCCGAATCGGCCTCGTTGCGGGGCGAGGCGGCACGGGCGTTCGTCCTGGCGCAGCACGGGGCCTCCTCGCGGACGTTCGCCGAGATCGACCGGCTCGTCGAGGCGCGGGCCTAGGGCTCGCCGGCACAGCCCGGGGCGGGCGGAACGCCGTTCCCTATCGGGCCGTCCTGTCGTATCGTAGGCAGCGAGGCCCCCGCGCATGGGGGCTGCGAGGCCAATCCACGGGAGGACGCGATGAGCGAACAGGAAGGCGCGGCTGCGCCGCAACAAGGTGCCCAGCAGACGACCGAGGTCCACGTCGACGACTCCGGGACGCTACCGTCGTACTCGAACTTCTGCCGGGTGACGGCGACGCCGGAGGAGGTGATCCTCGACTTCGGCCTCAATCCCCAGCCGTTCGCCACCGGCCGCCAGGACGTGAAGGCCAACCAGCGGATCGTCATGAACTTCTACACGGCCAAGCGGCTCCTGACGGCGCTCGGGATGACGATCCAGCGCCACGAGGGGACCTTCGGCTCGATCGAGCTCGATGTCCGCCGCCGCGCCGGCAGCGGCCCGCGGCAGGCCGTGACCGAGTGAGAGCCGGCCTCTCGCGTCCTTAAGAAATGACGGCCTCGGGGCCGGCGGAGCCGATCCGCCGGCCCCGTTCTTTTCCCATCTACCCTCCTCGCCCTCCTTGCCCCGTCCCCCCGCAGGATGCTCCCATCCGGTTTCTTCGGACGATTCGTTCATCTCCTTCCCCGCGGCCGTCCGATTCCTTGGATAACGAGTCTGCCGCGCCCGCCGTCAAGGCGGATTGTGCGGGCACGACGAGATTGGATTGAACGGCGTATGCCGTCCGCTCCGATATTCAGGGCTGCCACGTATCTCGGCCACGGTCCAGGACGGACGAGTACCGGCTTAGGAGAGAACGGAATGTCTGAACCCACCCGACCCCGGACCCGTGGCCCCGCGGAGCGGCGTCAGCGGTCCTTCCGCGTCCAGGCCGTGACGCAGCTCGAGGAACGCAAGCTCCTGACGCCCTATCCTCACCGTCGCCCCGCCGGTGGCGACCTATACGGCGGCGACGACGCAACCGCCGAACACGCAGACGGGCACGGTGACCGTCACGCTCAACCCGCTCACGACCACGACGACCGGGACGACCGCCGGCTTCCTCAGCGCCGCACCGCTGGTCTCCGTGACGGAGTTGACGCCGACTACGTCGTTCGGCGGCGACATCGTGAGGATCCGCTCCGGGCCGGGCGGCAGCTTCGGCAACGACGTCTACGCGATCAGCCGCGGCGCGGGCGGCAACACAGGCGCCATCAACCGGCCGGGCGTGATCTACCGGGTCGACCCGGCCACGGGCAAGTCGAGCGTCTTCTTCGACCTCAACTCGCTCGTCAACCAGCTCAACCCGGGCGACACCGCCGCCAACTCGGTCGGGGCGTCGACCGGGCTGGTGAACTGGTATGACATGACGTTCGACCCCAACGGCATCTTCGACGGCATCCCGTCGATGTTCGTCTCCTCGGTCGACCGCTCCGACCCGGCCAAGAACGCGATCTACCAGATCGGCGCCAACGGGCAGCTGATCTCGATCTTCTCGCAGTTCACCGGCGGCCAGTCGGCGCTGAAGTTCACAGCGAACCCGTCGGCCATCCTGGTCCCGCCGGCCGAGCAGCAGAGCTTCCTGAACGGCCTGATCGCCGGCAGCGGCTCGGGCTCGACGTCGCTGGGGTCCGCCAACTTCGCGGCCCTCTTCTTCAACGCGAACCAGTTCCGGCCGGGCACGCCGATCAGCTCGGCGACGCTGCCCTTCGGCGTCTCGCAGACGGGCCTGGTGCTCGGCCCGCAGACGTCGCTGACGTCGGCGAACACCCTCTACAACGACTCGGTCTACTCGACCTTCGCCGACTTCGGCACTCCGGCAGGCGGCGGCATCCCCGCCCAGCCCGGGACGAGCGGCGTCGAAGGCCTCGGCGGCGAACTGCTGATCAACGACGGCGTCTTCCCCACCACGCCGACGACGGCCATCGACACTTACCCTGCCCTCTCGACCGAGTTCCGCCGGCTCGAGGACTCGGCCTTCGACTACTACGGCTACTTCTCGTACGGCATGACCATCGGCACCGGCACGACGACCGGCACCGGCACGGGCACGGGGACCGGCACCGGGACCACCACCGCCACGACGACCCTGGCCCTCGGGGCGCCGACCTATGTCGGCAGCCTGTTCGTGGCCGACCTCGGCACGGGCCTGGCCGTGTCGCTCGCGAACCCCAACGCTCCGGCCGGCAACGCGAACACGATCATCCCGGTCCAGGGCCCCGGCACGGCCACCGTGACCAACCCGGTCGGCGGCCTGACGCCCACGGCGTCGGCGCCCGCGGGCAACATCGGCGGGCGGATCGTCCGGATCTCGCCCACCGGAGTGGTCACCGACTTCGCCCAGGGCTTCGACACTGTGGGTGCCCTCGACTCGTCCTCGTTCATCAATTCGAGCCTGAGCATTACCTTCTCGGCCGACGGCACGACGCTCTACGCCTCGGATAACGACGCGATCTGGCAGTTCAAGTCCGTCGCCGACCTCGCCAGCTCGACCTCCGGCTCGCTGATCGGCCTGAACGACCTGCGCACCTTCGGCGTCCCGTACGACGGCCAGGGGACCGCCGTGGCGGTCGTCGACAGCGGCGTCGACGCGCTGAATCCCAACTTCCGCGGCCGCGTCAGCCTGGGCACGAATATCGTCACCGGCGGGCCGGGCAACGACGACCTCGCGGGCGCCTCGAACATCACCTCCACCACGACCACGGGCGGCGGCGGCGGGACGGGCGGTACCGGAACCGGCGGGACCGGCAGCACGCAGGTCGTCACGCCGATCAGCGTGTACGGCCACGGCACGCTCGTGGCCGGCATCATCGCCCAGTTCGTGCCCCAGGCGACGATCGAGCCGGTCAACATCTTCAACCCGTTCGTCAGCGAGGCTGGCGGCACGGGCGGGACGACCGGGACTGGGACCGGGACCGGGACCGTCGGGATCTCGGCCGCGACCAACGCGGTCACGACCACGCAGAATCTCTACGACGGTCTCAACTACGTCGCGACCCACCCGTACGTCGCCGACCCGGTCCGGCCGGGCCAGTACAGCCGGGTGACGACGACGGCGCTCGGTTTCGGCACGACCGAGACGTTCGATTCGGAAGGGTCGGCCTACCGCCGCTACCCGCAGATCGTCATCGCCCTGAAGAACCAGATGGACCTGCTCCGCCGCCGCGGCATCCAGCCAATCGCCGCCGCGGGCCAGTTCGGGGCGCCCTTCGGCTCGGCGCCGCCACCACCGGGACCGGGACAGGCACAGGGACTGGCACCGGGACAGGGACTGGCACCGGCACCGGTGGCACCGGTGGGACCGCGGGCCTCGGCCAGAGCGGCACGAACAGCGCCCAGAACGCCAACGTGGGCGACACCAACGGCATGTCGCTGCCGGCGATCCTCAACGAGGTCGTCTCGGTCACTGGCGTGATCCCGTTCCCGTACGAGACCGGCCCAAGCCAGATTCCGACCAAGCCCGCCCAGGGCGTCTTCCCGCGGCCGATCGGGCCGGTGCTGCTCTTCGGCAGCACGCTGACCATCGGCTCGATCGGCGGAACGACGACCACCGGGGGGACCGGAGGGGCCGCGGGCACGACCCTCGGTAACAACCTCGTCATCCTCACGAACGGCAACTCCCCGACGCCCGGCGTCTTCACGCTCACGGGGACCGGGACGGGCGGCACGGGGACCGGCACGACCACGGGAGGCGGCGAACTCTTCTATTCCGACGCCATCCTGGCCGCCGCCAACCGCGGCGTGACGACCGACTACGCGGCCCCGGCGCTCGACACGCCCACCTTCGCCGCGACGTTCGCTGGCAACGCGAACATGGACAACAACTTCACGACCGCCGGGACCTCGATGTCCGCGGCCATCGTGGCCGGTGCCTTCGACATGGTCAGCTCCGCGCTCCAGTACTGGAACACGATCAACAGGTCGGGCGTCACGTCCGACGCCTACCTGACCACGCCGGTCGGCGTGAACACGCTGAACTTCGGCCCGCACCCGTTCAAGAACCTCCTCGGCTACAACAACCCCGACGGCATCAACTCGATCCTCCAGTGGACCTCGACTCCGGTCGTCGACTCGAACAACGGGCTGACCGAGTCGACCCCGCAGATGATCAACGGCACGACGAGCTTCCCGTCCTACTCGCGGATCGACGTCGGCAATGCCGTCGCGGCGATCGAGGGCTCGATCGCCATCAACTACCTGCTGAAGCACAACGACTTCAACCTGATCGACGCCAACCACGACGGCCTGATCACCGCCCAGGAGCTTCAGAACTTCACCGACAACGCGGCGGCGATGGGCCAGCCCGAGGCGGGCGCGATGGCCCGGCTGCTCGGCGGCACCGCACGCGTCCCGTCGACCTCGACCGCCGCCGACACTTTCCTCAGCCAGATCTTCATCGGGCCATACAACCGGACGTTCCCGCTCGGCGAGCAGCCCGACCAGCCCGACGTGCTCCAGCGGCGGTACAACTTCTTCGACTACAACGCCAACGGGACGCTCAAGGGCGCCATCTCGATCAACGAGTTGAAGATGCTCGCCCACACGCTGCTCCCGTCGCCCACGGCGTTCGTGGTAGTCGATCGCCAGCGATCGTCGACGAGCGGGTACCTCGACAACCCGAACGTCCCGCGAAACTACGTGGCGCTGCAACACCTCCAGCCCACCTACCAGTTCGTGTCCAAGTTCCAGATCAGGAAATACTCGAACATCTCGCCCGACCGGTTCGGCGTGAACCGCAACGTCACCCCGTCGACCCTGAGCTTCCCGGTCTACGAGCTCTTCGACGGCAAGCCGGTCACGACCGGGACGACCGCGGCCGCGAGCTCGAACCCGGGCAGTGGCTCCTCGACGGCCGCCTCGTCCACGAGCAGCCCCTCGACGAGCGGCACCTCCACGGCCGGTTCCGGGTCGGCCGTGGGAAGCGCGGTCGGCAGCGGCACGGCCAGCACATCCGGCACCGGGACCGCGGCGACGGGATCGACCGCCGCGGCGTCGACCTCCCCGGCGAGCACCTCCTCGACGACGGCGAGCACGAGCTCGTCCGCCTCGACCACCGGCAGCAACTCCGTGGCCGGCACGGCACCGTCGACGGGCTCGACTCCCCTGAACCAGGAGTTCGGCACGGCCCTCGGCAACCTGCTGACGGACCTCAACGTCGCGCCGCCCCAGACCGCGGGCACGACCTCGACGACGGCGAGCACGTCCTCGACCGCAACCGCGAACCCGTCGACATCGTCCAGCACGGACAGCGCGTCGACCACGAAGAAGACGACGTCCTGATCTCGTTCCACCACCCGCGGCCTATCCGATGTCCGTCATTCGCCGCGTGCGGACGACCGGCCGCCCTCCCTGGGGTGGCCGGTCGCTTTTATCGATCCATTGCAGACGGAAAGCGGACGGCAGAAGGCAAAAGGCACAAGGCAAACGTAAGAGAGGCGAAGGAATCCCGTTTCTCCCTGTGTTTGTGCCTTGTGCCACCCGATTTCCAAATTTAGCCCTGCGCCCTTCGCCTGCATCACATCCCGTCATCTAGCGACAGCGGACCCATCCCCCGCGCAGCATGAAGCCCCGGCCCGGGAAGCTGAATGTCCCAGGCCGGGGCTTCGGGGTTTTCCGCAAGAGGCCGCGGATCAGAGTGTGAAGTGGAAGGTCTTCGTGATGAGCCGCCAGAGCCACCAGCCCAGGGGGGCGTCGCCGCCATCGATCTTGGCGAAGCCGCGGAGGCCCGGCTGGAGCAGGAGGTCGGGGTTGTCGATCGGGATCGTCACCTCGTAGACGCTGGTGATCGGCTTCGCCTGGCCGGTCTTCGGGTCCTGCTTGGTCGCGATCTCGCCGCCCGCGACGTTCGACAGCTCGGTCTCGATCTCCTCGCGGTTCCGCGTGGCGACGTTCTCCTTGCCGATGAAGCTCTTCCAGGTCGTCTCGGACGTCCCGTAGATCTTGATCCAGGCCGTTGCCCCACGGTCGCCCTTGAGGTTGATCAGGTCGACATCGGACTGGTCGAGGATCATGTGGGCTTCGAGCTTGTGCGGGTCCGAGACGGTGCAGAAGGGCTTGCCCGGCTTGATCCACTGCCCGCGGGTCTCGGGGTGGGGAACGCCCATGACCTGGCCGTCGCGGGGCGCGACGAGCTTCATGCTCGCGACCTGCTCCTCGGCCTTGTCGATGGCCGACTCCAGGTCGCTCGCGGCGACTTCATACTGCCGCTTCTGGCCGCGGAGCTCGGGGTCGGAGGCCTGACCGTACCACTGCGCCTTGACGAACGCGGCGTCGTGGGCCTGGTAGATCTGCTCCTTGTCGCGGAGCTTCTCGGGATTCGAGAGCACGGCGATGAGCTGGTCCTTCTTCACGTAGTCGCCGTCGCGGACCTCCAGGTCGACCAGCCGGCCGGGGATCTCGCTGTAGATCATCGCCGGGTTGGCTTCCTTCAGGACGAGCGTCCCCTGCACGCGGAGGGGCGTCGGGATCAGGAGGATCCCGGTGGCCACGGCGACGAAGGCCGCGGCGAACAGGCCGGCACGAACCTTTTTCACCTTGCGCATCCTCCCGGGGGTCCGGACGAACTTGACGATCTGGTAGAAGGGCATGAACAGCAGCGGCACGAGCGAGCCGATCGCCATCATGGCGCTGATCGAGCCCAGCTTGTACGGCTTCAAGAACTGGTAGAGGAAGAACAGGATGCTGAACGTCACGAACCAGCGGTACAGGTAGCTCGCGATCGCGTAGGTGACGAACAGCACCCGCCGCGACCGCGGCATGTAGCTCTGCACTGGGACTTCGAGACCCAGCACCTTCTCCTGAAAGAGATAGGCGAAGAACTGCGTGCTCTTGACGCGAAGGTTCGGCACCTCCAGCCAGTCCGACATGACGTAATATCCGTCATACCGGAGCAGCGGGTTGGCGTTGAACATGATCGTGTTGACGGAGCAGATGAACATCGTCGCTAGGCAGAGGCTGTTCAGCAGCCCCTGCTCGGTGTTGAACCAGACGAACGTGGCGATCGACGCCAGGAAGCACTCGACGAAGATCCCCGCGGCCGAGATCCAGATCCGTTTCCACTTGCTCGGTAACAGCCAGCTATCGGTCACGTCGCAATAGAGCGCCGGCGTGAGCACGAGGAAGAGCATGCCCATCTCGTGCACCTCGCCGCCGAAGTGCTTGGCGGTGAGGCCGTGGCCGAACTCGTGGATCACCTTGACGACGGCCAGGCTGCACCAGAAGTAGACGATCGACCGCCAGTTGAAGAAGCTCTGGAAGTCGGGCAGCCGGGCGCTGAAGGTGCTCCACTGGCTGATGACCAGCGTGATCGCCGCGAACATCAGCGCGAAGCTGAAGAGCACGAACGTCCGCGTGAAGATCCAGCGGAAGTACGGGTACATCCGATCGAGCAGGCGCTCGGGGTCGATGATCGGGATCTTGATGTAGAGGATATTGGCGAAGAACTGGCCGACCTGCTTCCACATCCGCTTCTTGCGGCGGCGGATGAAAACGTCGGCCTGGTCGGGGCTGTCGAGCTGCGCGATCCCGGCCTCGTGGAGCTGCGCGACGAACCGGGTCAGGTCCTCGATCGAGATGGTCTGCGGCCGGTATTTCCGCTCGAAGGCACGTTTGACGTCCTGGAGCGTCTGCTTGCCGTCGAACTGCTGGAGGAGGAAGTATTCCTCGATCTTGAAGCGGAAATACTTGAGCGCGATCGGGTCCTTGACAACGTAGTGCGTCATCCCTTCGTAGAACTGCGGCTGGACGATCAGGTCGGGGCGGAGCTTGATCTTGAGGTGCTCGGCCGCCTGTCCGACGGGCAGGCTCGGGGCCATCGTGGGGGCGGAGCTCATCGGTCGGCGTCCTCGAGGGGAGTTCCGTAGGTTGGGCACCGCCCACCGTCTTCGGGCGATCGGACGGTGGGCCGAGCCCACCCTACGAAGACTTCAGCGCGGCAGCGGCGGCAGGTCGCCCGCGGCGGGCGGGCGGAGGTCGTCGACGCGGGCACGACGGCGTCGACCGGCGCCGGGGTCTCGCTCCTGGCGGCCGGGGCGGCGGCGGGCGAGTTGAGGAAGACGGTCAGCGTGCCCTTGTAGCCCGGGTGGAGTTCGTGGGTCGGGTTCTTGATCTCGGCGTAGACCCGCACGGCCGTCTCGTTGATCGCCTGGATCTGCGGGTCGACGAACGTGATCACCCCGCGGAACTTCTTGCCGTCGATCGCGTGCGTCCCGCCGCGCAGGCCACTGACCTTCGGCTGGAACTCGACGGTCATCCCCTCCTGCACCCGGGTCGCCGTCTCGACCGGCAGGAAGGCGAAGACGCGGAGCTTGTCGAGGTTGCCGATCTCGACGACCGGCTCGCGGGCGCTGACGCTCTCGCCCGGCTTCTTGAGCCACTCGAGGATCACGCCCGAGAACGGGGCGCGGATGATGTGCTCCTCGACCTGATTCTTGGCCAGCTCGTATTCGGCCTGGGCCAGCGACTGCTCCTCCTCGGCCTGCTTGATCATCGCGATGGCCATCCGCAGCTCGGCGTCCGCCTTCTCGATGTCCTCCTTCGGGACGTAATTCGGGTCCTTGCGGAGGAGACGGACATTTCGGGCGACGACGGAGACGGCCTGGTCCTTCTGGGCGTTGGCCTTCTCGATCGCGCCAGTGCTCTTGGCCGCGAGCTCGGCCTTTCTCTGGGTGAGCTCGGCCTTCTTGTGGTAGAGCGCGCCGATCTGGCCGTTCTTCTCGACGGTCTTGCCGATCTCGAGCTCGACCGACTCCAGGTTGCCCTCGATCAGAGGGGCGACCTTCGACTTCTCGATCCACTCGACCGTGGCATCGGTATCCTGGACGACGTCGCCCGAGCTTCGGGGCTCGGCCGGCTGCTGGGCCTGGGTCGTCGAGATCGCCGCGGCCGACAGGGCGAACGTCGCGCCGGCGGCCAGGGCGAGGATCTTGCGCGGGAGGGCCATGTCAAACTCCGGTGGCAGATGGAGGGGGCTAAATTCGGGCGAGGACCGCGGGCCGCGTCACTGCTGGAGGAACGGCCAGCGGAACAGGACGGTCTCGTAGAAGACGTGGACGACGTCGCGGAGCAGGACGTAGGCGAGCCGGGCCTGGCCACACTCGATCCGGGCCCGCACCTCGGCGCCGGGGCGGAGCGTCTTGTTCCTGGAGAGGAAGTCGTCGCGGACCTTGGGCGAGAACGCGACCGTCACCTTGACGACGTGCTTGCTCTCGACCGTCTCAGCCTTCGACGAGATCCGCTGGACGTAGCCGCGGTAGCGGTGCTCGGGGTCGGTCGCGGTGACGAAGTACGCCTGCAAGGTCGAGCCCGGCGGCTTGGTGCCCGCCTTGATCTCGGCCTCGAGCCGGCTCCGGGCCTCGAGGATCGGCCCCATGTCGTCGTCGGGCACGTCGACTTCCATCACCCAGTCGCCGCTGGTGGCCGCGACCTGGAGCAACTCCTGGCCGACCTCGACCGGCCGCCCCTGGAGGTTCTTCTGCGGCTCCCAGGTCGTGATCACGCCGTCCTGAGGCGACCGGATCTCCATCTGGGCGAGCTGCTCTTTGATGATATCGATCTGCTTGTGGGCGCTCTCGGCCATGATCGCCGCCTCGCGCTCCTGGGCACGCAGCGAGATCTTCTCGTTCTCCTGGAGTCGCGTGATCGGCCTGGGCCTTGAACTGGGCCTGCTGTGCCTTCGCCTTGCCCTCCTCGGAGATCAGCCGCTGGAGGTCCTTCTCCAGCTCGAGGCTGTCCATCTTGGCGAGCACGTCACCCGTCTTGACGGCCGAGCCGTGGTCGACGTTGACCTTGACGACCGTGCCCTGGAGCGGGGCGTAGAGCGTGCGCCGGCTCTCGGGCAGGAGCGACCCGCGGCCCTCGATCGTCAGGATCCACGGGACGAACGCCAGGACACATACGACCGCCACGAGCGCGAGCAGCACGGCAATGATCTTGGCGAGCGTCCGCCCGCGGAAGAACCGGCCCGGCGAGCCGACGGCCTTCAGGAGCGGCAGCAGGGCCTTGTCGGCCTCCGACGCGTTCCACAGGGCCGTCGAGGCATGCCGCGAGACGACCTCGCACCGGGCGTGCATGTCAGTCGGGGCCAGCTCGTCGCCGATCTGCTCGGCCACGATGCAGCCGAAGGGGACCTTGTCCTTGCCGGGCTCGGTGTCGGGCTTGTGCAGGAGGGTGACGATGACGGCCTTCGAGCCGGATTCGTCGACGTAACCTTCCAAGGCGTCACGGATATCGGGCGCGAAGCCCTCCGTGTTGCCGGTGTAGACGAGGTCCTCGTTCGAGCGGAGCACGGTCTTGCAGAGCCGCGTCAATTCGCGGATCAGGTTCGCTCGCTGCTCGACAACTTCCTGGCCGCTGACGGCCTCGACCATCGTCCGGCCGCCGACCTTGAGGGTCACGCTCAGCCGGTCGCAGCCGACGAGCCGCTTACCGTCGTTGGCGACCTTGAAGCTGGTGTCCTTGAGTTGGAGCGACGAATGGATGTCGTGCGCGAAGGTCTCGAGCTGGTTCCAGAGCTTCTGCTGCGACATCATCTGCCGCATCTGCCGGTTCTTGAGGTACGTCCCCGCCAGGTCGGAGAGGTCGCTCACGAACCGGAGCGTGCTCTTCTGCGTCGCGGCCTTCCGCGACGGGTCCATCACGATCTCGAGCAGCCCGACGAGCTGCTTGTCGACCGTCAGCGGCACGATGATCAGCGCGAAGTTCGTCGGGATTGCCCGCGTTGGGCAGCCCGTCGACCGTCGCCCCGGCCGGGATGATCTGCGGCGACGCCGCCTGGACCATGCAGCCGAGCAGCGCGTCGTGCGGCGGGGTCCGGACGCGGCCGTCCATCAGGCCCGTGACGCGGAACTCGAGCTGGTACTGGAGCTTGAGCCCGCCCTTACCGTCGAGCAGCCAGAGCGCACCGGCCGACGCGGCCACGGCCGCCACGGCGCGGTTGAGGAACTCCACGTAGAATTCCGCCGGCTGGATGTCCGACTCCGCCAGTTCCGCGATCTCCCCCACGAGCTGGCGGATCTGGTTCTTCGTCTGCTCGAGCAGACCGGGATCGATGGTTTCTTCCGGCATGGTGTTCCCGTGGGTAGAGTGCCCGGGGTCGGATGCCTTCATCACAAACCGCGGCGCGCGCCCGACCGGCGTTGGCTCACCGTCAACGGGACCACTGCCTCTTCCACCTTCCCTGGATCTTTTGAAAATCCTTCCTTGCCACTTCCGAATAACGGCGACCGGACCCCGTGATAGACTGGTAAGACGCGGTCGCACCGTTTCCCCATCTTGCCCGGTTCCACAATGTTGCAGGTTCAAACCGACGGACCGACGTCACTCGTCACCGGCGCGACCGGGCTCCTCGGTAGCCACATCACCGAGCGGCTTGTGGCGAGAGGGGATCGAGTCGCGCGCCCTCGTCCGTCCCACCAGCGACACCCGCGTCCTCCGCGGGCTCGGAGTCGATCTCGCCGAGGGCGACCTGACCGACCTGGCCAGCTGCCGCCAAGCGATGGACGGTGTCCGGGTCGTCTACCACTCCGCCGCCAAGGTGGGCGACTGGGGAAGCTGGCCTGAGTTCCAGATCGGTTGCCTCGATGCGACCGAGACCCTCGCCCGCGCCGCGGCCGAGGCCCGCGTCGAACGGTTCGTCCATATCAGCTCGACGAGCGCTTACGGACATCCGACGGAGGGTGGCCCGCCGGTCGACGAGTCGGCGCCGCTCGGTCAGAACCTCTGGCCGATCTGGGACTACTACACGCGGAGCAAGGTCGAGTGCGAACGCATCCTCTGGCGGATGGTCGAGCGCGACGGCCTGCGCCTGAGCGTGATCCGCCCGAGCTGGCTCTACGGAGAGCGCGACCGGACGACGACCGCGAGGATCGTCCGCCGGATCCGGGCCGGCAAGGTCCCCCTGATCGGACCGGGCGACAACCCCCTGAGCGCCATCTACGCCGGCAACGTCGCCGACGCCGCGCTACTCGCCGGTGAAGACCCGGGTTCGGTCGGCGAGGCGTACAACGTGACCTCGATGGGGCCGATCACCCAGCGCGAGTGGTTCGAACCTCTTTGCGGACGCCTGCGGCGCCCCGACCCTCGCGGCACGTCCCTTATGGCGTCACCTTCGCGGTCGCGACCGGCATCGAGGCCGTCTTTCGCCTGATCCGCCGCCGTCGCCCGCCGGTCATCACCCGGTACGCGACATGGCTCATGGGTCGCGACCTGTCGTATAGCACGGCGAAGGCCGAGCAGAGGCTGGGTTGGCGCCCGGCGGTCGGCTACCGCGAGAGCATCGAGCGCGACCGTCCGTTGGTATCTCGAGGCGAGCGGAACACCACCCGTCAAAGGCCCGGCCGAGCCGCTCCGAAGCTCATCGTCGTGAGCGCGACGAAGAACGGGTGGCTCGGCACGGCATGCTGCGGGTCGGTGAGCTGCCACGCCAGCGCGAGCGCCGAGCGGCCGAGGTCGTCCTGGCCCGAGGCCCGCCAAAAGGCGGCCATCCAGAGGAGCATCCGCTGGTAAAGCTCGATCCGCTCGCCGAGGCGATGTTCGAACAGGTAGCGATACGCGCCAGAATCACGTCTCGGGTCGGGAGGCCCGCTCCCGCGGAGCGAGACCTCGCGGCCCAGGTCGATGCAGATCTCCGACGAGTCGGCCCAGTGCGGGCAAGCGCGCAGGACGTCGCGGACTCGCGCGGCCATCTCGTCGAGCCGGACTTCAAACGGGTCCCAGTCGCCCAGCACCAATCCGAGCCCCGGCGCGGCCTTGAAATCCCGTCCAGCGACCCGCTCGACCCAGTGGCGCAAAGCCGGCGTCGTTTTCGGTCCGCAGAGGGAGAGGCTGCCGGCGAGCAGTCCGCGAGCCAACTCATCGACCCCCTCGATCGCGTCGATGTCCGTCCGCTCATGGAGCGCGGCGAAGGCCTCGTCGAGGCCCTCGTGGCCGATCCCGCCTTGACCGGTCACGTCGACCACGCCGGCCAACGAATGGCAAAGAAAGGCCGCCCCGGTCCATCGGTCGCCGTCCCGCGCGGCGAGGACGATCGTTGCGCGGCCCTCGCCGTCGACGGCCGTCACGAGGCTTCGGACGAGCTTCGGCGGGTCGTCGAAGCGCCGGGAGGGCCGCTCCACCCTGCCCCAAACGAGATGAGGCTCGCGTGACCACGGCCGGGTCGGGATGGGCCAGGGCGATGGCTCGCCAGGTGTCGGCGATGTCTGGGTCGTCCTGCGGCCGAACTTCCAGGGCGTCGAGGGCGGACCAGCGGGTTGCGGGGTCGTGGGCGAAGGCGAGAAGGCGGAGGAATTCGATCAGTCCGGGCCCGTCCCCCTGCTCTGCGAGGCCGGCGATGATCTCGGCCCGGACCTCGGGCTCGACCGAACCGAGCCCCTGCAGGGCCAGCCACGGGCCGTCGGGCTCCTCGGCGATCTGCGCGGCCAGCTCGCCGAGAGAGCCGTCGTCGATTTCCTCGTTCAAATCGTCCCACCGCTCGACGAGGGTCGGATACCCGTCGATCACGCCAGCCCCGTCGAGAAGCGACAGCGCCTCCCAGGCGCGCTCGGCGCGAGCTCGGGCTGTTCGACGAGGGCTCGCGCCAGGTCGTCGTAGAGCGAGCGATCGCCGAAAGCCTCGAGAAGTCGGAGGACCGCCTCGGCGTCCTTACCTCCCAGATCATTCAGTCGAGCCCGCACCGCCGAGACCAGCCGCTCCGGGAAGAACCGCTCGACCAGCCGGCCGAGCAGGGCGTCTCGCTCATCGTCGGTCAAGGCCTCATCGCGGAGACGGCCGAGGACGGCGTCGGGCGAATCCTCATCGCCGTTCGGCTCACCCTCAAGCCAATCCCCCTGATCGTTCACCGTTGGTCCTCGTGCTCGATCGTGGCCGGCTCGATCAGCGCAGGGTCGACCTCCGCAACGAACCGGCTCGGCTTCGCGAGATAAGCCATCGACCAGCTCCCGCGCTGGAGCAGGATCGGATACGTGAGGAACAGCTCATCCTTGGCCCGCGTGATCGCCACGTAGAAGATCCGCCGCTCCTCCTCCTCGCCGTCCGGCTCTCCCAGCGCCCGAACGTTAGGGAATCCGTCCTCGACGAGCCGGATCACGAGCACCTTTGACCACTCGAGCCCCTTGGCCTGGTGGATCGAGCTCAGGACGAGGTGCTCCTCCGGCTCCTCGCTCGCGAGTGTCTCGGCGCCGTAGACGTCTCCCGCGAGCAGCAAATCGGCCAGCAGGCGTTCGAGGCTGTCATACTTTCCCGCGAGGACGGCGAGCTGTTCAAGGTCGGCGATCCGCTGGTCGGGACGCTCATAACGGGAGCGGACGACCTCAGGATAGCCGCCCTTCAGGATGGCCTCGATGGCGTCCGCCGGGTGCTCCTCCGGTCCGGTCGCCTGGATCTTCCTGAGATCGGCGACAAACGCCGCGAAATGGCCCTTTCCCTTCGCGGGGATCAGCTTCATCGTCTCGGCCGACGCGAGTGCGGCAAGTGCGTCGTCAGCCTTCGCGAGGCGATCGAACACCGCGGCCGACTTGGCAGGGCCGATACCGGGGAGCAGGAGCAGGAGCCTTCGCCAGGCCGCCTCATCCTTGCCGTTGACGATCACACGGAGGTACGCCAGCACGTCCTTGACGTGGGCCTGCTCGAAGAACCGCAGGCCGCTCCTGACCGTGTACGGAATCCCGCGTGTGACCAGCTCGGCCTGCAGGAGCACGCTGTCGTAGTGATTCCGGTAGAGCACCGCCATCGAACCCAGCCCGATCCCCTGCTCGTGCCATTCCAGGACCTGCTGGGAGACGAACTGCGCCTCCTCGTTCGCGTTCTCGGCGGGGACGAGGACCGGCCGGGGCCCGGGCGGCCGGGCGGAAACCAGGGCCTTGCCGAACCCGCTCGTGTTGTGGGCGATCGAGGCGTTCGTGAACGCGACAATCTCGGGCGTCGAGCGGTAATTGACGTCGAGCGCGAAGACCTTGGCCGTCGGGTTCCGCTCGGCGAACTTGAGGATGTTGTCGTAGTTCGCGCCCCGGAACCCGTAGATCGACTGGGCGTCGTCGCCCACGGCCGTCAGGTTGCCGGCACCCTCGCGAGCCAGGGTCTCCACCAGGTCGGCTTGGACGGTGTTCGTGTCCTGCATCTCGTCGATCAGGATGTGGCGGAACCGATTGGCGATCGCCTTGCGAGGCTCGGGCAAGTCGCGGATCAGCCGCGGCCCACTGACCGAGGAGGTCGTCATAATCCATGCAGTTGGCCGCGCGCTTCCGCTCGGCGTACCGCTCGGCTGTGCGGCCCAGTTCCTCGACCCAGTCCGACAGGTTCGGGTACTTCTCGGCGACGACCGTCGCGATCGGCCGTCCGACATTGAATGTGTAGCTGAGGAAGTGCTGCACGGCCGAAGGCTTCGGGCTCATCACGCTGCTCGTGAAGATGCCGGCGTCGTCCATGGCCAGGCGGACGAGGTCTTCCTGGTCCTGCGAGTCGAGGATCGTGAAATTCGGGGCGAAGCCGAGCGGCTCGGCGTAGCGCCTGAGGATCCGGTTGCCCACGTGGTGGAACGTGCCGGCCCAGACCTTCGCCGCGTCGACGCCGATCAGCCCTTCGAGGCGGCCGACCATTTCCCGAGCGGCCCGGCGTGTGAAGGTTACGAGTAGGATCGCGCCGGCGGGCACCCCACGACCGATGAGGTGGGCGACGCGATACGTGATGACCCGGGTCTTGCCCGAGCCCGGGCCGGCGAGGATCAGGTTGTAGCCGTCGGGGGCCGTCGCCGCCGCGAGCTGCGACGGGTTCAGGTCGCGTTCGAGTAAACCCGCGATCCGGTTGGGTTTCGGTTTGAGTGTGATCTTCCGCATGGCGGGCCACCGGCAGGCCTTCGTTTTCGCGATGTCGGCGGACTCGCTATGATACGAAAGAACAGTGGGGAAGGGATACCGAGGAAGCGAATCCGTCGAAGGAAAGACGCCGTGGACGAATCGCCGCGAACCACCATCCTCCGCGACCCCAGGGTCTACCTCGTCGGCCGCCAGCAGGTCGACGACGCGGCGGTCGCCGAGTTCCTCTCCGACCACGAGGTCGGCCACTGGACGACCGACACCGACGAGGCGGGCGAGACGCTCGTCGAGATCGCCGGCAGGCTCTGCTACATGAGCTTCGCCCGGCCTCGGCCCGGCGGGAACAACGCCTACATCGGGCACATCCTCGAGGTCGGCCACGGCTCGGTGCTCGAGCACGCCGTTTTTAACTTCATCCTCACGGGTGTCAGCCGGTCGTTCACCCACGAGCTGGTCCGCCACCGGGCCGGGTTCGGATACTCCCAGCTCAGCCAGCGGTTCGTCGACGAGTCGGACGCCTCGTTCGTCGAGCCGGACGTGATCGCCAACGACCCCGACTTGCACAAGGTCTGGCTCGAGTCGATCGAGCAGAGCCACGCCGCTTACCGTAAGCTCGCTGACGGCCTGACCCAGCGGTTTGCCGGGTTAGAGGACAAGACGCTTCGCCGCAAGAAAGCCCGCGAGGCGGCACGATCTGTGCTGCCGAACGCCACGGAGACCCGGATCTTCGTCACCGCGAACGCCCGGGCCCTGCGGCACTTCATCGAGATGCGCGGCGACGTCTCGGCCGACGCGGAGATCCGCAAAGTCGCGCTGGCGATGCTCAAGATCCTCAAGGCGGAGAGCCCGAACCTGTTCGGCGACTACGAGATCATCGACCTGCCCGACGGCGGGCAGGCGGCGACGACCCAGCACAGGAAGGTCTGACCCGATCCGGGCCAATATCCCGGCCACGAAACCGAATGGACAGGCGGCGAACCGAACGATTAGACTGACCCCGATGCCTGCCGACGATCCGCCCCCCGGATCGGCCCGCCTGGCCCCTTTCGCCGTCGGCCTCTTCCCGACGTCATCCCACTTCACCCTGAACGGCAACTCCGCCCGTCCCGTCGGGCCCTCCCCCTCGACGCCTATCAGACGAGCCTTCCCATGAGCACGGCCGCCGCACCGACCCGCACCGGCGTGTTGGAGATGCACCCGAAGGGACATGGCTTCCTCCGCGACCCCAAGCGGAACTTCAAGCCGAACGCCGGCGACGTCGTCGTGGGGTCGCCGCTGCTGGCCAAGTTCCAGCTCAAGCAGGGCGTCCAGCTCACAGGCGTCGTCGACGAGCCGACCGGGAAGGACGCGCCGAAGCTCCTCAACCTGGTCGAGATCGAGGGCCGGACGCCCGACCAGTACGTCGAGATGGCCGGGTTCGACGACCTGACGCCGATCGATCCTCATGAGCGGATTCGCCTCGAGGTTGGCGCCGAGCCGCTGGGCATGCGGGTCATGGACCTGCTTACTCCGATCGGCAAGGGCCAGCGCGGGCTGATCGTCGCGCCGCCCCGGACGGGCAAGACGATCCTGCTCCAGCAGATCGCGGCTTCGATCGCCAAGAATCACCCCGAGATGTACCTCCTGGTGCTGCTCGTCGACGAGCGGCCGGAGGAGGTCACCGAGATGCGGCGGACGGTCCACGGCGAGGTGATCGCTTCCTCGTCCGACCACACGACCGAGGAGCAGATCCGTCTCGCCCAGCTTACGATCGACCGCGCCAAGCGAATTGCCGAGGGCGGCGGACAGGTCTTCGTCCTGCTCGACAGCCTGACGCGGCTTGCCCGGGCCCACAACCGCGGCACGAGCAATTCGGGCCGGACGATGTCGGGCGGGGTCGACATCAAGGCTTTAGATATTCCGAAACGCCTCTTCGGAGCAGCCCGGAAGTTCGACGAGGGGGGCAGTCTGACAGTCCTCGGAACCTGTCTCATCGAGACCGGCAGCCGGATGGACGAGGTCATCTTCCAGGAGTTCAAGGGCACGGGCAACATGGAGGTGGTCCTGGACCGCCGCCTGGCCGACCGCCGCGTCTGGCCCGCGATCGACATCAGCCAGTCGGGAACGCGCAAGGAAGAGCGGCTGTTCGACGCCGAGACGCTCGCTCGCGTCACCCTGCTCCGCCGGAGCCTGTCGGGGCTCAAGCCGACGGAGGCGATGGAGGGGCTGGTCCAGCAGCTCGGCAAGACCGCCTCGAACGCCGAGTTCCTCGAGAAGGTCGCGAAGTTTCAGAAATGAGTGGGCAATGGCCCGCTTGCGACCGCTGGGCTAAATTGAATGGCTCCAACCCCAGCGTCCCCACGCCAGGAGCCACCCCGCCATGCGCCGCGACCGGGCCCTGCTGATTCCCTTCGTCCTCCTCGGACTCGGCCCGCTAGAAGCCTCGGCCGAGATCAAGCTGCCGGCCATCTTCGGCCCCCGCATGGTCCTTCAGCGCGATCTGAAGGACCGGGTCTGGGGCACGGCCGAGCCCGGCGAGCGGATCGTGGTGGCCGTGGCCGGCCAGGAGAAGGCGACCGAGGCCGGGCCGGACGGCAAATGGTCGATCACGCTCGACCCGATGCCCGCGGGCGGACCGCATTCGCTCTCCGTCTCGGGCAAGAAGGACACAGTCGTCTTCGACGACGTCCTCGTCGGCGAGGTCTGGATCTGCTCGGGCCAGTCGAATATGGAGTGGCAGGTCAGCAACGCCAACGACGGCGACCTCGAGGCGCTCGCGGCCAAGTATCCGAAGATCCGCCTGATCACCGTACCCAAGAACGGCACGCAGGAGCCGCAGTCCGACTTCAAGGGCAAGTGGGAGGCCTGCACGCCCGAGACCGTGAAGGGCTTCTCGGCCGTCGGCTACTTCTTCGGCCGGCAGATCCACCAGACGATCGGCGTGCCGGTCGGGCTGATCGACGACTCGTGGGGCGGCTCGGCGGCCGAGGCCTGGGTGAGCCGCGACCGGCTCGCGGCCGACCCCAAGTTCAAGGGGCTGCTCGCCGAGTGGGACAAGTTCGAGAAGGACGCCCCGCGGCTCCAGGAGGAGTACGACAAGAAGGCCGAGGCGCGCAAGGAAGCCGCCGCCAATTCCAAGGCGGCGCTCCGGCCCGCGTCGCGCCGCCCCGAGTCGCCCCAGGTCCGCCTCAGGGGAAATCAGCGGCCGGCGAACATTTATAACGGCGTGCTCAAGCCGACGATCGGCTACGGCATCAAGGGCGTAATCTGGTATCAGGGCGAGTCGAACGCCGGCCGGGCCTACCAGTACCGCGACCTGTTCCCCCTGATGATCCAGAGCTGGCGGGACGAGTGGGGGATCGGCGACTTCCCGTTCTACTGGGTCCAGCTCGCCGACTTCATGAAGGAGACGACCGAACCCGGCGACAGCGCGTGGGCCGAGCTCCGCGAGGCGCAGACAATGACCATGGACCGGCTCAAGAACACCGGCCAGGCCGTGATCGTCGACCTCGGCGAGGCGCAGGACATCCACCCGCGAAACAAGCAGGACGTCGCCCTCCGCCTGGCCCGGTGGGCGCTGGCCCGCGACTACGGCGTGCATGTCGCGTACAGGAGCCCGACGTACAAGTCGATGGACAAGCAGGGCGACTCGGTCGTGCTGACCTTCGACGGCGTCGAGAACGGGCTGAAGGCCTTCGACGTCCCCGAGGTCCGCGGCTTCGCCGTGGCGGGCCCCGACAAGAAGTTCGTGAAGGCCACCGCGAAGCTCGTCGACAAGGACAAGGTCGAGGTCCGCGCCGACGGCGTGGCCGACCCTCTGGCCGTCCGCTACGCCTGGGCTGACAACCCGGTCTGCAACCTCTACAACTCCGCCGGCCTGCCCGTCACGCCGTTCCGGACGGATGACTGGCCGGGCGTCACAGGCGGGCACTGATTGGGCAGACGGTCTCTTCTTCGGCCGGCCATGCGGTCGCCTTCCCTTTTACTGCCGATACCCTCGATGAGGTCCGCATGGGGGAGCCGACCGGGAGCGCATGCAGGGCCGCAATGTCGCTTGTCGATTTTCGACTGTCGCGTTAGCCTGGAATCGTCCGTAAAGCATGCGGGCCGATGAGCCTCCGCGGGCCGTCGCCCCATCGCGTCTTCCGACTCCGGAGCCCTGTCCATGGCCGACGGAGACGACCCGATTCCGCTGGCCGACGAGGAGGAAGCCCTCCCCGAGGCCGACGAGGACGAGCCGGTTCGCCCGGGCAAAGGGGCGCGGCCCGCCGTGGCTCAGCCCCTGCCGCGGATCTGGAAGGTCGACCCGGAACCCGAGGAAGACGAAGGGCCCAAACGGAAGTCGCGCCGGGAGCGCCTCGCCGAGGAGAAGGCGGCGCGCGAGGCCGAGAAGGGCGCGGCGGTCGCGAAGAAGCCCAAACTGGCCAAGGGGAAGAAGGACGTCGAGCGGCCACCCGGGTCGGTTCTCATCGAGGCGACCCCCGAGTCGGAGACATACCAGGCCCGGCAGCGGGCCCGCATCCTGATCGGCAGCGGGATGCTCGGGGTCTTCGGCCTTGGGATCTACCTCCTCTACCAGGCGATCGCCGGTGGCCCGGCTTCCGAGCCGCCGACGACCGGGCCGGGAATCGCCTCCTCCTCGCCGATCCCGAAGGCCCCTGCCGCGCTCGAACAGGAGGCCAAGATCCTCCTGGGCACGGCCCAGCAGCTCGCGAAGAACGGGAACACGCCGGGCGCGATCGCGGTGCTCGAGAAGATCATCAAGGGCTATCCGAAGACCGCGACCGCCGACGAGGCCCGCGCGGCGCTCGATCGGCCGGCGAGGAATCTGCCGCTCTTCCTCGATCGCCCAACGGTCGTCGCCGCGCCCGCGGCGACCACCCCGAAGCCTAGGCCTACCGCGCCACCCGTCGTGAACGCTACGGCTCCGGCTCCCGCGGTCAAGCCGGGGTCGGCGTCCCTCGCCAGGGTCGACCTGCCCGCCAACCCGGCCGAACCGCCGCGCATCACCACGCCCGGGCCAACGCCGGGTGCTCCGATGGTCCCGGTCAAGCCGATCCCCGCCGGATTCCACGCCAGGACCGAGGCGGGCATCAGCCCCTCGGGCTGGCCGAACCAGATCACCAGCGATCGCGACGGCGCGACCATGGTCCTCGTCCCCGCCGGCAGCTTCGTCCAGGGGCGCGACAACGGCCCGCCCGAGGAGGCGCCGGAGCACAAGGTGAACCTGGCCACCTTCTACATCGACCAGCACGAGGTCACCGTCGGCCAGTTCGAGACCTACCTCAAGGAAACGGGCAAGCAGCCCCCCTCGAAGTTCAGCCCCAGGCCCCAGGCCAAGCCCGGCGAGGCCGACAACTTGCCGGCGGTGAACATCACGGTGCGCGAGGCGAAGGCCTACTGCGAGTGGGCCGGCAAGTACTTGCCGACCGAGGCCCAGTGGGAGGCCGCCGCACGCACGACCGACGGCAGGCCACATCCCTGGGGCGCCGATCCTCCCAAGTGGGACCGCGAGCGCGCTCCCAGGCAGGTCGACCCCATCATGTCCTTCCCGCTCGACCAGTCGCCTTACGGGGTGTTCGACCTGGCAGGCAACGTCTGGGAGTTCACCAAGGATTACTACGACCCGAACTACTACTATCAGTTCAAGGGTCGCGTGGCCGACAATCCGGTCGGCCCCGCCAAGCCGCTGCGGTCGCCGTCGCAGGTCGCCGTCAAGGGCGTCTCGAAGGCGTGGCTCGCCTCGGGCCGCGAGGGCCTGCGGGTCGACAGCCGGTTCCCGTTTGTCGGGTTCCGCGGTGTCCTGCCGGTCGAATTCTCCAGCACTCCCTCGACGAACGCGCCCGGCGCGAACGCCCCGGGCGCGATGCCGGCGACTTCGGGGGGGATTGTGCCGTTCTGATTCACAGCGGCTCGTAGCAGACGCGCTCGGGATTGATGCAGTCGTCGCGGCTGCACATCTCGTCGTCAGGGCCGAAGCCCTTCTGGGTCTTCACGCACCAGTAGATCGTGTTGTCATAGTCCTCATGCGGCGTGCCGTACTCGCCGTGGTAGACGTACATCCCCTTGTTCCGCAGGTTGCGGCACGGAGAGGACGTCGCAGGGTCGGCCGAGCCCGAGTCGGGCCCGGCCTGATCCTGCTGAGCGTTCGAGCGCGGGGTCGTCGGCCATGGCCGTCAGCCCTCCTCCCAGTAGCGCTTGCCCTCGGCGGTCAGCAGGGCACGCTTGACGACCGTGTTCGTCAGGGCGACCTTGTAGCCGTTCTTCGAGAGCGGCTTCGCGCCCTCGATCGCGGCTTTGCCGGCCGCTGTCGCCGTCTCGATCGTGACCGGCTGGCCGGAGATCGCCCGCTCGGCCGCCTCGCAGCGGTACGGGATCGGCGCGACGCCGTAAAGGACGATGCGGGCGTCCTTGACCTTGTCGCCGTCGTACGCCAGGTCGACCGAGGCCAGCACGAGCGGCCAGTCGTGCGCCTGCTTCTGGCGGACCTCATACGACGCGTTCTTGCCGCGGGGCGGCGGGATCGTGACCTTCGTCAGTAGCTCGCCCGGCGCGATCGTCAGCTCGCGATCGCCCTCCTTCTTCGGGACCTGGTAGAGCGACTCGACCGGGACGGTCCGCTCCCCCTTGGCGCCGAGGATAGTCGCCTTGGCCCCGAGTGCAACGAGGGCCACGGCCAGGCTCGACGGGCTCACGAACAGGGCGTCGCCGTCGTTGAGGAAGATGGCGTGGTAGCGGTTATCCCCCTCCCGCACCAGGTTCTTGCCGTCCTGCTTGGGCAGCAGGCCGTAGCCGCGCGGAAGTACCAGCAGCGCGGGCGCTGGAGGAGATTGCCGCCGACGGTCGCCATGTTCTTGATCTGCGGCGTGCCGACCTCCAGGGTCGCCTGCCAGAGGGCGGGGTACTTGTCGGAGATGGCCTTGTTGGCCAGCAGCGAGGCCAGCAAGGTCCCCGCGCCGATCGTGACCGAGCCGTCGCCCGCCGGCTCGACGCCAGCAAGGTGCTTGATGTCCTTGAGGTAGACGACTCGATCGGGGTTGGTGACGTAGTCCTTCATCCGCCCGAGCAGGTCGGTGCCGCCCGAGAGTGCGACGCTCTCGGGCTTCGACAGCGACTCGACGGCATCCGCGGCCGTGGCGGGGGCGGCGTATTCAAAGGCTTTCATCGGGTCACGCCTTCCCTTCTTGAGTGGCCAGGGCGTTGAGGACGTTCATCGGGGAGAACGGCATGTTCGGGACGCGGACGCCGATCGCGTTGGCCACGGCGTTGCCGATCGCGGCCGAGGTCGAAATCGTCGGCGGCTCGCCGATGCCGATCACGCCCCGGGCCTTCACCTCGGGCGGCTCGTAGGCCTTGACGACGATCTCCGGGATGTCCGAGGCGCCGGCGAGCTTGTAGAGCTCCATGTCGGCGTTAAGCATCTTGCCCGTCGTCGGGTCCATCACCCGCTCCTCGAACAGTCCGTAGTTGAGCGAGCCGATGATCCCGCCGTAGACCTGGCTCTCCCACGTCAGCTTGTCGATGATCAGGCCGCTGTCCTGGATCGCGACGACCTTCTTGAGCCGGACGACGCCGGTCTCGATATCGACCGTCACCTCGGCGAACTGGACGCCGGCCACGCCGCCCGAGCCCGACGCCAGGCCCGGGGTCGACCGGCCGATGACCTGCACGGACTGGAGGCCGAGCTTGCGGCAGGCGTCCTTCCAGGACATCTTCGCTTCGCCCTTGACCTTAAGCTGGCCGTCATCGAGCGAGAGGTCCTGGGCGCGGCCCCGACGGCCCCGGCGATCTTGTTGAACATCTCGTCGCGGGCCGCGATCGTCGCGTTGTAGGCCGGCGGGCTCATCGACGGCGTTGTGGTCGACCCGCCGGACGACTGGCCCGGCGGAAACGTGCTGTTGCCGATGTTCGACGTGATGTCGGTCGGCTTGAGCCCCAGCACCTCGGCCGCGATGATCGCGAAGACCGTCCGGGCGCCAGTGCCGATGTCCTGGGTGGCCGTCTTCATCTCGACGGAGCCGTCCGGGTTGATGGTGCACGCGACCTGGTTGGTCGGCGGCCCGCCGCCGCCCCATTGGTGCAGCGCCATGCCGACGCCGCGCTTGATCGGCCCCGCGCCGCGCTGCCCTCGCGGCTTCCACTTGTCCTTCCAGCCGAACAGCTCGGCGCCCTGGGCGATCTGGTCGCGATAGACCGGCGTCCGGTCGAACGTCGGCTTCGAGAAGGCGTCGGCGACCATGTCCTTGTCTTTGAGATTCTTGAGCCGGAGCTCAAGCGGGTCCATGCCGAGCTTGGCGGCCAGGTCGTCGAGCGCCGATTCCATGACGAAGCACGCCTGGGGGTGCCCCGGCGCCCGCATCGCGCGGGCGTTGCCGGCGTTGACGAAGACGTCCGAGTGCGAACGCGACGAGGCTGGGACGTTGTAGACGTAGGGGAACGGGAAATTCGCCCCGCGCCGACGCCGCCGGTGCCGCTCGTTTCGGCGATCAGGCCGACGATCTTGCCGTCCTTCGACGCGCCGATCTTCACCTTGGCGTTGACGCTCGGGCGGTTGCCGGCGGTCAGGTGCTCGTGGGTCCGGTCGAGGAACATCCGCACGGGGCGTCCGCCGGCCGCCTTCGAGAGGTCGGCCCCGGCCAGGCCCCACGCGTCGGCGCCGAACTTCGAGCCGAAGCCGCCGCCCATGACCTCGGTGTGGACCATCACCTTCGACTGCGGCAGGCCCGTGTGCCCCGCCAGCTCGCCGGCTGTGACGCCGACGGCCTGGGTGCTCGCCCACGCCTCGACTGAGTCGGGCTTCCACTGAACGGTCAGCCCGTGCGGCTCGAGGCAGACGTGAGTGATGACCGGGGCCGTGTAGATCCCCTCGATCACGGCGTCGGCCTTGGTCAGGGCTTCCTCGGGGTTGCCGTTGACCTGGCTGCGACCCTTCCGGGTGTTCCGGACGATCCCGTTGCCACGGACGATCTGCGGTGCGTCGGTGGAGACCGCCTGCTCCTCGGTGGCGACGTGGGGCAGGATCTCGTAGTCGACCTTGATCGCCCGGGCGGCGTCGCAGGCCTGCTCCTCGGTCTCGGCGGCGACCGCGGCGATCGTGTCGCCGACGAACCGGACGGTGCTCCCGGCCTTGATCGACGGAAGCAGGACTGCGGCCTTCACGCCAGGCATCTTGAGCGCCGGCTCGAGGTCGATCGCCTTGATCTTGGCGTGCGGGTGCGGGCTGTAGAGCAGCGCGCCGAACAGGAGCCCTTCGGGATGCACGTCCGAGGGATACTTGGCCTTGCCGGAGGCCTTGGCCATGCCGTCAAGGCGGAGGTGACGGCCGTTGATGACCTTGGGATTGTCGGGCCAGGAGGTGGGCATGGGTCAGGCTCCCTTCATCGCTTTGGCCGCGGCGAGGGCCGCCTCGATCACGCCGACGTAGGTGCCGCAGCGGCAGATGTTGCCGTCGAGTCCCTTCCGGACCTCCTCCATCGTCGGATTCGGGTTCCGGTCGAGCAGGGCCTTGCAGGCGGTGACGAACCCGGGCGTGCAGTAGCCGCACATCAGGCCGTCGTGCTGGTGGAAGGCGTGGGGCACGCCCGAGGCGCCGGTGTCGAAGCTGTGCAGGGTCTCGATCGTCTTCCCCTGGCACGAGATCGCCAGGGTGGTGCAGGAGTAGACCGGGGCCCCGTCGATGATCGTCGTGCAGGCGCCGCAGCTCGCGCGGTCGCAGACGCGCTTCGGGCCGGTGACGTCGAGGCGGTTGCGGAGCGTGTCGAGCAGCGTGCTCCGCGGCTCGATCTCGCAGGTGCGCGCCTGTCCGTCGACCTTGAGAGTGACCTTGAGGGTGCCGGAGACCGGCTCCGACTCGCCCTTGAAGGCCTTAACGTCGGCCGCGACTGCTTCGGCCGTCTGGCCGGCGATCACGGCCGTGGCGGCGGCGAGGCCGGAGCCCCGGAGGAATTCGCGCCGGCTGGCGCCGGTCCTTGGTTTCTTCTCGAGGTCTTCCATTTCGGCGCCTCTCTTCCGAATCGGTGCTGAGCCGGACACGACCCTGGCCCGGGCGGGGGGCCAGGCATCCCGAAAAGATCGCACGCCGCGCCGGCGTCCGCAAGCCACTAGGGCCGCCGAAAAGCCCGGACCGGGGACGCGGGCCTCGCGGCCAAATTCCGTCCGGTTTCGGGGACAACGCGCCGGCACGGCGAATGCAATGCTATACCAGGAGTGGGGCGGGGCGATCCGGCTGGAGAGTGCGCGCGCATCCGGCGCGTCTGGCCGCATCCGTCTCCCGTCCCGACCCGCGAGGAATTGCAACCATGATGCGCGGCATCCCGAAGTGGACTCGTGCCTTGCTGGTCCCCCTCGTCCTGGTGGCGGCGCGCCTGCCGCCGAGGCTGGTCGCGGCGGCGGTGGCCGTGGCGGCGGGGGCGGCGCACTTCGGCGGCGGGGGCGGCTTCCGTCCCGCCATGGGAGGCGGGGGCTTTCGACCCGCCATGGGCGGAGGCGGGTTCCGCCCCTCGATGGGCAATTTCAACAACGGCGGGGGTTTCCATCCCGGCGTCGCCGGCAACCCCGCGCCCGGCATCCGGCCCGGCGGCTTTAACCCGTATCCCGGCGCGGGCGGGTTCACGCACTCGCCGTCGCTGACCCAGCCGCGGAACTTCAACAACTTCGCCGGCGGCAACGAGTTCAATCGCGGGGGCAACTTCAACAGCTTCAACCGGATCGGCGGCAACAACCTGGCCGTCAACCGGGGCAACTTCAACAGCTTTGGCAACGCCAACCGCTGGGGCGGCTATCGCCCCTACTACGGCTATCACAACAACTGGGTCAACGGCTACTGGCCGGGCCATTACGGCGGCTACGGCCTGGGTGGCTACGGCCTGGGCGGCTACGGCCTGGGTGGCTACGGGCTGGGCGGATATGGCGGTTTGGGGTACGGCGGGTACGGCGGATACGGCGGATGGGGCTACGGCGGGCTGGGTCTGGGGTTCCTCGCCGGGCTGGGCATCGGCGGCCTGGGCGCGTGGGGGATGAACCCCTACTCGTACGGCTGGGGGTACTCGAGCTACGCGAATCCATTCTACGGCAACGGGGCGTATGCTTACGGGGCCCAGCCAGCCTACGCCGGCGGCGTGATCCCGACGTCGTACGACTACGCCGTGCCGCTCGACACGACGGCCGCCGTCCCCGCCGAGGACGCCGTCGCCCCCGAGCTCACGCTGCTCGACCAGGCGCGCGAGGCCTTCAAGGCCGGCGATTACGCGAAGGCCCTGGAGCTCTGCGACCAGGCGATCAAGGCCGCCCCGAACGACGCCGACGCCCACGAGCTCCGGGCGCTGGCCCTCATCGCTCTTGGCCAGTACAAGGCCGCGGCGACGACCCTCTACGCCGTGCTCTCCTCGGGCCCGGGCTGGGACTGGACGACCCTGATCTCGCTCTACCCGAACGTCGACGTCTACACCCAGCAGCTCCGCGCCCTGGAGCAATACCGGACCCAGAACCCGAACGATCCCTCGGCGCGGTTCTGCCTGGCCTACCTCTACACCTGCCAGGGAGCGACTGAGGCCGCGGCCGCTGAGTATGCGTCTCTTCAGAAGCTGATGCCAAACGACCCGCTCATCGCGCGGCTCGCTCGGAGCGTCCCGACCCCCAACGGCACGCCCGAATCGGCGCCGCCAGTCGAGAACCCGCTGGCGAACGCGGCCCCCGCCGCCACCGCCTCGAACCCGGCTCCGGCCGGCAGCCTCGTGGGCACATGGAAGGCGACGCCCAACGCCAGCACCACGATCACCCTCACCTACAACGCCGACGGCACCTTCACGTGGGACGTCGCGACCAACGGCCAGTCGAAGCCGATCAAGGGCAAGGCGCAGTACGCGGACGGCGTCCTCGCGCTGACGCAGGAGAACGGCCCGCCGCTGGCCGGCAAGGTGGCGTGGGACGGCCCCAACAAGTTCAACTTCCGCCTCGTCGGCAACGGGCCCGAGGACCCGGGCCTGACGTTCACCCGGGTCAGCTAATTGGCGTGCCATTGGGTGGGCTCCGCCCACGTCGTTCGGTCAAAAATAGATGGTGGGCGGAGCCCACCCTTCGAACATTCATCGACCGGGAGACACGCCCATGAGCGTACGAACCCTGCTGGCCGTTGGCCTCGTCCTGGCCGCCTCGGTCGCGCGGGCCCAGTCCCCGCCGCCCACGACCGCGGCCCTCGACCCCGCCCGCGTGGCCGACGCCAAGGCCCTCACCGACCTTGTCACCGAGTTCGCGCGGGCGTTCGAGGCCGGCGACGCCAAGGCGCTCGCCGCCATGTTCACCGACGACGCCCAGATCACCGACGACGCCGGCTCGACCCGCGGCCGCAAGAGCATCGAGGCGCCGCTTTGCCGCCTACTTCGCCGAGCAGCCCAAGGCCAAGCTCGCGATCAAGATCGACGACCTGCGGTTCCTCACGCCCGACGTCGCGATCGAGGACGGCCACGCCATCGTCTCGCCCGTGGCGGCCGGCGGCGTGGTCGAAAAGACCAGGTACACCGTGGTGTACGTCAAGCAGGGCGGCAAGTGGCTCCAGTCGAGCCTCCGCGAAGAGGAGGACGACGAGGTGAGCGTGCCCGAGCGGCTCAGGGACCTGGAATGGCTCGTGGGCGATTGGGTCAACGAGAGCCATGAAGCCGTCGTCTTCTCCACGTGCAAGTGGTCGGACGACCGGCACTACCTGCTTCGCGACTTCACCGTGAACGTCGCCGGCAAGCCCGCGCTCAAGGGCACGCAGCGGATCGGCTGGGACGCCGACAAGAAGCAGGTCCGCTCGTGGGTCTTCGACTCCGACGGCGGGTTCAGCGAGGGCTACTGGAGCCGGCTGGGCGACCAGTGGATGATCAAGGCCCACGGCTTCCACCACGACGGCCAGCCCGTCTCCGCCACGATGATGATCACCCGCCTCGGCCCCGGCACCCTCCGCTGGAGCGCGTTCGACCGGACCCGCGGCGGCGACCTCATCCCGCTGGTCGACGACTACACCCTGGTCCGCCGACCACCGATGCCGAAGTGAACGTCGGGTCCGCTATCGCGCACCTCCGAGTCATACCCGGATCGTCCGCAATAGCGGACCCTACTCGATCGGCAAATCCTCGCGCGGTCCCCACTCGTTCCACGAGCCGTCGTAGTTCGTGAGCTTCGGGAATCCGAGTCGCGCGAGGTTGAACAGGACGACCGTGGCCGCGACACCGCCGTTGCAGTAGGCGATCACCGGCCGATCGGGCGTGATCCCGCGGGACGTCAGGTCGCGGCGGATCGAATCGAGATCGCGGAATCCGCCACCGTCCGCGAAGAACAACTCGCGCGGAAGATTGACCGCCCTGGGAATATGGCCACCGCGCGGACCTCGTCGCCGAACTCCCGTGAACTGGCCGGCATCCCGGGCATCGATCAGGGCCAGGCCGGGCTCGGACCTGCGTTGGAGGACCTGCTCGGCCGTCGCACGCCACTCGGGGCGGACGCGGGGCGTGAACACGGCTCGCGTCGGCGTCGACTCGGCCAAAGTGACCGGAAGCTCGTCCTCGACCCAGCGATTCCAGCCGCCGTCGAGGACGCTCACGGCGTCGTGGCCGTAATACGTCAGCGCCCACCAAAGACGTGTTGCGTACTGCCCGCCCGCATGGTCGTAGACGACCACGTGGGACGCGTCGCCGATCCCGCGTTCCGCCATCGCCCGCGCGAAGCGTTCCGGCCCGGCGATCTGGGCGGGCACTGGATCGTCGGGGTCGACGATGTCGCTCGTCCAGTCGATGAAGACCGCGCCGGGGATGTGGGACGCGCGGTACTCGTCGGGGGCGCCGCGGTAGGTCGCGACCTCGACGCCGGGCGACTCGGGCCGGGTCGTCACGTATCCGCGGATATCGACGACGCGGACGTCCGGGTCGTGGAGATGAGCCTCGAGCCAGTCGGTCGTGACGATCGGGTCATGAGGCATCGCGGGGAATCCTGCCGGGTTCTCGGACGGGAGTCGAGCGTTTAGGATAGCCGCTCGCCCGGCGCTCCAACACGTCCCAGAGACCCGACCCGATGAAGGCGATCCGCTTCGAGCAATTCGGCGAGCCCCGCGACGTCCTCAAGGTCGTCGACCTGCCCGAGCCCGAGCCGGGTCCGAACGAGGTCCGGGTCCGGATGATCGCCAGCCCGATCAACCCGTCCGACCTGCTCGTTGTCCGCGGGCGTTACGGCGTGTTGCCCCAGCTGCCGGCGACGCCCGGCTTCGAAGGGCGTCGGCGTCGTCGAGAAGGCGGGCCCGGGCCTTTTCGGCAAGTTCGTCATGGGGAAGCGGGTGGCTGTGTCTGAATCAGGCCGGGGGCAACTGGGCCGAGAAGGTGGTCGTCCCCGCCATGCGGGCCATCCCGGCGGCGACTGACCTGCCGGACGAGCAGGTTGCGTCGTTCTTCGTCAATCCGGCCTCGGTCCTGGCGATGGTCCGGTACGTCCTGCAAGGTCCCCAGGGGCGCCTGGCTCCTCCAGTCGGCGGCGGGGTCGACGCTCGGCAAGATGATCATCAAGCTGGGCAAGGTCGACGGGTTCAAGACGCTGAACGTCGTCCGCCGCCGCGAGGCGATGGCCGAGCTCAAGGCCCTGGGGGCCGACGCCGTGATCTCGTCGTCCGACGGGCCGATCGACGAGCAGGTCCGCTCGCTCACGGGCAAGGGCGTCCACTACGCACTCGACCCGGTGGGCGGAGAGACGGGCGGGCAGGTCTTCAAGTCGCTCGGCGACGAGGCACACATGATCGTCTACGGTCTCCTGTCCGACCAGCCGATCTGCTTCGACCCCCGGGCGATGATCGCCGGCAAGCGGGTCATCGAGGGCTTCTGGCTCGGGCACTGGATGCAGTCGCGGAGCAAGCTCAAGGCGGTCCTGCTGTTCCGCGAGATCACCAGACTGATTCGCGAAGGCGTCCTTGCCACCAAGCCGGGCCGCGCGTTCCCGCTCGAGGCGATTCGCGATGCGGTGGCCGAAGCGGAGCAAGTCGGCCGTAAAGGCAAGCCCTTGCTCAAAATGGGTTGAAAGGCGCCTCCGCGAATCCTGAGGGGCACGACGATCCCGGCGCACAGCGAGATCGAAAAAATAAGTCGAATCCCTGCGATGACTTCCGACGTTTTTCGCGGATTTTATTCGCCGCGACCCCGCGACTTCGCTACAATCTTAACAAGCCTGGACGACTCGGCGCCCGATCCCAAGGTCTTGCGTCGCTTCGGTCCGGGACAGTTTGCCGCCCCCCGACGGTCGACTCCCCCCGCCGATGGCCGAGACGTGTCCTCTCGTCTGGATGTCGAGAGTCCGCTGCCCTGCCGTCCGCGTCGTCGCGGTCAAGCGGGCGGTTTCTCTTGCGGATCGCGTCTCGGCATCGTGTCCGGACCTCTCGGGCTTCGGCTCGAAGGGCGGGCGGTCGGGTCGCGGACCTCGCTTCGAAATTCACCCAGGGATGCCCCGTCGTCCCGATCGCGGTGGGCCGGGATGGATCGCCGGAACCCGCGCGGTACTGCGGGCGGAGAATCGTGCTACAATGAGCATGTCTGAATCCACGGGCGCTCAAGACTGGCGTGCGGTGGCCTGCCTGGCCCCCGGCGGCGAGCGTCTGCTCTGCTACGGCGGCAGCTCGGCCCAGGTCCGCGCGGCGTATGCCGGCGCGTGGGGCGAGGTGATCCGCGACGAGGATCGCCCGACCGTCAAGGCGATCAGCCTCCAGCGCTGGGCCGGCCTGGCCTGGGCCGGGCAATGGGAGCACCAGTCCTATCTGGCGGTCCCCAGCACCCGCGGGGGCAAGGGCACACCTGCCGAGGCCGAGGCCGCCTCGTCGAACTGACCGACGCGTCGTCCGACTCACGATTCCTTCTTCTACCCCCGGCCTGGCCGGGGGTTCTTTTTTCGGACCCGGGCCGCTTCCTTCGGGTTCGGCGCTGTCCGCCCTTTTTTCTCTTCGCACTCTGTACTCTGCACTTTTCACTCCGCACTCCAGATCGTTCTCGAGTTGGAGCGCAGTGTGATGACGCCTCGGGCGGTCTCCCGTCTCCCGGCGTTGTCTGCCTTGTGCCTTCTGAACGACGGAAAGCAATAGGCAAAATCATTCAGCGATCCGAATCAAGCGGGCCGGAGCGGGTCCGCCTCGCGTCGGCTCGCCCAGACCTCGAGGCTGGAGAAGGCACCCGAGATCCTCTGTGCCAGGTCCTCGACGCCCGGCCGCTCCGTCGCGTGGTGGCCCGCGACGATCAGGCCAATCCCGAGCGCCTCGGCCTCGAGCGCCCGGTGGAATCGGGCCTCGCCCGTCACCAAGGCGTCGGCTCCCTCGCGATGCGCATCGGCGAGGAAGTCGTCGCCGGCCCCGCAGGCGATGGCAAGGGTGGCGACCCCTCGTTCGGGGTCGCCGACGTACACCGTGGACGGCGCCCCGAGGACTTCCTTCACGCGCCGGGCGATCGCCGACAGCGGCACCACATCCGGGAGTCTCCCGACCCGGCCGACGCCCGGGCCATCGGACGGGCCGTCCGCCAGGGGATAGACGTCGATCGCCGGCTCCTCGTACGAGTGGGCCGAGCGTATCGCCGCGAGGGTCGTCGCCAGGCGATCTCCGGGGCACACGACCTCGACCCGCCACTCGCGGACCGTCTCGCGCCGGCCGGCTTCGCCGACGGTCGGGTTCGTCTCCTCGGTTCCGAAGAACGTCCCACGGCCGGCGGTCGTGAACGAGCACTCGTCATAGGCCCCAATCCGCCCCGCCCCACTCGCGAATGCCGCCGAGAGCACGGGCTCGCGGTCTTTCGGCGGGACGAAGACGACAACCTTGAATCGCGCCGATGTCGGTCCCGCTCGGAGTGGCCGAACGTCGCGGAGGCCGAGCCGCTCGGCCAGGCCGTCGTTGATTCCCCCGCCCGTGTTGTCAAAGCTCGTATGCGGGCTGAGGACCGCCGCGCCGGCCCGAGCCAGCCTCCACAGGTAGCCGGTAGCCGAAGAATCGGCGCGGACAGCCTGGACCGGCTTGAAGAGCACTGGGTGATGACTCACGATCGCCCCGGCCCCGGCCTCGATCGCCTCGTCGGCCGTCGTCGGCGTGACCGTCAGGCACGTCATGATCCGCTCGATCGACGACGCTGGGTCGCCCCAGAGCAGGCCGACGTTGTCCCACGGCTCGGCCTGGGCGCGGGCGCGAAGCTATCAAGCCAGGCGGCGAGATCGGCGACGGTTGTCATGGCTGGGGCTCGTCCGCCTCGGACAGGGACCGGATATGACGCGGGAGCTCCTCGAGCAGCAGCGTCGTCAGCTCCTGGCAAGACGTCCGGATCGGCCGGCCGTCGATCCATCTCACGGGCCGGACGCCGCGGACGGAGTTCGTCAGGTAGACGGCCTCGGCGTCCAGCAGCTCGCGGAGGTTCACCGTGCGTTCCTCGATCGCGTAGCCCCGCTCTCCAAGGAAGTCGAGCGCGACCCTCCTCATGATGCCGGGCAGGAGCGGCCCGTGCAAATTGGGCGTCTCGACCACACGGTCTCGACCCGCGGTCACAGTCAGGAGGTTATTCCGCGACCCCTCCCAGACGTACCCCTCGGGCGACGCCAGCAGCACCTCGTCTTCACCCTGCTCCGTTGCCCGTTCGAACGCCCTGCGCCGGCCCCAGTAATTGAGCATCTTGTGCCGATGGACGAACGGCTCGGTGTACCCGCCGCGCGTTCCGACGCGAAGCGGCAGCGTCTCGGGCGGCGGCAGTGGCCTGGCCGTCAACCAGGCGACCGGCGGTGCGCGATCCGAGCCGCCAGTCACCGTCAACCTCAACAGAGCATCCCCTCCGAATCCCGAGGCCTCCACCAAACCGGCAACCGCCTGGCGATCCGGCAGCCGGACGCCTTCAAGCGGGATGCCCAGCGCCTTCGCCGACGCCCGCAGTCGATCCAGATGTCGCCCGAGCAGCGGCGCCCGGCCGTCCCACGACCGGAACGTTTCGAATAGGCCCAGCCCGTGCTCGAAGACCCGGTCGTCGATGCCGACCCGGAGGGCGTCGTCGGGGTGGATCACGCCGTCGTGCCAGATCATCGCTAGCACGGCCCCTTGAGCAGCCTGGCGGAGTCCCCGCCCCTTGTGGAGGGTCTCCTCGTACTCCGCCTCCGGGTCCGAGTCGGCCACGATGCCGCCCCCTACCTGAAAATGGACCCGCCCCCCCTCGATCAGCAAGGTCCGGATCGCGATGTTGAAGGCGCTCCGCCCGCCGAGTCCATAGTAGCCGATGGCGCCCGTGTAGACGCCGCGGCGGGTCGGCTCGAGCTCGTCGATGATCTCCATCGCGCGGATCTTCGGCGCCCCGGTGATCGATCCGCCGGGAAAGACGGCGCGGACGATGTCGATCGGCCCAATATCCGGTCGCAAGCGGCCCTCGACGGTCGCGACCAGGTGATGCACCTGCGCGAACGACTCGATCGCGCCCGGCTCGGCGACCCGGACCGACCCGTACTCGCACACTCGGCCCAGGTCGTTGCGCTCGAGGTCGACGATCATGGTCAGCTCCGCGCGGTCCTTGGGGCTGTTTCGAAGCTCGCGGATGAGTCGCTCATCGTCCGAGGCGTCTTCGCCACGAGGCCGCGTGCCCTTGATCGGACGCGTGACGATCGAGCGGCCGCGTGTCTCGTAGAAGAGCTCCGGGCTGGCGCTGACGATGGCCAGATCCTTCCACCGCAGCAGCGCCGCGAAGGGGGCGGGACTGCGCGTCCGGAGCCTCAGGTAGATCGTGAGCGGATCGGGCTGGCTCATCGGCCCGACGACGCCGTCGCACGAGAAGCGCTGGGAGAGATTGACCTGGAAGATGTCCCCCGCGCGGATGTACTCGAGGGCCCGGCCGACGGCCGCGAGATAGGCCTCGCGCGAGAGGCCCGGTCGCGGGGGCTTGAGCCAGGCCGTGCCCGCCGGGGGTGCCGATTCGCGGATCGCCCTATCCCACTCCTCCCACCGCCGCTCGAGCGCGCGGCGCCCTTCGCCCAGGAGGTCGGACGCGACGAACTCGGCCGTCCCCGCGGAGTTGTCGACGACGATCGCGGTGTCGTAGAGGGCGAACCGAACGTCGGGCATCCTCGACTCGCGGGCCGCCCTCCGCGGCAGGCGTTCGATCCGCGGGGCGAGGTCGTAGCCGTAATAGCCGATCAGGCCGCCGCGGAACGGCAGGTCGGCGCCCTCGTCGGGTCGGGACAGGCCGAGGTCGTCGATCAGTCGCGCCAGCCGGCCGAGCGGGTCGCCGATGCCGGCCTCGGCGGTGCCGGCCTCGTACCGGATCCGCCAGGAGGAGTTCATCGCCTCGAACACGCCCCGCGGCCGCGCCGCATAGATGCTCCAGCGGCCGGCGTCGCCGAAGCCGGGCCCGCTCTCCAGCACCGCGCAGTCGCGCCACTGGCCGACGATCGGCCCCAACCGCTCGGGCGGCACGCAGACTGGCCGCCTCAGCGTGAGGTCCCGGTCGTTGCGCACGGACTGACGAACCTCCGGCGCCGCGGGTCTGATCTTGGATTCCGGCTGTGCTGGGGGGAAGGGCACCCCGTTGTTTAACATCCTTTCGGTATTATTGCGAGGAAATCCCGACGGACTACGTTCTGCATCAAAGATTTGAGGTGATCGCGATGATCCGCAACCCCCTGGCCGCCCGCCTCGACCCCGCATCCCCGCTCCGCGACCAGATCCGCCAGGCCGCGACGCTCGGGCTCAAGGGCGTCGTGATCGAGGCGACCGGCGACGTCCATCCCGACCGCCTGGGCGAATCCGGCCGACGCGAGGTCCGCCAGCTCCTCCGGTCGGTGGAATTGAAGCTGGTTGCGCTCGTGCTGCCGACCCGTTCGGGCTTCGATCACGCCGAGGAGCTCGACGCCCGCCTCCGCCGCGCGGACCGGGCCTTCGCCCTGGCTTATGACCTCGGCACCGCCATCGTCCTCGCCCGCGTCGGTCCCGTCCCCGAGGAGGGCGAGCGCCGCACGATCTTCTCCGACGCGATCGGCGAGCTGGCCCGACTGGCCGACCACCGGGGCATCCGGCTCGGCCTGGAGAGCGCCGCCGAATCGGGGGCGACGCTGCGGGCCTTCCTCGAGTCGAAGGGCACGCCGGCGCTGGCCGCGAGCGTGGATCCCGGCGCCTTGCTCGCCGCGGGGATCGACCCGGTCCTGACGGTGCGCGAGCTCGGCCCGTGGGTCGCGCACGCGTATGCGACCGACGGGGGATCGCCGGCCCGCCCCTCGGCGGTGGCGCATCCCCGGGGCCACGGATTCGCGCCGGGGGTGCTGGATTGGGAGGAGTATCTCGGGGCCCTGGAGGAGGTGAATTACCACGGCTTCCTCACCGCCTGGCCCGAGTCGGGAAAGTTGGCGGCGCAGATCCCCGCTCTGATCGACCGGCTCAAACGCTTCTGAGCATCGGCGTGCCCGCCTTGTCGCCCCTCGAAGCGAGCGGCTACGATGGTCGCGAGCGAGGATGGAATACGACGAAGATCCCTCCGGGGGCAGCGATGACCGAATCGGCCGTGGAACGGACCTGGGTACCGCTCGATGCGAGGGAGCGGAGGGTGCTCGGCGTCCTCGTTGAGAAGGCCAAGACGACCCCCGAGTATTATCCCCTGACCGTCGCGGCGATCGTCGCCGGCAGCAACCAGAAGTCGAACCGCGACCCGGTAACGAACCTCGACGCCGACGACGTCGAGGGGATCCTCCAGGCCCTCCGCAAGAAGGGCGCGACCGTGATGATCGAGGGCAGCGGCCGGGTCGTCCGCTGGAAGCACACGCTCTACGACTGGCTCAAGGTGAGCAAGGTCGAGATCGCGATCATCGCCGAATTGCTCCTCAGGGGATCGCAGACCGAAGGCGACCTCCGCGCCCGCGCCAGCCGGATGGAACCAATCGCCGACCTCGCCACGCTCCAGGGCCACCTCGAAGCGCTCGCCGAGCGCGGCCTGGTCGTCTTCCTCACCCCTCCGGGCCAGCGGCGGGGCGTCATCGTGACGCACGGCCTGTATCCGACCGACGAACTGGAGCGCGAGCGGCAGAAGCACGCGCACCGGGGTTCGGACGCGGACGACGAGCCGGCGCCGCGCCCTGCTTCGGCTCGGGTCTCGAGCCCGGGGCTGGCCGAGGAAGTCGCCGCGCTCCGCGACGAGGTCGCGGTCCTCCGCGAGACGCTCGAAGGCCTGACGGCCGAGGTCGCCGCCCTCAAATCGGCACTGGGGGCCTGACGCGATGGAGCCCTACACCGAGCCCGAGCCGACCGAGACGACAGAGTCGCCGTCACCCCCTCCTCCACCGGATTTCGGCCCGGGATTCAAGCCGGTCGCCCTGCTCTCGGGCCCGGGCCACGAGCCGGCCCCGCAGGCGACCGACGCCGACGGCCAGGCCGCCTGGGTCGCGGCGACCGCCCTGTGGCATCCGTCGCTGCTCGCGAAGTCGGAGGCTCTGCCGCGGATTGAGGACGTGCTGGCTCCTTCCGCGCCCGAGTCGCGCGACGTCCGGCTCGTCGCGTCCAACTCGAGCACGCGTCTTCCTCTCGATCAGAGGACCGCGGCCGACGAGGCCAGCGTCGTGCTCGTCGACGCTGCGAGCGACCGCCCGGCGACCATCGCCGCTGTGCTCGAACGGGCCGCGCCGACGGAGGCCTCATTCACGTCCGAACAGACCGAGCTCATCGACGACTTCCTCGCGCTCGGCGCCGCGCGGTGGTGGCTCGGCGAGCTGACGATCGCGATGGGCCATCCTGACGGCCTCGACCATGAGGCGCTGACCCGCGAGACGCTCCAGGCCGCGCGGGCCTGGGCCGAGGGCGACATCAACGGGGCCCGCAACCGCCTCCGCGCCGCCTTCGAGGTGATGACGCAGGCGCGGGAGCGTTTCTATCCCGTCGACGCCTATCTCCTCGACCTCTGCCTGCTCGACCCCGCGGGGCGGCCCGAAGAACTGGGCGAGTCGCTCGCCGCTCGGTCGGCGTTCACGCTCTTCTGCCCGGCGAAGGCCATCGAGTCGATCGCCGGACGCGACCCGGACACGATCGCCGCGCTGCGGACCGCCGTGGAGGAGGGATGGGCCGACGTGATCGGCGGAGCCTACGCCGAAGCCGACGAGCCGCTCTTGCCCGTCGCCTCGATCCTCTGGCTCTTCCGCAAGGGCGGCGACGTCTATCGCACGCACCTCGACGGCCGGAACGTCGAGACGGTCGCCCGCCGCCGCTTCGGGCTCTACCCGCAGCTCCCGCAGATCGCCAAGCGATTCGGCTTCCGCTTCGCGGTTCACCTGGGCTTCGACGCCGGCAAGTTCCCGATCCGGCCGGAGATGAAGCGGCTCTGGGACGCGCCCGACGGCACGTCGCTCGAGACGCTGAACCGCCCGCCGATCGCGGCCGATCGCGGGGTCGAGGCCCTGCGATTGCCGTGGCGGGTCGCCCGGTCGATGAAGGATGACTTCAACGCGATGATCGCCGTCGTCCACTGGGCCGGCCGCGTCGAGGGCTGGTTCTCGGATCTCCGCCGGGCGCTCAAGCATTCGCCGACCCTGATGCGGCTGACGACCGTCAATGACTTCTTCCACCTGACCGACCGGCCGTTCGAGTCGTTCCGGTTCGGGATCGATGATTACGTGACGCCGTATCTCGACCAGGCCGTCCGCCGGGGCGACGCACGGCCGGTCTCGGCCCGCGCGGAGCACGCGAGGCTCCGGGCGCGGTTCGATGCGGTCGAGGCGACGCAGGCCCTCGCGCGGGCGCTGGGCCAGGACGTCGCCGAGCCAGGCATCGCGTCTTCGACGATCGAAGAGGCGGTCGAGACGGGCCGGGCCGACGAGGCGGATGTTACCCTCGTCGCCGCGGAGGCCGCCTGGTCGCGATCGGTGGCGCGCGGGATCGTCGGCGAGGGCAACGACGGTCCTGCCGGCTACCTGGTCTTCAACCCCGTCGGCGTCGCCCGCCGCGTCGCCGTGATCCTGCCCGATGCCGCCGCCGATCTCCACGCATCCGGCCCGCTCCGCGCGGCCCAGCTTACCGACGAAGGCGTCCAGGCCGTGGTCGACCTCGCGGCCTTCGGCTACGCCTGGATTCCCCAAGCGAACCCGGCGTCCGCCCCGCCGAGCCCGCCCGAAGCGCTCGCGATCCGCGACCGGACGCTGAACAACGCGATCATGTCCGTCTCGCTCGACCCCAGCTCGGGCGGCATCCGCGGCGTGAGCGGCATGAACGAGCCGACCGCGCGGCTCGGCCAGCAGCTCGTGATCGTCGGCCTGACCGGCTCGGACGGCAAGCCGGCCCCCTCGGTGATGAACGGCACCGGCTTCGAGGCCGATTATGGCGGCCCCTCACTGGTACAGGCGACGACCACCGGCACGCTCCACCATCCCGCCGACAACCGCCGACTCGCGTCATTCACGCAGCGGTACCGCGTCTGGACCGGCCGGCCGACACTGGAGATCGACGTCACGCTCGCCGACCTCGACCCGTCGTGGCTCGAGTCGATCGCCCGCGCCGACGCGTGGTCGAACTACCTTGCCTGCCGCTGGGCCTGGCCCGACCCCGAGTCTTCGCTCCGCCGCACGAGCCTGCTCGCCCCCGAGACGACCACCGCCGACCGGCCCGAGACGCCCGACGCGATCGACATCCTCTCGCGTCGGCGCAGGACTTCGCTGCTCTTCGGCGGCCTCGCCCACCACAAGCGGGTCGGGACGAGGATGCTCGACACGATCCTGGTTGCCGGCCGGGAGGAGGCCCGTTCGTTCCGGCTCGGCGTCGCGATCGACCTCGAACACCCCTGGCAGGCCGCGGTCGATGCGCTTGCCCCCGCGTTCGTCGTGCCGACCGATGCCGGCCCGCCCAGGACCGGCGCCGCGGGCTGGCTGGTGACGGTGGACACGAAGGCCGTGGCCGTGGTCAAGCTCGCCTTCCTCGACCGCTCGGGCGACGGCCGCGGCTGGGGGCTCGACCTGACCCTGCTCGAGACCGCCGGCCGCTCGACCCGGTGCAAGGTCCGCACCTTCCGCGACGCCGTCTGGGCCCGCCAGCTCGACTACAACGACGAGACCATCGTCGACCTGCCGACCGACGGCGACTCCGTCCTCGTCGACCTCACGCCGCACGAGCTGGCCCGGGTGGATATCACGCTGGGCTGAGCGGGCGTTTGTCTTGGGAGGGCGAGGCTCCCGCCGAGCCGGGGATAATGCCCGGCTTGGCGGGAGCCTCGCCCCACTGCAGTAAACGTGCCTATTCTCTTGAGGCTTGCCGTTGCTGATGCAACTTCTCGAGCCGGAAGACCGAGGTGTGGGCTCCCGACTGTTTCGGTCGGTCCGGATGCGGCCGGTGCCGCGGCCGGGCGGACTTGCGGTACCGCTCCCGCCACGCCCGGCTCAAGAGCTCCTCGAGCCGTCGCCGCGTCGCCGCGGCGTCCGTCGGCCGCCCCACCAACCCCGCCACGTGCTCCGCGGCGACCAGCCGGTGCAACGCCACCAACTCCTCGCGGATGCCCTCGAAGAGCTTCGTGGCCGAGACCGAGCCGACGTCGGCCGCCTCCACGGCGGCTTCGGCCATCATCGCCCGCACCACCTCGACGAGGTTCGACAGCATCAGGCAGTACGCCGCCTGGAAGACCGTCGCCTCGGGCGTGCTGCCGATGAACCGGATCAGGCCGAAGACCTCGGTCACCCGCTGGTAGACCCGCTCGATGCCCCAGCGATGCAGGTACAACGCCAGCAGGTCCTCGGCCGGGTAGGCCGCCTCGTCGAGCAGGTCGGTGACCAGGACGACCGGGTCGCCGGGCCGCTCCAGGGTGATCTGGCGGACGCGCCGCGCCTTGGGACCGGTGCCGCAAGTCCCCCGGGCCTCGCGGATAACGCGGCCGGCCGCGTCGCGACCGAGTCGCTCGGGGGGCCCGGGGTCGGGCGTGAAGCTCGTCTTGGCGTTGCGGCGCACCAGGAAGGCGTCGCCGCCCTCGGCGAACCGGCCGGTCTGGACCAGGTCGCCGAACTGGCGGTCGGCGACCCAGAGCCTCGCCCCGGTGGCGAGTCGGGCGCGGACCTGGCCGAGCAACTCGGGCACCAGCGTGCATTCGTTGGCCTCGCCGTCGGGGGCGGCGGCCAGCGCGACGACCAGCTCGGTGCGGGGGTCCCAGCAGCCGAGCAGCTTGCCGCCGAGGAGCTTGCCGGCGGCGCCGCGGGTCGGGAGCAGCCGCTTGGGCACCCGCTTCAGCGCCTTGCCGTCGACGACGTGGATGGCCAGGCCGTCCAGCGAGCGGGGCAGCGCCACGGCCGGCGTCCGGGGCCGGATCGGCGCCAGGCGGCGCGTCGACTCGGCGAGCCAGGCGAGGCTGAGGGCGATCGGCACCCGGCGGAGCTTGGCGTAGAAGGCCTGACGGCTGGCCGGGAGCGCGTCCGTCTCGGCCCGCCGGTCCAGGGCGGCGGCGAGGCTGCCGCCGTGGTTGAGCAGGGCGTCACGGATCGTACCCACGAAGGTCGGGAAGTCGATCAGCCGGCAGTAGGAGCCGGCGCGATGGTCGCGGAAGAAGTCCCCCAACGTCTCGTCGGGCCAGAGGTAGGACGCGAGCGTCAGCACGGCCTCGGCCAGGGGCAAGCGGCCCAGGACCTCGCGGTCGAACGGCAACGACATCGTGTCGGGCATCCGCCATCCTCCAAATGGGGTCGATGCCCTGACTTATAGCAGAATAAGCACGTTTACTGCAGTGGCCTCGCCCTCCCGGGACGATTACTTCGCCGCGACCCAATCGATGCCCTGGACAATAACCTTGCTCAGATTCGGGTCCTGCAGCGGGTCCTTTTTATCCGGTCCGAAGTCGCGGTGGCCGAGTGGCGTGTGAAACACCCGGCCTTTCCCATAAGTCCGCGTCCACGCGACGGGCCACGTCCCGCCGTCATGGTCGATCGTCAGCAAGGGCTCGACGTTCGGCTCCATCTGGATGTGATAATAGAGCTCGTCCTCGAGCTCGAAGTCCGAAATCCCCCGGTTGATCGGGTGGCCGGTGTCGGCCACCTTGACGGTGAATTTGCCCTTCTTCGTCTTGCTGTCCGGCAGGCCGACGTGCGAGAAGACGCCGCCGAGCATCGGCCGCCACTCGGGGAGCCAGTCCTTCGCGCCGTTGTCGGCGCCGTGGATCGCGACAAAGCCGTGGCCTTCCTTCACGTAATCGAGAAGGGTGCGCTGCTGCTTCTCGGTGAACTTGAACTCGTCGTCGCGGCGGTCGGCCGTGAGGATCAAGATCGCGTATTTCTCGAGGGCCGGCGTCTCGAGGATCGCGGCGTCCTCGCAGATCGTGACGCGATATCGCCCGGTATCCTCGAGGGTCCGCGACAGACCGAGCGCCTGCTCGCGATAGCCGTGGTGCTGCCGCTGGCCGCCGGAGAGGATGAGGACGGTCACGCCAGTCGGGTTCTTCTTCTGCGCCAGCGCCGGCGTCGGCGCGATGGCGGCGAGGCTCAGAACGGCGAGCGCAGCGAGTCGGCGGTGCGTCACGGGCGGGCCTCCCGGCGGGATGGGGTTGGAGCCGGCTCGCATCGTAGGACGTGCCGGTCGCCGAAGCAAGCGGGCGACTGGCGTTCGACCCCGGCGTTCCTCGTAGGGTCCGCTGTGCGGACCATCTTCGGGTCACCGCCCCCGCCGAAGAGGTCCGCACAGCGGACCCTACGAGGAACGCCGGACCGGTGGGCGAACGGCTCTCCGCGGTAGCGACTTTGCATGGGAACGTCCTTTCCCAATCCCGCGGAATCGGATCGTGGCGCCCTCCGCCCACCGACGGAGCTGAGGAATCGAGCCCCTCCCGCGAGCGAGGAACAGCCGCCGGGACCCGGCCGAAATTGGCTTCGTTTCGTCACGAGTTGGCCCCCGAAATTGGCTTCGTTCCGCGCCGGCGCGCCGCAGGGCCCGTCGGCCGGCGCACGAAGGCGCCCGAAGCGGAACCTTTCTTGCATTCCCAGGTTCGCTCGGCGCCGAGGGCCGGGTCCCGGCCGGACCCGACGGTGGGCCGCGCCGGGTTCGCTCGGCGGCAGGTGGGGGACCCAAGAACCTGAGACCGGTCCCTTCCCAACCGGCGAGCAAGGCGCTGCCGCGCGAGCAGGAAACGGCGCGGGTCGGGCGGGTAGCCTCCTTGAAATGGGGCGGGAAATCGGCTCTGTTTCATAGCAGATCAGGGCCGGGACAGCAGACCGAACCGACGACGCCCGGCCCGTCCCAACTGGAGACGCATCGATGACGACCCGAATCCTCAAGCTCGCCGCTGCCCCGGCGGTCGCGCTCGCCGTGCTCCTCCTCGCCGGCGCCGACGACGCCACGAAGCCGATCAAGGCGGGCGAGCTCTCGTTCGACGTTCCCGCCTCGTGGAAGGCGGAGCAGCCTCGGTCGACGATGCGCAAGGCCCAGCTGAAGGTCGCGCCCGCCGAGGGCGACTCCGAGCCGGCCGAGCTCGTCCTCTTCGTCTTCCCGAACGGCGCGGGCACGGTCGAGGCCAACATCGCGCGGTGGGAGCAGCAGTTCGTCGGCGAGGGCGGCAAGCCGGCCAAGGCCGAGGTGAAGAAGACCAAGGGCAAGAACGTCGACGCCACGCGCGTCGAGGTCTCGGGGCGTTATGTCGCGGCGGTCACGCCGGGGGCCGCGGAGAAGAACGACAAGCCCGAATACCGCCTCCTCGGCGCGATCGTCCAGACGCCCGACGCGGGCTACTTCTTCAAGATGGTCGGCCCCGACAAGACGATGAAGGCCGCCCGCGCGGGGTTCGACGCCATGGTGTCCTCGATCGCCAAGGATTGATCGCCGGCGCCCTACTTCGGCATCACCGCCGTTCGGGCCATCAGGTCGTTCAGATACCGCCCCCGCACGAACAGCGCGGGGGCGACGTAGACGAACGGCATGAAGAAGAACAGGCACGTCGGCCCGTACTCATGGAAGAGAGCATACGGGCCGGCCACGGGGGCCATCTCCAGCCCGGAGTCGAGGATCAGCACAGGGATCCACCGCAGGGCCTCGCGCCAGGCGAGCCGGAGCCGCGAGGCGCGGCGGCCGTCGGAACGGACGATCATCACGCCCAGCAGGAGCCCGCCGACGCCCTCGCGGAAGATCATCGCGAGCAGGACCCAGAGCGTCGACTGCGCGAGGAAGACGCTGTCGAGCACCTCATCGTCGGGTAACACGAAGTCGCGCTCGCCGGACATGAACTGGATGAAGATGAAGTACGCGACGGCGAGGAACGGAAAGAGCCAGGTCTTGATCTCGGTCGTGATCAGCGTGTAGGCCGCATGGCCGTACTTCTGGGTGAAGGTCAGCTCGGGGGCGCTGCTCGCGGGTCGACTCCAGGTCGTCGAGGAATGCGGCCACGGTCGGATAGGCGCGCCTGACGCCGCAGAGTCGCGAGACGACGTCGATCGCATGCCCCGGCACCGGCGAGCCGACCGCGCCCGGGGTGCGGACGTCGCCTCCGAGGCGCAGTAGGCGACCTCGCGGAGTATCGCGAGCGACCGCCGCTCGGCGCCTCCGTCGGCGGTCGTTCCGTCGGGCGTGGAGCGGGGGTCCATCAGCCCGTCGATGAGAAACACGCGGCCGTCCGGCTGGATCCAGACACGGTCCGGCGACAGCCCCTCGGGCAGCGTGCCGTCGTCACAGGCGGCGACGAGCTCGGTCGCGAGGTCCTCGAGCACCCCGCGCCTTCGTGCCAGGCGAGCCGGCCACGGCGGGCGATGAGGTCAGGAAGCGGCTGGCCGCCGGGGGCGACGAAGGCGTCCCACGTCCAGCCGTCGATCTCACCGGCGCCCAGCCAGCGGGGCCGCGCCAGCCTGCCGACCTCGCGCCGGGTGTCGCCGACGGGATCGGAGTCGAGCGGGCGGAGCACGATCCAGACGGTCCGGCCGAGCCCGACGTCCTCGCCCAGGAGCACGCGGCGTCGGGCCTCCCAGGCCAGCGCGCCGGCGACCCGGTAGGGGCCGACCTCGTGCGGCAGGCTGTCGGGCCTGAGCAGCCGCGGCGGCTCCCATCCCCGGACCCCGTGCCCACGGGCACCGACGCGGCGGCGGAGCGATGCCGGCAACAGCACGACGGCCGTCCCGCTCAGGAGCTCGTGGACGCCGCGATAGCCGTTCTTCGCGCGGGCCGTCAGGTAGAGCGCCGGGATCGACGCGAGTTGGATGATGGTGGCGATCGAGGCGACGGTGCCGCGGCCGTCGCGCCGGTGGGCGAACTCGACCGTATAGATCCTGCGCGGGACGATGACGAGCGCGGCGAAGACGACCAGTCGGACGATCGACTCCCACCATCCCGCCGTCCCGCCCCGACGCGCCGAGACGACGCGGAGCCGCAGGATGCGCTTGCCGGGGCTGCCCGAGCCGAGGACCTCGAAGACGAAGAAGTAGGCGAAGATGATCAGCCCGGTCAGGATCTCGTTGTCGGCGGAGAGCGGGACGGCGAAGGGCGACTGCCCCATGTGCCGCGCGAGGCTCTTCGACGACCAAGAGGACCGAGGTGATCGTGAACGTTGCGAGGAAGTCAAACACATACGCTGTGGCACGCAGACCGAACCGCCCCAGGGCGACGCGTCCCGGCAGGAACGGGGCCAGGGCCTCGCGGAACTCCTCGAGGTTGCGATAGCGTCGCCGCCGGTCGCGCTCGAGCCCGCGCATCACGGCCTCGTCCAGCGCCGACCAGACTTCGGGCCGGATCGTTCGGACCGACGGCGCCACCTCGGAGACGATCCTCGCCAGGGCCACCGTCGCCTCGCTCGCCTGGTGCGGCGGTCCGCCGGTCAGGAGGAAGTAAAGCGTCGCCGCGACCGAATAGACGTCCGAACGCTCGTCGATCAGCTCGCCCTTGATCTGCTCGGGCGACGCGTAATGCGGCGTGCCGAGGAACGCCCCCGTCCGCGTCAGGTCGGCGTCGGAGCCGAGCAGCGACTTCGAGAGGCCGAAGTCGCCGATCTTCACGCGGCCGTCGCCGTCAAGGAAGCAGTTCGACGGCTTGACGTCGCGGTGGATGACGCCCAGCTTGTGGGCCTCCTGCAGGCCCTCGATCACGTCGAGGATCTTCCGGACCGCCTCTCCCTGAGGCAGCGGGCCCTCACGCTCGACGAGGTCCTTGAGCGTGTGTCCTGGCATCAGCTCCATGACGATGAACGGCCAGCCGTCCGAGCGGTCCGCGGCCAGCACGAACACGCACCGCGGGATGCGCGATCGAGCTGGCGAGCCGACCCTCCTGCAAGAATCGCTCGACGGCCGTGGCTGAGGTCGTATACTCGGGCGCCATCGAGCTTCAGCGCGACCCGGCGGCCCGAGGCCATTTCCTCGGCCTCGTGGACCGAGCCCATACCCCCTTGCCCAAGCTTGCGGATGAGCCGATAGCCCGCGACCGTCTCGGGGAGCGCCCGGACCGACGTCTGCATCCCGGCGAAGGCCACGGTCGAGTCGGCGCGGCGGTAGTCGACAGTCTGGTCGGGCAGCGGCTCGGTCGACACGGACGGCCGGCTCGCAGGCGTCGAGCCCGGGATCGGCTGTCCGCAGTACGGGCAGAACGAGGGCCGCTCGCCGACGACGTCAATCGAGCGTTCGCAGCGCGAGCAGCTCAGAGACATGAGGGGCTGTCCGTCCGGGGTGGGAATGTCGCCCGACGATTGTACGGCATCGATGACTATACGTCGCCCGTTGGCCGTTGGTTTCGACGCGCCGGGCCGGTCGGATATGACAGGGACGCGGAGAACTGCGCAAGCCGGGGGTCGGCAAACAGAAGCTAGAAGCCACAACGCATCAGGCAGAGCATCGCAAGGTGAAGACCCGGCACGAATCCAATGCTCGCGCGCTGAGCGCTACGGCCCATGCGGCTGGCCGGATCTGCCTTCTGCGCTGTGCCTTCTGCCTTTTCCTTCGGACGTCTCGTTGAGGCTGACCATTTCCGTTGCCCCGCGACCCTCATCTCCCCGTATGCTCGTGATTCAAATGCGTCCCCCCGCCCGACCCGAGAGGGCCCGCGGCATGCTCGTCTCCGTGATCTCATGCGCCCGCTGCACCGAGCAGAACCACCCGTCGACCGCGCTACTGCGGCAAGTGCGGCCTGCCTCTGGGCTCGATGCGCCCCGACGCCTCGGCCGCCACCGATGCCCTCGGCCCGTACGAGATCCCCGAGGCCGCCGACCCCGACGCCGGCCGCGCGGTTCGCGACCTGGTGACGCGCTCGAACTTCGACTCGTCCCCCGCCGGCCACGGCTGGCGGATGACCGTGCCCCTGCGGATGGACCGCCACCAGGCCGTCTACGCCGGGTACGCCGGCACCGACGCCGAGCACCGGGCGATCGTCTCACTCGTCTCCGTCTGCGGCCCCGCGACCGATCGTGACGCCCGCGTGCTCCTGAAGCTGAACGCCCGGATCGTCGACGGCCACTTCGCGATCAAGACCCTCCGCGGTGAGGACTACTTCGTCGTCATCCAGAACCTCCCGGCCGAGCGGGTCGAGCAGGTCGACGCGAGGGCGCTGGTCCGGCAGATCGCCGAGGCGGCGGATGACCTGGAGGATCGCCTGTCGCAGGGGCGGGATCTTTATTGACGGTCGTCTTCGGGAGGGCGAGGCTCCCGCCGAGCCGGGGTTTGCGCCCGGCTCGGCGGGAGCCTCGCCCTCCCGAAGACGTCACTTCGCAGGCGTCAGGTCGTAGATCGCGATTGTGCCGTCGTCGGTGTAAGCGACGGGCGTCACGGCGTCGAGGGCCCGGAAATAACCCGGTGGCCCCCACGGGCCATGCTGCAGTGAGGCCGACACCGCAACGTAGCGCGTTCCGGGCTGGAACTTCGGGTAAAGAGAATTGTGCCCTTTGTGGAACATTCGGCCGTGCGGATTGTAATTGGTCGCCAGGGATACTCGTGAATGCTCCAGAGATTCCCGGATATTAAAGCAACGTTCGATCAGGGGAAGCGGCCATTCGTCGGCGGTGCATACGTACCAATCCGAGTCGATGCCGTAGAGAGGCGGCTCGATGTCACCAAAGTAATAGAGCGTGAGCGGGTGATAGTTCTTCTCCAGATCGGCCAACGACCTCAGCCCCTGCCCCCAATCGAGATTCGAATCCGCCAGCACCCTCCTCCCACCGATCTTCCCGCCCGCCAGAACATTGAAATAGCTCAGCTCATGCGGATGGATCGTCGCCAGAGCCGCCGCCTGTCCGATCAACCCGCCCGCGACGATGCATCGCCAGAACCCGCGCCGTTCCGCCAGGGCCGAGATCCAGACGATCGCCAGCGGGGCCATCGGCAGGAGGTAGCGGACGCCGTAGTTCCGCTTCGAGGCGAACATCGCGATGGCGAGGAAGGCGGCGATTACGAGCGGAAGGAGCGACCCTTTTTTGTCCGCGTGCGAGGAACACTCTGCACCCTCCCCCCTTGCGGGGGAAGGTTTCCGAGCGGAACGGCGGCCAAGAAGGCAATAAGCTAGGCGTGCCCCGATCAGTAGCCAGCACGCCAGCGGCACCTTCACCGCCAGCGCGACAGGGAAGTAATACCACCACCCCGTCATCCGCCGTTCGCCCAGGAGATAGCTCGGCCCCCCGTTCCGCTGGTGGCGGAGTTGGGTCGCGAAGCCCGCCCAGTCCTGCGGGATGGGCAGTTCCAGGAGCCATCCGAGATTCGGCGCCGAGGGGTGATATCCCGAGCGCCCGCTCAGGCTCAGTACGGCGAAACCGGTCACGCCCCAATCGGCCGCCATCATGATCGCGACGTAGCCGAGCATCCCCAGCCCGACCGTTCGCAGAATCCTCCTGAAGCGACGTTCGCCGGACCTCCAGAGGTCAACGACCCAGATCATCCCGAGGATCGGCGGATAGACGACCGCCGTGAACTTGCACGAGAACGCCAGCCCGGCCACGACCGCGCGCTCGCGATGAGGCACGCCGCCCGGCCGTCTTGCAGGTACTTCCAGAAGAGGAAGAAGAGGCCCGCCGTCGCGGCGATCAGCGGCATCTCCATCGTCATCAGCGAGCCATGCGCCAGGAGATTTGGGCTCAGCGCGAACACGGATGCCGCGAAGGCCATCGCGCGCGGGCCGTAGATATGCCGGGCCCACCAGGCCGTCAGCAGGAACGCCGCAAGCCAGATCCACAGAGACGACAAGCGGACGATCGGCAAGAGCGACGGCTGGTCGGCGACGGGTCGATCGATCAGGCCGCCCAGTCCGATCCGATCGAGCGCGAAGAACGCCGGCGCGGCCTGAAGCTTGAAGAAGGTGACGGGCGAGCCCATCCTCGTCATCTCGGAGGACTGGCCCGTGCGCCACCACTCCACCGCGATCCGCAGGTACGCCGTCTCGTCGTAGGTCGCCGAGCTGACCGTCGCCGCCTGCGCCATCAGCGCGATCCCGAGGGCCCCGGCGCAGGCGACGACGAGCCGGGTCCAGGCCGGTGTCCCTCCGCCCGAATCATCCGCCGGCGCCCGATCCATGAGCCGCCCCCTCCCCGATCAGTCGCAGGACGAGCCGCGCGGCCGTCACGGCATCGCGCCAGACGGGGCCGATCTGCGGGCCGCCGCAAACGGCGCGGTGGAACTGCGCGGCGAGGGCCTCGCCGATCGACGGCTCCATCGGGAGACGTTCATCGTGGGTGCCGCCGGCGTCGGCCCAGACGACGCGGTCGGGCATCTCGACCCACGCCGCGCCCTGTTCGGCGAAGACCTGCACGCCCGGCTGCGGAAGGAACTTCGCGGCCTCGCCCCAGGCCCCGCGGTGATAGCGGGCGACGTTCCACTGGGCCATGCGGCCGTCGGGGAATTCAAGGCAGATCGCCTCGACGTCGTGGTCGGGTCCGCCGCCGGGCATCGTCTGACCGCCCCGACAGTGCGCCGAGATCGGCTCGGCACCGAAGAGCCAGCGCGACCAGTCCAGCAGGTAGCTGCCCGGGTCGAGCAGCAGCGGCGCGGGGGCGATCTGAGTCGACGGCCCCGGCAGGCCGTACCGGTCGAAGCCCGACAGGCGGACCTGCCCGACGAGCAGCCGCGGCCGTCCCAGCGTGGTGGCGAGGAGCTCGCGGAGACGGATCGTCGCCGGGTAGAAGCGACGCGCAAACTCGGGCATGAAGACCGACCGGCCCGCGCTCAGGGTGGTCTCGAGCCGGTCGATCGTCGCCGGCTCGGAGGCGAGCGGCAGCGCGCAATAGATCGGCTTGCCGCTCGCCGCGGCAACCTCGAGCGCATGGAGCCCGAACCACTGCGGCGAGAGCAGGAACACGGCCTCGACGTCCGGCCGCTCGACGAGCGCGAGCACGCCCGAGGCGGGGTGGGCGCCGAAGCTCGCGGCCTCGATCTCGGCCCGGCGCGCGACGTGGTCGTAGACGCTCGCGACGCGGAAGCGGTCGGCCATCCGGACGAAGGCCGGCTTGTGCCGGACCTCCCAGAGCCGCCCCAATCCGATGACGCCAACCCCGAGCCGGACCCCGCGCGTGGCCGCCAAAATCTCCTCTCCCGGACTCGCCCCAACGGCCGTTCTGTCGCCGGCCCGAGCCGCCGATCCGCGCCGGCATCGGCGCGGGGTTCATCATCGCATCGCGGCCCGATTTCGACCACCCGTCTCCCCGGCCCGCGCATTCGATCGCGTATAATCTCGCTCGGATGAGAACCTCGGGATCGACGCCGCGAGCCGAGCCGCACATGTCCGCCGAACCGCTGTCCGACTCCGAAGCCCCCGACGTCGAGCTGCCGCCCGATGCGCCGCCGATCGCCGACACCCTCGACCTGCCCGCCGCCGACCTTCGCGAGAAGGCCCTGCCGATCCGCCCCGGCGACCTGACGCGACTGCTCGTCGCGCAGCCGGGCCTTGCGGCCGACGATCGCAAGCGGCTCGCGCGGTTCGGCCCCCGGCTCGGGGCGCACTTCCACCAGGAGTTCTATCGCCGGCTCCGCGCCCTGAAGGAGTCTTACGCGCCGCTCGACCCCGACTCCGACTATGCGCAGATCGCCGGCCACACTCGCGAGCTGACACAGACGCTCGACGAGGAGTTCCTCGAGCTGCTCGACGCGACCCTGGAGCGGGCCAACTACCGGGCCTTGCGGACGGAAGTCATCCGCGAGGCCGTGGCCGCGCCGAACGAGATGGGCCTGAGCTACGTGCCCGATTTCTCGCAGTTCGAGCACCTCCGCGTCTACGCGCGGGGCTACACGAAGATCCTCCGCGTCTCGCGGAGCGCGCGGACGCGGTTCCGCAAGCGGACGATCATCCTCGACGCCTACCAGCGCATGGTCGTCGTGCTCAAGTTCAAGGAGGAGATGGCGAAGAAGATCGGCCCGTACGTCCGCACCGACAAGCTGTATCTGCGCATGTTCAAGGACGTGCCTCACGTCGACATGGAAATGCACCTGCCCGAGCAGGGGACGAAGGTCAAGATGCGCTGGCTCGACAAGGCCCAGATCGCCTCGCCCTTCGCCGTCAGCCTGCCGACGGTCGCGTTCAAGTTGATCGGCGGCGGGCTGCTGGCGCTGACGCTCCCGCCCGCCTTGCTCTTCACCGCGATCTTCGCCCCAATCAGCGCGGGCGTGAATTCGGTCTTCGGCTTTCACCGGGCCAAGCAGAAGCACCTCTCACACATGATCCGCAGCCTTTATTACCTCACGCTCGCCAACAACGGCAGCGTGCTCAACCGCCTGATCGACTCGGCCGAGGAGGAGGACTACAAGGAGACGCTGCTCTCCTACTTCTTCCTCTGGCGGAACCAGGACGCGACGCAGGGCGTCCGGGTCGACGCGCTCGATGATAAGGTCGAGGCCTTCCTGAAGGACCTCACCGGGTACGAGATCAACTTCGAGATCTCCGACGCCCTGAACAAGCTGTACCGCCTCGGCCTCGCCCGGCTCGACGCCGACGGTCGGCTGGTCGCGACACCCCTCGACGAGGCGCTGGTGCATCTGGAATCGCTCTGGGACCGGTCGTTCTGTGAGGGCTGACTCGTCATCGGGGAGCGCGTCCGCGGCAAGGCTCGGGGAGATTCTCCTTGACGCCCTCCCCATTGTTTAACAAGAATCAAAGCCACGCCCGAGCCCGAACCGCATCCCCGACCGGGTCGTATGGGGATCACCGCGGACGGGCGGCGCCGAGTCCTGCCGTCTGGTCCGCACGCCTGCGTGTGGATAAGATAGACAGCAGGCGCGACGTCGCGAGGGGTCCCGGGCCGTCCCGCCTCCGCACGACCCTCCCGCCTCCGCCGCCCGCCCCGCCGCCCCGGTCAGGTGACGCTCATGTCGAAACCCGGCACCCCTCCGCCGAACGGACCCCGAGGCCGGGGATACGGCTACATCGACCCCTCGGCCCCGTGGCCGATGCGGGCGGTGATGGCGGTCTATCGCTTCCTGGCGTCGCTCAAGCTCGCGGTCATCTCGCTGCTCTCGCTGGCCGGGTCGCTCGCGTACGCGACGATCTACGTGGAGAAGAACTACGGCACGATCGCCGTCAACGAGTGGGTCTACGAGAGCGCCTGGTTCTCGGTCCTCCTCGCCTTCCTGGCGACGAATATTCTCTGCGCGGCGCTGATCCGCTTCCCGTGGAAGAAGCGTCAGACCGGCTTCGTCGTCACCCACGCCGGCCTGCTCGTCCTGATCTTCGGCGCCTGGTGGGGCTTCCAGTTCTCCGACGAGGGCCAGGCCGGCGCCGTCGAGGGCGGGACGGTCGACAAGCTCATCCGCACCAAGCACCCGCTGATCCGCATCCAGGAGCTCGACGACCGGACCGGCCAGCCCGTCGTCGAGCGCGAGCTGCCGTTCAACGGCGGCGCGCTTGACTGGCCCAAGGGCAAGTACGAGCTGGTGAGCCGGCCCAAGGACCCGTTCAAGGTCGCCGTCACCGGCTACCACCCGGCCTCGCGCTACGCCGGGACCGAGTACGTCGCCTCGAAGGAGGGCGTCCCCGCCCTCAAGCTCCGCGCCCGGGCCAAGCCGCCCGGCGGGGCCGAGGCGATGGACGCGTTCGGGCCCGACCAGCGCTGGTTCCCCATCAGCCGCAGGCTGATCGGCGACCGCCTCGCCAAGCGGGCCGGCGGGGCCAAGTTCGCTTTCATCTACGTCGACCGCCCCGAGATGGTCGAGGACTTCCTGAACCCGCCCAGGGACCCCGGTACGCTCGGCGTCGCGCGGCTCCGCTACAACGATAGTGCGGGCAAGCCGCGGGTCCACGAGGTTCGCCTCGACGACGCCAAGCCCGGCGTCGCCATCCCCCTTCCCGGCAGCGACCTGACGGCCAGCTTCGTCGACGCCGTCCGCCGCGAGCCCGAGCGGGCCGACCTCCGGGAGTCGTTCGGCGACGACGAGCTCTACGCCGTCTCGTTTGCCGTCCGCAAGGCGAGCGGTCCCGAGATCACCCACATGGGCTTCGCCGGGCAGCCGATGTTCCCGCCCGTCCTTGCTGCCGAGGGCCGCGAGGAGCCGCTGCTCTCGGTCGCCTACTACCGCCCGCCGTTGCTCGGCGGCGGGATGGGCCGGACGCTGGGCGTGGTCGAGGTGATGGGCGACCCGCAGGGCCGCCTGTACTATCGGATCTTCGCCCGCGACGAGTCGGCCGTCCCCGCCGACCAGGCCAACCAGCCCCGCCCCTCGCTGCTCGCGAAGGCCCCGGCGACGCTGAAGACGGGCGAGCGGGTCGTGGCCTTCGGCGGCACGCCGCTCCGGCCGATGACGGTCGACTTCACGGCCGAGGATTATCTCACCTCGTCACGTGAGATGGTGCTCTACGATCGCCAGCCGATGCCCGACGGCAAGCAGGGCGACGGCCTGGCGGCGGCGCGGGTCGAGATCACCGTCGACGGCGAATCCAAGGACGTCTGGGTCCAGCGCCCCGCGGGCCTGGAGATGCCGCCGTTCACGCGTGTCCGATTCCGCGACAAGGATTACGCCGTCGCCTTCGACTCCGAGCGCGAGCCGCTGGGCTTCGCGATGACGCTCAAGGACTTCGAGGTGACGTATGACCCGGGCACGTCGAAGGCGGCGAGCTACACGAGCGAGGTCCTGCTCACCGACGAGAAGTCTGGGCTGAAGGACCAGCCGATCACGATCACGATGAACCACCCGCTGACGCACAGGAAGCTCACGTTCTACCAGTCGAGCTTCCACGAGTCGATGGACCCGTCGACGCAGGGCAATTTCGTCTCGGTCTTCCAGGTCGGCCACGACGCGGGCCGGCCGCTGAAGTACGCGGGCAGCCTGCTGCTGGTTCTCGGCGTCTTCCTCCAGTTCACAATGAGGGCCGGCGTCTTCACCCACGCGAAGGGCGACGCCAGGGCCGCCGACCGGGCGCGGAAGATCCTCAGGAAAAAGGGCGAAAGGGCCCCCGCCGCCCCGGAAAGAAAGAACAAGGCGAAGAAGACCAAGAGCTATGACGACGCGATCCTCTAAGGACCTGGGCGCGGCTCACGGAGCCGGGGAGCACACGATGCGAAGAACCGCGTGGCCTGCACTGGGCCTGGCCCTCGCCACGGCCCTGGCGACGGCGATCGCCGCCCCGCCCTCCTCGGCGGCCGACAAGAAGCCCGCGGTCGAGCGGCTCGGCCGCGGCCCGGCCTACGACGCCCTGGCCGCGCTGGCCGTCCAGCACGAGGGGCGGGTCAAGCCGCTCGACACGCTGGCCCGCGAGGAACTGAAGCAGATTTACGGCCGCGAGAGGATCACGTTCGTCGACGACGAGGGCGAGACGATCGCCACCTGGGAGCCCGTCGCCGCCGTCCTCGACTGGTCGGCCCGTCCCGATTACTGGGACGACCAGCCGATCCTCAAGGTCGAGTACCTCCCGCTCAAGCGCGTGCTGCTCTCGGCCGCGATCAAGGAGGCGCTCCCGGCCATCGCCGCGAAGCCGTCGACCTCCGCCGCCGACCGCGAGGCGATCGAGAAGGCCGTCGAGCTCGAGGAGGTCGGCGACGCCGAGCTCGCCGGCCTGCTCCGGCTCGAAGACGCTTCCCGAAGTCGACGCCCAGGCCATCGCCCGGCTGCATACGAAGCTCGGCGCCGCGAACAAGTGGCTCACCGCGAAGGAGCTGGAGGAGGCCCGCCCCGCGTCGACGGCCGGCCCACGACCTTCGCCGCCTGGTCCGACTCGATCCAGGACCGGATGGCCGAGACCCGGAAAATGACCGGCAATGACCTCGTGCTCTCGGACCTGGAGCAGGCCGCATACGACGCCGGCGTCACGCTGAGCCGCTATCGTCAGCTCCGCGACCTCGAATACCGCGGCGGCCTGCCGATCCGCGTCGTCCCGCGGCCGAGCAACGAGGAACACATCCGCTACTCGGCGAGCCGTTCGAGGCGGCACAGTCGGGGAAGTCACACAGGAGAACGTGACGCCGCTCCAGAGCGACGTGCTGATGTTGCTGGTCTCGAAGTACAAGGAGATCACTCCAGTCGAAGGAGTGGGGCGATCTTCGGCGAGACGCGGAGTCGGACGACCCGGTATGCCGCCTGGCTCGCCAACGCCTCGCCGTGGGTGCCCGTCGCGATCCTGCTCAAGTCCGACGAATCCGAGCTGACGAAGGCCGGGTTCCCCGCCTCGTCGCTCGCCGAGTTCCGTTCGGCCTGGAAGCGGTTCGAGGAGGCCGAGCGGTCGAGCCCCGGCCATGTCGACGAGGCGACCGCGACGGCCCTCGTCTCCGCCGCGCGGGAGGCTCGGCACCGAGATCAACGCCGCGTCCTATCCGACCGCGAAGGCGATGGCCCGCGAGGTCGCACTTCAACGCCTTCGGGCCGTTCTGGTGGGCGCCGTTCGCCTATGGATTCGGCGCGCTCTTGCTCGCGCTGAGCCTGTCGGTGCAGTCGTACCGCTCGGCGATCGTCGCCTCGATCCACAGGGGTCTCTACTGGGGCGGGATCGTTCTCTTCCTCACCGGGCTCGCGCTGGAGGTCTACGGCTTCTATCTCCGCGTGGTCATCACCGGCTGGGCGCCCGTGACGAACATGTATGAGACCGTGATCTTCGTCGCGGCGGTGTCATCGATCCTCGGCCTGGTGCTCGAGGCCGTCTATCGCCGGACCTTCGCTGCCCTGGCCGGCGCGATGATCGCCACGGTCTGCACGGCCCTCGCCGCGACGGTGCCCCTGCTCGACCCGTCGATCAAGACGCTGCCGCCGGTGCTCCGGTCGAACCTCTGGCTGACGATCCACGTGCTGACGATCGTCTCGAGCTACGCCGCCTTCGCACTGGCGATGGGACTGGGGATGATCGCGACGGGCTACTACCTGACGGCCACCTATCGCCGCTCGCCCGGCTTCGGCGAGCTGCTCGCGCCGGCGGGCATCGGGCTGCCGCTGCTGGTGCTCGGCATCGCGGCTCCGCGAGGCGTCGTACGGCGTGATCTCGATCGGCCAGTGGGCGGTCGACCACGGCTTCTGGCCGGCGGCGGTGCTCATCTGCTTCGGGATGGTCTTCACGATCGTCGGCGTGATCGCGGCGCTCGGCGAGTTCATCAACCGCCGGTTCCTCGCCCGCGAGCTCTTCCGCCGTCCCGAGTCCACGTGGGACCGGCCGGCCCACGCGGCCGACGCCCGCGAGCTGGTCGCCGCGGGCGGGCCGATGCCGCCAGTCGCCGGCGGCTCGGGCGAGCTCGCCGAGAAGGACCTCCGGCTCGTGGCAATGCAGCGACGACGGCGGCGACAGATCAAGCCGCTGGCCAACTTCGTCTATCGCGCCATGCAGGTCGGCGTCCTGCTCGTCGCCGCCGGCACGATCTTGGGCGGCGTCTGGGCCGACTACTCGTGGGGCCGGTTCTGGGGCTGGGACGCGAAGGAGGTCTGGGCGCTCATCACGCCTGCTCGTCTACCTCGTCCCGCTCCACGGCCGGTTCGCCGGCTGGGTCAACACGTTCGGCCTGGTCATGGCGTCGGTGGTCTGCTTCCTCGCGGTGCTCATGGCCTGGTACGGCGTGAACTTCGTCATCGGCGTCGGCCTGCACACCTACGGCTTCGGCCACGGCGGCGGCCAAGGCGGCGTCGGCATGGTGACGCTCGCCGTGCTGGCGGTTGCCGGGGGCGCGGCGTGGCGGAGGTTCCTGGGGCAGAGGCTGGCGATGGGTTACGTAGCGGGTCCGCGATAGCGGGCGGCTACCACGATCCGAAAGTCGAAGACGACGGCCACCGGCGTCCCACGCGGCGACGGGTCGCTCGGTGGCCGGTCGGCGATCCCGCGAGCGATCCGCGCCAGCTCCCTAAGCTCGATCCCGAAGCACCTCGGCCCGACCTCCCTCGCCGCCGCTTCGGAACAGGTCGCCGCCCGCCGCGCATGGGTCTCGACGCCATGCCTCTGCCCCTCGCGGACCTTCACGCCCGCCGCGGCCAGCTTGATCAGCCCGCGAATCACGTCCGCCCTCGGGCCGACGCGCCCAGCGCGTGCCAGAGCGGCTCCCACGCCTCATGGGCCTCCCAGTAGTAGCCGGCGTTGAACAGGTCGATCCCGCGGAGATAGGCCGGCGAGTCGCGCCAGCCGTCGGGCTCAATCGGCGGGACGGCCTCGGTGCGATGGCCATAGGAATGCCCGCTCGGCTCGCGGATCGGATGCGGGAACGGGCCGCCGGGGACGTAGGAGTAAGGCGGGCGGTTGCGGGAGGGGTCGTCGGGCGTCATGCTGGTGGCCTCGTGAGATTCCCCCCGGCTGTGCCTTCGATCGTCCCCTGATCACCCTCCACCGTACCCTCCCCCGCAAGCGGGGAGGGCGAAGAGAAGCGACCCCATTCCTTGCCCTCTCCACCGCCGCTCATCCTCATCAACGCCGTCGGCCTCACCCGCCGTCTCCTCCCGCTCGCGCCGGGACTGAATGCCCTGGCTGACACGGGCTGGTCGCGATCGCTTCGCGAGGTTATCCCCGCCGTTACCTGCACGGCCCAGGCCTCAATCCTCACCGGGAAGCCTCCGCGCGAGCACGGTGTGGTCGCGAACGGCTGGCTCTTCCGCGACACGCGGCGAAGTGCGGTTCTGGCAGCAGTCGAACGCCCTGATCGAGTCCGAGCCATTGTACGTCACCGCCGCCCGCCGCGCCGCCGAGCGGGGCCGGAGCTGTCGGACGGCCAAGCTGTTCTGGTGGTTCAACCAGGGGGCCGACTCGCGTGGAGCGTCACGCCGAAGCCCTACTACGCGGCCGACGGCAACAAGGCGTTCGGCATCGCCGGCACCCCCGACGGCCTCGCCGAGCGGCTCGAACGCGAGCACGGCAAGTTCCCGTTTCACACGTTCTGGGGCCCGTCCGCCGGCTTGCCATGCATCGCAATGGATCGGCCAGGCCTGCGGCGAGCGTCGTGCGGAACGAGCAACCCGAGCTGACCCTCGTCTACATGCCCCACCTCGACTACGACCCTCAGCGATTCGGCCCGTCAGGCTCCGACATGCCCCGGCTCGTCGCCGAGCTCGACGCCGCGTGCGGCCCGATCCTCGACGTCGCGAAAGTGACGGGGGCGCCGCGTGTGGGTCGTCAGCGAGTACGGCCACTGCGACGTCTCGCGCCCCGTCTATCTGAATCGCATCCTCCGCCGCGCCGGGCTGCTGTCGGTCCGGCCAGGGCCGTTCGGCGAGATCCTCGACACGTTCGCCAGCCGGGCCTTCGCCGTCTGCGACCATCAGGTTGCGCACGTCTACGTTCGGGACCCGGCGGATAGCTCGCGCACGCGCGACGTCCTCGCGACCGAGGCCGGCGTCGCGCACGCTCTGATGGGCGACGAACGTTCCGAATATGGGCTGGATCATCGCCGCTCGGGTGAGCTGGTCGTGCTGTCGGACCCCGACGCCTGGTTCGCCTATCCATTCTGGCTCGACGACGCCCTCGCCCCTGATTACGCCCGAACGGTCGACATCCACCGCAAGCCGGGTTACGACCCGTGCGAGCTGTTTTTCGACCCGAAACTGGCGTGGCCGAAAGGGCGCGTGATCGCGCGACTCGTGCAGAAGAAGCTCGGCTTCCGCACGCTGTTCGACGTGATCCCGCTCGACGCCGGACTGGTGAAGGGCAGCCACGGCCTGCCCGCCGCCGACCCGCTCGACCGGCCCATCGTGATCGGCGACGGGCCATCGCCGGGCGATTCGCTGCTCATGTCGGACGTGCACGCGATGCTTCTCGACGCCCTCGACCTCTCGTAGGGTCCGCCGGCAGACCCTCCACGGAAAGTCGGCCGTTTGACCCTTCCTCCGGGCATGTCCGACGATTAGCATGTCTGTCGATGGACTGATCGGATCATCCCGCACGACACCAAAACCCCCGGATCGGTTATGACGACCCCCTACTCTCGCCCGAAGTCGTTCCGCACCCTCGCGCCTCGCGATGCTGGCCTTCGCCCTGGCCGTGGGGTGGGCGTCGCGCGAGCGGGCGTTCGCGCGGGCCCTGGCCGGCCTCGTCAAGTCCGGCACGGTGGACCTCGACGCGGTCGCGATGAAGGACGACGTCCAGGGCGGCACGCTCGATCGGCCGCAACGGCGTCTACTTCCTGGGCGATACGCCGGCCAGCACAAGATTTGTCACCGGCCGCTATGTCATCGAGCCGGGCAAGACGCCGCACGCGCCTCATACGCATGTCGAGGAAGAGGTGATGATCGTCGAATCGGGCCGCGGCGAGATCTTCTGCGACGGCAAGACCACGAAGGTCGGCCCCGGCTCGGCAATGTACACGACGCCGGATGCGCCGCACGGAATCGTCAATACGGGCGACGTGCCGCTCGTGTTCTACTATTTGAAGTGGGCGCCCGGCGCGAAATGATGTCGATTTAAGCGCGTCACGGCCGTTGATTCCGTTCGTAATCGTACGGGTTGGGTTGTGGCCGAGCACTGGCCGGAACTGGGCATCTCCCGCGGCGCAGCGGCGATGAGCGTAGCGGGCCGTCCGTTGCGTCCTGATGCACTCATGCTTCGTTCGGTCTGGTTCGCCTTCGCATTCGTCGCGAACGAGGAGCCGTTGTTCCGGGGGACGACCCGAGGGTCGGCGAGGAGGCCGGTGTCGCGGGCGGGAGGGAAGGACTGATCTCGCCGCAAGGTCGGACCCGGCCCCGCCCGCCCGGTCGCCGCGTGCGCCGGAGCACGACGTATCCGATGTCTGAATCACGCCGAACACCGCTGATCCGCTACGGATTCGCCCTGCTGGCGGTGGCGGGGGCGATCGGCCCGTTCTTTATACCGGATATCGGGATCGCCGCGGCGAGCCTGGAGTTCCTCGCGATCTTCCTGAGCGCCTCGTTCGGCGGGCTCGGCCCGGGTCTGATGGCGACGGGGCTCACGACCGCGTTCTCGATCTGGCTCGCCGCCCAATCACCGCGTCCGCGCTACCTGGCCTTCAGCGTCGCGATCGGCCTGCTCGCGGCCGGCGGCGTCCGTGATCTGCCTCGTCGTCCGCTCGATGGACCGGGCCCGCCGCCGTGCCGAGGAGAACGCCCTCGAGGCCGACCGCCAGAGCGAGCGGCTGCGGACGACCTTGCGGAGCATCGGCGACGCGGTGATCGTGGCCGACGACGGCGGTCGGGTCGTCTCGCTCAACCCCGTGGCCGAGGCCCTGACCGGCTGGACCGACGAGGAGGCCGCGGGGCGGAGGCTCGTCGAGGTCTTCCGCGTCGAGGGCGACGCGACGGGCGCCGGCGCGTCGGACTCGACCGAGCGGACGTTTCGCGATCTGGGGCATGGGCGTGGGCGGCCACTCGTCGCTCGTCGCACGCGACGGCACCCGCCGGCCGATCGACGAGACCGCCGCGACGATCCGCGGCGCCGACGGCAAGGTCCGGGGCGCCGTGCTCGTCTTCCGCGACGTCACCGAGCGCCGCGACGCCGAGCGGCAGGGTCTCGGCGGCCGAGGCCCGCTTCCGCGCGTTCATGGATTACTCGCCCGTCGTCGCCTACATCAAGGACGATTACGGCCGCTACGTCTGGGGCAACGCTGGCTGGGGCCGCCTGCACCCCGGCGGCGTCGAGTCGGCGCTGGGCAAGACCGACTTCGAGCTCTGGCCCGCCGAGACCGCGTCGCGGTTCCGCGAGGGCGATCGCCTCGCGCTCGAGTCGGACGTCGCCATGCAGGTTGACGAGCCGTCGCTCAGCACCGACGGGGTCTCGCACCACTGGATCTCGCTCAAGTTCCGCATCGGCGACGGCGACCCGCCCCTGGTCGGCGGGATCTCCGTCGACGGCACCGAGCGGATCGCCGCCGAGCGCGCCCTCCGCGACAGCGAGGAGCGCTACCGGACCCTCTTTGAGACGAACCCCCTGCCCATGTGGGTCTACGACGTCGAGACCCTCGGCTTCCTCGCCGTGAACGCCGCCGCCGTCCGCGCGCTACGGCTATTCGCGCGAGGAGTTCCTCGCGATGCGGATCACCGACATCCGGCCGCCCGAGGACGTGCCGAGGCTCGCGCCCGCATCGCCGAGATCGGCGACGCGACCTATCTCTCCGAGACGCCCTGGCGGCACCTGACCAAGGACGGCACCATGCTCGACGTCGAGATCACCTCGCACGCGATCGAGTTCGAGGGCCGCCGCGCCCGGCTGGTGCTCGCCCACGACGTCACCGCCCGCCGCCGCGCCGAGGAGGGGCTGCGGATCAATCGCGAGCGGCTCGACCTGGCGCTCGACGCGGCCGAGCTGGGCGTCTGGTACGGCGACATCCCCGTCACACTCGTTCGCATGAACGACCGCGCCCGCCCCACCACGGCCTTGGCCCCGACGAGGAGGCGACGCTCGATGCTGCTGGGCGAGCGGCTCCATCCCGAGGACCGCGAGTCGAACCAGCGACTGGCGTCCGCGGCCGCGATCAGCGGCGGCGGCACGTACGACGTCGTCTACCGCGTGCCCGACGTCCCGACGGCCACGACCGCTGGGTCCACGTCGATCGGCCGCGCCTTCGCCGACGGCACTCGGCCGCGTCGCGCGGTTCGACGGCGTGACGATCGACGTGACCCGCCAGAAGGAGGCCGAGGCCCGGCTCCGCGAGGCGACCGAGGCCGCCGTCGAGGCGAACCGCGCCAAGGACCAGTTCCTCGCCGTGCTCGGCCACGAGCTCCGGACGCCGCTGACGCCCGTGCTCGCCGCCGTCTCGACCCTGCTCGACGCCCCGACCACAGCACGGGCCGCGACGCCGCCCGAATGGCCGCAGGAGCAGATCCGCGAGACGCTCGCGATGATCCGCCGCAACGTCGAGCTCGAGACCCGGCTGATCGGCGACCTGCTCGACGTCGCGCGCGTCCAGCGCGGGCAGCTCAAGCTCGTCACCGAGCGGATCAACGTCCACCGCGCGCTCCGCGAGGCCGTCGACATCTGCCGCGACGAGATCCTCGTCAGCGGCCTCGACGTCCGCCTTCGCCCTCGCCGCCGCCGAGCACCACGTCGAGGCCGACCACGCCCGGTTCCTCCAGATCGCCTGGAACCTGATCCACAACGCGGCCAAGTTCTCGCCCGCCCGGCGGCCGGCTGACGATCCGCACGTCGAACCAGCCTGGCCGCCGACGGCCGCGACCGGTTGGTCGATCGAGTTCGAGGACAACGGCATGGGCATGGCGCCCGAGGTGCTCGAGCCGGATCTTCGACCCCTTCGAGCAGGGCGACACGCCGGCGCGGCGGCGGATCGGCGGGCTCGGGCTCGGCCTGGCGATCAGCCGGTCGATCGCCGAGGCGCACGGCGGCACGCTCACGGCGAGAGCCCCGGGCCCGGCCTCGGCTCGACCTTCCGGCTCGAGCTCGCGACCGTCGCGAAGCCCCGCCCCGCCGGAGCCGCGCCCCGCCGCTGCTCGACGGCCTGACGCCGCGCCGGCGCGGAGCGTGCTGCTCGTCGAGGACAACGCCGACACGCTCCGCTACCTCTCGACGCTCCTCACTCATCGCGGCTACCGCGTCGGCGACCGCCGCGCACGTCGCCGAGGCCGAGGAGTCGTCGCCGCGAGCTCGCCGTTCGACCTGCTCATCTCCGACATCGAGCTGCCCGACGGCAGCGGGCTCGACCTGATGCGCTCGCTCCGCGGCAAGGTCGTCGGCGTCGCCGTCAGCGGCTTCGGCTCCGACAGCCGACGTCCGGCTCAGCCTCGACGCCGGCTTCTCCGCCCACCTCACCAAGCCGCTCGACTTCTCCCGCCTCGAGGCCGCCATCCGCGGCGCCCTGGCCGTCGCCGGCATCCTGACCCGTCGGGTCATTCCCTGGTCGTTCGTCCTCATCCTGCCGCGGGGTCGGCGTCGTCGCCGCGACCGAGAGGATCTTGTCCATCCGCCGCACGACGTCCTTGAGCGCTCGAGGTCGCCGTACGCCACCTCGGCCGTGATCCAGCCGTCGTAGCCGACATCGATCAAGTGCCCTCGTCACCGCCGGCCAGTCGATCTCGCCCTCACCGAGCGGATAGCCGAACCGCTTCGGCTTGGCATATTCCTTGATGTGCACCTTCAAGATGCGGTGGCCCAGCTCGCGGATCCACTCCTGCGGGAAGCCGAACTCGACGACGTTGCCCACGTCGAAATAGGCGCCGACGGTCGGGCGACTGGAAGCTGTCGATGTAGCGGACGAACTCCGGCGCGCTGAGGAGGAACTTGTTCCAGACCTCCTCGACGGCGATCTTGCACCCGCCTTCTCGGCCGCCGGCATGAACTCCGCGAACATGATCTGCGAATGCTCGTAGGCGTCGCGATGCGAGACGTCTTTGGTGACGATCGCCGGCACGACGAGCACGGTGGTCCCGCCATAGGCGCGGCAGTCCTCGATCTCCTTGAGGATCGCCTCGACTCCGCGAGAGCGGACCGCCGGGTCGGGGTCGGACAGGGCGTCCTTCCAGTGCCGCGAGCCCGAGACGCCGTGGATGACCAGGCCGGTCTCGTCGCGGGCCTTGAGCACCTCGTCGCGGTCGAGCTCGTTGGGGCTGACCAGCTCGACACCTTCGAAGCCGGCGTCTCTGAGCCGCTTGAAGTGCTCGAGCACCGGCCCTTTCGAGACGCCGCCGAGCATGAACGCCTTCCGCCAGCGGACCTTGCCGCCGGCCGTCGCCGGCGCGGGCAATGCAGCCACGGAGGCCCCGAGGGCCGCGGCCTGGAGGAACGTCCGACGGTCGATCGGTTTCATCGGATCTCGGTCTCCACGGTGCGATCGGAAGTCACGACCTCGAACCACAGGCCGCGACCGATCCTTTGCGCGATAAACTGCCGCGTCATGACATGATTGCTACTTACGAGACGTTCGATGTCGAAGCTGTGTTCCTGCAGCGGCTGAATTCGACCTTCCAAGAAACGAAAACCTTCGACTCCCAGGATGTCCACACGATCCTGCTCACAGCGGTCGACAAAGCGAAGGGCATCCCCGTCGGAAAGCAGATAGATACCGCCGACGATCCGAGCGACCGGCTGGAACTCCTTCTCGATGTGTGTCAGGTTCATGCCGCCGTTCCTCCGTTCAAGTGCGGGCTGCCCTGCGCATCTGCCTTGAAAACTAGCCAGAGACCTCGGCCAGCTTCGCGTCGAGGACCTCGCCCACCACGGCCGGGTCGGCCTTGCCGCCGGTCTGCTTCATGACCTGGCCGCGGAGGAAGCCCTTCACCGCCTCGGGCTTCTTCTTGCCGCCCTTCAGGTCCTCGAGCGCCTTCGGGTTGGCCGCCAGCGCCGCGTCGACGGCCGCGGCGATCGCGTCGCGATCCGAGACCATCCTGTAGCCGCCCGCCTCGATGATCGCGTCGAGCGTGCCCGCGCCGTCGATGAGCTTGGCGAGCACCTCGCGCCCCTGGTTCGTGTTCAGCTCCGACCGGCCGACTCGGCCGATCAGGTCGGCAAGCGCGTCGGGCGGGACGGGGAACTGGTCGAGCGTGAGCTTCCGCTCCTTGGCCACGCGGAGGATGTCCTGCTGGACCCAGTTGCTCGCGAGCTTCGGGTCGCCCGAGGCCTTCGCCACGGCGTCGTAATAATCCGCGACCTCCTGCCCCTGCTCGACGAGCACGTTGGCGTCGTACGGCGACAGACCATATTCGGATTCGAACCGCGCCCGCCGCGCCGTGGGCAGCTCGCCAATCGATGCTTTCACGCGGGTGACCCACGCCTCGTCGACGACGACCGGGACGAGGTCGGGCTCGGGGAAATAGCGATAGTCGGCCGCCGTCTCCTTCCGCCGCTGGACCTTCGTGACGCCCTCGGGGTCGCTCCAGCCCCGCGTCTCCTTGGGTGCATCCTGGATCGTGAGCCCGTCCTGCTTCCACTGCGCGAACTGCCGCTCGGCCTCGTAATTCAGGGCCCGTTCGACGGATCGGAAGCTGTTCAGATTCTTGATCTCGACGATCGGCGTGGCGATCGTCTGACCATCGTTCTCAATATGAAGATTCACGTTCGCGTCGCACCGGAGGCTGCCCTCCTGCATCTCGCAATCGGAGACGCCGAGGTATCTCAGCGTGAGCCTCAATTCCTCGAGGCACGCCTTCGCATCGGCCGCGCTTCGCAAATCCGGCTCCGTGACGATCTCCAGCAGCGGAATCCCCGCCCGATTGAGGTCGACCTCCGACATCCCGCCCGACGCGTGCGTGAGCTTCCCCGTATCCTCCTCGAGATGCACCCGCGTCAGCCCGCACCGCCCGCCGCTCGTGCCGCCCTGCTGCGCCGGCACGTCGAGCCAGCCGCCGTGGCTGAACGGCAGGTCATACTGGCTGATCTGATAATTCTTGGGCAGGTCGGGATAGTAGTAATTCTTCCGGTCCCACTTCGTGAACCCGGCGATGTCGGCGTGCAGCGCCACGGCCGTCTTCGAGCGCCAGCTCGAACGCCTTGCCGTTCATCACGGGCAGCGTGCCCGGCATGCCGAGGGAGACCGGGTCGGTCTGCGTATTGGGCGGCAGTCCGAAGTCGGTCCCGCAGGCCGAGAACATCTTGCTCTCGGTGAGGAGTTGGACGTGGACTTCGAGGCCGATGATGATCGTGTAGCTCATCCCGACAATCCCCTCCGAACGGGCGAGATTCCATCAACTTGCGGGGCCGGCCGAGACTGGCTCATCGATATCTGTATAATCGTCAGTAAGACCGTAAACACCCCCGCGTTCGATCTGGTCGTAGGTGCGCAACCCCACAGAGATGAAGGGGTATTGGGCGAGCATCTCGCCGAGGTGGCTATCGAGGAACGTCTTGACGTCTTCCCAAGTTGCGGCCAAATCGCCGCCGCCGAAGGTCCTCGCCGCGAGCACGACATCCGCATTGCCCCAATCGGGATCGAGTCTGGCGAAGACGCGATAGTCACCAGGCTGCCACCCCTTGGCGCGGCGTACTCGCGAAAGACCTTCCCGAAGGCTCGGGAGGCCTTCCTCAATTCTGCTTCCTGAGCCATGAAAGGACCGCCGTCCTGGGTGTTTCCAGATACTTGATCAGGGCCTTCGCGTCGGCGACGGCCCAGCGCGACTCCGGGCTGTATCGATATTCGTTCAGGCGGCCGGCAAACTTGGTCACGACTTCGTCCCAGTGGAATTGGACGCTCATGGGGGCGTGCTCCTTCAGCCTCCTCCCGAGCCCGGCGAGGATCAACAGGTCCTTGAGGTCGTGGATCTCGAACGCCCGAGGCAATTGGTCCAGGTCGAGCCGTCGACAGACGAGGACCTTGAGCTGGATTTCGAGTCCATAGAGCGCCGCGGCCATCGAGGCCGCGGCTCGTCCGGCCGAAAGCAAGGCCCGAGCGTCCGCCATGCTATCGCGACTCGCCTGCTCCAGATCACCCAGTGGTGCCCCGATCTTCCTGAGACCGTCCGACCAGCCCATCATACCAGCCCCGGCCGCTTCTCATGCCAATCCGTCCCCCTCTCGAACACCCGTGCCGTCCTCAGCAGCGTCTCCTCCGCGAACGGCGACGCCAGCAGTTGCAGCCCGATCGGCAGCCCGCCCTTCGTGAAACCGCACGGCAGGCTGAGCCCCGGGATTCCCGCGAGGTTCGTGGTGATCGTGTAGATATCGGAGAGATACATGGCCAGCGGGTCCGACGTCTTCTCGCCCAGCTTGAATGCGGCGGTGGGCGACGTCGGGCCGAGGATGACGCCGACGTCGCGGAAGGCCGCGTCGAAGTCGTTGCGGATCAGACGGCGGACCTGAAGGGCCTTGTTGTAATACTGGTCGGCGTAGCCGGCCGAGAGCGCGAACGTGCCGAGCATGATCCGCCGCTTCACCTCCGCGCCGAACCCCTCGGCGCGGCTGGCCATCATCATGCGGATCATCGGCGGCACGTCGTCCTCGCCGGGGTATTTCGGGGAGAAATCCGCGGCCCGGTGGCCGTAGATCGTCCCGTCGTACCGGGCGAGGTTGCTCGAGCACTCGGCCGTCGCGACGAGATAGTAGGCGGCGATCCCATATTTCAGATGAGGAAGTGAAACTTCCTCGATCGTTGCCCCGGCCCCCTCGTAAACGCGGATCGCCTCGCGGACAGCCGCCTCGACCTCCCCGTCCAGCCCCTCGCCGAAATACTCGCGGGCGACGCCGACGCGGAGGGGCGACGGCGGCGTGTCGAGATTCGTCAGGTAGTCGGGGACGGGCTCGTCGACGCTCGTCGAATCCATCGGATCGCGGCCGGCGATGGCCCCGAGCAAGAGCGCAACATCCCTCACGTCATGCCCGAACGGCCCGACCTGGTCGAGCGAGCTGGCGAAGGCGATCAGGCCGTAGCGGCTGACGCGGCCGTAGGTCGGCTTCAGTCCGAGGACCCCGCAAAGCGCCGCGGGTTGGCGGATCGAGCCGCCGGTGTCGGAGCCGATGGATATCGGGGCGAAATCCGCGGCGACGGCCGCCGCCGATCCGCCGGACGAACCTCCGGGAATTCTCTCGAGATCCCAGGGATTTCGCGTCGGCCCGAACGCGCTGTTCTCGGTCGACGAGCCCATCGCGAACTCGTCCATGTTCGTCTTGCCGATGACGATCGCGTCGGCTTCCGCCAATTTCTTGATGACAGTCGCGTCATAAGGAGGGCGAAAACTCTCCAGCATCCGGCTGCCGCAGGTCGTGGGGAGGCCCTTCGTGCAGAGCACGTCTTTGATCGCGATCGGCACGCCCGCGAGCCGGCCGACGGGCTGACCCGACTTGCGGCGGGAGTCGACGTCTCGGGCCTTCGCGAGCGCGGTGTCGGCGTCGCGGTGGAGGAAGGCGTGGATCTTCGGGTCGAGCCGCTCGGCGCGGTCGAGGTAGGCCCGCGTCACGTCTTCGGCCGAGACCGTGCCCTTCTCCATGAGGGCGAGCAGGCTGGCGGCGGTCTCTCGGGTCGGGTCCATCGGCGAGGGCTTCCTTGGTGGTCCGTTCGAAGTCGCGTCCGCAGCGCGCCGGGGCTATTCGAGCACGGCCGGCACGAGGAAGCTCTCGGCGTTCCGCTTCGGGGCGTTGGCGAGCGCATCCTCGCGGTCGAGCGACGGGCCGCGCACGTCGTCGCGGAACACGTTGCGGACCTCGACGCCGTGGGCCAGGGGCTCGACGCCTGCGGTATTGAGGCCTTGCAGTTGCGTCACGTAATCGACGATCGCGTTGAGTTGCCCCGTGAACGTCGCCAGCTCGTCCGGGCTGAGCCGGAGCCTCGCCAGCATCGCGACCTTCGCCACCTCGTCCGCCGATAACGACATGACCGTCCCTCATGACACTGCAACACGCCCGCGCCGGTGGCCCAGTTTGCCAGATGCTCCAGGCTCGTTCAAGGTTCGGTCCGATCGCCCGTCCGCTCCGCGCACTTTTCACTCTTCGCCCCGCTCCCCAAATTGACCGCGCCCGACCGCCGACGTTACGATCTCCCCGTCGCGACACCAACGCACCCGAGAGAGCGAGACCGCATGCAAGGTCCCGTGGCGATCATCCTCGCGGCCGGTCACGGCAAGCGGATGAAGTCGGAGAAGGCAAAGGTCCTCCACGAGGTCTGCGGCCGGCCGATGGTCCACTACGTCGTCGAGGCCGTCCGCCAGGCCGGGGCGAAGAAGGTCGTCGTGGTCGTCGGCTACGCGGCCGACCAGGTCCACGCCGCACTCGGCGACGAGCCCGACGTCGTCTTCGCCACCCAGGAGCGCCAGCTCGGCACCGGCGACGCCGTGAAGGCCTGCCGCGCGGCGCTGGAGGGCTACGAGGGCCCCGCGCTCATCCTCGTCGGCGACGAGCCGCTGATCCGCCCCGAGCCGCTTGTCGACCTGCTCGAGATGCACGCCGAGGAGCACGCCGCCTGCCTGCTCGGCACGGCGGTTGTGCCCGACCCGACGGGGTTCGGCCGGATCCTCCGCGACAGCGCAGGCCGCTTCCTGCGGATCGTCGAACAGCGCGACTGCAGCCCCGAGGAGGCCGCGATCACCGAGGTGAACCCGAGCTGCTACGTCTTCTCGCTGCCGGGCCTCTGGGACGCGCTCGACCGCCTCGACACGTCGAACGCGCAGGGCGAATATTACCTGACCGACGCCCCGGCCCTGCTCCAGCAGATGGGCCGGAAGGTGGTCGCGCGGCCCGTGCTCGAGCCCGACGACATCCTCGGCGTCAACACTCGCCAGCATCTGGCACAAGCCAATGAAATCATGCAGGTAAGAATTCAGGACCATCTGATGACCGAGGGCGTGACGATCGTCTCCCCCCACAACACCTACATCGACGGCCGCGCGATAATCGGCCGCGACACGATCGTCTTCCCGTTCACCGTCATCACCGGCCGCGTGACGATCGGCGCCCGCTGCCGCGTCGGCCCCTTCGCCCACCTGCGCGATGGGACAGTCCTTGAGGACGAAGTCGAGGTCGGCGCCTTCGTCGAGTCGACCCGCTCGACCCTGGGCGAGGGGTCGTTGGCGAGGCATCTGGCGTACTTGGGCGACGCGACCGTCGGCCCGGGCACGAACGTCGGCGCCGGGGTCATCACCGCGAATTACGACGGGCGGACCAAGGCCCCGACGACCATCGGTCCCGGGGCGTTCCTCGGCTCCGGCGCGATCCTCGTGGCTCCGGTGAACATCGGCTCAGGGGCCACCGTCGCGGCCGGCGCCGTGGTGACCAGGAACCACGACGTCCCCGACGGCGGGATCGTGGCCGGCATCCCCGCGCGGCCGATGCCGGCCTCCAGGCACAATACCGAGACATCCTGATGGCATGTTGCGGTGGTCGGCGTGCGTAGGCCTCCAGGCCCAGATCGTCTGCGCGGCGGCCGGTCGGTGCTCGTCACGCCGATGAGCCGCAACACCTTCAACGCCGAGGCCAAGGCCACGAACGGCCTGGGACCAGGCGAGGCCCGAGAATAACTGACGGTCGCGAGAATTGTCCCCAAGCCCGGCGGCCGCGGCTTACATCGCCGCGGCCGCCCTGCGCGAGGGGGGCGGGGGTTCAGGCGGCCCGCCGCCTTACCCGGTGCCGGACGGCGAGGCCGACCACGCCGAGGCCGAGCAGCGCGACGCTGGCCGGCTCGGGGACCATGGCGTCCGACGACACGTGCAGGTTGGGCGTGCCGGGATGGCCCTCGGTGAACGGCTGGAACGGCTGACCCTGGAAGGGCGGGTTGGTCGTGGGCCCGAAGGGGGGAGGCGGCAGGAAGGTCGCCGGCCAGAAGTCCTGGCTCCGGTCGAAGGGCACGTTTGGAGGCGGCGGATTCATATCCGGGTAGTTGTGAAGGTATTCGTTCACCCCGAAGATCTGTTCAGCACCGGCGGGGGGCGAGAACGACCAGGGCGTGCCGCTCGAAGTGAGCATCAGGTCACTCGAACTGACGATGGGGCCCGTCAGGCTGTCCTGGCGGATGTCAAAGAAGACATCGAAGAACGAGCTGAACGTCCCGCTCAGCCCGTCGCCGTTCCACGTGATCGTCATGCTGCCCGTCGTCGCCTGGCCGCCGTGGACGCTCTGGAGCGTGATGAAATAATTGTGCAGGCCCATCCCCAGGTCGATCGGGCTCGCCGTCTCGAGCTGGAGCGCCAGCATCGTCAAGTTGATCGTCGCCGATGAGCCTGCCCCGGGCGGCGGAGGCGACGCCGGGATCGCGGCCGAATTCCTCTCGATGATCGTGTCGGTGACCGACCCGACGTTCTGGACGCCGAGGTTGCGGCCGAGGAGGTTGTCGAAGTTGTACGTCCCCAACGGCACGCCGACCAGGGGCACCGCGCCGCCCCCGAAATCGAACTGTGTCCCGGGCTGTGTCTGAAACAGGTCGAACCCAGCAGCGACGTCGAAGGTCGTTGGCTGCGCCCGACTCTCCGACGCGCCCCATGACGCGCACCACAGCGCGACCACCGTCGCGCAGACCACCGCCCGCATGATCGGCCGTCTCATGGAGACACCTCGCTTGGTGCTGAGGATCGGGATGCCATAATCCGACGTGAGAGGGACCGGGGCACGCGACGCGACGTCGCCCCGCAGGGCGCGCGCAACCCCGAAGCCGGCCCGACTCGGCCACGGCCTCGCCGCCACTCGTGCTGTTCGACCCGACGCCGCCGATGCTGGCCGCTGGATTCGAAGCTGTCAAACTTATTTATCTCACGCGAATCGCTTTCGGCGGTTTGTGTTGATTCATGGCAACATCTAGCGAATTAAGGGATGGGAGTCTATCAGTTACCAACAGATCTGTTAGACAACGTCTTCGGCCAGACATCCCGTCCGATAGGCCGACATCCTCACATCAAACGTCGGCAGAATTGTCATGAAACCTCGCGATAGGATCGCACGCGTCGCTCGATCGCGACGGAGGATCGACATGCGTGCGTGTCGGCATGGCCCGGCGCGTGTCGTCGGGACGGGGGATCCGGCATCAGCGGCCCGGCCCTGGGGGCTCGCGTCGGACGCCCCGGGCGCCGGATGACACGGCCGCCGTCACGGAAGCGTCTTCCTGGCGGGGGAGGGAACCGGGGCGGCCCCGGGATAAAAGACCGCCGCGCGGGAGAACGCCGCGGCCCCTCCTCACGATGATAAGCGATAGTACGCGCGCGCGACATCGCGCCCGATGCCCGCGGCCCAGTCACCCCTCACCGAGGACGACCACCCATGGCCACCCAGGCCCAGATCGACGCGAATCGCATGAACAGCCTCAAGTCCACCGGACCGAAGTCCCAGCCCGGCAAGGACAAGACGCGATTCAACGGCCTCAAGCACGGCCTCCGCGCCGCGAGGTTGTCCTGCCCGGCGAGGATCCCGCCGAGTTCGCCGCCGAGCTCGAGGGCTGGGCCGCCGACTGGAATCCGCAGAGCCACACCCGCGCTGTCCTCGTCGAGCGCCGCCGCCGCGTCGTGGCGGCTGCGCCGGAGCGTCCGCGTCGAGGCGGACCGGCTCCGCGGCTCGCCGAGGCCGCGGCCCAGCGGTTCGAGACCGAACAGCGCGAGGCGATCGAGGGAGCCGTCTCGCTGTTCCAGACCGACCCGCGCGGCGGCCCGGCGCGGCTCGGGGCCCACGCGGCCGGCGCCGACCATCTGATCGGCTGCTGGGGCGGGATCGCCTCCGTCCTGGCCCGTGGCCCCGCCGCGTGGGACTCGGCCCATTATCACGCCTCGCTGATGGCCCTGCTCGGCCATCTCCCCGACGCCGACCCGGGGCAGGCCGGCCCGGCGGCGCTGGCCTCGGTCCGCCTGCTCCTGTCCACCGGCCCCGACCCGGAGCCGCTCGCCGAGGCCGACGCGCGGCGGGCGGTCGCCGTGATCCTCCGAGCCTCCGAGGCCGAGCTGCGGCGGCTGCGGGCGGTCCGCGCAGGCTCGAGGACCCCGAGGCCCTCCGCCAGCGGGCGATCGGCGCGGCGCGCGTCGACTCGTCGAAGGAGGCCGTGCTCCTGCACCGCTACGAGATGGCCCACGAGCGGTCGCTGCGGGCGACGCTCAAGGAGCTGAGGACCCTGGCGAAGTCGGGGGCGGACCTGAGGGGGAGGAGCCGGAAGTGGTTCAGGAGTCATCCGTTGCGGCCAACGTCGAGGATTCGCCGACCGAAGCCAATCCGGCGGCCGACCCGGGGCCCCGGATGCCGACCGAAGCCAATTTGGGTGGACGTCTGGTCACGACAACGAGGGTCGAACGGCATCCCGAGGGTCCGAAACGGTTCGCCGCGGCGGCCTAGGCGGCCGGCTCGGGCCTGTCGCATTCCTAAATGCCGATTAGATGGGGCGTCCGGCGGGGCCGTGGCGCTCGCGGTACCGCGCCGGGCCCTACACGGCTTCCATCAGGGCGACCAGCGTCCTCACGAAGCACCCCGTCCCGCCGGCGTCGCGGGTCGGGCTGTCGGCGTCGGCCCAGCTCGGGCCGGCGATGTCGAGGTGGGCCCAGGGGGTCTCGCCGACGAACTGTTCGAGGAACTTCGCCGCCGTGATCGCGCCGCCCCACTTGCCGCCGACGTTCTTCAGGTCGGCCACGGTGCTCTTGAGGCCGTCGAGGAAGTCGTCGTCCAGCGGCAGCCGCCAGGTCCGCTCGCCGGTGGCCTTCGAGGCGGCCTCGATCGACCGAACCCACTGCGTCATCGTTGCCGAAGAGCCCGGCGTACCGCGTGCCCAGCGCGACCATGCAGGCCCCGGTGAGCGTGGCCAGGTCGAGGATGCGGGACGGGTTGGACTCAGCCGCATAACTCAGTGCATCGGCCAGGATAAGCCGGCCTTCGGCGTCGGTGTTGAGCACCTCGACCGTCTTGCCGTTCCGCATGGTCAGGACGTCGCCGAGCTTCATGGCCCGGCCGCCGGTCATGTTCTCGGTCATGGGCAGGTAGCCGACGACGTTGACCGGGAAGCCTGAGCCGGGCCGCGGCCGGCGATCGACGCGGCGACGACGGCCGAGCCGGTCATGTCGCTCTTCATGTCCTCCATCGACGCGCTCGGCTTGAGCGAGAGGCCGCCCGAGTCGAACGTCACGCCCTTGCCGACCAGGGCGATGGTCTGCCGGTCGCCGCCGCCGCGGTACTCCAGGACGACGAACCGGGGCGGGTTGGCCGAGCCGCTGGCGACGCCGAGGAGGCCGCCGAACCGCTCGGCCGCGATCCGGGCCTCGTCCCAGATCTCGGCCTTCACGCCGGCCTCGGAGGCGAGCGTCTCGACCTTGGCGGCGAGCATCGCGGGGGTCTTCTCGGCCGGCGGCGTGTTGACCAGCTCGCGGGCCGCGTTGACGGCCTGGCCGACGACCTCGCCGCGGCGTACGGCCTGCTGGAGTGCGGCGGGATCGGTGCCCGGGGCGACGAGGACGAGCGACTCGAAGGGCTGCCGGCCCCGCTCGCTCTTCCGCAGGTCGGGCCCGACCGTCCCGACGACGAGCCCCTCGGTCAGGGCCGAGGCGATGGCGGGACGATCCCCCTCATCCGGCACGAGGACCGCGACCTTGCCCCGCGGCTTCCCCGCGAGCCGCTTCGCCAGCGCGACGCCGGCCGAGAAGGCCATGGCGGGGCCGAACTTCTCCCGCTTGCCGAGCCCAAAGGCCTGCACGCCCTCGACGCCCAGGTCGCTCGCGCCCAGGATCGGCGTGACGTCTCCGAGCCCGCCGCCGAGGGCCTTGGCTTCGACCAGGCGGGCGAGCACCGAGCCCAGGGGCGTGTCGCGGGTCGAGGCGGGCGGGGCCGTGTCGTCGTCGAAGACGGGGACTGCGAGCCACTGGGCGTCGGCGGGCGCGGAGGCGTCGGTGCTGGTCGATATGTTCATCGTGGGGCTCGGCGGCGTGACGTTTGGCGGTGGGCTCGGTCGTCGCGGTCCGGTAGGGTCCGCCATGCGGACCGTCTTCTGGGCAAGGCCGATGGACCCGGACGGTCCGCATGGCGGACCCTACGGGGAGACCCGCGATACGGGACGGCTCTGGGGTCGGCGGACATCATGGCAGTGGGCTTGGCGATGCGCCAAGGGGCGTCTATGATCCGGCGCCGCACAGGCTCGACGCTCGTCACGGGGGTCGCCATGAAGTTCCGAGTCTCGATCGCGGGGGTCATGACGGTCGTCGCGCTGGTCGCCGTCGACTGCATGGCGATCCGGTCGATGCCGTTCCTCGGCTTGCCGGGGAACGAGCTCATGATGATCGGCGTCGTGACGATGGCCAATGTCCTGATCGTCGTCGCGGCCCGCGTCCTGGCCGCCCGCAGAAGGGGAGTGTCCGCTCCGTTCCGCCTGGGCTTCACCGTCGCGGGGACGGCAGCGCTCGCGATCTTTGCCGGACTGAACCTGGCGTTCCCTGACGCCGTCGAGCACGCCGTCTACGGTTCGCTATGGTTCCTGGAGCCTCTGGCCCGGCGTGGCACCGCCGGCAGGGTGGCCTTGCTTGCCATCGCCCTTGCGTGGGCCCAGGGCCCTGCGTGGCGCCGGCCCTGCTGGGAGGATTGCTCTATCGGCGACGGAGGAGGCAGGCGGCCTCCCCGCAGGCCCGCCTGCCCTGGCCGGGTGTACGGGTTGTCCGCAACCCGTGCTCATAGGCTCCGACAGTACCACACGGGTTGCGGACAACCCGTGGCACCCGGCGCGTATGATCTAGAGCCGCACGGCCCCGAGGCTCGACAAGGAGGTCGCTGTGAAGTTCCGCGTCTCGATCGCCGGGATCATGACGGTTGTGGTCCTGATCGCCTTGAATTGCGCGGTGATTCGGACTCTGGTCCATATCCGGCTCGGTCCGCCGCGCGACGGCTTGTTGCTCATCAGCGTGTTGCCGATGGCGAACGCCCTGTTTGCTGTCCTGATCCGGGTCCGGGCCGGGATTCGGCGAGGTGCACCGCGCCCCTTCCTCATCGGCTTCGCGGCGGCTGGGAGCGCGGCGCTCGGTCTCTATGTCGCCTTGATCATGGCGTTCCCCCACACGGTCGCCCACGCCCTCGACGATTCGCTGACCATCCTGGATCCGCTGACCAGGCGGGGCATCGCCGGCATCGTGGCCGTCGTCGTCCTGGCCCTCGCATGGAATCAGCTTCCCATCCTGGCCCCGGCCCTCATGGGCGGATGGTTCTATCGGCGCCGGGCGGCCGGGGCAGAGCGCAGCGGTGACCTGGGGGTGCCGGCCTCCGATACCGGGGCACCGCTGCGCTCAGCCCCGGCCACCCTGCCGCCCCGTCCCCTGGGGATCGGGGCACCAGACCCCATCACAACCCGCCTTGTCGACCCGGCCGGCTCCCGCTAGAATCCGCCCGCCAATCGCCGGCCGGGCGTCTTGCCATGCCCGGAGGCCGTCGCACGTCATCTCACCTCGACACCGCCCCCGCGACGGGCCCGCCAGCGTAATCGACCGCGGACGCGGGGAGTCGAGGGATGAGCCGGACCCAGCGAGTAGTCGTCAGCGTGGCCGTCGCGCTCGCCGCCGCGAGCCTGGGCGGGTGCGTCGAGCGGCGGTACACGATCCGGAGCGACCCGCCGGGGGCGCTGGCGATCGTCAACGGCGAGGAGAAGGGGACGACCCCGGTCTCGAGCTCCTACGTCTTCTACGGCAAGCGGTCGATCCGGCTCGTCAAGGACGGATACGAGCCGCTGGACATCGTGCAGGACTTCCCGGAGCCGTGGTACGATAACTTGCTGACCGAGTTCTTCACCGAGAACTGCATCCCGTATACGTTCCGCGACGAGCGGACGCTGACCTACACGCTCAAGCCCGAGACCCAGACCGACCCGGCGAAGCTTCTGGGCAATGCCGAGGCGCTGCGAGCCGAGGCGAAGACCCTGCCGCCGCCGCGGCGGGGTGGTATACTGGGCTTCTTCGGTTTCGACTGATCCGCGGGCTCCCGGCCCCGCATTTGCACTAATGTCCTTTCACCCCCGATTTCGACATAAGTTCCACAGAGCGAACGAGCGACCAGCTTCGACGGGCTCCGTTCCGCCGCCGAGCCGACGATCGCCCTCCGTCCCGGGGTGCCCGGCCTTGAAGATCACCGCCGCCGCGATCCAGATGCCGTCGGAGCTGGGGGCCGTCGCCACCAACGTCGAGCGGGCCGACGGCCTCCTTCGCCGGGCCCGCGACCTCGGCGCCGAGCTGGCCGTCCTGCCCGAGATGTTCAACACGGGCTACGGCCTCGTCCCCGACTACGCCCCGAACGCCGAGGGCCGCGACGGCCCGACCATCCACCACCTGTCGGAGCGGTCGCGCGCGTGGGGCATGACGATCGCGGCCGGCTTCGTCGAGCAGGACGGGCGCCACCTCTACGACTCCCTGGCGCTGGTCGAGCCCGACGGGACGCTCCAGGTTTATCGCAAGAGGAACCTGGTGTTCTGGGAGCGGTTCCGGTTCCGGCCGGGATGCGAGCCGGTCGTCGCGGACACCCGGTTCGGCCGCGTCGGCCTGGCGATCTGCGCCGATATGATTTACCGGAAGGTCTGGACCGACTACCGCGACCGGATCGACCTGGCGGTGATCGCCTCGGCCTGGCCGCAGTTCGCCTGCCGGACTTCGGGGCGGAAGCACTGGCTCTTCGGCCACGTCGGGCCGCTGTCGGGGGCGATCCCGCATCAGGTTGCCACGGACCTGGGCGTGCCCGTCGTCTTCGCGAACCAGTGCGGGCACACGCAGACGACGATCCCGATCCTGCGGACGATCATCGCCGACCGGTTCGCCGGAAAGAGCAGCGTGACCGACGGGCGGCACGGGCCGCCGAAGGTCGGGGGCGTCGACGAGGAGATCCTGGTGTCCGAGCTGACCATCCACCCCGCGCGAGGGCCTCGCCCGTGCCGTTCTACGTCCGCCTCGGCCCCCGCGGCGTCCTCTTCCGCGCCGGCACGCTCCTGGTAGGCTTCTTCGGCTCGGCCGTCTACTGGCGGGCGAGCCGGAAACGCGGCCGGATCCCCCACCGCCACAGGGCTGCGTCGCCCTCGCAAGAGTCACGCGCGGCCTGACCGGCGCGGGCCGGACGGTCGCTCGGGCTTGCCGGGGCGGCGTCGTTGGGGAACAATCCTCTCGGATGGGCTCGTCCCGTAGGGTCCGCCATGCGGACCGTCCGGGCGCGATGGCCCCGAACGAAGACGGTCCGCATGGCGGACCCTACAGGATCGGCGGCGAGCCGCCGTCCCGGGAGACGCCCCAAGCATGTGCGGAATCGCCGGCGCCATCGACCTGACGGGGACCCGCGAGTTCCCCGCGAGCCGCCTCCTCGCCATGACCGGGGCCATCGCCCACCGCGGACCCGACGACGAGCAGTTCCACGCCGAGCCCGGCGTGATCCTCGGCGCCCGGCGGCTCTCGATCGTCGACCTCGCGGGCGGCCGCCAGCCGATCCCCAACGAGCGGGGCGACGTCTGGGTCGCGTTCAATGGCGAGCTGTTCGAGTATCCCGAACTGCGGCAGGAGCTGCTCGCCCGCGGCCACTCGCTCTCCACGCGCTGCGACACCGAGGCCTGGGTTCACCTCTGGGAAGACCTCGGCGAGGGGATGTTCGACAAGGCCCGCGGCCAGTTTGCCGTGTCGCTCTGGGACCGCAACGAACGGATCCTGATCCTCGGCCGCGACCGCGTCGGCATCTGCCCGCTCTACTACACCGAGGTCGACGGCTGGCTCGTCTGGGGCTCGGAGATCAAGGCGATCCTGGCGTCCGGGATGGTCTCCGCCCGGCCCGACCCGAAGGGGATCGACCACCTCTTCACCTTCTTCTGCGCCGGGACCGAGCGGACCTATTTCCAGGGGATCAAGTCGCTCCCGCCCGGCTATTACCTCAAGATCAAGGATGGGCGCGATCGAGCGGAAGCGGTACTGGGACCTCGACTTTCCCGACGCGGGCGACGAGCGGCGGATGGACGATCCGGCGCCCCTGATCGACGAGTTCGAAGGCCTGCTCCGCCAGGCCGTCGAGCGGCGGCTCCGGGGCGACGTGCCGGTTGTGAGCTACATCTCGGGCGGGCTCGACTCGACGGTCGTCCTCGGCCTGAGCTCGCGCGAGCGCGGCAAGGCCGTCCCGTCGTTCACGATCGACCTCCAGAACGCCGGCCCCAACGAACGGGCCAACGCCAACGAGTCGGCCGCGGTGCTCGGCTCGCCGCTGACGACCGTCTCGATGGGTCGGCCGGAGATCGTCGCGGCCGTGCCCGAGCTGATCGTGGCCTCGGAGGGTCCGTTCCTCGACACCTCGTGCGCCTGCCTGCTCAAGCTCGCCCGCGCCGTGCACGACCAGGGCTACAAGGTCGCGCTGACGGGCGAGGGGGCCGACGAGGCGCTGGCCGGGTACGTCTGGTTCAAGACGCAGATGGCCCGCGAGTGGTTCAAGACTCATATTGCCGAGGGCCCGCTCATCGCCGGCCGCGTGCTGATGCGCACCTTGATCGGCGGTGGGACGCGGTGCGTGCCGCCGCGCGAGGCGATCGGCGGCGTCCGGCCGGCCCAGCAGGACATGTACGAGGCGATCACCCAGGCCAAGCCCGGCCTCTACTCGGACGCGATGTGGAAGGCCCTCGCGGGCCACGACCCCTACACCGACCTGGGCGAGATCAACCCGCGGATCGCCCGCTGGCACCCGCTCAACCAGTCGCTCTACGTCGGCTACAAGGTGATGCTCGCCGGCCTGCTGATGATCTCCAAGGGCGACCGGATCACGATGCACTCGTCGGTCGAGGGGCGGTATCCGTTCCTGGACGACGACGTCATCAAGTTCTGCTCCGAGCTCGACCCGAGCTACAAGCTGCACGGCAAGGTCGAGAAGTGGATCCTCCGCCAGGTCGCGGCCAAGACGCTGCCCCAGCGCATCGCCAACCGGCCCAAGACGATGTTCCGGGCGAGCATGTCCAAGACCTTCCTCGGCGAGCACCGGCCGCACTGGGTCGACCAGCTCCTGAGCCCCGATTCGCTGCGAGCCACGGGCTTCTTCGACCCGGAGATGGTCGCCCGCGAGCGGTGGAAGCAGACGCACATCCCCCGCATCACGGCCCGCCGGTTCATCATGGACGTGGCCCTGACCTGCGTCGTGACGACCCAGCTCTGGCACCACATCTTCTGCGGCGGCGGCCTGTGCGACCTGCCGACCTGGGAGCCGCCAGCGCTCGGCGAGGCACGGGGAAACGGGCTCGTCGCCGGTGCCCATGCCCGGCCTGAAGGCGTCTCCCTCTGATGCGTGCCGTGCTCCAGCGGGTCTCGCGTGCCTCGGTCGAGGTCGACGGCGCGATCGTCGGCCGGATCGGCATCGGCTGGCTCGTGCTCGTGGGCATCGCGAAGGGCGACGTGGACGACGACGCCGACAGGCTCGCCGACAAGGTCGCCGGCCTCCGCGCCTTCCCGGACGAGGCGGGCAAGATGAACCGCTCGATTTCCGAGGCCGGCGGGAGTCTTCTGGTCGTGAGCCAGTTCACCCTGCTCGCCGACTGCCGAGCCGGACGCCGGCCAAGCTTCACCGACGCCGCCGACCCGGCGGTGGCCGAGCGGCTCTACCTTCGATTCGCCGACCGCCTCAGCGCCGAGGGCCTGGCGGTCGAGACGGGCGTCTTCCGGGCCGACATGAAGGTCGAGCTCGTCAACGACGGGCCCGTGACGTTCCTGCTCGATAGCCGGAAGGCCTTCTAGCGTGTCCCGATCTTCGTAGGGTCCGCCGTGCAGACCATCCGCGCATCGGCCTCGGACCGAATGTGGTCCGCATGGCGGACCCTACGAAGGCCGCTAGGCGTGCGGATTGTCTGTGCCTCGTGCTTTCTGCTCTCTGCCTTCTCATCGAAAGCAGAAAGCACAAGGCACAGAGCACAACCGAGGAGTCGGATGAAGCGAGCGTCTTCGCTCAGCCGGCCTGCGCGAGCCTCTGGCTCAACAGGCACTCGATCCGACGGCTGTTGACGTCGAGGGCCTCGAGGATGCGGATCAGCTCGTTGATGTCGAGCCCCTCGTCGATGCCCCAGCTGATGAGGTCGAGGTTCTCCTGCCCGCACTTGAGCCGGTGGACGACCTCGGGAATGAGCTCCGAGTCGAGGAAGGCGTGCTGGAGCAGGCCGTAATCGTCCTGATCGAGCTCGATCCAGAACGTTTTGCCTTCCAGGTGCTCGAGCCACTTCGCCCGGAGGAAGCCGTGCCAGTGCTGGTGGACCCAGCAGCGGATGGCGTGCTCGCCGAGGTCGTGGCCGGCCTTCTCGCTCTCGATCCACTTGTGCCGCATCGCCTCGACGATGCCGACTTCCTGGACGCTCAGCCGACTCATCGGCAGCACGTCCTCACAGGTCGCCAGGCTCGTTCGACACATCGCGAACCCTCGGGGACCAGTGCGGGTCAAGCAGGCCGGTCGTCGTGACCCGGCGCGTGACACCAGAGCTTGGCGCCGCGGAATCCGATCGGGGTGGGTCTAAACCATCCGCCGGCGACGGCGGACGGGAGGGCGTCTGGAAGGATCTACCGCAAGTCTTCCTCACGGATAGTCTCGATCTTAACGCCCAACAATCGAGCGAGCAAGCGCGATGCCGAAGCAGGCGAGTCGCTGTGGTTTCTGGCAAACGAGGCTTACACCTAACTTATCCTACGTTCCCGGGCGTCGGATCGTTGGCACGGAGTGGGACTGCGTCTTAGCTGGGAGCACGCTCGCCAAACCAGGCGAGCGAACGCCCGAAGATCGCGGCCACGCCCGACTCTCCCGCCGCAATCGGTCCGATCGGCCCCTCGGCGATGGCTCGCCACGCCACCCGGCCCTCGAGGTCGGCGCTGATCAGGTGCACGCCCGACTTCGTGACGCAGTGGGCCTCGCCGTTCGGCCCGGAATAGAAGACGTCGAGCCCGCCCTCGGTCTTGCCCGACCTCGACCCGGCCCTCCCCGAGCCGTCGAAGGTGATTGCCCTCCCGTCGATGGCCGCTACCAGGACGACCGGGCCGAGCGGCTGGATCGTGAAGCCCTCCCATGGCGTGGGCGCCTCCCAGACGACCCGCCCCACCAGGTCGTGGCCGCGGATCACCTGACTGCGCCGAGCCAGCGAGATCCAGTGCACGCCCCGCGGCGAACCGGCGGGGGCGTGGACGATCGGCAGCGGCTCGGGCGGGGCGACGCGATACTCGCCCGCGAGCGTCCCGGCCGGGTCGTAGACGCGAAGCCGGCCGTCCTCGGTCCCGATCGCACAGTGGCCGTCGGGACCGATGACGATCTCCTCGATCGGCGTGTTCAGCTCGGCCTTCCAGACCCACCGGCCCGCCAGCGTCGCGCGGCCGATCCGGTCGCGCTCCTGGACGATCGCCAGGCCGAAGCCGTCGGGCTCGATCGCCAGGTGCGTCATCTGGTGCAGGTTCACGTCGACCCGCCGCGCGGTGTTCCCCGCGAGGTCGCAGACCACGATCATCCGGTCGGTCGCCGCCGCGACCCAGCCCGGGCAGGTCCGCACGATCCGCCCCACTCCCTGGATGTCGGGAGCCTGACCGAGGCTCTTCCCCTTCAGGCTGAAGATCTCGGCCCGGTTCGTCGGCGTGATGACCGCGATTCGTGGGGGATCGTCGACGACCGCGACGACCGCCGACTCGGCGTGCTCGTCCGTCTTGGCGACGGGTACCGACCAGTCGGCGGCCCGCACCGGCCCCGCGCCGGGCCTCGCGGCCACGGCCGCGGGTGCGGCCTCGGCGCGGTCGGAGCCGCCCTGGAAGTCGAGCCGGATGATCTCGCCAGTCGGCAGGCCGTAGATCAGGTAGCGGCCGAGCGCGTCGACCTCCAGCGCCGCGGCCGGGCGGGGCAGCGACGTCCGCCACCGGACGTTCCCCGTGCCGTTGAGGATCGCCAGTTCCCCCTCCTGCGAGGCGACGGCGATCGTCCGCCCGGCGAAGTCCGGCACCGCGATCGCGGCCGACCCGCCCAGGTGATAGGCCCCCTCGTTCCGCCCGCGCAGGTCGTAGCGCGAGACGCCGTGGGTAAAGCAGGCGACCAGGATCATCCCGCCGTCGCCCGTCGTCGCGAGCCGGCCGACGCCCGACATGAGCTGATGGGTCCACGCCAGCTCGCCGCCCAGCTTGCCGGAGCTGTTCGGCCGCAGCTCGTAGCAGGAGATCGAGCCGTAAGCCCCGACTCCCACGAGGTCGGGCGTCGCCGGCACGAACGCCATGTGCGAGAGGTGCTGCCGCGTCTCGAACCGCCCGGCCTGCTTGCCGTAGCGGCTATAGAACTGGACCATGTTCATCCGCGAGGCGACGGCCACATACTGACCGTGCGGGTCGACGGCGACGGCCGTGGCGTCGGTGACGGCCTCGCGGTCCTCGATCATCTCGAGGTCGGGCCCCAGCAGCCACAGCCGATTCCCCTCACCGAGGATCGCGACGAGCGACCCGTCGTCGCTGATCGCCGCCGACACAACCGGGCCCGGAGATCGCGAGACCGAGAGGAACTGCCCCTGCGCGTCGATCAGATAGAGCCCGCCCGCGGCGTCGCAGGCCAGGATGCGCCCGGCCTCTCGGGCGAGCGACATCGCCTTGAGGGGTGCGTCGGTGACGACCGTCCAGACCGGGCCGGGATCGATCCGGGGTGACGTTCGGGGCGACGGTTCGGCCAGCCAGGACATCGCGACTCGCCGGTTGGGGGCGGTTCTGCCGTGCTCGGAGCCGCGCTCCGTCCTGGAGATTAGACCACGCGGCGATGCCGGCGTCCAAGGGACGTCGAAATGCCCACGAGTCGGAACAGGGTGCGGTGGCCGGGCCGCCGCTTGGCTCTACCCCGGCCACGCGAATTCGACCCGATGACGTCGATACTTACCGAGAGGTCACCGACATCTGCCGCGCTCGCTCGATCGCCCGCCGCAACACGGGGTCCTCGGCGGGATTGCCAACCTGATAGGGCGGCGGCGAGTCGTCGCGATCGACCAGCCGCTCGGCCGGCGGCTTCGCGGCCGAGGCAACGAGGACATCGGGCTGGACGCCCTGCTCGCTGTAGGGGCGGCTCGTGGGTGAGTAAAACTGAGCCGTCGTCAGCTTCAGACCGCCGGGGACGGAGCGCAGCTCGTAGATGCTCTGCACCGAGCCCTTGCCATAGCTCCGGTGATCGCCCACGACCGTCGCCCGGCCGAGGTCCTTGAGGGCACCCGCGAGGATCTCGCTGGCGCTTGCGCTGTCGCGGTCGATGAGGACCGCCATCGGCATGTGGTAGACGACCTCGGGCCGGGCCTTGTACGACTGCGTCTGGCCGGGAGCCCGGCCCCGGGTCGAGACGATCACGCCCCGGTCGACGAACCGGTCGGCAATCTCCACGGCGACGTTGAGCAGGCCGCCGGGATTGCCGCGGAGGTCAAGGACGAGGAACCGCATCCCCTGCTTCCGAAGCGCGGCAATCGCGCGGTCGAGCTCCTCGGTCGAGGTCTTCTGAAATCCGGTCAGGTGGACATAGCCGATGCCCGACGCGCTGTCGACCATCTTCGCCTCGCCGACGCTGGCGACCTCGACGTGCCGCCGGGCCAGGCGGTAGCTCTTCCTGGCCCCGTCGTGGAGGACGGTGATCTCGACCTGCGTCCCCTCGGCGCCCTGGAGCAGGCCGGCCGACTCGTCGAGGCCGAGGCCCTTCGTCGAGCGGCCGCCGACGGCGACGATCTTGTCGCCGGTCTTGATCCCCGCCTCGGCCGCCGGGCCGCCCTTGATGACCCCGACGAGTCGCAGGCCCTCGTCGTCCTGCTTCAGCTCGACGCCAAGGCCGACGAAGTTACCGTCGATCATCGTGAACATGTCGTCGAGCTTGTCGGGGGAGAGGTAGCTCGAATAGGGGTCGAGCACGTCACAGGCGCCGTAGACGAACTCGAGGACGACCGGCGCGGCCTCGATCCCAAGGCCGTACCGGGCGAGGTCGCACGCCGCCGCCACCTCGCCCCGTGCCGACTGGCGTGAAGGCACGTCGAGCTTGTCCCTGCGCTGGCGGAGGGCCGCGCGGAGCCAGTTCAGCCGGGCCGCGTCGGTCGAGCTCGCGTTGAGGCGAAGGAAGTTGGGGTCGCGGAGGGCGACTTCGAGGTTATCCAGGCCCCTCCTGACGATCGGGTCGAGAGCGACCGGCTCGACGTAGTGCGACTCGATCCGGTCGAGCAGCTCTTCGAAGAGCTCCATCGCCCGCTCGCGTGAGAGCTTGAGCAGGACCTCGCGGAAGCTCCGGTCCTGGTAGCGGCGGACGATCCGGAAGTGCATCTCGCAGAGGCGGAGCCGGTGGCCGAGGTCGGTCCGGCTCGGCCACTGCTCGACGGCGTCCTCGTAGAGTCGGATCGCGGCCATCCAGTTCCGGTTCCGCTCAAGGTCGAGCCCGCGCTTGAGGGCTTCCTCCGGGTCGGTCGGAAGGGCGCTGGCCTCGGGCTTCGCGGCGGCCGACGAGGCGGCCGGCGGCTTCGGGGCGGGCGCCTGCGCCCTCGCCACCGGCAGCAGCGACGCGGCCCACAGGGCCAGGGCCCACGTCGCCCCGCGGATCGTTTCCTCGGCTCGCATCGCGGACGATCCTCATCGGATGAGGAGCGACGCGGGCGAGACCCTGGGGGCTAGGGCGATGGGCGTGCCGACCGGGCCAACGACCGAAGGAAAGGAGCGTCGTCGATGTGGCCCGGCCCGCAGAATCCGACCGTCCCGAGGCGACCGTGATCCGACCGCGCACCGCTCCGTGGTTGCTCGTTCAAGGGGTAGCTCGATCAAGGCGGGCGCGGCGGGGCGACAGGGCCTGGGGGCCGTCGCCTGGCCGGTCCGTGAGGCACCGGGGAACTCCGTCCCTGACACCTCGGCTGAACTATACCACACGCCGACAAGGGCGGACGACGATCTGACGGTCGGTCGGGACGTGTCGAAATTACAAGGGTCGATGAAAGGCCTGGGCTCGCTTTTGATGGGCACGTTCGGAGGGAATCCTGGGTATCCGATTCAACCCCTGCTCGTCCCTCAACTTCACCACCCGGTCCGCTCGACGGGCTCGATCCCGGCCGACTCGTCGACCTTGTAAACTCGTCCGGCCTTGAGGTCGCGGAATTCCGCCGTTTTTCCCGACGGCCAGACCACGCGGACCTGATCGGCGTGCGACCCGCCCACGAGTCCGAAGGTCAGGGCGTGCTCGACCGACGACAGGTAACCCTTCGCACGGTAGAGCTGCGCGTGCTGGACGAGGCCCTTCGTGCGTACCGTGACCATCGCGCCGAGGGCATCGCGGTTCGACGCACGGCCGGCGAGCTCGAGCCGGATCCACCCGCTCGCGTTCCCGCCCTCATTCCGGAAGAGGCGGGCCGGGCCGCCGTTGGCCGTGAGCAGGACATCGAGGTCGCCGTCGCCGTCGATGTCGGCGTAGGCCGACCCCCGGCCGACCATTGGGACGAAAAGGTCGGCCCCGGCCGCCTCCGGACCGACGGGCACGAAGAGCGACCGGCCGGCCTTCCCCGTGTTCCGGAAGAGCTGCGCCGGCTGGGCATGGGACTGGCCGGGATCGACGGCGGCGATGTCGGGCTCGAGGTGCCCGTCGGCCCAGAGCAAGTCGGGGCGGCCGTCGAGGTCGTAGTCGAACCAGAACAGGCCGAACTTCAGCGGCGGCTGCGTCAATGCGCCGAGGCCGTACAGGCTCGCCTGGTCGACGAACTCGATCCGCTTCGGATCTTCGGCCACGTAGAGGGCCGTCATCTCGTTGGCGAAGTTGCCGATCGCGAGCCCGAGCGCGGCGTCGTTCTTGAAGTGGGACCAGTCGAGCCCCATCGCGCCCGCGCCGTTCCCAGCGAGTCCAGGGCGATACCCGACGTGATACCGACCTCTTCGAACCGCCCGCCGCCGAGGTTGTGAAAGAGGAAGTTCGGCACGGTGTCGTTGGCGACGGCCAGGTCGACGAGCCCGTCCCCATCAACATCATACGGCGCGACCCCGAGCGACTTGCCCACCGGCAGCCCCTTCTCGGGCGTGCGCACGCGGATTCCGGCCGCCTCGCTGACGTCGACGAACCGGCCGGCATCGTTTCGCAGCAGCGTGTTGAACGTCCCCCCGAAGGCCGAAGGCGGCCCATAGGCCCGAACGCCGCCCTTGAGCCTGAAGCCCTCGGCCCGGTCCTTCTCGGCCGACCAGTCGAGGTAACGGCACAGGAAGAGGTCGAGGTCGCCGTCATTCTCCATATCGAAGAACGCCGCGCTGGTGAGCCAGCCGCCGCCCCCGTCGGCGCGGGCCTCGGCCGTCACGTCGGCGAACTTGCCGGCGTCGTTCCGGTAGAGGATGCCCCCGCCCAGACTTGTGACGTAGAGGTCGGGGTCGCCGTCGTTGTCGTAATCGCCGACAGTCGCGCCCATGCCGAAGAGGCTTCGCGACAAGCCGGCCGGCTCGGTCTCATCCGCGAAATGCCCCGTTCCGTCGTTCCGATACAAGCGGTTGCCGACCGTCCCTTTCGGCTTTTGGCCGGGCCACGGGGCCGAGTTGACGAGGAAGAGGTCGGGATCACCGTCGCCGTCGTAATCAAGGAAGGCGACGCCCGAGCCCATGGTCTCGGGCAGGAGCTTCTCGCCGGCCGCGCCGTTGTCGTGGACGAAGTCGATGCCGGCCTCGCGGGTGATATCGACGAAGCGGACTTTCGGGCGGTCCGACCGCGCGTCGATCTTCGGTGGCGGCGCCGCTGTCGGCGTCGGAGCGGCCGCGGGCGGTCCGCAGCCCGCCGCGACAGCCAGGGCGATGGCCAGCCTCCGCGGTGACGGCCGAATAAGGCGGAGAGACAAGGCTAAGCTTCCGATCGAGGACCGCGGCGGTGGTCATTCGATTAGACGGGCCATCCCGGTCCGAGTCAATTCGGGTGTATCTTCCTGTTTTACGGGCGGTCGGGACGCCCTCGTTCCGCCGCTCCCACGGCGGAATGCCTCTCCGGCCGCTCCGCGGCTCTCCTCGGGCAGAGAAAATCGCCCCCGAGCGGCGAGGGGCCGCTCCGCTGCGGGAGCGGCGGAGCGAGGGGTACCGCGAGCACCAGGCTCGATCGCGACACCAGGCGACGCCGCAGCCCTTGCGCCCGATCGCCCCCGTCGTATAGAATGAAGGTCTACCAGCTTCCATCCCCCGGAGATTCCCTCCTTTGTTCGCCGGACCGATCATCGCCCGAGAGATCATGACGGCCCCTCGGCCGTCGCGGTTTTATGTGGCCCGCGCTTCGTATGTCGGCCTGCTCTTCATCCTGATGTGGACGGCCTGGCAGTCGCTCATTGGCTGGAACGACGTCACCGAGGTCGGCGTCGTCGCGTTCTTCGGCAAGGTGCTCTTCCGCCTCTTCGTGCTCGTCCAGCTCGCCCTCATGCTCTTTTTCGCGCCTCTGGCCGCGGCGACGTCGATCGCCCATGAGAAGGACCGGCGGACGTTCGTGCTGCTCCTGATGACCGACCTGCGCGACGTTGAGATCATCCTCGGCAAGCTCGCTGCGAGCCTCTTGCAGGTCGTCACGCTCCTCCTGACCGGAGCGCCGGTCTTCTTCCTCTGCATGCTCCTGGGCGGCGTCTCGGGCGGCCAGGTCCTGGACGTGCTGGGCGTAACGGCCGCGGCCGGCATCGCGGGCGGGGCGCTCGGGCTGCTCGTGGCGCTGGGGCGTGACCGGACATTCCAGTCCCTGGCGCTGACCGTGCTGCTTCTGGTTCTCTCGATCGTGGGGATCGAGGCGATCGGCGTGGCCTTCCCCGGTCTGAGGGTGTTTGGGGTGCCGCTGGCGCAGGCGTTCGACCCGTTCCGCACGGTGGCGACCGTGACCGACCCCCCGCCGGCCGCGCTGATGCCGCTCGTCCGACCGAGCCTCATTTTCATGCTGTCGGCCGTCGGCATGGCGACGGCCCTGATCGCGACCGGGATCGTCATGCTCCGCGTCTGGAACCCCGGCAAGGCCGAGCCTCGCGAGCAGCGCGAGGGCGAGGAGGTCGAGGGGGTCGGGGAGCTTGTTGAGATCGAGGCCGTCCCCGAGCCGGCCCTGGCCGCGGCCGCGGTGGGCGCGTCGTGGTCTTCGGACAAGCCTCCCGCCGGTCGCGGCGATCGTCGCTCGGGAGGGATGTTTCCCGAGGGCCCCGCCGACGAAGGGGCTACGACCGGCCTCCACGTCCCGCGGCGGACCCATCGCCGGATCACGAGGAAGGCGGGCTCTTATCGCCGGCCCTGGACCAACCCGATCATCTGGCGCGAGCTGATGACCCGGGCGTACGGCACCAAGCCGCTCGTCATCAAGGCGGCCTACGTCCTCGCGTTCCTGCTCGCCGTGGCGTTCTACTACGCGTCGCCCGACGCTCTGTCGGAGACCTGGCGGCCGGCCAAGACGCTCGTCCCGCTGGCGATCCTCAGCCTCATCCTCGTCAACGCCCAGGGCGTTACCTCGCTCACGAGCGAGCGCGATACCGGGGCCCTCGACCTCCTCCTCGTGACGGAGCTCTCCCCACGCGAGTTCATCTACGGCAAGCTCTACGGCGTGCTCTATAACACGAAGGAGATGATCGCGCTACCGATTCTCCTGACGGCCTGGTTCACGTTCATCGGGGCGATCCCGCTCGAGTCGGCCGTCTACATCGTGATCGATTTCCTGCTGCTCGCCCACTTCTCGGCGATGCTCGGCATCCACGCGGCGATCACCTACACGAACAGCCGGACGGCCGTGGCGAACAGCCTGGGGACGATCTTCTTCCTGATGATCGGCATCCTCATCTGCGCGGGGCTGATCATCATGAGCGACCGCGAGTTCGGCCGGCAGCTCCTCAGCTTCCTCATCTTCATCGGCGCGGGCAGCGTGGCCCTTTTCGCCTCGCTGGGCATGAAGAACCCGTCGCGGGCGATCGCGATCGTGGCCCTTCTGACGCCGTTCGTGAGCTTCTACGCGATCATCAGCCTGCTGAACCGCGACATCCTCGCCGCCTTCCTTTCATGCGCGGGGGCCTACGGTTTCGCCCTGGCCGCGATGCTGGTGCCGGCGGTCAGCGACTTCGACATCGCGCTGGGCCGCACCAGCGCCATCCAGGGCTAAGCGTCTTGCCTGATGGTCCGAGACCTCGGGCGTGGCAGGGGTTCGCCTGCGAACCCCGGTCCCCGTCACGGACCGAAGACCGGGGTTTCGCGGACGATACCCCTGCCACCCGCGGGGAGGGCCCTGTCTGTGTTCCGAATCGCCCCGATCCTCGTCGCCTCGATCGCCGCGTTCCTGCCGATGATCGCCGCGGCGGACGACCTGTCCGGCCAGCTGCCGCGGATCAATCCGCTCGAACCAGCCGCGGCCCTGAAATCGTTTCGAAATCCACCCTGGTTTCCACCTCCTCCCGATTGCCACCGAGCCGCTCGTCACCGATCCCGTCGCGATGGCCTACGACGCCGACGGCCGGGCCTACGTCGTTGAGATGCGGGGCTATCCGTATCCCGAGAACCAGCCGAGCGGCAACGTCAGCCTTCTCACGGATAAGGACGGCGACGGCGTCTTCGACTCCCGGACGATCTTCGTCGACCGCCTGTCGTGGCCCACGGGCGTCTTGCCCTTTTACGGTGGCGTTTTCATCGCCGTCGCGCCCGACATCCTATTTGCCATCGACCTCAACGGCGACGGCGTGGCCGACGTCAGGCGCAAGTTCTTCACCGGCTTCGGCACCCAGAACGTGCAGGGGCTCGTGAACGGCCTGGTCTGGGGCACCGACGGCTGGATCTACGGGTCGAGCGGGAGCAATGGCGGCGAGATCCGCAACCTGACCCAACCCGACGCGAAGCCCGTGACCCTCCGCGGCCGCGACTTCCGCTTCAGGCCCGACGGGTCGGACTTCCAGCCGGTCTCGGGCGGCGGCCAGTTCGGCCATTGCCTCGACGACTGGGGCCACCGGTTCGTCTGCAATAACAGCAACCACATCCGGCAAGTCGTGCTTCCCGCCGAGGCCGTGGACCGGAACCCTTTCTACACGCCGGGGGCCGTGCTGACCGACATCGCGGTCGAAGGCGGCGCGGGGCCGGTCTTCCGGATCAGCCCGCCCGAGCCCTGGCGAGTCGTCCGGACCCGCCAGCGAGCGGCCGACCCGGACATGGTGAAGCGACTGCCGCCGACGGAGCTGGTCGCGACCGGCTTCTTCACGTCGGCCTCGGGCATCACGATCTACCGGGGCTCCGCCTACCCGCCGGAGTACCACGGCAACGCCTTCGTCGGCGACGTCGGCGGCAACCTGGTCCACCGCAAGACGCTCGCCGAGGACGGCCCGATCTTCAAGGCGACCCGGGCCGATGCGGGTGTCGAATTCCTGGCCTCGCGCGACAACTGGTTCCGGCCGGTGAACTTCGCGAACACGCCGTACGGCACGCTCGCCGTCCTGGACATGTACCGCGAGACGATCGAGCATCCCGCCTCGATCCCCGATCCGATCAAGCGGCACCTCGACCTGACGAGCGGCAAGGACCGCGGGCGGATCTACGAGATCGTGCCGGAAGGATTCGAGCGTCGGGCCCAGCCCCGACTGAGCGCGGCACCGACCGCGGAGCTTGTCCGGACGCTCGCCGACCCCGACGCATGGCGCCGCGAGACCGCCCAGCGGCTCCTGATCGAGCGGCATGAGGCCCGGTCATTGCCGATGCTCGTGAAACTCGCCGCCGATCGACCGACCGCGCTCGGCCGGGCTCACGCGCTGTGGACGCTCGACGCGCTCGGTGCCCTGGAGGCGGGCCCGGTCCTCGCGGCGATGGCCGACCCGGACGCGAACGTCCGCGAGCAGGCCGCGAGGCCGGCCGGGCCGCGCATCTCGGGCCATCCCGACCTCGAAACGGCCCTGTTCGGGCTCGCGGATGACCCCAGCGCGAGGGTCCGGCTCCAGGTCGCCTTTGCGCTCGGCGAGTCCCGCAGCCCGGGGGCGGTCATCGCGCTGGCGAGGATCGCGCGGCGCGACCCGGGCGACCGTTGGATCAAGGCCGCGGTGCTCAGCTCGGCCTCGGGCCGGGCCCGTGGCGCTGATCGACGCCCTGGCGGAAATCCCAACGCCGTTCTTCGCCAGGCCCGACGGCCGGGCGTGGCTCGACGACCTGGCCTTCGCCGTCGGCGCCTCGAACGCTCCCGGAGAGGTCGCCGGCCTGCTCGGGCATTTTCTCCGCCGCGGGGGCGACCCGGACGAAGGCGGGACGGCGCTCCTCGGCGTCGCCCGGGGCCTGCGGCGGTCCGGCGCATCGCTCAAACAGGCCCTGCCCGACCTCGCGGCCGTGACGCCCTTCTTCGACCGCGCCGAGGCCGTCGCGCGAGGCCGCGGACTCGCCCGCGAGCGGGCCGACGCGATCGCGATGATCGGCGTCGACCCGCGCGGCCGGGCCATCACGGTCCTGCCGGAATGGCTCGACGCCCGCGAGCCGGCGTCCGTCCAGCTCGCCGCGCTCCAGGCTCTGAACGCACTGGCCGAGCCCGGCGTCGGCCAGGCGATCGTCGGCCGGTGGAAGGCGCTGAGCCCAGCCGTCCGCCGCGAGGCCGTCGAGGCCCTCTTCGCCCGCCGCGACCGGATCGGCTCGCTGCTCGATGGCCTGGACTCGCGGGTCGTCTCGCCCTCCGACCTCGACCCGAGCCGGCAAGCGTACCTGCTCAAGCATCCCGACGCGACCGTTCGGGCTCGCGCCGAGAAGCTTCTGGGAAGCTCGGCGAGGATCGACCGGGCCAAGGTGATCGCCGCGATGCGACCTGCCCTCGAACTGAAGGGAAGCCCCGACCGTGGGCAGGCCGTCTTCAAAAAGACCTGCGCGACCTGTCACGTCGCGGCCGGAGCCGGCATCGAGGTCGGTCCCAACCTCGCCACGGTCGCCGGACGGACGCCCGAGGACCTGCTCGTCCACATCCTCGACCCCAACCGGGAGGTCGCGGCGAACTACGTCAATTACTCGGTCGCGACGGTCGACGGCCGGGTCGCGACCGGGCTCATCGCCGACGAGACCGCGAGCACGATCACGCTGAAGCGCGCCGAGGCCGCCGTCGACGTGATCCCGCGCGATCGGATCGAGCAGATCGCCTCGAGCGGCCAGTCGCTCATGCCGGAGGGGTTGGAGAAGGACCGATCGCCGCAAAACTTCGCCGACCTGATCGCCTTCCTGAAGGGCCTCCCGGCCGCGGGCGCAGGGACTTCGCGTCGCTGATGCGGCGGCCATATATTCTTTGCTTTGTGCCGCGTGCTTTTTGCCTTCATCCAAGGCAGAAAGCACAAGGCAGAAGGCACACCAATCATCGGAAACGAAAACGCCCCGGCCTTTGCCGGGGCGTTTCGAGCTTCATAACCGTCTCGAGCCCGCTCAGGGCTGGTTGACGTCGACCTTGACGGGCGCCGCGGCGATGGCCTTCGAGCCGAGCGTCAGGTAGTCGGCGACGACGTTGATGATCTCGTCGTTGTAGTAGTTCGACTCCCAGGCCGGCCGGTCGTAGTGCTTCCGCCGCTTGGCCTTCTTGTCCTTGGCGATCTCGTCCTGCTCCTCGTCCTCGCTCACGACCTCGGCGCGATACTTGGTCTCGTCGAGCGGGATGAGGTGCTTGGCCTTCCGCGCGACGATCTTCTGGATCGCGGCGTCGAGCTTGCGGAACTTGTCGCTCTCCTTGCGCCGGGCCTCGGACCGGGCGTCGAGGCGGCTGAGCAGGTCGGGCGGGACGCGGTTGAACTGATCGTGGGTGACCGCGGCGACCTTGTCGAACTTGAACGAGTTGTCGAGCTTGCCCTCGAGCTCCTCGTCGATCTGGTCGAACAGCGAGGGGATCTTGATGTCCGGCGCCACGCCCTTGACCTGGGTGCTCTCGCCGTTGGCCCGGTAGAACTGCTGGATCGTCAGCTTCAGGGCGCCCAGGTCGGGCCAGGCGAAGCTGGTGACCCGGCTGATCGCCTCCTTGATCGGCATGATGCTCTGGACGGTCCCCTTGCCGAAGGTGTTCGAGCCGCCGACGAGCAGGCCGCGGCCGTAATCCTTGATCACGCCGGCGAAGATCTCCGAGGCGCTCGCGCTGCGGTGGTCGATGAGCACGACCAGCGGGCCGTCCCAGGCCGTGCCGCCTTCTTCATCGTCGAGGTGGCGGACGCCCGTGGCGTCGCGGACCTGGACGACCGGTCCCTTGTCGATGAACAGGCCGGAGAGCGAGATCGCCTCGGTCAGCAGCCCGCCGCCGTTCTCGCGGAGGTCGAGGACCACGGCGCCGACGCCCTGGGCCTTGAAGCCTTCGAGCAGCTTGCGGCAGTCCTCGGTCGCGCTCAGCGGGTTGGCGTCGCCGCGTCGGAGGGCGTCGGTATCGCCGTAGAAGGTCGGCAGGTGGATCACGCCGATCTTCAGCTTCTTGCCGTCGACGTCCTTCTCGATGGCCTGGCCCTTGGCGTGCTCCTCGGCGAGGTCGAGCTTCTGACGGGTCAGCTCGTAGACCTTCTTCTCGCTGGTGCCCTTGGGCTGGATGATCATCCGGACCTTGGTGTTCACCTCGCCGCGGATCTGCTTGACGACGTCGTTGAGCCGCATCTCGATGAAGCTGACTTCCTCGCCGTCGGACTTCTGGAGGCCGAGGATCTTGTCCTCCTCCTGCAGGCGGCCGTCAAGGTCGGCCGGGCCCTTGGGGACGAGCTCCTTGACCGTCGGCACGCCATCGACCGACTCGAGCAGCGCACCGATGCCCGTCAGGGTCAGGTGGAGCTGCATGTTCATCAGCTCGTCGAAGTTCGTCTTGCACATGTAGGTCGAGTGCGGGTCGAACGTCTTCGTCAGCGCGGTCAGGTACAGCTCGAGCAGCTCCTCGCTCTTGAGCTGGTGCCAGAACCGGTTCCGGTCCTTGTACTGCGACTTGATCTTCTTGACCGACTCGGCGACGGGCTCCTTGCCGACCTTGTCCATTAAGAGCTGGAGCTTGATCCGCTTGCGGACCAGGTCGTTCGCCTGCGCCGCGTCGGCGGGCCAGTCGAGCTTCTCGATGTCGTCGCTCAGCGACTCGTCGGCCGTGAAGTCGACGGGCTTGTCGAGGACCGCGAGCGCGTGGGCAAGCCGCTCGTCGGACCGCTTGAGGAAGCGGTCGAAGACCGTCCTGGCGAACGACGTATCGCCCTGCTTGACCTTGTCGTCGAGCGTCTCGGCCTGGGCCATGAACTCGTCGATGTCGGCCTTGACGAAGTTGTATTTGAGCGGGTCGAGCTCCTTGAGGAACGTCTTGGCCCACTTGATGGCCGTGACGTCGTCGATCGACGGGTGGGCCATGTGGTTCTGCTCGAGGAGCTTGACCACGACCTGGGACGTCACGCGGTCGACCTGGGCCGGCGTCAGCGACGGCGCCTGCGCCCGACGATCGTGGCCAGGACGGCGGCGAGCCCGAGGACCGACAGCGACCGCAATGCATATCGGGGCATGAGATAGGCTTCCGTGGTTTGGACCCGCGTCGGACGTCCCAGTGCGTCAGGTCTCACCTTGCGACTATAAACCGGCCTTCTTACGGTCACAAGGCCGACCTGACGGGCCGCCAATAAGAGAAGGCCTGGAGGTCATCGCGCAGGGTTCTTCCCTGATTCTACGCGAAGGCCACGCCCTCTGTTCAGCTTGATCGGCAAATCCAACACCGGACGATCAGCGGTGATGCGCGCGCCGTCTCGTCCTCATCAAGCTGCGCCAGCGGCCGAAATCGGCTCAAGTCCCAGGCCCCAATGGCCGAAGACATCGATACGGCATCTTGATCGAACACCCGAGCGGGCGGAGCTATCTCCGGATGAATCAGCACCTTGGAGCCACCTACGCGCTCAGCGTGATGATCGTCGTGTCCTCGGCGATCGCGTTCTATCGGGCGGATGGGACGAAGAACGCTCCGAAGCCTCCGGCGCAGGCGTCCGGATCCGCGGCCGTTTCGAGGCGGCCACGGCCGGATGCTCGTTCGCCGGCGGTGGCGCAGAACGCCCCCGACCGTCCGGATCGGCTCGCCGCCGATCGCCAGGCATCCGTGCGCCTGGCGTCGTCCCGGTCGCCGGCGGCCGAAGTCGAGACGCGTCAGCAGCCCCTGGCCCAATCCGCCGGGAGGTCGCCTGAGAAGGCAAACGATCGGCCCCGCGGCGCGTTCACTCGCGTGGCTGCGGGCGAGAGCCTGGCCGACGTCTCGCAGAGACTCTACGGTTCGCCCGATCGGGCCGCGGTACTCTGGCGGGCCAACCGCGACCAGCTTCCGTCGCAGGCGACGCCGCTCGAGGCCGGGATGATGCTCAGGACGCCCTGAGCGGCGGATCAGAGGCCCGAGCGGAAGAACATGATGTCGCCGTCCTTGACGATATACTCCTTGCCCTCGAGCCTCTGGAGGTTCTGAGCCTTCGCCTCGCGCACTGATCCGACGCGCTCGAGGTCGTCGAACGCGGTCACCTCGGCTCGGATGAAGCCCTTGGCCAGGTCGGTGTGGATCTTGCCGGCCGCGTCGACCGCCGTGCCGCCGCGCTCGACGTTCCAGCCCCGCACCTCGGGCTCGCCCGCCGTGAAGAAGGTGATGATCCCGACGGCATCGTACGCCTGGCGGATGATCCGGTCGCGCCCGAGCTCCTTGATGTCCAGGTCGGCCATGAACGCGGCCCGCTCGTCGGGATCGAGGCCGGCGAGCTCGAGCTCGAGCTTCGCGTCGATCGCGACGGAGTCGGGCGCGATCTCGAGGAGGCCCGGCGGGATCGGCGTGCCGTGCGCGGTGTTGACGATGACGACCTGGGCCTTGTCGGTCAGCAGGCCGAACGAGCGCATCGGCTTCTTCTCCTCCTCCGTCAGCCCGAGGCTTCCGATCGTCTGGCCCGCGTCGAGGGCGGCCAGGACGCGCTTGACGATCTCCAGCTCCTTCAGCTGGGCCTCGCGGTCGGGCCGGGGCTTCTTGGCGCTCGCCTCGAGCCGCTCGGCGCGGTTCGTGACGACGCCGAGGTCGGCGAAGAGCATCTCGTCGCGGAAGCTCGCGAGGTCGGCCGCCGGGTCGCCGCCGGCGAACGCGCCAAGGACGATCAGGAGGGCGTCTCCCTCGCGGATGACGGCCAGCCGCTGGGGGTTGTCGCCGTGCGTGCCGGGGATAAGCCCGGGGGTGTCGAGCAGCTCGACGGTGGCCGGCGTCACCTTCTTCGGCTTGTGGAGATTGGCGAGGAAGTCGAGCCGGCGATCGTTCAGGGTGGCGATGCCGACCTGCCCGCCGTGGACCTTCCCCGGGTCGGGCGTGGCGCCCGTGAGGAGCTGGAACAAGGTGCTCTTGCCGCCGCCCGAGAACCCGACGAGTCCGGCCCGCATGTCCGACCACCCCTCCGAACGAAACGATCCGCGAGGGCCGTCCCTCGACGACGGCCCGGAACGAGCCAGGCTATCCGAAGGCGGGCCGCGGTCGCAACCTCAGGCCGTGTCCGGCCGAAGCCGCGACTCGAGCGCGTCCAGGCGGGACTCGACGAACCGCAGCGCGTCGGCGTCGAGGTCGAGGTGTCCGAAGCGGATCCGGTAGTAGGCGTCGACGACCAGCGGCGGGACGTCGGCGACCGACTCGTTGCCCGAGCCGCGGCCGGCAAGGAAGCCCGCCGCCCGCCTCGCGAACTCGCGGGGCGTCTCGGGCGAGGGCCGTTCCAGCCCGAATCCTTCCAGGAGCGTGACCATCCGGCGGTAGAAGAGCACGCCGGCCGCCAGTGCCGACTCGTCGGCCCGGGAACCGGCCCATCGTTTCCGGATGCGCCGGTAGGCGACGCGGCCGGCCCACGCCAGGAAGACGAGGAAACTCAGGCCGAGGAACGTGACGAAGAACCCCTTCCGGGAGAAGAACGAAGAGACGTCGCGGAACCGGAACAGCCAGCCGAGTGCGCCCTGGAGGCCCTGGCCCATCATCTGGAACCCGCGCTTGGCCTCGAGGAAAAGCTTGCGGATCGGGTCGTAGAGGAATCGCTGCTGCCGCTCGGCGTTGAAGCCCACGACGTAGAACGTCCAGACGTAACGGACGAAATCGGTCAGCTGGCGCATCTGGCCGAACATGCCCCCGACCTGGGCCAACGAGCGCTCGCGCTCGTTCGCCGGGGTCGGGTCCAGGGTCAGCCAGCGAGGCAAATCGCCGCGCGCCGCCGGCCGATCCGCCAGCAGCGCCTCGCACCAGGTGTGCGCGTGCTTCTCCCGGACGTTCATGACGCCGGCCAGGTCGTTCCAGTCGCCGCCCTTGAATCCGTTGACCAGCCGGGCGGGGATGTCGACCGAGCGGAGCAGGAGCGTGAGTGGCGCTGGCGAAATACTCGCAGTGGCCCTCCTTGCGATTCAGGAGGAAGTCGGCCACGGGGTCAATGCTGGAGTCGATCGTCTCCATCTGGAGCGTGTAGGCGAATTCGCGCGAGTCGCGCAGGTACCATTCGAGCCTCTTCGCGACCGCCGCCCGGTCGGACCGATCGACGCCCGCCAGCTGGGCCTCGGCGATCTCTCGCAACTGCCGCTTCAGGTCCGCGGGCATCGAGAGGAGGTCATCGCGGATCTGGGGGGCGGGAACTGCTCATGCGGCTGGACTGCGCGTGGGGTCGGCCGAGGAGATGACCACGTACTCCAGCGCGATCGGCCGCGAGTCGGCGCGGTGGATCGAGCCGTCCGTGATGTTGAATTCCGGCGGCAGCCGCTTGTTCGACGAGTCGGCCCAGAGGATCGGATGGAGGCCGAAGAGCGTCGGGTTGTCCGTCGGCTCGATCTTGATCTGCTGGCGGATCATCGGTCCCAGCGACCGCGGGGGCGGCTCGGGTGGAAAGCCCTGGGCGCGCCACATCATCTTCCGCCACCGGCCGCGCTCGTACTTGGCCAGGGCCACGCCCCGCCAGAGGAACTCCTCGGTCGGCGTGATCCGGCGGCCCGTCGGGTAATCGGTCGCCTCGATCGTCATTACGACGCTCTCGTTCTCGAGGATTTCCCCGAGCTGGCCGAGCTGGACGACGTCGTCGAACCCCGTGAGGTGCTTGCCCAGGACGTCGGTGCGCGCGACGTTGCCCACCGGGGTCTGCCGGGGCATGACGAGGAAGATCACCCCGCCGAGGGCGAGCGTCATCGCGGCGACTCGGCCGGAGGCCATCAGGAATTGTGCGTCGATCAGCGCGGGATAGGGCGCCTCGGGCTCGACCGCCGGGAGCAGGCTCGTGCCCGGGCGCCGGCGCGCCGCGGTCGGACTCGCGCGCCAGGGTGAACAGCGCCAGGACCCAGAGCGAGCTGAGCGCCCAGGCGAAGAGCGAGATCCCCACGACGTCGCTCTGGCTCATGACGCAGCCGAGGAGCACCTGGATCAGCGCCATGACGAAGAGATACCATTCCCCCCGGGTCGTCTTCTCCTGGAACATGTAGAGGAGCTGTATGTAGACGAAGAAATGGCCCAGGGCGAGGAGCAGCAGGCTCTCGTCGTACCACCATTCGAACAGGCCCGCCGCGATCGCCGCGAGGGCCAGGACGTTCGTGGTGTACGACGACAGGCCGAGATGCGGGTGCCGATCCACGGTGAAGTACGCCACGCCGGCCGCAACGGCGACTGCGACCGGATAGACCATCGACAGCCGGTTCGAGTCGGTCGCGTCGACGCTGAGGACCAGCGTCGCGAAGAAGAGCATCAGGTAAGAGCTGACCCGGTAGGTCGGCCGGAAATTCATCGCCGTACCTCCGCGCCGTTCGCGGAGAACGGCGCCTCGATCATGCCGTCGACCGGCTCGATTCTCGCCGGCGACCCGCGGGGCGATACGCTGACGGAGATCACCGGATCCCGGTCGGGCCTGGGACGATCCGCCGGAGACAAGTCCCGGCGACTCGCCCGACTGGATGAAGTCGGTCAGATCGCCCCGCGACACGTCCAGGAGCGTGACTCGCGAGAAGAGCCCGCGCGACGAGGCCCCCGAGCAGGCGAGACGTCTGCTCGGTCTCCTCGTGGAGGTTGATCGGCCGGGTCGAGACGACGACGAAGATCGCCTCGCGGAGCGTCGCGGGCGGCAGGGCGTCGAGCAGCGGCGCCAGGCCGCCCTCCGAGGCGGCCCGCATCGTGGCGAGCTGCTCGAGGAACTCGTGGAGCAGCTTGACCGAGGCCGGCCCCTGCCGGAGGCCCGGGCGTGGCGCCGGTCCAGCCCGAGAGCAGCCGCCGGCCCGCCTGCCGGCAGGTCTCGTAGCAGACCGTCGCGGCGAACTTGATCGCCTCCTCCACGTGCCTCGCGCTGCTCGGGAGTGACCTTCGTCCGCGGCAGCCAGGGGTCGAGCAGGACGGCCAGGTCCTGCTCGTGCTGCTGCTCGAACTCCTTGACCATCGGCTGGCCCGAGCCGGGCCGAGGTCCGCCAGTGGATCCAGCGCGGGCTGTCGCCGGGCCGGTAATCGCGCAGGCCGTGATACTCCTGCTGCTGCGGTCGAGCGGTCGTGCCGCTGGCCGCGCCGGGTCTCGCTCGCCTCGCGCTGGACGATGTGCCAGCGCCGGGTGAGCTGGCCGATCGTCGGGTAGACGATCAGTTCGTCGGGTCGCCGGACGCGTGACCCGCCGTTCGAGGAGCCCGAACGGCGACCGGGTGGCGAGGTCGAGCGTCCGGAACCGGTATCTGCCTCGCCGAGGGCTCGGCGCCTTGCCAGCGGACCCGGCTCGCGACCATGGCCGGCGACCCGCGGGAAGAAGACCCGGGCTGACAGCCCGGTCGCGCCCGGCGACCGACCGGTCGACCGGGACTCAGCTCGTCCTGAAGGATGCAGCGCCAGGCGCCGCCGTCCAGCGGCGGTCGTTCTCCAGCGTGTAGTCGAGTCGAGAGCGGCTCGCCCGAGAAGACGTAGGCCGGGACGCGCCGGGAGACTCCGGAGCTTCCGGAGCATCGCGGCGCTGACGAAGATCGACGCCGACGATCGGCCCGGCCGCCAGGCCCGGCGACCAGCAGGATCAGGTTGATCTGCTGGTAGAGCCCGACCAGCAGCAGCCCGAGCCAGACGAGCAAGTAGACGCACGCCCTCGCGGGTCCAGCGCAGCCGCTGGTTCGGCCAGAGGCCCTCGACGAGCCAGCGCGAGTCGAGCCGGCTCGTCGACCGCCTGGTGCGTGCCGGTGCGGGGCCGGGCTTCGCTGGCCATGGTGGGTGACGCTCCCGACGAGGGAACTGACCGAGGGATCAGGACGGGACGCGGAGGCGATCGACGAGGTCGCGGATGATCGCCTCGGCCGCGCCGAACTCGCCGGCCTGGAGGAACGACTTGCCGACGACCCGGTGGGCCAGGACGGGAACGGCCAGCGTCTTGATGTCGTCCGGGATCACGAAGTCGCGGCCCGAGACCAGCGCCAGGCTCTGGGCCGCCCGGTAGAGCGTCAAGGCTCCGCGGGTGCTGACGCCCGACGTGCAGGTCGTCGCCCTCGCGGGTGGCGTGGACGATGTCGAGCAGGTAATCGGCGATCGCGTCGTCGACCCGGACCCGCCGGACGGCCTGCTGGAGCTGGAGGACGTCGTCGGCCGATCAGGACGGGCTGGAGCGACTCGACCGGCTCGCCCGCGCGGTGGCTCGACAGGACGCTTGCGCTCCTCGGACCGGAGCGGGTAGCCCATCCGGAGCCGGATCATGAACCGGTCGAGCTGGCTCTCGGGCAGGACGTACGTCCCCTCGAACTCGTAGGGGTTCTGCGTCGCGAGCACGATGAACGGCGGCTCGAGGAGTAGGTCTTGCCCTCGACCGAGACCTGGCCGTCGCTCATCGCCTCGAGCAGCGCGCGACTGGGTCCGCGGGGTGGTCCGGTTGATCTCGTCGGCCAGGATCACGTTGGCGAAGATCGGCCCCGGCTTGAAGACGAACTCGCCCGAGGCCGCGTTGTAGACGCTCGAGCCGAGGATGTCCGACGGGAGCAGGTCGGGCGTGAACTGGAGCCGCCGGAACGAGCAGTCGATGCTGGCGGCCAGCGCCGGCGCCAGGAGCGTCTTGCCGACGCCGGGCACGTCCTCGATCAGGACATGCCCCTCGGCCAGGAGCGCGACGACGGCGAGCTTGATCGACTTCGGGCTTGCCCAGGACCACCGAGCCGATGTTGTCGAGCAGCCGGTTGAGCAGGGACAGCAGCTCATCCGCGGGCGGGGCGGAGCATCTACGGTGGACGGAGGAGGAGTCATGCAAGATCCTTGGATGGGCGAGCCGTCGTCCGTCGAGGCGGTTCCCACGCGACGACAGTATATGCAACGCGAGACCGCGTGCCAATCGACCGCCGGCCCGGCGTCTCCCAGTCCGCCCGCCGTATCCATGTCCGCGGCAACGCGTTCCTGCCGGAAGTGCGCTGGCCTCGTCGCGTTCATCGGCTTCGGCTAGCATGACCGCCGGAACGACCGAGACGACTGCCGCCGGGAGCGCGAGGGCATGACCGAGCCCGTCCGACATGTCGTCCTGATCGCCGACCGGCATCGACAATTCGGACCAGGCCGGGACGATCCGCGCCTACGTCGAGCGGCTGGGCCTCCGCGGCCTGGCGGCGCGTATCCTCTGCTCCGCCTGGAAGTCCCCTCGCGGCGCGGGCTCGACGTCGAGGAGATGCCCGGGCTCGGCAGGCCTCGCTGGCGTCTCGTGGGGATCCGGAGCCTCCGCAGGCCCGGAGCGGCACGTCGCGTCCCGGCCTCGCTCCACGCCCTCCAGGCGCAGCATGGCACCCGCGGCCCTGGAGATCGCCGAGCGCTGGCGAGTCCCCTACATCCAGGGCGTCGAGGAGTTCCTCCCCCCGGGCTCGCGGCTCCGCCTGAGCCGGCGCTGGTGCCGGGCCTGGTGGCGACGAGCCGCGAGCTGGCGAGACGACTTGATGCGCGGCTTCGGCGTTCCTCGCGAACGCGTCCACGCGGTCCATCGTGGCCTGGAGGTCGCGGAGTCGGTCACGTCGCGCTGGGCCACGGGCCGGACCCCGGTCTCCGTCATCGGGGCCGCGGGGCCGCTCGTCCACGCGCTCGGGCTTCACGACGTTCCTCAACGCCGCCCGCCGGGTGCTCGACGCGGGGGTCGACGCCGAGTTCGTGCTGGTGGGCGAGGGCGAGGAAGAGGGCGACCTTCGCCGCCGCGCCGATCGGCTCCGGCTCGCCGAGCGCCTGACCTTCGCCGGCGAGGCGGCCGTCGGCCTTTCGTTCTGGGATCGTCCTCGACGTGTACTGCCAGCCGTCGACGACACCGACCGTCGGACGCAACCTCGCCCGGGCCATGGCCCACGGCATCCCCTCGGTCGCCTCCGACATCGAGGGACTCCGCTCGCTCGTCACACACGGCGTGACCGGCCTGCGAGTCCCCCCGTCCGACACCAACGCCCTGGCCCGCGCGATCGCTCGACCTGCTCGCCGACCGCCCCCGCGCCGCGAGGCTCGGCCTCGCCGCACGCGCCGCGGTCCTTCGCGACTACGACCTCGATCGCGAGGCGGACCTCCTGAGCCAGGCTCTACGCGCAGGTCATCGAGGCCGATCGGCTCGCCCGAGCCGATGTCGTTGTCGACTACGTAAAGGCTCGAATCATGCGTGGACGGGGCGTGTTTCGACCGCAGGAGCGGGCATCTCCACGCACTCGCGAAGCCGTCGCTCGTAGAGATTGGCGCCGCAGCAGGAACTCGTAGAACGCCAGGAGACCGCAGAAGACGAAGCCGGGATATCCGTCGAGGAATCCGAGGCGAACAACATACGCGTAGACGAACCGCACGAGCGGTCGACACGGCAGCCGGAGGTAGACCTTCTTCAGTATCCGCTTGAACCGCTTGCCCCGACCGATCGAAGCCGGGATCGGCTCGCGTAGCGAACCGGTCGTACTGCTCGGCCTCCCACGCCGCGTAGCGGTTGTGCTTCTCGACCCAGGCGTGGATCGTCGGGTAGGCGTGGTGGTCGAGCTCGTGGCTGAGCCTCAGGGCGCGGCCCTGGAGCTCGACGTGCTCGTGGGCCTCGTTGTCGCCCGCCGGCGCGCCCGCGGCAGACGGCATCCTCTCGTAGCGGCCCAGCGCGGTGCTTGAAGAGGCGGAGGTTCCACGCCTCGGCGTATCCGCAGTGCTTGATCCGCCGGCCGAGGAAGTAATACTTCATGTTCAGATAGAAGCCGTCGGCCTCGTCGGCCTCGGTCCTCCGCGCGATCTCCTCGGCGAGTTCCTCGGGGACGACCTCGTCGGCGTCGACGATCAGGACCCACTCGTTCCGGAGCGGCAGGTTCTCGAGCGCCCAGTTCTTCTTCTTGGGGAACGTGCCGTTGAAGCGGAACTGGACGACCGTGGCCCCGTGCTCGGCGGCGATGTCCGCGGTCTCGTCGCTGCTCTGGCTGTCGACGACGAAGACCTCGTCCGCCCACGCCAGCGCGGGCAGGCACCGCCGGAGGTTGTCCTCCTCATTCTTGACGGGCACGATCACGCTGACTCGTGCCGGTCCGCGCGTCGTCATCAGAACCCTCCGGCCATCTCGACCGACTCGGGTGCTTCGCCCCCGCCCGCCAGCCAGCGATAAACCTCGGCGAGCAGTCGACCCTGGCGCTCCCACGTGTAACGGTCTTCCACGAGCTGACGACCTCGCAGCGCCATCGCCTGTCGATCGGAATTCGAACGATCGTGCAATGCTCGGAGCCCCGACAGAATGCCCGGCTCGTTCGGCTCGACGACGATCGCCGCTTCGGACCCGGCCAGATCCGGGAAGTGGCAGGCCGTGGTCGCTATGACCGGCAGCCGCGCAGCCAGCGCCTCGAGGATCGCCATGCTGAAGCCCTCGGAATAGCTCGGCAGGATGAACGCGTCGGCCGCACCCCAGACCCGTCTCGCTGCCTCGCCTGCCACGTGTCCCAGGTACGTGACCCGCTCGGTCAGGCCGCTCTCGGAGACGGCGGCGTGGAAGGCTTGCCAGGGCGCCGTCGTCGTTTCCGGCCAGCATGAGATGCAGCTCGGGCCAGTCACGAGCGATCGTCGCGAACGCCCGGCTCAGCAGGTCGAGACCCTTCTTTACGTGCAGCCTGCCGAAGAAGAGCAGCACGAACTTCCCGGCCAGCTCGGGATGCTCGGCCTCGAGTGCCGTCCTCGCCGGCAATCCATCGAACGGCGCGAGATCGACACCGTTCGGAATCCAGGCGATCGGCGTCCTCGGCGCGAGGGTACGCAGATGACCAACCTCCGGCCTCGAAAGAGCATGCAGGCACGACGCCCGCCTGAGGTTCTTCCCCTCGATCAGGGCCGTGTAGACCTTCTTGCGGATCGCCTTGTGCCGCAGCGCCCAGGGCTCGGCCATGCCGTGCGCGGCGATCAGGTAAGGGACGTCCGGCTCGTCTCGCGGCATCGGCCCCGCGACGCGTGTGCCCTTGCCAGAGCCCGTGGAGATGAACGACCTGGGCCGCCGCGAATCAGCCCCTTCGATCTCGGCCTCGGCGTCGAGGAGTTCGACCCCGTCCGGCACCGACGTCGAACCGAGCTTGCAGGGCGTCGGAGTGACGATCGAGACTCGCTTGCCCTGCCTTGCGAGCGAGCCCGTCATGCCGAGAATGCTGGGGACCATCCCTCCGTCGCGACGCGCGTCGAGGCCGTTGCACACGTGCAGCCAGCGGTCACGAGAGCAAGTCGGAGGCGTCTGCGAAGTCCTCGAATCGAGGAATGTCCCACCGCTCATCGAGCCACCTCGCTACGGATCAGAGACCGCCGCTCGCGATCGAAGGCGTGGTCGAGGGCTTCGAGCATGCCTCGTGCGAACCGCTCCGGCCCCCAGTCGCTGACGACCTCGGCCGCGCGCTGGCCCATCGCGTTGCGACTCGACTCCGGAAGGCCGGCCATCCAAGTGAGACCGTCCGCGACGTCGGCCTCGGAGGTCGGGTCGAAGCGGCGACCGGTGGTCCCAGGCGGCTCGGGGACAAGAGTCTCGACGCAGCCAGCGTGGTCGGAAATAAGCAGCGGCAGGCCGCAGACGGCCGCCTCGTTGGCCACCAGTCCCCAGGGCTCCGACAGGCTGGGATGCACGAAGGCCGACGCATGGGCCAGCCAGCGGGACAGGTCGTCGGTTTGGACGAAGCCCGGGCAATGGATGAATGACGCGACGCCGCTCCGGCTCACGGCGGACCGGATCTCGGCCGCGGCAGGTCCCGAGCCGCAGAGGACGAGGTCCCACCCTCCGTCACTCGCCTTCAGCCGGTATCGCGCGAAGGCGGACACGAGCCGGAGCAGGTTCTTCTCCGGCACGAACCGGCTCACCGCGAGGAAGTAAGGCCGCGACGGCAGGCCGACACGGGCGTCGATCGACGTCCGCGCCGTCCCGGGCGAGCCGCGCAAAACGGTCATTGTCGACCGCGTTGTAACCGAACGCGATGCGCTCCGCCGGCATGCCCAGGAGTCTCAGGTAGTCCGCGTGCCGCGGCCCTCCGACGAGCCCCGCCGAGAACCGAGAGACCCTGCGCCGCTTGATCGCTTCCTTCCACCAGACGCGCGGCCGGTCGATCTCCTGGCTCTCGGACATCAGGACCGTCGGCCTCCGCTCTCGCCGCGCCCAGCGGAGCATCGCCATCGACTCGTGGCCGGGAATAGCCCACGATGCCGAGCGCGTCGGGATCGTCACGCGTCAGGGCACGAAGCATCGCCCCGCGACACGAGGCCCCGGTCAGGCGTTCCAGATCGGCGTCAGGAAAGAGGGTGATCCAGTCGAACGGCTCGCAGTCGACGACCCTCTCCCACGGGTAGCGCCGCTCCCGCCCGGCCGTCTCGTAGACGATCAGCTCATCCCCTCGTGCGTTCAGTGCCGAGCCGAGCGAGCGAAGCCTCGCGAGGTGGTAGGGTCCCAGGTTCGTGAATGACACTGCCACTCTCATCGCGCAGCGGTCCCTCGAAGACTGGACGAGCTCCCGGAATCGGTCGTAATCAGCCGCCGTTCCGCGTCAGACCGCATGGCGTACAAAAAATCCAGTGCGTGCGGACAGACCCTGCGGTTCCGGGTAGCCCGCGGCGTCCGTCCGCTTCATCCGGTTGACGACCCAGAGAAGCGCCATGGGCGGAAGTGTCGTGAAGCCGTAGATGTAGTAGAACCAGACCATCGGGTCGTCGTTCACCGTCATGAACCAGGCGTTGTAGAACGTCAGCGTCCACCACGCCTGGGCCCACGGGCAGCCGGCATGACGGCGGAAGTACTCGTAGGCGGTGCGGAGCAGCAAGGCCAGCGACGCCAAGCACGATGGCGGTTCCCGTCGCCCCGCCGTTGAGGTGGAGGGCCCCGAGGATGCCAATCGCCGGCCCCGTGAAAGTCTTGTCCCGCTTGAACTCCGACCCCGCGATCCAGGCGCTCACCCACTCGTCGCGGCCGTAGTAAGGCTTGTCGACCCAGATCACGCGCGGGATGAACGTCGAGAAAATGCGGAGATAGGACGCCCCATAATCGAACGGCGATTTCTGGGGCACGGTGTCAACCATGAGCAAGGTGCCGCCGTATTCCTCCGTCTCGTACGAAGGGGGCCCGTGCTTGCGGCCAGACTCCTCCTTCTCGGTCACGTTGATGTTCGTGAGGATCGCCTGCGGGTCGAAGTCGCCGAGATACTGCACGAATCCCGACAGCGAACGGTCGTAGCGCATGTTGTTCCGCCACCCGATCGCCAGCGTCAGCGCCGGAGGCACCGACGAGGGCCGTGAGCGCCAGAACGAGGAAGCTCGGCCTCTGGCCACGCGAGCAGTACATCGCGCAGATGGTCGTGAGCACCCCGATCAGCGAGTGCGACCGCTTGCCGTTGTACATCCAGAGGAAAACGTAAAACACAGCGAGCGCGCAGCCCGGCGGCCGTGAGCCACGGTCGAGGACATGCCACGTTTCGCCCGGTGATGATCAGCAGGATCGCCGCGATCAGGGTCATCACGGGGAACTGGAGCAGGATGAAGGCCTCGGCGCTGACCTCGACCCCCTGCTTCGTCGGGTCGTACGACACGAGCAGCGCGCCGGCGAGTCCCCAGGCGATCAGGATCGGCACCATCACGACCAGCACGCCCGACGACCACGTCGTCGGGGCGCGCGGCGCCCGCGAGGCCACGGCCCGACCGATCGGGAGCGAGTAAATCAAGAGAAACCAGCAGATCGCCCAGAAGGCGCGGAGGTTCGTCAGCGTGGTCACCTCAAGGCCCCGGGCGCGGATCGCGTATTCGTGGTACGACAGGGCCTGGATGACGTAGACCTGGACGTATCCGATGACGAAGAGCCAGACGGGAGCGAACGGGTCGAATCGCTTGCGAACGACCGCGACGAAGAAGTAGAGGACGATGACCGCGGCGGTCGCGTAGACGTACGATAATTCGTCCATGACGGTCTCGCCCCTCCGTGGGCCGCCTCGCGCCGGGCTCAGCCGCCGATGCATCGGCCGAGCTCGGCCCCGATCGCCGCGTGATAGCGAGGCCAGTCGAATTCCTCGGCCCTTCGCCTGGCCGCGAGCGACATCCGGCGCGCAGCGCCGGGTCGAGACCGAGTCGCTCCATGCGCATGGCCAGGGCGTCCACGTCTCGAGAGGGGACGAGAAACCCCTCCACGCCGTCGCGAGCCACGGTCCCCGAGGCTGCCGTGGCGACGCTCGGCAAGCCGCACGCGAGGGCCTCGTAGGTCACGACCGCCGAGCCCTCGAACAGCGACGGGAAGACGAACACGTCGGCCTCGGCCATCCGCGCGGGCATCTCGGAGTGGGCGACCCGGCCCAGGTGTTCGACCCCTTCGAGCTTCAAGTCGTCCGCCAGTGGCCCGAGGCGACGGGGCAATGCACCCAGGAGCTGGAGCCTCCAACCCGGCCGTCGGATCCGCGCCCAGGCCCGTAGAACATACTTGATCCCTTTCCGCTGCGTGATGCCGCCCGCGAAGAGGAAGGTGCACCCGGCTCGAGGGCTCTGGTCGCTTCTCGGCCGGAATCGTCGCGTGTCAGCGGCGTACGGCACCACGGCGATCCGATGGCGGCACATGCCCTGTTTGATCAGGCGATCGGCGATGTGTTCCGACGGCACGAGGATCCGATCCGCCAGGGCGACGTCGCGCCTCCGCCGGCTGTGAAGCCACGCCAAGGCATTGTGGTCGAGCCGGCCGTCGCCGAGATAGAGCGGGAAGTAATCGGGGGACTCGGCCTGCTCCAACGCCAGGATTTCCGACTCCTCGACGACATCCCCATGGACCATGCTCAGGATCGACGGCACGCCAAGTTTTCGACACGCGGGAAGGGCGAACTCGGAACCGACATCGCTGAAGAGGAGGGCCGCTTCGGGCCTCTCGGTCGCGATCACGCGGGAGACGACCCGATCGAAATGGCGCGTCCGCCAGCGTGCGGCGAGTCGTTGCGCCTGCGGATTGTCGCCGAGCCGATTCTCGACGGCGAGGGCGAGGTCGAAGGACGGGACGGAGACCACGCCTCGGCTCGGGAATCCGCCGCTCGTGGCGGCGGAGAAGCTGACGCCTGATCCGACGGAACTGGCAAGGCGCATACTTTCGGGCCACTTCAGAAAGGACGCCATGCCCCCGGTAATAGAACCCCGTGACGAACCGGCCCAGGTCGCCCGTGCCGGCCAGCCCGACGACCGCCTCGTAGGCGGGAGGCCGAGCGTCCGGGCAGGCGACGAGGACCGAGAGACGGGCCCCGGGAGGTCCGCCGGGGCGACGGGGCGCGGACGCTCGCGGCTTCGTCAGGGAGGGCACGGGATCATCCTTGATCGCGGGTTCGGAGCCGTCAGGGCCGGATAGCTCTGGGCGAACTTCTCACGCTTGGCCAGCTCGAGATCGTGCTCGAGCATCATCGTGACGAGCCCCTTGAAACTGACCTCGGGCTCCCAGCCCAGGGCCTTCTTCGCCTTCGACGGGTCGCCGAGGAGGACGTCCACCTCCGACGGCCTCGTGTACCGCGGGTCGAACTCCACGAAGTCCTCGAAATCGAGCCCGAGGTAGCCGAAGCTGATCTCCAGGAACTCGCGGACCGAGTGGGTCTCGCCCGTGGCGACGACGAAGTCGTCGGCCGTCTCCTGCTGGAGCATCAGCCACATGGCGCGGACGTAGTCGCCGGCGAAACCCCAGTCGCGCTTGGCGTCGAGGTTGCCCATGACGAGCTTCTTCTGAAGTCCCTCCTTGATCCGCGCGCGCCCAGGGTGACCTTCCGGGTGACGAACGACTCGCCGCGGCGCGGGCTCTCGTGGTTGAACAGGATGCCCGAGCAGGCGTACATGCCGTACGCCTCGCGATAGTTGATCGTCTGCCAGTGGCCGTAGAGCTTGGCGCACGCGTACGGGCTGCGGGGGTGGAAGGGCGTGTCGAGGCCCTGGGGCGGCGCCGCCGATCCGAACATCTCCGAGCTGGACGCCTGGTAGAACCGCACAGGCTTCGAGCGGTGGAGTTGACGGGTCGCCTCGAGGAGCCGGAGCGTGCCCAGGCCCACCACGTCGGACGTGTAGAGCGGCTGGTCGAACGAGACGCGGACGTGGCTCTGCGCCCCGAGGTTGTAGACCTCGTCCGGCCGCACCTGCTCCATCACCATCGAGAGGCTGGAGGCGTCGGCGAGGTCGGCGTAATGGAGCTGGAATCGGTCGCGGCGCCGCGTCGTTCGCGAAGAGGTGGTCGATGCGCTGCCGGTTCAGGCTGCTCGAGCGGCGAACCAGGCCGTGGACCTCGTAGTCCGGCTTGCCGAGGAGCAACTCCGCCAAGTATGACCCGTCCTGACCGGTGATTCCCGTGATCAAGGCACGCTTCATCAATCGCTCCTAACTAGATGCCCCCGGCGTCCTGTCCGTTCCTGCTCCGGGCGGCCGTCCCCTGGCCGCCAGCCTGTGTCGTACGGGGTCACGGGACGTGATACTCGGCGCGGTCCTCCGGCAGGATCGGCTCGAGCTCAGCGAGGAGGGCCGACGCGAAGTCCCGCAGGGCCTCGCCATCCGGGTCCACCTCGCCCGGGCAGAACACTTCCACCGTCAGGCCGGAACCCCGGGTCGTCCGCCCGTGGCTGCTCCGACTCGTGATCGGGAGGGTCCGTACCCATCGCTCGAGCCGTCCTTCCCCGAAAATGTAGTACCAGAATCCGATCCCCTGGACCAGTTCTCCCTGGCTGTAGCCCAGCCGGGTCACCGCCAGGGGCCGCCCTCCCGGCCGCTCGAGATCGAGGACTTTCGTCGCCGACTCGATCTTCGTCCAACCGCCCGAAGGCAGACAGACTTCGGGCGAATGTCTCATGTTCAGGCCGGTCTTCGAGTAGTTCATCCAGAGCGTGAGGCTCAGGCCGGGCCGGGACGGGTCCTCGTAAATCCGGTTGATCCAGTCATCCGTCTGGGCCCGCTCGATGATGTCAGCCTTGAGCGGCTCGTCGCGGCCGATCCAGCGGCCCAGCTTCATCGGGATCGTCGCCAGCTTCGCCGTCGGCTCTGGCCGCTCGCAGCGATTGAACCGCTCGAGTCCCTCCTCGGCTCCGAGGCCCGAGCCGAGCAGGCAAAGGCAGAGAATCACGCGCCGGCAGGGGGTCATCGTGCGTCACCCTCCGCCCCCGCTGGAGCCGTCGACGGCGTCCGAGATCCCATCGCGAGCAGCCGGTCGAGCGCCTGGCAGCCGGCGTAGAGCATCGCCAGTCCAAACGCCATCATCAGCAGTCCCTCGACCGTGTGGAACGCACCCGAGGCGAACCTGGGGTCGACGTGGTAAGTGATCGCCCCGGTCAGCGCCACCCGGATGATGTTCGCCGTCATCGCGATCGGGACCGACGACGCGATGAGCACGGCCCGGTACCAGGCGGGACGATCGACCAGGTAGGCCCACGCCGTGGTAAGGGCCAGGAACCCCGTGAGCTGACGCATGCCCGAGCACGCCTCGGCGACGAACATCGTATTATCGCCAGGCAGCATGATCATATTGCCTTCGCACAACGCCGGGATGCCCGAGAGGTTCAACATCGCGGTGGCAACCTGGCTGACGGCCAGCTGAAGCGGCGTCGCGATCTGACTGTAAAGCGCGATGGGGAGCGGGATCATGAAGACCAGGAAGCCGATCGAGAACCCGTACCGCTGCAGAGCGCCGCGGCCGAACAGCAGGGCAACGATGCCGGCCAGGCCCACGACGAGCGAAAGGTCGCCGACGAATCCGACGGGCACGGCGACCGTCGCCAGCCGGCCGAGGATCGACGCCACGATGAGCGCGACGCCCAACCGCGTGCCCGGTTCCTCGACGATCTCGCCCCTCCGAGCGGCCTCGTTGGCGAAATAGAGGGCGATCAGGGGGACGAGGAATCCGTGACTGTAGTTCTCGTCGCTGGACCAGACCGTGAAAAAATGAAGGATGTTCGAGGCGAACATCGTGACGAGGATCGCCACGGATCCGGCCGCGCCGAGGAGCCTGACGCGGCTCTCGGGATCAGCCATCGCCGCGCGGACCAGTGCCACGAGCGGCGGCGGAGGGCGATGGGTCCGGACGGCGGCGCCCGATGCGGTCGCGGCCGGGTTGCTCGACATCTCTGATCTCCGATTTCAAGAACCCCTGCGTCGTCACGGTTTACTTCAGGCCGGCGAACTGCTGGGCCTCGACGGCCTTGCGGGTCACGTCGTCGGTCGGGTCGGAGGCCTTCGCGGCCTCGAGCAGCGTGGCGCGTTCGCTCGATTCGCCGAGCGGTGTCAGGACCTCGGCGAGCGCCAGCCGCCATCGGCGCCGCGTCGCGTCGTCGTCGGTCATCGCGATGGCCTCGCGGTAGCGCTCGGCGGCCTCCCGTCGCCGCTCGGTCAGCGCCAGCGCCTCGCCCCTGGCCGCGAGCTCTTCCGCGGCCATCCCGGTCGACGCGGGCAAGTCGAGGTCTTCAGCCAGGACAAGCCCAAGGGCCCGCTCCGCATCCGTGTCGCCCTTCTCCCGGAGGATCTTCGCGGCAGCCAGTCGCACGACCGCGCGGGCAGGCAGCGCCGACGACCAGGCCGAAAAGCACCAGTCACCGGCCTCGATCATGTCACGAATCACGCCGCCGACGATCGCCTCATGAGGAAGCCGAAACCGCCGGACCTGCGGATCGTCGTCGAACGCGGGCGGATCCAGTCGCGAGGGGTCGGACGAGGCGGCCAGCTCGAGGGCCGTGCGGTAGGCGCGAAGCGCGGCCTCGGCCTTGCCGCCTCGCTTCAGGGTGCGAGCAGTCAGGGCCAGGGCCGCGACGTCCCGGCTCAACCCCATCGCCGCGATCGGCGAAGGCTCTCCCATCCGGCGACGACCTGCGCCACGGCGTACCGAGTCGAACTTTCGAGCGGCGCCGACCTGCGGGCCGCCTCGAGCGCATCGCGGACCTCATCGACCCGCGTTACCGCGTCGGGCGACCGCTCGATCGCGGCCGACCACAGCGTGAGATGGGCGGCCGTGGTCTTCCACCAGAGCGTTTCGACCCTCTCGGCAGGGTCGAGCATCACGACCTTCGCATCGTCGCCCCGCAGCGCGGCCCGGGCCGCCAGCCCTGCCGACAGATTGTCAGACATCCAACCCACCGACAGCAGCAATCCGACGACGAGCGCGACCATCGCGGCCAGACCCGCGGTTGGAACTGCCAGCCAGGCGGGGACGGACCACTGCACCGGCACGACCGGGTCGGTGGGAAAGCCAAACGTCGCCGTCTTTCGGGCTGTCCTTGGCCTTGCGGTCGGCTCGTGGACGACCCGCCGACCCTGCGCGGCCAGGATCGCCGCGGCATCGCGGAACTCCGCCCGGACACGGCCGCCGGGCGTCGCGGGAGCGATCGCCGCGTGCGACGGACCAACCGTGGGCGCGGCATCGGGAAGGGTGACCTGCGTGAGGTGCTTGGCCTGGTCACGTCGCTCCGACGTCCCGGAGATCACTCGCTCGTCGATGGTCGATTCGATCGATCCTGTCGCCCTGTCGGCCGCGGAAGGGTCGGCGGCGTCGGGGGCAAGATCGACCTGCGGCGCGATCGGCTGGGAAGCCAGTCGGGTTTCGAGATCGTTCGCCGGTGTTCGTAAAGACCGAGACGCGGTGCGGAGCGAGTGGCCCGCGTCCGGCCCGAGCAGTTTGGATACGCGCCGGTAGGGGTCGCGCCGAGGCGGTCTCCGCCGACTTCGAGGCGGGCGGGACATCGGAGGTCGGGGGCTCGGAGACCGTCGGGCGGCGCCGGTGGCCGCTTCGTAGCGAGTCGTCTTCCGGCGGCACGCTGCGTGCGGTCGGGCCCGCGCGAGCGGGGGTAGGAGCGGGTCGGACCGGATCCGCCCCGAGCCCGCCGTCAGTCCGCCCGGGAACGTCGGCGGCCGGGTGTGCCGCCGGCGAGTGGCCCCTCGCCCGCAGTCCCTCGCCCGCGGCCCTCCAGCGCGCCTCCCACTTCTTCTCGTCCTGCCGCGTCCGGAGCCAGCGCTCGCGAAGCTCGATCCGGGCTTGCCACCGACGGAGATGGTCGGCGTCGCCGTCGCCTCGGCCCGACGGCCGCGTTTGAACGCGCGGGAGTCTCGTCGCCCGGCGGCTGCGAGCCGCTCTCGACCTCGATGGGCCGGTGGAATCGGTCGCCGCCTTCGTGTCGGAGCAGGAGCCGGGACGAGCCGACCTGAAGCGGCTGGTCGGGCGGGAGCGGGCGGAGCTGATCGACGGCCTGACCCCCGAGCGAGACGAGCCCGGCCGGGCCGATCGGCTGCACGTGCCACGTCGTACCGCGCCTGCGGAGCAGGCACTGCACCTCCGCCAGCTCGGGGTCGGTCAGGCGAACCTCGCAGAGAGTGCCCCGGCCGACACGGATCGCCGCGCCGGGAAGCTCGACGACGCGCGTGGCGTCGGTGTCGGCTTCCTCGATCTGGAGATACGTCGTGTCCGGCATCGATCGGTCAATCCCGTGCCAAGGTCGGCCTAGCCACGTTCGACGAAGAGGTCCGTCCCGCCCGCGAGCCAGCGATTGGCCGTGCCCGCGACGGCGCTGGCGGCCAGCGCGACCGCCGCCAGCTCGACGGTCCAGTGAATGCAGGAGATCATCGCGAAGCAGGCCGCCGCCCCGACCATCGCGAAGACCAGCGCCACGATCCGCGGACCCGACTCTGCCGATGGCGCGGGGCAGCTTGAGGAGCCCCCAGACGATCGCGAGACCGAGCAAGACCACGCCGACGGCACCCGACTCGACCCACCACTGGATGAGGCTGCTCATGGCCGTCGTCGAGGCCTCGTCACGCGTCTTGTAGTAGGGTGCGATCGTCGCGAAGCTGCCGAGGCCCGTTCCGACCAGCGGGAAATCGCGGACGATTGCCGCGGCCGCCGACCATGTCTCGCGCGCGGAGGCGAGATCGACCCAGGGGAGCGCGATCGCCGTCGGAAATAGGGTGTGCCACGCGTTTCCGAGCGAAACGCCACCGCCCAGCGATAGCAGAGTCAGCATCGTCAGGATGAATCCCTTCAAGCCGACTCCGGTCCCGACCAGGCTGGGAACGCCCACGATCGCGATACCCGCAGCGAACACCAGGGCGAGGGCCGGCCCGGCGAGCAGGCCCATAAGAAAGGCCGAGGCGATCGTCGCGACGATAAGGAGCACGAGCAGGCTCCCCTGCCCCGACTCCGCGAGCCGCCCCCAGAACCTGTCGCGCGAGCCCCCCGGCGACATCAGTTGCAGGGCCAGCCCCAGCGCCAGGGGCAAGCCGAGCGACCCGAGCGCCAGATGGGCCCCGGGTCCGCCCATCAACGTTCCCGATAGCGCCGTCCGATCGGGCTGCGGGAGGGCCCAGGCGTGCGGCGTGGGCCGGCCCACGCCGACGGGCCGGAGCGCGGTCGCGCCGGGCGCTCCCAGTGCGTCGGCCAGGTTCGGCGCCCATTTCGGTCCTTTGCCGGGCTCGATGAATCCGTACATCCCCTCGGACTGGCCCACGATCTGGATCAGCGCGATCGCCGAGTTGAGCAGGAACACGGCCACCACGCAGCCCCAGACAAGATAGAGCCGATCGCGCCGATCCGCGAAGCCGGAGACGACGCCGAAGAGCGCCAGGCACGCCGCGGCCCCCGCAAGCCAACGGAGCGTAGCCGGCCGGTCGAGGCTCGTCGGCGTCCGGGAGGTGACCGGTTCGGGGAATGCCGCGTCGGGGTCGTCGGCGCGGACGAGCTCCGGCAGCGCGCCAAGGCTATGGGCCGCGCGGGCCGAGGGCGAGATCCGCTCGGCCACGGCGTTCGGCAGCGGGACCGACTGGAGGGCGGCGAGGGCGAGGCCGAGCGCGCCGATCGCCGCCAGGGGACTCCGCAGGAATGTCCACCGACCCGTCACTGCAACCCGGCTCAACCAGGCGATCACGAGGACCGCGGTGAGACCGCCGATCAGGACCGGGGCCCACCACACCGCGCCGCCGAACCCGAGGCCCGTCCCGACCAGCAAGCTGACGATTGCCGCCGCGAGGACGCGATCGATCGCATTCAGGATTCGAAACCGGGTGCCGGACAAGAGAGGGTCTCCGCGGGTCGTCAGGCCTTACGAGGGGAGCGATGCCGTCGCCGGCCGCGCGTCCCAGCCGAGGGGCGATCGAGGATCGAAGTCGGGCGGCTCGGCCATCGCCGAGAGCCCGGGGCGCAGCTCGACCAGTCCTCGAGTCCCTCGCAGATCCCATTGAAGACGATCCCCGCCAGCCGGACCTGGGACTGCTCGAGCATCTCCTTGGCGCGGCGGAGCGGCCGGAGGCCCTGCCGCCCCGACCGCACGACGAGCAGCGACGCATCGACGATCCGGCCGAGCATCCGGCAATCGGCCAGGCCGAGCACGGCCGGCCCGTCGAGGATCACGCGGTCGTAGTGGTGCTGCGAGAGCGACAGCAGGAGCTGGCGCAGCTCAAGGCTGCCGAGGATCTCGATCGGCACCTCGCGCGTGTCGCCCGTCGGGATGAAGTCGAGGTTGGGCAGCTCGGTCGGCACGACCACCCGCTGCCAGGGCAGCTCGCCCCGCAGGACGTCCGCCAGTCCCAGGTGCCGGTCCTCGTGCGGGAAAACGTCGGCCAGGCTCGGGCGGCGGAGGTCGACGTCCACAAGCAGCGTCCGCTCGCCGGCCCGGGCGCAGGTGGCCGCGAGGTTCAGGGCGGTCGTACTCTTGCCCTCGCCCGCCTTCGTGCTGGTGATGAGCAGCGTGACAATCGGCCCCCGCGTGTGGGCGACGCCCACGAGGCTCGCGTGGATGTTCCGGTAGGCGTCGGCCGCCGCCGAGTCGGGCGCACCCAGGATCCAGAGATGCCCCCCGCGATGCACCCTGGCCGTCCGCCTGATCCGGGTCACCACGCCGAGCAGGGGCAGGGCCAGCCCCGACGTCAGGTGCTCGGGCACCTTCACGGAATGGTCGACGTGCTCGAGCAGACCCGCAAGCGCTGCGCCGAAGCTGAAACCGAAGACCATGATCACGGCAATATAAAGGGCCTTCTTGGGACGCTCGGGCAGCACGGGCTCGACGGGCGGGACGACGATATTGACCGGCTCCTTCTGGGTCCGGGCCATCGCCTCGAAATCGGAGAGCTTCTGCTGCGTGTCGACGATCTGCCGCTGCATCATCTCGCGCTGGGCGACCAGCTCGAGATAGCGGTCGAACGTGGGATGGGCATCCTTCATCTCTTCGAGGAGCTGCCGCTGGTCCGCCTCGAGGGCCTGGATCTGCTCCCGGGCCGAAGAGAGGATGGCCTCGAACGCATCCGTCCCGCCGGCGTCGGCCTGGGCCCTCTGGAGCCGGCCGATCTCGGCGTCGATCTGCAGGATCTCGTCGTAGATTGCCCGCAAGGCCGGGTCGTCGCCACGGATCTTCGCTCGCTGATGATTGAACCGGCGCGCCAGGCCCTCGCGCTTCTCCCGGAGGCTGGCGACATACGAGCCGGTGCCGTCGCGGCGGCCGTTGTCGGGGCGCATCGACTCGATGTGGATCTGACGCTGGAGATCACCGTACCGGGTCCGCTCGGTGATCAAAGCCTGGTTGACGGCCTGCAGCTCCTCCTTCTTGACGCTGCCGCCGCCGGGCGCGATCACCGCCGAGCTCCGGGTCAGCTTGTAGATCTCCGCGTGGATCGCCTGCAACGACTTGGACAGCCGCTCGAGCGTCTGGCCGGCGTACCGCCTCGACTGCTCGAGCGTGTCGGTGCTCTCGACGTGGACTGTCTGCCGGAAGAGCTCGAGCAGGAGGTGGAGTGTCTTCGCGACCCTGGCGGGGTCGCGGCCCTCGAGCGAGATGGTGTAGTAGTGCGTGCCGGTCCGGTTGCGGCTGTAGAGGTTCTTAGCGAGCTCCGCCGCCGCGTCGTCGACCGGGCCGACCGGCTGGCCCGAGGCCAGGCCCGGGTCGCGGACGACCTTCTCGGCCAGCGCCTTCGAGTGGAGGAAGGCGATCTTGTCGGGGACGTATTTCTCGATCTCGTCGGTACTCGACTGGACCAGGGACTCGGCCTTCATGATCCGGCCGAGACCCTGGTCGTACCGCGGCGGTTCGATCGTGACCTCGGCGGTCGCCTTGTAGACCGCAGGCATGCGGAGGACCAGCAGCGCCCCCGCGACCGAGACCAGGACGCCCACGGCCACGACCAGCCAGGCCTTCCGGCGGATGGCCCGAAGGTAGTCGCCCGTCGTCTTGACCGGGAGGGCGTGCGACGGGGGAGACGCGGCGAAATGGGGCCCGGGCGCCGGATGGGCGGCGACCGGAGCAGCCGGATGATGAGCGGGGCTCGGGGCCACCGCGTAAGGCTGAATTCCATCCATGGAACGCGCGCCTCCTGCGGCGTTGAGGGCCCGGCGGATGGACCAGCCCTGGCCGGGCCGATCACTCCTCGCCGAGGGAGTGCTGCGGGGCGACGGGCGCGGCTTGCCACCCGAAGAACAGGCGGAGCCAGCCCGGGCGGACTTCGTCCGCCGCCATCGCAAGGCCGGCCGCCTCGGGCACCTCGCTCTCCGCCTCGGCTCCGGTGTCCACGGGGAGGACTCCCGGACGGATCTCCGGCCCCGAGACTGTCGACGCGGCGCCGGCAACTCCATGAGCCGCTCGAGTCGTTCGGCCGTGGCGAGTGAGAGACGTTGAGCGAACCGAAACGCGATGTCGGCGGCCAGGGGCGCTTCCAGCGGCTGGCGGAGCGACACCGTCAAGATCTGGTCGTGTCCACTCGACAGTCGGAAAGTCGCGGCAGGTTCCGCCAAGGTCGTGGGCGCAATGGCGTTAGACGACTCCCGCTCGATGACCGCGCGGCCGTCTCGATGGCAGGTCAGCTTCAGCCCGTCGCAGCCAAGGTCCGCGCACGTCGACTGGAGAATTTGCCAGATCCTCTCGACCTCGTCGACCAGCTCGATCCGCTGGATCGCTTCCCACGTCACCTTGGCGGCGAACCGCTCCTGGCGGCCTCGGACGAGCCTGGCCAGGAAGTCGGCGCGGAGCGTCGCCAGCTCGTCGCGGCGGCTCATCAGGATCAGCAGGAACGCCAGGCAGCCCGAAATCCCCAGGACGAGCGCCAGGACCTCGTTCTGCAAGGCGACGCCCAGCAGCACGACGCCGCAGAGGAAGGCCGAGAAGCAGTAGAGCAGGACCGCGGCCTGCCGCGGATTGAGCCCCAGGCCGATCAGCAGGTGGTGGACGTGCCGGCGGTCGGCCGAGCTCAGCGGCAGGTTCCGGACCCAGCGGCGGAAGATCGCCATCGCCGTGTCGGAGATCGGCAGGCCCATCGCCAGGATCGGGAACAGGATCGAGATCGCCGACGGGCCCTTGAGCGAGCCCTGGACGCCGATCACGCCGATCAGCAGGCCGATCAGCAGGCTCCCGCTGTCGCCCAGGAAAATGCACGCGGGGTGCCAGTTGTAGAGCAGGAAGCCGGCGAGGCTCCCCGCCAGCGACGCGGCGAGGAACGCGACGCCGGGGTTGCCGTGGTGGATCGCCACCAGCATCAGCGTCCCGCTGACGAGCAGGCCGACGCCCGACGCCAGGCCGTCCATCCCGTCGATCAGGTTCCAGACGTTCATGCACGCCAGGAACCAGAACAGCGTCACGACCAGGCCGATCGGGGCGATGACCTGCTCGTATCCGAGCAGCGAGACGGTGAAGCTCGGCGTGTCGAAGCGGATCGGAAATCCCAGGAAGACGATATTGCTGATCCGGACGCCGCCGAAATAGAGGACCAGCACGGCGGACGCCTGTCCGAGCAGCTTGAGCCGCGGTCCCATCCCGCGAAGGTCGTCGACGGCGCCGATGACCAGCACGATCACCGAGGCGATGGCGATCGGGCCGAGTCCGGCCCACCACTCCGAGAATCGGTCCCAGTCCCGGAGATAGCCGCCCCACGCGATCAGCAGCAGGCCGAGCGCCAGGCCGAACGCCAGGCCGAGGCCGCCCATCCGCGGCGTCGCCCCCTTGTGGATCCGGCGGAACTGGTCGGGCCGGTCGATCGCGCCCGAACCCGATCGCCATCCGCGTCACCGCGGGGGTGGCGAGCACGCAACCCATGAAGGCGATGGCGAAGATCAGGAGATAGATATTGGACGTCATCATGGATCGAGCCGTCCTCGGCCGCTCTCGTCGCGCTCAACGAGCGCGACGCCACCGGACACTTCAATGTACGATAGCGGCGGGAAGGGGTGACATGTTGCACGGGATCAACATTGCCGAACTCAAGCCCGATGAGGCAGCACGCGATGCCCGTTCGACCGGCGGTCTCAGCCGATTGAAGAGAAGACGTCGGGCAGGGTCGACGATCTACCCGGACATCACTTCTCAGGCCGAACGTACCTTCAACAGCCTGGCCGCGCCGAACAGTATGCGTGACACCGTACGATTGGTCAAGGTTGCTTCGCGAATGTTGACGGAAAGAAACGTGTCAGTAACGCCCGGAGCAATTGCAACATCTTCAATCCGCACATGGCTTTAGGGCAGACAACATGGGGCCGACCGTCTTTAAGAATAAAATCATCTCAAGATGATCGTATGTATTTCACAGAGTGATCATTTCGGGATCCGGGTGCCGCTCGCGGTCGCGTCCCTCCTATAATATAGTTCGCAGGTCGCGCGAATCGGGCGTCACTTCGGGGGAAAGCCGTGGCGGGCACGCGGCAAATCGGACCAGCCGGGCTCATGTCGAGTCCGTGCGACGACGCAAGCAATTCCTGCGCCGATGGCGAGGCGCGCCAGTTCGTCCTCGGCACCGCCGGGCATATCGACCACGGCAAGACGGCCCTTGTGCGGGCCCTGACCGGCGTCGACACCGACCGCCTGCCGGATGAGAAACGTCGCGGGATCACCATCGACCTGGGGTTTGCGGCCCTTGATCTGCGCCTCGATCGCCTGGCCATCGTCGACGTCCCCGGCCACGAGCGGTTCATCCGCAACATGCTCGCCGGCGCCTCGGGGTTCGACCTGGCCCTGCTGGTGGTCGCCGCCGACGACTCGGTGATGCCCCAGACTCGCGAGCACCTCGAGATCCTCGGGATCCTCGGCATCCGTGCCGGTGTCGTGGCGATCACCAAGTGCGACCTGGCCGAAACCGTCGTGGGTCGACCTCGTGGCCGAGGAAGCGCGATCGCTGACGTCCGGCACGTTCCTGGAGGGCTGCCCGATCGCTCCGGACCTCCGCCGAGAACGGACGGGGGATCGGTGAACTGAAGTCAACTCTCCGGGAGCTTTGCTCGACGCTCGGTCCGCGGCCGGACGCGGGCCCGTTCCGCATGGCGATCGACCGCTCGTTCACGGTCGCGGGCCACGGCACGGTCGTGTCGGGAACCGTCGCCTCGGGGACGGTCCTGCTCGGCGATTCTCTCGACTTGCTCCCGCAAGGAGGCTCCGTCCGGGTCCGCGGGATTCAGCGGCACGATCGGACGGCGAGCTCGGCGGGTCCGGGGGCCCGCGCGGCGATCAACCTGAGCGGGGTCCATCACGCTGAGATCGTCCGCGGAAACCAGCTGGCCGTGTCGGGCTACCTGAAGCCTAGCCGTCTGCTCACGGTCGAGCTGGCGACAAACGCAGGTTCGGCGGCCCGTCTTCGACATCGCTCCCGATACCGGCTCCACGTCGGGCACCGCGGAGGTGGGCGCGACATTGTCCTTGCTCACGGCCGAGGAGCCCGCCGGGACGGGAAGGCCCCTTGCCCAGCTTTTCCTGTCCGGCCCGGTCGTCGCGGTCCATGGGCAGCCGTTCGTGCTCCGCGACGAAAGCCCGCCCGCGACCGTTGGGGGGGCCGCGTCCTCCAGCCCGTCGCCCGGAGGCTCCGTCGTCGCGATACGGTGGCACTTGCCCTTACGACTCGTCTTCAATCCGGCGACCCCGCCGACCGGGTCGAGGCCGCGCTGACGTTCCTGGGCGTCGAGCCGTGGACCTTGGTGACCCTGTGCCGCGACTCGGGCGTCCCGCTCGGCGAGATCCCGGGCATCCTCGACCGACTCACGGCGTCGGGTGCGATGGTCGAGGTCTCGACGGGCGCCGCCGCTCGGCGCGGGTCCTCGCGACGGTTCGCCGAGGAGCTGGAATCGAGGCTTCTTCGCGGCCTATCCCGGCTGCACGCGGCGAGCCCGCGACTGTCGGCGATCCCCCGGGACGTCTCCTGTCCGCCCTCGCCTACCTCGGTAACGAGCCGCTCGTGTCGGGCCTGATCGAGCGGCTCGCCGCACGAGGCGCCGTCGTCAGCGATCGCCGGACGGTCGCCCTGGCCGGCCACGTCCCCAGGCTCAGCCAGTCCGAGCGGCAAGCTCAAGGCCGAGATCGCCGAGGCGTACCGTTCGCGGAGGCATGAACCCGCCGGACCCGTCCGAATGGGTCGAGTCCTCGAAGACGCCGGCCGCCGCGGTCCGGGAGATCCTGACCCTCCTCTGCGAGGAGGAGCGGATCGTCGCGATCGCCCCCGACCTCTACATGGACGCCGACGTCGTCTCCGAGATCCGCCGGCGCGTGATCGAGCGGCTGTCGAGCGGCCCGGCCCTGTCGATGTCCGACCTCCGCGACCTGCTCGGGACGACCCGCAAGTATGCGGTCCCCCTCGGCGAGTACCTCGACCGCGTCGGCCTGACGCGCCGCGAGGGGGACGTCCGAGTGCTCGACCCCGCTCGCGTCGAGCCGGGGACCGCAACCCCATGACCGACCCGGCGTCGCTCCGGTCGCTGCCTTCGGTGCACTCGGTCCTGGTGGATGCCGGCCTGGCCGACGCCACGGCCCGGCTCGGACGGGCGACGGTCGTCGCGCTGGCCCGCAGGGCCGTCGACGAGGCCCGCGGCGCATCCTCGATCGGATCGATCGGTGCCGACGGACACGGCGAGTCTCGTGACGCGAGTCCTGAGGATGATGAACGAAGACCGGCCCCATCTCCGGCCCGTCATCAACGCGACGGGCATCCTGCTCAACACCGGCCTCGGCCGCGCCCCGCTGGCCGCCGAGGCGGCCGAGGCCGTCGCGCAGGTCGCGCGAGGCTACTGCAACCTCGAGCTCGACCTCGCCTCGGGCGAGCGCGGCCGACCGCACGACGGCGGTCGAGCCCATGCTCCGCCGGCTGACCGGGGCCGAGGCCGCGACGGTCGTCAACAACAATGCCGCCGCGACCGTGCTGACCCTTCGGGCCTTGGCGGCCGGCCGCGAGGTCGTCGTCTCGCGTGGCCAGCTCATCGAGATCGGCGGCAGCTTCCGCCTGCCGGAGATCTTCGAGGTCTCGGGCACGAGACTCCGCGAGGTCGGCACGACGAACAGGACCCGGCTCGGCGACTACGCCCGCGCGATCGGCCCGGAGACGGCCGCGCTGCTGCGGGTCCATCCGAGCAACTACCGGATCGTCGGCTTCACCGAGTCGGTCGGTATCGCCGATCTTGCGCGAGCTCGCCCACGAGAACGGCCTGGTCGCCATCGACGACGTCGGCTCCGGTGTCTTGCGGCAGGGGATGCCGCCGGACGTGGGCGACGAGCCGACGATGGCCGCCTCGATCGCCGACGGAGTCGATGTCGTGCTCGGCTCGGGAGACAAGCTCCTGGGCGGCCCTCAATGCGGCCTGATCGTCGGGACGTCCGCATCGATCGCCCGGATCGAGGCCGACCCGCTCGATGCGGGCCGTCCGCGTCGACAAGATGACCCTGGCCGCGCTCGAGGCGACGCTCCGCATCGCGCTCGGCGGACAACGCGGGGATCCCGCTCTGGACGCTGATGGCGACTCCGGTTGCCGCTCTTCAGGACCGGGCCTGCCGGCTCGCTGATCGGCTCCGGTCCGCGGGATTCGTCGCCGACGTCGAGGAGACCGAGGCGATGCTCGGCGGCGGCTCGACTCCCGGGCGGACGATCGGCCTCGCGGGCCGTCCGGCTCGTCGCCGCCCTATCCCGGCGAGTGCGCGGGGCTGGACGAGTCGGGCCTCGCTCGCCGCTCCGCGTTGGCGAGCCCGCGGTCATACCGAGAGTCCGCGCCGGCGCCGTTCTCCTCGATCTGCGGCGCCGTCGTTCGCGGAACAGGACGAGGAGCTGCATCCGTGCGCTCCGCATCGCGGCCGGGCCGGTCGATTGAGAAACGTGCGGGTTCGCGGTATCGTGATTCGCTCTCGGCTCCGTCGTGCACGTTCGCCTTACCGATCCACCAACGAGCCGCCCGGGTCCGACCATGCGCCTCTGCCGCTTCAGCCTCGACGAGACGACGCTCGCCGGCTTCTATCGCGACGACCACGTCGTGCCGATCGACCAGGCCTGCGACGCCTATTGCGAGGCCCAGGGCGTCGACCTGCTCCTGCCCTCGACCGAGGACCTGCTCGACCTCCTGCCGCCCGACGGCGAGTCGCACCTCGCCGCGCAGGAGCTCGCGGCCTGGGTCGAAGAGCTCGACGAGGAGGGCCTCGCGGAGCTGGCCATCCCCATCGATGACGTCACGCTGCTCGTGCCGATCCCGCGGCCGAACAAGATCCTCCTGCTGGCGGGCAACTACGCCGAGCACGTCGTCGAGCGCGGCGGCGTGGCGGCCGAGCGGGGCGAGACGTTCCCGTACGTCTTCCTCAAGCCGCCGTCGACGACGCTGACGAACCCGTTCGATCCCGATCGTGATCCCCAGCGATCTCGCCCGACCACATCGACTGGGAATGCGAGCTGGGCGTCGTCATCGGCCGCGAGTGCCGCGACGTCGACGAGGCCGAGGCGCTCGAATACGTCGCGGGCTACACGGTCGTCAACGACATCACCGACCGCAAGTTCACGCCGAACCCGGGCCGGAAGCCGCGCGAGCGCGACAGGTTCTTCGACTGGCTCCACGGCAAGTGGCACGACACATTCTGCCCGATGGGCCCGTGCGTCCTCTCGGCCGATGGACGTCGACGACCCGCAGGACTTGCGGCTCCGGCTCACGGTCAACGGCGAGGTCCAGCAGGACGGCTCGACGGGCCAGATGGTCTTCCCCGTCGCGGCCGTCGTGGCGTTCATCTCATCGTTCGTGACGCTGGAGCCGGGCGACGTCATCTCGACCGGCACGCCGAAGGGCGTGGGGTCGGCGAAGGGGACTTACCTCAAGCCGGGCGACGTCGTGGTCGCCTCGATCGAGGGGATCGGCGCGCTCGAGAATCCGGTCGTGGCCGAAGACTGACCCGGGAGCGTTCATGGCCGAGTTCCGCAAGCTGCTGGTCGCCAACCGCGGCGAGATCGCGATCCGGGTCTTCCGCTCGGCCCACGAGCTGGGCATCCGGACCGTGGCGATCTACTCGCACGAGGACCGGTTCGCGATCCACCGGCTCAAGGCCGACGAGGCGTACCAGGTCGGCAAGCCGGGCGAGCCGATCCGGAGCTATCTGAACATCGACGCGATCATCGGCCTGGCGAAGGAGAAGGGCGTCGACGCGATCCACCCCGGCTACGGGTTCCTCTCCGAGAACGCCGCCTTCGCCCGCGCCTGCGAGGCCGCGGGGATCGTCTTCGTCGGACCCGCGGCCGAGCTGCTCGACCTGCTCGGCGACAAGGTCGCCGCCCGCAAGCTGGCGCGCGAGGCGGGCGTGCCGGTCCTCTCGGGCAGCGACGAGCCCGTCGCTGCCCGGCGAGGCGGCGCAGCAAGCTCGCCGAGTCGCTCGGCTATCCCGTGATCGTCAAGGCGTCGATGGGCGGCGGCGGGCGGGGGATGCGGGTCGTCGAGTCGGCCGACGCGGCTCGACGAGGCGATCGAGCAGGCCCGCCGCGAGGCCGGCACGGCGTTCGGCGTGCCCGACGTCTTCCTCGAGAAGTTCATCCGCCGGGCCAAGCACATCGAGGTCCAGATCCTCGGCGACCGCCACGGCCATCTCGTCCACCTCTTCGAGCGCGACTGCTCGATCCAGCGGCGGCACCAGAAGGTCATCGAGATCGCCCCGGCGCCGAACCTCGACCCCGCGATCCGCGCGGCGATCTGCGACGCCGCCGTCCGGATCGGCAGGCACACGAACTACGACAACGCCGGCACGGTCGAGTTCCTGCTCGACACGAGCACGGACCAGTTCTACTTCATCGAGGTCAACCCGCGGATCCAGGTCGAGCACACCGTCACCGAGATCGTCACCGGCATCGACCTGATCAAGAGCCAGATCCTGATCGCCCAGGGCGTCGACCTCGCCGACCCCGAGATCAACCTGCCGACCAGGAGTCGGTCCAGACGCAGGGCTTCGCCTTCCAGTGCCGGATCACGACCGAGGACCCGGAGAACAAGTTCACGCCCGACTACGGCCGGATCACCCACTACCGATCGGCCGGCGGCCTGGGCATCCGGCTCGACGGCGGGCCGGGCATCACCGGCGGGATCATCACGCCGTTCTACGACTCGCTGCTGGTGAAGGCCTCGGCCAGCGGCCGGCGGTTCGTCGACGCCGTCGCGGCGGATGGAGCGGGCCCTCCAGGAGTTCCGCGTCCGCGGCGTGAAGACGAACATCCCGTTCCTGGTGAACGTCGATCGACCACCCCGAGTTTCTCGCCGGCAACTGCACGACCCGGTTCATCGACGAGACGCCCGAGCTCTTCCGGTTCACCCAGACCCGCGACCGCGCGAGCCGGCTCCTGACGTATCTGCGCCGAGGTCACGGTCAACGGCTTCCCCGGCGTCACCAAGCCGCTCGATTACGTGGCGCTGTCCGAGCCCGAGCCGCCCAGGCACGACCGCACGCGCGCCGATCCCCGACGGCACGCGCCAGCTCCTCAAGACGCTCGGCCCCGAGGGCTTCGCGAAGTGGGCCCGCGAGCAGAAGCCGCTCCTGCTGACCGACACCACGTTCCGCGACGCCCACCAGTCGCTCCTGGCCACGCGCGTTCCGGACCCGCGACATGCTCCGCGCGGCCGACGCCTACGCGCGGCTGGTCCCGCAGCTCTTCTCGATCGAGATGTGGGGCGGGGCGACGTTCGACACGAGCCATGCGGTTCCTCAAGGAAGACCCCTGGGACCGCCTGGCGCAGCTCCGCGAGAAGATCCCCAACATCCTCTTCCAGATGCTCCTCCGCGGCTCGAACGCCGTCGGCTACACGAGCTATCCCGACAACGTCGGTCAAGGCGTTCGTCAAGGAGTCGGCCGACGCCGGGATCGACCTGTTCCGCGTCTTCGACTCGCTGAACTGGGTGCCCAACATGGAGGTCGCGCTCGAGGCCGTCCGCGAGGCCGGGGCGCTCTGCGAGGCGGCGATCTGCTACACGGGCGACATCCTCAACCCCGGCCGGCCCAAGTACGACCTGAAGTACTACGTCGAGCATGGCGAAGGAGCTGGAGAAGCGCGGGGCGAACCTGATCGCGATCAAGGACATGGCGGGCCTCTGCAAGCCGTTCGCCGCCCGGAAGCTCGTCGAGACGCTCCGCCAGGAGGTCGGCATCCCGATCCACTTCCACACCCACGACGTCGGCGGCGCCCAGGCCGCGAGCGTGCTCGAAGGGGCGTCGGTCGGGACTCGACATCGCCGACGGCGCGATCGCGTCGATGTCGGGCCTGACCTCGCAGCCGAGCCTCAACGCGATCGTCGAATCGCTCCGGTTCACGCCGCCGCGAGACCGGGCTCGACCCGGCTGCACTCATCGAGTTGAGCCGCTACTGGGAAGAGGTCCGCGCCCTCTACGCCCCGTTCGAGATCGGCCTGAAGGCCCCCTCGGCCGAGGTCTACGCCTACGAGATGCCGGGCGGCCAGTACACGAACCTGTTCCAGCAGGCCAAGGCGCTCGGCCTGGCCTCGCGCTGGCCGGAGGTCTGCAAGGCCTACGCCGACGTCAACATGCTCTTCGGCGACATCGTCAAGGTCACGCCCATCGTCGAAGGTCGTCGGCGACATGGCCCTGTTCCTCGTCGCCAACAACCTCACGCCCGGCCGACACGCTCGACCCCGAGCGCGAGCTGGCCTTCCCCGAGAGCGTCGTCGAGCTCTTCGAAGGCCGGCTCGGCCAGCCTCCCGGCGGCTTCCCGCCCGCGCTCCAGGAGCGCGTGCTCAAGGGCCGTCCCGCGCATCACCGAGCGGCCGGGCAAGAACCAGCCTCCCGCCGACCTCGCCGCGGCGACCGAGAAGGCCGCCGTCGTTCCTCGGCCGCGAGGCGAGCGTCCGCGACGGCCTGAGCCAGATCCTGTACCCCGCGTCTTCCCCGACTACGCCGCGCACGAGCGGACGTACTCCGACACGTCGATCCTGCCCACCCCCCTCTTCTTCTTCGGCCCCGAGCCAGCGGCCGAGAACCTGGTCGAGATCGAGCCGGGCAAGACGCTGATCGTCAAGCTCCTGGCCGTCGGCGAGGCCCACGCCGACGGCCAGCGGACGGTCTTCTTCGAGCTCAACGGCCAGCCCCGCGAGGTCGAGGTCGTCGACCGCTCGCTCGCCTCGGCCGTCCGCGAGACGCCCAAGGCCGACCCGACCGACCCCAACCAGATCGCCGCGCCCCTGCCCGGCCTGGTCGTCGGCGTCGCCGTCAACGTCGGCGACCCCGTCCGCAAGGGGCAGAAGCTGCTCTCGATCGAGGCGATGAAGATGGAGACGACCCTCTACGCCGAGCGGCCCGGCCGCGTCGGCGAGGTGCTGGCGGAGGTCGGGCAGGCAGGTGAAGACGGGCGAGCTGTTGATCCGGTTGACCAAATGACCGAGTCCGACGACTGGCCTGTCTTTCGCCACGTGACGCTCGACTCGACGAGCGACGAGGCGCAGCGGATGGTCGAGGCTGGGCGCGGCTGTCCCGTTCGTGGTCCGTGCCGACCGGCAGACGAAGGGCCGGGGCCGGGGCGCGAACTCCTGGTGGTCCGACGAGGGGAGCGTTCTCTTCACGGTCGCGATCGACCCCACCGCCCTCGGACTGACCACGCGGCACGAGCCGCGCCTTGCCCTGGTCGCGGCGCTGGCCGTCATCAATACGCTCGATTGGTTCGTCGAGAACCTCCGTGCCGAGATCCGCTGGCCGAACGACGTTGAGGTCGGCGGGCGGAAGATCGCCGGGATCTTGCCCGAGCGCATCGAAACTGACGCGGGCCCGAGGATCCTCCTTGGCGTTGGGATTAACGGGTCGACTCGGTTTGACGAGGCACCCGAGAACGTCCGCTCCCTCGCGATCTCGCTGACCGACCTCGAAGGGTCGTGGATCTACGCGCCGGCTTCACGGATCTCGTCGAGCCGTTCCTCCGCTCATTCGGGGGTTTCCTGCCCTGTCTCGCGGGGGATGACCCGAGACTCGTGGAGTTGATCAATCGCTTCGAGGGCCTGGCGGGCCGGGCGATCCGGATCCAGCAAGGGCCGCGCATCCTCGACGGTGTCGCACGCGGAATCGACGGCGATGGGGCCTTGCGTCTCGAGACCGACCGCGGGATCGAGACGATCGTCGGCGGCCAGGTCCTTCGCGAGCCGTGATTCACTTGCCGGCTTGGACATCAAGAAGGGGGGGCGAGGCTCCGTCCGAGCCGGGGTATCACGCGAGTTCGTGGTCAATACCCGGGCTCGGGCGGAGCCTCGCCCTCCCGGCGGGTAACCAGGTCAACAGCGCGGGTCACGATGTCCGCGACGCCGCCATCGTCTCCTTCTTCTTCGCTGGCGGCGTCGCACCCTTGCGGCCGACCCAGTCGATCAGGATCGGGCTGGCGATGTAGACGGTGCTGTACGTGCCGCTCAAAAAGCCGACGACCAGGGCGAAGGCGAAGCCGTGCAGGCCCTCGCCGCCGAAGATGTAGAGGATCACGACGACCAGCCACGCGGTCAGCGACGTGAGGATCGTCCGGCTCAGGGTCTGGTTCACGGCGTCGTTGATCGTCTGCGCGGTCAGGGTCGGCGACTTGCCCTTGATCTCGCGGATGCGGTCGAAGATGACGATCGTGTCGTTGACCGAGAATCCGATCAGCGTCAGGAACGCGGCGATCATCGGCAGGTCGATCTTGAGCTGCTCGATCAGGAGGAACTTGCTCACGCCCGGGATCGTCGCCAGCCAGTACGTCACGGCCACCGCGCCCAGGGTGATCAGTACGTCGTGGATGACCGCGATGACCGCCGCCAGGCCGTAGCTGAACGACTTGAACCGGAACCAGAGGTAGCCGGCGATGATGATCCAGCTCGCGATCGTCGCGATCACGGCCAGGTTCCGCGTCTCGCCCGCGACCGTTTCGCCGATCGTCTCGGACTGCTCGAACAGGAGGCTGCGGTCGCTCTGGACGGCCGAGGCGACGGCCGCGAGGTCCTTGCTCGCCGTGGGCTCGTCGAGGTCGGTGCGGAGGATCAGGGTCTCCGACTCGGAGCCCGTGGTGTTGGGCGGGGCCGTGATCTCGAAACGGATGTCGGGGTTGGCGACGCCCGCGTCGACGACGACCTTGCGGAAGAGCGCGGAGACCTTCGTCGGGGTCATGGGCCGGTTGAACTTCAGCTCGTACTCTCGTCCGCCGGCGAATCGCTCGGCGACGGCGGGCTTGTCCCCTTCCTTGGCCGCCGGGATGGGCTTCGGGCCGTCGACCTTCATCTCGACGCGGGCCAGGGTCGAGCCGAACGCTTCGAGGATCGCCGGCTTGACCTTGCCGTCGATGTCCTTCTCGGTCGTGCGGATGTTGTAGCGGACGCCGGACGACTTGCCGCCGACGTTGAGGCTCTCGACCGTCACGTCGGGCAGCTTGGCGACCTCGGTGGCCTTCTCGCCGGACGAGCGCCGCCCGGTCGGACTCCTTGAGGGCCTGGATCTCGGGGTCCTGGTCGTTCAGCCGGATCGTCACGAGCGTGCCGCCCGTGAAGTCGATGTTGAACAGCCCCTCGCGGCGGAGCCCGCAGGCGACCAGTCCCAGCACGATCACCACGACCGACGCCGCCATGCAGATCTTCCGCGGGCCGATGAAGTCGATGTTCGTCTTGCCGAACCAGCTTCACCATCGTCAGCTTCTTGAGCCAGCCCTTCGCGTACCAGAAGTCGAAGATCACGCCGCGAGACGTAGACCGCGGTGAACAGGTTCCAGACCATGCCGATGATCAGCGTCAGCGCGAAGCCCTTCACCTCGTCGGTGCCGACGAAGTAGAGCACCAGCCCCGACAGGAAGATCGTGATGTGCGAGTCGAAGATCGTCAGCCACGCCCGGTTGAAGCCGTTGCGGATCTGCTGCGCGATCCCCGCCCCGCGCTCGGCCTCCTCGCGGATTCGCTCGAAGACAAGCACGTTCGCGTCGACCGCCATGCCGATCGTCAGCGCGAAGCCCGCCAGGCCTGGCAGCGTGAAGCTCGCCTGCAAGGCCGCCATCGAGCCGAGCAGGAGAATCGTGTTCAGCACGAGCGCGACGACCGCCACCAGGCCGGCGAAGCGGTAGTAGATAGATCATGAAGATCGGCACGATCAGCATCGAGATGACGATCGCGGTGATGCCCTTGGCGATCGTGTCCTCGCCCAGCGTCGGGCCGATGTTCTCCTCCTGGAGCGGCTCGGGGTTGAGCGTCGCGGGGAGCTTGCCGGCGTTGAGGATCTCGATCAGCCGGGCGACCTCCTTGGGGTTGCCGCCCGAGCCGAACTCGATGATCCCCTGGTCCTTGATCTGGCTGTTGATCGTCGGGGCCGAGCGGACGATGCTGTCGAGGAGGATCGCCAGCCGGTACTTGAACGCCCCCTCTTCCTCGGGCAGGTGCTCGCGGGTCAGCGTGCCGAACCGGCGGGCGCCTGGCCGGTTGAAGGTGAAGCCGACGGCCGGCTGGAGCCGGTCGTCCTGCGTCGGATAGACGCGGGCGAGGTCGCCGCCGGTGACATCCTGGCGGTCGACGTCGCAGAGGATGTATCGAACCGTTCGGCCGGGCGAGACGGGCTCGTCGCGGACGATCTCGTCCATGGGACGCGGCGGAGCGCCCGGCATCGGGCCGCGGATCTCGCTCGGATTGTAGTCGATCGTGTACGAGGCGAGGGACGAGAGCGTGATCGGCTTGGTGAGCGTGATCGACGTGGCCGTGTTCGAGGCGACGACGGACGTGATCGACTGATCCGTGCCCGACGACGTCTTGCCGTTGAGCGTGATCGGCTGGCCGGCGTAGGCGGTCCGCTCGAGGTGCTGGGTCGGGTCGGTGATCGTCTTCTTGTCGTCGGAGACGACCGGGTTCTTGCCCGTGACGGTCTCGCCGAGCCGGGCCCACATGTACTTCTTGGGCAGGTCGGTCAGGCCGTTCTTGCCCATGGCGCGGTCGATGACGGCGGCGTCGTGCTTGCGGTTGGCCAGGATGCGGAACTCGAGGGCCCCGACCTTGGTCATCTTCTCCTTGACCTCCTCGACCTCCTCGGCCGAGGCCTTGGGCAGGATGATCTCGATCCGGTCGCCGCCCAGCTTGCGGATCGGGATGTCGAGCACGCCCTCGGGGTTGATCCGACGCTTGAGCGAGGTGATCAGCTCGTCGATGTCGAAGTTGGCCGGCTGGCCGTCCTTCTTGATCTCGTAGACGAGGATCGTGCCGCCCGAGAGGTCGATGCCCGTCTTGAGCTTCGTCGACGGCGGCCAGAAGGAGAGCAGGCCCAGGAGGGTCGTGATCCCGATCAGCGTGAACTTGCCGGCGAACTTGTTCATGGTCGATCCTTGCGGCCCGTCGGTCGCATCGGCCCGGGGGGCTTATCGTCTGGTTTCGGCGTCGCGTGTCCGGTGATTCGTGAGGGGATTCCGTTCGCCCCGGCATTCGGCCGGCCGGGCTCGGCATCGGCCTGGGCGGGCGGGCCCGATGGCTCAGCCCGCGTCCTTCTTGTCCTTGTCGGCGCCGTCGAGGACCTGCGCGATGGCCGTCCGTGCGAACTCGACCTTCACGCCCGGATCGTTCCCCAGGCGGATCAGCACCGTGCCCGCGTCCTTGTCGACCGAGACGATCGTCCCGTACATCCCGCCGGTGGTCATGACCCGCGCGTTGCGGTCGACCTGGTTGATCATTTCCTTCCGCTTCTTCTCCTGCTGCTGCTGGGGCCGGAGGATCATCAGGTAGAACAGGACGATCACCGGCACGAACACGATCAGCGACCCGAACGGGTTCTGCGGCGGCTCGGCGGCGGGCTTCGCCGGGGCCGCGGCGGGCGCCGTGCCCGTCGGGGCGGCCGGGGCCGCTGCAGGCGCGACCGCGGGCTGGGTCGCCGCCGGGGCGGCCGCGGCCGGAGCTCCACCGGCCGGCGGGGCCTGCTGCGGGGCGAACATCAGCAGGGAGGAGACGAGCAGGCCGAGCATGGAGCAGGTCCGTTCAGTCGGGAGAGGGAGGATAGGTCGGCCCCGGATGGAAGCCGAAGGCCCGGGGCACGCCCGGGCCGGTGGCGTCTCGTCGTCGATCCTGGCACTTTAACCGCTAAGGTCCCAACGCTTCAAGCGCTTCCGACCGGTATTGGACGAACCGGCCCCCGCGGATCGCCTCACGAATCTCCCCCGTCAGCCGGTGCAGGTAGGCAAGGTTGTGGATCGACGCCAGGATCGGCCCGAGCATCTCGCCGGCCAGGAACAGGTGCCGGATGTAGCCCCGGCTGAACTGCCGGCACGCCAGGCAGTTGCAGCCCTCCTCGATCGGCCGCGGGTCGGTCTTGTGGGCGGCGTTCCGCATCTTGACCTGGCCCGTCGCCGTCAGGCAGGTTGCGTTCCGCCCGTTGCGGGTCGGCAGGACGCAGTCGAACAGGTCGACGCCGGTCGCCACCGCGTCGAGGATGTCCTGCGGCCGGCCGACCCCCATCAGGTAGCGCGGCCGTTCGGGCGGCAGCAGGTGCGTCGTCACCTCCAGGGCCGTGCGGACGTCCTCCCGGCTCTCGCCGACCGAGACGCCGCCGATGGCGTAGCCGTCGAAGTCCATCGCCACCAGGCCCTCGGCACACTCGGCTCGGAGGTCGGCGTGGCTGCCGCCCTGGACGATCCCGAAGAGGGACTGATCGGGGCGGACATGGGCGTCCTTGCACCGCCGGGCCCAGCGGATCGTCCGCGCGACGGCCTCGGCGATCGCCTCCTTCGACGCCGGCAAGGCCGGGCACTCGTCGAGGCACATGGCGACGTCGGCCCCCAGCTTCTGCTGGATCGCGACGGCCGATTCGGGGCTCAGCTCGAGCAGCCGACCATCCAGGTGCGACCGGAAGGCGACGCCCTGCTCCGTCAGCTTCGACCGGGCCGCGAGGCTGAACGCCTGGAAGCCTCCTGAGTCGGTGAGGATCGGGCCGTCCCAGCCCATGAACGAGTGCAGGCCGCCGAGCGCGGCGACGACCTCCTCGCCGGGCCGAAGGGCAAGGTGGTACGTGTTGGCGAGGACCATCCGCGACCCCGCGTCGCGGACCATGTCGGGCGTCAGCCCCTTGACCGTCGCCTGAGTGCCGACGGGCATGAAGGCGGGCGTTTCGAGCGAGCCGTGGGGGGTGTGCAGGAGGCCGACGCGCGCGGGGAGGCGGGGTCGGAGGCGAGTCCCTCGAGTGTCACCGGGCGTGGCACGGAAACGCTCGTTCCCATGCTCTGCGTGGGAACGCCTCTTCGGCCGCTCCGCGGCCATTCGGACGACGCGGAGCGTCGGAAGATGCATTCCCACGCGGAGCGTGGGAACGAGGGGTCAAACCGTCACTCACTCGTTCTTGAGCTTCAGGTTCAGCGTCGTCAGCTTCTCGCGGACCTCATTGAGCGACGTCACGCCGAAGTTCTTGCACTCGAGCAGCTCGTCGCCGGTGTGGATCAGCAGCTCGCCCACGGTGTTGATGCCCAGCTTGCTCATGCACTTGCGGGCACGCACCGACAGATTCAGATCATTGATCGGCTTGGCGAGCAGCGCCTTGTCCTCGGGCGAGAGGTCCTCGACCGGGTCGTGGTAGCCGGTCGGGCCCATCGCGCCGGCCTGGAGGCCGGCCTCGAGCGCCATGCCGAGGCGGAGGTTCTTCGACTCCATCATCTGCTTGATCTCGGCCAGCGACGTCTCGCCGAAGTTCTTCGACGCCAGCAACGCCGCCTCGGTCGTCCGCGTCAGGTCGCCGAGCGTCCGGATGTTCATCTTTCGCAGGCAGTTCCGCGACCGGACCGAGAGCTCGAAGTCGGTGACAGGGATCTCCATCTGGCGGCGGATCAGGTCGTTCTGCTTCTCGAGCGACTCGTCGATGAACATCCCCCGGCTGGCCAGGCAATCCTTGTAGAAGAGCGTGGCGCAGGGGGTGGGCCTTGTCGTAGCTCAGCACCTGGCGATAGCAGCTCTCGGCGTCGCGGAACTGCATCCGGTCCTCGTAGAGGACGCCCAGGTTGATCCACGCGGCCAGGGGCACCGGCGGCAGCTTGGTGCAGCGGGAGTAGTAGTCGACCGCGATGTCGTCGTTGCCGAGCAGGTCGTTGATATAAGCCGTCTCGAACAGGGCGCCGGAGTGGGATCGATCGATGGACAGCGCCTTCTCCATCTCGGTGGCGGCGGCGATCAGCTCGCCGTCGACGGCCATCAGGCTGCCGCGCTGGTAGTGGTACTCGGCCGTGCTGCCGGCGCTGGCCTCGAGCTTGTCGAGCAGGGCCTTGGCCTGGTCGTGCTTGCCGCCGCGGCGGAGGGCGCCGGCGCGGTGGAGGTCGGAGATCTTCGGCTCGTAGCCGGCCTTCGAGGCGCTGGCGAAGGCGTCGGCCGCCTCGGTCCAGCGCTGAAGGTTCTCGAAGGCGAGCCCGCGGTGGAAGTGGGCCATGCCAGTGTCGCCGGCCTTGCCGAGGTATTCGAGGCCGGTCTTGAAGTGGCCGAGCAGGACCTCGCCGACGCCCAACCGCAGGGCGGCGTCGGCGGGGACCTTCTCCTTGTTCTTGTCGCGGATGTTGCCCACGGCCTCGCGGAGCGTCGCGTACCGCGAGGGGTCGCGGCCGAGGACCTCGCGGAGGTCGGCCACGGCCGGGGCGTCGAAGGGTGTGCGATCCAGCAGCGCGCGAACGTCGGTCGTCATCAACTCGGCCATCCGTCTCTCTCCTCGACAACCCGCGTCCGGGGCCCGTGGCGCGGCCCCGTCCTGTGACCAACTCTCGGATCTCCCTCCCGGGCTCGCGCAGCGCCTTCGGAAGGAAACTTCCATGATAAGGAACTCTCCCAGAAATGCAACCGAGGCGTCGACGCGGCGTGTGCCGGTCGAATCGGGGCCGGCGGAATCCGGGTGGCCCCGACGTCGCTTGAAGACGTGATCGACCCTGAACGTCTCGCCCCCGCGCGCCACCCCGAGCCCGGCCCCCTCCGGGCCCCGCCTCAATCATCCACATCCATCGATCTCAAGACGCCCTTCGCCGCCGCTTCCGCCGCCGCGACGGCCTCGGGGCGCCCGAAAGACCCCCCCGCGACCCGCCTGAGGCCACCACGACCGCCCCCGGCTCGGGTTCGCTCGGCGCCGCGGGAGAAGCCGGCTCGGACCCGGCTTCGGGCTCGGCATCTCTCTCTTTAATCTCTTTGATATCAACGACTTCCGGCTCAATCTCCTTCACCGGTCCCCCGCCCATCCCCGCCTTCCGGAGGGCCACCAGGTCCTTGATCGCCGCCCGCATCGACCGCTCGTGGGCCATCTCATAGCGATGCATGAGCATCAGTCCCGGCGTGACGCCGGCGAAGTTCGCCTCGGGCGCGGGGGAGGGCTTGTCGTCGAGGTCGGGCCGGGCGGCCGCTAGCTCGCGGCGGAGGGCCCGCAGCGCGGCCCGTTCGTCGGCGACCCCCCGGCCGAGCCGCGCGGTCGCCTGCCGCTCCTCGTCGTCGGTCAGCAGGTCGTCGCCCCTCCGCGTGTACCGGCAGTGGCGGTCGAGGACCAGGCGGTGCGAGTCCTCGGCCAGCGGCCCGGCCGCGACGGCGTCGGGCCGGTGGCCCAGCAGCGGCATCAGCGCCTCGTGGGCCTCGTCGTCCCATTCGCGCTGGAGGGCCTCGGCGATGTGGTCCCAGAGCCGGAGCAGCCGGTCGACCCCCTCGGGCGTCGACCTCAGCTCCGCGAGGGCCCCGGCGGGGTCGGTGTCGAACGCATCCTCAGCCCCGTCGAGCTTCTCACGCAACTCGTCGTCGACGCCGTCGTTGTCGTCGTCGGGCCGCTCGTCGTCGCGGCGCCCGGCGGCGAGCTCGAGAAGCATGCCGGCCTCGGCGCGGACGCACCTCCGCAATCGCCACGAGGCGACGGCGGCGCGTTCGACGAGGACGGCGGCGGTGTGGCCGGACGGCTTCCAGTCGTCGGCCCAGCCCTTCAATTCGGCGTTGAACTCGGCCGCGCTCTCGCCCGGCAGCACGACCTGATTCGAGCGCAGGCCGTGCTTGAGGCCGTTGAATTTCGATGTGTTCTTGCCCTCGGGGCTCGTGGGGCCCCTGGACTTCTTGCCGTTCTCGCGGCTGGCCTGGCGCTGCTTCTCGGAACGCATGGTGTTATTCCCCTGATTGGTGGATCGCGGGGCGCCGCCGCCCCTGTTCGCCGCGCGCGACGAGGCGCGGCTTCCATACAAGCTATGATCGCAATCGTCGGCCGGATCGTTCTCCGGGAGGGCGAGGCTCCGCCCGAGCCCGAGTATCGGGCCGGTCTGTCGGGAGGTTGCGGCGCCGCCGGTCCGGGCGTCAGGCCCGGGCTCGGACGGAGCCTCGCCCTCCCAGGGAGCGTTCGGGCCTGACGGCCGGGAGGGCGAGGCTCCGTCCGAGCCCGGGTATTGGGCCGGTCTGTCGGGATCACGCGACGCCCCCCGGGCCGGGCGTCAGGCCCGGGCTCGGGCGGAGCCTCGCCCTCCCGGGGAGTTCGAGCGGACAAAACGGCGCGTTGGCCGCAGGCGGGTCGCGCGAACTTGCAGGCCCTGGCCGCCCGGCCTAGAATTCCCCTACGTCGCCGCCCCGTCACGCCGGAGCTCGAATCTTGACCCCTCATCCATCCCCAGGCGCAGGGGGCGACGTCGCCGCCCTGGTCAGCGGCGGCTCCGATAGCGCCGTGCTCGCGGTCGACCTGCTCCGGACGTTCGAAAGGGTCTGGCCGATCTATGTCCGGTTCGGCCTCCGCTGGGAAGAGGCGGAGCTCGCCGGGCTCCGCGAGTTCCTCGAGGCCGTCGAGCGCCCCGGCCTGATGCCGCTGACCGTCCTGGACGAGCCCGTGGCCGACGTCTACGGCGAGGACCACTGGAGCACCGCGGGCCCCGGCGTGCCCGACGCGGAGTCGGCCGACGAGGACGTCTACCTGCCGGGACGGACACTCCTGCTCGCCGCCAAGGCCGCCGTCTGGTGCAGGATTCGCGGCATCGAAGACCTGGCGATCGGCACGCTCGCCTCGAACCCGTTTCCGGACAGTACGCCCGGGTTCGACCGGGCGTTCGAGGCGGTGGTCGGGGGGCGGTTCCGGATGCTCCGGCCGTTCGGCGGGCTCGACAAGGCCGATGTCCTGCGGCGGGGAGCGGCCTTGCCGCTCTGGCTGACGTTCTCGTGCCTCGAGCCGGTCGGCGGGCTGCATTGCGGGCGGTGTAACAAGTGCGCCGAGCGCCGCGGGGGGTTTCGGGACCAGGGCCGCGCCGACCGGACGGTCTATGCCGCCGACCTCGCGGCCATGCCAGGGAGCCCGGTCCCATGTACCGAGTGAGCCGCGAGATCCAGTTCTGCTACGGCCACCGCCTGCTCGACTACGACGGCAAGTGCCGGCACCTGCACGGCCACAACGGCCTGGCCGTCATCACGCTCGAGGCCCCGCGGCTGGATGCGAAGGGCATGCTCGTCGATTTCGGCGAGATCAAGTCGAAGGTCCAGCGCTGGATCGACGAGACCATCGACCACACGATGCTCCTGTGCCGCCGCGACCCGCTGCTGCCGACGCTCCTCGAGGCGGGCGAGCGGGTCTTCGTGATGGAGGACAACCCGACGGCCGAGAACATCGCGCGGCTGATCTACGACCGGGCGGTGGAGACGAACCTGCCGGTCGTCGAGGTCCGGCTCTGGGAGACGCCGAACTGCCATGCGACGTATGTGGGGCCGGAGGTTTATGTGGGGCCGGCGGGGGCTTCGTAGGGTGGGGAAGCGGAAGGCAAGGCGACGCAAGACAGAGAGCAAAGAGCAGAGAGCACAGGGCGGAGAGCAGAAGGCACAAAGCACAAGGCACAAAGCGAGAGCCCGGGAGACAGCGAGAAACGACCGGTCCTCGTGTGCTTTCTGCCTTGTGCCTTCTGCCTTGTGCTTTCTGCTCTTTGCTCTCCGCTTTCCGCCTTGTGCTTTCTGCTCTCTGCTCTCTGCTCTCCGCCTTCCGCCTCTCCCGCTCCTTCAGAACCCGCCCGGGGGCTCGGGTGCGGGGAACTTGGCGCTCTGGGCCTTCCAGGCGTAGAGCCGGCCCTCGGGATTGCCGTGGAGGCCGACGATGCCGTACTGGGTTTCGGCCGGGAAGTCCTGCGACTTCGGGCCGCGGAAGATCAGCAGGAACTCGGCGTACGCGCCCATGCCGTCGGACCCGTGGCTAAGGAGCTTGCCCAGCGTGACCGTCTGACCCGGCGTCGACTGGATCCGCTTGATCATCGTGCGCGCGGGACTGGGTCTCCATCTCCCACATCCCCTTGGTCTGGGCCGACGTGTCGTACGAGGCGACGTTCTCCTCCGGCGTCCGCTCCTTCCTCACGCGGGGCTCCTCGTGGAGGAAGAGCAACTGCGGCAGCGCGGCACTCTGGACGGCGTCCACGTAGCCGCGAGCGAACTTCGTGGCCTCGCGGTCGATGATCCACATCTGCATAAAGGCAATGGTCAGCGCCGCTAGTGAGAACAACAGGCCCAGCGCGATGCCCGTGTTGGCCATGCGCTCGCCGGTCAGGGCCTCGGGGAGCCTGCGGATCGCGCGGATGGCCATGACGCCCGAGACGATCGCCAGGGCGCCCGAGAGGGCGAACCAGGGCGAGAGGAACGAGCAGATCGCCACCATCCCGAAGATGAGGCTGGCGATCGCCAGCGGGGTGATCGCGCGGTAGGTCGAGACGACGTTCTCGTCGGGCGGCAGGTCGCTGGCGACCGGTCGGCGTGCGGTGCTGGGGTCGATGGCCACGGACGGTCTCTCCTGGATGCGCGGGGCCCGGCGGGGGTCGATGACCGATCGACGGATGGGACGGGGATGAAGGCTGGACGCGCCGGGCCGTGGCGCCTTCGACACTCCGAGGCTAAACCGTCGCCACGGCGCCCGTCAAGCGCCGCGGGGGCTCAGCGGGCCGAGGCCAGCAGCGATCCCGCGGGGGCCACGGTCGCCAGGCCCATGCCGACCCAGAACAGGCCGAGCACCCAGCCGGTCACGTTGGTCCACGACCAGTCCCTGGCCGCCGCCCGCCACCGCCAGCCGGCGAGGAGGACCGCGAGGATCGTCAGCCCCATCGCCTGCTGCCCCAGCGGCGTGGCCGGGGCGAGCGACCGCCAGTCGCCGCGGACGACCGCGGCGAGGTCGAACACCCAGACGATCAGCCCGCCGGCCATCCAGAGCAATTCGCCGAGCCCGCCCGGCCCCTGGCCCTTGCGGGAGAGCAGAAGAATCGGCCCGACGATCGCCAGCCATCCGGCGACGGTGAACAGGCTGCCGAGCAATTGCGTCGGCGGCCACGCCAGCCTGCCCCGCGCCACCAGGGTGGCAATCCCCAAACCCAGCGCCGAGGCCAGCAATGCGGCGGTGACGAGGGGCGTCGATCCGGAACCCGAGGCCGGAGGCTTGGCGGGGGGTCGCTTCGAGCCCATGGTCGATCTCGGCGAGTGGGGCGGTGCGGGGGTTGATCTCCTTCTCGGGTGGTTATGGGAGGCGGATTGAGCCGAAAGCGGAGCGGAATCGCGGGCGCGGTCCGGTGGCGCGGGCGGTGCGAGATCTTCCGATGCTGGGAGCGGGCGGAGTGCGGAGAGCCGAGTGCGGAGAGCCGAGTGCGGAGAGCCGAGTGCGGAGAGCCGAGTGCGGAGAGCCGAGTGCGGAGAGCCGAGTGCGGAGAGCCGAGTGCGGAGAGCCGAGTGCGGAGAGCCGAGTGCGGAGAGCCGAGTGCGGAGAGCCGAGTGCGGAGAGCCGAGTGCGGAGAGCCGAGTGCGGAGAGCCGAGTGCGGAGAGCCGAGTGCGGAGAGCCGAGTGCGGAGAGCCGAGTGCGGAGAGCCGAGTGCGGAGAGCCGAGTGCGGAGAGCCGAGTGCGGAGAGCCAGGGGAGCCATGCGGAGAGCCGAGTGCGGAGGGCGGAGGGCGGAGGGCGAAGGCGATTAGGGACAGAAACACGTCGCGTCGCGCTCCGGGACGGCACCTTTGGATTTTCGCACTCCGCACTCCGCTCTCCGCACTCCGCTCTCCACTCTCAAGTCCCACCAAAGCCCGCCTCAAAACCCCACCTTCTCCGCCGACTCATGCTTCTCAGCCTCGGCCACCGCGGGCCGCGAGTCGTCCGGCGAGGCCGGCACGTCGACGATCAAGGGCGCGTACGCCTCGATGCCCGTCACGTCGCTCACGACCTCCTCGCCCTCGTCGAGCCCCTCGGTCACCTCGAGCAGCTCGGCGTTCGAGGCGCCAAGCTTGATCGGGCGGCGGGTGAGCATGCCGTCGCTCGCCACGTAGCAGTAATCCTTGCCGCCCTCGACGGCCACGGCCTCGGGCGGGACCGTGACGACGTGCTCGCGGCGGCCCACGGCGATCTCGACCTCGGCCGACATCTCGGGCCGAATGCCGCGCGGCGAGCTGTCCAGGGCGATCGTGGCCTTGAACGAGCGCGTGTCGCTGAGCCAGGTCGTCTGCGGGTCGGGCAGCGGCTCGACCTCGAGGACGTGGCCCTCGATCTCGCGGCCCGACAGCCCGTCGACCCGCGCCTTGACCCGCATGCCCGGCTGGACGCGGGCGACGAGCGACTCGTGGATCGTCGCCGCGACCCGCATCCGCGAGAGGTCGGGCAGGTAGAACAGGTCCTGCATCTGCCGGACCCGCGTCCCGGCCTCGATCCCGGCCTCGCCGGCCCAGAACTTGGGCGGGACGTAGATGACGAAGCCGTCGTGCGGGGCCTTGATCGTGCAGTTGGCCACCATCTGCCGGTAATAGGCCAGCCGCTCGTCGAACCGCTGCGAACGGAGCTGGCAGTAGATCAGGTTGGCCTCGGCCGACTGCACGGCGGCCTGGAGCGTGGTGATCTGCTTCGGGGCGCCGAACCGGCGGAAGTTCTCGAGGTTCGTCCGGGCCGTCCGGGCGTCGATCTCGGCCTTCTGCAGCGAGATGTCGGCCGTCGAGATCTGAGCTATGGAGGCGTACCCCTTCCCCTTCATCCGCTCGAGCCACGCCGCCCGGGCCTTCCAGCGCTCGATCTCCGACTCGGCCATCGAGAGCGCGACTTCCTGCTCCTGGATTGTCTGCGCCATCAGGCCGTCGCGGAACTCGTCGACGGCCAGCTTCGCCACGGCCAGGTCGAGCTCCGCCGTGCGCAAGTCGGCGCAGGCGCGCTGGACCTTGATCTCCTGCTGGCGGACCAGCTCTTCATAGTCGGACGAATCGAGCAGGCAGAGCACGTCGCCCTTCTTGACCGTCGACCCGTCGTCGATCACCCAGGTGATGACGGACGAGCCGCCGACCATCGACGACCGCCCCTCGTTCCGCATTTCGAGCCGCTCGAGCTTGCACTCGACGACGGTGTTGGAGACGCTCTCGGTCCGGCCGTTGGCCAGGATCGTGGTCGAGAGGTCGGCCCTCCGGGCCTGCACTCTGGGCAGACCGTCGAGCGTCGGCTTCGCCGGCCGGTCGCGCGAACGCGCCAGCAGGCCCGCGGCGGCCAGCGTCGTCGCGAGCCCCAGGCGGACGGCCCAGCGCCGGGCGCGGCGCGGGCCGGTCAGAGAGCGCGGAGAGGACATCCGGGAAGGCCCCTTTCGAGAGTCGTCGTCGCGAGGCGGGCGAGCCCTGGGGGCTCGAGTCGGCAGGCGGACCAGGCGGGTTCGACCGGCGGATGCGGTGGGGCGAGGCAGACCCTTCCGAGCTGATCGGAAGCCGGCCTCGCCCCGCTTCGGACAATCTCGTTCAATTGTCGAAGCGATCGAATGGATTGTAAAACATTCGCTGCACCAGTCAATGCCCGTCCCGCCGGACGAACTGGGTCGTCCCACGTGACGGGCGGCTCAGTTGCCAGGCCGGTTCCAGTAAACCTTCAGGTTGTGCGTCGCCCGCCCCCCGGCGATCAGGTCGACCCGGCCGTCTCCGTCCAGGTCGGCGGCCAGGGCGTCCTCGACGGCCACGCCGCCGTCGTCGATCACGTGGCGGTCGAAGGCCAGCCTAGATTCCCGCCGGCTCGGAGCGTAGACGAAAAGGCCGGGGCCCTTCGGGGATCGAGCCGGGTCCTTCGAGGGGTCGCGCTGGCCGATGATCAGCTCGTCGCCGCCGTCGCCGTCGAGGTCGGCGCACCAGACGGCGTGGCCCCAGGCGAGGGGCTCGTCGACGACCGTCCGCGACCAGAGCCGGCCGCGCCCGGCTGGCGTGTAGGCGACCACCTGGAACCCGTGCCAGGGCTCGATGGTCGCGATGTACTCCGACCGGTCGCGGAGCCGGCCGAACTTGACCTCGCTCGCCCCCTTGTTCGGCGCGCTCTGCTGGTTGCCCGTGCCGATCTTCGTCCTCGTCCACGCGCCCGGCATGCTGTGCTCGAGGGCGAAAACACCCTCCCAGGCGGCGACGAGGATCTCGGGCTTGCCGTCCAAGTTGTAGTCGGTGATGAGCAGGTTGTGCGTCGCGTGGAGCGAGTCGTCCGCGACCACGGAGGTCCAGGGCTGTTCGAACGGCTTCTCCGGCACCGTGAACACGAGGATGCGGACCCCCTTTCCCGCTCCCCAATCGGGCCCCTTCGTGTCGCGTCCTTGCAGAGGCGCGACGACGAGCTGGGGCCTGCCCGTGCCCGTCACGTCGCCCCAGCGAAGTCGGTGCAACGTCGGCTCCGAGCTGATCGGCACCACGCGCCATTGGCCGTCCTTCGCCCCGGTCCGGGTGAGGATCTGGAGCGTCCCGCCCGACTTGGTGTTCGTCGGCTGCCACGAGGCACCCAGGGCGAAATCAACGCGGCCGTCGCCGTCGACGTCGTGGGGCTGGATGCAGACGTTATCGCGCACGGTGGCGTCCTTGATGACGGTGTGCTTCGTCCAGGTGGGATTCTGATACCAGTAGACGGCATCCTCGGCCACGGCGACGACGTCGGGCTTGCCGTCGTTGTCGACGTCGGCGGTGGTGACGGCGTAGCAGACGTTGCCGACGTGGGGGTCGAGGACCTGGGGTTGGAAGGACGGGAACTCGGCGGCGCGAGCCGGGAGGCCGAGGAGCAGGACGAGCAGCGTGGTTCGCATCGGTGGCCTCGCGGAAGCAGGGAGAGCGGGAGACCGCGGGGCCAGTCTCGCCCATGGGAGGGGCGATTTCAATGTGCGACGAGTTTCCCCGGCCGCCCCTGACGAACCCTGATCCCCCCGGCGCGATCTGCTATCCTGAAGGCACTGGTCCACGGTGGAGGGTCGTCATGCGGATCATCGCCGGCGAGCGGCGCGGGCATAAGTTCGAGGGGCCGGACGAGGACGGCACGCGGCCGACGAGCGACCTCGTGCGCGAGTCGATCTTCAACATCCTCGGCGACTCGATCGAGGGCCTCGCCGCCGTCGACCTCTTCGCCGGCACGGGCGGGCTCGGGCTCGAGGCGCTGAGCCGGGGGGCGGCCCGGGCCGATTTCGTCGAGCTGAAGCGCGAGAATGTCGGCCTGATCCGGCGGAACATCGCCACGCTCCGCTACGAGGACCGCGCCCGCGTCCACCCGACCGACGCCCACCGCTGGGCCCGCGGCTTCGTCCCCGAGGGCGACGAGCCGCTCGTCGTCTTCCTCGACCCGCCCTATCGGGAATATGAAAACCATCCGACGCGCGTCCGCAAGACGCTGGAAATCCTCATGGAGAAGCTGCCCGAAGGGTCGACGCTCGTCGTCGAGTCGCGCAACGACCTCGACGCGGCGATCCTGCCGGATTTCGCCTCGTGGGACCTCCGCCGCTACGGCGGGACGCAGGTGGCGATCCTGACGGTCGAACGCGCGAGCGGTCCCGCATCCGACCCGGGCGAAACATCCGCCGATGAGTGACAACCCCCGCCGCGACTTCGCCGTCGCCGTCGTTTCCCGGCTCCGCGAGTTGGGCTACGAGGCCTACTGGGCCGGCGGCTGCGTGCGCGACATCGTGCTCGGGCACGAGCCGACCGACTACGACGTCGCCACCGACGCCCGCCCCGAGCAGGTCGCGGCGATCTTCCGGCGCACCGTCGGCGTCGGCGTCAGCTTCGGCGTCGTGAAGGTGCTCGGACCTCGCGACGCCGGCGAGGTCGAGGTCGCCACGTTCCGATCCGACGGCGCCTACATCGACGGCCGCCGGCCCGAGTCGGTCGCGTTCTCGACGCCCGAGCAGGACGCCTCGCGGCGCGACTTCACGATTAACGGCATGTTCCTCGACCCGCTCGACGGCCGCGTGATCGATTACGTCGGTGGGCGTGAGGACCTGGATCAGAAGATCCTTCGCGCGATCGGAGACCCGGCGGCGCGGTTCGCCGAGGACAAGCTGCGGCTCCTCCGCGCCGTGCGGTTCGCCGCGCGGTTCGACCTCGTGATCGACCCGGCCACACGGGACGCGATCGCGACGATGGCCGATCGCGTGACCGGCGTCTCGGCCGAGCGGATCGCGCAGGAGTTGCGGCGCATGCTCGTCCACCCGTCGCGGTCGACGGCGATGAGGGTGGCCGCCGAGTTCGGGCTGCTCGTGGCGATCCTGCCGCCGCTCGACCTTCCCCCCCACCCTACCCTCCCCCGCGACGGGGGCGGGCTCCCGGAGGCGCCGAGTCCGTCTTCACCCTCCCCCCTGCGGGGGAGGGTAGGGTGGGGGGTGCTCAGCCTTCGCCCGCGTCAATCGCCGGCGTCACGCAACCCGGCGAATCATGGCCTCGCACCCTCCGCGTCCTCGGTGCCCTTCCCGACACCCCGACCTTCCCGCTCGCCTTCGCGGCCTTGCTGAGCGACGTCGACCCGAAGGCCGTGCTCGAGCTGTCGGCGAGGCTGAAGCTCTCGAACGCCGAGCGCGACCGCGCCGCGTGGCTCGTGGAGCATCAGCGCGACCTGATCGAACCGGCGAATCTGCCCCGTCACACGCTCAAGCGGCTGCTCGCGGCCGACGGGATCGCCGAACTGCTCGCACTGCACCGGGCGCTCGCGATCGCGGATTCGGCGGACCTTGGCCATGTCGCCTACTGCGAGGCCTATCTCCGCGACAGGCCCGAAGGCCCGATCGACCCGCCGCCTCTGCTGACCGGCCACGACCTCGCCCGCCACGGCCTCCGCCCCGGGCCGCGATTCGCGAGCCTGCTCGAATCGCTCCGCGACGCCCAGCTCGACGGCATCGTAACGACGAGGGACGAGGCGCTCGCGTTCATCGACCGTGCCTCGTAGAGCGGTTCCCATTTGCCGGTCGCATTCGACTCCCAGTGGGGCGGGCCTCCGTGCCCGCCGAGGTGAGGCCCGGCGGGCACGGAGGCCCGCCCCACTCGGAGAAACGCCGCGACGACGTCAGCGCACGTAAATGGGATTCGAGTAGATCCACGGCCGCTCCTCGCCGTCGACCGTAAGCCAGCCCTCGACCCGATAGACGCCCGGCTCTTCGACGGGGCGCTCCATCCTGCCCGACGTGGATTCCGCGACGAGTCGCCCGCCGCGGAGCAGGCGGATGTGGCACTCGGCGGGGAACCAGGCATCCAGCTCCAATCCCGGCGCGAGCTTGACCTCGTCGCCGATCCGCCCGCGCCCTTCGGCCGACGTCCAGCCGAACCGGAAGCCGGTCGGGTCGCACATCCAGTCGTGGCTCACGTAAACCCGTCCCGACCGGAGGGCGATCCGCAGCGAGGACTCGTCGAGCCACGGCGCCAGGATGTGGGTGCTCAGGTTGCGGAACGAGACGGCGTAGGGATCGAGGTCGACCCGCGCGATGACGTCGCCGGGGTCATGCCCGCGGATCATCTCGCGAAGCCCCGGCCGCGCGATCGCCGGGACGATCCGCATGTCCTCGTCCCGGTCCACGTTCGTCCCGACGCGAACCGAATCGGCCGTCAAGACCTTCACGAGGAGCACATTATTATGATGGCAATCATTGGCGCCGACGCCCGTCAGCCTCCGCGAGTTGCTCTCGGCGTCCCACTTGGCGAGGTAGTCGGCAGGGTAGCGGAATTGCGAGGCGTAGAGCTCGTCGGGGTAGAGGCGGGCGCACTCCTGGAGATCGGCGAGCGCGGCGGGGTCGGTGAGCTTGAGGAAGAGGGCGACGAGGCCCGCGCGGTCCAGCTTGGCGTCGGCGTGGCGGTTGGTGATCTCCATGCCGTCGAGGCCGTCCATCGGGTGGTCGGGACGCTCCTCGACGTGCGACAGGAAGATGAGGCCGCCGTCACCGCGCACGGCCTCGATGAACTTCCGGGTCGGGTCCGTCATCCGGCCGAGCACCGAGGACGTCGGGTGGATGAGGAAGCCGCGATCCTCGGAGCCGGGCAGGAAGAAGACGCCCTCGTAGAGGCCGCGGCGGGTGTGGAGGAACTCGCGAGGCGGGCGGTAATGGTCGGAGAGCAGGATGATGTTGACGCCCGCGGCGTGCGCGTCGGCGGTCATCTCGACGAGCGTGCCGCCGGTGTGCGCCGAGTCCTCGGCGTGGGCGTGGAGGATCGCGCGGAAGTCGGTCCAGCCGGGCAGAGGCGGGATCGGGCGACGTCCTGCCTTGATCCGCTCGACGTCCTCGTGCGCGGCCTTCAGATCGGGCGCGTTCCATCCGCTGGGTCGGCGTGAGCTTCGGCGCGGGGCCTCGCCCTCCGCGGCCGTCGCGGTGCCGGCCGCAACCAGGACGAGGAGGACGAGACCTCGCATCGAAGGCCCTGGCTCAGTACGCGTCGGCGCTGATGACCTCGCCGGCCGAGATCGTGTTGAGCGCGATCCACGTCACGGGGTTGATCGTATTCTTCACGAACCGGACCGAGCCGTCGCCGAGCAGGGTGTTGATCCCGCCCGCGTGGCGGCTCCGCGAGCCCGAGAAGGCCGTGTTGTCGCCGGCCTGGCCAACGCACGGCAGGTTGTGCACGGGGTCATTCGTGCAGAACGACGGCTCGATCTGGTCGCCGCCGGTGACGAGGGCGAGGTAGTCGGTCTGCCCGTTGGGCGTGTACCGCGTCATGAACGAGCTGCCGCCGGCGATCGGGTCCCACACCAGCCCGCGCACGTCGTTGATCGCGCCCTGGAGCACCTCGCCCATGAAGACGGTGTTGCTCGTGCCGTCCGTGATCGAGTTGAACCCGATCTGCCCGTTATGCCCGAACGCCGACTGGAGGTAGAGGCCCGACTGGGACGAGGCGTAGTTCTGCCCCCAGTTCGTATTGCCCCAGGCGACGGCGTAGTTGCCCTTGGTGAACACGAAGGAGCTGAGCTGGCCGCCCGCGTAGGACGTGGGGATCTGGAATTTCGTCGGCGAGTCGCTCGGGCACTGGAAGGCGCTGAGCAGCGTGCCGGCGACCGTGCTGTTGGCGATCAACCCCGCGACCGGGTTGGCCGGGATGCCCTCCGAGCCCAGGACGAAATTGAACGAGTTCGCGAGCGCCTGCTGTTCGAACTGCGGCAGGAGCATCACGAACCATGGCGTGTTCGGCGCCCCGGAGAAGACCGTCGGGAAGCTGCCCGCGCCGGCGGTCGGCGACCAGATCCGCCCGGGCGGCAGCGAGCCGTTGGTGCTGACATAGTTGTGCATCGCCAGCCCGAGCTGCTTCATGTTGTTGACGCACTGGATCCGCCGCGCCGCCTCGCGCGCCGCCTGGACCGCCGGCAGGAGCAGGGCGATCAGGACCGCGATGATCGCGATCACGACCAGCAATTCGATGAGCGTGAACCCGCCTCGACGTCGCATCATCATCGACCGTCTCCCTCATGGATATGAGTGGATATCCTCGCCGATCCCACCGCCCGGCTCCGACGAACGCGGGCCGAGCCTAGCCGTCGCTATGGACGACGGCCAGCGGAAAAGCCGTGAAGATTTGCGGATCGTGAATCGTGCCGAATGCAACCGTCGCAATCGGAGCCGACGAGAACCGCCGGCCCGTGGGGGTCGCTTTCACGTGGGACCGAATCTCGGATCATGCGTGGAAGGCGACACGAATCCATGCTCGCACATTACGCCGTGCGATTCCAGATGTGACCGCGAGAAAAATATCTCCGGGCGTCTCCGCCGCGGCGCCGGTCGCGGAGCTCGGCTTGATGGGTCGGTCGAGTGGTCAAGACTCGGTCGCCCTCGCTCGGCCTCGCCGCGGCGTCCTCGATCGCCCTGGGAGCCTCGCATCGCCGAGGTCGCGCCCGCTCATCGGGGGTGAGGGCCGCGGAGCGGCCGGGGACGCATTCCGCCGCCGGAGCGGCGGAACGAGGGCTGGTGCGAAGCGCTCGGAATGGGCGGGTACATGCGAACCCGACCCGAGAGCCACCCGCCCGCGAGGTTCGGCTTGACTCGCCCGCCGTCCGATCCTAGACTGCCGCGTCTTTCGGTCCGTACGCATCCAGGCAAGAGCATCTCAACCGCCGTTGACGGGGCGGGGCGTGTCGCGCGGGCGGAGGGATTCGGCTCGCGACAAAGGACGGCCTCGCCATTGGTCCGACCCTCAGGGATGAGGTCCGCCCCGCTCGAAGCGAACGCGGCTCCGGGCGCGACCGCGACACAGGACATGGATCGTCATGCACGGCCCCTCGACCGCGGCGACGCTCGCCGCCGCGCTCTGGCTCGGCCTCGCCGCCGCGGCCCCGGCCGCCGAGCCCGAGACGCCCGCCGACTCGATCGCACGGGCCCGCGCCCTGCTCGCGAAGGATGACGCGAAGGGCGCCGTCGCCCTCCTGATGGAGGCGCTGCCGAACGCCGGCGCCGACCGCGGGCCGATGGTCGTCGTGCTCCGCCACGCCTACGCCCGCGCCGCCGACCAGGCGGCCAGGGCCGGCCGCGCCGACGAGGCCGCGGAGCTCCGCGAGGACTTGCAGATCCTCAACCGCAAGCTCCGCGGCCGCGACGAGGCCGCAAGGCCGTCGGACCCGAACCCGGCCCCTGCGCGGGTGGCCGGGGCAGAGCGCAGCGGTGCCCCGGAATCGGAGGCTGGCGCGGCCGCGGCGCCGCTTCGCACTGCCCCGGCCACGCGGCCGGCGGAGAAGAAACGGACGCAGCCGACGGCCGTCCCCGAGCCGGAAATGCCCAAAGCCGAGCCGCGGCCGGAGCTTCCGAGGCCCGATCCGATGCCGGCGATGCCCCGGTTCGAGGAGGCTCCACAGCCCGTGCCGATCGCCGGTTTCGACGAGCCGAAGGCACCGGTCGCCGAACCGCCGGCAAACCGGATCGATCCCCTTGCGATCAACGCGCCGACCCCCGCTCCGGCTCCCGCGCCCGCCCGTCCGGATGCAAAGCCCGTCTCCCGCCCCGTCCAGGCCGCCCCGCGCGATCGCGAGGTCGCCCGCGCGGCGACGCCGCGCGTGACCGCCGCCGACGTCGGTGGTGCAACAGAGCCGATCGAGCGTCCGGCCGAGCCGCCGCCCTCGCGGCCCGTCGCGATGGCCGAGGTCGCGCCGAAGCCCGCCGCGGCGCCGGAGTCGACGACGGCCAAGCTCCTTCGGGCGGCCGACTCAGCGTACCTCAAGGGACTTTACCTCGACGCGAACGTCCAGTACGGCGCTCTGGCGAAGGCCAGCAAGCTGCCGGACGACCGGAAGAATAACTGGGTCTATTGTCGCGCGGCCGAGGTCCTGCGGCGGATCAACGCCAAGCCGACGACGGCGAAGGAGTGGGCCGAGATCCACCGCGAGATCGCCGCGATCAAGGCACTGAACCCGAAGTTCTGGTACGCCGAATACCTCCGCAACCTCGCCACCGAGGAATCGCGCGGGGCCCCCAAGCCCCCCCGGGGCCGCGTGGTCCGTGGCGCGATGCCCGAGGCCGATGACGCGCCCGCCTCTCCCTCGCGGATCCGCGACCTGACCAGGCCCGCCCCGGCCGTCCCCGCCCAGCCGCCGGTGGGACGGCTCGGCAAGCCCGGCGCCTTCGCGATGGCGATCCCGCCGACCGACACGCCGCCGATGCTCACGTCGCAGGGCGACTCGGGCCGGTGGAAGGTGAAGGAGTCGGCGAACTTCGTCATCTTCCACGACGACCCCGCGCTGGCCGACCGCGTGTCGGACGCCGCCGAGGCCGCGCGCGAGGCGATGACCCGCAAATGGACCGGCTCGCCCCCGCCCCGGCCGTGGTCGCCCAAGTGCGAGCTGTACCTGTATCCCAACGCCGCGATCTTCGCCCAGGTCACGCGGCAGCCGATGGAGTCGCCGGGCTTCTCGACGATGGAGAGCAACGGCTCGTCCGTCACCGGCCGGCGGATCAAGCTTCGCGCCGACGCGCCGTCGCTCGTCGATGCGGTCGTCCCCCACGAGGTGACGCACGTCCTGCTCGCCGACCTCTTCCCCGCCCGGCAGATCCCCCGCTGGGCCGACGAGGGCATCAGCGTCCTCTCCGAGCCTCAGCCCGAGCAGGAGAAGCGCATGGGCGACCTCGACGCCACGCTCAACGGCGGCCGGATCTTCACCGTCGAGGCCCTGATGGTCAACGACTACCCCGAGGGCAAGTACTGGCCGCTGTACTACGCCCAGAGCGTCTCGCTGACGAGGTTTCTCGTCGAGCAGGGCAAGCCGGGCCAGTTCATCGACTTCCTGCAAGGCTCGCAGCGCAACGGCGTTGAGCCCGAGCTGAAGCGGGTCTACGGCTTCGAGAACTACGCCGATCTTCAGGCCCGATGGCTGGCGTATGCGAAGGAGTCGTCGGCCGCGAGGATCGCGGCGAGGAAAAGTGAGACGCGGACGCGCTGAGGCGTGCGTCCAGGGGGTTTAATCCCGAGACCCTCGCCCTCCCGATTTCGCCCCGTCGGGTGGCTGTGGTTCCGTCTCCGAACCACAGGCCCGCGGCCATCGCCTGTGGTTCCGCGGACGGAACGACCGCCACGCGCCGGCGCCGGGAGTTGGCGGAGCGAACCACGGAGCCGTCGACGGCGACGGCTGAAGCCGGTTAATGGCCACTCCTGATGCGATCGGACAGGACCCGGTCGTATCGCACTGGATGCACTGTCGTTTACTATACCTCGCGTCTCGATTCGCAAAGTCCGCTGCTGTCAGGCCCAGCAATCGGCCGAAAAAAGGTACGTCCTTCGCATGACGGTGGAGACTAACGGCCCAGTCCGGCACATAATAAGCTCGATAGTCTGAGAAGGTTGAGCTAGGCTCCTTTCGGGATTTCGGTAACATCCGCCCCATGACTCCCTGGCGTGCTGGTTTTTGATCGATTCCCGAGCAAATGGGGCCAGACGATGCCCACTCCGACCGACGATAAGTTGGCAGCGGCCATCGATCGCCTGAGCGAGAAACTGTCTGACTATCAGGTCAAGATCGCAGAGAAGTTGGGGGAAATCGGGAAGGAACTCACGGAGTTCAAGTCGGCCACCACTACCACCTTTCGCAACATGAAGTGGGCCGCGGGTATCCTGATTGGGGTGACCGTAACCGCGACCGGTTGGTTCGTTCCCAAGGCTATCGACAAGATCGATGCAAGCATTAAAGAGAATTCATCTAAACTCGACAGGTTGGATCAGGCCATCGAGAGGATGAAGGTCGCGCCGGCGAATGAACCCGCGAAGTCGCAACTTGCGCCGCAGGCTCGAACGGAGACTAAAGGAGACGGACGCTTCAAAGAGTTTCTATTCCTGATGCACCCGGCGAACGTACTGAGAAGGCAGAACCTCGACGAGTGGGGCCTGCCGCCCGACTTATTCGGGGCAGCAGGCTTCGACGGCAAGCAAATGGAGATCCTTGCTTTCAAGCTGACGGACAAACCCGAGTGGCTAAAGTCCGGTCTAATAGGCATTGCCTGGGTGCCTCAAAACATCATCCCCCCAGCACCAAAAGAGATAGGCCCGAGACAGTTTGCCGCTCATATTTATGATGATACTATTATAATACCGCTGGCTTTCAATAAAGAAGAAAATGCAAAGCACTTGGATACGAATTTCATGACATACATCATGACGGACTCGCGCCCATCCACGCGGTGTTTGCGAAGCCCTGAATAGAGGATGGCGCAGCCGCAGACATCGAGAGCGACGGCCGGTGGCTCATTCCCGGTGGCGCGGTCGTCCCCGCCCGCCCGGCGGAGGCCGCCGCGGGCGGGGCCGCCCCACGACCCCTTGATCGAACGGAGCGCGCCACGCATTCAGGAACCGCTCTAATACACCCGGAGGGACTCGAACCCCCAACCTATGGTTCCGAAGAAGGTTATTACTAGAGAATCCACAAATCTGCATGTTGCGTTAACTGTGTCTCAGCAATGAGTTCGCCGCTCACTCGCTGCTGAGAAAATCGCGATTTCACCCCGTTTGCGGGGTAATATGGTTGAATGCGGGGGCGAATGCGGGGGACGCATCGACGCTCACCATTGATACTCCAGACCGATTATGAAGGCGGGTCGCGGCATCTTATGAACTCCCAGCCATTCGGGCCACTCGTTGTTTTGACGATCTTCACATCGATCTGCGCCGTGGCGACCGCGGTGCTGTCCTACCTGCTTAACCGTAGTAATGCGGAGCAGGCTGCTCGCCCCGAGGTCAGGATCAAAGAGCTTGTTCACTCAAAGTCGGAGGGCGGATGCCCCCTCATAGTCGTGAGGAAGGTCGTGAACCTGGGGCGCGGTCTTGCAAAATCAGTCAGGTTCGCAGGTACTTCTGCTATGCCTCTGTCCAACGAGCAGGGCTTTGTCCCGCCGTCGACGATTACCGAGCTGGCCCCCGGTGAGGAGAGAGAAGTCAATTGGCAAATCCTCCTCTTAGGTGAGCCGCAGCGCCTTCAGGGATTCGGGGAGGCGGAATTTCGGAGATTCGAAGCCATGCTAATCGCCCGCACCTACGGGAACGTCGAATACGTAAAGCGTCTCAGCTTCTTGGTGTGTGGATATGGCTATCCGAAGCTCTCTCACCTGGAGGAAGCCGGCGACGGGATGTATGTCACGATCTGGCCGGAGCCACCCAAGCGTATCGGACGACCCGTCCGCGATGTCCTCTTACGCTTCATTGCACACCTCCGATCGGACGCGCAGGATCTCTATGAGGCATCGGGAGGCACGTTGTCCCCGACCGGACAACATCGCCCCGAGTCGGGCGCACAGAGAACGACAGGATGAGGGCCGGCGCATCACTTCGCCGCCTTGTACGCCTTGAGCCACTTGTCGGCCCCCGCCGGCACCGGCAGTCCCTTCCTCGGCCGCCCGCGAGCAGGCTTGCCGTCGCCCTGGTCCCCGACGCCTTGGGCGGACCCGCTATCCCCTGCCGGCCTCGGCGGGTCGATCTTCACCGTCAGGGCCTTCTTGAACCGCTCCCACTCGCCGCGGTCGATCCGGGCGTCCCGGGGCCCGCGGCGCGACGAGCTCGCTCCGACGTTGCGGGTGTACATGACGTCGAGCAGCCCCTTGCGGTGGTATCCCCAGACCACCGATTCGGTGATCTTGAGATCCTCGGCCGCCTCGGCGATCGTCAGGACGCTACTCATCGGCGGCACTCCGACTCATGGAAGGCATAGAGTCTGTTCTGGCGGGCGTAAACTTCGACCTGGAATGAGAAGAATCCGCGGATCGACGGGCTCTTGATCTGCACGTCCAGGCCAAGAGCCTCGATCTCCTTGACCAGCCGCAGATCGTCCTTAGTGATCAGATAAGGGTAGCCGACAACCCGAAGCGGCCAGCCCGCTCGGCCGAGGACCTCGCCCCGTTCGAAGAGCCCGACGGTCCATGAGCGGCCGGCCCATGAGCTGCCGGTGTCCCTTTGCAGGATCTGTAGGACCCGGCTGAACTCGTGCGGGGCCGGGTGCGGGATCGCGCTTCCTTGCTGGAGCACAGCGAGGACGTTCGTCGGGTCGTTGGTGTGAAAGCTGAACCTGTTCCTGTCCAGGTACGCGCGCCGTCGCTTCTGGGCCGTGCGGCCCTCGAGGATGGCCCACTCCTGGGAGTGGACCGAGAACGGCCGGCCGTCAGACGGTGGCTCGAAGGCCACAAGCGGCCGGGCCCGGGGAAGTCTCGTGCGCATCGTTCGGTGCTCCGGGTGGTCAACGCGGGCACGCCGCGGGGTGATCGCTCAGCGGCCGCAACGGTCGGTCCCCGCCGACGTCCAGGCCAGGCAGCTTGAGAGTGATCGGGATCAGCCCCTCATCGATCGTCGGGGCCGGGGCGTCGCGGATCAGGTCCACCAGGGCGGCCTCGTTGGCCTCCAGGTCGGGAAGGACGGGCGCGACGGGCTCCCGACGCTTCGGGCTTTCCGGCGCCACCAAGCCCGCAGGCGGCCGTTCTCCACGCCCAGGACCAGGCCGGCCAACGTCGCGCGGGTGCGGAGCTCGAGCAGCGGGAACAGCGGCGAGGCGAGAATCGCGAGGATCGCGGCCTTGTGCTCCGCCAGTTGGTCACGGAGATCGACGGGCAGCCCTCGCGTCGCGATGATCCGGAGCTTCTCCCCCCGCGGCTCGAGCCGGATGCCATGGACCCAGGCCCGTTCCAAGATTCCAACGGCGGCGTTCATAGCTCGAATTCCTCCTCGAAAGGGCTGACGCGGTCGGCGGTGAGTGTGGTGACTGTGGTGAGTGTTCTCCGGCTCCATTCAAGCTAGGGAAGGGCGTCTTTTCAGACATGCACACATCGGTATGGAAATCGGAATCCCGCGCGGGGTAGCCGGAATCACACTCACCGCAGTCACCACACTCCCCGTTAGCTTTTGAGTGAATGACTGCGTCGTTGGAGCCGATTGCCACGACCCTCCAACAGACGGCGCGATGTCGTTTGTTCCCTGTGTCGACCAGCTTGAGTCCAGCGACCGGCGCATTTCTTCAGGCCGCGCAGGACGCTCCCAATGGCCGTGGCACTTGCCGGTTTACCGGCCCGACCGCGCTGCATCAGGACGCATCGCATCGCCTCGAATTGCTTGGGGTTCTTCTCGACCAAGTCGACCGCGTCGGCAACGGTAAGACCCGTCTCAGAGGCCCCGCCTGGCAGCTCATTCCAGGCTTCCAAGAGGGCAATCTTCGCCTGCCGGTCCGGGGCCTCGTCGGCTGTCTTCTTCTGTGTAGCGAGACAGTCGCGTTCGGTCGCGAACCAGACGGCCCCCCTGATTACACGGTCCCAGTCCTCGAATGAGCCCATCGGGCCCCAGCCGTCCGTGGGCCACTTCGCCAGGGCGTGGGCCTTCATGATCGTCAGGACGTCGCGGACGATCGTCCCTCGATCCTCGAGGATGCGTGCGCGGAGCGGGATATCTCCGAGGTCCTTCCGTTGCTCCGGGTTCTCCAGGTCTGTCATGAGGTTGCCGACGAGCCACCGGCGCCACGCGTCCTTCACCGGCGCGAGGTTGTTGCCGTTCAAGAAACAGGCGACGCGGACGGCTATCTCGCCGGTCTGTCTGGAGAAGCCCAGGACGCGGTCGTCGATCGTGATGGAGGTAAGCAGACTGTCGATGGCCGATCCGCCGTAGAACGATCCTTCGTCGAGGTTGTCGAAGTTGACGACCGGCTTTCCTGAGAGGACGATCGCCACCTTGACCTTGGCGGCTTCCTCCGGCTTGTCAGGGTAGCTCGAAGTCGGCGTGGGCCTGCCCGTCCCCGGCATGGTCATCGCGTCGACCAAGAGCCCCTTGCCCGTCCCGGCGCGGTTCCCGTTGATGACGATCCCCGGGACCGGGCCCGCGACGGCCGGGCGGCCGATCACGTTCATCAGGCCCGCCAGGAAAATCACACGATCGTCCTCAGTCGGGAAAGGGAATCTATCAACGTATGTCTTGAGCCGTGTCCAGGCCGCGCGGGCGTCGTCGCGGGTCGGCTTGTCCGGGATCGGGGGGAAATCGATCGTGGGCAGGTAGAGGGTTGCGGTCTCGCGGTCGTAGCCGGGCGTCTCGACGATCGAACCGTCAGGCCGAGGGAAAGGACACTCGACAACTGCCGCGAGCTGCCGGACGCCCGGCCAATGCTTATGGGTGGCGACCGCCTTGATCAGCCAGTCCGGCGGGTGCATGTCGACGGCGAAAGGTTCGCCTTCCTTGTCTTTCTGCATCCTGTAGAACGAGACATTGCGCGTCAGGAAACACCCGACAACCTGGGGGGCCAACTCGATCACGCGGGGCGATCCGGCGATCCCGCGAAGCGACGTCCGCCCGCTCAACTTCATCTCGTCGGCGGTCTCCTGGACGACGGTGACGAGCGATTCGCCCCGATGGTACAGGTCGGGGTCGCCGCCGAATGCCGCGATTGATTCGGCGACCACGATATGTCGCTCTGTGTTGACTTCGACGTCGACCCGTTCGCTCTTGCCCGCTTGGGCCGTCGTGCCCCGGGCGGCCCGCGCCTTGAAGTGATCGTCGGCCATGGCCTGGTACATGGCCTCTTCGTCCGGCGTCGGCCGGTCGTCGACCTGGTCGGCGGGGTCGGCGGGGTCGGCGGTCGAGGGCTCCCACTCGGGCCACGCGGCGACTAGCTCGAGCAGCTCCTCGGCGGTGTGACCGGCAGCGAGCCAGTCGATGACGTCGCCCTTCTCGGGAAGGCCGGGCAGCTCGACGACTTTGACCGATGCGGCATGAGGCGAGACAGACCGGGCGACTTGCTCGGCGTGGCGCCGGCCCGGGTCGTCGTTGTCGGGCAGGATGACGACGGGCCGGCCGGCGAGCCAGGGCGAGAACTCGTCTCGCCACTTGCCGGCGCCCATCGGGTTGCAGGTGGCGACCAGGCCGAGGGCCCGCAGGGCGTCGACGTGTTTCTCGCCCTCGGGAATGAAGACAATCGAGCTGGCCATCGCCGTGATCAGCTCGGGCAGGCGATAGGGGACCAGGTCGACGCCTTCGGTCCCGGCGACCCATTGAATCCGGCCGCTCGCGTCCGTGCCGCCGTCGCGGTACTGAGCGAAGGACTTCGGGTCCTTGAGCCGGTCGACCTTGAGGATCGGCAGGCCGGCCGCGTTCAGGTAGTAGAACGTCGCGACGAGCCGCTCGCGGTAGGGCTTCCTCGGAGCGGCCGCGCCGTTCGTGGCGCTGTTACCGGCGTGCCCCTTCTTCGCGTGCGACTTTCCGCCGACTCCGTTCTTTGTCGGCCTGGCCTTGGCCCTGGCCTTCGTCGTGGCGGCGGCTGGCCCGTGCGTCTTGCCGCACTTGCAGCGGCCCGCGAGCCGGTGGGCGTACGTCAGCCCGTTCGATTCAACGGTCAGACCGCCCGCGTGCTGCTCTCGCGAGCAATGGGCGAAATCGCCGTCTGAGCTGAGGAAGCCCGACGCACCGAATGCCGATGCTGCGCGGATCGTCTTGGGAACCGCCGCAGATGGGACAAGGATTCGCGTCCGTGAACCGGGTGACTCGCCCACCGCCGCCCCTCGTTTTCGTCGTCGATCCCATCAATCGCCCTCGAGTCAGGAATATGGTGATCGCGCCGGGCGGGGTGGGGGACGTGGCGACGCCCCGCGCGGTTGCGTTCAGTTGTTTAGGTCAGGTCAACGGGTGGACTCATCCGCCGGCATCCCGGCGAGCTCCGCCTCGGCGGCGGCCTGGCCCTCGGCGTAGGCATCTTGCAAGTCCTGCGGCCAGGCAAGCGGCGGCGGCTGGACCAGACCGCGCTTCCAACCGAAGAAGCCGGCCTTCCACGCACCGGCCCGGTCCGGTGGCGCGTCGGGCCGCCCCGACGCCTCTCGACGCAGGCGTATCCGCTGTGCTATAGTTCTGTACATGGTCACTGTCTCCAGCAGGGGCCAATCCGGCCGGCATCGGAGGTGAACTCTCCGACCGGCTTTTTTTCATGCGCGCGCACCCTCGACGACGTCCCGGTTGCGCCGGCCGGGTCGAGCTACGGTTACTACCGAACGACGATCAAGCCGATGCCGCGGCCGCTTCGATCAGCGGTCCGAGATCCCGCTTGAGTCCGACCTCAATCAGCTGGCTCGCCAGCTCGTTGATGAAGACGCCATGCCTTTCGGCCGCCTCTTTCAAGCCAGAGTGAACCGATGGCTTGACGCACACCCGGGCGAGGTTGTTCCGCTGTAGCTTCTTGCGAAGTAGCTTGCCCACGTGCGCCCTCCCGCCGACTTGACGCTCTACTAAGGGGTTTGTAAATTTCACCTTGGTGGTATAATACATACCCGAATCGGGGTCTTGCAAGCCCCAACTTGGGGAAATCTAGACCCAGATCACCTTCACCATGAATCGCCTATGCAATTACATGAGAAGATTTCATCATTGGCAAAGGCGAAGCGGTTCAATCAGGGCGAACTAGCTATCGCCGCCTCTACGGTCCTCATGGAGCAAGGCCGCAAGGGCATTTCCAAGAGTTCCATGAACAGATACTGGAATGGCGAACGCGTCCCGGACGTGTTCGAGACGCTTGCCATTTCACGCGTTCTTGGCGTGTCACTCGACTACCTGGTCGACGATGCTCTGGACGATCCGCCGAAGGGGGAACTCACCGACGACATTCGCGCGGTACTTCAGGTACTGTCTTCGGGAAAGCTCAGCATCGAAGCCGAGCGCATCCAGAACGATATCCTGGAAGCAGGGATAGTGCTTGAGACGCGGGCTGCTGAACTCAAGCGGAGTCATGGGGACGCAGATCCCCTGACTAAGTCGCTGCTGGATATCAATTCTCATCTAATTCTAGCGTTGCAACATACATCAATGCTTAAGGCCGATCTCCGGCTGGCCAACCACTTCCTGCGTGATTTCCGTGAGTCCGAGCAGGACAGGCCGTAAGGGCGTGTCTATTCGGGTCATTCCACTTCGTCGTCGAATGGATAGGGCGGAAGGCCATTCTGAACCGCCCACGTTTTGAGCGCGAGGCGGACAATCGTCGCCTTGGGGATGTGAGTCCGCTTGTGCGCGGTCGCGAGCCACGCCCGCTCCTCATCCGAGCCCTTCAGGTTGATCACCGACGGTTGCACTCGTGCGGACGAGGTCGCGGCCTTAGTCGCCCCGCGCACGACACTACTTTTTTCGTAGCCATTTCGCAGCCCATGTGCAAGGAGGTTGAGGGTACCCGACTGGACCTAATGATACCTTTCACCGCTCGGAAGGTCAAAGGGAAGGATTCCCAAAGGTACCTATTGACACCATAGGTACCTCAAGGTACTATTCGTCTGACGGACGGGGATTGGCCCTGTCCGCAACGAAGAGGGCCCCGGCCGGATGGTACCCGACCGAGGCCCGATGGAACCCGCCGAGTGAAGGAAGGTGTCCGATGGCTATCCTATCCCCCCCCAGGCCGTCCGCCAAGGCCGCGAAGCTCCACCCCTACGCCCCGACCCGCCGCGGCGAGCGTCGGCCGTTCGGTGAGGGCCTGGTGGTCGACGAGGCGCCGGCGGCCCCTGCCGCCCCTGCAGCCCCGGCCGCCGCCTCGGCCCCGACGAACCGCGTTGCCGGCTTCTTCGCGGGTCGTGCCGCCGCCGACCGACCGGCTGTCGACGCTGACGCCATCCCGCCCACCGTCTCGAGGATCAGGCTCATCGGCGGTCTGGCCGAGGGCGAGTATCGCCGGACCAGCTCCACCCAGTGGATGAGCGAGCGCGGCAACGTCTGCTCGGCGGACGCGCTCAACCGGGCGTACCTGGCCGGCCGCGTGGCGATCCTGACCGACGCACCGCCGATCGCCCGCCCCGAGCCCGTGAAGCCCGCTACGGGCCGGCCAGAGCCCTTCATCCCCACGTTCGGCGACTGCGTGGAAGTGCTGGGCTATGAGCTCGGCCGCCAGGGGATCGACGCCGTGCCGTGCAAGTCGTGGCCCGCGCCGATCAAGGACCGCTTCGCGTTCGGCTTCGACCGCGGCACGGCCACCCTGCTCGAGCAGGAGGCCGAGGATGCCCGCCGTCAGGCCTGGGAAGACGAGATGGAGGCCGAGGCCCTCGGCGTGGACATCGAGCCCCACGAGCGGGCCGAGGCGGGCCTGATGCCGCTCCCGCCCGTGGCGCTGGACTGAACCGCCGTCGATCGCCGGGGGCGCCGCGGCCCCCGGCTTGCTCTCCTCTTCCCCCCATCCGCCTTCTCGACCGGTCAACCCGTACCGTCCCAATTTCGGTACATCACGACCCATCAGCGGGTCAATGTGGCCCGCATGTGGAATTTCGTTCGATCCCTCTTCTCTCGGAGAGTACACGATGGCAGACTCAGTGACGACCACGACCACGAATCAAGGCGACCAGCCCCGGCCGCGCGAACGCGTGTCGGTCCCGGTTATCCTCGGCGGCCTGCTTCATCGCATCCGGTTCCTCGACGTGGACGACCTGCCTCCGGGCGACGGGCCGCCGGGCGAGGTCTGGCTCAACGAAGACGACGGCCAGGGTGACTTCGGGCCCGGCGTCTTCATCCTGGAGTGCTTGGAACCGCTGAAAGTCCAGCCGGCATCGCCTCGATTACCTCAGCCTCGGTAGACCGCAGCGCCGACCGGTTCATCGTCCAGTCACCTTGCCCCCGCCCCGACGTTGTCCACCGGACGGCGCCGGGGCGTCTCCATTGGAATGGAGCTTCGTCGATGCCCTCCGAACCGCGCGAGCCGCGACCGCTCCCCGAAGACCGCCTGTGGAATTTGGCGGACTTGACCGAGTTCCTCGGGTACGAGACGACGGCGACGACGCTCGCCGCGATCAAGTCCGACGGCATCCCGCATATCGTCCTTGGAGGTGACGTCATCACCGACCGCGGCGCCGGGAAACGCGTCCGGTTCGTGCCCGCGCAGATTCACGCATGGGCCGTGTCGGCGCAAAAGGTCGTCGTCAAGCCCGCGGAGACGATGCGTGGGGCCGCCGGACCGGTTGGCGCCGGCGCGGGGCGTTGCGGAATGAGACCGAACGTTGAACCTGAATGGGAACGGGCCAAGCAAGTCGGGCCGCGGGCGTTCGGGCGACCAAGGTTGGAAAAGCCGACGAAAATCGGGCCGCTGGCGGTGCGGGACGCCGAGCGGCAGAGGCAACGTGACTTCAAGGCTCAAGCGGAAAAACGGAGCGAGCCAGGACAACGCGAGGACCAGTGACCGCCCACTCCGGTCACGCCGCGGTCCGCTTCCGGCGCCGATGGGCGACTGCCAGCAGCGGCGCGCCCAAGCCGAGCAGCGCGAACGTCGAGGGCTCCGGTACCGCGTTCACATAGGCGATACCGTCGAGGAAACCGGCGTAGGTCTGAACGACTCCTCCCGCGTAGGACGTCGCGTCGATCTTCGATACGGAACCCGGGCCGTATTGGTCGTACCAATAGGCGTTCCGGGTCGGGTCGTACGCGACACCGTTGTCGTCGACGAATCCGAGAGCAGCCAGGAATGACGCGGCGCCGGTTGTCGGGTCAATCGAATAAAAGCTCCCCGTTCCGGCCTGCAATGCGACAAGCTGTCCCGTGGCGGTGTTATAGGTCAGACCGCCGGGATAGAGGCTATTGCCACCGAGCAGAGTCCCGGCGCCCGTCGTCGGGTCGATCGTGTACGTGTTGCCGTCCGTCGACATGCCGTAGAACTTGCCGTTGGCCGGGTCGTAGGTCAGAGCGAAAAGGTCGTTCACGCCGGTCGCGCCGACGAGGGTCGCAGCGCCGGTGTTCTGGTCGAGCGTGTAAAGGTTGCCGTTGTCACGCCCGGCCGACCAGTAGAGCGTGTTGTTCGCCGAGTCATAGGTCAGGTCACCGAAGTCGCCAGTCGCCACGCCGGTCGAGCCGACGACGCTGATCGCGTAGGACGTCGGGTCCATCCGCAATAGGGTGTTCGTGCCGTCGTCGATCAGGAAGAGCGTGTCGGCCGACGCCCGCGGCGACGCCGCGTAGGCGGACAGTAGGGCGACAACGAACGCATGACGAAGCTTCATCATCGAGGTTCCGGTTCCGGAAAGTCCGCTACCAGAGGTCGACCATCGACCTTCTTGGCTTCAACGCGATACTCACTGTGACGAAACAGACACTTAAGTTCAATCCAAGCTTGTTTAGCGTTGCATTTTGTAAACGCAGGGCAAAATACGGCAGCTCCGGTCCGGTCTAATACTGCTCTGCGAGACGGCCGAAAGGCGCTTTCGAGCCGGATCGGGCACGAGGTTGCGCCCGCCTCTGAAATGTACCCAACATTTCTGTACAAAATCCCATCAGGTATACGAATTGTTCCTCCCGCCCCGATTTCGTGCCTGATAATCCCCTTTATCTAGCACGAAATCGGGGCGCGGGCAAGCGGCGATTGCATGCATTGCCAATGGCGGTTCTGAGAAGAGCCCTGAGACCATGAAATAAGATGATATTTTTAGAGTACTTCCCATGCGGCTGCGGCGCTAGCTCGACCCGTGCCACCCTTTCAGGAGCAGCGCTATGAACCTCGTCGTTGGCGGCGTATATGCCGGCGCGTCCGGGTGCTTTGCCCGGGAGATCCTCGCCATCGAGAGCGGGCGGGTTTCTTACAGAGACTTCAGGCTCGACGATGGCCGACCCTTGAGTTCCAAGAGGGTCTGCTCACGCGGTACTTTCCGCAATTGGGCGTCGCGAGCTTGTTCGCCGGATGAGATCGCCCGATTCCGCAGGGACGATGAACCGCGAGACGATCGACGGTTTTGCCATTATTTCGACCCTTTGACCTTCACCATCGCTGATTACCGGAGCACTCCAAACATTCTTAGCCAGGCGACCAACGCTTAACACCACTGGCAAGCTTGTGCGTCATTATGTCAATAATATATTGTCTTCAATATAATTGAAAAATTAACTTTGAGCTTGACAAATATACTAAAAATAAAGCAATCTTCTAACTGACAGATCCGTGGTTCGCTCCTCTCTCAATCCGGGAGCACGGCTATGAAGCTTCTGGCCTTCCCCTCTCTACGCATATTGATCCCGTTTTACGCGGCAGTAGCTATGGGGTGCGATCCGCGCCCAAGCGGTCACGACCGTGAGCGCTTTCAAGATCTCGGCCCGGCTTTCGCGGGATCGAGTGCTCCCCTGGTTCATACATTCCAAGTGAGAAATACGAGCAGTCGGCCGTTAAAGATTAATAAGCTTATCAAGTCATGAACATGTACAGAAGCCACTCTATCGACTATGGTAATCCCGCCGCGGGATTCAGCCGAGTTGAAGATGACGATTAAGCCGAACACATCGCTCGGTAAGTGGAACATTCAATGCACGATCGAGACGGATGATGCGGACGAGCCGAGTCGGACCTACACCGTCTCATACCGTTCCTACCCGCACGTCCGATTCGATGAGAGCACTCTCGACCTGGGCCCCGTGACGTCAGACGGGGCCGGGCTGCCGGGTTCCGGCAACAAGGAGACCTGGTGCGAAATCTTCGAACCCACCTCTAGTCGCATTGACGCCCCGACTGATATCGAGGCGCCTTCCTGCCTGGCCGTTGATCTTGACCGTGTACCCGTCGTCGATTTTTTCGAGGATGGAGCGATCACCCGCTGTCGGTATCGGCTCGGGGTGAGATATACCCCGGGGACCTCGCAATTCGATGGAGCCTCTGGCACCCACTCGGCGACCATTGCCGCGACGACCCGCCAAGGCCACGCCGCTTCGATCACTGCACTCTGGTCGTTCGCTCTACCCGTCCAAGCCTCGCCCGCCTCCCTATCGTTCGGCCTGGTCAGGGCGGCGTCCGGAACACTCCGAAGGGATCTGACCTTAGAAGCCTTGGACGGTCGGCCGTTCCGAATCTTGGCGATCGACAGCGATTCCCAGAGTGTCGAGCCCGACGGCAATGCCGGGACGGAGCCGATCATCTCGGCCGGATTGTCGCACAGCCTGGGGATCTGCTATCGCAACAAAATAGCGGGGAATCGTTATGAGACTGGTAAGTTAGTTATCGCGACAGATCACCCCGAGATGCCCAAGATCACGATCCGTTGGTCCGCTATCCACAGGGAATAGCTGCTCGGCAATGTTATGCCGACGCGGCTTCTCGCGAAGCGTCCCGTTCCGGTTCTCAGTACCCATCAAGAAGGAGGTTGCAGCATGAAGTCGTACCCCTGGTTCCGCTTCGTCGGCGCTAGCATGGCTGTAGTCGCCGCTGGGATCGGCATCGACACCGCCCGCGCTCAGTTTCCCATGTGTCAAACACCCATCGCCGGGTGCCCAAATCTCGCATGCTACGCGACCTCAGGGACTTGCGTCGGTGGCCCCATGCCCCCGGCCTACACTGCGGCCATCCAGCAGAATATCAACTACACGCCCTGCAACGTCGGGCCCACCAACAACTGTCCTAACAGACAGGTTCCGGCCTGTACGGTCACTTTCTTCACCGGGACCGTGGCTCAGCCGTGTCTGAATCTCAAGTGTACGGCCACAGGAACTATCGCCGGATGCTAGCCTCTCTATCGCGCTGGCCCTCCACGATGCCAAGGTCGTAGGCACCGAGCTTCTGACATCGGTGTCCGCAGGCCCCACAATCGAGCCGGGCCGAGGTCGTTGGACGGAAGTCCCTGACCGTCGGCCCGCGCTCTGCGCCCTAAACGGGAGACACCCATGTTTGCCGCGACTTTGCTCGCTTTGGCCTGCTACTGCGTCAGCGATGCTTCCGCCTCGAAGGGCGATGACCGCAGCGCATTAAATGCCTTGGCTGATCTCTATGAGGAGAATTGGGCGAAATTCAACGCTGGCCGCGTCTGGTTCGAGTATACGGACGGCTACGCGAAGACCGTGGGAGATGCGATCAAGGGCGATCTCACGGACGCCTACAAAGCGGAGGGTTTCTATGCATTCAAAGCCAGCAATGCCGCATATCATTGCCTCTACGCGGATGAGGCGCTGATTGGCGGTCAGCACCAGGATTTCCGAGAATCAGGTCGCCCATCGCTTCGAGAGCCTCCGCGCCCTCACCGACGGGAAAGTGACGCTCTGCGATGCGATCTCGGGCAACCCCGGTAACAACAATCTCCGATCAACCAGCATCGATGCAGGAGTCGACCGATTTTACCGATCCGTCTCTGTCCCACTCCGCCTGAAATTCCCCGTCGGCGCGCGCCAAGAAGAATTCACACAAATGGCCCGGCTCATCCGGGACGGTGCGGCCGGCCTGGAGCTCATCCGCATCAATGACGAAGTCGCCGAGGGCATCAAGGCGATCCGCATCGAAATCAAGGGGCCGCGTGGCACGCGGGTGATCTGGGTCGATCCGGAACACGGCGCCATCCCGATCCGTCTCCACGACGAGATGCCCGACGGCAGTACATACGACTTGCACCACGGGGACATCCGCCATGTACCTGGCCGGGGTTGGCTACCCTTCGAGCAGACTGTTTACCTGTCAGATCGTCGGGTCTTCCGGACGATCCTCACCAAGGTCGACGTCGGGAGTGTCCCCGATGACGCATTTCGATTGGAGTTTCCCGAACCGATCGCGATCGGCGACTCGGCCAGGAACGTCTCGTACCGCGCAGAAGACCTGGGACCTGGCACACCTTCCCGCGGCGAATTCCCGGGGGACCACCCCGATGTTGACGTCGTTGGGCTCCCCGGACCCGGCGATGCCGGGCGAGCAGAAGTCCGGCCCGCCCTACTTCGTGATCGCTTCGATCGGGATCGCGGCCGTTGTGATGGTCGCCGGCCTTTTACGGTGGCGTCAGGCGCGAGTTGCGCCCTGAGTCGAGCGACTGCCCCACACCAGGATCGTGATCATGAACGCCCGCCGCGGATTCACCCTGATCGAGCTGCTGGTCGTCATCACGATCCTCGCCATCCTCATCGCCTTAGTCATCCCGGCAGCCCAGGCGGCGAGGGAGGCTGCCCGACGCGCGCAGTGTACGAACAACCTCAAGCAGATCGGGATCGCCATCCACTCCTACGCCAGCCTTCAGAATCGCTTCCCGCCCATCATCATGATGCCGTCGAAGGTGGCCGTACCGCCCATCGATTGGAACAGCGACTTAAGCCCGCAGGCGCGGCTCCTGCCTCATCTGGAGCAGGCCACGCTCTATGACGGGATTAACTTCCTTCTACCCGTCACCCTCTCGCCCGGGCTCGTCGCGAACCAGACGGTGATGTCACCGTCCTTGTCCGTCTTCCTGTGCCCCTCCGACGCGGGCGGGGGCGTGCCCGGTTACGGCCGGGTGAACTACCGTGCTAGCCTTGGCCCGACGACGATGTTCCTGTCCAACGGAACTCCGCTGTCGGTTTGGCTGAGCCCGGCGATCTCCGGCGCCTTCGCGGCTGGGCAGGCGTTTCGGGATTCGGATTTCCCGGACGGGCTCTCCTCCACCGCCGGCTTTTCCGAGCGACTCCAAGGCGGTTGGGCGAAAGGGCGGTTCCGACCCGGCGGTGATTACCGGCTAGGGGACGGCGAATATGCAGGCCCATACCCCGACGTTGCTGTCTCCGTCTGCCGCCCGGTCGCTGCTGACCCAACGATGCCGCAGGAGTCGCGAGGCGGCGAATCGTGGTTCCTGACCGGCCTCCACTTCACTAACTACAACCACTGCTCGACTCCTAACCGGGCGGGCGACGAGTGCAGCTTCACGAAGTATGTCGGCAGCGTCCATGATCGTCATATGATCGACGGCGTCTTCTCGGCCACCAGCGCCCATCCGGGCGGAGTCAACGTCCTCATGATGGGTGGCGAGGTGCGTTTCGCGCGGGATTCGGTCGCCCTCTCCATTTGGCGTGCCCTAGGCAGCGCGCGAACAGTGAAGTCATTTCTTTGGATCTATAAGACGACCAACATTCGGCATTAAAGCAGGCCCGAAAGGGCCTATTTTCGTTTTCGGAACGTCCGTTCCGGGAGTGTGTTACACAGCTATCACAGTCCGGCAGGTAGTACAAGCGTGGATGTTGCTGGCCGCTTGGCATGGCAGGAAGACTGTGGTAGGCTGCATAGGAAGGAGAACCGATATCATGACCATACACTTACCTAACGACCTGGAAAGCTCGATCAGGGCAGAAGTGGCCAACGGCCATTTTGCTTCGGTTGATGAGGCAATGGCTGAGGCCGCCCGTTTGCTCCTGAGAGAAATGAAGTTCACCCATTCCGGGGCGGCAACGAATAGCAACGATCAACCGATCGACCCGGTGTTGGGTTGCATGCGTGCCGACGCCGATCTGATGGATGAAATCGTCGCCGATGCCTACCGCCAGCGGCGAGAGGAGCCTTGGCGGGAATTCGACTCTTGAACAAATCTCTTATCGATACGGATATCTTTTCAGAGATCACCAAGGCGATTAATCCGGTCGTCGCGGCCAATGCCGCCGCTTACCGCAAAGCTTTCTCCCGGTACACGATCTCTGCCGTCACGCTGATGGAATCGATCCGTGGGCTTCAGCAGAAGCTGGCGTTGAAGCAACTTCAAAACCTGCTGGCGGCCGTTGCCTCTGAAGAAGTGCTCCCTTTCGACCGTGCTACCGCCGAACTGGCCGGACGGATCGGCGGCGAGCTGCAACGCACCGGCCATCCCATCGGCTTGGCCGATACGATGATCGCGGCGATCGCCTTGGAGCACGGCCTGGAGTTGGTCACGGGCAACACCGCCCATTTCCAGCGAGTGCAAAGCCTTGGCTACCCGCTCACGCTTGCCAACTGGCGGCTGTAACCCAGCCAAACAGCCTTTGTTTGTAGCTGGCTTCTCCTTGGAACCCCTTCCACACGACGGGATTCCGGTCTATTCGACATCCGACTCCGGTTTCGGCGGGTTCGACATCTGACTCCGGTGCATTCGACATCCGACTCCGGCGGGTTCGACATCTGACTCCGGTGCATTCGACATCCGACTCCGGCGGGTTCGACATCTGACTCCGGTGCATTCGACATCCGACTCCGGAAATTTGTCGTAAGTTCTTATTGCGTAAGGGAATTTTTTCCGGTAACTCTATAACCCTATAACCTAAGAATAAAACAACAACTGCACAGCAAACGATGTTGTTGCTTTTTTATCGATAAGGATTTCAGTTATGAAAGCAGCGGCCAACACCAGCTTAAAGCCCTCCACCAAACCGCTTGGGTTGCTCGGCCGCGATGAGATGAACCTCGCAGAATTTCCGATCACGCTTTTGACCGATCGCGTTCCCAAGGATCAGAAAGAAGCGGTCTACCAGGATGAGATTTTCGATGAGCGTACCGGCCGTACCCTTGCCCGCAAGCTGACCATTCAGGCGGGCAATTACGGCCTGACTACCGCCGTCGATGATGAAATCATCATTGCTTTAATCCAGTTGACCAAGAAGCACAGCAACTTTACCGAGCGGAAAGTTACGTTCAGTCGCCTGGAGTTGATTCGATGGTTGGGCTGGCCGAGCCACGGAGCCAGCTACGAGCGGATTCTCTTGTCACTGCAAAAATGGACAAGCGTTTATTTACAGTATGAGAACGCCTGGCGTGACAACCGAAAGAAAGCCTGGACGACGAAGGGCTTTCATATCATCGAGAGTTTCGAGCTGAATGATAGCCGCACATCGGGCGAACAGCTCGACCTCATCCCGTCTTACATAATTTGGGGAGAGGATATTTTCGAGAGCTTTCAAGCCGGATATTTGAAGCCGCTTGATTATGATTTGTGCATTGGTTTGAGCAATTCCACTGCCAAGCGAATGTACCGCTTTCTCGATAAACGATTTCATCACAAGCCGGATTGGACGTTTGACCTCAAAGAGCTCGCCCACGAGCACATTGGCTTAGGCCGACACTACGAAGGCCCGGCCCATCTCAAGCGTAACCTTCAACCGGCCATTGCCGAGCTGGAAAAGGCTGGGTTTCTCGATCCTTTGCCCGATGCGGAGTAGGCTAGAATGTCTCTGGGCCCGATGCCGGGCCCGTGGGTCGCGAAGATGCGACGAGACGAGCAGCCGAGCAAAGCCCCCGCCGTCCGAGTGAGCCGGGAGTGCGAGGCGGGGCACGTAGCGGGCGGGAATCGGGCACGCGAAACACCCCGCACGGTAACCCCGGAGTCTTTATTAGACAGCTATCAAATTAGACGGATTGCGAAACATGCAACTTTCGACCCCAGGAGATTTCAGGCGATGCCCAAGGCGACCATCAGCCCGACCATGAGGTTGGCTTACCACTATGTGCGCGGCATGGAGAAGCGCGGCGAAATCTACCCGGGCACGACAGACCTCGTCATCGGCGAGTTCGCACGCAAAGGTAACCCGGGACAAACGCTCCGGGCGGCCGTCGAGTACATGGACGGCAAGGGGGCGGCCCGTCTCCGGAACCCGGAATTCGAGTCGCCGAAGGAGATGCCGCTTCGGGCGGTCATCAACCGACTGGTCGCAGGCGGCGCGGTCAAGGAGGAGTCGGCCGAAGAGCTCGTCCAGGCGTGGGCTCTGGAGTCTAGCGGGTTCTCACTGGGGTTGCTCGCGGAGCGCGTCGGCCAGCGCTTCGAAGATCCCAAGAATGAGAAGCACCTCGTGACGGCGATGAGACCGGACGTGCCCCTCAGTCTGGTCAAGGTGACATCGGTTCTCGAGCGATTCCGAAGCACCGGCCAGCTCGGCACGCGGATCGACATCCACACGATCGCGAAGGACCTCGACGGACGTTTCCGGGCCGGTCAGGGCGAGTATTTCGAGGTTGCTCGGAAAGTCGCCGACCTGATCAAGGCCCAGCCGCTCTTGCAGCCCGAGGGCGGCGTGAAGTTCGACATGCTCGACTCGATCTTCCACCCAGACGGCCAGGTCCCGGCGCCGGTGAAGCCGGCCACTCCGCGCGTCTGACTCCGACCCGGATCCGTCCGACCCCATCGGAGAGCCCGCCTTGATCCCCGACGACGAACCCGCCGAGACCCCCGCCGATGATCCCGGGACCATCCCCGTCGAGGGCCTCCCGGGCAAGTTCCCGGCCCCACCGACGGACCCTGCCGAGCTCGAGGGATACCGGGCCTGGCTGCGGGTGATCGCCGAGGTCACTGACGGATTGAGACGATCGGCCGAGGCATGCAGGGTGGCGATCCGCCGCGCCGTCTATGACCTTGCCGCCTCCCAAGTCGCTGACGGCGAGCTCCCGGCGATGATCTGGCACGGCGCCGAAATGGGCCTGATCCTCGATGATGACGACGACAGGACTGCCTACGACGGCGTGGTCGATGACATCGAGGACGCGATCGCGGGCCGCCCCTTCAACGATCGGCGGGGGACGTCCGGGGCAACGCCCAACGAGTCGATTCCGCAGGTCGAGGATGACGGGGAGCTTGTCCGCCGGGGCGTGGCCCGGTGGCTGAAGTTGAGCGATGCCGCGACGGCGAAATTCAATCCGGATGTCGACATGAACGCCTGGTACGAATCGCTCCCCGGCGACGAGCGTTTCGCGGAGCTGGCGAGCCATCTCGACGACGGCGTCGGCTCGATCGTCTTCAACGGCCTGGCCGGGCAGGTGCCGTATCTGGCCCTATCGCTGGAGACGAGGGTCGGCACGCCCGCCGCGAAGGCATACGCCCGCGCCCTTCGCGACATCTCACCCTATCTCGCGGGGCCAGGCGGCGAGCCTGAACCCTACGACCCGATCTTCGCCAAGGTGAAGGCCGACGAGGGCCGGCGGTTGTGCGACCGGCTCGACCGGGAGCTGCTGCCTCGCAAGGTCGAGCTCGAGATCGACATCGCCCGACACTTCGCCCGATCCTCCCGATCCTGACGACGCACGAACACGAACACCCGCACCGAGGGCCCCTTTCGATGGCCGACGTCAATTACAACATCGACTATACGGCCAGCGACCAGGCCACGCAGGTTACGAACCAGCTCATCGCGACGCTGCAGGCGCTCGACGCGCTGGCCGCGCAGGTCAAGGCGAAGCTGACGGGGTACGCGTCGGGTGGCGGACGGTCGTCGGCGGCGATGGCGAAGCAAGTCGAGGCGTTGAAACAGAGTCTCGCTGGCTTGCAGTCGCAGCTACAGAGCACAAATCAGACCCTCAGCGTTACCGCCGGATCGACTCAGTCTATCGCCACGAGCATGGCCGCGACCCGCGCCGCTTTCATGGCCTTCCACGAGGTTGAGAAGGTCCTCGAAGCGATCGGCAAGGGGATGGCCAACGCCCGCGAGGAGTCCGAGCGGCTCGCCGCGGCGAACCTCAAGCTCCGCGACTCCATGCGAGAGCTCGCCAACCTGCAGGGCCACGAGGGGCCCGACGACCAGGTCGCGGGCGAGGCGCTGCTCCTGGGGATGGCGAGCGGGCTCAAGCCCGACGAGGCGGTCAAGTTCCTCGAGCAATTCGAGGGGTCCATCCCGGCCGGCCGCGAGAAGGGCAACATCGCGCCGGGGAAGAAGGACGCCGACCGGCAGGCGATGGAGCGGGAAATGGCCCGGGAGGGGGCGGCGTTCGGGGCCCGCACCGGCCTGTCTCCTGAGACGGCGGGCGACTTGGCGGGCGTCGTGAGTCAGTACACGAAGATCAACAAGATCGAGGACTTCGCCGGCCAGCTCGGCGCGATGGAGTATGGCCTCAACGCGGGCCGCGGCAAGATCAACCCGCTTGCGAAGTCCGAGCTCGGCGCGGCGGGCAACGCGATCGGCGCGGGGCGGGTAAAGGATCTTGCCGAGCTGGGCGCCTGGGTCGGCGTGGCCTCGACCGTGTCCAAGTCGGCGGGGTCGTCCGGCACGCAGTTCAAACAGGTCGACAACCTGCTCAACTCGATCGGCGGCACGACCGGCGACTATCTCGACCGGATCGGCGTCAGCGGGGCCAAGGGCGACCTGAACAAACTGCGTGCGCTCCGGGCGGACATGCAGGCCCACGGCGGCGAGGACTGGAACAAGTATCTCTCCGAGCAGGGCTTCCACAACCGCACAGACCGGGCCGCCACGGTCGCCATGGCGAAGAACCTCGACGTCCTCGAGCAACGGATCGCGAAGGCGAGGGAGCAAGCCGCCACGGGAGCCGTCACGATCGCCCTGGATCGCGACTTCCTCGGTCGGACCGGCGTCGGTGCCAAGAGGCAGTCGCAAGCCGCCCTGGCTGCGTCCGAGTTCGTGAAGGGGCAGCCCGGCGAATCAGTGTCCATCGCGCGCGAGTTCGCCGAAGCAAGGCTCAAGGCAGGCGGTTTCATCGACACGCGGGCCACAAACGCGACCGACGCACTCTGGGATGCGACCCTCGGCGGGATCTCAACGAAGGTCGGCGGCGGCGTGGATTCCCGCCGGCAGCGGATCAACAAGGAGATGCTCGAGGCCGCGAACCGCGAGGCCGAGCGGGTCGGCGTCCAGGGCGTCAACCCACAGACCTTCAAGCGGCTCAACCGGCAGGAAGACGTCGACGCGGCCTATCGCGACGTCGCCGGCCGGATCAAAGCAAAGGACAAGAACGCGGACCCGACCGGCGGGATGAAGGGCGTAGAGGCCGCGGTCAAAGAACTGGTCCAGATCGAGAAGCAAAAGCTCGCCCAGCGGGCCGCGCCGCCGGTCGCCGCCCCGCCGGCCCCGCGAGGCAAGGGCGCGGCCGTCCCAGGGAGGCCATGACGCCGAGGGCCGGGGCGTCGGACCGCCCTGCAGGCCCGCCACCCGGCCCGCGTGGCGACGCGGGAGGAATCAGGCCCGGACGCTCGACGGTCGCGCCACGGGACGTACAGGCCGTCGGATGGTTCGGCGGTCGACATGCATGCATCGGGCGACGCTCGCCCCTCAACCGCGGAGTCGCGCCATGCCGCCGACGGTCGACGAGCTGCTCGGATCGCTCTACAGCCTGCCCCCCTGGCCGCCCCTGGAGACGCTCGCGACATCCCTGGACCTGACCCTCGACGCCCTGGCCGACCTGATCATCGAGGCCGAGGACGCCGGGCTCGTCACACCGTGGGAGGGCGATTTCACTCCCGGGCCGACGGTCCTGTTCTCGCCCCTCGCCTGCGAACGCCTGGGGTGCAGGCTGGCCGAGGTTCGGACTGACGCCCGCGGGAACGTGTTCTACGCGTGGGTCGCGGTCGATTGGGAGCCGCCGGCGGAGCGCTATCGCGGACACAAGGCCGAGTCCTACGAGGACGCGGTCGGTGACAGTCTGATCTCGCCCGACCCTGGCCCGCTGACGATGGCGATCGCCGCCGAGTCCGCGGAGCGGTTCGCGGCCGCCGCCCGGGCAACAAAAGGCTACGTGCCCCCCCAGCTCTTCCCGAGGCCCAAGTTCCTCCTCGGCCAGACGAGCCGATGGGATGGCCCAACGCCGGCCGGCGACCGTTGCCCCGTCTGCCTCGGCCGGGAGCTCGCCGCGCTGGAATTCTGCCTGAAGTGCAGCCGCTGGGGCCTCGACCACTTGCTACCCAAGGTCAAGCCCTCTCCGAGACGGACGCCGCGGACGACGAATACGAAGCTCAAGGGCGGCGTCGGCGATCGCCGGAGGGCCGGCTAATGGTGCTCGCAGCCCATGGAAGCTCGGGCGAGCCGTCGGTGATCCGCAAGCCGGCCGGCCTCCGCGCGGTCCTGGACCCCGAAGCCACCGCCGACATGCTGCTCGCCACCATGAGCAAGGCGGGCTTTTCCGCGCGAGATCGTCGCCATAGCACGGGCGATGCCCAGGTCGAAGACGGCCGCGGCAAGGCGACTGGCGGGCGTGGTGATACCGGCGACGGTCGAGGGCTGAGCGATGGTCGTCCGGAGCTCGAGAAAGGCCGGAGGAAAGGGCCTCGACCGGGCATGTGGAACTCAAGCGCCCTTGGCTCAAGCGCAGCCTCGACGCCGACCCTTGCTTAACCAGAGACCGGTCAAATGGTTGCGGCGAAAACACGGTTCCGGTCACGGTGAGCGAAACTTTAGCGTCTATGGCTTTAGCCGAGACGGGCGATTTTATGCGCTCTGGTACGCACCAAAAAAGCGATGCTAAGTCCAGCCACGACAAGACGTTGTCATCGTTTTTCGTCCGGACCGTTTGGAGACCTCACGCGATCGTCGGACTCGGTGATCACCCCGGTGCCCTCCGCCCGGGGCGTCTTCGTCTCAGGCGCGGGCCGTCCGCCGACGTCGCGCATAGCCGGCCAGGGCGACGGCACCGAGGCCGCAGAGGGCGAGGGACGAGGGTTCGGGGACGGCGCCATCTCCGACAAGCGAGAGGGTCGGTAGGGGGCCCGTCAGACTGAGGAGGTCGGTCGAGTCGATGGGATCGAACGACGAGAAGCTCGCGGGATCGGCAAAGCCGGTGAAGGTGTAGGTCACCGTCAGCATGTCGCCGACGGGGAGCGCCCCGGGCGTCAGAAGGTTGTCGACCGCCAGGGCGCGGAACGCGCCGACTGTGCCGTTGTCGAGGATAGCGCCGCGCTCCCGCCGGCCGCGCCGCCGATCGTGACGATATTGTAACTCCCGATCCCCGCCCCCGACCCGTTGCGTGAGATGGCCAGCACCATCTGGGGCAGGTCGAGGCCGCCGGCGCCGAAGACGCCCGCCGTGTCCGTGACGAGGGCGCGGAGGGCGACGACGTCGGCATTGCCCACCAGGGGCACCGCACCACCCATCGACAGGTAGGCCCCGAAGGAAGATCCGGCGGGGACGGCCGCACCCTGGACCGTGTAGTGGATGATCCCGCTGGTGATCTCGTAGGACGCCGAGCCGCCGCCGGGGCCGGAGTCGGCCAGCGAGAAGCCCACGACGGGACCTGAGTTCACTACGACTCCCGACCCGAAGGCGCCCGAGCCGTTTCCACCGCCGACCTGGGAGGCGCCCATGGGCAGCGGTCCTGGCCCGAAGCTCGCGATGTTGTTGGCGACGACCGGGCTCGCGGTCAGGTAACCGCCGAGTGTGCCCAGTCCCGGGCTGGTGAGGATGTCGGTGTTCCCGGTGAAGTTGTTCGCGATGTAGGTCGGCCCGCCGACGTTCGGCGCCCCGCCGTACGGGGCCACGCCGAAGGCGATACCGCCCGTGCCACCGTCGTAGGTCACGCCCGCGCGTGCCGGCGGGGCGGAGGGTGACCCGACGACGAGGAGGGATGCGGCGATCATCACAGCGGCGCGGCGCCAGGGTCGGACAGTCATCGTGGCCTCCGTGAGCGTTCAAGAATCGACGTTGGAACGGCAGGCGCCCCGCTAAGCAGGGCCGCCACGCGAGTGCCGATCCGAGGCCATGCCGTCGGCCTCGGGACGCGCGGTCGTAGGACCTCCACCGGCGTCGGACGACGCTCGATTGCGAAGGCCGCTGTTGGCGCGTGAGCAGATCAAATCGAAGGATAACGCTCCCCTAGCGCCCTCGCAATGATCTATCCGTGTCCCGTCTGCGGCGTTGCCTTTTCTCATCATCGGGGCGCGGAGCGCGGCCTGGTCGACGCCGGTCTGACCGCCGCTGATGACGCGATCGAGCATGGGCGGGCCTATGCCGAGGGATGACGATCGGCCGCGACGGGTTCTGGCGGAGTGGGTTGCCCATCCTGAGACGGCGACGGCCAGTGTCGGTTGAGCTCGTATGGTGGGCGGGACCGCATGGTTCAATTCGAGAAATGCTTCGGCGTAATGACCAGTTGGACCTCTCCGTCAAACGCCTTGTCCGTGGGCGCCCAATCAGTAGTGGGGGCCCCCGATTGCCGCAGAATGATGCCGAGCTTCATGGCCAGCGCCGTGTTTGCGTCGCCGGGCTTGTACCCGATGACGAAGTCATCGCTGAAGACAGCTGATATAATGAGAGGACGAGCATTATCATCATCAATTGGATTAGTCAATTTGACACCACACGAGCGGAAGAGCAGGACAACGGACCTTCCCAGCCGCTGCGATTCGGAATCGATCGCTGCCCCGATCGAGATCTTGCCGTCGAACGCCGAGGCCTCGGGTATCATGAGCTTTGCGAATTGCTCGCGAAAGTCCTTGCTTAACTCCCTAGGCATCCTGAGTTCTTGAAGTTTGTACTCCATTTGGACCTTGTCGCGTTCTAGGAGCGTCGCCCTCTCGTGCGCTTGAGCCACTCGCTCGTTCGCTTTGGCGATTTCCAATGAGTTGAGCTGCGACTCCCTCATGGAGACATGGCGGGAAATGTAAAACGAAGCCAGCGTGGCGACAGTTGTCAGCACGCCTGCGACGGCTGTCGTCCACATCAGGACAACGACAATGCTCTGAAGAGCCCTCAAGGAAGCACCCGATAACATGCGGTTGTCCTTCATGATCTAGATGGTCTGGTAAACGGCGACTTCGGCTTCATTGTCAAATCTGTCCCTCAATACCGCCCGAGCGGACTAAGGGTGGCCGGTTGTGCAGGTTATTCGCGGGCCGCTCCAAAAAATTCGCTCTCAGCGCCTCCGAGACAGCATTGCAGCGGGCGAGGATCGCTGGGCAGCCGCGGCGACGGCGAAGCCCGGCTACCCGCCCCGCCGCCGCTCCGCCACCGCCTTCGCCAGCTCGACCGACCGCTCGGCTTCGAAGCTCGCGTAGTGCCGGGCGTTTATCTCCGGGGAGTGGCCCAGCACCTCGGCGGATTCCGCGTGCGACCCCGTCAGTCGCAGGATGTCGGACCCCATGTCGCGGCGGAGCCCGTACAAGGTGATCGGCTCGCCCGTCTCGCCGGTCGTGACGAAGCCGGCTTCGTCTGCCGCCAGCCGCCAAAGCCTCATCTTCTGATCGAGGGCCCCGACTTTCCACGGGACGCCGGCCAGGTCGCCCTTGTCCCGCCGCCCTGCCCCGTCGCGGGCCTGGTGGGTGAATACGAAATCGGCGTGCCGCCCGGGCATCGCCTCGATCGCTCGGAGGATCCGCAGGATCGACGGGACGAGTGGCAGGACCCTCGGCCGGCCCGTCTTGCCCGTCGACTTGCCACGGAGGACGGCCCGGGCCTCATCCCACTGGATGTACCGCCACTCGAGCCGGCAGGCCTCGCCCGGGCGACAGCCGGTCTCCTCACAGAACCGGATCAGGGCGACGAAGAGCCGGTCGAACCGCCAGGCGACCGAATCGGCGGGGTGCATGAGGGCCCGCAGCATCGCGTAGTCGTAGAAGTCGCGGCGGGCCCGACCCCCGATGTACCGCCGCGGCGGCGCGGGCACCTTGGGCCGCTCGACCCCCTTGAACGGGTTCTCAGAGATGACCCGCTCGGGCCAACCTGCCCCGCGGTCGGGGATCGGCCGGGCCGCCCAGTTGAGCAGGGCATGGACGCTGATGACGATCGCCCGGATGTAGCCCGGGGCGAGGCCCCGCCCCTGGCAGTCCCGGATGAACCGCGAGAGGTCGGCGGGCTTCAGCCGCGAGACCGCGACGTCGCCGTAGAGCCGGTCCCCGTGGCGAAACGCCGCGAACGTGTCCAGGTGCTGGGCATGCCCCTCGATCGTCTGGAGCTCGCGGGCGCCGGCCTCGGCGAGCCGCTCCGCGTGCGACAGGAACGCGAGGATCAGGTCGGACAGCAGCGGGTCGGATGCCCGCCGCTCGCCGTCGGCCTCCGCGGCGATCAGCCCGGCGAGCCAGAGGTCGGCGGCCGCCCGGTTCGCCGGCCCTTCGCGGCCGGCCGGCGGTCCGATTTGATAGTTCCGGACTCCCTTCCTCCGCCCCGACGGCAGGAAGTCGCCGGCCGAGTAGGAGAGCCAGCACTTGTCGCGATCGTGGTAGTACGGCCTGGGCGTCCGCGGCATGGCAAAGCCTCCGGCGAGCGGTTCGTCGAAGCAATCTTAACCCATGACGCAACCTTTTCGACGGCGCAATGCGGGGGGAAAGCGGGGGATTAATGCGGGGGAAGGGGTCGGACACGGCGCAAAGAAAAAGGGGCCGAAGCCCCTTGTTTCTCCCTGTTTTCTCGTCAGTACACCCGGAGGGACTCGAACCCCCAACCTATGGTTCCGAAGACCATTGCTCTATCCGATTGAGCTACGGGTGCATTTAGGCCGATCGGCCTGGAGGCGAGTCTAAGGCATCGGGTCCCGCCGGATCAAGCCGGGCGGTGGGGAAGCCATGCCGCCGTCGGCATGATCCGTGGAAAAAACGGCGCCCAATCCGTACACTGGCATGTTCACGGCGGACGCCATCCGCACAGTCGGGCCTACGTCTCCTTCAGTTCGAGTCACCGAGATGATCACGCCGCCAACACTCCTCGAATACGTCAAGGCGAGGCCCTTCCGCCCCTTCCGCATTCAGATGGCGAGCGGGAAGACCTACGACGTCCGCCATCCGGAACTCGTCAAGGTCGGCAGGACGTACGTCATGATCTTCACGCCCGCCGACGGGGATCTCGACGTCGTTGACACGTTTGAAACGGTATCGCTGAAGCTCTCCGAATCCATCTCCCACCTGGAGTCCTCCGTCGCCTGATGTCTCGGGCGCCGTCTGCCATGAGTGTACCTCCCGAGATCAAGGGCCGCTTCTCCTTCGTCAGCCTCGGCTGCCCGAAGAACCTCGTCGACTCCGAGCGCATGCTCGGCCTGCTGGCCCAGGACGGCTACGTCCTCGTGCCGGACGCCGACGAGTCCGACCTCGTTATCATCAACACGTGCGGGTTCATCGACGCTGCGCGGCAGGAGTCCCTGGGCGTGATCCGCGAGATGATCGGCCGCAAGCAGGAGGGCAAGCTGAAGGGCGTCGTCGTCGCCGGTTGCCTGGCCGAGCGGCAGAAGGAGATGCTGCTCGAAGAGGTGCCCGAGGTCGACCAGGTCGTCGGCGTCTACGGCCGCGAGGAGATCGCGCGGATCGCCGACAGGATCATGGGCGATTTGCATGAACAGAGGACGATCTTCCGGCCCGCGCCAATGCAGGCGCAGGACGACCGGGCGCGGCTGAGGATCACGCCGAAGCACATGGCGTACCTGAAGGTGTCCGAGGGCTGCGACCGCCTCTGCACGTTCTGCGCGATCCCGTTCATGCGCGGGAAGCACGTGACGAAGCCGATCGAGGCCGTCGTCGAGGAGGCACGCGAGCTCGTCGCCGACGGCGTCCGCGAGCTGAACCTCGTCGCGCAGGACATGACCTATTACGGCCTCGACCTGTACGGGCGGCCGCGACTGGCCGACTTGCTGACGGCGCTGGAGGAGGTCGAGGGCATCGACTGGATCCGCGTGCTCTATTGCTATCCGAACTACTTCACGGATGAGCTCTACGACGCGCTCGCCAACAGCAAGAAGGTCATCCCGTATCTCGACATGCCGCTGCAGCACATCAACGACCGCATGCTGAAGATGATGAACCGGCGGCACACGCGGGCGCAGACCGAGGAGATCATCAATCGCCTTCGGTCGACCATCCCGAACCTCGTTCTGCGGACGACCTTCATCGTCGGCTTCCCGGGCGAGACGGAGGCGGAGTTTGAGGAATTGCTCGATTATGTGAAGACGTCAAAGTTCGAACGGCTCGGGGTTTTCCCCTACTCGTTCGAGCCTGACACGCCGGCCGCGAAGCTGCCGGGGCACCTGGACGACGCGATCAGGAACGACCGTCGCGACCGTGTGATGGCCGCGCAGCAGGAGATCGCCTTCGCCTACAACGCCTCGCTCGTCGGCCGCGACCTCGACGTGCTCATCGACGCCCGCGCGACCGATCCCGCGCTCGCCGGACTGATGGTCGGCCGGACGTTCGCCGACGCGCCCGACGTCGACGGCGTGTGCTACGTCGAGGGGAAGGGGCTCGAGCCCGGCGACATGGTCAAGTGCGCGATCGTCGGCACCTCGGGCTACGATCTGGTGGCCCGCGCGAATCAGGCGACTCCCACGCGGAAGCGGCGCGGCCGGCCGAAGGCGCGCAAGGCGCCGGCGGGGTCGATGCTGAACATCCTCCAGTGACCGCCGGAGCCCGCCCGATGGCCACAACCCGGTCCCCGCGCTTCTGGAACGTCCCCAACTCGCTCACCCTCAGCCGCCTGGCGCTTGGGGCTGTGGCGTTCGTCTTGATCACGTACGGATGGTTCCTGGGGGCGCTGGTCGTCTTTGGTTTGGCCTCGCTCACGGACGCGCTCGACGGTTACTTCGCGCCGCCTGCTCAACCAGACGTCGGCCCTCGGGCGGCAGCTCGACCCGCTTGTCGACAAGCTGGTGATCGCCGCGATCCTGATCGACCTCGTCACTCGGCCAGAGACCGGCCTGGCGCCGTGGATGGTCGCGGTGATCGTGGTGCGGGAGCTGCTGATCCAGGGCATCCGCAGCCTGATCGAGGGCAAGGGCGAGCCGTTCGGCGCGAAGATGGCCGGGAAGCTCAAGACGACGTTTCAGTGCCTGTCGATCGCCGCGATTCTCTTATGTCTGAGTCTGAAGCCCGCCGGACTCTGGCTCGTCGCCCGCGACGTGCTCACGTGGGTTGCGGTGGGCCTGACGGTCTATAGCGGCCTCGGCTACGTCGTCGCGGCGTACCCGCGGCTGGCGGACGAGGCGGCGACGTCCTGAGAGCCTCGCCCACCCGGCCCCGGAGACCTGAGACGACATGAGCTGGCTCGACGCAATGATCCTCGGCATCGTCCAGGGGCTGACCGAGTTCCTGCCGATCTCCAGCGACGGCCACCTGTCGATCGCGCAGAAGTTCCTGGCCTGGCAATCGGGCCGAACCCAGACGGGCGAAGAGAACCTGTTCTTCGTCGTGATGGTCCACCTCGGCACGCTCGCCGCGATCCTCGTCTATTGCCGCAAGGTCGGCCTCGAGGCGATCCGCGGGCTGCTCGGCGCGAAGGACGTCCCGCCGGGATATGACCGCGCGAGCGTGATCCGCACGTGCCTGCTGGCGATCCTCGCCACGATACCGGCCGTGTTCGTCGGCCTCCTGCTCAAGAAGAAGATCGAGGCCGCGTTCGCCAGCCTGACCGCCGCCGGCGTCGGCTTCCTCATCACAGGCTGCGTGTTGCTCGTCACGACACGCCTGAAGGGCGGCGACAAGGGCCCCGCGCAGACGACCTGGCTCGACGCCCTGCTCGTCGGCATCGCGCAGGCCTTCGCCCCGCTGCCCGGCGTGAGCCGCAGCGGCCTGACCATCACGAGCGGCCTGGCGCGCGGGCTCAGCCGCGAATGGGCCGTCGGATTCAGCCTGCTGATGGCCGTGCCGGTCATCGCCGGCGCGGGGGTGCTCGAGCTGAAGGACGTCACGCCGGCGATGCTGGCGCCGGAGTTCCTGTGGCCCACAATCTTCGCCGCGATCGTCGCCGGACTCGTCGGCTACGGGGCGATCGTATGGCTCGTCCGGCTTGCCCGCGCCGGGCGATTGTGGTATTTTTCTGTATACTTGTTTGTGCTGGGGATCGGGGTGCTGATTCTGGCACGATGATCGTGTCCAGGACGCGCGGATCGGTCCCCGACCCGAGGCCGACCGACGATGCCGACGCCCCGTCGCCTGCTCTGGCTCGGCCCCTTCTCGGCCGACCTCCGCGCGCGTGCGGTCGCGTTCCGCGAGGCGGATGGCGACGGGCTCTGGATCGTCCCCACGCCGCTCGCGCGCGACCAGCTGCTCGCCGGGCTGACGCGGCGGAAGTCCTCGCCTTCGCGCCCGCGAGTGTTCGCCTGGGGCGACCTCTGGGTCGAGGTCGCTCGCGCACATCGCTGGCCTCCCGCGATCCTCTCCGACGCCGCGAGCCGCGCGGCGCTGGTCTCGGCCATCGAGCGGGCGCGGCGGTCCGATGAGCTGGGGGCGATCGAACGGATCGCCGACGGGAGTGGCCTGCGGCGCGAGCTCCGCGCGCGCTTCGATTCCTGGACGCTCGCCGACCGGGATCCCGACGCGGCACCCCCGGGCGGCGACGGAGTGACGGTCGCCGAGTGGTCCGTCTACCGACACTATCGCGCGATCCTGGCCGAGACGAGGGCGACCGATGCCGCGGGACTCGCCGAGTGGGCCTCGCGGGCGATCGCGGACGCGGCCTCGATGAAGGCCGCATCCGTGACGATCCTCGACCCCGTCGCGCCCTCGAAGCCTCGGCGGCGGGTCATCGAGTGGGCGGCGGTCTCGGCCGACGTGCTCGTCACCCTTCCCTGGTACGGCGACCCGGACGACCCGGCCGTGGGGCCGCTCTGGGAGAGTTTGACGCAGGAATTGCAATTCGTCGACGAGGAGTTCGATACGGGCCCACCCACCACCCTACCCTTTCCCGCCAGGGGGGAGGGTGAAAATGTCACGATCCACAACACAAGAAAACCCTCCCCCCTTGCGGGGGAGGGTAGGGTGGGGGGTCGTCAGCCTCCGACTCCCTCAATGGCGCGGAACCACCTGTCCCGCATCGAACAGACCCTCTTCGACCTCGATCCCGCGCAACCGAAACTCGGCCCCGTCGCCGGCCTCTCGATCCTCGGCGGCCCCGAGGGCGAGGGCCTGGGCCTGATCCTGGCGCGCGAGATCCTCCGCCGCCTCGAAGGCGGCGTCGCCCCCGATGACATGCTCATCCTCGTCCCCCGCTGGGACGACGACGCGGCGCGTGCGATCGAGATCGTCGAGGACGCCGGCATCCCCGTCGCCGCCTCGATGCCTCGTCCGCTCGCGACCGACCCGGCCGTGGCCGCGCTCCTGCTGGCGGCGGGCGTCGCGGCCGGGGGCTGGGAGGCGACGGCGATCGTGCCGCCTGCTCCGGAACGGCGCGATCGACCCCGGATGGGCCGATGCCGGCGTGCGGGCCGAGGCGGCCTCGGCCATCGCGTCGCTCCGCGTCTTCCGCGGCCGCGCGGCGATCGCCTCGGCGCTCGGTCGGGACGGACGTCACGGCGACCGGCGCCAGGTCGCCCGCGTCCTGTTCGACCGGCTGGCGTTGGCGCTCGACGGTCCATCCGGCCCCGCGTCATGGACCGACCAGTGCGACCGTCTCCGAGGGATCGCCGGCTCGCTCGGCCTCGCGTCGGACGGCATCGACGCGCTCTGGGATGCTCTCGACGATCACGCGTTGATCGCCGACGTCGAGGCCCGAGCGATCGACCGCGACGGATTCCTCGGCGCGCTCGAGTCGATCTCGCGTGACCTGACGCGGCCCGCGTCCCCGAGCCGCCCGGGCTCGATCCGGTTCGCGACGATCGCCGAAGCCGAGGGGACTCGCGCCCGCGTGGTCATCGCGACGAACCTCGCCGAGGGCACATTCCCGAGCCGCGCGTCGGTCGCGACCGAGACCGCCGACGAGGGTGGCATACCGCTCGCCTATGCCCGCGAGCGGCTGGCGATGCTCCGGCTGATCGGTTCGGCGGACGAGCTCGTGCTGCTCGTTCCGGCCAGCGATGAGCAGGGTCGCGAGCGGCTGGCCGCGGGGTTCGTCGAGGACGTGCGCCGGCGGCTCGGGCCGGTCGCGGGGCACCCGCGATTCGCGGTGGTCCAGCGTCTCGACCCCGTCTTCCGCGAGCATCCCGACCTGGCCGTCACCCCGGCCACACGGCGGGTGCTGGCCGTGGCGCGAGCCTGTGTCGAGGGGAAGAAACACGACCTGGCCGCGCTCGCGCGCGAGCCGATCCATCGCGGGCCGATGCAGGGAATCGCGACGGCGATGCGGCTGGCACACGAGCGGTGGCGGGTCCGCGCGTTCACCCGGTTCGACGGCGAGCTTCGCGACCCGAGGGTGGTCGAGCGCGTCGGCGAGCTGTTCGGCCCGGACCACGCCTTCACGGCGAGCCAGCTCGAGTCGTTCGCGCTTTGCCCGTTCCAGTTCTTCCTGCGTTATGTGCTCAAGCTGGAGCCCGTCGACGACCGGCCCGAGTTGCGCGTCGACATGGCGAGCCGGGGCGAGCGGCTGCATGCGATCCTCGAGGAGATCCACGCGGCCATCGTCGCCCAGGGGGCGCGGAACCGGTCGCTGGGCGAGCGGGTCGCCGACTTCGTCCGCGCGCGGGTCGAGGAGGACCTCGACGACGACGCGGCCGACGTCGCCGGAGCGTTGCGGTTCCTCGAGGAGATGGACCTCCGCAAGGTGCTAGATAACTACGAGAAGGAATTCCTCGATTATGCGACCGCGTCGAGATCCGCCCGCCCCGAGCATGTCGAATGGAGCTTCGGCCTGGACCCGGAGCGGCCCGACGCCGAGCCCTCGGCGCCGCGCTCGAGATCGTCGACGGCGGCCAGACGGTGCGGCTCCGCGGCAAGATCGACCGGATCGACCGGCTGGCGGATGGGTTCCGCGTGATCGACTACAAGACCGGCCACGCCGTGAAGCCGGTCGAGGTTCACACCCACCTCCGCGCCGTGCAACTGCCGCTCTACGCGCTGGCGGTCGAGACGCACCTGCACGGCGGTCCGGTCGAGTCATGCGACTTCGGCTACTGGAACCTGGGCCGCGACGGCTTCGCGCCCGTGAAGCTCAAGGGCGGCTGGCCGGAGTTCAAGGAGAGGGTCGTCGAGCGGGTCGTGCGGCTCGTCGGCAAGCTGCGTTCGGGCTGGTTCCCGGTCGCGCCCACGAACCCGGACTGCCGGCGATTCTGCGAGTACCGGACCGCCTGCCGGATCGGGCAGATGATCGAGGCGGGCAAGGGGCGGCCTGATGGGGAGAGGATTGATTAACCGCAGATGACGCAGATTTACGCAAATGGAATTCGGAGCGATTCAATAAATGAGCGTACTCTTAGAATGCCATCTGCGTGAATCTGCGTCATCTGCGGTCCACGTGCCTTTGTATTTCTCATGAATCTCACTCACCAGCAGCGTGCCGCCCTCGATGTCGTCGGTGCCAGCGTCGTGCTCGCCACCGGGGCGGGCTGCGGCAAGACGCGGGTCTTGACCGAGAAATATGTCGATGCGCTCGAGAACCGCCGCGTGCCGGTCGGCCGGATGATCGCGTTGACGTTCACCGACAAGGCCGCAGCCGAGCTGAGGAGGAGGGTGCGGCAGGCGTGCCGCGAGCGACTCGACGCGGGCGAGGACGTCGGCTACTGGAGCGACGTGCTTCGGTCGCTCGAGGCCGCGCCGATCGGGACGTTTCACACGTTCTGCGGCGACGCCGTCCGCCGCTTCGCCGCGCGGGCGGGGGTCGATCCGGGGTTCGCGATCCTCGACGAGTCGGTCGCCGCGACCTGCCGCGAGGAGGCCGTGGACGCGGCGATCCGCACGGCGCTGGTCGCGCGCGACGAGGACCTGAGGGGGCTCGTCGCCGCGTTCGACCTGGGCACGATCCGCGACCATCTCGTCGACCTGCTCGCCGACCGCTCGGCCGAGTCGCTCGACGCCTGGGCCGCGGCCGATCCGGCGGATCTCGTCGATCGGTGGCGCGCGGCCTTCGACGCGAGGGCACGCCCCGCGGCGGTCGCCAGCTTCGTCGAAGCGGCCGCCCCATGCCTGCAGATGATCGAGACCAGGCGCGAAGGGTTCCCGGCGAAGATGGGCGAGGCGCTCGCCGAGATCGTCGAGGGCGTGGCGGCGCTCGGCGAATCGAACGACCTCGAAGGCGACCTCGGGGCGATTCGCGAGCGCGCGAAGATGCCCAAGGGAATTGGCCCCGCCAAGTGGCCCGATCCCGCCCTCTATGACGCATGCATGGCGACGTTCGAGGGCTTCCGCAAGCTCATCGACACGACGATCAAGGGCTTCGCCTGGGACGACGCCAGCACCGACGTCGCCGCGCAGCTCGGCGTTGGCCTGGCACGGCTCGCGGCGAAGGCGCGGCGGGAATTCGCGTCGGTCAAGCGACGGCGCGGCGTGCTCGACTTCGACGACCTGCTCCTCATGACCCGAGACCTTCTCCGCGACGACGACAGCCCGGTCCACGACGACCTGCAGCGGCGATACGACCTGATTTTGGTCGACGAGTTCCAGGATACCGACCCGATCCAGGACGAGATCGTCCGGCGAATCGCGGGCGACGACCTCGCGGGCGGTCGGCTCTTCCTCGTCGGAGACGCCAAGCAATCGATCTATGGATTCCGAGGCGCCCGGCCCGACCTGTTCGAGCGGTATCACGCCGAGTTCCCCGGCGAGGGCCGGCTGCCGCTGACGGAGAATTTCCGGAGCCGGCGCGGGGTGATCGACTTCGTCAATGCCCTCTTCGCCGACGCCTTCGCGAATTACGAGCCGATCGCGGCGGCCGGCGGAGATGCCCTCGACGCGTCGGTCCCGTCGGTCGCGTTCGCGTGGCCTTCGCCAGAGGAGAGCGACGGAGAGCAGGCGTCCGCACACCGGACCCTGCGCAAGGATCAGAGGGCCGTGGAGGCCGCGAGGCTCGCCAGGCTCGTCCGCTCGTGGATCGACGAGGGGCGGCCGGTGCGCGACCCGGAGTCCGGGGAGCCGCGGCCGATGCGGGCGCAGGATGTGGCCTTCCTGTTCCGCACGCTCAACGACTCGGCCGCGTACGAGCGCGCCCTGGCCGAGGAGGGGCTCGACTACTACGTCGTGGGCGGGTCGGCGTTCTACGCGCAGGGCGAGGTGCAGGATGTGATCAACGTCCTCGCCGTGATCGATGACCCGCACGACTCCGTCGCGCTGGCCGGGGCGCTGCGCGGGCCGTTCTTCGGGCTGAGCGACGAGGCGCTGTTCTGGCTCGCGACGGTCCGACGCGACGACCTGTTCGCGGGCCTGGCCCGGTCCGACGAGGCGACGTTGCCCGACCTCGCGCCGGAGGACAGGATCCAGGCTCGTCGCGGCGTGCGAATTATTGACAAGGTGGCGATCGTTCAAGGATCGCGAGCCGATCGCGCGGCTGCTGGAGCGGGTGCTGGCGGAGTCGGGGTTCGAGGCGGCGATCCTCGGCGAGTGGCTCGGGGACCGAAAGCGGGCGAACGCGCGGAAGCTCGTGCGGATGGCCCGCAAGTTCGACGAGCCGGGCGGGTTCGCGCTGGCCGACTTCGTGGCGAGGCTCCGCGCCGACCTCAAGTCGCCCCCGCGCGAGGAGCAGGCGGCGACCACGGGCGAGCTGGGCGAGGTCGTGCGGCTGATGACCGTGCACAAGGCCAAGGGGCTCGAGTTCCCCGTGGTGATCCTGCCCGACCTCGACCGCAAGGTCGACGGGCCGCGCCGCAGCCTCGCGCTCCGATCCCGAGCTGGGGCCGGTGCTCAAGGTCAAGGCCGAGGCCGGCGACGATGAGGACGCCAGGGGTAGCCTCGGCTGGCTCGTCCATCGCCGGATCGCCGAGGCCGAGGAAACCGCCGAGGCCTATCGCCTCCTTTACGTCGCCACGACGCGGGCGCGGGACCTGCTCATGCTGTCGACGTCGGGCGAGCCGGCATGGGACCGCAAGAAGCCGGCGATGAAGTTGCTCATGTCGCGATTCGACGCCGCGACCGGGGCGTGTCGCGTGCCATTGCCGGAAGGTTTTGCCGAGCCGAGGGTCGAGGTGATTCGCGACGTGCCGGGCCGAGTCGGGAAAGGCCTGAGGCGGCGGAGGCCGGCACTGCGGGCGATTGCGCGGGTGATCGAGGAAGGCCTGGGCGATCTTGCGAAGACTACAATCGCGGGAGGCCGTGAGACGAGGTGGGAATCGCCGTCGTGTGTCTCGCTGGATTCCAGTCGCCTCACTGCCCCGGCCGCGCGGGCGCGACCGACTTGTCCGCGACCTCTGGCTCGACCGGCGCGTCTTCGGGCCGGACGCGCTGGGACGGATCGCCGCCGAGGTCGGGCGGAGGCAATCACCGGTGGCCCCGCCGCGTCTCGTGGCCGAGGCGGTCGCGCGGCTTCGCCCGTTCGTCGAGAGCCCGCTCGGCCGCCAGATCGCCGCTGCAAAGGAGATCCATCGCGGCCTCTCGTGGTCGACCGTCTGGCAGGATCTGATAATCATCGGTCAACTTGACCTTGCGTTCCGCGACAACGACGGCGCATGGGTGCTCGTCAACGTCGAGGATGCGAGCATGCCCGAGGCCCTCATGCGGCTCCGGCTCGCGTTCTCGGCAAGGCTCGCCCAGTCGCTCGGGTGCGGGGAGATTTCACGGGGGTGGATCGTTGCTCACGGCGACGGCGGGAGTCTCACGGGCGTGGATCGGTTCGACGACGCGAACATCGCCGCCTGGATGGCGCGGAACGTGCAAGACGAGAGGTGAAGAAGCCAGCCTGATTCCCCCCCGACCGAGAGCTCCCGACGGTCCATGATCGCATCCATGCCAGTCGGGTTCGTCCCCACGCGATTCTTCTTCACGAGCGGCTTCGGCGTCCACAGGAAGGAGCTGATCGCGTTCGAGCTGGCGCTGAAGCCGCGCGGATCGACTCCTGCAACCTGCTCAAGGTGTCGAGCGTGCTGCCGGTGGCCTGCGAGCTGATCGAGAGGGACAGGGGGATCAAGGAGTTGCACATCGGGCAGATGACGTTCGCCGTCTATGCGAGGTCGTCGGTGAGCGAGCCGCACCGGCGGGCGGCGGCGGCCGTCGGCATGGCGCGGCCCGAGACGCCCGACGAGCCGGGCTATCTGTCGGAGCTCGAGGAGGACGAGGGCTACGGCAAGACGGTGCGCGAGGCCGGCGAGGAGGCCGAGAAGCTCGCGCTCGAGATCATGGGGCTCCGCCTCAAGGAGCCGATGGAGGACGTCGACGCCGACTACAAGCCCGGCCTCGGCCGGTACAAGATGGGGCGGCACGTCGTCCGGAGCGAGTACCGCAGCGAGTCGGCCGCGGCACCTTCGGACGGGTCGTATGCGACGGTGGTCGTCGCGGCAGTGTTCCTGCCGTGATCCCCCGGCCCGCGGGCGACCCTACTTCGACGACGATTCGGGTTTCGTGTCCCGCCAGAGCCAGCGAAGCGAGTCGGGCAGGATGGCGCGGCCGTGGCGGTTCGAGTGGAAGCCCTCGCCGAAGACGAATTTGTAATCATACCTCGCGAAGTCGAGCGACCTGGCCATCTGCTGGTTGGCCAGGGGCCAGTTGCCGTTATTGTTGTCGAGGTCGTGCGACCCGTCCTGGAGGAAGACGCGGATCGGCTTCCTGGGGCTCTTGCGGATCATCGCCTCGTAGTTGTGGCCGCCCTCGCGACCGGACTTGCCGCTGGCGATGTTCGTGAACGAGCCGACCCACGAGAGGACCTTGCTGAACTCATCCGGCCGCTCCCACGCGACCGTGAACGCGCAGATGCCGCCGCTGGAGATGCCGGCGATCGCGCGGCCCTCGGCGTCGTGGCGGAGCTTCGCCGTCTTCTCGACCTCGGGCAGGATCTCCTCGAGCAGGAACCGGGCGTACTGGTCGGAGAGCGTGTCGTACTCGAAGCTCCGGTTCGGCCGGCCGCCAGCGAACGTGCCCGGGTTGATGAACACGCCGACGGTGACGGGCATCTCGCCCGAGGCGATCAGGTTATCGAAGACCGCGGGAACGAAGTCCTTGTATCCGCCGCCGTCCTGGAAGACCATCACGCACGCCGGCTTCTCGGGCGTGTACTGGGCCGGGACGTAGACCCACCAGTCGCGCGAGGTGCCGTCGAAGATCTTGCTCTCCCACTTCGGCATCTGCGTCAGCTTGCCGTGGGGGACGCCGGCCTTCGGCAGGCTATCGGGGTGAGTCTTGTAGACTTCGAGCTGCGCGGGGCCTTGCGGGCGGCCGTTCTTGCCGAGCGGGCGGGGGCGGGCCTTGCCGTCGGACTCGACGTGCCAGGCCATCGCGCGGCCTTCGGGTAAGGTCGTGGTGCCGACGTAGACGTCGGACTCGCCGATCCTCTGGAGCGGGAGCGTGAACTGGCCGTCCTCGCTCACGACCTTCACGTCGTTCAGCGGCGCGTCGGAGGCGATCATCCAGGTGACGTCGAGCTCCTCAACCTTCGGGCCGGGGCCGTTGCCGTACCATCGCTTCACGGCCTGCGCGAGCGTTTTGGCCGCGTCGCCGGTGGGATTGGCGGCGAGCTTGGTGCGGAGGACCTGGGCGTTGAACGGCTCCTGGGCGTACGCGGACGAGGCCAGCAGCACGACCAGCGCGGAGAGGAGGCGGAGCATGGCGGGGTGTCCTGCGGGGGATCGGGGGAGGGTTGGAAGGCAGAGTACAGAAGGCACAAGGCAAAATCAAAGAGGAAGTGCGGAGTGAAGAGAGGGACGGGAGGGAGGGGGCGATCATTCGGGCCGTCGCGCTACCAGATTCCCGGAATCCATTTGTAACGCACTCTTTGTGCGAACTCCGCGTAACCCGGCAATTCGGCCTGGAGCGTCCGGTCTTCCCAGCGGGTGCGGACGATCAGCAGGAGCGACGACAGGCCGGCCGGGATCAGGGCCCAGTACGACCCGAGGGCCAGCGCAATGCCCGCGAACAGGAGCGTCGCGCCAACATAGCCGGGATGGCGGATGATCCCGTAAGGACCCGTGTCGATCACCTTGTGGCCGCGGTCGGTCTGGATCCGGACGGTCGGCTCGAAGAACTTGTTCACCGCCTCGGCCCACGAGACGATCGCCATGCCGGCGAGGAACAGGACATAGCCCAGGCCGCAGACCCACCCGGCGGCGTGAGACCAGTGGAACCGGCCGTCGTCGAGGGCCGCGACGGGCAGGATCGCGATCAGGGACGGGGCGAGGAAGAGAGCAAGGATCTTATCCCAGCGCTTCGTCCCCGCGTGGGGCCGGCTCCGGGCGGCGACGATCTCCGGGTTCACGCGCCAGACGATCAGGCCCACGACGAGGCAGGTCGCGAGGAAGACCAGGCAAAAGATCCAGCCCCGCTCCCACGCCAAAGTCCCCGCGGGCAGGAAGAGGAGCAGGGCCAGGAATGGCGGGACTGCCAGGCATTGAACCGCGAGCCGGAGCTGATCCGACCTGGACCATGGCCGCTCGTCTTCAATTGCGGTCATGGCGCACCTCGCTCGTTCGTGGGCCGCACCGACCCGCTTCCGCGGCTTGTTCTGGACAAGGCGAGCATGGTCGGGGGCCCAGGAATACGCAAAGGCCCGTCGCGACCGGGCCATCAGGCGAGGTCACGACGGGCTGAGTCGCCTGCCGAGTGCCGCGGTCCGGTTACTTCTTCTCGTCCTTCTTCGGCTCGGCCGGCTTGGCGTCCGCCTTCTTCTCGGCCGGCTTGGCCTCGGCCGGCTTCGTCTCGGCCTTCTTCTCGGCGGACTTGGCCTCGGCCGGCTTGGTCTCGGCCGGCTTGGGGGCGGCGGCGGCCTTGGCCTTCTTGACGGCGTCGATGTGCCGATTCAGCACGCCGGCGCGCGGCGTCGTAGAGGTCCTTCAGGCCCTGAGAGGGCTGGACGATCCGCACGTCGCCCTGGGCGGTGATGCCCTCGAGCGGCGGGGCGTAGCCGGTGAACCAGGCGCCGAAGACCTCGGGGGAGACGCCCTTCTGCGACTTCAGCGCCTTCTTGTCGGTGGCGCGTCCGGTGACGAGGATGTCGAGGATCGGCGGCGGCTCGATCGAGGTGTCGACCAGGCCGGCGTCCTGCGCGGCGACGATCGCCTCGGCCACGGCGCGGCGGGCGGCCTCGAGCTTGGCCTCGACCTCGGGCGGGATCGGCTTGGGCGCCTCCTCGACGACCGGCGGCGCTGCCGGCTTCGCGTTCGGGTCCGGCGTCGTCGCGTCCTTCTTCTCGGCCGGCTTGGCCTCGGCGGGCTTGGTCTCGGCCGGCTTGTCGGCGGGCTTCTCGGCGGGCTTGGCATCGGCGGGCTTGGGCGCGTCCTTCTTCGGGTCCTGGCGCGCCGAGGGCGAGGGTCAGGCCGAGGGACAGGGCGATCATTCCGAGGCGTCGCACCACGGTTCTCCTTTGTGTTCGCGATGAGATGAAGGGATTGTGGGACGTCCGACCGTCCGCGCCCGCGCTCGGGGCATTAAGTCGCGAGTTTAACGGGCGTCCCGCCGCGTGGGAAGGGGCCTCGCGGCGCGGTCGTGGGTCAGGTTGAACTAGGGATCTATCAGGAGAGCCTTCCCGGGGTGGCCCGGACAACTCGTTGTCCGGGCGGCGAAGCCGCAAGAGGCGGCGCTGCATCCTCCGGCCTGGCATCAGGCCGCATGCCACTCCTCTCGTCGCTTCGCGACCCGGACAACGAGTTGTCCGGGCCACCCATTTCCCGGTGATCGCACGTCAAACTGACCCACGACCCGCGGCGCGGGCTCAAGGCGGCGCGCCCCTGCAGCGCCGACCGGGGTGCGAGATGCATCGTTGAAAAGCCCGATCGGAGGTTCGGCGTGCCCGAGGTTTTCAACCGAGCAGGCATGACACCTTTTTCCAGGCCCTCTCGATCCGCGGGAGGGTAAGATGCGTCCGCTCGGGCCATCTTCGACGTGCTCGCCGCCACGGAGTCGCCCTCATGTCCACCGACATCGCCCCGCCCGGCCCCGAGCCGATCGTCCGCCGCGCGCCGCGGATCGGGATCGGGACGCTGCTGCTGCTGACGGCGGCGGTGGCCCCGCTTTTCGCGCTGTACGCGAAGATCAACGCGACCGCCGAACCGATGGTCTCGGTGCTCGCGTTCGTCGTGACGGGGCTGGCCGTGGGCGCGGCGAGGCGGGCGTCGGCGAGGATGGTCGCGGCGCAGGTGGCGATCGCGGCGCTGGTCGCCGTGGCGACGATCGACTTGCAGGGCGGCCCGTTCCAGTCGTACCTGCTGCACGCCCTCCGATCAGAGCGGTTTCTCTTTGCCTGTGGCGGACGGCGGAGAGTTCCGGGTGGGGCGGGCCTCTGTGCCCGCCCAGCAGGCCGAGACGGGCGGGCACGGAGGCCCGCCCCACCCGGAGCAGACCGCTCGACTCAAAAGGAAACCGCTCTAGCGATTCGAAGCCATGATGTCGAAGTGGAGCATGCCCGCGGGCAACGTGCCGTCGGCGGTAAGCTCCCCATCCCGCCGCTGCCAGTAGGCCATCAGCGCGTCGGGGTCGTCGAACTCGGCCGAGTCGCCCCACTGGGTCAGGACCTGTGTGCGCCGGTACAGGGCGAAGACCTGGCGGAGGTAGGCCATGGGGTCGTGGCCCATCACCTCGGCGAGGCAACGAGGGGCGAACTCGGTGAACAGGACCGGGTCATGCCGGCGGATCAGGTCCTGCGCAACCGCGGAGGGCGTGCGGCTCGTGTCCCTCGATGTCGATCTTGATGATGTCGATGGTCGGCAGGTGCGCAAGCTCCTCGTCGGGGACGACCGACTGGGCGTAGACGCTGTTGGTGTCCACGCCGTGCGCCTCCATGACGACCGTGTTCGATGATCCTTCCGAGAGAGAGAAGATCGTCCGCGCGTCGGACACGGCATAAGGCATGATCCTGATGTTCGCGAACCGATTCAGCACGGTCCCGGCGTAGAGCCGCTGGAGGTTGTTCGGGTTGGGCTCGAACGAGACCACCCGCCCGGTCGGTCCGACGAGCTTCGCGGCCAGGAAGCTGATGCAGCCGACGTTGGCCCCGATGTCGACGAACGTCTGGCCTTCGCGGAGCCGCTCGGCGATCGCCCGGCGGACGTGCGGCTCGTAGTCGCGGTTATAGAGGATGCCGGGGGCGAAGTCGGTGTCCTTCGAATCCACGCAGACGGAGTAGCCGCCCGCGAGCTCGACGGACGTCACTTCGGGCCGGGTCAGCCGCCGGAACTCGTCCGACTCGAGGAAGATCGAGGCGAGCCGCTCGAGCGACATCCCCCGCTCGACCTGGCCCTCGAAATGCCGGTAGCCCTCGGGCTCGACCGGGCGGCGGAGAAAGAGGCGGTAGCCGGCGAGTACGTCGTCCATCGTCACTTTGTGGCTGAACTGGGCAACCTGCGCCGTCATAAGTAATCATCCCCCAATGTCCGCACGCCGATGTCACCGAGGGCCCGTTCAGGTCGTTCGGGGATGGATGATTGGCCCGAATATGAGTATCGGGGGGGGGGTAACTTGAGTAAGACCGCGATGATGTCCGGCCGAGCCCGAGGATGACGCCCAGCGCCGGGGGGCGCTTCATCCCGACGGACCGGCCCGATGCCCGGGCCCGGGCGGAGCCTCGCCCTCCCGGATGCCGCCCTCCCGGATGCCGCCCTCCCGAATACCGCCGTCGCGCCGTTTCCGAGAACGATCCCCGCCCCGATCACGATGATATGCGATAGAACTCGCGCGACGTCGCGCGCCCACAGCGTCCGCGATCACCCAGAGGCGAAGACCCATGCGTTCCGAGAAGCAGCGCGAAGCGAGCCGCGAGAACGGCAAGAAATCCAAGGGCCCCACCTCCCCCGAGGGCAAGGCCGCCTCCAAGTTCAACGGCCTCAAGCACGGCCTCCGCGCCGAGCACGTCATCCTCCCGGGAGAGGACCCCGCCGCCTTCGAGGCCGAGCACCAGGCCTGGTTCGACGACTGGAAACCGGCCAGCCACACCCGCGCCGTGCTCGTCCAGCGGGCCGCGGTCGCCTCGTGGCGGCTGACCAGGGCCGTGAAGGCCGAGTGCGCCTGGCTCGGGAGGCGCGCCGAGTTGGCCGGCGATACCTTCGACTTCGAGCGGTTCAACCGCGTCGACCGCGCCGTCTCCCGCGCCGACACCGACCCAGGCGGCGCACAGACGCTCCTGGAGCTCGACGCCACCGGGATCGACCGCGTGATCGCCTCCTGCGGCGAGCTCGAGCGCGCCCTGGAGGCGGGGCCCTCCGGCTGGGACCAGCCGCGCTACCACCAGACGCTGATGATGGTGACGGGCCACCGGCTCGACGAGTACCCGCACCACGCCGGGCCGATCCCGAAGGCCTCCGCGCGGCTGCTGGCGGCGAACAACGCCGACTTCGCCGATCGGCCGTGTTTCGACTACGGCCACCGCGTGGTCATCTTCCCGCTGCCGGAGGGCGAGCGCCAGGCCGCGGTCGAGCTCCTGCGCAAGGCGTTGGCCGAGCAGGTCGCGCGGCTCCGCGAGCTCCGGGGCCAGAAGCCCGACCCGGCCGAGCTGCGGGCCCGCGCGGTGGCGGCGGCGTACTGCGACGGGTCGGAGGAGGGGAAGCTCCGCCATCGCTACGAGATGGCGATCGACCGGTCGTTGCGGGCGACGATTCAGCAGATGATGATGCTCGAGAAGTCGGGGGCGGACCTGGCGGGGTCCGACGCGCAAAACGATGATGCCAAGGAAGATGCGCCGCCAGAGGCCGCCCCGTCCGAGCCCGTGACGGCGGCCGCGCCGGGTTCGCTCGGCGCCGTCGATCGGCCAACGTTCTCGGCGCGGTCCGAGGCCCCGGTCCGGGCCCCGGAGGCACCGGTCCCGGCCCGCGGTCACGCCGGCGGGGGCGGAACGTCGCGCTGAGATCCATATCCGTTAGGCTCAAGACGGTCGCCCGGGCCCGGGCCGCGTCCGCTCCGCGCGCCGGGGGCGGCACAGCCGCGTTGACGGGCCCCGCCGCGTGGTCGGAGGTCAGGCCCGCCGTGCGGGTTGCCGGCGGCGGAGCGGACTCGGCGGGTCGGGCAACCTGTGAGGGCCGTGCCAGACCGGCGGGTCGGGCGGCTCGGCGGGAGTTGGGTCATGCCGCGCCGGGCGCCGTGCCGATGGTAAGACCCATCGAGAGGGCGGCGGGACCGCGCACAGGAGGTGTGCGGCCGGCGCCCGAGCGCCGGGCGCGGGGGGATCGGCGATGACACGGAGGTCTCGGAGCGTGCGCCCCGGCGTCGACGGCCTGGAGGGACGCGAGCTTCTCAGCGCCATGCCGCTGGTGCTCGTGCCCAGCGCGGACACCGCCCGGGTGGCCACTTACACGACCGACACCGGCGCGAAGGTCACGATCCAGGTCCACGGGCCTGGCAACCTCAAGGGAACCACCGTCGACGACGCGGGCCAGCTCCACCTCGTCTATGGCGGTACGAGCGCGCAGTCGAAGATCTACGTCACCGTGAGCCGCGGCTCCGCGCCGCTCGCCTCGATCAGCGAGCACGATATCAGCATCAATAATCTCACGGGCGTCGGCGGCCAGCTCCTCGGCTCGCTGATCGCGCCGAAGCTCGATCTCGTCACGAACGGGCAGATCAACATGACGTCGGGCATCGGGCGGCTCCAGCTCCGCTCGATCGCGGCGAACACCGAGGTCCACCTCCGCGACCTGCCGCAGTCGTTCGTGGCGACCGTGACCAGCGCGCCCTCGACCACGGTGAACATCAACAACGTCAGCAGCGGCAGCACTGCGACCGGCACGAGCGCGGGCGTGACCAACACGATCAACAACGTCACCGGCACAGCCACCTCGCCGGGCTCGGGCGGGACGAGTTCGAACTCGACGGGCAACGTGATCGCCAACGGCCCGACGATCGCGCTCGGTCAGACGACGAACATCCCGACCTTCATCACGAGCCAGACGTTCGTCAGCGCCGGGGGGAGCCAGGTCGCGACGATCCCGCCGGGCGAGACGGCCGTGACGCCCCTGTCGCAGGTCGGCACGGCCACCCCGTCGAGCTACACCTTCGCCGGCCGGACGCAGACCTACAGCACGGCCAGCGACGGCAGCACGACGCTGAACTCGGTCACGGGCCTGTTCACGCCGACGGCGAACCTCATCTCCACGCCGAATCCGGCCAATCCCGGCCCGAACCCGCAGCCGCCGGGCGTGCTCTTCCAGGTCGGCTCGATCATCGGCGCCGGGGGCACGATCGGCGCGGGCCAGATCTACGGCTACGACCCGGTGCTCAACTCGCTCGTCGAATTCAACACGGTCAATGGTTTGCTCACGAACATCATCCACGTCGGCGGCACGTCCACCGGGGCCGCCGGGGTGGGGCTTGGTCGGCTCGACCGCCAGCTCGTCGTCCTGCTCGCCCGCGGGAACACGGTGCAGGTCTTCGATGCCTCGACCGGCGCCGCCATCGGCGCGTTCAGCACGACTAGCCTCGCGCCGCTCGGCTTCAAGGCCGTGGACGGCGTCGCCTTCACCGGCACCACGACCGTGCTCAGCGACTCGACCGTGAGCATTCCCGTCCAGCCGCAGGGGACGACCGACTACGGGATCATGGTCGCCATTGACGTGAAGAAGAGCCTCGCGATGGGCTCGGCCGTGACGGCCGGCAGCCCGTTCATCACCGAGAACGGCTTCTCGTTCGCCAGCGACCCGACGGGCATCGGCGAGACGAACAACGTTTACATGTTCGGCGCGTCGCCGCAGAACCTGAACGAGGTTCCGTACCGCCAGCAGGTCATCCAGACCGTCTCGAACCTCGACAGCAGCAAGCCCAAGCAGACGAGCCAGACGGTGCTGCCGAACTCGAGCAACCCGCAGGGCGTGACCCCCGACATCAACTTCGGCGGGGTCGTCAACAGCGGGCCGCTGACGGGGCTGGGCTCGCCGACGGGCGGCTTCGAGACGCTGCTGGGCATCGACCAGGGCGTGGCCAGCAACGGCACGAACTTCGTCCGGCTCTACAACCCGTACACGCTCGCGGCGGTCGACAGCATCAACCTCCAGGACCCCGACCAGCTCGTCGCCCTGAGCGAGACGTTCCACCCCGAGCTGACGGGCTCGGCCCTGATCGACGTCCAGGGCAACGTCTCGGCCTTCAACGCGAACTCGGCGACGGGCATGGTGCTCAACGACCAGGGCAACCTCAACCTCGTGCAGATCGGCACGACCTCGAATTCGGAGATCGTCGGCGAGCCGCTCGGGCACGTCCAGATGCCACGGCGGTCTGGGACCGTCACGCTTGTGACGACTTCGCGCTCGGTGGGGACGCGGGGCGGCGTCGTGATCGTCCCGTCGCTGCGGACCCTGGGGACGCTGTCGCTGCCGACGTGAGTCCGGCACCGACGCCTTGCCGATTGCAACGCGTGCCGCGGCTCGGATAGCTTCGAGGGTGTCACACCGCCCCGGGCGCCGAGGAGCCGCGAATGCCGATGCCTCCGCTCGTCGCGACGCTGGCGATGCTGATCCTCTCGCCCGACGATCCATCCTTTCGCGAACACGTCGCGCCGATCCTCGAGCGGCGGTGCGTCGCCTGCCACAACGACGCCAACGCCAAGGGCAAGTTCTCGCTCGCGTCCGGTTCGGGATTACTCAAGGGCGGCGAGGGCGGTCCGGCCGTCGAGCCTGGCAAGCCGGACGAGAGCGCGATCGTCGAGAAGATCGCGGGCGCGAAGCCGGAGATGCCCCGCAACGGCCCGCCGCTCGCGAAGGACGAGGTCGAGACGATCCGCCGCTGGGTCGCCTCGGGCGCGCACTGGCCCGAGGGCCTGACCCTCCGGGATCGCAGGCTCGACCGCGGCTCGTGGTGGTCACTCCAGCCGCTCCGTCGGCCGCCGGTCCCCGCGACCAATGGCGCGGACGCCGATCGACGCGTTCATCGTGTCCGCGCTCGAAGCCAAGGGGCTTTCGCCCTCTCCCGAGGCTGACCGCCGCACGTTGATCCGCCGCGTGACCTTCGACCTGACGGGCTTGCCGCCAACGCCGGAGGAAGTCGAGGCCTTCGTCGACGACCGAGCGGCCGATGCCTACGAGCGCGTCGTCGACCGCCTGCTCGCCTCGCCCGCCTACGGCGAGCGCTGGGCGCGGCACTGGCTCGACCTGGCGCATTACGGCGACACGCACGGCTACGACAAGGATAAGCGCCGCGACAACGCGTGGCCCTATCGCGACTACGTCATCGACTCGTTCAATCGCGACACGCCGTATGGCCGGTTCGTCTTCGAACAGCTCGCGGGCGACGTGATCATGCCCGACGACCCGCGCGGGATCATCGCGACCGGGTTCATCGCCGCGGGCCCGTGGGACTTCGTCGGCCACGAGGAACTGCGCGAGGGGACGGTCGAGAAGGACAAGACCCGCCTGCTCGACCGCGACGACATGGTGACGACCGCCATCACCACCTTCGCCAGCCTCACGATCCACTGTGCCCGCTGCCACGACCACAAGTTCGACCCCATCCCCCAGCAGGACTACTACCGCCTTCAGGCGGTTTTCGCGGGCGTCGAGCGCGGCGATCGGCCGATCGAGGATCGGGACGCGAAGGTGAAGCGGACCGAGCTGGCGCGGCGCGAGGCCGAACTCGTGATACAAGGGGCGGCGTTGACCCGCTCGATCGCGGATCCGAAGCTTCGCCGCTGGCTTGTCAGCCCGGGACGCGGCGCCCGCAGACCAACGGTTATCACAGCGCGATCTCGGCCACTCCCGACGCGACGAAGTGGGTGCAGGTCGACCTCGGCCGACCCGTCGCGATCGACTCGATTCGCCTGATCCCGGCGCGGCCGGTCGACTTTCCGGACACGCCCGGCTTCGGATTCCCAGCGCGTTACCGCATTGGAGATCGACGACGACCGCGACTTCTCCCATCCGCGCATCGTCTCGGACCGGACCTCCGCCGACGTCGCGAACCCGGGCGATTCGGCGGTCGAGGTCCCCTGCGCGCGGGCGACGGGGAGATACGTCCGGGTCACGGCGACCAGGCTCTGGCCGCGGACGAACGACTACGTCTTCGCGCTCGCGGAAGTCCAGGTGATCGCCGACGGAATGAACGCCGCCGGCTTCGCCGACGTCACGGCGCTCGACTCGATCGAGGCCGGGCTGTGGTCGCGGGCGAACCTGGTCGACGGCCTCGATAGCCGCAAGCCGCTCCGCGTCGCCTCGAGCGGGACGATCCCGCAGTCGGTCCGCGCCCGGATGGAAGAGGCGCTGGGGCGAAGCGAGGCCGGGCGGGTTATCGAGGGCCTTGAGCGCGCCGCGCGCGACCAGTCCGCGATCGATTCCGAGCGCGACTCCTTGCCCGTCCCGAAACAAGTCTACGCCGCCGTCTCTCGCGCTCCGCGACCGATCCGCGTCCTGAAGCGCGGCGAGGTGGAGCAGCCGGCGGAGGAGGCGGGACCGGGCGCACTATCCTGTGTGCCCGGGTTGAATCCGGTCTTTGAGAGCTCCGCCGACGAGGGCGCACGCCGCGTGGCCCTCGCGCGATGGATCACCGACCCGAACAACCCGCTGACATGGCGGTCGATCGTGAATCGCGTCTGGCAGCATCACTTCGGCCGCGGCATCGTCGACACGCCGAGCGATTTCGGGCGCAACGGCTCCTTGCCCACGCATCCCGCCCTGCTCGACTGGCTGGCCGTCGAGTTCCGCGACGGCGGCGGTTCATGGAAGACGCTGCACAGGTTGATCGTGACGAGCGCAACGTATCGGCAAGCGTCGGCTAATCGTGCGGATGGCCGCGCGATCGACTCCGACAACCGCTGGCTCTGGCGGATGAATCGCCGCCGGCTCGACGCGGAGGAGGTCCGCGACGCGGTACTCGCCGTCGCCGGCACGCTCGACCGCTCGCGGGGCGGGCCCGGGTTCGAGCCGTTCCGGTTCAAGGACGATCACTCGCCGATCTACGACCACGAAGACCTGACGCGTCTACTCTCGCCCGAATGCCGTCGCCGGTCGATCTACCGCTTCACGGTGCGGAGCGTCCCGCAGCCGTTCCTCGAGTGCATGGACGCCGCCGACCCGAACCTGAACGTGCCCGTGCGGTTATCGACCATCACCGCGCTCCAGGCGCTGGCGCTCTGGAATGATCCGTTCATGCTGGCGCAGGCGAAGGCGTTTGCGAACCGGGCGGGTCACCGGGTGGACGAGGCCGTGCGGCTGGCGTTCGGCAGGCCGGCCCGCGACGAGGAGCTCATGGCACTGCGCGAGCTCGAGACGACTCGCGGGATGCCCGCCGTCTGCCGGCTCCTGTTCAATGCGAACGAGTTCCTGTTCGTCGACTAGGGCCGCCGCGCCCGCCGGTCGTCCGAAAGTGGGGCGCCGCCACCCAGCCCGCGCCGCGACCTTGCGGCCTCACCAGGATGGGTTATACTCTTGTTGGATAATCAAACGACGGCAGGACGGGAGGCCGGTCGATGCTGACTCTGTTTGGTCCCGGGCGTCGTTACTGCGACGGCGTCTCGCGGCGCTCGTTCCTCAAGGTCGGCGGCCTGGCGATGGGCGGCCTTGCCCTGCCCGAATTGCTCCGCGCCGAGGCGGCGGCGGGCTCGGCCGGCTCGCACAAGTCGGTCATCATGGTCTACCTCGTCCGGCGGCCTGGCGCACCAGGACACCTTCGACCTCAAGCCCGACGCTCCCGCCGAGGTCCGCGGCGAGTTCAAGCCGATCGCGACCAGGGTGCCGGGCATCCAGATCGGCGAGCACCTGCCGAGGCTCGCGGGCATCACCGACAAGCTCGCCGTGCTCCGCTCGATCGTCGGCCTCCGCGACGAGCATTCGAGCTGGCAGAACCTCACCGGCTTCCCGATGGCCGTCAGCCCAGCGCGAGGCGAAGCCGCACTTCGGCTCGGTCATCGCCAGGGTCCAGGGGCCCGTCGACCCGGTCGTCCCGCCGTTCGTCGACCTGTTCCCCGATGATGCAGCACAAGCCCTACAACAGCCGCGGGCCGGGCTATCTCGGCAGTGCCCATCGTCCGGCGAGGATGGACGGCGACGACCTCGGCCTGATGCAGGCAGACGGCTGTCAGCGACCGACCGGTTCGACGGGCGCCGCAGGCTGCTCGCCCAGTTCGACCGCTTCCGCCGCCTCGGCGACGTCGCCGCAGGTCGACGGCATGGACAGCGTCTACCGCCGGGCCTTCGACGTCCTGACGTCGAGCAAGGTGGCCGAGGCCCTCGACGTCGACCCGCGAGGACCCGCGGCTCCGCGACCGCTACGGCAAGGGCTCGTCGAACCACCTCGGCGACGGCGCCCCGATGTGGAACGACCAGCTCCTGATCGCCCGCCGGCTGGTCGAGGCCGGGGGCCCGGTGCGTGACGGTCGCGTACGGCTTCTGGGACACGCATGGCGAGAATTTCAACTATCTTAAGAAGCATCTTCCGCTCTTCGACCAGGGCATCTCGGCCCTCGTCGAGGACATCCACGCAGCGCGGGCTCGACAAGGACGTGACGGTCGTCGTCTGGGGCGAGTTCGGCCGGACGCCGAAGATCAACAAGGACGCCGGCCGCGACCACTGGGCCCCGGTCAACGGCGCGCTCCTGGCCGGCGGCGGGATGAAGGTCGGCCAGGTGATCGGTTCGACCGACAAGCTCGGCGGCCTACGCCGCGAGCCACCCGATCCACTACCAGGACGTCCTGGCGACCGTCTACCACAACCTGGGCATCGACCCGCACGCGTTCGTCGAGCGACAACTCCGGCCGGCCCGTCCCATTCCTGCCAGGCACGGCGCGGCCGATCGAGCAGCTCACGGCTTGATCGGGATTTCCGCCGCCGTCGGCCGCTCGCCGCGCAATAGCTTCGTCCCCTCGCCGACGAGGCGGAGATACCAGTCGCTCGGCAGCCCTTCGTAGCCCACGAAATGCGCCTGCGTCGGCGGGTCGCTCGTCACCTTGAAGATCGCCGTGCCCTCGTCGACCTCGTCGAACATGGCGACGAACGCGGAGTCGACGCCGAGTCGCTTCAGTTCGGTGAATTGCTCCCAGAGGAACATCGGCCGCCTCGCCGCGGGATGATCGTCGAGCCGGCGGGCTTGCGCTGGAGGTTGTCCCAGGAAAAGCCGGGGTAGACGACCGGGAGCCAGAGCCGGCCGTCGCGCTCGAACTCGCGGCGGTCGTCGGCCCAGGTGCGCATGTTGGCGTGCTTCACGCCCGCGGCATCTTTCGACGCGTTGCCGACGTTCCAGGGGGCGAAGGCGTCGAGCCGGAAGAGGGCCGCGCGGTAGTCGGGGTCGAAGGTCCGCCGCCAGTTCCAGTCGCCGCTGCCGACGAGGAAGGCCTGGTAGGGGCCGGGCTCGTGGAAGAAGTCGACGAGCCGGTTCGCCAGATCGGGCGTCATCGCGAGCGATCGCGACGTTCTTGAAGAAGCCGAAGACCTCGACGACGGGCCGGCCCTTCTCGTGGACGTAGCGCGGGTCGTGGGTGATGCCCGTCGTCGACCATCGCTTCCACTCGCGCGGTCAACGTGTCGAAGATCCGGTCGCCGGGCATGCCGGCGATGTCGAAGGTGATCGCCCACGCCCTGCCCGTCTCGTTCGCGGCCGCGGCGGACGTGATCGAGAACGCGGCGATGCGACGTGGCTCGAGGCGGGGACGGATCGCCACGCAGGTCGACGAGGAATTGCTGGAGCCAGACGCCGTCGATCCCGTTGTCCTTCATCCAGCGGAAATGACGGAGGGCCGTGGCCGGATTGTCGGAGCTGAACAGCTCGGCGGGCTGGCCATCCTTGATGGGTGAATCCCGGGGCGGGATGGCGCTCGGAGGTCGCGAGCTCGCTCAGGTCGGGCCACATCTCGAAGGTGAGCGTCTCGGGGGCGATCCGCCTGCCGTCGCGGCTCCAGTGGACCCAGCCGACGTTGGCCGCGTCACCCGGGCAGCGGAACCAGCCCTGGTAGCCGCAGAGGACCTTGCCACGGAGGGACGACGCGTCGACGACGTCGGTGGCCGGGCCGCGGGTGGCGAGGAGTATGGCGAGAATCGCGACGCTGTTCATGTCTTGCCTTCAAGGAAGCGAGATTGCGGCGCTGATCATGGCCATGAGCACAATGAAGCCTACCACTCCTAACACAACTCCCAGCACGAAACCGATCACGCCGCCCACCAGGAATCCGGTCGTGATCCATGACCCGAAACGGACCCGAGGGCTCATCGGTTTCTTGCGACATGCCGGGAGTCTACACGATTCACTTTGCTTTGCAAAGTGGAATCCCGCTCTGCATGAATCTCGCTCCTGGGAGGGCGAGGCTCCCGCGGAGCCGGGGTTGGCGCCCGGCTCGGCGGGAGCCTCGCCCTCCCGGGGATTCGCGGACAACGGTCAAACTCCCGTCTCCATCCTCTGCAGCTCGACCATGTCCCGATACCGGCCGCTGCCGGCCATCAGCTCGGCGTGGGTGCCGACCTCGACGATCCGACCTTCGTCGAGCACGAGGATGCGGTCCGCGTCCCGGATCGTGCTCAGGCGGTGGGCGATGACGAACGAGGTGCGGCCGCGGAGCAGTGTCTCGAGGCTCTGCTGGATGAGGCGTTCGCTCTCGGTGTCGAGGTTGCTCGTCGCCTCGTCCATGATGAAGACCCGCGGGTCGGCGAGGACGGCGCGGGCGATCGCCAGCCGCTGGCGCTGGCCGCCGCTGAGGCGCACGCCCCGCTCGCCGACGAGCGTGTCGTAGCCATCGGGAAGGGCCTCGATGAATCCGGCGGCGTTGGCGACGCGCGCGGCATGCATGATCGCCTCGGGCGAGGCCTGGCGGGCCGCGTAGGCGATGTTCTCGGCCACGGTGCCGTCGAAGAGGAAGACGTCCTGCTCGACGATCCCCAGCAGGCGCCGGTAGCTCTCGACCTCGATCGTGCGTAGATCCATGCCGTCGAGGAAGATCGTGCCCTGAGTCGGATCATAGAAGCGCGCGATCAGGTTCGTGAGCGTCGTCTTGCCCGACCCGCTCCGCCCGACCAGCGCGATCGTCTCGCCGGGCTCGACGTCGAGGTCGATGTCGCTGAGGACGGGCCGGTCGCCGCCGGGATAGGCGAAGCCGACGCCATTGAGGGTGATCCGGCCGGAGACGTCGGCCTTCCTGATCCGCAGGGTGCCGGGATTCGCGGCCATTTCCAATGGCTCGTTCATGAGGTCGAGAATCCGGTCGAACCCGGCCAGTTGCGACTGGAACGACGTGACGCTCGACGCGAGCATCGCGAGGGGCTCAAGCAGCATCGCCAGGTAGACGAGGAACATCATCAGGTCGCCAAGCGTGAGCGTGCCGCCGAGGACTTGGAGGCCGCCGTAGAGCAGCAGGAGGCCCGACGCGGTGGGGAGGATGAGGTCCCACGCGACCTCGATGATCCGGTTCCACCACCAGACGTAGAGCTCCTGGCGGCCCATGACGTGGTTGTCGCCGACGAACCGGGCCGTCTCGCGGCGCTGTCGGCCGAACGCGCGGACGACACGCATGCCGCCGAAGGCCTCGGTGGTCGTGGCGTCGATGTCCTGGCGGCGGGTGCGGATGTCGCGGTAGAGCGGGCGGATTCCCCGCTCCCAGTAGCGGTTGATGAAGTAGATCAGAGGCAGGCCCGCGGCCGAGAGGACGAGCAGCCGCCAGTCGACCCACGCGAGCACGGCGAGACCGCCGAAGAGCTGGACGATCGCCGACCACGGGTTGTAGAGCATGCTGAAGACGAGCTCGCCGATGCCGCCGGCATCCTCGCGAAGCAGGCTCGCGGCACCGCCGGACTTCAGGCCGTAGACGCGATGCAGCGGCAGCCGCGCGGCGTGGGCGAAGGCGCGGCGGCGCATTTCCATCTGCACGCGCTTGGTGGTCCTCGTGGCGATCCAGCGGCTCCAGAGCGAGACGAAGACGCGGACGAGCGAGACGACCAGGACGATCGCCACGAGAAGAAACAGGCGCGATCGCGGCGAGAGCCCGGCCAAGGTTTGCGGTGCGGATGGTGGGAGGGGCTTGCTCGTCAGGACATAGTCGATGACGAACTTCGTCGACGCGGGCGGGACCATCTTCAGGAGCGTGGCGACGGAGAGCAGACCCAGCGCGGCGACGATCGCGCGGCGATGGCCGTGGAGGATGCGCCAGAGCTCGCCGAGCAGGCGGAGCAGCGAACGGTCCTGGCCTTCGGAGCCGGGAGGCTTCAACTTGTCGCGGGTCGGGGGCGTCGCGCTTCTGGCGTCGGTCGAGTTTGTAATTCCCGAACCGGACGCGGCTGTTCGAGCGGTGCGAGGTGAGCACGGGGAGGATCCTCGGGAGGCGTCCGGACTCGGACGCACGGCTGAGGCGTCCTCGGTTCCATTGTAGGGCCTCTGTCCACCTTCTGGAGCCTCGCCCTCCCGAGGCGCGTCGTCGGGTGGCCGGTGCAAGAGGTCCTGCACGGAGATCGGGAAACGGTCGGCGAAGCCTACCCTACAAGGAATGGACCAGTCGCACGATACGGCGGACGCGCTCGGGATCGACGGCCGCCGGACGCGAGCCGAAGGGGCCGGACGAGAGCGTGGGCAGGGTGACGGATGAGCCGAAGTGGATTTCCTCGACGCCGGTCGAGTCGAGCAGCGCGGGGACGTCGTTCTCCGAGATCGAGCCGCCGGCCATCACGGCGATCCGGCCCGCAGCCCGGTCGACGAGGTAGCGCAGCCGGGTCAGATTCTCGCGGGCCGGGCCGGGGCCGCCGGATGTGAGCACGAGATCGACGCCCAGCCGAAGGAGGTCGTCGAGGGCCTCGTGCGGGTCGGTCACGAGGTCAAAGGCCCTGTGGAACGTGACGAAGAGCGGCCGCGCGCGGTCGATCAGGCGGGCGGTCGTGGCGACGTCGATCGTCCCGTCGGCCCGAAGGGCGCCGAGGACGATGCCGGCGGCCTTCAAGTCGCGGGCTGCGGCGATGTCGTCGAGCATGACGGCGAGCTCGTCGCTGTCGTAGGCGAAGTCGCCGCCGCGGGGGCGGATCAGGATGTGGGTCGGGATCGCGAGCGACGGGACGACTCGCCTCATCAGGCCAAGGCTCGGCGTGATGCCGCCCGAGGCGAGGTCGGCGCAGAGCTCGACGCGATCGGCACCGCCCAGGGCGGCGGCGCGGCGCCTTGCATGTCGGTCACGCAGATCTCGACGGCGCGGGCCATCTGGGTCTAGCCAATCGGGGCAAATGACGGAATCAGAAAGCACAATGCACAAGGCATAATACGCAATCCGGAGAGAAGACGAACGGCCGGACGTGAAGGTCGCCTTGAGGGGTGTGGATCGAGCGGATACTCTTGGGACGAACGAGAACGACGAAGCCTCCGTTTGCGAGGACCTGCGATGCGACGACTCGTCCCGATGCTCGGCCTCCTGCTCTGCCTCGGCGCTGCGCGGCCGGGGGAGGCGGCCGACTACAAGCGAACCGAAGACGTCGTCTACGGCCGCAAGCACGGAATGGCGCTGACGCTCGACGTCTTCACGCCAAAGGAGAAGGCCAAAGGAATTGGGCTGGTCTTCGTCATCAGCGGCGGCTGGTTCTCGAACCACGACGCGATTCCCGTGCCTCTGATCGAGCCGCTGGTGAAGCGCGGCTACACCGTGTTCGCCGTCTGCCACGGCAGCCAGCCGCGGTTCACGATCCCCGAGATCATCGACGACATCAACCGCTCGGTCCGGTTCGTCCGTCATCAGGCGAGAGATTACGGGATCGACCCCGACCGGATCGGCATCCTGGGCGCGTCGGCGGGCGGGCATCTGTCGCTGATGCAGGCGACCAACGGCGACGGCGGCAAGCTGCTCGCGCCCGACTCGGTCTCGCGGACATCCAGCCGCGTCCAGGCCGTTGTCGCCTTCTTCCCGCCGACGGACTTTCTGAACTACGGCAAGCCGGGCGAACACGCGCTCGGCACCGGCAAGCTCGCGGGCTATCGCGCCCCGTTCGACTTCCACGACTTCGACATCAAGCAGCACCTCTACACCCGCGTCACCGACCCGGCGCGGATCGAGGAGATCGGCCGGAGCATTTCGCCGATTAACCACGTTTCGAGCGACGACCCGCCGGTCCTGCTGATCCACGGCGACGCCGACCCGCTGGTGCCATACCAGCAGTCGGAGATCATGGTCGCGAAGCTCAAGGCGTCGGGCAACGAGGCGAAGCTCATAACCAAGCCGGGGGCGCAGCACGGGTGGCTGAGTATCGAGAAGGACTTCGAGACCGAGGTCGTCGGCTGGTTCGATGCGCACCTGAAGAAGTAGGGCGGTTCTCCCCTTGCCAGGATCGCCCGCTCAAGGCATCCTGCCGGTCCGGTCGATAAGCGACAAGGGATTGTCGCGCGCCGCCCGCGTGCCCTCACGGATGAGAGGATCGACCCGCGATGGCCCTCCGCGCCGACCGGCCACACTTCGACGATCCGACGCTCGACGCCAAGATCCGCAACCTCCGGGTCGTTGATAACGTCACCAACCTGGTCCACCTCGTTGCGGAATATGTCGGGATCGCCGCCACGATCGGCGGGGCGGTTTACTTCGGCGAGTATCGCGCGAGCTGGGGCCTGGCGTGGGCGTGGAACGTGCCGGTGTTCGCGCTGGCGGTCGCCCTGATCGGGGGATTCCAGCACCGGCTGGCCGGGCTCGGGCACGAGGCGTCGCATTACACATTCCTCCGCGACAAGCGGATGAACGACCTCGTCGCCGATGTCTTCTGCATGTTCCCGATCCTGACGAATCTGCACTTCTACCGCCTCTTCCACCTGGCCCACCACCAGTACACCAACGACTGGGGCCGCGACCCCGACCTCGTGAACATGGGCCGGTCCAAGGGCGTGGCAGACTTCCCGATGCCCCGCAAGCGCGTGCTAATGCGGCTGCACCTGCGGGCGCTCACCGTGCCGCTGGCGTTTCTGAAATATCAGTGGGATTACATTTACGTAAACGTTCTGGGCAAGGGCGGCAACGTCTACATGGGCCGCGTCGAGGGCGGCGATGGCGCGGGGGCGTGGCCGCGGCTCGGGACGATGCTCGGGCTGGCCTACGCCCTCGGATTCAACGCGGCTGTGCTGGCGGCTCACGTCGTCGGGGAATGCGGGCCTGCTCGTGCCGGCGGGGTTGATTGGCATCGCGCTCGCGGGATTCGTCGCGATGCGCCTGCCGGAGCGGGCCATCTTCCGCTCGCCATTCCGCCAGGCCTACTCGCCGAGGGCCGGCGGGATCATGCGACTCGCGTACCTGACGGCCGCGATGGTCGCGCTCGCCTACATGCGGCATCACACGGGCGGGCGGTCGGCGGTGTACGTGGCGGCGCTCTGGGTCCTACCGATGACGACGACCTTTATGGTTTATATGCTTCTGCGTGATGTCTATCAGCATGCGAACGCCGACGACGGGCGGCTGACGAACTCGCGGATCTTCTTCGCCGACCCGTTCACCCGCTGGGCGGTGTTCGTCTACGGGCAGGACGTGCACGTCACGCACCACCTGTTCCCGGCGATCCCGCACTATCACCTACCCGCGCTCCACCGCATGCTCCAGGGCGAGCACGGCGAGTATGCCGCGAAGGTCGTCGAGTGCCACGGCACGTTCGCGAACCGTCGGGGCGACCCGACAATCCTCGACGTGCTCAGCGGGCCGCATCATGCAAGGCGGTCGGCCTCGTTGCACGGCGAGTAACGACCGGTCGAGACCCGGCGAAGAAATGGTTGGCCAATTAGGGCCAGGCGCAGCGTTAAACTTGCACCTCCACCCCGGCGGGGGGTGAACGCATTGGCATTCCCTTTGCAATTGTACAGGCCGCCCCGCCCGCGACAGGCAACGCGGCGACGGGCCTTCCCCGATTCTTTCCATCAACGACGCTCCCGGCACTCGCCGCAAGGCGAGGGGGAGGCGTCGTCGCCCTAAAGGCTACCAGGAACAGCGCATGAGTCTCGGAGACTTCACCTCGAACGAGCAGCCGAGCCTCGGCATCGAGCTGGAACTCGCCCTCGTCGACGCCCGAAACATGGGCCTCCGCAGCGCGATCGACCACGTGCTCGCCGGGCTTCCCGTTGAGGCGGGCGATCGGGTAAGCGGCGAGTTCCTGCGGTGTTACGTCGAGCTGGACACGCGCGTCTGCCGCGGCGTCGCGGAGGCCGGGCGCGACCTGGCGGGCACGATCGAGGCGGTCGAGGCCGCCGCGGAGCGTGCCGGGATCGCGCTGTGGTGGGGTGGCACCCATCCATTCTCCCGGTGGCGCGACCAGGAGATCACACCGGACCCGCGCTACCTGGCTCTGGCCGAGGAGTATCAGGAGGTCGTCCGCCGGCCCGTGACCTTCGGCCTGCACATCCACGTGGGCGTGCCGTCGGGCGACTCGGCGATCGCGGCCATGAACCGGCTGGCCGAACACCTGCCGATCCTGCTGGCGCTCTCGGCCAACAGCCCGTTCTGGCAGGGGCGTGCGACGGGCCTGCACTCGCACCGGACGGATCTGCTCGAAGCGATACCCACCGGCGGCCTGCCCCCTGCGCTCCGCGGTTGGGGCGAGTATCTGGAGATTGTCGCCTCGTTCCAGCGGTCCGAGTTCATCAAGAGCGCGAAGGAGCTCTGGTGGGACGTCCGGCCGAACTCGCGATACGGCACGGTCGAGGTGCGGATCTGCGACACGCCGGCCGACCTCAGCTCGGCGCTCGCCCTGACGGCCCTGACCCAGTGCCTGGTGGCCGAGCCGGGTTCGTCGCGGGCGGCCTGCGCCGCGGCGAGCGAGGCCCGAGGGCTGGCGATCCGCCAGAATCGATGGCTCGCCAGACGGTACGGACTGGGCGCACGACTTGCAGACATGGAAACCGGGACGCCCACACCGGCCCGGGAGCTGGCACGGCGGCTCGTCGACCGGCTGATGCCGACGGCCGAATCTCTCGGCTGCGCGGGAGAGCTGGCGCGGGTCGCCGAGTTGGCCGACGGGCCCAGCGGCGCGGAGCGTCAGCTCGCGGCCCTCGCGGAGACGGGCGACCTCCGCCAGGTCGTGCGCCGGGGCGTCGCGGCGGCCCGCGTCTCGGAGCCGGTGCTCTCGGGCGGGGCGTTCGACGCGATGCTCTTACAGGCCGCGCCCACGCTGGGGCTCGCTCCGCTTCAACCGTGAGGATTCGAGCGGGACTGACCGAGGAGCCTTTCTCATGCCCTACGACCCGATGGCCGACACCGACGATTATCCCACGCACCCGACCAAGGCCCCGGCCGAGGTCAACGAGCGACAGGTGCGCCACGGCAACCACAACCAGGCCGGCAAGCAGTCACGCGACGACAAGCTCGTCGAGATCGGCCGCGCCATGCAGACGCCCGGCCGTCAGCGGCCGCGGGGCTAGGCGGATCCGGCCGCTCGCGCCGCCCGGGAGCTCCGGGCGGCGACCGCGGCAATGGTCCCCGCGGCGAGCCAGGACGCCGCCGCCAGCACGGCCGTCGTCATGTTGAAATAGAAGCCGAGGTCGGGCACGATCGCCACGTCCAAACTGCGAAAAAAGAGGAGGATCGCCTCCGAGCCGAGCAGCACCGCTCCATAGGCAAAGAGCCTGGTCGCCCTCGACCGGATGAGGCGGTCTGCCATCACCAGGCCGACCCACAGCCAGGCGTACCGCAGAATGGCCGCCTCCCGACCGAAACGACGCGCGCCGAGGAGATCCCATACCAAGGGAACTCGCGCGAGCGCCACGGCACAACCGCCGAGGGCGATCAGGATCAGGTCTGTGCAAAGGCCCTGTCGTCGCTGCGGGACCGCGTGGATGACGGAGGTCCTCAGATCGATTTCGGGTCGTCGCCGTCCGGGCAATCCAGGCTATTCATAAGCCTTCACCGAAAAATCGTCAAAATACGTCTGGGCGTCCGACTTAGTCCACAGGCCGTACATGCCGGGGCCGGCGAAGGTCAAATCGGTCGCCTCGAGGTACTTCTTACCGTCGAGGTAGCAAACGATCTTGTCGTCGAACATGGTGACTCGGAGCGTGTGCCACCGGTCGTCGCCCGGTACGTCGGCCGTGGCGAACTGGGTGCGCTTGCCGCTATCGACCTTGTAGACACGGAAGTTGTTCTCGAGCGGGTTGTAGCGGGCGATGTAGTAGTTCTTGACGTCGTGCGCCCGCCAGACGATCCCGCCGCCGCGGTCGTTCTCGCCGGCGACGGCGCGGAGGCGGACGGTCGCATCGATGTTGCGGACGTTCGAGGTTCGCAGGGCCACATTGAAGGCGGCGTCGGGACTCTTCGCGAGCTGGGCGAAGACCTTATTGCCGGCGTCGTCGATGACCTCCCACCGGCCAGCCGTCTGGAAGTATCCCTCCGCCGCCTTGCCTGGCTGGTCTTTTTCGAAGCCCTCGGTGCCACCGAAGCCTGCGGGGGAGCCGCTGACGATTTGCAAGGTGATAGCCACGAGCAAGGGCTGGAGCAAGGACATAGGCGAGTCTCGGTAGCGTGGGCACCGCCCACCATCAGGTGAATCGACTACGAAGAGAACTCCGCGGCCAGGAAGGCGGCGACCTTGTCCCAGAGCTTGGCCGCGGCCTCGAAGTCGACGGGCATCGCGTGGATCGTCTGCGGGGTCTCGATGCGGGTCGGGGCGCTGGTCGACTTCAGAAGCGGCACCTGGCGCTTGGGCCGGCGGCCAGGGTGGCCTCGACCTCCGGGCTCAGCAGGTACGACGCCAGCACCCCCGCGTCAATCGGGTCAGGCGCGCCCTTAAGGACGGCGAGCGTGTTGGGGATGAAGAGCGTGCCTATGCCATCGGGCGTGCAATCGGGGTAGATGATCGCGACCGGGCTGCCGGCCTCCAGCTCCCCGATCGCGTCGTCGGTGTCGGTCATCCCCACGGCGAACTTCCCCGCGCCGACGTCCTTCGCCACCTGCTTGTTGCCCGAGAGGATCTGGATCTTGTTGTCCTTTAGCGCCCGATAGTAGGCCGTCGCCTTCTCGTCGCCCCAGGCCGAGAAGAGGACGGCGGCGTGCGTGGCCGTCGTGCCGAAGAGCGGCTTGGCCATGCCGATCCGACCCTTCCACTTCGGCTCGGCCAGCTCGGCCATCGTCCTGGGACGCTCGGACTCGGGTACGAGGTGCTTGTTGACGATCAAAACCCGCGCGCGGGCGGCGAAGCCGTACCAGGTGCCGTCGGCCCCGCGGAACGATTCGGGCAAGTCTGCGGCGTGGGTAGGATGGAACGGCGCCAGCAGGCCCTTTTCCTTGAGGCGGAGTGTGTTGAGGATCTCGTTGTTCCAGAACACGTCGCAGCGCGGGCGGCTCGCCTCGGCCATGAGGATATTGGTCAGGCCGACCGTCTTCGTGCTCTCGACATCGTATTTGCCCGACACCTCGACATTCGTCTTTGCCTCGAACCCCGTGAGGATCGGCTCGGCGAACTCGCGGTCGAGAGCCGCAATAGACGACGACCTTGCCGTTGCCCTTGGGTCCCCCCGAATCGGCAGAACCGCCAGAGTCGCCGCAGCCGGCCGGAACGAAAAGCGTAAGGACGACCTGCGCACCGCGGGAGATGACGACCCATGCATGCCTCCGAGACGGGGTTGTCGCTCGATCGTACCCCGACGCGATGAGTCCTCACAACCGGCCTCCGGGATTCCTGGTGTATGCACGCCAGGTGTTTCGTGGTCGAAGATCCGTGTCGAAAGGCACTCGACCGCCAGCTCGATCGGTGTGATCCAGATTCTCGAAAGGACCATTCCAGGCCTCGGCGCTGGCAAGCCCCTCAAGTTGGATAACTTGCGGCGTCGATCAATTTGCGCAGTCGAGACCGGCGGATGCCGGAGGACCATCCTCGACGGACACGCACGGGAGGAGGTGTTCGTGCGTCGCATGACAAGGTCGCTCATCGCGACCGGGCTGGTCGCCTGCGGGGCGATTCTCGGCTCGACAGCCCGGGCCCAGGCGCCGAAGCCGGCCGACGCGCCGGCGGCCGTGCCCCCGCCCGTGCTGCCGAGCGCACTGCCGGCCCGTCCGCGGCGCGAGCCCGATCCGGGCCGGGCCGAGCGGCCGCGGAATGACAACGCGGTGCCGCCGCCGGTGCCGATCACGCCGACGATCCTCGACCCCAACGTCCGGCCGATCGACCTGAACACGGCCCTGACGCTGTCAAACGTCCAGAACCCCGAGCTTAACCTGGCCCGGCAGCTCGTGCTTGAGGCCTCGGCGCTGCGGATGCTCGCGGCGGCGCAGATCATCCCGACCCTGAACGTCGGGGCAAACTACGACGGCCACCAGGGCAACTTGCAGCAGTCAAACGGCAATATCCTCAGCGTGAACCGCAGCGCCGTGTACGTTGGCGCGGGGGCGAACGCGGTTGCGGCCGGCACCGTGAACATCCCGGGGCTCGTGCTGACGGGCAACATCGCCACGGGCGTCTACGGCTACCTGTCCGCGAGGCAGGTCGTGCGGCAGCGGGCCTTCGCGTCGGTGGCCGTGAGGAACCAGACGTTCCTCCGTGTGGCTTTGTTCTATTCCGAGCTGATCCGCGCCGAGGGCGGCCTGGCGATCGCGCTGCAAAACCGCGACGAGGTGCGCGAGGTCGCCCGGCTGACGGCCGACTATGCCGCGACGGGCGAGGGTCGCAAGGCCGATGCCGACCGCGCCGCGACCCAGCTCGCGCGGCGCGAGGCGCTGGTGCAGCAGGCCGAGGGTCAGTTGCTTGTCGCGTCGGCGAACCTCTGCCGCGAGCTGAACCTCGACCCGGCGCTGCGACTCCACCCGACGGACGCCTACATCGTCCCGCTGCCAATCGTTCCCGACCCGATCGCGCTGCCCGAGCTGATCGCGCTGGGGCTTCTGAACCGGCCCGAGCTGGCCGAACGCCGCGCGGCGATCCGGGCAGCGTTGATGCAATTCGAGGGGTCGATGGTCTTGCCGTTCTCGCCCACGATCTTGATCGGCCTCAGCGCCGGTGGCTTCGGCGGCGGCAGCAACCTGGTTCGACCCGTCTTCGGCGGGTTCGGCGGACGTGCCGACCTCGATGCGTACAGCTACTGGACGCTTCAGAACCTGGGCGTCGGGAACGCCGCGCTGATCCGCAACGCGAAGGCCGAATTCCTGGCCCAGCGCTACCGCGAGATCGGCATGCTGAACATCGTCCGCTCGGAGGTCGCGATGGCCTACGCCCGGACCCACGCCCGCTACGCACAGATCGGCACCTACGAGGCGGCCGTCCGGTCGGGTCTCGACGGGTTCAAGGAGGACTTCCTCCGGATCCGCGAACGGGGCGAACGCGCGACGCTGCCGATCGAGCTCCTGAACAACTTCGACCTGCTGGCCGAGTCTCGGGTCTCGTACCTGAACGCGATCGTCGACTACAACCGCTCTCAATTCGAGCTGTTCGTGGCCCTGGGCCAGCCCCCGGCGGCCGCGCTGGCGCACCAGGTGCCGGTCGACGGGGTGGCGCCCTCGAACGTCGCCGCCCTTGCCGGGCCGAAGCCCGGGGGCCCGCCCGTCACGGTGCCGGTCCCTCTCGCCCCCACGGCCGGCCCTCCGGCCCCGCCTGCGGCGGCGCCTCCCGCCGGCGTTGCCCGCGGCGGTTCGTTGAGGCTTATCGCGCACGGCCCGGATCGAGGAGAGGAATCGGAGATGCCACGCACCCGCACGACGGACGGACCACCGCGTGCAGCCCGACGCTGGCCGATCGCCGCGGCGCTGGCCCTGATGCTCGCGAGCCTCGCGGGGTGCGCCGTCCGCCATGGCGTACTCGCGCCGAGCCGCGACGCGAAGGGCCCGGCGCGCCGACCTGCTCGACGTCTCGGACGTCGTAGCCGCCCGCGACGCCGCGCCAGAGCGGGCCGCCGCGAAAGCGGTCCCGGTGGACCATTCGGTGGCGCGGACTGCGAACCCGGAGCCGAGGCAGTTGCCCGCTCCGACGCCCGCGCCCGGCCTGCCGCCGCCCGAGTACACGCCGGGCCAGGTCCCCGGCGCCACAGGGCGCATGGCACCGCCCCCATCCGGCGCGGACGGCTCCCTGGGTCGGCCATCGGACCCGTTCCGGGCGGCGCCCCGATGCCCCCCCTGCCCCCTCCATCGAGGCCGGGCCAGTCAATGTCCATGCCGCCGACTGCCGCGGGGCCGGGCTCGGCCGCGATGCCGCCCGAAGTGCCCTACGTCACGACGCCCACTCCGGGGAGCATGGCCTCATTCCCGAGCCCGGCTCCCTCGGCCCTCGCGGGAGCGACGCCGCCAACCATCCCCATCTTCGGCCGGCCCTATCCGATCGACCTGCCCACCGCTCTGCGGCTTGCCGATGACCAGAACCCGGAGATCGCCGAGGCGCGGATCGCGATCATGGCCGCATCGGCGCAGCAACTCGCAGCGTACAGCATCCTCATGCCGTCGCTCAACGCCGGGTCGAGCTACCACGGCCACGCCGGCAACCTCCAGCGCTCAACCGGCCAGATCCTCAACCTCTCGCAGCAAGATATCGTCATGGGTGCGGGCGTCCGGACGATCTCAGCCGAGACGATGTCGATCCCGGGCGTGAACCTATTCGCGGCGCTGACCGACGCGATCTACGACCCGCTCGCCACGCACCAGACCCTGATCGGCACGCAGTTCAACGCCGCGGCGACGGCCAACGAGGTGCTTCTGGAGGTCTCGCGGCTCTATCTCGAGCTGCTCGGCGCAGGTCGAGTTGCAGATGTGGCGCGAGTCGGCGAGCGAGGCCGACGAGGTGGCGAAGATCGTCATCGACTACTACCTGACTGGCCAGGGACGCAAGGCCGACGCGGACCGAGCCGACACCGAGCGGCGGCGGTTCCAGGCCGAGATCATCGAGGCTGAGGAAGACGTCGCGCTCGCTTCGGCACGGCTTTCAGCCCGGCTCAACCTCGACGCCGCGATCCGCCTGGAAATCCCCGTCTGGCAGCTCGAGCCGCTGACCCTGATCAACGCCGAGGCACCGACGGACGAGCTGGTCCGCGCGGCGATCCAGCGGCACCCGATCATCGCCGCGCGGGCGCCGAGGTGGGATCGGCCGAGTTCCGTCTCAAGCGCGAGCTATCGCGCCCCTGGCTGCCGACGCTCTGGATCGCCTTCAGCGGCGGCGCGTTCGGCGGCGGGAGCAACATCGTCCCGCCGACCGTCGGCAACGTCGCGGCGCGGTCGGACTTCGACGCCCGCGTCTTCTGGACCGTGCTCAACGGCGGCCTCGGCAACGCCGCGCTCCAGAAGCAACAGCGCGCCGAGGTCAACGAGGCGATTGCTGCGCGGATCCGAGCGATCAACCGCGTGCGCGACGAGGTCACCGCGTCCCGCGCCGAGGCCCTTGCCCAGCGCCAGCAGGTCCAGACGGCCCGCGCCCAGGTGAACTCGGCCGAGGACGGCTACCGAGAGGACCGCATCCACCTCCGCGAGAGCCTCGGCCGGCCGATCGAGACGGTGAACAGCCTGTTTCTGCTGGCGAGGGCCCGGATCGACCTGATCCGCGCGATCACCCGGGCCAATCAGGCACAGTTTGCCCTGTGGGTCGCCCTCGGCTCGCCGCCTCCGCTCGGGCCGGACGCCGATCCGAATCAGGGCTCGGCGGGTCCGCCGCCGCTGCCGGTGCGACTGAATTCGCCCATTACGTCAGGGCCGATCCCGCTGATTCCAGTGCCCGTGCCCCCGCCGCCGGTTCTCATGAAGTAGACCGGCAGATCGATGGGACAAATTCCGCGTCAGGCAATGGCGGCGTGACGACGTCGCGAGACGCCACGGGCCAGGAACAAGCCCGCCACGGCGCTGAAGCTGACCATGACTAGAGTGGCCGGCTCAGGGACGTACGTGATATTCGACCCGGTCTCCGTGGACGACGTGTGCGTCGTCGTGTCGAGAACGTGGTCGTAGTAGGTGACCTGGATCGCGGGGGTGTAATCGGTGGCGTCAAACGCGATATTGCCGATGGTCAGCGGGTCGAATAGGCCCGTAGTTGGCCCATTGTAATCAAATTTGAGTTGATTCGACGCGCCAAGGGACCCCGGATCGAGCGTGAAATCGGCAAGGGGACCGATAGCAAGATACGTGAACGTGAGGTTGCCGAAACCCGGGGGTGGCGTTCCGCTAATCGTGAAATAGTCGCCCGTCGTGAAGTATTCCTTGGTGGTCGACGTATCGTTGGGGTTGAAGGCGATACCGGGAAGGGTATAAATCCACGGGTCCGGCGACGGCATCACCGTCACGACGGGCGTGCTGACGCCCGTGACGGTTGCGGCGAAGGCATCGCGACGACCCGAGGGCCATCGCACAGGCGACGATTAGACCAAGTATGTCCATCCGCGCCGCGTACCACTTCATAGTGACTCCTCTGGTCGGCAACGACCGAGATGGGGGTCCGAGGACTCGGCGAACCCTTCCGGGGTCTCCACGTCGAATGTGGGCGAGGCTAACGAGTAGCCACGCGTTACGCTAGCGAATTCCAAAAAGTCCGCGATGAATTCCCAAAAATCTCCGGTGACGTTGATTTTTCGCAACACGTGAGCGGTGTCCCCGTCCGGCCGCTCGGAGGTTTACCGACGCGCCGGCTTTTCCCGCGCACGTGCACAACGCCTGGCGGCCTGCGGTCGGGCACGCTACTGAGACATCACAGGGAATCCGTCGGACAGAGTTTGTCCGACGGTCCCGCTCGCGTCCGCTTGCCGCGCATCGATAAGCGAGACAAGGCTCTTCGTCTTGCTTCGATAGCAGGGTTGCTGGACTCTGAGTGACCCGGAAAAACTACGTGGCTCGTCGATCAGGGGTGGTCTGGTGTAGAACGTGTTGCGCATGTGCTGGTCGACGCGGCTCTTCTTAAGCACGTGAGAATCACGCAGTTCGCCATGATTGATCATGATCGGCCATTACAGGCCAGCCATTAGCTCAATCGTTTCCGTCCGGTGGAGCACTTCTGGAAACCAACGAGCCGCGGCGTAGATAATCCCGGGCTGGACCCTGCGTCCCTGGCCCGGGAGCCTTCGCGATGGCGACGGACACCTCGACCGATCTCCGCTGGTTCGCCCTCATCAATGACTTCCGGCGCAGCGGCTTGACCCACGCCGAGTTCTGTCGCAGGCGCGAGCTCTCCCTGCACACCTTTCGCAAGCGGCTTTACGGCCAGAAGGCCCTCGCTCCCGCCGCCGGCCGCAAGGCCGACTCGGCCCCTCTCGAACCGACGCGATTTCTCCCCGTCGCGCTCGAGCCCGATAGCGACCTGCCGCCTGTCCCCCCGGCCGATCCCCTCGCGATCATCCTGCCCGGGGGCCGGCGGATCGCCGTCGGCGAGGGCTTCGACCCCGAGACCCTTCGCCGCCTGATCGACGCGATCGAGCCCGGCCGGTGATCGGCCTCCCCGCGACCATCCGGGTGTTCGTCGCGGCCGGCGCCAGCGACCTGCGGCGCGGGTTCGACGGCCTGGCCCAGCTCGCTCGCGATCGACTCGAGCAAGACCCGATGACCGGCCACCTGTTCGTCTTCGCCAACCGGAGACGGGATCGGGTCAAGATCTTGTATTGGGATCGCGATGGTTACGTCATCTGGATGAAGAGGCTCGAGCGAGGGACCTTCCGCTGGCCCACGTCGGGCGCCGACCGGGTGGAATGGGGCGGCGCCGAGCTGGCCGCGGTGCTCGGCGGCATCGACCTGGAGGCCACCAGGAAACGGCCACGCTATACCCCGACCGCCTCCTGAATAATCCCGCCGTGTCGCGCCAACACCGACTCACCCATCACCGTAATAGCGGGTATGGCGCGAGAGGACGCGACACTCCCCGACGACCTCGGCACCGCCCACCGCCAGATCCGCGAGCTGGCCGAGACCCTCCGGCGGCAGGATCACCTCATCGCCAGGCTCCAGCATCAGCTCGAGCAGCTCCTGCGGGCCCGCTACGGCAAGAAGGGCGAGGCGGTCGACCCCGATCAGCTGCTGCTCTTCGCGCACGACATCCTGGCCCGGACCGAGCCGATGTCTCCCGCGCCGCAGCCGGCCGAACCGGCGGCGACGAAGCCCGAGTCCGATGGCCACGGCCGCAAGCCGCTGCCGGCGAGCCTGCCGCGCAGGCGGGTCGTCCACGACGTCGCCCCCGAGGGCCGCGCCTGCCCCGAATGCGGCGGCGAGCGCCGGCTGATCGGCGAGGAGACTCGTGAACAGCTCGAGTACGTCCCGGCCAGCCTCGTCGTCCTCGTCCACGTCCGGCCCAAGTACGCCTGCCGGGCCTGCGCCGCGCACGTCGTGATCGCCCCGCGGCTGCCCGAGCCGATCGAGCGGGGGCTTCCCGGCACCGGCCTGCTGGCCCATGTCATCACGAGCAAGCTCGCCGACCACCTGCCGCTCTATCGCCAGGAGGGGATCTTCAGGCGCAACGGCGTCGAGTTATCTCGCTCGACTCTGTGCGACTGGATGGCCGCCTCCGCCGGCCTGCTCGAGCCGATCGTCAAGGCGATGACCCGGCGGGTCCTGGCCTCGAGAGTCATCGGGACCGACGACACGCCGGTGACGGTGCAGGACCACGCCGGCAAGGGCTCGAAGACCGGGCGGCTCTGGGCGTACCTCGGCGATCGCGACAATCCCTTCATTATTTATGACTACACGCCCGACCGGAGCCGCGACGGCCCCGAGCGGTTCCTGAGGGATTACCGCTCGGGCTACCTCCAGTCCGACGCCTATGCCGGCTACGACGCCCTGCACGCGCGGGGGCTGGTGGAAGTCGGCTGCTGGGCGCATGCGCGGCGGAAGTTCCACGAGGCGCGCACGAGCGACCCGGAGCGGTCCCACGCGGCGATCGCCTGGATCGGCCGGCTCTACGCCGTGGAGCGCGAGGCCCGCGACGATGGTTGGGACGACGCCCGGCTGATGGCGGTGCGCACCGAGCGATCGCGGCCGCTGTTGGAGTCGTTCGGGTCGTGGCTGGAGGGGGAGGCGAGGAAGGTGCTGCCGAAGAGCCCGGTCGGCGAGGCGATCGCCTACGCGCGGTCGAACTGGGCGCCGCTCTCGCGGTATCTCGAATCGCCGTACCTGTCGATCGACAACAACGCGACCGAGAACGCGATCCGGCCGATCGCGCTGGGCGCAAGAATTGGTTGCATCTGGGGAGCGACCGCGGCGGCCGGACGGCGGCCGTGCTCCTGAGCCTGGTGCAGACCTGCAAGAACCTCGGGAACGAGCCGTTCGCCTATCTGCGCGATGTGCTCGACCGGGTGAGCGCCGCACCCGGCGAGCCGCGTCGACGACCTGCTGCCGGACCGCCGGGTGTTGCCGGGGCCGGCCGGCGGCCGAAAGGGATAGTTAACGGCCACCCCAGGGAGGGTCATCGGGACGCGGTGAAACACGGGGTTCGACCGCCCCGGTTCGCTCGGGGTTTTTGGCCAGGGAGGGCTGGACCATGCGTGCCGCGGTTTATGCCCGCGTCTCTACGCACGAGCAGCAGACGCTCGGCCTGCAGGTCGAGGCGATGGCGGCTTATATCAGAGACCGTGGCTGGTCGCTCGCGAGGCAGGTCGAGGATGTCGGCTCCGGCGCGAAGGATCGGCCCGGACGTCAGGCGCTGCTGAAGGCTGCGCGGCGGCGCGAACTCGACGCGGTGGTGGTCTGGCGGCTGGACCGCTGGGGCCGGTCGCTTCCCGACCTGGTGACGACGCTCCGCGAGCTGACCGAGCTGGGCGTCGGCTTCGTGTCGCTGACCGAGGCGCTGGACCTGACCACACCGACCGGGCGTGCGATGGCGGGGATGGTGGCGGTCTTCGCCGAGTTCGAGCGGGAGATCCTCCGCGAGCGGGTCCGCGCCGGGATCGCACAGGCCAGGAAGGAAGGCCGCGCCCACGGCCGACCGCGGACGGCGTCGCTCAAGGCCGATGAAGTGCTCCGGCTCAAGGCCGATCGCCTGAACCACTCGGAGATCGCGCGGCGGCTGGGGATCGGCCGCACCTCGGTGCGGCGCATCCTGAGTGCGGCGGGCTGAGCAAGCCGCGCGCGTATCAGGCCGCCAACCTCGTCAAGAGTGTGGACCGCCGGACGTTTACGCTCAATCCGCCGAAGCGGGCCGCGTAGCCGGGTCCAGTGAGTTCGGCTTGCGCACGAGGTCGATGCCCGGCGATTGCGGCCGGACCATCTGGCCCCGGGGGTGGCCCAGGGGGCCGGGGACAACCGTGCCGGTGTAGGTGTGAACCGAGCCGAAGGGCCGGATCGGCCACCACGAGGAATTTGCGCATCCAAACGCGGTGAGGGGGACGAGCGCGAGATGAAGGCGCGCAGGCCTTGCGACTTTTGCCATCCATGACGGGGCGCTCCTCGAAGAGACAGTGGGGCGGGCTCGCCCCGACCCGGCTCTTATCGGCGCGCGGTGGCGGTTCCTTCACGGCGCCGCCCGCCCTCCCGCCGTGGAGGGGGAAGGGCGTACGACCTGTGACGACGGCGGGAGATCAGACAGCGTGCGCGGAGCCGAGATGGCCCTCTCCGGTCCCATTGCCGCCCCCGTGACCATGGCCGTCGCCCTTGCCATCGTCGCCGTGGGGCTCCTCGCCCGGCTTATTCTTGACCATCAGAGCATAGAGGCACGGCAGGACGAACAGCGTCGCCGGCTCGCCGGCTAGCAGACCGCCGAGGATGGCGCGGGCGAGCGGGGCGTTCGCCTCGCTGCCGCGCTCGATGGCAAGCGCTGCGGGAATCATCGCGAAGAAGGCGGCCAGCGCCGTCATCGTCACCGGCCGGACGCGGATCGACGCGGCCTTGCGGATGGCTTCGATGGGCGTCAGCCCCTCGTGGCGACGAAGCTCCTGAGCGAAGTCCGTCATGAGCACCGTGTTGGCGACCTTGATGCCGACGATGAAGATGATCCCCAGGATCGACTGGACGTTGATCGACGTGCCTGTGAAGTAGAGCATCGGCAGGACGCCCGCCAGGCAGAGCGGAACAGTGAGCATGACCGTCAACGGCACGACGTACGACTTGTCGAGACCGACCATGAGGAAGTACATCAGCAGGATCGCCAGGATCAGGCCGATGCCGAGGTCGTGGAAGGTCTGGTTCATTCGCGCGTACTCGCCGCTGAAGACGATGTCCGATCCCTCCAGCGTCGCCCGGTCCTTCGAGCCGGCGGACGTCGCCGGGTCGTATGGAGCCCAGGTGTTCTCCTTCTCGGGGTTCTTCTTCCCGAAGCTGTCGAGGATCTCGGTGACGTCGTCGCACACGTGCCCGAGGTCGCGGCCCTCGACGCTCATCGTCAGGTCGATCGACGTCTGGATGTTGTAGTGCGTCGCCTCGGTCGGCACGGTCACCTTCGAGACGGTCGCCACCGTCCGAAGCGGCACGGTCACGAAGATCGCCTCCGGCTTGGCACTTCCCGGCTCGGGCTGCTTCGTGCCGCTGACCGGGATGTCCATCAGCGTCTCGAGCGACCTGATGTCCTTCTCGGGGTACTGGACTCCGACGAAGTACTGGTTCTTGGCGACCGGGTCGAGCCAGAAGTTCTTCTTGTTGAACTGGATCGACGAGTTGAGCGAGGCGACGACGTTCTTCATCACGTCCTCCTGGGTCATGCCCAGGTCGGCGGCCTTGGCGCGGTCGACGTTGATGACGAACTCGGGGTAGTTCAGCCGCTGGATCACGCGGGCGTCGACGATGCCCGGAACCTGGGCGACGCGGGCGCGGATCGCGTCGGCGATCGCGGCCGAACGGTCGGTTCTCTTGCCGGTCACGCGAATGTTAATCGGCGTCGACTTGCCCTCGTTCAGCGCGCCGCGGATCAGGCCGCCGGTGTCGAACGTGAATTCGAGGTCGAGGAAGTTCGGATCCTTGGTGATGCCCTCTCGGACGGCCGAGGCACACTCCTGGGCCGAGCGCGAGCGATGCTCCTTGAGCTGGACGCGCATGATCGCGTCCATCGGGCCGGCGTTGGGCGTGTAGGCGGCCGACCAGTCGGGGGTGACGCCAAGCTCGCTGATGAACAGCTCGAGGTCGTCGCCGAGGCTCTTGCGGAGGTACTCCTCGACCGCGGCGATCCGCTGCTCGGTCACCTCGATCCGCGTGCCGCTCGGGGCGCGGACGGTCATCTGGAAGGCTCCGCCGTCGACCTCGGGGAAGAATTCGCGGCGGATGACCGGGCTGATCGTGACGATCGACAGGGCGAGCAGCGCGAACCCGACCGCGATTGTCGCCCGCGGGTGGCGAAGGACGAAGTTGAGGCCCTTGACGTACTGGGCGATCCCCTTGTCGATCGTCGCCTCCCACTTCGCGAACGCCCGGCCCACCGGCCCCTTGGGTGCCTCGTGCTCGCCGTGGCCGTGCGGCTTGAGCCACTTGGCGCTGCGCGAGGGCACGAAGGTCCGCGAGAGGATGTAGGCGGCAATCATCGAATAGGCGACGGCCAGCGTCATCGGCTTGAACAGGAACGCCCCCATGCCCGGCATCAGCGCGAGCGGGGCGAGCACGAGGAACGTGCAGATCGTCGAGACGAGCTCGGGCATCGCGACCTCGCTGCGCGCCGAGATATGCCGCGTCCTCGACCGAACGCGCCGAGCAGCAGGTGGCGGTGCGTGTTCTCGAGGCAGATGATCGCGCTATCGACCATCGGTCCGATCGCCAGGGACATGCCGGCGAGGGTCATGACGTTAATCGTCTCGCCCGAGGCCAGCAGGGCGGCCGTGGCGGCCAGCACCGACATCGGCAGCGTCATGATCGCGATCGCCGTCATCCGGATCTGGCCGAGGAACAGGAGGATCGTCAGCGAGCAGAGGATCGCGCCGAGCAGACCCTCCTGCACCAGCGCGAAGATCGACTGGCTGACGTAGATCGACTGGTCCATGACCAGCTTGAGGTTGATGTTCGGCCGGGTGAGCCGCGACTGCATCGACGCGAGGTTGCTCTTGACCGTGTTGATGACCGAGAGCGTGCTCGAGCCGATCTGGCGATAGATCGGGATGTAGACCTGCGCCGGCCGTCGACGCGGACGACGTTGGTCTGGATGAACGCGTCGTCCTTGGGCGTGGCGACGTCCTTCAGGAACGCGGCGTTGCCGTGCTTCGACCGCAACGGCATCTCGCCCATCCGGGTGACGAGATCGTAAAGCGAATTCGAATCGATCGCGTAGTCGGTATCGCCGAACTTGGCGTCGCCGGTCGGGAGGAAGACGTTGAAGTTGTCCATCGCGTTCATGACGTCGACGGGCGACAGGCCGCGGGCCTGCATCTTGGTCCGGTCGAGGTAGAGCATGATCGCGCGGACCTTGCCGCCGAACACGACCGGGGCAACGGCGCCCGGTTGCTCATGATCATGTTGCGGACCTCGTAGCGGCCGACGTCGTAGAGCGTCGCCTCGTCCTGCGTCTGGCTGTTCAGCGCGACGATGCCGATCGGCACCGTGCTCGTCGGGTCGAACGGCAGGATGACCGGCGGAAGCGTGCCCGGAGGCATCGTGGCCATGACCGAAAAGGCGAGCGTGCTCGTCTGAGTCAGCGAGGCGCCGGGGTCGGCGTCGGGCTGGAAGTAGTTGCGGACGATGCTGGCGCCGACGATCGACCGGGATTCTTGCCGGGCCATCGAGTTGGCCTGGCCGACGTTGCGCTCAATCCGGTTGGTGATCGCGTTCTCGACGCCCGCCGCCGGCATGCCGCCGTAGAAGGTGAGCACCTGGACGGCGGGGCTGCGGAAGACGGGCAGAATGTCGATCGGGATCATCGTCAGGCTGAGGCCGCCGATGACGACGATGGTCAAGCAAAAGACCGTGACGGCATAAGGATTCTTGAGCGATGCGCAGGATTAGTCCGTTCATCGGGCGACGGGCCTCGTTCGGAATGCGTGCGGGGGTGGGCCACTCGGCGCAAAGCGCGAGCTCGAAGAGGGCGCGGCCGGTCGGGACGACGAGCGCAGGGACGCACAGGGCGACTCGGATTAGCAACGCAGAGGGTTCGAGCCCTGGCTCCGCGCTGCGATTTCGATGCCACGCGAGGCCGCGCATGTGCGTCGCGACGGCCCGGCCGGCGATGGCGACGGCAGGTCGCGACGATCGAGACGAGCGAACGTGAGGCGGCGCTGGCGAGGTACCGCAAGGATTTGGGGGCCGGCGGAGGTATTCGGTTGCGACCGTGCGCCGGCGGCTCATGTCGTCCCGACGTGTAGTCGCGCGGCGAGGAGCTGAGCAACCACGCCGCCATCCGGGGGGCCGGGGCGGCGAGTGTCAGGAGCAGGAGCGAGAGCAGCAGGAGTGGCGCGGACCGTCGCATAGGTGGGGCGGGGCCTGCCGTGGGCGTGGTGCGTCGTCCTGATTGACCCTAAACAGATTCGGACGTTTCGTCAATTCCTCCGCGCTGAGCGGGACGGCCGTCCCGGGCTGGCTGGACCGCTCGGACGCCTCGCCAGATGGGAGTAATCCTGGAATCATGCGTGCAATTTCGGAAGGCACAAGACACGAAGCGAACGAACGGGGCCTTTTCCGCTCTGCCGCCTTCGAACCTCGGCCTTCCCTGATTCTACTTTGTGCCCATCTTGCTTTCCGCACTTCTCGAACAAGCGAACGGGCGAAGTCCACCCGACAAGGACGCACGGTTCGACCGGACCAACAAACCTTACGTTGACCTTCGCAGATCCGGATCGCTAGTATTGACTATCGAGACAACCCCGCCCCTGCCCGAGGGATCGACATCGTGCCGATCGGCCGCCGCCCGACCCGGATCTGGCTCGTCCTCGCGGTTTTCCTCGCGGCGACGGTGCTGGGCACGACGCTTGCGGCTCGCAGGCTCGCGGCGGGCCGTGCACAGGCCTGGGCCGCGCCAGGCCGCCGCGGCGGGCGCGGTTCGCCGTTGTCGGGCGTCGCATGACCGAGTCGTGCGTTCCGGCGGTCCGGCGGATCGAGCGCAATCCCGACGGACATGCCCCGTGGTCGGCGGTCGCTGCACTGTCGGAATCCCTCGTGCGACAGATCCTCGGCGCGACCACGCTCGCCCCCGCCCGACTCGGCCCGATGCGCCTCAGATGCTGAGCCCGGCATCCGCGCCGGCTTTTTCTTGGGGCATCCAAATTCGCAGGCACAGAACTCCGAAGGGCCGTGGGCGTCGCCCCCGGCCCGCGATCGCGCGCGATCCCGAACCGATCATCCTCACGAGCAGAGGGCCAATCACGTGGACGACCGAGCGACCCCAACGATCGTCGCGGAGGCGAAGCGCACGCCCCCCGACCCGAACACGAACGCGGCGCCGCCCGGCGCCGCTCGGGCTTCGGATTCCTGCTCGGCGGCGTGGCGCTCGCGGCCATCGCGGCGGGCGGCTACGCCTACATCGAACGCGGGCACTCCAAGGCCGCCTTGGCGGGCGACGAGCCTACGGGGTCGCACGGCGACGGCGGGTCCGCGACCCAGGGGGGCATGCGTGTGGAGGTGGTGCATCCCAGGCCCGGCGGGCTCGACCGCAAGCTCACGCAGGTCTGCGCGGTGCATGCGTTCGAATACGCCCAGCTCTTCGCCAAGGTCAACGGATTCCTCAAGGAGCAGCCGGTCGACATCGGCGACCGCGTGAAGCAGAACCAACTGCTGGCCGTCATCGACGTGCCCGAGCTGATCAAGGCTGTCGAACAGGCCAAGGCGGCACTCGACCAGGCGAAGGCGATGGTCAAGGTCGCGGAGGCCAAGCTCAGCAGCGCGAAGTCGATGAAGAAGGCGTCGGAGGCCATGCTCGCGCAGCGGAAGGCGGAGGTCGCGGCGAAGAGCTCGTACCGGGAATATCGCTACAAGCAGCAGGAGCGGATCCGTGGCCTCGTGGAGCGCAACGCGGTCGAGGCTAAGCTGCTCGACGAGGCGGTCGACCAGTACGAGGCAGCGGTCGGCGAGGAGAAGGCCGTCCAGGCGGCGGTGCTGACTGCAGAGGCTGACGTCGCGGCGAAGCAGGCACAGATCGAGCAGGCGCAGGCCGACGTGATCGACGCCCACGCGCAGGTCGAGGTCGCCCGCGCGAACCTCGAGAAGGCCGAGGTCCTGGCGAACTATACCAAGATCACCTCCCCGTACGACGGCGTGGTCACGCTCCGAAGCTTCCACCGCGGCGACTTTATTCGCTCGGCTTCCGAGGGCGGCGCCGAGCCGCTCCTCGCCGTGGCGCGGACCGACCTGATGCGTGTCGTCATCCCCGTGCCCGATACGCAAGTACCGCTGGTCGACAGGGGCGACAAGGCGACCATTGTCGTCGCCGCGCTGCCGGGCCGGAAATTCGAGGGGAAGGTCTCGCGGTTCTCCGAGAGCGAGGATCCGGCAAACCGGGCGATGCGGACCGAGGTCGACCTACCCAACCCCGACGGCAAGCTCCGCGAGGGAATGTACGGCACGGCGACGATCCTGCTCGAGCCCGCCTCGCCGAACGCGTTCATGGTGCCCTCGTCGAGCCTGCTGAAGCTCTCGGGCAATGGCGAGGGCCAGGTGTTCGTCGTCCGCGACGGCAAGGCCCACAAGGTCTCGGTGCGGATCGGCTTGGACAATGGCAATGAGGCGGAGATCCTCGACGGCCTCTCGCCCGACGAGGTAGTCATCACCCGCTACAACGGCAACCTGACCGAGGACACGCCCGTAGTCGCCGAGGAGATCAAGCCGACCGCCGGACCCGCAAAGGCGGCGCAGCCTGCCGAGTGAAACGCCGACGACCTCGATCGCGGGCGACCCCATATGCCGATCATAGGTCGAGGAACTGTCCTCGGCCGACGATCAGGGAGGATCGCGATGCGATCGAGGCGTCATGGATTTTTCCCGGGCTTCGACCGCTGCGAGGCCCGGCTCGCGCTCAGCACCGTCACGGCTGTCCCGCCGCCGATTGTGACGCCGGTGACGACTGGGCCGACGATCGCGCCGATCCTGTCCGAGTACGCCAAGGCGTACCTGTCGGCCGTCGGCAGCCCGAAATACAACCCGGCCGTCGACGCGAACCACAACGGCATCGTCGCCATGGGCGACGCGCCGCCGCTGCTCCGGACGCTCGCGCCGATCACGCCCAAGGCGATCCTGAGGCTCACCCTGACGCTCGCACCCGGCGACCAGGTGAATACGCCGCACCCGGCAAACTCGGGCGGGGTGACGCGACAGTCCAAGCAGGTGACGATCATCGGGCACACCGTCCCGAACTCGCTGGTCTTCACCGACGACGCGAACAACGACTTCCGGTTCCGCGGCGGCTCGGTCATCCCCGTCGACTCGGCGGGCTTCTTCTCGGTGACCGTGACGTTCACCTCGCCGTACAAGATCAGCCAGCACGACTTCCTTGTCATGGATCCCTTCGGCGCCCAACTCCGGCGGGCCTTCCCGATCGTCCAGCTCCCGAGCTGAACGGCTAACGCCTTCCGAGCGGCATTCGCCGAACGCCGCTCGGTCTGGTAGGGTGGTAACCCGCCATGGCCATCCTGAAGAGAGGGATCTGGCGAGCTATCCGGAATCACGCGATGCTGAGTCGGTCCCGCCGCGCCGCGAATCCGACGATCGTCCAGCGACCCTTGCCCTTCATCGAGCGACTCCACCGCCGCGACCGGGTCTTTCGCCGCGTGATCGTGGTCCTGACGCTGCTCGTCGCGGGCGGCCTGGCGCTCGGTACGCCGACGGGGCGGGACGCGATCTCGCGAGGTGTGGCCTGGGCCCGGGGGATCTGCTGGAGGCTGCTCGGCTTCGCGCAGCCCCGCGAGGAGGTGGATGCCGAGTGGTCACGGCGCCGCCGCCGGGATGTCGAGACGGCCTCGGCCACGTTCCGCGAAGTCTACGACGAGGCCTCGCCCGCCGTGAAGCGCCTGATGGACTTCGCGGGCATGGGCCGCGACTCGGCGCTTCTGCGTTGGGGGAATTACGACAAGATCCTCGTCCTCCCCTCGGCCGTCTTCGCGGCCGATGAGCGGCGGTCGTACCGGTTCCGCGCGAACCTGCCGCTCGGTCTGGCTCATGGGCGTCGACCTGACGCACGGGATGAACGGCTTCTTCCTCGTCCCGGACAGGCCGGAGCTTCCGTCGGTCATGGCCGGCACCCGGGCCCGGGTCGTCCCCGGCTCGGCCCAGACGACGAACTCGTGGGGATGCCGAGGGCCCGAGCCCGACACCTCGGCGCCGATCCGCGGGATCGTCCTCGGCGACTCGAACATGCAGGGCTATTTCGTCGGCGACGACGAGACGCCCCCGGTCTTCCTGGGCCGCGAGCTCGAATCAAGGCTTGGCGTCCGTGCCTCGATTCTCAATACGGGCGTCCTCGGCTACTCGCCCGAGCAGTATTATTTCTCACTTATTGAGTACGCCGAGCGGCTCAAGCCTCACTTCGTGGTGGTGACGCTCTGCGTGAACGACTTCGGGGACGTGGCGGACGTGATCGCGGGCCGCGGCGATTACGCCGAGGCGAAATACTGGCTCGACAAGATCGACGACCATTGCCGGCCCCGCGGGATCATGACCATCACCGCACCCGTGCCGTATGACGATCAGGTGACGGGACTGCGCCGCGGGGGAAATTTCCCCGGGCAGGCCGACAACCTGGTGCGGTCGAGCAGCCCGTTTTATTGCTTCGCGATCGAGGAGCTGATCGACGAGCTCCTCCGCCTCCGCGCCGCCGAGACGGCGCAGGGACGGAGGATGATCTCGCCGAATCCGCTCTACAACCTCCACCTCGGCGACCATCACTTCACGCCACGGGGGGCCGAAGTCTGGGGCCGCGCGGTGGGCAGGAGGGTTGCGCTCCTGCTCGGCCTGGCACGGAGTCGGGGGAGTAGCTCTCCGTGATTGGGACGAGTTTACGTCTTCCGGCGGCGCCGCCAACTGATTGCGAACACCCCTGCCAGACCGATCCCCGCCAGCGCCAGCGACGACGGCTCGGGCACGGGCGTGAAATGCGGGTTATTGTTCGGACCGAAGACGGGCGCGACGAGGTCCTGCCAAAGGTAATTGCCCTGCCCGTGATCGGTCACCCTCAGGAACGTCGCCGGATCAGACTGCGTGCCGTCGTAGCCGGCAAGGAAGCTCGACGCGGCGACGAAGACCTGGTGCTGGGTCGAGGAAAGATCGGTGCTATCGAGGAACTGGAAGTTGCCCGACGCCAGGTCCAGGGGATGGCCCGGCGACACCGAGACGCCGTCGTACGCCATCTTCCAGAGTGCGACCTGCAGGCCCGCGCCGTCGATCACGGCTTGCTGGCCCGTCTCGGTCATGAGCCGGGTCTCGCCCGTCGCGTAGAGCCAGCCGAGCCCCGCGCCGTCGCCACCGACGGCACCGGTGCCCGACGGGGGCAATTGGGTGAACCCGGAGATCGGCCCGGGCGCTACGTCGTACTGGTTCGTGCCGACGTAAATCACGTGATAGAGGTCGACGCAGTACGTGTCGAACGACGGCCCGCCGCCGAGCGAGCCGGTCAGCGTCCCGGCCAGGGCGCCCGACTCGGATTGGCCGTTGAAAGTGAACGTCAGCCCCCCCACCAGCCGGCCGCCGTCGGCGTCGACCGTGATGAAATCGGCCCTGGCCTCCGCCGCCAGGCCGAACGCGCACCGCGCACCGCAGAGCACCGCCTTAAGCAATCGCACGACGCACTCTCCCCACGGACCGGCCCCGATGGTTCTTGCGTCGAGGACGGCGGGGCCGAGAGCCTCCTCACAAGGACTCTACGCCCTGCATGCATGGAGTGACGCGGAATCAACGAAATGGTTCGCTTGAGCGACGCAAGCGTGGATTCCACGCAACGGCGCACGTTCGGTCGTCTACCAGGTGAGGCGGACGACGCGGAGGATGGTGGGGGACTCGGGCAGGCCCCTGGCGACGAGCCACTCGTCGGTCGAGGTGCCCGGGAGGACGAGGAGGGGGCCGCCGTCGAGGCCGAGAAAGAGCGCGCCGCCGCGGCGCTGAAACGTCACGCGGTGGGGATGGACCGCGTCGTCGAGGTGAGCGGGCTGCGGCGTCTCGTCGCTCGCGAGCGGGTGGCCGAGGACCTCGATCTCCGACAGCTCGGGGCCGGAGGCCATGACTTCGAAGCTGAGGTCGAAATCCATTGGCAGTCGGATCGGGAGGGTCGTCGGCGACGGGCTCGGCACCCTGGCGTCTGAGGGTGAGGCGGGGGATCTGGACGTCGCGAATCTCCGCATCCTCGGCCCGCGTCGACCCGTGATGCGCTCGGGCGCGAAGCGTCAGCCCCGTGGCGATCATGAGCGCGACGGCGGTCACCAGGCCGAGGAGGAGCCGCCACCACCGGGAGGGCGGACCTCGACTGGGAAAGGGCAGCGGACGAGCATCAGCACGCGCTGGAGGAGCGCCGAGCCGGCGGAGGACGGGACGGCGCCGACATCGGCCCGAGGCGTGTCTCGCGCGGCCGCGATCTCGACGAGCGTCGAGGCATACCGCGCCGACGAGGGTCCGAGCCGGTCTGAGGCACGGCGATCGGCGAGGAATTCCTGGTCGAGCCGCATCTGCCGGCCGATCCAGCGGAGCGGCGGCAGCCAGAACCAGAGCGCCGAGGCCAGTTCGGTCGCCACGGCGAACCACGGGTCGGAAGCCTCGGCGTGGGCCAGCTCATGGAGCAGCGCCAGCCGCAGGGCCTCCGACGAGCCTTCGCGCGTCGAGGTCGGGAGGGATCAGAATCGTCGGCCGGATCGTGCCGAGCAGGACCGGCCGGGTCGTCCGGCCCGAGACGCGGAGCGAGGGCCTCTTGCGGCCCGGCGTCGTTGGCAGGGCGTCGTAGATCGCCCGCGCCTCGTCGGAAGGGGGGTGCGAGTTCCGCCCGATCCAGGCCGCGAGCGAAACCTCCCAGGGCGATCCGACCGAGACCGAATGCGACGACGGCGAGATAGGATGCCAGGATGCCGACCGGCGACGATTCGGCCCAGTTGGCTGGCCCAGTGCGGCCAGCCGAACGGGCCCGAGGCGATCCACGGACCAGTCGCGAGGCGGATCGGGGCAAGGAGGTCGACGGGTGCAAATGGGCGGAGCCAGACGAGTGGAACGACCAGGAGCGAGGCGATCACGCCCGCGCGGGCCAGCGCCCGCCGCCGCGACGGCTGGCGGGTGACCATCATCGCCAGTGCGAGGAGGCCGGAGACCAGCGCCGCGGCGACGGCGGCGTCGACGATCCGGGCGCCGAGGGTCGGCAAGAGGTCGAGCATTCGGTGCGCTCGGCCTCGCGTGCGAAGAGCGAACCGTTGGGGCAGCGTATCTCGCCGGCCAACGCTTCATCTCATCTTATGGCGAGCGCAGGTCGCCGGCGGCGGTTGTTCACTCGAAATCGACGACGGGCTCGCCGTCGCCGACGCCGGCACCGACGGCCTCGCCCTGAGTGTCGGAGAGCCGCTGGGCCTCGTCGATCATCGCGCGGAGGCGATCGAACTCCTCGGGGCGCTGGGGATTCGGCGTCGATCAGCGCGACCATCATCCGGTCGACCGCGCCGTCGAACACTCGGTCGACGAACCGCTGGGTCAGCTCGCGGATCGTCCGGTCGGACGACTTCCGGGGGACGTAGATGAACGTCCGGCCCTCGACGACGTGGCGGACCAGCCCCTTCTTGTCTTCCATGATGTTCAGGAGCGTCTGGACCGTGCTGTAGGCGACCGGCCCGGCCGACTCGTTGAGGTCCTCCTGGACCTCGCGGACGCTCGCCTTCCCCCGGGCCCAGAGGACCTTGAGGATCTCGAGCTCGCGATCGGTGACCATCTGGACTTTGCGACGGCGCACCCCCGTTGGAAAACGATGGACCTCGTTGATGGTACGTGGCGCCGGATCGGGGAAGGGATTCCCCGCGGCAACGAACGAGGCGGGAGGATGAGAGTCTGTCTCACTTCCAAATCATTCGGACAGACGCACCGATTGTGACGCGCCGTCGCCGGCAATCAAGACTGAACTGCCCGTCAATCTTCGCAAAATCAACTCGGGAAAAACCCCATACCACCGTTGATTCAACGGCGACGGATGCGGCAGTGGTCCGACGCGGACCTTCTTTTTCCGGGCTTTTCCATCGGTTTCGACCGTGATTACGCATGTCAATTCGGCCGATTCGTACCGATCATCGCGAGCCCAGAGCGCGGCCATTTCTTCGCGATCGGCATAGGGCGCGAACCATTGGAACGCCTCGCTCCCCAGTGTCAGCAGGTGATCGCCCTTCCAGTGATCGACGAGCAACTCGGCCACGAACGGCCGGAACCGCGCCTTGATCCGGTCGGGATAAGCCTTGTTGCCCGGCGGCTTGTACGGGACCGTGTTCGTGAGCAGGCGCCAGGTCGAGCGCCGACTCGACCTTCCGGTCCGACTTCGGCGGCGGCTCGCCGTGCTTCCATTCGTAGAGGGCTGCGCCGGACGAGCCTCCCGCCCGCTCCGACCAGCGGCTGGCCCACGGCGACTTCGTCCTTGCCGAGATCCCGTCCGAGGATCGCCACGGGGGCGTGGAGGTCGCCGGCGAAGAGGATCGGAACGGTCGGCTGCTTGCCGTTGCGCTCGTAGACGTCGCGGTCGATGGGGAAGTCGGCCTGCTCAGCTTCCAGCTGGACGGCTTTGGCCAACTGGGCGATTGATCGCATGGCATCCTCATCAGGTGGAATCGGCCCAGCGACTTCTCGCCACCGGAGGGTGGGCCGAGCCCACCCTACCTAGATCGCGTGTCCCTGGTTATGGCAACTGCCGGGCCGAACGAACCATCGACCGCCCGCGCCGTGTCTGTCGCCGGGGTCGCCTGATCTGGTACGATCCCCCGAGACGTTTTTCGGAAGGCACAGCGGGAAGAGACATGACGCGGATCGCGATCTACGACACGACCTTGCGCGACGGCAGCCAGGGCGAGGGGGTCAACTTCTCGCTCCAGGACAAGCTGCTCATCACCGGCCGGCTCGACGAGCTCGGGGTCGACTACATCGAGGGCGGCTACCCGCTCTCCAATCCCAAGGACGCCGCCTACTTCCGCGAAGTCGCCGACCTGGATTTGAACCACGCCAAGGTCGTCGCCTTCGGCATGACCCGCCGCCGCGACTGCGCCCCGCAGGACGACACGGGGATGCAGGCCCTCGTCGCCGCGGGCACGCCGGCCGTGACCATCGTCGGCAAGTCGTGGGATATGCACGTCAGCGAGGTCCTCGGCGTCTCGCTCGACGAAAACTTGCGGATGATCTCCGACTCGGTCGGCTATCTGCCGCGCGAACGTCCCCGAAGTCATCTACGACGCCGAGCACTTCTTCGACGGCTTCAAGCAGAACCCCGACTACGCCCTCCAGACCCTCCGCGCCGCCGCCGAGGCCGGGCGCCGCGTGGGTCGTGCTCTGCGACACCAACGGCGGTGCGCTGCCCGAGGAGGTCGCCGGAGCCGTCGAAGCCGTCCGCGCCGCGGTCGACGTGCCGATCGGCATCCACACGCACAACGACGGCGAGCTGGCGGTCGCCAACACGCTGGCCGCCGTCCGCCGGGCGCAACGCAGATCCAGGGTACGATCAACGGGATCGGCGAGCGGTGCGGCAACGTCGACCTCTGCTCGGCGATCGCCAACCTCGCCTTGAAGTACCCGGGTTACGACCTCTTACGCCCCGGAAGCCTCGCGAAGCTCGCCGAGGTCTCGCGTTACGTCTACGAGACGGCGAACATGAACTTCCGCCCCGACCAGCCGTTCGTCGGGACGTCCGCCTTCGCCCACAAGGGGGGATGCACGTCCACGGCGTCCGCAAGCTCGCCAGCTCGTACGAGCACATCGACCCCGCCCTGGTCGGGCAACGAGAGGCGGCGTGCTGGTGAGCGAGCTCTCGGGCAAGTCGAACATCGCCGAGAAGCTCGGTGAGCATGCCCTCGAGGGCAATCCCGACCTGCTTGCCCGTGTCCTCGACCGCGTGCAGGACCTCGAGAACGCGGGCTACCAGTTCGAGGCGGCCGAGGCGTCGTTCGTCTTGCTGGTCGAGAAGCTCGCGGGCCGCTATGAGCCCCGGTTCGAGCGGCTCGGCTACAGGGTGAGCGTCGCGGGTAGTGATGACGGCGAGCCGGTGACCGAGGCGACCGTGAAGCTCCGCGTCGGCGACTCCGTCGAGCACGCCGTGAGCGAGGGCGAAGGACCTGTCAACGCACTCGACGGCGCCTTGCGGAAGGCCCTCACGTCGCACTTCCCTCGGCTCGACGAGATGAAGCTCGTCGACTACAAGGTCCGCGTCATCAACGCCCGCGCCGGCACCGCCGCGAGGGTCCGCGTCGTGATCGAGAGCCAGGATCGGGACGCAGTCTGGGGCACCGTCGGTGTCTCCGAGAACGTCATCGAGGCGAGCTGGCTGGCGCTGGTCGACGCGTTCGATCACAAGCTCGCCAAGGATACACGGTCCACGGTGAAGGAAGTGGCGGGTAGCCTGTAGGGTCCGCTATTGCGGACGATCTTCGAGCAACGCGACACCGGCGGTCCGCATGAGCGGACCCTTCGAATTCCCCGAGGGCCGCGACGGCCATGACGCGCATCGAGAGCCTCGAATCCGGCACGCCCGCCGGCTCTGTGGGCGAGCTCGCGCCGGTCTCACCCGGCGAGCGGGTCGCCGAGATCGACATCCTCCGCGGCTTCGCCCTGCTCGGAATCTGCATCATCAACATCCCGGGCTTCTACGCCCCTTACTTGCTGATGATGGCCGGCGAGGACCTGTATCCCCACCCGGTCGACAAGACGGCCGAGTGGCTGGTGAGCTTCCTCGGTTCGGGCAAGTTCAACTCCATGTTCTCGTTCCTCTTCGGCGTCGGCTTCGCGATCCAGATGGGCCGGGCCGCGACGAACGGAGCGGCGTTCGTGCCGCTCTATCTCAGGCGGTTGCTCGTGCTCTTCCTGTTTGGCGTGGCGCACATTCTGTTCCTGTGGGACGGCGACGTCCTGCACATGTACGCGCTGCTCGGTCTGCCGCTGATCCTGCTCCGCAAGGTCCGCGACGGCTGGCTCTGGGCGATCGCGGCGCTCTGTGTCGTGGCGCCATCGCCTGGTCCGGCTACAAGCTCTACGAGCAGAAGCCGCCCAAGCACCCGCCGAGCTACTACCGCGAGCGGGCCGAGGAGCACTTCCGCGTCTACGGCCGCGGCCCGTACGATGACGTGCTCGCGGACTACACGAAGTCGGCCCCGCCGGAGTCGCGGCGCGTCGTCGGCCGCGGCGAATTCTGGCCGGCGGTCCGCGAGCGGGTGCGGATGACGCAGGAAATCTACACCGAAGGCGATGGTCTCTGGTTCTTCCCCGTGCTCGGCGCCACGATGATGGCCGGTTTCATCGTCGGCCGTCGGCGCGTCTTCGACGACCTCCCCGCGCACCTGCCGGCGATCCGTCGGCTCGCCCTCTGGACGGGCATCGGAGGCCTCGCGCTCGCGGCAGCCTTCGCCACGGCGTCGGCGCTCGTCGATCCCGGCGTGCGACGGCCGACCGCGCTCGGCTTCGCGGCGGGAGCGCTCTACCTGCTCAATCGGCCGGTCCTCTGCGCGTTCTACATGTGCGTGATCATCCTCCTGGCGCAGCACGCCGCCTGGCGTCGGGCGATGTACCCGCTCGCGGCTGCGGGTCGGATGCCGCTGACGAACTATCTGGGTCAATCGGCGGTCCACAGCACGCTCTTCCACGGCTACGGCCTGAACCTCTACGCCCGCGTCACGCCCGCCGTCGGCGTCCTGATCGCGGTGGGCACCTTTATCTTCGAAGTCCTGTTCTCGATCGCCTGGATGTCCCGCTTCCGCTTCGGCCCGCTGGAATGGCTCTGGCGGACCCTGACCTACGGCAAACCCCCGGCGCTCGCCCCGACGCGGTCGCCGATCGATACCGGATCCTCCCTCGCATGAGCCTCGCCGACCTCCCCAAAGCCTACGACCCCCAGGCCGCCCAGTCGCGCTGGTACGCGTTCTGGCTGGAAAAAGGATACTTCCACGCCGACCCGGCGAGCGCCGAAGCCGCCCTACACGATCGTCATCCCGCCGCCCAACGTCACGGGCGCGTTGCACCTCGGCCACGCGCTCAACAACACGCTCCAGGACATCCTCATCCGCTGGCGGCGAATGCAGGGCTACGAGGCCCTCTGGATGCCCGGCACCGACCACGCCGGCATCGCCACGCAGGCCGTCGTCGAGCGGCGGCTGTTCGAGGAGGAGAAGAAGACCCGCCACGACCTCGGTCGCGAGGCCCTCGTCGAGCGGATCTGGGCGTGGAAGGACGAATATGAGAAGCGCATCCTGAGCCAGCTCTGCCTGATGGGCTGCTCGTGCGACTGGGACCGCACGCGGTTCACGCTCGACCCGCAGTGCGCCCGGGCCGTCCGCGAGACGTTCTTCAACCTGTTCAAGGCCGACAAGATCTTCCGCGGCAAGCGGCTCGTGAACTGGGACACCCAGCTCCGCACGGCCGTCGCCGACGACGAGATCTATTACGAGGACGTCCAGGGGCACCTCTGGACGATCAAGTACCCGGTCGTCGACTCGGACGAGGCCCTCCACGTCGCGACCACCCGGCCCGAGACGATGCTCGGCGACACCGCCGTGGCCGTCCATCCCGACGACCCGCGGTACAGGCACCTGATCGGCAAGAACGTGTCGCTCCCGCTGACCGGCCGCGAGATCCCGATCATCGCCGACGGCATCCTCGTCGACCCCAAGTTCGGCACCGGCTGCGTCAAGGTCACCCCCGCGCACGACCCGAACGACTACCAGACGGGCCTGCGGCACGGGTTGCCGCAGATCAATCTCCTCAACCCCGACGGCACCTACAACGAGAACGCCGGGGTTTATGCGGGGCTCGATCGCCGCGTCGTTCGCAAGCGAGTCGTCGCCGACCTCGAGTCGCAGGGCCTGCTCGTCAAGGTCGAGCCCTACGCCACGCGGCTCAATTACTCCGACCGGAGCAAGACGCCGATCGAGCCGTATCTCTCGGACCAGTGGTTCGTGCGGATGGGTGACGACGACGACGGCAAGCCCGGCCTGGCGCAGATCGCGATGGATGCCGTGACGTCGGGGCGGATCAAGATTCATCCCGAGCGGTATGCCAAGAGCTATCTCGACTGGCTCGGCGAGAAGCGGGATTGGTGCATCAGCCGGCAACTCTGGTGGGGGCACCGGATTCCGGTTTGGACCGTACCGTGGCTCGGTCCTCTTGCCGACGCACCGAGTGATTCACAACTGGTTCGGATTCAGCTTGCCTTACCTTACGGATGACCAGAATCGCAAGATTGCCGTTCAAGTAATTCGGCCAGGTGGTGACAAGGGCGCGATCTGACTTTGGTATCTGCGTTCGAAACGGGCAATCCGGAAATCGAAGCACTCGCTCGAGGCGAACGGCGGCGTCCAGGACCCCGACGTCCTCGACACCTGGTTCAGCTCCGCCCTCTGGCCCCACTCGACCCTCGGCTGGCCTGAACAGACGCCCGGAACTGGCGAAGTTCTACCCGACGAGCGTCCTCTCGACGGCCCGCGACATCATCACGCTCTGGGTCGCGCGGATGGTGATCTTCGGCGAGTTCAACATGGGCGACGTCCCGTTCAAGCACGTCTACATCCACCCCGTCATCCTCGACGGCGAGGGTCAGCGGATGTCGAAGTCGAAGGGCAACGGCGTCGACCCGGTCGACATCATCGACCTGTTCGGCGCCGACACGCTCCGGTTCGCGCTGGCATCGCTGGCGACCGAGACGCAGGACATCCGCATCCCGGTCGAGAAGGTGAAGCTGCCCGACGGCCGCGAGGTGAACAACTCGCCCCGGTTCGAGCAGGCGCGGACATTCCCCAACAAGTTCTGGAACGCCGCCCGGTTCGCCCTGATGAACCTCGAAGGCTACGAGCCGGCGCCGGTCGATCCGAAGACGCTGCCCGTCGAGGACCGCTGGATCCTGAGCCTGCTGGCGAAGACGGCCGTCGGTGTGACCGGCGAGCTGGAGACGTTCGCCTTCGCCGACGCCTCGCGGCGGCTCCGCGACTTCACCTGGAACGACTTCTGCGACTGGTACGTCGAGTTCACCAAGGGCCGACTCCGCGATCCCGCGACCCGGCCCGTCGCCCAGCGCGTCCTGGCGACGGCCCTCGATGGGCTCTGCCGGCTGCTCCATCCGATCGTCCCGTTCGTGACCGAGTCGGTCTGGCAGGCGCTGAACGAGGTCGCGCCAACGCGGGGCCTTGCCCGAGCCCTCGCCCGCGGCCGAGAGCGTCTGCATCGCGCCGTGGCCGAATTATCCCGAATCCTGGCTCGACCCCGAGGCCGAGACCGTCGTCGCGCAGTGGCAGGAGAAGATCGCGGCCATTCGCAACCTGCGGGCCGAGCGGAACGTGCCGACGTCGGCCAAGGTCGCGCCGATCATCCTGGCGGGCGAGCCGGTGGCGTCGATCCTGAGATCGGGCGAAGCGTTCATCATGGCGCTGGCCAACGCGTCGTCGGTCACGATCGCCGAGCGAGTCGAGCGGCCAAAGGAATGCGCGGTGGCCGTGATGGGGGACGCCGAGATCCTCCTGCCGCTGGAGGGCTTGATCGACCGCGAGGCCGAGACGGCGCGGCATCGGAAGGCGCTGGCCGACATCGACAAGCAACTGTCTTGCATCCGCGTTAAGCTGGGCAACGACGGATTCGTCTCGCGTGCGAAGCCCGAGGTCGTCGAGCAGCAGCGGGCGAAGGAGGCCGAGCTGACGGCGCAGCGCGAGTCGGTCCTCAAGCTTCTGGGCGAAGGGTAACGCGGGGACGCTTCCCGCGAGGGCGAGGCTCGGTTCGAGCCGGGGCCTCCGCGCTAGGTGTTGGGCCCCCCTCCGGGAGTCCCGACTTAGGCCGGACAACCCTCGCCAGCGGCGTCCAGCCCACACGGCGACGCACAAACGTGAACGAAAGGCGTACGATCGGGTTCGGTTGGCAGAAGGGCCTGGGTCCGGTCAGCCCGGGGACTCGGGTTCGCTCGCGGGCTCGGACAGGCCCACGACAGGCCTTCTGCCCGCGTTGACGGCCCACCCCGACGGCCCTTATCATCGAGGGTGTCGGGCGGGACGGCGACCGCCGACGGTCCCCCGTCCGCTCTCGCCGAGCCGAGTCGAAAGGGGCGGCCGTCGTGGTCCAGATGGAACTGACGCGGATCATCATCAGCGAGAACACCGAGCAGCAGATCATCTTCCTCCGCGAGGTCGAGGGCGAGCGCACGTTCCCCATCGTCATCGGCCTGTTCGAGGCGACCAGCATCGAGCGCAGGGTCAAGCAGCAGCCCGCCCCCCGGCCCTTGACGCACGACCTGCTCGCCAGCACGATCGAGCTCCTGGGCGGCGAGCTTCAGGACATCTACATCAACGAGCTCCGCGACCACACGTATTACGCGAAACTCCGCATCCGCCACGACGGCGAGCTCGTCGAGGTCGACAGCCGGCCCAGCGACGCGATCGCCGTGGCCGTGACCGTGGACGTGCCGATCTACGTGGCCGAGGATATCATCGACGAGGTCGGCCACTGAACCGAGGCCGGCCGAATCGCGTCCGAACCTTCCGGAGGGGTGCCAGAGTGGCCGATTGGGACGGTCTTGAAAACCGTAGAGGTGTCACAGCCTCCGTGGGTTCGAATCCCACCCCCTCCGCTCCGCCTGCGTCCGCCGCCACCCGCCCTGCCCGTCAAACCCCTTGGTCACGACCGACTTAGATTCGCCCAAATCGACCCGCCCTCGGGCCCCCGCGGTGGGGCTCACTCCGCCAGCATCCGCCTCGCCCCGGCCCGGACCGCCCCACGCGAGGGGCGTAAAGGGGAGGCGGACTGACGCTTACATGTCTACCCTCTGTAGCTGTGGCCCTCATGGGTTCGGCGTCGTGGCCGGTGTCGCTCCCCCCGGCAGCGCCTCGAGGCGGAGCGTTCTTGAACAGCGGCCCATCGTTATTCAGCCACGGGGCCGCGGAGCATTAACCCGGCCGGATTTGCCGTCTCATACCGAATCGCCTGGATCGCTATCCTTAAAGACGTGGAGGTCTCATCCGCACGGAGGAATAGCACCATCGCGCCCCCGACTACCGATCGTCCCGCACCTTGACCCCGCCGAGATCGCCCGCCGCTACCGCGCCTGCCGGACCGGGGTCGAGAAGACCCACTGGCAGATCCTCTGGCTGTTGACCCGCACCGACGACCCGCCGTCCCCCGCCGAGGTCGCCGAGCGGATCGGCCTGACGCCCGCCTGGGTCCGCACCGTGCTGAAGCGGTGGAACGCCGAGGGGCCATCCGGCCTGGCCGACCGCCGGGCCGACCGGAACGGCGGCCGGTCGAAGCTCACGCCACAGCAGCAGGCCGAGCTGTACGCGGCGCTGGAGCAGCCGCCGCCCGACGGCGGGCTCTGGAGTGGCCCGAAGGTCGCCGCCTACGCCCGCGACCGCTTCGGCGTGACCGTCTGCAAGCAGACCGGGTGGGAGTGGCTGAAGGGCCTGGGCTTCAGCCTCCAGGTGCCGAGGCCCAAGAACCCCGGCGCCGCGGCGGACGAGCGGCGGCGGGCCTGGAAAAGACGCCCTGCGGCGGCGGGTCGCCGCGCTCCGCCGCCGGCATCCCGATAAGCGGATCGAGCTCTGGGCCGAGGACGAGGCGCGGCTGGGCCTCAAGCCGATCGCCCGCCGGGTCTGGTCGCGGAGGGGCCGACGACCGACGGCGAACGGGCGGACGAAGTACCAGTGGCTCTACGTCTATGGGTTCGTGCACCCGGCCAGCGGCAGGAACCTGGAGCTGATCCTGCCGGCGGCGAATACGGACTGGATGGGCCGGCGCTGGAGGAGTTCCGCGCTGGGCCGACCCGCGGCGGCGGAAGCTCCTGGTCGTGCTGGTGGACAACGCCGGCTGGCACGTGGCCAAGCGGCTGGCGGTCCCGCCGAACGTGGTGCTCCACCCGCTGCCGCCATGCACGCCGGAGTTACAGCCGGCCGAGCCGCTCTGGCCGCTGGTCCGCGAGGCGGTGGCGAACAAGGGGTTCGACGACCTGGAGGCGCTGGAGCCGATCCTGGTGGAGCGGTGCCGGTGGCTGATCGACCACCCCGAGGTCGTCCGCGGCGCCGTCGGGTTCCGATGGGCGGCGGCCCTCAATGGTTAGCGATCCAGACGATTCGGTATCAGATCGAATGACCTGACATCTACAGAACTGTTCCGGCGAAGCAGCAGAATGATTGGAGAGGGGGAACCCTCTACTGCTGTTGGGGGACGTTGCCGCCTCATCGCCTGGGCGAAGGGATTTCGCCGGATGGCGCCAACGGGCTACTGGAGGGAGTATCGATTCATCTTGTATCGCAGGGTGCGGACGCTGACGCCCAGGACCTGGGCCGTGCGCTCGCGGTGATTGTTGCACTGGGCCAGGGCCGAGAGGATGACGGTCTTCTCCGTCTCCTGCACCGCCGCGTCGAGGTCGAGCGTCCCCGGGCGAGGCCGGGCATGCATCTCCTTCGGCAGGTCCCCGGCATGGATCACGGGGTCCTCGACGATCACCACGAGTCGCTCGATGCAGTTACGCAACTGGCGGATGTTCCCCGGCCATGAGTAGTCGCACAGGACGCGCATGGCCGCGCCGGCCACGGCCTTGGGCTCGCGCCGGTGCCGGGCGCACGCCTGTCGCAGGAAATGTTCCACGAGCAGGGGGATGTCGTCGCAGCGCTCGCGGAGGGGGGGAGACGCAAGGGCACGACGTTGAGCCGATAGTACAGGTCCTCCCGGAGCTTGCCCTCGGCGACCAGCTCCCCGACGTCCCGGTGGGTCGCGGCCACCAGCCGGACGTCGAGCGGAGATCAGCTCCTCGCCGCCGACCCGGCGCATCTCCTGCTGTTCCAGGACCCGGAGCAGGTCGACCTGAGTCTTCGGGGCCATCTCGCCCACCTCGTCGAGGAACAGCGTGCCGCGCTGCGCCATCTCGAACCATCCCGGCTTCCGGCGGAGCGCCCCGCTGAAGGCCCCCTTCTCATAGCCGAACAGCTCGCTTTCGATGAGGGTCTCGGGCAGGGCGCCGATGTTGGCGGCGATGAGCGGGCCGTCGCGGCGGGGGCTGAGGTTGTGGATCGCCCGGGCGATCAGCTCCTTCCCCGTGCCGCTCTCCCCCTGGATCAGGACCATCAGGTCCGTGTCGGCGACCTGCCGGATGCAGGAGAAGACCTCGCGGATCGCGGCGCTCTGGCCGATCATCTCCGGGAATTCGCCGGCGTGGGCCAGCCGGGTGCGGAGCAGGCGGTTCTCCTCGCGCAATCGATGATGCTCGTAAGCCTTCCGGACCTGGTGCCCGAGGATCTCCAGGTCGACCGGCTTCGCGAGGTAGTCGTCGGCCCCGAGGCGCATCGCCTCGACGGCGGTCTCGATCGAGCCATGGGCGGTGATCACCAGGATGAGCGTCTCCGGCCAGCCGTGCTTGACGTCGCGGACCAGGTCGAGGCCGGTGAGCGGTCCCGGCATCTTCAGGTCGGTGATCACGAGCTGATGGGGCAGGCGCTGGAAGAGGGCCCACGCCTCGGCCGCATCCCGCGCCGTCGAGACCTCGTACGACTCCTCCTCGAGGGCGAGCCTCAGCCCGGAGCGGATATTCGGCTCGTCGTCGACGACGAGGATGCGGAACGAGGCGTCGCTCATGGGGCTGTCCCGGCGCCGGTCGCCGGCTCCACGGGGATGGCGATGCAGAAGGTCGTCCCTCGGGGAGACGTCCGGTATTCGATCCGGCCTCCCTGCTGGCCGATGAGCTTCTCGGAGAGGGCCAGCCCCATGCCGGTCCCGCGGGCCTTGGTCGAGAAGTAGGGCTTGAACAGGTCCGGCTCGATCTCCGGCGCGATCCCCGGGCCGGTGTCGGAGACCTCGACCAGCAACTCGCCCCCCTGCGCCGAGGCCCCCAGGACGAGGTCCCCGCCCACGGGCATCGCCTCGAGGGCGTTGATAACGAGGTTCAGGACCGCCTGCTTGAACTTGTCGTAGTCAAGGCGCGCCCGCGGCAGGTGCGGCCTCGGGCCGCCGCAACGTGGCCTCGACGTGCTGCTCCGCGGCCTGCGGGCCGATCAGGCGCAGGGTCTCCTCGAGGACTTCGATGACGTCTGCGGGCCGCATCGTCAGGCGCTGGAGGCTGGCGAAGTCGCGGAAACTGTCGAGGACACCGTTGAGTCGGAGGATCTCCGACTTGAGGACGCCGATCAGTTCGTCCGTCGGCCTGTGACACGAGGGGTCGCCCAGCCGCTTCTCCAGGAGCTGGACGTGGATATTCAGCGCCGTCAGGGGGTTCTTGATCTCGTGGTGGAGCCCGGAGGCCAGGACGCCCAGGCTGACGAACCGCTCCATCCAGCGGACCCGCTCCTCCATCTGGACCCGGTCGCTCACGTCGCGCAGGAGCGTGACGCACCCGAGCGACTGCCCGGCCGCGCCCCGGAGGACGTGGGCATCGGCTCGGATCCTCCGCGCGCGGCCGCCGCGGTCGAGGGCGAAGTCGATGTCCAGCACCGCCGCGTTCCGATAGGCGACCTGCCGGGCCAGCGCCGCGAGGGACTCGCCCCCAGGGCTGAGGCTCGCCAGCGGCCCGCCGATCGAGTCGTCCTCCACGCCCAGGATCCGGATCGCGGCGGTATTGATCCCGGTGATGATCGCCTGGGGATCGCTGGTGATGACACCTTGATCCATGCTCGCCAGGATGTCGAGGGAGAGCAGCTTGACCTGATGCAACATCCGCAGGAGGGCGAGCTGCCTCTGCTGCAGCCAGAGCATCGCCACCGTGCAGAGCAGTAGGACCGCCGAGGCGGTCGACCTGACGATGATCCGGGCCCCGATGTCCCTCCGCAGATCGACGACCTCGGCGGTCGACACGCCCCCCGGTCTCGCCAGCCAGTCGCCGAGCAGGCGATATTCCGCGAAGACCTGGTGGACCGCGGCCGCGCTGAGCGCGAAGGCCGACAGGAGCATGGCGAAGACGATCACCGCCATCCTCGGGACCTGGGCCCGGGCTTCCGAGGCCTTGATGCGGAACATCGCGTCGGATCCCCCGCCCGGGCCTCCGTCGGCGGCCGGCCCGGCCCTCGGGATCGAATCCTGCGTGGAATCTTTAGGATCTCATTCTTGAATGTCTCATATATTGTCGCTCCTCCTCGCCGCCTTGTCAAGGAGACGCCCGATCCATGCGAGATCGCGGACCGGCAATGTTGCACCGGGCCGGCAATTCCTTGCCGGGCCCGTCCCCCCGGCCCGCCGTCGCGCCCGGCCTGGTCGTCCCCCGCCGATCCGCCATTAACGAGGCCTGCGCTGGCACTTGCGACAATCGGTGACTCGGCGGCACGCCCGCGGTACGGGACGTGCTCTAAGTCGAGCGGGTCAACAGCGGGGGCTCACATCCACGGGTTCCGGTTTCCAGGCGCGGCGATCCGGCCGATCTGGCGGGTGATGCCCGCACGTCGTCGGGTCATTTGAGGCCGAAACCGGGCCGATTCCCCGTCGGCTCCGCGACTCGACGAACCGCCGTCGCCCTCCGGATCGAGCCGATCCCGGCCCGATCGCCGTGTTGCGTCCCATCCCCGTCACCAGTCACATCGCGAAGGGATCGGTCCCATGGAAGTCGAATCCGCCCCGCCGGTCGAGAAGCCCCAGAACGGTCTGGCCGGCCTGAAGTACTGGCGCCACGACCTCGTCGCGGGCCTGGTCGTCTCGCTGATCTCGCTGCCGTTCTCCCTGGGTATCGCCGTGGCATCGGGCGCGCCGCCGATCTGCGGGCTGATCTCGGCGATCATCGCCGGCCTGGTGCTGCCGTTCCTGGGCGGGTCGTTCGTGACAATCAGCGGGCCGGCCGCCGGGCTGGCGCCTGTCCTCCTGGCGTCGATGCTGCTCCTCGGGCGGGGCGACGTGGCGGTCGGCTACCCGCTCCTGCTCGTCGCGATCTGCTTGACCGGCCTGGTCCAGATCGTGCTGGCCCGCGTCAAGGCGGCCCGCTTCTGCGCACTATTCCCGTCGTCGGTGGTCGAGGGGATGCTCGCGGCGATCGGGCTGCTGATCATCGCCAAGCAATTGCCGCTGCTGGTCGGCCACCCCTTCAAGTCGCACGATTTCTGGGCGATCCTGGCCGAGGCGCCGTCGCAGTTCCTGAGCCTCGACCCGCGGGTCTTCTTCGTAGGCATCTTCTGCCTGGCGCTGATCTTCGCGCTGGCGTCGCTCAAGGCACGCTGGCTGAAGGCGGTGCCGCCCCAGGTGATCGCGGCGGTGGCCGGGCTGGTACTCGCGAGGTTCCTCGGGCTGACCGGGGATCACCTGATCCACATCCCGGACCAACCGTTCAAGCACGGCATCGTTCTGCCCAACTTTCAGGGGATGTTCGCCGACCAGACCCTCTGGTGGGCGCTCGTGACGACCGTCGTGACCCTGACGCTGATCGACGGCGTCGAGTCGCTGGCGACGATCAAGGCCATCGACAAGATCGACCCGTTCCGCCGCAAGTCGGACCCGAACCGGACGCTCTTCGCGATGGGCGTCTCGAACATGTGCTCGAGCCTGGCCGGCGGCCTGACGATCATCCCGGGCGGCGTGAAGAGCACGGCCTGCATCGTCGGCGGCGGCCGGACGCAGTGGGCCAACTTCTACAACGCGTGCTTCCTTACAAGTTATCTCCTGCTGGGCCGGGGCCTGATCAACCTCATGCCCATGAGCGCCCTGGGGGCGATCGTCATCTACACCGGCTACAAGCTCTGTGCCCCGAAGGTCTGGAAGCACATCGCGCACATCGGCAGCGAGCAACTCTTCGTCTTCGCCACCACGGTACTCGTCACCGTCTCGACCGACCTGCTCTGGGGGATCGCCGCGGGCATCGTCGCGAAGCTGCTGCTGGAAGCCTCGATCCTGTCGAACGTGGAACAAATCCGCGGCAAGGGCCGCGCCACGGTCGGGCCGGCGATGAAGCAGTGGTTTGTGCAGACCGGCGAGCTTTTCCGCAACCCGGTCGTGCATCGCGACTCGGTCGGAGGCGTCTACCACCTCTACTTCGGCCGGCCGTTGGTCTGCTTCAACACGATGCACCTCGACGCCGCCCTGTCGGCGATCCCCAGCGGCGTCTCGTCCGTCTGCCTGCACGTCACGGAGCTGGTGACGCTGATCGACCACACCGCGGCTAGCACGCTCCGCGACTTTACCGAGAACTTCGAGCGCGCCGGCCGGGGGATCGTCCGGATCGCCGGCCTGGATCAGTTGCGGGGGCGTTCGAACGACGAATTGTGCCTGCGCGTCAGCGCTCCGGTCCTCGCGGAGGAGCGCACCGAGGCACTCGCGGAACTGGCCCGGCTCAGCCTGACCAACGTCAATCGCGAGGTCCCCAACCCCGTCGCCTTCCTCGAACACATCAGCTTGACCCATGTCGGCCCGATCCCGGGCCAGGACGATCACATGATCACTGCTGCAGTCTTCCACGCCGCGAACCCCTTGGGCCGGCGGTTCAAGGCCACGCTCGTCTACATCCGGACCATGGGGATCGGCGACGGCGTCGAGGTCGTCGCCGACTCCCACGATCTGGAATGCCTCAGCCTGACGACGGACATCGGCAACCGACCCGACGAGGCCCCGGACGCCGGCCTCACCCCTTTCGCGGACCTGACGCAGCCCGACGACGGCAGCGGCTGGCCATCTCGGAACCCGCTGACGTGAGAAGGCGCCGGGCTTCGGCGAAGACATCCTGCTCTCCTGGCAGAGTTGGCACTCTGCCGGAGGCTTTTCGAAAGCGTCCGCTCGTCGGGTGTAAGAGCGGCGAGAATGGGCTGCACCTGGGCACGCGTAAGAGCGTCGGCCATCTCAAAGAGCTCTTGAGGCGAAGAATCAAGGCCGGATGACCGTTGCGAAATCGTCAGCCCGACGCGGCAGGCCTCCCGACTGTCGGCCGAGGCGACTCGAGCTGGGTCCAGTGGTCCGTCGCCGTGATTCGGACCTGCTGGCCGGGACTCAAGACCTGTTCTCGTCGGGTGACATGGACAGACTTTCCACCATTGAGCGGATGGCGGCGCTGAGTGCCTCAGGACGCTGGGCCCACCGCTCGCAGACGAAGGCGAGGTCTCCAGGCATCTTATTTATATTGCGGGGCGTAAACGGGGCGGCGAATCGGACCGCAAGCCGCAAACTATTGCCGCGATCGGCCCTCGAGAAATCGAGTGGCGGTCATGAAAACCGTAGAGGTGCCACAGCCTCCGCGGGTTCGAATCCCACCCCCTCCGCTTCGACTCCGCGATGACACCTATGTGCGAGCCGTGGCCCGAGCCACCGCCCATTTCATTTCGCCAGGCCGTCGATCCGCTCCCGGGCCTCGCCCGCGGCGCGGCTCTTGGGGTGGTCGCGGACGAGCTCGCGATAGAGCCTGAGGGCCGCCTGCATGTGGCCATTGAACTCGGTCTTACGGGCGATCTGCAGCAGTCCGTCCGTTCGGCGCTGTTCGCGCTCAATGCTCCGCCGCTCCGCCTCTGCCGCCTCGCGGGCCTGCTGTGCGGCCTGCTCGCGCTCAATGGCTCGCGCCTGCTCGACGGCCTTGTCGTAGTCCCGGGCCCATTCGTCGCGGGCGGCCAGGGATCGGCTCGATAGCTCTGACGGCCGCGCGGGGGCCGTGAGGGTCTTGAGGAACGTCTCGACCTCGAACTTCTGCTCGACTGGGAGTGCCGCGAAGCGGACGGCCGAATCCTGCGCCTCTCCTCCGTGCTGGGCGATTGCCTCGGCCACGGTGGCGGCGCGGCCGTCGTGAAGATAGGGGGCCGACTCGCGGAGTCCCCAGAGCGGCGGCGTGCGCCACTCGCTGCTGCTGGGGGCGTCGGAGGACTCTGAGTCGTCGGTGCCGTAATACTGGCCCGAGTCGCTCAGGCTCCGCCCCATGTCGTGGATCAGCAGGTCGCTGTAGATCCCGTCGACATCCCCAAGCGAGGGCCGATGGCAGCCCGCACAGCCGACGATGTGGAAGAGCTCTCGCCCGGAACTGGCCGAGCCCGAGGCCGTCTTGCCGAGGTCAATGACCGTCGGTTTCGGCAGGTCGCGGACGTAGGCGACCAGCGCGTCGCACTCGGCGCCCGTGAGGTCGGGGGTCCTCGCGGCGGAGTCGGTCCGGGAGGGGCTCAGCGCCTGATGGTGCCCCGGGTTTTCCAGGCCCAGCTCGTTCGCGCACGCGGTCAGGACGAACTCCTGGAGCGAGCCGATCTGCGCCTTCCAGCCGAACTTGCCGACCCGGCCGCCCTTGAGTCGATGGACGCGCCCGTGGAGGCCCTTCGATCCCGAAATGGCCTCCCCGGCCGCGGCGTAGATCGCCTGGTCCGGGATCGCGTCGATGAGGCCCACGCCGAAGAGCGGCGTCGGATTGCGCTGGGTGACGGTGGCGAGCCGCGACGAGCGCAGGTGGGCCAGGAGCGCCCGGTCCTCTGTGTCCAGCGCGCCGTCGAGGATCTCGGGAATGCCCGCGACCCGCGGAGTCGCCAGCCTGAGCGACAGCAGGGCATCATGCAGGGACCTGTAATTGAGGTCGACGCCGAAGTGATGCAGAACGATGCTCGGCGAGTCGCGCAGGCCCGGGTGCATCCGCTCGATCACTGAGTCGCGATTGAGCGTCAAGGACGGCGTCTGGCGGCGGGTGGCGTGCCCGCCCTGGAACTGCTGAGGCTGGCCATCCTCCGAGAGCGCGACCGTGACGGTCGGGAATTTTGCCAGGTTGAGCAGATTGACATTCGTGCTGTCCGAGCCCGCCCCGCCCGGGCCGCCCAGCCCGTGGCAGGCAACGCAGGACGAGGCGTTGTAGAGCGGGCCGAGGCCGTCGCCGCCGTGGCAACGCGAATCGTCCACGCGCCAGTCGCGGACGAAGAGCTCGCGCCCTCGCCTGGCCAGGCGCCAGTCGTTCTCCTCGGCATGGACCGGCGGGGCGATCGCCGTAAAGGCGACGGGCAGGATCAGGCCCGCCCACAGGCCGGGCCGGCGGATCAGACGGGCGCAAACAGGTCCCACGGTGCGCGCATGGCGTTCCCTCCCCTCGGGTGCTCCCCTTGACGGATATCATCCTCCCACGAAGACGCCGCGGCGCCCCGGTTTCTTCGGCGCGGATGTCCCGATGTCTTGATGGAAGGGCTCGAACTCCGTCGGCGGCGAAAGGTGCAGTCCGGGGCCTTAGACGACCCGAGAAGGGGCGACGTTTCCCCCTTCCCCGCGCAATCTTCGTTCGCGGGGGGAAAAGCCACGTCCCCGTGGACATTCACTCCCGGAGGGCCCATCCCCCCCATGCCCACGGGGACGTGGCTATGCCACCCACGGGCCGAACCAGACTGTAAACGGACACGACTCCGGCGGCCTAGGGTGTCCCGGAGAACTCGACCTTGCCGACTTCGCCGCCCCGGGCGATGTCGATGCCGTCGCCGCGCGTTCGAGCTCTAGCGACGCGCGCTATCGCTGCGACGTCTTCGCCAAGCGCCTCGGCATGACGCGGTGCGCGAGAGCACACACGGCGTTCGCCGTTGACTTTCGCGGCCGATCACCGATTGACCGCCGGTCGGACCAGGAAGTCGTCGGACTGTCAAATCGGCAGGACATCGAGGCCCGCGCGCTCGGTTCCATTCGCCAAACTGCCGAAATGGCCGATTCGATTTGTACCACCGACATCCGGAACAGAATCATGCGATTCGTCGCTCAACGCAAACCATTCGCCAATCAGTTTTTCTGATCTGGAATGCACCTGCCAAATTGATCCGACGGGGATCTGGCACGGCTGATGCTTCGGAAAAGGGTGTGTCCATCGGACATCGTTGTCCTTGTGGAGAATTCCCAATGAGCAGTCTCAATTGGCAGCGGCGCTGGGACCCGTTCCGCGACTTTCAGCGCGAGGTGGGGCGGCTGTTCGAAACATTCGAGCCGCTCACGTCCTGGCGGGTGGCGCGGCCGTTCCCGCCGGTGAATCTCTATCGACGCAGGCGATTCCTACGTCCTGACGGCCCAGTTGCCGGGCGTCGGGGCCGGCGAACTCGACCTGGCGATCACGGGTGAGACGCTGACGCTCAAGGGCGAGCGGAAGCGATGCGAGGGCGTCACCGAGGAGAGCTATCGCCGCCAGGAGCGGCAGTTCGGCCGCTGGGCGGCACCGGTGACCCTGCCGGACCGTGTCGAGACCGAGGCGGTCGACGCCCGGTTCAACAACGGCATCCTGACGGTCACCCTGCCGAAGTCGGAGGCGGCGAAGCCCCGCCAGATCAACGTCACGGCCCAGTCGGCCTGATCCGGCCAAGCCATCTTAACGAAAGAACGACATCCTCCGTCGGAGGCAAACGACCATGAATGCGGAACATCCGATTCGCGTCGAGACCGTCCCGCCGGCCCCGAACGGCACGCACGCCACCGCCCAGACCGCGCAGGCCACGGCCGTCGACGACGCAGACGCCCCTGATCGACATCCACGAAGGGCCCGAGGGGCTCGTCCTCGAGGCCGACCTGCCCGGCGTCGGGCAGGACAACGTCACGATCCAGCTCGAGGACAACGTCCTGACTCTGACGGCGAAGGTCGACCCGCCGTTCGCGGGCGAGGCCCGCGTGCTCCACGAGGAATACCGCCAGGCCGACTTCCAGCGGCTCGTTCATCCTCAGCGACGAGGTCGACCGCGAGCGGATCGCGGCCGAGCTGAAGAACGGTGTGCTCCGCCTGAGCCTGCCCAAGGCCGAGCGGGCGAAGACCCGGCGCATCGAGATCAAGTCGTCCTGAACCGTCCGCCTCAAAGGCAAGGAGACCTCCGATGACCCGTTTCCGACCGAGAGAGTGGCGACGCGAGTTTTCGGTCCCGCTCCAGGCCCTCCAGGGCGAGCTGAACCGGCTATTCGAGGAGTACTGGGATCCCGAGCGGGCCGCCCCGGCCCAGGCACCGACCGACCTGGAGACCCCCGCCTGGGCGCCGGCGGTGGACCTCGATGAGACTCCGCACGAGCTCGTGCTCCGCGTCGATCTACCCGGGGTCGACCCGGCGGGAGTGGACCTCTCGCTGACGGGCACTGAGTCTGACGATCCGCGGCGAGAAGCCCACGCCCGCGACCGAAGGCGGGACCGACCGGCTCCGCGAGCGACCCGGCCGGCGGCTTCATCCGTCACGTCGCCCTCCCGGAGCACGTCGACTTCGACGGAGTCCAGGCTGAGTGCAAGCATGGCGTGCTCACGGTCCGCTTGCCCAAGCAGCAGAGCGCCCGGCCACGGACGATTCCGGTCCGGCCGAACTGAGTCGGAACAAAAGCCGAACATTGCCGGCCCCGCCGCCCGTCCCGGAGGGACAGGCCGCGGGGCCGCATTCGCTCCGGAGCGACCGTCAAGATCGGCCCGGCGGGCCGCCAAGTTTCGGCGGCAAGCTCTGGCCGGGACCGCCCTTTATGGTAAAGTTGCTGCGACCCTCCTCTTCCGCGACAACCCGGAGCGATCGCCTCATGGAGACCCATAAGCTCCTTTGCTACATCGCCATGGGCATCGCCGCCCTGGTTTGCCTCATTTTCCTGGCCGACGCAGCCTTGGGTATCCTGGGACGACAGAGCATCTTGCTGGACGTGATGTTCATCATCGGCGCGGCGTTCGTCCTCTGGCAGGGGTTCGAGACGGCCCGCGAGCTGCGATGACGCGGCCTCCCTCGGTGAAGATGCGGAAGCGTTGAATCGCCGGCCCTACCGGCGCGGGGCGACCGTGAGGCTGATCCCCGCCTCGGTGGCCTCCCGGGCGAGCCTTGGCAGGTCGTACCAGGGGACCTGGTTCGGCCGGCCCAGCTCGCCCAGGAGCGTCGACGAGCTGCCCTCGGCCACGAGCGCATCGGTCTGCTCATCGGGCAAGAGCTCGATCCTGCGGCCGTCCGGTTTCGCCGGCTCGGTCGGGACGTCGATCAGGACCGACGCCGAGCCCAGCGAATGCGAGGCGGCGGGCGACGCGAGCGGCACGGTGGTCTTCACGCCGCAAATCTTGCACCTGACGCGTCTTCCTGCGTAATCGGACGGGATGCGCATCTGGTTCCGCAGCGGCAGGTCACGGGAATACGCATGGCGAGTCGCCCCCGAGAGGATGGGATCAGGGCTGCTGCCTTGGCTAGCATTGGGCATGCCCAACTCGCGGACGACCTCCTTGCGACGGGCGACGGGGCGGTTTAGCGTCGCCGGGCGGGCGCGGGTTCGCGAGTCCTTCAACCCGGAAAGGGCATGCCATGCGTGGCCTTATGTCCGCGACGGTCGCGGCGACGGTCGTTGCGTGCTGGAACGGAGGAGCGTCCGCAGGCGCGTCCGAACGCGTCGATCATCGGCTGGGGCGAGGCGATCGATCCCGACAGCGACTGCCAGATCCGTGCCGTTGGCGGCGGTGCTTTGAGCATCTTCGTCCCGGGCACGAAGCACGACCTGAGCGCCGAGACCGGCGAGATGAATGCGCCGAGAGTGCTCCGGAAGATTGACGGTGATTTCATCGTCCAGGCGAAGGTGTCGGGGAACGTTCAGCACACGGGCAATCGCACGTCGAAGCGGACCCTCGCCTACCACGGGGCCGGACTAATCCTCTGGAAGGACGACCAGACCTTCGTCCGGCTCGAGCGGGCGGGGATCGTCCGGCAGGACGACCGGGTGCTCCACTATGCTCACCTTCAGCTCTGCCTGGGCGGGAGGATCGCCGGCAATCGGTCGATCCAGATCCCGGACCGGGACGCGTTCCTCCGTCTTGAACGTAGGGGCAACCGGGTCTACGGCCAGGTCAGCGCGGATGGTGTTCGGTGGACCGGCTTCGATCCCTTCGAGGTCTCCCTGCCCCGTGAGCTGAAACTCGGCGTCACGGCCGTCAGCACCTCCACCGACCCGCTCAACGTGACGTTTTCCGACCTCGAGGTCTTCAGGGGCGAGCCAAAGAGCCTCTGACCTCCTCAGGCGGCCCGAGGCCGTCGCGTGCCGGTGTGCGGGTCATCGGACAACGGAACCTGCGCCGACTGCCGCGCTCGAGGCGATCGCAGGCGCCGGCGGCCCGAGGCGGCAGACCTTCACCAGGATGGCGCCGCTCGGGTGCCGGACGTCCCAGCTCTGCATCGCCTCGCCGGCGAACGCCGACTGTAGCTTCGCCGCGAGCGCGAAGCCGTCGGGCGTGTGCGCGACATAATACGCACCCCGGCGGAGCCGATCTGACGAGGTCTCGAAGAACAGCCGGTGGAAATCGTCGAGATTGTGCGGGTCCATCTTCGACCAGACGTTGAAGCAATGCGAGTCGAGCCGCTCGACCCGGACGATCGGGTGGGTCGACGCGTAGTATTCGAGCGGCTCGGCCGACCAGAAATCCTCGCCGAGGATCTCGCACGGGCCGCGAAGCGCCTCGCCGCGATCGAGGTAGTCGCGGCAGATCGTCCGGAAAGCGACATCATAAGGCTCGGGCGAGTCGGGACGTAGCGTCCAGATCGACTCGCGGCCCGATCCGGTATAGACATGAAACCAGTTCGCGATGAGGCCGGAGAGCATCGCCCCGCCGAGGACCACGACGACTGTTCGCCCCAGGGCGGCCCGGAGGCTGGGCGACGGCGCGTCGGACGAATCCGCCTGCTCAGCGTCGGCGGCGCCCACCGAGACCGCCGAGCGGAGCAGGCAGGCGAACGCGAGGACGCCCGGGGCGATCAGCAAGACCCCGTAGCGGCTCGTCCCCTCGCCCGAGAGCTTCGACGAGCCTGCGACCCCGTGGAAAATCAGAAGTGTCGCCAGGAATCCGCCGACCAGGGCGACCTGTTCCCACCGGCGATGGCGGACGAGCCCGGGCAGGCCGACCGCCGTCACCGAGGCCACAACCGCCCAGAAGAGGTTGCGATGCACCGCAAGGCGCGTCGCCGTGCGTCTCGTAATCCCAGAGGAAGAACCGCGCGAGCCCGCTGGCGAACACGCCCCAGTCGAGCGGCCCGCGCTGCTGGAGGGTGTGCTGGACGATCGGTCGTTGCGACACGAGATAGGCGAAGATCAGCCCGAGGATCGCGGAGACCATCATCCCCACGACCATCCAGCGGCGGGCCCTCGCGTCGCCCCAGTATCGCCGCGCGAGCTGGACCGCCAGGACGATCGCGACCGCGGGGCACTGGAGAAGATTCACGGGGTGGGCGACCAACGCGGCAAGCAATGTCAGCGCGACGGCGACCAGACGGCCGCGGAGCGCGAAGGTCAGGGCGATGATCCCGAAAAGCGGGAACTGGCTGTATTCGTGCCCTAATCGTCCGTAGAAGATCGCCGCCGGCAACGGGGCGAGCAGGCCCGCCGCGAGGACTGCAGTGGTTCGACCGAGGGCCTTCCGCCCGAGGAAATACGCGGCGAGAACCGCGAGTATTCCGGAGATCATCGCGGCCACGCGGAGCTTCCAGACGGCCGGCTCTCCGAAGAGCTGGAACGGCGCCTGCAGGCCGAGGTAAAACGGGCTGAGCAGGTTCCCGCTCTGGGAGAAGAAGGTGAATGGCTCGCCACGGAGCATGTGGACGAGCTCGGTCCCCTCGTACGACTCGTCTCCGTTATGCCAGGGGATCGCTCCCAGGCTCGTGACCCGGAGCCAGAGCGCCGCGGCGAAGAGGAGCCCGAGGCCGATCGCCGTCGAGGCCGAGACGAGCCGTCCGAGTCGCATCAGCTACCCCTTCCGTGGGCTGCCCGCCGCCAATTCCTTTTTTTCCGAGGCGCGGTGGGGCCTCTATATCCCTTAGATCTTCGGCTGCCAACCCGGATCTTCTTGACCTCGCCCACGTCTTCGCAGGGTGGCGCAGTTCAGGCTGCACGGAGCTAAACGTCGTAATAGAGCTGGAACTCGTACGGGTGCGGCCGCTGCCGAAGCGCCTCGACCTCGTGGGTCCGCTTGTACCAGATCCAGGTATCGATGACGTCGGGCGTGAAGACGTCGCCGCGGAGCAGGAACTCGTGGTCGGCGCGGAGGGCCTCGAGCGAGTCGTCGAGCGACCTGGGCACGGCCGGGACGTCGTCGAGCTCGTCGGGGGCGAGGTCGTAGACGTCCTTGTCGAGCGGCTCGCCGGGGCGGGCCTTGGTCTGGATGCCGTCGAGCGCGGCCATGAGCATGGCGGAGAAGAGCAGGTACGGGATTCGCGGCCGCGTCGGGGCAGCGGAACTCGATCCGCCGGCTCTTGGGGCTCGGGCTGTAGATCGGGATGCGGATCACCGCCGTGCGGTTCCGGCGGGAATAGCTCAGCTTCGTCGGCGCCTCGAAGCCGGGGACGAGCCGCTTGTAGCTGTTCGTCGTCGGGTTCGCGAACGCACAGCACGGCCGGGCGTGCTTGAGCAGGCCGCCGATGGCGTGCATGCCCAGGTCGCTCAGGCCGGCGTAGCCGTTGCCGGCGAGCAGCGGCGTCTCGTTCTTCCAGAGCGTGAAGTGCGTGTGCAGGCCCGAGCCGTTGTCGCCGTAGAGCGGCTTGGGCATGAACGTGGCGGTCTTGTTCGCGAGCCGGGCGACGTTGCGAACGATGTATCGGCCGAGCATCGTGGCGTCGGCCGACTCGATGAGCGGGCGGGCGTCGAGGTCGATCTCGCACTGGCCGCCGGTGGCGACCTCGTGATAGTGCGCGACCGGCCGCAGGCCGCAGTCGTTCATCCGCTGGACCATCTCGGTCCGCAGGTCGGCTAGACGGTCGGTCGGCGGGCACGGGAAATAGCCCACGCCGGACGCCGGCTTGTAGCCGAGGTTGGGGTTCTCGACCCGGCCGCGGTTCCAGGCGCCTTCGACGGAGTCGACGTGATAGTACGCCTCGTTGCCCGCGCTGGTCGAACCGGACGTCGTCGAAGACGAAGAACTCGAGCTCGGGCGCGATCCGGCACTCGTCGGCGATGCCGGTCGATCGCATGTACGAGACGGCCTTGCGGGCGATATTGCGGGGGTCGCGGGTGTAGTCCTGCTGGGTGATCGGGTCCTGGATGTTGCAGATCATCGTCAGCGTCGGCCGCTGCGTGAACGGGTCGATCAGCGCCGTCTCGGGCTGGGGCACGACGAGCAGGTCGGCCTCGTTGATCGCACGCCAGCCGACGACGCTCGAGCCGTCGAACCCGATCCCCTCCTCGAACGTCTCCTCCGTGAGCGCCTCGGCCGGGATGGCGAAGTGCTGCCAGACGCCGGGGAAGTCCATGAAGCGGAGGTCGACGGTCGTGGCCTCGCTCTGTCGGATCTGCGCAAGGACCTCTTTCGGTGACACCCTCGGCCCGTTCCTTTCTCGGAGATCGCGGGGCGCAACCCTGGCTCGAGCGCTCCCGCGGTCGCATGGAAGGATCGAGCGTAACCCATGGCGGGGAGAGGGGCCAGACCTCGGGGCGATCCGGGCCGACTTTTCGGGCGGGTCGGGCCGGTAGAATGGTTTCGTAGGGTCCGCTGTGCGGACATCCGCGATTCGTCCGGCGTCCCTCGAGGACGTCCGCAAGCGGACCCTACAAGAAGGGAGTCTTACCCATGCCCGAAGTCGATCGACGCGACGGCGCGACCGAGGAGGTCGTCGTCCGCGGCCACATCATCGACTCGCTCCTCCTGCCCAAGATCCTTGACCGGATCTTGCAGATGGGCGGCTCGTTCGAGATCCGCGAGTGCAAGATCGGCTCCCGGCGCGTCGACCCGAGCTTCGCGCGGATCGCCGTCAAGGCCGCGACCCACGCCGAGGTCGAGGAGATCGTCGGCGACCTCATCGAGCACGGCGCCTCGCCTGCCCATCCCGAGGACGCGCAGACGCTCGTCGCCGACCTCGACGGAGCCTTCCCCGACGGCTTCTACGCGACCACGAACCAGAAGACCGAGGTCCGCCTCAAGGGCAAATGGGTCGAGGTCGGCGACCAGGAGATGGACTGCGGGATCGTCGTCGACCCAACACTGACCTCGGCCCGGTGCGTGGCGATGGCCGACGTCGAGGAGGGGATGCCGATCGTCGTCGGGCCACGAGGGCGTCCGCGTGATCCCCGTCGAACGGCCGCGGGAGTCGACCCTCTTCGGGTTCATGAACTCGAACGTCTCGACCGAGAAGCCCAAGGCCGTGAGCCTGCAAGGCGTGGCCGACGCGATCCGCAAGACGAAGGCCGCGGGCAAGAAGGTCCTGCTCGTGGGCGGCCCGGCGATCGTCCACACCGGGTCGGCCGAGCACGTCGCGACGCATGGTCCGCGAGCGGCTGGATTGACGTCCTCTTCGCCGGCAACGCCCTGGCCACCCACGACGTCGAGCAGGCCCTCTACGGTACGAGCCTGGGCGTGAACATCCTCCGCGGCGAGGCCATCGAGCACGGCCACGAGCACCACCTGCGGACGATCAACACGATCCGGAGGCTCGGGGGAATCAAGGCCGCGGTCGACGCGGGCGTGCTGACGTCGGGGATCATGTACGAGTGCGTGAAGAAGGGCATCGACGTCGTGCTCGCCGGCTCGATCCGCGACGACGGGCCGCTGCCGGAGGTGATCACCGACACGCTCGCCGCCCAGGCGCGGATGCGGCGGGCGATCAAGGACGTCGGGCTTCGCGCTGATGATCGCGACGGCCCTGCATTCGGTCGCGGCGGGGAACTTGCTTCCGGCGTGGGTGAAGGTGGTCTGCGTCGACATCAACCCGGCGACCGTCACCAAGCTGAGCGACCGGGGGACGTTCCAGACGGTCGGGATCGTCACCGACGTCGAGCCGTTCCTGCGAAGCCTGGCGGGGATGCTCGATGCCGGCCGATCTTCTTCGTAGAGTGGGCTCTGCCCAACGCATCCGAGGCAGAAGGCGGTGCGACGGAGCCCATCCTACGGAGGCCGGAGGGAGCAAGATGTCAGCGACCCCACGCATCCTGATGTGCCCGCCCGACTACTACGGCATCGAATACGAGATCAACCCCTGGATGAACCGGAAGGTCGGCGCCGACCACGCCGCGCGCCACCGAGCAATGGCGCACGCTCCGCGAAATCCTCGTCGACCTCGGCGCGACGGTCGAGCTCATGGACCCGGTCCCCGGCCTGCCCGACCTCGTCTTCACCGCCAACGCCGGGCTGGTCTTCGGCAACCGGTTCATCGGCTCGCGGTTTCGACACGGGGTCCGGCAGGGAGAAAGCCCTTATTATGAAGATTTGATGAAGGCGCATGGATTCGATCTGGTCCCGCTGCCTCACGGCAGTTATTTCGAAGGGGCGGGCGACGCCCTGTTCTGCGGGGAAACGCTATTCGCGGGGTATCGGTTCCGGTCGGATGCTGCGGAGCCATCAGTGGATCGGGCAGGCGCTCGGCGTCGAGGTCTTGCCCCTGGAACTGGTCGACCCGAGGTTCTATCATCTCGACACCTGCTTCTGCCCCATTAGCGAGGACGCCGCGATCTACCACCCCGGCGCGTTCGACGATTACGGCCGTTCGGTGCTTCGAGGCTCGGGTCGGCACGCTGATCGAGGTCTCTGCCGAGGAGGCGGCGTCGTTCAGTTGCAACGCGGTGGTGGTTGGGCGGACGGTGGTGCTCAACGAGGAGACGCCGAAGCTGTCGGGGTCGCTTGTCGAGGCGGGTTTCCGAGTCCGGCCGACGTCGTTGACCGAGTTCATCAAGTCTGGCGGCAGCGCAAAGTGCCTGACGCTCCGGCTCGACGGCGAGGAGGCCGCGTCATGGCGACGTCGCCCCGCCGCGGCCGGGGCCAACGCCTGAGCATTCTTCACCATGCCCGATGAGCCGACGCCTCCGCCCCGATCGCTCCGCGTGTTACCTGCTCCGTCACGGCGCTGGCCGTCCCGGACGGGACCGAGGGGTTCGCGGATGACGAGCGGCCGCTTACCGAGAAGGGCGAGCGACGCGTCCGCCAGGTCGCCCGCGGCCTGCGGCGGGTCGGGCTGAAATTGGACAGGATCGTCACCAGCCCCCTGCCCCGGGCGTTGCGGACGGCCGAGATCGTCGCCGACGTGCTCGACGCGGCGTTCCTGCTCGAGGAGTCGGACGCGCTGGTGCCGACGGCGACGGCGCGGGTCGATCCGCGACTGGCTCGCCGGGCGGCCGGAGCCGCGGATCATGGTTATCGGGCATAACCCGAGTCTCTCGGAGCTACTCACCCTCCTGCTGACCGGCAAGCCGACGCCGACGGTCTGCGACCTCCGCAAGGGCGGCGTGGCCGCACTTCGCGACGACCCGAACCGGCGATTCCAACTCGACTGGATCGCCCGGCCGCGGCTGATCCGGCGGCTCGGAGAGTGATTGTCGGGGAGGCCCGGGCGACATCGAGCCCAAAAGCGCGACCAGGCCCGGCAAACCCGTTGCAGTTGGGCGAGGGATCGCGTATAAACTTGAGGAGGCCCATCCGGGCCCGAGGCCGCCGGGCCGATCCCCTGCCCGGCACGATCACCCAGCCCAATCCGGCCAACCGGCATCGCCGAACACGGCCGACTAACGGGCCCGCCCGCAATTCCCGATCCGGTCGATCTCGACACGCAAACCACCCTGACTCAATCGCCCGCCCGACCCCCGACCTCGTCGTCGGGCCTCCGCACCGCCCTCTCCCGGTCGTCTGACCACGTCGCGAATCCACTCCCCTCGACCCAACGACCGACCGTCATGGCCCACTCGTCGCGCCACAAGCCCCGCCGCCACCGGATGCACACGCCCCGCCGACCCGGCGGGACGTGGGCCAACGGCCCGATCCCGGTGATCGGGCTCGTCGGCGGCATCGGCGCGGGCAAGAGCCTGGCGGCGGCGGCGCTCGCCGAGACGGGGTATTCGCGTTCTCGACGCCGACGCCGTCGGCCACGCCCTGCTCGCCCAGAGGCCGGCGCGGGAGCGGGTCGTCGCCCGGTTCGGGCCGGGCGTGCTTACGGGCCGACGAGGAGGGTGTCGACGGTTGTTCGGGGCCCGAGGTCGATCGGAAGCTCCTCGGAAGGATCGTCTTTACTGATCCGGTCGCCCGCCGCGACCTCGAAGCGATTCTGCACCCGGCCATGCGGAAGACGCTCGAACGCGCGATCGCCCGAGCCGGCCGAGCGGGGCTGCCGGGCGTCGTGCTCGATGCCGCGATCCTCTACGAGGCGGGCTGGGATCGGCTTTGCGACGCCGTCCTGTTCATCGACGCGCCCCGCGACCTGCGACTCGCCCGCCTGGCGGCCTCACGGGGCTGGTCGGCCGGCGACCTTGACGCCCGCGAGGCCGCCCAGGCGCCGCTCGACTCCAAGCGCGCAGCGGGCCGACCGCGTCCTGGAGAACGCTGACTCTCCCGAGGCCCTCGGCGAGGCCGTGCTCGCCTGGTGGTCCGCGTTCGTGCCCGCCCGAATGCCCACGGGGCCGGGCCTCCGCACGCCCCGGTTGATCTGCCGTCCCATCCAGATTTGCCGTTTCCCTCATCCCTCATTTCTCGTCGATCCCGCCGCTGAACCCTCCGCCGCATCGAAGGCACGCCCCGTTCGCGCGGACCGGACCGGAAGGACTTGCGAGGAGCCCGATCCCATGCCCAACGAGATGCGCCCCCGCCGGGAACCGTCCGGGACGTCCCGCCTTCGAACCCGGCTCGGCCAGCCCGCGGCCGACGCCCGACTCGCCGCGCCGAGTGAGACGGCGCAGGCGGCGTCTCCGCCATGCAACGGCGACGACGGCGAGGCCCCGCCCGCGCTACCGGGCCGCCAGCCCCGCCGCCAGCCGCGGCGAGCGCGACGGCATGGGCATCGCCGTCCGCGAGCGGCTTTCCAGATCCAACCGGGAGCCCGCGCCGGCCCGCGACCCCGCCCCGCCCGCTCGTCCTCCGGTTCCCGACCGTCGAGCCCGCCCCGCGGGAGCAGGAGGTTGACGAATACGAGGAGCCGGCGCCGGCCCCGGTGGCGACCACTGTCGAGCCGATCCAGGGCCTACCGGCCGACACCGAAGAAGAAGGGGACGTCTACGGCGACGACGCCCTCCACGAGCGATACGAGGACATCAAGCGCGGTGAGATCCACCTCACCGAGCTCCAGAAGATGACCATGCCCCAGCTCATCCGCACGGCGAAGGCCGAGGGCGTGGTCGAGTACACGGGGCTGAAGAAGCAGGACCTGATCTTCAAGATCCTCAAGGAGCGGGTCAAGCAGAACGGCCTGATGTACGGCGAGGGGACGCTCGAGGTCCTGCCCGACGGCTTCGGCTTCCTCCGCAGCCCCGACTACAACTACCTGCCGTGCCCCGACGACATCTACGTCTCGCCCAGCCAGATCCGCCGCTTCGGCCTCAAGACCGGCGCGATCGTCCAAGGCCAGATCCGGCCGCCCAAGGAGAATGAGCGGTACTTCGCCCTGCTCCGCGTCGAGGCGATCAACTTCGAGGAGCCCGACAAGCTCTCCGAGAAGGTCGGCTTCGACGACCTGACGGCCATGCACCCGACCGGCCGGCTGATCATGGAGACCGGTTCGGACGAGTTCAACATGCGGGTCGTCGACATCGTCACGCCGATCGGCAAGGGCCAGCGCGGCCTCATCGTCGCCCCGCCTCGGACCGGCAAGACGATCCTGCTCCAGAAGATCGCCAACAGCGTCCTGAAGAACAACCCGGACGCCTACGTGATGGTCCTGCTCATCGACGAGCGGCCCGAGGAAGTCACCGACATGGAGCGCTCGGTCAAGGGGCCGACCGCCGAGGTGATCTCCTCGACCTTCGACGAGCCCGCTTCGCGGCATATCCAGGTCGCCGAGATGGTCATCGAGAAGGCGAAGCGGATGGTCGAGTTCGGCCGCGACGTCGTGATCCTGCTCGACTCGATCACCCGGCTGGCTCGCGCCTACAACACCGAGGCGCCGCACTCGGGCAAGATCCTCACCGGCGGCATCGACGCCTCGGCCCTCCAGAAGCCCAAGCGGTTCTTCGGCGCCGCGCGGAAGATCGAGGAGGCCGGCAGCCTCACGATCCTCGCGACTGCGCTGATCGACACGGGCAGCCGGATGGACGACGTCATCTTCGAGGAGTTCAAGGGCACCGGCAACATGGAGCTGCATCTCGACCGCCGCCTGGTCGACAAGCGGGTCTGGCCGGCGATCGACGTCAACCGCTCGGGCACCCGCCGCGAAGAGCTGCTGATGGACGCCGAGGAGCTGCGCCGGGTCTGGATCCTCCGCCGCGTGCTCAACGACATGAACCCCGTCGAGGCGATGGAGCTGCTGACCGGGCGGATGCGGAAGTCGAAGTCGAACGCGGAGTTCCTGATGAGCATGAACCTGTCGTGAGGTGACATGGCCGATGGCAGCGACGACGTTCGAAGGCGACTTCTCCCCTCCCACCGGCCGCTTTGCCGTCGTGGTCGCGCGGTTCAACGAGACTGTCACCCACTCGCTTCTGGCCGGCTGCCTCGACTCGTTCACCCGCCACGGCGTCGCCGAGGACCGCGTCGACGTGGCCTGGGTCCCGGGCTCGTTCGAGATCCCGGTCGTCGCCCGGAAGCTGGCTGAGTCCGGCGGCTATTCGGCCGTGGTTTGCCTCGGCTGCGTGATCCGCGGCGAGACGTCGCACTACGACCACGTCGCCGGCCAGGCCGCGGCGGGCGTGATGCAGGCGGGATTGGCGACGGGCGTGCCGGTGATCTTCGGCGTCCTCACGACCGAGACCGTCGAGCAGGCGCTGAACCGCGCGGGCCTGAAGGGCGGCAACAAGGGGGCCGAGGCGGCGATGACCGCGATCGAGATGGTCAACCTGCTGGCCCAGGTCGGCGGGCGCGGCGGTTTATCCGTCGCGGTTCGCCTGATTCACCGTGCCTCGCCCGCCCGCTATAATATCGGCGGCCGGTCGGCGAAGATCGTTGCGGGACGAACGATGGCGTGGACTGGAGGGCAGGGCCATGCGACAGAGCCGAGCCGACGAGATCTCCAGCGGCGTCTTCTTGATCGGGCTGGGTCTCTGCTTCTACTTCGGGTTCTGGCCGACGATCATGTTCGTGATCGGAGCCTCTTCGATCATCCAGGGGCTCGTCGAGGGCCGGGGCTGGTTCGCCTTCCAGGGAGCGACCTGGACCATCGGGATCGGCCTGTGGGCCCTGATGGGCTTCAGCCTGGCCGGCCTGTTTGTGATGATCGGCGTCAGCGTCATCGTCGGCGCCCTGGTCAGGCCGCCGTTCTTCCAGCCCAAGCCGAAGCCATTCGCCGACAACACCCTGGAATGAGGACCGCCCGACCGGGACGGACTCCCCGACCGATGAGCACGCCGCTGCTTCCCCAGACGTTCTGGTTCCGGCTCGCCATCCCCTGCCCGCGGATCGACGGCCTTCCCCGGCCCCGCGGGCGGCTGCTCGACCTGCCCGCCGTGCCGCCCTGCCCGACACCGGCGCCCTGGCCGGCAACCCCTCCTGGGCCGACGTCCGCGCGGCGTGGAACCCGTCGGGCCTGGCCGTGGCCGTCGAGGTGACGGGCAAGTCGGGGCCGATCACCCGCGACCCGATCGGCACGGCCGACGGGCGAGGGGCGTCACGCTCTGGGTCGACACCCGCGACACCCGCACGATCCACCGCGCCACGCGGTTCTGCCACCGGTTCTCGTTCACGCTGCGGCCGTCACGCGCGACGTGCTCAGCGTCGCAGGTCGCGCAGAAGCCGATCGCCCGCGCCCTGGCCGACGCCCCGTCCGCCGACCTGGCGAGCATCTCCACCCGCGCCGACCTGATCCGCGGCGGCTGGCGGCTCGAGGTCTTCCTCCCGGCCGAGGCCCTCAACGGCTTCGACCCCGAGACGAACCGCCGGCTCGGCCTGGCGTACCAGGTGACCGACCTCGAGCGCGAGGACCGCTTCCTCACCGTCGGCCGCGACTTCCCGATCGGCGAGGACCCGAGCCTCTGGGCCGTGCTGGAACTGGTCGACCCCTGAGTCCGCGATCTCCGGGTAAGATAGACGGAAATCACGAGACACTCCTTCGCCATTCTCGCGAGGGGCCGATGATCGAGCCATCTCTCGACACGGAACTCTCCCGATGTCCGACTTCACCCGCCCCAACCCCATCGACGACCAGATCGACGCCGCCATGAAGGCCGCGACGAAGCGCACCCGAGGCGAAGCCCGACGAGGTCTCGTTCAAGCGGCAGTGGGACGCCGACCTGGACGCCGAGCTCGAGGCCGCCATGGCGGGCTTCGACGCCGACAGCGCTCGACGTCGGGCAACACCGGAACCGGACCCGCGCCGCGGACCGGGCGCACGTGCCCAAGGGCGGCGCCGGCCAGGAGACGCGGCCGGGCCTGCAGAAGGGCAAGGTCGTCGCCGTCCGCGGCAAGAGCGTCTTCGTCGACCTCGGCGCCAAGAGCGAGGGCGTCGTCCCGGTCGAGCAGTTCGGCGAGAACCCGATCCCGGCCGTCGGCGACATGATCGAGGTCCTCATCGACCACTTCGACACGGCCGAGGGCCTGCTCATCCTCTGCCTCAAGGGCGCGGCGGTCGAGGCGAGCTGGGAGAACCTCAAGCAGGGGCTTGTCGTCGAGGCCCGCGTCACCAAGACGAACAAGGGGGGGCTGGACGTCGAGGTCGACGGCATCCGCGGCTTCCTGCCGATCGGCCAGATCGACATCAACCGCGTCGAGGACGCCGCGATCTACGTCAGCCAGAAGTTCAGGGTGATGGTGACCGAGGCCAACCAGCGCGAGAAGAACCTCGTCGTCTCGCGCCGCGACATCCTCGAGCAGGAGCGTGCCGAGGCCCGCGAGAAGACCTGGAAGGAGCTGGAGGAGGGCCAGGCCCGCACGGGCGTCGTCCGCTCGGTCAAGGAGTTCGGCGCCTTCGTCGACCTCGGCGGCGTCGACGGCCTGCTCCACGTCGGCGACATGAGCTGGACGCGGCTCAAGGACGTCGGCAGCCTCGTCAAGCCTGGCGACGAGGTCGAGGTCAAGGTCCTCAAGATCGACCGCAGAGACCCAGAAGGTGAGCCTCGGCCTCAAGCAGCTCACCCCGAGCCCCTGGGACCTCGTCGAGGACAAGTACGGCCGCGGGACCGACGCACCGGGGCAAGGTCACCCGCCTGATGGACTTCGGCGCCTTCGTCGAGCTCGAGCCGGGCATCGAGGGCCTGATCCACATCTCCGAGCTTTCGCCGAACCGCGTCCGCCGCGTCTCCGACATCGTCAAGCCCGAGCAGGAGGTCGAGGTCCGCATCCTCAAGATCGAGCCCGAGGCGAAGAAGATCGCGCCTAGCCTCAAGCCGCTGCCCAACGCCGTGGCCGAGGACGAGGAAGAGGACGAGGAAGACGACACGCCGCCCGCTCCGAAGCCCGAGCGCAAGGTGCCGCTCAAGGGCGGACTGGGGGATGGCGACCCGAATCCGTTCGGCAGGAGGCCGACCGAGGGATAGAGCGGTTTCCTTTGGGGGTCGGTCTTCGCAGGGTCCGCTGTGCGGACGTCGTCGATCCCCGCCGATCCCCCGGACGTCCGCACAGCGGACCCTACGAGGACCCACGCACACAGTCGTGGGGCCGTTTTTACCGACCGAAGCCAATTTTTCGTAAATTAATACCGCTAAAGAGTTTGAATCGGATTTCCGCGGCCGGTCGACCCGGGCCGTGGCCGACCCGAGCCGGACCGGCCGACCCCGAAAACCGACCTTAACCTCTGCTCCTTCATGGCTTTGTGGAGAATTGGCTTCGGTCGGTAAAAAGGGCCCGAGGGGCGGGCGGCCGGGGTCGCCCGCGGGGTCGAAGGGCCATCACGGCGGCCCGGACCATCCCCAAGCTGCAACACCACCGATCCCTGCGGCCGGTTGAGGAACGTCCGTCGTCCTGTTACCCTCGGACGATCGGCCCGCCGTCGACCGCCTGCCCCGTATCGCCGCGCAGACCCACCGGAGCCCCGCCATGCATCAGCCCGCTTCCACGCGCCGGACCTTCCTCATGCACGGGGCCGCCGCGGTCGCCGCGACGGGCGCCGCACTCGACCTCACCTCCGTCGCCCACGCGGCGGGCTCCGACAAGCTCAAGGTCGGCCTCGTCGGCTGCGGTGGCCGGGGCACCGGAGCGGCCGAGCAGGCGCTGACGGCCGACAAGAACGTCTCGCTGGTCGCCGTGGCCGACGCGTTCGAGGACCGGATCGCCGAGAGCCTCTCGGCGCTGAAGGGCTCGGCGGTCGCCGGGCAGGTCCAGGTCGAAAAGGATGCGCAGTTCGTCGGATTCGACGCCTACAAGCAGGTCATCGACAACGTCGACGTCGTCCTGCTCGCCACGCCTCCCGGCTTCCGGCCGATCCACCTGGCGTATGCCGTCGCCAAGGGCAAGCACGCCTTCGTCGAGAAGCCCGTGGCCGTCGACGCCACGGGCGTCCGCGCCGTCTTGAAGTCGGTCGATGAGGCAAAGTCGAAGGGCCTCTCGCTCGTCGCGGGACTCTGCTGGCGTTATCACACGCCCAGGCAGGAGACGATGAAGCGGGTTCGCGACGGGGCGATCGGCAAGATCATCGCCATCGAGACGACCTATGACTCGGGCGGCGTCTGGGAGCCGAGGAAGAGGCGCGACGAGGTGAAGTCGGAGATGGAGTACCAGATGCGGAACTGGTACTACTACGACTGGCTCAGCGGCGACCACATCGTCGAGCAGGCGATCCACGCCATCGACACGATGGGCTGGGCGATGGGCGACGAACCCCCCGCACGCTGCTTCGCCTCGGGCGGCCGGACGGTCCGCACGGGCGCGGAATATGGCAATATCTACGACCACTTCAGCGTCGTCTACGAGTACCCAGACGGCACCCGCGGCTACCACAACAGCCGCCACTGGCGCGGGGCGTTCCAGCAGGTGAAGGACTATATCCTCGGGGCCAAGGGCACGTGCGACGTCTTCGCGGGACGGATCGGCGGCGAGACGCCGTGGCGGTTCCGCGCGCCGAAGGACGCGAAGTACGAGATGTATCAGGCCGAGCACGACGCCCTCTTCGCCTCGATTCGGGCCGGCAAACAGATCAACGACGGCGTCTACGTGGCCAGAAGCACGCTGCTCGCGATCATGGGCCGCGAGGCCGCCTACACGGGCGAGTCGATTACCTGGGAGAAGGCGCTGAACTCGCAGCAGTCGCTCGTACCGACGGAGTTCGTCTGGGGCGATGCGCCGATGCGGCCCGTGCCGAGGCCCGGGGCGACGAAGTTCGTTTGACCGTCCTCAACGCCGTCCATACCCGTTGAAAATCACCAGCCGCGGCATCGGTCCCGGCAGGTCGATCCGGACGAAGTCGACGGTGTCCAGCGGGACGAGCTCAGGGCCGATCCGCGCGGGAGGGTCGGTCCGCCAGCTGTCGATCCAGTGCAGGCTGACGAGGATCGACCCCTCGTGGGGCACGACGTCAACCAGCTCGATCCGGTTGAAGTCGACGGCCGCGAGCGCGCGCCTGGCCGCGGATGACGAAGGAGTGGGGGCGGTCGATCCGATAGATCGCGTAGTGGCTGTTGCCCTCGACGATGTATCGGGTCGCTACCTCCGGGCCGGCGCGACGGGCCATGACTTCCCAGGCGCGGCGACCGGCGGGAGGGCCGAAGCCGGCCGTATGCAGGCGCGGCAACGACGCGACGCGCGCGGCCGATTCGAAGCGGTCGAAGCAGAACCGCGAGAGCGGCGACCAGCAGACCACCCAGCCGATATTGTAGAGGTTGCAGTAGGCGCTGAGCGCGTCGGGCGCCCACTGGTCGATCGGCCGGTCGCCGAGCTGGAAGTCGCCGAATGCGGCCATTTTGTGATGGCGGATGAACGCCGTCTGGTAGAGTCCGCCGATGAACTGGCGCGGGTCATGGCCGAGCAGGAACGGTAAGAGCGGCGTCCAGTGGGTCGACTCGGGATCGGTCCGTTCGAGGACGCGGAGCTGGTCCTCGAAAAGGATCCGCGCCGACGGGTCGGTGTTCGACCGGAGCCACTCGACGAGCCCCGTCATCTCGGGCCTCATCCCCACGGCCAGCGGTCGATGCTCGATGACGCCGCTCGTCGTGTTGGGGAAGGCGGCCCAGACACCGGCCATGACGGCCAGCCACGCGGCCAGCGATACGGTCGCTCCTCGCAGCCCTCCCCCCGCGACCCGCGCGAGCCAGCCGGTGGCGCGGGCCGCGGCCGAACCCGCAGGAAGAGCCATGAGCAGGTTGAGCGGGACGACGAACCTGAGCGGCTCGAGGACTCGAGTCGGACCCCACAAGCTGCCAAAGGCCGCGAGCACGAAGAGCCAGATCGCTGCGCCCGCGACGGTGGCCGCGAGTGCCCGCCGACTATCCCGGACCCAACCGATCAGCCCGGCGGTCCCGACGAGCAGAAGGATCACCGCCAGGTGGCCGTCCAGATCGAGGCCGGTGAGGTAGCCGAGAAAGAATAAGGGCGTGTTGACGGTGAAGTAGAAGCCACCGCCCTCGCGAATCGTGCGGAACCGCCAGAGCGGGACGAGCCAGAAGGCGTTGACGACCACGACCAGCACGGCGGCGCTCAGGAGCGCGGCGAGCCACCGGCCGCCGTGGCGCCGGGCCGTCGCGGCGACGAAGGCGATGAGCCCTCCGCCGAGCACGATCGGCGTCGTGACGTGAATGAAGAAGAGGGCCGCCGCGAGGGCCGTGAGGCCAAGCCATACGACGACCGTCGGCCTCCGATCGAAGCGGTCGCAGAGGGCGAGCAGGAGGCCCACGCCGGCCGAGGCGGTCAGGAACGCGAAGAGCCCGGTCCGCCAGAGACTGCCTGGGTAATCCGCCCCAGAAATAGAAGCACGCGAACGCGGTCGCCGCGGCCGCTTCACCGGTGCCCAGGCCCGCGGCAAACGCGGCGGCGGGGACCAGGCCGATCGCGATGAGCGAGCAGGCGAGGAGCCCGAGCTTGTAGGCCCGCGGGCTGTAGCCGCCCGCGAGGGACTGGAACAGGATCGCCAGGTTGCTGCTCGAGTCCCAGACGGGCGTCTCGGGGTAACCGGCCATGAAGAACGGGTCGATGCCCCAGGTCGTGCCTGCCTCGCGGAGGAACCGCGCACCGAGTGCCCCGTGATATTCGTGGATTGCGTGGTCGACCATGACCACGGGCTCGTCGTCGACGATCGACTTCGGGGAGGGGAAGAGTCGGAACGCAAGGAACCCATGGAAGGCAAGTACGCCGATCAGAATAATCAGCGGCCCGCGCGGGCGGACCGCCTTCAGCCTGGGGAGATCGGGGCGGCGATCGTCGGGCATGACGGAGCAAGCTATCAGCCGCCCGCGACCGGGGCAAGCCGGCCGAACGTGACCTAGGCTTGGCACGACGAGGGCGTATCGAGCGGAGAAGTCCGAGGGAATTCGCGCGAATGTCGTACGAGGACCACAATCGAACTCCCGGGGCCTGGTTTCCCATCGCTCTGGCCGTATTCGCGACGGCCGGGCTGGCCGAGATCGCGTCGAGGCCGATGAACGGCGATGCCTCGTGGTATGTCTACGTGGCCGGCCGGCTTCTCGACGGCGACCGGCCCTATGTCGACTTCATCGACACGAACCCGCCGCTGATTCTCTGGATGGACATGGGGGTCGTGGCCGCGGCTCGCGCGGCCGGCGTCGCGCCGTTGCGCGGGTTCGTGTTCGCGGTCTTCGCGGTGATCGGAATATCGCTCGCCTTGTCCTGGCGGGCCAGCCAAGGCCCGCCGCGGCCACTGCGCGAGGCGTGCGTGGCGGCCTTCGGCTTCATGCTGCTCGTGGGGGTCGGCCCGGCCTTCGGCCAGCGCGAGCACCTGGCTGTTGCGCTCGTCCTCCCCTATGCCTTCGCGGCGACCGACGAGGCGTGCGGACGACGTCCAACCACCTGGCTGGCAATCGTCACGGGCCTGCTCGCCGGGGTCGGCTTCTCGCTCAAGCCGTTCTTCGTGCTGATCGCGGCTGCCGTCGAGCTGTGGGTGGCGACCCGGCGCGGATGGCGGGCCTGGTTCCGGCCGCAGGCGCTGGCGATGGCCGGGCTGATCGGGCTCTATGGCCTCATGATCGCCTGGCTCACCCCCCAGTATTTCGACGTCGCCCGCCGCCTCGCCCCGCTCTATCCCGCGCACAACCCGATGGGCTCGACTCTCGTCGCGAATTCGTGGCGACTGGGCATCGTCGTCGCGGGCATGGCCCTCGCCTGGGCGTCGATCCGGCGCCGGGCCCCGGGATTCGTCGAGGTTTTTCTCCTGATCGGCGCCTGGTTCACCGTGACGCTCTACCTGACTGGCAAGGGCTGGGATTATCACTGGTTCCCGCCGCTGGCCTTCTCGTGGGCCCTTGCGATCGGCTCGGCGGCGCTGCTTCTCGAGCCGGTCATGCGACGGCGCAAGCTGATCGGCTCGCTCATCGTCTGGTCATTGATTCTGGTCCCGACCGCGCTGACGGTCCAGGAGACGCAGTCGTGGCTGCCGGACCGGGAGACATCCCGGATCGTCCGCGCGCGGTACGCGCGAGGGTGACACCGTGTTCGCCCTCTCGCCCTGGATCCACAAGGCGTTCCCGATGGTCGTGGAACAGCGGCTCACCTGGGGCCTGCGGTATCCGATGCTCCTCCCGATCGCGGCGTTCTATCCCGAAGCGTCGTGGGCAGCGGGCCGTTATCACCTCCCAGTCGAGATGTCGGCCGAGGAGCGTCGGTTCATCGGCGAGGTCGTTGGTGATTTCGTGAGGAGTCGCCCGAGGCTGCTGCTGGTCGATGAAGATCCGCCGACGCCATTGCACGCTGGGTTTTGCTACCTCGATTACTTCAGCGCCGACCCATCGTTCGCACGCGCCCTGGGTGATTACGAGCGCGTCTCGAGGACGCCGAGCTTCATCATCTATCGTCGGCGGCGAATTGCCGAAACGGCCGTTGTCACGAGCCCGTAAAGGTCACCCGAGCGCCGTCGTTTCGTTGTAGCCGAACATCAAGTTGAAGTTCTGGACCGCCACCCCCGCCGCGCCCTTCAGAAGATTATCAAGGCACGAGATGACGAGGATCTTCCCCCGGACCACGCGGACGGTGATGTCGCAGAAGTTCGTGAAGGTCGAGTCCTTCGTCGCGGGGACATGCGCCACGACGCGGACGAACGGGCTGTCGCGATAGAACGTGCGGTACAACTCGATCAGGTCGTGCTCGACGGCGATGCCCTTCGGGTTCGCGTAGATCGTCGCGTGGATACCGCGGTCCATCGGGATCAGGTGGGGTGTGAAGATCACCTCGACGGGCTCGCCGGCCTGACGGCTGACGTCAGACAGCACCTGGTCGATCTCGGGCGTGTGGCGATGACGGCCGATGCTGTAAGCGGAGACGGACTCGTTGCACTCAGGGAAGTGGAAGCTCGGCTTCGGCGCCCGACCGGCGCCGGAGACGCCGCTCTTGGCGTCGATGATGATCCCCCGCCGCTCGATCAGGTCGTGCGCGACCAAGGGCGCCAGGCCGAGGATGCTCGCCGAGGTGTAACAGCCCGGGTTGGCGATCAGCGAGGCATCGGGAATCGCGTCGCGATAGAGCTCGGGCAGGCCGTACACCGCCTCGGCAAGGCCCGCGGGGTCGGTGTGGGGATGGGCGTACCAGTCGGCATAGACGGTCGCGTCCTTGAGCCGATAATCGGCACTGAGGTCGATCACCCGGACCCCGCGCTCCCGGAGGGCGGGGGTCACGGTGAAGCTCGCCGTGTGCGGCAAGCCGAGAAAGGCGGCCTTCGCCGACTCCGCGACGCGGTCGGCGTCAAACGGCTCACACGCCAGGTCGATCCGTCGGGCGAGACTCGGATGCAGGGCATCGACGCGCGTACCCTCGTCCTGCCGCGACGTGGCCATCCTCACCCGCGCACCGGGATGGTTGAGCAGGATGCGGAATAGCTCTCGCGCCGCGTAGCCTGAGGCTCCTACTACGGCCACGTCGATCATTCTGCCTTCTCCTCGCTCTGGCTGACGTCCGGACGGCGGGCGGTGCCGACCATCGATCGCCAAAACAGCACGATCCACCCGACCCAGGCCAGCGCGGATACGAGCAGGGCCATTCGATCAGGCAGGGTGTTATAGACGAGACGAAGCGTCCACGAGCCGGCCGACGGGATTTCGATCGCCTGCCCTCCGTGGAAGACGCGGCTGGATCGGCACGACCCTCTCTCCCGACGGCCCCGCGAGACTCGCCTTCCAGCGAGGGTACCAGAGCTGCGTGAGCACGACCGCACCCGGGCGACCCGCCTCGAATGCCACAGTTAGATCCTCAGGCCGCGACGCATGCACACCGAGCGGCCGCGCCGCCTTCAGCGTCGAGACGATCCGCGCGCGTCGTCGCCGACCTTCGCCAGTGCTTCCACGCCGGTCGACACGAACCAGGCCCGCGCGGGTTCGGCCCGGGGTTTCTGGAGTACGAACCGGCTCGGGGCGCCGATCGCCGAGGGCGCGGACCCAGTCGGCACCCGTCAGCCAGCCGAGAAGGGTCGGATCGTCGACCGTCGCGAACTCATCCCAGTCCGGCGGTCGCGTCGGCGGGGCCCGCCTGCTCACGCGCACTCCGACGCCGGCCGCGCGGAGGGCGGGGGGTACGTCGGGATTCCCGGGAGGGCCCTCGGCGAGGGTCGTCAATTCCGGCATCGACGCGAGGTCGAGTGTCCGATACGCGGAGATCGGCGCGGCGGAGACGACCATCGGCAGGTTCCGGCCCGGGCCGACCCAGCGTGTCCCCCTGGGCATCTGGGCGACGCGAGCGAGGACCTCACTCTGCTCCGTGAGCGGCTGGATCGGCCCCAGGTCGAACGGATGGCGACGACCCCAGTATCCCGCCTCGGCGACGAGGATCGCGAGCAACGCCGAGCAAAAGAGACGCGGCCTGCTCTTGGCAAGGAACGACACCGCGAACAGCAGCGCGAGCAGGACGTACGTCGGTCCCAGCTCCCTCGCGTAGATCGAACGCCTCTGCACGGTGAGCGTCCGGTCCTCGGCATCTTCGAACGGTAGACCGCGACGGGCGAGGGCGACAGGGACCCGTGCATCATCAAGCGGCTTCCGGGCGGCGGCGACCGCGCGGACAGGCTCGGCTCATCGCGCCACGGGAATCGCGCGGAACGAAGCGTCGAAGCCGGCGCGACACCGCCGGCCACGCGGGCTTGCCGGCGTTCGGCTCATTCGCGAGCACCGCGACTTCGAACAATCCGACCACGAGCGCCGGCCATGCGGCGGCGATAACGACAAACCGGCGGAGCGATCGTCCAGCCCTCTCGAGCGTCGCGATCGCGTCGAACCCGCGCCCGGCGAGGATCGCCAGGCCGAGCATCGCCGCCGCGCCCCAGCGCGCGGGCGCCCGGAAGAAGGCGAATCCCGGCAGCCGGCACAGAGTCGCGAACCCGGGTACGTAGGGTCCCAGACTGAACCATGTCGCCACCAGGACGACCACGGCCAGCGCCGTCACGGCCGGATCGCGCAGCTCGTCCGCAAGGCGAAGATCGCGAGGAAGAGCGGCACCAGGCCGACTGTGGCCAGGTGCTCCTCGGGCATCGCGTGGAAGGCGTCCCACGCGATCGGTCGCCAGAGGGGCGACTCGTGGAACAGCCCCGGCGCCACGTAGCTGACCAGGTGCAGAGGCGTGCTCGCGAACGACGCGAGATAGCTGCCGTCGATGTTCGACCCGGCCAGCTCCGCGAGTTCGGCCGTCGGCCAGAGCTGGGCCAGGCCGAGCGGGACGACCGCGATGATCGCCAAGACAAGCCGAGCCGCCCGCCGCCAGCGCGGGGGCGGACCCGGATAGGCCGAAAGGCCGCAGAGACCGACGACACAGGTCGTCGCCTGCGTGATGAAGGCGAGCTGGAAATGCCCCGGCAGGATTTGGAACGTCGAGCACAGCTGCAAGCCAGAGCGCCGCACGCGGCGCACACGTGCCGGTCGCGATCGACCAGGCCAGTCCCCACGCCCACGGCATCCAACTCGCCGTCGTCGCGCCCCAGTGGTGCGGCAGGTGGATGATGAAGAATCCGCACGTCCCCCAGGCGATCCCCGAGACCACCGAGCCGCCGACGCTCGCCCCGAACCGCCGCGCCGCCCAGGCCGCACCCAGGCCGGCCCAGAGGGTGTGGAGGACTAGGCTGGCGGTGTAAGCCCATTCGACGGGCAGCAGGCCGTAGAGGACCAGGTGGGGCGGGTAGTAGACTCCCATCTGGCTCTCGGCCAGGCCCGGGAAGCCGTAGCCCCAGCAGGTCATTCCAGTACGGAATTCGCCCCGCGCGGACCGCGCGGCCGAGCTCGGCCATGAGACCGATCGAGAAGCTCATCACGTCGCCGCCGACTGGCATCTTGCCGCCGAGTCCGATCGGCCAGAGCCAGGCCAGCAAACCCGCAACGATCGCGGCGCTCGCCGCGAGTCTCGCACCTCGGCCCGCCAGCTCCCGGTTGTCTCGTCTCTCTTCCACAAGCCACCTTGCCGCGCCGCCGATTGCTCGAGGCTTGAGGAAATATCTACAAAACCACCCACTGCCGGCCGGGAAGCCGCGCACCAGCCGGCCTCCTGCGTTCGAATTCCTTGGCAGAATTCTAACCTCGGACCGCACTTGCGACCGCGAATCCTCGCATCTCGGGTCGCGACGGCACGGGGCGTGCAATTCTCACCGGACGAAACCACGAGCCCGCCCCGGACGGCGGGTGCTGATCTCACGGAGGAGTCAGTCATGTTGGTCCTGAGCAGGAAGTTCGGCCAGAAGTTCCGGATCGGCGACGACGTCACGATCACCGTCGTCAAGCTCGACCGCAACACGGTCCGGATCGGCGTCGAGGCGCCCACGCGCGATGGACATCTACCGCGAGGAGCTCTCGGAGACCGACCGGCGACGATACCAACGCGCCGACGCCGCCTGAGCCGCTCCGACCCGATCGCGGCACCTCCGTCATACGCGCGGCTCGATATCATGTCGACCGCGGGCGGTTCCCGCTCTAATCGGGACACCAGTCGAATTGTAGGACGCACGTCGGCCGACGCTCGCAAGTCGGCGACGTCCCGGGGACTCGCAGCGCCCCGGCCGATCGCGCCTCCTCGTTCCGTGCGGCCGCGCGTGAGCTATACTCGAGCGCCCCTCGCCTGGCGGACATGCCTCTCGTGTCGTGGCGGGAGCGTCTCGCGCGTCGGTTCGGCCTCTCGCCGTCCCGCGGCCGGCAACGTCGGCCGAACTCGACCGGCGGTCCCCGATCGATCATTGCCTGCACGCACGCATTTTTCTGGACAGCCGGATTGTCCCATGTTAGGTTCGGTTGAGTATCGCTCAGCCGTCGTCGGCTCATCCCACTGAGACTGCGTCCGAGTCGTACAACCGGGAGTCACGAGCCATGGCCACCACCGGCCGCTGGTCCTTCGTCCGACCGTCGACCGCCTCGACGACCGTTGCCTGCTGTCCATGGGACCGGCGGGCCTTTCGCCCGCACAGATCACGCAGGCTTATGGCCTGAACAACCTGACGTCGCGACAGGCAAGCCGCTCACGGGTGCCGGGCAGACGATCGCATTGATCGAGGCGTACACGAACCCGAACCTCGCCAGGAGCTCGCTGGGTTCGACAAGCAGTTCAACCTGACGACGCTGACCGTCAGCCCGACGGTCGGCGGCTCGTCAGTCGCCGACGCTGACGCAGGTCAACCTCGCGACGGGTCCGAATCCGCGTCGCGGAACACGAATGCCGGATGGGCCCAGGAAGAGGCGCTCGACGTCGAGTGGGCGCACGCGATCGCGCCGGGGGCCAATATCCTGGTCGTCGAGGCGAGCTCGGCGACGGTCTCGAGCCTGATGGCGGCGGTGCTCTACGCCGAGAACCAGAAGGGCGTCATCGGTCGTCTCGATGAGCTGGGGCGAGTCGGAGGTGAAGGCCGACGAGGTGAAGTACGACTCGACTTCAACAAGCCGGGCATCACGTTCATCGCCTCCAGCGGCGACAGCGGCCCCAACGGCGGCACCCAGTGGCCCGCGGCTTCGCCCTACGTTATCAGCGTCGGCGGAACGACGCTGAACGTCGCCACGACGCGGCGGGACGACGACATACGTGGGCGAGACGGCCTGGAACAACGCCTACGGCGGCAGCCAGGGCGGCCTGAGTGCCTTCGAGACTGAGCCGAGCTACCAGAGCGAGGTCCAGTCGAGCGGCATGCGGAGTACGCCCGATGTCGCGTTCGACGCCGACCCGGTCACGGGCGTGTCGGTCTATTACATCTCGCCGACCGCGCGGAATGCCACGTCGACTTCGGGTCGTGGCTGGTCGTCGGCGGGACCAGCCTCGGCGCGCCGGCCTGGGCCGGCTATCATCGCCCTGGCCGACCAGTCGCTGGCGATCGCCAACGTCGCCAGCCTGAGCTGCACGCAGGCGCTGACGGACCTCTACACGCTCGCGTCGGCCTCGCCCGGGAGCTTTCATGGGGTGACTCCGGCGAGCCGTGACGACCGGCGCTGGCTTCGGCTTCGGCGGCCTGTTCACCGGGGCCCAGTCGACGCCCGACTACTACACGGCCTCGGGTCGCTGGTCGGGACGAGCCTGCTGAACGGCCTCGTGGACGAGGCTGAAGGCACCCCCCTCCCGCGACCCCCGGGACCCCCCCGAGCACTTTCAACGGTCTGACGGTCCCCGGCGACCACGAAGCCGACGGGCGGCACGAACAACGGCGGGACCACCAACGGCAGCAACAAGGGCGGGAAGGGCGGCGGCGGGGGCGCGGGCTGGTGGTGGTGGTTCGGATGGTCGCCGTTCGACCGCGGCAACTCGGCCGCACTTACGGGCCTCTTCAAGCCGCCCGCCGCCGCCGGCACCGCGACGTCGTTCGTCGGAGGCCACTCCTCGCGGTCGGCGACCCCGCCGGTCATCCTGGCTCAGTCGATCCCGCCGAAGCTGCCGGCCGTCGTCGTCGGCTCGCACCCGTGGGGGCCGGCTCCGCTCGCCGCCTCTGCGGGGCTGGTGGGCGCGCTCGGACTGCTCGCGCCGGTCGTCGCGCCGAACCCGGCGATGCTCCTGCCGCTGCAGAACGTACCGAACCTCGGCCCGTCGATCGACCAGACGCTCGCCTCGTACGAGTCGCGTCATTCCGCGTGGTAATGAGCGGCGTCAATCCGCGAATGCCGGCGGTGGGAGTCGAACCCACACGGGGGTTGCCCCCCAGAGGATTTTAAGTCCTCGGCGTCTGCCATTCCGCCACGCCGGCCCCGGCCGGGCCATGATGCCCGGCGCGGGCGGAAAGCGTCAAGCCGGGCGGCCAAGCCCGCGCTATCGGGTCGGGCCTTTCATCGTGCGAGGGCCGTCGCGGGCTCGACGACCAGCGGGATCGGCGGTGAGCTCGAGTCGGCCGACTTCGATTCGACGCGGCCCACGGCGAAGAACGGCCGTTCGGTGGGCGTGACCCAGGGCTCGGCATAGAGGAAGACAGTCCGCTCGGACTGCTTCTCGGTGATGAGTACGCCGTTCAGGCCGATGTTGAGCACGCGGACGCCGAGCGGGAGGTTGCGCACGTCGATCGGCACGCGGCCCTTGAAGCTCGCGCCCGGCTCGACGTGGAACGTCACCTCGACCCGCTGCCCCGGCCGGATCGCCACCCGCGAAGGCGTGGCCCTGACCTTGATCTCGGGCCGGCGTCCGACCGTGATCGTCCCCCCTTCGGGCCCGCCCGGGTCGAGCTCGTGGCGGATGACCGGGTCGGCTGACGAGCGCGGGACCGACCGCGCCACGACGCGCCACGAGGGCGGCGAGGTCGCGGGGGCCGAGGCTCCGCGGCCATCGAGCAGGAGGTCGGCCGTGATACGCCTCGGGCTCGATCCGTGCCGTGGTTGCGGTGATCCCCGAGGGCAGGCCCTCGACCTCGACGTCCACTGCGCCTTCGAATCCGTCGATGCGGAGAAGATTCACGCGGACGATCCGCGAGCCGCCCTTCGGGACCTGAGGGTTATCCGTGCTCAGCGCTGATCGAATAATCGGGATGGGGCGGACGGACGACGACGTGATATCCGTAGTCTGGCCCGCCCAAGCCGCGGACGTCCTCGACGCGGACGAGATATGTCCCATCGGCTGGCGGGTCGAACGTCACTCGAGAGTCCTTGCCGAAGCCGGGTCCGCCGTCGTCGTTGCGATAGCCCAAGGTCACCGGAGGCACGCCTCCGGCCGGGAACGACGCGCCCGGCGGGTGGATCTCGACCTTGTACATCGGCTGGCCCATCGGGTGCTGCTCGGGCGTCGTCTCGAGGAATGCGAGCCGCTCGCCCTGGTCGGACCGCTCGTTGCCAAGGCCCCAGAAGACGGCGTCGTCGTCGGGGTTTCGCGGGAGCGAGGAGAGCCGCATCAGCTCGCGGCCGACGAGCAGGTAGTCGCCCATCGCCAGCTCGTCCCACTTCGTCAGGCGGATCGAGCGGATCGTCGACGCGTGGTCGCGGAAGGCAATGTTGGTCTCCTCGACCGGCCTGAGCACCGCGCGCGGCACGGGCGTTCCCTTCGCATCGAGGATCTCGAGCCCCGGGTCGACGGGCGAACCGAGCCTGCGACCGAAGACCTCGACGATGACCCGACGCCCCTTCTTCGCCTCGAACTTGAAGAGATCCACATCCCCCGCCGGATCGATCCGTCCCGACGCACCGCCGGGCCAGGCGATGGCGAGGGCCTTCGCAGGCTCGTCGGGCACGTCGTCCGACTCGGCCGTTTGATCTCCCTCGGCCACGACCACGCGCCGTTTCGACCCCGCGGCCTTTACGGGGATGAGCGTACCCGGCGGACTCGTCAGATCGGACGGACGCGGTCGGGGGGTCGAGATTGACGCCCTCGAGGCGGATCGCGCGTTCCTTGCCCCGTCGCGACGCCCAGGGGATAGACCGACGGCGACATGCGGCAGGACGCCGGCCTTTATCCGGTAGGCATGACCGCCGTCTCCGCCGAGCTGGGCGTCGGAGACGAGCAGGGTTATCGATCCCGCCGCGGGTCGGAGTCGCGACGAGGACCGGCTCGGGCGAGGTCGGGGTCGCCGCCGCGCGGGCGATTGCGTGGCCATCTCCATCGAGGAGAGTCAGAACTAGGTCGCTCGTGCCCCTTGCCAGGGTCTCGAAGACGAGGGCCCGGTCCTTCTTCGCCTCGAATCGCCAGGCGTCGATGTCGCCGGCGCGTTCGAGCTTGCCGGCGATCGTCGCGGGAAGCGGGGTCGGCTTGATCGCCGCCATGGGGTCGTCGTTCGGTTCGACCTCGGCAACGTCGCTCTCGCCGGCCGGTTTCGGAACCGCGCTCCGGCTTCGGGGCGTCGCGGAGCGTCGTGACGACCTTGCCCGAGGCCAACTCCAGGATCGACGACCGAGCCGTCGTTGCGGCCGACCGCCACGCGCGAGCCGTCGGGGGCTGATCGCCAGGGCCTGGGGCCAATCGGGCTGCACGCCGAGACTCGCGCGGGGCTTGAGGTCAGGGAGATCCCAAGTCTTGACGGCCCTGTCCTCGCCGGTCGAGACCAGCGTCTTCCCATCCGCGGCGATCGCCATGCGGAGGACGGGCGCATCGTGGGCGAAGACCGACTTGACGGGCGATCCCCCCTGCTCCTTCAACTTCCACGCGCGGATCGATCGATCGACGCCCGCGCCGTAGAGGAGATCCCCCGAGGGCCCGAAAGCGATGGAGTAGACTTCGCCCGTCGAGTCGCCGAGGCTCACGAGCCGCTTGCCCGTGGCGACCTCCCAGACCTTGACCGTGCGGTCGGCCCCGCCGCTGGCGACGCGGGCCCCGTCGCGCCGGAAGGCGACGGCGTGGACGGCGTCGGTGTGCTCCTTCAGCGTCCGCGATCTCGCGGCCCGCGGCGATGTCCCAGAGCTTGACCATCCGATCGTAGCCGCCCGTCGCCAGCGTCTTGCCGTCGGACGCGAGGTCGGCGGCGAGGATCGCGTCGGCGTGGCCGCGGAGGTCGTGACGCCGCGACGTCTCGCGGCGAGGTCCCACACCGTCACGAACCCGAACTGCCCGGCGCGGCCACCGCAGGCGACGAGCGTCTTGCCGTCGGACGCGAACGCGACGGCGTTGACCGGCCGGCGTGGTCGCGCAGCGTCGCGATCGGCCTGCCCGTCTGGGCGTCAAAAAGGAGGACGGACTTGCCGACCGCGGCGGCGACCTTCGACCCATCCGCCGCAAAGGCGACCGACGTCGACGGGGTCCGACGTCGCCACCTTGAGCGCGACTGTCGGCAGGTTCCGCAGCGGGTCGACGAGGCTCGCCAGCGTCGCCGACTCTGACGGCCCGTCGAACTTCGCCCCCTCCTTGATCCAGCGGGCGATCGTGGCGATCTCGCACGTCCGACAGCGGCGCGGCCTTCATGGGCATCCGCGGCTTGGCATCGGGCCGAGCCGCGGCGACGAGAGCGCTCGCCTCGGGATCGCCCGGAACGATCACCTCGTGCTCCGGCTCCCTTGCCGCCTTTCCTCAGGCGGGCGAACGTCGTCATGTCGAGGCCGTTCGCCGGCTTTTTCTCGTTGTGGCATGACAGGCACCGCGTCGCCAGGATCGGCGCGACGTCGGCCTTGAAGCTCGCGGGCTTGTCGGCAAGGGCGAGGACCAGGAATGGGACGAGCATCGCGCTCCCCGGATGACTCTTTTTAATGATTGAACAGAAATTCCTTGCTCGTCAGCGTCGCCCAGTAGAGGTCCTCGACGGCCGCGCGCCGAGCGGCTGGCTCGCCTCCTTCGGGTCCTTGATCCCCGCGACGGCCTCCGCGAGGCTCGCCTTGATCCGCTCGCGCTCGGCGGAAGTCGCAGGCCGCGTGAAGGGCGGCAGCGAAGAGGCGGTCAATGATCGGCGTCGTCGACTCGCGTTCGAGGCGATCGCCTTGGCAACCGTGCCCTGGTCCGACCGCAGCTTGCCGTTTAGGACGCCGCCGTTGAGCAGGCTCAGGGCCTGGGCCATCGACGGCTCGGCCGATCGCTCGCACGAGCAGGTGCTCTCGCGGACAGGGCGGCCGAAGGCGTCGAGGAAGGTGCTCTCGGGCTTCACGTCGGGGAGCTGCTGGCTCCGCCAGCCGGCTGGGATAGCCTGTGAAGGGGTCGGAACGCCGGTCACCTGCGCGATCGCGTCGAGCAGCACCTCGGCCGGCAGTCGCTCGGCCGCGTAATGGCTCAGGAACTTCGTGTCCGACTCGTTCCCGGCGAACGGGCACGCTCGACCGCGCATAAACGGCCGAGGACATGATCGTGCGGATCAGGTGCTTGACGTCATAGCCGTGGGCGACGAAATCGGCGACGAGCGCCTCCATCAAGCGGCTCGTCGCTCGCGGGGTTCGTGGCGCGGAGGTCGTCCTCGGGGTCGACAAGGCCTCGCGAGAAGAAGTTCCGCCAGACGCGGTTGACGATCGCGCGGGCGAAATACGGGATTGTCCTTCGCCGCGAGCCAGTCGGCGAAAGCCTCGCGGCGGTCGCGGCGGTCGGAGACGGGCAAGGCTTTCGCGTCGAGCGGCTGAGGGGGCAGGATCGCGCCGGTCCGCGGGTGGCGGATGTCGCTGCCGGCCGACGGCATGACGACGACGTCGCCCGTCGCGCCGCCGTCCTTCAGCCCGACGCGGGCGAAGAGGTTGGCCATGCCGTAATACTGGTCCTGGGTCCACTTCTCCATGGGGTGGTTGTGGCAGCGTGCACAGGTGAGCGAGAGGCCGAGGAAGGCCATGCTCGCGCTCTCGGTCAGGTCGATCGGGTCGCGATGCAGGACGAAGTAATTCGCCAGGCCGTCGACCTGGCTGTCGCCCTTCGCGGTGACGATCGCGCGGGCGAACCTGTCCCACGGGACGTTGTCGGCGACCGATCGGCGGATCGCGCCGTAGAACGACCACATCGCGGGCGCGGGCAGCTTCTTCGAGCTGACGAGGAAGAGGTCGCACCACTTGTAGGTCCAGTAGTCGACGTATTCGGGCGACTGGAGCAGGCGATCGATCAGCTTCGTTCGCTTCTCGGGGTCGCGGTCGGCCAGGAACGCGTCGACAGCCTCGGGCGTCGGCAGCATGCCGGTCGCGTCGAGCGTAGCGCGGCGGAGGAACGCGGCGTCGCCGGCAGTCGGGCGAGGGTGGGATGCCCAGGGCTTTCAGCTTCGCGAGGTTGTTCTCGTCGATGAAATTCCGCCGCGGGGCGTCGGCGAAGACCTTCTCGTCCGGGCGGATTCGCCGAGGGGACGCTGATCGTCGTCTTCGCCACCTGGCTGGCGTACCAGACCGTGACCGAGGCCTCGCCGCGGCCCTCGACCGCCGCGCGGCCCGCGTCGTCAACCTTGACGACGGTCTCATCGGTGCTCGCGAACTTGGCCCAGCGGGTCACGTCGGTCGATGCGGCCGTCGGAATACGCGGCGCGGACGAGGATCGCCTGTTGATCGCCGGGACGGAGTCGCGCCGAGTCGGGGAAGACGCTCAGGGATTGGATCTTCGCATCGCTGGCCGACGGCCGGGGCGTGCCGGCGGCGATCCACTCGGCAAGGACGCGGTATTCGAGCGAGTCGTTCGCGAACCGGGCGCCGCCGCCGTGCTCGATGGCCGCGGTGGGCTTGAGCAGCATCAGGCTCTCGGCCGGCGCGAGTCTGACGATCCGCCGGCCGAGGGCCTGGCGGGTCAGCACGTCGTAGTCGGTGTCGGGACTGTAGCCGCGGAGCGTGAGCCGGAAGCCGTTCTTCCCCGCCGCCGCCCCGTGGCACGCGCCCTGGTTGCAGCCCGCCTTCGTTAGGACGGGCTCGACGTGATTAACGAAGCTCCAGGGCTCGTCAGCCTCGAATCGCGCGACAACGACCTCGGCCCGCGCCTCCTCGTGGCCCACCCGGGCGAGGAGCGTCGTCGAGCCGTTGGCGAGCGGGATGAGCGTGCCATCGGGCTCGACCCGCGCGATCCGCGGGTCGGCGACGCGGAACGTGGCCCGGGCCGTGACGTCGCCCTCCCAGGCTCGCGCCATCGCGACGCTCGACGAGGAAGCGATGGGTCGCCTTCGGACCGTCGAGAGTCGTCCGACCGGGGAGCAAAGCGATCGCGCCCCGCGCCGCACCCGACGCGGCGAGCGCGGCGACCGCGAGGGCCGTCCAGGGTCGAGACTGAGCGGACATCGGGAGACCTCGTCGGGCGAGTCGGACGGGGGGGGGTGCACAGGCGGGGCGATCGCATCACGAGTTTCCCCTTTTTCGACCGGATCGGCAACTGGTTAGGTCGGACCCGTCGATGGCTCGCTCTTCGCCACGCGCTTGTTTGGTGGTCCCCGGGGTGGTTCTCTCGAAGAAAGTGGGATTGGCCGCGCGAGTTCCGGCCACTACCCCTGAGCAACACGCCCGGACCGGGAGCGACGACCCTTGGCCAGCCCGATCCCAGGACCGACCGGACCGCACCTGCAGACGCTCTTCGAGGCGGGGACCGCCGCGGGTCTCTCGGATCGCGAGCTGCTGGAGCGGTTTCTCGCCGCGGAGCGGCCCCGGGGCCGAGGTCGGCCTTCGCGGCGCTGGTCGAGCGGCACGGGCCGATGGTCCTCCGCGTCTGCCGAGACGTCCTTCGCGACGCGGCCGACGCCGACGACGCGTTCCAGGCGACGTTCCTCGTGCTCGTCACGACGGGCCCAGGCGATCCGGAAACGCGAATCAGTCGGGCCGTGGCTCTACGGGGTCGCCTTCCGCGTCGCCCGCTGCTCGCTCGAAGCGGACGGCTGGCCGACGCGAGCGCGAGCGGAGGGGTGCCGAGATGAGGCCCGAGGCGGGGTTGTCCGACGATCGATCGGATCGACGCCGCTCCCCTACTTCACGAGGAGGTCGGCCGGCTCGCCGAGACCTACCGGGCGCCCGGTCGTCCTCTGTTACTTCGAGGGTCTCACGCACGAGCAGGCCGCGGGCCAGCTCGGCTGGCCGGTTGGGACGCTCCGGAGCCGGCTCGCCGGGGCCGGGACAGGCTCCGTTCCCGGCTCGTGCGCCGCGGGCTGGCCCCTTCGGCCGGCTTCCTGGCGGCCTCGGCCGCGAGCGAAGGCACATCGGCGGTCGTCCCCCCGCGCTTGCCGCGGCGACGGTCGGGATCGCGATGAGGGCCGCGGAGGCCGGGGTGGTCCCGGTCTCGGTCGCGGCCCTTGCGGGGCGGGTCTTGAGGGTCATGACGATGATGAAAGCTCTCGATGATCGCGACAGGCCTGTTTGCCGCGGGGCTCGTCGCCTCGGCCGGGGTCGGCCTCGTCGGGGCCCAGCAGGCCGGGAGGCGGTCGGACGGCGGTACGCTGCCGAAGGTCTCTTCCTCGGCGTCCGCGGCGTCCGCGCCGGACGGAAGCACCGATCCCGTCCCGTCTGCGAAGTCGGCCGTGGAACGGCCGCGAGTCCTTGAGACCAGGCTGAACTACCTGATCAAGAACCTGAGCGCGACGAGCAGCTTTACAGGCAGGCCGCGATCGACTCAAAGACGATGGACGAGGCGAGGGCTGAGGCTATGACGGTGGCCGAGCAAATCCTCGCCCAGAAGGACGACCTCCGCGACGAGCTGGAGCTGGCGGCGGCCCGCCTCGACGTCAAGAAGACCGAACTCGTGCGCGGCCGATGCCGACTTCGCTCAGGCCAGGGTCGGCGAGGCCGGCGCCTCGGCCCCATCGTTCAACATTAGCAAGGGCAACCTGCTCATCAGGAAGGCCGAGGTCAAGGAGCAGGAAGTTCGCGTGAATCAGCTAAGGCGACGCCTCACGGGGCTCGAACCGGTCGCGAAGCTGGCGGAGAGCTTCCTCGCGGAATCTTCGGCCGCCGGCAATCGTCAGCCAGACCCCGTGCCGGCGCCTCCTGCAGCCCCGAAATGAGATCGCGGCCGAGGCTCTCAGGGCCGAATGCCCCTGGCCAGCGCCCGCCAGCAGTCAATTTCGAGCCGGCCGTCGCCCGTCGCGCGCGCCGGCAAATCCTCGCGCCCGAGGGCCGGCCTCGATCCGGTCGCGGACCACGGCCTTCGGCAAAGCTGGCGTGCCGCGGTCGAACCACTCATCGAAGTCGAGCGAGAACGACTCCTCGACCAGCCGGACCGACTCCAACCCGGCCGCGAGGAAGAGGTCGACGATCGTCCCGGGCGAGAGGTTGGCGGTGTGGGTCGTGTCGCGGAGGACCTCGATCTCGTTGTGCCAGCGCGCGTCGTCCGGGTCGGCCGACGCCGTGTGGTCGCAGAGGATCACGGCGCCGCCGGGCCGGAGCAACTCGACTTGCCTCCGCAGGAACGCGAGCGGGTCGGCCACGTGGTGAAGGACGAACCGGGAAATCGTCGCGTCGAACGGGCCGCCGGGATCGAGCTCGTAGAGCGATCCCTGAAGGAATGTCGGCCCGGTCGGGGCAGCGGCGCCGGGCACGGTCGATCATCTCGGCGGAGAGATCGACGCCGACGACGCGGCAACCCGCGTCGAGCAGGGCACGACTGACGAGGCCCGGGCCGCAGCCCGCATCGAGGACCAGCGACCCGACGGGCAGGTCGGCGAAGGCGACGAGTCGGGCCAATGCGGCGGGGTCGGTCTGGACCGGGGCGCGTTCGAACCGGGCGGCCTGGCCGTCGAAGGCGGCGGCCAGGGCCCGGTCGTGGGGCGGTTGGTCCGGTTTCGCCAAGTTACTCGACCCCGAGCAGCTCCACGTCGAACATCAGCGTCGCGTTGGGCGGGATCACGCCGCCCGCGCCCGCGGCGCCGTAGCCTAGCTCGGGCGGGACGATCAGGGTCCGCTTGCCGCCGACCTTCATGCCGGCCACGCCCTCGTCCCAACCCTTGATGACCGCGTCCCTTGCCGACCGGGAAGCGGAACGGCTCCCCGCGGTCGCGCGAGCTGTCGAACTTCTGGCCCTTCTTGCCACCCTCGTAGAGCCAGCCCGTGTAGTGCACTGCGGCCTCACTGCCCTTCTGGGCGGCGGCGCCGGTGCCGACCTTCTCGTCCTTGTACTGGAGGCCGCTCTGCGTCGCCTTGTAGCCCGGTTCCTGCGCGAGCAGCGGCGAGGCCAGCAGTGCGAGGGCGAAGGCCGTGGTGAATCCTCGGGTCATCGTGTCGATCCTTCCGGAGACGGGGCGACCTCGCCTGGCCCGCACGACGGAACCAGGCTCACTCGCCCGGGGTTCGCGCTCTCGATTCAGAAAAGCTCGCCGATCGGCTCGACACCGTGGTCGACGATGCGGAGGGGGCGTCCTTGCGGGCCGGGTAGTTCGGTGTCGAGGCGGATGCCCAGGCCCTGGTAGATCGTCGCCGCGATCTCCTGCGTCGACACCGGCCGGTCCCTGGGCGCGCCGCCGATCTCGTCGGAGGCGCCGACGGCCTGGCCGCCCTTGATCGGGCCGCCCGCGAAGAGCGTGGTCCAGCAGCCGGGATGATGGTCGCGTCCGCCCGCCGGATTGATCTTGGGCGTGCGGCCGAACTCGCCGAAGGCCAGGATCATGGTGTTGTCGAGCAGACCGCGGCGAGAGAGGTCCTCGATCAGGGCCGTGTAGGCGTTGTCGAAGTTCGGGTCCGACCTCGTCCTTGTAGCACTCGATCGGGCTAAACGGGGCCGAGCCGTGGATGTCCCAGGTGATCTCGTTGAAGACCGTCTCGAACATGTTGATCGTGACGAACCGCACGCCTCGCTCGACCAGCCGGCGGGCGAGCAGGCAGCTCTGGCCGAAACGGGTCCGGCCGTAGCGATCGCGGCATCGCGTCGGGCTCGGACTTGAGGTCGAAGGCCTCGCGGGCCGTCGTGCTCGACATCAGCCGGTAGGCCTGCTGGAAGTTCTCGTCGAGCAGCCGGGCGTCGGCCGACGATTCGAACGACTTGATCCCTCCGTCGATCGCGTCGCGGAGCGAGCGCCGGCGCGAGGCGCGGACGCTGGTCACGTAGTCGGGCGGCAGGAGGTCGGGGACCTTGAAATCCTTGGCGTTCGGGTCGGCGTTCAGCACGAACGGGTCGAACGTCTTGCCGAGGAACCCGGCGTCCTGCCCGTGGGGCATGTTGCCGCCCGTGGCGCCGATCGGACGGGGCAGCAGGACGTGCGGCGGCGTGTCGCCCTTCGGCCCCTTGAGCTTCGAGACGACGCAGCCGACGTGCGGGTGCTCGATCCCGCCCGTGAAGAGCCGGCCGGTCTGCATCATCTGGTGGCCCGTGTCGTGCACCGCCGCGGCCGTGTGGTAGACCGAGCGGACCAGGGCCACACGGTCCATCATCGTCGCCAGACGCGGGAAGACCTCGGAGACCTGGATACCGGGGACCCTCGTGGCGATCGGCTTGAACGGGCCGCGAATCTCCTCCGGGGCGTCTGGCTTCATGTCCCAGGTGTCGAGCTGCGAAGGGCCGCCGACGAGGAACAGCATGATGCAATTCATGTCGCTCGGAGCGGAGCCGCCCAGGGCTGACAGGCTCGACAGGCCCAGGCCGAGCGGGGCGAGGACCCCTGCGTGGAGGAAGTCGCGGCGGGTCAGTCCGTCGCAGAATCGGGCCGGCTTCCGGGCGTCGACGCGGAACATGGTCGCACCTCCCTATTCGATGCGGGGGCTCGGGCTTCGCCATGGTAGCCGAGGGGCCCGGGGGCGGTCAAAGGGGCGGGCGTTGGCGGGTTTTGAGCGCTCCAGCGAGGAATGACGATTCCCGGGAGCTTTTGCGCGGTACCCAGGACGCCTTTTTGGGTTTTTTGTCGTATCCATGGGAGGGGTTCCTTTCGTAGGATGACTGGGCAGACTCCCTTCGCCGCTGGATTCGACTTTTGGGACGGGGCGGGCTTATCGTGCGGTCCTCGATGCGCAAAGGCCGGCTGCTGACATGGCTCGTGGCGATCGCGATCGCCACGCCGGGCCCCGTCACGGCTTGGCCCGCGTCCGACGACGGCGCCGCCCCATCGCCGTCGGCCCGGAATGTCGCCGGCAAGACCGCGCCTCCGGCCTTGACTCCGGTCTCGTCCCGCGCGGCGTGGCAGGTCTGCGGCGCGGCGCTGGCCGACCCGACGGACGAGCCGGGCGAGGGCTCCGACGGCTGGGTCTCCTCGCTCGACCAGGCGCTTCCATCATGGGACGGGATGCTTTCGATCGTCGCGGTCGCGCCCGGGCTCCTATCCGCCCTTCCTTCTTGGTCACCCCTTCCGACCGGGACCCTTTGCCGCCTACGATGCTAGTCTAGCGCGGCACGGTACGTGCGTCCCGTCTCCCCCGCCTACCATCGCTAATCGATTTCCCTGCGCGTCGGGCGCCTCTCCGACGCCCGGGCCGCCGTCATCCGGATGCCCGGCCACCCGGCCGGGGCCCCTCCACGACTCTCCGGAACCCGCCCGAGGGCGCCGATCCCATGGTTCGCGCGATCATTTCCTGGAGCCTGCACAACAGGTTCATTGTGCTCCTGGGCGTGCTCGGCCTGATCGGCTTCGGAGCGCACGCCGCCTACAACCTCAACGTCGAGGCCTACCCGGACGCCACCCCGCCCCTGGTCGAGGTCATCACCCAGAACGCCGGCGCCAGCCCGGAGGAGATGGAGCGGCTGATCGGCATCCCGCTCGAGACGGCGCTGATCGGCGTCCCCGGGCTCGACGACATCCGCAGCACCTCCATCGCCGGGCTGAACGACATCAAGTGCGTGTTCAAGTACGGCACCGATTACTGGGCCGCCCGCCAGGAGGTCATCAACCGGCTCAATTCGATCGACAACATCCCGCCCGGCGTGACGCCCAAGCTCTCGCCCTGGAGCCCGACGGGAGAGATCGTCCGCTACGTCATCGAGGGGCCCGGCTACACGACCAAGCAGCTCAAGGCGATCCAGGACTGGGTCCTCGAGCGGACCTTCAAGACGGTGCCGGGCGTCATCGACGTGACGGGCTACGGCGGCGAGATCAAGCAATACCAGGTCTGGCTCGACACGCGGCTCCTCCGCAAGTACGGCATCACGCTCCAGCAGGTCGAGGACGCGATAAGCAAGTCGAACGCCAACGTCGGCGGCGACATGCTCACGCTCGGCTCGCAGGCGCACAACGTCCGCGCGCTCGGCCTGATCGGCGAGGCCAAGGATCCGCTCGACCCAGCCAACGCCTCGCAAGCCTTCTCGATCGAGGCCGACAAGCTCGACGAGATCGGCGACGTCCTGATCACCAACAACGAGGGCGTGCCGATCTACATCCGCCAGATTGCCACCGCCGTCGTCGACCACAAGCCGCGGCTGGGCAAGGTCGGCCGGACGCTCAAGGAGAAGGACGACAACCCGATCGTCAACGAGCGGGGCGAGAACATCCTCCAGGACGAGGACGACGTCGTCGAGGGCATCGTCCTGATGCGGAAGTACGAGAAGTCGCTGCCCACGGCCGAGGCCGTGGCCGAGAAGATGATCGCGATCCAGAAGTCGGGCATCCTGCCCAAGGGCGTGTCGCTCCGCGTCTTCAACCAGCGGACCGACCTGGTGCACGTCACGACCCACAATGTGATCCACAACCTCGTCGTCGGCATGGCGCTGGTGATCCTCGTCCTGTTCGTGTTCCTCGGCGACCTGGCGAGCGCGGGCGTCGTTGCGATCATGATCCCGCTGGCGCTCTTGTTCTCGGTGACAGTGCTCTATCTGCAGGGTAAGTCGGCCAACCTGCTCTCGATCGGCGCGGTCGACTTCGGGATCATCGTCGACAGTTCGGTGATCATCGTCGAGAACATCTACCGCCACATCACGGCGCCGCACGCCGACCGGTCCCGGCCGCTGATCGACCGGATCGCCGAGGCGTCACACGAGATCGAGCGCGGCGCTGTTCTTCTCGACCACGATCATCGTCTGCGCGTTCATCCCCCTGTTCGCGATGACCGGGCCGGAGGGGGCGCTCTTCGGGCCGATGGCAAACACGTACGCCTTCGCGATCTTCGGGGCCCTGGCGCTGGCGCTCACGCTGGCCCCGGTGCTCTGCTCGTTCCTCTTCCAGAACAAGACGGAGGAGACCGACACGTTCATCGACCGGCTGATGAAGCGGGGTTACCTCCGGCAGCTCTACCGGATCCTCCGGTATCGATATCTGACGCTCGGCATATTCATCGCGCTGCTCGCCTACACGGTGACACTGGTGCCCGGGCTCGGCGGCGAGTTCATGCCGCAGCTCGAGGAGGGCAACCTCTGGATCCGCGCACTCCTGCCGAGGACGGCGTCGCTGGAGGCGGCGTCGCGGGTCGCGCCGAAGCTGCGGAAGATTATCGCCTCGGTCCCCGAGATCAAGGGCGTGATGTCGCACATCGGCCGGCCCGACGACGGCACGGACGTCACCAGCTTCTTCAACATCGAGTTCAACGCGCCTCTCCGCCCGATGGAGGAGTGGCGAACGAAGCCGGTCACGCTCTTCGGCCACAAGCTCTGGGACGCGACGATCACCCGGGAGGACATCCAGAAGGAGCTGATGACGAAGTTCGACGAGTTGCCGGCGGTGAACTTCAACTTCTCCCAGCTCATCCGCGACAACGTCGAGGAGGCGCTGTCGGGCGTCAAGGGGGCGAACTCCATCAAGCTCAGAGGGACCGACCTGAAGGTGCTCGAGCAGTACGGCCAGAAGGTCGCGGACGAGCTGGAGCAGGTGCGGGGAATCAAGAACGTCGGGCTGTTCCACCTGGTCGGCCAGCCCAACCTGGTGATCCGGATCGATCGCAAGGCCTGCGCCCGATACGGCATCAGCGTCGCCGACGTCGAGGCCGTGGTCCAGGTGGCCATCGGCGGCAAGGCGTTCACCCAGATGGTCGAGGGAGAGAAGCTCTTCGACATCGTGCTCCGCCTGCCCCCGCACCTCCGCGACGACCCGAACGTGATCGCGCAGATCCCCGTCGACGTGCCCGGTGCCGGGGACAAGCCGGGGTTCCGCGTGCCACTCTCGCAGGTGGCCCAGATCAACCCGCACGAGCCGGGGGCTTCGTACATCTACCGCGAGAGCGCACGCCGATTCATCCCGATCAAGTTCAGCGTCCAGGACCGCGACCTCGCCTCGGCGATCGCCGAGGCGAGGCACCGCATCGAGGACGACCCCAAGACGAAGATCAACTTGCCCGACGGATACGAGCTGGAGTGGTCCGGCGAGTTCGCCCAGATGCAGGAAGCGAACGCGCGCCTGACATGGATCGTCCCGCTGTCGATCAGCCTGATCATGATCCTGCTCTACACGGCTTTCAGCTCGCTCAAGGACGCGCTGCTCGTCATGGTCAACGTGATCGCGGCGACGATGGGCGGCGTCTGGGCGCTGAGGCTCACCCACACGCCGTTCAGCATCTCAGCCGCCGTCGGGTTCATCTCGATCTTCGGCGTCGCGGTCCAGGACGGCGTGCTCTTGATCTCCTACTTCAATCAGCTCCGCGCCGCGGGGATGAACGTCATCGAATCGGTGATGCGCGGGGCCGAGCTTCGGGTGCGGCCGGTGGTCATGACCTCGCTGACGGCGGCCCTTGGCCTCTTGCCTGCGGCGCTGGCGAACTCGATCGGCTCGCAGGCTCAGAAGCCGCTGGCGATCGTGGTCGTCGGCGGCATGATCGTCACGCTGGTGCTGACCCGCTACCTGATGCCGGTCCTCTACAGCTTCTTCCCAGCCCCCGCCGGCCACGGCCACCTGGCCGAGGAACTGAGCGAGGGCTCCCACTATACCGATGAGATCCTCAACGCCAACGGAGGCGCGAGCCATGGCTTCTGACACGTCGACCGAACCCGCCGCGGCCTCGGACCCGCTGGAAACGCGCGCACAGTCCACGGCGGAAGGCCCCACGCCCGCGGCGGCCCCGCGCCGGCGCCGGGCCGCCGCGGCCGAGTCGTCAAGGTGATCTCCCTCGTCGTCGCCGTCGTCGCGGTGGCTGTCGCCATCATCATCCGCGGCCCGAAAAACGCGGAGGCCGACGCCCGCAGCTTCATCAACCAGGCGTATCACTTCGTCGCCGGCCCCGAGCACAAGACGCCCCCCCCGCTGGCCGATACGCCCCCCCCGCGCAAGTCCGCCGGTTACGTCGAGGTCGTGCCCGAGCAGCGCGAGGCGCTCGGCATTCAGACCGTCACCGTCAAGGCCCAGACGGATTCGCTCCAGCTCGAGCTGACCGGCACGACAGACTTCGACCAGAATACCCTGGCCAAGGTCCGCCCCCTCTTCGACGCCCGCGTCACTCAGGTCTTCAAGTCGACCGGCCAGACCGTCAAGAAGGGCGACCCGCTCGTCGAGATCTACAGCACCACGATGGCCCAGGCCAAGGCCGACTACCGGACCAAGTACGGCCAGTGGGTCCACGACAAGAAGCTCGTCGAGAGCCGCCGCCAGCTCGCGCTCGACCATCAGCTCTCCAACGTCGCCTGGGTCGACACCCTCGTCGCCGAGCTGACCAGCCGCGTCAACTACCTCGCGGCCGAGGACAAGCTCGTCACCTACGGCATTCCCCTCGAGGAGATCAAGCGGCTTCGCGTGGACCTGATGGAAGAGGTCAAGGAGGTCGTGGCCGGCAAGGACCCCGACAAGGACCCGGCCCACTCCGCCGACATGCAGGACATCTCCAAGCTCATCATCCGAGCCCCGATCGACGGGATGATCGTCGAGCGCGACGTCGTCTCGGGCAACTTCTACGACGACATGGCCGTCCTCATGGTCATCTCGCCGATGGAGAAGCTCTGGGTCTGGGGCAACGTTTACGAGAAGGACCAGGAGGAGGTCCACCTCCAGCAGCGCCTGGGACATCTACTTCCCCTACCTCGACAACATGAAGGTCGAGGGCCGCGTGGAGCACATCGCCGCCAAGGTCGACCCCAACACCCGGACGCTCAAGATCCGCGCGTCGATCCCCAACGCCAACAAGATGCTCAAGGCCGAGCAGCTCGTGAAGGCCGTACTCCAGATCCCGCCCATGCCGGGCCACACGGTTATCCCCCGCAACGCCCTGGTCGTGATCAACGGCGTGAATTGCTGCTTCGTGCAGATGCGTGACGACCCCAACAAGTTCCACTTCAGGCGGGTCGACGTCGACCAGGAGAATCACGATTTCGTCGTCATCCGCAGCGGCCTCGCCCCGGGCGAGAAGGTCGTCACCAACGGCAGCCTGATCCTCGCACAGCTCTACGAGGACGAGAACACCGTGGAGTCGGGCATGCCCCTCGACGAGAGCACCGCGTCGCCGACCAAGCCCGTCCATTGAGCCGCGTCGGGACCGCGCCGGGTGGGCATTTGCTTCCCGCCCGGCGCGGGTGTACGATCCTCGTTGAGGGACCTCCCTAAGCCGCGGAACTCTCCGCGGGGCCCCTGGACTCCTCACTTCCAGGAAAGGGGTGTAGCCATGGCCCTGTACGAGGTGGAGACCACGTCTCATATCATGATCGCGTGCGTCGACGACGAGGCGGCGGCACGCGAGTTCGCCCACACGCACTATCCGGCCGAGGACGTGCTCCGCGTCAGCCACCGGCCGAGGGACGCCTGGGTCATCTCGAAGAACCTCCTCGGCCTCACCCGGTCGTCCGACCCCTGCGCCACCGCCCGCGACTGCCTGGCAAAGGCCGCCGGCGACAAGCTCCACGCCGTCCGCCTCTACATGCACGAGACCGGCTCCGACCTCGAAGGGGCCCGCAAGGTCATCGAGTCCAACATGGCGCTCGGCTGGTGACCTCCTGAGTCGTCCCCCGACTCGATCCAACCCGCAGACCTTCTCCCCGAACCGGGCCCGCGATGATTCCGCGCCCGGTTTCGCTTTGCGCGGTCTGGTTTCTGCTTTATGCTCTTGCCGTCGGCCCTCACGGGCCCACTCACTTCTGACTTCAAGCGACCGTGACAGGACCGGGGGGAACGATGCCCAGGGTGGTCTGCCTGATTCTCGGCGGCGGTCGCGGCACGCGGCTCTATCCGCTCACCCGGTCGCGGAGCAAGCCGGCCGTGCCCATCGCGGGCAAGTACCGCCTGATCGACATCCCCATCTCGAACTGCATCCACTCGGGCCTGAGCAAGATCTTCGTGCTCACGCAGTTCAACTCCGTCAGCCTGCACCGGCATATCTCGAATACGTACAAGTTCGACCCGTTCGGCGGCAACTTCGTCGAGGTCCTCGCCGCGCAGCAGACGCAGCAGCACGAGACGTGGTATCAGGGGACCGCCGACGCCGTACGCCGGAACATCCCCTACTTCACCGAGTCAACGTATGACCTCGTCCTGATCCTCTCCGGCGACCAGCTCTACCGGATGGACTTCCAGGAGATGATCCGGACCCACGTCGAGAACAAGGCCGACGCCACGATCGCCGCGCTTCCCGTCCCCGAGGAAGAGGCGAAGGCCTGCGGAATCATGCGGATCGACAACGCGGGCCGGGTGATCGACTTCGAGGAGAAGCCGAAGACGCCGCCCCTGCTCGACCGCGTCCGCACCGACCCGGAGTGGATGTCCCGCTTCGGGATCGAGGCCAACGGCCGGCCGTATCTGGCCAGCATGGGGATCTACCTCTTCGACCGGGCGACGCTCGTTCAGATGCTCGCCTCCGGCGACGCCACCGACTTCGGCAAGGAGGTCTTCCCCCAGGCCATCCAGTCGCACCACGTCCAGGCCCACCTCTTCGACGGCTACTGGGAGGACATCGGGACCGTTGGCGCGTTCCACAAGGCGAACATCGACCTGACCCTTGACGAGCCGGCCTTCGACTTCACCTTCGGCGACCATCCGATCTTCACCCGCCCGCGCTACTTGCCCTGCTCCAAGGTCTCAGCGGCGCGACGATCACCAACAGCCTGATCGCCGACGGCTGCCAGATCGGCCGCGGCGCGGTGATCGAGAACTCGGTCATCGGCGTCCGCGCCCAGATCGGTGAGAACGCGGTGGTCCGCAACACCTACATCATGGGCGGCGACTTCTACGAGCAGTCGCCGCCACGTCACGGCCAACGCGCGGGCCCATCGGCCCGAACATCGGCATCGGCGCCGAGTCGCGGATCGAGAACGCGATCATCGACAAGAACGCGCGGATCGGCCGGGGCGTGAAGATCCTCAACGAGGCCGGCCTCGTTGACTCGGAGGATGCGCCCCACTACCTGATCCGCGACGGGATCGTCGTGATCCCGAAGTTCACGATCCTCCAGGACGGGACGGCCATCTGAGCCCGGGGCGTCTGTCCCTGCCGGGTGTCCCCATCGCGGCTCGGTCCCGTAATGGACGTGGAGGAAGCTGCGCCGGCCACGCGCCCCGCGACCGAAATTGCGTCGCGGGTTCGACATCGGTAAGATGGACGGGCCGGTGCAACCACGACCCACCCCCCGGCCGCGAGGGCGACGCATGGCGATGGATACCCGGACGAGCAGCCTGGGCGAGGACCGGATCGGCGGCTTCCGGGTCGTCCGGACACTCCACGCGGGCGTCACCTCGATGGTCATCGAGGTCGTGCAGGATTCGACGAGCAAGCGGTTCGCCATCAAGCAACTGCTCGAATCCCGCGCGGAGGATCCGTCCGAGCGACGGGCGTTCGAGTTCGAGGCGCGGATCGGCCTGGCGCTGAACCACCCGAACCTGGTCCGCTATCACGAGTACTTCAAACACCCCGACGCCCCCTACATCGTGATGGACTTCTTCCCGGGCCGGCATCTGAAGCTGGCGATCTCGAAGCCGCAGGATTATCCGTGGCTCCGCGAGAAGCTCCACCCGATCATCACCCAGGCCGCGAATGGCGTGACGTACATGCACGAGCAGGGTTGGATCCACCGGGACATCAAGCCCGAGAACATCATGGCGAACAAGCTGGGCGACGTGCGGGTGATCGACTATACGATCACGCGCCGGCCCGTCTCTGGCCTCGGCGCCCTCTTCCAGAAGAAGATGAAGGCCCGGCAGGGGACGGCGAGCTACATGTCGCCTGAGCAGATCGACCTGGCCACGCCGACGGTGGCCTCGGACGTATACAGCTTCGGCTGCACGTGCTATGAACTCGCGTGCGGCCGACCGCCGTTCCGGGCCAACTCGACGGGCGAGCTCCTCGGCAAGCACCGCCGGGAGCAGCCCGGGCCGCCGTCGATGCACAACAAGGACGTCACCCCCGAGTTCTCCGAGCTGATCCTCCAGACCCTCAAGAAAGACCCTGCCGCCCGCCCGGCCGACCTCCGCGAGTTCCTCACCCGGTTCTCCCGCATCCGGGTCTACAACGACGACCCCCCGCCGTCCCCCCGCGAAGCCTTCTGACGCCGATTCCGTCTTGCCTTCTGCTTTCTGCCTTGTGCTTTCCGCGTTCCACCGCCCGAGGGTCCCCACGGATGAAGCCCGCCAGCGAACATCGCCTTCCCTTCGAAGCCCCGATCTACGACCTGGAGACTCGCCTGGCTGAGATGGAGGCGACCTACGCCCATTCGAAGGAACGCACGGGCCCGGCGGCGTCCCAGGCGGCCGAGCAGATCCGCGGGATGCGCAAGGAGCTGGTGAACCTCAAGCGGACGGTCTTCGCCAACCTCGAGCCCTGGCAGACGGTCCAGGTCAGCCGGCACCCGAACCGGCCCCAGTCGCGCGACTACCTCGAGCTGGTCTTCGGCGGGTTCGTCGAGCTGCACGGCGACCGCGCGGTGGGGGACGACCAGGCGATCGTCACGGGGTTCGCTCACCTGGGTGACGACAAGGTCCTGTTCGTCGGCCACCAGAAGGGGAAGAACCTGGCCGAGCGCACGGCGTGCAATTTCGGCTGCGCTCACCCGGAGGGCTACCGCAAGGCGCATCCAGAAGATGCGGCTTGCGGCCAAGTTCAAGCTGCCGATCGTGACGTTCATCGACACGCCGGGCGCCTATCCCGGTATCGCCGCTGAGGAGCGTGGTCAGGCCCTGGTGATCGCCGAGAACTTGATGGCGATGAGCCAGATCGACACACCGATCGTCACGATCGTCATCGGTGAGGGTGGGTCGGGCGGTGCGCTGGGGATCGGCATGGGCGACCGCGTGGCGATGCTCGAGCATTCCTACTACTCGGTCATCAGCCCCGAAGGCTGCGCGACGATCCTGTGGAAGGGCGCCGACTCGGCCCCCAAGGCAGCCGCGGCGCTGAAGATGACGGCGCCTCACCTGCTCCGCTTCGGGATCATCGACGAGATCATCCCCGAGCCGGTCGGTGGCGCCCACCGCGACCATCGCGGCGCCGCGGCGTCGGTGAAGGCCTTCCTGATCCGGGCACTTCGCGAGATCTCGGAGACGCCGAAGCGGGACCTGCTCGCCCGCCGGTACGACAAGTACCGGAAGATCGGAGTGGTCCTCGAAGGGCTGGATGATCAAGAGACGCCTGAGCCCTCGTTCGGCTCGCCTTGCCATTTTCCCGGATCATGCCCAGAATGCCCCGAGGGGCGCCCACGGACGGGCGTCGGCCCCGGGTTTGCCGGGGCGAAGGCCGAGAGGCCGGTGTGCGGTCCGTCCCGCCCGGGTCCCGCAAGGAGTGCCGTCGGATGGCCGCCGTCCCTGCCCCAGCGCCGTCGTCAGCCGCCTCGGCCGAGGCCGTTCCACCCGTCTCTCCGATCGCCCGGATCGGCGAGTTCGTCTCCGACGCGGTGACCGAGGTCGGCGGCCTCGCGCAGTTCTCGGCCCTGACGTTCTCGTGGATGTTCCGCCGCCGGCAGCGATGGTCCGTGCTGCTCCCGAACTTCTACGCGATCGGCGTCTCGAGCGTCCCGGTGGTCGCGATCACCGGCACGTTCATCGGCATGGTCCTCGCCGTCCAGACCTTCAGCCAGTTCTCGATGATGGGCCTGGCCACGCGGCTCGGCTCGGTCATCAACATCTCGCTGCTCAAGGAGCTCGGCCCCGTGCTGGCCGCGACGATGCTCGCCGGCCGCGTGGGTTCGTCGATGGCCGCCGAGCTGGGGACGATGCGGGTCACCGAGCAGATCGATGCCCTGTCCGCGCTGGGCACAAACCCGATCTCTTACCTGGTGGTCCCGCGGTTCCTCGCCTGCTTCGTCATGATCCCCATGCTCACGCTCATGGCCGACTTCATGGGCGTGATCGGCGGCGCGGTCATCTGCACCAAGCTGCTTGGCGTCGACTCCTACCATTACTGGTACCACTCGCGCGATTACGTCGAGGGCCTCGACATCTTCGCGGGCATCTTCAAGGTGCTCTTCTTCGGCGCCGCCATCGCCTTGATCTCGTGCCACCGGGGCTTCCACTCGAAGGCCGGGGCCGAGGGCGTCGGCCGCGCGGCGACCGAGGCGTTCGTCTTCTCTTTCATCGCGATCCTGGTGCATCGACTTCATCATCGGCTACCTCTGGAACCGCGTTTACAACATGGTCTATCCCAACGCGGGGGGCCTGATATGACCGGCGTCGCCCAGGCTCCGTCGGTCCTGGCCAGCGACCCGAGAGGGCCGGTGATCGACCTGCGCGACGTGACCATCCGGTTCCGCCAGCAGACGGTGCTTCGCGACGTCTCGCTGACCATCGAGCGGGGCCAGACCGTATGCGTCATCGGCGAGAGCGGCTGCGGCAAGACCGTGCTCCTGAAGCTGATGATCCGCCTGCTCAAGCCGACCTGCGGGACAGTCCGTTTCGACGCGATCGACCTGGCCGGGCTCGACGAGCACGAGCTGACCGACGTCCGGCTCCGTTTCGGGTTCCTCTTCCAGGGCGCGGCGCTCTTCGACAGCCTGACAATCTACGACAACGTCGCCTTCGGCCCCCGCGAGCATCGCGTCCTCACCTCCGACCAACTCGACAAGCTCGTCGCGGACAGGCTCCACGAGGTCGGGCTGCCTGTCGGCCTCGAGCAGAAGAAGCCGGCCGAGCTCTCGGGCGGCCAGCGGAAGCGTGTCGGGCTTGCGCGAGCACTCGCCCTCAATCCCGAGGTGATGCTCTACGACGAGCCGACGACCGGGCTCGACCCGATCATGTCGGACGTGATCAACGAGCTGATCCTTCAGACGCAGCAGTCGAAGAAGACGACCGGAATCGTGGTCACGCACGACATGAAGACGGTCCAGAAGGTGGCCGACCGCGTGGTGATGCTCTACCCGCTGCCGCGGCTCGGCCCGCACGAGCCGCAGATCATCTATGACGGCCCGCCCGAGGGCCTTGAAGATCACGCCGACGTCCGCGTCCGCCAGTTCGTCCGCGGCGAGGCCGGCGAGCGGCTCCGCGAGATGGCGGCCCAGGCGCGGGGGGAGGGATAGCGACGATGGCGGAGCGAAACGCCGAAAGCGGGAAAGCGAAACGGCGAAAGCCGCGGATCGCTCGCTCCCCGGAGGCCATGCGATGAACGAACGCGTCATGCAATTCCGGATCGGCATGTTCGTCATCGTGGCGGGCCTCGTGCTGGTCATGATGATCATCTGGTTCGGCGAGTCGCCGACACTGCTCCGCGACCGCGTCTTCCTCAAGGTCCATTACCTCGAGGCCCCGGGCGTCGCCGACGGCATCCCCGTGCGCCGGAGCGGGATCAAGATCGGAGAGGTGAACGACGTCCAGTTCGACGACCGGCCGAACATGCCCGACGGGGTGATCGTCACGCTGGCACTGGACCGCAAGTCGCACCTGAAGGTCGGCAGCGTACCCAAGATCACCCGGGCCCTGATCGGCGACGTTGCGATCGAGATGATGCCCGGCAACGGGACCGAGCCGATGCCCCTGGGTGAGCGGCCCGCCGACGCCCCCCTCATCGAGGGCGACGTCTCGCCCGACCCGTCCAAGATGCTGGCCTCGGCGTCCGAGACGCTCGTCGCGATCCAGGAGGCGGCGAAGGGGCTCGGCAACGTCGCCAAGCGGGCCGAGCGGGCCGACGAGCTCATCGCCACGTTCATCGACACGGGCAAGAAGGTCGGCTCGGTATCCGACCGGATCGAGGCCGTGCTCAAGGACGGCGAGGGGGACATCAAGCCGACCCTGGCCAACATCCGGACCACGACCGAGCGACTCAACAAGGCGCTCGACGACAAGACGGTGGCCGAGTTCAAGACGATGATCGAGCGGATCTCCGCCGCCGGCGCCAAGCTCGACGCGAGCCTCGCCGACCTGAAGCCGCTCCTCGCCGACCTCGGCGCGCCGGTGAACAACGCCGCCCGTGACCAACTTCGGGCAAGTCCTCTGGCGGGCGAACCGGGTCTTCTCCGACGTGAGCTTGCTGACCCGGGCGCTCTCCGACGGCAAGGGCGGCCTCAACCCCAACGGCTCGCTCCAGCAGCTCTTCCTGAACACGTCGCTCTACGACAACTGGACGAAGGTAGGGACCTCGGCCCAGGGGCTGATCGACTCGCTCCGTCCGGTGGTCGCCTCGCTCCGCGGCTTCGCCGACCGGGTCAACCGCGACCCGTCGGCCCTGACGCGCGGGCGCTGCAGCGCTGATCCGCACAAGTCCCGGAGGCAATCATGGGCGTCGCTCTGTTCATCGTCCCCGAGCGCGAAGTCGAAGGCCTCGACACCTTCGTCGATGGCAAGGCCCTCGCGCATCTCAAAGACCTGGATAGCCTCGCTAGCGAGGCCGGCGTCCGCCCCCTCATGGAATTCTTCAGCGCGGGGCCGGATGATCTCCTGGGCATCCTCGGCGAGGAGGGCGACGACGGCGAGTTGCATCTGCCCGCCGGCATCGAGTCGCCCGAGGTGGCCTGGTTCGACGCGGGGGATGGCCTCGTGACGGTCCGCGGTCTCCTCCGTCACCTCGCCAATCACCCCGAGAAGGACGTCCTCCCCGGGCTAACCCGTGAGGGCGTCCGCGCCGATTGGCTTGTCGAGGACTTGCGGCAATTCGAGCAGGTGCTCCTCGGACTCGATCGGGCGGGCGTCCGCTGGCATCTAAGTGTCGATGTCTGAACCGCCTTCGAGTCCGCGTGAAAGACGGTTGGCTGGGGGCTCGAAGTCGAGACCTCAAGCGAGCCCGAGAGGCCTTCGTCTTTCCGACAGAGCATGGCGCATGGTCCTCACAGTGATTCGGGCGGCGGTCGCGGCCACCCTGGTCGTCGCCTCGCTTGCCCTGATGGCGGGTTCGGCGTGGGCTTCGGCGCTCGTCCTGGCGACCCTGGCAGGTTCGATCCTGCCCCTCGTGCGGGCCTGGAGCGCTTCGTCGGCGACGGCGCTGCGGCCCGCGCTGGTCTGGGCGGCGATCGCGCTGATGCTGGCCGGTCTGGCGGAGGCCATCGCTCTGACAGAATCGGTCGGATCCGGCCGTCCGCTCGCCGGTCAGGTCGTGTACATCTCGACCCTGGCGATGTTCGCCGCGCTGATCTCGGTGCTCAACGCCCGCACGCCCGGCGGCGGGGCGTGGGCGATCCTCATGGCGCTGCTTCTGGTCGTCTTCCTGGTGCCCTGGCTCGAAGGGACGGGCCTCGTACGCGAGGGGGGCGGCTGGGACCGGCTCCGCCTGACGGCGCCATGGACGATCTTCTATGTCTTGCTCGTCATCGCGGGCGTGACGAACTACCTCCCGACGCGATTCGGCCTCGCGGCCGTCTGCCTCGCGATCGGCTTCGCGGCCGAATTTTCCGGGCTGACCGGGTTCGGATTGCCGCACGACCTTCGTGGCCGGATCTGGATCGCCGTCCCCCTCTGCTGGGCCCTCGCTGCCTGGTTCGCGGAGCTCGCCGGCGGTCGCCCCGACCGCGCCCCGCCCGGTCTCGGCCGGCTCTGGGCCTGGTTCCGCGACGGCTGGGGCGTCGCCTGGGCGCTCCGTGTCCGGGAACGCTTCAATCGCGCGGCCGAGTCGGCCGGCTGGGACGTCCGGCTCACCTGGGACGGCGTCGTCGGTGAAGTCCCGTCCGAGGCGACAGCGACACTCATCGGCCTCCTCCGCAGGTTCGCAAGCACGGGGCGACTGGAGGAGATTTCCAGCTCCCGCCGAGATTCTTGACCACGGATTCGTGGGACCGCCTATAATCAAAGTGTCGATGAATCTCTCGGGGCGGGCAGAGACGCCCGGCCCGCGGTCGTTGCAAACGGATTTCCCCACCGGACCTCTCCCATGTCCGGCGCCCGGCGGCTCTTGCGGCCTTCGACGGTCGCGCTCGCGACGGTCCTCCTGACCCTGGCGGCCGGATCTGCTCCGGTCGGGGCCGGCAGGTGCGATCCCCGCCCGTCGGCGGCGGCCCTCCAATTCGCCCCGTCGGCCACGGCCGCCGCTGTCGTCGTGGCGCAGCACGGGGAGGGCCGGACGTCCCTCCGCGACTCCGAGCTCCGCCCGCCGGCGAACCTGGAAGAACGGCCCGGCGACGACGTCCAGGCCGAGGTCGCAATCGACCGGGCCTCGATCGCGCCCGTCGCTTGCCGCATCGACGGCACCCGCGACGCGCTCGCGGCGCTCGACGCTCGGACGAGGCGTCATCCGTACCTGCTCACGGCGCATCTCCGGTTCTGAGCCGCCGCGCCGTCCGCGGACGGCCCGGTCGCCCGCGCGCCGACCTCTCCCCCGGCGCAACTCCGGCACGCCCCGCGCTGTCGGAGGTCCAGGCGACCGGTCCGCCATGCGGCCCCGCCATCCCGTCCGCATCCGTCCCCTTTCTCTCCAGGGAGCCAGACGATGAAGCGCCTCCTTTCCGCCGCATTGATCGTGACGGCAGTCGGCCTCGCCGCCGACTCGGCCCGCGCCCAGGCCCCCGCGACCGTGCCGAGTGTCGTCGCGGTCCCGCGCGTCGCCGCACCGGCCGGCTATTACTACGCCAACGGCTATTACTACGCCCGCCCCGTGTACGCCACGCAGCCGTACACTTATCCCGGTAACGGTACCCGGGCCGACAGCATGCCCGGCTACTATTCGCACAACGGCGTCCTCCGCGGTCCCTCCGGCGCGATGTCGGGACGCGTCCGGCATGACTTCGACCCGACCGGCCGCGGCGTCCAGCTCTACAAGCCGTGGCTCCAGCCGATCCGGTGAGATCGAGCGTGAGCCAATCGAACGGGGCCGGGGGAGCTTGCAGCCTCCCGGCCCTGTCGCTTGCACCTGAGTCGATCAGATCCCGGACGATGCCGTCGTGCGGGCGTGCTCGTCGAGGATCGCGAGGGCCCGGTCGGAATAGGCGCGGGCCTCGTCGTGCTTGCCCTGCGCTTTCGCCGCCTTGGCGAGCGACTCGAGGCACTCGACGACCGCCCGATGCTTGAGCCCGAACGCCCCCTCGCGGATGGCAAGGGCCCGCAGAAGGACCGGCTCGGCCTTCGTCGGCTCACCCCTGTCGAGATAGAGCGTCGCAAGATTCAGCAGGGTCGGGACGAGGTTCGCCCTGTCTTTCTCGGGCGCCTTCTCGCGGACGGCGATCGCTCGGCGGTAGGCGGCCTCGGCCTCGGCATCCTTGCGCTGGGCGTGGCAGACGGTGGCCAGGTTGTCGAGGAATGCGGCGACGTTCGGATGCTCGGCGCCGCGCGCCTTCTCCTCGATCGCCAGTCCCCGGCGATAGAGCGGCTCGGCCTCGGCAAAGCGGCCCTGGGCGTCGTAGAGGCATGCGAGCGTGTTCACGCTCTGGGCCGCCTCGTGCGACTCGGGGCCATACGTCTTTTCACGCGCGGCGAGCGCGAACTTGGCGAGGGGCTCAGCGAGGTCGAACTTGCCCTGCGCAGGTACGCCCAGGCCAGGTGGTCGAGGGTCAGCGCAACCCGCGGGTCGTCCGGTGGGAACGCCCGAAGCTCCTTCGCGGCGACAGTCAGCGACGCCTCGGCCTCCGGGATCTGGCCCTTCTCGTAGGCGGACCAGCCCGCGTCGTGGGCCGACTTCCAGGCGGCTTCGTCGGCCCGTGCGGCGGGGAGGATCCCTGTGAGGGCAAAAACGGCGCATGCCACGCCGATTTGCGGAGCAAGTCGAGAAAGCACGGCATTCCAACCGCGCGGGGAGAGGCCGCGCGACCGCCTCGTCATGAAAGGTGTTGATAAAGGAGCGGGACTTCTACGTAAGAAAGAGCCGTGCCGCGCCGGCGATCCTGCCACGCAAGTTTCCTCGCTGGCACGACTTAGTTCCGAGATTTGCCTGCGGGAGACTCGCCACGGCCCGGCGAATTTGCTGGAGAACCGTGCAAGATGCGATCAACTCGTGCACCGTGCCGGGTTCGGTCGGCTTGTGAGGTCAGGCGCGATGGATTAGAGTGAGGTCAGCCCGAAACCCGTCGCGAGCCCGATCGTGATGCGAGACACGCCGCGATCACGGAGGCGGCCGGCCGGCTGCCGAGGGAGTGACGCACCGGGATGCCGCCGGGGACCACACAGAACGTCGTCATCCTCGGCTCGACCGGCTCGATCGGCCGGAGCGCCCTGAGCGTCATCGAGCACGACGGCGGCTCCCGCCTTCGCGCCTACGGCCTCGGCGCCCATTCGAGCATCGAGACCCTGGCTGACCAGGCCCGCCGGCACCGGCCGCGGTTCGTCGCGCTGACGTGTCCCGAAGCCTCGGCGATCGTCAACGGCCAGTTCGCGGACAGCGGGTCCGAGATCCTCTTCGGTCGAGACGGCCTGCTGCGGATGGTCACGGACGAGTCGACCGACAAGGTCCTCTCCGCGATCGTCGGCGCCGCGGGGCTTGAGGGGACCTGGGCCGCCATCGAGGCGGGCAAGACGGTCGCGCTCGCGAACAAGGAGACCCTCGTCGTCGCCGGCCCGCTCATCATGGAGCTGGCCCGGAGCCGGGGCGTCGACCTCCTGCCGGTCGACAGCGAGCACTCCGCAATCTTCCAGGCTCTCCGCGCGGGACGGCCGAAGGAAGTCCGCCGCGTGATCCTGACCTCCTCCGGCGGCCCGTTCCGCGGCAAGTCCGTGCGGGAGCTGGCCCACGTCACTCCGGAACAGGCGCTCGATCACCCGACCTGGCGGATGGGGCCGAAGATCTCGATCGACTCGGCGACCCTGATGAACAAGGCCCTCGAGGTCATCGAGGCCCGCTGGCTCTTCGACCTCCGGCCCGATCAGGTCGAGGTCGTGGTCCATCCCGAAAGCGTGGTCCACTCGATGGTCGAGTTCGTCGACGGCAGCGTCGTCGCGCAGCTCTCGCCGCCCGACATGCGGCTGCCGATCCAGCTCGCGCTGACGTATCCCGACCGCGTGCCCGGCCCCTGCCCCTTGCTCGACACGACCCGCCCGTTCGCTCTCCATTTCGAGCCGCCCGACCGCGAGACGTTCCCCTGTCTCGACCTCGGCTTCGAGGTGATGCGCCGGGGCGGCACGGCGGGTGCAGCGTTGAATGCGGCGAACGAGGCGGCGGTCGATCGGTTCCTCAGGGGCGAGATCGGTTTCCTCGACATCCCGCGGGCCTGCCGAAGCGCCCTCGACTCCCATCCTTATGACCCCCGGCCCACGCTCTCCGACCTCCAGAAGGTCGACGCGGGGGCCCGGCAGGAGGTCCGCCGTTGGCAAGCGTAGCGATCGTCCTGGGCGTCGTCTTCAACATCCTCAAGGTCGTCTTCGGCCTCGGATTCGTCATCTTCATCCACGAGCTGGGCCACTTCCTCGCCGCGAAATGGGCGGGAGTCAAGGTCGAGAAGTTCTTCCTCGGCTTCGACCCCTACGGCCTCCGGGTCCTCTCGTTCCGCCGCGGCGAGACGCTCTACGGCGTCGGCGCCATCCCGCTGGGCGGGTACGTCAAGATGCTCGGCGAGAGCGACGAGGGCGCGACCGAGCAGACCGACGACCCCCGCGCCTTCAGCAACAAATCCGTCGGCGCCCGAACCGTAATCCTGTCAGCGGGCGTCGTGATGAACCTGATCCTGGGGATGGTCCTCTTCACCTCGGCGTACATGTCCGGTGTGAAGGAGATCCCCGCGATCCTCGGCGCCGTCGACTCGGCCTCGCCGGCCTTCGAGGCGGGCCTGAAGCCGGGGGATGAGATCGTCTCGATCAACGGCCGGGGCGACGTGAACTTCATGCGGTTGAGCATGAAGACCAGCCTCACCCCCGCCGGCAGGCCGCTCAACCTCGTCGTGAAGCGCCGCGGCGTGGCCGAGCCGATCCCGATCACGGTCTTCCCCAAGCGCCAGGCCAAGTCCGATCGGCCGACGATCGGCATCGCACAGGCCGCGTCGCTGGACCTCTCGGAGACGAAGCCCTACGAGGCCCTGCCGGGCACGAAAGGACCCGCGCCGAAGCCCGAGGAATTCCCCAAGGGCGGCAAGGTCATCGAGGCCGGCCGCTCCGCCGGCCCGACCGCCGTCGTGGACGATTACTTCGCCTTTGAGCGCGTGCTCGTGGCGAATCGCGGCGTGCCCATCGATGTCGTGATCGAGGTCCGCGGCAAGGAGGGCTCCTCGCCCAACCGGGCGCGGGTCACGCTGCCGGTCGTGCAGTGGCTGACGCCGGGATTCCGGCTCACGCCGGGCCCCGTCGCGTCGATTCAGGCGGGTTCGATTGCCGAGCGCGCGGGATTCCAGAAAGGAGACCGGATCGTCAGGGTCGACAGCCGCGACGACGTGGACCCTCTGCAACTGCCGGCCATTGTCTTCGAAAGCGGCGGGCAAGCCGACCGCGTTCCTCGTCGAGCGGACCACAGCCGGCAAGCCGGAGATGAAGGAGCTGACGGCGACCCCCGACGACTCGCTCCCCGACGTCGAGCCTCCGCTCCAGCCGAAGGATTCGCTGAAGGTTCCCGGCCTCGGCCTCGCGATGGCGATCGAGTCGAAGGTCGCCGCCGTGGACGACGGAAGCCAGGCCGCCAGGGCCGGGATTCATCCCGGTACGGTCATCACGGGCCTGACGATCCCAGCGGCCAAAAAGGGCGAGGACCCGCGGAAATTCAGCTTCGGCACGCCGCCGGCAGGCGCGAAGGGCGTCTCCGAGGCCGGCTGGTGGTTCGTCGCGTTCCTCCTCCAGGAGATCCCCAGGACGGAAATCCAGCTCACGACCTCCGACTCCTCGACACCCGTCGCCCTCACGCCTGAGCCCGACCCGTCGCGGACCTATCCCGTCCGGGGATTGAACTTCCTCACGCTCCTCGTCGACATTCCACCCCAGCCGCTCGGCCCGGCCGTGAGGCGCGGCGTGGGATGAGTCGGTGGACAACGTGCTTGGCATTTACGCGATGCTTCGCGGCCTGTTCTCGGGGTCGGTCAGCACCAAGAACCTCGCCGGCCTGCCGCGGATCGGCGGAATGGCGTACCAGACGGCCGCCATGGGACTGGTCCCGCTGCTCCAGTTCCTGGGCATGCTCTCGATCAACCTGGCGGTGCTTAACTTCCTGCCGATTCCACCGCTCGACGGCGGCCAGATCGTCTTCCTCATCGCCGAGAAGATCCGCGGCAAGCCTCTGCCCGACTCGGCGCTGACCGTGCTGATGATCGCCGGGCTCGCGCTGGTCGTCTTCCTAATGCTCTTCACGATCCTTCAGGACATCTACCTGATGGTCTTCGGCTGAGCGTCCGACGGACCTCTTCGAAATCGAGAGCGGCCCGCCCCCGGTGAAGGGAGCGGGCCGCGAGCGGAGCCGCTCGCGAGTCCGTCCGCCGGTCAGAACTGGTCGGACGAGACGACCTCGCCGCCGGCCAGGGTGAGGATGCTCCGGAAGGCCGCCAGGTTGATCGACGACTTGATGAACCGGACCGAGCCGTCGCCGAACAGGGCATTCACGCCGCCCGAATGGTACGAGAACGGCTCCTCGTTCTGACCGGCCTGGTCGCCGGCCGAGTTGGCCGTGGTCGGCCAGGGCGTCGCCCTCGTTCGTCGGCTGGCCGAGGTTATTCGGCTGTCCTGAAGTGCCAAAGGCGTTGCCCGGGTCGGCCCACCTCCAGAACCGGTGCCGCGCCGTCGGGCCGCCCGCGGGCCCGTTGCCCCGGGTGATCGCCGGGCCGGTCGACGCCGAGATAATACTGCTCGAGGTACTGGCTGACGAACCGCTCGTCGCGGCCGGCGACTTCGAGGATCGCGATCGTGTTGCTCGTGCCGTCGATGATCTCGGCGATCGAGGTCTTGCCGTCCTTGAGAAGTCCCTTGGCCGCAGCGGCCTTGTTGCGGTAGGGCACGTCGGCGGTGCCGTAATTCGGGCCGGGGGTCGCGACGCCGTTGACGACGTTGATGTCCGTGTAGACCGAGGGGCCGTAGTCGGCGTAGCCGTAGCCGGCCGTCTGCGTCTTCTCGTAGGCCGACGCATTCGGGTCGCCCGAGACGGTGTCCCGCGTGGTGCCCGCCCCGCGGACGGCCGAGGGGCAGATGAAGATGTTGATCACGGCCGAGGCGCCGGTGAAGTTGCCGCCGCCGGCGTCGTTGTACTCGTACGAGAAGTTCAACGCGTTGTACTGCGAGCGCACCCTCCAGGTGGCTCAAGCAGCCGGGCATTGGCGCTGAAGCCCGTGTCGGGGAACGTGACCGAGGGCGGTGAGGTCGCCAGGTTGATCGCCTTGCCAGCTGGCGGGAACGCGCCGTTGGCGCTTCGTAATTGTGCAGCGCCAGGCCGATCTGTTTGAGGTTGTTCGTGCACTGCGCCCGCCGCGCGGCCTCGCGGGCCGCCTGGACGGCCGGGAGCAGCAGGGCGATCAGGACCGCGATGATCGCGATCACCACCAAGAGCTCGATGAGCGTGAACCCGCCGCGACCGCCGATTCATCAACTTGATCGAATTCATCGACATTGCTCCTCAAGCAAACCCGGCCTCCTGACGTCAGGTCGGCCGTACCTCGACTCCGCCCGCCCCGGCACGGGGATCCGCGAAGCCTCGAACTCCTCGGCGCCGGCACCGAGCCGCGCCTCCTCAATTCACGAGCCCGACCGGCGAATCACTCGCAGGCCTGGAATGGACCTAAGTATGAAGGCTCCGCGGACTCCGTCAAGGCTAATTCTCGACAAAGTCCACCCAGGTTAATGGACATTTTTCGGACTCGATCTCAAATCCTTGATATACAGCGATTTAAGGGAATCGGCTACGTCCTTGAGCCAAATGTCGCCTTGTTGATCGAGATGAACGATGTCTGCCTGATCGGCAAAACCACGGGCGAGGAATTGGGTTCGTTTCGCAGCGGCTCGGGTTCGTCTCGCGTCCGACCATGGACCCGAGACCCGACGGAGCCCCCGCAGGGGGCCGCCGGGGGAACCGCGGATCGCCCGGTCTTTGGTAGGATGCAGAGTCGATCCCTGAGGCGGACAATGTGGATCGAGGAGTCCGATGTGATGCCCGCGAGCTACGTGATTGACATGGACGGGGTCGTCTACCACGGCCATCGGCTGATCCCGGGCGCGGCCGAGTTCGTCCGCCGGCTTCGCGAGGGCGGGCACAAGTTCCTGTTCCTCACCAACAACAGCCAGTGGACTCCGCGCGACCTGCAGCACCGGCTGGATCGCCTGGGCATCGCGGTCGACGAGACGGCCTTCCATACCTCGGCGCTGGCGACGGCCGACTTCCTCAAGGCCCAGAAGCCCGGTGGGACGGCCTACGTCATCGGCGGCGCCGGTCTCACCAAGGCGCTCTACGACGCCGGATACACCTTGACCGAGCAGCATCCCGACTACGTCGTCGTCGGCGACACCCGGAGCTACGACTACGAGAAGATCGAGCGGGCCATCCGCCTGATCCTCGCCGGCGCCCGGTTCGTCGCCACGAACCTTGACCTGACCGGCCCCTCCGAGGACGGCCTGCAGCCCGCCTGCGGCGCCCTCGTCGCACCGATCGAGCTGGCGACCGACCGCAAGGCGTACTTCGTCGGCAAGCCCAACCCCCTGATGATGCGGACCGCCCTCCGCACGCTCGAGGCCCACTCCTCCGAGGCCTTCATGGTCGGCGACCGCATGGACACCGACATCCAGGCCGGCACCGAGGCGGGCATGCGGACCATCCTGGTCCTCTCCGGCGTCAGCACCCGGGCGACGATCGAAGCCTATCCCTACCGGCCGACGCACGTCTTCGAGGACGTGGGGCACATCCCGGTCAACGCCTGGGTTGAGGCCCGCGACTTGGCACTGGCCTTGCTCCCTGCATCCGCCCGGGTGATTCGGATCGCGGTCAGGAGGGAGGCATCCACGATGTCTCGAACTCACGGCAAACTCGCGGCGCTCTCGCTGGTCGCGGCGGCGCTCGCCGGCTGCGGCGGATACGGCCGGGGCAAGGGCGAGGGGAGCGGCGACGGCGTCCAGAACCGGGTGATCCCCCGCGCCGGCGGCGAGTCCGGACCGATCACGCGCGACGACACGAACGCGGGCACATCGGGCACGGGCCGGGGCGAGGCCGCGACGCCGACGTCCGGCCCGCGGCACGCGTCGGATGTGCACTCGAGCGTGACGAAGTAACGGCGATCGCCAATCTCGCCGCGTCCACGACGAATCCCTTTCCAAGTGGCGCAAGGCCCGGGAAGATAAGGGCCGCAAAACGAGGACGCGTGACGCCGGGATGTCACCCGCACCGCAGCCCTCGGCCGCCGACGGGGGCGAGCGCGATGTTGATGACCGGGCTGTCGGGCAACGAGATCTATTGCCTGGCGCAGAAGGGATACGGGCCGGGCGGCATCGTCGTCGGCAATAGCGTTCAGTCGCTGGGCATGATCCGCGGGATCACCAGCGGCCTGAAGACGCTCGCCGGCGGCGAGATCGGCAGCATCACCCAGCTCATCGTCGACGGCCGCCACGCCGCCGTGAACCGCCTGGAAGAAGAGGCCCGCCAGGAGGGCGCGAGGGGCTCACCGGCGTCACCTCTGACCTGCGGAAGATTAGCAACCTGATGGAATTCATCGCCATCGGCTCCTCCGTCTCGGGCGGCGAGCCGACGCATCCGTTCTTCTCGACCGCCTGCTCGGGCGTGGACCTGTTCTGCCAGGTCGACGCCGGATACGAGCCGAGGCATTTCGTCCTGGGGAACGTCGCCTACGCTCTCGGCGTCGGGCGGGGCATCTCAGGCGGGCTGAAGATGATCGCCCGACGCGGGGAGATCAAGGAATTCTCCAATATGTACAATCACACCCGCCACCTCGCCCTCGAGCGGCTCGAGGCCGAGGCAGCGGAGCGGGGGTGCAACGCGGTCGTCGACATCATCACGAAGATCATCCCCTTCGGCCCGGGCGTCCGCGAGATGCTCATGGTCGGCACTGGCTCGCACAACCCCGTACTCGGGCAGCCCAAGACGCCCTACACGTCCGAGCTGACCGGCGAGGAGCTGTGGAACCTCACGCAGCTCGGCTATGCCCCGGTGCGGCTGCTGCTGGGGACGAGCGTCTATGCGCTGGGCTTCGCGGGGGGCGTCACCGCCTTCTTCCGGTCGTTTGCTCGGGGGGAGATCGACGAGGTGACGCGGATGGTCTACGACGCCGCGAGAACGCGCTGGAGCACATCCGGCTCGAGGCCGAGGAGCTGAAGGCCGACGCGGTGATCGGCGTGAAGCTGTTCATCCACGAGCTGGGCTCGGGCCTGGTCGAGGTGATGGCGATCGGCACCGCGATTCGCCGGCACGGCTCGGTGGCGACGCAGAGCGAGCAGCTGATCCCGCAGGCGATCATCCGCGACCGGGACACGTTCTTCGAGCAGGCGGCGGTCGTCCCGGGCATGCCCGCGCCGAAAACCCTGGAGCGAGGCTAGGCCTGCGGAGCCCGTGGCCGGCCGCGGCCCGGCCGTGGCCGCCTTCGCCGCATCCGCGGCCTCGCGCGGCCGTGCGTGGGCAGGATCGCGACCACGCCGAGGTCGCCATCGAGCAGGCACCACGTCCGGCACCGCGAGCATGTGCCGAGCAACCGGTCCGGCTCTCTCGCGTCCGGCTGGTGGACCACGACGGGAGAGGCACACTCCGGGCAGCTTCGGCCGGGCGCAAGCATGGCCCACCTCCGTCTCGACATGACTAACACGGCAGAGTCACGATCGGCTTCAACTCTAAGCCACTTCACTCTACTGAACAATAGTATACTTTCTCGGTCCGGCATTTTCTCAACCGTGTGAATCTTCTCACGCGGGAATGATGGGTTTCTCGCAGATTGGCCGCGTATGCGACGTGCCGCGTGGCCGGATCTTGCCAGGTAGGCCGACCGGCCGTTCGTCGCACTCAACGAGCCCGGGCGAACGGGTCTACGGGCCAGGCGGCGTCGAGGCGGAAGAGCTGGAAATCGCGACGCGAGCGGAGTGCTTCGAGGTCGGGGTCCTGGTCCAGGGACGCGACCAGCGCCGGGTCGCGAAAGAGGCCCGCGATCCGAGCGCGTTCGAGCCACGCAATGCGAGCCCGGCTCGCTCGTCGCCGAGCCCGTCTTCTCCCGATTGCCGCGACGAGCCCATGACCAGCGCGGCGACGCAGGCCATGTTGTACAGCTCCGGCCCCGTTGGGCTGCCGGCCGAGGCGGCCGCCTTGGCATCGGCGAGCGCGGCACCGTCGCCGGTCCGGGCCAGGTCGCAGGCCCTGGCCAGCAGGAACCACCGGCGGTTGTCCCCGTCGGCCAGCTCGATCGCGCGGGTCCAGCGCCGCGCGGCGTCGCCGAACCGACCCGCTTGCTCATGGGCCTGCGCGAGCGCCCGTTGAGGCTGCACTCGATGTGGATCGCGTCGGGCCAGCCGGGCATCGCGCGGGTCACGAGTTCGATCTGCGCGAGGCCGGCCTCGTAACGCTCCTTCGCACGCTCGCTCCGGCGTTCCATCGAGCGCGAGTCCGCCCCAGTTCAGATAGAGCTTACAGAGCGAGAGCCGGCCCACGTGGAAATCGGCGTGGTCCCGCACGACCGGGGCGAGATGGTCCGCGGCGCTGGCGTACTGGACCTCGGCCTCCGCGGCGTGCTCGGGGTTGGCGAGGGCCAGGCCCAGGTTCGTCAGCGTCTCGGCGAGCCGGGCGCGAAGGCGGTAGTTCTCCGGATGGGTGTCGACCAGCGCCTTGCGAATCTCGGCGGCCCGGCGATAGTGCGGCTCGGCCTCGCTGTGACGGCTGGCGTACTGCAGGACGCTCCCGAGGTTGTGATGGCACCAGGCCAGCGCGTCGCCGCGGAGGAACTCCGCCGGCTCCTCCCTCGTCAGCCGCTCCGCGTCCGCGATGGCCTCGTTCAGGTACCTGACCGATTCGTCGACGCGCTTCACATCCTCCGAGATCGCCAGGCCGAGCTTGCACAGGCAATCGACGCGCGTGCCGAGCACGTCGTGATGTCCCGGCTGCTCGGCCCCGAGCCGGTCGATCATCGCGAGGGACTTGAGCAGCGTGCAGCTCGACCTCGTCGGTACGCCCGAGCATGGCCTGGAAGGTCGATGCCTCGCTCAGGGCATGCACCTTGTCCAGCCTCGCGGCGAACTCGGCCGGCGCGTCGTCGCGGACGGCCCCCTCGTAGAAGGCCACGGCGTCCTCGAGGATCTGGCGGCGGAACCCGACGGGCATCGGCTGGCTGGCGAACGTCGGGTCGTCGAAGCGTTGGACCATCCGGGCGATTGCATCGCGGGCCGACCGGTACTGGGCGTCGGCGCGCTCGCGCTGTTCGCGGGCCTCCTTCGCCTTCTGCTCGGTCCGCGTGATCTCGGTCCGGAGCCGAGCGTTGTGGACGAGCGTTCCGGCGACAAGCCCGACCAGGCCGAGCACACCGAGCGCGGCCGAGACGGCCCTCCAGGGCCTTCGTCGGGCCCATTTCGCCAGCCGCTCGGGCGGGGAGATCGGCCGGGCGTGGATCGGCTCGCCGTCGAGGTAACGTCGGAGATCCTCGGCGAGCGCGCGGGCCGTGCTGTAGCGCCGCGCCGGGGATTTCTCAAGGCACTTCAGCGCGATCGTCTCGAGGTCCCGCGAGACCGCGCGGGCGAGCCGCCGCGGCGGGGTCGGCTCGGCCTGGCGCACCAGCTCGAGCATGACGAACATCGACTCGCCCGAGAACGGCGGCCGGCCGGCGAGCATCTCGTAGAGGATGGCCCCCAGCGCGTAGATATCGGCCGCCGGTCCGACCCGCGACGAGTTGCCCTCGGCCTGCTCGGGCGCCATGTAGTTGGGCGTTCCGAGGATGGCGCCCGACTCCGTCCGCGAGCCGTCGCCGTCGCGCTTCGCCAGCCCGAAGTCGCTGATCTTGGGCGAGCCGAGGTCGGGCGCGAGCAGGATGTTCGCCGGCTTGAGGTCGCGGTGGACGATCCCCGCCTCGTGGGCGTGCTGCACGGCGAGCGCGAGCGCCGCGACGGTCCGCGCCACGTCGTCCGGCGCCACCGGACCGGACGCGAGGCGGTCGGCAAGCGAGCCCCCCTCGACGAGCTCCATCGCCAGATACGGCACGCCGTCGATCCGCCCGACGTCGTAGATCGGCACGATGTTCGGATGCCGGAGCCTCGCCGTCGCCTCCGCCTCGCGGCGGAACCGCGCGGCGCCCTGGCGGCCGATCAGCGCCGTGGCGCGGACCTGCTTCAGCGCGACCAGCCGGCCCAGGGCGAGCTGCCGCGCCCGGTAGACGACGCCCATCCCGCCCTCGCCGATGACTTCGAGGAGCTCATATCCCGACCCGGTATCCTCGGGAACCTCGGCCCGGCCCTCGTAGGCCAGCGAGGCGTGTCGGTCCGCCGCGCGGATCAGGGCGGCGAGCGAGTCTTCCTTCACCGACCCGACGACGGCCCGGCACGAGTCGCACGCCGAGACGTGGTCGGCGATCGCCGACGACTCGTCCTCGTCGAGCCGGCCCAGCCCGAACGAGGCGAGCACCGAGCGCGAGGGATGAATCGACGCGCCGTTAGCATCGTGGGCGATGGCGTTCATCTCTGGCAATGATACCGCCGAGGAGGGGGAAGGCGCGCAGGATATGCCAGGACTCCGCGTTCGCGTTGTCACGAGGCAACACGCGGGGGCGCCGCCTACCTCCGGTGGGAGCGATTGACGAGCGAGCCTCGGCCAGCCAAACGGCCCCCAGGACGCTTTCGACGGAAGGCATCACCTCAGTCGATCAGCCCGCGGCCCTCCTTGCGCAAGCGGGCCATCACGCGCGACTTGGCGAGCAGGACAGCGTTGACGGTCATGCCCATCTCCCCGGCGACCTCGCGCCGCCGGCAGGCCGTCGATCACCTGCCGCCGGAAGGCGGCCCAGGTCGTGGGGCTGAATTCGGGCCGCATCAGCTCGAGCAATCGGCGGGCGACGAACTCGTCGTGCTCGCGGTCCCAGGCGCGGCTCAGGTCGCTCTCGAACTCATCGAGGAGCTCCCGGGCGACGGGCGGAGCGTCGCCGGGCCTGCCGCGGCGATCGCGCCAGAAGCCGGCGAGGGTGCGGGCCGTGGTCGTCCGCAGCCAACGGCGGAACGAGCCGGTCCGGCCCGAGTGGACGAACGTCGGCATCGCGCGGAGCACGGCGGCGAGCACGTCCTGGACGAGGTCGTCCTGGTCGGCGCCGGCCACGGTCCGGCGGAGCCAGCGACGGATCAGCGGCGTGTATAGCTCGACCAGCCGCCGCCACGAGGCCTCGTCGGCCGGGTCGCGAAGCCGCTCGATCAGGCTCAGGGGGGTATTCATCCGCGGGACCGGCGCTCCGTCGAGCCTCGCTTAGACTCCATTTCCACGCTACGTCCCGCCTCGCCCCCGATCAAGTGCCGCCGCCGAGCGACGACCCGCCGTGTCCCTTGCGAATGGCAACCACGCCCGCCATGATGAACCATGCGTCCACCGACAGGAGGGCGGGCGCGGGCCGAGCGGCGGGGAGGCGTGCGTGGAACGGACCGGACGGTATGCCGACGCCGCCCAGGTCGTCCTCGCCGTGCTCGGGGTCGTCGCCGCGCTCTACTTCCTCAAGCCGATCCTGATCCCGATCGCCCTGGCGCTGTTCCTCGCGGCGATGCTCTCGCCGATCACCAGCCTGCTCCGGCGCATCTTGCCGGTCAGTCCGACCGGGGCCGCGCTGATCCTCTTCATCCTGACGACGGTGCTCGGCCTCTATGCCGCCAGCCTCACCGCGCAGAGCCTGATCGAGGCCGCCGAATCGTTGCCGGCCGACGTCGAGCGGCTCGCTGGCCGGCTCAGCGGACGGATCAGCGACCTGAGCCGCGAGCACCCGTTCCTCCGCCACGTCCTGCCCGAGCCGGGGACGATCGACATCCTCGGCGACACCAACCGCAACCTGCTCATCAGCAACCTCCGCTACGGCCTGGCCGACCTGATGTCCTGGATCGTCCAGGGCTTCATCGTCCTGGTGCTCGTGCTCTTCCTGCTGGCCGAGAGCCCCATGCTCAGCCGGAAGACGATCCACTTCTTCGCCCGCTCGACCAAGGACGCCCGCTCGGCCGAGATGACGCTACGAAGCCTCAACCTCCAGATCCGCCGCTTCCTGCTGACGCGGACGCTGATCAACATGGGCGTGGGCCTCGCGGTCGCGGCGGCGCTGGGGGCGATCGGCGTGAAGTTCGCCGTGGCCCTGGGCGTCTTCGCCTGCCTGACGAACTTCGTCCCCTACGTCGGCCAGGTGATCGGCGGGGCCTTGCCGACGCTCGTCACGCTGGCGCAGTTCGAGTCGGTCGGCGGCGCGGTGCTCGTCGCCGCGATCTACACGGCGGTCGTCCTCATCGAGGGCTACATCGTCACCCCCTACGTGCTCGGCCGCTCGCTGGATCTGAACGGGACGGTAATCCTGATCGCCTGCCTCTTCTGGGGCTTCCTCTGGGGCCTCGTCGGCCTGGTGCTGGCGATGCCGATCACGGCCTGCCTGAAGCTGGTCTTCCAGGCCGTGCCCGACCTGCACCGGTGGGCCGAGCTCATGAGCCGCGACTGGACCTCGCCGCCTCCGGTGACGGTCGAGGAGATTGATGACGATCTGCCCGCGGCCGAGGACCCATTGGCGGCGCCGGCGTCGCGGCGGTGAATTGGACGAGGTTGCGCTTCCTCCAGTCGGCGGCCCCGCCTCCGCACCCGCACCGGGGGCGCCAACCCGATCGTAAGGGGCGGAAGACGCCCGGTCATCCTAGAAGCGGATCTTGGGCCGGAAGGGCTTGGTCCGGACGATGTCGAGGAGCGTCTCCGTGTCGCAGTAGTCGCGACGTCCCATGAAGTCTTTGGCGTGCGTCTCGATGTTCTCGTAGAGCTGAGAGACCTGGACCTCGGTCGGCGAGTCGCGAACGATCCGGTCGATCTCGGCGAAGAGCCCCTCGAAGAGCGGATCCAGCGTCTCGAAGATCTTCCGGCGGATCGCCGAATGCTCGTCGTGTTCGTACCACTGACGCAGGCTCTCCCGATTCTCGAAGCGCATGAGCAAGAGGTAGGGGAACTTCGAAACCCTCGGCGTTGTTGATCCGGCCCCGCGTGCGGCCGTCGATCGCCGGGACCGCTTTGTATTCGCCGAACCAGATGTCCTTCAATCGGATCGCGTGCAGCGGCGCATGGGCGTCGCATCGGAAGACATCGACGGCGTGCTTGATCTCCTGGATGCGCTCGTGCAGCCGCTGCCTGACGGCGGGTGAGCTCAGGGCCTTCTCGGTGAAGAAGACCAGGTGCAGATAGTCGGGTTCGCCGGGCCCGAATAGCACCGAAAGCTTCGCGGCCCACTCCTCGGGCCGGGACTGGATGTCCAGCTCCCAGCGCATTACGCCGTGCTCCTCGTCGAGTTCTCCGGGGACCAGTCGCTTGAGTTGGCCGAAGGTCTTCTTCATCTCCTCCTCGTTGACCCGCAGCCCGCGGTGATCGCCGGCTCGGCGGATCTGGAAGTAGTCGCCGTCGAGCGTCGCGCGGAATGTGACCGGTTCGGACGTGTGGCCATATTCCAGCAGGGCCCAGTCGCAGTCGAAGAATTCCCGGTCGTTCGACCTGCCGCCACCGCTCTCGATCATGCGGAGGTACGAGTCGGCCGAGCAGATGAAGACGCGGCCTTTCTCCCCGTATTTGCGGGAGTGGATGTTGAGAATCGTCGCGTAATTGTGGGCGCTGCGTGGGGTGGAAAAGACGAAGAGGCGCATGGTGGTCTCGGGCTGGTTCTCGACGTACTCTCGCGACCGTTTCTGGTCGACGGTGTCCCGGCTCACCCAGAAGTTCGAGACCGTGTCCATGCTGACGGCGAAGATCTGCCTGGCCCCTTCGAAAACCGGCTTGGCCCGCATCGTGAAGTTCGCCGCCCTCGCTGACGATACCGCTATAGTGGTTGTCGGCCAGCGACGTCATCTCGCCCGCCGCGTTGTCGAGGATCACCGCGGCGAGCCGCTGCGTCCAGCGGCCCGAGCTGGAGGCAAGCCGCTCGCGCTTGAGCAGGCGATGGGCGAGGAGGTGCTGCCGCTGGATCACCTGGTGGATCGCGTGCGAGTTGATCAGCTCGGCGTCGGACTTCAGGGTCTCCACGAGCCGGCCGATCGCCTGGAGCATCTCCTGGTCCGACTCGTACTGCAGGTGGACGGGCGAGTCGAGGAACCACGGCAGGCGGCTCACGACCGAGCGGTGCACAATCGGATAGATTCTGAGGAACTGATGATGGGCCCGCGTCAGCTCCTCGAACACCGCGCACGACTCGACGGCCGCGGGCGTCAGGCAGGCGACCGCCACGTCGGCCCGGTCGATCATCCGCAGGATGCCCTCGTGCAGGTCATCGGCCACCTGGATCGCGTACTGGTCCCAGATCGGCTCGAACTTGGCGGTCTTCAGCTCGCCGATCAGCAACTGACGGGTGGCCATATTCTGCCAGCTGTAGCTGATGAAGATTTTCATGGTCGAGCACGTCACGAAAGGGGGATGACCGGCTCGCGTCCGAGCCGGTGCAAATTCCGTCGACCTCGCCGGGGCTGGCAGAATCCGGGCAGCATTGCCGAAGAGACTGGCTGGCTATCATCTCCCGCTATTTTCCGCGCAGCAAGACAATCTTGCTCATCCGTTGACGAACGGTGCGACCGAGTCATGATCCTGCCGCTCATCGTCCTCCTCTCGCTCGCGCCCTCCCCTCAAGCTGCTGCCTCGATGCCGCGTGTGGAGGTCGCGAAGGACGGCAAAGGGTTCCTCCTCGCCCCTTCGGACCGCCCCTTCACCCCCTGGGGCGTGAACTACGGCCATCACGGCAAGCTCATCGAGGACATCTGGGACACCGACTGGCCGGCGATCGAGGCCGACTGGCATAAGATGAAGGACACGGGCGCGAACGTCGTCCGCGTCCATCTCCAGTTCGGCAAGTTCATGGAGGCACCCGACAAACCCGACACGAAGGCGCTCGACCGGCTCGCGAAGCTGCTCGTCCTGTCCGAGCAGCACCGGCCTTTACCTCGACCTCACCGGCCTGGCCTGCTACCGAGTCGCCGACGTCCCCCCGTGGTACGACAAGCTCGACGAGCGCGCCCGCTGGGCGGCCCAGGCGAAGTTCTGGGCGCGATCGCCGGGCGATGTCACGCGTCTCCGGCCGTGTTCTGCTACGACCTGATCAACGAGCCGCTGTCACCCGCCGACAACAAGACGGGCCAACCGTGGTATACGGGTCATTTCGGCGAGTATGCCTTCCTCCAGTGGATCGCCCACGACCCGGCAGGCAGGCCGCGGACCGAGACCGCGCGGCAGTGGATCCGGATGCTGACGGCCGCGATCCGCGAGCACGACAGGCGGGCGTTGATCACGGTCGGCATGCTGCCCTCGACGCCGGCCTGGGGATTCTTCTCGGGGTTCGAGCCGAAGCTCGTGGCGCCCGAGCTCGACTTCATCAGCGTGCACATCTACCCCGAGTCCAAGAAGGTCGACGAGGCCCTGAAGACGCTCGCGGCCTTCGACGTCGGCAAGCCGGTGGTGATCGAGGAGACGTTCAACCTCTCCTGTTCGACGGCCGAGTCGGAGGACTTCATCCGCCGCTCGCGGGCGCACGCTCGCGGCTGGATCGGCCATTATGACGGCCAATCGATCGAGGAGCTCGAGGCGCGGAGGACCTCGAAGACGATCACGCTCCCGCAGGCGATCTACCTCGACTTGCTCGCGCTTTTTCGTCGGATCGGCCCGGAGATGAAGGGGGCGTCTCCTTGACCTGTCGGGCGCATCGAGACAATGAACCGGGCGGAAGGCCCCTGCAGTTCCGGAAGGGAGGAGGACCGATGGACGTCACCCTCGAATACTGCGCCCTCTGAAATTACGAGCCCCAGGCCGTCAGTCTGACGGCCAAGCTCCTGCCGCGCTTCAAGCAGGCGATCCGCTCGTACACGATGATCCCCTCGAAGGGCGGATGCTTCGAGCTGAAGGTCGGCGGCAAGTTGCTCTACTCGAAGCTCGCGACCGGCAAGTTCCCCGACGAGGCCGAGACGATCCGCCTCGTCGCGGAGGCCCTCGGGGAGCCGTAACCCCTGGACCTCCGACGCCCATGTCTGACAGACCCAAGACGCGTCTCACCGACTACGCCAACTGCGCCGGCTGTGCCGGCAAGGTCGGGCCCGAGGTACTCTCCCTGGTCCTCGGGGGCCTGCCCGGTCGATCTGGCGATCCCAACCTGATCGTCGGTACCGAGACGAGCGACGACGCCGGCGTCTACCGGATCGCCGACGGCCTGGCGCTCGTGCAAACGCTCGACTTTTTTCCGCCGCTCGTCGACGACCCCTACACGTTCGGACGGATCGCCGCCACCAACGCGCTCTCCGACGTCTACGCGATGAACGGCCGCCCGCTGACGGCGATGAACATCGTCGGCTTCCCGGTCGACGAGCTCGACGTCTCGATCCTGGGCGAGATCCTCCGCGGCGCGGCCGATGCCGTTACCGCCGCCGGGGCCGTCACGCTTGGCGGCCACTCGCTCCGCGACGCCGAGGTCAAGTTCGGCCTGAGCGTGACCGGCCTCGTCGACCCGGCCGACGTGCTCACGAACGCCGGCGCTCGACCGGGCGACGTGCTCGTCCTGACCAAGCCGCTCGGCACCGGCTTCGTCACGACGGCGGCCAAGAAACAGGAATGCCCGCCCGAGGTATTGGATCGCGCGATCGCCTCGATGACCACGCTCAATGCCCTCGGCCGCGATGCATTGCGGGCCGCGGGCGGAGTGTCGAGCGTGACGGACGTGACCGGCTTCGGCCTCGCCGGGCACGCCTACGAGATGGCCCGCGGGTCGGGCCACGCGATCGAGCTGGATGTCTCTTCGCTGCCGAGGATCGAAGGCTCCGAGCCGCTCGCCAATTCGCGCTACCGGACGCGGGCGAGCAAGAGCAATCGCGCGTTTGTCGAGCCGGGATTGTTGATCGACGCCGGGGCGGATCCGCTGGGGCTCGAATACGTCTTTGATGCGCAGACCTCGGGTGGATTGCTGATCGCGATTGCCCCCGATCACGTCGCCAGGCTGCTCGATGAATTGCGTCGACGCGACTCGCCTGCGGCGGCCGTCGTGGGCCGGGTCGTCGAGCGACGAGGAGCCACGGCGCTCGTCTTGACGTAGGGTCCGCCATCCGGACCAACTTCGAGGAAGCCGCGGAAGACGGTCCGCATGGCGGACCCTACGAAGGCCCGGAGATCCGCATGACCTCCTCCCGCCGCACGTTCCTCGAGGCCGCGGGGGCCTCGCTCACCCTCGGGCCGTCCGTCGCCGAGGCCGCACGCCAGGGCCGCCGGCCCAGGGTCGCCGCGCTCGCCTCGACCTACCACTATCTCTCGCACGCCTACCACATCGTCGGCCGGTTCCTCGACGGCTTCGTCGTCCACGATGGGCACGGCCTGCACCGGCCCGAGTGCGAGATCGCCAGCCTCTACATCGAGCAGACGCCCGAGGCCACCGACCTCGGCCGCGCCAAGGCCGCGCGGTTCAACGTCCGCCTCGCCCCGACGATCGCCGACGCGCTGACGCTCGGCACTGGCGTGCTCGCGGTCGATGCGGTCCTGCTCATCGCCGAGCACGGCGATTACCCGATCAACGCGAAGCTCCAGAAGCTCTATCCGCGAGGCATCTACTTCCAGCAGCATCCTCGACGTCTTCCGCGCGTCCGGCCGGAGCGTCGCCGGTCTTCGTCGACAAGCATCTCTCGTACGACCGCGGCGAGGCCGCGGCGATGGTCGCGGCGGCGACGACGCTCCGCTTCCCCCTGATGGCCGGCTCGAGCCTGCCCGTGACGTGGCGACTGCCCGCCGTCGAGGTCCCGCTCGGTCTGAAGTGGACCGAGGCCGTTGTCGCCTCGCGCGGGGAGATCGAGGTCTTCGGCTTCCACGCGCTCGAGACCTTGCAATGCATGGCCGAGCGGCGAGACACGAAAGGAAAAGGGCAGGGCGTGAAGGCCGTGACCTGCCTGGAGGGCGACTCCGTCTGGAAGGCGATCGACGACGGCCGGATCTCGGCCGATCTGCTCGACGCCGCCCTCGGCCGGAGCCACACCCTGAACCCGGGCGACATGAGGCAGAACGTCCTCGACTTCAGCCCGCAGTTCCCCGACCGTCCGACCTTCCTCCGCGGGCCGATCGCCTTCCTCGTCGAATACGCCGACGGGTTCCGGGGCGCCGCCCTGATCCTCAACGGCCACGTCGACGACACCATGATCGCCGCTCGGATCGACCGCCCGCGCGATCCGGTCGTCTCGACGCTCATGTACCTGCCCGCGCCGCCCGGGGCGAACTTCTTCAATCCGCTCGTCCTGCGGATCGAGGACTTCTTCCGGACGGGCCGCCCGCCCTACCCCGTCGAGCGGACCCGGCTCACCGGCGGCATCCTCGACGCCGCGCTCGACAGCCGGTTCAAGGGCGGCGTCCGCCTTGAGACGCCCGAGCTGGCGACGATCGACTACAAGGCCCCGGCCGATTCGGGCTTCATCCGCACGCCGATCGCCCGCCCGTGATCGGGCCGGTTTTCGATGGCACGGCCGTGACGTCCGTCCTATCCTGCTGGAAGGCCGACGGCGGCCGTCGGCGACCGTCGTCAGACACTCACCCGGAGGGACGAACGATGCGCCTGTCCTCGATCGCCGCGGCCGCGTTGGTCGCGGCCTGGGTTGTTTCCGCTGTCCGGGCCGACGACCTCTCCGTCTCCGCCGCGCCTCCGGTCGTCGTCAAGACCGTGCCCGAGGCCGGCTCGGTCGAGGTCGACCCGAACCTGGCAGAGATCAAGGTCACCTTCAGCAAGGAGATGACCGACGACTCATGGTCGTGGGCGAACTATTCCCCCGGAAACGCCCCGAAGGTCGTCGGCAAGCCCCGGTTCGCCGACGACAAGCGGACCTGCATCCTCCCCGTCAAGCTCGAGCCCGGCCACGCCTACGCCATCTGGCTCAACACGCCGCGGTTCCAGAACTTCAAGGACGCCGACAAGCGGCCGGCGGTGCCGTATCTGCTGGTGTTCGAGACGAAGGGTTGAGGGAGGTTCACAGGTCGTTCTCCCGCGCCCTCCCGGAAGAAGACCAGGCGAACCCCAGCGGAACGAGATTTCTGCGAATTCTCCGTATCCATCCGGCCATCTGCGCACATCTAAAGGGAGAATCAAGCCACAGCGCAGCGGCGGGGCAACCTGCATGGCATCCGTCCAAACCGGCGCGATCTGGTGTCAGATCCAGAAGCTGTTCGGACGGGGCACGGTCGTGGGCCTGGGCGACGGAGAGCTCCTGGAGCGCTACGCGATCGACCGCGACGAGTCGGCCTTCGAGGCCATCGTCGCACTCCACGGGCCGATGGTCCTGGCCGTCTGCCGGCGGATGCTCGACGACGACGCGGAGGATGCCGAGGACGCGTTCCAGGCGACGTTCCTCGTGCTGATCCGCCGGGCCAGCTCGCTCGGGCCCGGCATCGCGCTGGGGCCGTGGCTCTACGGGGTCGCCTGCCGCGTCGCCCTTCGTGCGCGATCAGTGGCCGCGCGGCGTCGGGCCCGCGAGCGTCCGGTCGCGGGGACGATCGACGTGGTCGCCGGCGAGGGTCGGCCGATGTCCGACGAAGGCGAAGTCCGCGCGGCGATCGATGGGGAACTCCTCCAGCTCCCCTCGTCCTATCGGGCCATCGTCGTCCTCTGCGACCTCGAAGGCCGGACGCACGCCGAGGCGGCACGCCAGCTCGGCTGGCCGATGGGCACGGTCAAGGGCCGGCTCGCGGGCCCCTGACCTGCTCCGGTCCCGGCTCGTCCGGCGCGGCCTGGCCCCCACGGCCGCTGGGCTGTCCGTCCTCCTGAGCGCGGAGGCCGGGGCGGCCGTGCCCTCGGGATGGCTCGCGATCACGATCGAGGCCGCGCGTCGTGCGGTGGCGGGCGAGGCGATCGCCGGGGTGGTCCCGGCGACTGTCGTCGCCCTGGCGGAAGGGGTCATTCAAGCCATGAAACTCCAGCGGTTACAGACGATCGGGGCCGCGGCGGCGCTGATCCTCGGCCTCGCCGTCGGCGCGGGGGCCGTTGCGCAGGGCGTGGGCGATCGGAAGGGCGAGGCCCCGAAGGCCGGTGAGTCAGCCGGGGCACCGCCCGTCCCCGAGCCCTCGAAAGGCCGTGCGATTGCCCCCGAGGACCGGAAGAAAGATCCGGTTATCGGCGACGAGGCACGCCATCGGGCCATCCTCGCCCAGCTCGAAGAACCTCTGACGATGTCCTTTCCCCAGGACATTCCGCTCGAGGAGCTTCTGAAGTACATCAAGCAGGGCACCCAGAGCAAGATGCTCGACCTGCCCGCGGGTATCCCCATCTACGTGGACCCGATCGGTCTCCAGGAGGCCGAGAAGACCTTGCAGTCCACAGTGGCGCTCGACCTCGAAGGCGTCCCCCTCAAGCGGAGCCTGTTCCTGGCCCTAAAGCAGCTCGGGTTGACCTACCACGTCGTCGACGGCCTGCTGATCATCACGTCGGCCGACTCAGACGACCCGAGCCAGTTCTCCCCGGAGCCCGCCGGCCCGTCTCCGATGAAGCTCATCGGAGCGCAAGGCCCAGCGCGGCGAGATGAGTCCCGAAGAGCGGAAGGAGTACCTCGGGCTCCTCAAGGACCTCAAGGACATCCACAAGGCCCTCCACGAGATCGAAGACGCTCAGATGCGCCACGACACGAGCACCGGGCCTGCCCGGCCAGGTAACCCGCAATGAGCCCTGTCGGCTCCCCCAACGACGCCGGATTCGTCCGTGCCGAACGAAGCCAAATCGTACGGAAAGCGCGGCTTCGGGGGTCTGTCTAACATCGCAATCGGGCAGGATCAGGTGAAGCATCCCTGTCCCGCCGTTGCGAAACGAACCCAATCCGCCGCCTCGGAGACGCTCGACGTCCGGCTTGGCGCTGCCCGGTCCCGCTCGATGACGCACGGAGGCGAACCAAAGGCGTACGCTCGGGTTCGGTCGGCGCCGGGTGCCGGGTTCGCTCGGCGGGGAACGAACCCAAATCTCGGGACCGGACGGACGGGCTCAACCTTCCGCTTGATCGTCCGGACCGACCGGCTTAGGATGCCGCCGCCCTCGGGACCGGAGCCCGGCCGATGGCGGAGGGAACCGGGGATGCCGAAACGGCTCTGGATCGCGGGCCTGAGCGTCTGGCCAGGCCTGGCGCAGATCTGGGCGGGACAGGACGTGCTGGGGCTGATCCTTGCCGTGGCCTTCGCCGCGAGCCTGAATCTGGCCCTGGTCTCCCGCTTCATCTGGACCGAGGCACTCGCCCCGGGATGGGGATCGTTCTTCGCGCTGATGGCCGGCACAACCTGGTGCGCCAGCTTGGCTTATACGCTTTGGTGGGTCTGGTTGTGCCATCCCGAGCGGCATCGGGGGGACATCGACCGGCTCTATCGCGAGGCCCTCGATGCCTACCTCCAGGGTCGGTGGAACGACGCCCGGCAGGCGCTGGAGGAGATCCTCGCCCGGGACGAGACAGATGCCGACGCGCTCATGCAACTCGGCACCCTGTTCCTCAAGACCGAACAACCGGCCCTGGCCCGACGTACTTTCAGGCAGTGCCTCGAACTCGACGCCGGCGCAAAGTGGCGCTGGGAGATCGAGCAGGCCCTGGCCCGGATGGGCGGGTCGTAAGGGCGGCTCACCCGCGCCGAAAGATCTCGGGGAGGACCCCGGCGGGGGCCGGCTCGTCTTTCGAAGGGCGGTTGGCCTATAATACCGTCACCGACCGGATCGGAGCCGGCGCGACCCGTCGCGGCATACCCGCAGGAGGGCCGCCACGTCGGGCTGGGTGCATTCACAGCGACTAGAATACGGGAGCCTCGAGGAGCGGGGTGGGCGGAGCCGGAGGCGGCCCGAAAGCCAGGGCCGGCCGCGCGAGCGACACGATCCTTGAAGTCCCCGGACCGGACCCGGCCCGCCGATGGGCCGAGCCGGTCCCCACGCCGGAGTCGACCGCATGTATGAACGCTTCACCGATCGTGCCCGCAAGGTGATGCAGCTCGCCAACCAGGAGGCGCAGCGCTTCAACCACGAGTACGTCGGCACCGAACACGTCCTCCTCGGCCTGGTCAAGGAGGGGAGCGGCGTCGCCGCGAACGTGCTCAAGAACCTCGACGTCGACCTCCGCAAGATTCGGGTCGAGGTCGAGAAGATCGTCCAGGCCGGGCCCGACATGGTCACGATGGGGAAGCTGCCCCAGACGCCCCGGGCCAAGAAGGTCATCGAATACGCCATCGAAGAGGCGCGCAACCTCAACCACAATTACGTGGGGACTGAGCACCTGCTGCTCGGCCTGCTGCGTGAGCAGGAAGGCGTGGCCGCCCAGGTCCTGATGAACCTCAATCTGAAGCTTGAGGAAGTCCGCGAGGAGGTGCTCAACTTGCTCGGTCACGGGATGGACGCCGGCGGCGAAGGCGGGGAACGTGCCGGCTCGACGAAGGGAGGGAAGTCCAAGACCCCCGCGCTGGACTCCTTCGGACGCGACCTGACCGAACTGGCCCGGCAGTCAAAGCTGGACCCGGTCATCGGCCGCCAGAATGAAATCGAGCGCGTCGTGCAGATCCTCTCGCGACGCCAGAAGAACAACCCGGTCCTCCTCGGCGAGGCGGGCGTGGGCAAGACCGCGATCGTCGAGGGCCTGGCCCAGATGATCGTCGACGGCAACGTCCCGGAGCTGCTCCGCGACCGCCGGATCGTCGTGCTCGACCTCGCCATGATGGTCGCCGGCACGAAGTACCGCGGCCAGTTCGAGGAGCGGATCAAGGCCGTCATGAACGAGGTCCGCCGCGCCAAGAACACCATCCTCTTCATCGACGAGCTGCACACGCTCGTGGGTGCGGGCGGTGCGGAAGGTGCGATCGACGCCTCGAACGTGCTCAAGCCCGCCCTGGCCCGCGGCGAGGTCCAGTGCATCGGCGCGACCACGCTCGACGAGTACCGCAAGTACATCGAGAAGGACGGGCGCCCTGGAGCGCCGGTTCCAGACGATCGTCGTCGAGCCGCCGTCGAAGGCGGAGGCGCTGGAGATCCTCCGCGGCCTCCGCGATCGATACGAGGCTCACCACCGCGTGCAGATCACGGATGAGGCCCTCGAGGCCGCCATCGAGCTCTCCGATCGGTACATCACCGGCCGGTGCCTGCCCGACAAGGCGATCGACGTCATCGACGAGGCCGGCGCCCGCGTCCGGCTCAAGGCGATGACCCGGCCACCCGACCTCAAGGAGCTCGACGACCAGATCGAGCGGCTCAACCAGGATAAGGAAGAGGCCGTCGCGAATCAGGACTTCGAGCGTGCCGCCAGCCTGCGCGACCAGGCCGACAAGCTCAAGAAGAAGAAGGACCAGATCAACCGCGAGTGGCGCGAGCGGTCGAAGGAGGTCGACGGCACGGTCGACGAGGAGGTCGTGGCCGAGGTCGTCAGCAAGATGACCGGCGTGCCGCTCACGCGGCTCGAGGCCGAGGAGACGGCCCGGCTGATCAACATGGAGGCCGAGATCCAGAAGCGGGTCATCTCCCAGTCCGAGGCGATCAAGCGGATCAGCCAGGCTGTCCGCCGGTCCCGAGCCGGGCTGAAGAACCCGAACAAGCCGATCGGCTCGTTCATCTTCGCCGGCCCGACGGGCGTCGGTAAGACGCTGCTCGCCAAGAGCCTGGCCGAGTTCATGTTCGGCAACGCTGATGCCCTGATTCAGATCGACATGTCGGAGTACATGGAGAAGCACAACGTCTCCCGCCTCATCGGGGCGCCTCCGGGGTATGTCGGTTACGAGGAGGGCGGCCAGCTCACCGAGAAGATCCGCCGCCGGCCGTACTCGGTCGTCCTGCTCGACGAGATCGAGAAGGCCCACCCCGACGTGTTCAACATGCTCCTCCAGATCATGGAAGAAGGCCGCCTGACCGACTCGTTCGGCCGGATGGTCGACTTCAAGAACACGATCATCATCATGACCACGAACGCCGGAGCCGAAACTGCCTCGACCAAGTCGTTCGGGTTCAACTTCTCCGCCGACGACTCCAAGTCGTACGAGCGGATGAAGGAGGACTTCAAGGGCTCGATCGAGAAGTACTTCCGTCCCGAGTTCCTCAACCGGCTCGACGACGTGATCGTCTTCCACAGCCTGAACCGCGATAATCTCAAGGAGATCATCGACATCGAGCTGTCGAAGGTCCGCTCGCGGCTCCGCGACCGGGGCCTGGAACTGATCCTGACGCCGCAGGCCGAGGAAGTGCTCATCGATCGCGGCTTCGACCCCGAGTACGGCGCCCGGCCGCTCCGCCGGTCGATCGAGAACCTGATCGAAGACCCGCTCGCCGAGGACCTCCTGGGCGGCCGGTTCAAGGGGATGGACACCGTCACCGTCCGCGCCGAGGGCGAGGGACGCGACCGGAAGCTCGTCTTCGAGCCGTCGTCCAAGTCGACGCCGGCCCTCGCCGGCGCCGGCGCGGCCGGCTCCGAGCCGGGACGTTCGCAGGGCTCGTGACGCGACCAGGGGATATCGAACTGTGATCCGCGAGGGCGGAGGGGTTGGTCCCCTCCGCCCTCGTTCTTTTCCAAGACTCATTCCACGCCGCAGACGGCCGGAGATACAGCGCGGGCTTGACGCGGTTCGATAATGGAGCGAGAGTAAGTCCGAAGGTCTTAGTTCGAGACGGCTCGGGGCAAGTACGGATGACAATCGCCTCGATCTTGATCCTCGGATTGGTACCGCTCGCCATCGGCGACGCGGCGGGCCCGGCCGCCGCCCCGGCGGCCATTCAGGCGCCGGCCTTCATGCCGCCCCGTCCATGTTGAGCCGGGCGGCCCATCCGCGGCCTCGCGGGACGCGTCGGGCGTTGCTCTTCTGGGCGGAAGAAGAGGAGGACGACACCTCCGACGACGACACCCCGCGCGAATCGGCGCTGGGATTCGTCTCGCGGCATCCCGGGACTGAGCCGGGCGGCCCGTTCGCGCACCGAGTGACGGGGCGAATCCTCTCAAGATCGGCCTCTCCAACCCTTCGACTCCGCTGCTAGACGGCCAACGCTCCACGCCCGCGCGCTCCGGTTAGGGCCGCGGTCGCGGGCGGGGCTCGTCCGCGTTTCCGCCGCAAGGGGCGGGCACGGTCGGGCCCGGTCGTCAACGGAATCGTTTACGGGTTGATTCGAGGACATCCCACTTCGGGAGGCCGATTCGATGTATTACATCCACCATTTTGCCCACCACGAGACCCTGCGCCGCGCCTGCGACTGGCTCGGCCAGCTCGGTTTCCATCCCGACAGGCCGATGCCCGGCGACGCCGACGTGCCGTGGTTGACCATCAGCGTGCCGACGAGTCAGCTCGCCGAGGTCGAGCTGCTGGTCAACGCGGCGGAGAACTCCGACCCGCTCGGCTGGCCGAGCTTCTGGGACGAGGCCGGGCGGCGCACAGCCGCATGGATGTCTCATCCCGCGGGGCGGACCGACGCCAAGAGGTGGGGGGCCGGGTCGTGATCGGTTGGCATCCGATCGACGTGGCCGACGTCCCGGACCGCGCGGAGCTTGATCGGCTTCGCGAGGTCATGGGGCGTTAAAGGTGACCTGAGCCCCGTGGTCAGGCCGCGCTCCGGCGTCGGAGCGCGGTCCGTCCGATCAAGACCACACCGCTGACGCAAAGCAGAGCGACGGCGGAAGGCTCGGGCACCGCTCCGAGATTCCTCGGGCCGTCGGCGAAGAGGACGCCGGTCACGCCCAGGGTGTCTCCGTCCACGTCGGGACCGCGGCTGAGGACGGCCGAACCGATGTCGGCGGTGGCCGAGACGTAGCCCATGAAATAGAGCCGGTTGGGCTGAAAGTCGTCGCGGACGGCGGTGGCCGTCCCGAGCAGCGCGCCCCGGCCGCCCTGCCCACTGTAGATCGAGAGCGAGAGCTGGTTCGTCGTCAGGTCGCTGCCGAAGTAGTCGACCGTGAAGAATCCGACGGCCAGAGCCGGCGTGTCGAATGAGATCGTCAGGCTCGACCCCCCGCCGAACCCCGGGGACGTCGACTGCAGATACTGCGACGCAGACGAGGTGCCCTCTCCCCCCGAGACCGTCCCGTACTGGCCCTGCTGCCCCGGCCCGGGCCCCGCGACGATCTGGTCGAACGAGCTGTTGGAGGCGTACATCCTGACGCCGTCGTTGTGGGCGGGGGTGTCGTAGAAGCTCCCGTTGAGGACACCGGTGCTCATCCCACGGAAATCAACATCCGTGTCGAGGACGCCCCCGATGGCCGAGACCGCCGACGTCCACTCCCGGGAGTTCGTCGTCGGATGGGCGACGAAGAATTCGGGCGAGGTGAACCCCGCCCTCGCGGCCTTCTCGGCCATCAACGCCGCCCCCACCAGGAGCAGGCCGTAGATAAAACCCCGATTGGTCATGCATGCTGCCCCGCAACGGTGCGAGCCATCGAGGAATCAACTTCAACTTCGATCATAAGGGGTCACGATCCGCGACGTCAATCATCGCGCAACCCGAATTCACCACGAATTTCTGCCCTTCCTACTAAGACGATCCGAGAGCTCTGGTCTTAGCCGGGACCGCCTTTTTCGCGTAATTGGCCGGGCCGAACCGATTAACGACGAAGTGACATGGCAATCCCACCAATCAATCCACGCACGCATGCGTGCATTCGCTCTCGATCTTGCCGCAGGACCGTGTTGGGATATTCGTCCGTCTGGGCCTCCCCATAATTTGACGGTCGACGCGTCACCGGCGGCGTACCTGGCCATCTACGGCCGACCGTCGCACGGCGACGGGGCGGTCAAGTCTCAGATCAATCGCGAATCCGTATAAACATGCGACTGACACGCCGTGCGACGTCCCCGCGTCGCCGCGTTCGATCCGCCCTCGGACAGGACCAGAGATGTGCCGCCGTGCGATGATTGAACGCGGGCCTTCGGCTCCCGATAATGGGCGGATTCCCACCCGCCAGCGAGGCATCCCTCGGCTCCAACGATCGCAGGACGGCCATGATCCGACTCGCCTTCAGCACGAACGCCTATCTCCGGTACCCCTTCGAGGAGGCCGCGGCCCGGATCGCGGCGGCCGGCTACGAGGGCCTCGAGCTGATGGCCGACGTCCCCCACGCGTGGCCCGCGGGCCTGCTCGATGGGCCGAAGCGGGCGATCCTCGAGGCGATGGAGAAGCAAAACCTCAAGTTCTCGAACGTCAATGCGTTCATGATGAACGCCGTCGCCGACCATCGTCAGCCCTACTGGTATCCGTCGTTCATCGAGCCCGACGCGGGATATCGCCGGGTCCGGATCGACCATACCCGCCGCGCGATCGACCTTTGCGCCGAGCTTGGTGCGCCCCACATCACGACCGAGCCGGGCGGGCCGCTTGCGCCCGGGCAGTCGCGAGCGTCGGCGATGGACCTCTTTGTCGAGGTCCTCAAGCCGCTGGCCGAGCACGCCACGGACCGCGGCGTCCTGCTTCTGGTCGAGCCCGAGCCCGGCCTCCTGATCGAGACGACCGACCGGTATCTCGAGGTCGCCGCGCGGGTCGACTGCCCGGCGCTCGGCCTGAATTTCGACGTCGGCCACGCCTTCTGCATGGGCGAGGACCTGCCCGCCCAGGTCCGCAAGCTCGCTCCGCATACGCGGCATTACCACTTCGAGGACATCGCACCTTCCCGCGTCCACCACCACCTGATTCCGGGCCAGGGCGCGATCGACTTCGCGGGCGTCGTGGCGGCGATCGAGTCGACCGGCTACCGGGGCTGGATTACCGTCGAGCTCTATCCGAACGTCGACGATCCCGACGCCGCGGCCCGCGGGGCGATGGACGTGCTTCGCCCGCTGCTAAAGGTGTCGTGACTTGATGCGACGGATCAAGCCCTATCTTCAGCTCGTCCGCCTGCCCAACCTCTTCACGGCCGCGGCGGACCCGCTCGCCGGCTGGCTCCTGGTGGGCGGCGCGCTCGGCGACGTGACGGCATGGGCGCCGCTCGTCGCGGCGGGCGTCGTTACCTATGCGGCGGGGATGGTGCTGAACGACGTCTTCGACTTCGAGGTCGACCGCGTCGAACGGCCGGCGCGGCCGTTGCCTTCGGGACGGGTCTCGCGACGGCTGGCCGCCATTGCCGGGTTCGCGCTGCTCGCGTCCGGTCCGGCCCTGGCCTCGATCTCGGGCGTGCCGGCGCTGGCGGTGGCCTCGGTGCTGGCGATCTGCGTCCTTGCGTACGACGCGGGTTTGAAGCGAACCGTCCTCGGCCCGGAGGTCATGGGTGCGTGCCGGGGGTTGAATCTCCTCCTCGGCATGACGGGCGACACCCGGCTCGGCGGACCGCCTGCCTGGCTGGCGGCCTCGGCGTTCGGATTGTTCGTCTGCGGGATCACCTGGATCAGCCGCGACGAGGCTCGCGTGGAAGTGTCCAGAGGACGTCGACGCGGCGTCGTGGCCGGGATGGTGACGCAGGACCTTGCCTTGCTGGGCCTGCTGGCCGCCTGCGTCCGCTGGATTCCCGTGGCCGACGACGAGCCGTCGCGGACGGCGCTGATCCTGTGGGGACTGCTCGTGCTCGGTGTCACCGCCTGGGCCGTCAACCGCGCCGTGCCCGCGCGGTCCGCGACCCGACGCCCGCGCGGCTCCAGGCCGCGGTCAAGGCGGGCGTCCTCAGCCTGGTCTGGCTCGACGTCGCCCTGGTCGCCTCGGCCCGGGGGACCCCCGCCCTGGCGGTCGCCGCGCTCTGGGTGCCGGCCTACGTGCTCGGGCGATGGCTCTACTCGACGTAACGCCAGATCACGCGCCGATCGGACCGGACCGCGACGCGGCATTAGCGGACCGCGCTTCTCGGGACCGTCAGCGGCCCGACTCGGCGCCAATTCGTATGACACAATGGTTAGGGGAATCCCGTTCCGCGCCTCGCGGAGACGACACTTCCCTGTCACGTTCTTCACGGGAAAGTGTCGCTGATTCGCGCACGATTCGTCATTATTTGGGCAGGGGTCGTCTGAGCATTCGTCTCGCTGGACACGCCCGATGTTGCAAAAAGGCTTCGATTTCCGGCGAACGATCTTCCGCAAGACGTTGACCCTAAAGAATAAGGCGACACGTCCGGCGAGTCGGCCCGTACGATCGCAGACGGCGACAAGAACTCGGCATGGTGATTGCCATTTCTTCTCCCGCCTTTGACAGGTACTTGACCTTTCCTTCCCAGTTGCATAGGGTGTTTCTAATCCTCAAGAAAGTTAGGGCTCACTGCCTCTCCCCGTCGTGACGTTTCTTCACTCGAAGACGTCCCGGCCTCTTCCGGCCTTGCACCCGACGTAGGACCTGTCGGGGTGTCTGAATCAATTCGTTATCGACGCCCCCGGGCGCCCGTTGGCTCGTGCGCCCGTGTAGTTCTCGACCGCTGTTTTTCACTTCGTCCCTGACCTTGGCCAGCCCCCGGAGGATTCCATGACTGGAAACGGCCGACGTCGTGATGCGCGTGGTTTCACGCTCATCGAGCTCCTCGTCGTCATCGCCATCATCGCCGTCCTGATTGCCCTGCTCCTGCCCGCCGTGCAGGCGGCGCGGGAGGCGGCCCGACGCGCCCAGTGCGTCAACAACCTCAAGCAAATGGCCCTGGCCTGCTTCAACTATGAGAGCAACCAGGGGTCGTTCCCGATGGGGAACCAGATGTTCACGTTCCCCGATTGCAGCAATAACGGGGCGCCGAGCTACCGTAACTACACGGTGTTCGACTTCATCCTGCCGTTCATGGAGCAGGGCAACAGTTTCGCGTCCTATAACTTCTCGGTGTCGTGGTACAACCCGTACCTGATGAACGTCACGGCGGGCCTGCAGAAGATCAATTCGTACATCTGCCCGTCCGACCTGCCTGGTCCGACCCTCACCCTCGGCAACGTGAACTACGGCGTCGCCCAGAACTCCTACGGGGCGAGCCGGGGCCGTCGCGAGAATCTCTACGAAAACTGGGCTCTCGTCGCGATCCCGGAACAGACGTCGCCCTACTACACGAACTGCAATTACGGCGGCACCGACGGGATGTTCGGGCCGTGCGAGGTCGTCACGATCGCTTCGACGACCGACGGGACGAGCAACACGTTCTTCTTCGGCGAGATGAGCCGCCTGCGGCAAGACCCGGCCAATTCGCCGCACCAGTTCGGCAACCTCGGATGGGCCTGGGGTGCCACGAAGTACTCGGGTTGGCCCGGCGACGTCCGAGTCTCGAGCGGTGCCTTCGTCGTGCCGAAGCTGAACGGGCCGCCGGACATGACGGGCGCGATTTTCTCCTCGATTTTCGGGGCGTGCGGCACCGGCGCCGGCATCCCGACCGACTGGATCACCAACTGCCCCCAGGCCGCTAACCTCGGCCAGTTCGCCTTCAAGAGCTTCCACGCCGGCGGGGCGAACTTCGCCATGGCCGACGGCTCGGTGAAGTGGATCAAGAACACGATCAACTACAACGTCTATCAGGGCCTCGGCACGCGGGCCGGCGCCGAGATCATCAGCTCCGACTCCCTGTAAGTCCTCCTCGAAGGATGCCCCCGACGGCAATCCTTCTGGAGTTGCACGGGCTCGTTGCCTGAGCGTTGTACCGATCCAGGAAGCGTGTCGCGTTGGGCAAAGAGCCCGCCCCGCCCGGACGTGCCGGCGGGGCGGGCGGTTGCCATGGGCTGCGTTCGCGAGTTTCCTGTCTGGTCGATCGGCCGCGATCTCCGGGCGGTGCCCCGCCGCTTCGCCACGGGTGATCGTCGGCCGGGCGTTCCTGGGGATTATCCGCGGACAGGGTTCTCCAAGCACAATCACCAGGGATTATCTGATGCGTTCGCACCTCGTTCTCAAGTTCGCGCCGCTGTTCGCGACCGTGGCGTTGATTGGCTTCGGTTGCGATTCCGAGAAGCCCGCGCCCGCGAAGCCCGGGGCGACCGCGACTCCGACACCTGAAGCGACGGGAAAGCCGACCGGGGCGAAGAAGGCCCCGAAGAAGACCGGGGGCGGATTGGGAGTGGGTCCGTCCATCGAGAAAGACGGTTGACGCACGTCGACCTTCGCCTTCTCGGACAGGGACCCTCGCGGTCGTGCTCTCGCCCCGCGAAGCGGCGAGCTCGCGGGCGATCTGACGGCCCGGGTTGGACCTTCCAACCCGGGCCATCGGTCGTGTCGACACGACGGATCTCGCGACCATTATCCGCCGCGGACTCCGTTCGAGTCGTCGACGCGATGACTGACGATGCAGGCGTCACCGGCGACGGCGCCGGTCAGGATCCGGCGAATTGACCACCTGGATCGACCGCGACGTTGTGGTCGTTTCGAGGTCCCGTCTTCGGTCTCGGCCGTGATCGCCGCCGCGAGGCCATTCCGGTCGTCCTGGACGACGTCGAGCGCGTCGCAGGAATCACCATGCGCGGCCATAACGGCGGCGACGACGTCCTCGTGGCCGAAGGCTGAGATGACTCACTTGTGCACCACTGCTGCCCTGATGTTCGCGCGGTCATGATTTTCCGGGATAATCGGACGAATCCGCACGACTCGCTCGATGCAATTATCTGTAATGGTTTGACAGGCCCGCGTCGGGTTTCATAATGTAGTGCTCGATTCTGAGTTTATTTGGAACCGAATCCGCTTCCGGAGCTGCCCACCGCCCTTCCCCTCCTCCTGTTCGGTCGGCCTGCGTCGCATGGTTGCCCGATCGCAACTTTTCCTGCCTCTTCCAGCGCATCCCGTCCGATCCCGGCGGGGAAGAAGCACCCCGCCCGCGGGCAGGTGACCGGGTTCGTTCGCGTCGCGTTGCGGTCCTCGCCTTTCGCCCGATCCCATTATCGTTGCACCGGAGAGCCTGTCCGATGAATCGGAGTCCTCGTCGCCCCGACCGGGCGTTCACGCTGATCGAGCTGCTCGTCGTCATCGCTATCATCGCCGTGCTCATTGCGCTGCTCTTGCCCGCGGTCCAGGCGGCCCGCGAGGCCGCGAGGCGCGCGTCGTGCGTCAACAACCACAAGCAGATCGGCCTGGCAATCGCCAACTACGAGGGCTCCAACGGCTCGCTGCCGATCGGCATACTCGGCGCGGCCCTGACCGATAATCCGTCCTGCGGGACGTCGAGCTACGGCGCCAATCATATGACGGTGGACGCCTTCGCGCTGATCCTGCCCTATCTCGAGGCGACCGCGCAATACAACGCGATCAATTTCAACGTCAGCTCGTTCTACGGCCGCAACACGACCGGATACAACGCGAAGGTGGCCGCCTACCTCTGCCCCAGCGACCTGCCCTCGACGCCCAACGACGTCACGAAGGGCCTGATCCCCACCAACCAGGGCTCGTACGCGCTGAACATCGGCGTGAGCGAGGTGATCTTCTACGGCTACTACGGCGCCGTCCAGCCGGGCTGCGAGGCGATCTCGTTCGGCGACGGGCCGTTCAACAAGAACTACACCTACAAGTTCGCCGACATCACCGACGGCCTGAGCAACACGATCCTGGTCGGCGAGATGTCGCGGTTCAAGAACGAGCCGTCGAGCGCGTGGCAGATGTGGAACATCGCGGGCGTCTTCACCGGCGACCTGGGCGAGTACCGGCCCAACGCGTTCGCCTATGTGGTGCCGCAGATCAACGCTCCGCTGCAGACGTACAACCCGACGACGTCGGTCATCACCCCCTCGACGCTCCAGACGTGGTACAACAACCCGGTGCGCTGCAGCTCGGCAACTTCGGCTTCCGGAGCCTGCATCCCGGCGGGGCGAACTTCGTCATGGGCGACGGCTCGGTGAAGTTCCTCAAGCAGACGATCAACCCCTCGACGTACCGCGCCCTCGGCACGCGCGCCTACGGCGAGATCATCAGCGCCGACGCCTACTGACCCGCCGTTCGAGCCGTTCCGGCACGGCCGGGTACACCGAGAGGAGCTGATCCATGCGTCGATTCTTCGCGTCCGTGAGTCTTATGGCCGTTCTTGGGTGCGCCGACGACTCCGGCGGGCCGCGCGTGGCGACGGACGCCGCGCCGCCGGCCGCGACGGCTCCGACCGCGCCGTCCGGTCCCGCGAAGCCGGCCGACAAGGGTGCGGCGGCCCCGTCTGCAGCGCCGAACGTGGGCGGGACGGCGCCGCTCCAGCCCTGAGGCGTGTGCGATGCGCTCGCGACGGGCTCCGCGAGACGATCAGGCCGAGGCGGTGGCCTCGGAGGTCTCGCGGGGCTCGAACGCGAAGCGCGACGTCTGGCCGAAGAAGGCCAGCGGGTTGTCGTAGACGACGCGGCGAATCAGCGCCTCGTCATGGCCCCGCGCGCGCATCTCGAAGATGAACTCGGGGACGGCCAGGGGGTCGCTGTGTCCCCAGTCGCCGGCCGAGTTGACCAGGATGCGTTCGGGCCCGTATTGCTCGACCATGTCGGCCGCGCGGGCCGGCGTGCACTTGGTGATCGGGTAGAGCGTCATCCCGACCCAGTGGCCCGCGTCGAGCGCGGGCCGGATCGTGTGCTCCTCGACATGGTCGATGCAGACCCGCTCGGGGCTGATCCGGCCGTCGCCGCGGATCATGTCGAGGATCATCCGCGTCCCCTGGTACTTGTCGGCCAGGTGCGGCGTGTGGACAAGGACGAGCTCGCCCAGGCGTGCGGCGAGATCGAGATGCTCGGCGAAGACGACAGACTCGTTGCGGGTGTTCTTGTTCAGGCCGATCTCCCCGATGCCGAGGACGTTGGGCCCGTCGAGGAATTCCGGTATCAGGCGGATCACCTCGCGGGCGAGGCCGACGTCCTCGGCCTCCTTGGCGTTGATGCACAGCCAGCAGCCGTGACCGATGCCGTGGGCCCGTGCCCTGCGCGCCTCGAAGTCGGTGAGCTGGCGGAAATAATCGCGGAATCCCTCGGGACCGGAACGGTCGAACCCGGCCCAGAACGCCGGCTCGCTGACGAAGACGCACCCGGCCAAGGCCATGCGCTTGTAGTCGTCGGTGGTCCGGGAGACCATGTGGATGTGGGGATCGATGTAGTCCATGACGAGAGCCTCTCTGGCGTGTTTCTCGGTCGATGGAGTGAGGCTGCAGGCCGGCGCCGCGGCTCAGGAACGCGTCCTTTCGAGGCCGAACCGCTGGCGCCACGCGGGATCGTAGTCGATCGAGAAGATCCTCTGCACGGTCTCCGCGCGGCCCGGGCCGGGCTCGAGGAGGGCCTCGATCGCCTGGCGGATCTGGGCCAGCCGGCGGTCGGGAACCTCGCCGTGCGTGTGATGGCTCGGGGCGCGGTCGAGGCGGTCGAGGGCCGCGGCGGCCTCGAGGATTTTGGAACGAAGCTCGAGGAAGTCGCGGTCGAGCACGGTGGCGGCGTCGCGAGTTGTGAGCATCGTCGTGGCTCCCCGCCCGGACGCCTGTGAGATCGCGTCGGGGCACGGACCCGAGTATCCCAGACCGGTCCTCGGTACGCAAATTGTTGAAAGGAGACCGCGTCCTTGCGCCGCTCCCTTGGTCGCGCCCTATGCCTCTGGTAGAATCGGTCGATCGGGTTGGGCCGCGGGAACGGAGGGTGACGATCGGGCGAGGGACGCGCCGGAATCACGAGGAGACCGCCATGCGACACCGCCTCCCCTGGACACCGCTCGCGCTGACGCTCGGCCTGCTGGCGCCGACCGCCGGCCGGGCCGACATCACCTTGGTTGAGACCGTCGACGTCGTACCGACATCGGTCGTCTCGCTGCCGCGATCGTATTACGTGCCCACGGCTTACGTGGCCACGTCGGCCCCGCTGGTCGCGTCGCCGTCGACCGTCATCTACAACGCCTCGCCGACGGCTTACTACGTGCCGACGAGCTACGTCGTGCCGACGCGTTACTACGTGCCGACCAGCTATTACGTCCCGACGAGCTATTACGTCCCGACGGCATACACGTATCGCCGGCCGTTCCGCCGCAATCGCTTCGTCGAGACGGCGTACCTGTACGAGACGGCCGCGTACGTCTCGCCGACGTACTACGTGGCGCCCACGACCTACATCCCCAGCGCGACGGTCGCGACCTCGTCGCTCTGCTGCGAGTCGAGCTCGCCCGTGGTCGCCGCACCGCCGCGGGCTCAGGCCGCGATCGAGCCGACGGCCCCGCGGTCCGTCGGCGGGACCATCGAAAGCTCGGCGGCGGGCGATCCCGACGAGCAGTTCGCGCCCGCCGGGGGCAGCGGCCTCCGTCCCATCACGCCGCCCACACCGGGACGCGGCACGGGGGGCACGAGCTCGGCCGTCGGGCCCAACCCTGCGGGGACCAACGGCAATGCGACCCCGCCGAACAGCGGTCCCGGCGCCTCGCCGACGCTCGGGCCCGGTGCGACCTCAAACCCCGCGACGCGGGACTCGCGAGGCGTGGCCCAGCCCGCCGCTCCGGTCCCCGCCGCCGGCAACGCGACGGTTTCACCCGGATCGGCCGCCGGCCCCGCGGCGAAGGGCGCGGGCGGCAACCCGCCTGCGTCCAAGCCCCCCGCCGACTCCGCGTCCCCCCCGTTTCCGACAGAGCCCGAGCCTCCCGTGCGACCGGTCCCGTCGCCTGCCGACCCGCTCGGCCTGCCGAAGACCGAGGAGGAGATCCGGCGGAGCGCGAACAAGCCGGTCCTCTCGACCCGCGACCTCCGCCCGCTCGCCCAGAACATCCTCCGCGGCCGGGTCGTTTCCGCCGACACCCACATGGCGGAGACGGGCGTCGCGGTCATCCTGATCGATCGCCAGGGCCGGTTCGCCGACCGGACGACCCGCACGGACGCGAACGGCCGCTTCGCCCTGGCGCTGCCCGAGGGGGACTGGACGATCCTGCTGACCATGCCCAGCGGCCGGCAACTGCCGGTCGAAGAGGGGCTCGTGACGGCCAGCGCTGGGAAGGTGAGCGACCGCTGGGGACGCGAGCTGTCGAATCTGGTCATCTCGCGCTGATCTTTCGCGTTCTCGTGCCATTTCACCGAGCGAGGCGGGCGAGTCGGCCCGCCTCGCTCCATTTCCGGCCCGCGCCGAGGTCCGACGCCGTCCATGTCCGACCGACTGCGGATCTGCTACGTCCTCAGCCACTTCCACCCGCGGGAGAGCGGCGCCGAGCGGCAGGCCCTGGCCCAAGGGCGTGAGCTGGCGAAGCGGGGCCACTCCGTCCAGGTCATCACGCGGGCCATCGCGGGGCTGGCGCGGGACGAGAGTCTCGATGGCGTGACGATCCACCGCTGGGTCAACCCGTCGGAGCGCGGGCCGCTCTTCGCCGTCAGCTTCGTCGGCGGAGTCGTCCGCTCCTTGCGACGGCTCCGTCAGTCGTACGACCTGATCCACACTCACCAGGGCCTCTGGGAGTCGATCTCCTGCGGCGTTGCAAGGCCGTTTCTTGGCGCGGTCCCGACCTTGATCCAGCCGGCCAGCTCGGGTTATTACGGCGAAGCCGAGGAAATGGCGCGCACCAAGGGCTTCCCTCTACTTCGACTCGCGGCGTTGAACAACACGGCGTACGCGGCGATCTCCGAGGACATCGAGCGACAGTGGCTCGACCTAGGCGTGCCCCCGGCGAAGATGATCCGGATGGCGAGCGGCGTCGATACGAGTCGATTTCATCCCGGACCCAGCGCGGTGGACGCCGATCTGTGCCCGCGGCCTCGCGTCGTGTTCACCGGCCGGCTCCATCCGCAGAAGAACCTGGACGTGCTGCTGGACATATGGCCGGAAGTCGCGTGGACGACCGGGGCCAGCCTCATCCTCGTGGGCGACGGACCCGAGCGCGAGCGACTCGCCCGGAAGGCCGTGGAGCGGGGTGTGTCCGATCGCGTCCATTTCATGGGGTCGGTTCCGAGTCCCGCCGAATACCTCCGGGCCGCCGACGTCTTCGTCCTGCCGAGCGTCGCTGAGGGGATGAGCAACTCGCTCCTGGAGGCGATGGCGACCGGCCTGCCCTGCCTTGCCTCGAAGATCGGAGGGAATACCGACCTGCTCGGGTGCGGCGACGCGGGCGTGCTCGTGCCGAACGATCGAGCGGCCTGGGCCGAGGCTTTGATCCGGATTCTCACGGATGCCGAGCTGTCCGCCCGTCTCGGCGCCGCCGCACGCCGGAGGATCGACGAGGAATTCGCACTTCCCCGGGTCGTCGACCGTTATGTCGAACTCTACCGGCGGCTGCTCTCGGGGCGTCCGGTGTCCGACGTCATTCCGCCTTCGGCCGGAGCACCTTCGCGGCCAGACTGAGCCGCCGGACCTCCCAGCGGTTCGGCCCGGCCTGTTCGACCTCGGCCTCGAAGCCCCGGCCGACGACGTCATCGGCGTCGATCGATGCGTCGGCCAGCAAAAGGTCGTAGGGGACGATGATCCGCCGCGGCTGGCCGGGGCCGACTCCCTGGATGCGCAGAGTCAGCTCGATCCGGTCGCTGCCGGGCCTTTCCTCGCCGAGCTCGGCCGACATGACGAAGCCGTGGAGGATCATCGGGGCGACCCCGGTGGGGCGGTTCGATTGGGAAGACACCTCATCTTGGAGATGATTCGCAGGACCGGCAAGATGCGCAGGGTTGCCACATCGAATTGCTTCCGCCGCGACTTGCCTTCTGGCACCGGTGCCATAAATTTGTCTGACGCATGAGCGATGGATCTCCGTCGCGGACGACGGGACGACATCGACGCACCCGGGTTGGCATGCCGTGGACCTGCCTCTTGTGCTCTGCCCGCGCCTCGATGCCCCAATCGTCCTGGCGCATGGGCTGTTCGGGTTCGATCGGATCGGCCTCGGGCCGGTCACGGTCGCCAATTACTTCCGCAGCCTGCCGAGCTATCTCGAGGCCGCGGGGAATCGCGTGCTCGTCTCGCAGGTGCCGCCTATCGCGGGCATTGAGCGGCGTTCGCGCGTCCTGGGCCGGCGGATCCGGGCGGCCTTTGGCGGCGAGCCTGTGCACCTCATCGGCCACAGCATGGGCGGCCTCGACGCGCGCGCCTTGCTCGCGAGCGAGGGCGATCCGGGGCTGATCCTCAGCCTGACGACGGTCGGCACGCCCCACCTCGGCTCGGCGCTGGCGGACTTCGCCAAGATCGGCTTCGGCCGGGTCTATCAGCTCTTCTCAGCGCCTGCGCATCGATCACTCGGGTTTCCTCGACATCACGCGCCGGACCGCGCGGTCGTTCCATCGCACGCATCCGACACCGGCGTCTGTCCCATGCTTCAGCGTCGCGGGCGCGCCGGCTCGCGAGGACGTCTGCCTGCCCCTCCGACGCCTGCACGCCATCCTGGATGAGGCCGAAGGTCCGAATGACGGCGTCGTCGCTGTCGAGTCGGCCCTGGCCTTCGGTGAGCCGCTGCCGGTCTGGCGGATCGACCATTTGCGACAGGTCGGGTGGCTCGCGCCGCGGCCGGGGCCTTCGGTGATCTCGCTGTACCTGGACATCCTCGAAAACCTGGCCGCGTGCGGATTCAGCGCCTCGATGGGTCAGCTCGCCATCGGCGGCTGATCCTACACCAGCGCGTCCTCCGCGACCGGCTCGGGTTCGGTCTTGTTCGCCGTCTGGTCGAGCAGGACGGCGACGGTCATGTCGCCGAGCACGTTCGACGACGTCCGGCAGCGGTCGAGGAACCAGTCGATCGTCAGGATGATCGGGATCTTCTCGGCCGAGAGCCCGACGGCGCCGAAGATCAGCGGGAGCGTGACGAAGCCGCCCGAGGGGATGCACCCGCGCCGATGCTGGCGACGACCGTCGTCAGGCAGACGACGATCTGATCGGCGAGCGTCAGGTTCGCCCCCATCGCCTGGGCCATGAAGAGAACGACCGCCGCCTGATAGAGCGCGGTGCCGTCGTTGTTGAAGTTCGTCCCGACGCACGCGGCGAGCTGCGCCGAGGGTCGCGAGACGCGGAGCGGTCCCGTAAGTGCACGCAGGGTGATCGGCATCGTCGCGCCGGTGCTGGCGGTGCTGAACGACGTGGCCATCACGTCCTTCACGCCGGCGAGGAACCGCCAGGGGGACATCCGCGCGAAGACGGCCATCTGGAGGAGATACCACGTGATCTGCAGCGCCAGCCCCGCGAGCACGACGACGATGAACCAGAGCAGGGACTGGAAGATCCGGAAGAATCCTTCCTCCCCCACCTTCGATGCGACCACGCCAAACACGGCGATCGGCACGAGCGCGACGACCCAGAGCAGGACCCTCATCAACAGCTCGAAGCCGACGGTGACGAGCTTCATCACGACCAAGTAGTCGGTCTCGCCCCGCTTGCGCTGCTCGTCGCGGATCTTCGCCAGGCCGATGCCGATCGCGAGCGTTACGAGGACGAGCTGCGCCAGGTTGTTCTTGGCGAAGGCGTCGCCGATGCTCTCCGGGATCATCTCGAAGACGAGCTTGTCGATCCCTTTCGATTCGATTTTGGTCGGCGCCGCGGCGGTCGAAGAGGAGGCGCCACCGAGGTCCGCCCCGAGGCCGGGTTTGAGCAGGTTCGAGAGGACGAGGCCGATCGTGATGGCGACGAAGGTGTTGATCAGGTAGTACGCCATCATCCGGGCACCCTGGCGCCCGTGGATCTCGTTCGTGACGATCGCGCTGAGGATCGCCAGGACGACCAGCGGCGTCGCGATCGCCTTGATCAGGCGGATGATGAGGGTCGGCAGGATGTCGAGCGAGGACGGACTGGGCCAGCCGGGGTGGGAGCGGGCGAGCTGTCCCCAGAAATAGCCGACCGGCACGGCCAGGATCGCCGCGCCGACGACCCAGACGTAGAGCGGAATCCCGCCGGGCCGGCTCTCGGGGTCGTCGGCGACGGTCGACGTCAATTCGGACTCTTCAGGCACCATCGCGGTTCGGCTCCGGTCGTCAGCCCCGCGCCTCCCTGGCAGGATCGCGAGGCGGATCGTCCGTTCATACCCGGCCGACGGCCGGGCTGGCAAGGTCTCGGATTGCCTGGTCTATGCCGTTGGGCCGATTGCAAACCGTTGGGACCCGGTCGATAATCGCTAACGAACACACCTCGAACCATGACGGGCGGCGCGAGCGGAGGTCCTGCGATGATCCCATTCGAGGAACCCCGCAATCTCCGGTCCAAGCCGTCGGGGGAACCGCCCCGCGCGAAGCCCGATGGGAACGGGGCTCGCAAGCCCCGGAGCGGCGACGACGCGACCCGGTCGCGTCCCAGGCGCGAGCCCACCCCGGCGGTCGGAGGCCCGAAGATCCTCGAGCGTATCCTCTTCGGCCGTGTGAGCTCGTCGCATCTCGCCAGCTTCTGCCGTCAGTTCGGCGCTTACGGAGATGCCGGGGTCGCCCTCGTCAAGTCGCTTCAGTCGCTCCAGCGCCAGTTCGCCCGGACCGCGCTCGGGCCCATCCTGGACCGGGTCATCATCGGCGTCCGCCAGGGTGATGCGCTGTCCGACGCCATGGCCAAGGAGCCCGCGGCGTTCGACCGGCTCTTCCTGAGCATGGTCCGCGTCGCCGAGGCCCGGGGCGGCATCCCCGAGACGATGCGGATGCTCGCGGACCAGTACGATGCGCGGGTCCGGCTGCTCCGCTCGGCCCGGTCGGCGATGATCTACCCGGTGATCGTCCTCATCGTCGCCGCGGGCGTCGTGGCGCTGATGACGGTCTGGATCCTGCCGGCGATGGCGAAGATGCTGGCCGAGCTGGCCGGCGCGGGCGGCGCGGGCAGCCTGCCGCTCCCGAGCCGCGTCCTGATGGCGCTGAGCCAGTTCATGCAGGGCGCGGGCTGGTCGATGGTGCCGCTCCTCACCGTCGCCGCCTTCGTCGCGCCGATGCTGATCTACCGGAACCCGAGCGGGAAGGCCGCGATGGACGAGCTCGGGCTCCACGTCCCCGTGCTCGGCCGATTCCTCCGCCTGATCGAGACGGCCCGCTTCACGCGGACGCTCGGCACGCTGCTCAACGCCGGTGTGGATATGAATTCGTCGCTGGAGCTGACCGCCGACATCCAGCGGCTCGCCCCTTATCGCCGGGCGGTCCAGGGGGCCAAGGGTGAGGTGATGCACGGCGCCGACCTGAGCGAGAGCCTCGTCGCCTCGCGCCGCTTCGACACGGACGTCATCGCCATCGTCGAATCGGGCGAGGAGACCGGCCGGTTGCCGGAGAGCCTCGCCAAGCTCGCGGACGACTACGAGGAGCGGGTCGAGTACATGGTCAAGAACCTCGGCAGCCTCGTCCAGCCGCTGATCATGATCATCATGGGCCTCGTCGTCCTCTTCATCATCCTCGCCGTCATCCTGCCGTACATTTCCGCGCTGACGAGCCTGGCCAAATGATCCTGACCTTCGCGACCGCCCTGGCGCTCGCCGTCGGCCCGGGTTCCTCCGCCAGGGCCGACTTCTGGCAGGCCGGGGTCGCCAAAGTCGCGATCACGCCGCGCGAGCCGATGTGGATGGCCGGCTACGCGGCGCGGGATCACGCCTCCGAAGGCGTGATTCACGACCTCTGGGCGAAGGTCCTGGCCCTGCAAGACCCGTTCGGACGGAAGGCCGTGCTCGTCACACTCGACGTGTGCGGGATCGACGCGGAGACGTCGCGGATCATTCGCGACGCAGCGAAGGCCCGGTTCGGGCTCGAGCGAGACCGGATCGTCATCGCCTGCTCGCATACCCATTCCGGGCCGGTCCTCGGCGGGAATCTCGCGAGCATGTACGTCAAGATGGAGGAGCCGCAGCGACGCGGAGTCGAGACCTACACGAAGGCGCTGCATTGCCTCGATCGACGCGACGATGGGCGAGGCGTTCGCCGACCTGATGCCGGCCGTCCTGTTCTGGGGCACGGGGCGGGCCGATTTCGCGGTGAACCGACGGGAAAACAAGGAAAACGACGTCCCCGCCTTGCGCGCCCGGCTCGCGCTGAAGGGGCCGGTCGACCACGACCTGCCCGTCCTTCGCGTCATGGACGACGAGGGGGGAACGATGGCGATCGTCTTCGGCTACGCCTGCCACTGCACGGTGCTCGATAGCTACAGGTTCTCCGGCGACTACGCCGGCTTCGCCCAGCTCTCGATCGAGAAGGCCCATCCCGGCACACAGGCGATGTTCGTCGCCGGCTGCGGCGCGGACCAGAACCCCATCCCTCGCCGGTCGGTCGAGCTCGCCGAGAAGTACGGCGGAGAGCTCGCCGTGGCCGTCGAGGACGTGCTCGCCTCCCCGATGCACGTCGTGGAGGGCCCGCTGGCCTCGGCCTACGCGGAGATCTCCTTACCCTTCGCCTCGTTGCCCACCGGCGAGGAGCTCGAAAAGGCGACGCGGGCGAAAGAGCCGATCGTCGCGAGGCGAGCGGAGCGCCTGCTCTCGGACCTTCGGGCGAGGGGGAAACTCGACCCGACGTATCCCTATCCGGTGCAGGCCTGGCGGCTCGGCGATCTGACGTGGATCTTCCTCGGCGGCGAGGTCGTCGTCGACTACTCGTTGCGGCTGAAGCGCAACCTGGGCACGTCGAGCACGTGGGTCTCGGGTTACTGCAACGACGTGATGGCCTACATCCCCTCGCTCCGCGTCCTAAAGGAAGGCGGCTACGAGGGCGGCGGCGCCATGCTCTATTACGGGCTGCCCTCGCCCTGGGCGGAATCGGTCGAGGAGGACGTCGTGGGGGGCGTCGTCAGGCTGATCGACGCGCTCGGGCCGAAATCCTGAGCGTCGGGGACGAGCGACTTTTCCAGTGTCGGCGACTCTCCTACGAGCATCGCGACGACGCTGTAGACCACGAACGCGACGAGGAAGGCCCAGAAGGTTGCCGGCTGGAACGTCCGGAACCGGCCCCCGGCGAAGGGGAGCAACCCGACCGCGAGCCCCGTCGCCCAGCCCGCCAGGCCCGGCAGGTTCACCCCACGTCTCGGCCCAGGCCAGACGCCCTTGTGTCGCACGAACTCGGCCGTCAAGCATGCGGCGATCGGCGCGAAGAGGGCACCCATGACCGTGAAGACCGGTTCGAGCCGATCGGAAAGGCCGACTGCGGTCATCGGCAGCGAGAGGCCGATCCCGATCAGCGTCCACGGAAATCGCGACAGACGCGGCAGGGATGCATTGAGCCGCTGGCCGAAGACATAGGCCGAAAAGACGGCCGGCGCCAGGGCCATCGCCCCGAAGATCATCAGCATCCCGCAGCCGACCTTGCCGCCGATCCCGTCGGTCAGGACCGCCCGGAAAGTCGCCTCGGGAGGCGTGCCGACCGTGCGGATCTCGCTGACGGATCCGCGCGGACGGGGAACGCGGACGTCGAGCGGATTCGATGAGCCGTCGATCGCGATCGGAGCCGGGTTCACGCGGCCCTGGAATCCCGCGACCGCGATGAGGCTGATGGTCGCGATGACGATCGGCGCGAATCCGACCGCGACCCAGCCGCCCACCCGGACATCGCTGGCCGAGGTCGTCGCCGCGCCCCAGTCGGCGCCCATCACGCCGGCCATCGCGAAGAATCCGAGGATGAGCTGAACGACGAGCATCATCGACCAGACGCCGGCGCGTGCCTCGGGGATCACTAGACCCAGGGGATCGACGCCCGACGGGGCGAACGTCCGCAATCCTCCGAGCATCGCAAACATCGTCCCGCCGAGGAGAATGGCCGGAAAAACCGGGAAGACGTACATGATGGCGGCGACCAGTCGGACGAACTTGCGGCCGATCAAGCCGGCGATCACGCTCCAGAGCAGGGCCGTCGCCAGGAAGATCGGCCCCTTGAGCCGGAGTGACCCCAGCATCAGCGGGCGGAACGCTCGCTCTTCGAGGAAGCGGACCTCGGCCAGGCCGCGGAGGGTCAGGTCCGTCGCATAGGACACCGAGACCGAGAACCACGCGATCTGGGCCAACCCGAGCAGGAGGCCCGGGACCCACCGCGCACCGGCCTCGCCGAACGTGCTGGTCGCGAGCTCGGGCAGGGCCTTCCGGGTCGCCTGACCCCATGTCGCCGGCACGCGGAACAGAAGCAGGTAGCAGAGAGGCGCCGCCGCGACCGCCCCCAGCACGGACCACATCAGCCCGCCAACCGGCAGCGAGCGAAGCCCGAGCTGGTCGAAGTACACGATCCAGAGGAACAGCCCGATGTAATACGGGCCGAGGCCCGTCTGCCAGGGCTTGGGGACGATCTCCGGCGGCGATGCGGGGGTGGGGGGCGGGATCGACATGAGGGTAGTTTACCTCATGGCCGGACCGGTCGAGAAAACGATCCGGTCGAGCCCGTGCGCCGGGCGGCGGACTCTAGCCAAACCCGCTCCGCTCGTGTAAGACCGTCTGATCCCGCAGTATTCCGCACGCATGCGAGCTTTTCGGGAACGAGCGCCGAGGGGTGGTCCGCCCGAGGAGCTTCCGTCGTGCATCCCCCGTCTCGCGCCGCCGAGGTCTCCATGAAGTCTGACGACGCTGTCGCCCCCAACGCATACCGCCTGCTCGGCGCCGGGTTCATGGCCATCATGGCGTCCGGGGTCGGTTTCTCGATCCGCGCGGGCATCCTCGGCCAGTGGGCGGCGGATTACGGGTTCACACAGACCGAGCTGGGCGCCATCACCGGCGGCGGGCTGACCGGCTTCGGCATCATCATCCTGCTCAGCGCGCTTGATCGCCGACAAGATCGGCTACGGCAAGCTGATGATCTCGGCGTTCATGGTTCACGTGGCGTCGGCGGCCTTGACGCTGGCGGCCGGCGTCGCGTTCGCCGCGGGGGGGAAGCCGGCGGCGTTCCAGTGCCTCTTCTGGGGCATGTTCCTCTTCGCCGTGGGCAACGGGATCTGCGAGGCGGTGGTCAACCCGCTCGTGGCCACGCTCTTCCCCAAGGATCGAACGCACTTCCTGAACATCCTCCACGCCGGCTGGCCCGCCGGGCTGGTCGTCGGCGGGTTGCTCTCGACGATCTTCACCGGCGAGAGCCTCTTCGGCTGGAAGCCGCTCGAGAAGGCCCTGCCCTGGCAATACCAGATCTCGTGCTTCCTCGATCCCGGTCGCGTTCTACGGCCTGATGCTCCTCGGCCAGAGCTTCCCCAGGTCGGAGGCGAGCCAGCAGGGCGTCTCCTACCGGAACATGCTCCGGGAGCTGGGGATCCTGGGCGGCGGCGTCATCTGCCTGCTGCTCGGCCTCTTCTTCAACAGCGACCTGAAGCTGCCGATCGACTGTTTCGATCGTCCTCGCCGGGCGGCCTCTGGCTGGCGTTCTCGTACGCGACGGGGTTCCACCTCGGTCCCGTCCTGCTGGCCGTGCTCCTTGATCACACACGCGCTGGTCGGCTATGTCGAGCTGGGGACCGACTCGTGGATCGGCAAGATCACCGGCGCGATCATGGACTCGAAGCAGCGGGGCCTGCTGCTCTTCGTTTACACGTCGAGCCTGATGTTCATGCTCCGCTTCTTCGCCGGGCCGATCGTCGAGCGGACCTCGCCCCTGGGCCTTCTCTTCGCGAGCGGCATCCTCGGCGCCAGCGGGCTGACGCTGCTCTCGTACGCGGAGTCGGTCACGTTCTGCGTCGTCGCCGCGACGGTCTACGCCTGCGGCAAGACGTTCCTCTGGCCGACGATGCTCGCCGTCGTCTCCGAGCAGTTCCCCCGCGGCGGTGCCATCACCATCGGAGCCATCGGGGGCGTCGGCATGCTGTCGGCCGGCCTCCTCGGCGGTCCGGGGATTGGCTTCGAGCAGGACCATTACGCGTCGGAGGACCTCAAGGAGAAGAATCCCGCCGTCTTCGAGCGCTACAAGGCCCCGACGGAGAACACGTTCCTCGTCGTTCAAGACCGTCGGCCTCGACGGCGCCAAGGTCGGGGTGCTCGAGGACAACGGCAAGGAGGCCGCCCGGGCGCTGGAGGTCTTAAGGCCGATCCCAAGGCGAGCCCCGAGGTCGTCGCGAATCAGCAGAAGCTGGTCGAGTGGTGGGAGTCGGTCAAGGGCTCGGCCGCCGAGGACAAGAAGCTCGTCACCGACGCCGGTCTCTTCGGCGGGCGGATGGCCCTGAGGCTCACGGCGATCGTCCCGGCCGTCATGGCGCCTGATCTATCTCGGCATGATCCTCTACTTCAAGACAAAGGGGGGCTATCGCCCGCAGGAGCTCATCACCAAGCACGAAGAGGCCGAGATGATGGCGGGCGGCGTGGCCGGACCCGGCCGAATTCTGACCGGGCCTGGTCCGGCTCAGAATCCGCGTTGCTCTGATGAAGACCCTCCTCGGTCTTTGGGATGGCGAGGCTCCGTCCGAGCCCGGGTATGTGACGCGTCCGTCGGGGTGCGCGGCGCCCCCCGGCCGGGGTGAATGCCCGGGGGAGGGTCCGGCGGGCCGTCCGGGGTGGATGCCTGGGCTCGGACGGAGCCTCGCCCTCCCGCGAGCGCATTCGACAGAGCAAATCCGCGTGAGAGGCCCCGGGATTCCCGGCCCTCGGGCCGGCCCCCGGCGCCGAGCGAACCCGGCGCCCATGCGCCGGGCGGACCCGAGGCCCTGGCGCCGAGCGAACCCGAGCGTCGCCCTTCGTTTGCCTTTGTGCGGCTTGCGCACGGTCCGACGCACCGAGTCGAACGGCGGCGGTCGAAGCGGAATTGGCTTCGTTTCGCAGGCCGGGGATTGGCTTCGTTTCGCAGGCGGAATTGGCTTCGTTTCGTCGGCCGGCCGCCGGGATTGGCTTCGTTTCGCACCCCGGCCTCGCCCGCCGGCTCGGGGCCAGTCCCCGACCCGCTCCAGCGCTCCTTACGCACCGTCTCATACCGAATCGTCTGGATCGCTAACCATTGAGGGCCGCCGCCCATCGGAACCCGACGGCGCCGCGGACGACCTCGGGGTGGTCGATCAGCCACCGGCACCGCTCCACCAGGATCGGCTCCAGCGCCTCCAGGTCGCCGAACCCCTTGTTCGCCACCGCCTCGCGGACCAGCGGCCAGAGCGGCTCGGCCGGCTGTAACTCCGGCGTGCATGGCGGCAGCGGGTGGAGCACCACGTTCGGCGGGACCGCCAGCCGCTTGGCCACGTGCCAGCCGGCGTTGTCCACCAGCACGACCAGGAGCTTCCGCCGCCGCGGGTCGGCCCAGCGCACGAACTCCTCCAGCACCGGCCCATCCAGTCCGTATTCGCCGCCGGCAGGATCAGCTCCAGGTTCCTGCCGCTGGCCGGGTGCACGAACCCATAGACGTAGAGCCACTGGTACTTCGTCCGCCCGTTCGCCGTCGGTCGTCGGCCCCTCCGCGACCAGACCCGGCGGGCGATCGGCTTGAGGCCCAGCCGCACCTCGTCCTCGGCCCAGAGCTCGATCCGCTTATCGGGATGCCGGCGGCGGAGCGCGGCGACCCGCCGCCGCAGGGCGTCTTTTCCAGGCCCGCCGCCGCTCGTCCGCCGCGGCGCCGGGGTTCTTGGGCCTCGGCACCTGGAGGCTGAAGCCCAGGCCCTTCAGCCACTCCCACCCGGTCTGCTTGCAGACGGTCACGCCGAAGCGGTCGCGGGCGTAGGCGGCGACCTTCGGGCCACTCCAGAGCCCGCCGTCGGGCGGCGGCTGCTCCAGCGCCGCGTACAGCTCGGCCTGCTGCTGTGGCGTGAGCTTCGACCGGCCGCCGTTCCGGTCGGCCCGGCGGTCGGCCAGGCCGGATGGCCCCTCGGCGTTCCACCGCTTCAGCACGGTGCGGACCCAGGCGGGCGTCAGGCCGATCCGCTCGGCGACCTCGGCGGGGGACGGCGGGTCGTCGGTGCGGGTCAACAGCCAGAGGATCTGCCAGTGGGTCTTCTCGACCCCGGTCCGGCAGGCGCGGTAGCGGCGGGCGATCTCGGCGGGGTCAAGGTGCGGGACGATCGGTAGTCGGGGGCGCACCATGGTGCTATTCCTCCGTGCGGATGAGACCTCCACGTCTTTAAGGATAGCGATCCAGGCGATTCGGTATCAGAGGCCGAGCGACTTCGCGATCAAGTTCTTCTGGATGTCGTTCGTCCCCGAGTAGATCAGCGACCCGACGCTGTCCCTAAGCTCGCGCTCGATCCCCGTCTCGGCGACGAAGCCCGACGCGCCGAAGAGCTGGACCGCATCGAGGCTGTTCTCGACGAAGCAGCGCGAGACGTGGAGCTTGGCCATCGCCGCCTCGGCCGTCGCGTCCTTCGCCTCGGGCCTTGAGCCAGCCGATCTTGTAGACCAGCGGCCGGCAGGTCTCCAGGCGGACGGCCATCTCGGCGATCCGATGCGACACCGCCTGGAACTTGCCGATCGGCTGGCCGAACTGGTGGCGGGTGCGGGCATGCTCGATGCATCGTTCGAGCTGCCGCCTCATCGCCCCGAGCGTCGAGGCGAGGATCGCCCCGCGTTCCCATTCCATCGAGGCGTTGAAGACCTGGCCCCCGCGTCCCTCCCTGCCGAGCAGGGCATCCGCGGGGACGCGGCAATCCTCGAACGCGATCTCGCCCATCGGCACGGTCCGGACGCCCAGCTTCGGGATCGATCGGACGACGGCGGAAGCCGGGAGCATCGTTCGGGACGAGGAAGGCCGAGATCCCCATCACACCCTTGGCCGGGTCGGTCGTCGCGTAGGCGACGAAGAGGTCGGCGACCGGTCCGCTCGTGATCCAGGTCTTTCGGCCGTTGAGGATCCAGCCGTCCTGCGACCCGTTCGGCCCGGGTCTTGCATCGCGAAGATGTCCGACCCCGCCTCGACCTCGCTCGCCGCATTGGCGCCGACGGGGTTCCCGTCGCAGAGCCGAGGCAGATAGCGGCGCTTCTGGTCCTCGGTGCCGAACGCGACGAGCGGCAGGGTGACGGTCCAGAGGCAGGCATTGATGGCGAAAATGAGGCCGTTGTCGGGACAGCCGTATCCCAGGCCCTCCATCGCGGCGATCGTCTCGGGCAGGCCCTCGCCCTGGCCGCCGTATTCTCGGGGGCACGGGCAGGCCCTGGATCGCCGAACCGGGCACAGCGCGGTCCAGCCCTCGCGCCAGAACTCCCGGCGCTCGTCGCGGCCAAGGAGGTCGTCCTGCAGCTCCGCCTTGGCGAAGGCAATGGCCCCTTCGTGCCAGCGACGCTGGCTCTCCGACAGCCCGAAGTCCATCTCGGATGCTCCTCTGACCTCCGTGCGGTCGCGCCCACTCTAGCCGCGGGCAAACGGGCCGTGAAGGGCACCCTTGACGAGGCGGTCTTCGTAGGGTCCGCTGTGCGGACCATCCTCGGGGTATGGGCAAAGACGGTCCGCACAGCGGACCCTACGAGATACTGATGCGCCGCCTCTCCTGTATGCCTGGGCCTTCCCCACGACACTCGTCGGCCTGACCGCCGGGGCCCTCACGCTCGCCAGCGGCGGCAAGGTCCAGCGCCGTCGCGGCGCCCTCGAGTTCCACGGCGGATTCTCGGAATGGATGCTCCGCCGCGTCGCCAAGGCGTCGGCGATGACACTCGGCCATGTCATCCTCGGCCGCGATCCCGATTGCCTGGACTTCTGCCGCGACCACGAGCAGGCCCACGTCCGCCAGGTCGAACGTTGGGGACCGTTCTTCCTGCCGGCCTATCTCGCCGCCAGCGGCTGGGCGTGGGTCGCGCAGCCGGCACTATTACTGGACAACTGGTTCGAAGTCGACGCCCGACGCGCATGTGGCGAGTGAGGTCCGCATTGCCTCATCCGCCGCCGACGAGAGTGCTCAGCAGGCTCGGGCGCTTTTCCGCCGGGGACGACGATCCGGTCGCCGGGGAAGAGCTGGTAGTTCGTCAGAGTGTCGCCGCGGTGCTTGATGCCGTCCCAGTCGATCTTGTAGACCTGGTCGGCGCCGCCGTTGGGGTGCGGGCGGACCAGATACGACTTCTCGGGCAGGCTGTTGCGACCGGAGGCCGGCCGCGAGGATGCCGTCGAGCACGGTCTCGTTGCCGGTGATCGGGAACTTGCCCTGGTTCGAGACGGTGCCCAGGACATAGTAGAACTTGCTCTGCGATCCGTTCACAAGCCGGGCGGACGACTTCGATCCGCTCCCGCATCCGCTCGCCGCGCGACGCCGAGACGCCCTCGAGGTGGTGGGCGACCTTCTGTTCGACCTGGCCAGGGTCAGCCCGGCAACGTAGACGTCGCCCGCGAAGCCGAGGTCGATGTTGCCGTCGGAGCGGACGACGAAGGTCGTCATGGTTCGCCATCGCCGCGGGGGTCGGTCGGACGATGATCTCGAGCTCGTCGGGGGGCTCGACGAGGTACGGGGGCATCGACACCATCTCCAGCTCCTTCGGCTGGTGGGGGTCGATGACGCCGAGCTGCGGGATCTGCCGGGCCGCGTGGCGCGACGACATGCCGCATCCCGCGAGCCCCGGGGCGAGACATACCAGGAGTGCGCAGAGTCCGCGGCCCGCGAGCATCCTTGCTGTCATCGGCCAAACCCCTGGTTCAACCCGGCCCCGATTCCCGGGGCCCGGCGCGGGCGGCAACGCTCCCGGCCCGTCCGTGGACTCGGGTGCATCATGTCCGGGAATCGACAACCCGGCAATCCCGCTTGAGCTTTTCCGCCCCGGATTGACCGGATAGCCGCAGGCTGGGGATACACTCCCGAGCCCCGGCCGCACCGAAATGATCGGCGCAATCACTGTGCATCGCAACAGGGAGGTTGACGATGGAAGAGATCCGCTCGGTCGTCTCCGACTACATCCTCACGCCACTTTCTGCCGGGCGAAGACCCCTCCGCGCTGACCGAGGCCACCCCGCTCGTCACGGGGGGCGTGCTCGACTCGATCGCCACGCTCAAGCTCGTGGTCTTCCTCGAGGACCGGTTCGGCGTCACGGTCGAGGCCCACGAGGCGGGCGTCGAGAATCTGGATTCGGTCGGCCAGATCGTCGCCCTCGTCGCCCGCAAGAAGGCCGCGGCCTGATTGACTCAGCCGTCGCCGGCGGCCATTTCCCGCTCGACGAGTCCGCCGTTGTCGGAGCATCGCCGCGATTTCGGCCGTGAGCGTGCCCGACCCGTCCATGCGCGGGACCTTGTGCTGGCCGCCGAGCTTCCCCTTCGACCGCATCCAGGCGTCGATTCCGCCCGGCTTGGCGACCAGGATGGCCGGCAACGGCAGCCCGACGCCCTCGGAGCGGTGGGCCTGGTAGTCGGCGTTCCGCCCGCACAGGTCGGCGTCGAGCCGGTCGCGAAAGGCCGCGATGTCGCTCGGCGGCCTGAGGAATTCCACGATGAACTGGTGGTGCCCCAGCGCCCCGTTGAAGACCGGCCCGACGTGCCAGTCTCGCACCGAGGCCCCGGTCGCGTGGGACGCCGAGGCGATGCCGGCCTCGACCTCCTCGCTGATCAGGTGCTCGCCGAAGGCCGAGAGCGTGTATTTGGTCCGGCCCGTGAAGGTCAGGAGCGGAGGGTTCCGCGACTCGAACCGCACCGTGTCGCCGATGATGTGGGACCACATGCCGGCGCAGGTCGAGACGACGATCGCGTAATTGACGCCCGTCTCGACGTTCCCATCCAGTGCCGCGTCGGCCGCTCCGATCCCAGGTCGTCGACTGGCACGAACTCGTAAAATAGGCCGTGGTCGAACATGAGCCGGAGCAGCCCCGTCTCCGGGTCGCCGAAGGCGATGAAGCCTTCGGAACACGGGTACGTCTCCTGGAGGCGGATCGCCCGCATTCCCGAGGATCTCCTCGAAGGCGTGACGATACGGGTCGAACTTCACGCCGCCGTGGATGACCATCTCGAGGTCGGGCCAGACCTCGGCGATCGTGGACTTTGCCGCTGAGGTCGAGCAGCTTCTGGAAGAGCATCAGCAGCCAGCTCGGCACGCCGCCGATCGAGGTGATCCGCTCGCGCAGGCTCCCTTCGGCCAGCAGGGCGAGCTTCCGGTCCCAGTTCGTCTCGAGGGCGAGCCGCAGCGGCGGGAAGGTGTACGGCCGGAGAACGTCGACGAGCTGCTCCGCGGCGATTCCCGGACAGGTCGCCCTGACGGACGCCGGGTACGGGCTCTTCGAGATTCGTCGAGCCGCCGAGGAAGAAATGGCGTCCGAGGAAGAGCCTGCGAATCCGGACGGGCGGCCATGTGATAGGCCATCATCGTGAAGCCGGCTCGCTTGTTCGACGCGACCATCTCCCGCGAGACCGGGATGTATTTCGTCGCCCCCTGCGTCGTGCCGCTCGTCAGGGCGAAGAAGGGAATGCGGCCGGGCCAGGTCACATGGTCGAGCAGTCGGATACGCGTCCTTCAGGTAGGCATCCCACAGGTCCTCGTAGGTCCTGAGCGGGACACGCGCCTGATAGTCCTCGACCGACCGGATCGAGGCGAAGTCATGAGTCGACTCCGAACCGCGTCTGTGCGGCCTTGCGGACGAGGTCGAGCAGGCCCTGTCTCTGGACGGCGACCGGGTCGCACGCGGCGAGCGAGGCGGTCCGTCGCCGGGCGTACCAGTGGAAGGCCGAGTTGACCGTGTTCCGGATCGGAAGGGAGCCCGCCAGGGAGACGAGCGGTGAGGAGAGGGACATCGACGGGACCTCAGCCGGGGTCCTTCACGCCCCGGCAGTGATAGGCCCCGGCGGGCGGGAGATTCCTCGGCTCGAAGACGAATTTGACCTGCTCGAAGTAGCGCTTGTAGAGGCCCATGTAGACCAGCGCAAGCTCGGTGATCTGGCTGTAAGCCGCCGCTGGGCGTCAGGACGTTGTGGACGACCCGGAAGAAATCGCGCTGGAGGTCCTTGGGGAACGACGGCACCGGGAGGCCGGAGATGATGTGATCGACCCGGTTAACGCCGCGGTCGAGGAGCATCGCTGTCAGGTCGCGGACGTCGCCTTCGATCACATCGAAGTTCGGAAGCGATCCGAAACGATCGCGGAGGATGGCGGAGAAGTCGGGGTCGCGTTCGAGGACGACGACCCGGGTCTCGGGCCGGGCCCGCTCGGCGAGAACTTTCGTGATCGGGCCGGTGCCGGCGCCCAGCTCGACGATGACGCTGGCCTTGTCCCAGTCGACATTCGAGACGGTCGCCCGCGAGAGCCACGGGCTGCTCGGCGCGAGGCTGGCGATCTTCGTCCCGTGGCGGAGGAATTTCTTGAGGAAGAGGATCGCGTCGCTCATCCGGCTCTCGGGGCGAGGGGGCGGGTCGGCGATCATGGCCGCGCCGACCACCGGGCGGACGTCGCTTCCGCTCTTTCTCGAGGAACCGCCCGGGGTCAAGCTGCGGCGGGATCGCCTGGAGCTTGCCCTTGAAGAACCGAGTCACGAGCGTGTTGACCAGGTGCGACTTCTCGATCTGCGGAGCGTGGCCGCATTTCGGGATCACGACCTGGCGGACCTTCAAGATCCGCTCGGCCGCCCGGATCGACCCGGGGACGTCCGAGATCACCCGGTCGTTCTCGCCCCAGATCACCAGCGACGGATGCGGGATCTGCTCGAGAAGTTCGGCGATCGAGTGGCCCACCGTCCCCCGCAAGGTCCGAAGGACGCCCTTCTTCCACTCGCGGCTCTGGAACTTCTTCTCGATGACCTCCACCAGGTCGTCCGACGCGAACTGGCTCCGATGGAAGACCGACTTGACGAGCGAGTCGTACTGGCTCCGCCGGACGCCCTCCATCATCGGCAGGTTCTCGTCGCCGTGGAAGCCGGACGGGCAGAGGAAACACGATCTTCGAGACCAGCTTGGGGTGCCGCGTCGCGAAGCGTCGCGACGACCTGGCCGCCCAGGCTCGAGCCGACGAGGTTGTAGGGCGGCCGCTGGACGTACTGATCGAGGTAATCAGCCAGGCGATCGGTGAGCCAGTCGACCTGACCTCGCCGCCGGAGTCGATGTGGCGATGCAGCGGAGCTCCGTCGTAGACGAGCAGCTCGGGCATCTTCACGTCGAAGTGACGCGACCAAGATCGCCGGTTGGCGAACCAGGAGATCGACTGCTCGGCCAGCCCATTCACGAGGATGAGCGGGTTTGTCCGGTCGTAGGCATGGAGGCGATGGATATCGAACAGGTTGCGGACGCTTGGTTTCATCGTCGCGGCAGACCCCTCGTCACGGTGCACGCCTCGGCGGGCGCGGGCGGGGCCGGCCGGCCCCTCGGACCCAGATACAATAGCACCCGACCCCCGGCCGTCCAATCATCTGCCCCTCGACGCGGCCGATTTCAGCACGATCCCACATGGGAATGTGTGAGACTGGCGCCACGGAGTCACCGCGGATCGATCGTCACGCCCCTCCTTGACGACCATCCCCCGGCTGCTACAACATCTTACGTCCGGGCCAGTCGGCTCGGGACCGAACAAGGGGGCGAGTCCGATGGCGATGCGCGTGTTTCTCACCGGCGGGACGGGCTTGATCGGGCGGCGGACTCGTCCAGCGGCTGGTCGAACGCGGCGACGAGCCGGTCATCCTCTCCCGCAGGGCCGACGAGGTCCGCCGCGAGAAGGCGATGCGCTCGCTTCGGTTCGTCCAGGGCGACCCGACCGAACCCGGGGACTGGATAGAGGCGATCGACGGTTGCGACGCGCGTCATCAATCTCGCCGGCCACAACCTGTTCGCCAACCGGTGGAACGAACGCGTCAAGCACCTGATTCGTGACAGCCGCGTCCACGCGACCGAGCGGCGTCGTCAAGGCGATCGCCGCGGCGCGATCAAGGCCGAAGGTCCTTGTCCAGGCCTCGGCCATCGGCTATTACGGCCCGCATCGCGACGAGGAGCTGACCGAGGACAGCCCCGCCGGCTCCGACTTCATGGCCCGCGTTTGCCGCGAGTGGGAGCAGGCGGCCGCGCCGGCCGAGGCGTTGAGCGTCCGCGTGGCGAAAGTGCGGACGGGATCGTGCTGGCGAAGGGCGAAGGGGCCCTCGGGGTGATGACGCCGATCTTCAAGTGGGTCCCCGGCGGCGCGGCCCCTGTCGGCAGCGGCGACCATCCCATGGGCCCGGCCAAGGGCCAGCAATGGATGAGCTGGATTCATCTCGACGACATCGTCGGGATTTTCCTCCTCGCGCTCGATAACCCCGCCGCCTCGGGCCCGATCAACGGCACGGCGCCGCACCCGCTCCGGAATTACGAATTCGCCAAGGAACTCGCGAAGGTCCTCTGGCGTCCGATGCTCCCCATCGGGCCGCCCGACTTCGGACTTCGGGCCCTGCTTGGTGAAATCGCCGACGTGGTGACCAAGGGACAGAAGGTCCTCCCGACCCGGGCGCTGGCGCTCGGCTATCACTTTCAGTATCCGACGCTACCCGACGCCTTGAAGACGATTTTCGCCCCGGTCAAGCCCGAACCGGAGCCGGCTCGTCCGAAGGCCCACGGACACGCCCACGCCCACCATTGATCGTTCGATCGGCGAGCTAGCGAAGGAATCGTCCAAGCGAAGAAACCAACGCCCGCGACGCCATCAGCGTCACCGATAGCGCCGGCCAGCGCGACCGCCGGGTCGAGTCTCGGCCAGTAATGCGAATGGCCGGAACCAGCCGGGATAGTTCGGCGTGACCTTCACGATCTTTGGCGAGGCGGCGCGATCGGGGGCGCGGCCGCGGGAGGCGGACCGGCCGGCTCGGCCGGCTCTGGCCGCGGCATGCAGTGCTTTTCTCGGGCGGATCAGGCCGCTCAGAGGGCCTCGGCCGCGTCGTTACCCGATCTGGTAACGGTCCTGCGGCTTCGAGGCCATCAACTTGTCGAGCACGGCGACGAGGCTCGGCGGCAGGTCGGGGCGGAGGTCGGTGATCGGCACAGGACGGCCGTTGATCCGCTTGCCTAGGCGCTCGATCGGGATTCTCGCCTGGGAATGCGTGCCGGCCGGTGATCAGGTGATACATGGAGCAGCCGAGCGAGTACAGGTCGCTCCGGCCGTCGACGTCCTTGCCGCACGCCTGCTCGGGCGACATGTAGTCGACCGTCCCCACGGCGATCCCGTCGGCTGTGGCGAAGGTGGCATGGCTGTCCGCCTCCATCAAGACGCCGAGCCCGAGGTCGAGCACCTTGATGATCTTCTCGTCAGTCAGTAGCAAGTTCGAGGGCTTGATGTCGCGGTGAACGATCCCTTGCTCGTGAGCGTGCGACAGGCCCAGCGCCGCCTGTGCGGCGTAGCCGACGACCTCCTGCGGCGGGAGCGGCCCGTCCTTGAGCATCTGGGCAAGGCTGCGGCCCTGGACGTACTCCATCACGATATAGAGGATGTTGTTCACCGAGTCGGAATCGAACGCGCGGACAACATTTGGGTGATCGAGCCGACCGACCAGCTTCATCTCGCGGTAAAACCGGGCGACCGCCCGTTCGTTCGACACGATCTCCGGCGCGATGATCTTCAGCGCGACGACGCGGCCCATCAACTGGTGCGTGGCCTTGTAGACCCGGCCCATCGACCCCGAGCCGATCCGGTCGAGGATCACGTACTTGCCCAGGATCATTCCACTCGACTTGCCCGCGAGGAGGCGGCGGGCCTGGTAATCCGAGAGCAATCGCTCCTTGATGAGCCGTTCGGCCAGCTCGCGTGCGTCGATCGGGATAATCGCCAGCGAGCACCTTGGTGCGGACGTCGGCGAACTGGCGATCGGTCAGGACGCCCGAGTCGCGGAGCAGCGGCAGAAGGTCGTGGGGGGCCGCTTCCTTCGACTTCGACTTCTCGGAGGCCGCCATCGCCCGAGTACTCCTCCGCATCGTGACAGCCCGCGCCGCGACTCCGTAAGCGAGCCGACCCCAGCGTCGTCGGGTCCGCGGGCGCAACGTCGCATTATCGCCACTCATCGACGATTCGCCAACGATTGCGTTCTGTGACTCCCAGGATTCTTTCGTTTCCCCATTTTCAAGGAAGTTTCCCCGGAGGCCGGCCTGCGCCGGCCTCCGGGACGACCCGACGGAGACGTCAGGACTGGGGCGTGGCGGGGGCGACGGGCGTGGCCGGCTTGGTCCCCTGGTTCAGGCGGCGGAGCAGGTCGACGACGAGGGTCAGCAGCATCGTGGCCAGGGCGCCGACGATCGGGTTGGGGAAGATCATGGCGACGTTGGCCAGGAGCGCCTGGAGCACGTCAGGACCAGGCCCAGGGCGCTGCCCGAGCCGAGCGCGGTCAGGATCGAGCGGTAGAGCTCCTCGGCGTTGAGGAAGCCCTTGGCGCTGTCGGCGACGCTGGCGAAGAAGTCCTGGAACAGCTTGAGCATCTCGGTACTTTCCGGGCCGTTGGGCCCTCGGATTTCGGTGCGGCGGGAGGCGGTGGCCCGGGCTCACGCGGCCCGGCGTTTCATCGGTCGACAGCCTCCCGACAAGGCGGATCGGAAGGGCCGGGTCCACCCGGCGGAGGTCGGGTTGGCGGGATCGCCGCCGGCGGTCGGCCGGGGCGAACGTGGTCGACGGAGGCTCAGGCGAAGCCCTCGTAGCCCCAGTGGGCGGGCAGGGTCTGGTCGGGGTAGCCATCGAAGGTCGAGATGGCCCACGAGTCCTGCATGGACGAGCATGTCCTCGACGACCTTGCGGTCCGCCCAGAACGAGTTCGGCGGCTGGTCGAGGGCGAGCGGGCCGCTCGGCATGTCGGGCCCCCAGCTCTGGAAGATGCAGGCGCCGGGCCGGTCGTCGGCGCGGACGCCGACGATCAGCATGCAGTGGCCCCAGACGCCCCGCGGGCGGCAGAAGCCCTGCTCGTCGCGCGTCAGGGTGAAGCCCTGGTTCGAGCAGACGGGCACGGGATAGCCGTTGGCCAGCGCGTCCTCCAGCTCCTCGTAGGTCTGGACCAGCGTGGCGGTCTTGACCTTGTGATCGCCCGCCTTGGCCTTGATGTCGGCGGGGACGCCCTGGGCGGCCCCACTCCTTGGCCCGCTGGCCCGCTGTAGGGGCCGACGACGTCGCGGCTCGACCGTGCCGATGGTCGTGACGGCCTTCGCGGCCCACGCGCCGATGGCGCCGTCGCCGCGGATCTGGCCGCCGCCGATGTCGACGCGGGCCATGCCGTAGACGGCCTCCGTGGCCGTCTGCTCGAGCTTCTCCGGCTTCTTGCCGATGGCGATCTGGACGCATTCGAGCAGGTCGACGCCGTGGCCGAAGCCGAACGAGACGCAGTCGCCGATCTGCTGGGCCACGTACGGGATGTACTGGCCGCCGTTGACGTCCTTGAACGCCTTGTACAGGAGCACCGTCTTGTCGGTGCCGGCCCCGCTCAGATCGGGCGCGGCCTCGGCGAAGGTCGGCTTGGACAGCGTGGCGAGGTGCTTGGCGACCTCGTCGGGCGAGTGGACCCACCCGCCCAGGGTTGTGTAATCCATCAGCGACCCCCCTTCAGCCCGCGGGCGAAGGCCTGCCAGAGCGCCACGACCTGCGGCGCGCTGGGCGGCGTCCTTCGGCTCAACGCCGTCGGCGAGGACCTTCGTGAATTCGGGGGACACCGAGGCGGTGAAGGCCTTCGCCCTCGCCGCCTGCCAGTTCTGTTGCAAGGCCGCCTGGGCCTCGGCCACCGTCTTGCCCTGGCCGAGCGCGTCAGCCGCGGCATTCCAGGCGTCGGACAGCGTCGCGACGACGGTCGTCGCATACGCGCGGCCGAGCTTCGCACCGTCCACCGCCGGCGCCGGGCTCGGCGCGGCGTGCGGCAGCCGGGTGACGACTTCGAACGTCGCCACCGAGGCCAGCGCCATGCCCAGCGCAAGGATCAACCAGTCTTTGTACGTCTTCACTGACAACGGACTCCCAAACGCATGACTCAAAACGGACACCCATTCCGGACGATCAAGCCCGGCGCGGTTCGGTCCCGCGCAGTCGGATCAGCACCAGAGCCAGGACCAGGCACGGCAGCGCATTCGCCAGGCGTTGCGCGAACAGCTCCCCGACCCCCAGGCTCCCGACACCGATCGCCGCGAGCCGGGTCCACCGGCCCGCCAGGGCACCGAGAAACGTCACCTCAGCGCACACCGTCGACACTCAGGGCCCTCCCCACGGGACGAACCGCGACGTCACGGCCGCCACGCCATTCGTAGCGTCGACGCAACGTTCGTAAGGCACTATCGCAATCCGGGGCCGCCGCGTTCTCCGAATCGCGCGGAATCCCCGAAAAACCGGCGGAATCGTCCCGATCCGAACGCGAGGCAGCCTCGCGGCGCTGGACAAGCCGCACCGGACCCGACTACGATCCCAGCCGGCGACGCGACGAATGATCGCACGACAGGACCCCGTCCATGACGGCCCCGAGCGACCCCCAGGCTCCGCTCCGCAACTTTCAGCGCACCAAGGACTTCTTCGTCGGCATCGACAGCGACGGCTGCGTCTTCGACACGATGGAGGTGAAGCACAAGGAATGCTTCATCCCCAATATCATCCGCGTCTTCGATCTCGCTGCGATCTCGAAGTACGCTCGCGAGGTGGCCGAGTTCGTCAACCTGTACTCACAATGGCGCAGGGATCAATCGCTTCCCTGGACTCGTGCTCACGCTCGACCTCCTCGGTGAGCGAATCGAAGTCGAGCGGCGCGGGTTTCGTCTGCCGGGCGTGCCGGGCCTGCGGGACTGGATCGCCCGCGAGACGACCCTCGGCAACCCGACGCTCCGGGCGGAGGTCGGGAGGACCGATGATCCCGACCTCGTCGTCGACGCTCGAGTGGAGCGAGGCCGTGAACGAAGCAATCGCCGAGATCGTCCACGACGTCCCGCCCTTTCCGTTTGTTCGTGAGTCGCTCGCCCTGATCGACGACCGCTCCGACATGCTCGTCTGCTCGGCCACTCCCTGCGAGGCCGTCATCCGCGAGTGGATCGAGCAAGGGATGGCGGCGCACGCCAACGCGATCGCGGGCCAGGAGATGGGCAGCAAGCGCGAGCAACTGGCCCTGGCCGCCGTCGGTCGCTACGACCTCGACAAGATCCTCTTGGTCGGCGACGCCCCCGGCGACCTCCAGGCCGCCGAGGCCAACGGCGTCCTCTTCTATCCGATCCTGCCCGGCTTCGAGGACGAGTCCTGGGAACGGTTCCACGACGAGGCGTTGCCCCGCTTCTTCTCGGGCGACTACTCGGCCGAGTACATGGCCGAGCAGGTGGCTCGATTCCATGCGCTGCTCCCCTCCCACCCGCCCTGGAAACCAAGATGACGGGGCGCGGCCGCTCGACGACAATAAAGGAGAGACGTCCGCCGATTCGATGTCAGGAGTCCATCGATGGCAAGGCCCGGCCGCTCAACGACGATCAAGGAGTCCGCCGATTTCGAGCCGTCCACGATGGCCAGGCCGCTCCGCTCGCGACTGCCGAGGCGAATATCGCGGTCACCGACCTGCTGCCGTAGACGAACGCTCGCGCCGATTGGTACGTTCGACCCTCCATCCGCCTGCGACCTTCCCAAACTCGGACGAGAGCGATGAGCGAACCCACCGCCGACATCGGCCTGATCGGCCTCGCCGTCATGGGCGAGAACCTGGTCCTCAACATGGAGAGCCACGGCTACACCGTCGCCGTTTTCAACCGGACGACTTCGAAGGTTGACGAGTTCATCAGCGGCCGCGGCAAGGGTAAGAAGCTCGTCGGCACCCATTCGGTCAAGGAGCTCGTCGCGGCGTCTGAAGAAGCCGCGGAAGATCATGATCATGGTCAAGGCCGGCGCAGCCGGTCGACGCCGTGATCGACGAGGTCGCGCCGCTGCTCGAGCCGGGCGACATCCTCATCGACGGCGGCAACACCCACTATCCCGACACGACCCGCCGGACCCAGGACCTCAAGAAGAAGGGCCTGCTCTTCGTCGGCACGGGCGTCTCGGGCGGCGAGGAAGGGTGCGCTGAAGGGTCCGTCGATCATGCCTGGCGGCAATCCCGAGGCGTGGCCCCACGTCAAGCCGATCTTCCAGGCGATCGCCGCCAAGGTCGCCGACGGCACCCCCTGCTGCGACTGGGTCGGCGCCGAGGGGGCGGGCCATTACGTGAAGATGGTCCACAACGGCATCGAATACGGCGACATGCAGCTGATCTGCGAGGCCTACCAGCTCATGAAGGACGCTCGTGGGCATGGACGCGCCGTCCATGAGCGAGGTCTTCGGCCGCTGGAACAAGGGGAAGCTCGACAGCTACCTCGTCGAGATCACCCGGGACATCCTCGCCTTCAAGGACGAGGCGACCGGCAAGCCGCTCGTCGACCTGATCCTCGACACCGCCGGCCAGAAAGGCACCGGCAAGTGGACCGTCACCTCGGCTCTCGATCTGGGCATCCCCCTCACGCTGATCGCCGAGGCCGTCTTCGCCGCGCTGCCTCTCGGCCCAGAAGGACGAGCGCGTCGAGGCGAGCAAGGTGCTTGAGCGGGCCAACGCCCAGGTTCGAGGGCGACAGGGCCGCATTCATCGACGACATCGAGAACGCCCTTTACGCAAGCAAGCTCGTCTCCTACGCCCAGGGCTACGCGCTGATGAACGCGATGGCGAAGGAGTCGGGCTGGGAGATCAACAATGGCGGCGTCGCCCTGATGTGGCGGGGCGGCTGCATCATCCGTAGCGCCTTCCTGGGCAAGATCAAGGAGGCGTTCGATCGGAACCCGAAGCTGGCGAACCTGCTGCTCGACCCATACTTCACGGGCGAGGTCACGAAGGCCCAGGCCGGCTGGCGCCGGGTCTGCGCGGCGGCGATGAGCCAGGGTGTTCCCGATCCCGGCGATGACCTCGGCCCTCTCCTATTTCGACGGCTACCGGACGGGCCGCCTCCCCGCGAACCTGCTCCAGGCCCAACGTGACTATTTTGGCGCTCATACCTATGAGCGGGCCGACAAGCCCCGCGGCGAGTTCTTCCACACCAACTGGACCGGCCGCGGCGGCACGACGGCCTCGACGACCTACAACGTCTGATGCCAGTCCGACTCGTTGTCTGATCTCGTGGCGGCACGGGCCGAGTCGAGGATCATGCCCTTCCGTAATGCCGGCCCCGATCCGACTCATGCCGACTCGCGGGAGCCGCGAGGCGTCCGCCCAGACCCCGCCGAACCGCCGGACTCGGCCCCTCGGTTCGACGGACTTCGTGATCAACCTCCACGATCGACCTTGACCTTTTGTCCGAGATCGCGAACACTTGGATGAATGTAGCGTCGTCCCGTGACCGAAGCGAGCGTGTCCGATCGGTTGGCGTGATCTTCCGGAAGCTGAAGGTTTGAATTGTTAGGCGTATCCATGGCGAGTGCGGGTGACGAGACGGTCGCCTTCCAGGGCGGTCGGTTCGCGACGATCGAGAGCGATGACGGATTCCCGTCGGTCGACGACCTGACCGACCGCGGGCTGGCTCAGTATTGGGTCGGCGGGGTAATCGGCCGCGGGTCGATGGGCCGCGTCTACCAGGCCGAGCACCTGACCCTGGCGCGGCCCTGCGCGATCAAGGTCCTCAACCCCGGCCTGCTCTCGCGCCAGCCCGCGATGCGGCGACATGTTCTGGGCCGAGGCCCGCGTGGTGGCTAACCTCGTCCATCCGCACATCGTCACCGTGCACAACCTGGGGTCGGACCGCGGTTATCACTTCATCGAGATGGAGTACGTCCCCGGCGGCGTGACGCTCAAGGAGAAGCTCGTCCGCGAGGGACGCGTTCGACCCGATGCGGGCCGCGGTCCTCGTCCGGCAGGTCGTCGACGCGCTGGGCGCTGCCCATCGGTCGGGGCTGGTCCATCGCGACATCAAGCCTTCGAACGTCCTGCTCACCAGGCACGGGCCACGCCAAGCTGGCCGACTTCGGGTTGGTCCGCCGCCTCAGCGAGCTGGAGCTGGCCGGGGCCTCCGTCGGCGGGACGCCGACCTACATGGCTCCCGAGCTCTTCGCCGGCTCGCCCGGCGAGCCCGCGGTCCGACCTCTATGCCGTCGGAGTGATGCTCTACTACCTGCTGAGCACGCGGCTGCCGTTCAGCTCGGACAAGATCGGCCGGCTGATCGACCTCGCACCGCAAGGCCGCCGTGCCGGACATCCGCCTTGTCGCCCCCGAGGTGAACGACGACATCGTCGCGATCCTCGACCGGCTGCCTGGCGAAAGACCCCGAACGATCGCTTCGAGAACGCCGAGGAGCTGGTCGAGACGCTCGAGGCGCTGATCGCCCAGATGCTCGACACCGAGACCCTGGTCCGCGAGAGCGTCGAGGGGCTCGACTGCTTCGTCCAGGGGGCCCGCGACCACTTCCGGATCCTGGTGAAGCTGCCCAAGAACCGGCTCCAGGAGGTCTACGTCGAGGTCGGCCAGGGCCGGCACAAGGAACGGCTGCTCTCGGTCTTCTCGGTCTGCTGCCCGGCCGACCCGAGGCACTACGAGTTCGCGCTGAAGCTCAACGCCGAGCTGACCTACGCCGGCCTGTCGGTCCGCGTCGTGAACGGCGAGCCGATGTTCGTGATGTCGCGGGCCTACTCCCGGGCCCACGCCGACGCCGCCCAGGTGCACGCGGCGATCCGCGAGATCGCCAAGCGGAGCGACTGGGTCGAGCAGCAGCTCACCCAGGCCGACGTCTACTGAGCCGTCGCGATCTCTTAGGTCCGCTGTGCGGACCTCTCCGACGCCGGAAGATGTCGCAACGACATAGCTGTCGCGTCAATTGTTCTCCGGCAGCCCGCTCGGCCAGGTCATGTCCGAGACCGGCGCAAGGATCGCCTGGACCTCGGCCAGGAGCCCGGGATCGACCGGCGTCGTCGCGGCCCGGACGTTGGCCTCGACCTCGGCCACCGTCGGCATGCCGACGATGGTCGAGGCGACGAACGGCGCCGACGACCGAGAAGGCCAGGGCCAGGGCCGAGATGTCGGCACCGCGGATGTCACACAGGGCGACGGCCTCGGTGCAGGCGAGCTTCAGGGCCTCGGGCGCCGGGTGCCAGTCGGGCGGGCCGCCCTTCGTCAGCAGGCCCATGCCCAGCGGGGCGGCGTTCATCAGGCCGATGCCCCGCTCGGACGCGACCCGGGCCAGCTCGTCCTCGAGCGTCGTGTCGTAGAGCGTGTAATGGCAGTACGGAGAGGACGAAGTCGAGCGGGGCCCCGTCGATCGCCCGGTGGAGCGCGGCCAGCGGCAGGCCGCTGACGCCGACGGCGCGGACCTTCCCCTGCTCCTTCGCCTTCAGGAGCGCCGGGATCGTCTCGGCGAGGATCGGGCCGAGCGGGGCGAACTCGATGTCGTGGGCGATGACCAGGTCGAGGTGGTCGGTCTTGAGCCGCTTGAGGCTGGCCTCCAGGCCGGGCAGGATCGTCTTCGGCGTGAAGTCGAACTCCTCAGCCCGTAGCGGCCGACCTTGCTGCAGAGGAGGATCTCGTCGCGCCGGCCGGCGAGGGCCTCGCCGAGCACGGTCTCTGACAGGGTGAGGCCGTAATAGGGCGAGGTGTCGAACAGGTTGATCCCGAGGTCGATCGCCCGATGGACCGAGCGATGCCCTCGGCAACGTCGATCGGCCCGAACGAGTTGCCCAGCGGCGAGGCCCCGTAGCCGACGATCGAGAGCTCCAGCCCGGTCCGACCCAGCTTGCGACGTTCCACGTCCCGCCTCCTCGAACAGACGACCCCGACCGGTGAGACCGGCATTATCGCGGCCCGGGCGCGTGCTGGGGAAGGGTCGAGGGGCTGGCCGACGGCGAGACTGCTTCGTACCCTGAAGTCGCCGATCCCGGCCGTCCCGAGGAGCCGATCATCCATGCCGCTCGCGCCCGCTCTCGATGCCTCCGGGATCGCCAGCCTCGTCCTGGCGGGCCTGGTCCTGCCGCCGCGGCGTTCCTCGGCTGGAGGCAGTGGCGCGACGTCCGTTCGCGTCCCCCGGGCCTGTCGCCGCGGCGACGAGGGCCACTTCGCACGCCAGGACCTCCGACGCCTGCTCGGGACGATCATTCTCGTCCTCATCGCCGCGGCGCATGGCCGTCGGGGCGTGGATTCCCGACCGCGTCGGCGGCCGGGTCAACCAGACCTTCATCAATCTCTGGGCCGGCGTCGCCCTGATGATGGTCGTTCTGCTCGTGCTTGCCGATGCTCGACTGGATCTCCACGCGGGTCTACGCCCGACGCCAGCGCAGGCGACTGACCGACGAGGGCCTGGCGATCGTCGAGGACGAGCTGCGCGCGCGGATCGCCCTGCAGAAGGCGCAGCGTCGCGAGGGAGGGACCAACGGCCATCCGACCGGCGTCCGAAGATTGAGCGGACGCTCCGCATTTCCCAACCGGCGCAACCGGTCCTTTCGCGACGGAACGGCTCGGCGCCGGGTGGACGGCGACGGGCGTCGGTCTTCGAAATAGCTTGCTGGTTCGACGGACTGGGGCACATCGGCCGCTCTGCCGCATTGAATTATTCGATTTTCCGATGCAAGAACGCGTCGACTATCGGTTGACGCGAATTCCGCGCGGCCCTACGATTGATCGGAGACATGCCACGGCGGCCTGCTCACTGGGGAGCCTTCCCTCACGCCTCCGCCTTCCATTGCTCGGGCCGCATCCGCGCACGTCTGCCTCATCTCCGCCTCGCCGAAGGTCACGCCTCCTTCTGGGGGATTCGTCGATGAAACCCGGCCGCATGTACCTGCCGCATGCTCGATTGCGGGCCGTCGCGGCCGCTCGGCTGGCGACTTATCGCACTCGTCGCGGCGCGTCGCCGGCGAGCCCGACGCGAAGACCTACTGGGACGTCTCCGATATCCGCGCCGGGATGAAGGGCGTCGGGCGGACGGTCATGACCGGCACGGCGCTCGAGGAGTTCGAGGCCGAGGTCCTCGGCGTAATGAAGGGGGTGAGCCCGGGCCGGGACATGGTCCTCTGCCGGCTCAAGGGGTGCAAGCTCGAGCACTCGGGCATCATCCAGGGGATGAGCGGCAGCCCGATCTACATCGACGGCAAGCTCCTCGGCGCGGTGGCGTTCGCATGGGAGTTCGCCAAGGACCCGATCGCGGGCGTGACGCCGTTCTCGCAGATGGTCCAGTACGCCCGCTCGAGCGACCGCCAGCTCGCCGCCGAGGCGGTCGAGAACGGCGATCCGCACGCGTTTCTGCTCGATGAGGACCGAGTCGTCAACGGCCTGGCGGGGCTCGACACGGAGCTTTCGCGTCCGCAACCGGTCGTCGTCGGCGGGGCTGGCGGGGATGAAGCCGATCGCGACGCCCGTCGCGGCGACCGGATTCTCGCCGCGGGCCCTCGCGCTGCTCGGCGACCAGTTCCGCCCGATCGGGCTGGCCCCGACGGCCGGGGGCGGTGCGACCGATCGGATCAAGAAGGAGGAAGGCGACAAGCCGCTGCAGGCCCGGCTCGCCGCTGAGCATCGCGATGGTGACGGGCGACTTCGACCTCTCGGGCATCGGCACGGTCACCCACATCGAGGGCGACCGCGTCTACGGGTTCGGCCACCCGATGTTCGGGCTCGGCTCGTGCCAGTTCCCGATGATGACCGGCTACATCCACACGGTCTACCCGCGGGCCAGCGTGAGCATGAAGATGGGCTCTCCGCTCAAGACGGTGGGCGTGCTCGACACCGACGTCTCGACCGGCGTCGCCGGCCGGCTCGGCAAGAAGCCGGACATGCTGCCGATGTCGGTGAAGGTTCGCAACGGCCGCTACTCCGAGCCGCAGACGTACAAGGTCGAGATCGTCCGCGAGCCGAACCTGCTCTCCTCGCTGGTGATGGCCGTGCTGACCAACGCAATCGACACCGAGGGCGACCTGCCCGACGAGCTGACCGCCCATCTCAAGGCGCGGATCAAGCTCAAGGGTCACGACCCGATCGAGCTCGACGACGTCCTGAGCGGCGCGCGCGTATACCGGCCCGATGGGCCCGGCCGCGATGTTCGGCCAGGTGGCATCCGCGGTCAGCGTGCTGACGCGAAATCCGTTCGCCCAGGTGCGGATCGAGGCGATCGACGCCGAGGTCGAGATCGATCGCGGGCCGCTCGGTCGCCGCGATCGAGTCGGTCCGGCTGGCGAGCGATCGGGTCGAGCCAGGGCAGACGCTCCGGGCCTTCGTCACGCTCAAGCCGTACAAGGGCGAGCGTGAGACGATCACCGTCGCGCTGCCGATTCCGGACGAGTTCCCCGAGGGCTCGCACGAGGCCAACCTCTGCGACATGACCGGGCAACCTCCGCCGCCGGCTCCGCAACGAGCCCCAGCTTCTCGAGCCGCGCGACGTCGGCGAGCCTGGTCGCGACCGCCCGCGCTCCGACCGAGCAGAAGCGGACTGCCCTTTCGCTCCATGTGCGCTTGCCCGACAAGGGCCTTGCCGTCCGCGGTCAGACGCTGCCCGACCTGCCCGGGAGCGTCCGGTCGGTCTTCGCCACCGGCCGCGAGACGCCCGAGCCGCAGGTCCGGGCGGACCTCGTCGCCCGGGTCGAGACGCCCTGGGTGATCGAGGGCAACCAGACTGCTCAAGTTCACCGTGGCGAAGGACGCGGGGCTCTCTCGCTCGCGTCGCCGCGGTGAGATGAGCCGGTTGCCCGCCGGGCCGCCCCGATGCGATGATGCCTGGGGACAAACTCCAGGATCGCCCCACGGGCATCGGGCCAAGGGACTGCCATCATGAAACGGGTCGGCATGGTCGTCGCGGGGCTTCTCGCCGGCTGGCCTCTCTGGCGGTCGCGGGCAAGGTCGAAACGTGGCGAAGCGACACGGCCTCGGCGTTCGCCAAGGGGAAGAAGGAGCGGGTCGTCGTCTCCGACACCGGCCGGGTCCGCCTCGGTCACTCGCTCGGCCCCGTCGGCTCGATGACCGCCTCGCGAGTCTGGGATCTCGCCATCGATGCCAAGGGCACGGCCTACGCGGCGACCGGCGATGAGGGGAAGGTCTTCCGGCTCGACGGCGACCGCTGGGACGTCGCCTTCGACGCGAGCGACACGCAGGCCCTCGTCGGTCGTCGCCGTCGCCGGAGGGTCACGTCTTCGCCGGCACCGGGCCGTCGGGGCAGGTCGTCGACCTGACCGATCCGAAGCATCCCGCCTCGCGGCCCGACCCGGGCGTGCAGTACATCTGGGACCTCGCCGCCGACGTCGTCCGGCAACCTCTTCGCCGCCACCGGCCCGACCGGCCAGCTCTGGAAGCGTGACGCCAAGGGCGACCTGGTCGCTCCTGCTCGACTCTGCCGCAGAAACATCTGCTCTGCGTCGCGGTCGGCGACGACGGCTCGGTCTACGCCGGCAGCGACGGCGAAGGCCTGCTCTATCGCGTCGCCGCCGACGGCAAGGTCTCGGTGGTTTACGATGCCCCGCAGGCCGAGATCCGCTCGCTGCTGATCACGCCCGACGGCACGCTGTATGCGGGCACGGCGGCCGAGTCCGGGAGCGGCGGCCAGGGGCGACCGTCGTCGCTCTTCTCCTCGCCGGGGCTGACCGCGGGCCCCTCTTCCGGTCCCGGCGGCGCTGGCGACCTCGGCCAGCCCAGCGGCGGTAACTCCAGCGGCCGCCGAGGCGCGTCCCGAGCGTCCGAATCCGATCGGGCGGCACGGCGACGCCCCGTCCCGCCTCGCCCGGCGAGAACGCCGTCTACCGCGTCGGCGGCCGACGGCGTGGCCCGCGAGGTTTTCCGGGGCCGCGTCCTGATCCACGCCCTCGCCTGGCAAGGGAGACAGGCTCCTCGTCGGGACCGGGCCGGAGGGTCAGCTCTTCGAGGTCCGCGACGGCGGCCGCGAGTCGGCGCCGATCGCGCGGCTCGATAGCGGGCAGATCCTGGCGCTGGCGAGTGCGAAGGATGGCGGGCTGCTTGTCGGGACGGGCGACCCGGGCTCGGTCGTCCGGCTCGGGCCGGGGCATGCACCGGCGGGAACGCTGACGTCCGACGTCCACGACGCCAAGCTGGTCAGCCGCTTCGGGGCGATCGAGTGGAAGGCCGAGGTCCCGCGTGGGACGTCGCTGGCGATCCAGACGCGCTCGGGCAACGTCGGCGAGCCCGACGCGACCTGGTCGCCCTGGTCACCCGAGCAGCACGACCCGGGCTCGGCCCGCGCCAGCGTCCCACCAGGGCGATTCCTCCAGTACCGTGCGGTCTTTCGGACCGACGACCCGTCGCTCACGCCCGAGCTTCGATCCGTCACCATCCGCTTCCAGACCGAGAACCTCGCCCCCGAGATCAACCGGCTCGACGTGCCCGACGTGGCCAACGGCGACGGCGCCACCAAGCCGGCGAAGCTCTCGCTGCGGTGGGACGCCTCCGACCCGAACGGCGACGACCTGGAATACACGCTGCACGTCAAGAAGGAGGGCTGGCCCGGCTGGATCAAGCTCGGCGACCAGCCGATCACGGAGACGCGGCTCGAGTGGGATGCCACGGCCGTGCCGACGGGCTCGTACCGGATCAAGCTCACAGCGAGCGACCGACCGTCGAACCGTCCCGAGCAGGCGCTGGTCCGCGACCGGGAGAGCGAGCCGTTCCTCGTCGACCACGGCGAGCCGAAGGTGTCGGCCAGCCGCGACAAGGCGGGGCGAATCGTCGTCTCGCTCAGGGATGACGCCACGCGACTCACTCGCGCGGCCTACTCGCTGGACGGAGCGGCGTGGACCCCGATCTTCCCCGACGACGGCCTGTTCGACGACCCGAACGAGACGATCACCGTCCGCCTCGACGGGCTCAAGCCGGGGACGCACCTGTTGATGATCCGCGCGACCGACGCCGCGGGCAACATTGGGACGGGGGACCTGGTGTTCGACGCCCCGTGATCGGACGCAGCGGCTCGGTCAACCGGCGAAGGAAAACCGGATTCGAGGCAACCGAGATGCGGGCCTTATCGGCGCGGCGCGGCTTCAGCGCCGTAGAGATGATCGTCGGGCTCGTGATCGTCGCACTTGTCACGGCCTGCCTGCTGCTCGCGGTGCCGAACTCCCGGGAACGGGCGCGATCGCGCGGGCTGCCAGGCGAACCTCCGGCAGATCGGGCTGGCGCTGTCTCTTTACCATCAGGCGGCGGGCCACTGGCCCTCGGTGGCACTCGACTCGACGAGCCCGATCACGGCGATGATGGACACGCTCGGTCAACCCGACTTCGCCGCCTTCCGCGACCCGAAGAAAGCCCCGCCCCGACGGCTCGCGGGTGCCGTCACCGAGCATCTGATCCCCGGGCTTCTCTGCCCATCCGATCGCCAGGGCTCGTCGAGCCCGTTCCCGGCCCCGATCAGCTATCGGGCTAACACGGGAGCCTCCGCCGAGGGCCACGGCGGGCCGTTCGCCATCGGACGGACAGTGTCCCTCGAGGATGTCGAGGCGGCCGACGGCGCGGCCTACACGGCGGCCTTCTCCGAGCGGCTCATCGGCGACGGTTCCAACGCGCCAGGCGCGCGGGGCGTACGTCCTCGTGCAGGGGTCCGATGGACGACACGGATGGGTGTCCGTACCGGCGGAGTGTTATCGTGGCGCGGCGATGCCGGGTCGTCGTGGCTCCGGTCCGACTGGCGCTCGACGCTCTACAGCCACATGGCACAGCCAGTGCTCGACACGTGCGTCGCGGCGGACGGTCGGACGGCCTTCCTGGGCCCGTCCAGTCGGCATGTCGGCGGGGTCCACGTCCTTTTGCTCGACGGGTCGGTACGGACCTACAGTATTCGGGTCGCTTCCAACGTCTGGGAAGCCCTCGGGTCGATGGAAGAGCCCCGGCCATGAGGCGGTCGCCCGCCCTGATCTTCGACTTCGGCAACGTCGTCGCGCACTTCGACTACGGCCGCGCCGCTGAGCGATTCGCCCGGACGATGGGGGTCTCGGCCTCGGAGTTCGCCCGACGAGGCCGCAGGACTCGGGCTTTCTCGAGGTGCTCAAGGCCTACGAGAGCGGCGGCATGACCTCCGAGTCGTTCCATCTCCGGATCTGCGAGATGACCGGGCTCGAGTGCGACTTCGAGCGCTTCGCCGACGACTGGCGGCACATCTTCTGGGCCAACGAGCCCGTGCACAGGCTGATCGACGGCCTCCGCGGTCTCGGCTACACTCTCGTACTGGGCTCGAACACGAATCCGCTCCACGCGGCGCACTTTCGCGAGCAGTTCGCCGAGACGTCCTCCGCCACTTCGACCGGCTGGTCCTCTCCTATCGAGGTAGGGCACGTGAAGCCCGCCACCGAGTTCTATCTCGCCTGCGCGACCGCGGCGGCACGTCCGCCGGGCGAAAGTGTGTTCATCGACGACCTGGCCGAGAACGTCCAGGGCGCCGAACGAGGCGGGGCTAATCGGCGTTCACTACCGGACAGTCCCGCTTCTGTTGGAAGATCTCCGCAGTTGCGGCGTGGAGATCCCCGGAGATTCGCGGGGCTGAGATCCGCGGCGGCGGGCGATTTCGCGGGGAAATCGCCCCGTGTTCGTCGCCATTAGCGCGATCCGCCCGCGGCAACGACGTGTCAATTTGGGGCGGCCCTTTGGGAATAGGGGATTTGACTTCGCGCGTCCATAGACCAAAATCGAGCACATCCCATTGCCGCACTTCCTTGCGCCGCCCTCCTGGATTCGCCCGACGTACTCCCCCGATTCTCCCCGACCTGCGAATTCCGAAGGATCTGTCTTGACGACACGGATGACACCGGCAATGATTGACTGCGTGCATGGAGCCACACATTGATCCGACGCCCGAACTCGGAGGCCGAGGGCCTGGCGAAGGACGAACGTTTCTCGATACGTTTGTGAACATCGGCGGGGCGGCCACGACAGGTGGGCTTCGCGGGAGTTCCCGGGCGGTCGGTGAGCCTTGTGGGAGAGGCGAGGTGGGTCGCGTGGGGCGGGAGTGTCCCCGCCGCGGCCGAGAGGTTACGGGTCGAGGCGCTGAGCGGGTCACCTAGAACACGAGTCCGACGCCCCGGTCGCGACGCAGCGCGACGGCGAGTGGCGGCGGGAACTCCGAGGCTTACCGGGGGGTCTGTCGATGGCAAGCTTCAAGGGCAACAAGAGGTGGGAAAAGGGCTCGGAGTGGCGCGAGAAGGCGCGGGCCCGCCAGCGGATTCTCGCCATGGAGTCGCTGGAGAACCGCCGGCTCCTGTCCGGCAGCACCCCGACCACCGGCCCGACCTGGCAGGCGACGGACGCCAACATCTACGACACCCAGAAGGGCCCGCTGGCCAACGAGGGCGCGACCCTCATCAATATCTATAAGGAATACCAGGCCTATCTCTCGGGCGGCTCGCAGGGCACCTTCAAGCCGACCGAGTCGAGCCTGATCTACTTTCAGGGCAATTCCGTCGAGGTCGACGCCCGCGGCTACGGCAACGCGTCGACGTTCGTGTCGACCCTCCAGGGCCTTGGGATGACGGTCCTGCACACCCTGGCCCAGGCCAACGACACCGAGGTCGAAGGCTACATGCCGATCTCGGCGCTGGTCGCCGCGTCGGGTGTCAAGCTGAACGCGTCGGGCGGGATCGACCTGATCAACGGCACGTCGAAGGACCCGCAGCTGATCGGCATGCTGCCGACGTACAAGCCGGCGGTGTCCTACATCGGGCTTGCCGACAACGAGGCCCAGCACGCGCTCGGCGCCGACGTGGCCGCGCAGGCCTTCGGCGTCAACGGCACCGGCGTGACGGTCGGCGTGCTCTCGGATAGCGTCAACCAGTACGCGAACGGCCTCGCCGACTCCGTCAAGACGGGCGACATCCCGGCCGGGACCGGCCTCGGCGGCTCGGCCGTCAACGTGCTCCAGGACGGGCCGGCCGGCAGCACGGACGAAGGCCGGCGCGATGCTCGAGAACATCTACGACATCGCGCCGGGCGTGAACACCGCGTTCGCGACGGCCGACGGCGGAGACCTCGGCTTCGCGGCGAACATCCAGGCCCTCGCCACGCAGGCGCACTGCGCAGGTCATCACCGACGACGTCACCTACTTCGACGAGCCGCAGTTCCAGGACGGCCCGATCGCTCAGGCCGTGCATACGGTCGTCAACAGCGGCGTGGTCTACACCTCGGCCGCCGGCAATGCCTCGAACGCGGGCTACCAGGCCCCGTTCGTGGGGGTGACCGCGAACCCGCTCAACATCGGCACCGGCGAGTTCTACAACTTCAACACCGGCGCTGCGCGCGCACCCAGACGGTCATCACGATCACCGTGACGCAGGCGAGCATCTTCTCGCTGCAGTGGGACGCCCCCTTCTATACGGCCAACGGCGTCACGACCAACGTCGCCGTCGACTTCTGGGACCAGGCCGGCAACGCGCTGGTCACGTCGAACGGCGCGAACGGGACGGTGCCGAACACCAACGCCGTCGCGACGCAGCAGCCGCAGCAGCTCTTCTCGCTCGGCCCGGGCACGTACCAGATGGCGATCCAGGTCACGACGTCGCAGCTGCCCGGCGAGATCCGCTTCCAGCAGGTCGGCGACGGCGCGATCAACTTCAACTTCCCCGCGACGACCAGCCAGGCCATCACCCACCCGACCTCGGTGGGCCACTCGGCCACCTACGGGATGGTCGGCACCGGCGCCACGCCGTTCTGGGGCGTGGGGCCTTACGTTTCCCAGGTCGTCTCGGGCATCCCCAACGCCAACGAGCCCTATAGCAGCTACGGGTCGACCTTGCTGTTCTTCAATCCGGACGGCTCGCGAATCGCCGCGCCGGTTCCGGTCCAGCAGCCGCTCGTCTCGGCGCCCGACGCCGGCAATACGTCGTTCTTCATCCCGGGTCAGATCCTCGACACGACCCAGACCTATTTCCCCAACCAGCCGGTCACGAAGACGAACCAGCTCCAGGATCTGCCGGACTTCACGGGCACGTCGTCCGCCGCGCCGAATCTGGCGGCGGTCGCGGCCCTGATGAAGCAGCTCGACCCGTTCGCCACGCCGGCGCTGATCTCGCAGGCCTTCGTCGCCTCGGCCACGCCGCTCAACGGGAACACGGCCGGGACGTGGAATTCGAACGGCGGGTACGGCGAGGTCAACGCGGTCGCCGCGCTGGCGTTCGTGAATCAGCTCCGCGTGACGTCGGTCTCGCCCGGCGGCGGGCAGAACCTCACGCAGGCCCCGACGTACCTCCAGGTGACGTTCAACCAGCCCGTGAACTTCGCCTCGGTCTCCGCGGCCGACATCGGGGTCGTCGGCCCGGCCGGCGTCACGATCACCGTCGGCACGCCGGTCCCGATCGGTAACCTGACCACGCCGACGATCGTCGACTTCCCGATCACGATTTCGCACGCGCCCGGCGTCATCGCCAACGGCACCTATTACGACGTCGCTCTTCAACATCCTGTCGGCGACCGGCAAGGTGATGGTCCCGTCGAACGTCGACTCGTTCAACGTCCAGGACCACGTCCCGCCGACGGTCACCGGCACGAGCTTCCTCGGCCGCACGATCAAGATCAACTTCAGCGAGCCGATCGACCCGTCGACCGTCAACAAGAGCGACTTCCTGCTGCTCCGCGCGAACAACCCGCAGGGCCAGCTGCTCACGCCGTCGATGGTCAACATCTCGAACGACCCGCGCGTGACGCTCACGTATGACCCGACCACGAACTCGGTGACGATGGACCTCTCGGCGCTGCCGCAGAGCCTGCTGCCGAGCGACACCTACGGCCTCGTCGTCGTGTCGGCGGTCTACAACGCGGCGGGCCAGCTCGTGATGCCCGGCGTCACGGACGTCGTCGGCAACGCGCTCGACGGCAATTTCAACGGCGTCACCTTCCCCTCGGGCGACGGGATCGCGGGCGGGAACTTCGTCCAGGTCCTGCCCGTCACGCTGACCGGGCCGATCTTCAACTTCGTCCAGCTCGCGCCGGCGTCGGATTCGGGCATCAAGGGCGACAGCAACACCAACGTGACCCAGCCCTCGTTCGTCGGCCAGGTCGGGGCCAATTTCCCCGGCTCGGCGGCGGGCGTCATCGTCTACGCCGAGTTCGCGGGCCTGCACGGCGGGAAGACGACCCTGGGGGTCGGGCCGGGCGGGCGCGGGCTCGTCGGCACCTACGACACCTACGCGATCACGAACGCCTCGGGCCAGTTCACCATCACGGCCCCCGCGGGCCTGCCGGACGGGCTGAACAACGTCGTCCTGGTCGCGGTCGGACAGGCCGACCAGCCGCTGCTGCCCAGCCTCTCGACGGCGACGGCGACCTCGGTCCGGATCGACACGAGCCTGCCGACGCTCGACACCTCGGGCACCCACACCGACGGCTCGTCGATCCCGATGAACTCGGACCTGAACGCCCTCACGGCGCTGACGCTCTACATCACCGACCCGGTCAATCCCCAGACGCTCGGCAGCCCGTTCGCCGTCCCGACCCTGCTGAGCGTGCCCGCGCTCGACCCGTCAGACGGCCAACAACATCAGCAATTACATGCTGCTGCGGGTCGACCCGCTCGGCAAGGTCAACATTGCCGGCGTGAACTACGACGACCTGTCGGCGTCGATCGCCACGGCGACGTTCACCTCGACGACGAAGCGTGTCTTCACGTCCGACCCCTATACCGGCACGATCAATGTGACCTTCTCGTCGGGCCTGCCGAGCGGTCAGTATTACTTCGTCGCCAAGGACACAATCACTGACGCAGCCGGCAACCTGCTGGCCGGCAACCCCGTGCTTCCGACCACGCCCAACAACTTCGTCCTGCCGTTCTTCCTCCAGGTGGCCCCGACGTACATCACGGGCCTGGCGGCCATCAGCGGCTCGACCAGCAGTCTGCCCCGCGCCTACTTCGAGGAGCAGGCGTCGGTCGGCCTGCCGAACTCCGACGGCACGCCGGCGCCGCCCACCTCGTTCAACATCGACTTCTCGAGTCAGCTGCAGGACCTGGGGCCGGGGGGCTACAACAACCTCGTCCAGCTCGTCGCCTCGGCGAACACGCAGGGGCAGGGCAGCACCCCCGACGGCAACTTCGGGACGCTGGGCACGACCGACGACGGCACGGGCTACTCGCTCGTCCCGAATACGACCGTGGTGCTCACGTCGATCCCGAAGGCCGACGGCACCCTGCCGGGGCCCGGCCAGCCGGGCTATCACGAGCGACTCGTGCTCTCGGGTGCCCTCGACCAAGCGGGCAATCAGACGCCGCTTTCGCTCCCGCCCGACTACTACCGGCTCTACATCCCGAACAACGTCAACCCGACGACCGGCGCCGACCTGCGGATCCACGACATCTACGGCAACCAGGCCGACCTCGAGTTCCTCGGCGACCAGACCGCCAACGGGACCTTCGAGGACCTTCTGCCCAACGGCCAGTACCGGGCCGGCCTGTCGGGCGACGGCGTGCAGGGCGGCTCGTTCGCGACCGGCTACGTGGTCGTGCCGCACGGCAACGTGATCTTCACCAACCCGAGCTACACGTCCTACAGCCCGTTCGGCGGTGTCGGCTATCCCGACGGCTCGCCCACGCGGCCGTTCCCCGTGCTCGCCCCCGAGGCCGTCCCCAACTCGATCAACGGCGGCAACCTGAACTCGCCGCTGAACTACGGCCCGAACTTCAACCCGGCCTATGACAAGAGCGGCGACGGCGTGTTCGAGCCCTCGGCCCTCTTCGCGGCGCAGCAGGACTCGGTCAACGGGCCGGTGGTCGTGGTGGCCGAGCCGGGCACGATCTTCACGAACCCGGCGACGGGCCAGACCACCCAGGCGACCTTCGTCCTCCAGGCGCCCGCCAGCGGCAACTCGGGCGTCAACGACGGCAGCGTGGCCGTCCCGACGATGACGACGCTGGTCTTCCAGCCGGGCTCGGCGCTGAAGCTCCAGAATGCCTCGCTGCTGGTACAGAACCAGGGCAGTGCCCTCGAGGTTCTCGGCGGCGCGGGCAGCGGCCAGCAGGTCACGTTCACGTCGTACGCCGACGACACGGTCGGCGGCGACACCAATCACGACGCCGGGAATACGTCGCCCAAGCCCGGCGATTGGGGCGGCATCGTCTTCCGCAACTTCGACCAGCAGAACCGGTCGACCCTCTTCCCCGGCCAGATTCACGACGACGGGTGTGCCCTCGGTCGACGACCGGCTCAAGGGCCCCGGCGGCGCCGACGCCGTCTCGGGCGCCGACGACCTGATGTCGTACATCAACTTGGCGGTCGTCAAGTACGGCGGCGGTTCCGTGCCGCAGGGCGTCGGCACGTCCTACAGCTCGATCACAACCCTGGCCTCGCGGCCGACGGTCACCAACTCGGTCATCTCGTTCTCGGGTTCGAACGGCACGGGCGGCGGCGGCGTCAGCGGCTCGTTCGCCGGGCTCTCGGTCGACGTCGACTCGCTCCGCGAGGACAACCTCGCCCGCGGGGGTTTGTTCCGCCGGCTCACCTTCAGCGGCAACACGCTCAACGGCATCTTCCTCCAGGCCGAGCCCAACGGCAACGCCGAGCCGACCGACGCGATGACCTACCCCACCAACCCCTCGAACGAGGGCGGGGCGCAGAACTACGCCGTCGCGAATCCCTACCCGTACCTCGTGTCGACGCCCTGGCTGGTCGGCAGCGTGTTCGAGGAGGAGACCGGTGGCATCCAGTTCGCCTCGCCCGACCGGCTCTACATCCAGCCGGGGATGCTGATCAAGCTCAAGTCCGGGGCGGGCATCGAGGTCCAGGGCATCGCCGACCCGAACACCGGCACCCGGCCGCTCGCCAGCCGAGCATCAACGTCGGCGTCCGGACCTATATCAACGAATTCGATCAGAATTCGAGCATCAGCCCCATCCTGGCCAACGGCTCGCCCAACCCCGACTTCGTCGCCAACTCGACGGATAACGCCACGGTCCTCTTCACCTCGTGGTTCGACGACAAGGCGACGACGTCCTACACCGACCCGGTCACGCAGGTCTCGACGACCATCGTCGCGCCGCTGCCGATCTCCACCAACAACCCGTTCCAGCCGTCGCCGACCTCGATCCCGACGCAGGCCCGCTGGGGAGGAATCCAGGTCGATTCGCCGGCGGTCGCCGTCATCAACAACGCGACGATCGAGTACGCCGGCGGGTTCGTGAACACGGCCAACGGCACCGAGCCGCGCCACGCCCTGGAGTTCGCCGGCGCCGGCGCCATCTTCTCGCAGAGCCAGTTCGGCTTCGGGTTCGGACAGCCCACGGGCCAGGGGACCGGCACGCACGCGATGATCACGGACGACAATTTCCTCTACGACGGCAACTTCCCCGCGCCGTCGCAGATCCCTGAGCCGCCGATCAACATCACGCCCAACGGGCTCGTCGCCGGCAACCCGGACACGCCGCTGCTCTCGGGCGCACCCTTCCTGCACAATAACGTCTTCATCGCGAACGGATACAACGGCGTCGGCATCGGCGCCGACGGCATCCAGCCCACGCCGATCAATAACGACTCCTCCCTGGTCATCGAGGACCCCAACGAGGGCACCAACAGCCTGCCGACGGCGGTCACCGGCATCACCAATCGCCAGTTCGCCTACGTCGACGTCAACTCGGTATGGCCGGGCGCCGACTTCACGTACATCGTCCGCGGCACGATCAGCGTGGGCGCCGACGCCGGCTACATCCCCCCGGCTCCGGCCAATCCGTCGACGCCCCCGAATGAGACGAAGGCCACGGTCTCGCTGACGATCCAGAGCACGCTGCCGGGCACGATCCTGGCCGACGGGACGGTCGTGGGCAAGCCTGGGTTGTCGCCGATCATCAAGCTCGGCGACGCGCCCGTCGTGGGCAACACGCAGCCCGGCGGCGGGCCTGCGATCGGCAACACGACAACGCCGACCCTAGGGTCCGAGGACGAGCAGGGCGCCGGCTTCGTCACGGGCATGGACAACGGCGTCGACCCGACGGCCGACTCGCTGATCGACGCGGGCGTCTACGGCGAGATGCGGTTCCTCGGCATCGGCGCCAACCAGGCGACGGGCCAGAGCCGCGTGCCGGTCGTGCTCACCTCGATCCACGACACGTCCTACGGCACGACCGTCCGCGGCGTCACGATGGACTCGGCGATCACGGGTGACACCCAGGCCCCCGCAGCCGGCGACGCCGGCAACATCGTCTACGGCTCGCATTCGGTGCCGGTCTACAACCTGTTCGACCCACGCCAGGGCAGCCTGATCGACAACGTCGACGCCAAGTACATGGGCCGGATCGAGCAGATCGGCGGCGGAATCATCCAGGCCTACGACACCTCGGGCACCGGTAACTTCAACGCCGCAAGCGAGCCGCTGACCGACCTGCAGCTCGGGCTCCCGCTCACGGCCATCAACCCGATCACCGGCCTGCCCGAAACGACGTACATCGACTCGAACAACCAGCCGAATTCGCTGACGATCTCGAATTCCAACATCTCGGACTTCCGCGACTTCGGCTTCTGGGCCCACCCGGGCTTCACCCCGATCGTCGAGCCGCTCAACTACAGCGGCACGGTCGCCCGCGGCGGCGAGCCGTTCGCGCAGGATTCGACGCTGTCGTACCTGGTCAACGACACGTTCTCCAACATCACGACCAACTCGGCCGTCGAGATCGACGGCAACAACATCGCCTTCCCGACGAGCGCGGGCGGCGTCGAGCCGACGACGACCGAGGCGGTCGTGCTGAACGACACGTTCTACAACAACCTCGTCGGACTCGACCTGAACAACCCGACGATCCCGGGCACGAACACGCTGACGCCGGTGCCCACGAGCCTCGGCGTGTACGGGAACCCTTCCGACCTGGGCAACGGCAACCAGACGTCGAACGCCAGCGTGCTGTCGATGAACGACATCTTCGCCAACAACGGCTTCTCCGGCGTCGCGATCCACCACGGCGTCGGCGGCACGCAGGAGCAGTACAGCCTGTTCTTCAACAACGGGACCCAGGCCGCGCCGGCCGGCGTGATCACGAGCCCCGACGTGGCGGATTATCGGGGCCTCGTACTACGTCGGCAACAAGCAGCCGGTCTACGGCGACCCGGCGTTCGTCGACGCCGCGACGGGGAACTTCAACCTGCAGGCCACGTCGGCGGCGATCAACGCCGGCCGGTCGGAGCTCGGCCCGTCGTTCATCGGCGACATGCTCTTCCCGGCGTCGAACCAGGTCCTGAACGCCACCGGCGGCGTGCTCAACTACATCGGCCACTCCAATCAGTTCGGCGCCCTGGGCGGGGCACCGTCGCCACTCGACTACGTCTTCCTGCCCGGCTCGGCCCTGCCGAACTACGTCACGTCGTGGGTGCCGGTGCTCTCGACGTCGCCGTATGCGATCCCCGGCCCGTCGTCGAGCGCGGGGACGTGGGACTACGCCTCGCTGACGACCATCGCCAACGGCAGCAGCGGGACGATCGTCGTCCCGGCCGGCGGCGGCGAACGCGACCAGAACGGCGTCCAGCGGAACGTCGACCCCAACGTGCCGATCACCGGGGCCGGCAGCAAGCCCTACTTCGACATCGGCGCCTTCGAGTACATCCAGTACTTCCCGCCCGAGGTCACCGGCGTCACGGCCACGTTCGGGACGATCACCAAGAACATCTACTCCGTCGGCGGCGTCGCGGGCACAAACGTCGCGCCGCAGTCGATCCAGGTGCAGTTCAACCACCAGATCGACCCAACGACAATCAACTCGCAGACGGTCGTCCTCGAGGGCTCGAGCGACGGGTCGTTCAACACGAACAACGCGACGACGACCTTCTACAACCTGGCCGGCAAGCTCACGTTCGACCCGACGACCGACATTCTGACGATCAGCCTGGGCGCGAGCGGGCTGATCCTGGGCAACGCCGAGTACCGGCTCCTGCTCATCGGCACCGGCTCGCAGGAGCTCCGCGACCCGCAGGGCAACGCCCTCGACGGCGAGAACCTCGACGCGAACGGCCAGCAGAAGGCCTTGCCCTCCGGCGACGGCATCCCCGGCGGCAACTTTCAGCTCACGTTCACCATCGACACCCACCCGCCCGCCCTGGTCGCGGGATCGTTCAAGCTCGCCCCGGTCAGCTACTCCAACAGCGACTACTCCGGCTCGGGCGTCACGAACCAGATCCTGCCGACCTTCCAGGGATCGATCACCGACGTCTTCCCGCCGACCAACCCGGTCCAGGGCGACGCGGTCTTCATCGACGTCTCGACGGCCGGCAACGGCGTCTTTAACGACCTCAACGCCGGGGTCGGGACGACCGACGCCAACGGCAACTTCTCGGTCCAGCTCACCACCCCGCTGCCCAACTCGAACTACAGCGTCGGCGCCGACGGCCTGCTCGTCTCCAACGGCGTCATCGATCCGCTGGTCACCGGCGTGAGCCAGGCCCGCGTCCGGGTGGTCGACCAGTCGGGCAACGTCGCGATCCTCTCGCCCGCCGCGTTCTACAACTTCATCGTCGACACCACGCCGCCGAACGTCACGGCCATCAACCCGCCGGCGAACACCCTCGCGAAGGTCACCGCGGGCGTCATCCCCGTCACGGTCACGTTCAACAAGAACATCGACCCCAAGACGCTGAACGCCAGCTCGATCCAGGTGATTCGCACCGGCGGCGACGGCATCTTCGGCAACGGCAACGACGTGACGATGTCGATCGACCCGACGAGCATCAAGGTCATCCCGCTCAAGACCGGCGGCCTCGGCGCCGAGCAGGTCACCTTCAACATCATCGGCACGCCCGCCGCGCCGACCGCCAACGACAACTACCAGATCACAATCAAGGGCACGGGCGGGACGCCGGTCCTCGACATCGCCGGCAACAAGCTCGGCGGCGGCAAGGACTTCGTCTCGACGACCCTAGTCTACAGCCCCACGCTCGCCCACCTGATCTACGTCGGGTCGCCGTTTGACATCACGGACCCCACGCAGAAGCAGGGCACGGTCGAGAACCCGTTCCCGACGATCGCCAAGGGGCTGGCCGCGGCCCAGGTCGGAGACGTCGTCGGCGTCCTGCCGGGCGTCTACACCGAGATCGTCACGCTCAAGTCGCTCGTGACGCTCGAGTCGGCCTCGTTATCCAGCAGCGACACCGTGCTCGTGCCCGGCGACCCGCTCTCGACGATCATCCGGGCCCCGCAGTCGTTCAACCCCACGGTCACCGTGATCGGCAACAACCTGACGAGCGCGGCCGGCGGCGCATTCAGCACGGTGCTGAGCGGGTTCACCATCTCCAGCCCGCTCCAGTTCAACCCGGCCTCGGGCCCTATCAACATCTACTCGACCGGCCTGCTCCTGACGAACTCGAGCATCGTCGTCTCCGACGACTACTTCGTCGACTCGGGCTCGGGCGTCTCGGTCGTGACGTCGGCGGCCGGCTCGGCGATCCCGACGTTCGCCAACGACGTCTTCGCCGGCAACTTCACCGGCCTGGGCATCAACTACTCGGCCAGCACGCTCGCCACGCCCGGCCTCATCGAGAACTCCGACTTCGTCTTCAACACCTACGGCCTGGTCTTCAACACGACCAGCACGGCGCCCTTCCTCGGCACCATCTCCAATAACATCTTCTGGCAGAACCGCTCGCTCGACGGCACGGCGGGCTTCGCCATCGGCTCGACCGCGGCGGACAAGGTTCTGGTCTTCGGCAACGACTTCGCCGACAACGGCCCGAGCCTCTCGGCCCCGGGCGACGACACCTTCAACATCGCCAGCGCCGGCGGCTTCAACCCGGGCGTGCTCAACTCGGTCGCGCCCGACCCCTGGGGCAACTTCGTCGGCGAGCCGGCCTTCGTCGCCCCCCGCGACCCGCGGCCGGCACCGGGCGGCGACGGGCCGGGCGCGTTCTTCCTCGAGGCGGACTTCGACCTCAGCTCGAAGTCGGCCGTCATCGACAAGGCTGTCACCGGTACGACCCCCTTCGTCGTGAGCCCGACCCCGACCGACATCCTCGGCCGCGGCCGCGTCTCCTCCGGCAAGCAGTGGAATACGATCGTCTTCGGCACCACCGGCCCCGCCGACGTCGGCGCCTACGAATTCAACGGCACCGCCGGCATCGGCTCGGGCGTCGCGTCGCTCCACGTGACGTCCGCCACCCTGTACTCCGGCGGCGTCTACACCGGGGCGGCCCAGACCGTCTCGCAGTTCACCACCACCGGCGTGTACTCCGGCACGCAGGCGAACGCCCTGATCCTCCACTTCTCGGCGCCGGTGAACCAGGCGAGCTTCAACGCGACCGACCTGCTCATCAGCGGCGACGGCGACCTGAACCTGAAGGCGACGAGCCTGACCTGGCTCGACAACGAGACCGTCGAGTTCACGCTGACCGGCGGCTACAACCAGTCGGGCGGGACGGTGAACCTCACGCTCGGCAAGAAGCCCGTCAACGGCGTGAACGGCTCGCGGCTCGGGGCGTTCATCGACCAGATCAGCCTGAACGCGGGCAACCCGCCGCAGTCGCCGCCGGTCGTCCCGCCGATCGTGCCGCCGCCGCCCGGCCCGCCGATCGTGTCGCCCCCGCCGCCCGTCGGCCCGCCGATCACCCCGCCCCCGCCGCCGCCTACGCACAGCCCGGGCAGCCCGCCGATCACGCCGCCCCCGCCGCCCGCGACGCACTCCTGAGCGCTCGGCGATCGGCAACCTCGACACCCCTCCGCGGGCGGCCTCCGGGCCGCCCGCGGTCGTTTCCGGTCCCGCTTGCCCGGGTTTTCTGCCTCGGGCCTTGTGCCTTGTGGCTTAACGCTGAAGGCACAAGGCCCGAGGCAGTCCGTTCCCGGTGGCGGACTCACCCGCCGCTGAGGCCCAGCAGCGACCCAGCCAGCCGCGCCGCCAGCCGGGGGTCGCGGGCGATCTCGAGGACGATCGCCGGGTGGAGCGCCGCGCGGTCGCGAGGCATCGCCGGACCAGCGGGCCTCGTCCCGCCCTCGCCGCCTGGTAGGCCCGGTGGAGATACGCCCGGGCCAGGCGGCGATCAGCGTCGGGGCGCAGGGCAGCCAGCTCGGGACGTTCGCCGTGGAGCCGGTCCAGCAGCCGGGACGCCTCCTCCAGGTCGACCGTGCCGCCCGCGAACGAATGCGTCTCGCTCGACCCGTGCCACCGGAACGCCGCGGTCGTCCGCGCCAGCCATGCGACCTCCCACCGCGTGGCGACGCGGAGCCAGAAGTCCCAGTCGACGGCGTAGCGGAACGACGGGTCGAACCCGCCGACCGAGGCGTGCGCCTCGGCCCGCAGGCTCACGGCCGAGCAGCGGAGCGGGTTGGCGACGGCCAGCTCCTCCACGAACGACCCGGGCGGGAACCGCCGATCGGCCGGACCACAACCGCCGGCCTCGACCGCCGGCGCCGGCCGGCCGGCCTCGTCGATCGCCCGGGCCGACGACGCCACCAGGCCCGTCCCGTCGCGGAAAGTCTCGAGGTGCGCCGCGAGATGGCCGTGGTCGAGCACGTCATCCTGATGCAGGATCGCCACGAACGGCGTCCGCGCCAGCGCGACGCACCGGTCCCAGTTGCCCGCGAGGCCCAGCCGCTCGGAGTTGACCTCGACCCGAGCCCGGTCGCCCGCGACACGGCGGACGCGGTCGAGCGTGTCGTCGTCCGAGCGGTCGTCGGAGATGACGAGGTCGAAGGCGACGCCTTCCTGCGCCAGCGCGCTGGCGACGGCGACATTGATGAATCGCGACCCGTTATACGTGGGGATGGCGACCGTGAACGGTGGCACGCCGCTCATGGTGCGCCGGCGGCGAGGTTCGCCAGGGCTTCCCACGTGTAGATGCCCGAGCCGTGGCCGTCGCTCCACTGGAGCCGAACGGCGTAGTTGCCGATCGCTTCGAGGCCCTCGAGCCGGATTTCGGCGGGGACGTCCTCGGGCCGGATCAGCCGCTCGCCGGTCCACTCGTGGCGGCAGCCGGCGCACGGGCACTCGCCGCGGAGGTAGGCGTAGCCGAGCCGGTCGGCGTGGCCGTCGGGCCAGGTCAGCTCGAGGACCCGCTCGGCCTGGAGCGCGCGGATGTTCGTTGGGGCGTCGGCCATGGTGCGAGACTCGCTGTTCGGCTCGGCCGCGACTCGCCCGCCGCGGGCCGTTGGGTCGGCCTTCACAGAATATCAAAAAACCTCGCCCCTCGGCGATTGACATCCGCCCGGCCGGACGCATAGAGTTGCGGGGTCATCGATGCACGTCCTCTCCCGGCGGCATCCCAGGACCTTCCCGAAGTCGCAGGTCCTCTCCCGGACCCCGCAGGTCCTGCTCATCCCGCCACCCGACTCTTCGGCGAGTTTCCGTCACGGCGCCTCTCTCCGCGCCGCCAACCGTCTCCCGCGGCAGTTTTCCCCCCGCTCGCCGCGACAGATCCTCTCCCGGCGATCCCGCCCCCTTCCCCGGGCTGGTCGCTGCGCCATGCATTGACCTCGCGTCCCCGATCCCGAGTCCACGTCCCGGACTTGTCGAGGAGAACCACCCATGCAGATCCGTCATGCGCGTCGGGCATTCACACTGATCGAGCTACTCGTCGTCATCGCGATCATCGCCGTCCTGATTGCCCTGCTCCTGCCCGCCGTCCAGGCCGCCCGCGAGGCCGCCCGCCGGGCCCAGTGCACCAACAACCTTAAGCAGCTCGGACTGGCCGCGGCCAACTTCGAGTCGACCAACGGCACCTACCCGCCCGGTTACGGGCCGTACCCCATCTCGCTTCTCACGAGCTGCCCCACGGCGGAGACCTGGAGCTGCCGCCTCGGCGTCCTCGGGCTGGTCCTGCCCTACATGGAGCAGTCGTCGGCATACGCCGCCTTCAATACTCAGATCAGCATCTGCACGTACAATAACGGGGCTACTCCCGGCGAGGCCTACCCGAACGATACGGCGCAGGTGACGATCATCAGCTCGTACGTCTGTCCGTCGGACGGGGCGACTCAGCGGATCGGCCAGAACATCGCCTACTGCAACTACGACGCCTCGCTGGGCTGGACCGCCGCTATCGAGGTCGGCGCGGGTCAATCGAACATGGACCCGATCTCGACGCATTACGGCATCTACAACGCCGCGATCCAGTATGGCCTGCCGTCCTGCACCAACGGCGCACCCAATCCGGATTACGAGAAGGTCCCCGGCGTGACAGTCGCTTCCGTCACCGACGGCACGAGCAACACGGCGGCGTTCTCCGAGGCCTGGCGCGGCCACGAGGTCGGCACCACGCTGCCGGCCATCGGCGACCCGACGATCATCCTGGTGTATGCCTCGATCCCCGACAACGTGACGCCGGTGAATTGCAACCCCGCGGGCCGCGACACGACCTATCGTTATCGGAACCAGGAGTACTATCGCGCCTTCGGCCCGACTGGCTACTACAACCACACCACGCCCCCGAACACTCCTCTCTACGACTGCGGCACCGACCAGGACACTGCGGCATTCAACAACTACTCGCGGACCCACATTGCGGCGCGAAGCTACCATCCAAGCGGCGTCAACTGCGGCATGGCAGACGGGTCGGTCCGCTGGGTAAAGAACTCGATCAATCCGCTGACCTGGGCCGCACTGGGCACCCGAGCGGGTAACGAGATCATCAGCGCCGACTCGTATTGATCCGACGAATCTCTCCGATCAACGCGATCGGGGGGCCGGGCACCCGGCCCCCTTCCATCCAAGGGACACCCATGTCGAAGACGATCCTGGCGGTCTGCTGCACGGCGGTCCTGGCGAGCGGCTGCGGCGGTCCGGCAAATGGGACGATTTCCAAGGACCAAGGCGAGGAGTTTCTCCTCAGCCAGGTCGGCGAGCTCTGCCGCATGTATCAGCATGCGAAGAAGAAGCCGCCGGCGAAGCTCGCCGACCTCGCCTCGGTGAGTGCCATGGCGGAAAACGGCTATCAGGCTTTGAAGTCCGGCAAAGTCGTGCTCCTTTACGGGGCACCCCTCCCGGACACCAAGGAAGAGCCAGGCCCGGGGCCGGACGACGAAGTCCTCGCGTATCTCGCCGAGGTCCCTCAGAGCGGTGGCAAGGTGCTTATGATCAATCGCTCAGTGAAGACCATGACGGCGGACGAGTTCAAGTCCGCGAAGAAGTCCGGCAAGGAGGTGCCCCTGCCCGCTAGGGCCACGAAGGGCTGAGCCCGGCGACTCGGGCGTTGACCACCGGCCATACTGTCCCCATGACGGGCACCCGCTTCCTCGTCTCCGCCCCCAGCGTCAACGCCGTCCGCCGCGCCCCGGGGCGGGCGCCCGGTGGCGTCGAGGTGGTCGGCCGGTTCTACCGGGCGACCATCGAATGCCGGCACACGATGGACGGGCACAGCCTCGCCAGGCACTGGCCCGTCATCGTCTCGCGACTGTCGAAGGCCGGGCTCCGCGTCATCGAGCGCCCGGACAAAACGGGGTCGGACAAAACGGGATCAGGCACCTTGGATTGAGGGTCCCTGACCCCGTCTTGTCCGACCTCGCTTTGCCCGCCTCAGCCGAAGATCCCGGTGATCGCCGACCCGGCGGCGATCGGTAGCGGCCGGCCCAGGGTGTCGATGACCTCCGTCGCGGGGTCGATGCCGAGGGCGTAGAAGATCGTCGCCGCCACCTCGTCGGGCCGGACGGGGTCAGTCGCCGGATAGGCCCCCATCCGGTCGCTCGACCCGTGCACCGCCCCGCCGCGGATGCTCCCGCCGGCCATCAGCACCGTGTAGCACTTCGGCCAGTGGTCGCGGCCCGGCGTCGTCGCGTTGGCGCTCAGACCGATCTTGGGCGAGCGGCCGAACTCGCCCATCCAGACGACCAGCGTCTCATCGAGCAGCCCGCGCGACTCGAGGTCCTCGATCAAGGTCGGCACCGCGTGGTCGGTGATCGGCAGCAGCCGCCCCTTGAGGTCGTTGAAGTTGTTCCCGTGCGTGTCCCACCCGCCCGAGCCGACGCCCATGCCGATCGTCTCGGAGAAGTAGACCGTCACGAACCGCGTCCCCGCCTCGACCAGCCGGCGGGCCAGCAGGCACCCCTGGCCGTAGGGCGTCCGGCCGTAGGCGTCGCGGACCGCGTCCGGCTCCTTGGAGAGGTCGAACGCCGTCTTGACCTTCGGCGAGGCGAGCATCGACAGGGCACGATCGTAGAATGTGTCGATGCCTCGCGCGATGGCCGTCTGCCGCAATGACGCGTTCTGCGCGTCGATCCTCGCGAGCAGTCCGCGGCGGTCGTCGAGCCGGTCGATCGGCATCGAGGCGGGCAGGCTCAGCTCGGGCAGGCGGAAGTCGGCGGCGTTCGGGTTCTTGTTGACGAAGAACGGGTCGTACGCCTTGCCGATGAAGCTCGCCCCCTGCCCCGGCACGACGCTGCCGTCGGCGATCCGGTAAGGATACGACGCATAACTCGGTATCGCCGGATCCTCGCTCGGCCGGAACTTCGCCGCGACGCTGCCGTAGCCGGGGTAGAGCTCCAGCGTGTCCCGCAGCCGCTGGTCATCGGTCGGCGGCGCGTGCCCCGTCAGGCTGTAATATCCCGCCGACGCATGGTTCCCCATCCGGTGGTGGACCGAGCGGATCTGGGCGAACTTGCCGAGCACCTTCGCGAATCGCGGGAGGTGCTCCGTCAGCCGCAGGCTCGGGTCGGACGAGGCGATCGGCTTGAACTCGCTCCGAGTGGCCGATGGGGCCTCCGGCTTCATGTCAAACGTATCGAGATGCGAGGGTCCGCCCCATTGATGGAGGAAGATGACGTGTTTCGCCCGTTGCTGGAGGTCCGACGCCTCGCTGGCCCGGAGCAGCGCCGGCAGGTTCAGCCCCGCGAACCCCGCGGCGCCGGCCTTCAGGAGCGAGCGGCGGGAGAGCCTGAGGAGGTCGGGGCACGCCTGGGTCATGTCATCCTCCCGTAGGGTCCGCTGTGCGGACGTCTTCGCTCGGCTCTCGTCGGACGGAAGACGTCCGCACAGCGGACCCTACAAATCAATGACGCAACAAGAACTCTTTCGTGTTAATCAACGCCCACGCCGCGTCCTCCCAGCCCTTCCTCCGGTCCCCCGCCTTGCGGACATGCCCCACGATCTCCGCCGTCTCCGACGCCGTCGGCCTCCGGCTCAGCGCGGCCAGCGTCAGTTCCTCGGCGATCCGCTCATCGCTCAACCCGATCCCGATCAGCCGGCCGATCCGGTTGTCCGACGCCTCGACCTTCGTCCGGACCGAGTCGCCGTTGATGAGCTGAAACGCCTGGGCCAACGTGGTGGATTCGGATCGCTCACACTCACAGGTCAATAACCGATCCGGCTTGCCAAACGTCTTGAGGAACGGGCTGCCCATCTTCACGCCGGGCAGTTGGGTCGTGCGCATCGCCTCGGGCAGGCCGGAGAACTCGTTCGGGCGGCCGAGCGCAAGGCCGAGCGAATCGAGCAGCACCTCGGCTGGCAACAGCTTCACCGCGGCGTGCGAGAAGTTGGTCTCGTCGTCGAGGTTCGACTCGTTCGTCTCCGAGCCCAACGCGTAAGCACGCGAGGTTATGATGAGCTTGACGAGCGGACGAAGCCGATACCCGTTCGATTTCAACGAGCCGGCCAGCGCATCCAAGAGCGCGGGATTCGAGGGCGGATTCGAATCCCGGAAGTCATCGACCGGATCCACGACCCCTCTTCCCATCAGGTGGAACCAGACGCGGTTGGCGAGGTTCCGGGCAAACTGGGGGTTGTCGCGGGTGAGCCAGTCGGCGAGGTCGTCCAGCGCGTTCGGGTCGTCGTGCAGCTGCGGGCGAGGCCCTCCCGGCGGCTTGGGGTCCATCATCTGGCCCGAGCGGGGCTGGGCCATCTGGGGCATGCCGGCGAGGTGGACGATGACGTCGCCGTTGATCTCGTGCTTGTCGAACTTGTCCTTCTTGCTGTCGTCGAGGATCTTGCGGCCGACGTTGGCGAAGTAGGCGGCCAGGCCGTAGTAGTCGTCCTGGGTCCAGACGTCGAACGGGTGGTTGTGGCACCGGGCGCACTGGAGCCGGACGCCGAGGAAGACCTGGCCCACCGTCTCGGCGGCGGTCTGAGGGTCGCCGTTGGTCCGGTAGAAGCTCGCTGGCGGATTCCGGTACGTCGATCCGCGGGCCGAGACGATTCGGCGGGCGAACTCGTCGAGGGGGACGTCGGCGGCGACCTGGTCGCGAAGCCAGCGCTGAAAGATCCAGACGCCCTTGTCGCCCATGACCTTCTCCTCATTGCGGAGCAGGTCGGCCCACTTCAGGGCCCAGAAGTCGGCGAACTCGGGGCGGGACAGGAGACGGTCGACGAGCTTGGTCCGCCTCTCGGGGCTCGGGTCATCCAGAAAGGCCTTCGCCTCCTCGGGAGTCGGCGGCAGGCCGATGGCGTCGAGGTAGGCGCGGCGGAGGAAGACGGCGTCGGTCGCCGGTTCCGCCGGCGCGATCTTCAGGGCGTTGAGCTTGGCGAAGACGGCCCGGTCGAGGGGATTGTCGTCCGGTATCGCACGCGTGATGAACCCCGGCCGATCGGCCACGAAGGCGATCCGGGACACGGCGCGGCCCGTTGCGTAGCGGACGGCGACGGTCGTCTCGCCCGGCCCTTTCCGCGAGACCAATCCATCCGCGCTGACGTTCACCTTCGTCGGATCGTCGACGTCGAACGCGGCCTGGCGGGTCACGTCGCGGCGCGAGCCGTCGGAGAGCTCGACCGTGACGGCGAGCTGCTGGGTCAGGCCGGGCGAGGCGTTGTACCGCGACTCGGGGAAGACGCGGAGCCGGACGACCCGCGGGGCCGTCGCCCTGTCGTCGGTCGCGCCGCCGGCGACCCAGCGGACGAACGCGTGGGCCTCGGGCGAGTCGGGACCGAAGCGCACGCCGCCCTCGTGCGGCACGCGGCCGGTCGGCTTGAGCGCGATCAGGCTCGCCTCGGGATGGGCCCGGTCGACTCGCCGGCCGAGGGCGTCGCGGGTCAGCGCGACGAAGTCGGACGTCGGGTCGTCGCCCCGCAGGCTGAGCTTGAATCCCCCCTTGCCCGTCACGTTGCCGTGGCACGCCCCCATGTTGCAACCGGCCTTCGAGAGCACCGGCGCCGCGTCGAGCCGGAAGCTCGCGGGGGGTTCGCGGGCGCCGTCGCGGCTCGAGACGGAGGCCTCGGCGACGAGTCCGAAGGCCTCGACCACGACCTTGCCCACGCCGTCCTTCCTGGATCGGACCACGCCGGTCGGCGAGACCCCGGCGACGTCGCCCTGCGCCCGATACCGGGCCTCGCGGGTGACGTCGCGGAGCGAGCCGTCGGCGAAGCGAGCGGTCACGACGAGTTGGCGACGGCCGTCGCCGGCCAGGTCGATCGACGCCGGCTCGATTTCGATCCGCGCGGGCCGGTCGGCCGCGCGGGCGTGTCCGATCGTGCCGATCGCCATCAGGGCGGCGCAGCCGACCACCGCTCTGAGTGGGGAGGGGACAGGCATCGGCGACCCTTCGGACAGGCGGCGGGACGGTTCGAGGCCGGGGCCTCGGGAGGGCTCATCCCTCATTAGATCGGCCCACGGGTGGGGGGTCAAGCAGGGAACCGGGCGGTATGGACCGGTCACCGATTCCGCCCCATCGACGTCCGGGCCGATCAAATCGCATCGTCGAGCGTGACGGCGTTCCCGGGCATTGTCCCCACCGACGCGCGGAAGGGGTCCGCGGGCACGCGGTAGGCGCATCGCTGGTTCGTACCCGGGCACGTGTAGTAATAGGCATGCACGGGGACGAGCCGGCTCGACTTCCGGTGGCAAAGGTCGTGGGCGGAGCCGTATGAAAGGCAGGCGTGGCGGGAGACGAAGGCGTACATACGGGGCCCCTCTGTTCCGGTAGACGGCCCGCGCAGCATCGTCGCCTGCCTACAGCACTCGACCGCGGCGCTGGCGTCAAGGCGCCGTGCCCCGCACTCACTCGGGATTCGGCGGACGGGGCGGGCGTCCGCGGCGGCGGGCCTCGGTGATCTCGTCCACCAGGCACCTGGACCGCTTGCAGATCTCGGCCGACGTGGCGATCAGGGCCCTGCTCGTCTCGATGATCGCGGCGGCGGTCGCGATGAGTTCCTCCCGCGTCTTCCGCTGATCGATCAACATGGCGCGACTCGCGATCCATCCGGTGATCCGATCGACCCACCGCATTATACAAACCGGGTGCCGAACCGGCTCGCGGCGCTGGCCTCGGACAATCGTAACTGGCCCGCGCCGGGACGCGCCCACCGCGAAATCGCCCGGCCCGCAGAACGAAACCGCCCCCGATTGCGATGATCTACGGATAGAACGCCGCGACGTCGCGGCCGCCGATCCGTATCCGCAACCGGGAGACCCCTCCAATGCCCTGCTCCGAGAAGAAGCGCCTCGCCAATCGCGAGAACGCCAAGAAGTCCACCGGTCCCAAGTCCAGGCTGGGCAAGCAGAAAGTCGCGCTCAATGCCCTCAAGCACGGCCTCCGCTCCGAACAGGTCGTCCTGCCCGGCGAGGACGCCGCTGCCTTTGATGGCATGGTCGCGACCTGGATGGACGACTGGCAGCCCCCGACCGACGCCCGCCGCGTCCTCGTCGAGCTCGCCGTCGCCCACGCCTGGCGGCTCCGCCGCTGCTTAAAATTGGAGCGCGACCACCTGGTCGAGCGCAGCCGCGCCGCCGTCCGCACTCACGCTTCCGACGCCGCCAAGCGCGCCCGGGCCGGGGTGGCCCGGCTCCGCCAGGACCCCGCGCAGGCGCTGGCCGAGCTGCTCCGCGAGCGCGAGGGGGCCGTCGCGGTGCTCGGGCTCTGGCAGGACCTGGCCGAGGCGGCCACCTCGCCCGACGCGTGGTCGGACATCGAGGCGCACCACGTCCGCCTGCTCAACCTGCTGGGCTACGGCCGCACCACCGACGCCGAGCGGGTCGGCGGGCCGGTCTACGCCTCGTGGTGCCTGATCGAGTGGAACGAGCCCGAGCCGACCGACTACGCCGACGACTGCCCGGCCGACCTCGCCGCGGCCGAGACGCTGGCCGGGGAACTCGCGGAATTCATCGCCGGCCAGGTCCGCGAGCTCGAGCGATACATCGCGCGTCTCGAGCCGACCGAGGCCCTCGTCGCCCGCGTGGCGGCGGCGGCGGCGCTGGACGACTCGCCCGAGGGCCGCGCCCTGCTCCGCTACGAGGGCCAGCACAGCCGCGAATTCCGCGCGACGCTCAACCAGCTCATCAAGCTGACCCAGACCGATGCCGACCTGGTCGAGGACGACGAGCCGGAGGCCTCGTCTGATACACAACTTGTTACTTCAGATGATGTTACGCGGCAAGAGCCCGCGGCGCCGAACAAAGCCACCGAGGAGTCGGAAAGGCCCTGCGAGGGGCCGTCGGAGCCGCCCGGGACTGCCGAAATCGACCGGGTGGGGCGTGCCCTGGACGGGTTCCGGGCCCGGAACGGGCTGCCGCGGCCGGGGACGAGACGGTCGGATCAGTAGCTGCTGATTGAACAGGGTGGTTCGGGGGACCTTCGGCGCTCGCGGTGCGCGCTCGGGAAGGGTCGGGGCCGCCCACCATACAAGCCGGCTTGACCTGGTGGCTGCGTCCGTAAAATCCCGCAAGACCTCGCCCGCCGCGGCAACTATCCTGGTGCCATGACCGTCCTCGATACCGCGAGCCGGGGCGAGCCCGGGCCGTTCGACCTGGACTGGGGGGCCGCGCTCGACCAGCACGGCCGGTGGCTCCGCACCGTCGTCTCGGCGCGACTGGGCGAGCGGCAGGCGGTGGATGAAGTCATGCAGGAGATTTCCCTCGCCGTCGTGACGCAACGGTCCACGCTCGCCGACCCGTCGAAGGTCGCGGCGTGGCTGTATCGGATCGCGGTCCGCAAGGTCCTGCTCTACCGCCGCCAGCGAGGGCGGCAGGCGAAGCTGCTCGGGCGGTACGTCGAGCGGGTCGCACCCTCGGAGAACGGCAAGGAGGCCACCTGCCCGCTCGGCTGGCTCCTGAGCGAGGAGCGCGGCGAGCTCGTGCGGGCCGCCGTGGCGCGGATGCCCCGGCGCGAGGCGGAATTGCTCCTGCTCAAGTATTCCGAGGACTGGTCCTATCGCGAGCTGGCCGAGCACCTGGGCCACTCGGAGTCGGCGATCGTCTCGCGGCTCCATCGCGCCCGCCGCCGCCTCCGCGAGGCGCTGGCGAGGCACCTGGACGAAATGAAGACCGAGCCATGAACCTATCCATCGATCCGACCGAAATCGACCGGCTCGTCGACGGCGAGCTCGACACCGAGGCCCGCCGCGACCTGCTGGCGCGGCTGGACTCCTCGCCGGACGGCTGGCGGCGGTGTGCGGTGGCGTTCCTCGAGGGGCAAGAATTCCGCCTAATGGCGAAAGGGGGGATCGCGAAACGGGGTCAGGTGCCGTTTCGCGGCGAAACGGCACCTGACCCCGTTTCGCTCCCCGAGCGAACGCCTGCCACGCGGAGGGCGAATCCGCGTCCGCTGGCGATGGCGGCCGCGGTCGCCGGGCTCGCGTTCCTCGCCGGCTTCGCCGCCCGGGGCTGGACGGCGGGCCACGGGGAGGAACCGCCTCGGTTGCTCGTCGAGGCGCCGCGCCGCGAGGCGCCGGAGCCGGCCGAGGTCGCGCCCGCCCCGCTCCCCTCGCCCGCCATCGACGCGGCGCCGCCGGCGATGCCCGAGTACGTGCAGGCGCAGTGGGCCCGGGCCGGGTACGACGTGAAACCCTCGCGCCGGGTCATCTCGGTCGAGGAGGGCGGGCGGAAGCAGACGTTCCCGGTCGACAGCTACCGCTTCGAGTTCGTCGGGCGGCCGACGTATTGATCCTGTGTCCGGCGGCCCTGGTCGGTGGTCAGGGCCCACCCTGCGAGGAGGAGACGCGATGCGAACCGTTCGATGGCCGGTCACGATGGCGATGGTCCTCGCGACGGCAGCCCTGGCCGCCGGCCAGGAGACGCAGAAGGAAGCGCCTGCGCGGGACAGGACGCGGACGATCGATCGCGGGTCGATCGGGATCCGCGAGGTCCGCGGCGGCGACGGCGGGGCGACCGGGCCGGAGGAGGTCGAGCATTCGCGGCTGGCGAGGATCCACAGGAACCTGCCGGGCTTCATCCAGCCCGACGACGCCGCCGTCCTCTCCCAGCTCGTGAGGTCTCGCGCGCTCGACTCGGACGACCCGCATCGCGACGTCATCCTCCGGCTCAGGAACGTGGCGACCGACTCGTGCACGCAGTGCCACGCCGGCGGCGTGTCGGTCAAGAAGGACGAGGCGCTCGGGCTGACCCTGGTGCCGGCCGACGAGACGCTCCGGTCGCAGCTGAAGCTGGACCGGACGGGGCTGGTCGTCACGGAGGTAGCCAAGGGGTCGGCGGGCGAGGCGGGCGGGATCGAGGAGAAGGACATCCTCGTCGCCCTCGCCGGCAAGCCGCTGACCGACGTCGAGTCGTTCACCACGGCCCTCCGCGAGTCCGGCGCCACGGCAAAGGCGGCCCCGGAGCCCGGAGTAGGGCCGGTCGGCAGAACGACCGTACTGACGTTGGTCCGCGCGGGCCGGCCGCTTGGGGTCGCCCTGCCACCGCCGGGCCCGCCGACCCTCGTCGTGGGCCAGGTCGCGAAGGCCACCGAGCCGACCAAGGCCCCGGGCTACTGGATCGGCGTCCAGATCGGCGAGGTCGACGACACGCTCCGCTCGCACTTGAAGCTAGGCGAGGGCGTGGGGCTGGTGTTCACCGACGTCCTGAAGGACACGCCGGCGGAGAAGGCCGGTTTGAAGAAGGATGATATTCTCATCTCCATCAACGGGACAGCCGTGAAGTCGTCCGACGACATGATCAAGGCCGTGCAGGAGTCGAAGGGCGGGCCGCTCAAGCTCCAGATCCGCCGTGCGGGCGAAATCGGGGCCTACGCCGTCCGCCCCGAGAAGCGGCGCCGAGCCCGAGACGACGGTCCGGTCGGTCAAGCCCGTCGAGGTCCGCATCGGGTCCGACCGCCAGCCGACGTGGGTCGCCCAGGTCCTGCCCTTCATCGACAACCGGGCGAACCAGACCTACGCGGTGGGGGTCCCGGGGCAGCAGGGCCAGTTCTTCCTCTGGAACACGCCGAACACGATCCAGGGCGGGCCGGTCAACTACCCGGTGGTGCCGAGCGTCGCGGTTCAGCAGGGACGGGCGGACGCCGAGCGGAAGAAGGCCGTCGAGTCCGAGCAGAAGGCGATCGAGGCGCTGACAGCGCGACCTCCATGTCCAGATCCAGCGGCTTAACTCGCGACTGCCCCAGGAGTCCGAACTGAAAGCCGTCGTCGAGTCGCTCAAGAAGACCGCTCCGGCCGCCGATTCGCTCGCAAAGATCGACGCCCAGCTCAAGGCCCTGGAGGCCCAGGTTGGCGAGATCAAGCGGTCGATGGAGGAGCTGAAGGGGGCGGTGAAGAAGGAGAAGTGAGCGGCCTGGACAAAACGACGTCAGGAGCCTTAAAATCAAAGGCTCCTGACCCCGTTTTGTCCGGCATCAGATCACGAAGCCTGCGGCGCCGGCTCGGCCGCGGCCAGGGCGGGCCCCTCGTAGGACCGCCGCGAGGGAGTCGCGATGCCGCAGCCGACGCCCTGCGGCTCGAGGGCGTCGATCTGGTAGAGTGCCTCGCCCGCGGGCGTCGGATAGTGGCCCGTCACACACGCGCGGCACAGGCGATCGGACGACAATCCGACCGCCCGGGCGATCGACGCCACGGGCAAATAACGGAGGCTGTCGGCCCCCAGCTCGCGGGCCATCGCCTGCTGGGCCTCGGCCGACACGGCGCCGTCGGGGCCGTCGATGTAGGGCGGGGCGAACAGCTCGTCCCGCGTGGACATGTCGATCCCGTAGAAACACGGCGCGACGATCGGCGGGCACGCGACGCGGAGGTGGATCTCCCGCGCCCCGCCCCGGTTGCGGATCTCGTGGACCAGCGCCCGCATGGTCGTGGAGCGGACGATGCTGTCCTCGACCAGGAGCACCCGCTTGCCCATGAGGACCTCCGGCAGCGGCGTGTACTTCAATCGGGCCTTCGCCGCCCGGTCGGCCGTGCCCTCGATGAAGGTCCGGCCGACGTAGCGATTCCGCATCAGGCCCTCGACCGACGGGATTCCCAGCGCGAAGGCCATCGCGTCGGCCGCCCCCTTGGCCGTGTCCGGCACGGGGACGACGATCGTGCTGGAGTCGAGGGTCACGTCCTCCACACTCGCCAGCTCGCGCCCGAGCGCGGCTCGGCTCAAATAAACGGATCGATCGTCGAGCGTGCTGGCGACGTTGGCGAAATAGATCCACTCGAAGAAGCAGTGCGCCGGCTTCACGGTGGGCGCGAACCGCTCGATCTGGACGCCGTCCTTGTTGACGACGGCCAGCGTGCCCGGGTCGAGCGAGCGGATGCCCTGGAAGCCGAGGTTTGCCAGGGGCACGCTCTCGCTCGCGGCGGCGAAGAGCGGGCCCTCCTCGGCGACGCAGAGCGGCCTGATCCCAAGCGGGTCTCGGGCGACGATGAGGTCGCCGGTGGCCGTCAGAAGGACGATGTTGTAGGCCCCGTCAAACTTCTCGGCCAGGCGGCTGAAGACCCCGCGCCAGTCGACCTTCGTGCCCTCGCCCTGGAGCTCGTAGCTCAGCGAGTGCATGATGATCTCGGTGTCGGTGTCGCGCTTGAGGTGGTAGTCGCCCTTCTCGAGCAGCTCCCGCTTCAGGTCGCCGTAATTGGCGAGCTGGCCGTTGAAGGCGAAGGCGAACCACTTGGCCTTCCGGCCGTGCTCTCGTTCGAACGGCTGGGCGTAGCTCTTGTCGTCGCCGCCGCAGGTGGCGTACCGGACGTGGCCGATGGCGGCGGGACCCACGTGGTCGCGCATGATCGCTTCGAACTTCGCCTTGTGGTTGAGGCGGAAGCCCTCGGCGACGGTGCCGACCTGTTTTCTCGTCCGCAGCAGGGCGTCGCGGGTCGGGTGGTAGCTCGTCATGCCCGAGGCGAGCTGGCCGCGGTTCTGCATGTCGAGGAGCATCCGCGGCACGAGCCGCGAGACGCTCAGGGGGTCGCCTGGGATCGGCGTGAGACGGGACGGGAGACGGTCGTCGGCGTGGTGGTGATAGACGGCCGCCACGCCGCACTCGTGCTTCAGTTCATCGCCCATGTGGAGAGTCGACCCTGGTGGCCCAGCCCCGCCGTCGGAGCCGGCAGGGCGTCGTTGCTCGGGAGGTGCGACGCGGACGGACTCTGACTTCGGCTAGGCCCATCGGGAGACTTCATTATAATGACGGGGGGGCGTTCGGGCAATCTTCACGAAACCTACCGGCCGCGGGGACCAGCGGAGCCGCGCGACGTCCGGGCGGTTTCCCGGCTTCGCGGCACGCGAACTCGCGACCGCGTCGCGTTGTCTCGGGGATTCGGACTCGCTTGCTATCACCTTTCGCCGGACGCATGGGCCTCACACGAATGTCCCGCGACCTCGTACGCGACGACGTCGTCCTCGCCGCCCAGACCTGGGTCGTCAAGGTCGGCACCAGCGTCCTCGCCGGGCCCGACGGGCGGCTCGATCCGGTGCGGATCGGGCACCTCGCCGAGCAGATCAGCCAGGTCAATGAGTCGGGTCGAAGGGTTGCGTTAGTCAGCTCCGGCGCCGTCGGCGCGGGGATCGGGCAGCTCGGGCTGGGCAAGAGGCCGGAGAACCTGCGGCAGCTGCAGGCCGCGGCGGCGGTCGGACAGGCGTACCTGATCCGGGCGTACGACGAGGGGTTCAAGCGGCACGGACGCCACGCCGCGCAGCTCCTGCTCACGCACGAGGACTTCGACAGCCGGGCCCGCTACCTGAACATGCGGAACACGCTGACGGCCCTCTTCGAATACGACGCCGTGCCGGTCATCAACGAGAACGACACGATCAGCGTCGACGAGATCAAGTTCGGCGACAACGACCGGCTCGCCGCCATGGTAGCGAACCTGCTGCGGGCCCCCCTGCTCGTCATCCTGAGCGTCGTGGACGGGCTCTGCCGGACGGATCCGGGCTCGACCGGGGCGGGCGAGGTCATCCCGATCGTGCCGAGCCTCGACGATGAGATCCTCGGCCTCGCGGGCGACAGCAAGAGTGCGCTCGGCACGGGCGGGATGCGGAGCAAGCTCGAGGCGGCGAGTCTCGTCACACGTGCGGGCGGGTCGGTCATCATCGCCTCGGGGAAGAAGCCCGAGCCGCTGACGCGGATCCTCGACGGCCAGGCCGTGGGCACCCTCTTCCTCGCCCGGGGCGCGTCACACGGCGCCCGCAAGCGATGGATCGGCCTCACGGCCCGGCCCAGGGGGCATTACGTGGTCGACTCGGGGGCGCGCGTGGCCCTCGAAACGGGCTCGCGGAGCCTGCTGGCGATCGGCGTGCTCGAGGTGGTGGGCGATTTCGAGAAGGGCGACGTCGTCGGCATCCGCGACGGCGAGGGCCGCGAGTTCGCCCGAGGCCTGACCAACTACGCCACGCCCGAGGCCTCCCTCATCCGCGGCCTCCGGACCGACCAGGCCCGCCAGGCGCTGGGGGCGACGCCGTACGACGAGGTCGTGCACAAGGACAACCTGGTGCTGACGCTCTGACCGCCCGACCTCACGGCATCGGCACGTCGCGAAATTCGAAGGGGATCTCGGCGTTCGCGCGGATCGTGCCGTGGTAGCGGATGGTGGCCGGGGGGGACTGGCCGCCGCCGTTGGTGGTAAGGCTGACTCGGAGCTCCCCGCCGTTGGGACGCGACTCTGTGAGGAACCAGTTGATCGGCCGGCCCGAGGCGTCGAGGATCTCGAGCTGGAGGGTGCTCAGGTCCGACCGGGGCATCCAGGAGTCGAAGCCGGGCGGAGGCTCGGGCGCGGCAGCCGTGCGGGTCGGCTTTGCGGTGATCGAGAGCTCGAGCGAGTACGGCGTCGCCGGGCCGGCGTTGGGGTTCAACGGCTTGAGGTCGTGGACGACCAGCGTCGCGTCGTCGTTGCGGAAGGTCTTGCCCGTCGCGGCGTCGAGCGGGACGACCAGCGCCTCGGCCCGGCGGCTGGCAACCGAGGCCGGGATCGCGCCGCGGAGCAGGCGGATGACCTGGCCGGGAGTCGCGGGACGCCGGAGCGCGACCTGGAACTGGAGCGCGCCGGGGTTCGTCCCGTTGTAGTGCACCATCATCCCGCCGTTGGACGGATTCGCGGCCGCCGGCGGCAGCAGCGATTGCCCGAGGTCGTCCACCGCGGCGGTCAGCTTCAGCGGCCCGACCTGCTGCAAGGTCAGCCTCGGCTCGGCGGCGGCCTGAATGCGGACCGTGAACTGCTCGACGATCACCCGGCCTTCGGGGTCGGTCGTCACGTTGGGCCCGGCGGTCGCCGCCCCCAAGCCGGGGATCATCGGGTTCGGCACGCCCGCGCGGCCCACGAACGAGAGGTCGCGCTGGTAGTTCAGGCTCATCAGGTTGACGCGGAACGGCCCGTGGTCGGAGACGGGCCCGGCCAGCCTCGGGAGCGTCGGCGAGAGCGTCAGCGGGTGCTCGCGGCCGCCGGCGACGGACGAGGCGGTCAGGGAGTAGCCCACGTCCGCGGCGTCGGCCAGGCGGTCGACGGCCGACCAGAACGGCTCGGGGCGCGGGGACCGGATCGTCACGGGCCGGCTGCCGGTCGGGCCGGGTGCGAGCGCCAGCGGGATGTCGCTCCGTTTGGCGATCTCCGCGACGACCTCGCCCATGGGGACGTTGTCGTACTCGAGCACGACCGGCGTCGCCTCGAGCAGGAGCGAGCCCTCGATCTTCGCGATCAGCGCGTTGACCCGCGAGCGGATCTCCAGGTCGCGGTGCTCGCGCCTGGATGTAAGGGCCGGCAAGGCCAGGCGCCCGATCTTCTCCAGCTCGGCGGCGGCGGCCTCGCGATCGGCGTACCGCGGGGCGCCCAGCCTCGCGATCAGCTCCTCGGGCCCTGGCGGCTTCCCGCCCCCGGCAGCCCCCTGGCCGACGAAGAGGGCGAGCACGACGACCATCGATCCCATCATCAGTCATCCCTCGCGTGGAGATCCGCGGCCACGCCCGGCCACGGTGGACCATTATAGCCCGGCGGGGCGCCGGTTTCAGGGCCTTCCGGGCGGGATTGCTCGCCGGAGGGTCTGGCCGCCTGGTAGGCTGGGCTCCGCCCACGGTCCCCGAGCGCGGAATTGGTGAGCGGAGGCGACCTGTCGACATGATCCCGCCGATGTTCACCGCCCACATCGATGACGAGGCCTCGATCGAATCGCTGGCGGCCGCGATCCGCTCGTGGGAGCCCCGTCTCGACGTGGTCGCGGCGCGGGATAACCCGATGATCTACGAGCCCGACGGCACCCTCTACGCCGCGGCCGTTGCCGGCGAATCGCAGCTCGTGGCGCGGCACAAGGCCCGCCCGTTCCGGCCCGGCGACGTCGCGGTCATCCCCCGGGCCGTCGCGATCGACGCCGAGGCGCCGGGCGCATCCTACGTCGCCGTCCGGCACGACGGCGACCCGCCGTACCACTTCCGCGAGCGGTTCATCCAGACCTGGGGCTACGAGCATCGGCCGGCCAGCACGTTCGGGCTTGGAACGCCCGGCGACGACGTGATTCCCGAGGACGACCACCGCTTCCGGGTGCCATACAGTAGGGTCGCGCTCCGCGGAGACCCGGTTCGCGGTTCGACCGGGCTCGACCTGCACCTTTGGGTCGGGTTGGAGGGCCGGAGAATCGTCGCAACCGCTCAGGATTCCCAGGGTTCCGGGCTCGGGCCGGCCGACGTGCTGCTGGTCGGGCCCGAGGTCGATTATTGGATAGAGGGCCGGGGCGTCGCGGGCCGATTCCTCTTGATGGTCGAGGCCGCGCACGAGGCGAGGCTGGCAAGGGCCGGGCGTGCCCACGGACTCAGTCCGGAGTACCGGCCGCAGGGATGAGGGCGGCGTTGCCTTGTGGCATCGCGTTGCTCGTTGCGCTCGAGGCCTCGGGATTATCTGCTGGCCGTCGCGCCGGCCCGTGCTAGACTTATGGATGGCGCACTCGCGCCGAACCGCGGGCGGGAAGGTCCGCGGCCGATCGGCGGATGGCTGAGGAGAGGTCCCATGGTCAGTCCGACTCGGCGGCCCGCGCGGGCCGCATCCGCCCTGGCCGCCGTCGCGGCCCTCGGTCTCGTTGCCGCGTGGGCCGGCGCGGCCCCGGCACAGTCCGTGTTCAACCCGTACATGCCCTACAACGGCGACCTCTACAACTACATCGTCCCGACGATGCCGGTGAACTTGGCCCTGCCCGGCGCGGCGCGCGAGGCGGCGGCTTTCGAGTCGATACCACCCGGCGGCGGTCTGAGCCGCTACAACACGTTCGACCGCTGGCTCAACGACTACGAGTCGGACGTGACGCGGGGCCGGCGCACGGGCTCGGGCGGGTCGACGGCCCGGGACCGCGACGACCCGACCCGCTACATCCCCAATCGCGAGGCCGACCGGGGCTTCTTCGAGCGGGGAGAGCGCCGGGACAGTGTCTTCGCCACGGAGGAGGCCAATCGCGCCCGGATCGCCCGCGAGCGAGACCGCTACTACGCCGCGGCGGTGCGCGAGCGCGACCCCGCGCGGCGCGCGGCCTACCTGAAGGTCGTCTCGGCGCTGGCCAATCCGAAGACCGCCGACAGCATGCTCCGCGACATCGACGAGGCCGAGGCCGAGCGTCGGCGTCCCGCCGAGGACCGCCGGCCCGCGGCGGCCGCGCCCGGGCGCTGAGCCGAAGCGTCCTGAGCAATCCCGCGCTCGGCGCGTCGACGACGAAGCCGAGCGTGCTCGCCCCGAAGCCGGCAGTCGCCGGGCCGGCGACGATCTCGAACGAGGCCCGGTCCACCGCGCCCGTTGCCGCATCGCCCTCCGCGGAGACAAAGCCCGCGCGGCCGACGGCGACGACCCCGGCGACGGGGACGAGCATCAAGCTGCCCGACAGCCGGCCGCCCGTGCCGCCGGTCGACAATCCGAAGCCGGTGCCGGCGCCCGCCGACTCCGCGAGCCCGACGCCCCTTCCCCTCCCCGACACGGCGCCTCCGCCGCCGCGGTGACACCGAGCTCGTCCGACGGCCGGGCGAGCACGAACCGTTGGGTTATCCTCGCTCCGCCGCTCCGCGGCGATCCGGGCCATCGCAATCGGCGGCGGAGCGGCCCAACGGGCATTCCGCCGCAGGAGCGGCGGAACGAGGTCGGGTGCGAGCGTGCGGATCCCTCGAGATTCACCATCGGCGACGCGCTGGCCGGTGCCCTCTTGCAATCGCGCGAGAGTCGCGTAACATTCGTGACGTCACGCGTCTCGACTCCCTCCCGGCCTCCGCCGGGATTTCTTTCGGGGTACTTTGTGAAACACTTCACAAAGACCTCACCCTGACGTGCCGGACGGACCCGCGATGGGCTCGGAATTCACGCCGATCTTCCTGTTCATCGTGATCGCCGCGATCACGGCCCTGAGCATGTTCGCGCTCGGCGCGATCCTAGGGCCGAAGCGGCAGACGCCGGTCAAGCAGATGCCCTACGAGTCGGGCATGGACCCGATCGGCGACGCACGCCAGCGGTTCGACGTCCGCTATTATCTCGTCGCGATCACGTTCCTGCTGTTCGACGTCGAGCTGCTCTTCCTCTACCCGTGGGCGGTGGCTCAGTGGAGCGCCCAGGAGAAGGTCGTCGCCGTTGACAAGACGACCACGCTCTCGGCGGTGGCCTTCGCCGTGCCGGGCATCCCGGCCGACTTTCGCTGGCTGGTCTTCGGCGAGATCGTGGTGTTCGTCGCGGTGCTCGCGGCGGCGTTCGCCTACGCCTGGAAGAAGGGGGTCTTCGAATGGCGGTGACCGGGCTGCCGAAGAAGTCGCTCGACGTGCCCGAGGGCACGATCCTGACGCGGCTCGACGCGGCGATCGACCGGCTCGCCTCGCGGGCCACCGCCGCGACGCCGGGCGACCAGATCATCAACGCCGCGAGGAAGTTCAGCCTCTGGCCGATGCCGTTCGCGACGGCGTGCTGCGGGATCGAGCTGATGGCCGTTGGCGCCAGCCGGTTCGACATCGCCCGCTTCGGCGCGGAGGTCATGCGGTTCAGCCCGAGGCAGTGCGACCTGCTGATCGTGGCCGGCCGCGTCGCGATGAAGATGATGCCGGTGCTCCAGCGGATCTGGCTTCAGATGCCCGAGCCCAAGTGGTCGATCAGCATGGGCGCCTGCGCCTCGACCGGCGGGATCTTCGACACGTACGCCGTCGTGCAGGGCATCGACCGATTCATCCCCGTCGACGTCTACATCCCCGGCTGCCCGCCTCGGCCAGAGCAGATCTTGCGGGCCCTGATGGACCTTCAAGAGAAGATCCAGAAGGGTGGCTCGCTCTCAGGCAAGGGCCTGCCCGAGATGGGTGAGCGCGAGAAGATGATCGAGGAGAAGCGGGTCTTCCCCCCCGGCTACGGGCTCTCGGGCGAGCGCGGGGACGAGGACCGGTTCGGCTATCGGATTCCCGGCGGGCCCGCGCTGCTGGGGGCGGACGAGACGAAGTGACTGGAGTTCGGAGAGCAGAAGGCAGAAAGCACAAGGCAAAAGACGGAGCGTTCGCGGGAGGAAACCTGGAGGCGGATCTGATCTGCCCTGTGCTTTGTGCCTTCTGCTTTCGGCTTTCTGACTTCCTGGCGAACGACCGAAGCGAACAACGCCGGAGACTGATCACCCGTGTCCGAGTCCGCGACTTCCACCCCGGCCGACCCGCACGCCCAGACGCTCCGGACCCTGGCCCGAACATTCGGCGACGGCGTCTTCGCGACGTCGCGGAGCGAGCATAACCTGCGGATCATCGTCCCCGCCGGCCGGCTGATCGAGGTCCTGACGGCGTTCCGGGACACGTGCGGCTTCAAGTTCCTCGCGGAGCTCGGCGGCGTCGACTACCTAGGCTACCCCGGCCGGACCCGCTCGCGGTTCGAGGTCCATTACGTGCTGCTCAACCTCGACACGGCCGAGCGGGTCGTCGTCAAGGCCGGCGCCGACGAGCCGAATCCTTCGCTCCCCTCGGCCTTCCCGGTGTGGCCCGGGGCGGGCTGGATGGAGCGCGAGGTGTATGACATGTACGGCATCACGTTCGCCGGCCACCCCGACCTCCGGCGCATCCTCATGCCCGAAGAATTCACCGCCTATCCGCTCCGGAAGGACTACCCGCTGCGCGGCCGCGGCGAGCGGCACAACTTTCCGAGGATCACCCGCGACGAGTCGTGAGCCGGCCTCATCCGCGGGGCCCGAACGCATCGCCAGGACCAAATGCCCATGCCGGCGAACCTGCTCGACGAACCGGACATCGCCGAGGACGAGTCCTCCAAGAAGGACTACACGTGGACCCTCAACTTCGGGCCCCAGCATCCCGCCACGCACACGACCCTGCGGCTCGTGCTGGAGATCGACGGCGAACGGATCGTCAAGGCCACGCCGCACATCGGCTACTTGCACTCGGGCTTCGAGAAGCTCGGCGAGCATCTGAACTTCAACCAGTACGTCACCGTCGTCGACCGCAAGAATTACATCAGCCCTCCGTACAACGAGATCGCCTGGCACAACGCGGTCGAGAAACTGCTCGACATCGAGCTGACCGAGCGGTGCAAGTACATTCGCGTGATCATCGGCGAGCTATCGAGGATCAGCGACCACCTGCTCTGCACTGGCGCCGCGGCGCTCGACCTCGGGGCGTTCACGGCGTTCCTGTTCGCGTTCAACCAGCGCGAGCTGATCTACGACATCTATGAAGAGATGTCCGGCTACCGCTTCCATCCGGGCTACACCCGCGTGGGTGGCCTGATGTACGACTTTAACGACCGCGTGATCGCGCGGGTCCGCAAGCTCCTGGCGAGCCTGCCGAAGGCGATCGCCGACATGGAGAAGCTGCTCTTCCGCAACCGGATCTTCCTCGACCGGACCCGCGGGATCGGCGTCCTGACGAAGGACGATGCGATCGCGCTCTCCGTTTCCGGCCCCCTGGCCCGGGCCAGCGGCGTCACGTACGACCTCCGCAAGGACGAGCCGTATCTCGCGTACAAGGACTTTGACTTCAAGGTCCCCTACGCGACCGAGGGCGACTGCTACGCGCGGTTCCAGGTGCGGATGGAGGAGATCGTCCAGAGCATGGGGATCGTGAAGCAGGCGCTCGAGAACCTGCCGAAGGGCCCGTGCAACGTGCCGATCGCCGAACGGTTCCCGCTGCCTGACAAGGGGACGACGTACAACAGCATGGAGGGCCTGATCCAGCACTTCGAGCTGATCATGCCCAACCGCGGCTACGAGACTCCGATCGACGAGATCTACGCGGGCGTCGAGGCCCCCAACGGCGAGCTCGGGTACTACCTCGTCACCGACGGCACCCAGATCGCCTGGCGGACCCGCACCCGGCCGCCGTCGTTCATCCACTTCCAGGTGTTCCCGCTGATCATCAAGGACCACCTGATCGCCGACATCGTGGCCGTCCTGGGCAGCCTGAACATCATCGCGGCCGAGCTGGATCGCTGAGGGAGATTATGGCCGTCGACACGCTGACACGACCGATGCTCTCCGAGCCGATCCGCGAGAAGATCCGCGCCTACATCCCGCGCTATCCGAGCAAGCGCGCGGTCACGCTGCCGGCCCTGCACATCGTCCACGAGCACTTCCGGTGCGTCCCGTTCAAGGCGATGGCCGAGATCGCCGAGATCCTCGAGATCACGGCCGCGGAAGTGCACGACACCACGAGCTTCTATGGCTTCTTCCCCCAGGCCCCGCTCGGCGACCTGAGGCTGTGGGTCTGCCGCTCGATCTCGTGCGACATCCGCGGCGGCTCTGAGGCCTTGGAGCACGTCTGCCACAAGCTGGGCGTCCACTCGGGCGAGACGACCGCGGACGGGAAGATCACCGTCGAGTTCGCCGAGTGCCTGGGCATCTGCGACTTCGCCCCCGCCGCACTCGCCGACGACGGGCGGATCTTCGGGCCGCTCGATGAGGGGAAGGTGGAGGCGATGATCGAGGAGTTGAAGAATGGGCGGGTGGCCCAGATCCCCGAGGCGAAGGCCGGCGGCTGACGCCATCCCTTGCACGCTGGACGCCCGCCCGACGGAGTGTTTGACCGTGGCCGAATTTGAACCCGTCCTGAGCCGCAACTTCAACGTCCCCGACTCGCACACCCTCAAGGTGTACGAGTCGCGGGGCGGCTACCAGGCGGCCAAGAAAGCGCTCGCGACGATGGACCCCGACAAGGTGGTCCAGGTCGTCAAGGACTCGGAATTGCGCGGACGAGGCGGCGCGGGGTTCCCGTGCGGGATGAAGTGGAGCTTTCTTCCGAAGGATCGGAAGGAAACCTTCATGTGCATTAACGCCGACGAGTCGGAGCCGGCGACGTTCAACAACCGCCTGCTAATGGAGCGCGACCCGCACCTGCTCATCGAGGGGATCATCCTCGGCTGCTTCGCGACCAAGGCGTCGACGGCTTATCTGTATATCCGATTCGAGTACATCAACGCCTACCGGATCCTCGAGAAGGCGGTCGCCGAGGCCAAGGCCGCGGGCTGGCTCGGGAAGAACATCCAGGGGTCGGGCTTCGATCTGGAGATCTACGTCCACCGCGGCGCGGGCGCGTACATTTGCGGCGAGGAGACGGGGCTGATCGAGAGCCTCGAGGGCAAGCGCGGGTGGCCGCGGATCAAGCCGCCGTTCCCGGCGATCGAGGGGGCGTTCAAGAAGCCGACGGTCGTCAACAACGTCGAGACCCTCTGCTGCGTGCCGTTCATCATCGACCGGGGCGCGGAGTGGTTCAAGTCGATGGGGACGCCCAAGAGCTACGGGCCGAAGCTGTACTGCATCTCGGGGCATGTGAACAAGCAGGTTTGCGTCGAGCTTCCGCTCGGGATCACGGCGCGGGAGCTGATCGACGTCCACGGCGGCGGCGTCTGGAAGGGCCGGAAGGCGAAGATGGTCGTGCCGGGCGGGATCAGCATGGGGATCATGTCGGGCGACGAGCTGGACACGAAGCTCGACTTCGAGGACGTCCGCAAGCCCGGCTGCCTCGGCCTGGGCACGGCGGCCGTGACGGTGATGGACGACCACACGAGCGTCGTCGACTACCTCTCCAACACCTCGCGCTTCTTCGCCCACGAGAGCTGTGGCCAGTGCACCCCGTGCCGCGAGGGGTGCGCGTGGATCTACAAGACGATGCAGCGGATCAAAGGCGGCGGCGGGCGGATCGTCGACCTCGACATCATGCTCCAGGTCGCCAACAACATGGGCATCATGCCCGGCACCACCATCTGCGGCCTGGCCGATGGCGCGGCGTGGCCGGTGAAGAACGCGATCGCCAAATTCCGCGGCGAGCTCGAGGACTACATCAAGACCCACCAGGACGGCCCCCGCAAGGTCACGCCGATCCAGGAGGCGATCTTCGAAGGCAAGTCGGCCGAGGCCGTCATCCCCGGCGGCAATTCGCTCCAAGTGCTCAACTGAGTCGAGTCCCACCGCATGGCGACCATCATCATCAACGGCCAGGAGCACACCCTCCCCGAGGGCGAGCGGCTCAACGCGATCCAGGCCGCCAAACGCGTCGGGGTCGAGATCCCCTACTACTGCTGGCACCCTGCGCTCTCTGTCGTGGCCAACTGCCGGATGTGCGAGATCGAGACCGGGACGAAGGACGCGAAGACGGGCGAGATCAAGATGATCCCCAAGCTCGTCCCCGGCTGCCAGACCCCGGCGCGGGACGGGACGGTGCTCGTCACGAACAGCCCGAAGGTGCTCGAGCACCAGCGGATGATCATGGAGTTCCTCCTGCTCAACCACCCGCTCGACTGCCCGGTCTGCGACCAGGCCGGCGAGTGCGGCCTCCAGGACTACTCCAACGAGCACGGCCAGGCGAACCACCGGTTCGTCGAGGAGCGGACGATCAACCCGCGCAAGGATGTCTCTGATCTCATCCAGTTGAATCAAGACCGCTGCATCATGTGCACCCGCTGCGTCCGGTTCACCCGCGAGATCACCCAGACGGGCGAGCTCGAGGTCCGGATGCGCGGGCACCACGCCGAGATCGACATCTTCCCCGGACAGCCGGTCGATAACCCGCTCGCGGGCAACGTCGTCGACCTGTGCCCGGTCGGTGCGCTCCTGGACAAGGATTTCCTCCACAAGCAGCGCGTCTGGTTCCTCACGAAGCACGACTCGATCTGCACCCGCTGCTCGACCGGCTGCAACATCACGGCCGAGGAGAACAAGGGCGCCCTCTGGCGGTTCAAGCCGCGGTTCAACCCGCACGTCAACGACTACTGGATCTGCGACGAGGGCCGCTACTCCTACAAGGCCGCCAACGACCCGGCCCTGCTCTCGGCCTTCTACCTCAAGTCGGCCAGCGGCGCCGCGGCGATCAACGTCGTGTTGAAGGATATCGACCATAAGCTCAAGGAGATCGCCGGCCGCGGCGGCAAGACGCTCGGCGTGCTCTCGCCGTTCCTCACGGTCGAGGAGGCGTACCTCTTCGCCTCGTACATCAAGGGGCTGAGCTCGGTCAACGTGCTGGCGATGGGCCCCGTGCCGGTCGTCGGCGAGGATCGGACCTTCAAGCCCGACCAGACGAAGGGACGCACGGGCGACACCAGCTTCGTCGTCCCGCGGCCGTTCACGATCCACGCCGAGAAGTGCCCGAACCGCCGGGGCGTCGCGGCGGTGCTCGAGCACTTCGAGGGGTCGATCATCGACTTCAACGTGGCGCGGACTCGGGCCGAGGGCGGCGAGTTCGAGGCGCTCTATGTCGCGTCGGACGCCATCGACCCGTGGATCAGCGACGCACAGTCGGAGGCCGTGCGGAAGGGCGTGAAGTACCTCGTCGTCCAGGACACGAACGTCACGCAACTCGCCCAGCTCGCCGACGCCGTGATCGCCGGGGCGACGTTCGCCGAGAAGGCCGGGACGTACGTCAACGCCGACGGCCGGCTCCAGTATTCCGCCGCGGCCCTGCCGCCGCGCGACGGGTCGCTGCCCGACCTCGACGTCTTCGCGATCCTCCTCGGCCGCGGCGCGGCGCCGATCCGGTCGGGCGACGTGCTCGCGGAGTTTGCCGGCGTGCTCAAGGGGTTTGAGGTCGCCAAGTCCGGGCGTCTCTCCGAGTTCGGCGAATACATCGGCGAGACGGAGAAGAATCTCAAGGCGGCCGTGCCGTTCAACGACGCCTGGACGCTCCACCGCGGTGCGCAGATCTACGCCAAGGCCGGGGTGGGGCGGAACGCCTGAGTCGGGTTGGTTCATCGTTTGAGGACGCGGACGCATGCTGGCAACGATCGGCATCCTGTTCAAGATCTTGATCGTGGTGGGGATCACCCAGGGGGCGGTCGCCTACCTGATCCTCGTCGAGCGCAAGATCGCGTCGTGGGCGCAGGACCGGATCGGCCCGAACCGGTGCGGGCCGTTTGGCCTGCTCCAGCCGCTGGCGGACGGGGCGAAGATGATCCTCAAGGAGGACGTCATCCCCAAATATGTCAGCATACCGCTCTTCATCCTCGCGCCGATGATCGCGATCGCCATGGCGATGATCGGCTTCGCGGTCGTGCCGTTCGGCCCGGTCGGTCCGAGCGCGCCGCACCTGGGCGAATACCGCGTCGACTTCCAGATCGCGCCCGGCGTCGATATCGGCATCCTCTACGTCCTCGCGGTCGGCAGCCTGGCGGTTTACGGCGTGATCCTGGCCGGATGGGCGTCGAACAGCAAGTACTCGTTCATCGGCGGGCTCCGCTCCAGCGCGCAGATCATCAGCTACGAGATCCCGCTGGGGATGTCGATCCTCGGCATGGTCCTGATCTGCGGCTCGCTCGACCTCAACGCGATCATCAACTGGCAGGACCGCCACGTCTGGGGGATCGTCGCGCAGCCCGTGGGCTTCCTCCTCTTCCTCGTCAGCGCGTTCGCCGAGACGAACCGGCTTCCGTTCGACCTGCCCGAGTCGGAGCAGGAGCTGGTCGGCGGGTTCCACACCGAGTATTCGGCGATGAAGTTCGGGATGTTCTTCCTCGGCGAATACCTGAACGTGATCACGGTCAGCTACATCACGGTCGTCCTCTTCCTGGGCGGTTGGGACATCCCGTTCCTGATCGACCAGGACCAGGCCGGGTGGTTCTGGGCACTGATCAAGGCCTTCGTGCTGGTCGTCAAGGTCGCGCTCATGATCATCTTCGTCATGTGGGTCCGATGGACCCTGCCGCGGTTCCGCTACGACACGCTGATGGACCTGGCGTGGAAGAAGATGATCCCGCTGGCGCTGGCCAATTTCCTCATCACCGCGACGGTCGTGCAGATCGCCCGGAGCTGGAGCTGATATCGTGCGAGCCGACGACCCGAGCCTGGTGCGAATGAGCCCGCCGAGGCTGACCCTGGCCGAGAGAACGTACCTGCCGCAGGTCGTCATGGGCCTGGCGGTCACGGGCAAGCACATCCTGTCGGCCGCGTTCGGCAATGGAGCGATCACCGTGCAGTATCCCGAGGAGCAGGAGATCCTGCCGAACCAGGAACTCCGGCTCCGGACATCGCCCGTCTATCGCGGCGTGCACCGGCTGAACAAGGACGAGGAGGGTCGGGTCAAGTGCGTCGCCTGCATGCTCTGCGCCACGGCCTGCCCGGCGCACTGCATCGACATCGTCGGCGCCACGGCGCCCGAGGCGTGGAGCGACCGCGAGAAGTATTGCGAGAGCTTCGTCATCGACGAGCTGCGCTGTATTTATTGCGGGATGTGCGAGGAGGCGTGCCCCGTCGAGGCCATCGAATTGACGGGTCTCTATGACTTGACCGGCCTTTCCCGCGAACAGATGATCTTCGACAAGACCAAGCTGCTCTCGGTGTTCGACCTGACGAAGGACGCCGAGCCGATGAAGTACACGACCCCGCCGTCGGGCCAGCCGGTGTCGACCGAGCTCGTGCCGGCCGTCGTCACGAACGCCTGACCCGCCCCGAATCACCCCAGCCCGGATGGACGTTCCGTGCCCTCGAGCGCCTTCGACACCCACGACCTGATCCACGCGATAATCGTCGTCGTCTTCGGCGCGTGCGGGACGTGGCTCCTGCTGCCGCACCGGCACGGGCAGCTCAAGCCGAGGTCGGCCCACGTCGCCGGCGCCATCCTGTCGGCGATCGCGCTGGCCTTCCTCGCGAGCTTCTGGACCTCGCCGGGGGCCTCGCTCTCGGGGTTCTTCTTCTACGTCTTCGGGCTCACGAGCCTCGCCGCCGCCGTGATGACGATCACGAACAAGGATCCCGTCCACAGCGCCCTCTGGTTCGCGGCCGTCGTGCTCTCAACCTCGGGGCTATTCCTGCTCGCCGGGGCGCAGTTCCTCGCGGCGGGGACGGTAATCGTCTACGCGGGCGCGATCATCGTCACGTTCCTCTTCGTGATCATGCTCGCCCAGAGCGAGGGCCGCGCGACGTACGACCGCATGGCCCGCTCGCCGGGCCGGGCCACGCTGACCTGCTTCCTCCTCTTCTGGAGCCTGCTCTACGCCCTGCTCGCCGTCCGCGGCGCCCGAATAGCGACGCGACGGGCGACGGCAAGCTCGTGCCGCGCACGCGAGAGATCGCGTATCGCCGGATCCAGCCGCAGTATCCGGCGGCAGTCGTCCTCAACAAGGCCCTGAGCGAGACTAGCCGGCTGCCCGAGCCGGAGTCCGACAACGCCTCGGGTCGGCACGTCGCGGGCCTGGGCGGGGCGCTCTTCACCGACCACCTCGTCACGGTCGAGCTGGCCGGTGCCCTGCTCTTCGTCGCCCTGATCGGCGCCCTGATGATCGCCGCGCCCAAGCCGCCGGTCCGGCCGATGCGGCCGACGCCGCCGCTCGACTGATAGGACTCCAAAGTCATGACCGACACGTTCACGTTCCACATGCTGATCAACTACCTGATCATCGGCGCCGCCCTGTTCGCGCTGGGGATGCTCGGCTTCCTGGCGCGGCGCAACCTGATCGTCATGTTCCTCTCGGCCGAGATGATGCTCCAGGGCACGGCGCTGACGCTCGTCGCCTTCGGCCGCTATCACGGCAACTGGACGGGGCAGGTCTTCACGATCGTCATCCTCACCGTCGCGGCGTGCGAGGCGTCCATCGCGCTGGCCTTGATTCTGATCCTGTTCAACCGCAAGGCCTCGCTCGACGTCACGCTCTGGCAGGAGATCCGCGAGCCCGGCCAGCCCGCGACGATCGACCCGCCCGACGAGGCCGAGCCGCCCGTTCCGAGCCCGGGGCCGGAGACCTATCCGCAACTGACGCCGGCGGGGGTCGAGCCGGAGCATCCGGTGACGGTGTGGACGGTACAGCAGAGCTGAGCGCGGAAAGCAGAGAGCACAAGGCGGAAAGCGCAGAGTGAAGAGTTCGGAGCGCGGAGTCCTAGACCGTGATCGAGACGTTCGTCCATAACGCGTGGCTCGTGCCTGCGCTGCCGCTCCTGGGGGCGATCGTCGCCGCGGTGGGCGGCCGTTGGCTCAAGGCGCTCAGCCACATCCCCGTCGTCGCGGGAGTCGCGCTGGCGTTCCTCGTGTCGCTGTTCCTGCTCGCAGGGACGGGCGGGCATGCGGAGCCGACGGCGATCCCCTGGGTCAACGCGCTGGGGCTGCGCGTGCCAATCCAGTTCCGAGTCGACGGGCTGACGACGATGATGCTGTCGATGGTCACGTTCGTCGCGACGCTCGTGGCGGTCTTCGCATCTGGCTACATGGCGGGCGACCCGGGCTATCCGCGATTCTTCGCGGCTCGTGGGGCTGTTCGTCGCGTCGATGACGGGACTCGTGCTCTCGAGCAACTACGTGTTGACATATGCCTTCTGGGAGGGCGTGGGCGTCTGCTCGTACCTGCTCGTCGGATTCTGGCACTCGAAGCCCTCGGCCGCGGCGGCCGCGAAGAAGGCGTTCATGGTGAACCGAATCGGCGACGTCGGGTTCGCGATCGGGCTGTTCTGGCTCTGGAGCGTGGTGCCCGGGCATGACCTGAGTTATCAGAGCGTCCTCTCCGACGGCACGCTCGCCATCCTGCCGCACTCGACGAAGCTCGGCATCGCGCTCCTGTTCTTCTGGGCCGCAACGGCGAAGTCGGCGCAGGTGCCGCTCTACGTCTGGCTTCCCGACGCGATGGAGGGCCCGACGCCCGTCTCGGCGCTGATCCACGCGGCGACGATGGTCACGGCCGGCGTCTACCTCATCGCCCGCTCGACGCCGCTGCTTGTCCAGGTGCCCGAGGCCCAGGCCCTCGTCGCGGTCATCGGCGGTCTGACGGCGCTGCTGGCCGCATTGATCGCGCTGACGCAGACTGACCTCAAGCGGGTAATGGCGTATTCGACCGTCAGCCAGCTCGGCTACATGTTCATGGGCCTGGGAGCGGGCGTGGGCAAGCTCGCGGGCTTCGCGGTGATCGCCGGGATGTTCCACCTGTTCACGCACGCGTTCTTCAAGGCGTTGCTCTTCCTCGCCTCGGGCAGCGTGATGCACGCGATGGGCGGCGTGATCGACATGCGGCGGTTCGGCGGCCTGAGGCACCGGATGCCGATCACGTGCTGGACCTTCGCCGCCGGTGCTCTGGCCCTTTGCGGGATCGTGCCGACGGCGGGGTTCTGGTCGAAGGACGAGGTAATCTCGTCAATGAGGCTGGCGTCGCACGTCTCGGAGGAGAACGGGGGGATCTATCCGACGCTCTACCTCGTGGTCTACTGGTCCGCAATCGTCACCGCCGCGCTCACGGCCTTCTACACCGGGCGGGCGTTCTTCCTCACGTTCTACGGGCCCGAGAAGCTGCCCAGCCCCGACGACCCGGCCGCCGACACGGACGAGGCGCACGTGACGCACGTCACGAGTGACGCGCACGGCCACGGCGACCACGACAGCCACTTCGGGCACGAGGCGCCTCCGGTGATGTGGATCCCGCTGGCCATCCTTGCCGTGTTGCCCTTCTGGTTGGCCTCATCTTCGGGCCGACGGGGCTGTTCGAGCATCATCTCGAGCACACGCCGGGCCTGGCGGCCGACGAGTCGGTCCATCACGGCTTCGACTGGTTCACGGCGGCCGTGAGCACCGTCGGCGCCCTCGGCGGGATCGGCCTGGCCTACGTCTTCTACGCCAATCGGAGCCCAATCCCGCGCGCGACTGGCGCAGCAGCTTCGGCCGCTCTATCTCGCGTCGCTGCAACAAGTTCTGGATCGACGACCTGTACGACCGGATCATTATCCTCCCAACTCGGTTCCTGGCCGGCGCGGTCGAGTTCGTGGACGTGGTGTTCGTCGAGAATCTCGTCCGGCTGGCGGCGTGGGTGCCTCGGGCGTTCGGTCGATACGCGCTGGCACCGATCCAGAACGGCCTGATCCAGTTCTACGCCGCGGCCACGGCGCTGAGCGTCGCAGGCATCCTGTTCGTCTACCTGTTCCTGCTGGGCGGCCTCTGAGTCGGACCGGCCGCGTGCGAAGGACCAACGTTGATGGCGACCCTGCTCCTGCTGACCGTGTTCCTCCCCCTCGTGGGAAGCGCGGGCCTCTTGTTGACGCCGACGCTCGACGAGCGGAGGGCGCGGGCGGTGGCGCTCGGGTTCGTGCTCGCGACGCTGGCGCTGAGCCTCGGGCTGCTCGCCGTGTTCGTCCCGGACCGGCTGGCGCCGCAGTTCGCGTATGGGTCGGCGAATGGCTGGGTATGGCGTCGAGTGGATGCGCGGGCTGGGTGTCCGGTTCGCGTTGGGTCTCGACGGCGCGAGCCTCTGGCTGTTCGTTCTCACATCGGTCCTGACGATCACGGCGATCTTCGCGTCGTGGGAGTCGGTCACGGAGCGGCCCGCGTCGCACTATGCCCTGCTGCTGGCCCTTCAGACCGGGCTGCTCGGGCTCTTCGCGAGCCTCGACGTGGTGCTCTTCTACATCTTCTTCGAGTTCACGCTGATCCCGCTGTTCTTCCTGATCGGCATCTACGGCGGGCCCGATCGGCGGCGGGCGTCCGTGACGTTTTTCCTCTACACGCTCGCCGGCAGCCTGCTGACGCTGATCGGAGTGATCGCGCTGGTTGCGGTACATGCTCAGCACGCCGGCAAGCTCACGTTCTCGATCCCTGAGCTGACCGCCGGCCTGGCCGACCTCCGCGGGCACTGGCCGGCGTGGTATCAGGCCGACGACCTGTCGAGCCCTCAGGTGCTCATCTTCCTGCTCCTGTTCGCCGGTTTCGCGATCAAGGTGCCGATCTTCCCGTTCCACACCTGGCTGCCGCTGGCGCACGTCGAGGCGCCGACGGCCGGTTCGATCCTGCTGGCCGGCGTGATGCTCAAGGTCGGCGGATATGGGCTGTATCGATTCAATCTGAACATGACGCCCCTGGGCGCCGATTATCTCTGGCCGCTTTTGGCGGCGCTCTCGGTCGCGGGCATCATCTACGGCGCGCTCGCCGCGCTCGCGCAGACGGACGTCAAGAAGCTCGTCGCCTACAGCTCGGTGAGCCACATGGGCTTCATCGTGCTCGGCCTGTTCTCGCTGACGCCGACGGGCATCGATGGCGGCATGATCCAGATGATCAACCACGGCGTGACGACCGGGGCCCTGTTCGCGTGCGTCGGCGTCTTCTACGAGCGCTATCACACGCGTGAGATGGCCGAGCTGAGCGGCCTCTGGAACTGGTCGCCGCCATGGGCGTTCTTCATCATCCTCGCATCGCTGGGGTCGGCGGCCGTGCCGTTCTTGAACGGCTTCGTGGGCGAGTTTCCAATCCTCGTCGGCGCCTATTCCCGCTCGCCGGCCGTCGGTGCCCTGGCGGCGATCGGAATGATCCTCGGCGCCTATTACCTGCTCTGGATGCTCCAGCGCGTGGTCTTCGGCCCGCTCCGCGAGCCTGTGCACAGACACGCCATGCCGCCCCTTGCCGGCGGCAGTGACGACCACGGCGGCCACGACACGCACGGGCGCGAGTCGGCGACCCGCCCGCTCGGCTGGCACGAGGTCGCGGGGCTCGCGCCGCTGATGGTGCTGATCGTGCTGATCGGCGTCTGGCCGGCGCCGTTCTTCAACCGGATGCGGCCGTCGGTCCGGGCAACCGTAGCGACGATCGGCGACGAGCGCGAGCTGGCGAAGAACCGGCCGTCCAGGATCCAGATCGCCCCGACGGTCCCGCTGCCCGCCTCAACGAGCAAGGCGGCGACCGGGGCCCGCCCGGGCGGTAACATGCCTGGCGCGACATCGAAGGAACAGCGTCCCAGGGCCGCCGCGCCGGCCTGGAAGACCGCACCGCGAGGACAAGAGAAGTGACCAGCCTGACCGCGTACCAATCGGCCGTCGCCACGCTCAAACTGCTCTCGCCTGAGCTCGTTCTTGTGGCCCTGGCGACGGCGATGATGACGGCCGGTCCGTTCGTCCGCCTGCCTCGGCGGACATGGGCCGTGGCCTCGGCGCTGGGACTCGGCCTGGCGCTGATTGTGTTGCTGGCGATCCGCGGTCAGGAGTATGACCCGTACCAGGGCGTGGCGGTCAACGACGCGCTGGCGTTCTATTCCCGCCTCGTGTTCCTCCTCGCCGGATTCCTGATCCTGGGCATGGCCCACGATCAGGTCGACGACGCGCGAGCGGCCGAATACTTCGGCTCGATCCTGATGATCCACGCCGGCGCCATGCTCGTCGCGACGGCGAACGAGCTGGTCTTCCTCTTCGTCGGCCTCGAGCTGGTGAGCATGCCGACCTACCTTCTGCTCTACCTTTCACGCCGGAGCGAGGGGACGCGCGAAGCGGCAACGAAGTATTTCTTCCTGAGCATCTTCTCATCGGGGCTGCTCCTGTTCGGGCTCGCGTATCTCTACGGCCTGACGGGGATCAGCAACCTCAAGGCCGTGGCCTACCTGTGCAGCGCGGGGACGGGCCTGCCGGGGCTGCCGCACCTGCAACTCGGGCTGGTCGCCGTGGTGTTCATCCTGGCGGGCCTCGGCTTCCGCGTCGCGGCAGTGCCGTTCCACTTCTACGCGCCCGACGTCTATCAGGGGTCGCCCGCGGTCATCGCGGCGATCCTGGCATGGGTGCCGAAGGGGCTGGGGTTCCTCGCGATCCTCCGCACGCTCGGCGCCGTCGTCGGGGCCGGCGCGGTGGTCGGGTTTTCGGCGTCGCCGGGGCTGTTCTCGCTCCGGTCGGCGCAGATCGTCGCGATCATCGCCGTGGCGACCATGACTCTCGGGAACACGGTGGCGCTGGCGCAGAACAACCTCAAGCGATTGCTCGCCTACTCGTCGATCGCCCACGCCGGCTATCTCCTGATCGGCGTGGCCGTCGTCTTCCGCAACGGCGCGACGGGCAGCGTCACCCTCGGCGGCGCCGCGATGCTCTACTATCTCGTCGCCTACGCGCTGATGACGCTCGGCGCCTTCGCCGTGATCATCGCTCTGAACACGGGAGAGCGCGCGGTCGAGACGGTCGACGACATGTCAGGCCTGGCGTTGCGGCATCGCGGGCTGGCCGTCGAGATGGCCGTGTGTCTCTTCAGCCTGGCGGGCATCCCGCCGCTGGCGGGATTCGTCGGCAAGTTTGAGCTGTTCGCCTCGGCCTGGGGCGCGGGGGGCGGCGAGGATGACGCTTGGATGTTCCAGTCGCTGGCAATCCTCGGCGCGATCAACTCGGCGATCGGCGCCTATTACTACCTGCGCATCGTCGTCGTGATGTTCCTCCGGCCCAATCCCGGCAAGCCACACGACGTCCGCCTGTCCTGGCCTCTCGGCGCGACGATCACGGCGTGCACGCTGCTGACCCTGCTGGTCGGCATCATCCCAGGCCCCGTCGCCGAGGCTTCGCGCGAGGCGGCCATCGCCGCAGCGACCACGCCGGCACCCGGGACGCTGGCGGCGCCGGCAGTGACGGCGAGGTGAAGTCCTCGCCCTCCGGCCCGACCGGATGGCGAACCACAATATCGGACCCTACGGCGCAGCGAACCGATATTGCGCTCGATAGATCGCCCGACCCTCGATCCGGTACTTGCGCTCGAAGTTCGTCAGGTAGTCGAGCTCGTGGTCGGGGTTCTTGACGTCGGGCGACGGCAGCTCGACGAACCGCGGATGAGCGGCCATGAGGTCCCGGATCACGCCGAAATACTCCTCGACGTCGGTCGCGACGTGGAGCCGGCCGCCGGGAATCAGGGTGCGCTCGATGTCGAGCACCAGCGGCTCCGCGAATACCCGGCGCTTCTTGTGCCGCTTCTTCCACCACGGGTCGGGGAAGTAGACGTGGACCGCGTGCAGGCTCGTCGGAGGGCAATGCACGGCCATGAATCGCCTCGCGTCCCATGGCAAGACGCGGACATTCGCAAGGTCCTTCTTCGCGACCCGCTCGGCCGCGCGCCGGGCGTATTTCTTCGCCAGCTCGATGCCGAGGAAGTTGTGGCCCGGCCGGGCCGTCGCGGCGTTGGCGAGGAAAAGGCCCTTGCCCGAGCCGATCTCCACCTCCACGGCATGGTCGTTGCCGAAGATCGCGGGCCAGGAGACGGAGCTCGTGAGAGTCGCGGGGTCGAGCGTGAAGGGGGTGGCGTCGATCAAGGCGAGACCTCATCGCCCTCTTTGCCCGAGAGCGGCACGCCTATGATCCGACCGTGGAAGACCATGTTCGAATCGACGAATCCCTGGTTCTCGAAGATCGTTTGACGGCGGTGGACGCGGATGGCTTTCGACACCAGGACCAATCGGTCGCCGGGCTTCACCTTGCCGCGGAAGCGGACGTCCTCCATGCCGGCGAAGCCCATGAAGGCGCCCTCGTTGATCTTCATCGTGTGGACGAGATAGCTGGCCAGTTGCGCGGCGGCCTCGCACATCATGACGCCCGGCATGAGCGGGTAGTCGGGCATATGGCCTCGGACCCAGAACTCGTTGTCGGTGACGTCCTTGTAGCCGATCACGAGCCGTTCGGCGGCGTCGATGTGGACGATCGCGGTGAGCTGCTCCATCTCAAACCGCTGGGGGTTCGCCTCGCGAATGCCTTCGAGGTCGATGAGGACCTTGGAGGTGTCGATCGTGGCGGGATCGACGAGCGGGGCGGGCGGCATTCGGGCTCTTCCTTTCGGCGGTTCTGACGGGTTTGGCGAGTCGACCTGGCGGGGCGCAATGGCGGTTCGGGTGGTCGGTTCCGGCGACGAATCGCTATCATGACTCCCGTCCCTCCAATCGACAAGAGGGATAGCCGAGCTCCCGCCGCAAGGACAAGCCGTTGATGAGGATAACGCCTCGGATCGCCCGCCCGCTCGGCACGATGGTTGCCTACGGTTTTCCCGAGAAGGACGTCGCCCACGACCTGGGGCTCGCCCGGAGGATGGGCGCGAGCTGCCTGGAAATCCTGCCCCACTGGAAGTCGCGGCCCGACCCGGTGGCGCTGAGGCATCAGGTTGAGGATTGGGGCCTGACCATCCACAGCGCCCACGGCTCGTGGGGCGGCCAGTCGATCACCGCGCCGAGGGTCGACCTCGGCAGCCTGAATCACCACACGCGGCTCGCAAGCATCGACGACATCCGCCGCTGCGTCGACTGGACGCGTGTGGCCGGCGGCCGTCACCTCGTCGTCCATCCGGGAGGGCTCTCCGACCCGGCCGAGACGATTGGACGTCGCGATGCCCTGATCCGCTCGCTGATCGTGCTCGCCGGATTTGCGGCGGACTCGAACGTCGCGCTTTGCGTCGAGAACATGCCCCCGGGGGTCTTCCCTGGCAGCGAGATGTCTGATCTCGCGGCGATCGTGGCGGAGGTCGATCATCCGAGCGTCGGGCTCGCGATTGATACCGGCCATGCTCACCTCGTCCACTCGGCGGCGGTGGAAACACTCGCGGCGGGCTCGCACCTGAGGACGACGCACGCCCACGACAACCACGGCAAGCAGGACGTCCACCTGCCCCCCGGCCAGGGGACGATCGACTGGGCCGCCTGGGTCGAGGCGCTCGATGAGATCGGCTACGAGGGGCCCGTGATACTCGAGTGCATCCGGCACGTTCGCGACAATCCCGACTGCTTCACGGTCGACTTTCTGGGTTTGATCCATTCGATCGCCGGGATCGATTGAACCCCCGACCGGGCCGTTATTCTTGGGTGCATGGGCGGCCGATAAGCCCCGAGCGATCCCCGCCCGATCCGGGCGCGGTCTCGCGAGCGGAAGGAGCCGCACGTGGATGACCAGCTGAGCCGTCGCGCCGCCATCGGCGCGATGGGCGCCATCGGAACTCTTGCCGCGCTTCCGGGGCCCGCGCGATCGCAAGATCCGGTACCGATCCCCCGGCCGCCCGACATCCGGCTCGGCCAGCCCCCATCGCCGGAAGACTTCCCGGCACAACCGCCGACGCCCTCGCATTATCACATGCCGGGCGTCCGCGGCCGGATGACCGGGGCCAAGGCGGCCGTCGCGGCGCTCCAGTGCGAGGGCGTGCCGTGCGTCTACGGCATCCCGGGTGCCCAGAACAACGAGTTCTGGGACGCGATGAAGACGCTCGGCATGCCCTACCTGCTCGTGACCCACGAGGGGTCGGCGAGCATCATGGCCGACGCCTGCGCGGGCCACGGGCACCGTCGGCGTCTGCGCGGTTGTGCCGGGCCCGGGGCTGACGAACGCGATGACCGGCATCGGCGAGGCGCTGCTCGATAGCGTGCCGATCGTCGCGCTCGTCACCGACGTGAGCCACGGGCCCGACAAGCCGTCGTTTCAGGTGCACTCGTTGGCGAACACGGCGATCCTCCAGCCGGTCACGAAGGCCGTTTACGAGATCCACCACCAGGCCGAGATCCCCTCGAAGATCCACGAGGCGTTCCGCGTCGCCCGCGCCGGCGAGCCGGGGCCGGTCGGCGTCGTGCTGCCGTACAATTTCCTGACGGAGGTCTGGGATTACGGGGGCGTCGTCCCGCCCCCCTACCCCGGGCCGTTCGACGAGGCGGCCTATCGCCGGGCCGTGGGACTGCTCTCGAACCGGAAGCTGCGGGTCGGGATCTACGCGGGCATGGGATGCATCGAGGCCGGCCAGGAGCTGGCCCAGGCCGCCGAGGTCTTGCAGGCGCCGGTGGCGACCTCGGTCAGCGGCAAAGGATCGATTCCCGACGCCCATCGGCTCGCGGTCGGCTGGGGATACGGGGCCCAGGGGACGCGTGCCGCGGAGCGTGCGTTCAAGGAGGTCGACCTCGTGCTCGCCGTCGGCGTGAAGTACAGCGAGGTCTCGACGGCCAACTTCGCGATCCCCAGGCACCGTCACCTGATCCACGTCGACGCCAACCCGAGGAACCTCGCGAAGAACGTTCCCGCGGATGTCTGCGTGAACGCCGATTCGCGGGTTTTCTTCGCGCGATTGCTCGCCGATGCAGGCTGCATCCAGCGCCCGGTCGACCCAAAGCTCTGGAGCCACATCCGGTGCGACCGCGAGGTCGACCGTTGCGAGAACCGTTCAGTGCGGATCACCGAGGGCGTCGACCCGATGACGTTCCTCTCCAACTTGCGATGCATGCTCGGCCCTGACGAGCTCTTCTTCATCGACGTCACCGCCTCGACGCACTGGGCGTCCGAGACGGTCGACGTCTGCGGCCCTCGCCGTTACTTCACGCCGGCGAACAACCAGGCAATGGGCTGGGCGATCCCCGCGGCGATTGGAGCCAAGAAGGTGCGCTACGACTGCGAGGTCGTGGCCGTCACCGGCGACGGCTGCTTCCTGATGACCGCCATCGAGCTCTCGACCGCCGCGCGGTCCTGCCTGCCCGTCCGGTTCTTCGTGCTCGACGACGGCGCTTATCACTACATGCAGATGCTCCAGGAGCCCCAGTTCAAGCGGACGACCGCGACGGAGCTCGCGCGGATCAACTATGGTCACCTCGCCGCGGGCATGGGTCTCGGCTACACCGAGATCCTCCAGAACGGCGACATCGCCGGCGGCATCGCGCGGCGCTGGCCTATCCCGGGCCGATCCTGACGCGCGTGGCGATCAGCTACGAGGGGCGCGAGATGCGCTGGCTGAACGCGGCGAAGGGGGCCTTCATCAAGCGGATGCCGGGCGACCAGAAGGTCCGGTCGGCGACGCGGATTGCGGCGCGGTCGCTCAAGCGGAATCCGGAGAACGACTAAGCCGCCACGGTCCAGAACGTGCCAGCGGTTTTTGACCTTCCCCCATCCCCGCGATGTCCGTAAGATGCTGCCCCGACGCCGTCGCAGGCCAGGCTAGGGGCCCGGGATCGGCCCTCGTCGCGTCGAAACGCAGGGAAGCGAACGAACGATGAGCCAAGCCCGTACGACCGCGTCGCCGACGCCGCCGCACGCCGAGTTCTTCCCGATGCCCCGGGGCTCGGGCGGGCCGCTCGACTGGCTGGCGCGCATCGTCGAGGAGAAGCGCGAGCTCGTCCGCTACTGGCCGGTGGTGCAGAACCTCGTCCGCCAGGAGCTCCACGTCCGCTATCAGAGGTCGGTGCTCGGGTTCCTCTGGACCCTGCTGCACCCCCTGCTGATGATGACGACGATGACGATCGCCTTCTCGCAGATCTTCAACATCTCCGGGACGGCGTACGCAGTCTATCTCTTCGCCGGCATGGTGCCCTGGAATTTCCTGAATGGCAGCATCAATGACTGTGCCTTTACCTTCATTTATAATGAAGGATTAATCAAAAAAATCTACTTGCCGAAGCTGATCTTCCCGCTCACCCGGGTCCTGATCAACCTGATCACGTTCGTGCTGTCGATGACGGCCCTGTTCTTCCTGCTCATCCCGATTGGGGCGCGGCCGTCGTGGCCCATGCTGGCGCTGCCGGTCGCCGTGCTGCTGCTGGCGATGTTCGCCATGGGCCTCTCGCTGCTCGTGGCGACGGCGAACACGTTTTTCCGCGACCTGGGCCACCTGGTCTCGGTGGTGCTCCAGGCGTGGTACTTCCTCACGCCGATCGTGTACGAGGCCAGCATGCTCGGCGCGGGGCGGGGCCGGTTCTGGCTCAACCCGGCGTATCCGTTCGTCCGCCTGTTCCAGACGATCATCCGCGACGCGGAGTGGCCCGACGCGACGACGTTCGGCGTGGCCGCCGCCATCGCGGTCGCGAGCCTGGGGATCGGTTATGCCGCCTTCAAGTCCCAAGAAAACAAGCTGGTTTTCCGACTCTGAGCGCCGCGAGCGCGAGGAGCTCGCCCCGGGCGCCGCGATCGAGCTGCGCGACGTGACGCTGAAATTCCTCAGCTATCACGACAAGCAGTACTCGCTCAAGCAGGCGGCGCTCGACCTCGCCTTCCGCCGCGTCGCGCCGAGCTGCCGCCGGAGTACACCGCGCTCCGGAATGTCTCGCTCCGAATGGAGAAGGGCGAGCGCGTCGGCATCGTCGGCTCCAACGGGGCGGGCAAGAGCACGCTCCTGCGCGTGATCTCGCGGATCTATCCGCCGACGTCCGGTCGCGTGATCGTCCGCGGAAACGTCGCGCCGCTCATCGAGATGGGGGCCGGCTTCAACGTCGAGCTCTCCGGCCGCGACAACATCCGGCTCAACGGCGCGATGCTCGGCTTCTCCCGCAAGGAGATGGATGCCCGCGCGGCGGGCATCTGGGAGTTCACCGGGCTCGGCGAGTTCAGGGACCTGCCGTTGAAATATTATTCCAGCGGCATGTATTCGCGGCTGGCGTTCGCGATCGCGACGGAGATCGAGCCCGACATCCTCCTCCTCGACGAGTCGCTCAACGCCGGCGACGCGGCGTTCATGGCGAAGGCCAAGGCGAAGATCCGCGGCCTGCTCGACCGGTCGAACGTCGTCGTGATCGTCTCGCACGACATGAAGGCCCTGCGCGACCTCTGCACGCGGGGCATCCGGCTCACCAAGGGCCGGGTCACGGACGACGGGCCGATCGATGACGTCATCGACCGGTACCTCGCCGAGACCCTGGCCGCGGCGGGCTGAGGCGTAGCGCTCCCTCTGACCCGTGATTCGGATTCCGGCGGTTGGCCAGGACCACTCGAGGGCCCCGACGATGAAGCGACTAATCAAGCGAGCGCTCAGGCCGTTCTGGCGGATGACGGCGCCTTTCCGGCGGCCGGTCATGCGGAAGCTCGACGCCAAGATCCACGCGATGGTCGCCGGCTCGATCCGCGCGGAGGTGCTGCCGACAATCGAGGCGTCGCTGGCGGCCTCGGCGCGGGTCCTCGAGCGGCTCGAGGCTTCTGTCGGCGCGGCCAACCACACGGCGCAGGCCATGGCCACCGACATGGACCTGATGCTCGGCAGCGTGATCCGCGAGGTCGCGCGGCTCCAGGCCCAGGTCGACGCGATCGACGAGTTCGTGGCGCACGCCGTCTCGCCCGGCCACGCGCTCTCGATCATGGACGGCGACGACGAGCCGTACGGTCGGGCCGCCGTCGAGCGGGCGCGGGTCGGGTGAGCGCGGGCGCCGAAGAGAGTCGGCTTGACGGCCCGGCCCCCCCCGCTATCCTTACCACGACCACCGACCGACCGACACCATCTCAGCCGAGCGGGCCGAGGGGGCGGAGCCCCCGGACGGGGTCGAGGGAGTGACCCGCGCATGATGCTCGCGCACTGGCCGATCGTCCTCTCCCTGCTCGCCTACGCCGACGTCACGGTCTCCCCCGCGCGATCGGACCGGACGAACACGTCGTTCTACAAGGACCTCGCGGCGCTCGACCGTCCGACCGAGCGCACGAACGAGACGCTCCGCCGCTACGACCTCGAATCGCGCTACCGCCGCGACGTCGCCGGCGTGATCGCCAGCCTGGAGGGCGAGGCACGTCGAGCAGTCGATGGCGACCTCGTCTACGCGCTGGCCGAGCTCTCGTGGCTCGAGGCCCGGCGGCTCGACCACCGCCGCCGCGGCGAGGCGCTCGACCGCTACGTCGACGCGGTCGCCTACGCCTACGAGTACCTCTTCGCCCCCGAGCTCGCCGACGGCCGTCAGCAGTCCGACCCTCGGTTCCAGCTCGCGCGGAGCCTCTACAACGGCGGCCTCGACCACCTGATCCGCGCGGCGCTCGCGAATCCGAAGTCGGGCCGGCTTGAGCCGGACGGCAAGTTCATCTGCAAGGTCCACGGCCGCGAGCAGGTCTTCCGCGTCTTCCTCGACCCGGCCAAGACTCCCTGGAAGCCCGAGGACGTCGATCAGCTCATCCTCTGCTCGGATTATGAGGTCGGCGGCCTGCCGTCCAAGACCTATCAGCACGGCGTCGGCGTGCCCCTGATCGCGATCCGCAAGAGCGACCGCTCGGCACCCGGCGCCGAGAAGTTCCACCCGAGCGAGATGTGCTTCCCGCTCACGGCGTTCCTTCGCCCAGTGTCGAAGCTCCGCGACGCGCCGGTCGACGACCCGCGCGAATGTGCGCTGGAGCTTGTCGACCCGGTCCGCCAGGCGAAGGTCGGGTTCAATCCCGAGCTGCCGGTGGAGTCGGACCTTACAACGCCGCTGGCCTACATGTGGTCGAAGAGCGATCTGTCGAAGTATCGCTGGTCGGGCCTGCTCCGCCCCGAGCAGAACATGGATCGCGCGGGGCTGATGCTGATCCGCCCGTACGAGCCGGGCAAGATCCCGGTCGTGATGGTCCACGGCCTCGCCTCGACGCCCCTGGCGTGGATCCCCATGCTCAACGAGCTCCTGGGAAATTCACATGTCCAGGAAAAATATCAGTTCATGCTTTATCTCTACCCGACCGGCGTTCCATTCCCGATCGCGGCGGCGGGCCTGCGGGAGACGCTGCTCGAGGCCGAGAGGACGTTCAACCCGACCGGCAGCGACCGCGCGTTCGGCGAGATGGTCCTGCTCGGCCACAGCATGGGCGGCCTTCTGGCGCACGCGATGGTCGTCGAGAGCGGCAACGGCTTCTGGCAGCTCTACACCGACCGCACGTTCGACGAGCGGCTCCAGGGGCCGCCGAAGGTGCTCGACGAGCTGAAGCGGTACATGTTCTTCCGCCCGCTGCCGTTCGTCCGCGAGGTCATCTTCCTCGGTACGCCGCACCGCGGGTCGGACCTGAGCCGCGGCTTCGTCGGACGCGTCGAGCGCGGGCCTCATCAACGATCCCGACCATGTGGCCGACCTGCTCTCGCAGGTTGTGAAGCAGAACCCGGGCGCGTTCGACCGCCGGCACTTCCGGCGCCTGCCGACGAGCGTCGAGACGCTCGAGACGAACGGCGAGATGCTGCTCGCGCTGCTCGCGATGAAGCCCGGGCCGGGCGTGGCATTCCATTCGATCATCGGCTCGCTGCGGCCGGTTCCGCTCAAGAACACGACCGACGGGGTGGTGCCGTACTCCAGCTCGCATTTCGAGGGCGCGGCGTCGGAGGTCGTGGTGCGGTCGGACCACGGGGTGCAGGCGAACCCGCTGGCGATCCTCGAGGTCCGGCGGATCTTGCTGGAACACGTCGGGATCACGGCCCCGGCCCTGCCCGCGAGCACGGCGAGGGCGGCCGTGCCCTGAGGTCGGCGTCATTGGACGCGGATGCGACGGACTCGGTATCATGCGGGCCGATCCACCGCCCCACCGACCGAGGCCCGCGATGCCTGAGACCCTCGCCGATCGCCTGGCGGCGTTCGCCCTGGCCACGAAGTTCGACGAATTGCCGGCGCCCGTCGTCGTCGAGGCGCGACGGCGGCTGATCGACGCCTTCGCCTGCGCCGCGGGTGCGCTGCACGAGCCCGCGCCCACGATCGCGCGCAGGGCGGCGAGGGCCGTGTCCGGCCATCCCGGCTCGTCGTTGTTCGGCGGGGGCAAATCCTCCGCCGACTGGGCGGCGTTCGCCAACGGCGTCCATATCCGCTATCTCGACTGCAACGACACGTATCTCTCGCTCGAGCCGGCCCACCCGAGCGATAACTGGGCGGCGATTATGGCCGCGGGAGAGCTCGTCAACGCCGACGGCTCGGCGTGGATCGCCGCGGCGGCTGTCGCCTACGAGGTCCAGTGCCGGCTCTGCGACGCGAAGAGCATCCGGGCTCGCGGGTGGGATCACGTCACGTACGGGCACCTGTCGACGGCACTGGCCGTCTCGAAACTCTTCGGGCTCACGCACGCGCAGACGGTCAATGCGTTGGGGATCGCGGGGACGACCTCGGCCGCGCTGCGGTTGACGAGGGCGGGCGAGCTGTCGATGTGGAAGGGATGCGCCTTCGCGCCACGCGGCCCGCAACGGCGTGTTCGCCGCCCTGCTCGCGCCGAAGGGATGACAGGCCCTGCACCGCTCTTCGAGGGCGACATGGGCTTCTTCCAGCAGGTCTCGGGGCCGTTCGAGGTCGAGAGGCTAGGCGGGCCGACCGCCGCCGACTGGATGCTGCCGAGGACGTCGATCAAATTCGTCCCGGCCGAGTATCACAGCCAGTCGGCCATCTGGGCCGCGTTCAAGCTCCGCGCGCTGGTCGGTGACCCGAATCGGATCGTCGGTTTGCGGATCGAGACATTCAAGACCGCCGTCGAGATCATCGGCCAGGACCCCGAGAAATGGGCGCCACGGACGCGCGAGACGGCCGATCACAGCCTTCCCTACTGCACGGCCGTCGCGCTCCTCGACGGCGAGGTCTCGGCCCGGCAGTTCACGGCGGAGAGGCTCGCCGATCCACTCTTGCGTTCACTCGTGGCGCGGACCGAGGTGGTCGAGGACCCCGCGCTGACCGCCGGCTACCCCGCCGGAATTCCCAACCGGGTCACGGTGACGCTCGACGACGGGACGATGCTCACCGAGGAAGTCGCGTTCCCGCCCGGGCACGACAAGAACCGGCTCGACGACGCGGGTCTGGCCCGCAAGTTCCACGGCCTGGTCGACCCGGCGCTCGGTCGGGAGAAGGCCGAGGCGATCTGGGAGCGGCTCGGGCGCCTGGAAGTCGACGAGGCGCCCCACGAGACGATCGCGATTGCCCAGGTAACGTGACCGCCGACCGAGCGAGACCGAAAATCTCAAACTTCGCTTGATCGAGCTTGGCGAAGGGGCCGATTTTGAGTAAGGCTACGCCTCGCGGGCGAAGGACCAGGAGAGTCCGCGCCCGCGGCGCCCCCTGTCGCCCGCGCGGACGACGCAGGCACTCACGGATGAGGCCCTCTCATGCTGTTCAATTCGTTCCAGTTCGCCTACTTTTTCCTGCTCCTGTTTCCCATCTACTGGCTGATGCCCCACCGGCCGCAGAACCTCTTGCTGCTGGCCGCGAGCTACTATTTCTATTCCTGCTGGGATTACCGCTTCACGTCGCTGCTGTTGATCTCGACGGTGATGGACTACTTCTGCGGATTGGCGGTGGCTCGGGTCGACGAGCCGCGGAAGAGGAAGTTGGTCGTGGCGGCGAGCATGGCGCTGAACCTCGGCTTCCTCGGCTACTTCAAGTACTGCAACTTCTTCGCCGACTCGTTCCAGGCGATGGCCGCGGGGATCGGCTGGCACATCCAGATGAAGCACCTGCAGATCGCGCTGCCGATCGGGATCTCGTTCTACACGTTCCAGTCGATGAGCTACGTCATCGACGTGTACCGCAAGGAAATCCCGCCGACGAAGAACTTCTTCGACTTTGCGGCGTTCGTCTCGTTCTTCCCGCACCTCGTCGCCGGCCCGATCATGCGGCCGACGACGCTGCTGCCGCAGATCCAGCAGAAGCGGCGGTTCGACCTCAACCAGTTCTACGATGGCTGCTACCTGATCTTCTGGGGCCTGACGAAGAAGGTCGTCGTCGCCGACAACCTGGCGCCGATCGTCGATGAGCTCTTCAACAAGTCGAGCACGATCGACGGCGGCCTCGCCCTGCTGGCGATCTTCGCGTTCGCCTGGCAAATCTACTGCGACTTCTCCGGCTACACCGACGCCGCGCGGGGCATCTCGAAGTGCCTCGGCTTCGAGCTCGCGCTGAACTTCAACCTGCCCTATTTCTCGACGAGCCCGCAGGACTTCTGGCGGCGCTGGCACATCAGCCTGTCGAAATGGCTGCAGGATTACCTCTACTTTTCGCTCGGCGGCAGCCGCGGGCCGGGGTGGTTCGTCTACCGGAACCTGATGCTCACGATGGTCATCGGCGGGCTCTGGCACGGGGCAAGCTGGACGTTCGTGCTCTGGGGCACATATCAGGGTCTGATCCTCTGCCTGCACCGCGCGTCGAAGCCGGTGCTCGAGCGGGTCAAGCCGACCGAGCCGATCGACGTGGCGTGCTGGGCCGGGCTGAGGATGATCTGCACGTTCGCGATGGTGCTTTTCGGCTGGCTGATCTTCCGGGCGCACTCGATGGATCAGCTCCGCGGGATGATCCAGGCAGTCGTCTACCGCCCGGCGATCCCGGCGGCGAGCTACCTCGTGCCGGTGCTCGTGATCGTCCTGCCGCTCTACGCGATCGAGTTCGCCATGTACAAGGCGAAGGACCTCAACGTCATCGCCCGGACGCCGTGGTACGTGCGGAGCGTCTTCTACGCCGCGTGCTTCTACGCGTTCGTGCTCGGCGGGAACTTCGGCGGCAGTCAGTTCATCTACTTCCAGTTCTGACCGGGCGACGATGGCGGCGGGGTGGCGACGACCGGGACACGGAGGTCGGGTGGTAACTGAGCTGGACACCTCCCGCGCGACCCATCGGCCCCGGCGGCCCTGGCCGACGGCGCTGCTCGGCGCGCTCGGCGTGGTCGTGGCGATCGAGTTCGGCCTGGCGCGCGCCGGGCACATGAACGGCTCGCTGACGGCCGCCGACTGGCGGCGCGTCGGGCCGGCCGCGACGGGCCGTGCTGCGACCGGCGCCGACGTCCTCTGCCTCGGCGACAGCCAGATCAAGACGGGCATCGCCGCCGTTGCCCTCGAGGCGCGCCTCGACCGGCCCGTCTACAACCTCGGCATGATGGCCGCGACTCCCGCCGGGTCTTACTTCGTCTTCAAGCGCGCCCTCGACGCCGGCGCGCGGCCGCGGGCGATCGTCGTCGACGCGGCCGAGCCGCAGCTCTGGGCGTACAAGTACCGCGAGCACGTCGCTGACTGGGCCGACCTGCTCGGCCCGGCCGAGGCGTTGCAGCTCGCCCGGGATGAGCGAGATTTCGGCCTGTTTTCGCTCTACCTGACGCATTATCTCGTGCCGTCGGTCCGGTATCGGCTCGACCTTCGAAAGGCAGTCTCCGACGCCCTGGCCGAGCGGGCGCCGAGCCCGAACGTCCCGTGGGACCCCGTCATCGACCGGCAGCTCAAGCGCAACCGGGGCGGATTGGTATTCTCCTCGCTCTATCCGAAGAACGGCCCCGACCCATGGCCCGGCGGCACCATCCCGGCGCACGAGGCGAGCATGTGGTATCGGACCGGTCCATTCGCCGATCCGACGAATCTCGTCTACGTCGACAGGCTTCTCGCTCTGGCCGAGTCGCGGGGCATCCCCGTCTTCTTCCTGGTCGCGCCGATTCACCCTGGCACCCTGGCCCAACGGGAGCGGCGTGGGCTCGACGTGCCGTACTTCACGTGGCTCCGCAGGGTGATCGAGCGGCACAAGAACGTCACCGTCGTCGACGGCCGCCACTCCGGCTACGACTACCGCGTCTTCATTGACTCGTTCCACCTCGACGCCGAGGGAAACGCCGCGCAGAGCGACGCGCTGGCCGAACTGATCGCCTCGCGGCTCGAGGTCCGGTCCGACACTGACCGCTGGGTCCCGCTCCCCCGGTTCGCGACGCCGCGGACGAAGCTGGCCGTCGAGGAGCTGGCCGAGACCATGGCCAATGTCTCCGCGTCGCGCGCCCGTCGTTGAGCGCCCGGGGGAAGACGATGGCCGACGCGAACGCACCCCGCATGACGATGAGCACATCGCGATGGCCGCGTCCGGCGGGCGTCGTCGGCATGTTCGCCCTGGTGCTGGCCGTCGAACTGCTGCTGTCGCAGGCGGACCGCCTCGAGTCGGTGGGCATGGCGATCTGGCGGGCCGACCGATCATCGTCCGAATGCCCTGACGTTGCGTCGGCGGAGATCCTCTGCGTGGGAGACAGCCTGGTGAAGACCGGCGTCGTTCCGGCCGCGCTCGAGGCGCGGCTCGACCGGCCGACGTACAACCTGGCCACGGTGGGCAACCCCACGCCCGCGACGTTTTTCCTCCTTCGTCGCGCCCTGGAGGCCGGCGCGAGGCCCCGCGCTATCATCCTCGACGCCCAGTCGGACAAGCTCGGCGATTGGGACTATCGCGCCGTGCGTCGCGGCCTGGGCCGGGCTGATCGGGCCGGCGGACGCCCTCGAGCTTTCGCGGAGCGACGGCGACCCCGGCTTCTTCGGCCTCTATCTGATCCACCGCCTCTTCCCCTCGATCCGGCTCCGCCCCGAGCTCCGCCGGGCGATCCTCGGCGCTTTCACGCTGGCCGAGGCCGACCCGCCGACGCACTGGCCGCGCGTTGTCGCGAGACAGGAAGGGCGAAACCGCGGTGCGCTGCTCTTCCCACCGCTGAAGCCGGAAGGCCTCCGGGGCGTTGGCGCTGGGACGGAGTTGCAGCCGGCGACCCCGGGAAGGCGCGCGCTACGCGGACCAATCGTTCCTACCTCGACCGGACACTCGACCTCGCCCGGTCGCGGGGCATCCGGGTCTTCCTGGTCCTGACCCCCGTGCATGCCGATGCGCTGAGGACGAGGGAGCGGCTGGGGCTCGATTTATCCTACCTCGCGCTCGTCCGCTCGGCGGCCGAGCGGCATGGGAATGTGGTGGTGGTCGACGGCCGCCGCGTCGTCGAGGACGGCGGCGCCTTTCTCGACGCCTCACAGCACATGGACGTCCGCGGCGCAACAGTCTTCAGCCCGCGCTGGCCGAGGCGATCGCGCCCTGGCTGGAAGGCCCGACGCCGAGCGACCGATGGGTGTCGCTGCCGCCCTTCACCGAGCCGGTGGCCCGCCACGCGGTCGAGACGATGGACGAGTCGCAATGGGCCGTGGCCTGGCAACGGACGATGCGCTGAGCATCGGGAGGGACGCTGTGGCCGACGAACGACCAGCCGAGCAACGCACACCGCGACCGTGGCCGTGGGGCCTCGTTGGTATGCTCGCGCTCCTGATGGTCGCCGAGCTCGCGGTGGCCCGCGCAGGACGCGAGATCCAGGGCCAGATCTACGCCGACTGGCGCGGCCGGCGACTGGCGGCGTCGAGCCAGGACGCTATCGAGGCGGAGATCCTCTGCTTCGGCGACAGCCTGGTCAAGAACGGCATCGTCCCCGCCTCGATTGAGGCGCGGCTCGACCGGAAGGCATACAACCTCGCTGCGCTGAACGGCCCGACGCCTGCCTCGTACACGCTGCTCCGGACGGCCCTAAACGCCGGCGCCCGGCCGCGCGCCATCATCCTGGACTGCAGCGAGGGTCAGCTCTGGGGCTCGAACTACCGCTTCGACGTCGCCGGCTGGGCCGAGCTGATTGATCCCCTCGAGGCCTGGCAGCTGGCCCTCGTCGAGCGCGATCCGGGCTTCTTCGGCCTCTATCTGATCCACCGGCTGCTTCCGTCCTTGCGTCTCCGCCAGGACGTGCGTCGCGACCTGCTCGATCACCTCGCCGCCGCGCCCGCCGGACGATACTTGCCGTGGCGCACGATTTTCGATCGGCAAACGAAGCGCAATGGCGGCGCCTTCCTGCTTCCCTCGGCCTATTGGAAGCGGCGAGGCGACCGCTTCGCCGGCGGCGAGCTCCCCGGCGCGGAGCGGGAGCTGTGGTACCGCTCGGGACCGTTTGCGAAGTCGACCAACCTCGTTTACCTCGACCGCTTTCTCCGCCTGGCGGAAAGCAGGAAGATCCCCGTCTTCTTCGTTATCACTCCGATCCACCCGGGAGTCCTTGCAAGGCGCGAGGAACTGGGCGTCGAAGGGAAATACCTCTGGTTCGCGCCACCCTCCAGGAGCGCTATCCGAATCTCGTAGTCGTCGACGGGCGGCACGCCGGCTTCAGGCATGCGGACTTCGTCGACACGTGCCACCTGCACATCGACGGGGCGGCGAGCCTGACCAATGCCGTGGCGGAGGTGATCGCCCGCAAGCTCGACGACCCGTCGGCGGGGCCGCGCTGGGTGGCGCTGCCACCACGCGAGGAGCCGGCGGTTCGGCTGACGATCGAGGCGGTCGACGAGTCGATGGCCGTCGTCGACTGGCAGCGAATCATCCGTTGAAGGGGGGTCTGGGCGCCTTGGAACGCGTCGCCGAGCAGCACGGGCCATCGCCCGCCATCCGCACGCGATGGCCGGTCGGCTTTCTGGGCACGATCGCCCTGATGGCCGTCACCGAGTGTAGCCTGGCCGGGATCGAGCTGCGGCTCGCGCCTATGGCCGCCGCCGACTGGGGGCTGAACCGCGCCGCGGCCGTCCGCGAGGCCGTGGGTGCCGATATCCTCTGTCTCGGCGACAGCCTCATCAAGTGCGGCGTCGTTCCCGCCGTGCTCGAGGCGAAGCTCGGATTGACGGCGTACAACCTCGCGTCGCTCGGCGCCCCGCCGCCGGTGAGCTACTTCCTGCTCAGACGAGCCCTCGACGCGCGGCGCGAGGCCTCGTGCGATCATCCTCGACGCCAATGCCGCGACGCTCACCGCGGCCGCCTTCCGCGGCCTTGTCCGCAACTGGGCCGCGCTGCTCGGCCCGTGCGAGGCGTTACAACTCGCGCGCGATGACGGCGATCTGGGGCTCCTCGGCCTCCACCTCGTCCACTACTTCATCCCGTCGGTCCGGATGCGCCTCGATCTGCGCAAGGCCGTCGCCGACGAGCTCGGAGGCGGGCCTGCGGATGTCGCGTGGGGGCCGGTCGTGGAGCGTCAGCATGCGATCAACCGGGGCGCCTTCCATCGCTCGCCGACGCACGCTAACGATGGTCCCGATCCGTTCCCGGGCGGCATCCTGCCGCCGAACGAGGAGGCCGTCTGTTATCCCGCGGGATGGACGCCGTACGCGACGAACCTCGTCTATCTGGACAGGACCCTGGCCCTCGCCGAGTCTCGGGGCGTGCCTGTCTTCTTCCTCGTACCGCCGATTCACCCGGGCGTCCAGGCGGGCCGCGAGGCGCGTGGGCTCGACACGGCGTTCATGGGGATCGTGCGGAAGATCCGCGCGCGACATTCGAACGTCACGGTCGTCGACGGCCGCCACTCCGGCTTCGCCCACGGCGCCTTCGCCGATGCCCAGCACCTCGACCTCGATGGCGCCGAGGCCATGAGCGCCGCACTGGCCGAGGCGATGACACCCCGTCTCGAAGGTCACGCGGATCGGAAACGATGGGTCGAGCTGCCGACGGCCAGTGCCCCGCAAGTCCGGCCGGCGATCGAGGACATGGACGAATCGAGGCTGGCGCTGGCACGACTGGCGGCACGACGTTGAGCGGGCGCCCGGAGAAAGCGATGTCAGGCGTTCGAGCATGCCAGGGGGACGACGAGGTGAGCCGCGGCCGGTGGCCGGCGGGGCTCGTCGGCATGCTCGCGCTGATGATGGCGGTCGAGGCGGGATTTCTGCGGGCCGGCCGCGATCTTGAGGCGCTCTCGGCCGCGGACTGGGGCCGGGCACGAAGGGTCGCCGCGGGCGCGACCGTCGCGAGGGCCGAGATCCTCTGTGTGGGCGACAGCCTGGTGAAGACGGGGATCATCCCCACTGCGATCGAGGCCCGGCTGGACCGACCGGCCTACAACCTCGCGGGCCTGGGCGCTCCGCCGCCCGCGGCGTACGCGTTGCTCAAGCGGGCGATCGAGGCCGGCGGCGCGGCCGAGGGCGATCGTCCTCGACGCGAAGGCGAGCCAGCTCTCGCGCCACGAATACCGCGCCGTCGCGGGCGACTGGGCCATTCTGCTCGACCCGTGGGAGGCCCTCCGGCTCGCGTGGATCGACGACGACCTCGGCCTCTTCGGTCGCTATCTCGTCCATCTCGTTCCCTCCATCAGGCTCCGTGTCGACGCCCGCAGGACGCTGGTCGAACGGATTACCGGTCGCGCAGCGCGGGGCCATGGAGGCCGGCGATCGAACGCCAATACCGCGCAAACCGGGGCGCCGTGCTCTTCGCCGATCGGCCCGGGGCCGCACCCGATCCCGCGCCCGACGGAGTGCTCTCATCGGGCGAGTCGGCCGTCTGCTATCCCGAAAGCTGGTCGCCCTGGCCGACGAACGTCGCGTACCTGGACAGGACGCTTGCACTGGCGGCATCGCGGGGCATCCCGGTGTTCTTCGTGATCCCGCCGATCCATCCGGGCGTCCAGACCCTTCGCGAGTCGCTCGGGCGTGACGCGGAGTACGTCTCGCTCGTCGAGCGGCTCGTCGCCCGTCACCCGAACGCAATTGTCGTCGACGGTCGCCACGCTGGGTTCGCCCCGCGATCGTGCTTCGACGGCCGCCACCTCAACGTCGACGGCGCGACGGCCCTCAGCGAGTCGCTGGCCGACGTCATCGCCGCGCGGCTCGATCGGCCGGCGCCCGGCTCGCGGTGGGTCAAGCTCCCTCCTTACAAACGGCCGACGGCGCGGATGGCCGTGGAAGACCTCGACGAGTCACGTTCGCTCGTCGCGCGGAGGACGGCCCGGCAATGAGCACGGAGCCGTCACTTCAGGCCGTCCCCGTGCGACGTCCCTTGCTCCCGCGAGGGTTGCTCGGCATGCTCGCGATCGTCGCGGTGTTCGAGACCTACCTCGCCGCGCACCCGGCCGACTTCGCCGAGTTCTCGGCGAGCGACTGGCGGCTCGCGAAGCGGGCGCTGGCGGAGGGTGCGCGAGATGCGCAGGTCCTCTGCTTCGGGTCGAGCCTGCTCAAGTTCGGACTCGTCCCGGAGCTGATCGAGCGGCGAACGGGCCTCGCGACGTTCAACCTCTCGCTGATGGGCGGCCAGGCTGCCTCGTCGTATTTCCTGCTCCGCGACGCGCTCGAGGCCGGGGCCCGTCCCAGGGTCGTTCTCGTCGACTGCCAGGACTTGCCCAGCAAGCCGTGCTTCCCCAGTGTCCGCGGCCTCGGCCTGGCGGCGCACGCGAGGTCGTGGCCCGAGTTGCTGACCGTCGCTCAAGCGGCCGAGCTGGCCTGGTCGGCTCGGAATCTGGAATTCTTCGGGACGGTCGTCGCGCGGAAGCTACTCGCGTCGGTCAATGCGAGGCGCGAGGTGAGATCAAATCTCGGCCAACTCGTCCGCAAGGGGGACACGTCGTCGCGCCGGCAGTTCCGCGCAGGAGCGGAACTGGTCGCTCAACCGGGGTACGCTGCTGATGGGGCGGAGGCCGCGAAACCGGACCACGATCGGGCCTGAGCGCATGCGCGAGCCGGAGGAGGCGTGGTCGCCCGATCCGGTATCGCTGGAATATCTCCGAAAGTTTCTCGGGCTGGCGTCCGAGAACCGAATGGAGGTGGTCTGGCTGATCGCGCCGACGAGCCCCGAGCACGAAGGTCTGCGCGTGAAGACCGGGCAACATGCGTATTACACGAAGCTCGCGGAGAATCTGCAGCGCCGAATTCCCGGGTATGACGGTCATCGACGGCCGTGCGCCGGGCTACGGCCGGGCCGTGTTCATCGACGACTCGCACCTCGACCGCGTCGGCGCCTGGGCGTTCACAAGCGACGTCGCGGAGGTTCTCGCGGCTCGGTTCGGGGGCGACAGGCCGGCGGCACGGTGGGTGACCCTGCCGCCGTTCCGCGAGCGGCCCGGGGCCGAGGGGATCGAGGACATGGACGAGTCGCGTCTGGCGCTGGGACCGAAGAAGGGAGGAGCCCGCCGATGACAACCGCGGACGGCCCGACGCCGAAGACTCGAACGCGATGGCCACTGGGCCTGCTCGGCACCCTCACCCTGGTCGGCGGGGTCGAAGGCTACATCAGCACGCGGAACGTCGACCTCGGCACGATGTACACGATCGAGTGGCGGCTGATGTCGAAGGCGATCAGGAAGCAGGCGCCGAAGGCCGAGATCCTCTGCTTCGGAACGAGCCTGAGCAGCATCGCCGTCTCGCCGCTCATCCTCGAGGAACGGACGGGACACCCGACGTACAACCTCTCGCTCAGCGGAAGCCAGCCGTACGCGTCGTACGTCATGCTCCGGCACGCGCTCGCAGCCGGTGCCGCACCCAAGGGCCATCGTCGTCGACTTCAAGTGGACCTCGATCCGCAACCAGCCGGCCGAGCTCGAGCGGGTGCTGCCCGAGATCGCTTCGCTGGGCGAGTGCGCCGATATGCGCTCGACCTTCGCGACGGGAGCTTTCTGGCCCGGATCGCCCTGGTGAAGGAGTTGCCGTCATACGCGTGCCGCGTCCAGATTCGTGACAACATCGCCGCGGCGATCAAGGGCAAGGAGCCGACCCGGAACCACCAGTGGCTCACCGGTGCGAGGAATATGCGGGTCAATAAGGGCGCGCACCACACGCCCAAGGTTCCGTATAAGGGTGATGTCGACCTGGCCGACGAGCGGTTCTTCCCGGCGAACTGGGCGTGCAACCCGGCGAACGAGGTGTACATCCACAAATTCCTCGACTTCGCCGACGCGCGGGGAATCCCCGTGTTCCTCGTCGTCCCGCCTGTGTCGCCCGCGGCCCAGGCCCGGCTCGACGAACAGGGCACGACGGACCGGTATTCGAAGTTCCTCGAGGGCGTGATGGCGAGGCATCCGGGCGTCGTCGCCATCGACGCGAGGCGGTCGGGCTATCCGATCGAAGCGTTCTACGACGCGTCGCACGTCAACCGCGTTGGGACGGCCGACTTCTCGAACGCCCTAGGCGATGTGCTCAAGGCGCGACTCGACGGGGACTCGGGGAACGATCGGTGGGTCTCCATGCCCAAGTTCGCAGGCGGCCACGGGCAGGATCGGATCGAGGACTTCATGGACTCATACGGCCATATCCTCGCGGCTCAGAAGTCCCAGGAAGACGAGACGAAGCGACTCGCCGAGGCCACGAAGGCCAGCGTCCGCCGCTGAGGCGGTCTCCGTGGAGGGCGAGGCATGGAAGCCGTCGCGGGTCCAGGGTCTGCTCAAGCCGAACGTCCGGCAAGGTCGATACAACCGGCATGCCGACGCGGGTGGCCGCTCGGGCTGCTCGGCGCGATGGCGATCGTCGTCGTGGTCGAGGGATATGTCGTTCGCCGCAGGGACGAGATTAGCTCGCTCTTTTCGGTCGAATGGAGGCAGAACGCCCGCGCGATTCGGAAGAACGCACAAAGCTCGGCCGTGCTTTGCTTCGGCACGAGCCTGTCGAGGATGGGCGTGGCGCCCCGGGTGATCGAGGAAAGGTTGGGGATGCCGGCTTACAACTTCGCCGCCAGCGGTGCCCAGCCCTTCGCCTGCTACGTCGCGCTTCGGGATGCACTCGCGAGCGGGGCGCGGCCCCGGGCGATCGTCGTCGATTACGCCTGGACGACGCTCGGCCAGCCCGACACGTTTAATGAGACAGGCCTCGTCGCCAGCCGCCCTCTCGGCGAACTCGTCGAATGGGGCCGCGCCGCGGGCGACGCCTCGCTCCTCGGCCGGATGCTGCTCGCATGGGCCTTGCCCTCGTTCCACGGCCGGCCGGAGGTGAGGGCGAACGTCGGGGCCGCCCTCCGCGGCGCCGAGCCAGATCGCAACCCAGCGCGATTCCTCTACGCCCGCCACGGGGAGACGAATCGAGGTGCGTACATCCAGGGATCGATCGGCTACGACGGGGCCGTCGACCCGTCGAACCCGGTGATGTTCCCGAAGGACTGGAGCTGCACGGCCGCGTCGCGGCGGTACATCGAGGAGTTCCTCACGCTGGCCGGCTCGCGAGGGATCCCGGTCTTCTGGGCGTTGCCGCCGATGGCTCCGGGAGTCGAGCGCCTGTGGGCATCGTCGGGTACGAGGGCACGCTACATGGCGATGGCCGAGTCGATCGCGGCCCGGCATCCGGGTATCACCCTCGTCGATGCGACGGGCGCCCGCTATCCCGTCGCGGCGTTCAACGATCCCGTCCATCTGAATCGTGACGGTGCCGTGGTCTTCTCGGCCGATCTGGCCGAGATCATGCGGTCGCAGCTTGCCCGGGAGGGCGGATCGCGGCTTTCGCGGGTCGACCTCCCCGACTATCGTGCCGATCCGAATGCGGGCCGCGTCGAGGACTCGCGAGTCACGCTGGCGAGGTTGCAGGCTGCCCTGAACGCCAGACTCCGCTGAGTCGCCTGCGATTGACAGAAATCGCTCAATCCGATACGACTCGGCCGGCCCCCGGTCCGAGACAGGCCAAGGAGGGCCGCGTCGATGGAGGCTTCCGATAGCGAACGGGCCGGGGCCGACGGGCCGACGGTCTTCGTCGACGCCGAGCCGTTCTCGTGGCGGTGGTTCGCGGGCATTCCGCGCTACGCCGCGCGGTCTGACTCTCGCGATCGCGGCGCAGGGGACCCCAGTGCGATTCTTCCTCCGCGATCAGGAGATCGAGCCGCTGCCCGGACTCTCGTGGTCGCCCGACCAGGATGTCGAGAAATGGGCCCGCCGGGTCTGGCACGGCGAGCGCAAGCCGCTCGGCACGCCGCCGGCCGCCAGCCTGGGACTGTATTGCGGAGTGCGGGGCGGGGGGCGTGCGTTCCCGTTCGAGGTCAGCGTGCTGCACGATCTCTGCCCGCTCGTCGTCGGCTGGACGTTTCCCGAGGCCGCGCGATGGGGCTTCGAGAGGTTCTTCGCTGAGGACCTGCTCGAATCCGACGTCGCCATCTCGGTCTCGCATTCGACCAAGGCCGACGCCGCTTGGCTCTGCCCGATGCCGCAAGACCGCATCAAGGTCGCGCATTCGGGGATGAGCCTCTGCCTCGGCACACACCGTCACCGGGGCCGGGTCCGGCGGTCCGACAACATCGGCCTAGCCGTCTCCACCGTCGAGCCGAGGAAAAACGCCCGGTTCCTGCTCGACTGGTTCCACTCGACGACCGCCTTGCCCGCCGACGCCGAGCTGTGGTGGGTTGGCCGGATGGGCTGGCTGATGTCTCGCGAGGAGCTTCGAAAGGTGACACGGCCTCCCGGCGGCCGGAGAGTCCGGTTCCTCGGAAACGTCTCTGACGCGGCGCTCTGCAGGCTGTATCGACGGGCGGCGTGGTCAATCTATCCGTCGGTCTACGAGGGCTTCGGCTTCCCGGTCGTCGACTCGCTCCGTCACGGCACACCCGTGCTGACGAGCCGCAATAGCTCGCTCCGCGAGTTCGACCACGAGGGCGTCTACTTCTTCGACCCGCGCGACCCGGCGAGCGTCGACGACGCATGGCTCGAATACCGCGAGCACGGTCCGGGCGTGGTCGATCACAACACGCTCCTGAGCACGTACGACTGGGGCCGCGTGGCGAGGACGCTCCTCGAGTCCTATGCCGAGAGCCGCGCCGAGCGGCCGAGTCCGCTCGTCCGCGCATCCGCCGCATGATCGCCCGCCGCTCCATCCCTCCGGAACAGGGAGAACAGAGGTGAGGATTGCCATCGAAGTCCTCGGCACCCAGTCGGAAAGCCGTTTCCGCGGGGTCGGGCGATACACGCACGAGCTGGTCAACGCACTGCTCGATCTGCGGACGGACCACGAGTTCATCCTCCACGCCCAGGCAGGCGCACCGAGCGACTACATCCCAGGCGCGGGCCGCGCCGAGGTCCGTTGGCTCGAGCCCGAGCCCGCGCGCGGCGAGCGGAACCTGTCCGACATCTACCGCCGCCTGCTCGGCACAAACGCCGACCGGATCGACCTGCTGCTGCTGTGCAACCCCTCGGAGCTTCGCTTCGACTACCTGCCGCCGTCGCCGCCGTTGAATGGCGTGAAGATGGCGGCGGTCATGTACGACCTGATCCCCCTGATCTTCTCCGAACACTACTTCAGCCGCTGGCCCGGCCCCGAATATATCCGCCAATACGTCCGTGGACTCGACCGCCTGCGACGATACGACGGTTTCCTTGCCATCTCCGACTCGACCCGCGACGACGTGATTTCCCGCCTTGGTGTGCGGCCCGACCGCGTCGTCAACATCGGCACGGGCGGCGACGGCGCGTTCTTCAAGCCCGACTCGGCGGACGACCGCGACCTCGGCGAGCTGGGCATCGGCGGCCCGTTCGTCTTTTCGATGGGTGCGATGGAGTTCCGCAAGAACATCTGGGGCTTGATCGATGCATTCGCCGGCCTGCCCGAGTCGGTAAGGTCATCGCATCAGCTCGTCCTGACCTACAACCCGAATGAGGACGAAGCCAGCCGGGTGCGGAGCCACGCGAGCTCCCGGGGGGTGCTCGACCGGATCGTGTTGACCGGCACGAGTGGACGACGCCACGTTGCGGACTCTCTATCGAAGGTGCGCGGCGTTCGTCTTTCCGTCGCGGTACGAGGGGTTCGGCTTCCCCGCTCTCGAAGCGATGCTCTGCGGCGCACCGACGGTCGCCGGGAGCAATTCGTCGCAGATCGAGATCGTCGGCGACGCTGGGCTGCTCGTCGACGCGGGCAGCGCCGAGGACCTGCGGGCAAAGATGGAGATGGTTCTCTGCGACGGCGCCCGCGCCGACGACTTCCGCCGCCGGGCACCGATCCAGGGCGCAGTTCACCTGGAAGCGGACGGCCGAACGCGCGGTCGCCACGCTCGAGGGGCTGAAGCGAGGCCGCTCGTATCGCGTCCACAAGTCGCACACGAGAAAGCCGCGGATCGCCTTCTTCTCGCCGCTGCCGCCGATGCTGTCTGGAATCTCCGACTACTCGATCCGGCTTATCGAGGCGATGAAGGCCCATTACACGATCGACCTCTACCACGACTCGGACTACGTGCCCGGCATCAAGCTCAACTCGCTCGCGTTCGCCTGCCATGACCACCGGCTCTTCCGCCGGCACGCGGCGATCCTCGGCTATCACGCCTGTCTGTATCAGATGGGCAACTCGCCTTTGCACGATTACATCTATAAACTCCTGCCCGATTACCCCGGCCCGGTGACGCTGCACGACTTCAGCCTTGCCGGCTATCGCTACTGGGACGCGATGGTAAATGGCCGGGGCCACGTCGACTTCCGCGCCGAGATCGCCGGCTTCGACGAGCAGGCCGCCGACCGCTTCGGCCCGATGCTCGACCGGTGGTCGAAGCTGCCAGGCGGGGTCGTCGCCGCGTGCGCCCGCGAGGGGCTGTTCCTGAACCAGCGGATCTTCGCGCACGCGACCGGGATGATCTTCCACTCACCCTGGTGCGTCGGCCAGGCGGAGCGGCTCTATCCCGCGTATCCGTGGCGGATGACGGTCGTACCTTACGGCGCCAATGTCTCGCCCGTCACCCCCGAGCGCAAGGCCGCCGTCCGCGCGCAAGTACGGTTTGCCTCAGGACGTGGTGATCGTGGGCAATTTCGGCCTGATCCACTCGACCAAGATGAACGTCGAGTCGCTGCGGGCGTTCAAGGCCGTCTCCGAGCACGATCCCGATGCGCTGTTCGTCCTGGTCGGCCCTGAGTATGACGACGGCGCCTCGCGGGAGTGCGTGGCCGCGCTGGGGCTCGAGCGTCGCGTCCGCTACCTCGGAGCCAAGCCGGCCGAGGAATTCGTCGAACTTGTCGCGGCGGCCGATGTCGGCCTGAACCTTCGGCGGCCGCCGACGAACGGTGAGACGTCGTCGTCGCTGCTCGACCTGCTGCGTCAGGGTATCCCCGCCGTCGTCACCGACGTCGGCACATTCTCCGACTTCCCTGACATCGCCGTGCGCAAGATCCCCTGGCTCGGCGCGTCGAGTCAGGATTTGCTGACAAAGACGGTGCTCGACCTCGCCGGAAGTCGCGCGGCCAGGGAAGAGCTGGGGACGTCGGCGATGCAGTATGTCCGCGACCAGCACTCGTGGTCGCGCGTCGCTGAGCTCTACGTACAGGCGATCGAAGCCTCGCTCCCGGCCAGCCGCGGCGATCGGCCGACGCCGGCGCGGGGGCCGCACTTCCGCATGAGGGCTGGCTCGCGTGCCGAGCGTTCCGCCGAGGGCCAGGAGGCCGCGCGATGAAGCGGTTGGTCAAGCGCGCCTGAAGGCGATCTACGCCCGCACCGAATTCCTCCGCCGCCCCGTCCGCAAGGAGCTGGAAGTGCTCTTCAAGGGCTGCGTCTCCAGCTCGTTCGAAGAGGTCCGGCTGGTGATGGAAGACCTCGTGCACGAGGTCTACCGGCTCCAGGACGAGGTGGCCGGGCTGCGGGAGGAAGTGGCGCGGCTTCGCGAGGGCGCCGAGCAGGACGACGCTCTCACCGCGGCGTGACGTCCGGCGAGGGCTCCGCCGCGGCCGGGAGGGCGACGCTCTCGATCAGGCCCAGGCGTAAGCCCCGATCGGCCGCGAGGACAGGAGGCCGAGAGCCTCGCGGAGGGCTCGGGCTGCCGGCATGGCGCCGGTGGCCGAGGCCATCCGCTCGCGCGCCGCGGCCGAGAGGTGCTCGTAGCGGATCGGGTCGTCGTCGACGATCGCCGCGCTCTCGACGAATCGGTCGCGGAGTCCGGCCCAGTCGACCCGGCTCCAGGTGGTCGCGTGCTTGCCAAGGCCGTCCATCGGCCAGCAGGTTGGCTCGACGTGGGAGGCGACCGGCAGGCCGACCGACGGGTCGACCCACTCGGGGTACGACGAGTGATCGGGCACGATCGCCGGCCGGCCTGAGGCCAGCGCTGCGCAGGAGCGGCATCGACAATCCGCGCGACCGGGCGGTCTCGACGTGGTAGCTCGCGGCGCGTCCCAACGCGAGTGCTTCGTCCTCCTCGAGCTTGCCCGACACGACCACGACTCGGCATCGCGCCTCGACCCGCGGAGCGTGGACGACATGCCAGAGCCTGCCCAGGTCGTACGCCTCGCGGTCGGGGGTCGTTGCCAGGCGGATCAGGAGCGTGACGTCGGGCCGGTCGGCGAAGGCGTGGAGGAAGGCGGTGATCGAGCGCGGCGTCGTCGGTCGTCGGCTCGTCGTAGTCGATCGTCGCCGAGTAGACGAGGCCCGACAGCGTGAGACGGGTTGCGGCGAGCGTGGCCGGAGCCGGGCCGACGGGCGTCGGCTCGGGCCGCCGACCGCGGAGGCCATGGACAAGGCCGCGGAGCTTGCCGTGGGCGCCCTCGCCGATCACACGGCGGACGAGGTGGCGATAACCGAGCCGCGCCATCCCGCCGGCGATCCGGATCGGGTTCGGTCGTCGGACGAGCGGGAGGAGCCGGGCCTTGTAAGCGTCAATCCGTTCGATGGCCGCGTTACTGAAGTAGGGCTTGAGCCGTCGGAGCCGCCTCTTGGTCGCCCGCTTGATCCGCAGGCGGACCGTGGGATTCGGCGGGACCGCATCCGCCTCGTGAGTGACGACAGCCAGGCCGTGGCCGGCCTTCGCCGCCCGCGGAACGGCGGGATCGGCCGCGCCGCCCCAGACGACATGGGGGACATCGACCGTCATCGGCAGGTCGGGTCCCCACGTCGGCAGGTCACGCCAGGCGTCGCGGACCGGGATCGGGAGCACGACGGCGGGGGTGGTCACGCCACTCCGGCGGAACGACGACGCGACGAACTCGGACGGCGCGACGATCTGCGTCGGCCGAGCTCGCCACCCTTGCCCAGTTCAGCCGGCTGTTCCGATTCAGGTCGACGGCGGGGACCTCGGGATAGTCCCAGAGGGGCAGAAAGAACGTGGGCAGCGGCCGGCGTCAGGTAACACTCGTGGGCCGCGCCGATGGAGAGGTGGACCGGGAACCCTCCAGCCGCTTCAATGCGCGCGGCGTGATGGGCAAGCGAGCTCTCGGGGTGCGCGACCTTGCGCCACTCGCCCACGCGATCGAGCGCGGGCGTGATCGCGGCGAGCACTTCGGCGGCGGCCCGACCGCCTGAGAGGCTCACCAGGAACGTGATCGGGCGCGCGGCGCGTTCGTCGCTCACGGTCGGCCTCCCTGCCTTGCGTCGCGTTGCAAGTTCGGCCCGGGGCCGCGGCCCCGGGCTCTGTCCGTATGGGCGGAAGCTAATGCGAGGGTCGCGTTTCGTCAATCGCAATCGCCCGTGACCGTCGCCTTCCCCGGGGCGGGGATGGATGTTACGATCGCGCGCGGTCCACCCGAGAGGCACAGATTCATGCCCCCTCGCTCCCCCGGCCGCCGGCTCCGCGACGCGTACCAGACCCGGCCGATCATGATCCCGGGGGCGTTCAACGGGCTGACCGCCCGGCTCGCCGAGCGGATCGGCTTCGAGGCCGTCTATCTCTCGGGCGGGGCACTCGCGGCGGGCTGGGCGGGCGTTCCGGACATCGGGTTACTTTCGGTCACGGAGTTCGCCGACGCCGTGGCCGCTCTGGCCCGCGCGACGAGCCTGCCGGTCCTCGCCGACGCCGACACGGGATTTGGCGAGGCGGTGAACGTCGAGCGGACCGTCCGCCTCTACGAGGCGGCGGGCGCGGCGGGACTGCAACTGGAAGACCAGCAGATGCCCAAGCGGTGCGGTCACCTCTCGGGCAAGGTGCTCGTCGAGCCGGCGTCGATGGTCGCCAAGGTCCGGGCGGCCGTGGCGGCGCGGGTCGATCCCGACTTCGTGGTGGTCGCGCGGACGGACGCCCGGTCGGTCGAGGGTTTCAACGCGGCGGTCGAGCGGGCGCGGGCCTATCTCGACGCCGGGGCCGACATGATCTTCCCCGAGGCGCTCGAGTCGGCCGCGGAGTTCGCCGCGTTCGCCCGGGCCGTGCCGGCGCCCCTGGTCGCGAACATGACCGAGTTCGGCCGCGGACCGCTGCTCGACTTCGACGAGCTGGCGGCGATGGGCTACCGGGCCGCCCTCTATCCCCTGACGGCATTCCGGTCCGCGATGAAGGCGGCCGAAGCTACGCTCAAGGCACTCAAAGAGACCGGCACCCAGCGCGGAGATCTCGGCGCGATGCAATCGCGGGCCGAGCTGTACGACCTGCTCGGCTACGCAGATTGGGAGGCGCGGGACCGGTCGTACTTCGGCGGGACACCGGGCCGTTGATTCGCGCGACGGTTCTGGTACGATGATCGCGACTTCCGCAACGGAGACGTGGCGGGAGCACTGCCGAGCGGGCGGCCGCGTCGCGATCCTCGGATCGGGGCGGTGCTTGTACCGTCACGGCTTACGACCACTATCCGATTTACGATCGCGCGGCCTCGCCCTTCCCGAGCCGTCCCGTCGCAACGCGATGGAATGGACTCGGGGAGCCTGGGCGTCGGGCCGGCGCCGAAGACGACACCCGTCCCGAAATCATCACCCGCCAAGGATCGCGGCCATGTCGGCCCTTCTGGCCTGGATCGTCTGCACGATCGTCGCGGCACGGGGGCTGTTCGCGGCCCCGAGCCGTTCGTCTGCGCGGCGGCGCCGGTCGGGGGAGCCTCTGCCGAGGCCGGGGGTGCGGGCTCGCCGGCGCGTCCACGCGTCGCCGCGGCCACGTCCGCCGGGTCTCGACGATGCCTGGGCCGAGGCCCCTCCGGGCCCCGGCCTGCGCGACCCCGGCCCATCCCGCCCCCGGCGCGAGCCGAGGCCGGGAGGTCCGCCCGGCCGGCGGGATGATCCCGGCCGGTCACCCTGACGCGAGGCGATTCCCTCGGATCGCCCCGCGCCCTCGTCGTCCATCGGCGAACTCCAGCCCTCAGCCGGGCCGGGGACGGACCGCATTCCAGTGCGGCCGCGCGGTGCCGAAAGGATCGACGCACGTGGACGGGGGATTGATCGGTGCCATCGGCCTTGTCGTCGGCGCGGCGGCCGGCGTCGGCGGCCTGCACCTGTACTATCAGTCGAAGGCCAGGACCGCGCGGGGCCTCTCCGCCGAGATCGTCGACGACGCGCGCCGCCAGGCCGACACCCTGATCAAGGACGCCGACCTCCGCGCGAAGGAGGAGGCCCTCCGCCGCCGCGAGGCCGCCGAGCGCGAAGCCGAGGAGGCCCGCAAGGCCGTCCGCGACGCGGAACGACGACTCGAGAAGCGCGAGGACCTGCTCGACCAGAAGCTCGACATGATCAACAAGAAGGAGCGTGAGGTCGAGTCGATCCAGCGGTTCCTCGGCGACCAGCAGGAGGAATTGAACCGGCGGAACGCGGAGGCCAAGGCCGTTCTCGCCGAGCAGCGCGAGGCGCTGCATCGGCTCTCGGGGCTCTCGCGCGAGGACGCCCGCGAGCAGCTGCTTCGCCGCCTCGAGGACGACCTCGCCCACGAGGTCGGCGGCCTGATCCTCAAGCACGAACAGTCGCTGAAGGAGACGTGCGGCCAGAAAGCCCGCGAGATCCTCGCCTCGACGATCCAGCGCTACGCGGCCGGCCACACCGCCGAGACGACGACGAGCACCGTTGACATTCCGTCGGACGACATGAAAGGCCGGATCATCGGCCGCGAAGGGCGGAACATCCGCGCGTTTGAGAAGGCCACGGGTGTCGACGTCATCGTCGACGACACGCCCGGCATCGTCATCGTCTCGGCCTTCGACAACGTCCGCCGCGAGACCGCCAAGCTCGCCCTCGAGAAGCTCATCCTCGACGGCCGGATTCACCCGAGCCGGATCGAGGAGGTCGTCGCCGAGACGCAGGAGGAGATGGAGCGGCACATCCGCCAGGTCGGCCGCGCCGCCTCGCAGGAGGCGAACGTCCCCGCGCTGCACGACAAGCTCCTCGACCTGCTCGGCCGGCTCCGATTCCGCACCAGCTACTCCCAGAACGTGCTCCAGCACTCGATCGAGGTCGCCTACCTGACCGGCCTGCTCGCGGAGGAATTGGGGCTGGACGGCGCCCTCGGCCGCCGCTGCGGCCTGCTCCACGACATCGGCAAGGCCGCCGACCACGAGATGGAGGGCGGCCACCCGGCCATCGGCGCCGAGCTGACTAAGCGGTACGGCGAGGGCAAGGAAGTCGTCCACGCCGCCCTTAACCATCACGACGACCTGCGGCCCGAGACGCCCTACACCGTGCTCGTCGCGGCGGCCGACGCCGTCAGCGCGAGTCGTCCGGCGCGCGTCGCGAGACGCTCGAAAAGTACGTCCGGCGCCTGGAGGAACTGGAGGCCGTCGCCTGCGGATTCCCCGGGGTCGAGCAGGCCTACGCGATCCAGGCTGGCCGCGAGATCCGTGTCATCGCGGACAGCGGCCGGCTCGACGACGCCCTCGCCGCCAAGCTCTGCCGCGATATCGCCAAGGCGATCCAGGAGCAGTTGACGTATCCTGGCGAGGTCAAGGTGACGGTGCTGCGGGAGACGAGGAACGTGGAATTCGCGCGCTGACGGGGCAGCCGGTTCGGATAGTCGCCGCCCCAGTGGAGGCCGTCCATGGCGCCGAATCGAGGGGTCGCCATCGTCGCCACCCTGTTCGTCGTGCTGTTCTCGCTCGGAGCGATCGCGTTGATCCTGCGGGATTACTGGATCCGATCGCGCGCGGTCGCACCTCCCTCGAAGGAGCCGAGCGGCTCGCTCCGCAGGATCCGCACGTTGGCGATGATGATCGTCGCCGCCGCATTTTTGCTCGCGCTGTTCGTCGTCCGGTCACAGCCCGTCGGGCGGCCGCGTCCCGCGGTCGGTGGCCCTGTCGCCCCCGTCCCCTTGTGGGTGACCGTCGTTCCAGCGCTCGTCATAGTTGCCCTCGTCTACGTCATGTTGAGGCGTGCGCGAGGGAAAGAGACCGCGGCGGGCGGGCGGGCCTGGATCTGGATACTCGTCGTGATCGGAGTGGCTCTGGGCACGTACTCGGTCCAGCGGCGTGGTCCGGGTCAGGCTCCGCAAGGCCCCGATCCGGGCCCGGCGGTCATCGTTCTGTTCTCTTTCCTCGTACTGCTGATATGCGGAGCTCTCATCCTGGTGGTCTGGCTCAGGAATCGCGATCCCGTGACGGCTCGCGCGATGAAACGGGCGCAGGACGGGGACGTGGACGGGGCGATCCGCGATCTGCTCGAAGAGATCGAGATCAAGGGAACGACATCAAACCGAGCGAACGCGCTGGGCTGCCTGTATCTCGAGAAGAATCACTATCGGGAAGCCCTGGAGCGATTCGCGGAAGCGGAGCGACTCGGGTACAATTCGTTCGTCTGTCGCCTCAATCGAGCGGTCGCGCTCCGCAAGGGCGGGCGCACGGAGGAAGCCGTCGCTCTCTACGACGAGCTCTCCCGCGAGAAGTCCGACGAGCCGTTGGTCGCAGCCATGTATTGCCTGGCCCTGGCCGACGCGGGACGGACGGACGAGGCGCACGACCAATACCGGCGGGCCCAGCTTCCACCGCCCGTCGTCGTCCCCGGCCAGGCGCATCGCGACGCCTTCGAGGCCCTCCTCCGCGAGTGCCGCGCGCGAATGGGCGAGACGCCCCTGAAATCCGAGGGGATTCACGAGCTTTGACCGCGCCCAGGATGACTCCATCGAAGGGAGCGAACCGGTGAACCTGAAGATCCTGTTCATCGGCGACGTCGTCGGCTCCCCCGGCCGGAAGATCGTGAGCCAGGCGCTGCCAAGGATCATCCCGCGCTGGGAAATTGGGCTGGTCGTCTGTAACGCCGAGAACGCGGCGGGCGGGTCGGGGCTGACGATTAATTGCCACGAGGAGCTGGCCGAGGCGGGCGTGGACGTCTTCACCCTGGGCGACCACGCGTATCGCAAGGACGAGGTCTTCACGCTCTTCGACCGGTCCGACCGCATCCTCCGAGCCGCGAATTATCCGCCGGATGCACCGGGTTCGGAATTGACCCTCGCCGAGGCGAGGGATGGGACGCCGGTCGGCGTGTTCACGCTGATGGGGCGGACATTCATGAAGCCGGTCGACTGCCCGTTCCGCGCGGCCGACCGGGTGCTGGCGGGCTTGGATCGCTCGGTCCGGACCATCCTGGTCGACGTCCACGCCGAGGCGACGAGCGACAAGCAGCTCCTGGGCCGCTACCTCGACGGCCGCGTCTCGGCCGTGCTCGGCACTCACACGCACGTCGCCACGGCCGACGAGCAGATCCTGCCGGGCGGGACGGCGTATCAGAGCGATGTGGGCATGACCGGGCCTTACGACTCGATCCTCGGTCGGCGCTACGATCGCGTGCTCGCGGCGACTTTGACGAACGTGCCGCACTTCTTCGATGTTGCCACGGGCGACCCTCGCCTGTGCGGGGCCCTGGTCGAGGTCGACCCGGCGACGGGCCGGGCGACAGCCATCAAGCCGCGTCGATTTGAGGGCGGAGGACGTGCGGGCGCTCGATGACGTGAGCGTAGGGTCCGCTGTGCGGACGTCTCCTCCGGCGACCGAAGACGTCCGCACAGCGGACCCTACGGGGCGATCCGTTCCAGCAGCCTGCCGAGCGCCCGTTCGAGCCCTGTCGCCGCGGCATCCGGCTCGTCGAAGTACCGTTGCTCGAGGAAATGCCATCGGACCCATCGCGCGGGCCCGAGCCATGCGGCCGAGTCTGCGAAGACGTCGATCAGCCGGGCGTCGATCGCCCGGAGCGGACGGACCGCCGCGTAGGCGTCGAGGGCGGCGGAACGGGCGGCTAGATCCATGCCAATCCATTCGCCGATCAGTCGCGCGAGGTCGGCCGCGGGCGAGTCGAGGCCCATCGCGCCGAAGTCGACGAGGCCGGAGAGCCGGTCGCCGATGAAGAGGAAGTGATCGGGCCGTGCGTCGCGGAGAACCGGCTGAACCGGGACGGGGGCCGAGGCCTCGCGGCGGAGCCGGGCGACGAGCTGCGGGAAGCCGTCGCGCGCCAGTGCGATCCAGCGGAGCGCGGGCCCGGCAAGCGGATCGTTCACCTCCCGGCGCACGACGGATTCGATCTGCGTGAGTTCCGACGCGAGCAGCCCCGAGGCCTCCGCCAGGCGTGCGGCAAGCCCGGGGCTCGGAGCCTCGGTCGATTCGAAGGCGAGCCGCTGATGAACCGCGGCCAGGGCCGAGAACGCGGCGCGAAGACGATCGGACGATGGCGGGCGAGACGTGTCCGGCGAGCCCGGGCACCAGGGCACGAGCTCCCAGCAGACGCCGTCGATGACGATCAAGCTCCGCCCGTCGATCGCACGAAGAGGGATGGGGATGGATTCCAGGTCGGCCAGCCGCGCGAGCCAGGAGTGAATCCGCCGCAACGAGTCGGGCCCCGGTCCGTCGAGGGGCCAGGCCCGAGCGACCATCGATCCCATTCCGGAGTCGAACCGCCAGAGCCGCGCGCCGCTGAGACCGCCGGCGTTCCCGATCGGCGCCGGTGGGCCGAGCGGTCTGGCCTGGGCGGGATACAGTCCGACGAGGTGGCTCAGGGTGTCGGGCATGGTCGGGCTACAGACGGCCTTCGAGGGCCAACGATTGCTCGCGCAGGGACTTGATGGCATCCATCAGGCGATCGGTGATTGCGGCGAGGCGGGCCTTCTCAGCCTCGCGGTCCTCAGGCTCGTCGCTCAGGAGGTCGGAGAGGTCGATCGGTGGGCCGAAGACGACGCGGGCGTTTGAGGGGCTGAAAATCGCCGTCGTGACGATCCGCGTCGGCGGTGTTCCGCGGATGTAGGCGGGGATGACGGGGACGCGGGCGCGGAGCGTCAGGAACGCCGCGCCCGGCTTGCCCTCCAGGAACGTCCGGCCCGAGTCGGGATTGATCTTGCCCTCGGGAAAGATTGGCAGCACGCGGCCGTCCTTCAGGGCGCGGAGGGCGTCGCGGGTCGCGCTCACATCGCGGCCGTCGCGGCGGACCGGGATGCATCGGAGGATCCGGCAGAGCGTCCCCACGATCGGCGCGTCGTACCACTCCTTGGCGACCATGAATCCGAGCACCCGCCGGCAGCCGGCCTGGAGCACCATGTTGTCGACCCCGCTCGTGTGGTTCGACACCAGGATCGCTGGCCCGTGCTCGGGCAGCGGCGCCTCGCTCTGGACGACCAGGCGGTGCAGCGCCGTGCAGTAAAGTTGATTGAGCCACTCCATGACGACCAGGTGGCCGTGGATCTCGGTTGGACGAGCCTCGCGGCGCGCGACCGGGCCGAGCAGGCGGGCGGAGAGGAGCAAGGCGGCCGCGCCGAGGATGAGCAGGGTCACGCGTTCGTCCAGGCCTGGTGACGGGATCGGACCGGCCAGGATAGCACACGCACGGCCCGATGCCCCGGGCTCAGCCCGCGGCCCGAGCCCGGCGGCGTGCGAGGACGAGCCCCCCGAGGACGGCCGACCAGCCGAGGAACGTCGCCGGCTCGGGAACGACCGTCTGCGCGCCGATGAGCTGCGCCCCTGCCGGGCGGCCTCGTCGCTGGTCAGAAAGTTCTGGGCCAGCAGCGCCTGCGCGGCCGACTGGCTGAAGGTCGCCTTGGGGTTGAGCATCATCGCCAGGTTCGCGTCGCGGGCGTCGATGTAGTTGCCGGTCTGGTCGTAGTTCTCGGGGACGCCGAAGGCGAGCATCAGCTCGTGCGAGATGTTGTGGGCGACGACCCACTCGAGCTGGTCGACCGACTGCGAGACCTTCGCGGCCTGGTCGATGAAGTCGAAGCCGTTACCCCCGATGTTGGTCAGACCGAGCACCGGGCCCCAGGCGCTGGTCGTGCCAGAGACGACGCTCAGCGTGTGGGCCGCCGGGGCGTTGGGGTCGGCGGTGACCGTGATCGGGACGCCCGACTGGGCGAAGGTCTGCTCGACGCGCTGGACGATCGCGTTCGTGAAGCTAGCCTGCTCCTGCGAAGTGATCTGCCCGCCGAAGAGGTTGGCAACCGCCTGGCTGCCGGTCCAGGACTGCGCCCCGCCGGTGGTGAGGTTGCCGGCGTCGGGATAGGGTCCATTGCCGAGGTTGATGTAGGCGTCATAGAGCCCGAGGCGGGCGCTGCCGGGGCGGCCGGCACGGCGACCGGGGCCGGCGCGGCCGGCGCCGCGATCGGGGCCCACGCGGCCGGGGCCGGGGCGACCGCGGCCGGCTGGCTCGGCGGTGCGGTCGTCGAGGCGTCGACCGAGTTGCCGGCGCCGAAGAGGCTCGCGGCCGTCGATGGGGGCCTGGCTCGTCGCTGACGGGGTCTGGATGACTCCGGCCGGGGTCCACGTGACCCAGGAGAGGTCGGCCCGATCGAGGGCGCCCGCCATCGCCGGAGGAGTCGCAGCGGCCACGACCAACGCGCTCAAGGCGAGGGCTTTCACGGCGCTGATCCGAACCTCCTGTTCCAGACCGGCCCCTGGGCGCCATCATGGCACCCGTCTTGGCGGGGCTCCGGCCCGAGCGTTCCGGGCGACCGACTGCATGTCGAGCGGCGACTTGTGCGAGAGGAAGGCGAGGGGGAAGGCGGCGGGATCCTGAAGCGAAACCCGTGCCACCCTCCCTTCGATGACAAGGATTCGTCAGCCGAGGCCGGCGAACGGGGGCCCTAAACACCTGATGGATCACAGCTTCTCGCAGATTCTGTCCGCTGTCGATGACCGCTCGGTGGTTCCGAGATCGCCGTCAGAGTCACGGCGATTGTTACAAACGCACGGGGAAAAATGACAGATCGAAAGAAGGCTCAAGTGGCGCCCATCTCCTGTCGACAAGTCGAACCGCCGGGCGACGTTGCGGGTGAGGGGCTGCGCGTCTATAATCCTCGGACCTGGCTCGGGTCTGCGTTCGGGCCGACGCCGGAGAAGGAGGAGCCGCGGTGACACGCCTCGTTCGATCTCTCGGCGGTCTCGTCCTCGTCTCCCTGGCCGGGTGCGGAGGCGCGGAGGAAAGTCCGAAGTGCGCCGCCCGCGGAGCCGCCGTGCGCCGGCCGCGAAGTCCGCCGCGCCCGAGGCCCCGGTCCGCGAGATGAAGCCCGCAGAGAAGACCGCCGAGGCCAGACCCGCCGACGAGCCCCCCCAGCTCGTCGCCCCCGCCGGCGGCAAGGATGAACGGCCCGACGCCGGAAAGCCCAAGTACGGGCTTGTCAGGACGGCGTCGATGCCTGGGTCACGGCGTTCGCGAGCGTGCCGACGCCGTCGATCGCGATCCGCACCGCGTCGCCTGCGCGGAGGCTGAAGTCGTCGGGCGGGACGATCCCGGTGCCGGTCAGCAGGACGACGCCCGTCGGGAAGACGTTGTCGCGGCCGAGCCAGTCGATCAGGTCCTCGAGCTTCCGCGCCATCCGGGCGAGCGAGGTCTCGCCACGGACGATCGTCGTGCCCTCGCGATCGATCTCGAGGCGGATCTTCACCTCTCGGATCGGCGGCATGGCCTCGGCCAGCGTGATGGCCGGGCCGAGGGCGCAGCAGGCGTCGTAAACCTTGGCCTGAGGGAGGTAGAGCGGGTTCACGCCCTCGATGTCGCGGGCACTGACGTCGTTGCCCACGGTGAAGCCGACCAGCTCCAGACCCGGGCTGAGGACCAGGGCCAGCTCGGGCTCGGGCACGCACCACTTCGTGTCGCGGCGGACCCGGATCGCGGCGCCGGGGCCGACGACGCGGGAGGGCGTCGCCTTGAAGAACAGCTCCGGGCGATCGGCCGTGTAGACGAGGTCGTAGAAGGAGCCGCCCGACTCCGACTCCTCCTGCCGGGCGACCTTGCTCCGCTCGTAAGTGACGCCCGCGCCCCAGACTTCCTGCGCGTCGATCGGGGCGAACAGGGCCGCATCGGCGATCGGGATCGGCACGCCGCCGCGGGAGGACCAGTCGAGGGCCGTGCGCATCGGCTCGGCCGCGTGGAGCAGGTCCGAGAGGGTCGCCCCCGGCGGTCCGATCGGGCGGACCTGGTGGTCGAGGTACTCGCCGACGCGCGGCCTCGGGTCCGACAGCGTGGCGAATTTACAAAGTCTCATGATCGAGTCGATCTCCGGGCCAGGGACCGGTGCGGGCATACGCCCCTTGGAGATATCCGCTAGCCGCGACGGGTCAACGAGCGAGGTCTGTTCGTCATCCCGCCGCTCTCGATGGACCCGCATGCGGTGCGGCGATAGCCTCAAGTTCGCCGATGGCCGCTGCCGATGGACAGGCGAGATGGTGGAGCATAGCGCCGGGCGTCCGCTGCGCCGGCGCGAGCCTCGGGGTCAACGGATGACGGAGCGGATCGTCGTGGTCGGGCTCGGCGCGGTCACCTGCCTGGGACGCGACATGGACGCGACCTGGGACGGGCTCGTCGCCGGCCGATCGGGCCTGAAGCGCGCACGATGCGCTCGACCCCGGCCGGTTCCTCCGCGACGTCGGCGGCATGGTCGAGGGCTTCGGCCCCGGCACGCCGGGCGAGGAGCCGAGCGTCGCGAAGCTCGAGGCGAAGTTCATCCACCTGGCCATGGCCGCGGCCCGGATGGCCTGGGCCGACGCCGGCCTCGACCGGATCGGGCCGGGCGACTCGGGTTACGACCCGCACCGCGTGGCCGTCTCGATCGGCTCGGCCTTCGGCGGGGTCGACCTGCTCGACGCCGAGATCGGCCGGGCGGCCGCGGCGGAAGTCGCTGCCGGTGAGCCCCTATCTCGTGCCCGGGCTGATCATCAACCAGGCGTCGGGCCAGGTCGCGCAGCACCTGGGCCTGTACGGCCCGAGCATCTCGCCCGCCAACGCCTGTGCGGCGGGCGGCCACGCGATCGCGCTCGGGGCGATGTTCCTCCGCTCGGGCGAGGCCGATCTCGCCCTCTGCGGCGGGGCCGAGAGTGCGTTCATGCCCGCGATCGTCAACGGCTTTGCGACGATGAAGGCCCTTGCGGCGCGGAAGCCCGAGGATCGATCGTTCGACGACCCGGCGCAGGCGAGCCGGCCGTTTTCGGTCGACCGGGCGGGGTTCGTGATGGCCGAGGGGGCGGCCATGCTCGGCGCTGGCGACCGAGTCGGCCGCGCGGCGGTTGGGCTTGAAGGTTCGGGCCGAACTCTTAGGCTGGGGCGACGAACTCCGACGGCCACCACCTCACGACGCCCCACCAGGACCGGATCGCCCGCCTCCTCCGCCGCACGCTCGACGCGGCCGGGGTGCGGCCCGCGGAGGTCGACTACTACAACGCCCACGGGACGAGCACGCCGGTCAACGACAAGGTGGAAACGGAGGTGGTCAAGGAGGTCTTCGGCGAGCACGCAAGTCGTTTGCCGGTCAGCTCGATCAAGGGGGCCCTGGGCCATGCGCTCGGGGCCTCGGCGGCGATCGAGGCGGCGGCGTGCGTCCGCGCGCTGGAGACCGGCCTGATCCCGCCGACGATCAACCATCGGCCCGACCCCGAACTGGACCTCGACTATGTGGCGGAGCCACGCGCCCGGCCCGCGGACCTGCGGGTCGTGCTGAGCGCATCCTTCGGCTTCGGCGGCACTAACAACGCGCTGATCTTTAAGCGAGGGGACCATGATTGACACGAATCTTGCAGGCCGAGCTCTCCGACTCCGTCCGCGCCATCGCCCGGATTCCGGCCGACGTGCCGATCTCGGCCGACAGCCGGCTGGTCGAGGACCTGGGGATCGACTCGCTCGACCTCGTGAGCATCGTCCTGACGGCCCAGGAGAATTATGGCGTGCCGATCGATGAGGACGAAGTGGCCGGATTGCGCACGATGACCGATCTTATCCTGTACGTCGACCGCCGCCGCGGCGCGGCCGCGGCGTAGCGAGCAGGCGGCTCCGGCCCGGCGGTGATCCACGGCGTCCCCAAGGATGGGGGCGTGCCCTGGTCAAGGATGATGCCATGTGGCAACGCTGGATGATCGTGCATAAGGTCGTGCTGAAGACGGTCTTGCCCGTCCTCAGGCGGCTGCCGCACCGCGTCTCCGTCGCGCTGCTGGGGGCGATGGGCCGGCTCGATCTGATCGTGGTCCCGAAGCAGGGTGCGATGTATGAGGCGGCCGTGGCCGACGCCGGCCGGCGGCTGGGGTGCGACTGGGACGCCAAGGCCGTCAGCCGCAAGCTGGCGCCGCCAGACCTACCGCTGGCGGGTCCGCGACTTCCTGCTCGACGGCCATCCCGATCGCCAGGTCGATCGCTGGTTCAAGGTCATCGGCCGCGAGCACCTCGACGCGGCCGTCGCCCACGGCAAGGGCGTCGTCCTGCTGGCGAACCACTTCGGGTCACACCTGCTCACGTCGCACTGGCTGTTTCGCCAGGGATATCAACTTCGCTGGTTCTCGGAGAAGCCGAGAAACGTGTCGAAGTTCATGGCCAGGGCGTTCGCCACCGACGGGCCGCTCGGTCAGACGAGGATGTTCATCTCCCGCCGATCGACGCCGGCCGACGCCGCCTCGTCGATCTTCCGGGCTTCCAAGGCGCTCAACGCCGGGATGATCGTCAAGGTCGCCTGCGACGTCCGCTGGTGCGGCCAGCATACGGCGCGGGCGTCGTTCCTGGGCCATCAGGTGACGTTCTCGAAGACGTGGGTCAACCTCGCCGCCATGACGGGCGCGGCCGTCGTGCCGGTCTTCTGCCATACCGATGACGACGGCACCTACCACCTCGAATTCCTCGCCCCGTATCACGTCCCCAAGGACGTGCCGCGGACGGGGCAGGACGCCTGGTGGGTCCAGAGCGCCCTGAACGTCGTCGAGGAGCGGGTGCGACACTACCCCGAGCAGAGCAACGACTACTTTTTCTGGGAAGAGGACGTCGACGGCCACGCGGCCTGACGTCGTCTTGACCTTGCCCGTTCCCGCGGGAACGGGTACAGCACGGCCGGAACCGACGGGGAGTCGCACGGACGGCGGCGACCGCTCGGCGACGACAAGGGCCCTGACCGATGCCCATCGGCTCCGTGCGGACGCAGCTCCGATCCTTCCTTCGAGCCTCCTGGCCCTGGCTGATCCTCGCGGCGGCCGTCGCGCCGGCGGTCTGGCACGTCGTCGACTTTCCCGAGGATATCGACACCGAGTTCCCGACGGTCGAGCGGCCGACGTTCAATACGATGCCGCCGCCGGCCTACCGTCTGGCCGAGCCCGGCGACACGATCGATCGGGTCAGCATCTACTTCGGCGCCGGGGCCGTGGCGCTGGCCGCGGTGGGACTTGTGCGGTCGCGGCGCGAGGTCGGGCTCTGGCCGTCGGCGCTGGTGTTCGCGCTGGCCGGGCTCTGGCACGCGGCGACGCCGGGGCCGACGTTCGATGCGCTGGCATGGATTAGGCTGGAGGGTCGTCAGCGACCCGTCGGCGCCCCTAGCTCTGAGAATCGGCGCGGCGGCTGTGGGGCTCCTCCTCGGCGCGGTCATCGCCCTCAACGTGGCGGCTCGGGTGGCCCGGACAACTTGTTGTCCGGGCGGCGAAGCCGCAAGAGGTCCTTGGGCGAAGCCAGACCCGCCTCCTGTCGCTTCGCGACCCGGACAACAAGTTGTCCGGGCCACCCAAGGTCGGGTCGCCGGGCTGCTCACGGCCGCCGGCCTGCTCGTGATCGCCCGCCAGTTCGAGATCCCCGGCGTCGAGCCCGTCGGCTACTGGCCCCGCTGGGCCTTCGCCTGGGGTCTGCTCGCCTTCGACCTGGCCATGGTCCGCGCCCTGATCGCGCGCGGCCGACCGACCTGGAAAGCCGGATTCGGCTGCTCCCTCGCCGGCTCGGCCGGCTGGGTCGGGCTCACGGTCGCCGCGGTCTGGCTCTCGTGGTATCACCGGCCGCTCGACCGGATGCGGACCGTCGAGCCAGGAAAGATCTACATCTCGGCCATGCCCACCTACGCCGGGCTGAAGATCGCCCACGCGCGGCATCACTTCAAGACAATCATCAACATCTTCCCCGAGGACACCTGGCAGCGGAGCCCACTCCTGCCCCAGGAGGAGCGGTTCGTCCGCCAGACCGGCATCAACTACCTCCGCGCGACGGCCGAGGACAACGACTCGGACGAGTTCCTCGACCGGACGCTCGCCCTGGCCCGCGACCCGAACGCGTGGCCGATCCTGCTCCACTGCCACGGGTGCATGGACCGATCGCCGGCGTGGATGGGGATCTACCGCTTCGTCGTCCAGGGCCGGCCGCTCGACGAGATCCTCAAGGAGATCGAGGCCCATCGCGGGTACCGGCCGAAGGCGTCGATCACCCTGCTGTTCAACCGGGTGCTCGAGCCCCGGGCGCCGGAACGGTACCGGAACGACCCGACCGCGAAGCGGCTCGTCGAGTGCGCGCCACGGTGCCCAGATCGTCCCCTGGCACATCATCGCGGCCAGGAACGCGCGGGCCGCCGCGACGCCGTGAACCTCGGGGGTTCGGCGCATGTCGTCCGTGGGTGATGGCTCCCGGGCCATCTTGCCGACCTTGACACCCCCCCGGCGATCGCTAGAGTTAACCGGCGTCCCCGCCGATTCCGCCTCCATTCCCCGGCGAAACCCCTCCATGGCAACGCCTTCGACGCTGAGCGCGGCCTCTCTGCGGACGACCCCGCCGGTGATCAGCACGCTGATGCAGGAGGCCCTGGCCGACCCCGCGTTGATCTCGCTGGCCGCCGGGTTCGTCGACCAGGAGAGCCTGCCGAACGAGACGACGGCCGCGTCCGTGGCGGCGATCCTGGCCGATCCCATCGAGGGCAAGCGGGCGCTTGCAGTACGGCACCACGATCGGCGACCTCGGCCTCCGCGCCGGCGCCCTGCGGATGCTCGAGCGGACCGAGCGGGTCGCGCCCGGGTCGTTCGAGCGGCTCCTGCCGCGGGTCGTCGTCACGCAGGGCTCGCAGCAGTTGCTCTACCTGGTGGCCGAGGTCCTGCTCGACCCGGGCGACATCGTCCTCGTCGAGTCGCCGACCTATTTCGTCTTCCTCGGCGTGCTCGAGACCCGCGGCGCCCGGGCGATCGGCGTGCCGACCGACGAGGGCGGGCTGCGGCTCGACGCGCTCGAGGCGGCGCTCGAGGAGATCGAGGCGCAGCGGCGAGCTCGACCGGGTCAAGCTGATCTACACGATCACCGAGCACTCCAACCCCACGGGCCTGAGCCTCGCGGAGGGCCGCCGCGGGCCGCTGGTCGAGCTGGCGCAGGCGGTGGTCGAAGCGGCGGACGATCTACGTCCTTGAGGACGCCGCCTATCGCGGCCTGACCTACGCCGGCGATCCCGAGCCGCCGAGCGTCTGGCGGCACGACGAGGGTGGCGAGACGGTGATCCTGGCCCGGACGTTCAGCAAGACGTTCAGCCCCGGCATGAAGACGGGCTTCGGCATCCTGCCCGAGCCGCTGGTCGAGCCGGTGCTCGACCTCAAGGGGAACCACGACTTCGGCTCGTCGAACTTCCACCAGATGATCCTGGCCCGACTGCTCGGCGACGGCGGTTACGACCGGCAGGTCGAGCGGTTGAGGGCCGTCTACCGCGTGAAGCGTGACGCCATGCTCGTCGCGATGGAGGAGCACTTCGCAGGAATCGAGGGCGTCTCCTGGACCCGGCCCGAGGGCGGGCTGTTCGTCTGGCTGACCGCGCCGGAGGGGATGGACCTTGGCCCGCTGGGGCCGGTCTGGCCGCGATGCCGCGAGCGAGGGGTGCTCTACGTGCCGGGGGCGTATCGCCTTCGCCGACGAGCCGGGGCCGCCTCCGCGGAACCACGCCCGGCTCTGCTTCGGCGTGCCGGGCGAGGACGACCTGGCCGAGGGGGTCCGCCGGCTCGCCGCGGCCCTGGCCGATTGTCTGGACCCGGTCGCCGTCGCCGGCCGATGATAAAACGATGGAGCGAGGGCCGGACGGAGCCGGCCCGGGGCGAGCGGCATGATAGGCCTGGGCGGAGATGACCCAGGCCCTCCCATCGTGCGCCGTTGCGGGCAAGGATGCCGGGGAGGCGCGGTTGCGGTTCGGGATCCTCCAGCGCTACGTCTCGGGCGAGGTCTTCCGCGCGTTCGCCATGGCGCTGCTGACGATCACGATCGTCTTCGTGCTGTTCATGGTCATGACCGAGGCGACCCGCATCGGCCTCGAGCCCGCGGGAGATCCTCAACCTCGTCCCGTTCGTCGTCCCCGGCAGCATGCCGTACACGGTGCCGGTCTCGCTGCTCTTCGCCGTCACGGTCGTCTACGGCCGGCTGGCGGGCGACAACGAGGTGATCGCGGTCAAGACCGCCGGCCTGAGCGCCGTGGACCGTGCTCTGGCCGTCGATCTTGATCGGCCTGGTGCTCAGCGCCGGCCTGATGTACGCCGCGGCGGGGCCGATCCCGCTCGGCCAACGAGATGGCCAAGAAGGTCATCTTCAAGAACATCGAGGACATGTTCTACAAGTTCCTGAAGCGCGACCGCGAGTTCAACGCGGCGACTGGCCGTTCTTGATCAAGGTCAAGGACGTCAGGGACAACGTGCTCTGATCGGCGCCACGTTCAAGCACCGCGCCGAGAAGCCGCCGCCCGGCCAGCCGGGGCCCCCGGCCCGGCCCGGCGATCCGGAGGAGCCCGCGACTTCGACCAGGTCGTCCAGGCCGACCGGCGCGGATCCGCTTCGACATCGAGCACGACGTCGCCCACGTCTACCTCGACGGCGCCGACATCCAGCAAGAGCGGCAGCGACCCGCAGACGATGATCTTCAACGACACCGACTTCGAGCTGCCGCTCTCGCCCGACTTCAAGAAGGCGCCAGCCCAAGCGGATCCAGGAGATGACCGACGCCGAGATGAACGCCGAGCAGGTGCGGTTCCGCGAGCTGATCGCCAAGGAGCGGAAGCGGCAGGCGGCCGCGGCGGCGCTGTTCATCGCCTCGGGCCGGCTCGAGCTCGTGAACTGGAAGGACTTCCAGGCGTCGTTCGTCGACTACGCCTACTGGCAGCAGCGTTGAACGAGTACGAGACCGAGCGGCGGATGCGGACCGCCATGGCGTGGGGCAGCTTCTTCTTCGTCCTGCTCGGGGCCCCGGTCGGCATCCGCTTCGCCCGGCGCGACTTCCTCTCGGCGTTCATCACCTGCTTCGTGCCGATCATCCTCGTCTACTACCCGCTCATGCTCGTCGGGGCGAACCTCGGCCGCGACGGCTTCGTCAACCCGATCTACTCGCTCTGGGCCGGCAACCTCGTGCTGCTGATCGCTTACGAGCCTTGTGCTCCGGCCGGTGCTCAAGCACTGAGCCGCCGCGCGACTCAAGGAGGAGCCGTCGATGCGTATCCTCGATCGCGAGCGGTACTGGGCCTTCGTCAAGGCCTACGTGATCTGCTTCATCGCGCTGGTCGGCCTCTACGTCGTGATCGACGCGTTCGAGAACATCGACGAGTTCGCCAAGATCTCCGACGGCACGCTCGACCTGTTCCGGACCATGGGGCGCTATTACCTGATCAAGATGAGCCTGTTCTACGACCGGCTCTGCGGCGTGATCACGATGATGGCGGCGATCTTCACCGTCACCTGGATGCAGCGGAACAACGAGCTGCTCGCCATGCTCGCGGCCGGGATCAGCACGCCGCGGGTCATCCGGCCCGTCCTGATCTCGGCGGTCATCGTCAGCTGCGTCGCCGTGCTCAACCAGGAGTGGATCATGCCGCCGATCGCCGAGGAGCTGCAGAAGCGGCCCGACGACGACGGCGTGAAGAAGGTCGCCGTCACCTCGCGCGACGACTCCAAGGGGGTCGGCCTGTCGGGCCAGACGGCGGACCGGTCGCACCGGACGATCTTCATCTTCAGCGCCACGATCCCGGTGAAGGTCGCGGGCGAGATCGTCGAGGTCCAGGGCAAGCAGGCCCGCTACTTCCCCAAGGGCTCGGGCACGCCCATGGAAGGCGGGTGGCTCCTCCGCGGCGGGCGGCTGAACAACAAGCCGTCGTCCGACGACTTCGCGGAGGTGCTCGTCAAGCTCCCCGACGACAGGGGCTTCCCGCCGCCGATCAGCTTCGACGGCCAGGAATCGCCGGGCCTGGTGATGGGCGACACCTACTTTCTCCGCTCCGACCTCTCGTTCGAGTCGCTCACCCGGAGCCGGCAGTGGTACCAGTTCGCCGGCACGCAAGACCTGGTTCTGGCCCTCCGCGAGCCCAGCAACAAGCCCGAGTGGACCGACATCGAGGTCTTCCTTCACGCCCGGATGGTCCGCCCGCTCGCCAGCCTCGCGTTGCTCGGCCTGACGCTGCCGCTCGTGCTGGGCGGGCAGGGGCGGAACATGTTCATCAACCTCGGCCTGTCGCTGGCGACCTCGGGCATGTTCTACGCCGCCAGCTTCATGTCGCAGTACTTCGGCGCCTCGGGGGCCATCAGCACGTCGCTCTCGGCATGGATCCCCCTGATCGGCTTCGGGACGCTCTCAGTCGCGCGGTGGGACACGATTCGGACGTGACGGAACTGGGCGGAGCCGCTAGAGTCGGCGGCTGTCGCGGAGCGAGAAGGGTCGGAGGATACCGGTCCAACCAGGGAGGAGAGCGATGGCGACGGTCACGTCGACGGCCAGGGATATCGCGGCGAACGTCCTGGATCACCTGCTCGATCGGATCGACGTCACGCCGGCGATCGAGGAGCCGTTCGGGCACATCTACCTCGAGGAGGTCTTCCCGCGCGACGTCTACGCGGAGATCCTCGCCAGCCTGCCCGATCCCTCGGCCTACGCCGCCACGGCCGAGCGGCATCACAAGGGCGAGGCGGGCTCGTACAACCGGTCGATGTTCCCGATCGCGTTGCAACACCTGCACCTCTTGCCCGAGTCGATCCGCGACCTCTGGCGCGGCGTCGCCGCGGCCCTGACCGCCCCTGCGCTGCAGCGGGCGATGTATGCCAGGCTGGCCAAGGATCTCGCCTTCCGCTACGGCGTGCCCGAGTCCAAGGTGGCGGACATCGCGGGCTATTCCCGCCCCACCCTCTACCGCGAGACCGAGGGGTTCGAGATCCCGCCGCATCCGGACACGCGGAAGAAGGTCGTCACGATGCACCTCTACCTCCCCGCCGACCGCTCCCAGCTCGAACTGGGCACGGCGCTCTATCGCCGCAAGCTCGCGGCGCTGCCCTTCGGCAACTGGCGCGGGCGGTTCGAGAAGGTGAAGCAGTTCGCCTTCCAGCCCAACAGCGGCTATGCGTTCGTCGTGAACAACAAGATCACCAGGAAGAGCTGGCACGGACGCGAGGAGCTGCCGCCGTGCACCGGCGTGCGGAACACGCTGCTCAATACGTACTACGAAGCCCCGCGCGAGGGCTTTGGCGGCTACGTCGACTGATCGATCTTAGAGGCCCCGACAAAACGGGGTCAGGAGCCCTAGAATCCAAGGTTCCTGACCCCGTTTTGTCCGGGCCTCTAATAGCGGTTCCCTTTGACCCTAGCAGTCGACACCCAGTGGGGCGGGCCTCGCCTCGGCGGGCACGGAGGCCCGCCCCACCGATCCTTCGAGAGGCTACACGCGATAGAGAACCGGTCTAACGGCCGAGGGCGTCGCGCGTCTCGGGGATCGCCTCGATCCCCGCGCCCAGGTGAACGTGTGGAACATCCCCTGGACCCGGGGATGCGTGGCGATCGCGCCGTCCGGGCCGATCCGGACGGCCGAAGCGGCGGCCAATAGGACGATCGCAAGCGCCGCGAACAGCGGCCAGCGCCGCGGCCAGCCGAGCACGGCGTGCGGCGACGCGAGGTCGGCCACACGCCGCGGCCACGCCAGGCACGCGAGCGAGGCGAGGACACCGAACGCCGTCACGATCAAGCCCGACGTGAAGCCGGCCGGCCGGTAGGTGAACACGACGCGGTGCGACCCCGCCGGCAGAGCCACGGCGCGGAATGCGACGAACGCCGGGCGGATCGCCGCGGGACGGCCGTCGACGGTCGCCGACCAGCCCGTGTCGAACATGTCCGCGAGCACCAGGTAGCTCGGGACTTCCGACCCCGTCTCGACCTCGACCCGCTCGGGATCGTCGACGACGATCGTCGCCGAGCCCGCGACCTGTGCGTCATCTCGCGAGCGGGCGGTCGGGGTCCTCGACCACGACGCGGGACCGGAACTGGGGGCCCATCGACCGGAGCTTTGCCAAGGCGTCGAACTCGCCGGTCGCGTAAACGGGCTGGCCCATCAAACTGCGCCCGCGGATCGGAATTGGCCAGCCGATGGATCAGCACCGAGCCGACGCGGAGCGGCTTGCGATCGACCGATTGAGCCACGCGTGCGCCAGGACGTGGGAGACGTCCTCGATCGCGAATCGCCCCTCCCTGTCGGTCACCCCCTCCCCGTAGGTGACCATCCGCCGCGGGATCAGGGGCGTGGCCCCGCTCGACGACCGCAGGCCCCAGACTGGCGCCAGGCTCCACGAGAGCGAGTCGCGGATCGCGAAGAAGTCGATGGGCCGCGACGCGTAGCCCGGCTCGCCGGCCGACCGGCCGTACGCGGCCCTCGCTGTGGATTCGCCGCAGGGTCGGGTCGTTCTTGAGGACGTCGACCGTGGGCGGCGGCACCGTCCAGTACGAGGGGTCGATCGTCGGTGCGTCCGCCCAGTGCGACGCGAGCAGGTCGACCAGCACGAGGACCGGCAGGATCGACGCGAGCCGACGCCGGACCTCGAACCGGCCCGAGCGTGCCGCGGCAGTCGCCACCACCCAGGCGGCGATCGCGAGCGCGAGCATGCGGCCCGAGGCGATCGCGACCTCGCGGCCGAGCCAGCGGAAATGCTCGACGTGCCCCGGCGACTCCCAGCGCCGCGCCTCGGTCCACGCGGGCACGTACACGTAAATCAGGATCGGAATGGAGACGACGACAAGCCCGATCGCGACTGCCGCGGCCGGCCGCAGGTCGACCGCGCCCGGACGGCGAAGCCGGTCGACGCCCACCGCCGCGAGCGCCGCCACGGCCAGCGCGACCCAGAGGTCGAACCGCACGGGAATCCGCGAGCTGCCCATGACCGGCACGTGGTTCATGTAATCAAACACGAACGTGAACCGGCCGAGCATCAGCAGCCCGCCCAGCATCGCCGTGGCCGTCCAGAACGCGACCCAGCGGTCGCGGGACGCGGCGGCCCCGACGACGGCCAGGCCCATCGCAATGAGGCCCACATACGCGTTCATCTCGTGATAGGGGTAGTAGCCGTCCATCCAGTCGGTGTCGCGTGCGCGGGTGCCGTAGATCTCGCGGACGAGCAGCGTGGGCAGCAGCTCGGGGCTCCACGAGCCGTAGGTGAGCTGTTTCCACGTCAGCCCACCCGCGCGGGGCGATCGGTCGAGGAGATCCTTCGACGGCACCCATTGCACGGCCGACACGGCGATGCCCAGGCCGACGAGCGTCGCGGCCATGCCGGGCGACGCCATCGCCCGGCCGTCGTCGGCTCGGTCGCGGCGCGGAAAAGCGCATAGAGGCCGACCAGCCCGGCCGTGAGGATGGTGTCCTGGAGATGGCCCGCGAACACCTGGCACGCGAGCGCGAGCCCGCCCAGCGCCAGGCCGCCGGAGCCTGCCGCCGTCCCAGGCCACTTCGAAGCCCAGATCACGAGCGGCACGCTCGCCAGGGCGTTGATCATGCTCGTGTGGATCAGGTGGGCCCAGACGAATCCCCCCGCGCCGAAGATCGCCGCCCCGGTCAGCGCCCCGGCCGGCCCCACATGCCGCCGGAGCCAGCCGTACGTGCCCGCCCCGGCAAGCCAGACCGAGGCGATCGTGTCGAGGTTGAACGCCCGCCAGGTCGTCATCCACGGATAGAAGAGGTACTTGAACGGATGCCAGTACCCCGCCTGGCTCTCGGCGTAGAGCGGCAGCCCGCAATAGAGGCCCGGCATCCACCGCGCGAACCGGCCGGTGCGGATCTCGTTCGCGAGGAAATGGCGGTAGGGATAGTTGATCTCGGTGACGTCGAAGTAGAAGAACGCCTTGCCGAAGAGCAGGGCATCGCGGAAGAAGACGACCAGCGCGATCGTCCAGACGGAGAGGGCGAGGACGTCGGCCCATCCCCAGGGCCTGCGCTCCGGCGTCCAGGCCGGACCCGGCTCGGTCGTGACTTCGGTCTCGGCAACGGCCACGTCGCTCTCTCCCCCGCTCAACGGCCCGAGGCGGGCCACGACGCTATCGTACCGCCGCGGTCTCGATAAAGGACGGCGCCGCCGTCTCGCAGGGCCCGGCCCAGGACCTCCGCCCCGATGGCCGTCGGCCCGCGCGACGACGTGCGATGGATGGCCGCCCACCAGGTCGCGCGACCACTCCGGGAAACGGTCCGGATAGCGCGAGGACGGCACCGGGCGGAACGGCCGTCGGCAAGGAGTGCTAGGCGATACACGTCCCAGTAGTCGCCGCCGAGGCCGGTCACTTCCGCGGATCCTTCGAGCCAGCGGAGGACCGGGTCGTCGACCGCCGCGCGACGGGCCTCGCCCGGTCGTCGATCCATCCGAGCCGGCGATACCACGCCGCGGCGTCGAGCATAAAGGCGCCGCGAATCCGACCCCGATCGCAGACCGCCGCGACCGCCCCCCCCTGCCCCCGCCTCGCCAGCCCATCCATCCGCCTGCCGAACCCGATCGCCCAGGGCACGAGCAGCAGGACGAGATAGCGATAATTGTCCGAGTTATAGATATTGCGATTCAATACAAATCCCACGACGACGGCCAGCGACGAGATCAGCAGGGCCCAGCGCACGGCCCACCGCGCGGCCGGCCCGTGTCGGGATGATCCCGATTCTCGAGGCCAAGACAGGGACGGCGAGCAGGAACAGACCCAGTCCAAGTGTGACCGCCGAGACCGACGCGACGTCGCCGCCCCCCGGCAAGGCGCGGCCGTCCGGCCCGATCCCGCCCGGCTCGGCCGCGAAGCCCGGCAGTCGATGACCGGCGATCAGTCGCGGCAGGCAGTCGAGCGCGAGGATTCGGGCGTGGTCGAGAAGGACGTCCGCCTTCCAGATCGGGGCGAATTGCTCGTTGTAGGCGTCGTACGGGTCGACGCGACGACCGACGATCTTCGGTAACAGTCCGACGACGAGGGCGAGGACGACAGCCATCAGCGATCGCCAGTTCCCGGCCCTCGTAGGGTCCGCCATGCGGACCTCTTCCCGGGGATTTGTCCCGAAGAGGTCCGCACGGCGGGCCCTACGAAGACCACACCCGCCGGCACAAGGCCGGCAAGCGTCATCAACCCCATCGAGTCGTTCCAGACCCCGAGCCCGCACCAGAGCCCGAGCATCGCCGCTCGCCAGACTCCGCCGCGGCTCAGCAACTCATAAAGCAACACGAACGCCACCGCGTGCCACGCCACTGCCAGCAGGTGCCCGCCCGTGATCCGCCCCGAGAGCCAGATCATCCCCGTCGACGAGAACGCCAGCGGGACGAGCGACCAGGCCGCGACCCGAGGCCCGAAGACGCGCGAGGCCAGCACGAAGATCGAGACGACGATCAGGATCCAGAGGATCGCCCCCGAGACTGCCAGCGCCAGCGGCGTCGCCGCCGAAGATGAGCCCGATCGGCAACATGAGCACGAGCGAGGCCGTGCCGACGTGCGGCGTGCCGGGATAATGCCAGCGCCAGTGGCCGTGCAAGGCGTCGCGCAGCGTCAGCCCATCGACGGCGAGGTCGCTGTCGAGATGGGCCCGGCGTTGACGATCAAGGGGACGCGCACAGGGTCGTCGCGGCCAGCGCCAGCATCAGGAGCCGCCAGGCCCGGCCCGCCGGGCCACGCTAGACCGCCCCGGCCATCGCCTCGAGCTGGACGACCGAGCGGGTCTGCTCCTTGGCGAGGTACTCGCGGCCCTTCTTGACGTGGATGTGGTCCCAGGGCAGGACCTCCTCGAGCGGGCCGGCTCCGCTGCGAGTAGGTCGCGACGTCGATGCCCGCGTCGTCGAAAGTCGCCCACCACCGCCTCGCGTCGAAGTATTCGCTCCAGGCATCGAGCTTGCACCCGCGCGCGCCAGGCCTCCTCGAGCGCGGCGGCGACGCGGCGGTCGCCGCGGGTGAGGATGCCTTCGAGCAGGCTCCGCTCGATGTCGTGGCACTTGACCGTCACCGAGCGGATGCGGACACGCGACTTCAGGTATTGGTGCGCCCACTTGAAATATTCGCGCGTCTGCATCCCGTTCCACTGATAGGGCGTGTGCGGCTTGGGGACGAAGTTGGAGACGCTCGCCGTGACCTCGGCGTAGCGGCCGGTGACGTCCTTGCCGATCCTGGCGATCGTCTCGGCCATCTCGACGATCCCGTCGAGGTCGGCCGGCCGCTCGCCGGGCAGGCCGCACATGAAGTAGAGCTTGACCTTCTTCCAGCCGCGGCGGAACGCCTCGGCCGCGCCCTCGTAAAGGTCCTGGTTGTCGATCGGCTTGCGGATCTGCTCGCGCATGTCGTCGCGGGCCACTTCGGGGGCGAGCGTCAGCCCGCCGCGGCGGCCCTCGGCGAGCAGGGCCGGGATCTTCTTGAGCGTCTCGGTGATCCGCAGGCTCGGCAGCGAGATCTTGACGCCCAGCGGCGTGAAGACCTCGCTCATCCGCGTGACGAGCTCCTCGAAGTGCGGATAGTCGCTCGTCGACAGCGAGAGCAGGCTGATCTCGTCGTGGCCGGTGTTGCGGTACGCTCTCGAGCGCGGCGTTGACGATCGTCTCGACCGTCCGATAGCGAAGCGGCCGCTTGATGACCGTGCTCTGGCAAAACCGGCACTGCCACGGGCAGCCGCGCATGATCTCGATGGCGATCCGGTCGTGCGTCGTCTCGACGAACGGGACGATCGGCGCCTGCGGCAGCGGGATCTCGTCGAGCGACGTGATCATGCATGGCTTGATCGCCGCCGGGATGTCGTCGCGGGTCCGCACGATGTCGGCGATCGTGCCGTCGTCGTGGTAATCGGGCTCGTAGAACCGCGGCACGTAGGCCCACTCGACGCGCGCGGCGATCCGTCGCGAGCTTGTCGTCGCGCGAGAGCGACGGGTCGCCCTGCATCGCCTTCCACAGGTCGCACACGACCGGCAAGCTCGGCTCGCCATCGCCAATGACGAACAGGTCGATATAAGGGGCGAGCAGCTCGGGATTCTGGGCCCCGGGGCCGCCCGCGATCACCAGCGTGTCGTCCGGCCCGCGGTCCTCGGCGTGGAGGGGGATGCCGCCGAGGTCGAGCATCGTCAGGACGTTCGTGTAGCAGATCTCATACTGGAGCGAGAAGCCGAGCACGTCGAACTCGTTGAGCGGCGTGAAGGTCTCGAGCGAGTAGAGCGGCAGGCCGTGCTTGCGCAGCCCGCCCTCGAAGTCGGGCAGCGGCGTGAACGACCGCTCGCACGACCAGCCGCGGGCGTTCATCAGGCTGTAAAGCACCTGAAGGCCGTGGTGGCTCATGCCCAGCGCATAAGTATCGGGAAAGGCGAGGCAGAGCGGTCCCCGAGCAGTCGCGATGATCCTTGCGGACGCTGTTCAGCTCGCCGCCGAGGTACTGGGCCGGGGTCGTGACGTTCGGCAGGATGTGGCCGACGACAAAATCTTTGAGTCGCGAATTGAGCATGGCGGACCCCGGGCGATTCGAATCGGCGCGCGCGAGCGGTCGGCTGCGGCGGAGCCTGCATTCTACTCTTCGGTCGGGATCGACGATAGCCGTGGCGCAGGGGGGCGCGGCCCGCTCGCGGGCGACCCTGCTAATCCGCACGCATGTGGATATCAGCGGGGCGAACGGCCCCCGCCGGACGGCGGCGGAGGCAAGGTCGGCGCCTTTCTGGACCCGGACAGGGGCCTCGGGCCGGGTCGGGATCGACCCGGGCTCGGGCGTGCCGACCGAACCCGGCGCGGCCGCCTCCGGGGCCTCGCCGGGGCCGGGTCGTTTGGCGTAACTCTCTCCATATTATTGGGTTGCGTGTCGTCTTCCGGGAGGTCCGCCCCCGACTTCTCCAGTATCACCAACTGCTGAATCGTCGCCCTCAGCCCGCGATCGATCGCCATCTCGTAGCGATGCCGCAGCTTCCCCTCCTCCGAACCGTCGCAGTACGCCGCCGCCACCGGCACTCGCGCAATTCGGCCGGGTCGGGCTTCGAGGCGCGAAGCTCGCGGAGCCTGGCGACCTTCTCGGCCACCGCCCGCTTCAGCAGCTCGACCGCCGCTGCGCCTCCGCCTCGGGCAGCGGGAAGATGACCACGCAGTGGCCGTAGTCGAAGCACGGCCGGTCGGCGAAGTCGGCGTTGTTCGCCGCCAGCAGCCGCGCCGAGGCCTTCGGGATCGGCCCGGCATGGTGCGGGTACTCGTCGAGCCGGTGGCCCGTCACCATCATCAGCGTCTGGTGGTAGCGCGGCTGGTCCCAGCCGGAGGGCCCCGCCTCCAGGGCGCGCTGGAGCTCGCCGCAGGAGGCGATCACGCGGTCGATCCCGGTGGCGTCTATCTCGAGGAGTGTCGGTGCGCCGCCGGGGTCGGTGTCCCGCGGGAAACGGCGCGTTCGACGCGGTTGAAGCATTCGAAGTCGAAGGCGTCGCCGGCCATCTCGGCGCAGCATCCGAGCCAGGCGGCCTCGGCCTTGACGGACCGGCGGAGCCGCCAAGGTGGCCACCGCGGCAGACTCGACCAGGACGGCTCGCGTGTGGCTGGCGGGCTTCCAGTCGTTGATCCAGCCCTGGAATTCCGCCTCGAAGGCGGCGGGGTCCTCGCCGGGGAGGATGACGTGCTCGGCGCAGGAGGCCGTGCTTGAGGCCGTTGAATTTCGAGATGTTCTTGCCGGTCGGTGTGATGGGTCCCTTCGATTTGGACCCGTTGATTCGGCTCGCTTCGCTATGCTTCTCGGACCGCATGGGTGGTGGCCTCTCGGTGGGGTGGATTTTCGGATGGTCGTCGCGCGCAACATCGCGCGAGTTCTATCGCTTATCATCGTGATCGGGGCGGGGATCGTTCTCGGAAACGGCGCAAGGGGCGGCATCCGGGAGGGCGAGGCTCCGTCCGAGCCCGGGCATGACGCCCGGCCCCGGGGGTTGCCGGCGGCCGCCAGCGGGCGATGCGTCATGCCCGGGCTCGGACGGAGCCTCGCCCTCCCGGCGTACGGTCCGGCGGCCAACGGCGGCGCCCCGCGGTCCGGGCGTCATGCCCGGGCTCGGACAGAGCCTCGCCCTCCCGACGGGCGCCTCGACAGGGTCGGCCCGGCCCGGAATAATGACTCCGGGGGGGAGCGTCCGATGATCGTCCGGGTGGCCATCATCGGGTTCGCCCTGGCCCTCGCCGGATGCGGACGCGAGGCCGAGCGTTCGAGCGTCGTGCCACCGTCGGGGACGGGCAGCGAGGACGGCGGCGGCGTCGGGATCCCGCCGCAGGATATCCGCAAGATCGAGATGCATTGACATTTCATCGCGGAGGGTGCCATGAGCGACGAACGTCCCCTGGTGGCCCTGACGATGGGAGACGTAGCGGGAGTCGGGCCCGAGGTGATCGCCCGGGCATGGGGCGAGTCGCCGCTGCGTTCGCTGGCGAGGCCGCTCGTCGTCGGCAGCCGCGGCCTGGCTCGAGCGGGCGATCCGCCACGTCGGCGACGGCCTGAAAGTCCAACCGATCGACCACCCCGGCCAGGCCGATCCGCATGCCCATATCATCCCCTGCCTCGACCCGACCGGCGACCCGCTGGAGGACGTCCGCCCGGCCAGGTCAGCGGCCGCGCGGGACGGGCGGCGTACGATTATCCTGATCGCGGCGATCGACCTGGCGATGGCCGGGCGGGTCGACGCGATCACGACGCTGCCGCTGAACAAGGTGTCGCTGAGTCTGGCCGGGATCGACCATCCCGGGCACACCGAAATCCTCGCCGAACGGTGCGGCGCGGCAGATCACGCAATGATGCTCTACCTCGACCATCCTGATGGCGACGGGCCCGGGCCTGGCCGTCGCTCCACGCCACGCTCCACGTCGCCCTCCGGCAGGTCTTCGACCTGCTGACGGTCGATCGCGTGGCCGCGACGATCCGCCTGGCCGACGAGGCGCTGCCGCCGCTGCTCGGCGGCCGGGCGCCGCGGATCGCCGTCGCGGGCCTGAATCCGCACGCGGGCGAGGACGGGCTGTTCGGCGACGAGGAGGGGACGATCATCGCGCCGGCCGATCAGCTGGCGAGGGCGGAGGGGGTCGACGTCGCCGGGCCGATCGCGGCCGACACGCTGTTCGTCCGCGCACTCGGCGGCGAGTTCGACGCGGTGATCGCGATGTATCACGACCAGGGGCACGTCGCCCTGAAGATCGTCGGTTTCGACCGCGCGGTGAACGTGACGCTCGGCCTGCCGATCGTCCGCACGAGCGTGGCCCACGGGACGGCGTTCGACATCGCGTGGAGCGAGGTCCGGGCCGAGACGACCAGCCTGATCGAGGCGACCCGCGTCGCCGCCCGGATCGTCGCCGGCCGCCGCGCTGGGCCTGACCACGTCGGGGGCGTGATGGCCGGGACGACCGTCTACCTCCTTCGCCACGGCGCCACCGCGGCCAATCGCGAGACGCCGTACCGGTTGCTCGGCCGGTCGCTTAATCTCCCCCTCGACGAGGAAGGCGTTGAGCAAGCCCGTCGGGCCGGCAAGGCCTTGCGTCGCCTTCCTCTGGCGGCCGTCTACACCAGCCCGATGCTTCGCGCGGTCGAGACCGCGGCCCGGGGTCGCCTGGCCGCACGGCCTCGAGCCGGTCGTGGTGGAGAGCCTGGTCGAGGCTGATCTGGGCCGGTGGGAGGGCCTGACCTGGGACCAGGCCCGCGCCGCCGATCCCGAGCATCACGAGGCGTTTTTCGCCCATCCCGGGATCGTCCCCTATCCCGGCGGCGAATCGTTCCGCGACGCCCAGCAGCGGATGGTCCCGACCGTCGCGGACCTGGCCTCACGTCACGACGGGCGGATCGCGGTCGTCAGCCATAACGTCACGAATCGCGCCTACCTGGCCGGGCTCATGGGCATTCCGATCGACCGGGCGCGGGAGATTCGCCAGGCGAACGGGGGGATCAGCGTGATCCGTTACGAGGGCGGACGGGGGGTCGTCGAGACACTGAATGGCCGATTCCACCTGGACGAGACCGGTTAGGGCCGTTTTCCCCGGGCCTGGCGGTCCTGTAGGGTCCGCTGTGCGGACCATCTTCGGGTCACGGCCCCCCATCGAAGACGTCCGCACAGCGGACCCTACGGGGACCGGCAGGTCGGCCCCTGACAAAAATCCGAGGCGACGGGTTGCGGCCGGCGATCGACGCGTCAAGAATACACTGACAGATGTCACAGGATGTCGGCTCATCTCCGGGGGGTCGCCCGATGCCGAGGGTTGCCGTGGGTCGATCTGTCGCCGCCGTGCTCGTCGTCCTCGCCGTCTCGGGCGAGGGCCGCTCCGGGGATGGTCCGGGGCCGGGCATGACTCGCTCGCGAAGATCAAGAGCGACAACGAGAAGGCGCTCGGAGCCATCCGGGCTCGCGGGGCCCTGGCTTTGACGGCGAAGGCACGCGAGGCCTCGCAGAAGGCGACCTGGGACGAGATCAAGGGGTCGGCCCTACGGGCCTTGGCCTGGGCGGAGGCCCATCCGGGACGATCCCGAGTCGATCGACGCCATCGTCTGGACGGTCCACGGCCTGGCCAACGGCTACTATCCCGAGTATGCCGACGAGATCCGCAAGGCGTTCACCCTCCTGACCGATCGGGCCATCGCGAACGAGAAGGTCGCCCCGGTCTGCTACTACGCCGAGGGCGTCAGCGTCCACTTTGCGGAGGCCAGGCGGTTCCTCGAGACCGGCTGGCGACCAGCCCGAGCCGGGTCGTACTGGCTGCCGCGTGCCTCGCGCTGGCCCGGCACGAGGCGCTGCTCGCCAAGCTCGCCACCCGCCTCCGCGACCCGATCACGGCGCGGCCGCTCGAGGAGCGATCGAAGGGCGTCGACCGGTTCCTCGAGGAGCTCGCGAACGTCAACAGCGCGGCGGCCGAGCACCGCTCGCGGGCGCTATTACGACCGCGTCGTCGCGGAGTTCGGCGACGTGAAGATGC
>CAVSDG010000003.1:0-310762 GCA_963726685.1 uncultured Planctomycetota bacterium
GGATCCTCACAACGGACGCCGCACCCTCACCGGGTGCGGCGTCTCTCTTTGCGCGGCCCGCCGTCAATCGGCCGGGCGATCGACCGTGAGGCGGCGCCCCCGCGGCTGAGACGCCGGTCCAGAAAGCGCCTCCGGCTCGAGCGAGAATTCCTCGCATAAGGACCGTCCGATCGCGGCCTGGCGTTCGTGGTCCATTCGGATGATTCCGAAGAGAGCCGGCCCCCACGAGCTTTGACCCACTCCGACGAGCCCGAGCCGCGCATCCCCGCGGCGATGTCCTCCGACTGGGCGTGAGCAAAGATTCCACCCTGGATCGGAGCGAAGCTTCGGCCTACCTCGTCCTGGAGCTGCGAGAGTGCCGATCCGAACTCGTCGAGATCCCGCTCGGCCGCGGCTGGCAGGAGCTCGAGAAGAACGAGCCGGCAGAGCCGCTCGACGGTCCGCGTTGGCAACGAGGCAAGCCGCTCGAAAGCGTGCCTTTCGTCTGTCCCGGCGAGCCCGTGACCGAGCGGCGGGACCAGCACGAGGACCGACCAGTCGTGCGGAAACTCGAGCCGACAGAGCAGGGGCGGGACGTCCGAATCGGGTGAACGTCCCCCGTCGACGAGGAGGCCGCCGCCGATAAAGCCATGAAGTCCGATGCCCGAGCGCCGGCCCCGGCCCGCGAGGGCGGCGAGACGCTCGGCGGATGGCCGGGGTTCCCTGGCGGCTGCCAGGAGGAGCCGGGCGACCGCCAAGCTGAGCTGCGTCCCAGTGCCGAGGCCGACGTGCTCGCGTGAAGCTCGTTCGACTGCGATGTGAAGTGGCTCGAGAGCCCGCCCTTCTGACGCAAGGGCGTCAAGCACGCGGCGAGCGACGCCCAGCGCACGCTCTCCGAGCGGCCCGGCGGCCGACCATGTGGGCGACGGCTTCGCGCGGATTTCGAGACCCGGTCGCTCGATCATCAGCCCGACGCTGCCAAACTGGCGCGGATGCTCCTCGCCCCACGCCAGCAGGCCGAAATGAAGCCGGCTCGGAGTTACGATGCGGAGGCCTGGCCCGCTCATGACGGCTCGCCCCCCGACTCGATGAATGTGCGGAGGAGGTCGAACGCGTCGCGCTCCCGCAGGTCCCCCCGTCTTTTCGACGAGGGGCGCGAGCCGCGCAAGGTCGTCGCGGATCGTCTGGGCGGGGAGGAACGCGAGGCGAGTCGCCAGGATCGCCGCTTCGACGACCGCGTGCTTCGCGCGATTCAGCCCGAAGAAATCCCTGATCCGGCCCGACGCCACCACCTCCGCGCGGATCGTCGCGGCGCTCCTCGCGGTCGTCCAACTCACTCACGCAAAATTCATAATATCGCGTGGATGTGAGCAAGATCCGTCCCTGCACGACCTCGGCCGGCCTCGTCTCGACGTCAGCGACCGCGCCGATCGCGGACCGGGCCAGGAGTAGGACGTCATCGGTGACGTGGAGCACCCCCTCGCCGTGATTCCTCAGGTTGCGATAGGTCGTCGATGTCCGATACGGGCGAAGGACGAACTGCGACCAGTCGCCCTCGACCCGCGGACCCATCGGGGCGACGTTCAGGATGTCGTCCGGGCCGAGCGTCGTGACCAGCCCTTCGAGGATCACGGCGAGCCTCGCTCTCCGCCTTGCCCCCGCGTGCCGCGCGGCCGGTCCTCTCTCGGTGACGAATCTCGGGTTCCGTGAGGAAGCCCCATGAGAGGGCCCGATCCTGCCGATATTCCTTGTTCAACGTCAGGGCAGTCCTCGCCTTCATGAGCTCGTAGCCGAGGTAGAACGCGTGCGACGGGTCATCGACCCCCATCTTGTCGAAGAGCGAGAACGGGTCGGTGTCGGCGATGTGCATCGCGTTGTTCATGACGTGGATCGCGCCATCCTCGACGAAGATCCGCCAGTTTGGATCCTTGATCGAGCGAGCGAGACTTGCAAGGGCCTCCGCTCCGTGCCGGCGGGCCTTCGGATCGCGGAGCATCACCAACCGCGGCTCGACGTGCTTCGGCAGCACATGGCGCGTGACGGCGTGGTGGGCCAGCCGCCGCGCCAGGTCGATCTCGCGGACCGATGAGCGGGCCCAGTTGATGACCTCGGTCGTCAGCACGCTCCGGATCGCCAGCTCTTGGCAGAAGCCGATCAGCAGCGTATTCACCCCGGCCGAGTCGACGTCGGTCAGCTCGGTCAGGTTGCCGATGCCCATCATCAATTCCGCGTCGGGAAAGCGGCGGCGGGCTTCGAGGTAGCGGCCGAGAGACTCGGCGAAGCCAACGCCGATCGGCTCGAGGACAGGGTCGAGGCGAAAGGAAATCTTATGCTCATCAAAAAACTCACCGCCGTGTCGAGTCCATCGAGCGAGCCCGGGCGGTTCGGGATGGCGACGACCTCGACGCCCCAATCGGCCGCTCGCTCGTGATTCGTGGAGTTGACCGACAGGACGAGATCGACGCCGGCTGCGACGGCCGCGGCTACCTCCGTCGGGTCGAAGCTATCGATCGAGACCTTGTAGCCGCGGTCGCGGAGGGCCTTCACGGCATCGCCGACGCCGCCCCACGGGCCACCGGGGTCGCAGCCCAGATCAATGCGATCGGCGCCCTCGGCCATGTAGCGGTCCGCCTCGGCGACGATGGCGTCGCGACCGAGTCCCGGGGCGTGGTTGATCTCGGCGATGATCTCGATATCGAATGCGCCGTAACCTTCGAGCCGATCGTCGTCCTGGCCCAGGAAACGGGGCAAATCGCGGAGGTCCTCGGGGCCGAGCACGACCTCGGACCCGGCCTTCTCGGCGACCTCCGCGAGGTCGCCCCGGCAATGGCCGGGCAGAACGACGCGATCGATCCCCGGTGGCACTTCGAGATGCCGCGCGACCCAGCGTGGCGTCATGAGAGCAGCGACGGAGATCGGCAGGACGGCGATTTCCGCGTCGAATCCTCCCCGAGGGGCGAGGTCCGCAAGCACCTGTCGGAGGGAGAACTCGGCCAGGCGGCCCGTGACGAACAGGAATCTCCGCGGCCGCTCGTTCAACGGACAGCCCCTCCGTTCACGCGGATAACCTGTCCCGTCAGGAAATTCGATGCGGGCCCGACCAGGAAGCAGGCCGCGCGGGCGACGTCCCCGGGCGTTCCCCAACGCTTCATTGGGGTTTCGTCCATCACCCGCTCCTGCCAGCGATCTGAGGCCGATTCCCCCCACGCCGTCTTGATCCACCCCGGTGCCACCGCATTGACGCGGACCTCCGGGGCGAGGCTCAATGCCAGGCTCTTCGTGAAGGCCAGGATCGCCCCCTTGGTAGCGGCGAAGAGCTCGCCGGAGTCGCCCTCCATCCCGGTGGCGGCCTGATCCCAGCCCATCGTCACGATCGCGCCGTGGCCTCGATGCTTCATCTTCCGGCCGACGGCCCGGCAGAGGCGGATCGTGGCGGCGACGTCGACGGCCCAGAGCGTGTCGAGCTTCTCATCAAACGGCCGGTTGGCGGCCTTGTCCGGTGAGAGTATCGGCCCCGGCGAAGTGAAGCCACGCGTCCAGCCCTCCCCAGCGCGCCCACGCGGCTTCGACGAGGCGGTCGCCCGCCTGACGGTCGGCGAGATCGGCAGGGATGATTTCGGATCGGCGGCCCTGACGGCGGACGGCGTTCGCGATCTCCTCCGCGGCGTCGCTCCTCGTCCGCCCGTGAATGATCACGTCGGCCCCGGCCTCGGCCAGGGCCATGGCCGTGGCCCGGCCGATGCCCGAAGTCGAGCCCAGCACGGCGGCACGGAGGCCGGCCAGGAGGGGAATTGGGGTGTTCGAGGACACGTCGGGTGGCATCTCCTTATCGTATCGCCTGATGGAGTCGCGGGGCAGAGGTCGATAGCGCGATGTCGAGGCGACACGGCGGCCCGGCGCGGTTACGATTGCGTCGGCGCAATGAGCGTCTTCTGGCCGGGATTGCGAGGATGCGGAATGGTTGGCCCAGCCGGCACGGCGGGAGTTCGGACGGTCGACGATGCGACGTGCCTCGGCTGCGCGTGCCTCTGCGACGACATCGGTCTCGTCATCGACGGAGATCAAATTGTCGGGGCGGAGCGGGCCTGCGACCTGGGCCGAGGGTGGTTCGCGAGCGCAGGCTCGACCGCGCAGCATGGTCCTCGGGTCGGAGGCCGCCCCGCTAGTCTCGACTACGCCGCCAGGCGTGCGGCCGAGGTCCTCGCCGCGGCTCGGGCCCCGGTCATCCTTGGCTCCGGCGCGACGATTGAGGCCCATCGCGCGATCGTCGCGATCGCCGACAGGATCGGTGCCGCTCTCGGTGATGGAGGGCCGAAGCTCGCGGCATTCCAGCGGATCGGCGCCATCTCGGCGACTTTCGGCGAGGTCCGCGACCGGGCCGACCTGATCGTCTCTCGACTCGATCACCTGGCTGAAAGCCCTCCCGAGATTCCGCCAGCGGTTCATCGACGCGCCGGGCCGTTTCGTCCCAGAGGGGCGGCAGGGGCGGACGATCGTCGTCTTCGGCCACAAGACCGAGGGCCTTCCCTCCGAAGACGGTCTCGGGTTGATTCCCGACCTGGTCGTCCCACTCGAGAAACCCGGCCATCGCCTGTGCGAGTCTCCGCGCGATCCTCGCGGAGGCGACGCTCGACGCGGATGCCGTCAAGGCGACGTCGGGAGCCACGCTCCAGGCTCTGATCGACCTGGCTGATCGGCTCAAGCGGGCGAAGTACGGGGTCTTCATCTTCGGAGTCCATTCCCCGCATGCGGCCGACGCCGAAGCGGCTTCGGCGTTGGTGCGCGACCTCAATCGGTTCACGCGATTTGTCGGTTTATGGCCGACCGCGGGGAATCCGACGGAGGGCACCGCCGGGTCCGTGTCTCGCCTGGCAGGCGGGCGTAGCCGGAGATGTCGACTTTGCTCTCGGATATCCCCGCCATCTCCCGCTGGAGGAGACCCGCGACCGGATTAACGCCGGCGCGTCCGACGCGGTGCTGTTCGTCGGCGACATCGACCGCCTCGACGGTCCGTCGCTCGACGACGCGATCCTCCAGCTCCCCCGTGTCGTCGTCGGCCCGGTCAGCCCGCAGGCCGAGGAGTGGGACAGGGCGGGTTGGACTCCGTCGCCCGAACGTCGCACCTTGCTCGCGACTTCGGACGTCGTGATTCCCACGGCACGGGAAGGGATCGACGAAGGGGGCACGGTCCGCGCGCATCGATGGCGTGATGTTGCCCCTGCGACCGCCCTTCGCAGGACGAACGCCCGACGCAGGTCGAAATCCTCCGCGCGATCGACGCTCGTCTGGCCGCGAAGAAGCCCCGCAAGGATCTCGCCGATGAGCCTGCTCAAGATCGCGGGCGGTCGCGTCGTCGACCCGGCGAACGGCGTCGATCGAGTCGCCGACGTCTGGATCGAGGACGGCCGCGTCATGTCCGCGCCGGCGGACCCGGCGATCCGGCCCGACCGGACGATCGACGCCCGCGGCGATGTCGTCATGCCCGCGGGCGTTGACGTCCATTGCCACATCGCCGGGCCGAAAGTCAATGGCGCTCGCGCGATGCGACCCGAGGAGGCGAGGAAAGGACATCTCGACCGCTCGGTCCTCGGCCGTTCGGGGACGCTCGGTAGTGTCCCCAGCACCTTCGCCACCGGTGCCAAGTACGCCGGGCTCGGGTACGCGACGGCCGTCGACGCGGCGATCGCCCCGCTCATGGCCAGGCACACGCATCACGAGCTCGACGACACGCCCATCATCGATAAGGCGTTTCTCGTCCTGATGGGTAACAACCATTACGTGATGGATCGCGTCCGCGACGGGGAGCCCGACCGGTTGCGGGCGTTCGTCGCTTGGACTCTGGCCGCTACCAGGGCCTTCGGGGTGAAGGTCGTCAACCCGGGGGGCGTCGAGACCTGGAAGCAGGGCAAGGGGAACGTCGCGACGCTCGAGGACGTCGTGCCGGGCTTTGACGTGACGCCGCGGGCGATCCTCGTCGAGCTGGCGAGGGCGGTGGATGAGTTGAGGCTGCCGCATCCGGTCCACGTCCACGGCCCGAACCTGGGCCTGCCGGGCAACGCGGCGACCACTCTCGAATTGATGTCGGCGCTCGACGGCCATCGCGCCCATCTCGCGCACGTCCAGTTCCAGTCCTACGGCGGAGAATCGTCCGACGTCCGGTCGATCGCGTCGGAGGTGGGACCGCTCGCCGACTATCTGAACGGCCACAAGAAGCTCACCGTCGACGTCGGCCAGGTCATCTTCGGCGAGACGACGAGCATGACGGCCGACGCAGCGGTCGGGCAATTCCTCCACCGGGTCACGGGTCGGAAGTGGCTTAGCCACGACGTCGAGCTTGAGACCGGCTGCGGCGTCGTGCCGATCAAGTATGAGGATACGAACGCAGTCCACGCCCTCCAGTGGGCAATCGGCCTCGAGTGGTTCCTGCGCGTCGACGATCCGTGGCAGGTGGCCCTGAGCACGGATCATCCCAACGGCGGCTCGTTCCTCGCGTATCCGCAAATCATCGCGCTCTTGATGGATCGAGGCCTCCGGAACGACACACTGTCGACCCTCCCCGCCAAGGTCAAGGAGCGATGTCCGCTCGGCGACCTCCCGCGGGAGTATTCGTTGAGCGAAATCGCGATCATCACCCGCGCCGGCCCCGCGAGAATTCTGGGCATGACGACGAAAGGGCATTTGGGGCCAGGGGCCGACGGCGACGTCACCATCTACCGTCCCGACGACGACAAGGTGCGGATGTTTTCGATGCCGCGCTACTTCCTCAAGGGCGGCGAGGTCGTGCTTGACGACGGGGAGATCCGCCGCCCGGTCGCTGGCGACCTCCTCCACGTCGACCCCCTGCGCGACCCCGACGCCGAGGCCGACATCGCCGCGTGGTTCAATGCGCACTCCTCGATCCGTTTCGCCAACTACGCGATCGGCGCGGACGAAGTGAACCGGCCGCGGCGTCATTGCGAGCGGGGGTGCGCGATGAGCGAGACGGACGATCGTCGACACCTTCGCCGAGGCGTTCCCGATGACCGCCGCGCGGGCGATCCTCACCGCCGACACGCCGGCCTGGGCCGACGTCGCCGCGCGGACCATGACCGGCTACGCCACCAGCGTCATCGCCTGCGACGCCGAGGCCGGCATCGAGCGTACGTTAAGTCCCGACGACACCCCCGACGGTCGGCCCGGAATAAGCGTGCTCGTCTTTGCGTTCAGCCGTGACGCGCTGGAGAAGGCGCTCTCGAATCGCGTCGGCCAGTGCGTGATGACCTGCCCGACGACGGCGTGCTACAACGGCCTGCCGGTCGGCGAGAAGACCGTCGCCGTGGGTGGTCGGCTTCGCTATTTCGGCGACGGCTGGCAGATCAGCAAGCGTCTCGCCGGCCGCCGTTACTGGCGAATCCCGGTCATGGACGGCGAATTCACGTGCGAGGAGACCTTCGGCACGACCAAGGGCGTGGCCGGGGGCAACATCATCCTCCTCGGCGTCGACCGGCCGACGACCCTCGGCGCCGCCGAGGCCGCCGCGTCGGCGATGCGGGCCTGCCCCGACATCATCCTCCCGTTCCCGGGCGGCATCGCGCGGTCGGGCTCGAAGGTCGGCAGCAAGTACAAGGCCCTGCGCCAGCACGAACGCCGCCTTCGCGCCGACCTTGCGTGGGCTCGTCCCGACGGAACTTCCCGAAGGGGCCGACGCCGCCTACGAGATTGTCATCGACGGCCTGACGCTCGAGGCGGTGGAGCGCGCCACCGCCGTCGGCCTCCGCACGGGCAGCCGGCAAGGGATCGTCGCAATCACCGCCGGCAACTACGGCGGCAAGCTCGGCCCGTTCCACATCCGGCTCAGGGACGTGGCCGGGCGGTATCCGGAGTGAACGCGAAGCCCGTGTTTCCGGCCAGGCAGAGGCCGCCGTCGGACGGGATGATCGCGCCGTTGAGGTTCGACCCGGCATCGCTCAGGTGGCCGGGGGCAACATCATCCTCCTCGGCGTCGACCGGCCGACGACCCTCGGCGCCGCCGAGGCCGCCGCGTCGGCGATGCGGGCCTGCCCCGACATCATCCTCCCGTTCCCGGGCGGCATCGCGCGGTCGGGCTCGAAGGTCGGCAGCAAGTACAAGGCCCTGCGCCAGCACGAACGCCGCCTTCGCGCCGACCTTGCGTGGGCTCGTCCCGACGGAACTTCCCGAAGGGGCCGACGCCGCCTACGAGATTGTCATCGACGGCCTGACGCTCGAGGCGGTGAAGCGCGCCACCGCCGTCGGCCTCCGCACGGGCAGCCGGCAAGGGATCGTCGCAATCACCGCCGGCAACTACGGCGGCAAGCTCGGCCCGTTCCACATCCGGCTCAGGGACGTGGCCGGGCGGTATCCGGAGTGAACGCGAAGCCCGTGTTTCCGGCCAGGCAGAGGCCGCCGTCGGACGGGATGATCGCGCCGTTGAGGTTCGACCCGGCATCGCTCAGGACGAACAGGGCGAGCATGGCGATATCGTCAATGGTCCCCATCCGCCGCGTGGGAACGACCGCCGCGAATCGCTCCGCAGCCTCGCCGGGCAACAGGCGCCGCACGCCCTCCGTGTCCGCGATCGGGCCCGGCGCGATCGCGTTTGTGCGGATGCCGAGAGGCCCCCACTCGAGCGCCAGTGTCCTCGTCATCGCGTCGATTGCGGCCTTCGCAGCGGTCACGTGGACCTGGCCCGGTGTCCCGCCGTAGTGCAGAGTCGCGCTGATGTTGAGGATCGACCCGCCGTGGTGCTTCATCCAGGCATGAAATGCCGCGCGGCTTGCGTGCCAGGTCCCCTTCACGTCGATGTCGACCACGGCGGCAAAACCATTGGGCGTCAGGTCGGCCGAGGCGCAGGGGAAATTCCCCGCGGCCCCGTTGACAAGGATATCGAGATGCCCTAATTCTTTCACGGCGTGGGCCGCGGCGGCCTCCATGGCGTCGGGATGGCGAACATCGGCCTCGATGCCCATGGAGCGAGCCTTGAATCGATGGCCGATCTCCTTCGCCGCCGTGTGGACATGCTCGGCCTTGCGGCTCACGAGCACCGTATCGGCGCCGTGGGCCGCGAGGGCCTCGGCGATCCCGCGCGTGATCCCCGTGCCGCCCCCGGTGAGCAGCGCGACGCGACCGGCGAAGAGGTCGGGGCGGAAGGGGCTCATGGCAAAGTCTCCGTAGGGCCCGCTACTGCGGACAATCCGCGATCCGAAGACGGTCCGCAACAGCGGACCCTACGACGGCCTGTGCAGCGGCCCAAGCTTCAGCAGTCTCGGCCACGCCGCGACGACCACGGCGACGACCAGCAGCGTCCCGATCCCCCCGCCGACGACCGACGCGATCGGGCCGAAGAACGCGGCCGTCAGGCCCGACTCGAAGCCGCCCAGCTCGTTCGACGTGCCGATGAACAGGCTGTTCACGGCCGAGACCCGCCCGCGCATCGAGTCAGGCGTCAGCGTCTGGATCAAGGTCGAGCGGACGACTACGCTGATGTTATCCACCGCGCCCGCGATTAATAGCATGATGAACGACAAACGGACATCGCGCGAGAGCCCGAAGCCGACCATCGCCAGGCCGAACGCCGTGACGGCCGCGAGCAGGGTAGGGCCGGACTTCCGGAACGGGCGGCGGTGCGCCAGTGTCAGCGCCATCATCAACGCGCCGATCGACTCGGCCGAGCGGAGCCAGCCCAAGCCCGCGGGGCCGACGTGGAGGATGTCGCTGGCGAACATCGGCAGGAGCGCCTGCGCCCGCCGAGGAGCACGGCGAAGAGGTCGAGCGTGATCGTGGCCAGGATCAGGTCGTTCGACCAGATGAACTTGAATCCTGCAAGGAATGTGCCCAGGGTCGTCGGCTCGGTCGGGTTCGGCGCGGGCTTCGTGCGAATCGAGCCGATCTGGATGATCGCCAGCGCCGAGAGTACGGCTGTCAGCACGTAGGCCCAAGCCGCCCCGCCGGCCAGGGCGATGATGGTGCCGCCGATCGCCGGCCCCGCGATCGCCGCCGATTGCCAGCTCGTGCTGTTCCATGTGACGGCATTCTGCAAGAGGTCGCGCGGGACGACCTGAGGCATCAAAACCCATCGCGCGGGCCGGAGCAAGGCCTGGCCGGTACCCGTCAGCGCCAGGCACGCGTAAAACGCCCACACCGGCCCTCCGCCAAATGACAGCACCGCCATGCCGGCCGCCGCTAATGCCAGCAGCGCTTCGGCAATGACGAACAGCCGCGTCCGACTGTACCGGTCCGCCGCATGGCCCGAGGGCAAGGCCAGCAGATAGACGGGCATCAGTTGGACGAGCCCGATGAGCCCGAGGACCGTCGCCGATCTCGTTCGCTCGTACAACTCCCAGCCGATCGCAACGGCCTGAATCTCGCCCCCGATCGACGATGCGACGCAGGCCAGCACTAGCCGGCGATAGTCCGCGATCCGCAAGGCGGCGTAGGGGTCATGCTTCTTGTCCGCCGCGGCGAAATACGGGTCGTCGTTCTCATCGGGCGGGACGCGAAATTCGGTGTCGGCGTCGGAGCCGGGCAGGGTCAAGGGAGGCGGGCCTCGATGCGTGAGTCGTTTAGCTTCGTAGGGTGCTCATCTCCATTGTCGGAGTCGCGGCAAGTCCCCCGTCACGCCAGGATCGTCTCGACCGGCTTGCCGGCGACATCGGTCAGGCGGAAGTCGCGGCCCTGGAACCGGTAAGTCAGCCGCGTGTGGTCGATGCCGAAGAGCCGCAAGATAGTCGCGTGCAGGTCGTTGACGTGGACGACGTTCTCGACCGACGCGTAGCCCAGCTCGTCCGTCTTGCCATGCGAAATGCCCGGCTTGATGCCGCCGCCGGCCATCCAGATCGAGAAGCCCTTGATGTGGTGGTCGCGTCCGTTGCCCTGGGCCATGGGCGTGCGGCCGAACTCGCCGCCCCAGATGACCAGGGTGTCCTTGAGCATGTCGCGCTGTTTCAGGTCTTTGATCAAAGCCGCGGCCCCGCGGTCGACCTCGGCAGCGGTGCCGGCGACGTCATTCTTTAGGTTGCCGTGGTGGTCCCAGTCCTTGTGGTAGAGCTGGATGAACCGCACGCCCCGCTCCGCCAGCCGCCGGGCAAGCAGGCAGTTCGCGGCGAACGAGCCGTCGCCGCCCTTGGTCCCATACAGGTCGAGAACGTGCTTCGGCTCGCTCGTCACGTCCATCAGCTCCGGCACGCTCATCTGCATACGGAAGGCGGTCTCGTAGGCGCTGATCCTCGTAGCAATCTCGGGGTCGCCGGCTCGATGCTCCTCCAGCGCGTTGAGCTTCTGTACGGCCTCGACGACGTCGCGCTGCCTCTGACGATCGACGCCCCGCGGTTCTCTCACGTACAGGACCGGGTCGCCTTTCGATTGGAACTGCACGCCCTGGAACCGGCTCGGTAGAAAGCCCGAGTGCCACTGCCGGGCCGCGATCGGCTGGGCCTGGCCGAACTTGCCGAACGAGGTCAGCACGACGAACCCGGGCAGGTCCTGCGAGTCGGACCCGAGGCCGTAGTTGATCCACGACCCCATCGCCGGCCGGCCGGAGATGGTCGTGCCGGTGTTCATGTAAGTGTGCGCAGGGTCGTGATTGATCGCCTCGGTGACCATCGACCGGACGATGCAGATCTCATCGGCGACCGATCCGATCTCGGGGAAAATGGAACAGATCTCCTGGCTCGACTTGCCATACTTCTTGAACTCATGCTGCGGCGCGAAGCAGTTCAGCTTCTGCCCCTGGAGCTGGGCGATCGGCATGCCCGCCGTGTACGACTCGGGCATCGGCTTGCCGTGCATCGCGGCGAGCTTCGGCTTGAAGTCGAGCGTTTCCAGGTGCGACGGCCCGCCGGCCATGTAGAGATAGATCAGCCGCTTCGCCTTCGGCGCGAAGTGGAGCGGGTTGACGACGCCTGACCAGCGGTCCGTCTTCGCGGAATTGTCGGCCGCGCGGAGCAAGCTGGGGTCGAGCAGCGACGCCAGCGCGAGCGAGCCGACGCCGGCCGCACCGCCGAGGAAGGTCCGGCGGTTAATCTGCTGGGCGAGGCGATCATTGGGCGTCATGGGCAAGGCCTCGATATGTTCGTGAATGATCGCAGATCGGACGCACCCTGAGGACCCCGACGACGCCGGCGACAATCACCAAGGCCGCCAAGATCCCGTCGAACTCCCTCGCATGCATCAAAGCTGCGTTGGCGAGCACGATTTCTCGGGAGACGTCCGGACCGCTTGCTCCAAGGCCGGGCGTGCTCAGCGCCTGCAGCGGCCAGCCGCTCGGCCGCGGCACGACGATCGAGGCAAATCAGGCGAAACCTCTCACGGCGCGACAGGAGCGAGAACCAGATGGCCGAGCAGGCCACCAGAATGATCAGGCCCCGCAGCGTCCTTTGCCGTCGAGGGATGTTCAACGCCCACCTCCCCGACCAGGCTTCAATTCCTCGTGATCGTCTCATGCAGGTTGAAAATCGCCCGCGCCACCGATGTCCACGCCGCCAGCTCCGCCGCCGGAATATCCTTCGCCGGCGGCCGCTCGCCGACGCGGAGGAATTCCTCGGCCTCTTTGACGTGCGAGCCGTAGTGCTCGCGATGCTTCACGAGAAGGCCGCGCAGGATCGCGCGCTCCTCGGGTCGCGGCGAGCGAGACAAGGCCCGCTCGTACGCGAAGGCGAGCCGCGACTCATCGTCCTTCCCACCCTCAAGAATCGCCTTCTCGGCAAACGCCCGCGCCGCCTCGACGAAAATGGGATCGTTCAACAGCACGAGCGCCTGCAGAGGTGTGTTCGACCGCGGCCGGTTCGCCGTGCACTCCTCGCGGCTCGGGGCGTCGAACGCGAGCAGGCTCGGGTGCAGGAAGCTGCGCTGCCAGTAGGTATACATGCCGCGGCGATAAAGCGACTCGCCGTGATCGTTCATGTACTCGCGCTTGGGGAAGTTGAGGTGGGCCCAGTACCCCGCCGGCTGATACGGCTTCACGCTCGGGCCGCCGACCCTAGGGGTGAACAGTCCCGAGACGACGAGCATGTCATCGCGGACGAACTCCGCGTCGAGCCGGAACCGGCCCTGACGCCCGAGCCAGCGGTTGTACGGGTCGGACTGGAGGTGTGCCGGATCGGCGGACGATGTACGCCGGTAGGCGTCGGTCATTACCAACCGCTTCACCAGCCGCTTGACGTCCCAACCCTCGTCGCGGAACGTCACGGCGAGCCAGTCGAGCAGCTCGGGATGCGACGGGCTCGCCCCCTGCGAGCCGAAGTCCTCGACCGACGTCACCAGCCCCTGGCCGAACGCAATCTTCCAGACGCGATTCACGAACACGCGGGCGACGAGGGGATTGTCGGCGCCGACCAGCCAGTGCGCCAGGTCCAGCCGCGTCGCGCGAAGGTCCTTGAGCTCGGGCCCGAGCGACGCGGGGACCGCTGCAGTGACGACCTGGCCCGAGTCGTCAAGCCAGTTCCCCCTCGGCAAGATCCGCATGGTCCGCGGCGAGGTTGAGCTCGTTACTAGCGTCTCGGCCGCGGCGGCGAGGATCGCGTTGCGTTCGCGAGTCAGCTCGGCGATCGCCTTCCTTGTCGGTTCGAGGGCCGGGGCGATCGAGCGATAATGGGCCGCCACCGCCTCGGCCTGGACCTTGGATCGCCTGCCCGGCTCGATCGTCAGAGCGTCACGAACGGAAGCAGGCAAAGCATCCGTCCCGCCCGCGTTCACGGGCCGCTTCGCGTCGGTCGCCGAGAGGCGGAACTTGCCGATCACGTGCGAGCCGCCGTAGTGCTGGTCGAGGCGGATCGTCAGCTCGAACGGTGCCCCGTCGCCCAGGTCGTCTTTCAGCTCGAAGATGGCCTGGTTCGGCTTCCCGGCCCTCTCCATCATGGCCCAGCCCGACTCGCGCTTGCCGTCGATCGCCCCGGCGACGTCCCAGCCCGGCTGCGAGTAGTTCGCCGAGGCCCGCGAGAATGCCACCGGCTTGCCGCCGGCCGTCGCCGCGAATTCGTGGAGCACGAAATTCCCGTTGCCGGCGAGGCCAGGACCGCCCGCGGGCAGCTTGGAGTCGGGGAGGACCTCGAGCCGGAGCGCCGTAATCGCCTTGCGATCGACCTTGAAAGTGAGCGTGAAGACGTCCGACTCCGCGGGCTTGCCCTTCGCGAACACCGTCCCGTTGCTTACAACGGTGAGCTCCATCCCCGACGCCGACTTCGCCGAGGTCGGCCGGAACGTCGTCCAGCGGTAGTCCGCCACGACTGCCTCCTTCTCCCAAGCCGCCTGGGCCGAGGCCAGCGCGGGAGTCGTCGTTTGCAGTCCCTTCTTCAACGGCGCGATCTTCGCATCGATCGCCGCGAGCTTCGCCTCCTGCTCGGGCGTCGGCATCTTGGTGGCGGGCTGGCGGCCGACGGGGACTTCCTGGACATCGGCGAAGAACGCAGCGAAGCGGTAGAAGTCTGCGCGTCGTGAACGGGTCGAACTTGTGGTCGTGGCACTCAGCGCAGCCGAGGGTGATTCCCAGCCAAACCGACGACGCATTCCGCACCCGGTCCGCGGCGTACTTTGCAATGTATTCTCTCGCCTGCGCCCCGCCCTCCTCGGTCGTCTGCAGCATCCGGTTGTAGCCCGAAGCGACCCGCTGCTCGCGGGTCGCCCGCGGCAGCAGGTCGCCCGCGATCTGCTCGGTCGTGAATCGGTCAAAAGGCGTATTCCTGTTGAAGGCGTCGATGACATAATCGCGATAGAGCCAGACGTCGCGGTGGTTGTCGCTGTGATACCCGGCCGTATCCGCGAACCGGACCCAGTCGAGCCACGCGACGGCCATCCTCTCGCCGTAATGCCGCGACGCGAGCAGGCGATCCACGGCCTTTTCGTAGGCGCTCGGCGCCTTGTCATTGACAAACGCATCGACTTCTTCAGGCGTCGGCGGGAGTCCGGTCAAGTCGAAGCTCAGGCGGCGAATCAGCGTGACCCGGTCGGCGGGCGGAGCCGGCTTCAATCCCTGATCGGCGAGCTTTGCAACGATGAACTGGTCGATCGGATCGCCCTCGCCGGAAGGCGAGGCTTTGACGGGCTTCTCGAACGCCCAGTGCCCCTTGTATTCGGCCCCCTCGGCCACCCAGCGGCGGAGCAGCTCGGCATCCCCGGCGTTGAACTGCTTTCGCTGGCGGTGGATCGGCGGCGGCATCATGTCGTCGGGGTTGTCGGAGCCGACGCGGAGAGCCAGCGCGCTCTCGTCCGGCTTGCCGGGGACGATCGGCAAGCGGCCGTCGCGTTCGGCGAAGGCTCCCTGTTTCGTGTCGAGCCGGAAATTCGCCTTCCGCTTGCCGGCGTCGGGCCCGTGGCAGGGGAAGCAGTGCTCGGCGAGGACCGGGCGGACTTCGCGGTCGAAGTCGAGCCGTCGGGAGCGGGTCGGAGCATCGGCCGCGAGGGACGCCAGGGCGGCGATCGCAATGAACGACGAGGCCATCCGGTGTGGGATCATCGTCGGGGAAGGCTCCTTCGCGACGGGCGACGTCCCGTCCGCCGGTGGATCTTCGGGCAGGTTTCGCGGGCCTCGGGCAGGACGTTCCATCCTACCCGATCGTGGCCCTACCCAGAAAGGGCCGACGAGTCCCCTTGCGGGATCGGCGTGAGTACCGACGATGGGGCTCGCGGAGGATCAACGGCGACGCGAGGAGACCGGCCGATGGCAAAAGGCAAGTCCTATGAGTTCCCCGACGGTTTCGCCTGGGGCGTCGCCGCCGCTTCGGCGCAGATCGAGGGGGCGGCGACAGAGGACGGAAAGTCGCCGTCGATCTGGGACCATTTCGCCACGATACCCGGTAGGATCAAGGGCGGAGACACGCCGGCGGTCGCCTGCGACCACTATCACCGCTATCAATCCGACTTCGACCTGATGGCCGGCCTCGGCCTGCAGCACTATCGCCTCTCGGTCGCCTGGCCTCGCGTCGTCCCCGGCGGCGACGGGCCCGTGAATCCCAAGGGCCTCGGCTTCTACGACCAGCTGATCGACGCCCTGCTGGCGCGCCACATCACACCCTGGGTCACGCTCTTCCATTGGGACCTGCCGCAGTCACTCGAGGACCGAGGCGGCTGGCCCGTCCGCGCGACGGTCGACGCCTTCCGCGGCTATGCCGGAGTTGTCGTCAAACGTCTGGGCGACCGCGTCAAACATTGGTTCACCGTCAACGAGATCCCCTGCTTCATCGGCAACGGTTACGACAACGGATATTTCGCACCCGGGCGGAGCGAGCCGAAGGCGGTCGTGAACCAGGCGTACCACCACGCCTTGCTGGCGCACGGGCATGCCGTGACGGCCGTCCGCGAGCACGGCGGGGCAGGGGCCCTCGTCGGGCTCGTGCAGAACCACCTGCCCGCGCCGCAATTGCCGCTGACCGAGACCGACGCAGACATCGCCGCCGCACGTACGCTGTACGAGCGGACGAACCGGCAGCTCATGGCCCCCGTTTTCCTCGGCCATTACTCCGAGGCCTTCCTCAAGGACGCCGGCGCGGATTCGCCCGAGATCCGTCAGGGCGATCTCGACGTGATCTCGCAGCCGACCGACTTCCTTGGACTCAACCCGTACGCCGGCGACTATATCCGCGCGGGCCGAGATGGCGAGCCCGACGTTTTGCCCTTTCCGAAAGGCTTCCCGCGTGGCGACCTCCCCTGGATCAATATCACGCCTCAGACGCTCTACTGGACCGTCCGCCACGCGGCGGAGGTGTTCGGCGTGAAGACCTTCTACATCACGGAGAACGGGGCGGCCTTCCCCGATGAGGTGACACCGAACGGAGAAATCCTCGACCTCGATCGCCGCGAGTACCTCCGCAACTATCTGGTCGAACTGCACCGCGCGATCGCCGAGGGCTTCGACGTCCGCGGCTATTTCCTCTGGTCAATCCTCGACAATTTTGAGTGGTCCGAGGGCTATGGCAAGCGATTCGGGATCGTCCACGTCGACTACGCGACCCAGCGGCGAACCCCCAAGCTCAGCGCGCGCTGGTACTCCGAGGTCGCCCGCTCGAATCGGCTCGTCTAGGCTCCGCTCTTGCGGACCATCTTCTCTGAGGCCACATTCCGAAGATGGTCCGCAAGAGCGGACCCCACGAAGTCTGAGGTCCGATGGCTATGGTCGCGCTCTTCGGGCTGGCCTCCTTCGCGGGCGCGGCGCTCCTGTTCGCGGTCGAGCCGATGGCGGCCAGGGCGCTTTTGCCCCTGCTGGGGGGGACGGCCTCGGTCTGGTCGACCTGCCTCGCGTTCTTCCAGGGGGCGTTGCTCCTCGGCTATTTCTACGCGCACGTCACCTCGCGGTTCTCACCGCGCGTGCAGGCCATGATTCACATGTCCCTGCTCGCCGCCTGCGTGCTGATGCGGCCCGCGGTCGTCGTCTCCCCAATGGATCGTCCCCCCGGCGCGGACGACCCGACCTCCTGGCTCCTCTCCCGGCTCGCGACGACCCTCGGCCTGCCGTTCTTCGCCCTCGCGGCAACCAGCTCCCTCCTTCAGCGCTGGCTCGCAGCCTCGCGCGGGGGCGATCCGTACCCGCTCTACGCCGCAAGCAACCTCGGTAGCCTCCTCGCGCTGTTCGCTTATCCCTTACTCATGGAGCCGGCGCTACCGCTCGCCGCGCAGGCCCGCGCCTGGCGGTGGGGCTTTGCCGCCTTCGTCGTGCTGATGGCGGTTTGCTCGGCGGCAACGGCTCGCCCGACGCGCCGAGTCGGCCGGGAAGGTACGGACGGATCGACTGCAAACTGGCGCGAACGGGCCCTCTGGATCGGCCTGGCCTTTATCCCCGCGAGCCTGTTGCAAGGGGTGACGACCTACGTCACGACGGATATCGCCCCGATCCCGCTCCTCTGGGTCGTCCCGCTCGCCCTCTACCTTCTCAGCTTCATCCTGACGTTCGTATCGCGGCCATTCGTGCCCCATTCGCTCGTGGTCCGCTCGGTCCCCGTCGCGGTCCTCTTGCTGTTGCCGCCGCTCGCGGCCGGGCTGGTCCAGTGGTTCTGGATGCCCGTCCATCTGTGCTTCTTCCTCGTCGCCGCGATGGCCTGCCACGGCGAGTTGGCCCGGCGCAGACCGCCCGCCGACCGGTTGACGGGCTTCTATCTGGCGATCGCGCTCGGGGGCGTGCTCGGCAGCCTCTTCAACGCGATCGTCGCGCCCGTCCTCTTCGATCGCATGGCCGAATACCCGATCGCCATCGTCCTCGCGTGCCTCGTCCCGGCCCTCGCGTGCAGAGGGCACGAGCGGATCCGGTCCAGCCTCCTCGTGACGGGCGCGATCCTGGGTTTGACATGCCTACTCGCCGTCGATGTCGGCGGCGTGTCGTCGACGGCACTCGGCGCGCTCGGCGTCACAATTGCGTCTGGACTGTTCCTTTACGTCACTTGGACGCTCCGCAGAAGCCCGATCGCGTTCGCCCTGTCCGTGGGCGCGATCCTGCTGGGAACGGGCCTGGCGCCCGGCGCCGGCGGCCGGATCGTGCGCCGCGAGCGGAATTTCTACGGTATCCTTCGCGTAACCGAGGACGACAAGGCCCACGTCCGCCGGCTCTTCCATGGCTGGACCCTCCATGGCCAGCAGTCGACCGAGCCGGGCCACGAGCGCGAGCCGACGACATACTACCTGCCCGGCGGGCCGGCATCGCAGGTCTTTGATGCTCTGAATGTGAGGTCGAATTCCGACGCGGCGCGCGTCGCGGTCCTCGGCCTCGGCATCGGCGGCCTCGCCCCGTATGCTAGACCCTGTCAAAGTTGGACTTTTTATGAGCTCGACCCCGCCGTCGAGGCTGTCGCGCGCGACGCGAGCCTGTTCACCTACCTCCGCGACTGCCCAGCGGCCTCGGTCGACGTCGTCCTCGGCGACGGCAGGCTCCGCCTGGGCGACGCGCCCCACGACGCGCTCGATCTGATCGTCGTCGACGCCTTCAGCTCTGACGCGATCCCGGTCCATCTCCTGACCCGTGAGGCGCTGGCGCTCTATCTGGCCAAGCTCGCCCCACCGGGCCTGATCGCCTACCACATCTCGACACGGCACCTCGACCTGGAGCCCATCCTCGGTGCCCTGGCCAAGGACCGCGGCCTGGTCGCCCGGATTCGCCGCGACCTGACGATCTCGCCCGCGGAGAAGCGGCTCGGCAAGCAGCCGACCGTCTGGGTCGTCCTCGCCGACCGCGAATCGGACCTCGGGCCGCTGGCCACCGACCCGCGATGGGTGCCGGCGCGGGTTGGTACCTCGGTGTGGACCGACGATCGGTCGAGCCTGCTTGATGCCTTGAAGATCGGCCGGCGCGCGCGGCGCGCCGTAGGCGACGATGCCCGATGGACCCCCGGCCCTATATCCAATACGATCGTGGCACCGGTGGTTGGGGTCACGCTGCATCTTTAGGACGCAACGATCGTGAACGTCGATCTCTCGCGAAGGAGTTGGCTGGCTTCAATCCCCGCGCTCGGCCTCGCGGCGTCATCGGCGTCGGCGATGCCGACCCATCGCCGCGACGAGAGCCCCTTCCTTTTCGGCCTTAACACCAGCACGATTTCGGGCCAGAAGCTGCCGATCGCCGAGGTCGTCGCCATCGCTGGCAAGGCTGGGTACAACGCGCTCGAGCCCTGGGTCCGCGAGCTCGAAGCCCACAAGGCTGCCGGCAAGTCGCTCGACGACCTCCGCAAGCAGATCGCCGACCTCGGGATCTCGGTCGAGTCGGCCATCGGCTTTGCGGAGTGGGCCGTCGATGAGGACGATCGTCGCAGGAAGGGCCTGGAGCAGATGCGCCGGGACATGGAGATCGTCCGCGCGATCGGCGGCAAGCGGATCGCCGCGCCGCCGGTCGGGATGACCGACCGCACGGGCGTCGACCTCCGCGCCCTCGGCGGGCGCTATCGCGCCCTCTGCGAGCTGGGCGATCAGATGGGCGTCGTCCCCGAAGCCGAGGTCTGGGGCTTTTCGAAGACGATGGGCCGGCTCGGCGAGGTGACCGCAATCCTCATCGAGAGCGGCCACCCCAAGGCCTGCCTCCTGCCCGACGTCTACCACCTTTACAAGGGCGGGTCGAGCTACGACGGCATCCGCGTGCTCGCCCCTTCGGCCGTGCATGTGTTCCACATGAACGACATCCCCCCCGACCCACCGCGCCGACGATCACCGATGCCCACCGCGTCTATCCGGGGACGGGCGTCGCCCCGCTGACCAAGCTGCTCCGCGACCTCCGCGACGGCGGCTTCCGGGTCACCCTTTCCCTCGAACTCTTCAACCGCGACTACTGGAAGCGCGACGCCGCCGAGGTCGCCGCGACCGGCCTGGCGAAGATGAAGGCGGCGGTCGCCACGGCCCTGGCCTGATCGGAACCACTGAAAGTACAAATGCGCATCGATCGAATCGAGCTGATCCTCGTCCGCATGCCGCTGATCCGCACCTTCCGGACCAGCTCGAGCACGAAGGCCCACATCGACCACATCCTCGTCCGCGTGGAGGCCGACGGCGTCGAGGGCTGGGGCGAATGTGCCAGCCCGAGAGACCCGTACTACTGCCCCGAGACGACCGAGACGTGCTGGCATATCCTCAAGGATTTCCTGGCGCCGGCGGCCCTCGGTAAGGAATGGAACTCCATCGACGATTTCGCGAGCTGCTATTCCAAATTGAAAGGCAACAACTTCGCGAAGTCGGGCCTGGAAATGGCGGCCTGGGATGCGCTGGGCAAATTGAAGAACCAATCGCTCTTCGACATGCTCGGTGCGACGAACCCGCGCATCGAGTCCGGCGTGAGCCTCGGGATCGAGGACGACGTGCCGACGCTCGTCCGCATGGTCGAACAGTACGCCGGCGAAGGCTACAAGCGGATCAAGCTCAAGATCGCGCCCGGCTGGGACGTCGACGTGGTTCGCGAGGTCCGCAGGCACTTCCCCGACATCCCGCTCCAGGTCGACGCGAACTCGGCGTACACGCTCGCCGACCTCGACCATTTGAAGCGGCTCGACGAGTTTGGCCTGGTCCTGATCGAGCAGCCGCTGGCGCACGACGACATCATCGACCACGCGACCCTCCAGGCCGCACTGACGACGCCCGTCTGCCTCGACGAGAGCATCCACTCGGCCAGCGATGCGCGGAAGGCGATCGACCTAGGGGCGTGCCGCGTCGTCAACGTCAAGGTCAGCCGCGTCGGCGGGCCGCGCGAGGCAAAGCGAGTCCACGACGTCTGCCTTTCTCACAAGATACCCGTCTGGTGCGGCGGGATGCACGAGTTCGGCGTCGGCCGCGCGGCCAACCTGGCGGTCTCGGGGATGCCGGGGTTCACGCTTCCCGGAGACATTTCGGGGTCGGACAAGTATTATCGAGAAGATCTCGTCGAGCCGCCGCTGCTGGCGAAGGGCGGGGCCATCGACGTCCCCCGCGCCCCGGCCTGGGCGTCGCGCCGGTCCGCGAACGGATCAACCGGCACGCGCTACGCACCGTGACCCTCAACCGAGACGGAGAAGCCCGCTGATGTCTCAAGGACGAGCCCTCTACGAGGCGATCAAGCTGCGCCGCGGCGAGTTGATCGAGTCGCTGCGCGCGCTGGTCGAGCACGAGTCGCCGAGCGACGACAAGGCCGCGCTCGACAGCCTGTCCCACGTCATCGCCGCGAGGTTCCAGCGGCTGGGCGGCTCCGTCGACCTCGTACCCAACGCCATCGGCGGCGAGCATGTCCGCGCCCGGTTCGGCGGCGCGAACGGCATCAAGCCCGCGCTCGTGCTCGGCCACTACGACACCGTCTGGCCGATCGGCACGCTCGCGACGATGCCGTTCCGCGTCGAGGGCCCCAAGGCGTTCGGCCCCGGCGTGTACGACATGAAGGCGAGCCTCGTCCTGATCGAGGCGGCGCTCGGCGCAATCGCCTCCACTGGCGCGACGATGCCCCGGCCGCTGACCGTCCTGTTCACGTCGGACGAGGAAATCGGCAGCCTCCGCTCGCGCGACCTGATCGAGGACGAGGCGCGGAAGTGCGAGTTCACCCTCGTCGTCGAGCCGCCGCTGGCCAATGGTGCGCTCAAGACCTGGCGAAAGGGGACGGGGCTCTTCGCGTTGACCGTCGAGGGCCGCGCGGCGCACTCCGGGGTCGAGCCCGAGAAGGGCCGCAGCGCCGTCGTCGAGCTGGCCCACCAGATCCTCGCTATCGAGAAGCTTCAACGACCCGAATTGGGGACGACGCTCAATGTTGGCGTCATCACCGGCGGCTCGGCCACGAACGTCGTCCCCGCCCACGCCACCGCGCGGATCGACGCCAGGGTGTCGACCATGGCCGAGGCCGCTCGCCTCGAGGCCGCGCTCAAGGAATTGAAGCCGGTCACGCCCGACGTCTCGCTCATCCTCACCGGCCGGATCAAGCGCCCGCCGATGGAGCGGACGCCGGCCGTCGCCGCGCTCTTCGAACGATCCCGCCCGATCGGCAAGTCCCTCGGCCTCGACCTGGCCGAGGGCGGCACCGGGGGTGCCAGCGACGGAAACTTCACCGCCGCGCTGGGCATCCCCACGCTCGACGGTCTCGGCTGCCCCGGCGCCGGCGCCCACGCCGATTACGAGCACATCGTCATCGACGGCCTCCTCGAACGCGCGGCCCTGCTCGGCGCGCTATTGCTCGAACTCTGACGCGATGACCGAACCCACGATCACGATCCGCCGGGCCGAGGCCCCCGCCGACTACGTCGCCCTGCAGCACGCGCAGCGGCGGGCGTGGGGCCTGCTCGACGACAGCTACGTCGTGCCCGTCGCCACGATGGTCGGCGCCCAGCAGCACGGCGGCCTCGTCCTCGGGGCGTTCCTGCCAGACGGCGAGGCCGTCGGCCTCTCGTTCGCCTTCCTCGGTCAGACGGGCGCGCGTTGGTGCCTCTACTCGCAGTTGACCGGCGTCGTCCCCGGCTTTCAAGGCAAAGGGATCGGCGCCCGGATGAAGGAGCTCCAGCGCGACCACGCCCGCTCGATCGGCGTCGGTGTCATCGCCTGGTCCTTCGACCCGCTCCAGGCTGGCAACGCCCACTTCAACCTCCGCCGCCTCGGCGCGACCGCTTCGCGCTACATCGAGGACATGTACGGCCCCCGGACCGACGACCTCAACCGCGGCGTCCCGACCGACCGCCTGATCGCCGAGTGGCCGGTCGACCCGGCGGATTCGCCCGTTGAAGACGACTTCGAAGCCCTGAGCTCGCCGCGGCTGGTCGAAGGCCCCGACGAGCCGACGGCGTTGCCGTTCACATCGTTCGAAGGGACGACCCCGCTGCTCGTGGAGATTCCCGCCGACATAGCCAGGCTACGGCTCGACGACCCGCCCAGGGCCGAGCGCTGGCGGGCGGCAACCGCGGCGGCGCTCTCGGCGGCCTTCTCGGCAGGATATGTCGCGGACGACGTCGTCCGCGAGGCAGTGCGGTCGTACTATGTACTCCGGTGCGCGACCTGAAATCTCGGCGGCTCGAACCCGAGGGGACGATCGACGGTCACCGAATGGCGTCTGGTCCGCGGCGGCGAGATCCTCGCGTTCCTCCGACCGGATGGTAAGGTCCTCTACCCCGGCGACTTCACGGTCGAGGCTACCTGCGAAACGACGCTTGAGTTCGAACCGTTCCGCCGACTTTTCGAAAGGGAAGTCGAGCTGCTTGACGTCGACTCCGAGCCCGAGAATGCGGAATGGGGCGGAATCTGGGACAAACTGAAGTCCCCTGGATTGTTCGTGGAATCTGCGGACGGTCGCACCCGGCTCGACATCGTCTGGATTCACATCAAGGACGGTCGAGCGTGGTGGTGGCCGCTCTACAAGAGCCCGCTCACCATCCTCCCGGCAGATCGTTTCTCGTCGCAGACGGGTCTTTGAAGGAGCCTGTGTCGGCGCACATTTCCGCCCGAGACTTGGCGAGCGGGTCCGCTCGCCCTTATCCTCGGAGGAGATCGCCCGCTCCCGCCTTCCGGAGATGAGGCCCCATGCGTCGCCTCGCACTCGCGATCGCGATCGCGCTGATCGTCCCGACGCTCGCCCAGGCCGCCGATCGCGAGCTGCCGCCGGGCTTCTCGTGGACCGAGGTCGCCACCGGAATCACCGGAGGCACCGCCCTCGCCGTGGCCCCGGACGGTCGCGCCTTCGTCTGCGAGCAGACGGGCGCCCTTCGCGTTGTTAGCGACGGCAAGCTGCTGGAGCGGCCTTTCCTCCACGTCGAGGTCGATTCGTGGTGGGAGCGCGGGCTGATCGGCGTCGCGCTCGACCCACAGTTCGCCACGAATGGATTCGTCTACGTCTGCTACGTCGCCAAGAAGCCCTACCCGCACCACAAGGTCAGCCACTTCACGGCGCGGGGGGATGTGGCGATCGAAGGGAGCGAGGTCGTCCTTCTCGAAGGCGACGACCAGAACCCCATCGGCGGGGAATATCCGTTCGGCCACCAGGGCGGCGCCCTCCACTTCGGCAACGACGGCAAGCTCTACATCGGCCTCGGCGAGCAATCCGTCGGCTGGCCGGCGCAGCGGATGGACATGCTCCAGGGGAAGATCCTCCGCATCAATCCCGACGGCTCGATCCCGCACGACAACCCGTTCGTCGCGTCCGCGAAGGGGAAATATCGAGCGATCTGGGCGCTCGGATGTCGCAACCCGTTCACCTTCGCCATGCAGCCCGAGACGGGACGGATCGCCATCGGCGACGTCGGGGGCGTCCGCGAGGAGATCAACATCGGCGTCCGCGGCGCCAACTACGGCTGGCCGACCGTCGAGCACGGCCCGACGGCCGACGCCCGGTTCCGCGGGCCGATCCACCACTACCCGACCAGCTCCATCACCGGCCTCGTCTTCGTCCCGGGGGATTCGAACTTCCCGCCCGAATCGCGCGGCCGGCTCCTTTTCGCTGACTTCATGCTCGGCTGGATCAAGGCGATCGACGTCGACAACCCCCGCGACGTCGCCGAATTCGGCCGCAATTTTCGGCGGATCTCGGACATGGCCTTTGGGCCCGACGGCGGCCTCTACCTGCTCGAGCGCGACGCGTGGGTCGTCGACAAGGATTTCAAGCCGCGAACGGGCCGCCTGCTCAAGGTCCGCTACCAACCTGGGGCATCGCTGCCCTCACCGAAACGGAATGAAGTCGCCGACGTCCCGTTCCCGACGATCCTCCCGGCACCCGGCCGCTACTCGGGACCGATCGCCGTCCGGCTGACGCTGGGACGGGCGGGCGACATCGTTCGCTACACGACCGACGGGCACGAGCCGACGCTCGCCTCGACGACGTACCGTGACCCGATCCCCGTCGCCTCGCCGACCACACTGCGCACCGCGCCTTCCGCGACGGCAAGCCCGTCGGCGATCCGATCCGGGCCTTTTACGACTTCATCGGAACGACGCCTTATGGCATGGACGACCGGCCCCCCGTCGAGGGCGTGAAGGTCGGCCTCGACCCAAGGCGCCTGCCGAGGAAGCTCTCGGAGACCGGCCTGTTCGCCTGCCTCGACGACATGTCGCCCGCCCCCGGCGTGATCCCCTACACCGTCAACAGCCCGCTCTGGTCCGACGGAGCGCTCAAGCAACGGTGGATCGCCTTGCCCGGCGGGAAGACGATCCGATACTCGCCCAACGACGAGTGGTCCTTCCCCGTCGGAACGATCCTCGTCAAGCATTTCGAGCTGGCCGACCACGAGACGGAGCCGCTCCATCGCCGCCGACTGGAGACACGGCTGCTCGTCGTCGACGGCCCGGGCGAGGGATATGGCGTCACCTACCGCTGGCGGCCCGACCACACCGAAGCCGACCTGATCGACGACGGAAGGAATGAAGAGATCCCCATCAAGACTCGGGAAGGGAGTCGCAAGCAACTCTGGTCATTCCCCAGCCGCGACGAGTGCCTGAAGTGCCACACGCCGGCCGCGGGGTTCGTGCTTGGGCCGAAGACGCGGCAGCTAAACGGGACACTCCGCTATCCCGAAACGGGCGCGACCGACAACCAGATCCGCACGTGGTCCCGGCTTGGAATGCTCGCATCGGCGCCGGGCGAAGAGGAAATCGGCAAGCTGAGCAGGCTCGTCCCGATCGGCGACCGCTCGGCCTCGCTCGAGGAGCGGGTCGCGTCCTACCTCGACGCCAATTGCGCGAACTGCCACCGGCCGGGGGCGAACATCCCGGCCGCGTTCGACGCACGCTATGGGACGGCCTGGAACGACCGCAAAATGATCGACACGCCGACGGTGAGCGATGCGCAGGGCGTCGACCGCCCGCGGGTCGTCGCTCCGGGCGACGCGGGGCGGTCGATGCTCTACCGGAGGATGGTCGAGGCCGAGCGGTTCAAGATGCCGCCGGTCGCGCGAAATCACGTCGACGCCGAGGCCGCGGAGGCTGTCCGCGAGTGGATCGGACGACTCGGCCGATAATCAGAACGAGTCCGCGCCGACGACCTCGCCCCCCGCCCGCGTGATCAGGGCGCGGAAGGCCTGGACGGCGGTCGAGGTCTTGATGAACCGGACCGAGCCGTCGGCAAACAGCACGTTGAACCCGCCGGGGTGGTTCGACCCCGCGTCGAGGAACGACGCCGGCGCCTTCGGGTCGAACGGGATGTCGTCGGGCTTCGTCCAGATCACGGGAGTCTTCCCCTCGACGACCGCCATGGTGTTGGACGTCCCGTCGGTCACCTGCTGGATGCCGGCCGGCTTGGTCGGGTCGAACAGCGCACCGCCGCCGACGAAGGCCTTGTACGTCGTGGTACCCTCCGCGGCCTGCGGCCGGCTCGGGCACTTGTACGCGTTTGGCATCTTCGCGATCAGCGCCTTGTTGTGCCGGCTGTCCCACGGCTCGTCCAGGTGGAACTCGTTGTAGAGCCCGTTCGCCTCGATGTACGGCAGGATCGCCACCCGCCAGCTCAGGAGCGGCTTGCCGTCCTTGCCGGTGATCGCCGCGGCGGGGAAGCCGTTGTTGGTCGAGTGGTAATTGTGCAGCGCCAGGCCGATCTGCTTGAGGTCGTTGACGCACTGCGCCCGCCTCGCCGCCTCGCGCGCAGCCTGCACCGCCGGCAGCAACAGAGCGGTTCCGACGGCCACGCCGCCGACGCCTGTCGTGCTCGGGATCGACTCGCGGCTTGTAACCTTGAGGCCGTCGCGGTCGAGCGTGACGGCCGTCGTGTTCGGGAAGAGCCGGCGGCTCACCTCGTCGGGCGTCGGCACCTTCGAGGTGTCGAGCTTGAGGGCGAACTTCGGCTTGCCGGGCGGCGTCTGCCCGGCGATCGCCGCGTTGAGGCCGGTGATCATCGTCGGCGCGGCCGCGACCAGCGGCGGCAGGACCGCGCGCGGGTCGTCGACGCTCAGAGCGATCAGGTCCTTCGGCAGCTTCGCGAACGGCGTGGCGTACTCGGGACCGGGCGTCCAGGTCTTCCCGCCGGCCAGCGCCGCGCGGGCCTCGGCGCCGGAGATTGCGAGGACGAATTGCTTCTTGCCCACCAGGATCGTCGGGTCGATGATGCCCGCCATCTGCGGCGTCAGCGTGCCCGGCGGCAGGACCAGGCGATAGCCCGGCGTCGGCCCGGCGACCTTCTGGATCTGCAACGCCTTGGCTTGCGGGTTCTGCGCGGCTTGCGCCTGCAGGACTTGCATGATGACCGCCATCACCTTGTCGATCGTCCGGCCCAGCGTGGCCGAGTCACGGACCTCGGCCAACAACGCGGCGCGGACCTTGCCGATCGCCTTGCCCTGCGGCGGCGCCTCGCCGTTGAGGTAGAAGACCCACTTGGGACCGAGCTGCGCCAGGAAATCCTCCTTGAAGCGGAGGCCCAGGTTCTGCTGCACGTTCTGCTCGAACGCGTCGAAAACCTGCGTCCCCCCGGGTCCGCCCGCGGCGGCGAGGGTCTTGAACTTCTCGTAGAACGACGTCGGCGCGAACGAGAAGACGGTCCAGCTCGTCAGCCCCGCCGGGATCGGCGGCAACGAGCTCTTGTCGAAGGTTGGCTGGTCGAGCATGGCGAGGAACCCACGCCGGGGCGACGGGGCGACCACGCGGAATACGCTGAAGAGCGCCTCGTCCTGGAAACCGACGCGGTAGTCGACCCGCTTGAGTCCGTCGACGCCGTACCGCGCGGCGTCGGGGGGAAGCGGCACTTTGGAAAGGTCGAAGAACGCGGCGACGACCGGCTCGAAGCCTGGCTCGGCCTTCATCAGTTCGTTGCGGATCGGGCTGGTCGTCGCGCTCGCGGCCTTGCCCTCGATCGCGGCGACGACGTCGTCGTAGCTCGTGGAGGTGGAGACCGAGAGCAGATCGTCACCCTCGAGCCACCACGCCTCGGCCGCCGGACCTTCGCCCTTGACGGTCACCGTCCGCGACCCCCGCCGCTCGGTCTTCGGCTTGATGTCGTCCTGGGAATCGATGAGGCGGGCGATCTCGACAATCCCGTTCCTCGCCCCGTTCCGCGCCGCGAACACGCCGACCGGCGGCTGCGGCGGCTTGCCGGCCATGCCGAAGACAAAGCCGTCGCGGACCAGGCCCTTGAGGGCGCGGGTAACATCCGAGGTCTTCGGCCGCCCCTTCTCCGGCCCCGACGCGATCGCCTGCTCGAGCGCCTGCGTTCCAAGGTCCTCGACCATCGCCCCGAATTTCGTCTCGTTCAGGAGCTTGTACAGTGCCGACCTCTTCCACGCCGCCGCGTGGGCGTCGAGGCCGTCGAACTCGAAGTAAAAGATCAGGTCCTTCGCCGGCACGTAGCGGGCCAACGCCTTCGCGGCCGGCGACGGCCTCGTTTGGGCCGAACCGGGGGCCGCGATGGCGAGAGAGAGCAGCGCGGCGCAAGCCGTCGCGTTCGTCATCCTTCGGCGGGTCGTCACGTGGGGTGTCCTCGGAGGGGGAGCGTTCCGGTCGCCATCGCGGCCTGCATCCTATATCTGTCGGAGAGGCCCCGCAATGGGCGAGATCGCGCGCTTGCATTCGCCGGCTTGGGCCTTACATTGAGTGGACGAGGCCGATCCCCGCATCACGAGGAACGCACCGATGGCGACGCGAGTGTTCATGCACGCCGGATGGACGGCCACGGTCGCCGCTGCGGTCGTCGGACTATCCGCCGCCCGCGGCGACGACGGCGGCTGGATCGAACTGATCGACAGCAACGGCTTCGCGGCGTGGAAGGGCCCGACCGAGGCCTGGGCCCACGCGACGGCCGTGCGGATCGATCCCAAGAAAACCAACCGGCTCGCTTACGACGCTGGCCCCGGCCCGATCCTCGTGAACGGCCCGACGGGCAAGACGAAGAACATCGTCACCAATCAGTCGTTCGGCGACGTCGAGCTGCACGCCGAATTCCTGATCCCGAAGAACTCCAACTCGGGCATCAAGCTCGAGGGCGTCTACGAGATCCAGATCAGCGACAGCCACGGCATCGCCAAGCCCACCGCCTCGCACGCCGGGGGCATCTATCCCCGCGCCGAGATGAAGCCGGTCTATCATCACATCGACAAGGGTTATCCGCCCAAGGTCAACGCCGCGAAGCCTGCCGGCGAGTGGCAGACGCTCGACATCACCTTCCTCGCCCCGCGATTCGACGCCTCGGGCAAGAAGGTCGCGAACGCGCGGTTCGTCAAGGTCGTGCTCAACGGCCAGGTCGTCCAGGACGACGTCGAGATACCGTACCCAACGGGCGACAACTGGAACAAGGGCGAGCATCCCGAGGGCCCGATCCTCCTCCAGGCCGACCACGGGCCGGTCGCCTTCCGCAACCTGCGCGCGCGGCCCTTGCCCTGAAAGCCGGTCAAGCCTTCTTGCCGACCATATCTTCCGGCTTCACCCACGCGTCGAACTGCTCGCCCGTCAGCCCGTTCTCGAGGGCCGACTGGCGGAGCGTGATCCCCTTCGCGTGCGCATTCTTGGCGATTTTGGCCGCCTTGTCGTAGCCGATGTGCGGATTCAGGGCGGTCACGAGCATGAGCGAACCGTGGAGCAATTCGTCGATCCGAGCGCGGTTCGGCGCGATCCCGGCCGCGCAGTGCTCGTCGAAGCTGACGGCGCCGTCGGCGAGCAGGCGGACGCTGTGCAAGAAATTATAGATAATCATCGGCTTCATCACGTTCAGCTCGAAGTTGCCCGTGGCGCCGCCGATGTTGATGGCGACGTCGTTGCCCATGACCTGCGCGGCGAGCATCGTCATGGCCTCGCTCTGCGTGGGGTTGACCTTGCCAGGCATGATCGAGGACCCGGGCTCGTTATCCGGGATCGTCAATTCCCCGAGCCCGCACCGAGGCCCCGAGGCGAGCCAGCGGACATCGTTGGCGATCTTCATGAACGTCGCAGCCAGCGTCTTCAGGGCCCCGTGTGCGAATAGAATCGCATCATGACCCGACAGCGCCTCGAACTTGTTCGGCGCCGTGACGAACGGGTGCCCCGTCAGCGTGGCCAGCTCCTTCGCGACCCGCACGGCGAACTCGGGATGGGCGTTGAGCCCCGTCCCGACGGCCGTGCCGCCGAGCGCCAGTTCGTAGAGGCCGGGCAGCGTTTGCTCGATATGCTTGCGCCCGTTGTCGAGCATCTGGACCCAGCCCGAAAACTCCTGGCCCAGCGTCAGTGGCGTCGCATCCATCAGGTGCGTGCGGCCGATCTTGACGATGTCGGCGAACTCCACGGCTCTGCCCGCCAGTGTGTCGCGGAGCTGCTTGATCGACGGGATCAACTGCGTCAGCAATGCCTCGACCGCGGCGACGTGCATGGCCGTCGGGAAGACGTCGTTGGATGACTGGCCCTTGTTCACATCGTCGTTGGGATGGACCTTCCGCCCCTCGCCCCGCTCGCCGCCGAGGATCTCGCTCGCGCGGTTGGCGAGGACCTCGTTGACGTTCATGTTCGTCTGCGTCCCGCTGCCAGTCTGCCAGACGACCAGCGGGAACTCGTCGTCGTGCTTGCCCGCGATCACCTCGTCGGCGGCCTTGATGACCGCCTCGCCAATGTGCTCGTCCTTGAAAAGCTTCAGATCGAGGTTGACCCTGGCCGCGGCCCGCTTGACCTTCGCCAGCGCAAAGAGGAGCGGCAGGGGCATGCGGTCGGTGTCGGCGGCGATCTTGAAGTTCTCGAGCGAGCGCTGGGTCTGGGCGCCCCAGAGCTTGTCGGTTGGGACCTTCATGTCGCCCATGGTGTCGGCTTCGATGCGGAAGGCGGACATCGCGGCGATTCCTCGAAGTCAGCGGCGTCTGGCGCTCTTCGGCCTCTCGCGGAGCGCGCGATCGGCGGCCTCGTCGGTCGTGATCTTCAGCAGCCCGTCCTCGACATAATACCCCATACCGAGCGGGCGGAGCGAATCCTCCAGCCCGGTCCGGATTGACACGCCGCGAGGCGGAACCCGGATGGGGAAAGACAGCTTCGGCCCCATGTCGCCGAGTCCGGTCGGGTCGACATAGATCGGAATCCCGACACCCTTCCCGTCAGGCGACGACACGCGGATCGACTTCAAGACGTCCGCCATTGTCGCCGCCCCCGCCACGGAGAGTCGTAGCGGCGCGCCGAGCCTCGAAAGGACCGAGCGAGTCGACGGCGGAAGCCGGTAGTAATCCCAGGCCGGGACGACGACCCAGGCCAAGAGGAACGTGAGCAGAGCGACGGCGAGCAGGATGGTCCGAATGCGGAAGCGAGGGGCTATCATTGATCGGGCCACCTCCTGCGTGGACTGACGTCATTCCCCTCGCTTTTGACCATTGCCCAGGCTGACGACCCCCCACCCTAACCCTCCGCCGCAAGGGGGGAGGGCGAAGATATCGCGATCTGGAACCAAGACGACCCTGCCCCCCTTGCGGGGGAGGGCAGGGCGGGGGGTCGAGCCGCAGTCAGGCCAATTCCACCCGTTCAGAGCTTCCCCTCGACCCCAAGCTTGTGGAAGTAATGCTCCACCTTGTCCTGATTCTCCAGCAGCCACTCGATCGTCGGCTCCCCGCGCATGGCCTTGCGGATCACCTTGGCCGTCGCCTCGCGGTGGATGGCGAATAACGCCTCGTGGTCGACCTCGTCGGCGTCGAGCTTGGCAACCGAGGGGTCGAGCCAGACGGAATAGATGATGCCCAGGTCGTTCGCCTTCTCCTTGGGGATGTCGCCCGCGCGGACCGCATCCACGACGCCATTCGCGATCGCAGCCTGGACGGTGCCCATGAGGATGTTGGTGTAGGTGGAGTCCTTGACCGTCACCTTGCTCACCATCACCGTCGCGGGGCGGACCTGGACGTCGCTGGCCAGGATGGCGAAGACCTTCGTGTGGCCCTTCGCCTGGTCGCCCATCAGGGTCGCCAAAGCGACGCCGACGGGGCCGTCCAGCTCGCCGATCACGACCTCGGGCTCGGCACACAGGTAGTCGGCATCGCCCTCGACCAGGGCCTCGCCCGTCCGCATCACGATCCGGTCGCTCATCGAATGAATCTCCGAAGAAGAACGATCAACCGCCGATGACGCCGATGGCCGCCGATAAAACTCAAAGGGTTTAATTTCTCTTATCGGCGGCCATCGGCGTCATCGGCGGTTGATCTTCTTGCCTTGCTCAATACGTCCGCCCGAGCTGGCCCACGATCGCCCGCTTCAGTCCAAGCGGCTCGAAGGCCCCCGTCCGGCGGTAGATCACCTTGCCGCCCGGCGCGATCACCATCGTGTAGGGCACCGGGCCCGGCCACTGCTTGTCGAGGGCCTCGGCGAACTTGTCCTTGTCGGAGGAGGTCAGGACATAGTTCGTTGTCGAGGCGTGATGCTCGGCCAGCACGCGGAGGGCCTCGGCCTTCTTGTCGGGCTCGTCCATGCTGATCGTGACCATCCGGAACTTCCGGCCGCGGTACATCCGGTTCATCGTCACGAGTTCGTCGAGCTCGGCCACGCACGGGCCGCACCAGGTCGCCCAGAGGTTGACGACGAGGAGCTTGTCGCCGTCATTCTTGACCAGGGACGCCACGCCCGCGTCGTCGATCGGCTCGAGCGAGACCGGTTCGGCGTCCCACTTCGCGAGCGACCTCGCCGCATCCGCCCGCTTCTCGGCCCACTTCGTCGAACAGCCGGTGACGCGCGTGGTCGCGACGGGGACCTCCTTGCCGTTCAGGATCGCCTCAACGGCGTTGATCGCGTCGTGCGACTTGACGGGCTTGACCTCGCCGTCGTCCCACCTCCCTTGGTAACGCAGAACGCGGTCGGCGTCGAAGATGAAGAGGTGCGGCGTGGCGAGGACGCCGAAGGCGTGGGCGGTGGCCTGGGTGTCGCCGTCGTAGAGGTAGGGATAGGGGTAGTGGTGGTCCTTCGCGCGGACCTTCATGGCCTCGAACGAGTCGTCCAGGTCCGTGTAGCCGAGCTCGTCGAGCCGGACGGCCTTGGGGTCGTTCGGCGAGATCGCAACGAAGGCGACGTCCTTGTCGCGATACGTGGCGTAGAATTTCTCGAGGCGGGCCTCGTAGGCCTGGGCGGTGGGACAGTGGTTGCAGGTGAAGACGACGACCAGGGCCTTGCTCGGGGCAAAATCGGCGAGGGTGTAGGTCTTGCCGTCGACGCCCGGGAGACGGAAGTCGGGGGCCTTCGCGCCGATCGCGAGGGGTTTGTCGTCGGCCGCAGGGGCGAGCGGCGCGGTCGCGAGCAGGAGAGTCAGGGACGTCGCCAGGGCGCGGCGCATCGGCGGTCCTCCCGGGGGATTTGATCCAGTGGCTTCGCCTCGATCGACGCCCAGTATGGGCCCACGCCCCGGGCCGGACAAGATGCCCGGGGCGGGGCCTTGCCGCGTCGACGCTCGCGCGCGTATTCTGAAGAGACACCCCTCCCTCTTGCCCGCCTTGGTCGAATGAACGACAGGACCCCCTTAATGACGCGTTGCCGTCCCCACCGCCTCGTCGCGCTCACGTGTCTCGCCGTCCTCGTCTCCGCCTCCACGACCGTCCTCGCGGGCGACCGCGGCCGTCCGCCCGCGGTGCCGCTCGTCACGCATAATCCCTACTTCAGCGCCTGGTCGACCGCCGACCGGCCGACCGACGACTGGAGCCGGCACTGGACCGGTGCCATCCAGGCCATGTCGAGCATGGCCCAGGTCGACGGCAAGGCCTATCGCCTGCTCGGCCCGAAGCCCGACGCGGCCCCCGCGATGGAGATGAAGGGCCTGGAGGTCACGCCGACCCGGACGACGTACACGCTCGAGGGCGGCGGCATCCACGTCCACATGACGTTCCTCTCGCCGCTCTTGCCGCACGACCTGAACGTGCTGGCGAGGCCCGTGACGTACCTGAGCTGGGACGTCGAGTCGAGCGACGGCAAGCCGCACGACGTGGCGCTCTACTTCGACGCCACGGCCGAGTTCGCCGTGAACACGACCGACCAGCCCGTCACCTGGTCGCGCGACCGCGCGGGCAAGCTCGACTGGCTCCGCGTCGGCACGGCCGAGCAGCCGGTGCTGGCCAAGGCCGGCGACAACCTGCGGATCGACTGGGGCTACCTCTACGTGGCCGCGCCCACTCGGGCGGGATGACCTCGGCCATCGCCTCCGACGAGGCGGCCCGCGGCGGCTTCGCCGCGTCGGGCAAGCTCCCCGAGGTCGACGACACCCGCTCGCCCCGCCCGGCGCGGACGGAGTGGCCGGTGCTCGCCTTCGCGTTCCAGCTCGGCCGCGTCGCCGAGACGCCCCAGTCGCGGCACGTCCTGCTCGCCTACGACGAGCTGAGTACGGTCCAGTACATGGGCAAGCGGCTCGACCCGTTCTGGAAGGTTGAAGGCTGGGACGTCGGCGACCTGCTCCGCGCCGCCGAGTGCGACTACTCGAGCCTCAAGATCCACTGCGCCGAGTTCGACCACGAGCTGACGACCGACATGGAACGGCTAGGCGGCAAGGAGTACGCCCGCCTGGGCGCGCTGGCCTATCGCCAGTGCCTCGCCGCACACACCGTGGCGCTCGGGCCGAAGGGACAGCCGCTCGTGTTCTCAAAGGAGAACTTCAGCAACGGCTGCATCGCCACCGTCGACGTGACCTACCCGTCCTCGCCCTTCTTCCTGCTATTCAACCCGACGCTGCTCCGCGGCCAACTGGTGCCGGTGCTAGATTACGCCAGGTCGGACCGTTGGAGGTTCCCGTTCGCCCCGCACGACCTCGGGACTTATCCCAAGGCCGACGGCCAGGTTTACGGCGGCGGCGAGCGGGACGAGCGGGACCAGATGCCGGTCGAGGAGTGCGGCAACATGCTCATCATGGTCGCCGCGCTGGCGAAGGCTGAGGGGAACGCCGAGTTCGCCCAGGAGTACTGGCCGGTGCTCGTGAAGTGGGCCGACTACCTCAAGCAAAAGGGCCTCGACCCCGAGAACCAGCTCTGCACCGACGACTTCGCCGGCCACCTCGCGCACAACACGAACCTCTCGCTCAAGGCGATCGAGGCTCTCGGCGGCTTCGCGATGCTCTGCAAGATGACCGGGCGCGACGCCGAGGCGGAGGCCTATCGCAAGGTCGCGCAGGACATGGCCACGCGATGGACCACAATGGCCGACGATGGCGACCACTATCGTCTCGCCTTCGACAAGCCCGGCACCTGGAGCCAGAAGTACAACCTCGTTTGGGACAAACTCCTCGGCCTCGACCTCTTCCCGCCCGAAGTCGCCCGCCGCGAGGTCGCGTACTACCTGGCCCAGCAGAACACATACGGCCTGCCGCTGGACAACCGGAGCAAGTACACGAAGCTCGACTGGATGGTCTGGACAGCGACCCTGGCCGACTCGCGGAAGGCCTTCGAGATGATTGTCGACCCGATCCTCAAGTTCGCCGACGCCAGCCCGAGCCGGGTGCCCCTGACCGACTGGTACTGGACCCACGACGCCAAGCAGCAGGGCTTTCAGGCCCGCTCGGTCGTCGGCGGCGTGTTCATCAAGCTGCTTGCCGACCCGGCGACCTGGAAGAAGTGGGCGGCGCGGCGGTCATGAAGCTCGGGCGCGGGCAAAACGGGGTCAGGAGCCGTAGCATTTAAGGCTCCTGACCCCGTTTTGGCGTGAGCCGTCAGGACGATGGCCGGTCCGCCTGCTGAAGGGTGGGCTCCGCCCACCGATCCGCGGCCACCGCATGGTGGGCGGAGCCCAACGTACGGGGGTTCTTCGCCCTCGTCCCGGCCCGCCAGCCGGCCAGGTGATTCCGCATCGCCCGCCCGAGCACGCGCAGCTCCTGGAGCGGCTTCCGATAGCGGAGGACGGCCTTCGGATAGGCGGCCAGGCCGGGCGTTCCGACGCTACCCACGGCCAGCAGGAAGAGCAGCCGCCACGGCCGGAGCCGCGCGGGGCTGTGCTTGGCCAGCACGAAGCCGCTGTTGAACGCCGCGTTGTCGACCTTGATCGCCAGGTCGCCCACGCGAGTGCCGTCGTATGCCGTGTTCGTCGGCCGGTGTTCGACGATGTTGGCGAAGTCGAACACCACGCGGTAGCCGCGGGCCTTCACCTGGAGGCAGGCGTCCAGCTCGAACAGTTGCCAGTATGGCTTCAGCCTCGACTCGAACCGGTCAAACGCCGCGCGGCGGAGGCTCATGTTGTAGCCGACGAGGTGGTCGACGTCCCTTGGCGGCCGCCAGCGCCACTCGGGGACGTGGTCGTACATGTTGCCGTTGACTCGCCCGTACCAGGAGATCGTCCCGACCGGCTCGACGGTGCGACGGGGCAGGTAATCGCCCCGGCAGAAGTTGTCGGCCGGGCCGCCCACGGCGCCTACGGTCGGGTCGGCGTAGTGCGCCAGGTGCCCGCCGACCCAGCCGGGCGGGGCGATCGAGTCGTCGTCGAGGAGCAAAACGACCTCGCCACTCGCCGCGTCCAGCCCCGCGTTCTCGGCCGCGACGACTCCGGCCTCGGGGCTGTGGACAACCAGCAGGGGGCAGGGAAGGGCGAGCCGATGCCGCTCGGCCTCGTCGCGGGTGGAGATGTCGTCGGCCTGCCAGACGACGACGACCTCGCCGGGCGCGGGGTCCTGCGCGGCGAGGTGCTCGAGGCACGTCGCCAAGATCGGAGCTCGACGGTAGCTGACGAGGAGGACGCTGCTGGTCGGGAGGCTCATGCGCTTTGCCGGGGGTCGGGCCGTCGATGGTGGGTCGGATCCAGCATAATCCACCGGCCGGCCGGTCGGCGACCCCGGCAAGAAATACGCGAAACCTCGGGTTGACCGAAATCGCCAGCCCGGGTACGAGTACCCCGTGCGCGGGCGATGGAGCCTCAACTCGCGTGCAGAGCACGGGGCCCGCAAGACGATTTCGAGACCTCACGGAAGGGAATCATGACGCGACATCACGGACGGACCTGCCGGTGCCTGGCCCTCGTCGGAATCGTCGCCCTCGGGGCGTCCTCGGCGCGGGCGGCCTTCCTGACCGGTGCGGTGGTTTACTCGACCGACGCGGCGGGCGCCCCGTCCTCGGGCGAGTACTGGAACACAGTCGGCGGCGACAATCGCTACAACCTGTACATCGCAATCGGCCCCCACGACCCGATCCTCAACCCGGGCAACGGGGCCTCGACGGGCCTGAGCATCCCGCTGCCGGTGGGCACCTACACCTACGACGTCTACGGCGAGGGCGCCGCGGCCATCGACCACTACGGCCTGGCCCTGTTCCTCAACGGGAACGACACGACGCCCGCGAGCGCCGCCTTCACCGCGACGGGGCACGCGGCAGCGACCGCCGTGACGACGGCGGACGGCTCGGTCGGCCTGGACACGGCCGCAGCGACGTCCCCCGGCTCGCTGACGTTTGTCGACACGACGACCACGGTCACGCTGACGAACTTCTCCTGGTACGCCCCGACGACCGGCGGCCTCGACCGCGTCTCGGGTTACGCCAGCACCTCGAGCGGCACGCCCGACTTCCTCGGGTCGTTCACGCTGACCGTCACGCCCAACCTGCCCAACCCCGTCCAGGCCCCCGAGCCCGCCTCGCTCGCTTTGCTGGGCATCGGACTGGCAGGTGCATTCGGGGTCGCCCGGCGACGCAAGGCGCGGCTCTCGGCCTGACGCTGGGCCGAAGGGATCGACGACCGATCGCGAGCACCACCCCCTCGAAGGGGTGGTGTTCTGCTGCGCACTGGCGTGTGCGCTTGCAACGCTCCGGGCACGGCCCGAAGATTGCGGGCTAGGATCGTAAGAGGCCCGACGCCCGATGGCGCCGGGCCGCGCCGACCGGCCCCCATCCTCTCCCGGGGCCGGGCCGGTATCGGTCGCGCCCGTTCTCTCCCGCACATTGAGGAGCCGAGACCATGACGACCAGGACGACGTTCGCACTCTTGATGGCGGCCGGTCTCGCGGCGTCGCCCGCGACGGCCCAAGATACCGGCGCCCTGACTGGCGGCAACGCGGCGACCCGCAGCCCCGCGACCTCGCCCATCGATGCGCCGCCCGCGACCAACAACGGCGTGATCGGCAACGAGATCCCCGGCCGCCGCGTGGTGCCCCCGGGCATCAGCCAGCCCGGCGAGGTGCGGCCGGGCATGCGCGCGATGGTCGCCCCCGCGCGCGCTGTGTTCCTGCCGCCCGACGCCGGCCTCGACCAGATCTTTGCGGCCGCCGCCGCCGCGTCGAACCTCTCCGAAGTCGCCATGGCCCGGATCGCCCTGGGCCGCGGCTCGAGCGACGAGGTGAAGCTCTTCGCCCAGTCGATGCTCGCCGACCACTCGAAGGCCAACAACGAGCTGATCGCCCTCGCCACCTCGAAGGCCATGGGCGTGCCGATGGCCCTGGAGATCCAGGACCGGGCCGCCGAGGCCGTGCTGCTGGGCAAGACCGGCGACGACTTCGACAAGGCCTACGCCCACCAGCAGCTCGCCGCCCACATCGGCGCCGTCGCCCTCTTCGAGGCCGAGGCCGAGCGCGGCCGCGACCCGCAGATGAGGGCCTGGGCCGCCAGGATGCTGCCGACCGTCCGCGACCACAAGGCCCGCGTCAAGCGGATGCACGACGACCTCGAGGCAAAGAGCCGGCCGACCTCGGCGACGCGCTGAGCGCGCCGGCGCCCCGACGTCGCGATCGAGAAGGCCCTCCCGACCGCTCGGGAGGGCCTTCTTCGCGCGCACGTCGCGCAGGCCGACGGCCCAAAGTTTGCAGTCCCGTTCATGCAATGCCCTGTCCTCCCGGACCGGGCACGCCCGAGGGCTCCCCCGGGCTTCCGCCCGATCGGCGATGAGACGGACCCGAGGAATAAAGGAGGCGGACATGAAGACGAGGACCTGGGCGACGGCGGTACTGGCGTTCGGGATGGCGACGGGGACGGGCTGGGCGCAGACGACGGCCTCGGGCCGGCCCGTCGCCGGTGCGCCGATCGCGACGACCGGCACGCCGCGGGCGGGCACGGGCATCCCCGACCCGCAGGAGCGCGGGGCCGTGGCGGCCCCGGCGCAGGTGCCCGGCGCGGCCGCCCCGGTCCGCGACCGCGCCGTGCGGCCCGCCGGCCGGCCGGTCTCGACGCCCGGCGCGATGGACGACGGCCTCTTCGCGGCCGCCGCTTCCGCCGCGGCGCTCTGCGAGCTCGCCTCGGCGCGCCTCGCCGCCGAGCGCGGCTCCACCGACGAGGTCAAGAAGTTCGCCGTACAGATGATGAACGACCACACCAAGGCCAACCAGGAGCTGATGGCCCTGGCCGTGGCGAGCCGGATGGCTCTGCCCAACACCCCCCCGATCACCGGCCAGGCCGAGGAGGCCGCGCTCGCCGGCCTCACCGGCGAGAAGTTCGACAAGTGCTACATCAAGGGCCAACTGGCCGCCCACATCCAGGCCGTGGGCCTGTTCGAAGCCGAGGCGGAGCGTGGCCTCGACCCGCAGCTGAAGGCCTGGGCGGCCAAGACATTGCCGACGCTCAAGCATCACCTCCACGAGGTCAAGGCGATGCACGACCAGATGGAAGGCAAGGCCGCGACTGCCCCGACCCGCTGAACCCGTTCGCACGCCCCGCGCGCGAAAAAAGGCCGCCCCGGGTGGGGCGGCCTTTTTCAGTTCGAAGGTTAGGCAGGCCTTACGATTGCGCCGGTAGGAATCGAACCTACGACCTCCAGGTTATGAGAGCACCTAGAAGCCCCTATCCCCTCCATTGAACCCCCGGAACGGCAAGACCTTACGCCAAACCGTCAGAATTGCAAACCCCAATATCAGGCCACAAAGCCGGTAGGATTTCCTCGGTCTTTTCGGGCGTGGCCGGTGGGACGCCGGTCAAAATCCGGTCAACGTTTGGGAATGCGGCCGCGCGGGGGATGCGCCTCCAATGCGCACCCTCCGGCGGCTTGCTCGATGCGTCCGGGTTGTCAATGAGCGTGGATCGGCGAGCATCAGGGGACGGGCGGCGGCTCCGGCGGAGGCCCATCCTCCAGGCGTTTCCTAAACTCCTCCAAGGTCATGCCGTGCTTGCGAAGAACCCGCTCCAGCGATGCTCTAAACTGTTCGCGCTTGCTCCCGTGAGGACCTGGCTTCTCCCAGTACTCGTCGAACATCGCCCAAAGCTCTTCCGCGTAGGCTATCCCGGCCTGGAGGCCCTCCTGCTCCACGATTTGGCGTGCCTCAGCGCCCGCGTCTTCCTCGGTCCAGTCGGGGAACTCCGCCGACATATAGATTCTCATGGATGCTATGGCCGCGTTGGCGTGGGCGGCCACGGCTTCGGCTGAGATCAGCGGCTCAGCTTGATGGCGCATCTGGAGCATCCTTGCATAGCGCCTCTGTGCCTCATCTGGGTTGATAGGGACGTCGGCCATCTCGTCGCCCCCTTAACCCTCGGCCTCTTCGCGCTCCACTTCACGCATCAGCACCATCCGAGCATAGGCGGCCATGCTGAGCCGGGCTTTAGCCGCGCACACCCGCAAACGGTCGTGGTCCTCTTGAGAGAGGTCGAGCCGGACCGCTCTGCTCTTGGTCTCCGCGGCGGTGGCGGTCATCTGCGGTGCCTTCTTTTTTGCCATTGTGCGCCCCTAGTGGATCGTGGACACCCCCCACGATGTTACCAAACTGGGGCCGACGCACACATTGTACGCATGGCCATCGCGGTTGTCCACAGAACATTCCCGCCTGGAATAATGTTGACACTGTTCCAAAACTGTTTACAATCCTGCCAGTCGAGGGCAACGGGCCTGAGACAAACAAAGAGGGCCGGAACGGAGTCGTTACCTCCGCCCGGCCCGGAAGACTCGCCCCCGCTAAGGAGTTCGTCCATGCGTAGTCTACTCGTGATCCCGACCGGAGCCAAGCGCCGCCGCCAGCCCCGCCCGTTCGGCCAGGGCATCCTCGACGAGCCGACGCCCGCCCCGGTCATGCCGGACCGGCTGTCCGCCGCGATGCACACCGTTTACGGACCGGCACCGGCCGCGCCCGCGGTCGACCCGTGGGAGAAGGAATACGAGTCCCCCGCCGAGTGGCCCGACGACACGGACGCCGAGCGGTGGGAGCCGGCCGTCGACCCCGACGCGATCCCGGCGAGCGTCTCGAGGGTTCGCCTCATCGGTGGGCTGGCCGAGGGCGAGTATCGCCGGGTCGGCGCAGACCGCTGGGAATCCGAGCGCGGCAACGTCTGCGGGGCCGACGCGCTCAACAGGGCGTACGTCGCGGGCCGCGTGGCGATCTTGGCCGACGCCCTGCCGATCACCCACCCCGAGCCCGCGAAGCCCGCCACGGGCCGGCCAGAGCCCTTCATCCCCTCGTTCGCCGACTGCGTGGAGATGCTCGGCTTCGAGCTTGGCCGGCAGGGGATCGACGCGGCCCCGTGCAAATCTTGGCAGTCGCCCCTCAAGGATCGTTTCGCGTCCGGCTTCGACCGCGGCACGGCCGCCCGGCTCACTCTGGAGGCCGAGGAAGCCCGCCGGCAGGCGTGGGACGACGAGATGGAGGCCGAGGCCCTGGGCCTCAACATGGACCCGCACGAGCGGGCCGAGGCGGGCATGATGCCGCTTCCGGGCGGGCCGATGGACTGACCGCCGCTCGCCGGCGCCATGGAACACCCTCTGGACGCCCCGGTGCCCTCGGCCGGGGCGATTTCATGCGCGCCTGCGAACCCATATTAGTAATTAGTAGCAAGACCCTTGGATCTAGCCTATACTCACCCGCGGGGGGGGCGGCGGAGGATTCGGTGGGAGGGTGAATCGATGGCGATTCGTGTTGAGTGCCAGTGCGGGCGCGGCTACGAGGTCGATGAGGCATTGGCAGGCCGATCAGGAAAGTGCAGGCACTGCGGGGCGCGATTCACCCTGCCGGCGCCGCCGTCCCTGAATCCCTCGGCCGAAATGCCACCGCAAGAGCCGGCTCCGGTCTCAGCCTCGACGCTGTTTGTTCCTACTTCCCATCGGCCGCAGAGAGATCATCGGCTCTTTGTTGTAATCGCTGTCGTCTGCGGACTCATTCTTGGCTATGGTGCCGGCCGATGGACTGCACAACGAGATTTCGATAGGCCGCTGAACGGCTCGGATGCACTGCCACCGATGTACGAAATCGCGGCGAGCGGCGCCGGCGCTACGCCGGTCGAATTGATGACCCGCTGTCGAGAAACCTCTAGGAAGCTCAGGGCAAGAGGAATCGATCTGATGGGGGTACAAGTCGCGTTTGCTATCTACAAGATTTACATCCAGTCCAACCTCGGAAGAATGGCCGTCAACGTCAATGCCGAAATGATCTGCGATCTCATGTGCACTGAGCTACGCGAAGAACTGTCTTTGGGCCAATTCATACAGCACGTCTCCGAAGTGCTTGGGTCGCGATGACTATCGGACCGTCACGGCGCCCGACACGCCCGTCCGACGGGGGCCGGAACGCCCGGGCGTTGGCCCTCCCGGATCATCTTCTTCGTCCGCTCCGCCGCCTCGGCCGCCCGCTTCATGTGCTCGACGGCCTGGGTCTGGAGTGCGTCGGATATCTTGCCGCCCTGCGACGCCTTTTGACACCCTTTCGACGCCCCGGCCTCATCCGCCGGGGTTTTTTCGTTGGGTGATCCTGAACACGGTCGCCAGGAACGCCTCGGCCCGCTCGCCGATGCCGGGCTGCCGGCTTTCTCTGCTGCCGGCGACGTTCAGGACCTTGATCCCACGGCGGGCGATCCAGTCGGCGGCGACGCGAGGGGTCGTCTCGCCTTCCCGGACAATGAGCCACGTCTTCGAGTGGCGGGCGCAACAGGCGACGGTCAGCTTTCCGCCCGGGCTCGTCGGGTCGCCTATCCAGAGCGTGCCTTGCGACGCCCGCACGTTGGCCTCGGTCCGCGGCGGGTATCCCGGCCGCTCGCACTCGACCAGGCCGAAGTCGGCGAGCCACGGAGCCGGACCGTCCTCGGTCGCCCATCCCTGGGGCGCCGTTCCGCCGGTCGGGATGCCGGCGGCATTCGCGGCGCGGAGCCCGGCCTGGTCGACGCCGCACTGACCGCCGGTGATGACGCGATCGAGCATGCCGCGATCGTAGCACGAGCCAGGGGCGTCCGCCGGGGCGTTTACATGCTCGCCTTCGGGCCTTGTTTGCAGTTGTGCGGCGGAGTACGCTCCCATCTTGAAATGACCAGCCGGCTTCTCTGCCGGATTCAGAGGACGATCGGTTCCGGCGACCGGTCTATCCGCCGACTAATCTTGGACCGATGCCATGAGTAAGAAACCCGCGGTTCTAGGAACGCGAAGAAGGCGAACCCTCCCCAGGCGCCCCGCCGGAATCAAGGTGTTCCGCGTACCCTGGCGGAGAAAATCGACGCTCTTGACGATCACCTCTATCTGCTTCGGATCAACCTTGCGGACCACACAGCGGGAGAGACGGCGCACCTACGCGTCATTTCGACCGAACTGCGATGTCTCGTCTGCTTATCAAGCGGAACCAATGGTTTGATCTGGAGACTGGCCAAAGAACTGGGGGTATCCGATTCAGTTAAGCTGGATCTTCCGCAGCCGGCCGATCGGCTGCAACCCGACACGATGATTGCCTACATCCCCCTGCAAAGTTCCAGCGAGAGGGCGACCCCGTCGCTGGATTTCCTGATCAGGGGCGAGTATTCGCTAGAGGACGTCATCAAGAATCGCCCGGCTGTGTTCCCGGACGGCAAAGCCATGACATTTGATGACGTCATCAAGCATTGCAGTCAACAGATCGGAACAGCACACGAAAGCGACAACATTGATCCGAATCTATACAACGTGCGAACGTACATTATTGGCAACCTCAGACTGCATGCGGACATACTCTGTCGGGTCGCACGGCTTGCACTGGTTGTGGGGGATCGCGTGATTGAGCAGGCAGCCAAAGACCGAGGATACAAGGTAAAGGCTCGTGCACGTGCGTCGGGGAAGGGCGATCAGCCTTGACCGACTCCGCCATCCCGACGCTTCCGCCGGGCTCGCTTCACGGCACGCTCGATAGACTTCAGTCGGTTGTATTCCTGGATGGGAAGAACGGCCTCGGTCTCCATGCCGGCGTCATTGACCAGTATCCAGGCTTCTGCCAGCCGGGTCCCCGGTTCGCCGAATAGGCGCTCAATCGGAAACTTTAGATCCTCCTGCGCCGTTGAAGAACTCGTAAGAGTCAAGTCGCCGCTCTTTCATCGCCGTGGCCCCAATCGAGGAGGTGGAATTCCGCGCCCGCCAAACGGTATCGTCGTAACGAGGCGGCCTTCGGTTCTCTGAGGGCCGCGCTTTTCGTGAATTATCCATCTCAGCGGGCCTCCAGTCGATCATCCGCCGCCCCCGCGGCGGCGCTGAGCGGGGGAGGCGGACGGAGGTCTGTCTGCTCCCCCCTGATGGCCCACCGGGCTAGGCCGAGCACCATCGAATGTCCCGCCCGCACCGGGTCCGCCTCGTCGTCGCCCGGTTCACTGATCCCGATCGCTTCCCGCTCGGCGCGTAACTCGCCGATCAGCGCGAAGGCCCACCGTCGGGCCGCGTCGATCCCCTGGCTTTCGATGACCTCCGCGGCGGCCTCGCCCGCGTGGTCGGCCTGGTCGTCCCACGGCACGCCGATCAGTTCGCCGTGGGTGAGCACGACCGACCGGAGCCCGTTTATTAACCACGCGTCGTCACCGAAGCCCTCGGCTTGACCGCCCCGGCGCGGGGCCTGTGCCTCGGCCTTTTTCAATCTGTGTTCGAGGTTCATGCGGCGCCCCCGCTCGCCCACGCGGGGGATTCTGGATACTTCCGCTCGCCCGTCAGATCGCCCCGCTTGAACGCGGCCCGCTCGGTCTCCGCCTCCAGGTCGCGAAGGATGATGCCGGTGTGTCCGGGCAGTAACTCCGCCTTGAGGTTCTCGGACCAGAGCTTGCCCGCGGCGTTGCCCTGGGTCTCCATGACCTCCAGGCACGCCCGCACGGCCTCGCTGATCTTCACCGTCACGTCGGGGGGATCGGGCACGCGCGGGTCTTTCGCGAACGCGCCGTTCGCCACCCTCACGTACGCCTCGACACGCCCGATGATCGTGAGCGGCCGGCAGCCCCACGCCTCGTCGGTCGCCTTCGTTTCTAACTTCTTCAGCCTGGATTCGATGCTCATGCGACAGTCTCCCCCGCCAGCTCCGCCCGGAGCCGGGCTCGGTCTGATACGAACGCGGTAAACGATGATTCTGGCCGCCCGTTTTCGTTGAAGTGGGTCGGATGCCCGCCCTCGGCCCGCTCGCGGCGCAACTCGGCGGATCGTATGGTTAGCCACCGATGGGCGGCGTCGGTGCCGCGATCGTCCAGGACGGCCCGGCATGCGGCCACGGCTTCAAAGATCGACTCGGTGAACCACGCGCGCCATCATCGCCCCGGCAGAGCCATTGGTGGGCCATTTCGGCCCGCAAGGCCCGGGACATGACGACGCGGCCCTCCTCCGTTGTCGACGATTCGAGCCGGGCCAGGTCCGCCTCCAGCCGGCGGAGCCGATCAATGTGGTTTCGCAAGGCGGCCCTCCACCTCGGCGAGACGCTGTTCAAGCTCGACGCTCTGACGGATCGTCGCGGCGTCGGCCAGGATGCCCCTGGCGGCGCCCAACCGCACGGCCGGCGGCTTGTCGTCGTCAAGCAGTTTGTCGAGCGTGTCGACCGCCCGACTGAGCCGGCCGGCCAGTTGGCCGAGGCTCTCCGCGAACAACTCGGCGCGGAACTTCAGCACGAGCTTGTCAAAGCCCGGCTTGTGCTTGTATGAATGCGCCTGCGTTGCCGAGATTCCGACCTCAGCCGCCGCGCCCTTCACGGTCCAGCCCGCGGCAAGCAGGCGGCCGAGCTTCTCTTGTCGGGCCGTCCATTCGACGGCCGCCTTGTGGAGCTTCGGAGTCATGGTTTCACCTCACCACGGGGGCCGGTGACAAGGCCCCCGCGGTTGTCACCGGGTCGCCTGGTCAGTATCGCGCGTTCTGGGCGTCGGCTTTCGCCTTGCGGAACGCGGCGGCGAATGCCGAGTTGGGATCGCCGGGGGTTTTGGGCGTGGTTGGCGTGGTCGCCGCGGCGACGGACAGAACGGGGCGCGGGCGTTCGATCAGGTCGCCGGCGCGAAGTTCTCGCTGCCGCTCGCGAAAGGCCGCTGCGAATGCCTCGTTCTGATCACGCTGCCGGACGACCCCGTCATCCGCGGCGGGCGCGGCGGGCGCGGTGCCGGCCTGACGAAGCCCGACCATTTCTCTTCGTCGAGCCGGAACTTGACGACCTCGGCGACGACTTCGGGCGAGAGGGTGTCGACCTGGGGCGCCCAGAGCCGGGCCAACTCGTCAATAGCACCAGGGATGAGCCGATCAGCATAGGAGGCGAGAGCCCCTTTGACGATGGACTCGGCGCCGATGGGCGGCGGTTGGAATTGCGTCTCTGTGGACATGATTCACCTCGGTTCTTGGTCAATTGAACATGCGTTTGTGGGTCTGGCCCTGCGGCGTACGGTCCCGGACCATGCCGAGCCGCGAGGGGGTAGCTCGGACGGTCGCTTCGATCGCTTGGCACGAACGAAGCAGGACGGTGGCCTGTCGGACCGCGGTGGCGGCGTTCGCCGCGATCTCGTCCGCCTCGAATGGGACGCCGTCCAAGAACTGGTCGATACGACAGCTCAAGTGCCGTAAAAACGCGTTGCCCGCGATCGACTGTTTCAGGACCTCGCTTTCCGCGAGATTCAGGTCGGACGCCGCGAGGACTTGGTCGATCACGCCTTTGACTCCGCCGCGGCGAAGCTCTTCGAACGTGATGACGGGCGGGGCCGATTCCGCCTCGGGCGTGGTCTCGGTCTTCTCGGTCGTGTCGCTCATGGTTGCCTCTTGGGTCACGGGGAAATCAAAGGTCCGGGGTTCAAATCCGGCTCGGCGTGCTCGACCCCTCGAATCCGCGCCGGACCCGCCGCTATCGACACTTTCCCGGCTTGTCAGCGGCGTATGCAATCATACTAGCATGATATCCAGTGGGGTTGATCTGGATCGGTTGGGCCTGAAAGGCTGAAGTTTCGTGCGGTTCCCTGAAGTCACAGCACGGCCGCCACGCGACGCGGGCGGGTTGGACGACCCGGCGTGGGTCGCGGCCTTCCTGGCCTCGCCACGGGCTCGCTAGGCGTCTCTGCGGGCTTTCTGTCGATACCGTGTCGGGCCATGACGACCTCCGAGAGCTGGAGTTTGATTGCGGCGCGGCGTCGGCGCATTCGCGGGCGCGAGGCTGCATCGACGCTGATGTCGCCTCGGCGGGTCTTGAGGAGGTGGATGCCGCATAAGGCTTCATCTAGTGCGGCCCGCCGGGTCTGGTCGTCCAGCGTGTCCCAGGCGGCCGCGTCGAGCACGAGCACGGCGTCGGGCGCGGGCGGCACGGGCGAAGGCAGATGGCAACCGGATCGCCACGGTCGGATGGGCCGGCGTCCCCTCGCGGCGAAGCGCGGCGAAGCGGATCGGCTGGAGGTCGGGGTGGTATCGCGCCACGACGGCCGACAGCACGGTCTCGTCGGCGGGCGGGCATGGAAGGTACTGATGCATGGACCTGCGGTTTCCTTCGGGTTGGGGTGGTTCGTTGCCGCATGGTTTGCTGGGTTCACATGGTTCGCTAACTCGCTCCCTTGTCCTCACGCGCACCCGTGAGGCGGGGTAACTGAGTTTTGAAACCATGCAAACCCAGCAAACCATGCAGACAGTTGTCGGAGGCTGGCGTTAATCATTTTTGGTCCAATCCTCATCGTGGTTGACAGTTACGGCGTCCGTGTCGTCCTCGGTGACGTCGATCTGGGGATCGGACGCGGGCTTGAGGCGATAAACCGCGCTGCCGTTGCGAGCCCGCACGGACGATCGGGTGATCCGCCACGAGTCCCAGACCTGGTTGGCCTGCTTCTCGATCGCCTTGCCCAACCGCTGCTTCTGGGAGAGCTCTTTGCCGTCGCCGATGAGGTCAGCGAAGGCAACGCTCAAATCCGCGTCGCCGGTGATCGTCGTCCAGAGGTCGGAGCAGGTGACGAGCCCCACGCCGTGCTTGGCGTGCCACGCGGCCACCAGTGCGGCCCATCGGGTCGCCTCGGGGTTCCGGCCGATCATCTTCGATCGGTTCGCCAGGAAGCCCTCCACGCCCGCCGCGTCGAGGATGCCGCCCATGACGCGGGCATAGGACTCGAAGCGCCCCATCGTCTGAGACCCCATCGGCCGCCCCTCGGCAAGCCAGTGCTGACACAGCACAAGGCAGGCGCGGAGCAGGTCGAACCGTCGTGGCTCGATGAAACTCTCGATGAGCGGGTCGTGCTTGAATCCCGTCCGAAGGCTGGGGTTTTCGATCGGGGCGATGAGGTCGATCGGGACGATGCGGCGGGTGAGCTCGCGGGAGAAGACGGTGTTGTTCCCGGTCGATGCCCAGACGGTATGCACCCGCACCCGCGCCTCCTCGTTCCCGCCGAGCTTGCGGTCGACGTAGAACGGGGAGGTCAGGGCCATTGCCAGCGTGCCGGAGTCGATCGGGCAGAGGTCGCCCGCGTAACTCACGGGGTTGTAGAAATTGTCGACGCAGTAGTGCGAGCCGCCGGACATGAAGTGCGAGGTGAGGGCCTTCCGCCACTCCGCCTCGTCTTCTTTCTGGGGGCTTAGGCTGATCTCCCGCTGGAGCGTGGGATAACCGCACGCGATGATGAGGAGCGTCTTGCCCGTGCCCTCGGTCGAGGCGCCGGCGTGATGGAGCGGCGTCGGGCCGCTGATGAGCGACCGCACGCAAGGCAGGATCGTCAGTACGAGTGCGGCGGCCCGGCTGGCCTGGTTGGCGAACGTGAAGTCAACGAGCAGGTCGTCGAGCAGGAGCGACCGCGCGGCGTCCACCTGGGCCTGCGTCGGCCGCGCCGGGACGTTGATCGTGTCCATGCCCGGCAAGGGGGCATAGAACACCCTGCCGTCGGGGTGATAGCCGGGCGTCCGAAGTAGCGACCCGTCGGGCAGGAACCGAGGCGTCTCCACAACCGAGTCGAGCCGAGGGACAGCCGCGTGGTCCCAGCCGGGTAGGGCCGCGATGTCGCTCACGACATCCATTTTCGGTGCGCCGTAGCGGACGCGAGCGTTGCCCTTCTTGTCGAAGTATTCGACCCCCCACGACGCGGCCCGGTCGAGCTCGCCCCGCAGCGCGGGGATCGACAGGTCCGCGATCATCGGCGGCGCGTCGTCCTCCGCCGGTGTGATCCGGGTCATCTTGCCGCCACGCTGAAAGAGCCGGGGCGGATCGTTGTACTTGGCGAGCGCGGCCATCGCGGCCGGCGTCCAGGTCTTAAGCCCCTCCATCGGGCTTTCGCTTCCGCAGATGATCTCGGGTCTGCCCGGCTCCTCCGCCGCCACGCCGTTCTGCGTCGGCGGCGGGGTCGGCGGAGATCCTGCCCTTTCGCGTTTGCGCGGGGCGCGTCGGATCGTAGAACTCGGTCTGAGCAGCGATGGCGTTGGAGATCGTCGGCTCGCGGTAGTCGGCCCGGTCCGTCCATTTGCCCCGCTTGCCGAGGGCCGAGGCATTCATCAGCCGTTCGATCCGGGCCTCATCGTCGCCCGTCCAGAACGCGAGCATGCAGCACAGCGCGAAGTCGGCTGGCTCATATCCCCACCGTGGTAGGACGTGTCGCCGCGGTCGTACAGGGCCGAGAACTTCGGGCCGTTCTCCGCTTTGCGGGCCTTGTCGAGCAGCTCCTGGTCGTCGAGCGTCGAGGGCTTCGACGAGGCGCGAGCAGGGCTTGGCGGTTTCGGTGGCCACAGCTCCCCAATGAAGCCCTGCGCGGCCGCCGAAACGTCCTCGACGCTAGGTGCCGGGCCGTAGCGGCGCCCCGTCACAGTGAAGAACCGGCGGCAGTTGTAGACCTCGACGCACGGGTCTATGTCGTCGCTCGGCTCGCCTTGCGCCCGCTTCTTTCGTCGCCCCGTCGAAGGGTCGATCCGGGCCCTCTTTCCAGTTTTTCCGTCCGGGATGACGATCGGACCCTTGCCGAAGAACTTGATCCCCGTCCCCGACGGGCTGACCTCTCCATAGGTGCGGGATAGGGCGGCGACGAACCGCCGAGCCCACGGCAGGACTTCGCCGTCCCGCAGGCACCGATCGAGGTCCCAGCCCCAGTATTGCCTGTCGTCGCCGAAGCAGAACCCGATCCCGTCGAGCCCGTTCTCCGGGTCGCGGTATGCGGCCAGCGCCGACCGGAGATCCCCCCGACGTGTGGGGGTCGTCCGTCTTCGCCGTCACCTTGGGGTTCCGGCTGCGATAGAGGATATTCGTCCGCTTCCCGTTGCGGACCCCCCAGTCGCCAGACGACCCAGTGCGGCACGTCCCGAATGTCGGCCGGGATCGCCTCGACGTCGATCGGTGGCGGGCACGTCGCCGTGCTCATGCCAGCACCCCCGATCGGATCAGACGGGTTAGCCGAGGCTGTCGGCCGCCGCCGCCGATCGCGAAGCCGAGCGCGAGCAGCTCACGCCGGAGCCGTGCGGCCACGGCCATGTCGCGGCGGTCGAACGCGGCTCGGGCCTGTTCGGGGCGGGTTAGCGGTTGATTCGCTTCGACCGTCGGGGTATGATTCATGGACACGGTTGATCTCTCTCCGGGGGTCAATCTGTCGGCCGTTTGCGGCGGCCGGTTCTCGGACAACAGACCAGCGGGGACGCCTCGGCAACGAAGCCGGGGCGTTCTCGTTTCCTAGATGCCCATCGCCTGCAACGCCGCGTCGGCGCGGGCGTGCTCACGCTGGCGGCGGGCAGGCGTGCGAGGCGGGGGGCGGGTCGGCCTGCCCTTGGCGGGCCTCCGTCAATCGCTCGATGAAGTCCCGGACGGCCTCCTCGGTCGTCACGCGACGCCCCGGAAGAGCCCAGGAGGCGAGATGGAGGCGGGAGCCGTCGGGCAGTTTGGTGCCCCGGGTGGCCCAGCGCCATGGCGTAGCGGGGTCGACGCCGACGATCCGGCCGACCTCGCCGAAGCCGATGAGTTTGTTGCCGAGGGGCGGCGGTTCAAAGCTGCGTGACATTCTGAGCTCCCGGCGTCAGGTGTGGCTGATGGTCGCCTCTACCTGTGCCGGGGATGTCACACGTCACCGCGCCGATTCGATCGTAAACCTATGCGCCATGACTAGAAGAAGAAAATCGGAATGTCACATTAGTAAAAAAGATGTGTGCCGCGTCTTGCGCGGACCATCAACGACGACCCGACCCGCCTACCGGCTTGGCCTGAGCGAGTCTACGCATGCGCGTTCTTGAATTTCTGATTCTTGGTGCTTTGGCGAAATCGCCTAACCGTCTCATGGGAGACACCGGCCATCTTGGCGAGCTCCCGCAATGACATCACCACATCGAGACCATCCTGGTTCACCAGCTTCATGAGCGTTGATTCCAGCTTGAGGGTCGCCAGCCCTTTGCGGACGGCCTCCACCTTCGGCGCCGGGTCGAACTGTGACGCCCCAGCGATCCCCGCTCGCCAACCCGCGCCCTCGGGGAATCCCGCCGCCTTTAGGGCGCGTCCCATTGCTCCCAAAGCGCCTGGATCTGGGCGCATACTTCTTGTCCAACGGCGGCGGGATGTCGTCGCCGTTGGCGACCCAGTAGGCGAGGGCTCGGTCGATGGGGATCTGGTAGTAACAGATCGGGTCGTGTCCCCTCATCGAGTAGTTGTATTCAATGAAACTAATTTTATGTTTGCCGGAATACCAAACCCCGCGGATAATCGGCAGGTATGGCATGGGGCTTCCGAAGCGGTTCGGGGCCTTGTGAGAGTAGAAGGCCGCAAGGTCTTCGACGAACATCCAGGCCGGCGCGGTCCGGTCGACCGGAAAGGGCTTGGCCTTGCCTTTGTGGATGCGGAGCGGCTGCTGTGTACCCTCGCGGCGGACGGTCATCAACTCGGACATGGTATCCCCTGTTGTTGCCGGGCCGGACCCGGGCGGGCCAAATCGCAACAGGGAGCGATGCGTCCGCCCGGGTCGTCAGCGGGGGATCAATCCCGCCTTCCCGTAGCCGCATTGTAACATAACGGCGCGGCGTCGGTGATCTCCTGTCAACCGCGCCGGCTATCCTCAAACCGTTTGAGGATAGAGCGGGGCCGCGGGCTATCTTGTAACGGTTTCAAGATAGACGCCGGCTATCATCAACAATTTGAGGACGCGCCCGGCCCTCAGCCGACCTCGCGCATCACCTGGACGGCTTTCGCCAGATCCCGCTCCGCGTAGACCTCGGTGATCGCGGCGTGCGGGTGACGAGTCTGGGCATATCACTAACATTGTTAGAGATAGGCGCGGGGCGGAGCCGGTGCGGGTGCCAGCGGGGGATTCCGGCCTTGTCGCAGGCCCGCGCGATCGCGATCCGGGTAACATAACGGCGCGGCCTCGGTGATCTCCTGTCAACCGACCTCACGCATCACCTGGACGGCTTTCGCCAGGTCCCGCTCCGCGTAGACCTCGGTGATCGCGGCGTGCGAGTGGCCGAGCAGCACCTGGGCGGCCTCCAAGCCGTAGAGCTGGCGGATTCGCGTCGCGGCGGAGTGGCGGAGCCGGTGCGGGTGCCAGCGGGGGATTCCGGCCTTGTCGCAGGCCCCGCGATCGCGATCCGGTATCCGTCCTTATCGAACGATCCTCGAGGCGCCCGCTTCGGCTTGGCCTTCTTCCGCCGGGCGGCCTGAGAGGGCGTCATGGGCGACCGGCGGGCCTTCCGTCGGGCCGCGTTGTGGAGGTCCATCGCCTCGGCCGCGCTGAAGAGATAGGCGGTCTGGCCGGCCTTGAGCCAGGGCAGTAGCACGGCCTGGGCCTTCGGCCCGAGTGGGATGGCGCGGGCCTTGCCCCGGTGCATCGTCTTGTGCGTGCCGGGCCGGTAGATCGAGACGTCGCCCGACCGGTCGATGTCGCAACCCCGCATCTGCGTGATTTCGCCCGGCCTCGCCCCGGTGAGCGCCTGGACTTCGATCATGGCGCGGACCGGCGGCGTGACGAACGGCAGGACCGCCGCCACATGCTCGTCGGGGACCGGCTCGACCGGCTTGGACTCGCGGGCCGCGCTCCGGCCGGCGCGGAGACCGTCAACCGCCGTCAGTCCGTGGTGGACCGAGGGCGGCACCAGCTCGTTGCCGGCGGCCCACTTGAAGAGTCGCTTGACGGTGCCGATCCGCGTGTTGATCGTCTTCCGGGCGAGCCCGGCGGAGATCAGCGTCTCCCGGATGGCCTTCAGGGCGAGCGGGCCGAACCGGGCGGCCGGCGTGTGGCCGTAGAGCCGGCGGAGCGGCCCGAGCGCTTCCTTGACGTTGCGCAGCTCCCGCGCAGGACCGCCGTCGGGGGCACGATAGTACCCGTCGGCGAACTCCAGATAGGTGACCATCAGTTCGGCGACGGTCAAATCGGGGTCGCCGTGCGCGGCGCGGCCTCGGCCGGCGGCGAGCCACTCGGCGATGATCCGATCGAATTCAACACGACTCTCTAGGGAGCCGTAGTGGCCGAGGTATATGTCTCGACCATTGATCGTGACGACAGCACGACCAGAAGGCTTGTGGAGGCGATAGCGGGGGGTTGAGTGACGGGGCATGGCGCGGGTCTCCGTACCCTCGAAAGCCGGTAATTACCGGGTTCCGGGGGCCTGAGTGCCCGCGCCGCCATCACGAGAGGCGGGTAACGGAAAACCGTTCGGCGGAAGGGGTTAAGGCAGCGAAAAGAGAAGTTGCGCCGGTAGGAATCGAACCTACGACCTCCAGGTTATGAGCCTGGCGAGCTAGCCGCTGCTCCACGGCGCACCTGAACTATACGGTGTCGCCGCGGCCCATTTCAACCCCACTCCGGGGGATCGCTTCGCGATTTTTTCACGTGGGCGGCACGGTGGCCGAAATAGCCCGTCGGAGCGGGGAAATCGTGAGGAGGCAGGAAGGCACACGGCACACAGCGGAAAGCGAATCGCCGCTCTCCGCTGTGTGCTTCTCGCTCTGTGCGCCGTGCTTGTGCCTTCGGCCTTCCATACAAACCCAACCGGCACACCGCGCCTCACCCCGCCGGCCGCCGCCGTTCCGCGGGCTTGATCGCCTTGCGACGGTTCGAGGACCGCGGCGAGGCCAGGGCGCCGTACTGCACGTCGCGGCCGGGCACGGGGGTCATGCCGCCGCCGGCCGAGAGCCGCCGCGAGCGCGGCTTGCTCTCGAGAGCCCAGGCCAGCTCCGTCTCCGCCGACGTCTCCCCCGAGGCGACCGTGGCCGGCACGTCGGCCAGCATCAGCCTGCGGCTCGCCAGGATCGACGACGGGCCGACCTCGAACTGCTCGGCCATCATCAACGGCCTGACCTTCGCCTCGACCGACCCGGCGAACGCCTGCTGCATCGCGTCGTGGCCCAGCGCGTTCGACACCGCCGCCAGGATCATCCCCTGGTCGAGCACCAGCATCCCCTCCGAGACGCCGCCCGTGCCCACGTCCACGGCGTCCAGGAAGCCGTAAGGCGTGTAGACCGCCGGGAAGCACGAGACGAGCTTCCTGAGGTTGTCCATCGCCTCCCGCGGCGTGAACGCCAGCGCCAGGAACGACGCGTGCGGCGTGACGACCCGCGTCGGCTCGCCGTGCTCGTCGCGGCCCGCCGTCGGGTTCAAGGCCAGCGGCGCCACGCCGAACGCGCGATAGCCGCCCCGCGTGTCGGTCGACGCCGAGATCCCCCAGTAGCCGAGCTTTGCGTCGTTCAGCCCGTACTCGATCTGAGCCTTCGCGTAGAGCCGGTGGTTCGTCCCCCAGCTCGTCGGCGCCCAGGCCGCCTCGGGGACGAACAGCGGGACCATCAGGGCCTCGAACATCGTCCCGTCCCAGCTCGGCAGGAGCCGGGCGCCCTTGTAGGGCTGGAACGACTCGACGACGGCGACCTTGTCGTAGGTCCGCATCGGCGCCGTCGGCTCCTGGGCCTCGCGGTGCATCCGGTAGTAATGCTCGCGCGGCAGGTCGCCGCGGGCGATACCGACGTAGCTGGCGATCCTCGGCTCGGTGTTCAGCGTCCCGTAGTGATAGTCGGCGAACATGCCGCCGCCGTCGGGGAAGAACCCGCCGCGGAGCAGGCCTGGGTGCGTCACCGGGTCGGAGGGGTCGAGCGGGTCGTAGAAGAAGCTGAACTTCATCGGCTCGAGCAACCGCTCGGCCGCGACCTTCAGCTCGGGCCGGTTCTGGCCGACCATCATCAGCGCGACGGCCAGCCACGCGTTATCCACCGTCGACAGGAACCCGCGCACGGGCCCGCCGCCGGGCCACTGGCGCAAACGCTCGCCCGTCTTCGGGTCGTACCAGTTATAGAAGAACCCATGCGACCGCTCGAGCCGGTCCACCGCCGCGAGCATGGTCGCAAGCCGCTTGCCCGCCTCGTCATGGCTGACGAAGCCGAGGCCCTCGGCGGCGATCGTGCTCCACAGATAGGCGGCGATGTCCGTCGGCGATGTATAGGAAGCGGTCGTCCACGCCTCGCCCGAGCGCCAGAGGCCGTCGGACGGCAGGACGTTATCCTTGGTCGCCTTGTCGATCGACCTCCAGGTCGCCTCGGCGTACGTCTTGAGCAGCACGTGGTCGTCGGCCGTGAGGGCAGGCGACCCGGCCGCCGAGGCCTCCGCGCCGATCGCCAGGGCGATCAGCGGAGCCAGCGGTGCGATGCGGATCATAAGTCATCACCTCCGACACGCGCTTCGTCGCCGGACGTAGAGCGACCGGCGCCGCCCGACTGACCGCCCTCGGTCCGTCGGCCAACGATGCGAATGTCTAGTAGGATTACGACCGGAGAGTGACCCCAGTTCATCCCATCGGCGGTCATCTCACGGAGTCTTCACCTCAATTGTAGCTCGTTGTAGATTTGGTGAAACGCGAAAAACGTGCCACCGCGCCACAATGAACCGTTTGGGTAATCTGTAACGTCCCGGCAAGTCGACTTTCGCCGAACTCCGATCGGCTGACTTCATCCTCCCCCGACACAAGCGCCGGGGGCGGACACTGCTTGACTGAGTGGGGGGACATCCCGGTCCCCAGCGTCCTCTTCCCGGAGGAAATCGTCGGACCAACGCGCCTGCAGACACCCGTCCGCCAATAATACGTGCGTGATGGCATGCATGGGACACAAATTTCGTGTCCGAATCGCGGGCGGATGGCGATGAAGTCTGCGTCGCGCCCGGCGGCGGGACCGGAAGGCCTGGAACTGTGCCAGGCGGAGCCTCGAGCGGTCCTTCCGTCCCGGCCGAGGATTTTTCCCCTGCTCGCGCCCGACGCGACGTATACAACGATGATTGGACGCGTGCAAGTCCGCACGCGACGCGAAAGCCAAGGGCTGAGGTGGTCGGATGACTCCGATGAAAGACGATCAATCGGGGACCGCCATCGTGAGGTCCCTCGGTTTGCTGTTCGCCGTGGTGACGATGGCGATCCGCTGGAGAGCCTGGATGCACTGAGCGGGTCGCGTCAGACCCAGTGGATCGGCATCACCGGCCAGGGCCGATAGTTCGGGTTGTCGAGGCCGACCAGCGGCCCCGTGCTGTCGGCGAACCGGTCGACCTTCACGCCCGCGCGGTCGAGCATCGACACGTACAGGTTGCAGAGCGGCGTGTCCTTGCCATAGACGAGGTGGCGGCCCGTCGCCAGCCCGCCGCCGCCCCGGCCGCCGAGGAGGATCGGCAGGTTGTGCGGGTTGTGGCTGTTCCCATCCCGCAGGGCCGAGCCGAAGAGCACCATCGAGTTGTCGAGGAGGGTCTTTTCGCCCTCCTTGATCGCCTTCATCTTCTCGAGCATGTAGGCGTACTGCGCGACGTGCCACGCGCTGATCTTGTCGTACTGGGCGAGCTTCTCGGCGTTCCGCTCGTGGTGCGAGATCTCGTGGTGGCCGCCCTTGACGCCGTCGAGGAACGAGAAGTTCTTGCCGCTCACCGCGTTGCCGAACATGAACGAGGCGACCCGCGTCGAGTCGGTCTGGAACGCCAGGACCATCAGGTCGAGCATGAGCCTCGCGTGCTCGGTATGGTCGGCATTCCGCTCGCGGTGCCGGCCGGGATCGGAGTGGTAGGCATCCACCCGCCCGCCAAGCCGCTCGATCTCCCTCCGCGCCTCCGGATCGTCCCGATACCGCGCCGCCCGGTCGCTCGACTCGAACGCGATCCGCGTCTCGACGGCCCGGACCGAGTCGAGATACTCATCCAGCTTGAGCCGATCGTCCTTGCCAACCCGCCCGCGGAGCGACCTGGCGTCGTCCTGGACGAGATCCAGCACGCTCCGGTCGTCTGCGGCCTGCGCCTTCCTGCCGCCGGCCTTCGAGCGGAACAGCCGATCGAAGGCGAGCTTCGGGTTGATCTCCTTCGCCAGCGGCGTCGACGGCGCCGACCACGAGATGTGCGAGCCGTAGACCCGCGTGTAGCCGACGATCACGTCGACACCCGTCGTGACCGGCTCGACACCCAGCTCCAGCGACGGCAGGGGGGTGAGATTGCCGAACGCCCGCGCCGCAACCTGGTCGACCGACACCCCGCCCGAATTCAGGTCGACGCCCGTCGTCCGCCGGATCGTCGTCCCGGTGAGGAACGCGGCGTCCTTCACGTAGTGGCCGTCGCCCGTGTCGGTCGCGCGGTTGGTCAGATTCGTCAGGACGAGGACGTCGTCCTTCACGCTCTTCAAGGGCTCCATCACGGGATTCAGCGTGAAGCCCTTGCCGAACTCCTTCGGCGTCCACGTATTCGGATTCACCCCGTTGGGGAAGAAGAGGAACGCCATCCGCACCGGCGCCGCGTCGGCCCCGGCGAGGGCCGCGACGGGCTTCATCGCGTCGAGCAACGGCAGCCCCATCGCCACCCCGAGGCCGCGGAGGACCGTGCGTCGCGTGATGGGTCGGTTCGATTGGCTCATCGCTCGTCTCCGTTTCGACACCGCATGGCCTGGCTCCGGGTGGCCCGGACAACTTGTTGTCCGGGCGGCGCAGCCGCGAGAGGTTCCGAAGGCCCGGCCTGCCTCTCGTCGCTTCGCGACCCGGACAACGAGTTGTCCGGGCCACCCCGGGAATGGCTCATGGCTTATCCCTTCCCACGGGTTCATTCCGCCGGTTCTGGAACGGGTAACTCTTCGCGATCTCGGCGACCAGCACCCGGGTCTTGTATCCTTTTTCTTCCAGCGTGGCGGCGATGGCCTTCACCGTCTTCTGATCATAGTATTCAAGCCCGCGCCGGAGGGCGTACGAGAGCATGCGCCCCGTCACATTCTTCGCGAATAGCTCCCGCTTCGACTCGCAGAGCACCTTCTTCAACTCGGCCGGTCCGGTGAACGACTCGCCGGTCGTGAGCTTCCCCGCCGCGTCGACCGGCGCCCCGCCGATCTCGGTCCGCAGCCGCCCGATCGCATCGAAACTCTCCAGCCCGAACCCGATCGGGTCGAGCTTCGCATGGCACCCCGCGCAGCTCGCGTCCTTCCGGTGCGCCTCGAGCCGCTGGCGGAACGTCTGATTGTCCTTGGGCCGGTCGTCGGGCGGCAGCACCTTCACCATGCTCGGCGGCGGCGGCGGCGGCGTGCCGAGGATCTCCTCCAGCACCCACTTCCCCCGCAAGACCGGGCTCGTCCGCTGCGGATACGACGTCAAGGTCAGGATCGCCGCCATCCCGAGCACGCCGCCCCGGTTCCTGTCCTTGAGAGCGACCCTGCGGAATTCGGCCCCCTTGACCTCGTCGACGCCATAATGCTTCGCCAGCGTTTCGTTGAGATACGTGTAATCGGCCCCGATCAGGTCGGTGATCGGCGCGTTCTCCCTGAGCAACGCGTGGAAGAACGCGATCGGCTCCTCGGTCATCGCGTCGCGTAATTCGTGCGTGTACGTCGGGAACTTGCCCCGGTCGGGTTCCGACGCCAGCGCCAGCGAGTCGACCCTCAGCCACTGCGCGGCGAAGTCGGTGGCCAGGGCCCGCGCCTTCGGGTCGGCGAGCATCCGCTCGACCTCTTGCTCGAGCACCGCATCTTCGTGCAGCCTGTCGGCAGCCGCGATTTCTTCCAGCCGCGCATCCGGCATCGACGACCAGAGGAAGTACGAGAGCCGCGTCGCTAATTCATAATCATTGATTCGGTAAGCCTCGCCCGTCGGTCCGTCGCGCTCGACCAGGAAGAGGAAATGCGGCGACACCAACACCGCCCGCAGCCCGAGCTTCACGCTCGCGTCGAACGAATCCCCCCGAGCGTCCGCCCGGCGGAACAGGCTCATCAGCCGGTCGATCTCGTCCCGGGAGACCGGACGTCGAAAAGCCTTCGGCGCGAAGGTCTCGAAGCACTTCCGCGCCGTGTCTTCCTTCGATAATCCGCCGCCCGGCGTGGCGGCCCGCCATTGTTTCGCATCCGCCTTCTCGAGCACGTCGGCCGCCGCGGCGAGGTACTTCTCCATCAGGATCGGCGGGACGAACAGCGTCGACGCATTATTATCAAAGCCCCCGCCCCCGCCGCCGTCGCTGGGGAACGCGTCGGCCGGCCTCGTATCCACGCCCAGCAAGTCCCGGATCGTGTTGTTGTACTGCCGGCGCGTCAGGCGCTGGATCAGGCTCGGGCCGGGGTCCTTGACGTTCTCGAGCTCGGCCAGGGCCGACTCGATGGCCTCGGCCGCGGCCTGGCGGTCGTTCTCGCTCGGCGCGGGCTTGTCCTTGGGCGGCATCGTACCGTCGGCGATCGAATCGGCGACAAGCTGCGCCAGGTCGGTGTCCCTCGCCAGCGACGCCGCGTCCTTGAACTTGGCGACGCTCACCCCCGCCTTCGGCTTGCGGTCGCCGTGGCAGTTCAGGCAGAACTTCTCGAGGACGGGCCTGGCCACTTTTTCGAACACCGGCGCATCGCCGGCCCGGGCGCGGACCGCCGTCGCCAGGAGGATCGCGAGGCAAACGGCGATCGTCCGACGTCGCGGCATCGCGGCCTTTCGCGGCTGGGTAACGTGTTCGGGGACGGCGGGTTCGGTTCGCGGGCGGGGCATGGAACGCTGGCGGCGGTTGCACAAAGATTTTACACCGGGAACCGGGGGCCGTCGAGGTGCTTCCGCTCGCGACGGTCTCTGTAAGACGGCGTGGCGAGCGGCCGCTTTCTCCGTAGGGTCCGCCATGCGGACCATTCGCGGGTCGAGGCCATCGCCGAAGACGGTACGCATGGCGGACCCTACACCAGCGCCCGGCCCCATCGAAGGCTGCTCTACGGTCCCCGCCCCATCCACTCCGCCACCGCCTCGAAGACCTCGTCCCGCCGCCCGAAGAACAGGAAATGGTCCTCGCCGGGAAACACGCGATAGGTCACGTCGATCCCGAGCTCGCGCATCCGCTCGACAGCCGGGTCGACGTCGGCCTTGCGGACGTTCACGTCGCGGTCCCCCTGGAGCACGAGCACCGGCCGCCCCCGCCAGGCCCCGGCAAAGGCGGGCGAGCCGACCTCGTCGATCCGCAAGGTCGGCGAGACGTAGATCAGCCCGCGATACCTCGGCGCCTCCGCCAGGCCCGCCCGCGTCACGCCATTGCCACCGTCGGAAATCCCCGCGAGATAAACGCGGCCCGGGTCGATCGGCAGTCGCGACAGCGCGTCGTCGAGCGCCGCACTCACCGTCGCCACCGACGCCGGGCCCCAGAACCCAAAGCCGTGTGTCGGCGCAATGACCACGAATCGCCGTTCCTCGGCGAACGGTCGCCACGCCCAGGCGTTGATCCGGAAGTTGCCCGCGTTGCCGTGGAGGAAGACGATCGCGCCGAGCTTTTCGTTTGGTTCATGGACGGGAACATAGGCGTAGTAATGCCCGCCCTCGAACGCCCGCCCGGTCAACTCCGCGAGGGCCATCGGGGCCATGCCCGGTATCGCTCGGGCGACCGGGTCGGCCTCGATCTCGCGCTCGAGTTCGAGGGGAATCCTGCGGATTCGCCGCCGCTGCTCGACCGTCAACCACGGCGCCACGCGGGTCGCGACCGACGTGCCCAGCTTCAGCAGGTCGATCTCCGGCAATCGCCCAACCAGCCCCCGGCTCGGCGCCCGACGCCCCCCGATCGTCATCGACCTCAGCCCGGTCTCGCCGCCCGTCCCCGCCGCGGGCGAGGTCGCCACGATCGCGACCCCCAGTACGACAAACGCCGAGGCGAACGCCGCCCCCGCGATCGCCCACGTCCGCGGCTTTCCCATCGGCCAGAGCAGCCCGATCCCGGAGACGACCAGCCCAACGCCCATCAGGCCGAACTGCCCGAAGAGCCGGCCGGTGCGGGTTTCGGCGAGGATCGTCAAAAGCGACAGCGGGGCGAGCAGGGGGAGGGTCAGGGCGACCAGCAACGCCGAGATGATGCGCCGGGTGATTCTGCGACCCGGGCTCGGGCGGCCGGATTCGACCATCGGAGCGACTCCTCGATCGGTCGGCGCCACGAATCGGAGAACGCGGAGGCCCATTATTACGATGATAGTCATCAACCGGGCGCCGATGCGGGCCCCGGGCCTCGATTCTTCACCGCCGGAGGAACACCGCCGATGGCCACCGCCGCCCAGATCGCCGCGAACCAGGCGAACGCCCAGAAGTCGACCGGCCCGAAGACCCCGCCCGGCAAGGCCGCCAGCAGCCGGAACGCCACCAAGCACGGCCTGTCGGGCTCGACGACCGCCGCGCTGCTCGCCTCGGAGTCCGGCCGGGCCTAAGTCGACGAGGAGAAGGCCCGATGGCGGGTCGACCTCGACCCGCGGGCCCCGAGGAGGAGCACCTGTTCGAGATCATCGTCGCCGAGTCGATCCGCCAGGGCCGGTGCACCGACGCCTATTTCGCCCTCTGCCGCGACCACGGCCGCAAGGCCCGGCTCGAGTGGGACGCCGACCGCCGCCGCCAGGCCGACGAGCTCGCGCTGAAGTTGGCCAGGTCGCCCCAGTCCGTCGCCCGCCAGCTCGAATCGACCTGGCACGGCGCCGTCCTGAAGATCGAGCTCTGGCGCGGGCTCGGCTCGAGCCTCGAACGCCACCAGACCTGGACCGACGCCCAGCGGAGCATCGCGCTCGACCTGCTCGCCATCCACCCCGACTTCCGCGACGCCGAGACCCCCGCCGACCCGGCCGAGGGGGACGTCCTGGAAGTGCGCCGGGCGCTGGTCGCCGCGGAGGTCGCGCGCCTGGAAACGCTCCGCGACGGCGTCCTCGCCGAGCGCGACGACCACGAGCGCGAGATGGCCGAATCGACCGTCGGCGCCGAGCTGACGAGGCCCGTCCAGTTGATGCATCGCTACGAGCAAGCCGCCTGGAAGCGCGAGCAGTGGGCCTGGCGGAAGCTCGACGAGGCCCGGAAGGTCCGGTCGGTCCCGCAGGCCGCCGCCCCTCCGGCCGCGCCCACTCCGCCGGCCCCGAAGCCGGCCCCCCGGCCCGTCCCGGCCGCGCCCGCACCGGTCTCGGCGACGCCGAGCCGCGAGTTTGTCTCGCCCGAGCCGAAGCCGGCCCCGTCCCGCCCCCTCAACCGCCGCCAGCGCCGCGCCCAGGCCGCGATGGCCCGCCGGGCGGGCTGACCGGGACCGGCAGGGCGTGGACCGAAGCCGGCCTCGACGTCGGGACGGTCGGGGCTGCGCCGTGGACGATCTCGTGGCCGAAAAAAGGCCGTTCTCGCGCGAATTTCGTCGGTTTATCTTTATTTCATTGATGGCTACGCCGGTGGACGTCGTCGTTCCGGGGTCCGCGTGGCCGGGTCCTGCCGACGAGGCCCGGCCATCCGGAGATCGAGGCGCCGGCAAATTGGGTTCGTTTGGCAGCGCGGAGGCGAGCGCGGGCCGTCGGGTTATCCCCGGGAGGGCGAGGCTCCGCCCGAGCCCGGGTATCGCGCCGATCCGTCGGGATCAGGCGATGCCCCCCGTGTCCGCGCCGGATACCCGGGCTCGGACGGAGCCTCGTCCTCCCGGAGAACCGGATCCACCGGCCTCGAAACGCTCACTTCCTGACAGGAGAAACGCCACCAGATCCGCCAGTTCCTGAGAGGACAGTTGCCCATCCAGCCCCGCCGGCATGACCGACACCGACCCCGGGCGGACCTCCTCGATCGCCTCGCGGGCGATCCGCTCCTCGCGGTCGGGGCCGGTCGCGAGCACGACCTCGTCCGACGTGTCGCGGCGGACGACCCCCGAGACCGACCGGCCGTCCTTCGTGGCCACGACGACCGGCTCGTAACTCCGCACGAAGCTGGCGCTCGGGATAGACGATCGCCTCGATCAGGTCCCTCGGCTGTCGGATCTTACCGATCTGCGTCAGGTCCGGCCCGACCTTGCCGCCGAGGTAGCCGACCTCATGACAGCTCAGGCACGCCGCCTTCGTGCCGTTGAACACCGCCTGGCCGCGGCGGATGTCCCCCTTCGGCAGGGTGGCCAGCAGCTCGTCGACCCGGGACTTCTGCTTGGCCGAATCCACATTCAATTTCGCGCACAACTCCTCGGCCTTTTGCTGGACGGCCTGCCCGTACTTCGCGATCCGAGGTCGAATCATATCGGCACGCAACGATCCGATCGCCGGCGACCGTCCCAGCGCGCCCAGGAGCCGCAGGCCCGTGGCCTCGTTCGTCGACCGCTCGAAGGCGGGCAGCAAGCGGTCGGCCTCGAGCGGGCCGGCGACGGCCATCGCGTCGGCCAGGGAGGCGAGTTGGAGCTCGTCGAGCCGGGCCTTCCCCAGCACGTCGGCCGCGAGCAGTCGCGTGGCGACGGGCGCCTCGGGCTCGACCGCCTTGCCGCGGGCCAGGAGGAACACGTCGGGCGCCAGCGTCCCGGGCCCTCCCGGCACGGCGGCCAGGGCCCCGAGACGGACCTCGACAGGCAGGTCGCCCCGGGCCGACGCCTCCAGGAGCCGCTTTGCGATCAGCCCGGTCTCATCCTCCTTGATCCCGAGCCCTCGCACGGTGGCCACGGCCAGCCGCACGAGCCAGCCCTCCTTCGACTCGAGCGACGCCGCCAGCCCCTCGGCCCACTCCTTCGGCAGGGCCCTGGGCGCCGCCTCGCCGATCGCCTTCAGCGCGATGCCCCGGGCCTCGGGCGACGAGTCGGGGTCGACGAGCGTGGCGCCGATCAGGTCGCGGACTTCGGGGGCCTTGGCGAGCTTCGCGAGCAGGTGGCCCAGCGAATCGCGGTCCGCCTCGGTCAGATCCTTCGACCCCAGCCGCTCGCCGAGCCACCGCGCCAGCGTCCCGCCCCACTCGGGATGGTGGCCCGCGACCCACGCCGCGGCCTCGCGGTTCCTCACGTCGGGCGAGGTCAGCTCGGCCAGGACGGACTCACGCTTCAAGAAGCCTTCGCCCATCTGGTCGAGCGCGATGATCGCCGCACGGCGGAGGGCGGGCGGGTCGGTCTTGGACGCGAGAGTCGTCGGGTAGGAGCTGCCCCGCTCGATCAATGCATAAATCAGCGCATGTTCCAGAGGCTGGTCACTCGGCTTCTCAAACGCCCGGAAGATCGGGACCGGCGACCAGGGCGACTCGATCCGTGCCCAGGCCTCGGCCGCCGCGCGGCGATTCGCGGCCGAGTCGACCGTGAGAAGGTCGGACAGGTTGGAGATTGCCATCGCATCACGCCAGAGCCCGACGGCGTGCGTCGCGGCCTGCCGGACGTCCGGATCGACGTCCCTCAGCGCCGTCCGGATGATGTCGCGCGCCCGCTGACGATCGATCCGCGCCAGCGTCCAGACGGCATCGAGCCGGCATCCGGCCACGGGGTCCTGGAGCAGGTCGTCGAGGAGTCCGAGCGCGTCGCCGCGGTGCGACAACCGGATGCGGACGACGGCCCCGGGCTCCGCCGGCTCGGCGGCGACATGTCGCGCGATGGCCTCGGACGCACGGCGCCGAACGGCCGGACGGGGATCCTTCAGCCGGCCCACGAGCTCGTCGACCTGGGGCTTCTCCCAGTCGAGCCTCAGCCCCCGCGGGTCCTCGACCTTCTTCGCATCGGCCTTCCTGACCCGATAAATCGCCCCCAGCACGTCCGGCTTCTCGAGCTGCGACGTCGGGCAGCAGAGCTTGTACCAGCCGCCCGTATCCACGACGAGCAGACTGCCGTCGGCGTCCTCGATCACGTCGGTCGGGTGGAAGTCGTGGTCGGGTGAGACGAGGAAGTCATGGTCGTTCGTCTTGAACGTCGATCCGTCTGCGATCAACACATGGCGCGACACCTTCCTCAGGTTGAACTGGCAGCAGAAGAGGTTGTTGTCATAAGCGGGGCCGAAGACGTTCGACTCGTACCGCGTCAGCCCGCAGGGGGCGGCGGGGCCGAGGTGGGTCATGACGGGCATCAGGTCGGGGCCGGTGCGGGTGTGGCCCTCCAGGACGTCGTTCGCCTTGCCCCAGACGCCGCCGTAGACGGCGTGGATCAGCCCGTCGCGACGGCCGTCGGCCGGGCTCTGCAGGAAGGTCGTCGTGAAGATCGGCTCGCCGCCGGGCGTGAAGACGACGTCGACCGGGTTGTCCATCCCGCCGGTCATGATCGGCTCGATCTCGGTGCCGTCGGGCCTGGCTCTGAAGATATGGGCCGCGCGGGTAACAAACGGCTCCTTCCCCGGCCGCTTGTACGTCTGCTCGGCGAACGCCCCCTTGCACCAGTAGATCCGCCCGTCGGGACCTCGGTAGGGCCCGTGCAGGTCGTTGGCGCAGCCGGTGAGCGTCTTGCCGTCGAACCAGACCTCGCGGCGGTCGGCCACGCCGTCGTCGTCCGTGTCGGTGAGCTTCCAGATCTGCGGCGGCGCCGCCACGTAGAGCGACCCCTCGAACCACATCGCCCCCTCGGGGAACATCATCCGGTCGGCGAATATGGTCCTCTTATCATATTTACCGTCCCCATCGACGTCCTCCAGCCGGACGATCCGATGCGGCTTCTTCTCGAGCTGGACCTTGGGCGGCTCGTTCGACCCCGACGAGTCGGCGACGTAGAGCCTCCCCTTCTCGTCGAAGTCGGCCACGATCGGCCGGTCCACGAGCGGCGGGCCGGCGACCTTTTCGAGGGTGAAGCCGGCGGGGAGGGTGAAGGGCTTGCCGTCGAGGGCGATGTCGGCGGCGGGGGCCGAGATCGAGCAGAACGGGACGGCCACCAGAACGATCGTGCGAGTGAACCGCGTCATGAGGAGACCCCGATGGAGCCAGTCGAGGCGATCAGGGATCGGCCCGGCGGAAGTTGAGGAGGGTTTGCTTGCCGCCGGCCTTCGACTCGAACGCGACCGGCCGGGGTTCGTCAGGCAGGCCGAAGCAGATCGTGAGCCGGTCATCCTCGAGGCGATAGATTCCGAGGGCTCGTTTATCCTTTGACGGGCCTGAGTCAGGGATCATGTCCATCGCGGGAGGGGACTGGGTCGGGTCGATCTCGATGCGTGCCCAAGAATTGCTCCCCTGCGTCCCCTGGCTCAGCCGATCACCCGCAAACTGCCACTTTCTCGGCGCCCGAGGCCGGACCGGATCTCCTCGGTTGACCATCGATAGGAGACTCCAGCTCCCCTGGAGTTTAGCCCGATCGACCAGCTTGCGGTCCTCGGCGTTGCCTGGTTCCGGGGCCTTGGTCCGTTTGAATTTCTGAAGCGTCCTCTTGCTCCCCGCCGCCGCCTCGAACGCCGTCGGCCTAGGCTCGCCCGCGTCGGCCACGCAGATCGTCAGATCGTCGCCATCAAGCTTGTAGATCCCGAGCACATGCCTGTCGCGGTTCGGCCCGCCGTCGGGGATCAGGTCGAGGGCGTGGGGGGTCTGGGATGGGTCATAGGTCACCTTCGTCCCGGCGAAGCTCTTGCCGTCGCGGGTCCAGGTGATGTGGTCGCCCTCGACGATGCGGCGGATCGAGGCGACGACGTCGGGCGGACCTTCCTGGCCGTCGCGGACCTGGGAGACGACGGACCAGGTGCCCTGGTGCCGCGTGGGCTCGTCGAGGCCGGGCGCGGCGAAGGCGAGCAGGAGGATGAGGGCTTCGGACATGGCGACGTCCTCCGAGGGGCCGACCCAGAGTCTATCTCCGAGGCAGGCCGCCTTCTAGGATGACGCGTCGCGGCTTTCCTTCGTTCCGAGGCTCGTCTTCCATCCCGGGAGGGCGAGGCTCCGTCCGAGCCCAGGTATCGGGCCCATCCGTCGGGATGCGGTGTTTCCCGAGGGCCCGGGGTTAGACCCGGGCTCGGACGGAGCCTCGCCCTCTCGAGAAAACACCGAGGCCAACCCATGATCTGCGTCGCCGTCACCTACCTCATCCAGACCGGACAGGAAGCCAGGGCCGTCGAGCACTTCCGGGCGCTGACGACCGCGACCCGCTCGGAGCCCGGCTGCCGGATGTACCAGGTCCACCGATCTCCCTCAGATCCTCAAAAGTTCTTCATCTATGAGCAGTACGATGACCAGGCCGCGCTCGACGCCCACCGCGCCGCGCCCCATTTCCTGGAGCATGCCCGCGACGGCCTGTTCCCGATCCTCGCGAGCCGGACGCCCGAGATCTACGAGCCGTTGCCGGACGCGGCGGATTGACTTGCGGCGCGGGCGGAGCTGTGCGAGAACTTATGCGTGCAAGCGAGCACAAGATTCCCCATGACCGGCGACAGCCCACTCACCTTCGGAGCGAGAAGGACGCCATGGACACGCGAGTCTGGCACACGGTCGGCGAGAAGAAGGGCGCGATCCTCGTCATGACCGGCGACGCCCTGCACCGGATCGAGGTCAAGGGCGATAAGGTCAAGCAGGAGGTGCCTGCCCTGGCCGACGCCCTGTCGAAGGGCCAGGACCCGTCGGGCATCGCCGGCGCAGGTCGTACCGCTGGCCAGCCTCAGGCGGGTCGAGGTCGCGCCCGGCCACACCGGAGTGAAGTTCGTTCACGAGGCCGCTGGCGGCCCCAGTGCGTTCGAGTTCTCGGTCCCGCAGGGCGTCCACGGCCCCGACATCGCCCGCGCGGCCGTCGAGCGGGCCGGGCTGCCGGCCGAGGAGCGGAGCGAGGACATCACGGTTGTCGAGGCGCTGATGCCGCCGGTCATCCTCGGCGCGATCGTCGGGGTGCTCTGGGGCCTGCTCTACATGGCGGCCGTGGGGATCGAGGAGGGCGACGACGCCGAGGTCCACGGCCGCCGCCGGGGGATCAAGATGATCTTCGTCTTCGCGGCGCAGCTCCTCGGCAAGAACGGGACGCTGGTCGTCGGGGCGGTCGTGCTCGCCCTGTTCGTCTACTGGGCGGTCATGCGGGTGGTCAAGCGTCCGCAGCGACTGGTGTGGGGTCATCCGACGGCGGCCTGATTCGGATCGGCTCGCTCTTCTGGTCCCCTCCCCCTTGTGGGGGAGGGTTAGGGTGAGGGGGTCTTCGGCGAGTGCCCTGGCCTCTCCCCGGCCCCTCACCCTACCCTCTCCCACGAGGGGAGAGGGTGAAGAGCCGCGGCGTGGTCCTCACGACCCGGCGCTACGGACTGGTCGCGCCGGCCGGCTTGAGCGATAATGAGGCTGGTCGAACCACGCCCGCCGCAAGCTCCTCGCCCGCCGTCCGACATCCCGCCCGAGGCCGCACCGCCATGAGCGCCACGACGCGACGACCCCGCCGTCGGCTGATGTTCCTGCTCGGCTTCCTCTCGACGTCGCTCCTCGCGGTCCGCTGCGCCCAGGCTGCCGACGCCGATGTCGCCGGCACCGCCCCAGCCAAGGGTGCGGTCGACTTCACCCGCGACATCCGGCCGATCCTCTCGGATAAATGCCTCGCCTGCCACGGCCCCGACGCCGGCCAGCGCAAGGCGGGCCTTCGTCTCGATACGTCCGAGGGGGCGATCTCGACCCTCGAGTCCGGCGACCGTGCGATCGTCCCTGGCAAGCCGGACGAGAGCGAGCTCGTCGCGCGGATCACGTCGACCGACCCCGATAAGGTGATGCCCCCCAAGAAGCATCGCAAGACGCTCTCGCCGGCCGAAGTCGCGAAGCTCAAGCAGTGGGTCGCCGAGGGCGGCAGCTACAAGCAGCACTGGGCGTTCATCGCCCCGAAGCGCCTCCCCGCGCCGAGGTCGCGCGGCCCGAGTGGGTCCGCAATCCGATCGACGCCTATGTCCTCGCCCGATTGGAGAAAGAGCGCCTGAGGCCCTCGCCCGAGGCCGACAAGGCGACCTTGCTCCGGCGCCTGAGCCTCGACCTGATCGGCCTGCCGCCCTCGCCGGCCGAGCTCGATGCCTTCCTCACGGACAATGCTCCCGACGCCTACGAGCGGCAGGTCGACCGCCTGCTCAAGTCCCCCCACTACGGCGAGCGCTGGGGTCGGATCTGGCTCGACGCGGCCCGCTATGCCGACTCGGACGGGTACGAGAAGGACAAGCCTCGTTATGTGTGGGCCTATCGCGACTGGGTGATCAACGCCCTGAACCGCGACCTCCCGTACGACCAGTTCATCATCGACCAGGTGGCCGGCGATCTGATCCCCAACGCCTCGCAGGACCAGGTCGTCGCCACCGGCTTTCTCCGCAACTCGATGATCAACGAGGAGGGCGGCGTCGATCCGGAGCAGTTCCGGATGGAGGCGATGTTCGACCGGATGGACGCCATCGGCAAGGGCGTCCTCGGCCTGACCATCCAGTGCGCCCAGTGCCACACGCACAAGTACGACCCGATCACGCATGACGATTACTACAAGATGTTTGCGTTCCTGAATAACTCTCACGAGGCCGACATCCCGGTCTACTCGCCAGACCAGCAGAGGATGCGGGCCGATCTGTTCCGGCAGATCCAGTCGATCGAGGCCGACCTCCAGCACAGGAACCCCGACTGGCCCGAGCGGATGGCCGAGTGGGAGCGGTCAATGAAGGGCAACCAGCCCGACTGGGCGGTCGTCCGGCCCGAGGTCGACGACATCTCGACGGGCGGCAGCAAGTATCACTTGAAAGAGGATGGATCGTTCCTCGCCTGCGGCTACGCCCCGACGAAGCACACGGTCAAGATGACGGTCAAGACCGACCTGACCGACATCTCCGCCGTCCGCCTCGAGCTGCTCAACGACGCCGACTTGCCGCTGGGCGGACCCGGCCGGTCGATCAAGGGGACGGGCGCGCTGACCGAGTTCTGGGTCGACGCCGCGCCGGCCGATCATCCCGAGAAGGTCGAGCGTGTGAAGGTCTTCACGGCCACGGCCGACGTCGCCCTGCCCGAGACGCCGCTCGACCCGATCCACGACGACAAGAGCGGCAAGAAGCGGGTCATCGGACCGGTCGCCTACGCGATCGACGGCGACGACAAGACCGCCTGGGGCCACGACGTCGGCCCCGGCCGGCGGAACCTCCCGCGCAAGGCGGTGTTCTCCTTCGAGTCGCCGATCCGCCACGAGAAGGGGACGATCCTCACCTTCAACCTCCAGCAGAACCACGGCGGCTGGAACAGCGACGACAACCAGAACTGCAACCTCGGCCGCTTCCGGCTCTCGATCACGAACACGCCGAAGGCCGAGGCTGACCCCTTGCCGAAAGCCGTCCGCGAGGCGATCGAGGTCCCGCCCGAGCGCCGTTCGCCCGCGCAGGTCGCCGCGATCTTCGCCCACTGGCGGGCCACCGTCCCCGCGTGGAAGGCCGAGAATGACCGGATCGAGGCGCTGTGGCAGTCGCATCCCGAGGGGGCGTCGCAACTTGTGCTGACCAACCTCGAGACCCCGCGGCAGAGCTTCGTCCTCGAGCGTGGCGACTTCCTCAAGCCGACGAAACCGATCGGCCCGGGCGTGCCGGGTTTCCTGCATCCACTGCCCTCGGGCGAGCCGGCAAACCGGCTGACCTTCGCCCGCTGGCTGGTGGCGCGGCAGTCGCCGACGACGGCTCGTTCTTATGTCAATCGTGCCTGGCAGGCGTTCTTCGGCACGGGGATCGTCAGCACGAGTGAGGACCTCGGCTCGCAGGCCGAGGCGCCCAGCCATCCGGAATTGCTCGACTGGCTGGCCGTCGAGTTCATGGACCGGGGCTGGAGCCAGAAGGCCCTGCACAGGCTGATCGTCACGAGCGCGACCTATCGCCAGACCTCGCGGGTCACGCCCGAGCTTCAAGCGCGCGACCCCTACAACCGCCTGCTCGCCCGCGGCCCGCGGTATCGCGTCGACGCCGAGGTCGTCCGCGACATCGCGCTCGCGGCGAGCGGCCGGCTCGACCCGACGATCGGCGGCGCGAGCGTGTGCCCGCCCGCCCCCGACTTCCTCTTCCAGCCGCCGACGAGCTACGGCCCCAAGCCGTGGAAGGCGATCGGCCACGACGACGCCCGCCGCGCCCTCTACACCTTCCGCTTCCGCTCCGTCCCCTATCCCGCGCTCCAGGCGTTCGATGCTCCGAATGGGGACTTCGCGTGCGTCCGGAGGGCTCGGTCGAATACGCCCTTGCAGGCCTTGACCACGCTGAATGAGCCGGTGTTTCTCGAATGTGCCCGCGCCCTGGCGATGCGGACCCTGAAGGAGGGCGGCGACTCGGACGCGGTGCGAGTTGCCTATGCCTTCCGCCTGTGCCTGGGCCGGACGCCGAGCGAGTCCGAATCCAAGGTGTTAATGGGACTCCTCCAGAAGCAGTCCGACCGATTCGCGAAGCCGGACGCCAAGCCCTGGGAGCTCGCCACGGCCGACCCGACAAAGCCGCCGGCCTTGCCGAAGGGTGCGACGCCCGCACAGCTTGCCGCGTGGACGGCCGTGGGGCGGGTGCTGCTCAACCTCGATGAGACGATCACGAAGGAATGATCCCGTAGGGTCCGCCATGCGGACCATCTTCCGTCGGTGGCCTCCGAATCCGGATGGTCCGCATGGCGGACCCTAAAAGAGACCCTCCCCGATGAACTGCCAGTCTCACCTCTACCAGAACGCCGACCCGAAGACCCTGGCCCGCCGCTGGTTCTTCCAGCAATGCGGCGTCGGCCTCGGATCGATCGCCGCGTCGCACCTCATGGGCCGGGACCTCCTCGCGGCCGACACGTCCTCGGTCAATCCGCTCGCCGTCAAGCCGCCCCACTTCGCCCCCAAGGCCAAGCGGGTCATCTACCTCTTCATGGCCGGCGCCCCGAGCCATCTGGAGCTCTTCGACAACAAGCCCGCGCTGGCCAAGCACGACGGCACGCTGCCGCCCCCGGAACTCCTCAAGGGCTACCGCGCCGCGTTCATCAACCCGAACTCGAAGCTCCTCGGCCCCAAGTTCAAGTTCGCGAAGCACGGCAAGTGCGGGGCGGAACTTAGCGAATTACTCCCCCACACGGCGGGGATCGCCGATGACATCGCCATCGTCAAGTCGATGGTCACCGACGCCTTCAACCACGCCCCCGCGCAGATCTTGATGAACACTGGCTCGTCCCAGTTTGGCCGGCCGAGCCTCGGGGCGTGGACGACCTACGGGCTCGGCTCCGAGTCGGAAAACCTGCCCGCCTTCGTCGTCTTCAGCACCGGCAGCAAGGGCCCCAGCGGCGGCAATTCGAACTGGGGCAGCGGCTTCCTGCCGACCGTGCATCAAGGGGTCCAGTTCCGCACCGGCGGCGATCCTGTCCTCTTCCTCTCGAACCCCAAGGGTGTCGACTACGAGCTCCAGCGCGAGTCGCTCGGGGCGATCAACGGCCTGAACAAGATCCGCCTCGACGCCGTCGGCGACCCCGAGATCGCCACGCGGGTCAACTCGTTCGAGATGGCCTACCGGATGCAGTCGAGCGCCCCCGACGTGATGGACCTCTCCAAGGAGCCCAAGCACGTCCTCGAAGCCTACGGCGCCGAGCCGGGCAAGGCGTCGTTCGCCAATAGCTGCCTGCTCGCCCGCCGGCTGATCGAGCGGGGCGTGCGCTTCGTCGAGATCTTCCACGAGGCCTGGGACCAGCACGGCAACCTCGTCGCCGATCTCAAGAAGAACTGCAAGAACACCGACCAGGCCAGCGCGGCCTTGGTCAAGGACCTCAAGCAGCGCGGCCTCCTGGACGACACCCTCGTCATCTGGGGCGGCGAGTTCGGCCGGACGCCGATGGTCCAGGGCGGCTCCGACGGCCGCGACCATCACCCCAACGCCTTCACCCTCTGGATGGCCGGCGGCGGCATCAAGCCGGGGATTTCGCTGGGTGCGAGCGATGAATTGGGCTTCCAGGCTGTCGCGGACCGCGTGCATGTGCATGACCTGCACGCAACGATTTTGCACCTGCTCGGCTTCGATCACACGCGGCTGACGTACCGGTTCCAGGGGCGAGATTTCCGGCTGACGGATGTGTTCGGGAACGTGGTCAAGAAGCTCCTGGCCTGACGCCGTCTTGCGTCCACTCTTCTTCTGTCTGCTGAATGTTCGCCTCGGGTGGCCGGGGCAGAGCCAGCGGTGCCCCGGAAGGGGATGAGGCCTCGGCTTTTTCCCTTCCGGGGCACCGCTGCGCTCTGCCCCGGCCACCCGGCCCAAGCTAAGAATCCGCCCTCAGAGCCGTTCCCAATCGACGTTCTTTGGCCGTGTCCTGATTTCCACAAAATGCTTGAGCGCTGCCATCCCTTGATCTGTTGGAGCGAGGTTTCTCGCGAGGTATTCGGTCCGCTCGTTCCCGTAGCAAAACCATTCCGTGCCGTGGCTTCCCTTGTCGCCCTGGCTTATGAAGTAAGGCCGGTCGAGTGAGTCCTGATAGGTAACGACCGTCAGTTCTCGCCCAACTCCCAGGCCGAGAGACTGGCCCGACGCCTTGACAAAGAACTCCATCAGACAAGGAGGCCCCACTTGAGAAACGACCTCTTCCAGCAAGTCCGCGGCTTCCTCCCAGCGCTCGATCTCGGCATGCTTCCCGACGTCCCAGGTCGTCCATTCCACGGTTAAAGGGTCCATGCCCTTCATCCTCAGCCGGGCCAGTATTCGGCGACCTTGCCTCGCAAGAACGCCAGCGACCGCGCCATCTCCTCCATCCCGTTCATCCCGTCCTCAATGCTGATCCAGCCGCGGTAGCTGTGCGCGGCCAGGATGCGGAAGATCGCGTCGTAGTCGTTCAGTCCCTCGCCGGTCACGCCGTGCTTCAGGTTCGGCGAGTAGCCGATCGTGCCGTCGGCCTGCTTCAACTCCTCGAGCGTCGTCCCCTCGGCGAGATACCGGTCGCTGGCGTGAATGCTCACGACGCGGTCGGCCACGGATTCGAGGAGGGCGATCGGGTCGTCGCCGGCGACGATTGCGTTCGACGGGTCGTACTGGACGCCGAAGTAGCGGCGCTCGGGGATGTCGGCCAGGAGCTCGAGGAAGACGTCGGCCTTCTGGGCGAACTCGGGCTCGGTCCAGAAGCTGTCCTTGTAGTGGTTCTCCAGGCCGAGGATGACCCCGTGCTCCCGCGCCACGGGCAGGACCTTCTCGATGCACGAGACGACCCAGGCGATCCCCTGCCGGCGCCCGACGCCCGGCCGCCTCTGGCCCGACAAAACGCGGCAGACGGTCCCCGATCCGCCCAGGCGGTGCGCGACCACGACCATCTTCGCCTGCCGCTCGACCGCGCGCTTCCGCGCCTCGGGGTCGGGGTCGGTGAAGTCGGGGGAGCAGCAGAGCATCGGCATGGCGAAGCCCGCGGCGCGGATCGCCTCGCCGACCTTGTGGATGTAGGCGTCGTCGAGGCTATCGAAGAAGCCCTCGTACATCTCCAGGCCGTCGGCGTCGAGGTCGCGGGCCATGGCGATCCAGTCGAAGACCGACATGGAGCGATCGCCGGCGATCCGGTCGAGGTAGCACTTGGGGAAGGCCGACAGCCTCGGGCGCATGGGCGTCACTCCCCCTTCGGCACGAACTTCACGCAGACCGGCTTGGGGACCTCGACCTTCTGGCCGGTTGGCGTTAATTCGCCGGTGGTGGCGTCGATCCGGAAGACGACGATCGAGTCCGAGTCCTGGTTGCCCGCGAGCAGGTAACGGCCCGACGGGTCGATGCCGAAGTTGCGCGGGGTCTTGCCGCCGCTCGACTCAACTTCGACCGTCGTGATCAGACCGTTGCCCGGGTCGACCGCGAACACGGCGAGGCTGTCGTCGCCCCGGTTCGAGCCGTAGACGAACTTGCCTGAGGGGTGGACCTGGACCTCGGCGGTGTAGCTCGTCCCAGTAAACGACCTCGGCAGGGTCCGGACCTCCTCACGCAAGGTCAACACGCCCCGCTCGCCGTCGTAGTCGAAGATGCCGATCGTCGAGGCCAGCTCGTTGATGACGTAGCCGTGCTTGCCGTTGGGATGGAACGCGAAGTGCCGCGGGCCCGAGCCGGGCGTGACCGCCGCGAACGGTGGGTCGTTCGGCTTGAGGACCGACCGGGCCGCGTCGAGCCGGTAGACGAAGAGCTTGTCGAGCCCGAGGTCGGCCACCACCGCGAAGCGGTTCCCCTTGTCGACGTTGATCGAGTGGGCATGAGGCGCCGACTGGCGGTCCTTGTTCGCGCCGGAACCCTCGTGCTGGATGAACGTCGTCGCCTTCGCGATCCGGCCGTCGTAGCCGATCGGGAACGCGGCGACGCTGCCGCCGCCGTAGTTGGCGACGAGCAGCGTCTTGCCCGTGTGGTCGACGCACAGGTGGCACGGCCCTCCGCCCACGGTCGACTCGGCGTTGAGCTTGGCCAGCGAGCCGGCCTTCGCATCGAGCGCGAACGACGTCACACCCCCGCCCGGCTTGCCCTCGAACTGGCCGACCTCGTTGACGGCGTAGAGGAACCGGCGCGTCGGATGGACCGCCAGGAACGAGGGGTTTTCGGACTCGGCCGCGAGCTCAGGCTCGCCTAGCTTGCCGGTCGCCGGGTCGAGCGCGAGCCGATAGATGCCCCGGCTCTTGCCGCCGGTGTAGGTGCCGACGAAGACCCAGAGCGGGGCATCGGGCGGGGGAGAGGACGGGCCTGCGAAGCCGAGGAGCGTCGAGCCGAGCAGGGGGGCGATCCAGGTCATGGGCGGGGTCCCGAGAATGTCAAATGGATCTCACGGCATCGTCCGGTCGGGCGTCGTCTGCGCGGGTGCCGGCTGGGTCCGCGAGTCGCCGGGCCGGCCCTGACGGAGCAGCGCCCGCAAAGGCACGATATCATCAGCAAATTCGGGGTCGCTCGCCAGGTTGCGGAACTCCCCCTGGTCAAGCTGATGGTCGTAGAGCTCGACGCCGCGGCGGCCCTCGTCCCACTCCGTGTACCGGAACCGCTCGGTGCGGATCGACCGGCCCTGGAACTGGTTCTCGCGTTGTCCGCGCGTGACCTGCGTGAAGGCGGCGTTCTTCCACGGCTGCTCGGGGTTGTCGAGCAGCGGGACGAGGCTCCGGCCGTCGAGGTTCGCGGGCGGGGCCAGGCCGCAGAGCTCGGCGAGGGTCGGGTAGACGTCGACCAGCTCGGCCAGGCGGAAGCTCAGCCCGTCGGCCTTGTGGCCGGGGGCGGCGACGATCAGCGGGACCCGAGCCGACTCCTCGAAGAGGCACATCTTCTGCCAGAGCCCGTGCTCGCCCAGCAGGTAGCCGTGGTCGCTGAGGAAGACGACGATGGTGCGGTCGGCGAGGTTCAGGCGATCCAGTGCATCGAGCAGCCGGCCGACCTGGGCGTCCATGAACGTGACCGAGGCGTCGTAGGCGCGGATCGCCTCGCGCCGCTGGGCGTCGGTCATCGCGCGCTCTTCGGGGCGATTGGTCAGCGCGGCGGGCGGGATGTCGTCGCGGTCGTCGGCCGGGTACTGGGCGATCAGGATCCGGTCGAAAGGATACGTGTCGAAATACTTCCGCGGGGCGACGTAGGGCGTGTGGGGCCGGTAGAAGCCGACACCGAGGAAGAAGGGGCCGTCCCTGTGTTCCTCGAGCAGCTTGATGGCCGCCGTGGCCGACTTGCCGTCGGTCTGCTCGTCGTCGGTCCCGTCGGCGGCGAGCCAGCTCAGGGTGGCGCCGAACTCGCGGCTCTCGGGCTTGAGGCTCGTGATCTTCGCCTCGTCGTCCCTGTCGCGGCCCTTCGGGTTCACCACCTTGTCCCACGACTGCGGGTCGTCGAGCCCGCTCGTGCCGATCTGGCCCGGCACGCCGTAGTGGAAGAGCTTGCCGACCCGCGCGACATAGTATCCGTTCTTCCGGAAGAGCTGGGGCAAGGTCACGATGTTCGGGTCGACGTCGCGGAACTTGACCGCGTTGTCGAGGACCTTCGTATGGTCCGGCCGCAGGCCCGTCAGGAACGACGTCCGGCTCGGGTTGCAGAGGGGGAACTGGCAGTAGGCCCGCTCGAACCGCATGCCCCGCCGCGCCAGGCGCGTGAGGTTGGGCGTCTTGACGAAGTCGTTGCCGTAGGCGCCCAGCGTCGTGTTCAGGTCATCCGAGGCGATGAGCAGGACGTTCCACTTCGCGGGCGCGGGTTTCGACTCCTGAGCGACGGATGGCCCGCCGGCGATGCTCAGGATGAGGACGAGGGTCGCGATGCGCATGGGGCCTCCGCGGCTCGGGACGACGGGCCGGACGGCCGCATCGTCGCCGATGCGTGGCCCGATCGCCAGGGTCTACCCTACTCGGAGGTGCTGTCTTGGAAGGCCCGGCACGGGCCCTTCCGGGTGGCAGGGGTTCGCTCGCGAACCCCTGTGGTCTCGGCCAAGGACCGGGGTTCGCGAGCGAACCCCTGCCACCCCGGCGCTAACTGCCCCGCGGGTCTACTTCCCGTAGACGTCCAACCAGCCCCGCGTGAAGTAGTCGGAGAGGCTGAACGCGAGCAGAATCGCCAGCCAGAAGAAGGCGGCGGTCGAGAAGACCCAGGTCAGCTTGTTGCTGTAGCGAACATGCATGAAGAACAGGATGATGAGCGCCGCCTTGATCCCGGCGATCGTCAGCGCGACGGGCAGGTGGAACGGCCCGAGCGGCATGTAGGCGCCGATCACCGTCGCGACGAGCAGCCCCATCAGGCTGGCGAAGACGATCAGGTACGTCCGCGGCGGGATGACGTGGTGGGCTCCGGCGTGCTCGCTCACGGCCGCACCTCGATCAGGTAAAGGAGGGGATACAGGAACACCCAGACGATGTCGACGAAGTGCCAGTAGAGGCCGAGCATCTCGATCTGCGTCTCCCCGCCGCCCGAGAACCAGTTGCGGTGCGCCAGGTAGGCGAACAAACCGACCAGGGCAAGCCCGATCACCATGTGCAGCGCGTGCAGCGCGGTCATGCAGAAGTAGAGCACGAAGAACATCTCGGCCTTACCGGCCTCGGACGTCGAGGGCATGTTCTTGCCAGGCTCGAGCTCCGCCTCCGCGGCCTCTCCGCCCGCGTGCGACGGGGCCGCCCCCTCGTGCTCGCCCCCGTGCGACTGGGCGTAGTTCCAGTCAAAGTTGATGCCTGGCGCCAGGCGCTCGTCGTAGTCGGTCTTCCACTCCCAGCCCTTGATGCCCAGAAAGATGGCGCCGAGAACGAAGGTCGCCAGCAGGTAGCGGACGACCCAGACCTTCTGCCTCGTCGTGGCCGCGTGGACGGCCATCGCCATCGTGAGGCTGCTGGTCAGGAGCACCAGCGTGTTGGCGAAGCCGACCCAGACGTAGAGGTGCCGGCTGGCCGCCCCGAAGGCGTCGTGGTAGAGCGCCCGATAGAGCGCGTAGGCGGTGAAGAGGCCGCCGAAGAACATGACCTCGGTGGCCAGGAAGGCCCACATGCCCAGGGTCGAGCTCTGCTTCTGCTGGTCCAGGTCGTCGAAGTGGTGCAGGAGGAGCGTGTCGCCGACCTCGGTCGCGTGCATCAGCGGGCCTCCGCCGGCTCGGGGTGATACTCGTACGGCGGCGCGGTGACCACGACCGGCGCGGGGAAGTTCTCGACCGGCGGCGGCGAGGACGTGGTCCACTCCAGGCCCGTCGCCCCCCACGGATTCGGGCCCGCCACCGGGCCGAACTTGAGCGAGAGCAGCATGTAGACCAGCGGCAGCACGTAGCCGACCGCGAGGATCGACGCCCCGGCCGTCGACATGACATTCAGCACCTGGAACTCGGGCGGATACTCGAAGTAGCGCCGGGGCATGCCGAGGTAGCCGAGGACGAACTGCGGGAAGAACGTGAGGTTGAACCCCAGGAACACCGTGAGCGCCGAGAGCTTGCCCCAGAGCTCGGGGTACATCCGCCCGCTCATCTTCGGCCACCAGAAGTGGATGCCGCCCATGTATGCCATCACGGTCCCCCCGACCATGATGTAGTGGAAGTGGGCGACGACGAAGTAGGTGTCGTGGACGTGGACGTCGACGCCGAGCGTCGCGAGCATCAGTCCCGTCAGGCCGCCCATCGTGAACAGGCCCACGAATCCCAGCGCGTAGAGCATGGGCGTGTCGAAGCGGATCGAGCCCTTGTACATCGTCGCCGACCAGTTGAAGACCTTGATCGCCGACGGGATCGCCACGAAGAAGCTGAGGAACGAGAAGACCATCCCCGCGTACATCGACTGGCCGCTCACGAACATGTGGTGGCCCCAGACCAGGAAGCCCAGGACCGCGATGCCGATGACGGCGCCTGCCATCATCTTGTAGCCAAAGATCGGCCGCCGGCAGAAGCACGGGACGATCTCGCTCACCACGCCCATCGCCGGCAGGACCATGATGTAGACGGCCGGGTGCGAGTAGAACCAGAACAGGTGCTGGAACAGGATCGGGTCGCCCCCCAGCGCCGGGTCGAAGATGCCGACGTGGAACAGCCGTTCGACCGCGAGTAGGAGCACCGAGATCGCCAGGACCGGCGTCCCGAGGATCATGATCAGGCTGGTCGCGTAGTGGGCCCAGACGAACAGCGGCAGCCGGCCCCACGTCATCCCGGGGGCACGCATCGTGTGGACCGTCACGATGAAGTTCAGCCCCGTCAGGATCGACGAGAACCCGGTGATGAACACCGCGATGCCCGCCGGCACGACCAGCGTGTTCGAGAACATCGTGCTGAACGGGGTGTAGAAGGTCCAGCCCGTGTCGATGCCGCCGTAGACGAGGATCCAGAGGGCCATGAGCCCGCCGGTCATGTAGATATACCAGCTCAGGAGATTGATCCGCGGGAACGCCAGGTCGCGGGCACCGATCATCATCGGCATGAGGAAGTTGCCGAGCGTCGCCGGGATCGCCGGGATCAGGAAGAAAAAGATCATCACGACGCCGTGCATCGTGAACAGCCGGTTGTAGGCGTCGGGCGATGAGAGGACGTCGCCCGCAGGCGTCATCAGCTCCATCCGCATCACGGTCGCCGCGGCGCCGCCGACGAAGAAGAAGAACGTGACCGAGGCGAGATAGAGCAGCCCGATCCGCTTGTGGTCGGTCGTCAGCAGCCACGACTTGAGCGTGTAGCTGGCGTCGAGGTAGTCGTCGCCCCGTCGCGGCGTCATGGTCCTGTTTCCTCCGTCCCCTTCGGCCCGATCGAGCGGATGTATTCGATGATCCTCAGCAGGTCGTCCTCGGCGATCCGCCCGGCGAATGACGGCATGACCGGCTCGTACCCCGCCACAACCTGCGAGTCGGGCAGCAGGATCGAGCTGCGGATGTAGCGGTCGTCGGCGATGATGAACTCGGGCGACTGGCCCTTGCCCCGCATGATCGGCACGGGCCGGCCGTAGACCCCCTCGAGCCGCGGGGCCTTCACCGTCGCCGAGTCGCCGTGGCAGCCGGCGCAGTGGTGCTGGACGAACAGCTCGCGCCCCTGCCGCGCCATCGACGGCTGGTCCTGAGTCCCCTCCGTCAGCCAGCGCTCGTAGTCCGACGGCTCCATCACCTCGACCCATCCCACCATCTTCGAATGCTCCGTGCCGCAATACTCGGCGCAGAACAGGTGATAACGCCCCGGCCTCGTCGCGCGGAACCAGAGCATCGTGTACCGGCCCGGCAGCACGTCCTGCTTGATCCGAAAGTCGGGGACATAGAAGCTGTGGATCACGTCCTCGGAGATCATCCGCAGGACCACCGCCCGGCCCACGGGCACGTGCAGCTCGTTGATCTCCCGCTTCCCCTCCGGATGCTGGATCTTCCACATCCACTGCTTGCCGACGACGTCGACCCGGAACGCATCCTTGGGTGGCGCGAACAGGTCGAAGAAGACCACGGCCCCGCCGAAGAACATCCCCATCGCCAGTGCGAGCGGGATGCCGATCCAGATCGCCTCGATCGTGTGGCTCGTCAGCGGCGGGTTCGACCGGTCGACCCGCGAGCCGCGGCGGTAGCGGACGGCGAAGAAGAGGATCAGGAAGCAGATGAAGAACGTGAAGAACAGGACGACCGCGAGCTCGGCGAAGAACACCAGATCAACGCGGTTCGCGTTGGTCGAGGCCGACTCGGGGAAGAGCGGGAAGTTCCACATGGTCCGTTCGCTAGTTGGCCGACGGTTGGTTTGCGGCGAGGCCGGACCGCCGCGTCGAGCGGCGGTCGCGCCGGAGCATGGCGACGACGTAGCCGGCCACTCCGAGCGCCGTCGCCGTGCCGATGACGCGGAGGATGTTGACGATCGCCAGCGTGTACTTACCCGTCGTCGGGTCGTAGTGATAGCAGAAGAGGAGCAGCCGCGCGATCGGCGAGCCGATCTTGCCCTTCGACGACTCGATCAGGCCGAACTGGACGTCCTTCGGCGGGAAGTCGATCCCGTAGAAGTACCGCGAGAGCCGGCCCGTGGGCGTCGCGATCGCCAGGCCCGCGGCGTGGACGAACTGCTTCGACGCCTCGTTGTACACGTAGCGAAAGCCGACCGCCTTCGAGACGGCGTCGATCGCCGGTGCGTCGCCGGTCAGGAAATGCCACCCCTTTTCGCCTTCGGGCCGGCCGTAGTAGTCGAGGATCTTGGCCTTCTTCTCCCGCGCCAGCTCGGGCGTCTCGGCCGGGTCGATGCTGATCGTCACGATGTCGAACTGGTCGCCCACTGTCATCGAGAGCGGCTTGAGGCTGCGCCAGGCCCTTCAATTCCTCGCCGCAGAGCATCGGGCAGCGGTAGTAAACGAGCGTGACGATGACCGGCCTCGCGCCGAAGTAGTCGCCCAAGGCGACCGGCCGGCCCGACTCGTCGCGGAAGGCCGCGTCGAGCGGGAGCTGGCTGTCGAGGTTCTGGTCGAACCCCACGCGGCTCAGCGTCGTTCCCGGCGGCTCGTCTCCGCGCACGGAGAGCGGGCTGACGGCGACGGCCGCGATCGCGATCGCGAGTGCCAGGATCGTCGGGGAAGCTCGCATCATTCCTTCTTGGCCGGCTCGTTGGCGGCGGGCTTGGGTTCGGTGGCCTTGACCTTGGGCGGGCCGTTCTTGGCGATCAGGTTCATCGCCTCGTCGATGGGGATCTGCGCGATGCCCGCCTTGCGGTCGACCCATCCGTAGCTCTTGAGCGCGGCGTCCTCCCGCGCACGGTATTCAAGCATGTCGTCCGTCGTGTGATGCTGGAGCCGCGGCGCGGGGAAGTCGCCGGGGCGGTCCGCGGCGATCTCCTCGGCCGTCGCCCCGTCGGTCTTCTCCTCGGCCGAGAACGAGCGCATCAGCCCGGCCAGGAGGATCATGGCGCCGGCCGAGATCGCGATCAGCACCGCGCCGAAGATCACGATGGAACGGACGCTGATCTCGGTCGACTCGTGGCCGGGCTCGAGGCCGGGGGCGAAGTGCCCTTGGGGCTCGCTGTCGCTCATGATCGGGGATCCACCTCGCGGTCAGGCGGGGAGAGGATGAGCTCGGCCGGGACGAGCGGCCTGCGCCTCAGGTGCCAGAGGAACGTCCAGGCCGAGACGCCGCCCAGCCCGACGAACGCGAACGGGATCAAGGCGACGGCCCCCCAGGGGATCGCCGCCACGTCGTGGCCGTACCGCGCCGGGCCGGCCGGCAGCACGAGCCAGGCCAGGTCGACCAGATGCATCGCGATCACGAGCGAGGCGACGATCACCAGACGCTCGACGTTCCGCTTGATCTCCAGGAAGAACAGCGCCCCGAACGGCACGAAGAAATGGAACACGACCAGCGCCAGGGCGACGTATTCCCAGCCGCCCCGCGTCCGGCGGAGATACCAGGGGATCTCCTCGACCAGGTTGCCGGCCCAGATGATCAGGAACTGCGAGAACGCCATGTAGGCCCAGAGCATGACGAACGCGAGCATCAGGTTGCCGAGGTCCTGGATGCGCGGCGGCGTCGCGGCCTGGCGATACTCGGGCGAGACGCGGCCGATCAGGAAGGCCAGGACGATCATCGTCGCGAACGTGAGCAGGCCCCAGCCGACGATCACCATCGGCCCGTACATCGTCGAGTACCACGCCGGCTCGAGCGACATGCCCCAGTCGATCGCCGCGAACGTGCCGCTGAGGAAGAGGAAGCCCAGCCCCGGCCCGCTGATCCTGGGCATCCAGCTCGCCCGCGTCGGCCGACCCTCGGCGTCGCGGCGGATCGCGCCGACATGGAGCAGGATCGCCAGCGTCGCCCAGAAGGCGAAGTAGAGCCCGGCCCGCAGGAGGAAAGCATACTCGTTCAGATACGCATGCTTGTGTCTGATCGCCGGATTCCTGGCCACGATCTCGGCGTCGGCCCACGGGTAGAGCGTCTTCAGCCCCAGCGCGACGGGCACGAAGAGGACGGCCATCGGCAGGATGGTCATCGCCGCGGCCTCGAGCGGCCGCCGGATCGTCAGGCCCCACTGGCCGCCCGTCAGGTTGTGGAGCAGGAGCAGCGAGATCGACCCGAGCGCGATGCCGACCCAGAAGAGATAGGCGACGAGATAGGCAGGGAACAACGCATTCGGGCAGACGAAGCCCGCGACCGCGCAGGCGAGCAGCCCGGCGCCGCCCGCGACGAGCGCCACGCCCTGGACCCTGTCGAACCGGGGTTCCGGCGCCTCGACCACGCTCATGGGTTCTCCCTCGGCAGCTTGTCGCGGTCTTCCGGCGGCAGCTCATCGACCTTCGCGTGGCGGCTCAGTTGCAGGGCGCGGATGTACGCGACGATCTTCCATCGGTCGACCGGCGCGATCCGCGACGCGTAGGAATACATGGCCCCGTGGCCGTTGGTGATAACCTCGAAGAAGTGCCCGGCCGGCGCCTCGCGGAGGTCTTCGTAGAACGTGGCCGCCGGGCTCTTGCCCGCCTGCGGCCGCTTGCCGTAGAGCGGCGGCGGCGGCGAGAACCCGCGCTGTACGATCATGCCGCGGCCGTCGCCGGTGTAGCCGTGGCACGGCGAGCAGTAGATCTCGTACCGCTGCCGGCCCCGCTCGAGCGCCGCGCAGTCGACCTCGAACGGAATCTCCTCCACCGGCTTGCCGTCGATGACGCCGACCTGGATCCGGTCGTACTCCTCGTCGCGCGGCTGGTCCCTCGGGTCGAGCCGGGGCACGACGCCGGGCAGGAGCGGGCGGTCGGCCTTGCCGTCGGCGAAGAAGTCGCTCGCCTCCTGCGGCTCGTACCTCGGCTGGTCGTACATCTCGTGGCGGCAGCCCGCCAGGAGCACCAGCACGATCGGCGATAGCCCGCGCATGCGTCTCATCGATCAGCCCTCGACCCGCGCGACTTCGCGGGGATTGAGCCCCTCGAGGAACTTGGTGGTCTCTTCCTCATCGAACAGCGGGTCGTCAGCCAGGATGACGAGGAAGAACCGGCTCCGGCTCGCCAGCGCGAAGCGCGGGACGTTGAAGACCGGGTGATACGGCCTCGGCAGCCCGTTGAGCCCGAGCATCCCCAGCACCGCCCCGAACGCCGCGCACAGGATCGTCATCTCGAACGTGATCGGGATGAACGCCGGCCAGCTGTGGAACGGACGTCCGCCGACGTTGATCGGGTAATTGATCACGCCCGAGTAGTACTGGAGCCCGTACCCGAGCGCGGCCCCTATGATGCCGCTGACGAGCACGACCGCCGGGATGCGGTTCCGCTTGAACCCGATCGCCTCGGCCAGCCCCTCGACCGGCAGCGGCGAATAGGCGTCCAGCCGGCGGTATCCCTGCGCGTGGGCCGTCTCGGCCGCGCGGACGACGGCCTCGGGGCTCAGGAACATGGCCATCACGCCGTAGAGGCGTGGCTCCTCGGGATGGTGCTCATGGCCTGCCATGGTTGCCTCCCCCCGACTCCCGGTGCTCCTGCGTCTCGTGGACGAGCTCGCGCATCTCGGCGATCGAGATCACCGGCAGCACGCGGATGAAGAGGAACAGGAGCGTGAAGAACAGACCGATCGAGCCGTAGAACGTCGCGTAATCCCAGAACGTCCCGTGGTACATCGCCCACGACGAGGGCAGGAAGTCGGCGCTCAGGCTGATGACCACGATCACGTACCGCTCGAGCCACATGCCGGTGTTGACCACGATCGAGATGATCCAGAGCGCGATCGGATTGAGCCGGAACCAGCGGATCCAGAGCAACTGGGGGATGATGCAGTTGCAGAGGATGAGCTGCCAGTACGTATGGGCGTAGGGTCCGGCGGGCCGCTGGTGGATCACCTGGTTCATCTCGAACTCGTTGCCGCCGTACCAGGCCATGAAGGCTTCCATCATGTAGCCGAAGGCGACGATCAGGCCGGTCGTCAGCATGACCTTGGCCATGTTCTCGAGGTGCCGCTCGGTGATGAAGTCCTGGAGACCGAAGACGCGGCGAAGCGGGATCGTCAGCGTCAGGACCATGGCGAAACCCGAGAAGATCGCTCCGGCCACGAAGTAGGGCGGGAAGATCGTCGAGTGCCAGCCCGGCACGATGCCGATCGTGAAGTCGAAGCTCACGACCGTGTGCACCGAGACGACCAGCGGCGTCGCCAGCGCGGCCAGGAGGAGATAGGCCGTCCGGTAGCGGTGCCAGTGCCGCGCCGAGCCTCGCCAGCCCATCGCGAGGACGCCATAGATGATCTGCGCCCAACGGTTCTGGGCCCGGTCGCGGAGCGTGGCCAGGTCGGGAATCAGGCCGACGTACCAGAACAGCAGCGAGACGGTGGCGTACGTCGAGACGGCGAACACGTCCCACACGAGCGGGCTCCGCCACTGCGGCCACATGCCCATTGTGTTGGGATAAGGGAAGAGCCAGTAGAACACCCACGGCCGGCCGAGATGCAGGAGCGGGAACAGCCCGGCGCAGGCGACGGCGAACAGGGTCATCGCCTCGGCGAACCGGTTGATCGACGTCCGCCACTCCTGCTTCAGGAGGAGGAGAATCGCGGAGATCAAGGTGCCGGCGTGGCCGATGCCGACCCACCAGACGAAGTTGACGATCGCGAACCCCCACATGACGGGGGTGCGGATGCCCCAGATGCCCACGCCCTTCGCGAACAGATACGTCACCGCCGCGAGGAACACCATCATCATCGCGAACGAGATTCCGAACCCGAGGAACCAGCGCCAGTTGTACGGGCGCGTCAGGACCAGGGCGCTGATCTTGTCGGTGACGGTGCCGAAGGTGTAGTCGCCTTCGAGCACGGCGCGACTTCCCGCCCTTCCGCGTCGAGGTGGGCCGACTCGCTCGCCATCGCGTCAGCCCTCCGCGGGCCCGGCGTGGCCGGGCAGGTCGGGGTTGGGGTTTGTCAGCTTGGCCACGTAGGTCGTCCTCGGCCGGGTATTCAGCTCGGCGAGCAGGGCGTAGTTCCGCGGGCTCGCCTTGTGCTTCACGACGTCGGCCTCGCGATCGTTCAGGTTGCCGAAGACGATCGCCCGCGTCGGGCACGCCCCCTGGCAGGCGGTCACGACCTCGTTGCCGCCGACCCGCCGGTCCTCGCCCTCGGCGGCGATCCTCGCCGCGCTGATCCGCTGGACGCAGTACGTGCACTTCTCCATCACGCCGCGGGGGCGGACGGTGACGTCGGGGTTGTGCAGGAGCTTGAGGCTCGGCGTCGTCTCGTCGGAGTACTGGAGGAAGTTGAACCGGCGGACCTTGTACGGGCAGTTGTTCGAGCAGTACCGCGTGCCGACGCAGCGGTTGTAGGTCATCTCGTTCAGCCCCTCAGCGCTGTGCGTCGTCGCCGCGACGGGGCAGACGAGCTCGCACGGGGCCTTCTCGCAGTGCATGCAGGGCACGGGCTGATGATGGATGGTCGGGTCGTCCTCGCCGCCCTCGTAGTAGCGGTCGATCCGGATCCAGTGCATCTCCCGATTCATGAGCACCTGTTCCTTGCCCACGACCGGGATGTTGTTCTCGGCCTGGCAGGCCACGACGCAGGCGCCGCAGCCGATGCAGGTGTTGAGGTTGATCGCCATGCCCCAGGCGTTCCCCTCGCCGCCGCCGCCCTCGTCGACCGGGTCGCGGCGGTGCTGGGGCAGGGGGTCCTCGTACATCGTCGCCTCGCGGACGACGTGCTCGTCGGGCTCCTGGGCGAACTTCGGGTGCTCGGTATATTTCCCGAGCGTCGCGACCCGCACGAGCTCGCGGTTTTCCATCGTGCTGTGGTGCTGGACGCTGGCGAGCCGGTAGGTTTTTCCCGTCTTGACGGCCGTCACGCTGGCGACTGACCACGGCATCTCGGACGTGCGGTGCGGATAGGCGTCGAACCCCACGCCCGTCCCCACGCGGCCCGCGCGGGTCCGGCCGTGGCCGAGATGGACGGTGATGACGCCGTCGGCCTGGCCGGGGACCATCAAGGCCGGGATGCGGAGCCGGGTCCTGCCGGGGAAGGTCAGCTCGATCACGTCGGACTCGCCATACAGCTCGTCGACGCGGAGGCCGAGGTCCTTCGCCGTCTTCGGCGAGACGAGCGCGGCGTTGTCCCACGTCAGGCGGGTGAGCGGCCGGGGCAGCTCCTGGAGCCAGCCGTTGTTGGCGAACCGGCCGTCCCAGACCGATGGGTCGGGGCGGAAGACGACCTCGATCGCGCCGGTGCCGGGCTCGGGCGAGGCCGGCAGCGAGCCGAGGGGCTTGAGCGAGACGGTCTTCGGCTTGGCCGCCGAGTCGGCGACCACGCCGTCGCGGAGCGTCTTCCGCCAGAACGCGTCGAAATTGCCGCCGGGCTTGCGGCCCTTCCAGTACGATTGGATCAGATTCAAGCCCTGCGGCGAGCCGCCGGTCGCCAGCGCCGCGACGAACTCGAGGGCCGACTTGCCGCCGTAGAGCGGGGCGATCAGCGGCTGGAGGATGGTGGCCGTGCCGTCGAACGCCAGGGCGTCGCCCCACGCCTCGAGCGAGTGGGCCTCGGGGACGTGCCACCGGCAGAGCTTCGAGGTCTCGTCCTCATAGAGCCCGAGCCGGATGGTCGTCTTGACGTTCTTCTCGAGCGCCTCGGCGAACTCGAGGTCCGCGGGGGTGTCGTACGCCGGGTTTCCTCCGAGGATCGCCAGGGTCGCGACCTTGCCGGCCCTCATGTCCGCGACGAGCTCGCGGAGCCCGGCCATCCGGTCGGCGGGCTCGGCCTCGACCGGGGCGATGTAGTCGACTGTCTTGCCGGCGTTGCCGAGCGCCCCGTTGATCGCATGCGCCAGCGCGTGGACCGCGGGCGGCTGGGCGAAGCCCGCGATGACCACGCTCCTGCCCTTGTGGGCGTTGAGGTCGGCGACGACGCCCTTCGCGAATGCGGCCTGGTCGCCCCCCAGGGGCTTCGACGGGGCCGCGACGCCCTCTGCGCCGACGCCCTGCGCGATCGCGCGGGCCAGGCCCTCAACCTGGCCAGCCGCGATCCTGAGCCTGTGGTCGGCGAGCGAGCCGGTGCAGGTGGGTGTCGGCTCGGCAACGTAGAGCCGGTTCATCGACTTCGGCTTCGACCCATAAAGGTCCGGCTCCGGCTCTCGGCGGGCGGCGAAGTCGCGAGCCTCGCGGAGTCGCGCGGGGCCGACGGTCATGAAGTCGGCGTCGAGTGACACGACGACGTCGGCCCGGTCGAGATGGTGGATCGGCTGGACGTCTTCGCCGAACGCAAGGATCGCGCCGGCGCGGGCGTTGTCCCGACCGACCGGGTCGTACTGATACCACTTCGCCTGGGGGAACTCCTCGCGGAGCGCGGCGATCTGGTCGACGAACGCGGGCGAAGTCACGACCTCGGTCAGCAGCCGCAGGCCCGCGCCGCCGTCGGCCCTGTGGGCTTCGCGGATCCGGAGGACGTTGGCGAGGAAGTCATCCCAGGTGCTGATCCGCCCGTTGCGGGTGACGACCTGCGAACGGTCGGGGTCGTACATGCCGAGGATCGCCGCCTGCATGAAGACGTCGCTGCCGCCGAGATTGGCGGGATGATCCGGATTCCCCTCGATCTTCGTCGGCCGGCCCGACCAGCTCTCGACGAGCACGCCGGTCGCGTATCCGCCGAGCGTCAGCGCTGAGGCGAAGAAGAGCGGCTTGCCGGGGACGTTCTGCTCGGGCGCCTGTACGGCCGGCACGATTGACTCGGGAGGCTGGAACGCACAGCCCGAGACGCCCGCCAGCGCGAGCGAGGCGCCCATGAGCTGGAGGAACCGGCGGCGGCCGACGGCGTCGTCCCAGACTTCGACCTGGCTGGGGAACTCGCGCGCCACGTAATCCCGGAACGCGTCGGTGTCCGCGAGCTCCTCCAGGCTCCGCCAGAACCGCGGGCCCTGGCTGTCGGCCAGCCGACGGCGGGCGGCGGCGAGGTCGACGCCGTGGTCGTGCTCGTGGTCGTGGTGCGCGTGCGTCATCGGTGGCATACCGAGCAGTTGGTCATCCGATCGGTCGGCACGTGGTAGTCCTCGATCAGCTTCTTGCCCTGGGCGACCTGGTCGCCCTCGGGCTTCCAGTCCATCTCGAAGACCTTGTCCTTGGGCCGGACGTGCTCCTCTGGGTGGCGGTGGCATTCGAGACACCACTCCATCGTCAGCGGCTTGTCCTTGTAGGTCAGCGGCATCAGGTCGATTCGCCCGTGGCACTCGATGCAGCCGACGCCCTTCTGGACGTGGATCCCATGATGGAAGTAGACGAAGTCGGGCAGGTCGTGGATCCGGGTCCACGCCAGCGGCTTGTTGCTCTTGAGGCTGTCGCGGACGGGGGCGAGCATCGGGCTGTCGGACCAGATCTGCGAGTGGCAGCTCATGCACGTGTAGGTCGGCGGCACACTCGCGGACGACGAGGTCTCGACCGACGTGTGGCAGTAGCGGCAATCGATCCCCAGGCCGCGGACGTGGTGCTCGTGGCTGAACGGAGCCGGCTGCTCCTTGATGACCCCGACCTGCGTCTGGTAGGGCGACCGCTCGACCATGTACGTCAGGACCAGCAGCCCGAGCGCGGCGAAGGCCCCGCCGAAGATCGTCAGCCGGGCCAGCGTGTTCGTGCTGGGATGGAAGATCTGGGACATTCGACCGACGTCCTGGAGTGCCCGCCCCGATCCCGATGCCCGCCCGGCGAGGCGGCCGCGTGTCGGACAGCGATCCGAGGCTCAAGGCCCGCGCGGCAGGTCCGTCCCCGGACGGACCGACCCTCGGGCGTTCGCAACTTCAGTGCCCCCGGAGCCGAGTCCGGATGATTGGTTGCTCACCATCCCTGGCGGGAGGCCGGACCGCGTGTCCAAGAAGGGAACTCACCGACGGTTCGGCGCGGCGGCCGTCCCGCGGCGAGTCGCGAGGGAGTCCGACGGGGCGGCATCATAAACGGCCCGAGTGGCCGGGTCGAGTCCCAAGGTTGATAACTCGCGGGGCTGTCGATTCCCAGGCCTGAGAATCGACAGCCGTCCCTGGCGAGTGGTGTGCGGGCCGAAGCGGCCCCTCTAATAACAGGACCGGACAGGACGTCGTCAGGGACCCTAGAATTCAAGGTTCCTGACGCCGTTCTGTCCGGTCCCCCAGGGAAGGCCCCGATCCAGTCAGCCGCGTCGGGGGTTTTGAGCGGATGCGCGAGCGGTTATAGTGCGATGGTCGCCAGCGCGGGCACCCTCCGACCCGCCGCCCGTCCCGCCCGCCCTGAGCTCTCCCTCGAGGTGCCCACCATGCCGCGCCGCACTCGAACTCCGCTCCGCGTCCTCAGACTGCTCGCCCTGGCCGCCGCCCCGGCCCTCGCCGACGGGCCGCACCGCGAGACCTTGACGGGCCGCGAGGCCATGGGCGACTGGACGACCGACGCCCCCGGCGTCCGCCGCAAGATCACCCCGGCCGACCTGCCGGCCCCTGGCGAGACGCCCTCGGCGCAGGAACCAGCCGCGGATCGTCGACCGGCCCGAGGGGGCGTGGCCCAAGGCGCCCGAGGGGTTCAAGGTCACCGAGTTCACGAGCGAGGTCGACAATCCCCGGGCGATGACCACGGCCCCGAACGGCGACCTCTTCGTCGCCGAGAGCATGCCTGGCCGCGTGAAGGTCGTCCGCGACGCCGACGGGGATGGCAAGCCCGAGACCATCCAGGTCTTCGCCAAGGGCCTGGATCATCCCTTCGGGATCGCTTTCTATCCTCCGGGGCCGGATCCGAGCCACGTGTACGTCGCCAACACGACGTCGGTCGTCCGCTTCCCCTACAAGAACGGCGATGCCGAGGCGACGGGGGTCCCGGAGACGATCGTCCCGAACCTGCCCGGCTTCGCCCGGCTCACCGGCGGCGGGCACTGGACCCGAGACGTCGAGTTCTCGGCCGACGGCAAGCGGATGTTCGTCTCGGTCGGGTCGAAGTCGAACAACGACGATCTCGACACCAATCCCGACGAGAAGCGGCGGGCCGACATCCTCGTGTTCGACCCCGAGGGCAAGGGCGAGAAGGTCTTCGCCTGGGGCATCCGCAACCCCGTGGGCATCACCATCCACCCGACGACCGGCGAGCTCTGGACCTCGGTCAACGAGCGTGACGGGCTGGGCGACAACCTTGTGCCCGAATATGTGACGCACGTCGAGGAGGGCGGATTCTACGGCTGGCCGTGGTACTACATTGGCGGCCACTGGGACCCGGCCCACAAGGGCAAGCACCCCGAGCTGAAGGACAAGGTCATCGTCCCCGACGTCCTCGTCCAGTCGCACTCGGCCTCGCTGCAGATGTGCTTCTACACCGGCGCTCAGTTCCCGAAGGGCTACCAGCTCGACGCCTTCGCGGCCGAGCACGGCTCGTGGAACCGCTCGCGCCGGACGGGCTACAAGGTGATCCGCGTCCCGATGCGGGACGGCAAGGCCACGGGCGAGTACGAGGACTTCCTCGTCGGCTTCGTCACCGACTCGGGCGACGTCTGGGGCCGGCCCGTGGGCGTGGCCGTGGCCAAGGACGGTGCGCTCCTCGTCAGCGACGACGGCTCCAGGCACAACGGCAAGCCGGGCCAGGGGACGATCTGGCGCGTGGCGTACACGGCGGGATCGCAGGCGCGTAACTCCTCAGGACAATGAGACGTCGCAGGGCCTTCACCCTGATCGAGCTCCTGGTCGTGATCGCGATCATCGCGGTCCTGATCGCGCTGCTCTTGCCCGCCGTGCAGGCCGCCCGCGAGGCCGCGCGGCGGGCGCAGTGCGTGAACAACCTCAAGCAGATTGGGCTCGGGCTGCATAACTATCATTCGTCGTGGAACTCGTTCCCGGTCGGCTTCCTGGTGGCGACCGGGCCCGTTCCCTCCGACACGTCGGCGCAGCAGTATCGCTGGTCGGTCCTGGCGCAGATGCTCCCGTTCGTCGAGCAGACGAGCCTGGCCAGCGCCCTGAACTTCGACCACCCGGTCGCCCACAAGCCGGCGGGCAGCCTGTCGCTCTTCTGGCCGTACGACACGGCCAACGCGACGGTCATCGCGACCCGCGTCGCCACCTTTCTCTGCCCGAGCGACGGCGGCCCGGCCCCCGACCCCACAAGCGCGGCGTCGAACTACGCCTTTTGCTCGGGCACCGGGATCAATGGCGGCGACGCCACGAACGCCGACGGCGTGTTTATCCTCGGCCCGGCGATCTCCGCCGCGAGCATCCTCGATGGCCTGAGCGGGACGGCCGCGGCCTCCGAGCAGCCGCTCGGCATCCCGGGGACCTACACGTTGCCGGCCGGTTCGCCGACCCCCTCGCCGCTCGTCCGCGCCTTCGCCCGGATGGCCGCTGGCCCCCTCACCGACGCCGACTGCGCCGCGGCCCCCGACGGCTGGCTGCTCTGGAAGGGGGCCAACTGGTGGGACGGCAACTACCTGAACACGCTCTATTGCCACCATCTGACGCCGGACAGCCCGACGGCCGACTGCATCACCTATCACAACCCCGGCTGGAAGGCCGCGCGGAGCTTCCACGCGGGCGGGGTCGACGTTCTCTACTGCGACGGCGGCGTCCGCTGGACGAAGGACACCGTCAATCCCGCCCTCTGGCGGCGCTGGCGACGAGGGCGGGCGGCGAGGTCGTCTCGGCGGACGGGCTCTGATCTCACTTCGCCGCAAGGTACGAGTCGTACACGCGGACCTGGCTGTCGAGCGACTTGATCTCGGCGACAAAGCCGTCGTGCCGCGTGCTCTTGAGATAGGTGTCCTTGGCCGCCTTGTCGTCGAAGACGAGGTGGAGGGCCACGTCGAAGTCCTTGACGCCGACGCCGGGCTCGATGGCGTCCTCGGCGATCGTGCCGACCGAGAAGTAGGCGACGCCCGCGTGCCCGGAGAGGTACTTGTCGCAGAGTGCCACGAAGGCCTTGCGGCCCTGCTCGGTCCGGTCCTTGAGCGTGAAGAAGACCATGTGGGCGAGCTGCGCGGCCTTGGTCGAAGAGCTGGCGGCGCCCAGGGCGAGCGGTGTAGCGAGCGCGGCGAGAGCGGTCCGGCGGTTCATCGTGACGGTTCCTCGGGGTCTGTGGGCCAGACAGTAAGGGCGCGGGTCAGACATCGTGTCCGCGTCGCGCGGGACGTGCAAGGGCCGATTTCTCCTGGAACGGTCTGAGTGCATGCGGTAGGATATCGAGGATGGCGCACCCCCGCGCCGGATCGCCGCCCCCCCCGCCCGACCCGGCGCCCCGCCGGACCCTCCCGCGACCACGGTGGCCCATGCCGCACCGCCTCCTACCGATCCTGCTGGCCTGCCTCGTCGCCCCCGCGGCGCTCGCCGACGAGCCCAAGCCTACCGAGGACCAGGCCCGCTTCTTCGAGACGAAGGTCCGCCCCGTCCTCGCCGACCACTGCGCCAAGTGCCACGGACCCGACAAGTCGAAGGCCGGCCTCCGCCTCGACTCGCGCGCCGCCTTGCTTACCGGCGGCGACACCGGGCCGGCCGTCGTCCCCGGCAAGCCCGACGAGAGCCTGCTCGTCACGGCGATCCGCCACATGGATGACGGTCCCAAGATGCCGCCGTCCAAGAAGCTGCCCGACGAGGTCGTGGCTAACCTGACGAAGTGGGTCCAGATGGGCGCCCCGTGGCCGGGCGACCACGGCGTGCCGGTCTCGGGAGTCCGCAAGGGCGAGTTCACGATCACCGACAAGGACCGCGCGCACTGGTCCTTCCAGCCCATCCGCCGTCCCGACTTGCCCGACGTGAAGGATAAGGCCTGGATCGCCAATCCGATCGACGCCTTTATCCTGGCGCGGCTCGAGGCCAGGGGGCTCCGGCCGAATCCGCCCGCGTCGAGGTCCGAGCTGATCCGCCGCGTGACCTACGACCTGACCGGTCTGCCGCCGACGCCCGAGGAGGTCGACGCCTTCGTCGCGGATCAGGATCCGAAGGCCTACGAGCGGCTTGTCGATCGCCTGCTGGCCTCGCCCCGCTACGGTGAGAAGTGGGGGCGGCAGTGGCTCGACCTCGTCCGCTTTGCCGAGACGAATAGCTACGAGCGCGACAACCCCAAGCCCAACGCCTGGCGGTACCGCGATTACGTGATCCGCTCGTTCAACGAAGACACGCCCTACGACCGTTTCGTCCGCGAGCAGCTCGCCGGCGACGAGCTGCCCGACGGCGGCTCGCGGGGGATCATCGCCACCGGCTACTACCGGCTCGGCATCTGGGACGACGAGCCGACGGACCGCGACCAGGCGTTCTACGACGGCCTCGACGACGTCGTCGCCACGACGGGCCAGGTCTTCCTGGGGCTGACCGTCGACTGCGCCCGCTGCCACGACCACAAGATCGACCCGATCGCGCAGAAGGATTATTACCGGCTCGTCTCGTTCTTCCGGAACGTCAACCACTACCGCAACGGCGGCCCGACCGACGAGGCCCCGCTTTTCGACGAGGGGCCGCTCGACAAGGTCGCCTACGAGGCCAAAAAACGTGAGCGTGACGCCACGTTCAATCAGGTCCTCGCCCGCATCCTGTCGATCGAGAAGGACTTCCTTGACCGGGACAAGGCCGCCGATCCCAAAAAGCCCCTGAAGGGCCGGGACCTGGCGGCCGCCATCCGCGAGCGGGGCGAGAAGCTCGTGGGCAAGGACGCGGTCGACAACTACCTGACCCTCCGCAAGCAGCTCAAGGCGATGGAGGCAGAGAAGCCGGCCATGCCGACGGCGCTCTGCGTGACCGAGAACGGCGACAAGGCGCCCGAGACGTTCGTCCTGCTCCGCGGCAACCCGCAGAACAAGGGAGACAAGGTCGAGCCGGCTTTCTTGACCGTGCTCGGTGGATCGAGCGCGGACGATCGCGCCGCCGGCCGGCGGCAAGTCGACCGGCCGTCGCCGTGCGCTGGCCGAATGGATCGCCTCGGCCGACAACCCGTTGACGCCGCGCGTGATGGCCAACCGCATCTGGCAGGGCCACTTCGGCCGGGGGATCGTGCGGTCGTCGAGCAACTTCGGCACGCAGGGCGACAAGCCGACCCATCCGGAGCTGCTCGACTGGCTCGCTGCCGAGTTCCTCGCAAAGGGCTGGCATCTCAAGCCGCTCCATCGGCTGATCCTCATGTCGAACGCCTACAAGATGTCATCGCGGGCCGAGCCGAAGGCGCTGGCGGCCGATCCGGTCAACGACCTGTTCTGGCGGTTCGACATGCGCCGGCTGTCGGCCGAGGAGATCCGCGACTCGATCCTCGCGGTCGGCGGCAACCTCAACTTCAAGATGTACGGGCCGGGCGTCTATCCCGAGATCCCCGCCGAGGTGCTCGCCGGCCAGTCGATGCCGGGCCACGGCTGGGGCAAGTCGCCGCCCGAGGAGGCCGCGCGGCGGAGCGTCTACGTCCACGTCAAGCGGTCGCTCGTCATGCCGATCCTCGAGAGCTTCGACCAGGCCGAGACCGACCGCTCGACGCCCGTCCGGTTCGCGACGACGCAGCCGACGCAGGCGCTCGGGATGCTCAATGGGACTTTCCTTCGCGAGCAGTCCAAGTTGCTCGCCGCCAGGGTCCGCCGCGAGGCGAGGGACGACCGCACCAAGCAGGTCGAACGTGCCCTACGTCTCGTGACCGGCCGCCGGCCAGCCGACACGGAACTGCGTCGCGGCCTCGACCTGATCTCCGGCCTCGAATCCGGCGGGATGAAGCCCGACGACGCCTTCGGGTCGTTCTGCCTTGTCGCGCTGAACCTCAACGAATTCCTCTACCTCGACTGAGGTCTCGCATGACTCGTCAAGCGTCTGACTCGCCGCCGCACGGGACGTTCTGCCGCCGGACCCGCCGCGAGTTCCTCTGGGAGGCCGGCGCGGGTTTTACAGGCGTCGCGCTGGCGGGGCTCCTCGGCAACGACTTCTTCGCCCGTGACGCCGCGGCCGCCGATGCTGCCAAGCCGCGCCTCGGGAATCCGCTCGCCCCTAAATCCCCGCCCAGGCCGGCGAAGGCGAAGAGCGTGATCTTCCTGTTCATGTACGGCGGCCCGAGCCACATGGACACGTTCGACTACAAGCCCAAGCTCTACGAGCTCGACGGCAAGACGATCCCGGTCAAGACGTTCGGCCGGGGCGGCAAGAAGAGCGAGGGGCGGGTCGTCGGGCCCAAGTGGAAGTTCAAGCAGTATGGCCAGTCGGGCCAGTGGGTCAGCGACCTCTTCCCAAATCTGGCGACCTGCGTCGACGACATCGCCTTCCTCCGCTCGATGACCGCCGACTCGCCGATCCACGGCTCGGCCATGCTCCAGATGAACACGGGCAAGATCCTCTCGGGCAGCCCCTGCCTCGGCTCGTGGGTGAATTACGGCCTGGGCAGCGTCAACGAGAACCTGCCCGGCTTCGTCGTGATGCTCGACCCGACCGGCGGCCCCATCAGCGGCGCCAAGAACTGGTCGAGCGGCTACATGCCCGCCTCGTACCAGGGGACGATCCTCCGCTCGGCCGGCGAGCCGGTGCTCGACCTCAAGCCGCACGTCGGGCTCGACGAGGCGTCGCAGCGGAAGATGCTCGACGCCTTGAACGCTTACAACTCCGACCACCTCGCCCCCCGCGTCGACAACTCGAACCTGGCCGCGCGGATCGCCAGCTACGAGATGGCCTTCGCCATGCAGCGGCACGCGCCCGAGGCCGTCGACCTGGCGAAGGAGTCGGACGAGACCAAGCGCCTCTACGGTCTCGACGACGACAAGACCAAGGACTTCGGCCGCCGCTGCCTGCTGGCCCGGCGGCTCGTCGAGCGCGGCGTCCGGTTCATCCAGCTCTACGCCGGCGGCGCCCACAACGACAGCAACTGGGACGCCCACGGCGACCTCGAGAAGAACCACAACTACCACGCCGGCCGGACCGACAGGCCGATCGCGGGGCTGATCAAGGATCTGAAGCGGCGCGGCCTGCTCGACTCGACCCTGATCGTCTGGGGCGGCGAGTTCGGCCGCCAGCCGACTGCGGAGTACCAGGCTGGCACCGGCCGCGACCACAACGCCTACGGCTTTACCATGTGGATGGCCGGTGGCGGCATCAAGGGCGGCATCGGCGTCGGCGAGACGGACGAGCTCGGCGGGGCCGCCGTCTCCGACAGGCTCCACGTCAAGAATCTCCACGCGACAGTGCTCAGCCAGCTCGGCCTCGACCCCGAGCACCTGACTTACTTCTACAACGGGCTCGACCAGAAGCTCGTGGGCGTCGAGGGGGCGGAGCCGATTCATCAGGTGATGTCCTGATGGTCGCCCTCCACCGTAGGGTCCGCCATGCGGACCGTCTTTGTTGCCTGCCCACTGTCGAGGATGGTCCGCATGGCGGACCCTACGAAGACCCGGAATTCGCTTGCCCGGGCGCGATCGAAACCGCTAGACTCAACGTATTGCTCCCACCGCAGTCGTCCGCCGGCCGGCCCCTCCTACCGAAGGCCGCGCCTCCTTCCTCGCCGGATTCGCCCGAGCCTGCCTTGCGATCCGTCGAGGGGTCGTGCCCCGGATCGCCCGTCCCGGCCGCCCGGGATGCTCCCGCCGTCATCGGGCCCCTCGCCCGGGAATGGATACGGAGAAAGCCCCCCATGACTCACGATCTGGCCCTCTCGCGTCGCCTGGCCGCATGGATCATCGCCCTCGCGTCGACGAGCCTGGCGACCGCCGATGACGGCGGGAAGGTCCGGTTTAACCGCGACGTCCGGCCGATCCTCTCCGAGACATGTTTCCCCTGCCACGGCCCCGACTCCGCCGCCCGCAAGGCCGACCTTCGGCTCGATAAGCGCGCCGATGCGATCACGCTCGGCGCGATCGTCCCGGGCAAGCTCGACGAGAGCGAGCTTGTCGTCCGAATCGACTCGGCCGACGGCGACGAGATGATGCCCCCGCCGGCCTCCAAGAAGACGCTCACGGCCGAGCAGAAGACCGTGCTGAAGCGGTGGGTCGCCGAGGGCGCCGAGTACGAGCCGCACTGGTCGCTGATCGCCCCGAAGCGTCCCGAGCCGCCGAAGGTCAAGGACGCCGCGTGGGGCAAGACCCCGATCGACCGGTTCATCCTCGCCGAGCTTGAACGACGCGGCCTCAAGCCGGCCCCCGAGGCCGATCGGCGCGACGCTCGCCCGCCGGGTGAGCCTCGACCTGACCGGCCTGCCGCCGGAGCCGGCCGACGTCGAGGCGTTCGTCAACGACAAGTCGGCGAATGCCTATGAGAAGCTCGTCGACAGGTACCTCGCCTCTCCCCGCTGGGGGGAGCACCGCGCTCGCTACTGGCTCGACGCCGCGCGGTATGCCGACAGCCACGGTATTCACTTCGACAACTATCGCGAGATGTGGTCGTACCGCGACTGGGTCATCGCCGCCTTCAACCGGAACATGCCCTTCGATCAGTTCACCGTCGAGCAGCTCGCGGGCGACCTGCTGCCCAACGCGACGCTCGAGCAGCGGATCGCGACCGGGTTCAACCGCTGCAACATCACGACCAACGAGGGCGGGGCGATCGACGAGGAGTACCAGGTCCTCTACACCCGCGACCGGACCGAGACGGTCTCGCAGGTCTTCCTGGGCATGACCGCCGGCTGCGCCGTCTGTCACGATCACAAGTTCGACCCGCTCTCCCAGCGCGAGTTCTACGAGCTGGCGGCCTTCTTCAACAACACGACCCAGGCGGCGATGGACGGGAATATCAAGGACACGCCGCCCACCGTGTTCGTCCCCGCCGAACCCGACCGCACCCGCTGGGCGAGCCTGACGGCCGAGCGCGACGCGAACCGCAAGGACGTCGAGACCCGCAAGGCTGCGGCCCGCGGCGAGTTCGACAAGTTCCTCGCCGCGGCGACGCCCGACTCGATCTCCAGATTGATGCCGACCAAGGGCCAGACGCTCCAGTTCGCCCTCGACTCGCGCGACGCGACCAAGCCGCCGAAGCGCGACCCGGGCCCGGCGATCGAGCTCGCCGATGCGGGCGACTTCGAGCGCGATAAAGGCTTCTCCTTCGGCGCCTGGGTCCGGCCGACCAAGGACGGACAGGGCGGGGCCATCCTCGCGAGGATGGACGACCAGCATGACTTCCGCGGGTGGGACCTCTGGCTCGAAGGGGGCAAGGTCGGCTCGCACATCATCCACAAGTGGCAGGACGACGCGCTCAAGGCGGTCGCGACGACACCGATCAAGGCAGGCGTCTGGACGCACGTCCTCGTCACGTACGACGGCTCGTCGAAGGCGGCCGGGATCAAGGTCTATTACGACGGCGTGCCGCAGGCGACTCAGGTCACGGCCGACTCGCTGAAGGGGACGATCAAGGCCCAGGTCCCGCTCAAGGTCGGCCAGCGGCACTCGACGTCGCGGCTGCTCGACGACACCCTGATCCACGACGTCCGCGCCTTCGGCCGGACCCTGGCGCCCGACGAGGTCAAGTCGCTCTTCGGATCGACCCGGACGTATGACCTCGTCGCGAAGCCGTCGAAGGAGCGGCCTGCGGCCGACGTCGAACAGGCGTTCGGCTGGTGGCTCGGCGCTTATGACAAGCCTTCGCAGGACCTGCTCGCCCGCAAGGCGAAGCTCGACGGCGAGGAGGCCGCGATCAAGGCGCGGGGGACCATCGCCCACGTCATGAACGAGAAGCCCCAGCCGCCGATGGCGTTCATCCTCAATCGCGGCGACTACGACAAGCGCAAGGACTCGGTCAAGGCCGACACGCCCGACTGTCTGCCGCCGCTCCCCTCCGACCTGCCGAGGAACCGGCTCGGCCTGGCCCAGTGGCTGCTCCGGCCCGAGCACCCGCTGACGGCCCGCGTCACGGTCAACCGCGCGTGGCAGGAGCTCTTCGGCACGGGCCTCGTCCGCACGGCCGGGGACTTCGGTGTGACCGGCGAGCTGCCGAGCCATCCCGAGCTACTCGACTGGCTGGCCGTCGAGTTCCGCGACGGGAGTTGGGACGTCAAGTCCTTCTACAAGCTCCTGGCCATGTCCTCGGCCTACCGTCAAGCCGCCGAGGTCACGAAGGAGAAGCTCGACAAGGACCGCGACAACCGCCTGCTCTCGCGAGGGCCGCGGTTCCGGATGGACGCCGAGATGGTCCGCGACTCGGCGCTCGCGGCGAGTGGCCTGCTCGTCGGCAAGATCGGCGGGCCGAGCGTCCGTCCGTATCAGCCCGACGGGGTCTGGGAGGCCGTGGCGATGATCGGCAGCAACACCCGCGACTACAAGCGCGACACCGGCGAGGGCCTCTACCGGCGCAGCCTCTACACCTTCTGGAAGCGGGCGGCGCCGCCGGCCTCGATGGACATCTTCAACGCCCCGGCCCGCGAGGTCTGCACCGTCCGCCGCGAGCGGACCAACACGCCGCTCCAGGCGCTCGTCACCCTCAATGACGTCCAGTTCGTCGAGGCCGCCCGCGTCCTGGCGCAGCGGGTCCTGAGGGAGGGTGGAGACAAGGACGACGCCCGGCTTGACCTCCTGGCTCGCCGCCTGCTGTGTCGTCCGTTCCGTGCCGAGGAACTGCCGATCGTCAAGGCGTCGCTCGCCGACCTGCTCAAGCATTACCGAGGCGACGTCCCGGATGCGAAGAAGCTGCTGGCCGTGGGCGAGAAGAAGTCCGACTCGACGCTCGACCCGGCGACCCACGCCACCTGGACGATGCTGGCGAACGAGCTGATGAATCTGGATGAAGTCCTGAACAAGTGACATTTCCCCGTAGGGTCCGCCATGCGAACCATCTTCGGGCGATGGCCTTCCATTGAAGATGGTCCGCATGGCGGACCCTACGAAAGAGAGGCCGAGTATGGATCCCTTCCGCGAGAGTACGATCCAGGACTATGTCCGGGCCGAGACCCGCCGGCAGTTCTTCGGCCGGGGGGCGAACGCCCTGGGGATGGCGGCGATGGCCTCGCTGATGGGCGGGCGAGCGTCGGCGAAGGACTCGACCTGCCACGGCGCCGCGGCGCCGCACTTCGCACCGAGGGCCAAGCAGGTCATCTACCTGCACATGGTCGGCGGGCCGTCTCAGATGGATCTTTATGACTACAAGCCCAAGATGGGCGAATTCTACGACAAGGATCTGCCCGACTCGATCCGGATGGGCCAGCGGCTCACGACAATGACGTCGGGCCAGAAGCGGTTTCCGGTGGCGCCGTCGAAGTACAAGTTCAAGCAGCACGGCAAGTCGGGCATGTGGGTCAGCGAGGTCCTGCCGAACACGGCCAAGATGGTCGACGACCTCTGCTTCATCCGGAGCATGCACACCGAGGCGATCAATCACGAGCCCGCGATCACGTACATGCAGACGGGCAACATGGTCACCGGCCGGCCGTGCCTGGGGGCGTGGGTGTCGTACGGCCTCGGGTCGATGAATGAAAACCTGCCGACGTTCGTCGTTCTCGTGGCCAAGCCCTCGAACACCGAGCAGGTCCAGGCGATCTCGGCGCGGCTCTGGCAGGCGGGCTACCTTCCGGGCGAGCACGCAGGCGTCTCGTTCCGCTCGGGCGGCGACCCGATCCTTTATATCAACAACCCCGACGGCGTCTCGCCCGACGTCCGCCGCCGGACGCTCGACGGCCTCAAGGCCCTGAACGAGCTCACCTACCAGCAGGTCGGCGACCCCGAGACGCACACGCGGATCCAGCAGTACGAGCTGGCCTTCCGGATGCAGTCGAGCGTGCCCGACCTGACCGACACGTCGAAGGAGCCCGAGTCGACCTACAAGCTCTATGGCGACGAGGCCAAGAAGCCCGGGACGTTCGCCCACTCGGTCCTCCTGGCACGGCGGATGGTCGAGCGGGGCGTGCGGTTCATCCAGATCTACCACAACAACTGGGACCACCACGGCAACCTCGCGGGCCGGATGCCGGACCAGTGCCGCGACGTCGACCAGCCGTGCTGGGGCCTGATCCAGGACCTCAAGGCGCGGGGGCTGTTCGACGAGACCCTCGTCATCTGGGGCGGCGAGTTCGGCCGGACGATCTACTCGCAGGGCGGGCTGTCGAAGGAGAACTACGGCCGCGACCACCACCCGCGCTGCTTCACCATGTGGATGGCCGGCGGCGGCTCGCGGCCCGGGACCATCCACGGCGAGACCGACGACTTCTCGTACAATATCGTCAAGGACCCGGTTCACATCCACGACTTCCACGCTACGGTCCTCCGGCTGCTCGGCTACGACCACGAGCGGTTCACCTACCGCTACCAGGGGCTCGACCAGAAGTTGACGGGCGTCGAGCACGCCAAGGTCATCAAGGGCCTGATGGCCTGATCGGGTTTCCTGAGAACGGCGAGTCGTGCGGCCCCGGCGTCTCCCGGGTTCGGTCGGCGCGCACGGGTTCGGTCGGCGCCGCCGCGGATGAGATCTCGGGGTCGGTCGGCGCATCACCCTTCGCGACCCCGGCTGCGTAGCTCCGCCCCGGCGAGCGGAGTTTCACGCCGGAATCCTTGGCCTCGTCACTCTTTGCATCCCGGCGCCGGGCGCGCCACGGCGGCGGCTCGGATCGGCCTGCGGGGGTCGATCTTGGGTTCGCTCGGCGCGATGGTGCCCAGCGGCTGCGCGGGATTGGGTTCGCTCGGCGCGGCGTCGATGCCGGCCGGGTGAACGTCGGCGCGATGGGACTTGTCAAAAAGCGGTCGGCGGGGCGACTTGCCCCTCTGACTATCATCGATTGTCGGCGTCGGCTCGTTCTCCGATTCCGACGGGCCCGAAGACGAGGGATCGACGGGCAGTCGAAACGAGGGGAGGCGGGATGGGCGGCCCGAATGGTCTGGGAGGTTCCGGCTACGACGCCGATGACGCGGAGCGGGCGATCCGCCGCCGCGAACGGGCCGTGCTGTTCGTGCTCGGGAGCGTCCAGTTCACCAGCATCGTCGACTTCATGCTCGTCATGCCGCTGGGCCCGCAGCTCATGGGGCAGCTCGGGCTGAGTACGACGCAATTTGCGTTGATCGTGTCGTCGTACACCTTCGCCGCGGGCGCCGCGGGGCTGGTCGCTGCGGCGGTCATCGAGAGGTTTGGGCGGAAGGACGCGTTCCTGACCCTGTTCGTCGGCTTCCTCCTCGGGACGCTCTGCTGCGGCCTGGCCTGGAGCTATCCAACGCTCCTGGCCGCCCGGGTGCTCACCGGTGCGTTCGGGGGCGTCCTCGGCGGGATGGCGCTGTCGATCATCGGCGACGTCTTCCCGGGCCATCGCCACGGCCAGGCGACGGGTGCACTGATGTCCGCGTTCTCGGCCGCGTCGGTCTTCGGGGTCCCGTTCGGGCTGGCGGTTGGCGTGGCGTATGGCTGGCAGAAGCCGTTCCTGATTCTGGCGGGGCTTGGGACCATCGTCGTGCTTGTCGCGGTCCGCTCGCTGCCGCCGCTCCGCGATCACCTAGAGCATCGCCGCGAGACGCACCCGCTCCGCGAAATCGAGACGGCGCTGACGCTGCCGAACCACCTCCGGGCGTTCGCACTGATGTCGTCGCTGATGTTCGCCGGGTTCGTCGTCGTGCCGTTCCTGGCGACATACATGGTCAAGAACGTCGGCGTGAGCGAGTCGAAGCTGGCGCTCGGCTACATCGTGGGCGGCCTGCTGACGATCGTGTCGTCACCGGTCATTGGCAAGCTCGCCGATCGGTTTGGCCGGCTTCGCGTTTTCCTCGTCATCGTTCCGTTCTCGGCCCTGATGATGATCGTCGCCACGAGCCTGCCGCGCGTGCCGCTGGCCCTCGCGATCGCCGTGATGGGCCTGTTCATGGTCGGCATGTCGGGCCGGATGGTCCCGGCCATGGCCATGATCCTCGGGAGCATCGAGCCCCGCCGGCGCGGGAGCTTCATGAGCGTCAACTCGTCGGTCCAGCACATCTCGGCGGCGATCGGAGCTTATGCAGGCGGGCTGATCGTTACCGAAGCCGCCGACGGCTCGCTCGTGCATTACTCGCGCGTCGGCTGGCTCGCCGCCGCGCTATCGGCCGTGGCCCTCGTCACGGCCGCGCTGATCCGGCCGCTTCCTCCGTCCAAGCCGACGACCCGAGGTATGAGCCTCGGCGCCGCCGACCAGGCCATGGGCGACCCCGGCGACCCGCTGCCCGCGGTCGAGGCGTTCTGATCACCGTGCACGCTCGAAACATTCGCCCGAGATCGACGGTTTTTCGCTTTATCGGCGCCGAATCCCAGTCTATGTTGTGTCTGTTTGTCCACCAAGAACAGACCGGAGGCCTGATGATGAAGCTCCTCGTCTTCACCGCGTTCGGGATCGGGCTGGCAACGTCGGCGTGCGTCATCGCGAGCGGGGCGGACGGGCCGAAGGACGAGGCCGTCAAGGCCGAGCTGAAACGGTTCGAAGGGTCGTGGAAGTTCGTGTCGATGGAATTCGAAGGCAAGATGGTCCCCGAGGCGAGCTTCACGGACTCGCGCATGACCTGCCAGGGCGACAAGTTCACGACGAAGGGCGCCGAGTCGGCCAAGGGCACCTTCGCGGTCGACCCGACGGTGACGCCGAAGACGATCGACATTATCCTGAGCGCGGGCGAAGGGGACGGCGCGAAGGTGACGATCCTCGGCATCTACGAGCTCGAGGGCGACACCTACAAGATCTGCTCCGGACTGCCCGGCAAGCCCCGGCCGACGGAGTTCGCCGCGCCCAAGGGCAGCCTGCATGGTCTGCAGGTCATGACGCGCGTGAAGCCCTGAGCCTCTGGAGCCGTGGCCGCCGTCGTCGTAAGCTCTCGGGACGGTTTTACCCGCGGACGCCCTGCGCCGCGGCGTCCCGATGGACTTCCCAATGACGACTACGGCTCCGCTGTCCGGACGCATCGCGCTGACGATCGCGATCTCTGTTCTGCTTTTCCCCGCGGCCCTGCCCGCCCAGGGCACGAGGGCCGACTACGAGCGGGCTGACAGCCTCCAGGAGCGGACGCGCGGGAAGGTCTTCCGCGAGCAAATCCGTCCCCACTGGTTCGCCAACGGCAACCAGTTCTGGTATCGCAACGACGGCCCCGACGGGATGCGGGCCTTCTTCGTCGTCGACGCGACGAGGGGGACTCGCCGCCCCGCCTTCGACCACGCGAGGCTGGCCGAGGCGCTCGGCCAGAAGCTGGGGACTTCGCACAAGCCGAGCCGCTTGCCCATCGCGAACATCGCCTTCCGTGAGGAAGGTGCGGTCGACGTCCTCGTCGACGGCAGGACCTGGCGGTTCCTCGAGCGGGACGGCTCGCTCGCGCCCGCCGATGCCCTCGCGCCCGACATCAGCCTACCCCTCTTCAACCGGAGGCGCAGGCAGGGCACGCCTTCCAACTGGTCGCCCCGGGGCGACGCCTCGTTCGACCGCAAGTGGACGGCCGTCGTCAAGGACCAGAACGTCGTCCTCGAGGAGAAGGATTCGGGCAGCACGACCGCGCTCACCAAGGACGGCTCGCGCGAGAACGGCTACGAGCGCGGCGTGTTTTGGTCGCCCGACTCGAAACACTTCGTCGCGCTGCGGACCGAGAGGGGCGAGGACCGCAAGGTCTACCTGATCGAGTCGACGCCCAAAGGTCAGCTCCAGCCCAGACTGCAGTCGTACGACTACCGCAAGCCCGGAGACAAGGTGCCGATCACCAAGCCGCACCTCTTTGACGTCGCGTCGAAGAAGAAGATCCCGATCCCGGACGGGCTCTTCGCCAATCCGTTCGCGATCGGGGACGTCCGCTGGTCGCCCGACTCGACGCGGTTCACCTTCCTGTTCAACCAGCGCGGGCATCAGGCAGCTGCGCATCATCTCGGTCGACGCCGCGACGGGTGAGGCGCAGGGCGATCGTCGACGAGACGAGCAAGACATTCGTTGACTATTCGCAGAAGTTGTTCGCGCAATTTTTTGATAAGACCAACGAGCTCATCTGGATGTCCGAGCGCTCGGGCTGGAACCATCTTTACCTAATCGACTCGCGCACGGGGACCGTGAAGAACGCGATCACCTCTGGCGAATGGGTGGTCCGGGGCGTCGACGGCGTCGACGAGGGCAAGCAGCAGGTCTGGTTCAGCGCGGGCGGGATTCGTCCGGGGCAGGATCCCTACCACATCCATCATGCCCGGGTGAATTTCGACGGGACGGGCCTGGTTGTCCTCACGGAGGGGGACGGGACCCACGAGCTCCAGGTGTCGCCGTCCGGGCGTTTCCTGATCGATCGCTATTCGCGCGTCGATATGCCGCCCGTCACCGAGCTGCGCCGGGCCGATGACGGTTCGCTCGTCACGCTGCTGGAGCGGGCCGACGTCTCGGCCCTCGAGTCGATCGGCTTGTGTCCGCCCGAACGATTCGTCGCGAAGGGGCGCGACGAGATGACGGATATCTACGGCATCATCCACAGGCCGACGAACTTCGAGCCCTCGAGAACCTACCCGGTGATCGAGCAGATCTACGCGGGCCCGCACGGCGCGTTCGTGCCGAAGGAGTTCGACGCGTTCCATGACGCGCAGGTGCTGGCTGAGCTCGGGTTCATTGTCGTGCAGATCGACGGCATGGGCACGAACTGGCGGTCGAAGGCGTTCCACGACGTGTGCTGGAAGAACCTCGGCGACGCCGGCCTGCTCGATCGCATCCTCTGGATGAAGGCCGCCGCGGCGATCCACCCGGAGATGGACCTCACGCGCGTGGGCATCTACGGCGGGTCGGCGGGCGGCCAGAGCGCGATGGGGGCGCTGCCTGTCGCACCCCGAGTTCTACACGGTCGCCGCGGCGGACTGCGGATGCCACGACAATCGGATGGACAAGATCTGGTGGAACGAGGCGTGGATGGGCTGGCCGGTCGGCCCCGAGTACGCGGCGGCATCGAACGCCATCAATGCCCACAGGCTCCAGGGCAAGCTGCTGCTCACCGTCGGCGAGCTCGACCGGAACGTCGACCCGGCCTCGACGATGCAGGTCGTCAACGCGCTCATCAAGGCGAACAAGGATTTCGACCTGATCGTCATCCCAGGCGCCGGCCATGGGGCGGGGTCGCAATCTTACGGAGAGAGGCGGCGGCGCGACTTTTTCGTCCGGCACCTGCTCGGGGTCGAGCCGCGATCGTGAACGTCATGATCCCGCAGCCGGATCCGCCTTGGCGGCGCGTCGCTCCTGGATGAGCTTCCAAACGACGTAGATCAGGATCGCGATGTTGACGACGAGCACGGTGATCCGCTTCGGCTCGGGCCTGTGGACGACCTCCCAGACCTCCAGCGGGATCAGGCGCCGGTCACGATGGCCGTGAGGTAGGGTCCCCAGGGCTTCTCGAAGACCAGGCCGATCCCCTCGGCCGCGTAGAGCGCAGCGTAGAAGAACGTGCCGACGCCGATGGCGCAGCAGCTTGGCGCGATCGATGCCTGAGACCCAGGAGATTGCCGCGTGCAGGAAGTGGCTGTGCGGATCGAGCCGGTAGGTGGCGGCGATCTCCTCGAGCGTGCTGCCGACGTCGCGGCCGGCCAGCTTGTAGACGCCGATCGCGGTCCCAAACAGGAGGATCGCGCCGACGAGCTTGAACGCGCCGATGATCCGGAATCCGACTGGGCCGTCGCGCTCGTGGCAGCGCCCATCGCACCCTCGCGAGCGAGGCCGAAGAATGTGCCGATGGTCGGGTGGTGTGCATCATCCGTGCCACGGAGGGGGCGAATCACTCGACGATCACCACGCCGTTCATGACCATCCAGTGGCCCGGGAAGGTGCAGAGGTACGGATAGCGGCCGGGCGCCGACGGGCGCGGAAGTAGACGATGAACTGGTCCTGGGGCGGCACGACGTCGGTGTGGACCAGCACGTCGTCGGTCCGGGGAACGTACTGAAGCACGGCGGCGTCGGGGTCGGAGATGATCTTGTTGGCCAGGTCGCCGACCTTCGCCAGCGTGCCGGGCTTCGCGGGCCCAGTTGTGGGGGACGACGTCGGGATTCGCGAAGGTGAGCTGGATCGGCTCGCCCGCGCGGACGGTGAACGACGCCTTCGAGAACGTCAGGTTCTTCCCCGCCTCGATCGCAATCGCCCGCGCGCCGGGCAACTTTTTCCGCCAGCGATTGGGCACCGACCTCGTCGCCATCGCCAGGTCGGCGAGGATCGGATGCGTCGCAATCATCTTCCGCTCGGGCCGATAGCCCGGGAAGCCCGTGAACGGTGCGGCGAGCCTGTGGACCGTCCCGAACACGTCGACGGGCGGGCCGTCGCCGACCCGGAGATGAAGGTGGAGCTGGTTGACGGGCTGGAGCTCCGGCAGCTCGAGGAAGAGCGTCCGGCCGTCGTCGAGCACGTGGGCCGACCGAATCGCCAAAGGATCATGTCCAGGCGTGCCGGGATGCCTGGTCGAGAATTCCGGAGAGCCATACGCCGAGGAATAGCGGTAGTTCCACGCCTGGGCGAAGTGCGACTTCGGGTTCTCGGCCAGGGCCCGGTCAAGGGGCCGGGTGAAGGTCAGAAGCACGCCATTCTCGTGGGCATGGAACGCGACGGGAAGCTGCACGGGATCGCCTGTGTAGCGGACGCGCTGGAATGAGCCGTCTAGCGGCGTGTACGTGCCCCATCCCCCCATCCCGGACACGTAGAGCTGGCCGTCCTTCGGATTGAACCGGCCCCGGTGGGCACCCGAGAGGAATTCATCATTCAGGGGGACGACCGCGCCCTGGGCCTGGCCGTCGACTTGTTCTCGGAGCAGGAGGAAATCCGTCCCCGCGCCATACGAAAAGTGGACGATTTTGCCCTGGAGTGGCCCCCAGCGGTCGCTCGAGACATACGCCTGGGACGCACTCGAGTTGTCCAGCCCGCGCGGAAGATAGACGACCGGCAGCGCCGGCGGCTGGCCGTTCTTCGGGCCGCCGTAGCCGTAATGATCACCGGGTCGGACCTCGCAGACCATCGAGGCCGGGGTCCACTCGCCTTCGGACGAGGGCACGGTCAGGACGCCCTGGGGCGTGAGCCCGATACCATCGGCATTGCGAACACCAGTGGCAAGGACGGTGACAGACTTTCCGTCGGGAGAGATCCGCAGGACGCCCTGCTTGCCCGAGACGGTGTAGAAGTTGCCGGAGGCATCGCGCTGGAGGCCGCAGATGAAGTCGTGGCCGGCGGTGGAAGTCTCGTAGGCGTTGCTCACGCACTCGTAAAAATCCGCCTCACCGTCACCGTTGAGATCATGAAGCCGCGTGATCTGGTCGCGGCCGAGCACATGGACGAGCCCATCGGCAACGACCAGGCCGAGCGCCTGGCTCAGGCCCGAGGCATAGCGCCGCCAGCGAACGTGATCGAGCTTCGAAATCCAGGCCTTCGACACGCCAGACATCGCCCTGCATCGTGCACACGAAGGCGGTGCCGTCGGCCAGGAAGTCGTGGTCGCCCAAGAAGAGGGGGACCTTCCAGGGGTTGTCGACCGGGGGCTCGATCGCGTCGACGGCGTAGGGCGTGGTCGTCCCGAGTTTGCCGCGCCTCTCGAAAACCTGCGGCCACTGTGCGCGGCCGCCCTTCGTGAGATGGGCCAGCGGATGACTTGCGGCCGGGGAGACCACGCGGGTGAACTTCCCGTCCTCGACCCACGGGGCGTCAAGGATCTCAACATCGCCGAGCTTATAGGCGAACACAACGCGCTTTCCGTGACGATAGAAACCCCTGTACACGAATGGACGATCGGGGGTTGTTGCTTTGGGGGGGGCAGGGGGGTGCCCTTGAGGATCACGCCGTCCATGAATCCGTGGCGGACGTCCGAAAAAGCGATGAATCCATCTTTCCAGACCGCCTCATACGAGAGCGTCTGTGGATTGAAGCAGGTGGAAATGTCCCCGCGCTCGCCCAGGCGGACGCAGACGCCCTTGGGCACCGTAACGCCGGCTCGGCGGAAGATGCCGGAGAGGAGAGAGCCGAGTTCCGCGTCGTTCCAGCGGCCGTCGGCCCAGACCTTCTCGTTCTGGTTGCCCCAGTGGCCGTACGCACCGCCGTCGAGGCCGGGAAATTGCGGTAGGAGGGAGGGGAGGGCCGGCTGCTTCGCGTAATACTCCGCCTCTTTCGCGTAGAAGTCGTAGACGCGGTCGCGGTTGATGTGGTGTTGCCAGCTCGGCCAGCGCCGGGTTCGAGCGGGCCGCGGACGAAGGGGAACGTGCCCGCGGGCTGTGGGCCATCGCCGTGACGCGCGCACCGCCGGGGCGGCCGAGATCCATCAGGAACCGAACGAGGTCGCGACGCTCAACCGGGGTCATCGCGTCGGCCAGGCCCTCGGGCATGAGGGTGCCGAGGTCGCGCGTCGATTCGATGTCGGATCGGGGGACCTTCACGACGCGCCCGACGCGGCCTCGCGGAGAGTCAGCTCCTTCGCGGTCTCGCCTTGCTTGTAGCCCTGGAGGACCTGGCCGTCCTTCGTCTCGACGGCCGTCGCCTCGTAGCCCGCGAAAACCTCCTGCTTCGGCCAGAGGAGTGACGCGGCCAGGTGCTCGGGGGGAGAGCAGACGCCGGCGATCGAGAGGTCGGGCCCGACCGTGCCGCCCTGGTCGCCGACCTTGTGGCACGAGAGGCAGGCGAAGCGGGTCGAGGCGAACAGCTCGGCGCCATGCGTGGCGTCGCCGGATGAGCGGGCGTCGGCGATGAGTCGGGCGACGGCCTGGGACTCGGCGGGATTCAGGCCGGAGGCCTTCGCGCCGCCGGGGACAGGCGTCCGCGGCTTCGGGCGAGGGCCCGGCGACTTGCCGTCGAGTTGGGGGACAAGCCAGTCGAGGCCGTCGAGGTTGTCGCGGAGCCGGGCCTCGGCGTCGTCCTGAGTGTGGCCGAGGATGCCGATCGGGACCGCGGTAGCCGCTGTCGCGGACGATCCGCAGGATCGCGAGGTCGCATTCTCCCTGACCGAGCGGGAGGATCTTCCGGCCCCTCGCCTCGCCGTCGCGGTCCATGCCGTTGAGGTTGATCGTCCACAGGTACGGCTTGATCACAGTGAGCAACGCGGGCAGGCGATCGATGTGGGCGTGGCCGTGGTGGAGGTTGTAGACGATGCCGACGTTTTCGACCCCTTGCGCTTTCAATCGTTTGATGATGGCGACCTGATTCTCGGGCTCGCCGAACCAGCCGCCGTGGTTGTAGAGCGCGACGCGGCAGCCGACGGCGTTCGCGGCCTCGGCGAGCGTCTTGAGCTTAGAGGCTGCGAGGCTGACGCGTCGCTCCTGCTCGGCTCCGACAACCTTGTCCGGGCCGAGGTCGAGCAGGCCCAAAGGTCCGCCTTCACGCCATGACGCTTCAGCACGTCGAGGATGATCCGCGACTCGCGGTTCAGCTCGCCGGGGGCGACCCAGAAGGCGTCGAGGGCGATCCCGTGACGCTTGAGTGCGTCGAGCTCGGCGTCGAACGTGGGGATGTGCTCGCCGCGCCAGTCGTATGCGAAGTGCTTGAACCCCAGTTTTTCAAGCATCGCGGCGAGGTCCTCCGGGCCGCGGGCCTTGGCGTCGAAGGGGACGATGCACCAGGCGATGAGATTGTCGCGCGCGAACAGACGATCGGCCGGAGCCTGTGCCGAGACCGTGCGAAACGGCATCGTCAGCGCGGCGGCGAGCAGCGAGATGGCGATCAGACCACGACTCATCTTGGGACGTCCTCTGAGCGGTCTTCGCGGTGGATGGTCCGAACCAGGATAACCGAGCGGTCCGCCTATGTCCCTCGCGACGTGTCCTCGAGGATCAGGTCGACCACATCCTCGAACCGCCCGGCCCGTGCATAGACGCGCGCGCTGGCGGTCGGCACCGTTGCCGCGGGCGAACGTGTCGAAGACCAGCCCCGTGATCTCGTCCCATTCGCCAGCCGATTCGAGGGCCGGGCGGAGGAATTCGAGGAACGTCTCAACGGCCTCGCTCGCCGGCTCCGACCGCTGGCCGAGGACGTCGATCAGCTCGCCGCGCAATCCATTCCGCGAGGCGCGGAATTTCGCGGCTCGGAGCAGCTCCTGCCGGATTCGCGGCAGTGGCTCGCCGCGTTCATGATCCGCATGGCACGTCCGAGCCAGGGCCCGACAGAGGCCGGCGACCATCACGGCCTCGTCGATCGTGGTGCAGACGTCGGCGACGCGGAACTCGAGGGTCTCGACGTGAGACGAAGGGCGGACGTCCCAGTAGATGTTCGAGCCGTCGTCGATAACCCCGGTTGCTGCGAGCACCGCGATCAGGTCGTCGTACTCGGCCCGCGAGGCGAATTCGTGCGGGATGCCCGTCGTTGGGAACCGCGCGAACAGCTCCGAGCGATAGCTGGAGAAGCCGGTGTCGATTCCAAGCCAGAAGGGCGAGTTGCCCGAGAGGGCGAGCAGGGTGGGAAGCCACGGCCGCGATCGGTTCATGACGGCGATCGCCGCATCGCGGTCGCGGATGCCGACGTGGACGTGGCAGCCGAAGATGATCTGCTCGCGGGCGAGCTGGCGGTAGTTGTCTGCCAGGCCGAAGTAGCGAGGCTTGGGCGTCAGCGATTGCGCGTCCCAGTGCGAGAACGGGTGGGTGCCCGCCGCGGCGATCCGGCTGCCGTCGCTCGCCGCCGCGGCGATGACGGCCCGCCGGAGCCTGACGAGGTGGTCCCGAACGTCGGTCAGGGTCCGGCAGACGGGCGTCCCGATCTCGATCTGCGAAAGGTAGAGCTCGTTCGTCACCTCGTCGCCCACGCTCGCGAAGGCTTCGGGCATGATCTCGCCGCATGCTGGCGAAGGGCCCGTGTCTCGGGGTGGATGATCTGATATTCTTCCTCGACGCCGATCGTGAAGTCGTCCGCGTCGGTCACGACGAAGGCCCTCGGCTGGCTCGCAGAATCGGCGCCTCGCTTCGTCTGCCTCGTTCATGATAACTCGGAGCCGTTGACTTCGTCGGTCCAGACCACGAACTTCGTGAGGATCGTCGGCCCGAACGTGGTCGTCAGGGCGACGTCGACCGCATCACGCCCGCGGGCCATCACGATCCGGCCGATCCTCGGCTTGTTGTGCCGCGCGTCGAAGGTGTACCACCGGCCTCCGAGATAGGCCTCGAACCAGGCGCTGAAGTCCATCGGCAGCGGGGACGCGGGGACGCCGATGTCGCCGAGGTAGCCGGTCGCGTAGCGGGCGGGGATGTTCAGGCAGCGGCACAACGTGATGGCCAGATGGGCGAAGTCGCGGCAGACGCCTTTTTTCTCCTCGAACGCGTCGTAGGCGGACTTGGTCGGTCGCGCAGTGCTCCATGCCAAACGCGAGGTGGTTGTGGACGAAGTCGACGACCGCCTGGACTCGGGCCCAGCCGAGCGGGGTCGAGCCGAAGAGGCCCCAGGCGATCTCGCCCAGGCGGTCGACCTCGCAATAGCGGCTGGCGAGGAGGAACTGGATCACGTCGGGCGGCAGATCGGAGACGGGCATCTGCTCGACGTCGGGCGCGATAGGGTCGGGCGTGCCGTCTACCTTGACGACGACGTCGTTCGTCAACCGAAGCGTGCCCGCGGGCGCAGGATTCGGCCCACGCGATTGCCGAAGACGTCGAGATATTCAGACACGGGTAAATCCGGCTCGATCGTCGGCACGTCGGCCCGGGAGAGGTACGGCGCGTACGACGGGTGGACCCGCAAGAGCATGATGACGGGAGTCGGTGAGGGGACGTCGAACGCGATGTCGTAGCCGATCCGGATGTGCATGATCGGGGCGCCCGGGAGGAGGGGAAGGGGTGGGGCGTCGTGGAGAGGTGATCGAATTCTACCACGCGGCCGAACTCCGGTCGACCGGGCGGCGGCTTGCCAACGGGAGAACGGGCGTGGTATTCAGGTCCGGGGCCCGACGCGGGGCCGTGACGACTCCGAGTCGGGTTGGGGAGCGGGGCCGATGACGTATTGCCTGGGAATCACCACGAAGGACGGGTTCGTGGTGGCCTCCGACTCGCGGTCGAACGCCGGCTACGATCAGGTCAACGTCTGCCGGAAGATGCACGTGTTCGCCACGCCCGAGGACCGCGTCCTGGTCGCGCTCACGAGCGGCAGCCTCTCGTGCAGCCAGTCGATCGTCACGCTTCTCCGCCACGATTTCGACGCGGGCGAGGGCCTCGCGGCCGTCGGGACGATGTACGAGGCGGCCCGCGTCGTGGGCGAGCAGGTCCGCCGCGTCGCGGCCCTGGACCGCGAGGCGCTCGAGCGGGACGAGTACAAGTTCAACGTCAACGTCATCCTCGCCGGCCAGATCCGCGGCCAGCCGCACGATCTCTACCTGATCTATCCGCAGGGCAACCCGCTCCGCGCGACCGAGGACTCGCCGTTCCTGCAGATCGGCGAATGCAAGTATGGCCGTCCGATCCTCGATCGCGGGGTCCGGTTCGACCGCACGACGCTCGACGATGCTGCGCGCTACGCGCTGATCTCGCTCGACTCGACGATGCGTTCGAACGTCACCGTCGGGCCTCCGATCGACCTGCTCGTCTACGCCCGCGACTCGCTCAAGATCGACCGTCGCCGTCGGTTCGCCGAGCGAGACCCGGACCTGGCAGCGATCCACCACCAGTGGGAGCAGGCCCTCCGCCAGGCCGTGCAGGCCCTTCCTCCGGTCCGGTTCGACGACGAGGAGGCCGCTGCACAACGCGTCGGCACCGGGACGGTATAATGGAGTCGTCGGGGGAGCCCCGACGGACCTCAGCGCCCGGAGTCGCGTTCGACCATGCCCACCTACGTCTATCAGGAGATCCTCGAGAACGGCGACGGTGGCGACACGTTTGAGGTCGTCCAGCGGATGGCGGACGACCCCCTCGCTTCTCACCCCTCCACCGGCCGCCCCGTCCGACGGATTCTTCAGCCGCCCAGTTTGACTCTCAAGGCCGGGGCCGCGAAGGCCAGCCTCGACGACGGTAACCTCGCCCGGCTCGGCTTCACCAAGTATGCGAAGGCCTCAGACGGCAAGTACGAGAAGGTCGTCGGCGCCGGCCCCGACAAGATCCAGCGCGGCAGTGAGTGACTTCAAGTCACGCCGTCGAGCCGTCGAACAGCGGCGTGATCGGCCGGCCCGTGCAGAGCACGATCGGCCGGCCGAAGCGGTCGCGAAGCTCAGTCTCCGGGTCGACGCCGAGCGACTGGTAGATCGTCGCGGCGAGGTCGGCCGGCGTAAAGGGCCGGCTCGCGGGATAGGCCCCCACCTTGTCGGACTGGCCGATCGCCTGGCCGCCGCGGACGCCCGCACCGGCCAGCACGGTCGAGAAGCAGCGGGCCCAGTGGTCGCGGCCGTCCTTGGTGTTGGCGTTGCCGGTGCTGACGCCGATCCGCGGTGTCCGGCCGAACTCGCCGGTCAGGACGACGAGCGTCTCGTCGAGTAGCCCGTGGACCTCGAGGTCGTCCAGAAGAGCGGAGACGCCGCGGTCGGTGGGCGGCAGCAGGCGGTCCTTGAGGCTCTTAAAATTTGCCGAGTGCGTGTCCCAGTTCTGCACCTGCCCGAGGTTGACCTGGACGATCGGCACGCCCGCCTGTACGAGGCGCCGCGCCAGCAGGAGCGACTGGCCGAACATGTGGCGGCCGTAGCGGTCGCGGGTCTTCGGATCTTCCCGGTTCAGCTCGAAGGCGCGGGACACCTTGCCGGTGACAAGCAGCGACATCGCCTGCTCGCGCTGGGCGTCGATCGAGCCGCGGGGGGCGTCGCCCGCAAGCTGGTCGAGGAGGCTCCGGCGGCGGTCGAGGCGTTCGACGGTGAAGCCGGCGGGCAGAGAAAGGCTGTCCTCGCGGAAGCCCGGTTTGCTCGGGTCCTGCTTGATCTGCCAAGGGTCGTGCTTCGGGCCGAGGAAGCCCGCGGTCTGGCCGGGCCAGGTCAGCGGGCCTTCCATCAGGTACGTGGGCAGGGTCACGCCGGTCGGGATGCCGTCGGAGCGGGGCCGGGCGTAATCCAGGGCCGAGGCATAGCACGGATAGTCGTCGCGCGAGGCGATCTTGTCGAAGAACGCGCCTGGCTGCCCCTGGCCGGTCAACAGGCGGTGCGTCGCGTTGAGGTGGTTCGTCTGGTCGTGCGACATGGTCCGCACAACGGCGAGCCGGTCCATCCGCTTCGCCAGCCGGGGCAGGTGTTCTCCGACAATGATGCCGGGCACGCTGGTGGCGATCGGCTTGAACTCGCCGCGGATGCCCTCGAGCGCATCGGGCTTCATGTCGAACGTGTCGAGATGGCTCATCCCGCCGGTGGCAAAGACGAGGATCATCGACTTCGCCCGGGCCGTCCCTGGGCTCGGCGGGCCGGCCATCGACCGGAGCGCCGACAGGCCCGAGAAGGTCATGCCCGCGAAGGCCGAAAAGCCGACCTGGAGGAACTCGCGGCGGACCATGCCCGGCTGGTGTCGATGTCCGCCCAACATCGGGAACTCCGCGATCGACAGGATGGGCGCGGATGTCGTATCCGCGCCGAAGGTTAAGCATAGCTCAAACACACGAGCCGAGCAAGGCGCGGCACGCGAGCGAGCACGGCGTGCGTCGTCTCAGTCCGACACTCGTCGTGAACGTTTCGTACAACATGTTCGTGAAGGGCAGGCCACGGCGATTGCGGCCCGGCGCGGTGGCGGGTTAGCTTGTGATGGAGACGGCCAACCAATTAGGACATCGCCCCGAGGGACTGCCATGATCGCGCGTGCCATCCGCCGGAGCGAAGTCTCCCCGCCGAAGGTGGCCCGCTTGACGGCCTGGGCGGCCGTGCTCGCGACGGTCTTCGCCGGCTGTTCGTCGGGGGACACGATCCCGGCCGCGCCGGGGAAGCCGCTCGCCGAGGCGAGGGCGAAGGCCGGAGACGTCATCACCCTCGCGGCGGGGACGTATGCCGGTGGGATTCGCCTCCCGGCCGGCGTCGGGCTGCGCGGGGCGGGGTATCGCGAGACGACGATCGTCGCGGGCCCGGGCGAGATCGGCGTGTTGATCGACGGGGGGCAAGGTGCCGAGGTCGCCGACCTGAGCATCCGCGGGGGCTCGACCGGAGTGATGGCAAAGGGCGCCTCCAACGCGGCCGTGCGTCGGGTCCGCGTCAGCGAGGCGACCAACGGGATCAGGTTCGCCGACGTGTCCGGCGGGCGCATCGAGAATGTGATCGCCCACGGGAATCGCTACGGGGTCGTCGTCGCGCGTGGGAAAGGCGTGGCGGTCGTCAACTGCACGATCGCGCAGAATCAGAGCCTGGCGCTGAGCCTCGCCTCGGGCTCGGGGCACGCGGCGTTCAACAATTGCCTGGTCGGCGAATCCTCGGGGGTCTTCGTCGGGGCCGTCGAGGGCGTCCATCTCGACCACAACCTCTATTTCACCCTCTTCGTCGGCAAGCTCCGCGAGGAGATCGGCCGGCGGTCGTTGCAAGATTGGAAGTACCTGTCGGGGCTGGATGCCCATTCTGCGGAGGCTTCGGTGACATTCCAGGACGCTCGTGCGGGCGACTTTCGGCCGGCGGGGACGCTCCCCTGGTCGCTGGCGCGGGCCTCCACGACCGACTGGGGCGTGGCGAAGCTCGATGGCTTCGACGCGCCCGAGCGCGACATCGACGGACATCCCCGGGAGGGGCGATTCGACGCCGGAGCCTATGAGGTCACCCCGAAGCCGCCCAGGTCGCCCGACGGTACTTTGGTCGTCCGATCCGACGACGGCATCAAGAGCGCGGGGATCTTCGACGGCCACGGGCGCGAGGTCGCCTACCTGTTTCACAACCTGCCGCTGCCGGCGGGGGAGCATCCGTACTGGTTCCCCGTCCGGGATTACCTGGGCCGGCCGATCCCGGCCGGGTCGTACGAGGTGCGCTCCGTCGAGGCGGATCATCGCTGGGAGTACCTCGGCTGGGTCGGCGACACCGGCGAGGCCGCCCCGCCGGGTCACACCGCCTCTGCGGGCCTCGTCGTGGTCCTCTTCGACGACGCGGGCCGGCTCTTCGGCGTGCAGAACTGGTCGGAGGACGGCACTAGCATTCGCTGTTTTGACGGCGCGACGGGCAAGATCTCCTGGACGTTCCCCGGCTCGTCCATGGTCGGCGGGGCCACGCTCGCGTCGGACGGGCTGATCTACCTCGGCTACGAGGCGGACAAGGGCTGGGACCTGCTCCGGATCGACCCGACGAACGGGCGAGTCGTCGCCGACGCAAAGGGGACGATGCGGAAGACAGTCGACGTCGCGAAGGGGGTCTACGGCGTCGCCGAGCTCGACGGCAAGCTCTTCGTGACGGACAAGGGCGCGAACAAGGTGCGGATCGGGCCGTCCGACGCCTCGGGATGGCGGTCCGAGGTCGACATCCCCGCGCCCTCGCACCCGGTCGCCGATCATACGACCAAGGTTGTCTGGGTCATCAGCGACGGGAAGAAGGTCGTGGCGCTGGGGCCCGACGGCTCGGTGATCGCCGAGCGTGACTTCTCGGCACTCGCCCCTCGGGCGCTCGCGGCGGGGCACGGGAGGCTGGCGATCGCCACGGCCGCCGAGGGCGTGGTGCGCGTGCTCGAGGTGCCCGATCCCAGGGCCAAGGCCAAATCGGGCTGGAGCGTCGGCCGGGGCGACGGCCCGTACGGCCCCTTCCTGCCCGATCGCTTCCTGTTCCAGGAGGCGCCCGGGCGCCTTACTCGCACGTGAACCTGGCACTCGGGCCCAAGGGCGAGCTCGCGGTCGTCGACCAGAACCGCCTGCTGGTCTTCGACGCGAAGGGGACGTACCTGTGGGGGACCTTCGGCCTCTTCGGCAACGGCACGGCCGCGTCGTTCAGCAATCCCATGAAGATCTACGACTCGGATGGCCGCCGCTCGCTGCTGTTGAACGACGGCGGCTCGGGCACGCCCATCTGGCGGCCTGACGGCTATTACGACCTGCCCGTGTCGGGAAATTTCCTGGGAGACTTCGCGGCCGACGGCAAGACTTACGGCGTCATGCAGGTCAACACGCGCGGCAAGGCGAACAGCGACCTGGTGGTCATGCGGCTCGACGGCTACCGCTTCGTCCCCGTGTCGGCTGTCATCAACGACCCGAAGAAGGGCCAATGGTTCTCCCGCAAGGACACGAATCGGGACGGCCGGCTCGACGCTCGGGACGGCGGCGAGGTCGTGAAGGGGCCGGACGGCAAACCGTACCGCGGCCGGCTCGACAACCGGTTTGAATACCTCCAGACCGACGGCAGCATCCTCATGTTCGACACCGAGCGCGATCAGTGGGGGTCGCTCTGGCACCCCTCACGGGACGCCGACGGGACCGTGGTCTACCGCGTCGAAGGAAGACGGAAGCTGCCCAGGGGACCGGGCGAGGTCATCTCGCCGTATACGCGCAAGGAAGACGCGACCGAGGGCTTCACCGCGGCCTACATGGACCCCCGCGGGGGCCTCGTCGCAAACGTCGGCATGAAGAGCTCGCCCGACGGTGTCGGCCTGCTCAACAACGGCGGGACCGACATCCTCGGGTTCGACGGCGGCGGCCGGACTCGCTGGTTCCACGCCCTCGATCGCGACAAGGGCCTCGAGGGCCTCGACGCAGTCGGCCCGGTCGTGATCACGGGCATCGCGACGACGGCCGAGATCATCAACCTCGATCGCGACGGCCTCGGCCTCGGCAGCTTCTCGCCCCCGGAGAGCATCCACTACCAGGGCTATTTCCTCGACCACCCGAAGGCCGTGCGAGGCCTCCACAGTGCCGACGGCCGGGATTACGCCCTGATTGCCGACAACTTCAACGGGCGGCATCACTGGTTTCGCCTCGAAGGGGCCGACCGGATCAGGCCGTCGGCGACGCCGGTCTCGCTCTCGCCGGCGGCCGCCGCGATGCTGGCCGCGGCGCCGACGCCGCCGGCCTACATATCGAGCCGGCCGGCGCAGCCGCTAGTGAAGGTCCCCCGTCTGCCGCGGCCGTTCCCGATCGACGGCGGCCTGACGAAATGGCGCGAGGCCAAGGTCGAGCCCCAGATTGTCATCACGCCGGAGTCCTCGGGCGGCGGAATCGACGGCCCCCTCGACTGCAGCGCCGTGGTCCGCCTCGCCTACGAGGGGAACGACCTCTATGCCCAGTTCCTCATCTTCGACGACGTTGTCTCCTTCCACCAGGACGTCAATGCGCATTACAAGCAGGACGGTGTCGAGATGTGCCTCAATGGCTTCATGACCGGCTTCAAGTTCGACTCATCGATCACGACGGACGCCGGCCCGATCGTTCTCCGCAATCGATTCTTCGCCCAGAAGCTGACCTGGGCGATGCCCGAGAGCCAGGCCCCCCGCTCGATCAAGGTCCTCGACGACGCGCGGGACGTCTCCGAGCGCGACCTGATCGAAGCGGTCTATGACATCGACATGAGCCGATCACGCGTGATCGTCGTCGAGGTCAAGCTCCCAATCGACGCGGTGACGTACAAGGATTCGCCCAAGGAGTTGAAGGAGATCACCCCTTGGGGGCCCGGGCGTGATTTCTGGCTCGGATTCCTGATCAATGACAACGACGCCCCCGGCACGACGGTGCAGAATTATCTTGTCTGGCCCCCGACTTACAACAATTTCGCCTCGAAGGAAGAAGGCGCCCGGGCCGTCCTCGAGTAGGCGAGCCTCGCGGTCGGACGGACGAAGCGGGGCAGGCCAATTTTCCAGGCATGACTCGGACCGATGGCCCCACATTCGCCGCTTGCCCTGATCCGCGGCGCGATTTATGATGCACGAGTTGTCGATCGGGAACGAGCGTCCCGTCGTGTGCGGCTGCGGCCCGCACGACGAGCGCGTGGACCAACCCCGGGAGACTCGCCTGACCGCTCGATCCGCGCCGCGCGGACCGATCCGGGATCGCGAGGGACACCCTCCGGCCATCCGGCGAGTCCGAATTGCGGATCATGACTCGGCCATACGACAGGCATCGTCTGGGCCGTGCGTCGCTAACCCGGCACATACCTGAGCGGAGGACGGGTCCCGTCGCGCCTCGGGCGCGGTGCCGCCCCGCGATCGCCCCGCGCGCGACAGCCTGCATCAAACCGTGATCCTGGCGAACCCTTCCTCCTCTCCACGCCTAGAATCGGCCCAGTAAGCCTCGTCACGCGTTGGCCCCGCCAAAATGCAAACCTCCATCGTTGCGTCGTCGCCCCCTCGCGGCAGGCCCGAGGACCCCAGGTTGCATCACCTGGGCGAGGTGATCGACCATGCGTCGCACCTGCTGCCGGCGCAGGGACCGATCACCGTCTTCATCCACCACAACACGCTCCACGCGTTTGAGGACCTGCCGTTCGACGAGGCGGTCAAAAAAGGGGCGCACGTCTTCGGCTGCCATCCCTATCTGACCGAGGATCGATATCGGGATGAGCTGAGGAAGGGCCGCATTCGCTTCTCGACCCTGCGGGAGGTCATGGAGCGCGATCTGGGCGAGGGGGCGTGGGAGGAGATCCCTCGCTTCGGCACGCGGCTGGAGTTGCGGCTGGCCATGCTCCAGTATCCGCTGCGGACGGGCCCGACCGAGGAGCTGGTCTGGCACGTCGCCGAGGCAAACGCGCTGCGGCGCGTCCGCTCGGAGGCGTCGTCGGCGGTCCGGTCGCGGCTGATTGCCGAGACGAGGCGCTGGGTCATGCGCGACCTCCGGAGCCGGAGTGAGCTGCCAGGCGACGGGTCGCGGAGGGTGCCCGCCGCGCCCGGCGTCGCCGACAGCCTCGCGGAGCTCCTCGATCGGTTCGGCGAGTCGAGGATCGAGGCCTGGAGTGACGACGACTGGGAGGGCTTCACGCTCCAGGCCCTCTGGAGGGTCAGCTGCGACGGCGTCGCCGCCTTGCCCTCGTTCATGCCGCCCGCGACCACGCCTGTGCGCTACCGCGACCTGCTCCTCCAGGCGACCGGCGCCGACGCCGACGCACGCGTCAATGACCTCCTGATCCGCTTCTGCGCCGCGTTCCTGGACCAGGGGTTCGCCCACTGGTCGCTGCCCCACCGGGACGAGGGGTTCTTCCGTTCCTTCTGCGCGCTGTACCGCAACCCGGGCGGATCGCCGACGCGCTGGATGCGCAAGCTCGGCCGCGAGCTGAGGCGGCTCGGGGACGAGGGGATGGGACCCCTGGAGTCGATTCTGGAGTCGCTCGAGATCCTGGGGGTCGCCGAGGAGGAATGGGAGGAGTTTATCTCCTCGACGTTCCTGGCGCTGCGGGGCTGGGGTGGGATGGTCCGCGAGGTCGAGCTCCGCGGCGACCGGACGGTGCACCAGGTGCCCGCCGGGAGCCTGGTCGAGTTCCTCGCGGTACGTCTGCTACTGGACCGCTTCAGCCTGGCCGAGACGGCGCGGGAGGAGCTCGGCTACGACGGGCCGCTCGACGCCCTGCAGGACGCCGCCCGGCTCAGGCACATCCATCGCGGCGCCGCCAGTGTCGAGCAGAGGGCGTTCCTCATCTTCCAGCTCGCCCAGGTCCTCGGCCTCTCGCCCGACGTCCTCTACCGGCTGGAGAGGAAGGAGTGGGCGGCGATCGTCCGCGAAATCGAGACCTTCTCCGACCTCGAGCCGCCGGCGCGTCTTTCACCTGGCCTATGAGCGGCGATTCTACGTCCAGACGCTGGATGCCGTCGCGCTCCACGTCCCGAATGCCGCCCCGGCCCCCGCGCGGCCGCGGTTCCAGGCCGTCTTTTGCATCGATGAGCGTGAGGAGTCGCTGCGCCGTCACCTGGAGGAGCTTGCACCCGACGCCGAGACCTTCGGCACGGCGGGCTTCTTCTCGATCGCGATGTACTTCCGCGCGGCGGCCGATGCCCACTTTGTCCCGCTCTGCCCGGCGGTGATTCGGCCCCAGCACTGGGTCGTGGAGCGCGTCGTCGACAGCCACGACCGGGCCGACGAGCGAAGCAAGAAGAGGAGGCGGGCCCTCGGGATGGCTTCGCACCAGATCCACACGAGCACGCGGTCATTCGCCGTCGGCGCGTTCCTCGCCGCCGCGGGCGGCGTCCTCGCGTCGATCCCGCTGGTCGCCGGGACGTTCTTCCCGCGAGTGACCGCACGGATCCGCCAGCGGCTCGACCGGCTCGTGGGTACGCCCCCGACGACGCGACTGCACCTCGAGCGAACCGACCCCACGCCCGGCCCCGAGTCCGACCACGTCGGCTTCACGCTCGACGAGATGACGGCCATCGCCGATAAGGTCCTCCGCGAGCTGGGGATGGACGCGCGCTTCTCCCCGCTCGTGCTGATCGTTGGCCACGGCTCGACCAGCATGAACAACCCGCACGAGTCGGCCCACGACTGCGGGGCCTGCGGCGGGTCGCGGGGGGGCCCGAACGCGCCGCGCCCTGGCACAGATGCTCAATGATCCCCGCGTCAGGCAGGCGCTCGCGGATCGGGGGCTGACGATACCCGGCGGGACGGTCTTCGTCGGCGCGATGCACAACACCAGCAGTGAGAACGTCACTTTTTTCGACGTCGACCTCGTGCCCGACTCGCACCGGCGCGAGTTCGACGCCGTCCGCGAGATCATACAGCAGGCCTGCGACCGCGACGCGCACGAGCGGAGCCGGCGGTTCTATTCCGCCCCCCTGACCCATTCGTTCGCCGCGGCGCGCAGCACGTGGAGAGCCGGTCCGAGGACCTGGCGCAGGTCCGGCCCGAGTGGGGGCACGCGACCAATGCGATCAGCATCGTCGGCCGTCGCGAGCGCACTCGGGGCCTGTTCCTCGACCGCCGCGCCTTCCTCACGTCCTACGACCCGACCCGCGACGATGACGAGGACTCGATTCTGACGCGCATCCTCCAGGCCGGCTTCCCCGTTTGCTCGGGAATCAACCTCGAATACTACTTCTCATACGTCGATAACTACGGGTGGGGCAGCGGCACGAAGCTGCCGCACAACATCACGTCGCTGCTGGGCGTGATGGACGGCGCGGCCAGCGACCTCCGGACGGGCCTGCCCTGGCAGATGGTCGAGATCCACGAGCCGGTCCGGCTCCTCTTCGTCATCGAGACGACGTGCGAGGCGATGCTCCGAATCATGGAACGCAACGAGGGCATCGGCAGGCTTTGCCGCAACGGTTGGGTCCGGCTCGCCGTGCTACACCCCGAGACGGGGGAGTTGAGCTTCTTCCAGGGCGACGAGTTCCAGCGCCATCAGCCCCAGGCCGCGCTCCTGCCGATGGCGGCCTCCTCCGTCGACTGGTATCGCGGCTGGCGCGACCACCTGGAGTTCGCCGAGATCGGGATGAGATCCGGGGCATCCAGTGATCGGAGCGGGACGCATGCCTGACGCGGAGAGCATCCTCAGTTTCCTCGGGCTGATCGTCGTCGTCGGCCCGTTCGTAGTGACGATGGTCTTCGGGATCTCATCGCTGCTGGACAGGAGGATCGACGAGGCGAAGATGGCGCGGATGGTCTCCGCCGCGATCATCTCCGGCCTGGTCGCCTCGGTCGCCGTCCTCGTGGGCATGCTCGCCCTGGGGACGCGGCACATCGCGATCGGTCCCTGGAATTGGGTCGTCATCCCGGGCATCTACCACTTCTCGGTCAAGTTCGTCTTCGACCGCCTCTCCGTGCCCTTCGTCATCCTCTCGTTCATCCTCTCCGGCACGATCGGCGCCTTTGCCGGCCGCTACATGCACCGCGAATGGGGGTACAACCGCTTCTTCGTCCTGTATGCGATCTTCGTCCTCGGCATGGTGATCACTTCGCTGGCGGGGACGATCGAGACGCTCTTTGCGGGGTGGGAGCTCGTGGGGCTATCGTCCGCGCTTCTCGTTGCCTTCTTTCAGGAACGCTCCGCGCCGTCGCGTAACGGGCTCTGGGTATGGATCATCTATCGCGTCTCCGACGCGGCGCTACTCCTGGCCGCCGTGGCGATGCATCACCTGAGAGGCGGAGGCGACTTCGACGTCCTCCTGGGCGCCGGCCTCTGGCCAGATCAGCACGCGTCGGCGACGCCGTACCAGGCGCTCGTCGTGGGGTCGCTGCTCCTCGTGGCCGCTGCGGGGAAGTCGGCCCTCGTACCGTTCTCCGGTTGGCTCCCGCGTGCGATGGAGGGGCCGACGCCCTCAAGTGCCGTGTTCTACGGGGCTCTGTCGGTGCACTTGGGCGCCTTCCTGCTGCTCCGGGTGAGCCCGCTGCTTGCGCTCTCGGCCTGGCTCTGCATCGCCATCGTCGCACTGGGGCTGACCACCGCGTTGTTCGCGCACCTCGCCGGCAGCGTGCAGACGGACATCAAGTCGGCACTCTCCTTCGCGTCGCTTTCGCAGGTCGGATTGATTGTGGCGGAGATCGGGATCGGGTTCCGTTACGTCGCCCTGGTCCACATCCTCGGCCACGCCTGCCTGCGGACGCTTCAGTTCGTCCGGGCGCCGACCCTCCTGCACGACTATCACAAGCTGGAGAACGCCATCGGCGAGCACCTGCCCCCGGCGGGCAATCCCTGGGAGAGGCTGGCGCCGCCCCGCCGCCACGCCGGGCTCTACCGCTTCGCTTTGGAGCGCGGGAACCTCGACGCGTTCCTCATCGAGTACGTCGTTAGGCCCTTCGTCCGGTTCTTCCGCTTGTGTGACGCGATGGAGCGTCGCTGGACCGACCTGCTCTCGGGCGAGGCGTCGCGCGAGTCGGACCGAGTGAAGACCCATTTCGCCACGATCGAAGAGTTTTCATGAATCCGCTGCATCTACCCTGGCTCGAATTCTCGATCGCGGCCACTCTTGTCGGCTCCCCTTTCGTCAGCCGGATCCGCGACCCCAACCGCGCCTACCGCTGGGGCCTAGCATTCATCGGGGTCTCGTTCGCCTGCGCCTTCCTGGCGTGGCTGGCGTTCTACGTCGGCGTGAGGCCCGACCAGACGCTCCGCTGGAGCGTCCAGCCGCGGCTCTTCGGTCGGATTGTGTTCGCGCTCGACGAGCTGTCGGCGCCCCTCGTGCCCACGACCGCGCTCCTGCACCTCCTCACGGCGCTGGCCACCGCGCGGACGCACATGCGCCGGTTCTCCTTCTCATGGTCGCTGGCCGCCGAGTCGATCCGGCTGCTGACGTTCAGCTGCGACGAGCCGTGGGTGCTCGTCGGCCTGCTCGCCGTGTCGACCATCCCGCCCTACATCGAACTGCGGATCCGCCGCCGGCCGACGCGTGTCTACGTGTTCCACATGGGCCTGTTCGTCGCCCTGCTGATCCTAGGATGGGCCGCGGTCGAGGCGGGCGGCACGCCCGGGGGCCGTGCCCCGTGGTGGGCGACGATCCCGCTGCTGCTGGCCATCCTCATCCGCTGCGGCTCGGTGCCGGCCCACTGCTGGCTGACCGACTGGTTCGAGCACGCGTCGCTCGGCATTGCGCTGCTCTACGTCGTGCCGCTGAGCGGCATTTACGCGGCCGTGCGGCTCCTGATCCCGGTCGCGCCCGACTGGGTGCTGAGCAGCATCGGCGCCTTCTCGCTCGTCACGGCCGTCTACGCCGCGGGCATGGCCACGATCCAGCGCGAGGCGCGGCGGTTCTTCGCCTTCCTGCTCCTAAGCCACGCCTCGCTTGTGCTCGCGGGGCTCGAGCTGCACACCGAGCTGTCGCTGACGGGCGCCCTCTGCCTGTGGTTCTCGGTCATCCTCTCGCTCGGCGGCTTCGGCCTGACGCTCCGAGCGCTGGAGGCGCGATTCGGGCGGATGTCCCTGACCGACTACCACGGCCTTTACGGGCACTCGCCGACCTTGGCCGTCTGCTTCCTGCTGACCGGCCTGGCCAGCGTCGGCTTCCCCGCCACGCTCGGGTTCATCTCGACGGAGGTTCTCGTCGACGGCGCGATCGAGGTCAACCCCGTCGTCGGCTTCGCCGCGGTTGCCGTCTCGGCGCTCAACGGTATCGCGGTGATGCGGGTCTATTTCCTGCTCTTTACCGGTGCGCGCCACGTCTCCACGGTCTCGCTCGGCATCGGCGTCCGCGAACGGATCGCGGTCCTTACGCTGGCCGCCCTGGTCCTCGGAGGCGGCTTCTACCCGCAGCCGGGCGTGTCGACGAGATATCTGGCCGCCGAGGAGATCCTCAGGCAGCGGGCGGGACGTGGCCGGGCCCAGCCAAGCACTGTTCCGATCGTCGAGCGCGAGCCGGCGCCGGACGTGCACTGAGACCCCGCAGGGCGGCATTTTCCAAGAAAGCATTCCAATTCCGGGACGGTCCGGCCATATCTACTAGGAGTGGGCCGCGGAACCTGGCGAGCGGCTCCGCGCATCCCGTCGCGCCTCCACGCGTGCTAGAGACCGGGCTCGCGGCAGACGGACGATCTTCCCGCTGAGGCTCGTGCCCCGCCACGCAGGGGCATGGGGACATGCATGGGTAACCCACAGGGGAATCGCACGCCGAAGCACCTCGCCGCCGCGACGGCCGACGGGGACGACGTGTACTCGAAGGGCCGGGCCTTCCTCGGCCGGTTCCTCAAGGCCGAGCGGCGGATCTTCGCCTATATCCTCACGCTGCTGCCTCATCGGGCGGACGCGGAGGACGTGCTGCAGGAAGTCAGCGTGATCATGTGGGAGAAGTTCGACGAGCTGGCGCCGCCCGAGGACTTCGTGGCCTGGGGATGCCGGATCGCCTACTACCGGATCCGCGACCACCGCCGTTCGCAACGCAGGCAGCGCGTCGTGTTCAGCGAGGCGGTGCTCGAGCAGATGGCCGGCACCATGGCCGGCTCAACCACCCTGAGGCTCGACGAGCGGAGCGAGGCCCTGACGCACTGCCTGGAAAAGCTCGACGGGCGGGACCGCGAGCTGCTTTCGGAGCGGCTGAAGGAAGGGGCGTCGGTCCGGTCGACGGCCGAGAAGTTCGGTCGCTCGGTCGACGTCGTCTACAAGGCGCTGGCGAGGATCAGGAAGGCCCTGCACGACTGCGTCGCGCGGACTCTCGCCGCGGAGGGACGGGCATGAATCTGCCACTCGATCCGCACGCCGAGCTCCGGTCACTCATCGAGGCCCTCTGCGAGGAGACGATCACCAGCCCGCAGATGGAGCCGCCTTGAGGCCCTCGTCGCGGCTGACTCGGACGCTGAGTCGTTTTATATCACCTACCTGCACATGCAGGCCTGTCTTCTGCGAGAGTTCGGCGCCGCGACTCCGCAATTCGGTGACGGAAACCAGGGGCCCCCGGAAGATGTCGGCGGCGGGGCGGTGGGGCAGTCGCCGGTCCCCGCGCACGGCGACTTCCCCGCGCCGACGAGGAGATCCTTCCGACTCGGCTACGTGGCGGCCGCGCTCGTGCTGGCCGCGACGATCGGTCTTGCCGGCGCCTGGGTGGGGCGGCTGACGGGGCCACGCCCGGCCGGCGGGCCGGCCGAGCTGGTCGCCGGGGCAACCTACCCGAAGGTGGATTTCGCCCGCGGCCTGGCGATGGTGGTCAAGCTGGACCAGATCGAATGGGAGCCGGAGGACGGGCCCCGCCCCGAGGAGGGCGACCTGTTGTCCCAGGGCCGCTTCCGGTTCCGCGCCGGTCGGGCCACGCTGTCGATGCTCACCGGCGTCGCGCTGGTCGTCGAGGGCCCGGCGGACCTGGAGCTCGTCTCGCACGAGAAGGTCTTCTGCCACCGGGGCAAGCTCCGGGCGCGGGTTCCCGACGGTGCTGAAGGCTTCGTGGTCGCCGGCTCCGGCTCGGCCGTCGTCGACCTCGGGACCGAGTTCGGCATGAACGTCGAGCTCGACGGGACCATCCGCGGCCGGGTGTTCGAGGGCCGCGTCGAGGCCGCCGTACTCAACGAGTCGGGCACGATCCAACGCAGCCGGATGATGCGATCGAAGAGCAACATCTTCGCCATCGACCCCCTTCACGGGCAGATCGAGGCGGGGCCGGGGCGCGACGACTTCGTTTCGGCCCCCAACGTGGTCGCGCCGCCCCTAACGCTCGACCCGGCGTACAAGTCGGCCGTGCTGAAGTCGCGGCCCTGGGCCTACTGGCGGTTCGATGCGATCACCGCCGACGGCACGGTCGCGAACGAGATTCCCGGACGTCCGCCCCTGCTGGTTACGGGCCCGGTCCACCTCTCCGAGACGGCCGGTGGGAACCGTAGCGCCGTCTTCGACGAAGAGAAGACGATGAAGTACCTGTCGATGGAACGTCCCTGGAAGGCCCCGAGGCGGCCGGGCTATGCCGTCGAGCTCTGGTTCCTCTCCGAGGTCATCGGCCACGCAGCGCTGGTTAGCATGACCGTGCCGGCCAACACGAATTTCCACCAGTTCCTCCTCGAGCTGACCTCCAAGGACCGCGGTTCGCTGCTCCATCAGCCGGCGTCGATCCGCTTCCTCCACCGCAGCCCTCCGGGCACGGGCGGCGGGGACAACCTCTATTCGCACAACCTGTACGTCCCCTATCGGTGGCATCATGTGGTCGGCCAGATGAACGGCGACCGCATGGAGCTCTTCATGGACGGGCAGCCGACGCCGCCCCTCTCCGTCGACGCAGACGACGTCGACGAGCCCGGCCAATTCCTCCTGGGCCGGCTGACCGCGGTCGACCGGCACGACGTGACCTGGAACCGCCCGCTGGTCGGCCAGATGGACGAGGTCGCGCTCTACGACCGGCCGCTCACCATCGAGGAGATCCGCGGCCACCATCGCCTCGGTGCCGCGGGGCCGCGGACGGATTGAAGCGGCACACCCCGCGAGCGTAGCGACGCCGATGCTGGAAGGTTGTCTCGGGCCTCGACGCCCGCTATCCTCCAGCCTGGGCCGCATTCTTCCTCCAGGGGGACACCGTCGATGCATCCGGACTTGAGCCGTCGAACGTTTCTTGGCGCGGGGGCCGCTGGCCTCGGCTACTTCTTCACGGCATCGGCCACCTCCGCGGCGCGGCTCGGTCGGAAGCCGAACGAGACGCTCCGGCTTGCCGGCATCGGCGTCGGCGGCAAGGGCGACAGCGACATCGACCAGGCTGCGACGCTGGGAGAGGTCATCGCGCTCTGCGACATGGACGACACCAACCTCGACCCGAAGGCCAAGAAGTGGCCGTCGGCGAAGAAATTCCACGACTATCGCAGGTTCTACGACACCCTCGGCAAGCAGGTCGACGCAGTGACGGTGAGCGCGCCCGGACCACCACCACGCGCTCGCCTCGCTGATCGCGATCCAGCTCGGCAAGCACGTTTACTGCCAGAAGCCGCTGACGCACACCGTCTTCGAGGCCCGCGTGCTCAAGGAGGCCGCGAAGAAGTACGGCGTCTGCACGCAGATGGGCAACCAGGGCTCGGCCGAGAACGGCCTCCGCCGCGCCGTCGAGCTCATCCAGGACGGACTCATCGGCCCGGTCAAGGAGGCTCACGTCTGGACCAACCGGCCGGCCGATTACTGGCTCCAGGCCCCCGACATCACGAAGCGGCCCGATCGGGCCGACGCGTGGCCCCGGTCGCTGCACTGGGACTACTTCATCGGCGGCGCCCCGCTCCGGCCGTACCTCAAGGATGTCTACCACCCGATGAAGTGGCGCGGCTACTGGGACTTCGGCACCGGCGCCATCGGCGACATGGCGTGCCACACGGCCAACATGGCCTTCCGCGCCCTCAAGCTCGCCCACCCGGTCGCCATCTCGGCCGAGAGCGGCGAGGTCAACCCCGAGACTTACCAGGCCTGGGCCCGGGTCAAGCTCGAGTTCCCCGCCCGCGAGGGCATGCCGCCCGTGACACTGACGTGGTACGAGGGCAAGAAGGACGGCAAGCGTGTCCTGCCGCCCGAGGACCTGCTGGCGAAGCTGCTCAACCCGGGCGAGAAGGTCGCCGACAGCGGCTCGATCCTCGTCGGCGAGAAGGGCGTGCTCTTCTCTCCCAACGACTACGGCGCGGAGTTCCGCATCACGCCGAGCGGGCTGGCCGAGGGCAAGAACCTCGCGACCCCCGAGCGGCTGCCGGCCAACGGCGGCGGCGACCAGGGAATGAAGAATGAGTGGGTCGAGGCGATCAAGGCCAACAAGCCCGAGCTCGCCTACTCGAACTTCGACATCGCCAGCCTGCTGACCGAGGCGTTCCTGCTCGGCAACGTCGCGATCAAGACCGGCAAGCGGCTCGAGTGGGACGGCCCCGGCTTGAAGGTCACGAACCTCCCCGAGGCCAATCGGCTCATCCAGACGCAGTATCGCCGGGGCTGGGAAGTCAGCCGCGTCTGACACGGTTCCCGGGATTCCTGTGCCTTGTGCATTCTGCTTTGACCATCAAGGCAGAAGGCACAAGGCAAACCACGCCTGGGACGCGTCTCAGGCAAGGACCTGACGGATCGTTGCCTCGAGCTCCTTGAACCCGATCGGCTTGATGAGGTGCGCGGCGAAGCCCGCCTCGAGGCTCCGCTGAATGTCTTCCTTCATCCCGAAGCCGCTGACGGCGATCGCCCGAGTCGATTGACGGTTTCCCAGCCGCGCGGGAAGCTCGAGGCCACTGCCGTCGGGTAGGCCGACGTCACTAATAATCAGGTCGAAGTCTCCGGACTGAGCGGACGACACCGCCTCGGCGAGGGTCGTCGCGGTCGCGACCCGATGTCCCAGGCTCCGGAGGATCCGCGAGAAGACATTGAGCGTCTCGGGCTCGTCCTCGACGAGGAGGACCCGAAGCGACAATGCGGCCCGTTCCTCGCCCCCATCTCGCGGCGCAACGCGATCCGGCGTGCCCGCCACGGACCTCGTGTCGAGCTCGACGCGAAAGGTCGCGCCGCGGCCTGACCCCGGGCTCTGCGCGGCGATCGTCCCGCCGTGCGCCTCCACGATCCCTCGGCTGATCGACAGGCCGAGCCCCAGGCCGCCGATCCGGCCGACGTCCTCCGTGCCCTGCTGGAATGGCTCGAAGATCCGTTCGAGGTCGTCAGGCGCGATGCCGCGGCCCGAGTCGGCGAACTCGATGGCCAGCCGCGGCCGTCCGGGGCCGTGCGCGTCCCGGGTCCGAATCGTCAGCGTGCCGCCGGCCGGGGTGAATTTCACGGCGTTCTTGATCAGGTTCCAGAACACCTGCTGGAGCCGCGATCCGTCGGCACGGACTACGTGTCGACCGGCCGAGAGGTCCGTCTCGAGCAAGAGCGCCTTCTCGTCGATGTCGCCCCGGCAGACTTCCAGGGCGCGACGCAGCACGGCATGGGCGTCGACGTCGGCGAGCTCGAGTCGCAGCTTGTCCTGAAGGATGCGAGTCACGTCCAGCAGGTCGTCGATGAGCCGCGCCTCGAGCTCGACGTTGCGGCGGATCATATCGAACGTGGGCCGGAGCGCCGCGGGCGCTTCGCCCGACTCGAGGACGTAGGTCACCCCCAGGAGGATCGGGTTCAGCGGCGTCCGCAGTTCGTGGCTGAGCACGGCGAGGAAGCGATCCTTCGCGCGGCCGGCGGCATCCGACGCCTCCTTGGCCATCTCCAGCTCGCGCGCCCGCTCGCGCTCCGTGACGTCGGAGGCGACCGCGTATGTCGTCCCCTGGGACGACGCCAGATTCCACGCGAGCCGGCGGTATGAACCCTCGCGGTGTTGGCAACGGTTCTCGAACGAGGTGACGCCGGTGCGACGTGAGGCCGTCCATCGCCGTGCGGGTGGCCGTGAGGTCGTCGGGGTGGACAAGGTCGATCACGCGACGTCCCCACGAGGTCGTCTGGGTGGTGCCCGAGAAGCGCCTCCCACGCGGCGTTCGCCCGGCTGATCCGTCCTTCGGAATCGAGGATGGCGAACAGCGCGGGCGAGAGGCGGAAGAAACGATCGAGCGTCTCCTGCGCCCGCCGCCGCTCGCTCACGTCGCGCACGACCGCAAGGCCCAACGGTGTGGGCTCCACGTGCACACGCGTGACGCTCACGTTAACGGGCACCGGCGCTCCCTCCTGGCGGATGAGGTTGTAGCCCTCCTGCGAGTGGAAGAATGTCGTGTCGCGGTTCGCCTCGACGAGCCGGTCGAGCACCTCGGGCGCGTCGGCGACGATCAGGTCCGTCAGACGAAGCGCCATCGCCTCGCGGCGGTCGAGCCCGGTGAGCCGCAGGGCCGCCGGGTTGAGGTCGACCACGCGGAGGTCGCCCGGGTCGAAGACAAACAGCGCGTCGTTCGACTCGCGGAACAGGCAGCGGGCAATCTCGAGCTGCCGTGCGTGATCCGCGTTTTTCATCGCGACCCCCGCGGCTGGTCGGGGCGAGCCGTCGGACCCATCGCCACGCGGAAGCCGTGCGTGAAGTGGGCCCGGTCGGGCGGGTCCGGGAGCCGCGACGCCGAGCTCGTCCGCGAGACGGTGTCGTAGTCCCACGAACCGCCGCGCAGCGCCTTCTTGTCGCCTCGTCGCAAGCCGCGCGGGTCGGTCACGTGCTCGGGCGGATAGCCGCCGAACCAGTCCTCGCACCACTCCCAAGCGTTGCCGTGCATGTCGCGGAGGCCCCACGCGTTCGGCTTCTTCTGGCCCACGGGGTGCAGGCGACCGCCCGCGTTCCTCTGGGTCCATGCCGCATCGTCGAGCGCTGGCCGGGTCCTTGCCCGTGCTCCAGCGCGTCGTGGTCCCGGCGCGGCAGGCGTATTCCCACTCGGCCTCGCTCGGCAGGCGATACGCCATCCCCTCCGCCTTCGCCAGCCAGTCGCAGAAGGCCTTGGCGTCGTTCCAGGTCACCTGCACGACCGGTTCGTCATCGGCGGCCGCGCAGGCCGTACGACGGCACGCGGAAGGTCGAGTTTCGGGTCCCGCGCTCAGGTTCTTGATCCTCGCGTCGTAGATGTGTCCGCCCAGCCCGCTCCGCTCGGCCTCGGTCTTGTAGCCTGTGGCGTCGACGAACGCGCGGAACTGGCGGTACGTGACTTCGCACTCGGCGAGATAAAAGGGCAGGGTGAGGGAGACGCGGTGCTGCGGGCGCTCGTCGGTCCAGGCATCGGCGTCCTCGGGCGGAGAGCCCATGGTGAAGTCGCCGGGCTTGATCAGGAGCATCGTCATGCCAAGTTGATTCCTGAACCGGTCCGGCGGAGGCCCCGGCTTCGGCGCGTCCGTGGTCCCCGGCGCGGCGGCGCTCACGGCCCCACCGGTGGCGTGCTCCGGGCCGTGGACGGCCCCGACCTGCAGGCCTGTGCTGGGCGACCGCGGACGGGCCAGAAGGCCCAGGGCGACCGCGACGAGCGCCAGCCCGACCACGCCCACCGCGACCGGCAAGGCCCGTCGTGGGCGGGGCCGTAGGGAGTTGCCCAGGGCCAGATCGAGCGCCTCGGCAAACTCCGCGACCGTCGCGAACCGGTCGTCGCGGTCCTCGCTCAGGCCGCGCATGATCGTCTCGTCCACCTCCTTCGAGATTCCACGACGGAATCGCGACGGCGGCTCGAACGACGTCCCGAGCGGCCTCCGGGCCGTCAGGAGCTCGTAGGCCACGGCCGCGAGCGAGTACTGGTCGCACCGCTCGTCGACCTTAAGTCCGTATTGCTGTTCAGGAGCCACATACCCCGGAGTGCCCGGCGCGGGGCCGTTCCCGATCCCCGTCCAGCCCCCGGGCACGGCGATGCCGAAGTCGCCGACCTTTGGCGTCCGGCCGTCTCGCATCAAGATGTTCGCGGGTTTCAGGTCGCGGTGGAGAATGCCCGCGCGGTGGAGGCAGGTCAGGGCCCGAGCGATCGGGTCCGATCAGGCCCCGCACCTGAGCGGCGTCCAGCGGCCGACCCGCGGAGATTGAACGCCTGAGGTCCCCGCCCTCGACGTATTCCATCACGAGGTAAGGCCGGCCGTTCGCGACGCCGAAATCGTAGACCGAGACGACGTTCGGATGCGAGACCCGGGCCATGAGCTCCGCCTCGCGCCGGAACCGCTCGGCACGCATCGCCGACTCGGCCCGCGGCAAGGGCGGCAGGATCTTGATGGCCACCTGCCGATTGAGCGAGACCTGTCGCGCGAGGTAGACCACGCCCATCCCGCCCCGACCGACACGGCGGATGGTCTCGAAGCCCGGGATCGGCACGGCCTCGTCGAGAACGTCGGGTGCCATCGGTATCGTCTTCCCAACGTGCCCTTCGTCGCCTACCGCTAAATATGACAGGATTCGGGCGATAAGAGCAAGTCACGCGACGCCGCAGGCTTGTCTCACTCGAGCGATTTCACGTCGAGCCAGTTCGGCCCCGCCGCTAGGTCGACCTCGATCGGGACGCTCAGGTCGAGCGCCGTGGTCATCTCGCGGCGAACGGTCTCGGCCAGGCGGGGGATCTCCTCGTCGGGTGCCTCGAAGACGAGCTCGTCGTGGATCTGCAGGAGCATCCGCGCGCGGAGGCCGGCCTGGCGAATCGCGCGATCGACGAGGATCATCGCGCGCTTGATGAGGTCGGCGGCCGAGCCTTGGATCACGGCGTTGACGGCGGTCCGCTCGGCCAGGTTGAGGTTCCGGCCCGTCGTGTTCTTGATCCCGCTGATGGCGCGGCGGCGGCCGAGTATCGTCTCGACCCGGCCGGTCCGGAGCGCGGATTCGAGCGTCTTGGTCATGAAGGCGTCAACGCCGGCATACTCGGCGAAGTACGCGTCGATGAACGCCGCGGCCTCGGCCTGGGTAATCCCGAGCCGACTCGCGAGGCCGAACGGCTTGATCCCGTAGATGACGCCGAAGTTCACAGTCTTCCCGACGCGCCTCTGGTTCGCGTTGACCTCCGTCTCGGGCACTTTGAAGATCCGCGCCGCGACCGCCGTGTGGATATCGATCCGCTCTCGAAATGCTCGCAGGAGCGCCGGGTCGTTGGTGTAGTGGCGCAAGCACCCTCAGCTCGATTTGCGAGTAATCGGCCGTCAGGAGCGACCAGCCGGGAAACCCCGCGACGAACGCCTGGCGGATCTGGCCGCCCGTCTCGGTTCGGATCGGGATGTTCTGCAGGTTCGGGTCGCTGGAGCTGAGTCGGCCCGTGGCGGCGACCACCTGGCTGAACGACGAGTGGACGCGGCCCTCCTCGTCGGCGACCTCGGACAACGCGTCGAGATACGTGCTTTTAAGTTTGGCGAGCTGGCGATGCTCGATGAGCATCCGAGGCAGGGGATGCGTGGCGGCGAGTTCCTCGAGCACCTCGACGTCGGTGCTCGGCTCGCCGCCCGGAGTCTTCTTCCAGGAGGGAAGCTTCAGATCGTCGAAAAGCACCTGACGGAGCTGCGGCAGCGAGCCGATGTTGAACTCCCGCCCGGCTTCCTTGTAGATATTCTGCTCGATCTCCGCGAGCTTCGTCGCGAACTCCTTCGAGAGCGTTCGCAACTTCACCACATCGACCTTCGTGCCGACGGCCTCCATCTCGGCGAGGATGCGGATCAGAGGACGTTCGAGGTCGGCATAGAGCGGCCAGAGCCCTTCCTCGCGGACCTTGGGCCCGAGGATCGCCTCGATCCGCCAGGCTGCGTCGGCGTCCTCGCCGGCATAGCGGGCGATCGAGGCGACGTCGATCTGGTCCATGCGGAGCTGCTTCTTCCCCTTACCGATCAGGTCACTGATCGGGATCATCGTGTGGTCGAGCAGCCGCCGGGAGAGCTGATCGAGGTTATGGTTCCGCTCACCCGATTCGAGCAGGTAGCTCAAGACCATCGTATCCGTCACCGGCCCGCCGATCTCGATGCCGGCGCGGCGGAGGACGAGCATGTCGTACTTGAGGTTCTGCCCGACCTTCTCGATCGCGGGGTCCTCGAGGATGGGCCGCAAGGCTTCGAGGACGATCGCGGGGTCGAGCGATCGTTCGCCCATCGGGGCCCGGACGGGGATGTAATACGCTTCCCCCTCCTTCCACGAGAATGACAGACCGACCAGCTCGGCGTGGAGCGGGTCGAGGGCGGTGGTCTCACTGTCGACGCAGAACTTCGGCTGCGACCTCAGAGCCTGAACGAACGTCGCGAGGGCCTCGGGAGTGTCCACCACGGTATAGGCATAATCCCAGACCGGCTCCGGCTCCTTCTCGTCCGGGCCGAGCTCGGTGAGGAAGCCGTGGAAGCCGCACTCGATGCAGAGGGCCTTGAGGTCCTTTGTGCGGGGGGAGGACGCCTTGAGGTGCTCCCAGTCGAGCTCCAGCGGCAGGTCGGTCTCAAGGGCGACGAGCAGCCGGCCGCGCTTGACGGTCTCCTCGTGGGCCTTGAGGTTCTCCTTGCGTTTGGCGCCGGACACCTTCTCGAGGTTGGCCATCAGCCCCTCGATCGTCCCGAATTCCTGGAGAAGCGACGAGGCCGTCTTCACGCCAACGCCGGGCACGCCGGGGATGTTGTCGACCGTGTCGCCGGTCAGCGAGAGGAGGTCGATCACCTGCTCGGGCGTGATGCCCCAGTCGGCCTTGAGTCCCTCGACGTCGAGCACCTTGTTCGACCGAAGGTTGAGGATGCGCGTGTGCTCATTCAGCAGCTGGCGGGCGTCCTTGTCCGCCGTACAAATCACCACGTCGAGGCCCCGCTCGACCGCGCGGCGCGCCACCGTGGCGATGACGTCGTCGGCCTCGGCCCCCGGGTGGGATAGCCCCGGGATGGCGAACCCCTCGACGACCCGGCGGATGACATCGATCTGCGGCCGGAGGTCGTCGGGCATCGCAGAGCGGTTCGCCTTGTACTCGGCGAACAGCTCGGTCCGCTTGTCGGGCCCTCCCCCTTCGAAGGCGACGGCCAGGTAGTCGGGCTTGCGTACGCGGAGGATGTTGAGCAGGTCGCGAAAGATCCCGAACACGGCGTTTGTCGGCTGCCCGGCCGGGCCGGTCATCGTGGGGATCGCGTGGAAGACCTGATAGATGAGCGAGTAGGCGTCGAGGATGTAGAGCGTCGGTCGGTCGGCCATGAGTCGCCTGCGTGGGATGGGACGGACGATGGGGTCGACGCGGCGCCGACGGTTTCCGTCGTAATCGGCGGCCGGCGGGGGTGTCAAGGGCGCGGTTGATCGTGGCGGGCGGCCCGAGGCTCGCTTTGGGTGATGGCGCGACGGGTGGGGTCAGCCAAGCGCGCGGATGATTCGACGTGCCAGGCCGACGGACCATCGCCCTTTCTACGTTTCTGGGACTGGTCGCGTTCGCGAGCCGGGCCGTGGCCGATGGGCCTTCGCGGTTCGTCGTGCCGAAGACGGCTGGGGAATGGGCGGCGAGTGGAACCGCAAAACGGTCCGCGCGAGGGCGACGCGCATCGAGGTCTGGTCGAACGGCCAGCAGGTCCTCGACGCCCGGGTCGACATGTGCCCGCGGACCTTGCCCGATCCGCCGCTCCGCGGCTACATCGGCCGGCAGAATCACGGGGCGTCGGCGAAGTTCCGCAACATCAGGCTGATGCGCCTTGGCGAGCCGGCCGCAAGGTAGGCCTTGCGAATCACTCGATGGCGATCAGGTGCAGGCTCCCGCCCGCCGGTTGGAGACAGCGAGCAGCTTCCGCTCGGGTGAATGGGCGATCCCTAGCGGCCGCGTGATTCCGAGGTTGGCTGCGCCGCGGATCGAGAGCTTGCCGAGCGGAGAATCGGAGCGGCCCTCGAAGACGGCCACGCCGCTGCCGCGCGGAAGAGTGGCAAAGGTGAACCCCTCGGCCTCGATCAGCTCGGCCACGCCGCCGTCGACGTCGACGCGGGTCAGCCGATCCCCGTCGAGCCGCCAGAAGGCCGAGGCGTCGGGGTCGCCCACTAGAAGACGGCCGTCGGCTCCCACGGCAAGCGCAAGCGGAACGCCCTCGTCGGGAACGGCAACGCGATCGACGAGCCTCGGCGACTTCGGGTCGGAGACGTCGAGCCGGGCGATCTCGTTCGACCCCCGGAGCGAGACGGCGGCCCGGCCGCCCGGCAGGAGAATCAGTCGCTCGGGGTCATCCTTCGGATGGTCGAATGCGACGCGGCCGATTGACTTCGGCGTCACTTGCAACATCTCAAAGACGAGCAGCGCCGGCAGCGGTCGGTTCGTCTCGCCCTCGGCACTCCCGGACGTGAGGACATACGCGAACTTCCCGTCGTCGGAGAAGGCGAAGTCGTCGGGATCCCATCCGACCCGGACCCGCGAGCCGATCGGGTCGCCCGCGAGGTCGAAGGCCTGCCACCACGCTTCCTCAAGATGACGCGCGTCGCCGTGCGGGCGGACCAGGACGGTGAAACGGTCCTTCGCGGCGGCGATCGCGACGGGTCGGCCCTCGACGTCGATGTCCTTGATTTCCTCGACCTCGCGCGACTCGGTGATCCGCGCCAAAACCACCCGGAGGTATCGCGGGCACGTGGCGACGAGAAGCTTGCCCCCGTCGAGGAACGCGAGCCGCTCGGCCCGCTGGTGTCCCGGCGCGTAGCGGCTGACCTCGACGAGGCGGCGGCCCGCGACCGTCAACTCGGGACGGCGCGCGGCGTTGACGACCAGGCCCGCCGCCCCGGCGATGACGACGAGCAGGCCGACGAGACCGCCACGGACATTGCCCTCGGGCGCGCGCTTCTTCCGGAACTTGACCTTGGGCTCCGTCCCGGCGGCGATCCGCGCGAGATTGGTCCGATGCCTCACGATCAGCAGCGCCATCAGCCCAAGGATCAGCGCGCTCGTCGTCCGCTGAGCAGGTCCAAATGGGCCAGGCGTGGACGCGAAGTGAGTGAGCACGAACACGAGCCCTCCTCCCAGCGAGGCCATCGAGACGAACCGGGTGAACGTCGAGAAAGATCACGGCACCGAAGGCGGCGAAGACCGTCGCGATCGGGTCGAGCGCCAGCACGGCGCCGAAGCTGGTCGCGGCGCCCTTGCCCCCCTTGAAGCCGAGATAGATCGGGAAGTTGTGCCCGAGGATCGTCGCCAGCGCCACCAGCGGCGGCAGGTCGGGCACGTCCGAGCCGGCCCAGTGGGCGACCAGGCGGGGGAAGAAGAACGTCGGCACGAAGCCCTTGGCGGCATCCAGCACGAAGATGACGGGGAAGAACCGCGGCACCCAGGACGCGCGAGGCATTCGTCGCCCCGGTGTTGCCCGATCCGATCGTGCGGACGTCGACGCCGGCGATGGCCCGCACCAGCACGTAACCGAACGGGACCGACCCGATCAGATAGGCTGCGACGACCGCCAGGCGCCGAGCGTGAACGTGGTCATTGGTCGCGTCCCAGCCTGAGCCGCAGCTGGGTCTCGGCCCCGCCGAGGAACTGCGCCCGCCTGGCTTCGAAGATCTCGTTGGCCGTGGCGTAGTCGTCGTGGCGGCCGATGTCGAGCCAGTAGCACGGCTGGCGGAAGCAGTGGATTGGCTCGCCAGCCCGCCGCATCGTCTCCAGCAGCTCCGGCATCTGCAAGGACTGCCCGGGCAGGAGGAAGTCCCACGCGACCGGCGAGAGGACGTACAATCCCATGCTCACCTGGAACGAGAACTCGGGCTTCTCGCGATATCCGCTCAGCACGTGCGGCGCCCCGGCGAACTCGAGCACGCCGAAGTCGATCCTCACCTCGCGAGGATACGACGCGATCGTCGCCGACGCACCACCGGCGGTGTGGAACTCGACCATCTCGGCGAAGTTCAGCGTCGTGAGGATGTCGCCGTTGAGCACGAGCACCGGCTCGTCGGGACGCTCGACCAGGCAGAGGCCGCCGGCCGTCCCGAGCGGCGTGACTTCGCGTCGGTAGTCGACCCGCGACCCGAAGCGTCGACCGTCGCCGAAGAACGCCTCGATCAGCTCGGTCATGTAGCCAGTGATGACCGTCACGTCCGTGAAGCCGAACCGCGCGAGCTGGCGGACCACGACCTCCATGATCGGCATCGGCTCGGCCTCGCCGAGCGGCATCAGCGGCTTGGGAAAGACATGCGTAAACGGCCTGAGCCGTGTCCCCTTGCCGCCCGCCAGAATGATCGCCTTCATCGGGCCACCTCGATAGATCAGGCCGCCGATAGCGAGCCGACGCGGCTCTTTGTAGCGGCGACGCGCTCGAAGACCTCGAGCATCCTCGCGACATGTCGGTCAAACGACTGCTCGCGCCCGAGCCGGGCGGCCTGAACTGACATCGCGGCGCGATCCGTGTCATCGGTCATTCGGTCGAGCGCCGCGGCCAGCGCGTCGGTCGCGTCCGGATCAGGGATGACGAAGCCCTCGCGCCCATCGACGACGAGCTCCCCCGCACCGTTGCACGCGGTCGTGATGACGGGCAGTCCGCACGCGAGCGCCTCGAAGACGACGAGCGAGCAGGGGTCGTAGTACGTCGGCAAGACGAAGAAGTCGCTCGCCCAGAACGGCGGGCGGATGTCGGCCTGGAATCTGGCCAGATGGACGGTCTTCGCGAGGCCGAGCCGCTCTGCGAGAGCCTGGTACGTCGCGACGTCGTTACCCCCGCACGCGACGAGATGGATCGGCCGCGCCGGACGCTTCCGGGAGGCCAGGGCGCGGATCAGCGGGGCCAGCCCCTTGAGTGCGTAGTTGTGCCCCACGAAGAGCGCGACCAGATCGTCGGGCCCGAGCCCGAATGTGCGCGGAACTCCGCTCGTGCCCGCGAGGGATCGGCCACGTCCAGACGCCCCGCGTCGATCGCGTTCGGGATCACATCGATCCGCTCGCGCGATACCCGCTGGTAGCGTTCGAGATGCCCCCGGACCATCCGGCTCACGGCAACGATCCTCGTCCCCGCGCGGGGTCGTACTGTTTGGCCTCGATCGCGCGGTAGATCCAGCGCTTCGGGTTCGCGCGCTTGCCGAGCTTGTAGAGGCCACGCCGCCAGCCGAGCGGGAATCGCTTCGCGTTCGCCTCCAGGCTCGCCGCGTGGACGCCCCCCTGGGGGATGAGCACGTCCTGGTGCCAGGTGTTGATGAAGCCGACCGTGCAGTCGATCTCGCGCCTCGGCTTCGCGTAGAACCCGTTCGGAGTTCGCAGCGAAGCTCCAGATCCGCTCCCAGCGCGTCAGGCCCGAGATCGGCACGCGATGCGTCGTCACCTCCGTCGGTAGGCAGCCTTCGCGCCACTCGTGGGCGAAGAGATCGACCCGATGGCCGGCGTGGAGGAGCCGCGTGGCGAGGTCCACCACGTACGTTTCGGCCCCGCCCCGGGTCGGGTCGATGCGCTGATAGGTCAGGGCGATCCGCATGGACAGTCGATTCTCCACGTCAAGCCGGCCGGTTGTGTGCGAGGTAGCGCGCGGCCTTGGCCCGGATGCCGCGGGCTTCGGCGCGGGCACATCGCAGCCCCATCCGCGCGCGGTAGTGCTTCCAGAACCGGAGCCGGTCTCGGTCGTCGATCCCGGCAACTCCGTGCGTCGAGTAGAGAAGCTGCCCGAGATCCTTCCGGCGCCAGCGCCAGGCCGTCCAGCGATGGTGCCCGAGCCGGTGGAGGTCGATGAGCGTGAGGCGTCGGCCGGCCGGCTTGGCGGGATCGAGAAAGTAGTGGCAGAGATAAAGATCCTTGTGGAACGAGCGTGACGCGTGCAGCCGCGCGGCGATCTCGGCCATCTCGGCGACGACTTCGCGCTTGAAGCGGGCGAACGACTCGCGATCGAGCGTCGCGGCGAGCCGCGGGATAACGAGATTGACCTCATCGGCACCGATCAGCTCGGCGACCATCAGGAACCCGCGGAGCCGGCCCCACGGCCCGATCTCCTCACCCGCCGCGACGACCTCCGGGACCCGCACGCCGAGCGACCGCGCCTGCTCCAGGTGGCGCCATTCCGCGGTTGCAGGGGAGTGGTCACCCGCGGGATCGAAGAGCGCCGCCAGTCGAGACGTCCAAGGCAAGCGGTCGTGCCGCTTGAGGTAGACCGAGAGCGAATCCCCGGCCGCGTCGAACCGGACGCGGGTCGTGCTCCGCCCCTGCTTGGCGTGGTAGCGGTCGGTCGACTCGATCGCCATGACCGTCTCGGGCAAGTCGGCGGGCAGGGCGTGCCTGTGCCGCTCGGCCATGAACGCTCGTCGCGTCCCCCTGAGAAGTCGGTCGAGGAAGCCGCCGCTCATGGGAGCATCCCCTCCCACGACTCGGGCCTGTGGAACCGGTAGACGCGGACGGCGACGCCGCGCTTCCCGTCCTGGTCGGGGAACTCGGCGGCAGGCGTCCCGGCATACGCGAGCAGCGAGCGCAGGGTTTCCGCCCGGCGGCTCTTTGCCGTCAATTCGTCTTCGCCGACGATCACGTAGGCGAGGTTCGAGTCGCTCAGCGCCTGGCGGACGTGCCAGTAATCGTAGCTCCGACCGCAGCGGACGAACGCGGCCCAGCCTCGCGTGTCGAGCACGGCCTGGTCCGGCGTCGTGTGCTCCTTGAGCCATTGGCCGGCCGCCCAGTGGCCCCACCGGGTCGGGTGCATCGCCCTGACCTGGAACGTCACGCCGACGGCGATGAGCGCGGCGAGTCCCACGATGGCCAGGCGCCGGGTCTCGCGCCCGCCCATGCCGTAACGCCGTGGGAAGCCGCGGACCCACGCCCACGTTCCCGCGCCGACCCAGGGGACAGTCGCCACGACGAGCGTGAGCGCGTGCCGGCCCGAGAGATACCCGAGCGTCGTCGCGTGGCGGATCACCAGGGCCGAGAAGAGCACCGCGTAGACCGCGACCAGCCGCCGCCCGACGCGTGAGCCTTCGATCGTCCTTGCGCGAATCATGCCCAGGACGAAGATGGGCACGGCGAACCCCGCCAGCCCCTCGCCCCAGTTCTGTACAAAGCGGAACAGCGTCTTGCCGGCCGATCCCTTGAGGCGGACGAAGTCGGGGTCGGCCTTGCCCGTCTCCTCCTTGGGCGAGAAGTCCCATCGCGGATCATCGAGGCCGCGGGGCATCGACGCCGCGACCGACCGGCGCTGCGACGACGGTCCCAGGCCCGACGTGGTGCGGATCGCGAGCTTCTCGGAGACTTCGCCCTTCACCAGAGCGTAGCATCCGACGATCGCCAGGGCCGAGAGGCCGAGCCCGGCGAAGTTCGCCCAGCGCGGGCTTCCCGTAGGGTCCGCCACGCGGACCATCGTCAACCGGCTCCGATCGAAGATGGTCCGCATGGCGGCCCCCACGAGCGGCAAGACCCCCGTGAGGCCGACGGCCACCGGGACGACCAGCAGCTCGGGCCGCACCAGGTAGCCGACGCCGCCAACGAACCCGGTCCCGACCCAGGCCGACCGACGTCCAGTCCGCAAGGCCAGCTCGCCGAGGCGGAGCGACGTGGCGAAGAAGAGCAGGGCCAGGCTGTCGCTGAGCGTGTCGCGACCGATGGCGCCCGGGATGGGAAGCAGCACGTAGATGAGCGTCGCGAGTAGCGCGGGCCGCTCGCCGAAGAGTGCGCGCGCGAAGCCGAACAGGGGGACGAGTGTCGCGACGGCTGCCAGGGCCGACACGAGCTGCGCGGCCACTCGCCAGGCCGTCGGACCTTCGCCGAGGCAATAGGCCACCGGCGGTTCGGCCAGGGCGATGCAGGCCGAGTAGAGCGGGTGCTGGTCCGAGCCGCGGACGACGTCATCCCAGGCCCGGTGGTGAAAGTCGCGGGCGACCCGGATGAACTTGAGACCGTCCTGAGCGGGTAGCAGGGTCCTGCAGATCCCGACGATGTGCAGGATCAGCGCCAGGCCCGCGATCGCGACGAGGTAGCGACGGGCCATCGGGTCGACTCCTCCGTGAGCATCGCGCAGCCCGGGGCGATCCTCCGCCCGGAGCGCCGCATCATAGGCGATCGCCGGCACCTGTCAATCGCGACCACGCCGCGCCGCGGCCCAGAGGTCCGCCACGCTCTGCTCGAACGGGATGCGCGGGGACCATCCCACCTCGCGGTGCACCCGCCCGATGTTGGCCCTGGAGTCGGCCGGTCCCGAAGGCCGCGAGCAATCGACGTCCACGCGGACCGGCGCGACCCGAATACTTGATCAGCAACGCCAGTCCCTCGCCGACGCTCCGCGACTCGCCCGTCCCGACGTGGTAAAGTCCCGGTCCCGCCGCGAGAGCCAGAGCGATGCAGCGGCGTCGGCCACGTCACGCCCGTCGATGAAGTCGCGGCGAGGCGACAGGTCGCCCACGTCGAGTGTGATCGGACCCCGGCCGTCGGCGAGCATCGCTGCGAATCGTCCGAGCGCCTGGCTCGGCGGCGTGCCCGGTCCGATCGGGTTGAACACGCGCGCAACGATGCCGCCGGCCTCCAGGACGGCATGCGTCGCGACAAGCTTGCTCCGACCGTAATCGGTCTCGGGGTCGGCGGGGTGCTCCTCCCCGACCGGCAACGCGTCGATCGGAACCGGCCCCAGCTCGGCGGCCGAGCCGGCCGCGATGAGTCGGGCGGGTTCGGGCACGGCCGCCAGCGCTTCAATCAGGCGGTGCGTCGCGACGCGGTTCGACCGATCGAGAGACTCAGCGTCCGCCGGGGGCGTGCGTCCCGCGAGGTGGAGGACGACGGAGGGAGAAGCCTCATTGATGGCCCGACGCAGGCCGTCGCCATCGAGCAGGTCGGCCTTCACGAACGGGCGTCCCGGGATCGTTCGCCGGCCGAGCGTGACGACATCGACGGGCTCGCGATCGAGGCGTTCGAGCAGGTGCCGGCCAAGGAAGCCCGAGCCGCCTGTGATGAGCCAGGTCGGCCGACGCTCGCTCATCGCACGCGCGTCCCGATCCGGCCGAAATGGGGCGTCGGCGGGCTCGGCCTGCTCATCGCTAGCAGCCTGGTCGCGGCGCGATAGACTGAATCGGGGTCCAGGTCCCGCATGCACCGGTGATGCCCCTTAGGGCACACAGGCTGCTGGCAAGGGCCGCAGTCGACGGGGTGGAAGATATGGAGCGAGAGCGGGTGATGGGTCCGCGTCCAGGCGATGTGCGTCGGGCCGAACAGGGTGAGCACGGGGACGTCGAAGGCGGGTGCGAAGTGGCGTGGGCCGGAGTCGGTCGTCACAAGCAGAGCCGATCGGCGGACGCAGGCCTTCGACAGACCGAGCCCGACCGGCTGATCGGCGAGGCTGAAGACGCGCGGATGATCGGCCTTCGCGACGATCCCCCTTGCCGCCTCGCGCTCGGCCGGGCCGCAGAGGACCAGCACGTCGACGCCCGACTCGACCGCAAGCCGGCGCGAGCGTGGCGAAATGCTCCGGGGGCCATGACTTCGCCGGGCCGAATGCCCCGCCGTTGTTCAGGCAGACGACCCTCGCGCCGGGCGCGATCCCCAGGTCGGCGAACGTCCGATCGGCGGCGCGCTCGTCCTCGGTCGTCGTGTGCAGCTCCGTGCGGAGCGAATCGACGACGCAGCCGAGGTGCCGGGCCAGCGCCAGGTAGTAGTCGACGATCGGTATCGGCCGAAATTGACCGCGATCATCGCGCGGCGGTGCAAGGCGATCGGTGAGGAGGATCGATCGTCCGCCCCGCGCGTAGCCGAGGCGACGCCTCGCCCCAGACCTCCAGGCAAGCCAGGCCGAGCGGAACGAGTTCGGCATCAGAATGACGGTCTCGACCCGCTCCGCCCGGAGCCTGTCGATGACGGCGCGAGGCCGATGCTCGGGATTCGTCGCCCGATGGTGGCAAAGGATCCGATCGTCGAACCAGGGCCCGCCGTCCAGGACGGGTGAGACGCCTGGCCGGACGACGGCGACGATCCGCTCCGAACGAAACGCCGCGCCGGATGGCGCGGAAGGTGGGCGTGGCCATGACCGTGTCGCCGACCAGGTTCGGGCAGACGATGGCGATGGTCATCTCGTCGTCCGGATGTGCGGCCCGTGCGAATCGGCCGGATGCGGCGACGACGGCCGATGCTTGCCCGGCTGGGACTCGCTCCCGATCCGCGCGATGACGGCCGCGTGGAGCAGGGGGATCATCAGCTCGTGATGGCCTGTCAGCGCGATCCCCTCGGCCCCCGGCCTCTGGAGGACGTTGAGCAGGCCGCGGTACTGCTGGTGGAAGTCGAGGTTGGCCGTGGTCAACCCGTCGAGAGAGACACCGAGGTTGCGGGCGATCGCGACGGCTTTGAGGAAGACCTCGGGCAAGACGACGGCGCTTCCAAGGTTGAGCCAGACCCCTGCGGCCATCTCGGCGACGGTCCGGCAGAGCCCGCGGAAGTCGTCGAGCGTAGCCCGGCCCAGTGCGGCGCCGTCAAGCTGCGGCGTCATGTGGACGATGTCTGTCCCGACCGCGACGTGGACCGTCAGCGAGATTCCCTTCCGGTGCGCCGTGACCAGCAGGCTCGAATCGAGACCGGGACCTCCATGATTCGCGACCACTTCGCCGAGCGCCCGCCCCAGTCCTCGACCGTCCTCCGCCGCGAGGTCGCAAGCGGTGGCGAAGAGCTCGGAAGTCTCCCGCGCGAAGCCGAACGTCCCGGCCATCAGCCGCGGGCCGACCTCCTCGCTCGTCCGGCCGGAGATCGCGAGCTCGAGGTCGTGTATCGCCGCCGAGCCGTTCATCGCGAGACCCGAGAGGATGCCTCGATTGCTCCAGTCGATCAGATAGGGAGCACATCCTGTCTTGATGACATGGCCGCCCATCGCCGCGACGACCTTCCTCCCCCCTGCGTGAGCCGAGACGACCGCGTCGCGGAGCCGCCGGAAGCCGTTGCCGGCGAGCTGGTGGGGCAGCGCCTCGATCCACGCATCGATCGAAGGATCGGCCGGGACGCGCGACTCCAAGGTGGTGCAATCCCACCTTGCTCGGCCGATCGGCGAGGGGCTCGTACTGGAGGGCGTCGAGGTCGAGGTCCACGGGACATCCTTTCCCGGGTCAGTCCGTTGGTGCGGGGGCGACCCGCGCGAGGGCGTCGATGAGGACGTCTTCCCCTTCGACGACTTCCAACCCGATCCTCAGCGCGCGCAGGGGGACCGGGCCGAGGGACGCGGCGCGGAGTTTCACCGAATCCTTCTGCGTGGTCAAGGCGACCTCCGCTCCGAGGTCGCGAACCCAGCGGGTCAGCTCGGTCATGTCCGCGGCCGCGTAGGGATGATGATCCGGAAACGCCCGGAACCCGATGACCCGTGTGCCCATGCCTTCCAACGTCCGCCGGAAGCCTTCTGGATTGCCGATCCCGCAGAACGCCGCGACCGGCCGATCGCCGAGGGAGACCAGCGGCTCGTCAGGAACTCCCTCTCCCAGCAGGCCCAACGGCGCATGTCGAGCGACAGCCCACGCGAGCGGTCCGGCCTTGGTCTCCGCCCTGCGCCGGATTGCCCGACGGTCCGGCTCCGAGACGAGATCCCCCCGCGAGAGCACGACCACACCGGCCCTCGCGAGCGAGCCGATGGGCTCGCGGAGCAGCCCCCTCGGAAAGATCCGACCGAGGCCAAACGCGTCGAGGGCGTCGAGCAAGACGATATCGAGGTCGCGGACCAGCCGGCGGTGCTGGAAACCGTCGTCGAGGACCAGCAGCTCGCTCTCGAGCTCCTCGACCGCGATCCGGGCTAACGAGGTCCGGTCGCGCCCCTGAAGGTGGGGGACGTCGGGCAGGTTCTCCTCGAGGACGCGGCCCTCGTCGTTCACGCCCTCGTCCTGTCCGTACCCGCGGCTGAGGATCGCCACGCGGAGCCCGCGGGAGCGGCCCCAGCTGGCGACGTACTCGACCATCGGCGTCTTGCCGGTCCCGCCGAGCGTGAGGTTGCCGACCGAGATCACGGGCACGCCGGCCCGTTCGGCGGGCTTCCAGCCCCGGTTGTAACCGAGATTGCGGGCCGCGACGCCCAGGCGATAGGGCAACGCCGCGCCCGCCAGTCCGACGCGGAGCAGCGCCGGACCGATGCCCCGCGACTGACCGCGGACGAGCCGGAGATAGGCGGCGGGGTCGAGCTTCACGCGACGTCTTCGCGGGTTCGCGGGGTCGGCGGCCACGCCGGTCATCGGACGTGACGGCCGAGCATCGTCCCGGATCGTTGCGACCGAGGCAAGCGGAGTTGCACGATCCGGTTGGCCCGGTCGCGGAACTGGCTTCGTTCCAGCAAGAGGGTTGTCTCGGACGCGCACGGCCCACCCCCCCGGGACGTCTCGCCACTCGATCGAGCGCTCGGTCGGCCCTGCGACGGTGGGCCCGGCGACTTGGCTCCAGTAACTATTGCCCCAAAAGAAGTTCTGGATAATTGGCTTCGGTCAGCGCAGAGAGATTCCGGGCGATTGGGTTCGGTCGGCAGGAGGTCGTTTATCGGGGATTGGGTTCGCTCGGCGCGGAGTGGCTCGGGCCAAGTTGGCTTTGGTCGGCGCAGTAGCCAGGCACGCGGCTTGGGTTCGCTCGGCGCCGGCGACGCGGCGGGGCCAGGCCCTGGCACGAGACGAGCTCGTTGATCAACCGCAGCTCACTCTTGATCGTCTCGAACCTGAGAGGTCGGACTCTAGCGGTCGGGCCGGATCTGCCGATAATCCCGACGGTGGCTGACCCGGAAACGACGGATCGATTCGGGTCCTTCGATGAAGCTCCAGAGCGCCGGGGGGACAGGATCGATCGCCCTGCGTCTCGCATTGGGGCCGGCGCTCCTGCTCATGACCTGGGCGGCCCTGCGCGGGCAGGACGGCCCGCGGCCGGTCATCGCGCCATCGGAAGAGGGCGACGGCTTCCAGTCCTCGTCCCCCTCGGCCGCGATGAGACCGATCGCGACGATCGAGGAATCCCTCTGCGGCGACGTCTATGCCGAGGGACGATGGCGGCCTTTGACGTTCGGCACATTCCTCACGGAGGGATGGCTCGAGTCCTGGGCCGCCCCGCCCGCGGGCGCCGAAGGCCTGGCGCCGCGGCACGGATGGCTTGGGGCCTTCAATGGCGTCTTCTACCGCCTGTGGACGGTCGACTTCGGCTACACGAACGCCCTCAACACGGCCTATCACGGCAACCGCTACGACGCCAGCCTCTCCGTCTTCCTCCCCCTTTCGCGGCGGTTCGAGCTCCTGATCGAGGAGCCGTCCCTGGTCGCCAACGGGACCGTCGATGCCCGCCGCGGCTACGTCACCCAGACTGGCGACCTGACCATCCGGCCGAGGTTCCTATTAGCGGAGGACGAGGCGACCAGCCACGTCTTCTCGTTTGGCGTGACCACCCCGACCGGCTCGTCCGCCACCGGGGGCGGGATGATCGCGCTAACCCCCCGTTACGAGTTCTGGAACAACCCGGTCGGCTCCTGGGTCACGCGTGGCTCCGCCTCCGTCACCGTCCCGATCGGCGACACCCCGGCCTCGTCCCCCACCACGTTCGACGGCGGCTTCGCCGTCGGCCGCTACTTCACGCCGCACGACGTGCCGTTCGGCGACCTGGTCTTCTATGCGGCGTGCGACGTGGCCGTCCCTCTGTCCGGGGCTTCCTCCGCCCCGACGAGCGTGATCCTCGGGCCGGGGACGCGGTTCCACCTGGGCGACGACTTCTACCTGCTCAACTTCTGGGGCTTCCCGATCACGGGGCCGCATCCGGATGCGTATAGTGTCCAGTTTGCCGTTGTCAAGATATTTTGATTTCGAGAATCTTTTAGTTCCACTTTGCCGGGCCAGGTTGGGTTCGATTCGTCGTCCAGGATCGGCTCGACGCGGATCAGTTCCAGTCCGACGCCGGCCCGCTCGACATCAGCGATGGGCGAAACAGCAAGGCCAGCATGGGGACCTCCGCCGTCGCCATCGACTCACCCTCCGCGCCGGATGATTCGCCGGCTCGCCTCCATCGTAACCGGCAGCCCGGGATGGCGACAGGGCGAAGGAGCCGCTTCGCGATGGGGCTTGATAGTCTGGCCAACAGGTCGGCCCGTCCGACGGCGTAGGCGCGGGCTGTTTGGCTTCGAACGGGCTCGGCAAGAGCCCCGAGCAGGTCGCGAAGGTTCGCGGTGACGACCGACTTCATCGAGTCGGCTCGTCGGGCGGGATCACGTCGTCGAGCGGGGAGATGCGCTCGGCCGAGATGTCGCCGCGGACCTCCGCGACCATGCGATCCCACTGATCGTCGGCGGTCGCGGCGAAGCGGGCGTTCCATCGCCGCTCGTCATCGACCTCCGCGAGCAGGCGCACAGCGATGGCGTCCTGGTCCTCGGCGGGGAGCTTCTTCGTCTCGGCGAACGCCCGTTGAAGTCGTTCGTTCACCTCGAGCCTCCCTGACATGGCTCAGCCGTCGATCTCGACGTATTCCACGCGACTCGAAGGCTCCGGAATGGTTAGACCGTCCTCCTCCAGCCCTTCGAGATGCAATGCGATCGCCTCACGGATCAGTCGGCCGACCTCCTCCTCGGTCCGTCCCGTCGCGACGCACCCCGGGAGGTCGGGCACGTAGGCCGCGAAATTGGAGCCGGCATCCTCGACCACGATGGCGTATCGCCGCATCACCAGCCTCCCGCTAATCGTCCCAACCGGCTTGCTTGCGGATGCTCGACAGGGTGCCCGGTGGTACGGTGTGGCTCGGCTTTCCCGAGACGGTGACCCGTCCTGGCCTGGTCGGGTGCTTGAATTGACGATGGCCGCCCGTGGACTTCACCTGATACCAGCCGTCATCCCGGAGCCGTCGAAGCACCTCGCTCACCTTCATGATCCGAGACTATCCACGCCCGGGGGGCGGGGTCAATCGAACGGGTCCGATGAGGCAAGGCCAGATTCATCAGCAAACGGGTCCGCCCAATCTGCGCAGTCGTCCACGGAATCTAAGAATGTCCCCTTTGGGCCCCTCCCCTTTGGGCCCCATTGAGCGGCAAGGTGTGCCCGGCCGTGATGTCGCCGCGGACCTCCGCGACCATGCGATCCCACTGATCCTCAGTGGTCGCGGCGAAGCGGGCGCTCCATTGCCGCTCGTCCTCGACCTCCGCGAGTAGGCGAGCCGCGATGGCGTCTTGGTCCTCGGCGGGGAGTTTCTCCGCCTCGGAGATGGCTCGTTGGAGTTGTGAGGTCATTTCAAGACTCCCAAATCGTGGATTGTCCAAGCTGCGCAGTCTACCAGAAAATCGAGGAATGTCCCCTTCGGCCACCTGGTCCTCGGCGGGCAGCTTCTCCGCCTCGGTGATAGCTCGTTGGAGCTGTGAGGTCATATCAAAGCTCTCCCAAAATCGCGCATTGCCGAGCTTGTGCAATCTACCAGGAAATCTAGGAATGTCCCATTAAACGTGTCCCATTAAACGCGCCTTTGACCCCCCTGTCCCCTTTGATCCCCCCGAATTGAGGAATGTCGCCTTCGCTCTCCATTGGCTCGGCTCGTCCCCTTTGGATCGAGCTCCTAGTCAATTATATTACACTGCTTTAAATATGTAAGCGCAATTAACGAATACTCTTTATCCCTTTCAGCTTCCTCCAATAATCTTCTTCTTAGAGAGCCTGCGAGAGGCGTGTGACGTTTTGCTTCGAACATGCCGGCGAGTTGCCTAACCTTGTCGAGTTTCTCCTTCCGCCTTTCTATAAGCGGAATGCGATTCAAGTCCAGTTCTTGTTCCGTAGTTTCCGCGCGATCATGGCCAGGTCGGTTCCAAATCAAAAACCCGAGCGCAATGAATTCGGTCGCCGGATCATCTGTATAAGGATTAATCAAAGGGCAATTAGTATCATGATAGTTTCCTTTGTTCACATTGCAAATTCTGCACGCAAGAGTGAGGTTCTGATATTCGAGAGTCAGTTCGGGTTTGACCGACTTGGGTATAATGTGCTCAACGTCGCCGTAGTCGACGTGCGTGATTTTACTTTCGCAATATGCACACTTGCCAAAGGTTTCCATAATAATCTGCCTCTTAACGTCGGGATCACGATAATAATTTCGCAGCGAGGCCGGTATTTCACCGCCGGCGAGTAATAGATCCCGCAACCGTTCGCTGTTCTCCTTCAGTTTCTGAGCAACATTTTCGACAGGCTCAGTCTTCTGAAGTTTAATCATTAGTTGACCTCTCCTCAAGAATCTCATCGAGCGACGGCGGGATATACTTGCCAAGCCCGACTTCGTTCAGCCTGTCAATCAACTTGGTCAGACTATCTTGAGTAATATCTTTACCTTTGAACTCGCCGAGTATCGAATTCAGCTTATCTTCTACCCACAGAGGGAAGGTATTGTCGAGACCCAAGACATCTCTCAGAATCTCGTTCGCTGTACCTGCCTTTTCTATGAAGTCAAGCCTGTGACTCTCCACTGTCCCCGACTCGTCGTACTTAAGTGCGTAGACTGAAGAATCGGCCACAGAACAAGCGACGAATGGACTATGAGTTGAAACTATAAATTGAATTTTTGGAAATGCGGCCATTAGACTTGGGATGATCGTCTTCTGCATCTCAGGATGCAAATGATTCTCTGGCTCATCGAAGGTGACAGTGAGCGGTAGATCGTCGCTCGCAACGAGAAACAGAAGCCACGCGATGCTGATGATCGACGCCAGGCCACCGGAGACTCCGTCGAGAAGGAAGTTGCCGGACTTCGTCCTCAGCATGATCTCAAAGTCTTGAAATTCAAGCGCTATGAAGCCAAGACTCCGCGGCAGCACTTGTCCCATGATGGTTTCGAATGCTCTGAGCAGGTCCAGGGAGCCTCGATCAACCGGAACGGGCCCCATGCCTGACCCCAGGATGGCGGACGAGATCAGGACGTCCTTGATGAACGAGCCTGGCAAGAATACCGGCTCCTCGCCCTTATACAAACATGCCAGACCTTTGATATAGTCGTCTCTAATTGTCCGCCTGTCCTTGGGTTTGAAAGAGAAAGCGTCCGACGGGAACGCCTTATACGAAAAAGGCGGCCGATACGCGGGGATGGGTATTCCGAGCACTTCCCGCTGGCCAGAAATGTTGAGCGTATAGATTCTGCCTACAACACTATGTACTGTTATTAAAGCATGATCACTATCTGTGTAATCGATCGCCCCGATTTCCTGAACCGGCTCGGTGGGATCCTGGTAATCGGCCCAGAAAGCGTCGTGAACGGTAGCGGGAGATTCCTCAGGTTTCGGCGCCACTCCTTTCCTGTAAAACGGCTTCCAATAATCTGGCAGGTATGCGGTTCCCCCGGCACCTGGGCCGCTAGTTATCAGTTGAGGAGTTCCGACCTGAATGCTAGACCAGGTGTACGAGGAACCACCGTATGAGCTGAGATGCCTATTCACGATGTTTAACAACGTGCTCTTGCCAGAGGCATTCGATCCAGTCAGAATTGTCAATCGAGGGTGGAACTCAATGTCTATATATTTATACTGTCTCCATCCGAAGACCTTTAGTCTTTTCAGCTTCGTTCTCTGCATCGAGACGCGACTCCATCAAGGGGTAAGATGCCCCGGTCTGCTGGAAGCGGGAGAGCCGTAAGACCACGATGCGCTCAGTGTCACTGGTAGGTCTTCCCACCAATGTTCGCGGGCCTCATGCACTACTGGCTCTTGCCACTAGTGCCACCCGCCATAGGACTTCAACGCCTGCGGACGTCATGCGCCCATCGCCCTGATGATCGCCTGCGCCATCTCCTTCGTCCCCACCGCCGTCGGATCATTCCGATCGGCCTTCATGTCGTAGGTGACGTCCTTCCCCTCGGCGATCACCTTCGCGACGGCCGACTCCAACCGCTTGGCGGCGTCGACTTCGCCCAGGTAATCCAGCATCAAAACCCCAGACAAAATGAGGGCCGTGGGGTTCATCTTCCACTGCCCCTTGTACTTCGGGGCCGAGCCGTGGGTCGCCTCGAAGACGGCGCCGTTCTCGCCGATGTTCGCGCCGGGGGCCACGCCCAGTCCACCGACCAGGCCCGCGCAGAGGTCGGAGAGGATGTCGCCGTAGAGGTTGGGCAGGACGAGGACGTCGTACAGCTCGGGCTTCTGGACGAGCTGCATGCACATGTTGTCGACGATCCGGTCCTCGAACTCGATGTCGGGGTACGCCTTGGCGACCTCGCGGCTCACCTCGAGGAAGAGGCCGTCGGAATACTTGAGGATGTTCGCCTTGTGGACGCTCGTGACCTTCTTTCGCTTGTACTTGCGAGCATATTCGAAGGCGTACTTGACGATCCGCTCGGTGCCGAAGACCGAGATCGGCTTGATCGAGATGCCCGAGTCCTGGCGGATCGTCTTGCCGTTGAGCTTCTTGATGTCGCCGATCAGTTCGAGCGTCTCGGGCTTGCCCTTCTCGAATTCACACCCCAGATAGAGGTCCTCGGTGTTCTCGCGGACGATGACGAGGTCGACCTTGTTCGTCATCGAGGTCCGGACGCCCGGATACTGCTTGCACGGGCGGACGCACGCATAGAGGTCGAGGGCCTGGCGGAGGTAGACGTTCACGCTCCGGAAGCCGGTGCCGACGGGGGTGGTGATCGGGGCCTTGAGCGCGACCTTGGTGCGGCGGCAGGATTCGATGACGCTGTCGGGGACGGGCGTGCCGAGCCTGGCCATGACGTCGACGCCGGCTTCCTGGATATCCCAGTCGAAGGCGACGCCCGTGGCGTCGAGGCACATGCGGGTCGCTTCGGCCAGCTCGGGACCGACGCCGTCGCCGGTGATCAGGGTCACTTCATGGGCCATGGTCGGTCGTCTCGCGGCGGGGGTTATCAAGGGGCCGGATCGGGGCGCGAATCGCGTCGATTGCGTGGCCCGAAACCGGTCGCGTATGGTATGTTTGGACGAGTCGCCAGGCTAACTTGCCCCCGATCCTGCCGTCAAGCCGCGCCCGCACCCGGAGCGACACCCGGATGATCTGCCCGCCAATGCCACCGGACCCGCTGGTCCAGGGATGGATCGCGCGCCACAAGGGGCCGACGAGCTTCGTGCTCCACATGCTCGGCATCCCGCCGACGATCATCGCCGTCTTGCTGATGCCGATCTACATCGTGCTGATGTCGGTCTCGCTCTTCCTCTTTGCGCTGGTGCTGTTCGTGGGGGGATACCTGGTGCAGTTCCTCGGGCATGCGCTCGAGGGGACCGACCCGGGCGAGATCATCTATTTCAAGCGGAAGCTGGGGTTGCCGTACGTCGAGGTGGCCCGGCCGAGGAAGCCGGCGGCGGGCTGGCCTGACGCCCGTGATTCGCAGGGAAGGAGCCCGCCTCGGCCGTCCCGTTGGATCGGTCACCGATCGCGGTGCATGCCGTCGTTTCGCCCCACCGTTTGACCTAGGCGACGACCCGCGTTATCCGTAGAATCCGCAAACTCACCTCAAGACGCACGTCCTCGGTCGCCGATACTATTCGACAAGACGAGCCGTCGGAGTCCGCGCCCTGGTGGCAATGCCGCGAGGTTCGGCCCTCCGTCGCCGGCCGGGACGCGGTCGGGCCCATAAGACCCAAGGATGGGGAGGATGCGGCCATCGTGAGGTTCTCAGGACCATTGCGGCCCGGACGGGGCCGGGGCGGTCCGCACCCGGAACAGGTGCGGGGCCGCGGCAACGTCGGGGGCGGGTGGCGGCGACACGCCGCGCACCCGGGTGGCCCGCGTCACATGGCGATCTTAGTCAAGGATGGCTTGGCCATGCGATTGACCTATCTCGCGAACCGGTTGACCCTCGCCGCCGCCGCGCTCGTGGTGGCGGGCTCGGCCGGTTGCCAGAGGCTGCCTTACCTCGACACGTCGAAGAAGGTGCCCTCCGAGACGCTCGGGACGATCGCCGAGGAGGACAAGGCGGTCAAGCAGGCCAACTTCCTCCGACAGTCGACACCTCGACGGCAACGCTGCCGTCGCGAAGCCTAAGATCGCGCGGCCGAGGACGACCGACAATCCCGAGGCCGACGAGATCTGGCCGCTCACGCTCCAGGAGGCGCTCCGGATCGGGCTGGATAACTCGGAAGTCGTCCGCGTGATCTCGCTGGGTGCCCAGGGCATCCCGGTCGGCGGCTTCGAGCCGACGCCGTTGAATACCGGGGCCGGTGCGGGCATCGCCAGCTCGCTCGGGCTCGGGCACGCTGACGTCGGTCTACGACCCGGCGATCCAGGAGACACAGATCGCCCGGCGCTGGCGGACTTCGACACGAGTGGACCACCAGCATGCTCTGGGGGCACAGCGTCACGCCGGTCAACAACGGCATCTCGGCCGGCACGATCCCCACGGTCGAAGTTCCCGATCATCTACGACCAGGACACCGGCCACGTTCTCGACGGCCTGCAGAAGCGGACCGCGACGGGTGCCGTGCTCCAGGTCCGCAGAACGTCAGCTACGCCTACTCGAACATCCCGGGCAACGTCTTCCCGTCGGCCTACACGCCGAACCTGCAGTTCCAGTTCACCCAGCCCCTGCTGGGCGGCACGGCAGTCGCCGCGCCTACAACTTCCGGGCCTCAACCCGTCAGCCGGCCTGGCGGGCGTGGAGGCGAACCGGGCGCACGATCGTCATCGCCCGGCTCAACGCCGACGCCTCGGTCTGGAACTTCAAGGCCGCGGTGATGGCCCACGTCCGCTCGATCGAGCAGCAGTACTGGGCGCTCTCGCAGCAGCAGATCCAGCTCTGGAGCCGCGAGACGGCGGTGAAGCTCGGCGAGGAGATCGTCCGCCGCGAGCGGGCCGAGCTCGAGGCCGGCCGCGGCACGACGGCCGACGTCGCCGAGGCGCAGCAGAACCTCGAGCGGTTCGAGCTCGCCTACATCACCGCGACCTCCGACACGATCACGACCGAGCGGCAGCTCCGCAACATCCTCGGCCTGCCGCCGGCGGACAACCGCCGGATCATCCCCGTGACCGCCCCGACCGAGGCGCGGATCGAGCCCGACTGGGAGACCAGCCTCTCGCAGATGCTCGCGTTCCAGCCCGACATCGTCCAGCAGCAGATCCTCGTCCGCGTCGCCGAGCTGCAGTTGCTCATCGCACGGAACTTCCTCCTGCCGCAGTTGAACCTGAACGCCCTCGTACCAGCTCAACGGCCTCGGGCCAGCACCTGGACAACGCGCTGGCGGTCGAGACCGGCCAGTCGCTCAAGGGCATCGACCCGCGGATCGCGGGCCTGCGAGCGGTCGGCGGGCCTGAACGCCAACCCGGGCTATCTACAACGACTTCCAGCAGTGGCAGGTGGGCATGACGTACTCGGTGCCGCTGGGCTTCCGCTACGCCCTGGCCAACACGCGGCAGTACCAGTACCAGCTCCTCCGCCAGAAGGCGTTCCTCCAGCAGGTCGTCCACCAGACGACCCACTCGCTCGCCCGGTTCTTCCTCGAAGTCGACGCGAACTTCAAGCAGTTCAAGACGGCCCAGCGGCTCCGCCAGGCGGCCCAGATCCGGCTCGAGTCGGCCCGGGCTTACTACGAGGAAGGCCGGACCGGCTTCACGATCGACCGGCTCCTCGACGCCGTCAGCCAGTACGCCGACGCCATCGCCCAGGAGGCGCAGTACAAGACGAGCTACAACACGTCGATCGCCGCCCTCGAGGAGGCGAAGGGGACGCTGCTGGCCTACGACAACATCGCCGTCAACGAGGGCCCGAGCCCGCGGAAGGCGTACATCCAGGCCCGCGACCAGCAGGCCGCGCACCGGCAGTTCCACATCCCGCCCGACGGCGACCTGCACCCGAACCCCGCGGCCGGCACCGCGTGCCCGACCCCGTGCCGAACCAGCCGCCGCCCAACACCGGCGACGAGCAGCCCAAGGCGCTGTTCCCGGCGCCGGTCCGGCCCGCTCGGCCCGCCGCCGATCCCGGTCCCGCCCGCCGCGCCCGGCCAGCGAGGTGACGCCGATCACCGACAACCGCAGGCCCCTGCCGCCCCTGCCGGCGCGATCGCCAGGTCGCCCCGGCCTCCGCGACGGCCCCGGCCGCGGGCGGGATGAAGGACATCCCGATCGACATCGACCTGCCGCCGCTGCCCAAGTAGTCCGGAGCGGGGGAACCGTCCGACAGACGATCGCGACCGCCCGCCGATCGGGAACCTTCCCGGCCGGCGGGCGGTTTCGCTTCCGGCGCCGCGGGCCGTGTCAAATCTTTGTTGACCAACCTCGGTCGGCTCGGGGAGAATGATCGCGCGATGGGATAGGCGAGGCGTCGCCGCGCGGCCGGCGGGCGTCGCGAGTCCCGGGCGATTCCCACCCATGACGAGGTGTCGCGATGGACGGATGCAACGGGTCTGGCGGCGGCAACCGGCGTCGATTCCTCCAGGCCACGGCCGCCGCCGGCGCGGCCCTGGCGTCCGCGGACCGGCTCCTTGCCGCCGACCCGCCGGCCGAGACGCCGGTGCCGACGGTCACGCTTGGCAAGACCGGCCAGAAGGTGACGAAGCTCGGCATGGGCACGAGCTGGGCCCTCTCGCCGAGCTTCGTCCAGCGCGCCCTCTTCTCGGGCGTCCGCTACATCGACACCTCGGAGAGCTTACGAGAACACCGTCTCCGAGAAGGTCCTCGGCGAGGTCCTCGAACGCGACCAAGATGCGGAAGGACGTCTACCTCGTCACCAAGTGCGGCCGGTACACCGACAGGACGCCGCGGCGAGAAGGCCCTGCCGACCCTGGAGGAGCACCTGGAGGGCAGCCTCGAGCGGCTCCAGACCGACTACATCGACGCCTACTACCTCCACGGCATCGACGGCCAGCCGCAAGGAGCTGATCCGCGACCCGGGCGTGAAGGCCGCCTTCGAGTCGCTCAAGAAGGCGAAGAAGATCCGCTTCGCCGGCCTGAGCTGCCACGACGCCGAGCTGCCCGAGATCCTCGACCTGGCCGCCGAGGTCGGCTGGATCGACCAGATCATGTTCAAGTACAACTTCCGCGACGTCGGCAAGCGGGACCGCCACGACGACCTCCAGCGGGCGATCGACAAGGCGTCGAAGGCGAACATCGGCCTCGTGGCCATGAAGACCCAGGGCGGCGCCGTCAACTTCCCCGACAAGATGGCGAAGCTCGAGGCGAAGGGCTTCAAGAAGGAAGTCGCCGCGATCAAGACGGTCTGGCAGGACGAGCGGATGCAGGTCGTCGTCAGCGAGATGACGACCCTCAGCGACCTCCGCGAGAACATCGCCGCCAGCCGCGACGAGCTGACGGCCAAGGAGGCCCGGCTCCTCGAGGACCATCGCAAGGCGACGGCCCACCTCTACTGCCACGGCTGCGGCAACCTCTGCGAGACCGCCGCGCGGGGCGTGCCGGTGTCGACCGTCCTGCGGTACCTCCGCTACTACGAGGTCTACGGCAAGCGCGAGGCGGCCCGCGAGCTGTACAAGGCCCTGCCGAACGTCTCGCGCAGCTCGTCGACGCTGACCTCCACGCCGCCGAGGCCGCCTGCCCGCACGGGCTGCCGGTCGTCGAGCTGATGAAGCGGGCCGACGGCTGGCCTGCGACGGTCATCCGGCCATGAGCTCGGGAATCGTCCACGCTCTGCTGAGCGGCTGGCCGCTCCGCCCATTCGCGACGCGGAAGCCATTCCCGCGGAGCGTGGAACGAGCAGAATCATCGTCGCGATGACTGCCAGAGCAGGCGAGATGTCGCTGGCGGCGCCAGTGAGGATATCCTCGAGACATTCCTCGACCGGCCGTCCCTCGACCAAGGCGAGCGAGGCCGCTGTGATCGCCGGCGATCGGCTCATCCCCGCCCCGCACGAAACGAGGGTTGGAACCTGATCGTGACGAGCCGGCGCAACCGTCTCCACCGCCAATCGAAGGAGCCAGGCCGGATTCTCCGACCCGTCGACCAGCGGGAAGCGGACATAGGCCAGATCGCGGGACACGGGCCACGGCGGCTCCTCCCGGCGAGATCGACAACGGCGAGGATGCCGAGGCGCATGGAGCCCGGCCAGGTCGCGGGCGTCGCCGGCATGACCGAGCCAGAGCGGCCGCGTCCCCACCTGCCGCACGGTTACTCCTCGTCGTTCTCTGGAGCGGAAGTCTCGGGTGCGGGCGCGCCGGGGATCGCGTAGGCACCGTCGATCCACCGCCCGAGGTCGACGAGCTTGCACCGGTCCGAGCAGAAGGGGAAGCTCGGCAGGTCGTCGATGGCGGCGACCTCGAAGCTCTTGCCGCAGATCGGGCAACGGCCGCGGATCATCTCAGGTCGTCCCGGACGATGACGGCTTCGGAGTCTCGGTCTTGGCCGGAGGAGGCGGAGGCGACGCTCCGTTCGAGGAGCCGGGCGAATCCGACGACTTGGCCTCGGACGGCTTGGCCGACGGGCCGGACGACTTGTCGGCCTCGGCACCCTTCTTGTAGGAGTCGCTCCGGTAGTCGGTCTGGTAGAAGCCGGACCCCTTGAACAGGATCGCGGCGCCGGGGCCGATCTTGCGGCGGAGCCTGCGCCTCGTGGCAGGTCGGGCAGATCGTCTGCGGGTCGGCCTTGATCGACTCGAAGGCCTCGAACTCGTGCCCGCAGGCGTCGCAGATATAGTCGTAGGTCGGCATGGGTTTTTGCTGTCCTCCGGGCGGGGCCGGGCCCGCCCGCGCATTCAAGACGTCGGCTGGGCGTGGGGGATCGACCGACACGGCGACCTTCGCCGGCCGGAGCACGCGGTCGCGGAGCTTGTAGCCCTTGGCCAGCTCGCCACGACGGTCCCCTCGGGCTTCGAGGCGTCGGGCTGCTGCATGACCGCCTCGTGCTGGTTCGGGTCGAACGGCTCGCCGACGACGGCGATCGGCTCGACGCCGTGCTTGGCCAGCGCCGAGAGCATCTGGCGGTGGACCATGTCGAGCCCCTCGACGATCCCCGGCGCATTCGCCGCGCGGGCCGCCTCGATGGCGCGCTCGAAGTTGTCGAGCACCGAGAGGACGTCGATGGCGAGCCCGCCGACGAGATAGCCCCGGTCGGCGTCGGCCTGGGCCTTGGACCGCTTCTGGTAGTTGACGAACTCGGCGCGGGTGCGCTGGAGCTGGTCGAAATAGTCGTCGCGCTGGCGGATCGGCCTGCGCCAGGTCGTCGGCCTGCGGGGCGGTCGCGGCCGAGGTCCCGTCGGCCGCGTCGTTGGCATTCGGGTTGTTGTTCGGTTCGCTCATGATCTTCGGTCCTGACCGCGGCTAGCGGGCCGGTCCGAACGTTCGACTGGCGGGCAAACGACGGGCCGGCCCGGGGCGATCGGTCAGTCGCGTTCGCCCTCCGCCGGCTCTTCCTCGGTGAAATAGTCGCGGAGCTTCTCGAAGAAGCTCTTCCGCCGCGGGCTGACCGTCTCGTGCTCGATCTCGGCCAGCTCGCGGAGCAGCTCCTCCTGGCGGGTCGTGAGGTGCTTGGGCGTCTCGACGACGACCTCGACCAGCTCGTCGCCTCGGCCCCGGCCGTTGATGTCGGGCATCCCGCGGCCCTTGAGCTTGAGCGTATCGCCGCTCTGCGTCCCGCGGGGGACGTGGAGGACGGTCGGGCCCGTCGAGCGTCGGGACCTCGATCTCGGCCCCGAGCGCGGCCTGGGGGAAGCTGATCGGCACCTGGCAATGCAGGTCGTTCTGGATCCGCTCGAAGAACGGGTGCCGCTTGACCTGGATCTGGATCCGCAGGTTGCCGCGAGGCGCCCCGACGTCGCCCGGCTCGCCCTGGTTGCGGAGCTGGAGCCACATCCCGGTCTCGACCCCCGGCGGGACGTCGACCTTGAGGTGGGCCGTCTGCTTCAGCGCGTCCCGAGCCCCGGCAGTTCGTGCACGGGTCGGTGATCCGCGACCCCTCGCCGCCGCAGGCCGGGCAGGTCGTCGCGACCTGGAAGAACCCGCGCGACTGGACGACCTGGCCCTGGCCGCCGCAGTAGTTGCAGGTCGTGGCGACCGTCCCCTTCTTCGCGCCCGAGCCGCGGCACTCGGTGCAGAGTTCCTGGCGCTCGATCTGGACCGACTTGGTCGTGCCGCGGGCGGCCTCGAGGAGCTCGATCTCGAGCTTCATCAGGAGGTCTTGGCCGGGCCGCGGGCCGCGGCGGCGCTGGTTGAACAGGTCGCCGAACAGGCCGCCGCCGAAGATGTCGCCGAAGGCCGACATGATGTCTTCGGCGTTGCGGAAGTCGTGGACGCCCGCGCCTTCGAGCCCGGCGTGGCCGTAGCGGTCGTAGCGCTGGCGCTTCGCCTGGTCGGAGAGGACCTCGTACGCCTCGGCCGCTTCCTTGAACCGCCTCTCGGCCTCGGCGTCGCCCGGGTTCTTGTCGGGGTGGTTCTTCAGGGCGAGCTGCCGATAGGCCTTCTTGATCTCTTCGACCTCGGCCTCGCGCTTCACGCCAAGGATTTCGTAATAGTCGCGCTTCGTGGCCATCGGCATGGCGTCTCGAATCGGGTCGGTTCGGGGCGATGCGTCGTGGGCATGATCGTAGCAAAGTCAGATCACGCGACGCGACGCCGCCTTCGCCGTATCCCGCCTCCCGACGTTCGGTTCTAGGTCTTCTCGGTGGTGAGAAGTTTGGACAATCAACTGAAATGACGATTCCAATTCGTTTTAGAAAGACCGGCGGCGGGAGGCAATCCTCCCGCCGCCCGTGTGCCGACTCATCTCAGCGAACCGACCCCTCGACCCGGGCCGCGCCCTTCTCCTCGTCTTCCTTGATGTTGGTGATCATCGCCTCGGTCGTGAGCATCAGCCCGGCGATCGAAGCGGCGTTCTGGAGGGCGCGAGCGGGTGACCTTGGTCGGGTCGACGATCCCGGCCTCGAACATGTCGACGTACTCGCCCGTGTTGGCGTTGAAGCCGATCGCGCCGCCTCGCGACTTGACCTCGTCGGCGACGACGCCGCCGTCGTGGCCGCAGTTGGCGGCGATGCGGCGGATCGGCTCCTCCAGGGCCCGCAGGACGATCGCGGCGCCGAGCTTCTCGTCGCCGGTGAGCGACGTCGGCAGCCTTCTCGACGGCCGGGATCACGCGGAGCAGGGCCATGCCGCCGCCGGGGACGATCCCCTCCTCGGCCGCCGCGCGGGTGGCGTGCAGGGCGTCCTCGACGCGGGCCTTGGTCTCCTTCATCTCGGCCTCGGTCGCGGCGCCGACGTTGATCAGCGCCACGCCGCCGGAGAGCTTCGCCAGCCGCTCCTGGAACTTCTCCTTGTCGTACTCGCTCTCGGTCTCCTCGATCTGGCGGCGGAGCTGGTCGATCCGCTTCTGGATCTCGGCCTTCTTGCCGGCGCCCTGGATGATCGTCGTGCTGTCCTTGTTGACCTTGACCTGCTTGGCCTTGCCGAGCTGGTCGAGCTGTGAGGTTCTCCAGCTTCAGGCCCAGGTCCTCGCTGATGACCGTGCCGCCGGTCAGGATGGCCATGTCCTCGAGCATCGCCTTGCGGCGGTCGCCGAAGCCGGGGGCCTTCACCGCGGCGATGTTCAGGACGCCGCGGAGCTTGTTCACGACCAGGGTCGCCAGCGCCTCGCCCTCGACGTCCTCGGCGATGATCAACAGCGGCTTGCCCGACTGCGCGACCTTCTCCAGCAGCGGGATCAGCTCGCGGAGGTTGCTGATCTTCTTCTCGTGGAGCAGGATCAGCGCGTCCTCGAAGATCGACCTCCATCGTCGTCGGGCTGGTGACGAAGTAGGGGCTCAGGTACCCCTTGTCGAACTGCATGCCCTCGACGAACTCGAGCGTCGTGGTCGCCGTCTTGCCTTCCTCGACGGTGATCACGCCGTCGCGGCCGACGCGCTCGACGGCGTCGGCGAGCAGCTTGCCGATCGTCGGGTCGTTGTTCGCCGAGATCGTGCCGACCTGGGCGATCTCTTCCTTCTTCGAGACGGGCCGGGAGATCTTCGAGGTCAGCTCGGCGACGGCCGCCTCGACGGCCTTCTCGATGCCGCGGCGGACGGCCGTCGGGTTGCGCCCGAGGTGATGCTCCGCAGCCCCTCGCGGTAGATCGCGCGGGCGAGGATGGTGGCGGTGGTCGTGCCGTCGCCGGCCGTGTCGGAGGTCTTCGACGCGACGACGTTGACGAGCTTCGCGCCCATGTTCTCGAACGGGTCGGGCAGCTCGATCTCCTTGGAGACGGTGACGCCGTCCTTGGTGACGGTCGGGCCGCCGAACGACTTGCTGATGATGACGTTGCGGCCGGTCGGGCCGAGCGTGGTGCCGACGGCGTGGGCCAGGGTGTCGACGCCTTCGAGCATCTTCCGTCGCGCGGCGTCGGAGAAGAGCAGTTGCTTGGCCACGGGCCGAGGCTCCTATCGATCGTGTAGGGTGGGCACCTGCCCACCATCCGGGAACGGTGGGCGAGTGCCCACCCTACGTGGATGTCGCCGGTGCGGACTTACTTGACGATCTTGGCCAGGATGTCGGACTCGCGGAGGATCTTGATCTCCTCGCCGTCGACCTTGATCTCGGTGCCGGAGTACTTGCCGAAGAGGACCTCGTCCCCCTCGACGACGCCGATCGGGGCGCGCTCGCCGGAGTCGAGCAGCTTGCCCGGGCCGACGGCGAGCACGCGGCCGCGCTGGGGCTTCTCCTTGGCCGTGTCGGGCAGGACGATGCCGCCGGCCGTCTTCTCCTCGGCCTCGATCTGCTGGATCACGACGCGGTCTTCGAGCGGGCGGATCTTGGCCATCGTCTTGGTCCCTTGGCCCTTCGCCGGACTCGGCTTGGTGAGAGTAGTGCTCATGATGGAATCGATCCTCCGTACACGTCCGTCGGAAGACCTCGGCTCACATCATCCCCATGCCGCCCATGCCACCCATGCCGCCCATGCCACCCATGCCGCCGTGATCGTGGTGGTCATGGCCAGCGGGGGCGGCCTTCTTCTCCTTCTTCTCGACGATGATCGCCTCGGTCGTCAGGAGCAGGCCGGCGACGGTCGCGGCGTTCTGGAGGGCGAGCGGGTGACCTTGGTCGGGTCGACGATCCCGGCGGCGAGCATGTCGCCCCAGGTGCCGTTCTCGGCGTTGTAGCCGAAGTGGGGGTCGGTCGACTTCATGGATCTTGCTGACGACCACGGCGCCGTCGATGCCCGGCGTTCTCGGCGATCGAGCGGGCGGGGGTCTCGATGGCCTTGCGGACGATCGCGACGCCGAGGTCCTCGTCGCCCGAGAGCTTCAGGCCGTCGAGGGCCTTGGTCGCACGGATCAGGGCGGTGCCGCCGCCGGGGACGATCCCCTCCTCGATCGCGGCGCGGGTGGCGTGCAGGGCGTCCTCGACGAGGGCCTTCCGCTCCTTCATCTCGGTCTCGGTCGCGGCGCCGACGTTGATCTGGGCGACGCCGCCGGCGAGCTTGGCGAGCCGCTCCTGGAGCTTCTCCTTGTCGTACTCGCTGTCGGTCTGGGTGATCTCGCGGCGGATCATCTCGACCCGGCCCTTGATCTCGTCGTGCGTGCCGGCACCCTCGACGATCGTCGTCTCCTCGCTGGCGATCGTCACCTTGCGGGCGCGGCCGAGGTCGGTGAGCTGGACGCTCTCGAGCTCGATGCCGAGGTCCTTGAAGATCGCCTTGCCGCCGGTCAGCACGGCGATGTCGCCGAGCATGGCCTTGCGGCGGTCGCCGTAGCCGGGGGCCTTGACGGCCGCGACCTGGAGGATGCCGCGGAGCTTGTTGACGACCAGGGTCGCCAGGGCCTCGCCCTCGACGTCCTCGGCGATGATCAGCAGCGGCTTGTTGGCCCGCGCGATCTTCTCGAGCAGCGGGATCAGGCCCTTGGGCGTGCTGATCTTCTCCTCGTAGATGAGGATGTACGGGTCCTCGAGCACGACCTCGGTCCGGTCCGGGTCGGTGACGAAGTGGGCCGAGAGGTAGCCGCGGTCGAACTGCATGCCCTCGACGACGTCGACGGTCGTCTCGAAGCCCTTGCCCTCCTCGACCGTGATCACGCCGTCCTTGCCGACCCGCTTGAAGGCGTCGGCGAGCTTCTCGCCGATGGTCGGGTCGTTGTTCGCGGCGATGGCGGCGACCTCGGCGATCTCCTTCTCGCCGACCTTCTTCGACTGGCCCTTGACGTGCTCGACGACGGCCTCGACGGCCTTGTCGATGCCCCGCTTCAGCGCCATGGCGTCGGCGCCGGCGGCGAGGGCCTTGAGGCCCTCCTTGAAGATCGCCTCGGCCAGGACGGTGGCGGTCGTCGTGCCGTCGCCGGCGGCGTCGGAGGTCTTGCTGCGCGGCCTCCTTGACGAGCTGGGCGCCCATGTTCTCGTAGGGGTCGGTCAGCTCGATCTCCTCGGCGACGGTCACGCCGTCCTTGGTGACGGTCGGGCTGCCCCAGCCCTTGTCGATCACGGCGTTACGCCCGCGCGGGCCGAGCGTGCTCCGGACGGCCCGGGCCAACTTCGTCACGCCGCTCGCCAGCTTCTGGCGTGCCTCTTCGTCGTAGGCCAACAACTTCGCCACGTTGGATTCTCCTGCGAACTCGGCCGCACCCGCCACCCCTCGACCGTCGCGGCGGTCCGGAGGGTCGCGCAAGCGGCCCCCGTGAAATCTCGTCCTTCGAGTTGCAAGAGTTATACCGTCATACCGTCGCTGACTTATTAACATAATACAGAAAAACATATTACGTCGATGATTCGTCCCGAAACTCGGGCTCACGGACTGTCATTTTGGCAGACCGGCGGGACGAAGATGTCAGGTCCCGCCGGGACCACGCGCCGTTCGACGGCCCGGCGGAGTTCGTGGGGTCCGCCATGCGGACCATCCGTGACGATGAACCGAAGATGGTCCGCGTGCTGGACTGGACGGGCCGGGACGCGGAGCCGCTACCCTGTGCCGTCGTTTCGGGGCACGACCCCGTATTTCAGTGGCTACTTGCCGATGCCAGGCCCCGCGAAACAATCGGGGCAACCCATCGGCCTCGCTCGCACCCGATAGACACGGAACGCGGTCCTCTGCGGAGTCCATCAATCACCTGGATCGGTGCGAGCCCGCGGCCGCATCGACTTGGAGGACAGGTCCATGTCGACGCATGTCGGAGGACGCCTGGCAACCAGCCGTCGACCTCCACCTGAAATGCCCCTGCGGCCGCGACCTCCGCGCCGGCCGGAGCAGGCCGGCTCGTCCATCAACTGCTGGTCGTGCCATGCGTCGGTCCCCGTTCCAGTGCCGGTGGCGCCGGGAGGCTGGGTTGCCCGTTTGCTCCGTATGGCGGCCCGGCAGATCCTCGATGCGCAGATCGTCACGCTGCTGATCGTCGGGGCGGTCCTCGTGACGCTGTCGCTGGCCCTCAGCTGCCTCGACCACCCCGTGGGGCATGCCGCGAAGGCGCGCGGCGTAAATCCCGGCGTCTGGTCGGCGGCCGTGGCGCTGGGCCTGGTGATGGTCGGCTACGGCGAGCTGCTCCGCCGAGGCTGCCAGGGGGACTGGACGCCCCGACCGCCCGTCGGGCTGCTCACGATGGCCTGCGCGCGGCCTGATCTGCCTGGCGATGGGGACCGCGCTCGTCCTGCCGCTGTTCATTGCCGCCGTGCGCGACACGCCCCCGCGGGTGACGCCGGCGGGCCTGGGCATCGCCACGGCCTGTATCCTCATCCTGCCGTTGCTGATGCTCGCCACCTATCTCCCGGAGGGGTCGGTCCGCGACCGGGTGCGGGTGATCGGCGACATGCTGCGGCGGCACCCGATGGCCGTCCTCGCCGCGCTGCTGGCCCTGCCGCTTTCGCTCGTGGCGATCGAGCTCATGCTCCTGGTCCTCGCGCGGGCCACCGCCACCCTGCCTTTCCTCGTCATCGACGTCTTCCCACCACGCGACTCGATCACGGTCCTCTTCGGCCGCATGCCTTACTACATGACCAGCCCGAAGCGTGAGACATGGGTCGAGATCGGCGACGCCTGGGATTCGGTGATCTTCGGACTCTACGGGCAATCGCTCCGCCAGGGCTACACGCTTCTCGGGGCGATCCCCGCCTCGCTCGCGCTGGGGAGGACGAGCGGGATATGACACCATCGCCCTTCGCACATGGCCCTGGATCTACTTCGCGTATCGGATGGGCTACACGCTTCTCATCGTCGCGGGGCTGCTCGGGGCGCTGGCGGTCCAGGCGCGTTGGCTGGGGTTGCTCTCGACGATCGACTCACGTCGGAACTCCCTGATCGACGTTGCTCCCAGCTAGGATTTCGGACGCGTCCCGGACTGGCTGTATACGGCCAACTGCGCCGCAAGAGGTGCGCGATTGGTACGCGAATCGCACCCGGAAGCTACGATCTGAGCGATGCTATTGGGCTTCCGGCGATCGCGGCCAACCTGTCACGGAGCCTTCGTCGCGGCGCAGTATTCGTAATGAGCCCGGGTTAGATCCATGGAGCCCGTCCGAGGGCGGTCCAGGTCGACCCCGCGAGTGTGGTTCGACGCGCGGGGGTGTGTGATCATTTACACCTAGGACCTGGGGAGGGCGGCGGATGTCGGTCCTGATTCAAGAGCGACCCATGCAAACGCCCTTTCTCCGCGTGAAGTGTCCGTGCGGCCGCGACCTGCGAGCGCGGCCCGAGCAGGCGGGCTCGCAGATCACCTGCTGGTCTTGCCACGCCTCGGTCCCGGTGCCGATTCCAGTCGCTCCGGGCGGATGGGTGTCGCGGGTGCTGCGGATGACCGCCCGGCAGATACTCGAGGCCCGGACGATCACGCTCCTGGTGATCGGGGCGATCATGGTCACCCTCGCCGTGTCGATCACGAGCCTGGGTGTCTCACTCCCGCCCACGGTGAGCACATGGTTGCCTCGTCCGGGCGTCTGGGCCCCGGCCCTGGCATTCGCGCTCGTCATGGTCGGCTACGGCGAGTTGCTCCGTCGGGGCTCCCAGGGCGACTGGACGGCGCGCCCGGCGGTCGGCTACGTGGCGCTCCTCTGGCGCGGGTTCCTCTGCCTGGCCGTTGGCGTGGCCATCGTCCTGCCGCTGATCCTGGCTTCGACCGGGCAAACGCCGCCCAGACTCACGGCCTATGGAGTCGTCATCGCCCTGATGGCCGCGCTCGTGCTCCCGCTCATCATGCTCGGCACCTATGGCTCGACCGGCCACGTGAGTCAGCGTGTGCAGCTGGTCGGCTCCATGCTAAAGCGGCATCCGGTCGCCGCGCTGGCCGCGCTGCTGATCCTGCCCCTCTCCCTTCCCCTGGTCGAGGGGGCGGTGTTCACGATGACGAGGCTCTCGTCGACGTTCTCTTTCATGCTTTTCGACCTCTTCCCGCCTCAGGAGGGAATTCGCACGCTCTCCGGCATCCCCTACTACGCGCCGGGCGAGATGAGGATGAAATGGATCGATTTCCGCGAGGCCAGCGACACGCTGATCCTCGGCACCTATGGCGATGATTTGGGTCACGGCTTAACTCTGATCGGTGCGATCCCCGCGTCGCTGGCGATGGATACCTCGAACGGCCTCTATCTTGGTGCGATCAACCTGAATCCCAAGAGCTACGTCGCGCACCGAATGTTCTTCACCCTGGTGACCGTGACGTGTATGCTCTGCGTCCTGGCCGTCCAGGCGCGCTGGCTGGGGTTGCTCTCGACGATCGACTCCCGGAGGAGCGCCTCCTCGGGCTCGACCGGCCTGTACCAGCTCCCCAACCTCTCCCCGGAGACGTCATGATTCGCCAGGACGCCGGCTTTCGCTCGACGCTCGCCATCACCCTGGGCATTCTCATCGCCGCCGTCCCCTCGATCGCCCGCTCCGCCGGGCCCGAGGAGATCCCCCTCTGGCCCGCCGGCGCCCCGGGCGCCGTCGGTAGCGAGGCAGAGGATATTCCCACGCTGACGATCTTCCGGCCCGACCCAGACAAGGCCACCGGGGCCTCGGTGGTGATCTGCCCCGGAGGCGGCTACAGCTTCCTCGCCGTTGAGCACGAGGGGGCCGAGGTCGGCAAGTGGCTCAACTCGCTGGGTGTCACCGGCTTCATGCTCAAGTACCGGATCGCCCCCCGCTATCATCACCCCGCGCCGATCCAGGACGCCAACCGCGCGGTGCGGACCGTTCGCGCCCGTGCCTCCGACTGGGGACTCGATCCACACAAGATCGCCATCCTCGGCTTCTCGGCCGGCGGCCATCTCGCGTCGACCGCCGGCACGCACTACGACGCGGGCAAGCCTGATGACCCCGACCCGATCGAGCGGGTCAGCTCGCGTCCCGATCGCATGATCCTGGTGTATCCCGTGATCGCGATCGCCACCGAGTACGGCCACACGGGTTCGCGAGACAACTTGCTGGGCAAGAATGCCGACAAGACCCTGGTCCAGAACCTCTCGAATGAGACGCATGTGACGAAGGACACGCCGTCGACGTTCCTCGCCCACACGAACGCCGACTCGGGCGTGGCCGCCGAGAACAGCCTGCTGTTCGCCCTGGCCCTGCGCAAGAACAAGGTGCCGGTCGAGCTGCACCTGTTCGAGAAGGGCGCGCACGGCCTCGGCCTCGGCTCGGGCTGGGCCGGCCGCATCCCGCCGGAACCCTCGTTCCAAGCCTGGCCGGGCCTGTGCGCCACGTGGCTCAAGGGGCAGGGGTTCCTGGATAAGGCCGAGAAGAAGTAAGGCCGCTCCGCCGCGCTTGCCGCGGTTTCGCTCCCCGCCGTACCATGATCGAGGGCGGTCATGGTGCCGTCGGGGGCCCGAGCGTGCGACGATTTCCGGCCTTGTATCGGATGCCGGTCGCTTACCTGGCGCTGGCCGTCGTCGCGGGCCTGTGGCTCGTCGCGCGAGGGTCGCCGCGCCGGGGCGACGGGGCGTCCGTATCGCCGTCATTCGCGGCCCCGCTGCTCGATCAACTCGTCGCGCGGGCTGAGCCTCAATTCTCCCGCGATCCCGGCTCGGATGCCGTCCCTCGCCGCAAGGTCGTGGTCCGCGAGCTGGATCTCGTACCCCGGAGGATGCCCGACTCCGACGCGAGCGGCAGCCCCCTCGACTATTACGGCGTTCGCTTCGTCCACGACGAGTCGCCGACCATGCTCCAGGTCGGCCCGCGCACGGGCGTTCCCGACGGCTGGGTGCCGCGCGAGTCGGTCATCGAGTGGGACACGCGGCTTACGGCGCGGCCATTGACTCGCGGCGCGCGCCCTCCGCTCGTGATCTATCGGGAGGAGCCGTGTGCCGCGGCCGTGGCGACCGGCCGACCCTGCCCGAAGCACGCGGGCCGTTGCCCCATCGAGGGAGAAGAGTCTTCCGAGGGAGATTCCGATCGACCGTTCGGATGGCCGGTCCTCCAGTCCAGGTGGATCCCCGCCGCGGACGGGACACCGCGGGCCATCTACGAGGTCGCCGCCCCCGTCTCCGACCGCGCCCCGCCCGCTCCTCGTCCCGAATGGTTGAGAGCCATGCAGCCGGCGTTGCGACAGATTTACGTCGCCTTCGTGATCGACACGACGACCTCGATGGCTCCGACATTCGACACGGTCAGGGCGTCGATCAAGGGCCTGATCCACCGGCTCGCGAAAGACCATCCCGACGCCTCGCTCCACCTGGCGCTCGTCGAGTACCGCGACGAAGCGCCCGGCTACGGCTTTCGCCGCGCCTGACCACGAAGTTCACCGAGCCCCTCGGGTTCCAGGCCTTCCTCGCCGCGCTCGGACCTCCCGTGTTCGGCGATCGGTCGGTCGACGAGTCCGTGCTCGACGGCGTGGACCTGGCCCTCCCGGGCACACCGGGCGGCGTCGACTGGCCCGCGGGCCGCGCGGGGGAGCTGGCGACGAAGCTGATCGTCCTCGTCGGCGACGCCCCGGATCACGCCCGCGACCTTGAACGTGCTACTGCGTTGGCTGCGCGGGCAAAGGCTGCGGAGATCGTGATCGCCGCCGTGAAGGTCGACTGTCAAGGAACGCTCACGGGCGACGAACAGGCCCGCTTTCAGGCCCTCTGGCGTATGCTCGCCGAGGGCTCGTATCGACCGCCCGATCGTTCGGGCGGTGAGGCATCGCCGCTGCTGGTACGGGTCGAGCAAGTCGGCGAAATCGCGCCGCGAGTTGGTGTCCTACGCGAAGACCGAATCGCCCGGTCCCGCGCGCTCGTGGTTCGCGCCGCGATAGAGGCCGACGGGAGGCTGAAGGAGTACGTCGACGGCCGGGGACGGACGATACGGCAGGTCGCACCCGTGCCCATCGACCTCCACCGCGGCGAGCCCGATCCGGTCCCGCGACCCGATCCTCGATTCAATGGTCGCAAGGCCCCGTCAATCCGCCGCGGCTGGGTCGCCGAGCAGTTGAACGGCGCCGAGCAGATCGAAGTCGAGATCCTGATGACGCGCGATGAGCTCGGCGCCCTGATCGCTGAGCTTGCCGCGCTCCAGCAGGCGCTCGGGGCCTCGGTGGCCGAGTCTTCCGAGATCTTCGCGATCGGCAAGACGGCCGGCGAGTCGTCGTTCCTCGCGGCGGATCGGGCCTCGGAGACGTTCGCCGACCATCTGCGTCGTCGCTTCGGGCTCCCCATCCGCCCGAAGGGCCTGCTCGATCGGACTCAGTCCGACCTGCAACGCGCCGACTCTCTCGACCGAGCCGCGATCGACACAAAGATCCGCGCGGCCCTGCTCGGCCTGACCCGGCGGAGGATTGCCCCCGACTGGTCGGACGCGAACCCGATGGTCGAGGGAACGGCGCCGGTGTCTTACGATCTGATCGACTTCTGAATTCCACGACGGCGACGCATGGAGCAGATCTACTACACCCAGTGCCCCGTCGGTTACGGCCTGGGGGCGAGCAACGGCTTCCAGGTCAAGCGGATCACGCCCGGCTACCCGGTTGCGGGCGACTTCCGCCACCTGGGCCTCCGCGCCTTCCCCGCCGGCGGGCGCTCACTTGCACCGCCCGCGCTCCGCTATCGCCGCGTCGGCGAGGCGGCCGAGGTCGCATGTCTCACGCCTCGCGCGATGGAGTACGAGACCGAGCGCGGCCTCTGGGGCCGGCCCGGGGGCCACTTCGCCCACGGGCTGATCCTCACGCGCGAGGAGCTCCGCGCCGTCGACGACTGGCCCGCCGGTCTCTACGGCTCGCCGTGTTGGAGGCGTGCCGACCCGGAGCCGAGCCGAGGTCGGGTGCCCGAGCCCGTGGCGATCTCTCGCGAGGACCTGCGGACGCCGCCGGACTTCGCTTCGGTCGCGCCGCTTGCCGACGGGCTCGACACCGGCGTCCTGGCCCGGCTGCTCGCCGGGCTCATCGCCGCAGCTCGCGACGGCCGGACGCTCTTCCTTATCGACGAGCCCGACCAGCTTGGGCCCAGGGTCGCCCTGCTGACCTTCCTCGTCCCGAGGCCGCTCCGGGGCATACTCACCTTTTCGACTTACCATGATCGGCCCGAGGAACTCCCCGGGTACCGGATCCACGGAACGACCCCGGCATCGCGCCCGAACCGTGCTCTCTTGCTCACGCAAGGGATCGTCGCCGACCTGACGACCGGCGCCGTCGAGCCTCGGGCCGATCCGCCGGGGTGGGCCGCTGAGATTGCGCGGTGGGTTTCGAGCGGCTCGGGCACGGCGTGGCTTGACTTCGCCCGGCGGATCGCCGCGGCGCACGGCTCACCCGGTTTCGCGCCATGGGACGACGGATGGCTCGACCGGCTCGTCTCGTTCGGTCGAGCGGTGGCGGACGATGCGGCGCCCCGCGATTGGGCCGAAGAAGTCGAGCTTGCAGCATGGTCGGCGAGTTCCAATCTGTCATCCGAATGGGCGAAAGCCGCGAAGGCCCGGCTGGTGGGCTGGCCTCGCGGTGGCGCCCAGGGACGGCCCGCGCTGCTGGCCCTGGCCGGCTGGCCGGAGTCCTGGAAGCCGTACCCACCGGGCGACTGGGGCGAGGTCATCGCACGCTGGTTCGCGGACGCGGCGACGCACGACCGCGAAGAGGCGGCCGTGGCCTTCGCCCGGGGTGCTCCGTCGGGAACCTCGCGGTTCTCGTTCGTGCAGGCGATGCGGCGCAACCTGCCGGAGGACGCCTGGGCGGGCGTGCGTCAGCGTCTCGAAGTCGCGTTCGCCGACGACGCGCGAACCGTCACGCTCTGGGCCGTTCCCGAGGCCGTCGCGGCCGTCGCCGCAGGCCATCCCAAGCCGATCCGCGACGTCGCCGCGGAGTTCGCCCGGCTGGGTGAATCCGCCGAGATCGTGCTCGAGGCATCGCGGGTCGAGGCCGAAGAGCGCGCCGGACCGCATCAGCCTCCTCGCCGAGGCGCTCGCCGATGGCTTCGACCGGCCCGAGGCGCTGCAGTGGGCACTTCGTCAGGGAGACAGCGCGGTCGCGTGGCTCGGCCCGTGGCTCCGCCGCCGCCTGGCCCTTCCCGACGATGGCGAGGGGCGTCGCCCTCTGCTTGACGCGACGCCCCAGGAGTTGCGGCCCTCGCTGGCGAAGGCCGTGCTCGACATCGCCTCCGACCCTGGCCTGCCCGACGATGCATACGTCTGGGGCGTCGAAGAGGTCCTCCTTCCCATTTCCGAAGGAGACCGTCCGTCCGGGCCCGAGTGGCCGGGGCGATACGTCGAGCGAGCGGCGTCGGACATGCACCTGATCGCGCGGATCTTCGACCGGAACACGCGCTCTCCCGCCCTCCGCGCCTGGCTCGGCACGGCGCGGTCGCGGGGCGAGCTCGGCGCCGGCCCGCTCGCGAGGCTCGCCCACGTTCGCGCCCTGGCGAAGGCCCTGGACGCCCGCGATCCGGCCCCGCTCGAACGCGTCGATCTCGCCCGCGTCCCCGCCGTCGACCGGGGCCATGTGCTGGCCCGGCTCCTCCGGCGCGACGCCGCTGCGTCAGCCGACTCGGGCCCGACGCTTGAACATTGCGGCGCCGCATGGCCGGACAGCCTCCGGCCGGGTACGCCGGAACTTCGAGCGATCGCGCGGGCGCTCGTGGACTCCGAGCTGCTCACCGCCGATCTGGACGCCGAGTCGTGGCTCCACCGCGCTCGACTCGTGTGCGAGCGGCTCGACCCGGCGACTTCCGACGCGAGCGCACTCGGGCCGGACGGACTGGTCGCGCACCTCGTCGCCGCCCGCTGCCGAAGGGACGGGCCGTCGCGGGCGACCTGGGCCCTCCGGAGTGCCGCGGCCAACAGTCCCGACGGCTGGAGAGCCATCGCCGAGGATCTGCGGCTCGACCTGCTCGACGCCGAGCCTGAGGCAAGCCCGGGCGTGGTCGAGAGCTGGGACCGGAATATCCCGAAGTCACGGCCCGAGCGGTTCTGGGAGGTCGCGCTCAACGCCTGCGACGGGCGACGGCTACGCGCCGGTCGTCGAGGCTCGGGCGGCGGACCTCGCGTCGCTCGCGCCGCTCGCCTGGTGGGACCACGTCCACCACGCCGGCGCGGTCGACGACCTCCGCGACGCCTTCGCGCGGCTCGTGCCACTGGCGCCGATCGACGAGCAGGCCCTCAGCGCAGTCCAGAACTGGATGGAGCGGCCGCGCGGGACGCCCCTGCCGCCCGGCCCGAAGCCGTGGTTGTCACCGCTCGGCCGGGCGCGGTGGGTCTGCCTCGACCGTCTGTCGAAGGACATCTTCCGAGAGGGGATAACTGACCAGGTTCGACGATTCAGCGTGCTCGACTGGACCGCGAAACTGCCGCTGTCGTCGCTCTCGATCGACGACCGCTACCGGATGATCGCCTGGGTCCTCTTCAAGATCGAGGACCCCTCGGCGCTCGACGTCGACCGCGTCGGCCACTGGCTCGTCGGCGCGGGGCTCGTCGACGTCGACCGGATTCTCCGCTGGCCGGACGAGCTCCCGGGCCTCGCCGGTGCCTCGCCGAGGATGGTGCGCGATCGCGCCGGACTCGTCCGCGAGCTCCGCGACGAGATGGGCCGGGTGCTCGCCGACGAGCAAGCGAGACAGGCGCGGAGAATCCGGGGGGAACCCGGTTCCGCCGGGCACGGGTGATCGTGTACGCTCGTCGTCCGGCGGGGCGGAGGTCCCCGCGACGCGTCGGGCGGAGACCCAGCGCGGCCTTTCGGAGATCACGGTCGATGGCGGACAAGGCGAGCGTGCGGCCCGTGGTGGGCGTCGACCTCGGCGGGACCAAGATCCTCGCGGCAGTTGTCCACGCCGGCGACGAGAAGATCCTCGGACGCGCCAAGCGGCCGACCCCGGCCAAGGAGGGCGGCGCGGCGATCCTCGCGTCGATCGTCGCCGCCGTCGACCAGGCGCTGGACGAGGCGGGCGTCTCTCGCGCGCAGATCGCCGGCATCGGCGTCGGCTCGCCCGGGCCGATCGACATCGCCTCGGGCGAGATACTCTTCAGCGCCAACCTGAACGTCCGCAACTTCGCACTCGGCTCGGGCCTGTCCTCCGAAATGGGCAAGCCGGTGATCGTCCGCAACGATGTCCAGGTCGGCGGCTACGGCGAGTTCCGCCTCGGCGCGGGGCGGGGATACAAGAACATCCTCGCGGCGTTCGTCGGCACCGGAATCGGCGGCTGCCTGATCTGCGAGGGGAAGATCGTCGAGGGTTCCACCGGCAACGCCGGCGAGGTCGGGCACATCACGATCAAGGTCGGCGGGCCCAAGTGCGGCTGCGGTCGACGCGGCTGCCTCGAGGTCTACTCCAGCCGCTCGGCCATCGCGCGGCGGATCACCAAGGCCGTGCGCAAGGGCCACTCGACGGTCCTCGCCGACAAGGCCGACAGGAAGTCCGGCAGGCTGAAAAGTGGCGAGCTTGCCGAGGCCGTCGCGGCGCAGGACCCGGTGGCCGTGAAGGAAGTCCACCGCGCGGCGCACTACCTCGGCATCGGCCTCGGGAGCCTTGTGAACGTGCTCGGCCCCGAGATCGTCATCGTCGGCGGCGGCGTCACCGAGGCGCTGGGCGCCCCCTGGATCGACTTGGTCCGCGCCTCGATACGGAAGGCCGTGCTGGTCGATCCGCACGAGTCGATCAAGGTCGAGGCCGCGTCGCTCGGCGACGATGCGGGAGCCCTCGGCGCGGCGCTGCTCGCTTTCGAGAAGTTCGAGATGTCAAGATGAGAACATTTGAGCGTTCTCGTCCCCACGTTTCCCTCAGGGCCTTTCCGCTCGCGACCGATAAGATCGTCATAACCGGATCGACACACGTTTTCTGCCATCAAGAAATGGCCCCGGCATCGGCTTTGCCCTAGGATGGAGGTGTCGCGATGTTCCGGTGACCAGGAGTCGGTCGGATGACCCCGATCGGGGCTCCGCCAATGGAGTGGGAACCGCCGTCACAGGTGTTGGTGGCTACCAGGTTCCAGCGGGTCACGACACGATGAAAAAGGCCAAGCGGAATCGCTTGCACGCCAAGTTCGCCCGTCTGCAACGTCACCTCGACATCTGCCTCGACCCCCTCAAGCCGCGACGAATCCGGACCCGCTCGGCCCGCTATGCCGCCGCCCTCGGCGAGCAGCTCGGGCTGATCGAGCGCCCGCGCGGCTGCGCGTGGTGTCGTCGCAGACACCGCCTCGAGCGGCACCACTGGGATTACGACGAACCCCTCAACGTGACCTTCCTCTGCGAGGACTGTCACGCGATCGCTGATACGATGGTCCTCACGGGCGCCACGGCGTAGGCTGCGACGGCCGCCGATTTTCAGGCAGACTTTGCCCGCTCGACCCGCGGAGCCGGGGCCGTCGTCGCCCTCCGGCGGCACAGGGGTCACGAGCGGGACCTTGAGCTGGAACGAAGTCCCCAGTCCCGGCGTCGATTGCCAGGTGATTTCCCCGCCGACGCGCTCGGCGATCCTCGCCGCGCGGGGCAGTCCCAGTCCGAGCCCGCGCCCCGCCTGCCGTCCGCAGAAGAACGGGTCGAACAGGTGCGCAGCCTCCTGCGGCGTCAGGCCGCGGCCGCTGTCCTTGATCGTCCAGCGGAGCGTCTGCTCGTCGCCGGCCGACGCCACGAAGATCGAGCCCCCGGCCGGCGTCGCCTCCAGTGCGTTGCGCAGGAGAACGTCGGCCACGTGCCGGAGCGGCTCCGGGTCGGCCCAGACCTTGCCCGCGGCCGTCGGCCTCGGGTCGGCGACGAGCCGGATGCCGCGGGCATCGGCCTCGGCCTGGGCGTCGCGGATCGACCCGCGGAGGACCTCGTCGGCCGAGCAGAGCCGGGGCCTCGGCTCGGGCGGGCGGGCGACGTACATCAGGTCGCGGAGGATGCGGTGTGCCCGCTGCGCCTGGGTAACGATCGCCCGCAGCGAGCGGATCGCGTCGGCGTCGTCCGATCGGACGAGGAGCAATTGCGCGCGGCCGAGGATCACGGCCAGCGGGTTGTTCAGCTCGTGCCCCGCACCGGCGGCGAACTCGGCCAACGCCTCGAGCTTCGCGAGGCGGCGGTGCGCGTCCTCCCCTTCACTGCGCCGGCGGAACGCCGCGGCGGTCGCGTCGAGCTTGCGGAGGAGCCGCGTCCGCTCGGCCACCAGCGACGCCCACGCGCCCCAGGCCTCGACGCCCGGCCAGCCGTCGGGCGCGGGATCGGCGGTCCAGAGCTGGATCTCGGCGGCGGGACGCGAAGGGTCGCCGAGCGGGAGGATCAGACTGGCGGGCCTCGGAGCCTCGGCCCTGGCCACGGGGGCCGGCTCGGTCGCCGAGGTACGGTCGAGCCAGACGACCCGCGCGGCGGCCACCCCGGGCGCGTCGCACCAGGCCAGGCCAGCGCGCTCGGCCCAGACCTCGGGACGCTCCGTCGGGTCGGACTCGCCGAGCGCGGCGACGAGGCGGTCGCGGGCGTCGCGCTCGCCGCGGAGCCGGGATGACTCCATCCGCAGCGCGGCGTTCTCACGACTGAGCCGTTCCTCGCGCGGCGTGACGTCGACATCGACGAACTCGCCCGCGCACCGCGCCTGCACCTCGGCCATGAGCAGTCGGACCCGCGGGTCGAGCGGCCCGGGGTCGCGCGTTGGGGGGCCGGCGAGGGCCCACGGCGTCAGCTCGGCCCAGGCGTGGGCCTGGCGGATCAGCGCGAGGCGGGAGGGCTCGTCCGAGCAGGCGGCGAGGTCGCCCGGGGCGTCGGCGTGGAGCCAGGCCGCGTCGGCGATGAGGGGCCCGCAGCCCCAGCGAACGGCGAGCGTCCGGCCGAGCGAGTCGACGTCCGAGCCGAGCCAGAGGGCCTCCAGCTCGCGACGTCGCTCGGGGTCGGGCGTGGCCAGCCAGTAGGCGAGCCGCTCGGGATCGACGGCCGCGAGCGCCCAGAGCCCGAGCCGATGGAGCAGCCCCGCGCGGCCGACCAGGCCGGGATCGGGGTCGTTGGCCTCGCGGGCGAGTCGGCGCGTGGCGAGCGAGACCGCCACCGCGTGCCGCCAGAGGCGGCCGATCGCCTGGGAGCCACTTTCCGTAACTGTCTTCCACCACGTGCGATCCGCGACGATCGCCAGCGGGTCGACCAGCCCCGGCGTCCGAAGCCGGGCGAGCGTCCAGCCCGGGTCGAGCTCGGTCACGGGATGGGCTGGCAAAGGGCCGGGGCCAGCCGGCTCGGGTTCGGTCGGCGCGGTGTCGAGCGTCAGGTGCGACGAGGCCGGGCGGATCGGGAGCCCGTCCAGCCGCTCGATCTGGCGGCGGAGATCGAGCGGGCGCGCAGGGCGGACGGACGTGGGACGCACCGAGACGGGCTCCTTCCCGTCGGCCTCGATCGGTCGGCCCGGCGGCGCGGCCGCGTCCCGCGCGGGGCGAGGCGTTCCGTCGCCCGCTCGGGCTCAGCCGGTCGGGCCGGTCTCTATATCTAACAATCGGCAGACCCGGCGGATCAATTCATCGATGTCGAGCGGCTTGTTCAGGAAATCGTCCGCGCCCGACTTCTTCAGGTCGTCGATCTTATCTTCCTCGATCATCCCGGAGATGCAGATGATCTTGGTGTCGGCCATCGTCGGGTCCTGCCGGATCAACTCGCAGACCTCCTGGCCGTTGATGTCCGGCAGCATGACGTCGAGGATGATCAGGTCGGGATGGTACTCCTTCGCCATCATCCCGGCGCCAAAGCCGTTGTTGACGACGCGGGTCTCGAACCGCGCGTCGTTGGCGAGCACGTCGGAGATCAGGTCGACGACCGCTTGGTCGTCGTCGACGATGAGCACCCGTCGCCGCCCGCTCTCCAGGGCGTCGGTCGGGATGCTGTTCTCCTTCATGAACCGGTAGAGGGCCTCGCGCGGGATCCGCCGGAACCGCGAGCCGGGCACGCGGAAGCCGCGGAGCTGACCCGAATCGAAGCAGCGGATGATCGTCTGCTGGCTCACCTTGCAGATCTTGGCGGCCTCACCGGTCGTGAAGACGGTCTTCATGGTCGTTTACGCCCCATCTGGCGAGCGCCTGGGCTCGGTCGCTCCTGAAGCCCCGCCGGCGGACCCCACGCATGAGGCCTCACGCCGGATGCCCGGTCATCCTCCGTAATGTCCCGCTCCGGCCGGCCGCGCGACGACCTCCAGGACCTGGCGGCGGCCGATGTCAACGCCGAGTAGCACCTCTAATCGGAAGAACTTGCGGAGCCTGTCAACTTTACCAGGATTGCCAACACGACCAATTATAATAGCCCCGCCCGCTCTGTCAACCTAGATCACCAAGCCCGCAGACGACCCCAACTCGCCGCACCCTTTCGTCCAACGCCGTCTCGACTTAGCGTCCAGCCCCGGCAAGCCCCGTGCCTCGACAAACCGCCCGCCCGCGAGCTTGCTTGCCGGGGCCACCTCGATACACTGGACGCGATCGCCGGCCTCCTTCCCCCGTGCCACCCGACTCGCGAGGATGCCAACCGTGACCCGCCTCTCCCCGCCCGCCCTCTTCCTGTCCCTCGCCCTGGTCGCCAACGCCGCGGGCCAGGATGTGAAGTTTAAGGATGATTCCCTGGGGGCATCGCCCTCGGATGGCGCCTACTACCTTTTCCATGACGACCTGGCCAACTGGGTCCGCCAGTCGGACAAGAAGCCGGCGACCTGGTCGCTTGAGGACGGCATCCTTACCGTCGGCGGCGGCAACATCCAGACGCGGGGCCTCTACCGCGACTTCGTCCTCCACGTTGAGTTCAACGTGCCCTTCATGCCGGATAAGAAAGGCCAGGCCCGCGGCAATTCGGGCGTCTACCTCGACGGAATCTACGAGCTCCAGGTGCTCGACTCGTATGGCCTAAAGCTCCAGTCCAACGATTGCGGCGCAATTTACCAGCAGATCATCCCCAGCGTCAATGCTTGCAAGCCTCCACTGCAGTGGCAGACCTACGACATCACCTTCCACGCCGCGAGGGTGAAGGACGGTAAGGTCGAGAGGGCGCGGCTCACGGTGCAGCACAATGGGATCACGACAATAGACGACAAGGAGATCAGCCCCACGCCCGGGGGCGTCGGCGGCGTGAAGGAGGGAGACGGGGGCCGATCATGCTCCAGGATCACGGCAACGCGGTGCAGTACCGCAACCTGTGGATCAAGCCGCTCGACCCCTGAGCAGAACGGCAGGGCGACGCTGGACGCGTCGCCCCTGTCCGCCTTTATGCGCCGGCCGCGGCCTTGATGGCCGAGAGGGTCGCGTCGTAGTTCGGCTCGGTGGCGATCTCGGGGACGATCTCGACGTGTCGAATCGTGTCCGAAGGGTCCACCACGAAGATCGCGCGGGCGAGCAGGGGGATCGGCAGGCTCTTGATTAGCACGCCGTAGTGCTCGCCGAAGCTGTGGTCCTTCGCGTCCGACAGGTTCGTGATGTTCTTGATGTCGTGGTCGGAGCAGAACCGTTTCATGGCGAAGGGCAGGTCCAGGCTGATCGTGTAGGCCGCGACTTTGTCGCCCAGGGCGTTCAGCTCCTTCGCGAACCGCTGGGTCTGGAGCGAGCAGACCGGGGTATCGAGCGAGGGGACGACGCTGAAGAGCCGGACCTTCCCGGCGGTATCCTTCAGCGTGACCGTCCCGAGCCCTTCGTTGACGACCGCGAAGTCGGGCGCCTTGTCGCCCGGCTTGAGCTTGGGCCCGGCCAGGTCGACCGGGTTGCCCTTCATCGTCACCTCGCCCTTGCGCACGTCGGCCATCGGGATTCGTCCTCTCTGGATCGATTCGGGATCCGCGCCGGGCGGAAGCCGGCACGACCGGCTAGGTTAGCCGGGTCCTCGACCGGATCGCAAGCGCCTCAACGCGGGCCGGTCTTGACCGTCGCATGCGGGCCGAACCGGATGTGGAGGGCGGCGTGCCCGGCGAAGCGATCGCCGTAGATCGCCCGGACGATCGCCCAGTCCAGTGCGATCGCGACCACCGCGGCGGCGGAACAGACCAGCAGCATTCGACCGAGCGCATCGGCGGGCCGCTCGATCCGGCCGTCCGAGGTCACTTCGCGCCTCGATCCCGCGCCGAGCAGCACGAGCAGCGTGCAGACGCAGGCGTTGAGCTGAATAACCCCCTCCGTAACCAGCCGTTGCTCGGCGAATCCGACCAGGGCGCGTTCGAAGTTGCCGACCACCATCCACCAAAGGAAGACGATGTAGAGTAACAGCCCCTTCCCAACCCAGGTCGTCGGGACAACCGGGATCGGCCTCCGGAGATGCCGGACGAGCGGGACCAGGATCGCGACGCCCAGCGCCGCGTAGGCCAGGTCGAACCACGTCGCCGGTGGAAGGCCGTAAAGCATCCTGGCCATTCCGCCTTCCTTGATCCACGTCCCCGGGTTCTTGCGGAGATTGAGGTACGAGATCCCAAGTAATACGAACGCGACGGCATAGACCTCCGTCCATCGCCGCGCGGGCGGATCGTCCGAGAGACGAGGTGCCCTGCGGGCGACGATCGCCATCGCGGCGGCCAGCGCAAGGCCATTGAAGAGGCCGGCCGTCTGCTCGTAGATGCTGTGCCAGTTGGTCTGGAGGCCGGACGTCACCTCGACCAGCTTGAACATCACGGCCGACGCGAAGCCGATCCCGCCCAGGGTGCCGGTGACGATCGCGGCGAGAGCCACATCGGGCAACCTCGTCCGCCAGCAATAGACCATCAGCCCAGCGAACATGCCGAGGCATCCCGACCAGTTGTCGCCCCTCGGCGGCGTCATCCGGAAGCCGAGCCCGACGACCAGGACCAGGAAGCCGGCCCACCAGCCGAGGGTCAAGTGGAGGATAAGCGAGGTTCCATCATTGATGCGTCGTCGAAATGTTGCCCAGACCAGCGCCACTGTCAGGGCGACGAGGGCTCCGAGCCAGTCGGTGTCGAACCAGTTGAGGCCGTACCCGCACGACTTGAGCCGGGGCTCGAGCCAGAGATCCTCGGCGATCCACGCGACGAACACGGCCGTCATCGGTGCGAAGAGGCCGGTCAATCGCTCGCGGTCGAGGCAGGCGGGCAGGGCGGTCCCCGCGCCGCCGAAGGCTGCCCACAGGAAGCCGATGACGAACAGGCAGGCGAAGCCGTAGAGGACGGAGACCGAGTCGCCCGAGTGTGTGTACGCGAGCACCTGCATGTAGGACTGGCTGCCACCGAACGCCCAGCCGATCGCACCGAACAGGGCGAAGTAATGAATCCTTCGGTGCCAGTCGTCCCGACCCGAGAAGAGCACGACCGCCATCGCCCCGAGCGCTCCGGCGATCATCGCCCCGAACTCGTGGCCGAAGTTGCCGCGGATTCCCCAGCCGATCGAAAGCGAGAGCGCGGTGACGAGCCAGTAGCCGGGGGCAAGAGAATTCCGCATCGGCCTCGGTCCGATTTTTGTTCGCTCCGTCATCATCGACGGCCCACACGATACGACGCCGGCCCGGCCCGGACCAGGCGCACGCTCAGTTGAAGAGCGAGAGCTGTACCTGGCCCGGTCTGCGGAAGCCCGCCGTCGAAAGCTCGGGGAACGGCTTGTCGAGCCCGAAGCGGGCGACGGACGTTTTGAACATGGTGCGGATCAGGTCGGCATGCGCCCCATTTCCCCCCATCCGATGTCCGAAACGAGAGTCGTTGAGCCGGCCGTCCCGCATGCCCTTGAGCCGACCGAGGACCTTCTCTTTGGCGAGCGGGGCGTGGCGGTCGAGCCACTCCGAGAAGATGCCGGCGACTCCCAGCGGGAGTCGGAGCATCGTGTAGAACGATGTCCGCGCCCCTGCCTCGGCCGCGGCCTTGAGGATGGCCGGCATCTCGTGATCGGTCAGGCCGGGGATCACCGGCGCGACCGCGACGCCCACCGGCACGCCGGCCTTTGCGATGGCCGCGATCGCATCGAGCCTCGCGGCCGGACTCGACGCCCTCGGCTCGAGCGCGCGGGCCAAGTCGGCGTCGAGGCTGGTCACCGAGACGAAGACGGCCGCGGCATTGAGTCGGGCCAGCCCGCTCAGGATGTCGGAGTCGCGGGCGACGAGCCGATTCTTGGTGATGATCGCCACGGGGTTGCGGAACTCGGCGAGGACTTCGAGGCAGCCCCGCGTGATCTTCAGCTTCCGCTCGGCCGGCTGGTAGGCGTCGGTGACGCCGCTCATCGCGATCACCTGCGGCACCCAGCCGGGCTTCATCAGCTCGCGGCGGAGCAGGGCGGGAGCGTCGTACTTGACGTGGATCTTCGTCTCGAAGTCGAGGCCCGCCGAGAGGCCGAGGTATTCGTGACCGGGGCGGGCGTAGCAATAAGCACACCCATGTTCACACCCGCGATAGGGGTTGATGCTCGCGTCGAATCCGACGTCGGGGCTGTCGTTCGTCGCGATGATCGTCCGCGTCCGGTCGGCGATCAGGACGGTCAGTGGCGACGGCTCGGGGTCGTCGGGGTCGATCGACTCGGGATCGCGCTCGAACCGGGTCGACTCGAACCGATTGGCCGGATTCTCGGCCGACCCGCGGCCCTTGATGCTCGACGACATGGTCTTACCCCCCGAGAAACCGGTGATAGTGTTCAAACTAACACTATCACGGGTCCTGGGTCAAGCGGGGGTTCGCGAGTCCGGTTCGAGCCGGGGAGACTGGGTGCGAGCGGCTCGCTGCTGCGTCGACCCAACCCGGGCGCTCGCGCCGACCGAACCCGAGCGTCCGCCCTTTGTTCGCGTTCGTGTGTCCTCGTGCGGGATTTCGGGGAGCGCGGCCCCGAACGGATGAGCAAGCTGCCGCGCCGGTGACCCCGAGGCTCGGCGCCGACCGAACCCGAGCGTATGCCTTTTGTCCGCAAAGGTACGGCTCCGTGGGGGTGTTGGCGCTTGGAACCGGAATGGCCGACCCCGAAGCGAGCATGGTCCGGGTTGCCAAGGAGCATCAATCAGTATCCCGGATCTCGGGCCGGGCGTTCTCCGCATTGGGAGGGCGAGGCTCCGTCCGAGCCAGGGTATTCGACCAAGCATAGGCGACGGTACGGCATGCCTCCGCGCCGTTCGTCAGACCCGGGCTCGGACGGAGCCTCGCCCTCCCGTGAGAAGATGGGTCGACGCGAGTCCGGCCCTCCCGGGAAAGAGCACGGGCGGATATGATGACGCGGTCACCCCGAGCCGGACCCACACCCCATGACGCGACCCCACCGCGACCCCTATCGCTTCGACGTGATCGTCGTCGGTGCCGGCCACGCCGGCATCGAGGCGGGCCTGGCCTCGGCACGGATGGGCTTGCGCACGGCCTTGCTGACGATCAACTGCGACGGCGTCGGTCAGATGAGCTGCAACCCGGCGATCGGGGGAGTGGCGAAGGGGCAGATCGTCCGAGAGGTCGACGCCCTCGGCGGTGCGATGGGCCTACTCACCGACGCCACCGCGATCCAGTTCCGCCTGCTTAACCGGGGCAAGGGCCCCGCCATGCACAGCCCGAGGGCCCAGTGCGACAAGAAGGCGTATCAGGCCCTCGCCAAGTGGACGGTCGAGCGTCAGGCGAGCCTGAGCCTCCGGCAGGAGATGGTCGAGGGGATTCTGGTCGAAGGCAATCACGTGGCGGGCGTCCGCTGTCGGGGCGGGGTCGAATACCGGGCGCGGGCGGTCGTGGTCACGACGGGCACATTCCTCCAGGCCCTGATGCACACGGGCGAGGTCAAGACCGTCGGCGGCCGGGCGGGGGACCAGTCGGCCGAGGGGCTTTCCGGAAGTCTCCGCTCACTCGGTTTCGAGCTGAGGCGGTTCAAGACCGGCACGCCGCCGAGGCTCAACGGGCCGCACGATCGACTTCTCGAAGACCGAGCGTCAGCCGGGCGACGACGAGCCCTCGCCGTTCTCATTCCTGACCGAGCGGATCGAACAGCCCCAGATGGAGTGCCACATCACCGCGACGACCAACGCGGTCCACAACCTGATCCGCGCCAACCTCGACCGGGCGCCGATGTATTCCGGGCAGATCCAGAGCACGGGGCCGCGGTATTGCCCGTCGATCGAGGACAAGGTGGTCCGCTTCGGCGATCGCGAGTCGCACCAGATCTTCCTCGAGCCCGAGGGGCGGACCACGCTCGAATACTACTGCAACGGCATCTCCACAAGCCTCCCGCGCGACGTGCAGGAGGCGATCATCCCCCTGATCCCCGGCCTGGAACACGCCGAGATCATGCGCTACGGTTACGCCGTCGAGTACGACTACGCCCCGCCGACCCAGCTCGACACGACCCTCCAGGCCAAGGCCGTCCCCGGCCTCTTCCTCGCCGGCCAGATCAACGGCACGACCGGCTACGAGGAGGCCGCGGCGCAGGGGATCATCGCCGGCATCAACGCGGCGCGGCTCGTTCAGGAGAACGGGCCGTTCGTCATCGATCGCTCGCAGGCGTATATCGGCGTGCTGATCGACGACCTCGTGACTCGGGGCGTGGACGAGCCCTACCGGATGTTCACGAGCCGCGCCGAGTATCGGCTGCTGCTCCGGAGCGACAACGCGGACCTGCGGCTGACCGAGCTGGGGCGGTCGATCGGCCTGGTCGATGACGTCCGCTGGGCGCGGTTCGAGCGGCGCCGCGAGCAGATCGGCCGGCTTAGGAGCTACTTGCAGTCCCAAAGAGTCGAGGGCGTCACGCTCGAGTCGATCCTCCGCCGTCCGCCGACGACCTGGGACGAACTGCTCGCCCTGCGCCCGGAGCTGCTCAAGCTCGCCGACGACCCCTCGGCCGTCGAGCAGGTGACGATCGAGGCGAAGTACGGCGGCTACATCGCGAGGCAGGGACAGCAGGTCGAGCGGTTCCGCCGCCTCGAAGACAAGCCGATACCGGCGGACCTGGACTACCACGCCATCCCGCAATTGCGGGCCGAGGCGCGGGAGAAGTTCGCCACGGTCCGGCCCCGCTCGCTCGGCCAGGCCGGGCGGATCAGCGGGGTGAATCCCTCGGATATCGCCACGTTGCTCATCCACCTGAAACGACCACGCCCGGCGGCACCGGCCACGCCCTGAGGAGGAACCGCCCATGACCGTCTCCCGGCCCGCGCTGGCCCTCGCGATGACCGCCGCCGTCGTCGGCGGCTTCTGGCTCGCCGCGTACGGCCTGAGTCATGCCCAGGAAGGCCAGCCCGCCCGCAGTCCCGGGCACATCGCCGACGCGATGCTCCAGCCCCTGCGGCTGCCGTTCAACGAGGGGAAGTCGCTCGAGGAGGTCGCCGCGTATCTCCGCAAGGAGCTGCGGGCCAACGTCATCCTGGACCTGGCCGCGCTCGATCGCCACCAGCTCAAGCCGACGAATCACGTCCGCATCGACCTCGACGGCGTCAGGCTCAAGACGGGCTTGAAACTCCTGCTCGACCAGGTCGGCCTGACGACCCGCGTGATCCCGGAGGACAACCTGCTCATCATCACCGACAAGTCGGAGGCCGACGAGCCGATCGACCGCCTGATGGAGGAGGTGCGGGCCGTGCACCGCGAGATGCACATGCTCCAGGACGACGTCCGCGAGATCCGCGAGATCCTGACGGCGCCGGTCGAGGACGAGGCCATGCCCAAGGCGCGGAATCCGACGATCATCGAGGAGATGCCGGCCGAGGAGAAGACGAAGGCGAAGGACGACGCCAAGCCGAAGCCGTCGCGGTCCCGCCCCGGGATCTGACCCGCCCGGAGGATCCGCCCGCATGCCCGGCCTGGCCATCGCGCTCGCCCTGACCCTCGTCGTCGCCGACGAGCCAGCCCCCGCCAACCCGTCGACCCCGACCCGCCGCCCCGCGCCGCGCCGAGCCCGAGCGCTGGGGCTGGCTAACCGATCCACGGAGCGCCGTCTTGCTGACGCTCGGCGCGGCGGCCGTGCTCGGCGGCGGTCGGAAGCTACTTCACGGAATGCAGGCCCGCAAGGCCCATTCACGGCTGGCCGAGGCCGACGTCACGCCCGCGGAGATCGCCGACTCCGCCCGCTTCGGCCGCGAGGGACTGATCGACCTGTTCCGCCTCCTCGAGACCGCCCGGGATGCCGACCGTCGTGAGGCCGCGGGCCGGGCACTCGCCTCGTTGTGGAAGCGGGACGAGCTCGTCGCCGAGGAGGAGAAGGCGATCGTCCGCCGCGGCTTCTCGGCGACCTGGCGGGCCCGCCGCCGCTACCCGTGCGGCCTCGCCGCCTCGATCCCGATCCGGATCGACTACGGCGTGCCGTTCTTGCGGGATGAAGCGGGGGAAGTGGCGCCCGGCGACCTCGCCTGGTCGCATCGGATCACCGGTGCCGAGCGGGCGAGCCTTGAGGAGTTCTCTCCCTGGACGACCGGCCGGGGCGTCGCGGCATTCTCCGTCGACCCCTCCGACTTCGCCGGCTCCGGCCCGCACCGGCTGGTGCTCCAGGCCCGCGTGCGAACTGAAGGCCTTTCGGATCGCTGGGAGCTCGAGCTGCCGCACATCCCGTTCACCTTCGAGCTCGACCCTCTGCTCCGCGTCGAGGCACTGCTCGCATCTCACGATCAAGAGCGCGAGGCTGCGATGAGTGGAGCCGTCGAGCTTGGACGGGGACAACGTTCGGAAGACACCCCACCGCGATTTGTCCCCCTCAATGACGACCTTGTCCTCCGTGACCCGCCCTTACTTGCCGTGAGGCGGCCCTTGCCTTGCGACCTCTCGCATGGCCTCTACATCGAGTTCGAGGGCGTCCCGGGCCGATTCGCGGCCGGTGAAGTCATCGTGATTCAAGGCAGTCCCTCCAAGACGTTCCTCCTCGAACTTCGCACGCCACTCCCACCGGGTGCCATCGAACGGCCGGGCGAGATCCGGCTCCGTGCAATCCTCGAGGCCGACGCGCATCGCGGCTGGGCCGAACCGGACGTCCGCTCAATCTGGCCGGAGACGATCGTGACCAACTGGGAGCCAGCACGCGTCGTCCGGCGCTAACGCTCACGGCATCGTCGCGTACACGACGATATTCGCCGCAATCCGCACGGCGCTCTCGTGGGTGTAGCCCTTGCAGTCGATCCCGGCGTGGCGCTCCAGGGCACAACCGAGGTCATATTTCGAATAGATAATCGCCCAGTGACCGTCGACCTTCACGCCTTCGAGCTGAGGCAATCCCCTGGCGCCCCCAGCGGCCTTGTTCAGCGTCGCATCCGTCAAGTTAAAGCCGGCGGGATGCGTGTAAAAATCGTCGGTCGCGGGGATCGGCTCGAGCGGCCGGTCGGGGAAGAGCTCCGCGGCGAGCTTGCGGAATGCGGCGTCGAACGCCTCGGAGCCGCACGCCGCGTCCGCGAAAAGCGTCCCGCCGCCCGGAGTCAGGTGGCGGCGGAGGGCGGCCTTCTGGGCGTCGGTGAACGTGGCGGCGCCTCGGCCGTGAATGTAGACCAGGGGGAAGTTCACCAGGTTCGGGTCGTCGGGCGTCATCTCCTTGTGGTTGATGACGACGTCGAGCTTGAGCTTGTCGCGCAGGGTCGTCGTCAGGTTCGGGATCGCCAGCGGGGCGACGTTCCAGTCGCCGCCGTGCTTGATCTTGGCGATGTAGAGCGCCCGCGCTTGGCGATCTCGACGCCGACCTTGTCCACCTCGCGCGCCGCCAGCTTGTCGGCCGGCAGCTCGCGGCCGGTGACGTAGTCGATGATGTTCTGGCCCATCCGCGCGGCCTGGATCACCTTCGGGTGGCCGGGCTGGGCCTCGAGGTGATGCCAGTAGCACGAGAGGTCGTCGGGCGAGTAGATCACGACCGTCCGGCAACCGTGCTCGATCCCCCAGAGCGGGTGCGCGTTCGGGTCAAGCTCGTACTTCGAGCGCCAGATCGGGTGCTCGGGCGGCAGCGGGTGCAGGTCGTACTCGGGCTCGGGGAGGATCTCGCGGATCAGCTCGCGAAAGCCCCGATCGAAGGCCCACTTGCCGCAACAGGCCTCGGCCAGGATCAGGCCGCCGTTCTCGATGTAGCGCCGGAGCGACCGCTTCGACTCGACGCTCAGGAGCGGCGCGTCGTGGCCGTTGAGGTAGACGATCGGCGCCTGGAGCAGGTCCTCGACGGAGGCGTGCGACGGGTCGACGACCTGCCAGGTGACGAGGCTCTTCCAGTCGCGCGAGACCATCGCGGTGAGGTTCGCGATGTCGTCGTGGTCATTGTCCCAGTCGCCGGGCGGGCCGTGCTTGAGCTTGTTGATGAGGACCGGCGAGCGGCCCTTGGCAAGAAACAGCACCGCGAAGCTCGTCGCGAGCTGCGGGTCGCCCTCCATGCCGACTCCTTGCCAGGTGCCGGTGACCGGGTTCTGGAGCCGGACGAGCTCCTCGGCCCCCTCGCGATACCAGTCGTGCCGGCCCAGGTAGCGCAGGCCGCTGAGGCGGCCCGCGCGCTCAAGGCCGTAGAGGTAGTAGAAGGCCCACTGGCCGCCACCGTTGATGTTGCCCCGGACGTCGAAGTTGCGCCCGAGCCAGTCGAGTCCGGCCTGCAAGCCGGGGTCGACCGAGCGTTCGCCGCAGTGCTCGATCAGGTTGCCGACCAGCCGCTCGCGCGACTCCGACTGCCGGGCACCGGCGATGATCAGGCTCGAGATGCCGGCGCAGGTCATGCTTCCGGTGCCGCCGTTCTGCTGGCCCGCCTTGTAGGCCCAGCTTCCGTCGCGGCACTGGGCGTTTTGCCAGTACCGGAGGGCGCGGAGGAAGACGACCGGTTCGACCCGCGCCCCGGCCTCACTCGCCGCGTGGAGGCCCAGCAGGGCGTACTGCGAGTTCGAGTTGTCGCCGAAGCCGTTTGGCGCGGCCTGATACGTCCACGACCCGAACGCGAACCGCTGGGGGGTCCGGATCTGACCCTGCTCAAGCCGCGTGGCGTACGCCTGGAGAGCCTGGGCATACGTCTCGGGCGCCGAGGCCATCGCCATGGCCTTGAGGCCGAGCGTGTAGGTCTCGTGATGCCCCTCGGGGGCCTGGAGAAGGAACTGGAAGGCACGCCGGATCGCCGGGGAATCGGGCGATTCGCCGGCCGTCACCAGCGCGAGGCTGACCAGCGCCGTGACGCCCGGCTCGCCGGGCCAGGAGCCGTCGGGGGATTGTCTGGATTTCAAAAAGGCCACACCCCGGCGGATTGCCCGCTCCACCTGCTCGGCCGTGACGTCGGCCCTGGCCTGCGACAGCGAGGTCAGGGCGAGGAGAGCGACCGTCAGAGCGATCCTCGCCCGGCTCATGGCGTCTCCCGGTAGGATCCGCGATTGCGGACCATCCGATGCGATGGCCTTCGATCGAAGACGGTCCGCAACAGCGGACCCGACAAGAATCCAACTTAGCCCCACCGGCCCTCCCCGACAATCGTCCCCTTCGAAACGCCGAGGGCCCGCCCCGGAGACGGCGGGCCCTCGGTTTCACGAGCGGGGAGGAGGCCCCGTCCGTTAGCTCTTCTTGGCCTTGGCCAGGGTGACGAACTTGCCGCCGTCCTTCGTCTGGACGTAAACGGTCAGCTCGTCGGCCTTGCCGGCCACGTCCTGGAACTGCTTGCTCGAAGTCACGGCCTGGACCTTCTTTTCCTTCACGACCTTCGTGATCGCTAGGCCGGGCTCGAGCCCCTCGGCCTCGGCCGGGGTGCCCGGCTTGACCTCGGAGATCACGACGCCCTTGAGGTCCTTGGGCAGGCCGAACGACTCGGCCAGTTCCGGAGTCAGGTCCTGGACCTCGAGACCGAAGTCGCCGAGGCTGACCTTCGGCTCCTTCTTGGCCTCGGGGTGGTTGCCCTCGCCCGAACCCTGGTTCAGCCGCTCCTCGGCCTGGGCCAGCACCTTGTCGGCCGGCTCGAGGGTGACCTGGGCCGTCGTCGACTGGCCCTCGTGGTAGTACGTCAGCGTGTGCGGCCGATCCAGGTCGCTGGTCGCCACGAAGTTCCGAAACGACGGGACGTTGACGGCGGAGGTGTCGTCAAACTTGGTGAGGATGTCCCCCTGCTTCAGCCCCGCCTTGGCGGCCGGGCTGTTATCGAAGACCTCGTTGACGAGCACGCCCTTGGTCTTCGGGTCGATGCCGAAGGTCTTAGCCATCGCCGGGGTCAGCGGCTCGAGCGCGACGCCCAGGGCGCCCCGCTTGACCTTGCCGTCCTTGATCAGCCGGTCGGCGATGTTCGACGCCATGTCGATGGGGACGGCGAAGCCGACACCCGAGTTGCTGCCGGCGCCACCGAGCATGCGGTTGGCCGTGGCGATCGCCGAGTTCACGCCCACGACGCGGCCATCCATGTCGACGAGCGGCCCGCCCGAGTTACCGGGGTTGATCGCCGCGTCGGTCTGGATGAAGTCCTCGTAGCCGGCCATGCGGCCGTTGCGGAGGATGCCGACATCGTTGCGGCCCAGGGCCGAGACGATGCCGGTGGTCACCGTCTGCTCGAGGCCGAACGGCGAGCCGACGGCCATGACCAGTTCGCCCACCTTCAGCTTGCTGCTCTTGCCGCGGGCGGCGGCGTGGTAGTTGCTCGAGTCGACCTTGATGACCGCGACGTCGGTCTTGGGGTCGGTGCCGACGACCTTCGCCGCCAACTCCTCGCCGTCATGGAAGGTGACGACGATCTTGTCGGCCCCCTCGACGACGTGGTTGTTCGTCAGGATGTGGCCGCGGTCGTCATACACGAAGCCCGAGCCGGTGCCCTGGGCAACCCCGCCGAACTGGTTCTGCTCGAAGTTCGGGTTGCCGTCGGGGCCGAACGGCCCGTTGGGACCGAAGAACCGGCGGAGCATCTCCTCCGGGTCCATCGGTTGGCCCGGGGCATTGCGGGGGTTACCGGGCGTGCCGGGCCGGCTCGGCATCCGGCCGAACGGGTTGACCGCGCGGGCGGCGGTCTTCTTCTGCACCGTGATCTGGACCACGGACGGCTTCACGAACTCGGCGACGCCCACGAAGGCGTCGGATAGGGCACGGGCCGTCTTCTGGCTCTCGGCCGTGAACTGCGGCGCGGCGGGCGCGGTGCGGAGCATGCCGCTGGAGCTGACGAGGGCGGCGGTCGACAGGACCACGGCCGCCCAGGCGACTGCGTTCCGTTTCATTGCGGTTGGGTCTCCTAGTCTCGGGTCTCCGGACCACATCGACGAACGGCGGCCCGGACCTCCGGGGCCGTCGGGCCCGTCGGCGGGCCGTGCTTTCCTCCATTACGAAGGGGCGTCGCCGTTGGTTTGGGCGGGGCGGAAAAAAACGCAAAATCCTTCGGCGCCTACCCCTTCCGCACATGCGACCGGGCCGCGTCCTCCGGGCGGGACGGGCCTCGTGCATCGACACGCGCGTTCCCTATAATCGGATTCGCCGACCGGACAGCTTCATTGGCCCTCCTCTCTGGATTGTTCCCGTGTGGGACCCCCGCGACCAGTCCCCCGACGCCTTCACCGCCCTGGCGGAGGGCCTCCGCGTCGAGCCGAGGGCCGCACGGCGACTGCTGACCGCGGTCATCGACCGCGGCATCCATGATCGCACGTCCTTGGGGCGCCGCTTCCAGGTCCCGCGGCGGCTGACGGACCTCGTCGGCGACCTCCCGCGGCTGACGCTCGACCGGGTCGTCGCCTCCAAAGCCGACGGTTTCCAGAAACTCCGGTTCCTGACGGGCGACGGCCTGGCGGTCGAAACGGTCCTGATCCCCCTGCACAAGCCGGGGGCGGTGAGCGTCTGCCTGTCGTCGCAGGTCGGCTGCGCCATGGGATGCACCTTCTGCGCCACCGCCCGGATGCCGAGCCGGCGGAACCTGGCAACCTGGGAGATTGTCGACCAGTGGGCCCAGGCCCGGGACCTCGCACATGCCGAGGGACGACGCCTCACCGGCGCCGTTTTCATGGGCATGGGCGAGCCGTTCCTCAACTACGACCGCGTCATCGCCGCCGCGGAGCTCCTCCGGTGCTCCTACGCCGGCCGGACGGCGGCCGGGGCGATCACGATCAGCACCGTCGGGCTCGTCCCGGAGATCGACCGCTACACGGCCGAGGGACACAAGTTCCGCCTTTCGATCAGTCTCGGCGCCGCCATAGACGACAAGCGTGCCCGCCTCGTCCCCGTCGCCGCACGGACTCCCGTCGCCGATGTCATGGCGGCCGCCCGGCGCCACGCACTCGACCGCCGCGACCGGGTGATGCTCGCCTACGTCTGCATCGCCGGTGAGAACGTGGGCGAGGAGGACGCCCGCGCCCTCGGCGACCTGATCGGCGACACTCGCGTGCGGCTCGACCTGATCGACGTGACCGACCCGACGGGCAGGTTTTCGCCGCCCTCCGCCGACGAGATGCGGGCCTTTCGCGACGCGCTGAGCCGGTATGTCGGACAGCCTGTCGTGAGGCGGTATTCCGGTGGGAAGGACATTCTGGCCGCTTGCGGGACGCTGGCAGGGGCGGTTTGAGCCTCGGGAGACCTCGCGATGTTCTCCATCGTCATCCTTGTAACGCTTGGGAACGGCGGCCCGATTTCGGTGGCCGAGGATTCGCGACGCATCCGGATCGAATCCGATGCCCTCGTCGCCTCCGTCCGTAAGGAAGGCTACGTCTCCGGCGTAGAGGGCGGTTCCCTCCTCGACAAGAGGACGGGCGCTCGCGATCTGGGTTTCGGCCTCGACATCGTCGACTGGCTCATGGAACCGGGCAGCGACGAGGCCTATCGCGACAGGCTGCCGGGGGACCTGCCGTACGAGTTCAACAACCTCGTCCACGGCCGGCGTCCCAAGAGGTCGATCGAGGGCCCGCAGATCTGCACGAAGGCGCGCGAGCTCTCGCCTACGGTCGTCCAGCGTCCCGGCTTCGTCGCGATCCGCCAGGACTACACCTATCGCCTCGCGGCGCCCGGAAAGGTCGCGGGGTCGAAGTGGGCGCAAACGATCGTTTTTCCGGCCGGCGAACGTTACTTTCTCTCGGCCGACAGGATCACGACCGCGAACGACAGCGACGCCCTCTTCCTCCGCCTCGACATGCCGGGACACATCCGCCACAACGACGGCGACACCTTCAGCGAGGTCTACCTGAGCTACCACGGGACGGTCGAGGCCGGGGAGTTCGTCCGGGACTTCGCCCCCGACGCCAAGTATCTCTACCTCCGCGAGCCCGCCAGGGTCCCAAAGCGGTTCATCCGCGCCTATCACCTCCGCGACCCCAGGACCGGCAAGGAAGGGCCCTGGCTCGCCGGGATGACGCTCGACCCCTCGGTCGTCTCCGAGGCCTGGTGCCACCAGCGGGGGTATGTCTGCCTGATCGAGGAGATCGGCGGCCGTCCGATCAGGGCCGGCGAGACGTTCGGGGCGGCGTACATCGTCGGCTATTTTGACTCCGTCGCCGAGATGGAGCGGGTTTACGACCAACACGCCGGCCACGCGGGGCTCGAAGTCGATGAGAAGGGCTGGCGGCTCGTGAAACGTCCATGACGGTTCAGGGCACGAGGCGTTTACGGGCCGCTACCACGGCCGAGCGGAGCAGGGGGTCGCTCGACGACGCGGCGATTCTCGCGGCCTCGGAAAGGCGGGAGGAGACCTCCTCCTTGCGACCGAGCCGGGCCTCGAGATCGGCCGACAGGAGCAGCAATCGGACGCGCTCGGCGGGGGCGTCGGCATGGGCGCGGACCGAGCGGGCGAGCGCGTCACGGATCGTCGCCGCCGAGGCCGCGAGGGCGTTCTTATCCTGCACCATCGATTGGGCCTTCGCCAGCACGACCAGCGCGTCGATCGCCGATGCCTCGTCGTCGGCCGCGAGGAAGCTGTCGCGGGCCCGTTCCGCCTCGCGGATGGCGGAGGCCGAGTCGCCCAGATCGAGGCGGATCGACGCGAGGTCGAGACGGTCATCGGCCTCGGCCATGTCGTTGAGCTTTGCATGCAGCCCCGCTGCCTCTTGAAATAGCGTTGCCGCTCGACTGCGATCGCCAAGCCGATAGGCGACGTCGGCCAGGTGCCGCACGGCCAGGGCCTCGTCGGAGTCGCGGGACTGGTCTCGATAGGCCTCGCGGGCGTCCTGCAGCCGCATCAAGGCCGGGCCCAGCCGGCCCCGGTCGCGGTCGACGAGCCCGAGGGCGAGCCAGGCGTTCGCCAGCCGCGAGGGGTCGTCGAGCTCGCGGGCGAGGGCCAGGGAACGGGCCGCCTCGGCGGCGGCCTTTTCCGGTTCGGAAAGGGCCAAGCGCGCGTGGCAGAGGCAGACGCGGGCGTCGCACTCGTGGTCGCGATCGATGGCCTGTCCTAGCCTCGGCAGTGCCTTCGCCAGTGAGTCCGCCGCGGCGGCGGCCCGGCCGAGCCGGAGCTGAGCCTGCGCCGCCAGCAGGCCGTCGTAGCCCGCGAAGCCCGCGTCGTCGCGGCCGTCGTCGATCGCCATCGCCGCTTTGAACGACTCGATCGCCGCCACGTCGTCCTTCAGCCCCACGAGGCAGCAGCCGACACCGCGGTGGGCGTACGCCTCGTAACGTGAGTCGCCGAGTGCCTTACGCGACTCGGCCTCCGCGCGATACAGCTTCAGCGCGGCGTCGAACCGGCCCGACTTGAAGAGCCTGTCGGCCTGCGCCGCCTGCGCCGACGCCTCGCGCTCAATCCGGGAGCGCGCCGCGTCCTGGGCAGTGCGCAGCGTGGCCCCAAGCAGGAGGATGACGGTGCCCGCCCCAGGTCGGTTCAGCATGGGATCGATCCTACCCGACGCGATTCCTTGCTAGGGCGACGCCGCTCGTGCCACAGCCGGATGGTCGATGATCGACTTGGCGACGACGAAGCCGTCCGGGCTGACCTTGAGGTCCCCCGAATACGGGTAGCCGAACATGAGGACGAGGTACACGTTGAGCGCGATGATCGTCGAGACCATCGACGTCATGGCAAGCTGGGTCCGCCAGCGGTCGAGCCGGAAGAAGTAGGTGAAGACGACGGTGATGATCCCGCCGCCGATCAGGACGACCCACTCGAGCATGGGGACGGCGTTGACGCCCCGGCTTGTCCGCTGCCGGCGCGCGTTCCAGAGGTCGCCGGCGGCGGAGAGCATCTCGGAGTAGATCGTCTGCTCGCGCTCGCCCTTGGGCTCGAACGACGTCACCGTGGTGACCAGCCCGATCGCCGCGGCCCGGGCCTCCGGTGCGTGGAGTCCCTGGTCCATCACCGGCCACTCGAGGTCGACGACCCGGTCGGCGTACTCGGCCGCCCGCGCCTGGATCTCCCCCGCGCGGGTTGCGGCAGTCCGTTCGAGAGCATGATGACGTTGGCCAGGGCGCTGGCCTCGTTGGCGGTCGTCCGCGACGCCTCGTGGAACCGGTCCATCGCCTCGACCACGATCAGGCCGAGGATCACGGCGTACATCGTCCCGACCACCTGGAAGAGCGACCCGCCGACGTCGTGGTCACCGAGTTGGCCCGTCGACCGCAAGAACCGGCGCACGGCCACCAGGCCCAGGATCGTCACGATGTCCGTGGCGACGATCAGCACCAACCCGGCGAGATAGGAGTCGATTTTCATGGCCTCCCCAGGGGACGCGGATCGCCCGACAGAGCCTAGCACATCCTCGCCGCCGGGCAACCCTCAGCGCACCATCGCCGTCGAGGGCGTGGCCTCGCGGTGGCTGATGATCGCCTGGGTGACCTGGAAACTGTCGGAGCTAACCTTGATGTCGCCCGAGAACGGGTAGCCGAACATCAGAATCAGGTAGAGGTTCAGCGCGATGATCGTTGCCACGAGCGAGGTCATGGCGACCTGGATCCTCAGGTGGTCGAGCCGGAAGAAGTAGGTGAACGTGACGGTGATTACGCCACCGGCCACGAGGACGAACCACTCGAGGAAAGGGATGCCGTGTGAGGCAAACACGACCCGAATGCGGCGGTTGTTCCAGAAGTCCTCGATGGACGCCAAGGCCGCCTCGTAGGCTGCCTGCTCGCGGCCGGTCCTGGGCTCGAAGTCGCCGATGGCGTCGATCAGGTCGGAGCGCGGTGGATTGCGCTTGCGGGCTGTATTTGCCGTCGTCGAGCAGCGGCCACTCGACGGTCTGCACGAGCCCAGAATAGGCGATCGCGAGTCCCTGCACCCGGTCGCGCCTCTCGGGCGGGAGCTGGTTCGAGAGCAGGACGATGTTCGCCAGCGCGTTGGCCTCCTGTTCGGTCGTGGTCCGGCCGTACTGAAACTTCGCCAGCGCGTCGACGACGATCAGGCCGAGGATCACCGCGTACATCGTCCCCACGACCGAGAGCAGGAACCCACCGACCTCGTGGTGCGAGATCAGGTCGAGGCGCCTGAGCAGCCGCCGCGAGGCCAGTAACCCGACCAGCGCGATCGTGTTCGCGGTCGCGACGAGCAGGAAGCCCGAGAAGTACGAGTCGATCTTCCAGGGGACGTGCATTGGCTTCCCGGGTCGCGAGGTTTCCGCGCATTTCGGGCCCGGTCCCGGCCCGGTTCGTCACGGGAGATTATAGATCGCCGTACGCGGGCCCGCCGCACAAATCGGCGCGAACGCCATGACGATCAAGTTACGCGCCGAATTCGAGCGTCCACCCGCTCGCGCGTCACGGCGCCGTCGACTCTTCGACGACCTCGGGTTCGGCCAAGCGCCGCTTGGCCCGTTCGAGCGTGCGATGCCAGAGGACGACGAACGCCGGCACGAGGATCGGGCGGACGATGAAGGTGTCGAGCAGCACGCCCAGACCCAGCGCGAAGCCCAGTTCCCTCAATGCGGTCAGGCTGCCGGTGAGCATCGAGCCGAGTGTCCCGCCCATGATCAGCCCGCACGAGCTGATGATCCCGCCCGTGTGAGCCACGGCCCGCCTCGTGCCCTCGATCGGGCCGTGCTTGCGCTCCTCTTCGAGCACGCGGGCCATGAGGAAGATGTTGTAATCCTCGCCGATCGCCACCAGGATCACGAACAGGAAGAAGCCCACCTTCCAGTCGAGCCCGCCCCACGGCTCGGGGCCGGTGTGCATGGCGCGGAAGACGAGGTCCGTGATGCCGAGCGACGCAAGATATCCAAAGACAACCGTCGCGATCAAATAGAGACAGACGAACGGCCTGCGGATAAGGAAGAGGAGAATGATGTAGACGCCGACGGTGACGAGCACGTACATCCGCCGCTGGTCGCGGGTGGTGACGTCGCGGAGGTCGTCGACCATAGCCGTCGAGCCGGCCGTGCCCATGGTCGTCGCGCCGGCGAGCGGACCGCCGGGCCTCATCGCGTCGGCGACCGTCTGGCGGACGCGGTCGAGCGTGATCATCCCCTCGTCCGAGAATGGATCGGAACGGAAGACGACGTCGATCCGCGTGATGTGGTCCCTGTCCCGCGGGTCGGCCGGGGCGACGCTGACGTACCGCGGGTCGGCGAGGGGGCGGGCCGTGATGTCGAGCATCCGCTGCTGAAAGCTCGCCTTCGGGTCGGCGGGCTTGCCCAGCGGCTGGGAGACCGAGCGGACCTCAGCGACATTCGGCAGGGCCATGAGCTGGCGGCTGACCTTGTCGATCGCGGCGCGGCCTTCCTCGGAGCGGAAATTCAGCCCCGTATGCTCGACGAGCACCGTCGCCGGGGCCAGTTCGCCCGCGGGGAAATAGCGCTCGACCATCCGCGCGCCGCGCACGCTCATCTGGTCGGGGTTCAGGTCGGACAGCTGGCTGTAGTTCTCCTTCGTCCCGGCCCCGAAGACGGCGAACGGCATCAGCGCGAGGATCGAGACGATCAGGATCTTTCCCGGGTTGTTGATCACCCGCGTCGCCACCCAGCTCCAGAATCCCGCCATCGGGGACTGCTCGAGCATCTCCTCCTCGATGTCGTGCCCGGCGACATGATGAGGTGGCCTGAACGGGAAGAACACCGCACCGCGGAGCCAGTGCAGGAGGATCGGCGCGAGCGTAAGCGAGGCGACCAGGCCGATCACCAGGCTCAGCGCGATCGCCGGGCCGGTGTACTGGATCTTGGCGAAGCTGGAGAACCAGAGCATCCCCAGGCCAATGACCACCGTGCCCGCACTGGCGACGAGGGCCCCGCCGACCTGCTCGATCGCCTCGCGGACGCCGACACCTGGCTCCGGCCTCTGGCCAGCTCCTCGCGATAGCGGGCGATTAGGAACAGGCAGTAATCTGTGCCCGCGCCGAAGAGGACCACGATCACGAAGATGTTCGTGATGTTGATGACCTGGAAGTGCAATCCCGGCAGCCGGGTCAGCAGGGCGATGCCCATCAGGGACGTCCAGACCGACAGGGCAATCGTCACGAGTGGGATGAGGGCGAGCAGGGGCGAGCGATAGACAATAAGAAGGATGGCGACGACCAGCGCGATGGTCGCGGTGGTGGTGTTGTGCATGCTCTCGATCGACGCCCGGTTCATGTCGCGGCCGACCGCGGCCGAGCCGGTGATCCCGACGGTCAGCCCCTCGGGGGCGTTGGGCCGGGCGGCCTCGACCGTCTGGACGATCCGCTCGACGGCCAGGCGCGACTGCTTGGCGATGTACGTCCCTTTGAGCAGGACGACGATGAGCGTCGCCTGGCCCGCCCCGTCATTCGCGGCGCTGACGAGCCGCGGACCGATCACCAGTGCGCGATGGTCGAGCACCTGGCGGATGCCGAGGTCTGGGTCCTTCGCGTTGACCAGCGTGCCCAGCGACGCGGAGAGGCGGTCGACGAAGGCGAAGTCGCCCTTCTCGCCCTTGGTCAGCTTGCCGCCCTGCCGCTCGGCGATGACGACGACCTGCGAGCTCGAGACGTCGTTGGGGAATCCGCGCTGGAGGAGCTTCTGGCCGACGACCGTCGGCGAGCCGGGCGGGAAGAAGCTGACGTCGTCGTCGCGGCTGACCGACTCGAGCTTCGGCGAGACGGCCATCAAGAGCGCCGCGAACGCGCCCCAGCCGATCAGGAACACCCAGGCCCGCCGCTCGACGATCTTGGCGATCAGGGAGAACATGAGGCGGGTTGCATCCGTGGAGGATCGATCGGCCGGACGCGGCCCCGGCGTGCCGCCGGCGTCAGGAGGGCGGGGCAGCGCCCATCGAGCCAGCACAGCGCGTACCGTCGCACGATAAGCCATATCTCTCGACTCTGTCAAAGCCAATCGCACCCACGCGCGGGGAGGGGCGGGCGGTATCGAATCGGAGACCGGCGGGGAACTTTCCGCGTTTTTCGCGGATTCCGCGTCGGCTTTCTTGTCGGGCTGCGTATGATAATGGGAACGAGCCCCTGGAGGACGTGGCTCCCGCTCGATCCGAGACCTCGGAGGGACGACTCACCCGTGCCCGCATCATCCGTCCGCGACCTTTCCCGACAGTGGACCGGCCGACTGGCGCACTACCGCCGCCACCGGAACGATGAGCACCTCGACGCCTTGGTCGAGGAGGCCGTGCGCGACGGCGGCCTGCACCTGGAGAACGACCTCTCCGGGTCCGACTACTGGTCGAAGGCCCCGCTCGCCCGCCGCGTGGCCGTACTGCTGTACCTGGTCGATCGCGGGGTCGTCGAGCGCGGGGTCCGCCAGGGCCGCGTCGTCTACGTCCCGACCGATGACGCCGAGACCTGGGCTGCCGCCCAGCCGACGCTAGCCTCCTACCTGGCGCCGACGCTCGAGCTGATCGCCTCCCTCCGCTCCGAACTCGCCCGCCGCGCCCGCCGCCTGACCTCCTGAGCCGCAACCGCTCTTCGCGGCACACTCTACCTCGCCGCTCCACGACCGAAACGCCGCCCCTTGAGCCGACGCTCGGCCCGACGCCTGTCGGTCCCGGGACGTGTTATGATCCTGGCTCGGAGGGGCGGCGAAGACGTCTCTCGCGACCTCGAGCCGCCGCGTCCGACTGTTTTCGCCGACGACCGGGGACCGCGACGTCGAGCTGGGGTCGCACAACAAATCGATGCGGCGCGGCGAATCCTCCGTAGGGTCCGCTGTGCAGACGTCTTCCATCCCGTTCCAGACAAATGGAAGATGTCCGCACTGCGGACCCTACCGGAGCGGAAATATGCTCGAAGTCGTCGGCCTTGTGAAGCGTTACGGTTCGCTCGTCGCTGTCGACGGCGTCTCGTTCTCAATCGCCGCGGGCGAGACCCTCGGCCTGCTCGGACCGAACGGGGCCGGGAAGACGACGACGATCGCGATGATCGCCGGCCTCGTCACGCCCGACGCGGGCGAGGTTCGCATCGGCGGCCGACCTCTGAAGGGGGACGCAGACCCGCTCAAGCGCCGGCTCGGCCTCGTGCCGCAGGAGCTCGCGCTTTACGAAGAGCTTTCCGCGCTGGCCAACCTGCGATTCTTCGGCGGCCTGTACGACCTCTCCGGCACGGAGCTGAGCGCCGCGATCGATCGCGTCCTGACCCTGGTCGGACTGGCCGAGCGGGGCCGAGACCTCGTTAAGACGTTCTCGGGCGGGATGAAGCGACGGCTGAACCTGGCCGCCTCTCTCCTGCACGACCCGGACGTCCTCCTGCTCGACGAGCCGACCGTCGGCGTCGACCCGCAGAGTCGCAACGCCATTTTCGAGAATCTCGAGTCGCTCCGCGCCGAGGGCAAGGCGCTCGTCTACACGACGCACTACATGGAAGAGGCCGAACGGCTCTGCGACCGCCTCGTCATCATCGACCGGGGCCGCGTCGTCGCCTCCGACACGATGCGCGGGCTCGCTTCCCGAGCTCCTGCGGCGAACCGGATCTGGGTCGAGCTGGACGAGCTGGTCGAGGGGCCGTGGATCGCAGACGTCCGCGGATTGCCCGGCGTCCTCGGCGCGAAGACGGAAGACGGAAGGCTCGCCGTCGACGTCGCCGACCTCACCGTCGCGCCGAGCGTTCTGGCGAGCGTGGCGGGATCGGACCGTAAGGTCACGCACTTCGTCACCGAGCGCGCCGACCTCGAGTCCGTCTTCCTGAGCCTCACCGGGAGGAGCCTGCGCGACCCATGAGGATCCGACCGCTGCTCGCGCTCGTTCGCAAGGACTTGCAACTGTTCTTCCACGACCGCCGCGCGGTGATCCTCTCGTTCGCCGTACCCCTGATCCTCGCGTCGTTCTTCGCGATCATTTTCGGCGGCGTCCCGGGCGGGGGCGGGGGCGGTTCGCGGCAGACAATCGTGGTCGCTGACCTCGACGGCAGCGAGCTGTCGCGCCGGGTCGTCGAGGCGATGTCCGAGGACGAATCGCTCGATGTCGAGGCGGGGACGACCGACGAGGCTCGCGACCGGATCCGCCGCGGGAAGGCGGTCGCCGCCGTCGTGATCCCGACCGGATTCGGCGAAGGGGCGCCGCGGGCCATGTTCGGGCCTGGTCCGAAGCCGGAATTGACGCTGCTCCACGACCCGACGCACGCGGCCGAGGCGGCGATGGTCCGCGGCCTGATGACGCGGCACGTCATGGAGGCGGTCTCCGCCGATGCCTTCGGCCCGCGCAGCCTGGGGAGGCTCCGCGAGCAGATCGGCGAGATCGAGAAGTCCGACCTCGGCCCGGCCGACAAGGCCGCCCTGCTCGTGCTGCTCCGCGGCGTGCTCCAGTGGCAGGACCGAAAGGTACAGCGAAAAGAGGCCGCCGCGGCCTCGCTCGCGGGGAGGATGACCGTCCCGTTCGAAGCCAAGGACGAGGCGGTCACCGCGGGCGACCAGGGAGCGAAGGTCGCGGGCATCGCGCACGCCTTCGGCGGGATTGCCGTGCAGTTCCTCCTGTTCGCCTCGATCGAGTCGGGCATCGGCCTGTTGATCGAGCGGCAGCGCGGCCTCTGGAAGCGGCTCCGCGCGGCGCCGGTGCCTCGGTGGGCGCTGCTGCTCTCGAAGGCGCTGAGCATGACGGTCGTCGCGTTGATGGTCCTGGCGGTGATCTTCCTCTTCGGCGGGTTCGTTTTCCAGCTTCGCATCGTCGGCAGTGCCGTCGGGTTCGGACTCGTCTCCCTCTCGTTCGCGCTTGCGCGGCGAGCTTCGGCCTGCTCATCGCCGCGCTGGGCAAGACCCCCCAGGCGGTGCGCGGGCTCTCGGCGATGGCCGTGCTGCTCATGGTGATGCTCGGCGGCGCGTGGGTGCCGACGTTCGTCTTCCCGGCCTGGCTCCAGAGGGTCACGCCCGTCTTGCCGACGCGCTGGGCCGTCGACGGTTTCGACGCCACGCTCGCACGCGGCTTCAGCCTGGCCGAGACTCTGCCGACCGTCCTCGCCCTGCTCGGCTTCGCGGCCAGCTTCGCGCTCGTTGCTGCCTGGCGATTCCGGTGGGAGGAGACGGCGTAGAGCGTTGGCCCAGGTAGGCAAGAATCAAGGCGGAAGGCGGAAATCAGAACGGGGAACGCAAGCTCGCCCAATCTTCCCCGCGGTCTGGCTCGCCTTCGTGCCTCCCCCCTGAGCTTTGTGCCTTGTGCTTTCCGCCTGCTTCGCCTTCCGCAATCGAGGTCACAGGTCTTTCGTCCAGACGGTCCACGCCTTCGGCTTGATCGCCTGCGCCACCAGCGTCCCCCTCGGCCTGGATGCGACGAGCCGGACGCTCACCGGCGCGATCGGAGTGAGAGGCGCCGACGTCGCTGGGGCCGTCGTCGTAGCAGGCTGGATCGCGGCCGCGGGATGGGCCACGCTGGCCGCGACCGTGCCGGCGCGGGTGACGTAGGCCGAGACGTAGCTCCACGGCACCACGGCCGGCTCATCGACGCCCGGCTGGCCCAGGAACACGGTCTGCTTGGTGCCCGAGCCCCAGAGGTCGAGCCCGAACGCCGACCCCGTCGCCCAGTAGACCGCAGGGTCGACCGAGCCGATGCCCTCGTAATCGGCCGGCACCGGGCTGTCGACGTTGGGCGCTCCGTAGATCTCGAACCGATCCGTCCCGGTCGTCGACTGGATGATGATCCACTGCGAGATGGCCGGATAGTAGAGCGCGATGTCGGCCTTGCCGTCCCCGTCGTAGTCGCCCGGCACCGGCGCGAATCCGGGCCCGCCGAAGACGGTGTGCACGAGGGCCGCGTTCGTCGTGTTGACGCTGTACCAGTCGCCCGTTGCGGGCTGGTACACGGCCAGGTCGGCCGTACCGTAGCCGGCGTAGGCGGCCGGCACGGGGATCGACTGGCCGGGGAAGCCAAAGGTCCAGATAAAGCCCGCGTTCGTGGCGGGGTTCGAGACGAACCACTGGGCCGTCGACGTCTGATAGACACCGATCTCTGCGTGGCCGACACCCGTGTAGTCCCCGGGAACGGGGATGCATCCTGGGCCGCCGAACGTGTACTGGACCACCTTGCCGGTCGACGAGTCGCGGATCAGCCACGTCCCGGTCGAAGGCTGGTAGACGGCCAGGTCGGCGTTGCCGTCGCCGTCGTAGTCGGCCGGCACCGGCACGGCGTTCGGCAGGCCAAACGAGAGCTGTGTCGTGACGCCAGTGGAAGACTGGCGGATCGACCATACCTCAGTGCTCGCATCGTAGGTAATCACGTCGGCCTTGCCGTCGCCATCGTAGTCGCCCGCCGTGGCGACGGCACGGATCGTCAAGGGCGCGCTCAGCGAGCTGAAATTCCCCGCCGCATCCTCAGTGCGGGTCCGGTAGGTGAAGGTCCCCACCAGCTCCGGCGGAGCGTAGATCGTGTAGGCACCGCCGACGCTCGCGGCCGTGACGCCGCCCAGGAGGTTGCCACGCGGGTCGAGGAGTTGCACGTAACTGCCGGGCGGGGCGACGCCCGTCACCCGGTAGTGGTGGCTTTCAGTCACGCCGTCGCCCTTGACCCCCGTGTCGTCGGCCGGCAGGATCGCGAGCGTCGGCGCCGCCGGCGTCGCGGTGTCGATCGTCAGCGCGAACGCCGGGCTCGCCGCGCCGACGTTCCCGGCCGCGTCGGTGGCCGTCGCGATGACGGCATAGATGCCGTCGGCGAGCACTGCATTGAGCTGGATCGTGTACGTCCCGCCCGTCGCCACGCCCGTGCCCACGACAGTGCCGGCGATCGTGAGGTTGATCGTCGACTTCGCCTCGGCGGTCCCGGTGATCCGCGGGCGGCTGACGTTCGTGATTGCGTCGCCGACGATCCCCGAGTCGTCGTTGGCGAACAGCCCGACCGTGGGGGCCGACGGGGCGGTCGTGTCGATCGTGAGCGAGAACGCTGCGCTCGCCGCGCTGATGTTCCCCGCCGCGTCGGTCGCCGTCGCCGTTACGGCATAAGTGCCGTCAGCCAGCGCGGGGCTCACGGCGATCGTGTACGTCCCCCCGGCGCCGCACCGGTGCCCAGGAGCGTCGCGCCCGCATAGAGCCGCACGGTCGACCCGGCGACCGCGGTGCCCGTCAGCCTCGGGGCGCTGACGTTCGTGATCCCATCGCCCACCAGGCCCGAGTCGTCGTTCGCGAACAGCGATGGCGCCGGTGGCGCGGCCGGTGCCTTCGTGTCGATCGTGAGCAAGAGGGCGGCGCTTGCCGGGCTCGTGTTGCCGTTCGCGTCGGTGACGGTCGCGGTCACCGCGTACCTCCCGTCGGCCTGTGCCGACATCGGCTGGATCGTGTAAGTCCCGCCCGTCGCCACGGCCGTGCCCGCGAGGACGCCGCCAATGTAGAGCTTGACGGTCATCCCGGCCTGGGCCGTTCCCGTCAGGTGCGGGCTGCTGACGTTCGTGATCCCGTCTCCATTCACGCCCGAATCGTCGGCCGGCAGCAGCGACGGTGCCGGCGGGGCCGCCGGCACCGTCGTGTCGATCGTCAGCGAGAACGGCGCGCTCGCGGCGCTCGACATTGCCCGCCGCGTCGGTCGCCGTGGCCGTGACGGCGTAGGTGCCGGCGGCCAGCGCCGAATTGAGCTGGATGGTGTAGGCACCGCCGGTCGCCACGCCCGTGCCGACCACGACGCCCGCGATAAACAGCTCAATCGTCACGCCCACCTCAGCCGTGCCGGTCAATCTCGGCGTGGCGACGTTCGTGATCCCGTCGCCCACCGTCCCCGAATCGTCGGCCGGCAAGAGAGAGGGCGCGGGCGGGGGCGACGGGGGCGAGCTGTCGATCCGGAGCGAGACGGCCGCGCCCAGGGGGCTTGAGTTTCCGGCGACGTCCGTCGCGGTCGCCGCCACCGAGTACGTCCCGTCCGACAGTGATGAATCGACCTGGATCAGGTAAGTGCCCCCAGTCGCGACGCCGGTGCCGACGGCCGCGCCCCGACCCACAGCGTCACCGTCGCGCCGGCCGCCGCCGTCCCGGTGAGCCTGGGGTTCGTGACGTTCGTGATCCCGTCGCCCGCGATGCCCGAATCGTCGCTCGCGAACAGCGCGGGCGCCGGGGCGCCGCGGGAGAGGCCGTGTCGATCGTCAGCGAGAACGGCGCGCTCGCGGCACTGACGTTGCCTGCAGCGTCGGTGGCCGTGGCCGTGACCGAGTACGCCCCGTCGGTGAGCGGTGAGGACAGGATGATCGCATAAATGCCGCCGCTCGCCGTGCCCGTGCCCACCGCGGCGCCTGCGACCCAGAGCGTCACGGACGAGCCGGCCGCGGCGCTTCCGGTCAGGCGCGGTTGCTTGACGTTCGTGATCCCGTCGCCGACCGTGCCCGAGTCGTCGGCGGCGATGAGCGCCGGAGAGGGCGGTGCGGCGGGCGGCGTCGTGTCGATGGTCAGCGAAAACGGAATGCTCGTGCCGCTCGCATTCCCGGCGATGTCGGTCGCCGTCGCGGTCACAGAATAGGTACCGTCGGCCAGGGGCGACGTTAGCTCGAGCGTGTACGTCCCGCCGCTCGCCGTCCCCACGGCGACGACGACCCCGTTGATCCAGAGGCTGACTGTCGAGCCCGCCTCGGCCGTCCCGCTTAAATGAGGCTGCTTGACGTTCGTGATCCCATCGCCGACCGCCCCCGAATCGTCCGTCGTCACGAGTGCCGAAGCGGGCGGCGTTGCGGGCGGAATCGTGGCGATTGTGACCTGCGTCGCCGAACTGGCCGGGCCGATGTTGTTCGAGGCGTCGACCTCGCGGGCCGTGTACTGGTGGCCGCCATCGGGCACACGGCCCGGGTCGGTGAGCGGGCCGTTGCCGACGCGCGCGGCAACGACCGTGCCGTCGCGGAGGAGCTGGACCGTCAGGGTGGTCCCGACGTCGCTGATATCGAAGATTGGCGAAGTGACGTTTGTGATCCCGTCGGATTGGCTCGCGCCCGAGTCGCTCCCGGCCTCGAGTGCCGGGGGGTTCGGGGCCGAGAGCGAGGTGCTGGTGCCGGCGAACGACAGGGTCGCGACGAAGATGTCGGCGTTGCCAATCGTCGCGAGGTTCGTCGACCCGAAGGTGGTGAGGACCGACGGATTGTTGGCGTTCGGGCCCGTGTAGACGCCCGCGATTGCGATCGCACCCGAGGCGTTTAGGGCAACTCCGAAGGATTCGTCGGTGCCCGAGCCACCGCCCGTGGCGACGCTGAGGAAGTTGCCCGAGCCGTCGAGCGCTGCGACGAACGCGTCCTGGGCGCCCTGGCTGGTCACCGAGGTCGTGCCGGTGCCCGGGTCGAAGTCGACCGTGCCGACAAACCAGCCGCCCACAATGACACGGCCGGACGAGTCGACGCCGATGCCGTTGCCGATCGCCACGCTGCTCGAGTCGACGAGCGCGTCGGCCCACGCGGTCGCGCCGGTCGAGGAGAGCTTTAGGACGAAGGGGCTGTAGCCCCCGGTGCCGGCCGTCAGGTTGAGGGCCGTGCCCGACGGGTTGAAATTGACCGTGCCGCTGAAGGCCCCGGTGACGTAAATGTTCCCCGACGGGTCGACGGCCACAGCATCCGACTGGTCGTAATTGCTCCCGCCGAACCCTTCGGCCCATGCGAGAGTGCCGTCCGAGTTGAGGACCCAGACAGCGACGTCGTACGAGCCGGCCCCGGTCAGAGTCGTCGAGCCCGAGGGGTTGAAGTTGACCGTCCCCGAGTAATAGCCAGACATCACAAGCCGGCCGGTCGTGCCAACGGCGAGGCCGTCGATGCCCGCCACGGAATTCGCCGAGCCGGTCGTCGACTTGGCCCACGCAAATTGGCCCGCGCTGGTGACGTGGGCAGCGTACGCCTCGAACGAGCCCACGGCCGTGAGGACGGTCGAGCCGGCGGTCATCGAGCCCATCATCGACCCGGCGATGTACGCGCCGCCCGAGCCATCGGGGGCGATGGCGTTGGCCGAGTCGACTTTGCTGGTCGCTCCCGTCGTCTGGACGGCCCACTGGACCTGGCCCGAGGAGTTCAGCTTGGCGACGAAGACGTCCGTCCGCGACGGTGCCGAGAGTGTCGTCGATCCGACCTTGATCGTCCCGCTCAACGACCCGGCGACCTCGATGTTACCCGAGGAGTCGACGGCGACCGCCGAGGTCTGCGCAACGGACGCGGTCGTCTGGCCGGCGAACGTCTCGGCCCAGAGAAGGGCGCCAGTCGACGAGAATTCGACGATGTAGGCATCCTGGTTGCCCGTGCTCGTGAGCGTGACGGCCGTGCCACCGCCCGTGTTGAACGGGGCCGAGCCCGTGATCGAGCCGACGACGACGATGTCGCCAGCGGCATCCTCAGCCTCGGCGTTGGCGTGGAGGGCGGCGTATTGGCCCGAGGCGCCGATGCCGACGACCGTGCCGAAGCCGATCGCGGGCAGGCTCCTCCCCTCCAGCGACTCGAATCCGAGCCGCCTGACGCACCGCGCACTGCGCCGCGCGGCCTCTTCCTCGGGCCCGGCTCATGCCCCGCTCCTCGTATCGATCTCACGGACCCCGTCCCGTCGTCGCCCAGGGTCCCCCTGTGATGACTCTAGTCCACATCCGCGGGCGGGTGTGGCGATGTGGCATCGCCAAGGCGTGAGAGTTCGCCCCATCTCTATAGGAAACGCGAAACCACCCCGGGACGCCGCGCGGTTGCACGCGGGCCGGACCCGAACTATGTTCGGGCTCTGGGCCCGTACCACGGGCCGGCGCCGATGGCCACGGGAGCCTGACACTCATGCGATCGCCCCAGATTCTCCGCCTTGCCGTCGTCGCGGCCTCAGCCTGCACGACCGCTGGCCTCGCCCTGGCGATCGAGGCCAAGGTGGCCGGCACGCTCGACGGCCACACCGCGGCCGTCTACTCCGTCGCGTGGTCACCCGACGGCTCGAAGGTCGTCACCGGCGCCTTTGCGCCGACTCGACGATCAAGGTCTGGGATCCGGCGACCCGGAAAGCGATCAAAACGCTCCAGGGGCACACCGATATTGTCCTCGCGGTCGCCGTCGACCCGGCCGGGAAGCGGATCCTCTCCGGGAGCCAGGACAAGTCGGCTCGGATCTGGGAGATGCCCGGGTCGCTCGCGCCGTCGAAGACCCTGGCCGGCCCCGCGGGAATCCCCGCGCTCGCGCTGCGGCCCGACGGGAAACAAGCCGCCGCGGCGTCCGGCAAGGGGCTGACGATCTGGGACCTCGACGCCGGCAAGCCCGCGCGGCGGATCGACTCGGCCGCCGCCGACGTCGAGTCCGTCGCCTGGCGCGGCGATTCGGCCCAGGTCGCCGCCGGCGATAAAGCGGGGACCATCCGCCTCTTCAATCCCGCCGACGGCTCGCCACAGGGTACGATCGACCAGCCGGCCGACACCGTGCTCGCCCTCGCCTATCTTCCCGACGGAAAAGCTCTTGTCTCCGCCGGCTCCGACGGCATCGCTCGCCTCTGGTCCCTGCCAGCCGTCGTGCCCAAACCGATCGACGCCAAGGGCGACGCCTTCGCGGCTTCCGCCGACGGGTCGCGGATCGCCTCGTCGCAAGGCAAAGAGGCCATTCAAATTCGCGATCCAACGTCGGTCGTCGGCGAAATCAAGGGCCTGCCCGCCGCCCCGACCCTACTCGCCCTGAACGGCGACGGCTCGAGGGTCGCCGCGGCCTTCGACAAGGTCGTCGTGGTCTACGACGCGAAGTCGGGGAAGGACCTCCGCAAGATCGAGGGCCTGCCTTCGCCCGTCAGCTCGCTCGGCGTGCGGAGTGACGGCAACCAGGTCGCCGTCGGCGGAGAGGACGGCGTCATCCGCGTCTACAACGCCGGCGATGGCAAGCTCACGAAGGAACTAACGGGCCACAAGGGCAAAGTGAACGCCCTGGCCTTCTTCGCCAATGACGGCGAACGGCTCGCCTCGGGCGGCGCCGATAAATCCGTCAAGATCTGGGCGGGCGATCCCAAGAAGCCTCAAGAGATTCTAGGTCACAAGGAGCCCGTGCTGTCTCTGGCGATCTCCCGTGACGGCAAGATTCTCGTCACCGGCTCGGCCGACAAGACGGCGCGGGTCCACGTCCTGCCTGTGGGATCGAACTCCGCGGTCGCCAATCACGACGGCCCTGTGACGGCCCTTGCATTGGCTCCGGACGGCTCCCGATTCGCGTCGACCTCGGGCGACGGCGCGACGCGGGTCTGGGAGACGAACGGCGCCAAGGAATTGCAGACCCTGCCGGGCAAGGCCGGCCCGAAAGGCGTCGCGTTCGCGCCCGACGGCAAGTCTGTGATCATCCTCGGCTCGGGCGACGGGCACGGCGCCCTCTCGTGGACGCCTGCCGCGGTGCGGACGTTCGAAGGGCACAAGCTCGCGATCAACGCCGTGGCCGTCACGCCCGACGGTGCCCGACTCATCACCGGCTCGACCGACAAGTCGGCCCGCGTCTTCGAGGTCGCCACCGGCAAGGAAGTGCGGAGCCTGGACGGACATGGAGACGCGGTGCGCGGCGTGGCGATCAGCAAGGACGGTCAGACGATCGCGACGGCCTCGGCCGACAAGACGGCCCGCACGTTCAACGCAGCGGACGGTAAGCCGAAGCTCGTGTATCCGGTCGGGACGCCGGCCATGTCGGTCGTGTTCGCTCCGGATGGCAAGTCGCTCGCCGTCGGCCTCGCGCCGGACCAGGCTCGCGTTCTCGACCTCGCGGCCGAGGAACCCGCCAAGGCCGAGCGGGTCACGCTGCCCGGCCACGGTGGGCGGGTTCTATCGCTGGCGATCTCACCCGACGGCAACACGCTCCTCACCGGCGCCGACGACAGGAATCTCCGGCTCTGGCCGGTCTCCGCGGGCGGTCCGAAGGTTCTGAACGGCCACACCGCGCAGGTCTACGCCGTCGCCTGGTCGGCCGATGGCCACCAGGCCGTCACCGGCGGCGGCGACGCGTCGGCGCGGATCTGGGACGTGGCGAAGGCCTCGCAGATCCGCTCGATCGACAAGGCCCATCCCGCCTCGGTCTACGCCGTCGTGCTACTCCCCAAGAGCGACGCCCTCATCACCGCCGGGGATGATAAGGTGATCAAATACTGGAATCCAGCCGACGGCAAGGAGATTCGCAAGGGCGAAGGCCACGGCGATTCGATCTACTGCCTCGCCCTCCGCCCCGGCGGCGCCATGATCGCGAGCGGCTCGGTCGACAAGACGGTGAGACTCTGGAACGTGGCCGACGGCAAAGAGGCGAAGACACTCTCGGGTCATCCTGACGTGATCTACGCCGTCGCCTTCAGCCCCGACGGCAAGCGGCTCGCATCGCTCGGCAACGCAGGGAACCTCTTCCTCTGGGACGTCGATGCGGGCAAGCCGGTCTTCAACCAGAAGCTCGCTCCCGGCTTGCTGACCTTCGGAATGGCCTTCAGCCCCGACGGCAAGCGGCTGGCAGTAACGGGGTCGGATGAGAAGGCGTATCTGCTCGACTTGCCGTGAGCCCTCGCGCGTCAGGGCTATTCATCGCGCGCCGGGTGCTCGTCGCGGAGAGTCGCCTCGAAGCCGGCGAGCCATTGCCTGGCCTTCACCAGATCCTCGGCGCGGACCCAGACGCGTGGCAATTCGAGCAGGCCGCCGAGCGTCTCGTTGGGCTCATGCGAGTCGGCCACGGCCGGGATGCCCTGGTTCGTCAGCTCCTCGGCGACGAAGTGGGCCTGCATCCGGTCCTCGGCGATGTAGGCCTCGACGGGCTCCACGTCGGGGCCGAACGGGTTCGGCGGGGTCGTCGCCTCTACGACCGGCAGGATGCCCTCAGCCTCCTCGATGACCGGCGGGTCTTCGATCGGCCCCGCGTCGTCGGCGCTGACGAACGTCGGATCCTCCGTGCCGTCGGCGGCGGTCCCGCACTGCCAGCAGACCTCGAACGAGGCGTCGACCTTCGCGTGACACTTCGGGCAGGTCCACATGGCGGGCAGTCCTCGCGTGATTCGAACGGAAATGCGTTCAGATGCGGATGGCGTCGAGCAACTCGCCCGGCGGCAGGATGTAGCCGAAATAGAACGGCCCGAACAGTGCGTACTTCGCCGAGCTCTCGTCGAACCGCATCGTGTAGACGATGTCCTTGAGATACGACGGGTTCCTCGCCCAGAGCGTGACGCCCCACTCCCAGTCGTCCAGGCCGGTCGAGGCGGTGATGACCTGCGTCACCTTCCCAGCGAACTTCATGCCGCTCTTGCCGTGCTGGCTCATCAGCTCGGCGCGCTCCTCGAAGGGGAGCAGATACCAGTTCTGCTCGCCCTGGCGCATCTTGCTCATCGGGTAGAAGCAGAGGCACGGCCAGTCGGGGAACTCGGGCGTGAGCCGCTGACGGTTCATCGGGCCCAGCCGCTGGGCATAGGCGGCGACCTTGGCCTTGAACGTGGGGCTCTCGGGTTCGACGCCCTCGCGCTTGAGGATCTCGCCGTACTGTTCGGCGTCAGGGACGTACTCGGAGACCTCGGTGATCGAGTAGAAGGAATACGCCGGGATCAAGGCAGGCCCGAGGGGCGAGGCCTGAATGGCGGTCTCGACAGCGTGGATTGCCTTCAGGTCGGGCCCGGCGGCCATCACGCCGAAGTCGGCCTTGTGGCCGGGGATCGCGAAGCACTGGAGCTGGTCGGGACCCGAGCCCTCGCTGCGGGTCAGTGCGTCGACCAGGGCCCTCCGCCCCGCCTCGCGGGCCGACTCGGGCATCGCCGCCAGCGCGGCGCGGTCGACGCGATAGAAGAGGTGGAGGAAGTGCCATCCCTGTTCGGGGATGAGCGAGGCTGGCACGGCGGCCATCGAGCCGGGCCGCTGGCCGTGTTGCGAGGGATGGGTCGGCCCCTCGGCCGGCGCGGCGGGTGTCGTGGCGGTCCCTTCGGACATCGTCGAGGCACTCCTGGCTGGGTTCGTCAATCGGGTGCACCGATTCTAAGGGCGGATCCGTACGACCCGCAAGCGGACCGGCGCCGGCGCCCTCGCGGATCATGTCATTCGACCGAGCCCCTCGCCGAGCCGGCGATTTGGCTTCGCCACGCTACTCGGGTATGATCCGAAACAGGTCGTAGATCCCGCCATGCCAGCGCCAGGGGCGCCGGAGCAGCCAGCGAACCGCCGATGACGACCGACACGCTCGGGGCCGACACCGCCCGGAATCTCCCCGCGGAACCCGTTCACCGGGATCGCGGGACGTGGCTCGCGTGGGGGGTGATCGTCGCCATCGGCGTGCTCCACGCGGGGGTTACCTGGGCCCTGCTCGACGGGCGGCGGGGGATGACCAGCGGCTGGCCGCTCCTCCTGGGCGACCACGGCGTCCACTACCATCAGGCGCTCGTCACCCGTCACTGCCTCGCCACGACCGGCACGACCGCGGGATACGACCCGAGCTTCATGGCGGGCTATCCCATGAGCATCGTGTCGGACTTCTCGTCCACGCTGCCGGATGTCGCCCTGTTCGTCGCGCAGTGGCTCGAGCCCACGCTGGCCTACAAGATCCTGGTGTTCGCCTGCACGGCGGCAACGCCCTGGCTTCTCGTGGCCGCCGCCGTCGTCTGGCGGCTGTCGGCGACGGCGATTGTCGCGGCCCTGGTGCTGTTCGAGCTCTACTTCTGGGGCGACTTCGCCATCGGTTACGCCGTGATGGGAATGGTCGGCTATCTGCTCTCCGTACCGCTCGGATTGCTGGCTATCGCCGCGATCACGTCTTACCTCGAGCGGGGCGGAATCGGCCGCTGGCTCGGCGCTGCCGCGGCGTCCTCGGTGGTGTTCCTGGTTCACCTCACCAGCGCGATGATCGTGGGGCCCGCGGCGGTGGTGGCCTACGGGGTGGCGGTGCTTCGCTCGCGGCGAGTGAGGGAGAGGTTTCCCCTTTCGCGGCACCTGGGGTTGTGGGCGGTCGGACCCGTGGTCCTCGCCGTGAACGCATTCTGGTGGGTTCCGGGACTGTTACTCTCGTCAACAAAAGGCAACAGCGAACATGCGTTCGCACATCCCGAGTCGGTCTGGCGGCGGCTCGGGGAGATATTTTGGACGCAGGTGCCGATCGAGACCGTGCTGATCGCCTTCGGCCTTGTCGGCCTCGCATTGCTGGCCCGCCGGAAGCCCGTCGCGGCCGCGGGGCTGGGGGGGATGCTTTTCGCCGGACTCTTCTGGGGCTACCTGGCCGGGGCCTGGCGGTCGCTCGACTCACTCCAGCCGGGGCGTCATACGTACGCGCTCTATACGGCTGCCAGCGCGGCCGGCGGGATCGCGCTGGGCGAGATCCTCGCGCGGCTCCGCTCCGACCGCGGGCCGAGGCTCGACTGGCTGTTGGCCCTCATACTCATCGTTATCGGCGTGCGGATGGAAGGCCCCGTGACAGGCTATAAGTACAGGGTCTTGCTGGGCGGTGTCCGGCCCGCGCTGGGGAGCCAGCCCCCGCCGCGACTCGTCTGGCTGATCGATCGCATCAAGGCCCATCTCAAGCCCGGCGAGCGGCTCCTGTTCGAAGAGACGGGCAACGAGCCTGCCGACGTAGTGAACCCTTTCGAGGGCCTCCATTTCAGCCCGATTCTGCCGGAGAGGACCGGCGTCGAGGTCCTTGGCGGGCCCTTCCTTCATACGACGGTGACGACCAACTTTACCCAGTTCGGCGAAGGCAAGCTTTTCGGACACGCCGACTGGGGCCGGGCCCAGTTCGTCCGCTACGCGAAACTGTACCGGCCGACAGCCATCGTCTGCTGGAGCACCAAGGCCCGGGTCTTCTGCCTGGGAAACCCCGACCTGATCGAAATCCTCGAAAACGACGGCATGCTCCTGCTCGGCCGCGTCCGCGGCTTCGAAGGCGCCACCGTCCGCGGCAACGCCGACGTCGAGGCCGGCCCGAACCGAATCGAGGTCAAGAACGCCGTCGCGGGCGACGACGGGTTGGTTGTCCTCCGCTATCACGCGGTCCCGCTGCTGGTGAGCGACCCGCCTGTCGCGATCGAGCCGGTGTTTCTGGAGGACGATCCGGTGCCGTTCATTGCCTTCCGGCCCAATGGCGGAACGGTGGTTTTCCGGATGAAGCCGGCGCCGTGGTCGAAATAGGAGCGCCGCGAGCGGCTCCTATTCGAACCGCAGGTGCTTCACCGACTCCCCTGAGTCGCGCAGCTCCACCAGCGCGTCGATTCCGATCTCCAGATGCTTCGCCACAAACGTCTCGGTGACCACCACGTCGCTCCGCGACGTCTTCACCCCCTCGGGCGTCATCGGGCTGTCGGAAATCAGCAAGAGCGCGCCCTTGGGAATATGATTGACGAAGCCGACGATGAACAGCGTGGCCGTCTCCATATCGATACCCGTTGCGCGGATCTTGCGCAGATAGGCCTTGAACTCCTCGTCGTGCTCCCAGACGCGACGGTTCGTCGTGTAGACGGTGCCGGTCCAGTAGTCGAGCCCGTGTTTGACGATCGCGGCCGACACCGCCTTCTGGAGTCGGAACGAGGGAAGGGCCGGGATCTCCGGCGGCATGTAGTCGTTGCTCGTCCCCTCGCCGCGGATCGCGGCGATCGGCAGCAGGAAATCGCCGACCTTGCACTTTTTCAGGCCCCCGCACTTACCCAGGAGCAGGACGGCCTTGGGCGACACGGCCGCGAGCAGGTCCATCACCGTCGCGGCCATGGCGCTGCCCATGCCGAAATTGAGGGTCGTGATCCCCTCGGCCGTCGCCGACTGCATCGGCTTGTCGCGCCCGATCACCTCGACCCCGAACCGCTCGGCGAACAGCTCGACGTAGTTGACGAAGTTACTCAGCAGGATGTATTCGCCGAACTCCGACAGCCGCCGACCGGTGTAGCGGGGGAGCCAGTCCTTCACGATCTCAGCCTTGGTCTTCAACGCGCCTCTCCCCAACCGGCAGCGCGATCGTGAACGTGGTCCCTCGGCCTGCCTCGGTATCGACGTCGATCTGGCCGCCGTGGTCCTTCACGATATTGTAGCTGACCCAAAGGCCCAGCCCCGTCCCGACGCCCGTCGGCTTGGTCGTGAAGAACGGGTCGAAGATCCGCCCGCGAATCGATTCGGGAATGCCCGGGCCGGCGTCGGCGACCTCGTAGCAAACCTCGCCCCGCGCGGCATCGTACCGCGACCGCGCCTCGACCCACGACCCATGTTCGACGGCCTGGATGGCGTTGAGCAGGATGTTGAGCAGAACCTGGTTCAGCTTGCCTGGGCTGCACAGGATCGGCGGCAGCGAGTCGGCGAGGTCGACGCGGAGTTCGACCCCCCGCTCGCTCGCGGCAAAGCGGACGATCTCGATCGTCTCGCGGACGACCTCGTTGGGGTCGATCTCCTTCCGCTCGGCCTGGTCGAGACGCGAGAAGTCGCGGAGCGCGCCGACGATCTCGCGGACCCGCTTCAGGCCCTTCTGCGAGCTGTCGATGAGGCGGTCGAAGCTGCCGAGCGTGTAGTTCAGGTCGAGCTTCTCCTCCGCCTCCGCGAGATAGCCCGGGATGGCGTCGCCGACGTGTGCGCGGTAGAGGCCGACGAGGTCGGCGACGAGCCGGACGTCGCGGGCAAGCACAGCGAGGTTATTCGAGACGTAGGCCAGGGGGTTGTTGATCTCGTGGGCCACGCCCGCGACGAGCTGGCCGAGGCTGGCCATCTTCTCGCTCTGGACGAGATGCGCCTGGGCCTCGCGGAGCTTGCGCAGCGCCGAGGCGAGCTCATCCCGCTGGCACCTCAGCTCGGCCAGGGCGAGCTCGCGGTCGCGGGATAGCCGATGGCGATCGAGGGCGCCGGCGATGGCCGAGGTCAGGCGGGGGCTGGCCAGGTCGGTCTTGGCCACGTAGTCCGTCGCCCCGCGACGCAGGAGGTCGGAGGCCATCTCCTCGCTGCCCGAGCCGGTGACGACGATTACCGGCAGGTCGACCCTCATCGTCAGGCGGATCGCGTCGAGCACCTCGCCGCCGTCGAGGCCCGGCAGGTGGAAGTCGAGGATGACGAGGTCGAACGGCTCGGCCGCGAGCCGGCCCAGGCCGTCCTCGCCCGTCGAGGAGAACGCCAGGGCGAGGGCGTCGCCGAGGTTCCGGCGATACAGCGCCTGGTCGGTCGGGCTGTCGTCGACGATCAGGAGCCGGGGGCGTTCGGACATTGTTTCATTCATCGGGTCTCGCGCGACCTCCACATATCGAGCACTCTACGCCATAACCGCCCGATTGCGACAGCCCCGGCATTCTTGTAGGGTGGGCTGAGCCCGCCATCCGGCCGGAAACGTTGCGAATCATGAGGACCATCGCGATGACCTCGTCCCGAGCCGCAGGCACGGTCCTCCTCGCGGCCATGAGCGCCCTGATCGGGGCCGGCTTCGCTGGGCAAGCGTCGCCCAAGCCCGCCCCTGTCGATGAGCCGCCGATCCAGGGGTGGAAAAAGGGGAAGGGATGGGGTTGGATCTGGGGCAAGGACGACGAGCTCGGGAGCCTGAACGCGATGACCGACGCCACCCGCGCCGCCGCCCTGGCGACGGCGACCCGAGGCGAGACGTTCGACCTCGGGCTGATCTACTCGCGGCGGTCGTACAAGTACGCCGGGCACAACCCGGGCGAGATCATCAGCTTCCGCTCGCCCGAGGGCATCGACCGCATGGCCGACCCCGACGCGCCCCCCGCCGCGATGAACGCCGACAAGGTCTACTGGCATTCCTGCGGCACTCTTCATCAGCGACAACGTCGCGACCCAGATCGACGGCCTCGGCCACATCACGGCCGGGAGTGATCACCACTGGTACAACGGCTTCAAGGAGGCCGACTGGGGCGGCGACTTCGGCCCCCGCAAGTGCGACGCCGCGACGATCCCGCCGATCATCGCCCGCGGCGTCCTGATCGACGTCGCCGCCTTCAAGAAGGTCGACGCCCTGCCCGGGCACACCGCGATCACGCCCAAGGACCTGCAAGACACCCTCGCCGCGCAGGGCACGACGCTAAGGCCCGGCGACGTCGTCCTCGTCCGCACCGGGACCGGCCGGTTCTGGGGCTCCGACGGCGCTGACCACGCCAAGATAGCCGAGCACGACTCGGCCGGTATCAACATGGACGCGGCGAGGTGGCTCATCGAGGAGCAGGGTGCCCTGATGGTCGGCTCCGACACGAGCGGCCTGGAGGTCGCCCCGCCCTCGCCCCCGGCCGGGACGGTGATCCCGGTCCATCGCTACCTGCTCGTCGACCAGGGCGTTCACATCGGCGAGTTCCACAACCTTGAAGACCTGAGCCGGGCGAAGGCCTACACCTTCTGCTACGTCGCGACAACGAACAAGATCAAGGGGGCCGTCGCCGGAACGGCACTGCGGCCGATCGCGATCCGGTGACCGCGCCGGTCGTGAGTGGACTGAGGCCTGGACTCCATGTCCGGCCTGCCCGGGGGCGGAGGCGCGGAGCACCCCGCCGGGGATTCGGGGGACCAGACGGCTTCGATTCGCGATTTTGAGAGCTCTCTGACAATTCGCGTGCCGTGGGGCGTCCCGTCCCCGTACCGCACGAAGCCGCAAGGCGGCGGTCGAAACGCGCAAGTTTGGGTTCGCTCGGCACCGGGTTTTGGGTTCGGTCGGCGCGGGGTGCCGGGTTCGCTCGGCGCATCGCGCCTGGGCACCGCGCTCATGCCGGCGCCCAAACGGACCCGCGACAGCCCGCGTGTAACCTTGTTGCGCCCGCGGACATCCGCTATGATCCGGCGAAGTTCGCCGCCCGGGAAAACCCGAGGCGAGGCTCCTCTCCAGACGCCAGGAGGCCGCGGGATGTCGACAGGCAAGGCGGGTCGCGGGCGGATCTTCGACGACATCACGCAGACGATCGGCAACACGCCGCTGATCCGGCTCCGCCGCGTGACCGACGGCGCCTCGGCAGACGTCGTCGCGAAGCTGGAGAACTTCAATCCGCTCTGGTCGGTCAAGGATCGCATCGGCGTGGCGATCGTTAATGACGCCGAGGCCAGCGGCAAGATCAGACCAGGCTCGACGATCGTTGAGGCGACCAGCGGCAACACTGGCATCGCCCTCGCCTTCACCTGCGCGGCGAGGGGCTACAAGCTGGTGGTGACGATGCCGGAGAGCATGAGCCTCGAGCGCCGCCGGCTGCTCAAGGCCTTCGGCGCCGAGATCGTGCTCACGCCCGCGTCGGAGGGCATGCCCGGGGCTGTCCGCCGCGCCGAGGAGATCGTCAAGAAGACTCCCGGCGCCTACATGGCCCAGCAGTTCAAGAACCCAGCCAACCCCGAGATTCACCGCAAGACGACCGCCGAGGAGATCTGGAACGACACAGGCGGCGCCGTCGACATCGTCGTCTCGGGCGTTGGCACGGGCGGGACGCTCACCGGCGTCGGCGAGGTGCTCAAGCAGCGGAAGCCCGGCCTGAAGATGGTCGCCGTCGAACCGACGAACTCGCCCGTGCTCACTCAGACCCGCCAGGGCGAGCCGCTGAAACCGGGCCCGCACAAGATCCAGGGCATCGGCGCCGGGTTCGTGCCGGACGTCCTGAACGTCGAGGTCATCGACGAGGTCGTGCAGGTCCGCGACGAGGACTCTTTTGAGATGGCCCGCCGGCTCGCCAAGGAGGAGGGGATGCTCTGCGGCATCTCCTGCGGCGCCGCGGCCCATGCCGCGGTCCAGGTGGCCAAGCGGCCCGAGAACGCCGGCAAGCTGATCGTGGTCGTCCTGCCGGACCTGGGCGAGCGCTACCTCTCGACACCGCTCTTCCCGGAATGACCGGGCCGCTACGGATCCCCGCGGCGATCCGCGACGCGATGGTTGACCACTGCCTGCGCGAGGCCCCGCTCGAGGCGTGCGGCATTCTCGGCGGCGTCGGCGATCGCGTCGCATCGTTCTTCCCCCTCCGCAACGAGCTCCACGACGAGGCCCGCTACCGCGCCGACCCCCGCGAGCTGATCGCCGCCGTCCAGACCCTCAGGGCCCGCGGCGAGGAGATCCTGGCGCTGTATCACTCGCACCCGAAGACCAAAGCGATCCCAAGCAAGACTGACCTCCGCGAGAACTACTACGGGGACGTGCCGCGGATCATCGTCTCGCTCGCGGGAGCCGAGCCCGTCGTCCGCGTCTGGCGGCTCGATGCCGAGTCGTTCGAGGAGCTGGAGTGGACGGTCTCGTCGTGACGGTCCTCCGATGGCCGACCGTCATAATGCGTCGTCGCTGATGATCTCCCGCCCCGCCCTCGTCGAGAGCGCCTGGTAGACGCCCATCCGTGTGCCGGGGAGCAGGCTGTAGATCCCGTTCACGTCCGACACCCCGGTCGGGTAGCCCGTGCTCGCGTTGAACGGCCAGGTGTCGATCGAGTCCTTGATCCAGCGCACCGAGCCGTCGCACATGGCGAAGTTCGCCCCGCCGGGATGGAAGCTCGAGGCCGACTCGATGTACGAGTCGGAGTATTCGTCGGAGACCTGGGCAATCTTGCGGAACGGGTTGATCGGATAGAGCGTCGTGAAGAGCGTGTCGGACGACACCGCATCGCCCCACCAGCCGTAGTTGTCGCGGTCGGCCACGGTGAACTGCCCGTTGGCGCACTCGCTGAAAAGGATCGTCTGGCCCATGCCGTCGACGATCATCGCCGGCGAGGTGGCGACGTTGTAGTTGAAGACGCCGTTCATGTTCCCCTGGATGGCCAGCACCTGCGGTGCCTTCGAGTCGAACATGCCGCCCCACTCGAGCGCCTCGGGATACCAGGTGCCCGTGCAGCCGGCGTAGCTCGAGAACCGGACGTTGATGTGGACGGGCGGGTCGTAGATCGTGCCGGCGTCGACCAGGCGGGTGATGCTCGGATCGCTCGGGCACCAGAGGGCCGAGAGGCCCGTCGCGAAGATCGTGGAGTTGGCCGCGACGTAGATGTTCCGGCTAAAGTTCATCGAGTTGAACAGCGGCTGCTGCTCGAGCTGGCCGAGCAGCGAGACGAACACGCTCTGCGACTCGCTGAAGTAGCCGACCTGCGGGTCGTACATCAGCGGGCTGCCGATGGGGAGCGTCCCGTACGACGACGCGTAGTTCTGCGCCGCCAGGCCGAGCTGCCGAAGGTTATTGACGCACTGCATCCGCCTCGCGGCCTCGCGGGCCGACTGGACCGCGGGCAGGAGGAGTGCGACCAGGACGCCGACGATGGCAATCACCGCGAGGAGCTCGATCAGCGTGAAGCCGCGCTTCCGGCGGCGGGGGGCGAAGGCCTTCGACTTTTCGCGGAAGGCGAGGAGCCGGTCGGGCGAGTGGATCGCCTTCCCCGCCGCGCGGATCGTTCCCTCGCCCTCACGGCCGCAGCCGGCCAGCAAGAGCGAGACACAGAGCAGGGGGGCGTTCCGAATCAGGTCGCGGCGGTCAATCGATCGGTCCGTGGTCATCGTGCACGTCTCTCCGCCAGGGGGCTCGCTGCGTCGCGTCACGGCCCGCGGATGCGGGGCTCTCTCCTTGAGAAATGTAGCTCGCCGATCGCGAGCCTCCCGCCGCTGACAAAACGCAACATCCCAGGGCCGTGCGAGCCGGCTCCGGTGTTGAACGGCGGGGGTCGGGCCAGTAAACTCTACGGTCCAGGTTCCGTAACCCGAAGCCCGGCCGACGCCTGCGGCCGATGACGCGACCTCCCCGGGGATTGACCGCCATGCAGCGCACCCTGATCATCTTCAAGCCCGACTCCGTCCAGCGCCGGCTGGTCGGAGAAATCCTCGGGCGGTTCGAGGCCAAGGGGCTCCGCATCGCGGCGCTGAAACTGATCCAGGTCGACCGCGCTCTCGGCGAGAAGCACTATGCCGAGCACAAGGAACGCCCGTTCTTCGGCGGCCTGATCGACTTCATCACCGGCGGCCCGGTTGTCGTGGGCGTGCTCGAGGGGAACGAGGCCGTGGCGGTCGTCCGCACGATGCTCGGCGCCACCAACGGCGTTGCCGCGGCGCCCGGCACGGTTCGCGGCGACTTCTCGATCAGCAAGCAGAACAACCTCGTCCACGGGTCCGACAGCGAGGAGTCGGCCAAGCGCGAGATCGCGCTTTGGTTCAAGCCCGAGGAGCTGGTCTCGTACGCGATCGCCGGCGAGGAGTGGGTCTTCGCGGGGGCCTAAGCGATGGCCGACCCTTCGCGGGCGAGGAAGCCGCTCTATCCGAATCCGTTCTACGTCCTCGTCGTCCTGGCGGGCGTCGCGTTCGTCGTCACGGCGATGGGCTGGCTCGTCGCGCCCATGATCCAGGAGAAGGCGCGAAACCCCGGCGCCGGCGCCGCGCCGGCGCGGGCTCGCTGGCGATCGCGGCGTGGTTTGACGCATGGTCAACGACGGCGCTGACGGCGGAGCTGGCGATTATGATCGTCGCCGGAGGGCTCGCGATGGCGGCGGACCGGCGGTTCGCGCGACGGGACGGTCGCACCTGAGGTCGAGCCGATGAGCAAGACCGACGTCGCCCGCGAGGCCGCCCGGCTCCGGGCCGAGATCGAGCGGCACAACCGCCTCTACTACGTCGACGCCGCGCCCGAGATCTCCGACAAGGAATTCGACAAGCTCCTCAAGAGGCTCGAGGCCATCGAGGCCGAGCACTCCGAGCTCATCACCCCCGACAGCCCCACCCAGCGCGTCGGCGGCCAGCCGCTCGAGCAGTTCGCCACGGTCAAGCACGCCGTGCCGATGCTCTCGATCGACAACACGTACGACTACGCCGAGGTCCGCGAGTGGGATGCCCGCGTCCGCCGCGGCCTGACGTCCGGCGAAGAGGTCCACTACGTCGTCGAGCTCAAGGTCGACGGCGTCGCTGTCTCGCTCCGCTACGAGGACGGGTCCTTCGTCCAGGGCGCCACCCGCGGCGACGGCGAGCGCGGCGACGACATCACGAACAACCTGCGGACCGTGAGGGGCATCCCGCTCTCATTGGCCGACACGCCCCCGCCCGTGCTCGAAGTCCGCGGCGAGGTTTACATGACCAACGCCGAGCTCGTCCGCCTGAACGAGCTCCGCGCCGCGAACGAGGAGCCGCCGTTCATGAACCCGCGGAATTCGACCGCCGGCTCGCTCAAGCTGCTCGACCCCAGGCTCTGCGCCCAGCGGCGGCTCCGGTTCGTCGCGCACGGGCTGGGCGAGGTCGCGGGAATGAAGCACCGATCGTACTGGTCGATTCTGGAGGACTTGAAGCGGTTCGGCGTGCCGCTCTCGCCCTACAACCAGCGGTTCGACTCGATCGACGCCGTGATCGCACACGCCGAGACGTGGGCGACGAAGCGGCACGAGCTCGATTTCCAGACCGATGGTCTCGTCATCAAGGTCGACGACCTCGGCCAGCGCGACCGGCTCGGGACGCGGAGCAAGAGCCCGCGCTGGACGATCGCGTTCAAGTACGCGGCCGAGCAGGCGATCACGAAGATCCGCGGCATCACGGTCCAGGTCGGCAAGACCGGCAAGCTGACGCCCGTGGCGGAGCTCGACCCGGTCGTCCTCGCCGGCACGACCGTCAAGCGGGCCACGCTGCACAACGCCGACGAGATCGCGCGGAAGGACGTGCGGGTCGGCGACACTGTCGTCATCGAGAAGGCCGGCGAGATCATCCCCCAGGTCGTCCGCGTCGAGACCGCGGGACGGGACGGGACCGAAGAGGCCTACGTCTTTCCCAAGGTCTGCCCGAGCTGCGGCGCACCCGCCGCGCGCGTCGAGGGCGAGGTCGACTACCGGTGCACCAACCCGCCCTCGAAGTGCCCCGAGCAGCTCAAGGAGCTCCTCCGCTGGTACGCCCATCGCGACGCGATGGACGTCGAGGGGCTCGGACATAAATTGATCGACCAGCTCGTGGAAAGAGGCCTAGTCCGCAGCCTCGGCGACCTCTATCGGCTCGACCTTGTGGCGCTCGCCGACCTCGAGCGGATGGGCAAGAAGTCGGCCCAGAACCTGATCGACGGCCTCGAAGCAAGCAAGACGCGCTCGCTCGACCGGCTGCTCACGGGCCTCGCGATCCGGCACGTCGGCACCCGCGGGGCCGAGGTGCTGGCCGAGCGATTCGGCACGCTGGAGGCGATCCGCTCGGCGAGCCTCGAGCGACTCGAAGCCGTCCCGGACGTTGGGCCGGTGGTCGCGGCCAGCGTCCACGAGTATTTCCAGGACGAAGACAATCTGAAGGCACTCGACGACCTCGCCTCCGTCGGCGTCGCGCCTGTCCCCTTCAAGCCCGCGACCCTGGGCGCCGCGAACCTACCGCTGGCGGGCAAGACGATTGTCCTGACGGGCACGCTGCCGAGGCGCTCGCGCGCCGAGGCCGAGGCCGACATCAAGCGGTTGGGCGGAAAGGTCTCGGGGTCGGTGTCGAAGGTGACGAGCTTCCTGCTGGCCGGTGAGGAGGCGGGAAGTAAATTGGAAAAGGCGAAGGCGCTGATGGTGGAGATCGTCGACGAGGCGCAGCTCGACCGGTGGCTGGCAGAGTCCTCGTGACACGACGACGCTAATACCCCATCGCCCCGCCGTCCTTCCTCGGGTCCGACCCGCCGATCAGGATGCCCCGCTCGGTGTCGATCCGGATCGCCTGGTAACCGCCGAAGGCGCCGCCGCGGAGGTTGACGATCGTGTGCCCCTTGGCCTCGAGCGCCTTGCGGACCTCCGGCCCGATGCCCGACTCGAGCGCGACCGTCCCGGCCCCCTTCGCCGCGTGGCCGGTCGGGGTGGACGAGCCCTGGTGATAGAACCGCGGCGCGTCGGCCGCCTCCTGCACGTCCATGCCGAAGTCGACGATATCGCGATATCACTTGCGCATGTCCTTGCGCCTGCATGTCCCCGCCCATCAGGCCGAACGAGAGCCAGGGCTTGCCGTCCTTCGTGACGAACGCCGGGATGATCGTGTGGAACGGCCTCTTGCCGGGCTCGAGCCGGTTCGCGTGGTTCGGGTCGAGGGCGAACAGGCAGCCGCGGTTCTGGAGGCCGAAGCCGAGGTCGCCCGCGGCGTGGTCCGAGCCGAAGCCCTCGTAGTTGCTCTGGATCAGGCTCACGGCGTTAAAGTCGCCGTCGATGACCGTCATGTAGATCGTGTCGGCCGGCTTCGGCTCGCCCGCGGTCGGGTGGTCGGTCGCGTGATTCGGGTCGAGGAGCTGGCCGCGCGCCTTCGCATAAGCCTTCGAGATCAGCTCGACTCACCGGCACCTTCACGAACTCGGGGTCGGCGTAATACTTCGCCCGGTCCTCGTACGCGAGCTTCTTCGCCTCGATCAGGATGTGGAGCCACTCGGCCGACTGCGGGCCCATCGCGTGGAGGTCGTACGGCTCCATCAGGTTGAGCATCTGGAGCGCGGCGATCCCCTGGCCGTTGGGCGGAAGCTCCCAGACGTCGTAACCCCGGTAATTCGTCGAGACGGGGTCGACCCAGGTCGCCGTGTGCCTCGCGAAATCCTCCTTCGAGAACAGGCCGCCGACCGATTGCGAATAGGCGACGATGGCGTCGGCGATCGGCCCCTTGTAGTAGGCGTCGGCGCCGCCCTCGGAGATCATCCGGAGCGTCCTGGCGAGACGGGGGTTCTTGAAGACGTCTCCGGCCTTCGGGCCCTCGACCGTTCGGGAACCACGTCGCGGCGGCGGACGGCACTCGCAACAGGCTCCGGGCCGATCCCCGCCAGCCCGCGGCGATGATCTCGCTGACCGGGAAAGCCCTCGTCGGCATACTTGATCGCATAGGAGAGCGTGTCGGAATATGGCTTCGTCCCGAACCTGCTCCGCAGCGCCTCCCAGCCGCTCACGCAGCCCGGGACGGACCATGAGAGCGGCCCCTTGCTGGGGATGTCCGAGTAACCCTTCGAGCGATAGAGCTCGATCGTCGCCGCCATCGGCGCGCAGGCCGCTGGCGTTCAGTCCGTAGAGCTTCTTCGTCTTGGCATCCCAGACGATCGCGAACAGGTCGCCACCGAGCCCGCACGACGTCGGCTCGACGAGGCCGAGCACGGCGTTGGCGGCGATCGCGGCGTCGATCGCGTTGCCGCCATCCTGCAAGGACGCGGATCGCCGTCGCCGTGGCGAGCGGCTGGCTCGTCGCCGCCATCCCGTGCCTGGCCATGACGGCCGAGCGGGTCTTGTGGATCGGCCCCGTGGGCCGGTCGGCGGCGGCGAGGTGTTCACTGTTCATGAGAGCGATGAAAAGAGGCAATGAATGCGAGAGACGGGCCGGCGGGCATGGGCATCTCCTCTCGACGTGGTCTCCCGGCTGAGACGAGGATACTCGCCCGCCCCGGCAGCGACTAGCGTCGACAGGCGGGGCGATCGATGGCCTCGCGCGAGTCGGCAGGGCCCCCTGCGCCCCGGGCTTCGTGACGGCGATGGCCGCCGCGGCCACGGCCCATGCGGCGGCCTCGCGGAGCGGCCGGCCCTCGGAGAGCGCCACGGCCAGCGCCGCGCTGAAGGCATCGCCCGCGCCGACCGTGTCGACCACGTCAACCTTTCGCGCAGGGATCGCCGTCCTGCCCTCGTCGTCGACCACGAGACATCCCTTGCCGCCGAGCGTCATGACGACGGCCTTCACGCCCTCGGCCCGCAAGGCATCGGCCGCGGCCGCGGGGTCGTCCAGGTGGAGGCCGGTCAGGACCTCGGCCTCGCTCTCGTTGGGCGTCAAAACGTCGATCTTCGGCAGCGCGTCGGGCGTCGCGAGCCGGACGTCGCCCGGTGCGGGGTTCACGACGACCGTCATCCCGCTGGTATGGGCTCGTTCGACGGCCCGGACGACGGTCTCGATCGGCACTTCCAGGCTCGCGAGCAGCACACCCTTCGGGTCGAAGACACTCTCCGGCAGGTCGTCGATGTCCTCTGGCTTCAGGTGGGCATTCGCCCCCATTGCGATGCCGATCAGGTTCTCGCCGTCCTCGGCGATGAAGATGAGGGCGACGCCGGAGGTCGCGCCGTGGACGGTCTTCGCGTGGGTCAGGTCGATGCCTTCCTCTTCATCATGTCGCCGGATCGCCGGGGCGAAGGCGTCGTCGCCGAAGGCGGTGAGGAACACGACCTCGGCGCCGGCCCGTCTCGCCGCGACGGCCTGGTTCGCCCCCTTGCCGCCGGGCCCGTTGAAGAACTCGCCGAGCAGCGTCTGACCCGGCTTCGGCAGGCGGGGCACGCGGATGTTCATGTCCGTCGTGCTGGCCCCCAGGACGACCACGCGGCCCATTGTAACGCCCTGTTCTTGGTGGAGGTCAGAGGGACGACGAGACGAACATAGCCGTCCACCCGCGGCACCGGCAACGACCCGGGCCACCTCATTTCGCCGCGGTCGACTGATTGGATACGATGGGCGTCATGGAGCAGAACGGCCGCATGCGTGAGAAGATCCTGGACGTCGCCCAGCGGCTGGTCGAGACCCGCGGCTACGACGGCTTCAGCTACGCCGACGTCGCCGAGGCCGTCGGTATCCGCAAGGCGAGCATCCACCACCACTTCGCCACCAAGGGCGACCTGGCCCTCGCCCTTATCGATCGCTCCCGCTCGGACTGCCGCGCCGCGCTTGCCGAGATCGACCGGCGCGAGGCGACCCCCGATCGCCGCCTCGACGCCTACGTCAAGCTCTTCGAGGCGACCCTCTCCGATGGCGGGCGGATGTGCCTCTGCGGGATGCTCGCCGCGGGCCAGGTGACGCTCCTCCCGGCCGCTCGCGACGCCCTGGCCGGGGCGATCGGCGACCATGAGGAGTGGCTCACGGGAGTCCTCCGCGCCGGGCAGAAGGCGGGGCAGTTCCGCATCGACGCGTCCCCGATGAAGCAAGCCCGGGCACTCCTGGCATCCCTCGAAGGCGCCATGCTCCTCGCCCGGGCCTCCTGCTCGACCGCGTCCCGGTTCCGGTCCGCCGCCGCGATCTTCCTCGTCGGCCTCCGGGCCGAGCCCCAGGCCGTCGCTTGAAATTCCACGCGAGCGATCGAATGATACGCCGAGGCGGAGCGTCCTCTACCTACTAGTAGGAAGACGGGCCGGAGTGGCGTGGCGGCCGTGTCACACCTCGGGCTGATCTCAAACCCCTTCGGAGTCCTCACCATGCGCCTGATCCCCCGCTTCGCCGCGCCGGCCGTGTGCCTCGTGCTTGCGGCTGCCACGATCGGCTGCGGCCAGACGGAACCCGGCCCGTCGTCAACGCCGCCTGGCGGCGAGATGGGGAAGATGAGCGGCCCGATGGGCAAGATGGAGCCGGGCAAGGAGACCGGCAAGATGGATGGCCCAATGGGTAAGATGGAGGGGCCGGCGGGGAAGATGGAGCCGCCCAAGTGAGGTCGTGATGGGCCGCTCGGCTCGCCGCGCGGTCCGCGCCGGCTCGCCGCGACGGAGGACGATCCATGAGGCTCCGACGCAAGCACTCGCTGCCGACACGGCTTTTCCACTGGCTCAATGCACCGGTGCTGGCGATCATGATCGTCAGCGGCCTGTTCATCTACTGGGCCAACAGCGTCTACCGGATCGACGCCTTCGGCGTCACCCTCGTCCGGTTCTTCCCGGACTGGTTCTACCGGAACTCGCCCATCCGAATCGACCACCGCCTGGCTGAGGGGATGGCCTGGCATTTCACCTTCATGTGGATCTTCGCCGCTCAACGGCCTGCTCTACGTGGCCTACACGCTCTGGAGCGGCGAGTGGCGATCGCTCGTGCCGACGCGAGCCTCGGTCGGCGAGGCCTGGCAGGTCGTGCTTCACGACCTTGGATTGAGAAAGGGGCCGCTCCCGCCGGCGAAGTTCAACCACGCGCAGCGGATCGCTTATACGGGCGTCGTCCTGATGGGAGCGGGCTCGCTGCTGACGGGCCTGGCCATCTACAAGCCGGTCCAGCTCCGATGGCTAGCGTCCCTTCTCGGCGGCTACCCGGCGGCGCGGGCCGAGCACTTCGCGCTGACGATCGGCTATGTGCTGTTCTTCGTCATCCACATCGCCCAGGTCGTCCGCGCGGGCTGGAACAACTTCCGAGCGATGGTCATCGGCGTCGAGGTCGAGCCGGTTTTCGCGGAGGAGGCAGTCGATGGGCACGTCCTCACCGGATAAGGAAGGCGAGCTGCGCAGACCTCCGTCGGACGACGCGTCGAGGCTTCGCGCTGGCCGGGGCCGCGCTCGCCGCGGGGGCCGGCGGGCTGGGCTGGCTGATGTCTGCGAGGCACTGCCGACGGCCTCCCCTGGCCGTTCCGCTCGGTGCTCCGGGCCAACGAGCGGCTCTGGGGCTCGCTCTTCGGCGGTCAGCGGCTCGCCCGCGAATTTCCTGCGCCGTCGGGCCGCGAGCCGCGTCCCAACGGCGACATCGGCCTGGACGGTGCGCTCGACATGGCCTCGTGGCGGCTCCGCGTCGTCGGCCCCGCGGGCGAGCGGTGGCTCACAGCGGACGACCTCCGGCAGCTCCCGCGCTTCGAGAGCACGAACGAGCTGAAATGCATCGAGGGCTGGAGCGAGGTCGCCCGCTGGTCGGGCGTCCGCCTCTCGGATCTCGCGGCGATGACCGGACTGGCGGCCCCGAGCGGCCGCGGGGCCGACGACCTGCTCCCGTACGTCGCGCTCGAGACGCCCGACGGCGAGTATTACGTCGGCCTCGACATCGCCGCCGCGTTCCACCCGCAGTCGCTCCTCTGCGACGCGATGAACGGCGCCCCGCTGACCCCCGAGCACGGCGCCCCGCTCCGCCTGGCGATCCCCGTCAAGTACGGGATCAAGAACATCAAACGGATCGGCACGATCCGATTCACCGCCGACCGTCCCCGCGACTACTGGGCCGAGCGGGGCTTCGACTGGTACGCCGGGCTATAATCGCTTGCTCTATATCTTTCACCAGTGAGAAGTCTTATGATTCATCGACTCGCGACGCTGGGCCTCTCCGGACTTCTCTTCCTTGCGGCCTCGGCCTCGGCGGCCGACGCGCCGAAGGCCGGCGACAAGGCCGCGGACTTCTCGTTGCCGTCGCTCGGCGGCGAGACGGTCTCGCTCCACGACCAGCTCGCGAAGGGCCCGGTCGTTCTCGTCGTACTCCGCGGCTACCCGGGCTATCAATGCCCGCTCTGCACGCGGCAGGTCGCCGAGTTCTCCGCCCAGGCCGATGCGATCCGTGCCACAGGCGCCCGCGTCGTGATGGTCTACCCGGGCCCCGCGGAGGATCTCAACAAGCGGGCCGGCGAGTTCCTCAAGGGCAAGACCCTGCCCGACGGCTTCACGCTGCTGCTTGACCCCGACTACGGCTTCACGAACCGCTACGGCCTGCGCTGGGATGCCCCCAAGGAGACCGCCTATCCGTCGACCTTCGTGATCGACCGCGACGCGATGGTCCGCTTCGCAAAGGTGAGCAAGACGCACGGCGGGCGGTCGTCGGCGAAGGAAGTCGTCGACGCGCTCGCGGTCCTCGGTAAGCCGTAAGGCCGATCACCCGCCGGCTGCGGCGTCCTTCACCTCGACGCTCTGCTCCACCAGCGAATTCGGCCCCCAAAGGGTCGTCATCGCCACGTCGGCGGCGTCGCGGCCCACGGCGATCGGCACCAGCGCCGGGCGGTGGCCTTCGGCGGTCGCGTCGACGTTGTGCCAGGCACCGCCGAGGTAGACCTGGACGAACCCGTGGAAGTCGGGCGGTTCGAGCCCCAGAGCATAGCCCGAGACATACCGTGCCGGGATGTTCAGCGCCCGGCAGAACGCGATGACCAGGTGCGCGAAGTCGCGGCAGACGCCGATCCGCTCGGTGGCCGTGTCGAAGGCCGAGGTCTTCGCGTCGGTCGTCCCATAGCGGTACTCGACGTTGCGCCGGACCCACTCGGCGATCGCCAACACGCGGCCACCGCCCGCCTCGAGCTTGCCGAACTCCCCCATCGCCATGCGCGAGAGCAGGTCCGACTGGCAATAGCGCGAGGGCAGCGTGTAGATCATCGCGTCGGCGGGGATGTTGCTCGGCGCGTGTTCGATGGCCTCGGTCGGAAGCACGCCGTTGGGGCGAACCTCGATGGTGGCCGTGAAGGCAAAATTGAAAAGGCCGGGCCCGGCGACGAGGTCGCGCACGGGGGTTGCCGTAGAAGTCGCGCCGCAGCTCGCACCAGACTGTCGGCGACGTCATCAGCCGTTCCTGGGCGACCCGATAGCCGTCCCCGACGAGCGGCGGCTCGATCATCAGGCTCAGGAAGCCTTCCTCCTTCAACTCGTACGTTGCCGAGGCCCGGACGTCCAGCCGCATGAGCGATTCCCCCCGCGCGTCGCGTCTCCTCCGTGAGTTTACCCCGGATTCGCGGTCGGGGCGGAGCAACGTCGGGGGCAACGAAAGCGCGGGCCTTCGACCCCCCGTCAACCGGGCCGACGCCCGGCGCAGGTGTTCGGATGCGCAGCACAGGTCACGCCGTCAGATCCGCGGGCGGGACTCCAGGATGTCGGCGATCCGTTGGAGCAGTCCCAGCATTTCCTGGCGGTCGCGCATCGAATCCTCGGCGATCTCGAGGCCGCGGCGCTGCATGGCGAAGCTCTCGATGGCGCGGGCCTTGGCCTCCTCCGCGCGGGCCTTCGACTCCTCCTGGAATCGGAGCGACGACGCGATGGACGCCTTGGATTCATCCAGCCGTTTTTCCAACTTGGCCTGCAAGCGGCGACTTTGAATCCAGAGGATGATCAGGAAGCCCATCAGGACGAAGAACGGCGTCATCACCTGCGACGCCAGGCCGTTCGGATTCCACGGCGGCAACGTCGTTACTCCCCTCGGCCCCGGCGCCGCCTCGGCGGCGGCTTCCGATCAGAGATAATCGTCCCTGATCGGATGAAACACATCCAACGCCACCGCCGGCCCGTCGATCGCCCGGACGGTATGGACCACGCCTCCCGGGATGCGCCAGATGTCACCCGGACCCACGACGCGCGTCACGTCGCCGATCGTGAACTCCAACCGCCCCGAGATCAGGAGGCCCATCTGCTCGTGGTGGTGCGAGTGGGCGCGCGACGACCGAGTCCGGCTCCAGGTTGACGACCGAGAAGAGCATCCCGCGACCCGCGGTCGTCGTGATCGAGACGCCCGGGAAGATGTCGTGGCGCGAGCCGACGCCGGCGGGGACGAAGTAGTCGCCGGCGTTCTCGGCCGTGAGATCCTCAGCCATCGTCAGCGGCCCCGGCCGTAATTCGTGCCGACGAACTCGCCGCTGCCGGCGAGGAATTGCTCGCGGTTGCCCTGGAGGCACTGGGCGATCACGTCGTCGAGCTTCTCGCCGCCCTCGAGCATGCCCTTGAGGAAGTAGGGCAGGGCGTCGGGCGCGGCGGTCGAGATCCACTCGGTGATCGCGAAGCCGACGGCGCGGACGGCCTCGGGCTTCGTCTGGTCGCCCAGCGCCTCGGTCGCCTTGGGCACCCAGCCCTGCGACCACTCGTTGTATGCCTCGGAGCGGAGCCTGCGGTAATACGGGCTGTTCCGCTCGACCGACGACGAGATCAGGGCCCCCACACCCAGCGTCACCCAACGCGGCGGCTTGCCCGCCTGGGCCAGCGCGCCCGACGCGAGTTGCTCGGTCAGCAGTCCGGCCAGGGTCCGCTCCGCCCCCCCTGGAGCGTCGTCCAGGGATGATCCCTTCTTCGTGCGCGTCGACTTCTTCGCGGTCGACGCAGCGCGCCTCGGGACCGCCGGCGAGCGGGTCGATCGCGAGGACGTAGGGCGACTCGACGTTTAGCTTCGACCGCGCCTCGTCGCCGGCCTCGACGTCCTGGTTCTCGACCGTGCGGACGAACTCCGTATATCCCTTCTTCTCCTTGAAGACGTACAGGCCGATCTTCTCCAGACCCGGCAGCCCCTTCGTTCCGGCGAGCAGGCGAGCGATCCGGCCGTACTGGGCCTCCATCGTCTTCAAGAGGTTCGTGGCGCGCTCCTTGGGCATCTCGGCGAAGAGCAGGAAGTGGGCGCTCGCCGTCATCTCGGGCTTGGCGTTGGGGTCGGCCTTCTTGAGGCGTTCGAGCGCGACGCCCTCGGTCTTCTTGTCGCGCTCCGAGGCCGGGAGCTTGGCGAGCTCGGCCTTGCGGAGGTCCTCGGGCGAGGCCGCGTACTTGGCCAGAGGGGTGCTCGCGTCGACGCCGGCGTCGAGCCGCGCGCCCTCCTTGACCCACTGCGTGATCTTGGCGATCGCCCCCTCGCCCAGCGGGTTCTGGCCGGGCGGCATCCGGGCTCCTTCCTCGCCGTTGATCCGGTGGACGAGCGTGCTCTCCTCAGGCTTGCCGCCGACAATGTCCTGGCCCGACTTCCCGCCCTTCATCAGCGAGTCGAAAGTCGCGATGCTCAGGCCACTCCGCTTGAACTGGTTCGTCTCGGGGCTGTGGCAGCGCGTGCAGTTGGCCACCAGGATCGGGGCAATGTCACGCGAGAACTTCAGGCCGCCGCCGTCCGCGGCGGGCGCCGGCGCTCGGTCATCGCGGGCTTGGCCGGGGCCTTCTTGGCGGTCTTGGTCTTCTTCTTGGTGGACGTCTTCGGCTCCTGCCCCAGCGCTCGGCTCGCCCCGGACGAGGCCAGCATCAGCCCCACGCCCGAGGCCGCGACGAGCGCCGCCACCGCCAGTCTCCGGACCATCCGCATCATGGGGCGCTCCCCGGTCGTTTCGTCGAATAGGGACGGAGGCGATCCTTGCAAGGTTGGATGAGGGTCATTGTCAGGGCGGCGGGGGGATTTCGCAAGTGGCGTGGCGGCGCGACAACGCTCGGCTCTGCGGGGGAACACCCCGCGACACTGCCGGATGGCCTGGGCAGAGCGCCAGCGGTGCCCCCGAACGGGATGGCCCGGGCTTACCTCTTTCGGGGCACCGCTGGCGCTCTGCCCAGGGCACCCACAGGGGCCCAAAAACGAAGACCGGATGAAGGTTCCCGTGGCGGCGCCAGGCCGAGCGCGGTAAGTTCTTGCGGAGTTCTCGGGGTCGTGCGCGTGCAGGGTCCAGACATGCCGGGATTCTTCGACCTCACGGGCGGCGTCGCCCTGGTCACGGGGGCCGGGCGCGGCATCGGCGCGGGCATTGCGGCGAGGCTCGCGCGGGCGCGGCGCGCGTGGCGGTCTTCGACGCCGACCTGCACTCGGCCGAGGCCGTCGCGACCGAGCTCGGCGGCATCGGCCTGGCCGGCGATGTGCGGTCCGAGGCCGACGTCGCCGCGGCGGTCGCCCGGGTTGAAGAGTCGCTCGGGCCGCTGACGATCCTGGTCAACAACGCGGGCATCACCGGCCGGACCGACCTGAGTTGGAACCTCTCGGCGGACGAATTCCGGGCGGTGATGGACGTCAACGCGCTGGGACCGTTCCTGACGTGTCGCGCGGTCGTGCCGGGGATGCTCGCCCGCGGATTCGGCAGGATCGTCAACGTCGCGTCGGTGGCGGGCAAGGAGGGGAACCCGACCCTGCTGCCCTACTCGGCGTCGAAGGCCGCGCTCATCGCGATGACCAAGTCGCTCGGCAAGGAATTAGCAGGAAAGGGCGACGTGACCGTCAACGCGATCGCGCCGGCGGTCATCCGGACGGCGATCCTCGACGGGGTTGCACCGGCGACGGTCGATTATATGATCGGCAAGATCCCGATGGGCCGGACCGGGACGATCGAGGAGGTCGCGGCGCTGGTGCATTACCTCGCCAGCCGCGAGTCGAGCTTCTGCACCGGCCAGTGCTACGACATCAGCGGCGGCCGGGCGACGTATTGACGCCCGGGTCGGATCGACATGAAGGCCCTCCGACGATGAGCGGAATGGAATCGTGAGCGACGACTACTCCCCGAACCCCATCGAGCGATACTGGCTGATCCACGCCAACGGCGGCCGCCAGCTCATCGACCCGCACCAGTTCGACCTCGCCTGCCTGGCCGAGCAGGCCCGGCGCGTCGGGGGCCGGCTCGAGGTCGAGCGCTGGGTCGGCCCGGTCCTCCCCGGAGCCGTCCGCTACCGCCCGCCCGACCCGCACAGCTTCGAGCCGCCGATCTCCGCGCTGCCACAGCTGTTCCGCGTCCGGCTGGAACGCGTCCACGTTTGCAAGGTCGGCTTCTACGACGAGTTCAACACTCGCCCCACCAACCGCGTCCTGGGCAATTATTACAGGCACAAGCGGCTCGTCCGCGTCTACACCCACGACACTGAGCTGGGCCGCCGGCCGCTCGACGAACTGTTCGACACGTACCTCCACGAGGTCGCCCACCACCTCGAATACACCGAGTACGAGTCGTTCGAAGCGGCCGGCTGCGGCCGCGTGCCGGGCCGGATGCACTCGCGGCTGTTCTGGAAGATCCTGGGGGAGCTCAAGACGCGGTGGGCGGAGATGCAGAGGTAGGTATCGGGGACGAGGTCGATCTGGGGAGGGCGAGGCTCCCGCCGATGTGGTTCGCTCAGCTCGACTGCTGCCGATCCTCGGCGGCTACGCCGCCGGTGCGAGGGCTGATCGCAGGACTTCGCGCAAGGGATCGGGGAGTTTCTCCAGCCCGAACCGGCTCCCGGCCCCTGGGAAAACCCCGTCGGACCACACCCAGAGCCGCACCGAGGCCAGGACATCCGAGTAGGTCACGCCGGCCTTGCCCGGCCAGCGGACGCCACAGGACCGCTTCGATTCGGGCAGCGCGTGGTACAGCAGGGCGACGACCGAGTACAGGCCGAATAAGCACGGGGTCGCCCGCGATACCGTCCGTCGGCACCGGCCCCGCGTCGTCTCCGATCGGAGGTGGGCGCGGCACTCCTGGAAGGTGCATTCGATGTTCCATCGGCCGGCGTATCGGGTCACGATCTCGCCCGGGTCGAGGGCCGGGTCGGTGGCGTAGAAGTACTCGTCGCGGTGCGTCCCCTCCAGGTCGCGGACGTGGACCCAGCGGATCGGGACCAGGCCGGCGCCGGCCTTGTACCAGTACCCCGTCCCGGTGATGACCGACACCCGCCGCGTCCCGCTGCCGTACCAGCCGACGGTGAGCCGGCGGCGCCGTCGGGCCGCGGCGACCGCCTCACGGGGCTTGGGCCGCCGCTCCCCCTTGACCCGGGGTCGCCCCAGGCCGCGGTATGGCGGCGGCGGGTCGAACAGGTTGGCCTCGGGGTGGAGCTTGCTCACCAGGGTCAGGCGGCCCCGGTGTCGGTGGGCGAACCGGGCGACCTCGTGGGTGCCGTAGCCCGAGTCGCCGACGAAGGCGAAGCGGCGGCCGGGACAGCGGATCATCAGGGTGCGGAGGAGGCGGCACATCAACTGCGCCGGGGTGAGGTGCGGCCGGCCATGCCGCCGGTCCTCCTCCTCGCTACGGTAGAGGTCCACGAGCACGGGCAGTGCCCAGGGCCGGGTTGCCCACGGGAAGCGGACGAGCACTGCCAGGACGACCCAGCGATGGCCGTATTTCCAGGCGGTGTAGGCGTGCGACGAGCGGACCGGGTCGCGGTGCCGCGCCTTGCCGTAGACGTGCTTGCCGGGGTGGCCGTCGACGGTGTCGTCGCCGACCAGGACCACCGGGTCGGTCGGGCAGAGGTGGCGGAGGATGTAGCCGGCCAGGGCGCATCCCAGGGCCAGGCCCGACCAGGGGGCGCGGCACAGGACGCGCTGGTAGTCGGTGCGATGGCCCGGGGCGAGCCCGCCGAGCGTGCGGAGCAGGTTGTCGACGGTGTGCCGCCCCTGCGTGAGGATCGAGGCGGCGAGCAGGACGACGAAGCGGCGGAGGGTCGGCCTGGTGAAGGCGGGGCCGAGAGCCTCGAGAAGCGGCAGGGCCTCGGGTGGTAAGATCATGGCGGGTCCGTCCTCGGTCGGTATCCTGAGGTGCGTCAGCAACCCCTCAGATTACCGCCGAGGCGGCCCCACGAAATCGGCAGCAGTCGAGCTCAGAATCCGTGAGAGAAGCCCCGGGGGTCCCCCGCGCCGAGCGAACCCGGCGCCCTCGGGCCGGGCGGACCCGAGGCCCCCGCGCCGAGCGAACCTGGGCGGCCGCCTTTTGTTCGCCACCGTGCGGCTCGGTGCGCCGGCCGACGCACGATGCCGAAAGGCGGCGGACAAAGCGGGATTGGGTTCGTTTCGGCGGCCGGGCATTGGGTTCGTTTCGCGGGCGAGAATTGGCTTCGTTTCGTCAGACGGCCGGCGGGATTGGGTTCGTTTCGCACCCCGGCCTAAGCGGGCGGACCGGGTTTCCTCGAGCATCCCGATCCGGGTGGCTGTGGTCTCGTCCGCGAGACCACAGGATGGAGGCCTCGGCCCTGTGGTTTCGCGGGCGAAACCACAGCCACCCGTCGTCGCCGTTCGCGCCCGGCTGGTGGGCTGAGCCCGCCCTACGGAATACCGGCGATCAAGGCCGGTCCCGTATCAGGCTGTGCCTTTCGCGCCGGATCGAAAGATTACGTAACTCCCCGCTGCGGAGTCGTGCCAGGCGCGTTTCTGCGGAGACCAGGCCACGCGCAGGCAGCCGAGGCCGAAGACCAGGAACGAGAAGGGCTTCACGGCGTTGCGGAGGCTGATTTGCCCCGCCGTCAGCGGCCTTCCTCCGGCGCCCACGACCTGGATGCCCATGATCCACTTACCGACGGTCCCCCGAAGCGGCGAAGCTTCCATCAGCCCGCAATAAATAAAGTAGAGGGAGAGAGCCAGATTGCGTATGCGGTTCCTCTGAACGAGGAAGTCGAACCGCGCCTGGACGTCGCCCGACCTCCGATGAAGATAGCGCTGCATCGTCTCATCAAACCCGAAGAACAGGTAGAACACCCCGCCCACGGGCCAGCACGATCGGCAACGCATCGATCCAGTAGGCGAAGAAGCGTCGCCAGAAGCCGGTGAATGCCATCGGCTCGATCCCTTCGTGTTCACGGGTGGCCCGGCCGCTCGTGATCCGGGGCCACCCGAGCGCGGTGGTTCGATGTCGGCAAGGGTCGTTACTTCTTGTCGGCGATCCCCAGTTCCTTCAACTTCATCGCCACGTCCGGCGCCGCCGACGAGGTCTTCACTTTCTTGTCGATCGCCGCGATCTTCCCCTGCTTGTCGATGTAGAACGTCCAGCGGTTCGCGAACCCGCGCTGGGGGTTGATGACGCCATACGCCTCGGCAGCCTTCTTCTCGGGATCGCTGAGGATCGGGTAGTCGACGTTGAGCACTCGCCGAACTTGGTGTTCGTCCTCGACCTTGTCGGTGCTGGCGGTGAAGTAGGCGACGTCGAGGCCCTTGAGGGTGTCGCCCTGCTCCTTGAACGACTTGCACTCGGCCGTGCAGCCGCCGGTGAAGGCCTTGGGGAACCAGGCCAGGACGACGGCCTTGTTGCCCTTGAAGTGCTTGAGCGAGTACGTCTTGCCGTCGGAGCCCTGCAGCGTGAACTCGGGGGCCTTGTCACCGACCTTCAGCTCGTCGGCCGCGCGGGCGAAGCTCGGCGCGGCGATCGCCAGCGCCAGGCCGAGGCCCAGCAGGTTGCGGTGCGTCATCGGTCGATCTCCTGGGGTGAAATGAGGCCGGCTCGGGACATCCGGAGCGTATCAGCCCCGTCGCTCCGCAGCAATTATAGAGCGGCGTGCGACCGTGGCCAGGCTCGACCGCGTCGACGAGCGTCCGTTACACTCGAATCGTCCCGTCCCCGTCGAGGAGAGTCGCGACGATGTCCAAGGCCGTTGAGGCCCCGAAGGCCGAAGTCCCGCCCCGCCCCGTCCGCCCAGCCCGCCTCGTCCGGGCTCGGCCGGCTGGCCGACGCCGGGCTCGTCGCGCGCGTTCCTCGCGCTGGTCGCCCTCTTGGGTGCGTTCCCGCTCAAGGACACCGACTTCTGGTGGCACCTTCGCACGGGCGACCTGATCCGCCAGACCGGGCTGGTTCCCCGGGTGGATACCTTCACCTTCGGGGCCGAGGGGCACCGCTGGGTCGACCTGCATTGGATCTTCCAGGTCTTGCTGAGCTTCGGATATGAGCGGATCGGCATCGCCGGGGCTGAACCTCGCCAAGTGCGCCGTCACGGCGCTCGCCGTCTGGCTCGCTGATCTCGGCGAAAAAGAAGGGACTGGCCGACGTGGGTCATGGTCCTCGCATGGCTGCCGGCCCTGCTCGTTCTGGCGGGACGGATGTATATCCGTCCCGAGACGCTTGACCCTGCTCTACCTGGCGGCATTCCTGGCGATCCTCTTCCGAATCGACGAGCGGCCGTGGCTGGCGTTCCTGCTGCCGATCGTGCAGGTGGCGTGGGTAAACTCGCAGGGGCTGTTCATCCTCGGGCCGGTCGTGCTGGCGTTCGCGCTCATCGACGCGGCGACGCGGCCGGGTGCATTCGACACGGACCGGCGGCGGTGGTGGAGGACGGTGCTGATCGCGGCGGGTTTGACGGGGCTGGTCTGCCTGGTGAATCCATACGGGATCGCCGGCGCCCTCTATCCGCTGCAGCTCGCGGCGACGATGGGCAACCCGATCTTCGAAACGATCGGCGAGCTCGACCCGCTCCTGAGCTTCGCCCGCAAGGCCGGGCTCGCGAACGTGCCGCTCTTGATCCACCTGTCGACGATCTTCCTCGGCGTGCTGAGTTTCCTCGTGCCGATCGGCTGGCGTGTTTTCCATCGGATGGCCCGCGAGCCCGACGTCGCGGCCCCGCCGCCGAAGAAGCGGAAGCGGTCGAAGAAGAACGCCGGTCCCACCGAGCCAGGATTCGCCCGGCCAAGCGTGTTCCGGCTCCTCCTCTTCATGGCGTTCACGGCGCTTTCCTTCAAGGCGACGAGGAACAGCCACCAGTTCGCGGCGGTCGTCGGGACGATCACGGCCTGGAACTTCGCCGAGTGGGCCGCCGAGGTCGCGAGGAGCCGCGCCAGCCGCGGTCGACCGATCACGATGGGCATCGGCCGTGGCCTGGCCTTCGTCGCGACGGCCACCCTGTTCGTCGCGACGGCGACCGGTGCCCTATACGCCTGGGAGGGAGAGGGCCGGACCGTCGGCCTGGGCGAGGAGCGGCACTGGTTTCCGCACGCGGCCGTCGCCATCGCCGGCCGGCCCGACATGCCCCAACGGTCGGTCTGCTTCCACAACGGTCATGCCGCGCTCTACGAGTACAAGTACGCGCCCGACCGGAAGACCTACGCCGACGCCCGCCTCGAGGTCATCGGGCCCGAGCTCTTCAAGGCGTACACCGACCTCCAGGGCAAGATCGCCCACAACGCGGTGGATGGGAGGACGAGCTCGAGCGGATGGGCCGGCCGCTCGTGCTCACCGACAACGTCCAGGCCCTGATGTCAGACGTCACGGCGACGATGCTCACCTCGCCGCGCTATCGCTGCGTCTGGTTCGATCCCGTCGCGGCCTTGTTCGTCCACGAGACCTATTCGGGCGCGGCCGCGTCGCACCTGTTCGACTTCGGCGCCTGGCACTTCGCGCTCGACCCGTCCCGACCCGACCGACGCGACGGCCGAGCGGATGCTCGGCAAGACGTGCTGGAACCTGATCCACAACCTGATCACGCCGGGCACGTCGAGGCCCGGGGCGTTCGCGCTGGCCCGCAAGCTCGTCTGGGCTGGGCTCGACCACGCCCGCGCCGTGCAGCGGCTCGACCCCGGCTCGGGCGACGGCTGGAAGTGGGCCGGGATGATCGAGGCGTACCGTGACCCGACCGGAGGCGAGCCGATCCCGCGGTTCCGGATGCCGTTCGACCCCGCGCTCGACCTCTCGGCCGTCCGCGCGTCGGCCGACTTGCGCAAGGCGGTCGAACGCTCACCGAAGGACGCCAACGTCCGATCGACGCTCATCGGATTGGAATACCCAGCGCGGGATGTACGGTCCGGCCCTGGTGTTGCTCGATCAGCTGCTCGCCCTGCCGCTCGCGCAGGAGCATGAGCGGAAGTCGCAGGAGCAGGCACGGGCGCTTCGGCCGGAGGTCGTCCGGAAGCTCGGGGACCCGCCGACCTCGCTCCGGTGGTCGAACCTCAGCGAGCTCCATGCCCTGCTCGGCGCTCTTTCCGACCGCGGCCGCGTCGTCGAGACCGCCGAGTTGCTCGAATCGGCCTATCCGCCCGACAACCGACCATGGGAGGTCTGGGACCGGATCGCGACGATCCGCCTTCACCTCGGCGAGCCCGAGCGTGCGGCGGCCTTGTGGTCCGAGGCCAAGGGGGCCGCCGAGCGAGGCCCGTCCGGCAGGCGCGGATCGGCGCGGCGCGGCTTGCCGACGGCGATTTCGACGGGTCGCGGACGGCCTACCGGGCGGCGATCGCGGCCGATCCCAGGCTGTTCGAGGCCCAGTACGGCCTGGCTGTTCTCGAGGCCGACGCGGGCCGTGCGAAAGAGAGCCTGGACGCGGCCCGCGAGGCGGTGCAGGTGGCCCCTCATGGCGCGGGGAAGGCGGCGGCTGAGCAGTTGATCGAGGCGGTGGGGGCTTTTGCGAAACCCTGAACTCCCTCGTCATCAGCCGATCAGCGACCTCAGCGTCTTGATGTGCCGCGGAATCGCCGTGAACGGATCTTCTTTCGCCTCGTACTCCAGAACCACATAGCCCGAATACTTCGCGTCGCGGAGGATGCCGATCTCCTTCGAAAGGTCGGCCTCCTCGTGCGGCCCTCCCGGCCGGATGATCTCGGTCTTCACCTGGACGTTGATCGCATAGGGCGCCACCTTCGCGAGGTCGGCATACGGGTCGGCCGAGTGGAAGTTGCCGGTGTCAAGGTTCACACCGAAGTTAGGCGAGTCGATCGCCTTGACCAGGCGGAGCATCTGCTCCGGCGTGGCCACGATCCCGCCGTGGTTCTCCAGCGCGAGCGCGACGCCCCGCTCGATCGCATAGGGTAGCGACGCCTTGATGCAGTGGATCGCGCGGGTGACGGCCTCGTCCTCGGTGCAGTCCTTCGGCTTCGATCCGGCGAATATCCGGATGACCGGGGCATCGAGCTCGGCCGCGTTGTCGATCCAAGTCCGGACCAGCTTGAGCTGTTTGTCGCGCTCGGGGCCGGGCTCGACGCAGAAGTTGTTGCCGACGGAGGTGCCCGAGACGTCGAGGCCGAGGTTGAAGGCGTACTGCTTCAGGCGGTGGAAGTACGCGGGCTTGGCGTCGGTCGGGAAGTAGTACGAGGTCAGCTCCACGGCGTCGAGGCCCATGTCGGCCGCGAGGTCGCAGAAGCCGAACAGGTCCATCGTCGGCGGCTTGCCCTTCGGCAGCAGCGAGTCGCGATAGGAATAGGCCGCGATCGAGAGCTTCAGGTGGCTCGGCCTCGTCCGCGCGATCGGGTCGATGGCCCGGGCGGCCCCGCCGAAGCCGAGCGGCGCGAGCGCGGCACGGAGGAACTCGCGGCGGCGGAGCGAGGACATTGGATCGTCTCCGGGGCGGGTGGTCGACCGCCGATCATAGCCGGCGCCCTGGGAACTCGCCACGACCTCGCGTGCGTGGCCCGGGAGGGCGAGGCTCCCGCCGAGCCGGGGAGGAGCCTCGCCCTTCCAGGCGCACCGATGCCGCTACTCGATGCCCGAGAGCAGCTCGTTAATGCCTGAATCCCCCGGCGAGCGGCTGATCGCGCGCCGGTGTTCGAATGACGACGGCGGCTCGTCCGAGAGCAGCGCGTTGATCTCGTGCCGGTCGGGGGCGTGGCCGAAGGCCTCGTACTCGTCCGTACCCGGGTCGACCGACGGGCCCGAGTCGGCCGCCGGGTCACCGATGGCCGCGCGCGGGGCGTTCGGGTCCGATTGGCTTCGGGCGCGGAGGTAGAGCTTGATCGGAATGTCGTGGAACGGCAGCTTCTCGCGGAAGACGTTCAGAAGGTAGCGCTGATAGGTCGGCTCGAAGAGCGCGGGGCTGTTGACGAACAGGACGATCGTTGGCGGGGCGACGCCGACCTGGGTCGCGTAGTAGATCCGCGGTGTCCGCTCACGCGACGACGGCGGGTGCGCCTCGACGGCCTGGCGGAGCACCTTGTTCAGCGCCGACGTGCCGATCCGCTTGTTCGCCTGCTTGAACATCGACTGCGCGAGATTGAGCAGCGCCTTGACGTTCTTGCCCGTCTTCGCGGTGATGAACGCCAGGGGCATGTAGGACATGTTTCGGAACGCGTGCTGGACGCCGTCGGCGATCTTCTTCATCGACCCCCGCATGTCGGCGTCGGGGTCGGTGGCGATCAGGTCCCATTTGTTCACCACAAAGATGCACGGCTTGTACTGCTTGGCGATGTAATCGGCGAGCTGCTTGTCGAGCTTGCTGATCCCCTGCGTCGGGTCGATGAACAGCAGCGTGACATCCGCCCGGCGGATCGACCGCTCGGCGCGGTGGATCGAGTAGAACTCCAGGTCGTCCTTGATCTTCGCCTTCCGCTTCACCCCGGCCGTGTCGATCGCCACGAAGGGCAGGTTGTCGAGCTCGAACGCCACGTCGACCGAGTCGCGGGTCGTCCCGGGCCGCTCGGAGACGATCATCCGCTCGGAATGCGCCAGGGTGTTGATGAAGGTCGACTTGCCGGTGTTCGGCCGGCCCACGACCGCAATCTTCATGACCGCGTCGGCCGGCTTGAACGTGTCGGCGTCCGGCAGGCGGTCGGCGATGAGCTTCAGGAGCTGGTTCTTGTTGCGGTTCTGGTGGACCGAGACGTAGATGGGCTTGCCGCGTCCGAGCTTGTAGAAGTCGTCGTCACGGGTGTCGAACTGCTCGGTGTCGGCTTTATTAATGACGAGGATGACAGGCGTGTTGAGATAGCGGAGCCGGTTCGCCACCTCTTCGTCGAGCGGCATCCGGCCGTCGCGGACGTCGACGACGAAGAGGATGACCGAGGCCTCGTGCATGGCGACGTCGATCTGCCGCTCGACGTCGGCCGAGAGGTCGTCGCGGTCGACGATGCCGACGCCACCGGTGTCGACGAGCTCGAAGAAGCGGGCCTCGGGGCCGTCGCCGATGGCGGCGAGCGTGGAGACACGGTCGCGCGTGACGCCCGAGACGTCGTCGACGATGGCGATGCGCCGGCCGGCGAGCCAGTTGAAGAGCGACGACTTGCCGACGTTGGGACGGCCGACGATGACGACTTTGGGCAAGGCCATGACCGGCGAGGCTCCCGCTTCGAGACCGCCGGGCGCCGCCGCCCGGCCGTGAGGCCGACCACCGTCCCCCTCCAGGGAGACATCGTCTCGGCCCGTCCGGTATTATAAGGAGAAGAACAAGAGGGCAACAAATATGCCGGACACCCGCGCGATCGCGGAAACCTCGACCGGGACGTCGGGACCAGCGAATCGGGCCGGCGGCCTGACCATGCTCGACGCGACCGCGCTGGTCACAGGCGCGGCGGTTGCATCCGTGCATTTCCGCGACTTCGACGAGGACATCGCCGGGCTGACCTTTATCGGCTGGGCCTTGCTCGTGCCCGCGTTCGCCTGGCTGGCCGTGACCGCCGCCGGGCCGTTCGTTTTCCTGGTCCGCCGGTTCAGCCGGCGTCCCGACGGCTATCCCGGCCCTTATGATTGGCTCTGGCTGGGCTTCGGGCTGCCGTGGGTCGTCGCCGCCCTGGTCCGGTCGGCGCTGGGCGGGCTGCCCGACGGGACGGGCGCAGTCTATTCCGCCTTTCTGTTCATCACTCTGGCCGCGGCCACGATTCCCGCCCTGACGCGGCTCTGGAACTCGTTTCCGCGGATCGAGCCGACCCGCGCGGTTGGCTTGGCGCCGCCAACCACTGCGGGGCCCGTCTCATGGACGGGCCGGATCGGGAGGGCCGTCGCGGTCCTCTGGCCGCTCCAGTTCGGGCTCGGGCTGGCGGTGACGCAGTAGTTCGCTCGGGGGGCTCGTGGTGTCGGACCTGAACCTTGACGCCGAATCGCCGCGTTCCCCGGACGGGTTCCGCATCCGCGACCTCGTCGGGCTCGTGATCGGCTACGGGTTGGCGGGGTTCCTCCTCCGGTCGCTCCGCTTCGCCATCGACCCGAGCGGGCCTCCCCGGTGGGCCGGGCTGGGAGCGCTTTATCTCTGGCTCGGGCTGGCCATGAGCGGACCGTTCATCATCCTACTGGCCCGTCGCGATCCCGCGCCCCGGCTTTCAGCTCCGACGACAAGCTCGCGATCGCGCCACTCAGCCGACGAGGCGGCCTGGATCGCGATCGGGTGCTATCTTCTTGCGGTCTTCCTTTTCGCAGTCCTCTCAATCCAGTCGACACGCGGAGGGACGACGCTGCTGGTCGGACTTGCAATCGCGATCGGAGCGCGCCGATCTGGTGGGTGCTCGACCGCGAGACCCGGCGGAAGATCCGCCTCGATCCGGGCCGACGGAGGGTCATTCTTGCGCCTCCGAACTGGACGAGGTGGGCCGCGCGGCTCATCGTCCTCACGTGGCCGGTCGCGTGGGGGCTGCTGGTGCTGCTCGTTTCGTAGGGTCCGCGATTGCGGACCATCCGCGGTCGGCACCATCGCGACACCATGGTCCGCGATCGCAGATCCTGGGATCACTCCTCCGTCGACCCCTCGCCCTCCTCGAGCTTCATCTCCCCGCTCCCATTCCCCGCCCCCCGGCCGAGGGCCAGGGCATAGGCCGTGGCATACGTCCGGCAGTGGGAGATCGAGATCAGGATGTTGCCGATCCCCCGTTCGACGGCTGCCCGTTTCGCCTCGCCGCAGACGAGGACCTTGGGGGCGCCGCCGGGCTGGTTGCGGACCTCCAGGTCGGTCCAGGCGATCCCGCGGGTCCAGCCGGTGCCGATCGCCTTGAGGATCGCCTCCTTCGCCGCCCACCGCCCGGCGAAGTGCTCGATCGCGTGCTTGCGGCCCTGGCAATACCGGATCTCACGCTCGGTATAAACCCGGCGCAGGAAGAGCTCGCCGTGCTGCTCGATCATCCGACCGATCCGCGGGCATTCGATGATATCCGTGCCGATGCCGATGATCGTCATGGGGGCCGCATCCCTCACCAGCGGCCCATCTCCGGCCGCGCCCGCCTCGCGTCGAGTCTCCACCAATCGTTTCAGTCTAATCGCGCACGACCGCGGGGCCAACCGGCAGCGGGACGTCCCGCGTCGCCGACCCGGCCGCGCGGATTTTATCTGCTTCTTAGGTGCGTCGTGGTGCCCGTCTAACGTAGTACACTGCTGATTGGCTGCAATGTCGCCCGTCGCGGTTCCTTCGCGGTGTGCAGACATGTCTCGGACCAAACCCGATTCTCTGACGGAGCGCAAGGTGAAGGATTCACCTCTCTGGCGGGCCCTGGGCATGGCTTTCGCCTTCGGAGCACTGCTGCTCTACTCGCCGCTGTGGGCCGCATGGCCCTCGATCCGCTCCCTGGACACCGCGGGCCTGCACGGACCGCGCGGGCGGTCTTCCCGGCGGCGTCGACGGTTGTCATTCCGGCGGGGACCGGCCGCGGAACGATCCTGATGGTCGACGAGCCGGGTTCCGGGGCCGCGACCAGCCGCGCGGACGTCGAGGTCTGATCGGGCGCTGATCGCCGGGGTCCGGCGCGACGACAAGCGAACGGAGGGGCGTCCGTGACCGTCGCGGAGGAGCTTGAGAACCGGCGCCGTTGCTGCTATGGGCTGGCCGGCGTGATGGTCTCGGTCGACGACGAGCCCGGGGCGGTCGCCGTCTCGGCCACGCGATGGGGCGACGGAGGCGTCCTGGAGCTGGAGTTGGCCGACGGCCGGGTCGTCCCCGCCGACCGGCTCCCCCTGCGCTCCCCCTGGCCCGTCGTCTGCTGCGAGCCGCTCACGCCGAACCCATGGAACCGGATCCGGCAGGCCCCCCCTCCCAGGGGCGTAAGGCCGCCGCCGTGAATAGGCGCTCTCCACCTCGGGTCGTCGCGGCCCGCCGGCGATCTCCCCACGCCTGATCGGCTCGCGGCGCCGGATCACTCCGCCACCGTGTCGGGTTCGACAGGATCGGCCCTGCGTCAGGGCCTCACGTGCCCCAAAAGGGTTAACGAAGCCCCACGAAACCGCACCGAACTTGCACGCTCGGGTTCGGTCGGCTCCACGACCCGGGGTCGGACCCCCGACGGAACGAACCCAAACGGCCCCCGCGATCTTCCCGACCGGCCTTCGAGCGGGGCGGTCTGTCGGGTAGACTGGGGGTTTGGCCGCACCCACCTCGGACGGACCCGGAACCGCTCGCCTATGGACTTGCTCGCCGACCTGACCCCCGCCCAGCGCGAGGCCGTAACGACCATCGATGGCCCCCTGCTCGTCCTCGCCGGTGCAGGCTCGGGAAAGACCCGGGTCATCACCCGGCGCGTCGCCTACATGCTCCGCCAGGGCATCAAAGGGTCAAACATCCTTGGGCTGACCTTCACCAACAAGGCAGCCGGCGAGATGAAGGCCCGCGTCGAGGCGATCGCGCCGGGCTCGGGCGTCTGGCTCGGCACCTTCCACGGGCTGTGCGCCCGGTTGCTCCGGACTTACGCGCCACTGATGGGTCTGGATCGCGGCTTCACCATCTACGACCAGGGCGACCGGCTCCGGGCCGTCAAGGACGCCATGGCGCGGATGAAGCTGGATGAATTGTCGGTCACGCCCGAGCGCGTCGACGCCGCCATCAGCAAGGCGAAGAACGACCTCCTCAGCCCCGCCGCGCTCGCCAGGCGGGGCGGCGACCACGTCGCGGCCGTCGCCGCCCAGGTCTACGCCGCGTATCAGACGCGCCTGAAGGAGTCGTCGGCCGTCGACTTCGACGACCTGCTCGTCCACATGGTCGCGATCCTCAAGGAACACAAGGACGTCCGCGCCCAGCTCGACGCGCGGTTCAAATATGTCCTCGTCGATGAGTACCAGGATACGAATGTCGCCCAGTACGCCATCGTCCGCGGCCTCTCGACCGACCACCGCAACCTTTGCGTCACCGGCGACCCCGACCAATCCATCTATGGCTGGCGCGGGGCTAACCTGAACAACATCCTCGACTTCGAGAAGGATTTCCCCGGCGCCAAGGTCGTCAAGCTCGAGCGGAATTACCGGAGCACCAAGAACATCCTCGCCGTGGCGGACAACCTGATCCACTACAACCGCCGCCGCAAGCCGAAGTCGCTCCTCACGGAGAACCCCGAAGGCGCCCCGGTCATCCTCACGCTCTACCCCGACGAGGCCGACGAGGCGCGCGGCGTTGCATCGAAAGTCGCCGAGCTCGTCCGCAAGGGCGAATACGCCTACCGCGACATCGCCATCTTCTTCCGGATGACGGCCCTGACCCGCGTCTTCGAGCAGGCGTTCCGCCAGGCGAAGATCCCCTATCAGGTGATCGGCGGCGTGTCGTACTACGAGCGGCAGGAGGTGAAGGACGTGCTGGCGTACCTGAACCTGCTGGCGAATCCCAAGGACGACGTCTCGTTCGGCCGCGTCGTGAACGTCCCCCCGCGCGGGATCGGCAAGACGACGCTCGACCACCTTTCCGCGCGGGCTGAGGCTCTTGGCCTGCCGATGCTCGCGATGGCGCGTGAGGCCGCGAATGTGCCCGGGATCAAGGACAAGGCCGCGCGGTCGCTCCGCGACTTCGCCATGCTCATCGACGAACTGACCGCGCTGCGCGACCACCCCGCCGAGCAGGTCATCCGCCGCCTCCTCGACCTTTCCGGTTACCGCAAGGTCCTCGCTGACGAAGTCGATGGGAAAGGTGAAGAACGCCTCGCGAACCTCGATGAACTCATCTCGGCGGCCCGCGACTTCGACCACGAGCACCCGGGCGGGACGGTCGTTGAGTTCCTCGAGGAGATCAGCCTCGCCTCAGCCGTGGACCGCTGGAAGGACGCCGACGGGGCCGTCGCGCTGATGACCTTCCACGCGGCCAAAGGCCTCGAATTCCCGGTCGTTTTCTTGATCGGGCTCGAGCAAGGCTTGCTACCCCACTCGCGGGCGAACGAGGACGACGGCGAGATGGAGGAGGAACGGCGGCTGATGTTCGTTGGACTGACCCGCGCAGAGCGCGAGCTCTACCTGAGCCGGGCCCACGTCCGCGAGTTCCGCGGCCAGCGGCAAATGACGATCCCCTCGCAGTTTCTCGCCGAGTTGCCCGAGGGCCCGATCGAGGTCCGCGACTTGACGGATGGCATGGCCCTGACGTCGATCGAGCGATTCCGCCGGCCCGCCCCGTTCCCCCGCCCCCCCGCCACGCGGTACATGACCGCGGCCGACCTGTTGCCCGGCCCCGGCCCCTCGGGCCCGAGCTTCCCGCCAAGCTCCGACGACGCCCTGAACACGTTCCAGCCGGGCGTGTCCGTGATCCACCCGGAGTACGGTCTCGGCCGGATCGTCGCCATCGACGGCGCCGGGCCGAACCGGAAGGGGCGGGTGGCGTTCGCGACGGCGGGAGAGAAGACTTTCGTGCTCGCCAAGGCGCCGCTCCGGGCGGTCGGGAGGTGAGTTCGCCATGCATCCGAGAGTTGAGCATCCGCGAGTGCCGAACATGCCACGCCTGGGAGTGAACATCGACCACGTCGCCACCCTGCGCCAGGTCCGCGGCGGCCGCGAGCCCGACCCCGTCTGGGCCGCGGCGCTCGCCGAGCTCGCCGGGGCCGAGGGGATCACGATCCACCTCCGCGAGGACCGCCGCCACATCCAGGACCGCGACTTGAGGCTGCTCAAGGAGACGGTGCAGACACGCCTCAATCTCGAAATGTCGGTCGAGCCGTCGATCCTCGAGATCGCCGTCGCCGCGAGGCCGGACCAGGTGACGCTTGTTCCCGAGCGGCGGGCCGAGTTGACGACCGAGGGGGGCCTCGAGGTCGTCGGTCAGCGCGACCGCGTGAAGGCCGCCGTCGACCGGCTCCACGACGCCGGCCTCGGTGTCAGCCTGTTCATCGACCCCGAGCGCAAGCAGGTCGAGGCGTCGGCCGACCTCGGCGTGATGGCCGTCGAGTTGCATACGGGACGATACGCCGAGGCCGCCCACGGGCCGAAATTCGCCGCCGAGCTGAGGGCACTCATCGAGGCGGGCAAGGCCGTGCGCGCCGCGGGCATGGCGCTGCACGCGGGGCACGGGCTCAACTATCTCAACGTGCATGATGTCGCGTCGATCGAGGGGATGGCCGAGCTGAACATCGGCCACGCCATCGTCTCACGGGCGGTGTTCGTGGGGTTGCAGCGGGCGGTCCGGGAGATGGTCCGGGCAATCGCCGCGGGCGCCGCCGGGCGTTGAAACGCCACCGACATTCGGACAGTTGTTTTGACAGGACCCCCTTTGCAATGAGCGCGAGATTCGTTTAGAGTTATCGGTGGAATTTCACGAGACGGTCGTCACGGCCGGGCCAGGGGGCAGGGGATGGGGTCGAAGGGGAGAATGTTCGCGGGCTGCACGGTGGCGCTCGTCACGCCGTTCCGCGACGGCGAGGTCGATTATCAGGCGCTACGGGCCCTGGTCGACTGGCAGGTCGAGCAGGGGACGCCGACGCTCAGCCCGGTCGGCACGACCGGCGAGAGCCCGACGCTCACGCACGAGGAGCACGAGCGGGTCGTGGCGACGGTCGTCGAGCAGGCCGCCGGCCGTGCCAAGGTCATGGCCGGCACCGGGTCGAATTCGACGGCCGAGGCGATCCGCCTGACCAAGTCGGCCGCAAAGTCCGGCGCCGACGGCGCCCTGCTCGTCGCCCCCTACTACAATCGGCCGACCCAGGAGGGATTGTACGCCCACTTCGCCAAGATCGCTGAGGCGGTCGACATCCCGCAGGTCCTCTACAACATCCCCTCGCGGACAGGCCGAAACGTCGAGCCCGAGACGATCGAGCGGCTGGCGAAGATTGGCCCGATCGTCGCCGTGAAGGAGGCGGCCGGCTCGCTCGACCAGGTCTCCGAAATCGCTGCGCGCACCGATCTGACCATCCTCTCCGGCGACGACTCCTTGACTCTTCCCATGCTCGCCGTCGGCGGCTCGGGGGTCGTTTCGGTCGTGGCCAATCTGGTACCCAAGGATGTCCGCGCCATGATCGCCGCGTTCGAGTCCGGCGACTTGGCCGGCGCCCGGCGGATCCACCTGAAGCTCTTCCCCCTCTGCCGCGACCTGCTCGGCCTTGCTCCGAACCCGATCCCGCTCAAGGCCGCCCTGGCCCTGCTGGGCCGGGGCCGCGAGGAGGTCCGGCTGCCGCTCTGCCCGCTCGACGAGCGCTCCCGCGGCTCACTCCGCCGGGCGCTGGCCCGCTACGGTCTCCTCCCCGACAATCCCCCCGCCGGCTGACCCCCGCGAATCTTCCGTTTCGGCACGACACATGCATCCTAAAGACGATGGGTTATATCTGACCCGGGAAACACGGTTGTCGTCCGCCTCCGGTCCGTTCCGTTCGGATCCGCGCCGGCCATCGGCCATGCCCCGGGTCCCGTCCGCTGCCCATCCGATCTGAAGCACGCCGTGGCGGGGCCCGAGTATCGGGCACGCCGCGGTCCCTGGTTCCGCCCCTGGCGGAGTTTCCCAAAACGCCGGGCTCCCCCTGTTTCCCCGGCCTTCACCCTCTATCCCGAAGGCAGGTCCACCGGCCATGGCCAGAAAAAGCGCGACCAAGCGTTCGGGCGAGACGAATGGCCACTCCCTGACCGCCATGCCAGCGGTCTCCGAGCCGGTCGTTCGCGAGCTCGCCCAGGTCTTCAAGCTGCTTAGCGACGAGACCAGGCTCCGCATCCTCCTTTACCTGGCGCAGAGCCAGGAGATGCACGTGACGGATCTCTGCAACCGGCTGGGCCAGAGCCAGCCCGCGGTGAGCCATCACCTGGCCCTCCTGCGTGTCTCCGGCCTGATCGAGTCGCGGCGTGAGGGCAAGCATAACTTCTACAGCGTCCGCGCCGACCACTTCGGCGAGCTCCTGATCTCGCTCTTCTCCTCGACCGGCGAGATGCCCCGCAAGGTGAAGTTCCACGACTTCCTGCTCAGCTACGGCGGGTAATCCGCTTCCCGCCCCGCGGTAGTTACGTGCGCAATTCCATCGGCGCTCCCCGTCCGACCAGGGCGGGGTGCGCCGATTCGCTTTCCATAGCGGTGCCTCTTACATGAAATGCGGGGATATCTGTTCACCTTCCTGTCTGGCTTGCCGGGTCCGCACCCCCCGCGGGAAACGGAGGGTCGAGCCGGGCGGTCCCGCCTGCTTCCACCCCGCGCTCGTTCTGTCGTACGGCCGTTCAGGATTCCCTCGACATGGGCCACACGTCACATCGGTCACGCGGAGGTGCGTGAACCCGAGCACTCCGTCGGGATAGCTGCGCGCTAGTTCTGACGGGCGGATTCCTCCGCGTGAGACGGCTCCAGCCGTTCGAGCGCCCGGGCGGACTCGGCCCCGCGCCGGTTCGGCTTGACCCCGATCCGGCCTGCGGGCAGAATGCCGCCGCTTTCCGGCCCGAACCAGCCTCTCTCGCCCGCCGACGGATCGGCCGGGTGCCGTTGCCTCTCGCCATCACTGGTCGGCCGACCGGGCCGTCCCGCCCGCCGAGGCGGACATCCAAAGGAGTGGAATCGATGCGGAACTCGACGCGAGCGGCCCTGGCGATCGGCCTGGGCCTGGTGGGCGTGGCCGGACTGGTCGCGCCGTCGATGGGACAGCAGGCTCAGGACGCCAGCGTCCGCCCCGCCGCCAGCAACGGCACCGCCGCCGCCGGAGCGCAGCCCGCCGCCCCCAAGCCCGCACCCGCGGCCGTCATCGGCACGATCGACATGGAGCAAGTCCTCAAAAACTACGACGGCTTCAAGGTCGGCATGGAGTCCATCGAGGCCGACGGCATGGCCCGCCAGAACGAGCTGATGAAGATGGGCCAGGAGATGAACGGCGAGATGGAGAAGCTCCGCAAGCTCAACCCCGGCAGCCCCGACCAGTCGCGGGTCGAGCAGCGGATCTCCGAGCTCAAGGCCAAGGGCCAGGCGACTCAAGGAGCAGGCCCAGATGGACCTCTCTCGCAAGGAGGCCGACGTCATCGCCACGACCTATTCGGAAATTCAGCGTATGGCCGAAGGCGTGGCGAAGCAGCGCGGTATGAATATGGTCGTCCAGGCCCCCGTCACGGCCCCATCTGCCTCGAACCCGAAGGCGCTCGAGCAGGCGTTGTTCCGCACGCTGCTCGTGGCCGACAACAAGCTCGACCTGACGACCGACGTGACTTACTGGCTGAATTACTACTACAAGAAGTCCGGCCGCCCCGCGCCGAAGAACCGCGAGGCCGCCCCGGCCGCCGCGGCCGGCCCGGCCGGCCCGGCCGCTCCGGCCGACCGCGGTGGCGATAGGATGAGCACCCCGCGCTGAATCGACCCCGTGCCGTCCCTCCTCGCGGAGGCGCGGAGCGTCTTCACCCCTCTCCCCGTGCGGGAGAGGGTAGGGTGAGGGGTCGGGAAGCGGCCAAGGCTATCCCGGAAGAACCCCTCACCTTGGCCCCTCCCCCACGAGGCGGAGGGGCCAAGAGGGCCGTCGCCCTTACCCTGCCCGACCCCGCGGGACGGAGCCTCCTCGAATCATGCTCACGACCCGACGGCCGCAACGCACGATCGCCCGCGAGGCCGTCGTCCGCGGCGTCAGCTTCCTCGCCGGGCGCGACGTTGCGGTCCGCTTCCGACCGGCCGAGGCCGACACCGGAGTCGTCTTCGTCCGATCTGATCTGCCCGACGCTCCGGTCGTGCCCGCGCACGTCAAGTACGTCGCGCCGCGTCAGCGGCGAACGACGCTCGAGCGCGGTGAGGCGAAGGTGGAGATGGTCGAGCACGTCATGGCCGCGCTCTCGGGCCTGGGCGTCGACAATTGCGTCGTCGAGATCGATGGCCCCGAGACGCCCGGCTGCGACGGGTCGAGCCTCGAGTTCGTCGAGGCCCTCTCCCGCGCTGGGCTTGTCGAGCAGGCGCGGCCGCGCGAAACGCTCGTCATCGACCGGCCCGTCACGGTTCGCGAGGGCGGCTCGGCCCTCACCGCCTACCCCGGTGACCCCGACAAGCTCGTCCTCAGCTACAACCTCGATTACGGCCGCTCGAGCCCGATCGCGCCGCAGAGCTACTTCGTCGAGGTCTCGCCCGAGACCTTCCGCGACGAGCTGGCGCCGAGCCGGACCTTCCTCCTGGAGGAAGAGGCCCGCGCGATGCGTCAGGCCGGCATCGGCCCGCGCACGAGCACGGCCGACCTGCTCGTCTTCGGCCCCGACGGCCCGATCGACAACATCCTGCGTTACCGCGACGAGTGCGCCCGCCACAAGGTCCTCGACATGGTCGGCGACCTCGCCCTGCTGGCGAAGGACCTGGCCGGCCACGTCGTGGCGCACCGCTCGGGCCACGCTCTGAACGCGTCGCTGGTCCGCGAACTGCTCCGCGCCGTCGGCGACACCTCGCAGGCCGCCGAGGGCGCGACGGCGATGGATATCGGAAAGATCATGGAGCTCTTGCCCCACCGATATCCGTTCCTTCTGGTGGACCGCGTCGAGTCGATCGACGCCCGCCGGATCCTCGCCTACAAGAACGTCTCGTGCAACGAGCCGTTCTTCGCCGGCCACTGGCCGGGCCGCCCGATCATGCCGGGCGTGCTCATCCTCGAGGCCCTGGCACAGGCGGCGGGACTGCTGATCGCGCAGGGCGTCGACCTGCGGAACCGGCTCGCGCTGATCGTCTCGATCGATGGCGCGAAAATCCGCCGCCCCGTGGTGCCGGGCGACCGGCTCGTCCTCGAAGTGACAAATGCTCGTATCAAGGCCCGCGCGGCCGATGTGACTTGCGTGGCGAGCGTCGAGGGACAGGTCGCCGCCGAGGCAAGAATCCGTTTCGTCATCCTGGACAAGGACAAGGCCGAAGCGGCCGCTTGAGGAGAGGGGGCTCCGTCTCTTTACGAAGGCATCGGGCCGTCCACCGCGTCCCGCTCCGCTCGCGGCGACGAGGGATTCACCCGACCCTTCTCCCCCTGAAGGATTATTCGAGGCTCACCCGAATCATGCCCACGCTGATCGCCGATACCGCTTGCGTCGACCCGCGCCGTCCTGGGCGACGAGGTCGAAGTCGGGCCCTACTGCGTTGTGGGCCCCGAGGTGACGATCGGGCGGGGGACGCGGCTCGTCGCCCACGTCTGCCTGCTCGGCCACTCCGAGATCGGCGAGGACAACGTCTTCTGGCCGTTCTCCGTCGTTGGCGGCGACCCCCAGGACCTCTCCTACAAGGGCGAGCCAACCCGCGTCGTCATCGGCGACCGCAATGTGATCCGCGAGTCGGTCACGATCCACCGCGCCACGAGCAAGGAGGACGGCGTGACGCGGATCGGCAGCGACAACTACCTCATGGCCGGCTGCCACGTCGCCCACGACTGCGTCCTCGCCGACCGGATCACCATCGCCAACGGCACCCTGCTCGGCGGCCACATCCACATCGGCTCGCATGCCGGCCTGTCCGGCAGCGTGGCCGTCCACCACTATTGCACGATCGGTGAATACAGCTTCATCGGCGGCCAGTCGAAGGTCGTCCACGACGTCCCGCCGTATATGCTGATCGACGGCAATCCGTCGAAGCCGCGGTGCATCAACGTCGTCGGCCTCAAGCGCGGCGACATCGCCAAGGAATCGATCGGCGCCCTCTCCGAGGCACACCGCCTGATGTACCGTGCCCGCATGAAGCCCGACGACGCCCAGGCGGTCCTCACGGCGCACGGTCAGCTCGCCCCCGAGGTCGCCCGGCTCCTGGATTTCATCCGCGCCCAGCAGGCCGGCAAGCACGGCCGAGCGCGCGAGCGGAGGAGGAAGTGATGGCACGGACGCGAGTCGCCGTCATCGGCGTCGGCCACCTCGGCCGGCACCACGCCCGCATCCTCGCGGGCATGCCCGACGTCGAGCTCGTGGGTGTCGCCGACGCCCGGCCCGAGCAGGCCGCGGCCGTCGCCGAGCAGGTCGGCACCGCCGCGTTCGCCGACTGGCGGAACCTGGTCGACCGCGTCGACGCCGTCTCCATCGCCGTCCCTACCTACCTCCACTGGGAGGTCGCCGGCGCCTTCCTCGGCCGCGGCATCCCCGCGATGGTCGAGAAGCCCCTGGCCGCGTCGCTCTGCGAGGCCGAGGAGCTCGTCGAGCTCGCCGACCGCGCGGGCGTCATCCTCCAGGTTGGCCACATCGAGCGATTCAACCCTGCCCTCGACGCCCTCGAGGGCATGCCCCTGAGGCCCAAGTACATCGCCGCCGAGCGACTCGGTGTTTATACGTTCCGATCCACCGACATCGGCGTCGTCCTCGACCTAATGATCCACGACATCGACCTCGTGCTCTCGATGGTCGATGCCCCCGTCGTCTCAGTCGCCGCCGTCGGCGTCAGCGTCTTCGGCGGCCACGAGGATGTCGCCAACGCTCGGATCGAGTTCGCCGACGGCTGCGTCGCGAACCTGACCGCCAGCCGCGCGAGCTACCAGCCGGTGCGCAAGATGCGGATCTGGAGCCCCGAGGGCTACGCCGCGCTCGACTTCGCCACCAAGCACGGCACCCTGATCCGGCCCTCTGACGCCCTGCGTCGCGGGACGCTGGAATTGGATGGACTTGATTTATCCAAACCTGATGACGTGAAGGGCCGCATCTTCGGCAAGATCCTCCGCGTCGACCGAGTGCAGGTCCCCGACGAGGGCCCCGACCCACTGACCCGCGAGCTGACCGACTTCATATCCGCGGTGCGAACCTGCGGCCGCCCCCGAGTCACGGGCGGCGACGCCCTGAAGGCGGTCGCCCTGGCCGACCGCGTGATGCAGAGCCTGAATGCCCACCACTGGGAGGGCGTCGCCACCGGCCCGACCGGCCCGCTCGACCTTCCCGAGCCTGCCGTCGAGCCGATTGTCGGCCTCGCCGGCCCGAAGGTGTGGAAGTATCACGGCGTCCGCGGGCAGGACGCCACCGCGCGGACGGAATGAGCCTGGACGACCCTTCGATCAGCGCCGGGCGGCGTCGCCCGGCCGCGCAATCAGCGGCGTGACGAAGCTCGTCCAGTCGTCGGCGGGCATCGTGCCCAGGTCCCGGAGCAGCGCGAGCCGCTGCGCCTGATAGGTGGTCCAGAGGGCGACGAGGCGATCTTCGGTCTCGACAATCTGCGCGCGGACCTCGACGAGCATCGTCACGTCGGGATCTTTGACGACGAGGACCTCATCCGGGGGTGCGGTGAAGGACTCGTCGACCCGTTCGAGCCGGCGGTACAGGAGCGCCATGCGCCGCTGCGCGAGGGCATAGGCGATATAGGCGTCTTCGAGGTGTCTGACGCCGCGCCGCACGCGCAGTGCCAATTCGTCGTCGCCCTCCGCGGCGGCATGGCCCGCTCGATTCGCGAGCGCGACTCGCACCGCCGCCCGAAGCAGGTCCTCGACCGCGCCGGTCCCCCGGCGGGCCTCGCTGAGGATCGTGCGGCCGTCGATCGCGACGTCCTCGAACGCCGGGAGTCCGAGGATGATCGCGTCGAGCTGGGTGAGCTGCCGGATCGGGTCGGCCTTCCACCGCTCGGCCGCCTCGAAGGCCGTGCCGAAGGCCGCGGTTATCGACGCGTCGGGCAGCACCAACGCCTCGGGCGAGAGGCCCAGCTCGACCTTGACAGCGTCGAGCCCGTCGCGGTAGCGCTGTCGCTTGAGCGTGAAGTCGTCGCGGGCGGCCGTCAGCGACTCGTCGAGCCGGTCGACCCAGTGCCACGACTTCACTCGCGAACGTCCCTCGACCAGCTCCTTGAAGCGGGCCGCGTAGCGTTCGTGGATGTTGAGGTTCCTGGCCGCGTCGTCGGCCGCCCGATGGCGACGGGCCAGCTCGAGTAGCGCGGGCGCCGGGTCGCGGAAGGCCGGCGGGCTGGCGAGGAACTCGCCGCGGAACCGCGCGAAGTCGCGGATGTCGAGCCGCTGCGACTCCCGGTCGAGCCATGCCCGGTCGAGGGCCGCGACGCCTTTCGTCCCCTTTGCTGGCGCCGATCGCGCCCGGATCAAGGCCAGCGCATAGGCCCGATCCCACGTGAGGACCTCCACGTTGCTCCCCGCGGGCAGCCCGCCGACCGACGCGTTCACCGTGTCCACCACCGCCGTCCCGCCCGGCACGAGCGTGTGAGGCCGGGCGGCCGGCAAACCGAGCGGCGGCAGGCCATCGTCCGGATCCTGGAACCCGACGAGCAGGCCCGCCGCGCAGGCCAGCAGGAGCGTCGAAGGGCCGATCACGATCGCCTCCGCTCACGGGGTCGCTCGATTGGGCCGTGACGACGGCCCCCGGAACCACCGTACGTTACCCCGGCGGGATGGGGAATAATCAAATATCCAGCTCCGAGGTCCGCCGGGTGGGCGGAGGCCGCGAGCGCGGACGTACGGAGGCTCATCTCAGCGTCGAGTCCACGATCGCCAGCGGCTTCGTCCCCCCGATGTGTGAGACGCTCGTCAATCCAAGATAGTCCTTCAGGCGAGCCGCCGGGAGCGTCCGCAGTGGCCCCGGCTTCTCGGCCTTTCCCGGCTCGGGCTGGGGGAAGGCGGTCGAGCGCGCGGTGTGGAACGTCAAGTTCCCCTCGACCTTCTGAAGGACCTGGTGGACATGCCCGTTGAGCACCGTCACCGAGCCGAACCGCCTGAACAGCCCGACCGCCCGGTCGCCGTCGGCGGTGCCCCAGCCCCAGGCGCGGTAGACGGTCAGGAGCGGCACGTGGGCAAAGACCACAACCGGCGTCTCGGCGCTCCTCCCGGCGAGGTCGGCCGCCAGCCACGCGAGCTGGTCGTCGCCAAGCACGCCGAGGCCGATGTCCGTCCCCTGACTCGCGACGTTCACCAGCCCGACGAAGTGGAGCCCGCCCAGGTCGAAGCTGTACCAGCCGTCTCCCTTCGTCCCCTTGCCGAACCGCTTGAGATATTCCGAATCGCCGATAATGTCATGCTCACCCGGGACATAGGCAACGTGGCCGACCTTCGCCGTCGAGAGGATCTGCGCGACCGTGTCGAACTCCTTCGGCGTCGATAGGTGGGTCAGGTCGCCGGTGTGGATCAGCAGCTCGGGCCGCTCGGGCAGGGCGTTGATCTTCGCGACCGCGGCCTCGAGCGTCCCGACGACGTCCTTGTTGGGGTCCTTGCCGAAGCCAATGTGGCTGTCGCTGATCTGCACGAACTTCAGCCCCGGGCTCGCCGGCGCCGCCTGGCCGAGGACCCGCGACCCGAGCACACCCCCCGCCGCCGACCAGAGCAGGCCCGTGCCCGCCCAGGCCATGCACGAGAGGAAGCGGCGGCGGTCGACGCCGTCTTCCGACTCCACCTGCTGAGCAATGGATTTGTCCACGCGACGCACCTCCCCATTCGCTTGCCGACCACGGCAGGCCCGGCGGGCCGTCGCGTGGGATACACCGGGGGTGCGGTCCTGGATTGGCCCGAACGGCGGGCGATCTTCCGGCGCTCACGCGTCGGCGGCCGTTCCGCGTCTCAGGGAGCCGGCCACGCCACGATCGTCGGCCCGGTCGGCTCCGTCACCTCGCCGGCCGGCTCGAGCGTCACCCGCAGGGACGCCGGCGGCTCGGCAAAGTCGCTCCCTTCGAGGACGAACAGGTCCTTACCTGAGTCGTCGGGTCGGACGGTGCCGGCCAGGGTCCAGCCGCTCCTCCGCGCGATCCAGACGCGATAAGCCTGGCCCGACGGGGCGGGCGGAAAGGCCGTGAAGGTCATCACCGCCGTGGCGGTCCCGGGCCGTCCCCGGTACGAGCCGTGGGTCGCGGGATCGACGCCCGGGGCGGGTGCGAGCCGGATCGGCTTGACCTCGCTACTCGTGACGAGCCGGAGCGCGCGTTCCGCGCCCGGTAGGCCGTCGCCCGCTCGTACGCCAGCCCCGCGAGCATGAGCGCGAGGAACGCGGCCGAGGCCAGTCGCCAACGGAGCGACTGAAGCCCGGACTGAATTCGGCTCTTGGCCGTGCCGAGCGGCAGGCTGAGCGTCGCAGCGACCTGCTCGTGCGTCAGCTCCTGCAGGTAGGCGAGCCGCAGCGCCTGGCCTTGCCGTGGCGGCAGGGCCTCGATGGCCCGGTGCAGGACCTCGCGCCGGTGGGCGAGCCAGAGTGATTCGTCGGGCTCGGGCTCGTCGTCGGCGGCCATGTCGCCGTCGACGAGCGGGGCGGTCGCGGGCCTGCGCGAGCGGTCGCGGATCTCATTGCGCACGCGATTCCGGGCGATCCGCAGCAGCCAGTGGCGAAACTCGCCCCGCGTCGCGTCGAATGTCGATGCCTTCCGCCAGACCGTGAGGAAGACCTCCTGCACGACCTCCTCGGCTGCCGACCGACCTAGCGGGCGCACCGCCATCCCGTAGACGGCCCCGGCGTAGCGCCCGTGCAGCGGACCCAGCGCCTCGGCACGTCCCGCCGCGAGCCGCCTCATCAACTCCTCGTCGCTGGGCTCGCCGTCGGTCATCGGCCGCCCGTCCCCGCGCACCGCATGCAGCCCGACCTCATGATACGCGTCCCCGGAACGGCCTTCGTTCGGCACACGGACCTCCGTTTTTTACTCCGTCGTCTTGACTCTTCACTCCACAGTCCGGCCCGCGGACACCGACTACGGAGCGAAGAGTTCGGACGTGAGATCCCGGGACTTGCCTGAGATCGGATACACCGCGATCGAACCCCCGGATTGGTCGATCGTCGCAATCTTGGACGATACGGCGGGATCAGGGGAAACGGAGTCAGAGGAGTATGGGCGGGGACCGGGACGTCCGCGACCGACGTCGGGGATGATGGGGGATGATGGCTCCGATCCCCGCCCAGATACCGCGGTGCGAGGCCCGAGACTTAGGTGAACCGTGGGACGTTCACCGCGTAGAAGGTCGACTCGATGTATTCGAGGAACAGGACGAAGTCGAGGATGAAGAAGTTGTTCGCGTCGGTCACGACGTTCGTGTCGAACGACGGGAACGTCGAGCGGTGGTCGGTGACGAACTCCGCGACGCGAGAGAGCACTGTCGACTGCGGGACCGGCTCCTCGACCGGGACGAAGTCCGGCACGAGCGCCTGGCCGAGCAGCGAATTGATCCACCCCGCGTGCCTCGACTCGACCGAGGCGAGACCGGCCGCGATCGGGAAATATTCCTGGGTCTGCGTGATGTTCAGGAGCGCGCCGTGGTAGAGGCCCGATCCGGTGTTCTCGAACCCCGCGGCAGTCTCGAGGAACGCCGTCAGGTTCGGCTGCACCAGCCGCGCCATGTTGAAGTTGGGCGGCTTGCGGATCGGCACGGGCAGGGGGTTGTCGGGGTCGTCGAGCAGGCCCTGGATGATCGGGACGTGCTGGGCCTCGTCCTCCAGGACTTCGTTGATCAGCGTGGCGGCGATGCCGATCAGCTTGCCGGGCTTGGCCGCGCGGGCCATGCCGGGAATGGCCAGCGCCAGGGCCGGCACTGCCAGCGCCGAGGCCTTGGCGGCGCCGGCGAGGAAGGTTCGTCGCGACTCGGCGTCGCGCCGGCGCTTCAAGTTCGGATTGGGCTCGTTCATCTCGGGCGGTCCTCAAGGAGAATTACGCGCGTTCTCGGGCCGCGCCGGCCCGCCCGGCGGCGAGGGGCGCACCGCCCCTGGATCGCCGCCGCGGTGTCACGGAACGTATTCGCGCGGTGCCCCGGAAAGGCCGCCGGCGCAGGCCGGCCCCGGGGACCGTTGGATAGACCTCGCGCGGCCTTCGACGGCGGCCGCGTTGGGCCGTCGGTCGATCACCCGGCCTAGGCCGCCGAGCATGGGTCGTGTCCCACGAGGTCTACTCCATTAGTCCCGCGGGAGGCCGCTCGGTTCTCGATTTCGTGGAAAAAATCGCCGCGCAGGATTCCTCAGGACCCGGCAGTTCCGAGGGTAAACACCACCGGAACTCCGGCGATCTCGAAGGGTCCGCCTTGGCGAACCCCACCCTCGTTGCGACGCCCTGCGACGTGATGCGCTCTTCCGACGCTCCGCGTCGTCTGATCGGAAGCGGCCGCGGTGCGGCCGAAGCGGCGTTCCGATGCGGAGCGGCGAAACGAGCGTGACGGATGGGACCCTTAATCCAACTGCGAATCAAAGACGCGCACCGTCGCCCAGTTCTCCTTGTTCTCACCCACGAACTGATGATGCCTCGGCGCATCCTGATACACGTCATGATCGGCCCGCGAGGCAAACACGAGATGTAACGACACGTCGAAATCCCGCTGGTTGACCGGCCGCGCCAGCTCGGGCTCGACGACGCCCACGCCGAAGAAAACCGTGCCGGGATGATCGGTCAAGTATTTCTTGCAAGCGTCGACCAGGGCCCGGCGGTTGGCCTCGGTCGGCTCCTTGAGGGAGAAGAAGACATTGTGGGCGAGCGGGCTCATGACTTCAGGTTCTCCCGGATCGTCTCGGCGTTGACGGGGCGGATCACGCCCCGCTCGGTGATGATCCCTGCGATGAGGTGGGCCGGGGTAACGTCGAACGCGGGGTTGTAGACGTCGACGCCCTCGGGGGCCGTCGCGGGGCCGAAGCCGGCGGTGACCTCCGATGGGTCGCGCTGCTCGATCGGGATGGAGTCGCCGTCGGCAAGCCTCAGGTCGAACGTGCTCGACGGAGCGGCGACAAAAAAGGGAATTCCATGCGCTTTCGCTAATAACGCAACGCCATACGTGCCGATCTTGTTCGCCGTGTCGCCGTTGCTCGCGATCCGATCGGCGCCGACGACCACCGAGCGGACGCGGCCCTCCTTCATGACCTGGGCGGCCATGTTGTCGCAGATCAGGGTGACGGGCACGCCGTGGCGCTGGAGCTCCCACGCGGTGAGCCGGGCGCCCTGGAGCAGGGGACGGGTCTCATCAGCGAACACATGAAGGACTTTGCCCTGATTGTGCGCCGCGTAGATGACGGCCAGGGCCGTGCCGTGGTCGCTCGTGGCGAGGGCGCCAGCGTTGCAGTGCGTGAGGACGCCCTCGCCCGACCGGAGAAGCGCCGCCCCATGCTCGCCGATGGCACGGCACATCGCACGGTCCTCGGCGGCGATCCGGTGGGCCTCCTCGAGCAGCTCGTCGAGGAACGCGTCGCGGCCGACGTCGCGGTGGATCGCCCCGGCGAACCGGTCCATCCGATCGAGGGCGTAGAACAAATTGACCGCCGTCGGCCGGCTCGTGCGGAGGTAGTCGGTGGCCGTGGCGAGGGCCTGTTCGAGGCCGAACTGCCCCTCGGCCAGCCCGACCCGCGCCCCGAGCACCGCTCCATAGGCCGCCGCGACGCCGATCGCCGGCGCACCGCGGACGCGGAGGGTCTTGATCGCCTCCCAGACCGTCGGCACGTCGCGGCATTCCACCTCGACCAGCTTCGTCGGCAGTCGCGTCTGGTCGATCAGCCGGAGCACGCCCGTGGCCGCGTCGCCGACCCAGCCGAGGGTCGAAAACGGCCCGCCGGCGGGGTCGGGACGGTGGTTGTTCACAGCTCGTCCTCGTCCTCGTCGTCTCCCTCGGTCTCCTCGGGGTCGACCCAGGCGTAAAACTCGGAGTACACGTCCCAGATCGTCCGCAGCGCAGTCTTCAGGTCGTTCGGCTTGACCGGACCGTGCTGACCGCCGAAGCCAGCGACCTCAGCCGCGATCTTCAACAGGTCGAGGTTCTGCCGACGCATCTCGAGGAAGATCTGGCTCTGCGTGTCCAGCTCCAGGGCCTCCTCGAGGGCCTCACCGATCTCCTCGTCGTGGTCGTGATCGTGCTCATGATCGTGGTCGGGCATGGAAGACTCCTTCGTGATCGTGTTGGAGACGTGGTCAAGGGATCGGGTGTCCTGAGCAGAGCGAAGCGGTGCCCCGGAAACGGACGGCTTGGGCTCGCGGAGCGTGTGCACCGCTTCGATCTGACCCCGGCCACCCAGCGCCAACCCGACTGTGAATTCTACCGAACGAACGGATCGATTACGCCGCCGACGGCAGTGAATCCCACGCCACCAGCGGCAGATCAAACGTCTCGGCCACCGCGCGGTTGGTGACGTGCCCGCCGGCGATGTTCACTCCCTCGGCAAAGCCCTGCATCGACTTCGCCACCGCGCGCCAGCCGTTCTTGGCGATCAGCAAAGCATAGGGCAGCGTGACGTTGCACAACGCATAAGTGCTCGTCCGCCCGACGGCCCCCGGCATGTTGGCAACGCAGTAATGCACCACGCCGTCGATCACGTACGTCGGCGAGCCGTGCGTCGTGGGCCGCGTCGTCTCGACGCACCCGCCCTGGTCCACAGCGACGTCGACGATCACCGACCCCTGTTTCATCCGCGCCAGGTCGTCGCGGCGGATCAGGCGAGGCGCCCGGGCGCCGGTGATGAGCACGGCGCCGATCACCAGGTCCGCCCGCTCGATCGACTCGAGAATTGTGTGACGGTCCGAGTAGAGCGTCGTCACGTTGGCCGGCATGATATCGTCGAGGTAGCGGAGCCGGTCGAGGTTCACGTCGAGGAGCCGCACGCTCGCGCCGAGGCCCGCCGCGACCTTCGCGGCGTTCGCGCCGACCACGCCGCCGCCGAGGATCGCCACCTCGGCCGGGGCCACGCCGGGGACGCCCGCCAGCAGGATGCCGCGGCCCTCCTGCGGGCGCTCGAGGAACTTCGCCCCCTCCTGGATGCTCATCCGCCCCGCGACCTCGCTCATCGGCGTCAGCAGGGGCAGTGTCCCCCGGGGATCGCGGATCGTCTCGTAAGCGATGGCCGTCGCGCCCGACTTCAGCATGGCGCGGGTCAGCTCCTCATCGGCCGCGAAATGAAAGTAGGTGAACAGCGTCTGACTCGACCGGATCACCGGCCACTCCTCGGGCTGGGGCTCCTTCACCTTGACGATCAGGTCGGCCTGCCGCCAGATGTCGGCCGCCTGGGCGACGATCTTCGCGCCGGCCGCCTCGTAGAGGACGTCGTTTATCCCGCTGCCCAGCCCCGCGCCACTTTCGACGAGCACGGTATGACCCGCGGCCGACAGCTCCTCGGCTCCGACAGGCAGGAGCGCGACGCGGTACTCGTCCGCCTTGATCTCCTTCGGCACGCCGACGATCATTGGCGAGTCCCCAAACGAACCGACCCCGACTCGCCGTGAGCCGGGGTCGCGATCCCCCGATCGCCGCGCGTGGGCGTTAGGCCTTGGCGGGCTTCCGGGCCTTCTTCTCGCGGACGGACTTCCAGTCGGTGAAGAGCGTCTTGAGCTCCTCGACCGTCACGCCGCCGTGGTCTTCCGAGCCGTTCCAGCGGTCGATGATGGCGTGGAGCCGGTCGCGGAGGGGGCCTTTGGGAAGGTATTTGCCGCGGATCTTCTTGAGGACCTTGAGCCTGGGGTCGGCCGGCGGGCGCGGGGGCTCAGGGGCCTTGGTGGGTTTGGCCTCGGCGGCGGGCGCCGCGGCGGCCTCGGCCGGGGCCTTCTCCTTCTTCTCCTTGGCCGGCTTCGCGGGCTTGGCCTCGGCCGCGGGCTTGGCCTTGGCCTTGGGCTTCTCTTCCTTCTCTTTCGCCATCGGAGGGACCTGGCCTTCTCTTCGCTCGTGCGCGGTCGCGCAACGTCCGTAAGGATCGGATCGACACCCGGATCTGGGCGCAACTCCCGCGCCGGAAGGCAGTGATCCTAGCAGACGCCCCCGGTGCCTGACAAGGACGGCACGAGGAGGCCTGTGGCCCCCGCCATCACCGCATCGACCCCTCCGGCCGGATCGTAGCCACGCCCGAGCGGGGCACGATGCTGGGCAACCGGGGCGTCCTCCACGACCCCGACGACTGCATCTGCCGCGCATGTTTCGAATGCCGCCGCCGCGATTTCTAGGCCTTCCGCGACGCCCGGGCTCTCGGCAATCACGCGCTCGCTGGCGGCCGGACCGCCACCACCGACCTCATAGACTCTGCCCTCGATGCCGAGCGCATCTTCACCCGCCGCACCTTGTCCGCGGCGGCGAGCTACTCGCTTGGTCGTTCGGCGGCTACCGCAAGCGGCGTGGACGCCCGCGGGGGCGTGGGCGAAGGTCCTCACACCGGCCTCGACCGTGGCGGCGATCCGGGCCGGGTATGCCCCGGCGATCCATTCCTCGGCGAACGGTGCTTGACCAATGATGCACGATCGCCGCACAGCCGATCGGCATGTCCGCCCTCGTAGGGTCCGCCTTGCGGACCATTTTCGGTTGATACCTCCCGGCACCGGAAGGTCCACATAGCGAACCCTACGCGGACCGCGGCGGGACGGGCGCTTCTCGGAATCAGAGAATGCCCCGCCCGTTCGTTAACGGTAGTCCTGCGAACGGGCCGCCGATGCCGCCGCCCGCAGAGATGCACCCCGAGTCCGCAGCCTCCCACGGGCGGTCACGGCTTCTTCACGATTCGTCCCTCCTTCATCACGAACACGACCCGCTCGGTCGCGGTGATGTCCTTCGTCGGGTTGCCGGGGACGGCCACGAGGTCGGCGAGCTTCTCGGGCTCGATCGTGCCGATCGACTTCGATAGGCCGAGCAGCGTCGCGTCGACCGACGTGGCGCACTTCAGCGCGGCGATCGGCGTCAGTCCGCGCTCGACCATGAGGCGGAACTCGCCGGCGTTCTTACCGTGGGGCGAGACGCCTGAGTCGGTGCCGAAGCCGACCTTCACGCCCAGCCGCACGGCCTCGCGGAACGTCCCCGAGAGCGACTGCGTTGGCCGCACGGGCCTTCGCGGCGATCTCGGGGGGCATCTTCGCGAGATTCGGCATGATCGCGTCGGGGGCCATCAAGGTGGGAATCAAATACGTGCCACGGTCCTTCATCAATTGGAGCGTCTCGACCGTGAGGAAGGACCCGTGCTCGATCGAGTCGACCCCGGCGAGGATGGCGTCGCGGGCCGCGAGGTCGCCGTGGCAGTGGCACGCGACCTTCTTGCGGAGCCGGTGGGCCTCGTCGCAGAGGGCGGTCATCTCGTCGAGCGTCAATTGCGGCGTGTCGACCTCGTCGGCCAGCGAGAGCACGCCGCCCGAGGCGCAGAACTTGATGACGTCGGCCCCGTACTTCACCTGGTAGCGTACCGCCTCGCGGAGCCTGTCGGGGCCGTTCGCGATCCCCTCCTCCACGCCGGGGGGATGGGCCAAAAGGTCATGGCGCATCCCGTTGCTGTCGGCATGGCCACCGCGTGCGCCGAGCGCGTGGACGCAGACCTGCATCCGCGGGCCCGGGCAATAACCCTTGTTGATGGCATTGCGCAGGCCGACGTCGAGGAAGTCGCCAGAGCCGACGTCGCGGACCGTCGTGAACCCGGCCTCGAGCGTCCGCCTCGCGTAGACCGTCGCGAGGATCGCCTCCTCGGGCACCTCGCGCCGGAGCGAATCGACCACGCCCTGGTTGTAGTCGGGATTGCGCTGATGCGTCAGATGCGTATGTGCGTCGATGAACCCCGGGCAGAGGGTGACGTCGGCCAGGTCGAGCACGAGCGCATCGTCGGGGATCGGCAGGTTGACGCCCACGGCCTTGATGAGCTTGCCCTCGACGATCACCATCCCCTCGGACATGAAGGCGTCGGCCTTGCCGTCGAAGACGCGGTCGGCCTTTAGCACGACGTATTTCGGGGCGACGTCGGCCTCCTCGTCGCCGCGCTGGAAGGTGATGAGGAGCAGCGGGAGCAGGGTGGTCGCGAGCATCGGTCGGGCCCCGGGGGTTCGTGTCTCGATCGCCCCGAGATCGTATCATGACGGCGAGGCGGAGTCCGCCCGCCGGGCCTCGATGGCCAGGGCGAAGTCTCGCAGCGCCGAGCGGAGCAGGGGGCCCAGATCGGGATCGGCGGCGATCCCCTCCGCGTCGAGCTTGTGTCCCGCGAGCGGGACGGCGACCGAGGCCTCGCCCACGAGCGCCGCGGTCATGACCGACAGCGTCTCTGTCAGCGACGCCTGGGAATGCGTCGAACGGGGCGATGCGTTGAGCAGGGCGACGGGCTTGAAGACCAGCTCGCCGCTGCCGACGACCCAGTCGAGCGCAGTTCTTGAGGACGCCCGGGACGCCGTGGGCGTACTCGGGGCTGGAGATTAGCACGCCATCGGCCTCGCGGAGCCGGGTGCGCCAGTCGAGCACCGATGGGATCGAGGCGTCCTCGAGGTCGGGGTTGAAGTGCGGGAGGGCGCCAGTCCCTCGAACAGGACGACCTCGACGCCCTCCGGTGCGAGCGTCGCCGCGGCGCGGAGGAGAGTCGTGTTCGAAGAGGCGGCGCGAAGACTACCGGAGATCGCTAGGATGCGCATGACTCACAAAGTGTGTGAGAAGGGTCTGGAGCGGGTCAGGGTCCGACTCTGATCCTCGGCGATCGGTGGCCAGCTTCGGGGCCTGTCCCTGCCCCGGCTCTCGCATGCTCAGCAAACCCCCTTGAACACCCGGCTGATCGAGGACGGTCATCAAGAGGACGCGGCTTCCCGCCCACCATCGACGGAGAGCTCGCCGGCCGTCGCACGCCACGGAACCTGTTCGGCGGGTGTAGCCGCGGTGCGAAACGAAGCCAATTCCCCCGCCGATTTGACGAAACGAAGCCAATTTCCCGCCCGCGAAACGAACCCAATGCCCGGCCGCCGAGACGAAGCCGATCCTGCTTTGTCCGCCGCCGTTCGGCCTCGTGCGTCGGCCCGCGCACCAAGCCGCATGGAGGCGAACAAAAGGCGGACGCTCGGGTTCGCTCGGCGCGGCGCCTCGGGTCTGGCCGGCCCCGGGGCGCCGGGGCTGCTCGGTGAGGAGCACACCGGAGCTTCTCACACGGATTCTCAGGCCGGGATGTGCCCGTGCGGCAGGACGTAGCCCAGCTCGATCAACTTATCGATGATCTTGTCGGCCGCCTCCTGCACGCCGAGCTTGCTCGTGTCGATCGTCACCTCGGGGTTGAGCGGCGCTTCGTACGGGTCGTCGACGCCCGTGAAGCCGATGCCCTTGCCCTCGGCCAGGGCGGTGCGGGCCTTGGCGTACAGGCCCTTCACGTCGCGAGTCTCGCAGACGGCGATCGGGGTGTCGAAATAGACCTCGACGAAGTTCCCCTTTGACAACTTCCGAGCCGCGTCGCGGGGTGCGCGGTAGGGCGAAATGACGGCGCAGATCGTGGTGCCGCCGTGCTGGGCGACCAGGCCGGCGACGTAGCCGACGCGATGGATGTTCGTGTCGCGGTCCTCTTTGGAGAATCCCAGGCCCTTCGAAAGGTGCGTGCGGATCTCGTCGCCGTCGAGCATCGAGACGTTGCGCCCGTACTCGGCCAGCCGCTCGACGAGGCCGTGGGCGACCGTGCTCTTGCCCGAGCCCGACAGGCCCGTGAACCAGATCGTCAGTCCCTGGCGGAACCTGGGCGGGTTGGTCTCGTTGAGGATCGCGGCGACGGCCGGGCGGCTGAACCACTCGGGCAGGGGCAGGCCCTTGGCCAGGTAGTCGTCGCGGACCTGGGTGCCGGAGATGTCGGCCGTCTTGACGCCCTTGGGGACCTCGTCGACGGGGCTGTAGCTGTCCGACTCGGGCAGGTAGACCATCTGCTTGAAGTCGACCATGCCCATGCCGATCTCGTCGGCGTGCTCCTTCATGGCGGCCTGGGCGTCGTAGGGACCGTAGAAGGGCTTGCCGGTCGAGTCGTTGCCGGGGCCGGCGTGGTCGCGGCCGACGATGAAGTCGGTGCAGCCGTAGTTGCGGCGGATGATCGCGTGGAGCAAGACCTCGCGCGGGCCGGCCATCCGCATGGCCAGCGGCAGCAGGCTCAGGACGACCGACGTCTGGTCGTAGTAATTGTCCACCAGGGCCCGGTAGCAGCGGACGCGGGTGTAGTGGTCGACGTCGCCCGGCTTGGTCACGCCGACGACCGGGTGGATCAGGAGGCCGCCGCCGATCTGCTCCGCGGCCCGCTTGGTCAGCTCCTCGTGGGCTCGGTGCAGCGGGTTGCGGGTCTGGAAGGCGACGACCTTGTCCCAGCCGAGCGACTTGAAGTGCTCGCGAAGCTCGGCCGGCGTCCGACGCAACTCGACGAAGTCGTAGTGCGGCGGGACGCGGATCACCTCGAGCCGGCCGGCCGCGTAGTGGCCAGGCTGCTTGTTGAGGTAGGCCACCGAAGGGTGCTTGGCGATCGGTCGAGCCGTAGGCGCCCTTGGCCTCGGCCTCCTTGTCGTACTCGTAGATCTCTTCGACGTGCAGGAAGGCGAGCAGGTTGCCGTAGACGTCGCGCAGGGCCAGCGGCTTGCCGACCTCGACGCCGTTGCCGAGGATCACCGGCAGCGTGACGGGCAAGGGCCAAAGGGTGCCATCAGCCAGCCGCTTCTCCTTGACGACGCGGTCGTAGTCCTTCTGGCCCAGGAACCCCGTCAGGGGCGAAAAGCCGCCGACCGCGAGCAGCTCGAGGTCGCACAAGCCGCGCTCGTCGAGCGTCTGGCTCGGGTAATTCTTGGCCGTGGCCTTCATCTCCGCCGCGCGGGCGTCGTCGACCAGGAGGTTGACCAGGGTTCCGCCGTAAGGGGTGTTCATCTTCAATCCTGCAGTGAAAAAAGGGCTGGTTCGGTGGGCGTCGTCGGCTCGACTGGCGGGGACTGTCGGGTAGCGTCCGATCGACACTACAGAATCGCTGCGATCGGGTGAAGTCTGTTGCTCAAATCACCCACTCGTGTGGCGCGATCTGTGACGCGAGCTTGGCCAGGCTGATCCGCTCAAGCACGTCGCGCTCGGCGTCGCGGACGTGCTTCCAGACGGCGGCCAGCACCCGCGCGGCCGGGTCGTTCGCGGGGCGGGAGGGCGTGTCGGGCCCGTCGATGGCGCCGAGGACCTCGGCCAGCGAGATCGACTCGGCAGGCTTCGCCAGGCGATAGCCCCCGAGGGCGCCCCGGGTGCTCGCAACCAGGCCTGAGCCCTTCATCTGGAGGAGGATCTGGACGAGGTAGCGCTCGGGGATGCGATGCTCCTCGGAGATGTCATGGATCCGCGCCGGCGGGTCGCCGGGTCGAAGGCGGGCCAGGGCCAGGGCGGCGAGGCAGGCGTATTCGGCCTTGGCGGAGATTCGCATGAATGGGGGGGCCGACTGCAGTGTAAAGAGTGCGGAATAGGGCCCGAACCGCGAGGTCAGAGCTGGCTGCTGTCCAGCGAATGCAGCCCACACTCCGTCTTGGCCTGCCCGGCCCAGCGGCCGGCGCGCTCGTCGGTCTCGCCCGCAAGCACGGCCCGGGTGCAGGGCCAGCAGCCGATCGAGGGGTATCCCTGGTCGTGCAGCGGGTTGTACGGGACCTTGTTCGCGACCACGAACGCCCAGACGTCGCGGTGCGTCCACCGGAGCAGGGGGTTGACCTTTACCAGGCCGAACTTGGCGTCCCAGCCGACGACCTTCGCCCGCGCCCGGTGCGCCGACTGGTCGGCGCGGATGGAGCTGATCCAGGCCTCGTACCCCTCCACGGCCCGGCGGAGCGGGACGATCTTGCGGTCAAAGCAGCACTGGTCGGGATTGGCGACGTAGAGCGGGCCGGCGTGCTTGGCTTCGTACTCTGCCACGGTCGTCTCGGGCCGGACCATCTCGACCTCGATGCCGTACCGCCGCGCAATCTCGTCGCGGAGCTCGAGGGTCTCGGCGAACTGGTAGCCGGTGTCGAGGTTGAAGACGCGCGTCGTGGCGCCGATCTCGTGGAGCATGTGGATGATGGCGCAGCCCTCGGGCCCGAACGCCGTGGCCATCGTCAACTTGGGGCCGAACGTGTCGACCGCCCAGCGAAGGATCTCCCGCGGGTGCTCGTCGTCGAGCCGCTCGTTCGTCGCGGTCCAGTCGACCCCCGACCACGTCTCCAAACCCGGCGCCGTCGTCGTCACGGACCCCTCCCCCTGGCTCGCAGACGTCGAATCCTAACCATGATGCCGATGAAAGTCAACTTTCGTTCGTGTTCATCGAGGCCGCCCGTCGAAGGAGACGGTTCAGCGCATTCAGCCTGTCGTGAAATGGCCACCTTAAGAATATCCAACACTGGAACATTGAATAAACCCTGAAATTGGTTCGTCCCAGGAGTGGAAAATCGCCGGAAGTGTCATCCGGGTGACGCCCCGATGACGCCTCTGGTCTCAGGGGGGACGCATACGTCTCGCGCCCGGCAAGCCCGGATGCGGGACTTTGCCACGCGCCCCGCACGAACCCCATCATCCAGTCAGAGGACCAAATGACCAACCCATCACGTCCCGTGGGGGCGGCCCTGGCCTGCGCGCTCCTGGCCTGCCCGCTCGTGGGCGGTGCCGACGACGCGCCCAAGGCGGCCGCGCCCTCGCATCACTCGGCCAAGAAATCGATCCGGACCGTCGAGAAGAAGGCCGTGGAGCCCGCCGAGTTCGGCCTGCTCGACGCCGCGAGCGCCGGCGTCGCGTCGGTCGAAGCCGAGGGCCTGGGCGACGGGCGCATGAACGTCTCGGTGACGAACCTCACCAACCGCCCGCTCAGGGTCGTGCTCCCGCCGGGTCTCGTCGCCTCAGGCGCTACCGGCCAGATGGGCGGAATGGGCGGCATGGGCGGCGGCATGGGCGGCGGCATGGGCGGCGGCATGGGCGGCATGGGCGGCGGCATGGGCGGCATGGGCGGTGGCATGGGCGGCATGGGCGGCGGTATGGGCGGCGGTATGGGCGGGCGCGGCGGTATGATGGGCGGCGGCATGGGCGGCGGCGGAGGGACGATGCCGGCGTCGATGGGGATGATGACCCTCGGCCGGCTGATCATGTTCCTCGTCGGCGAGATGTCCTCCTGGAACTTCTCGTCGATCATGATGGGCGGCATGATGGGCGGCATGGGCATGGGCGGCATGGGCGGCGGAATGGGTGGAATGGGTGGTGGAATGGGTGGCATGGGTGGGATGATGGGCGGCGGCATGCGCTCGGTTCCACCGACCGGCCCGCCGTACGCCGTGCTTCGCCCGGGTGAGAGCCGCAGCCTGGCCACGCGGCTGGTCAGCCTGAATCCGCCCACCGGTGACGGCATCGTCGCCATGCCCGCGCAGGGCGAGAAGCTGACGCTCGGCGATGTCACCCAACTGGGCGGCGACCCACGGGTGGCCGCGGCGCTCCGGCAGCTCGCCGAGCGGAAGGCGCCGACGATCCCGTCGCAGCTCGTGCTCTGGAACGTGTCGGCCGGGCTCGACTGGGAGGCGATCGCGACCCTGTCCCGCGCCTGGGCTGACCCGCGCGACGTCGACCTGGCACGGCAGTTCGTCGCCAATCTCGACTCCACGTCGAAGGACGACGCCGGGCGGATCTACTTCGAGGTCCGCGGCCCCTCGCCGCTGGCCGACGAGCTGAAGGGCATCTTCAAGGGGACGACCGTGCTCGGGCTCAAGGCCGAGGTCGGCGTGCCCGACGCGCCGGCGGGGCCATCGCTGGCAGCGACGATCGTGCTGCCGGCCGCGCCGGCCGCCAAGGCCGAGGTATCCGTCAAGACTTCGGGCGGTCGCGGCCGCTGGGTCGACGCTTTCAAACTCTCGATCCCACTAACGGTCAAGGATGGCAAGGCCGACGCCCCGGCGCTGGCTGACGCTGTGGCCGATGGCGTCCTGGCGCGGGTCATCGACGCGAGGCTCGTGAAGGGCAAGAAGGTCAAGGGGAAGGACACGTACTCGGTCAAGGTCCTCAACCGGTCTCCCCTGATCCTCAACGGCGTGGCCTTGGCCGGCCCCGGCGAGGCGAAGCCCGAGGCGCCCGGCCTGATCTGGGGCCTGAGCGTCAGCCCGGGGAAGGTGCTGTCGATCGGCGCCTCGGCCGAGACGGTCGAGCGGCTCGGGCTGACCAAGGGCGTTCACATCATGGCGGCGGACCTGAGCGGTCTATAAACCGGAGCGCGAGTACCCGAAATACCAGGGCCTGGAACCCTCCGATAGGGTTCCAGGCCCTGCGTGTTTCCTATCGACTTGAGGCATGCGGGCCAGCCTCAGCCGACTCCGCGGACGGCCAACCAGATCATGCAGGCCACGAGGGCCGAAACCAGGACGACGACGATTGACGGCGACACGTCCAACGCGCATCCCGAAGCGCCTCGCGCCGCCAGTACCACAGCGACGTAGGCCGCGGCGATCATGACAGTGCCGAGGCTGAATTGGAGTCGCGGACCAGCCATCCTGCGACTCTCGTATCGAGCCAGCGGCCGAGCGACACGGTCACGGCTTCGGCCGGGGCTTGAGGTACATCGTCACCCACGTCCCGCGCCCGGCATGGCCGCGGTGTTCGCGACGAAACCCCGGTCGGCGTCGTTGGCCGACGAGCGGAACGGTAAATCCAGGATCGACGAAGGGAAGTTGGCCACGGTGACCAGGTCGCCATCATCGGCCGCGTAGACCTTCTCCTTCGTCCTGGGGTCCTCGAAGAGCTCGCTGCCGGCGAAGACCCAATCGGTGGTCAGGATCTCGCCGGTCTTCACGTCCTTGATCCAGCCGCGGGCGTCGGAGCGGCGCGGCTTGCCGTCGGGGCCGGTCCATTCGAGGTCGATGGCGATCTTCGAGCCGGCGGGGGGCTCGAACCTCGGGTCAAACCGGACGGGATGTCCCGGCTCGGCCCCGGTTAGCAGAAGGCCAGCGTGGATGGCACGGGGCGGGGCCTCTGTGGTGAGCGTCGACTCGTGGTCCTTCGAGCCCTTCGAGCAGAGCAGGTGCTCGAGCGGTCCCTCGGAGATCGCCACCCGGGCGTGGACCACCAGGCGACGGCCGGCGGGGTCGAACCAGAGATCCTTGCCCAGCAACTTCCAGGTGGGATCGGGCTTGAACGTGTCGGCGGGTTCGTCGGTGGGAAGGACGAGGGCGGCGAGGAGGGCCATCGCTGCGATCATGATCGGCCTCGGAGGCGGTCCGGCAGGTGTGGGCTCGCCAGCCCCGGTCTTCATAAGGGCCCCGGACCGGCGTTGGCGAGCCAACACCTGCCACCCGGACGCTGTCCGTCAAATCCAGTGTAACCGGCGAGCGATCGACGAAGAAAGCCGCCCGGGCAGAGATGCCCGGGCGGCCGTCGCGTTGGGAAGTGGGTTGGCGGGCGGCCCGACCCCGGGGTCGGCCGGGGACGAGGCCGGAAGGCTCAGGTCACTGGGTCGGCGGGATGCCGAGCCGGGCCTCCTCCTCCTCAAGGATGATGATCCGCGGGGTGACCATCAGCATCAGGCTGTCGGTCCGGCGGCCGATGCCGATGTTCCGGAAGAGGCGGTCGATCAGCGGGGTCTTCGCGAGGATCGGCACGCCGAACTCCTTTCGCTCCTCCCGCATCCGCTTCACGCCGCCGAGCAGGACGGTGCCGCCGTCGGGGACGGTGACGGTCGTGCTCAGCGTGGTGGTCGTCGTCTGCGGCAGCTGGATGATTGACGTGAGCGAGGTCGCCCCGCCGCCCAGACCGCCGCCACCGACCGCACCCACCGGGATGTTGATCGTCGTCAGGCCCGTGACGACCTGGAAGAACGGCGTCAGCGTCATCCGGACGTACCGCCGGTCCGCGGAGACGACCGGCGTGACGATCAGGTTCACGCCGTCGGTCAGCGGGGCCGGGGTCGGCTGGAAGGCGACGGCACCGAAGCCGACGATCGGGGTGAGCGACGAGATGTACCACTGGATCGAGTTGTTGTTGATCGTCGCCGGGGCCCCGTTGAAGGTCGTGATCTTCGGGGCCTGCACGACGTTCGACCTCTGGTCGCCCTGGCTCGCCTGCATGAACAGGTACACTTCCAGGTCGCTCAGGAAGGCGATGCCGAAGGTGCCGCCGACGTTCGGGACGGCGTTGAACGGCGCGATCTGGGCGTAGCTGCCCTGCTGGAAGGGGATGTCCAGGTTCGAGGTGAAGTTCGCGATGCCCGGCCCCTGGGTGCCTACGACCACCGGCAGGCGATTGCCCAGCGTATGGTCGCGGATCGGGTTGACGAGGTAGGAGGCCGTGCCGCCGGTCCCTCCGCCGCCGGTCGTGCCACCGGCCGTGTTGCCGCCGAGGCCCGTGGTGCCCCCGCCGCCGCCGATGCCGGCTCCGCCGGCGCCACCGCCGCCAGCGATCGTCGCACCGCCCCCGCCGCCGCCGATGCCGGCTCCGCCGCCGGTCGTCCCGGTCGTGCCGCCGGTCGTCCCGGCCGTGCCGCCGGTCGTGCCGGCCGTGCCGCCGGTGGTCCCGGCTGTGCCGCCGGTCGTCCCGGCTGTGCCGCCGGTAAAGCCGCCGGTCAGGCCGGGAATCGGGAAGAGCGAGTTGGCCGGGTTGGGGATGGCCAGGGTGCTATGCTTGCCGATGGCGTTCGACTGGATGTTGAAGTCGAAGTCGACGCCGATCTGCTCGAAGAAGTCGTCGGTGACGTCGATGAACCGGACCTCGACCGAAACCTGGAGGTCCTGGAGCCGCCGGAGCTGGCGGAGCAGGCTGGCGATATCCTCGTGGATCTCGGCCGTGTGGCGGATGATCAGGCTGATCGAGAGGTTGAACGGGATGATCGCCCCGATCGGCGGCCCGGGAGGATTCAGGGCGTTGTCGCCGCCGAAGCCGCCGCCCAGGCCGTAGGCGCCGTCGCCGGCCTCGTGCCCGGCCTCGTCGTAGACCTTCCAGGTGCCCGGCGCGATCGACTGGACGATGAGCTGGATCAGTGGGGTCATGTCCAGCCTAGGCCGCTGGCCGACCGTGGTGGTGAAGCCCGGGCCCGAGCTGCTCATGCCGGGCGGGCGGATGCCGTTGGGATTGTTCGGGTCGGTCGGCGCGCTGAACGGCGCCCGGGCTGGCTTTGCTTGTTGTCGCCCTCGCGGACCGGCCCGATAACCAGGTCGGCCACCGAGTATGTCTTCGTGTAGAGCGTCTCGCGGGTCGCCTGCGGGCTGGTGATGACCAGGACGTCATCCTCGACCTTGTAGGTCAGGCCGAGCGGGCGGAGCATCAGCTTCAGCACCGTCTGGAGCTTGGTCCCGGTCAGTCGGACGTCGACCTTGGCGTCCTTGCTCAGCCCCTCCTCCTGCAGTGCACGCGGGTCGATCGTGATGTTCAGCCCGGTGTAGTTCTGCAGGAAGGTGATCGCCTCCTCGAGCGTCTGGTTCTGGAGGTTGACGTTGATCGGCTCGCGGAGCTTCTTCTCGATGTTCAGCGTCGACGGGTCCCGCTTCGGCTCGAGCCGGGCGAACAGGTCCTGCCGGGCCTTCATCAGGTCCTTGTAGTCCTTCGTGTAGGTGATGCCCCGGTTCAGCAGCTCGGGGTCGACGATCGAGGCGCGGTCGACGTCGTGCATCGAGGCGAGGTAGCCTTCTTCCTTCGCCTTCTTGTCGTCGACGCTCTCCTTGTAGTGTCGCTCGATGTTCGCCTTGTAGACGAGCATCTGCGGGCCGACCTCGTTGGGGTCGATCTCCTGGGCCCGCTTGGCCAGGGTCTCGGCCTCGGCGAGCTTGCCGTTGGCGTAGGCCTCCTGGGCCTGCGTCATGAGCGCGACGATCTGGGCCTTCTTGGCCTTGTCGGCCTCGAGGATCCGCACCTTCTTCGACTCGATCTCCTCCTTGACCTTCTTGTCCTTGATCTTGACGTCGAAGGCGAGCTTCTCCTTCTTGGCCAGCTCGATGGCGACCTCGAGCCGCCGGGTCATCGTGCGGGAGACGGTCGGGGGCAGGTCCTTCGCCTTGACGGCCGCGAGGCCCTCGTTGAGGATCGCGATCGCCTTCTCGGGGTCGGTCTCGAGCCAGCGCCGCGACTCGGCGACCTTGGCGCCGACCTCGGCGTTGATCCGCTGGGCCTCGAGGGCCTGGGCGTCATTCAGCGAGTCGGCGGCGATCGCCTTGCCCTTCGACTTCGAGTCCTTGGGCAGGCGGTCGAGCAGGTCGTCGACCTTCTTCCGCATCCCCTCGTCGAGGGCGGCGCCGGAGGCCTGGACTTCGGCGAGCAGGGCCCGGGCCCGCTCGGTCTCGTTCTTGCGGATGGCGCCGAGGGCGGCCTCGTAGACGCTCAGCGCCCCGCCCTGCTCGGCGAGAGCGATGGCGGCGATGAGCTCGTCGGCCTGGGGGTCGACGCCGTTGTGGGCGGCCTTGGCGTCGTCGGCCATCTTCTTGGCGATCGGATACTTGCCCTGGGCGAACAGGGCCTTGGCCTCCGCGAGCAGCTCGACACCGCGGTCGGCGGCCGGCGCGGGGGCGGTGGGATCGGCGGGGACCGGCGGGGTGGCCGGGACGGCCGCGGCCTGGGCCGGCGGCTCGGGCATGGGAAGCGCCTCGGCCGGCGGCGGCTCGACGGCCGCCACGGCCGGGGGCTGGAGGGGGACAGGAGCCGCGGTCGTGCCGTCGACCTGGCGGACGGCCGGGTCGGACTTCATCTCCGCGGCGCGGGCCCGCTCCGCCTCGGCGAACTTCGCCGCCGCGGCCTGGGTCTGGTTCTTCGCCAGCAGGTCGTTGGCCTCGCGCTCGGCGCGGGCGGCGACCGACTCAGCCGTCGCGGCCGGCGGAGCCACCAGCGACCCGCCCTGCGGCGCACGCTGCTTGGCCATCGCGATGTCGTGCAGGACCGACTCGGCCCGGTCGGCCGTTAGCGACGGGACGACGTTCAGCCGCAAGGCCTCGCGGGCCTTCATCTCCGCCTTGTCGAGCTGCCCCACCGCCAGAAGGGCGCGGGACTGCTGGACCGCGGCGTCATACACGACCTGGCTGGCCTGGCCCCGCGGCGAGCTGTTGCGCAGCTGCTCGCGCTTGCGGAGGGCTCGGGCCGCGTTGCCCAGCTTGGTCGGGTTGTCCTCGAGCATGCCGAAGTTGAGGTTCCAGGAGTTGACCTCAAGCGCGACCGCCTCGGCCTGCTCGAACTGGCCGGCGGCCAGCAGCGCGCGGCCTTCCTTGATCTTCGCCTGCGCGGCGCGGCGGTTGTGCGGCGTGCCCGGGGTGGCGGCCGAGGCAGCCATCTTCGGCCGGGCCTTGGCGATCGACTCGCGCACCTTGGCCGGCGTGTCGTCGAACAGGCCCCACTTCACGCCGAGTGAATCGGCCTTCGCGACGAGCTGGTCGGCCTCGTCATAGTGGCCGAGTTTGCCCTGCTCGCGGGCCGTCGAGAGCAGCCAGCGGGCCTGCTGCTTGGCGTCCGTCGTGCCGAGCCGGGGGCCGGGGTCGCCGACCGGGTTGACCGGCGTCACGTTCGGGACGGCCACGGGTCCGACTCCGCCGCCCGTCGACGGGGCCGCGGCCGTGACCGGGACCGACGCCGCAGCCGGCGCGGGTGCCGGGTTCGTCACGGGGGTGAGGGCCGAGGAGGCGGGCTGGACCTGCGGGTCGCTCGGCGCGCCGGACATCCGGGCGCGGTAGGCGTCGAGCTGGGCCGCGTCGTCGCCCGAGAGCATGTCGCGATAGTCGTTGGCGGCCTTGAAGTAGGTCGCGGCCTTGGCGAGGTCGCCCTTGGTATAGAGCTTGATGCCCGCCTGGACATACTCCGACGGGTTGACCGGCGGCTGCGGCCGCGAGGAGGCCCCGGGCGGCGCCGCGTCGTCGGCGCGGCGCCTTCCGTGGCGTACCCCCCTGCGCCGAGGGACAAGAGGATTGCGAGCGTTCTGAGCCTTCCCAACGCGACCTCCTTTCGCGACTGGCGGAGACGGCCGACGACTTCCCTGACGACGGCCTTCGAGAGTGTCCCCGACGCGCGAGACGTGATCCGGCTTCACCGCCTCCGCCTCCGCCCCGCGTGGGGCCTCGGCGGCTTCCCGGCGATCCGGTGCTTCGCGTGGTGTGGAGGCGAGGGTGCGGACTCGGGCGCGCCCGGGACGAGGGGAAGACGAGGCGGTTCTTACCCTACGACCCAGTATCGGTCAAGCGAAGGTCGTTCGATTATCCCGTCTCTGCGGATTTTGAGCGATTTCCCACATGCATCGGTCCTGCGCTGCCTTTCGGCCGCGCCGGCCGGCACTCTTTCACTCTGCCGCGCACGAGGACGGCCCCCGCCGGTAGCGCGGCGGGGGCCGTCTGCGGGTTGTCGGGGCTCGCCGCTGGACTCAGCGGCTGGAGCCGGACGAAGAAGAGCCGCCCATCATGCCGGGCATGCCCATCATGCCGCGGCGCCGCGTCCGCTTCTTGCCCGAATCCTTGAGGGCCCGCTGGTAGTCCTTCTCCATCTGCTCCCGCACGGGATCGGCGATGTCCAGCGGCTGCGACCGCATGGCGACCGAGCCGTCGGGACGAAGGATCATCGAGACGGCCGGCTCCTCGAACGGGGCCGTGGCGCCGATCGACTTGGGCGCGGGCATGAAGCCGCCCATCGAGTCGAGGACGATGCGGTGGCTATTAAAGTCGATCGACTCCTGCTTCGGCCCCTTGCCCTCGGACGAGGGCACCTGAGCCATCTGGTACTGGCCGATCAGCTCGCCGGGGCCCGCGTCGTCGTTACGGGTCAGGGTGTTGCCGCTGACCGGATCCCACCGGACGATCTGGAAGTTCACCTGGTCGTCGCGCCGGCCGGTGGCCGCGGCTTTCTTCATCGCGTAGGCCGCGACGTCGGCCGGGACGGTCACAGGGTCGGTCGGGTCGCTCCACGGGCCCTTAAGCTCGTCCGATTCGACGTCGACGCCGGGGTTGACGTTGGAACGGTTCCGGTTCGGGTTCACGACCACGATCCGGACCCGGTACTGGTAGGTCGTGTCGGGCTGGACCGTGAAGTCAATCGAGCGGATCATCACCTGGTCGGCCTCCGACTTCGGGAAGTCGGTCTCGTCGGCCGGCCCGGTGGCACCGGCGGCGCCCGCCGCCCCCGGCATGCCCATCCCCATGCCCATTCCCATCATCTTCCCGCCCATCGAGCTGCTCCCCATCTGCCGCATCATCTGCTGCTGCATGGAGGAGCTCGGGCCGCCGCTGCCCATGCTCTGCTGCTGCTGCATCTGCTGCATCTGCTGCATCTGCGCTTGATAGCTGCCGCTGCCGCCCATCATCCCCATCTTGCCACCGCCGCCGGCGGCGGCGAAGTCGGTCTTCTTGATCTCGGCCTTCTCCTTGGGCACGAGGCTGGCGACATGGACTCCGGTCCAGTAGCCGGCCTTGGGGAACGGCAGGGGGTCGACCAGGGCCTCGAGCAGGGTGTCGGCGGCGGCGAGCTCGTCATCGACCTCGGTGACGTTGTCGAGGACGTTGAGATTGGCGTCGGCGTCGACGTCGGCGAACTCGGTCCACTGGCCGTCGGGGCCGAGGGTCTGCCGCTGGACGTCGAGCCGCTTGTAGTTCGGGTAGGCGAGGTTCGGGTCCTTCAGGGCGTTGAGGTAATTGTCCCTGAGCTTCTTGTTGTCGAGCGTGCCGGTGATGACGACCGAGCGGAGGCCCCTGACGACCTCCTTGTAGGCGACCGTCGGCTCGGGCGTGGCCGCCGACTTCGCGTCGTCCTTCTTGAGGGCCGTGCCGGCCTCCTTGACGTCGCCCGCGAGCGACTTGCGGAGCCGCGCCTCCTCCTCGAGCCGCCGCTTCTCGGCATCCTCCTTCTCCTTCGCCGAGTTTCCGCCGCCGCCCATTCGCGACATGTTGCCGGCCATCCCACCGAAGCCCATGCTGCCCCGCCGCTGCCGCGGGGGGGTGATGCCCGAGCGCTTCTTCTTCGCCGCGTCCTTGCCCGTGTCCTCAATCCTCTCGCCCTTCTCGTTGGTGGCGAACAGCAGGTAGCCGCCGCGGTTGGGGTAGGCGTAGAGGTTGTCGGGGGCGATCAGCTCGGGCTGGTCGCGAATCAAGCCGGCGCCGGGCTCGGGGGTAACCCACTTGTTCTTGACGACGAACTCGGCCGGGTTCAGCGCGTGCGCCTGCTGGTTGACGACGACCTTCTCGAACTCGGTCTGGGGCTTGAGGCCCTGGGCGACGAGCGTCTCGAGGATCTGGCTGGGCTCCTGGCGCTTGCTCAGGTTCGTGTCGGCCTGCTCGGCCTTCTTCTGGAGCGCATCGGGGCCGAAGTCGATGGGGGCCGGGCGGGTGATCGCCTTGATCACGAAGAGGAAGAAGAGGACGGCTGCCAGGGTGACGGCCGCCTTCTCGCCGTGGCGGAGGGCCAGGGCCTGGAGTTTCTCGACCGCGGCGTTCTTGGCCATGATGGGTTCTCTCCCGGTGGCGGGCGGGCACGGCTCGGTCCGGCCGCCGCTGGATGTCAGGTCCGGCCGCCCGGCGGCGGCCGCGTGAAGGAGTCCGGGTTCGTCGGGCCGCCCGCGCCCGCGGGCGGCGGGCGGCCCCGCGAACGTGTCAGGCCTTGGGGGTGTCGGCCGGCTTGTCCGCCTGGGCGGGCTTCGCGGCGTCGGGCGTGGTCGTCTCGGGCTTGGGGGCCTCGGCGGGCTTGGCGTCCGCCTTGGGCAAGTCGGCGGGTTTGCCCTCCGCCGGCTTCGCTTCTTCCTTCTTGGCCTCCGCGGGCTTGGCCTCCTCCTTCTTGGACGCCTCGTCAGCCTTCGGCTCTCCCGGCTTTTCCTCGGCCTTCTTGGCCTCGTCCGCCTTGCCTTCTTCCTTCTTGACCTCGGCGGGCTTGGCCTCGTCCTTCTTGGGCTCGTCGGCCTTGGCGGCGGCGGCGGCCGGGGCGCCGGGTGAAGCGGGCTCGGCGGCCGGCGGCGGGGGCGGCGGGTTGTAGAAGCGGGCCTGGCCGTAGACGGTCACCTCGACGATGTCGTAATACGTGTCGATGGCGCGGCCGAGGGCCTTCCGCTTTTTCTCGCGCTCCTCGCGCTCCTTCTGGCGGTTCTCGCCGCGGACGTCCTTGCCCTTCTTGGCGGTCGACACCGCGCCCATGCCGCCGCGCGGGCCCATCATGCCGCCAGGCCCTATCATCCCGCCGGGGCCCATCATCCGCGACATGTCGGCCTCGCCCATCCCCCCGCGCGGCCCATCATCCCGCCAGGCCCCATCATGCCCCTCGCGCCCCCCTTCATCATCATGGCGCCGCCGCCGGCCATCATGCCCATCGATCCCATGCCGGTCATCCCCGTCGGCATTTCGCCCTGGACGGGCTTGGTCACGGGGTTGACGGGCTTGAGCATCTCGAACTCGAGGATCTGGATCGCCATCGGCGAGTTCTCCAGGCCCACGAGGAACTCCTGGAGCCGGTTCTGGTCGACCAGGGCGGTCATCGCGACCGGAACGACGGTGTACTGGGTGCTGTCGACCTTGAGGAGGTAGACGTCCTCGGTCGCCGCGGCCGCACCCACCCCTCCGGACATCATGCTCCCCATCATCGCCCGCGACGGGTCGCTCATGTTGGTGGCGGCCGCCTCGGGCGCGGCCGCGGCCGGAGTGCCGCCCGGAGGCACGATCTCGGGGGTGACCTCGACCGTCTTGCCCTCGACCAGCGACTTCTGGTCCTGCGCCACCGGGCTGCCGACCTCCATCATGTTAATCTGCTTGACGACGGCGCCGTCCCAGTCCTTGGCCTTGCCGTTGATCTTGGCCACGGCATCGAGCAGCGTCCCCTGGATCCAGAGCCGCTCCTGAGCCGACCACACCTTGTTCAGCGACGGCGGGTTGGCCGGGTCGAAGATCGACGGGCGGAGCAGGGTCATCTTGTCGGGGACGACGACGATCCCCTTGCCCGTCTCGAAGTTCCACGGGTTGACCTTGGCGTAGGTCTCGTCGACGGCCTTTTCATAGGCATTGACGTAGTCGTCGATCGCCTTCTGGACGGCGCCCAGGTCGACGTTCTCGGGCCACTTGCGGCCCCACTCGTGGAACCGCGACTCGACGATCTCGGGCCACTTCAGGAGCGGCGCCTGGACGGAGTAGAGCTTGTCCCACGCCTTGTTGACGTCCTCGGTGACGACAGCCTTCTTGTCGTCGACGATCGGCTTCCACTGGTCGTTGGGGATGCCCGAGCCCATGTAGCCGGAGAGGCCGGAGTCGGCCCCCTTGATGTCGGCGACCTGCTTCTTGGTGTTCTCCTGGACGGGCCCCGAGCCGATGGCATAGCCCACGGCCGGCAGCAGCGCGGAGAGGCCCAGGATCAGCCAGAAGCGATACTTGACGATCCAGCGGAGGACGAGCTTGACCTGCTCGGAGGCATCGGCGGCGGTGACGGCTTTATTGGCGGCCATGATGGAAAGGGCCCTTAGGTCGTGGGGGTGATCGGATTCTGAGGCGGGGCACCCGCGGCCCCGGCTGCAGGGCGGGCGCGGGGGCCGGGGCCGATTACTTCGGGGTCGCGCCGGAGGCGCCCGGGGCCGGGGCGGGCGTCGGGGTGGCCCCGGCGGGCGGCGCCGCGGCGGCGGCCGCCTTCGCCTGGGCCTCGACGGCCTTGGTCTGGGCGTCGAGGTTCTGCTTGGCCGCCGCCTCGGTGGCGCTGGCCATCGCGTCCTCGCTCACGGGCACGGCTCCCTTGTGCTTCGGGTCGGCCTCGGCCTCGCGGAGCTTCTTCTGGATCTCCGCAAGCTCCTCCGGCTTTGTGTCGGGGGCCGGCGGCTGCCAGATGAACTGGATCAGGAAGTCGGTCCGGACCCGCTTCGTGAGCAGTTTCGCCATCGGGTCGTTGGCGTTCGGCATGCCGGGGACCGAGCCCATCATCGAGCCCATCATCATCCGCGCGTCCATCCCGCCCGAGCCCATGCCGGGCATCATGCCGCCCATGCCGGACTTGCCGCCCATCGGGCCCTTCATCGCGCGATACATGGCCTCCATCCCACCCGCCGGGCCGCCGGGGCCGGCGCTCGCATCGGCCGCGGCCGGTGCGCCGGTCGAGCGGGGCAGGAGGCCGGCCAGGCTGTTGGCCAGGCCGTTGCCGGCCGCGCCCTGCGTCGAGACCCAGTTCTTGTCGATCAGGATCCCGTTCAGCGCGACATGGTGGACTCCCTTCTGGCGAAGGCTCGCGACCTCGAGCGCCGGCAGGATGACGTACTGGAGGTAATTCCTCGGCCCGTAGAAGACCTGCTTGCTCGGCGGCAGGTTCCGCTGCTCGGGCGTCTTCGCGCGGCTCGATTGTAGTGGTGGCCGATGATCTGGATGAGCCACCCCGGCCCGCTCGGCGGGTTGTCCCGATCGTAGGGGTGCATCAGGTTCTTGTACTGCTCGGGGATGTTCGCGAACCACTCGGTGTTGGTGTCGTTGAGATACACCGGCGAGATCCGGTCGATGTGGACACGGAGCATCTCGATGATCGGCACGTCCTCCGGCTTCTTCGGGTCGAGCTTGCCGGGGTGGGCGAAGCTGTCCCACCGCTGGAGCGGGTCGGGGATGTAGCCGTTGATCATCTGGAGGAAGGCCGGCCACTTGGCGCGGTCGGCGTCGTTGATGATCAGGTCGGACCCCTGCTTGTACTGGGCGTCCCACTCGCCCTTGGCCGCGTCGAACGCCGACTTGTAGCCGGCGCCCCGGGTGCTGGTGCCCTTGGCCTTGGTGACGGCGCTCTTGAACTGCTCGGTCGAGACCTTGGCCAGCGCCGCGTAGTCGCTGAAGAACAGGGCCGAGAGGCCGAGCATGATCAGTGCCGAGGCCGCCAGCACCCACGGCTTCTTGGCGCGGATCAGCCGGACCTGCTCGATCTCCGGCGGCAGCAGGTTCGTCCGCAGCGGGCTCTTGCCCAGCCCCTGAAGAGCCAGGCCGTACGCGACGGCGAACGACGGCTGGTTCTCGATGAACTGCGGCTGCGACCGGACCTCGTCGCCGGTGAGCCGCTGAAAGTTATCCAACCGCTCGACATCCAGGCCGTTCAGGTTCTGCTGGAGGAACTTCTGGAGCCCCGGCAGCTTGAACCCGTTGCCCAGGCCGATCGCCTTCACGACCTTCGACGTCTTGTTGATCGACGAGTAGAAGCCGATCGAGCGATTGATCTCGCTGGCGAAGTCGTTGAACACCCCGCGCATGGCCGTGAAAACGGCCTTGGGGTCGGGGGCCTTCGTGGCGTTCCGCTTCAGGTGCTCGGCCTTGGCGAAGGTGAGCTTCAGTTCCTTCGTCAGCGAGCGGGTGAAGTGGTTGCCGCCGATCGGCACGTTCCGCTGCCAGATCCGCGTGCCGTCGGTGATGATCAGGTCGGTGTGGTCGGCGCCGATGTCGAGCAGGACGACCGAGCCCTTGAGGTCCGAGCCCTTGAGCTGGTCGGTCGCGATGTAGTTGTAGAGGGCGATCGGGGCCATCTGGACGATGTCGACCTCGATGCCCGCCGCGCGGAAGGGCAGGATCGCGCGGTTGATCTGGTCGCGCTTCATGGCGAACAGGCCGACCTCGGCCATCGTGAAGTCGTCGTCGCCGCCCTCTTCGTCGTCGCCGATCTGCTGGTAGGCCCAGACGACCTCTTCCAGGGCGAACGGGATCTGCTGCTTCGCCTCGAACTTGACGATGTCGGGGATCCGCTTCTTCTCGACGGGCGGGAGCTTGATGAACTTGACCAGACCGGCCTGGCCGGGCACCGAGATGGCGACCTTGCAGCCCTTCAGGTCGTTGCGGTCCATGAAGGTGGCCAGCGCCTCGCGGACGAGCGTCTCGGGGTCGGCGTCGGGCTGGCTGAGGATCTTGGGGTGCTCGACGTAGTCGAAGGCCTCGGCCAGGATCACGTCGGGCTCGTCGCCGGGGACGAGCTTCAGCGCCTTCAGGGCCGCCTGGCCGATGTCGAGGGCCCAGACGGGCTGGATCTTCGCCATGCGATCACACTCCTGCTGGTGCGCGGACCGGGCCCGGACCGGGAGGTCGGGGGGCCAGTGGCCTGCTGCGTCGAATTGTTACGGAGTCGGGCCGAAGATCGGGACGCGGACGGACGGGACGAATGCCCCGCCCGACGTCGCAAGCGGACGCCGCACGGCCCGGAGAGGCCGTCCACGCTAACACGCGCCGACGGCCACCGTCAACGCACGGGGTCGACCCCGAACACCGGGCGGCTTCCTCATTGTTCTGACGACTTCCGGCCGGGAAAAGTTCCTCGCGGTCCCGTCCGCCGGAGGGGCAGGGCTGGGCGCGGGCACTTTGCCTAGTTTACCACGCCAGGACGCGCGTGTCGTCGCCGCGGACTTGAGTCTGCAACGGACACCTGTCAGTGTCGAAGGGCACCGGAGCGGGAACAGCGCCGGGAGCCGTGGCCAGGCTTTTGCACGAATTTGAGACTGGGAAGACCTCACCTCATTCCGAGATCCGCGAGGTAGGCTCATGAAGCTCGCGTGGCTTGTCATCGCGGTCCTGGCCGTCGGCGCAACGGCCCGAGCGCAGAACGACGCCGCCTCGGACACGACTCCGAAAGCCGAGGGCGGCCTCCGGCGGCTGGAGAGGCACAAGGATTGGGTCTGGGGCGTCGCTCTCTCCCCCGACGAGTGGCGGCTGATGACCTGCAGCGGCGGCCCCGACCACACGGCCCGAGTCTGGGACTTCGTCACGGGCAAGGAGATCCGGCGGCGCGACTTCATCGGCGGCACGTACGACGCCCTCTGGCTCCCCGACGGCCGCCGCGCCGTGGTCGCCGGAGCCGACGGGGTCATCACGCTCTGGGACGCGCGCGACGATGCGGTCCTCGCGAAGCTCCAGGGCCACGCGAAAGGGGTCCGATGCCTCGACCTGAGCCGCGACGCCCGGCTCCTCGCCAGTGGGAGCGAGGACGGCACGGCCCGGATCTGGGACCTTGCCCGCGGTGCTGAGACACTCAAGCTGGACGTCGCCATCGCCCCCGACGGATCCGAGCCGGTCTACACCGTCGCCTTCGGGCCCGACGGCCGTCAGCTCCTTACCGGTGACGGCGACGGCGCGATCCGCCTCTGGGACCTCGCCGCCGGCCGCGAGGATGCGAAGATCGAGGGGCACGACGAGGCTGTCTGGTCCGTGGCTTTCTTACCCGATGGCCGCCGCGTCGTCTCCGGCTCGGACGACAAGACGGTCCGCCTCTGGGACCTCGCCTCGGGTCGTGAGCGGCTCCGCTACGAGGGGGCTGGCGACGGGGTCAACCACGTCGCGATCTCGCGCGACGGCCGCCGCCTCGCCGCCGGGACGGACGGGCCGACCATCCCGATCTGGGAGCTCGCCACCGGCAGGCTCCTGCACACGATCGAGGTCAAGACTGGCGGGACGCTCGACCTCGCGTTCACGGCCGACGGCTCCCGCCTCGTCGGCGGTTGCGGCGACGGCACGGTCTGGGTCGCGAGCCTCCCCGACCACTTTCCCGGCGAGGCCCCGCGCCCGCGGGTCGCTCCCAAAGCCCAGCGCAAGGGCCGGTGAGTCGATCGCTCGGCGGAGACCGCTTTCAATCGCTCACCGTCGTCGCGCGGCCGACGGGCCGGGGGTGGCGGCGACCGTTGGGTCGTTCCCCGCATCCTTCGGCCCGGAGACGACCTTCTGGATCCGCAGGTTGTCGAACTTGGCGAACTGGTGCCCCCCGTACCCGAGCAGCACGGTCATCTCCCCGTCGGCCGGGGCGCGGCGGTAGAGGACGACCTCCTGCCAGCCGGGGACCGCCGACGTGGACCGAAACTGGAGCGGCTCGCCGCCGATCGAGTCGCGGACGTAGACCCCGCCCGCGCCCGAGATGCACGGAAACGGCATGTCGATCTGGACGGCGATCCGGATCAGCTCGCCCTCGTAGACCTTCATCGGCGGCGTCCGGACGGCGGCGACCGGGTGGTCGAGGTAGGGGGGCAGCGAGTCAACTCCGCGCTTCTTGTCCTCGGGCGGGCCGGCGAGCTTCAGGACGCGGCGGAACTTGCCCTTGCCGGGCTTCTCGGGCTTCTCCGGCACGATGAGGAACTCGGAGCGAGTTCCTTCCGACTCATACCCCTCGTCGAGCCAGCCGGTCCGGGCGAGGCCTTCGGGGTCCTCGAAGTTGCCGCCCGGCAATAAGTTGGGGCTGAGCTTGCCCTTGGCGATCCAGTCCTTCCAGACGTAGGCCTGCGGCAGGGTCATGTACGACGTCAGGGGCGGGACGGCCACGGGCAAGAAGTTCCGCACGGGCGGCTCGGTGAAGCCCGGCTGGGGCGTCGGGCCGTTGGGCGCCTTGGGGTCGGTGAAGAGCTTCGTGAACTGCTCGTTGGCGTTCTCCCAGTGGAGCCGCATCAGGTGGGTCAGGCCGCGACGGGCGCGGCTGGCGTGCTTCCAGGCCTCGCTGAAGTCGAGCCGCTCCTGGGCCTCCTGGGCGTCCTTGAGGCTCCCATTGATCATCCCCATCAGCTCGGGCAACACAGTCTTGGGGATCGGATGGCCGTCGTCGAGCAATAGCTGATGCACTTCCATCGTCTGGGCCTGGAGGAGCTGGACCTGCTCGATCAGCAGGTTGACGGCGGGAGCCCGGTTGCCGGCCACGGCCCGCTGGAGCTCGGCCACGCGGGCGCCGTCGGTCGTGATGTAGAGGATCGCCGTGCCGCCGAACTCGGGGATCTTGATCTTGATCCCGCCCGGCGTCCGCTTGCCGGGGATAACCTGGACGTCGCCGGGGCTGATCTCGTAGGCGATCGCCTCGTCGGGCAGGCCGGGCACGTCGATCGTGAGCTCCTTGATCGCCATCTGCGGCGGCTGGAACTGCGAGGCGACCGCAAAGTCGGTCACGAGCAGCAGCACTCCGCGCTTGTCCTTCGTGCCGAAGGCCGCGGCCCGGATCGACTCGTGGGGGGGCATCTCGGGCTTGCGGGTCGCCTTGCTCCGCGCCGCGGCGAGACCTTGCGTCGACGGGCCGATGACGATGTCGGGCCGGTAGGTCGGGATCATCTGGGCCGACTTGGCCGTGTCGGCCAGCAGCCACTCGACCAGGTCGATCTGCTCGTTGAGCAGCGCCGCCTCGATGAGCAGGGCGCGACCGGCCCCCTTCGTCAGGTCGATGTCGGCGTCGAAGCCGATCGCCCGGCAGCCGGCCGAGAGCGCAACGAAGGTCGCCTGGCGGAGCTGGTCGGGCTGGACCCGCGGTACTCCCCAGCTCGGCGGCCGGTCGAGGCCCCAGATCGCGCGGCCGAACGACGGGTCGGGCGACATGTCGAGCCAGGCGGCGAACAGCGCGTCGGCGTTATCGAGGGCCGTGAGCTCGGGGCGCTGCTTGAGGAAGTCGAACATCTGCAGGACTTCCTGCGTCGTCCCCACGCCCGACGGCCGCACGCCGAGGATGTCCAGGTGGTCGGGCACGCGCGGCGTACTGGGGCACGAAGCCGACGACCTCGCCCGTCGACAGGGCGGGCGCATCCTTCATCTCGCGGAGGGCGTGTGCGGCGTCGGCGACGCGCTGCCGTTCCTTCTTGCGGGCCTCGAGCGAGATCGTCGCGCCCAGGCCGCGGCCGAGCGACCAGAATGCGACCGAGTCGCGGGCCGGAAACTGCTCGACGAGCCGGCGGATCGCCGCGGGATCGAGGCCGGCGCCGTCGCGCCGGGGGTCGATCTCGGGCATCAAGGCCAGTCCGGTCGCGGCTGCGGCCTTGATCGCGGCGGGCTCGGCGTCGGCGGGGACCGCCAGGACGTCGAATCCCGCCCGGCGGAGCTTGATGGGGTCGGCCCATGGGGCGCGGATGATCGTCGGCAGCCACGGGTGGCCCTGCCTCGTCAGCAGGTTCCGGTGCATCGCTATCGCGGGGCCGGGCTTCACCTCGGGTGCGCCGGCCTCTGCGGTTGCGGAGGGCAGGGGCGGCAGCTCGCCCCGGTCCCGGGCGCGGACCGACTTCGCGAACGCGTCGGCGTCCCCTGGCTCCGCCGGCTCGACCCGGAGAGAGTCGAGGTAGACCTCCGTCGAGCCCGGACCGGCGTAAAGGTTGACGACGAGCCGGTCGAGGTAGGCCCCTTCGATGTTGACCTTGCGCTTCGACGACGCCCGGAGCACGCGGGCCTGGCCCTCAACGGCCTTGGGCAGGTCGCGGAGCTCGAGCCTTTGCCACTTGTCGGCCGCCTGCACGGTGGAGCCGGCGACCATGACGTACGACGGCTTGTTCGTCTCCGGATCGACGTCCGCCGGCAGGATCACCCGGGCCAGGAGCTGGGCGCCGGGCCGATCGGAGCGGGCCTGGAGGCTGATTTTGGTTTCATCCGTGATCGCGACTCTGGGCAGGGCATAGCTGACGTAGAAGCCATCTCCACCGGGGCCAGCCTCGAACTGAAAGTGCTCGGCGAGCTCGCCCTCGCGGACGACCCGTCGTGACCGGTCGTGGGCGAAGAGGCGGACCTCGGAGTCGTTCTTCTCGACCCGCCACGCCGTGCGGTCCGACTCGAACCCGTCGACGAGGGCGGCGGCCTGATCCTGGGCGGCGGCCAAACGAGAGACAATGAGGGCCAGCCCCAGGCACGCTGCCAGCCCGACGCGATCGGCTCGGTTCGCCATGATCGGGGACCTCCGTGTCCACCGCCCGGGCGCGCACCCCGGGCCTTTGGCGCGATGCTATCGGAGAAGGGGCGGGGGGAGAAGGCCAATGCCGAGACCCGACCTGCCGCCGTAGAGCCGCGGCAGGATTGCTCCGAACCCGGTGGTGCCTCACTTTGTGTCGGGGGCTCGGGTCCGGGCCGCCGTGATGGCCGGTCGGCTCCGCGGGCGGCCCCGATCGCCACCGGCCGGGGCCGTATTACCGACCGAACCCAATTCTCCGCAAACCAATGGAAATTCAGATGTTAAGCGCGGTTTTCCGGGGCCAGCCGGCGGGACAGGCGCCGACCGAGTGGCCCAGAAAATCCGATTCAAGCTCAATGATTATATAGATTTACGGAGAATTGGCTTCGGTCGGTAATACGGCCCCGGCCGGGGTCGGTCCGGGGTGCCCCGGACCCGAGATTCAGGCTCAAACTGAGACACTACCCAGCAGTGAGTTCGAGTCGTGACGAGATCGCCCTACTTCTCGTCCTTCTTCTTCTCCAGCAGCGGCTTGATCGCGTCCGGCACCTTGAAGGTGTCGGGCGGCATGTCGACGTTGTGCTTGATCTCGGTCATCGTCACCGCGATCTCCTGGGTCAGCAGCTTCTGCGTGACCTTATGCGCGATCAGCACGTCGTCGACCTTCTTGTAGTCGCTCGGGAGCATCTCGACATCGAGGTCACCCATCGGGGTCTTGGCCGTGGTGAGCGACTTCACCTGGAGACGGCTGGCCTTGTCGTAGAACTCGGTCGTGGGCTTGCCGGCGCCGGGCTTGGGGGTGAGGACCACCTTGTAGGCCGGCTTGCCGTTCACGTCCTCGACGCCGGTGCATTCGGCCTTGTCGTACATCTCCTTCCAGCGGATCTCACCATTGAACGTGTTGTGGAGGAGCTTCTCCGCCTTCTCGTCCCCTTCGATGACCCGGTCGCCGGTGATCGGGTTGATCTCCCAGACGACGCTCCCGTCGGTGCCCTCGGTGATCTTCCCGAGGTTCTCGAAGTCGACCTCGGTCTTAGTCTTGTTTGGGGGCGCCTGGTAGACGACGAGCTTCCCCTTCAGGCCGGCGCCGACGATCTCCATGGTCCCCTTGGCGACGCGGTTCTTAAGCTTCTCGTATGCGGCCTTGCCGCCGGTCGCCTCGACGTACTTGTCGAGGACCTCCTCGGCCTTGGGCAGCGGGTCGTCGGCCGAGGCCCTGAGGGCCGGCATCGTCAGGGCCGCGGAGAGGACGAGCGCGGTGCGTAGGGGTCGGCGGAGCATCGTTCGGAGTCCTCGGGTCCGGGATCAGGTCAGGGCTTCTTGACTTGCGAGCGGATCCAGGCCACGGCCGCGTCGACGGCCGGATCATGCCCCTCGAGCAGCGCGGCGCGGGTCAGGGGGGTCTCGACGTCGGGCTCGACGCCGTTGCCTTCCAGCGGCTTGCCGCCCGCGGAGATGTAGTTGGCGAACGCGTATTGGAATCCGTCGCCGTTGGGCAGGACGTCGACGCGCGACGGCAGCGCCGCCCCCGGGGTCCGGACGCCGAAGACCCTGGCTCGCTTGATGTCCTTCAGGCCCCCGGCGAGGATCTCCGAGGTCGACATCGACAGCTCGTCCACGATGACCGCAACCGGTTTCGTGAACGGCTCGGGCCGAGGATTCAGGCTGAAGTGCAGCGATCCTGCGCGGGTGACCATCGTCCCGAGCTTCCGGTTGGCATCGCCGACGAGCCAGCCCCCCATGCCCATCGCCATCGCACCGATTCCACCCGGGTTGCCGCGGAGGTCGAGGATCAGCCCCTCGGCGTCGCGGTTCTCCTTCAAGGCCGAGGCGAACTGACCGATGATTCGGGTCGGGTCGAAGAACGCGTTTAGCGCGACGTAGGCGATCGATCCGCCGACCCGCTTCGAGACGAAATGGACGTAATAGGTCGGCAGGTTGCCGAAGTGGGCGGGCGTGCCCTTCGGCTTGTCGAGTGTCAGGTCGAGGTGGACGGGCTGGTCCTGGTTATCGAGGAAGTCCACGCCAACCGTCGAGCCGGGCGGCCCTTCGAGACGGCGGATCAGGGTAAGGATCTGCCTGACCGGCACGAGCCCGGATTTCGCATAAGCCTTCGCCGCCGCGGCGAGCAGGTCGCCCACGGACCTGCCGCGAATCTTCTCGACGATCCAGCCCGGCTTCACCCCCGCCTTCTCCGCCGGCGACCCGGCGTCGACCGCCGTGACGAGGACTCTGCCCTCGACCAGCCGGATGTCGAACCCGGCCTGGCCGTCGCCGCCCGGCGCGTCGTCGGCCTCGTGGAGGGCCTCCGCGGCGAGGATGCCGAAGTGGGTCTGCTTGAGCCGCCCGAGCATCTCGGTCATGGCCGCGCGGGCTTCGGCCATCGTCGCGGCCTTCTCGACCCTCGGCTTCAACTCGTCATGCACCGCCTTCCAGTCGAGCCCGCCGAGCGTGGGATCGAAGTGCGTGTCGCGGATCGTCTTCCAGACGACCTCGAACGAGTCGAGGTTCTTCTCCTTCTGGTCGTCCGTCAGGGCCGGTGGCTTCGCGGGCCCGTCGGCCCGGGCGCTCGAGACCACGAGGATGGCCAGGACGATGAGCAGGGGACGGAGGCGCGGGCTCATGATCGGTCGGGGGCTCCGGGTCATTGGCGTCGGGCCTTGACTATGATCGATGTCGTCGTGTCGGACAACAGGCAGGGCGTGCTTTCCCTTTGGGTCGGCCTCGCGGAGCCTACGAACAACTTGCCCAGCCGGACAAAATCCGACAATCCGACGACCTTGCCCAGATTTGCATGATAGAGTTGCCTCCGACACCCGTTGAGGAACTCCCATGAGCGCCGTCACGCCGGACGCGATCGAGCCGTCAACCGATGAGATTCCGCCGGAGCTGGGACGGCTCCGCGAGCGGATCGGGGCGCTGCCGCCTCGCTACCGCATTGCACTTGGGCCGATCGCGGACCAGGCCGTCGAGCATGCCCTGTTCCGGGGCCGCGTACTGGCCCTGGCCCGCGAAGGCCTCGAACGGTATCGGCTCGACCTGGCGATCGCTCGCTTCGACCTCGAGGCCACGAAGCGCGAGCAGGAAACGCTCCGTCGCAAGCTCGAGTCACTGGGCGGGGTTTGATCCGAAAGCTCTCTCAGCGCCTGGGCTTGGGCCTGTTGAGCCAGGCCGTCACGACCTTGCCCACGGCCTCGAGGCTCGCCGGCGAGCAGTTCTCGGGGACGTCCTTCGTGGTGTGCCAGTAGGGGTAGTCGAAGTCGATGATGTCGATCGAGGGAATCCCCGCGTTGTTGAGCGGCAGATGGTCGTCGGTGACGTGCACGCGGCCGAGCCGATCGCGGAACTGAGTCACCTTGAGGGCCTTCGCAACGGACCAGACGTCGCGGACGAGCTTCGGCGCGAAGTCGACCGAGTATGGCTCCTGGTCGACGGTCAGGTCCTTGTCGCCGACCATGTCGAGAACGATCCCGAACGAGTAGTGGGGCGTGCCCCGCTTCCGATTCCGCTGGCTCTGGGCGTACTCCCGGGCGAAGGCCTTCGAGCCGAGGAAGAACTCCCCGACATAGTCCTTGCCGGGCCCGTAGACGAGCTCCTCGCCGTCGAAGAGGACGAGGTCGACGCCCCAGGGGGTCTTCGAGTCCTTCAGGTGGTTGGCGATCTCCATCAGGAGCGCAACGCCCGAGGCACCGTCATTGGCCCCGATGAACGGCTCCTTGCGCTTGGCCGGGTCGGGGTCTTCGTCGGGGTTGGGGCGTGTGTCGTAGTGGGCGCCGAGGACGACGCGATCGAGCCGTTCGGGGAACCACGATCCGATCAGGTTGACCATCTGGACCGGCTTGCCGGAGACGGGGTCGACCCCTTCGAAGGGTTGCTCGCGGACGGTCGCACCCATCTCCGTGAAGTGCTTGGCGACATATTTTCGCTGGCGGGTGTTGGGATCCGACCCGGCGGGCCTGGGGCCGAACTTGCAGATCTCCTTGAGGTAGCCGTACGCCCGGGCCCCATCGACCTTGGCGGCAATGAGCGACGAGGCGGACTGGGCCATCGAGGTCCTCAACGCGGGCCAGACGGCGACGGCCACCCCCGCCAGCACCACCGCGGCGGCGACGGCGATCCAGAGCCTCGTCCTCCGCCGTCCGGCCGCGGTCTTCGTTGCTTCGGCCATGGGGGCGTCTCCGAGCGATCCATTCCGAGCGGCAATCCCGGCATCATACGGCGTCAGAGGCCGGTTGTCAGGGTCGGATGAGACCGGAGAAGCTCCGCGAGCCGCTCCATCGGCAGCCCGACGACGTTCGACCAGCTCCCCGCCGGGATCTCAATCCACGGGTCGTTATCCTGAACGCCATACGCCCCGGCCTTCCCTTGCCAGCGCCCCGAATCTAGATACCCGTCGCGCTCCTCATCGGTCAGCGGCCGGAACCGGACGATGCTCGACTCGACCGCGCCGACCCACTCGCCCCGGTCGGCCCGGTAAAGGCAGAGCCCGGTGACGACCTCCGTATCGCGCCCCTCCTGGAGACGGATCATCCGCTCGGCGTCGGCGCGATCCACGGGCTTGTTGAGGATCTCATCCCCGACGGCACAGGCGGTATCTGCCGCAAGGATTAGCCCCTCCTTTCGCCGGACCGCGACTGCGTTCGCCTTCTTCCAGGCGAGCAGGGCCACGTAATCAGAGACGGGCGTGCCGGGGGCCGGTGGAGGCTCATCGATGTCGGAGGGGTCGACGTCGAAGTGGTAGCCGGCCTCCGTCAGAAGGCGGCGGCGGCGGGGGGAGGCGCTGGCGAGGATCAGCGGCGCGAGGTCGGCCAAGTCACGGGTCCATCGAGGGAACGGGCGAAGTGAGGACGGCTCCTGCAACGGCTTGCCGACCTTTCGCGGGCATTATAGCCTGGTGGGGACGACCGAACTGCGTTCCTGGAATGCCCCATGCGCGACCTCCTCCGCCAACTCGACGAAGCCCTCTCCTCAGGCGCCGAGCGGCTCGTCTGCCAGGTGGTCGAGACGAAGGGCTCGACCCCCCAGAAGGCCGGGGCCCTGATGGTCGTCGACCCCGACGGCGGCCAGGTCGGCACGCTCGGCGGCGGGTGCGTCGAGAACGAGGTCAAGATGCGGGCCGTCCGGCGGGTCGGGCAGGAGGGAGCCGACGTCCATTCCTTCGTCCTCGACCACGACTACGCCTGGGCCGACGGGCTGATCTGCGGCGGGAAGATGACGGTCGTCGTCGAGTCGGCCCGCGGAGCGGAGGCCCGCACCTATTATCGGGCCTATCGCCGGCTGCTCGAGGAGGGGCGAGGGTTCACCGAGGCCGTCGTGGTCGACTCCGATCGCAGCGGATTCGACATCGGCGGCCGATGCCTGTTCAGCGCCGACGGCAAGCTCGTGATCGAGCGGAATGGCCACGGGCTCGGCGAGCACGTTGCGGGATCGATCTGCCCGTTGGACGAGAGGCCGAGGCCGGGCCTGCGGGCCGGCGTCGCGCTCCTTCCGACCCTGCCGCGAATCCGGCTGGTCGTGGTCGGTGCCGGGCATGTCGGCCAGTCCGTCGCGGAGCTGGCGGCGAAGGCCGACTTCGACGTCTGGGTCGTCGACGACCGCCAGCAATACGCCAACCGCGAGCGGTTCCCGGCCGCCGAGCGGATCGTCGTCGGGCCGATCGAGGAGACCCTGTCCGGCCTGGAAGTCGACGAGCGGACGTATGCGGTCATCGTCACCCGCGGGCACGGGCACGACCAGGAGGCGCTCTATCACCTCGCGCCGACCCGGGCGCCCTATGTCGGGCTGATCGGCAGCCGGCGGAAGATCCGGCTCATCTTCGAGGGCCTCCGCGGGATGGGGATCTCCGAGGCCGACCTGGGCCGGGTCGCGGCGCCGGTAGGGATCGACATCGGCTCGGAGTCGGTCGTCGAGATCGCCGTGAGCATCGTCGCCGAGCTGATCGCCCGGCGCAACCTCGGCGCGATCCCCAAGCCGCCCTCCGTCGCCGAGCCGGAATCCGAGCCGGAGCCAGCCGGGACATGATCGTCGCGATCGTCCCGGCCGCGGGCCTGAGCCGACGGATGGGCTGGCCCAAGCCGCTTCTGGAGATCGGCGGGACGACGCTCATCGCCCACGTCGTCCGTGCGCTCCGCAACGGCGGCGCCGACTGCGTTGTCGTGGTCGCCCCACCAGGCGAACGGGCCGAATCCGCGGGAATTGTGCAGCGCGCGGAGGAGGCCGGGGCCGAGGTCGTCGTCCTCGGCCGTGAGACCGCCGACATGCGCGGCTCGATCGAGGCGGGGCTCGATCGAGCCGAAACTCTTGAGCCAATCGAAGCGATCCTGCTCGCTCCCGCCGACATGCCGGGCATCAGCTCAGACCTGGTCGCGCGCGTGATCCGGGCAGGGCGTGAGTCCGCCGGATGCCTCGCCAGGCCGAAGGCCGGGGCGAAGCGCGGACATCCGGTCTACCTGCCCTGGGCCGTGGCCCGGCAGATCCGCGAATTGCCCGAAGGCGTCGGCGTCAATGCGCTGGTCGACGATCCAGGCCAAACGGTCATTGCCGTCGAGCTCGACGCCGGAGACGCACTGGTTGACATCGACACACCCGATGACTTCGAGCGATGGACAATCCGTCGCTCGCCCAATTCTTTCGGATAATCGCCCCGCGGCCCTTCCGGCGGGTTGCGTCGCGGTATAGACTGACACCAACACGTCGGACGAGCGTCGGAGCCCGCGGCAAATCGGAGGGGAGATCGTGGCACGGACACCAGCCGGCATCGTTCGCGGCGCGGCCTGGCTCGCGCTCGTCGTCCTCGCCGCCGCAGGATCGGCCCGGGCGCAGGACGAGGAGTCGACCAAGAGCACCGTCACCAAGCAGCTGGAGAAGGTGCTCACCGACCCGTCCGAGATGGAGAAAGGCAAGAAGGAAGAGCAGCGCGACGCCTTCGAGTTCTTCAAGACGACCGTGCTGCCCAACGACGTCATCCCCTTCGTCAAGGCGAACCACTGGAGCACGCTGGCGCTCGAGCTGAGGGCGAACCGGTTCAGCTATGACGGCTGGCTCGAGACCGACCCGCCCGTACCGCTGCTGGACATGCCGCACGAGGTCGTCTTCCGCCGCGACGCCCGGCTCGTCAAGGGCCAGCGCTCGCGCATCCTCTTCCAGGTGATGACGCCGACGATCCCGCGCGAGCTGCCGCTCCAACTCATTCGGCCTGAGTCACTCCGGTACGACGATCGCCACTCCGCCGCGCTCCGGCCGCTGCTGCCGCACCAAATGCTCGTGCCGATCCTGACGAAGGGGCCGAACGAGGGATACGGCCGCTGGTCACACCTGCGCTCCATGTTCCCACTCTCGGGGACGAAGAGCGACCAGGTCGTTTACGACAACCAGCGCTATTACCGAACCATCCCCACGACCGAGCCCGACCGCTGCTACCTGCCGACCCACCCGCTGACCTGGACGACGATCAGCCACGTCATCTGGGACGGCATGCCGCCCGACACGCTGAACGTCAGCCAGCAGGACGCGATGAAGGACTGGCTCCACTGGGGCGGGCAGTTGATCATCGTCGGCGGCGCCGGTCCCAATCTGGCCCCGTTCCGCGAGAGCTTCCTGGCGCCGTATCTGCCCGCGGACATCTCCGGCGCCGGCAAGCAGCTCTCGGCCGACGACCTGCGCTCGTTCGCCGCGGCCTACCCGCCGCCGGCCCCGATTGCCGAGCCCGAGGATGCGATCGAGGCCACACAGCCGATCCAGCAGGCCTTCGAGGAGGCGGGGCGGAGGTACAAGCCGCCTGAGCCGATCCTCGTCCCGAAGGACAAGCCGCTCTACGTCGCCGTGCTCGACCCCAAGCCGGGTGCCCGCGTCATCGGCTTCGGCAAGAAGGCGGGATTGCCGCCACTGGGCGTCGAGTGGCGTGTGGGCCGCGGGCGGATCCTCATGCTCGGCATCGCCCTGACCGACCCAACCTTGCTCGGCTGGAACGGCTACGACACGTTCGTCCGCCGCGTGATCTTCCGCCGGCCCGAGGAGCGATGCGTCGCCGAGCTCCGCTACGCCGACCCGAGCACCGGCCAGAGCGGCTTCATGCCGCCGCTTTACGCGCCCTTGAACGCGCCCGACCTGACGTGGTCCCGCTTGCTCGGACGCGACCTTGGCGCGGGGACGCGGCGAATCCAGGTCGAGGAGGGGGACGACGGCTCGACGACCCTGTCCTCGACGGGCAGGAACACGCTGCCGACGGCCACGCCGTCGGTCGGGGCGAGCACCCTGGGCCAGGCCGCCCGGCTGAACCCGTTCCACGTCCCGGTCGGCGAGTGGCTCGACGACGCGGCGCTGCCGAGCATGAGCCGCTCGGCGCTGGAGCGCGCGTCGGGCATCGAGATCCCGGGACGGCGGTTCGTGCTGATGGTCATCCTCGCCTACATCATCGCCCTGGTGCCGATCAACTGGATCATCTGCCGGTTCGGCCTGGGCCGCCGAGAGTGGGCGTGGGCGCTCGTGCCGATCCTGGCGCTCGGCTTCGCCGTGGTCGTCGAGCGGGCCGCGGCGTACGACGTCGGCTACGACTCGGCATGCAACGAGGTCGACGTCCTCGAGACCTTCGGTGATTACTCCCGCGGCCATCTGAGCCGGTTTGCCTCGCTCTACACCACGGGCCGCGTGAAGTACGCGATCTCGTACCCCGGCGACCCCTCGGCCCTGGCACTCCCCATGAACACGGGCCGGGCGATCCGCGGCGAGGACGTCCAGCAGTCCGTCTTCCAGACGACGCCCATCGCCATGCTCGACAGGTTCCAGGTCCAGCCGCGGAGCCTCGCCATGTTCCGCGCCGAGCAGTACGCCAACCTGCCCGGCGGCTTCACGCTGAAGGAGGAAGACGGCACGCGGAAGGTGGTCAACGGGACCGAGGCCGAGCTCCGCGACGCCGTGGTGGTCGAGATTGGCGAAAAGGCGAGCAAGGCGGTGTACCTCGGGACGATCGCCCCGAATGCGACCGTCGAGGTGAAGGGCGAAGCGCGCGAGGTGGCGAAGTACGACATCGCCAGCCCCGAGGGCCTGAAGAAGAACGAGGTCGACCCCGCGCCCTTCCTCGAGATGCTCATCCGGTCGTCGATCGCATCGCGCCCCGAGGAGGTCGGCGAGGTCCGGCTGCTGGCGTGGATGGCCAGGCCGAGGGAGGGCCAGGTGATCGAGCCGGCGGTCGACCTGCACCAGGGGTTCACGCTGGTGGTCGCCCACATGAAGCTCGGCGAGACGCCCGACCCGGCCTCCCTCGCTTACAACATCCTCGCGAACGGGCCCGAGAAACCCTCGGAGCAGATGCTCAAGACGCCGGCCCCGGCCCCTCCCATCAATCAGATGTTCCAGGGCATGTTGCGACGGCGGGGAGCGGTCGCGCCGTCTCGCCCGTCGCTCCGGGCGTGGGGGGCCTTCCCAAGGGAATGATCGCCGCGCCCAAGGCGGCGATGCCCGTGGCTCCGGTCCCCGGCTTGAGGCGAAATCCGAGGACCAAGTCCGCGCCCGCGACTCCCGGCATGCCCGGTCCCGAATCCCAACCCGACGACCCCGATCCGGCCGACGACCCCGGAGCCCCGCGACGATGATCGAGGTCCAGCATTTCACCAAGCGCTACGGCGACTTCGTGGCCGTCGACGACCTGAGCTTCGCGATCGGCCAGGGCGAGGTCTTCGGCTTCATCGGCCCCAACGGCGCCGGCAAGAGCACGACGATCCGCTTCCTCGCGACCCTGCTCCGCCCGACCGCGGGCGAGGGGATCGTCGCCGGCAAGTCCGTCACGCAGGACCCGATGGGCGTCCGGCGGATCATCGGCTACATGCCCGACGACTTCGGCGTCTACGACGGCATGAAGGTCTGGGAGTTCCTCGACTTCTTCGCCGTTGCCTACGAGATCCCCCGGTCGTACCGCAAGAAGATTATCGGGCAGGTGTTGGAGCTTCTCGATTTAACCCACAAGCGCGACGACTACGTCAACGGCCTCTCGAAGGGCATGAAGCAGCGGCTCTGCCTGGCGAAGACGCTCGTCCATGACCCGCCCGTGCTGATCCTCGACGAGCCCGCCAGCGGCCTCGACCCGCGGGCCCGGCTGGAAATGAAGGCGCTGCTCAATGAATTGCGCGGGATGGGGAAGACCATCCTCGTATCCAGCCACATCCTCTCGGAACTGGCGGATTTCTGCACCTCGATCGGCGTCATCGAGCGGGGCAAGCTGCTCGCGGCCGGGAGCATTGCCGAGATCACGCGGCAATTGCGGCAACACCGGGTCCTGCGGGTGCGCGTCCTCGACGACTCGGCCGACGCGCGGCGTCGATCCTTCGCGACGAGTCGAATGTCAAGACGGTCGAGTCGTTCGACCACACCGTCACCGCCGAATTCCACGGGCAGGACGAGGACCTGGCGCGATTGCTGGGGCGGCTGATCTCGTCGGGCGTCGGCGTCCATTCGTTCGCGGAGGAGGAGCTGTCGCTCGAGGAGGTTTTCATGATGATTACGAAGGGGATCGTCAACTAGCGGGTTAGCTGCACCGCTCCTCGTTCCCACGCTCTGCGTGGGAACGGGTCCGCCGACGCTCCGCGTCGTCCGGAATGGCCGCGGAGCGGCCGAAGACGCGTTACGACGCAGAGCGTCGTAACGAGGCGACTCACGACCAGCGGGGTAGGGCGATGGGGCGGATGCGGGTCACGATCGCCAGGTCGATGGGGCTCGTCGCCTTGGCGGCGGTCGGGATCGCGGCGATGCGGTATCCATCCCAACTTGCGTCCAGCGTTCTTTACACCGTCGTCGTGGTCGCGTTCGTCGCCGCGGCAGTGGCCGCGTTAAGTCTTCCTCGCCGTCGGCGTGCGATCTGGTTCGGTTTCTCGATCTCGGGGCTTTCATACCTCCTGCTCAGCCGTTATTCGTCCTATGGACCTTTCTTATTAACCGACGCATTAGTCGATTATGTTCGCGAGAGAATCAATGGCGCCGAGGCGCTAGACATGCTTGGGCAGCCGTCGTTCGTGTGGCAGTGGCTGAATATCGAAAGGAATCCCTCCCCAACGACTCATCAGATCGTCCATTCGCTGTTCGCTCTCGTCGTCGCGACCGCAGGCGCCCTCACCGCCCTCGTCCTCACGAGGGACACGAACTCCGAGCCCCCCGACCACCCATGATCCTCCGCGACAACCCCGTCCTCACCCGCGAGCTGCTCGTGAACCTCCGGTCGCCCCGGGCGTTCGCGCTGCAATTCCTCTACGTCGCGTTCCTCGGCGTGATGGTCTACTACGCGTGGCCGCTCGACGAGACCCAGGTCAGCTCGGGGGCGGCGCAGCGGCTGTTCGACCTGTTCTTCCTGGGCCAGTTCTTCCTCGTCGCGCTGGTCGCGCCGACGTTCGCGGCGGGCAGCATCACCGGCGAGAAGGAGCGGAAGACGTACGAGATGCTCCTCGCCAGCCCGCTCCAGCCCGTGAACATCCTCGTCGGCAAGCTGCTCAGCTCGCTGACGTACGTCGTCCTGCTCATCCTCTCGAGCCTGCCGCTGATCATCCTCTGCTTCCTGCTCGGTGGCATCCTGATGTCGGAGATCGTCCGGGCCTACCTGATCCTGATCCTCGCCGCGGGGACGTTCGGCCTCCTGAGCCTCGCCTGTTCGAGCTACTTCGGCCGGACGAGCTCGGCCCTGGTGGTGAGCTATCTGGTCATCCTGCCGCTGGCGATCGTCTGCATCGTCCTGACGCGGACCCAGGACACGAACCTCCGGGACTTCGTCTCGATCGCCGTCCTGCCGCCTTGGTGCCTCACGATCTGGGCCGTCGTGGTCGTGGCGCTCAATGGGCGGCTGCTGCGCCCGCCGGACGTCGGAAGCGAGGGGAAAGAGGTCGTCGATGAGGAGCAGGAGATGAAGTACGCCATCGGCGTCGTCATCGACCGCGACCTCTTCCCCGACAAGCTCTTCGCACCCGCCAAGCGGACCGACCTGATGCCCGACGGCACCAACCCGGTCCTCGACAAGGAGCTCCGCTCGGAGATCTTCAGCCAGGGCACGTTGATGCTCCGTGTGGTGATCCAGGTCAGCATGCTCCTGTCGATCCCGCTGATGGCCGTGCTGCTCTTCCTGAGGCCCGAGAACGCGGGGTATTACGTCTCCTATGTACTGACTTTTAATCTTCTGGTCGGCCCCGTCTTCTCCGCGGGCAGCATCACCCAGGAGCGCGAGCGGCAGACGCTGAACCTCCTGCTCACGACCCTCCTGCGGCCCGGCAAGATCGTCTGGGCCAAGCTGCTGGCGGCCCTGCGGGTCTCGACGGTGCTGACGTTCCTGCTGACGGAGCAGTTGCTTCTTGCTTACATTCTGATCCCCGAGCTGCGCGACCGGCCCTGGACGCTGGTTGTCTACCTGCTGATCATCGCGACGACCTGCCTTGCGACGTCGACGGTCGGCCTGCTCTGCTCGGCGCTCTCGCGGCGGACGTCGGTGGCGATGATTCTGACCTACCTGACGCTCCTGATCCTCTTCGTCGGCCCGATCGGCCTGCGGTGGTACTTGCAGGGGTTCGCCGGCGGGATCTCGGAGGAGCGGATCGCGGCGTTTACGGTGTCGAGCCCGTTCTCGGCCGCGTTCAGCATCCCGATGCGCGGGAGCCAGCTCAGCGGCGCCGGCGCGGTCGACATGACGATGCGGATCATCCCCGGCCTCGGCCTGCCGGTCTGGGCGGCGTTCCTCTTCCTCTATCCGCCGCTGTGCCTGATCCTCTTCGGCGCGACGTATCTCGCCTTCCGCTACCGGTGGTGGCGGGCGGGGGGGACGTGACGGGGATGAAGCGGCCGACGATGCGGCTGGGTTACGTGCTGGAACTGGTCGCGACGGCAGCCATTTGCCTCGCCGTTGTCCGGTCGCAGATGACGGCGTCGATGGTCAATTCCGCCACCCCCGCGCCGGGGAGCAGCGGGTGGATTCGCCTCGGCGGCGGCTCACTGCTGACCGGGCTCGCCCTCGCGGGCGGGGGCGGGCTCGTCGTCGAGACGATCCGGGGCAGACGCCCCGCGACGTGGGGCCTCGGCCGATGGATCTGGTCGATCGCGGGCGTCTTCGCGGCCCTCTCCGTCGCGTCGCAGCTCGCCGCATTGGCCCTCAACCGCGCGGTCCGCAAGGACCGGCTACCGCCGCTCGGCGGCGCGGTCCAGGGCGTGCTGGAGCGGACCGCAATCTACCAGTTCTTCGGCGGCTTTGGCTGGGCCATCGCGGCAGTTTGCGCGACGGCGATGCTCGCGCGGATCCCACGCGACCCCGAGCCGGACGCCCGCGAGTGGGCGGGGCGACTGTTCGCCAGCTTGGCCATCGCGCTGGATATCGCCGAGCCGTTACTGCGAGCGGCGGGGCGTTGATCGAGCGGGCAAGGTCGCGAGGCCTCCGCCGGGACCACCCCCCACCCTGCCCTCCCCCGGAAGGGGGGAGGGTGTTTTTATCTTTGATCATGCAAGAAATCTTCGCCCTCCCCCCTTGCGGGGGAGGGTAGGGTGGGGGGGTTTTCGGGACGCGGTGAAGACCGAAGTCCGCGGCTCAATCCAGCGTCCCCGACTCGAGATACCACATCTTGTCCGCCCCACGGACGAGCCGGGCCGAGACACGATACGACGCCACGGGCTCCGATGAACCTGGCACCAGGACTCGCGCCGTGTACTCGCCATCGATCTCGGTCTGCCCGGCGCTCTTCTCGGACTTGAAGTCGGCGACCTCGACCGTCACCGGGTTGAGCACGCCTTGTGACCTCGCGTCGGCCTTCCACCTGGCGAGCCGGCCCGTCCAGTACGCCTTGAAGGCGGGGAACGAACCGAACTCGGCGCGCATGGCGCCCGTCGGTCGAGAGCAGGAGCCACATCCGCCGGTAGTGCGGGACGCGGTGCGAAAGGGCCCCGAAGTAATCCTTCACGGCCTGCTCGGGCGTCACGCGAACGGGTCTTTCGAGAGTGATGAAGATCGGATAGGTGAGGATCGCCAGGCCGACGACCGCGAAGGCGAGCAGCACGACCCAGGCGCCGAGGGCGTCGACGCGGAAGGTCGAATAGAGAAGGAATCCGGCGACCAGGAAGGCCACGCCGAGCCGCATGAGGTCCTCGCCCCATTCGGCGCCGCGACTCCAGAGCTGGTCCACGCCCGACGACGGCGCCCGTTTCGGTCTTCGCGGAGCCGGCTCGGGTCTCGCGGCCGGGCGGGGGCGTTCGGTCCGGGGGATCGGGGGGATTGGCGGCGCGGCCGCGGAGTCGACCTCGGGCTCGGGGCCCTCGACCGCATAGCCGGGGCCCGCGTCGGCGGGCGACACGGGCGAGGTCCCGGCCTTCGGCGCCTCCGGGCCGCCGAAGAGGAGCGAGGCATCGGCGATCTCGGGGTCGGAGTCGGGTCGCGGGTCGGGCATCGGTCGGACTCGGGGCCGTTTGCGACGGGAAAGCTCGCCTGTGCGGGCCGTTCCGAGCGACTTATTGTATCGGCGTCATGGATCGTGTGCATCGGTTCGAGAAGGGCGGCGGGGGCGAATGGCGCCCTTCGGGATGTCGGTGTCCGACCATCCCGGACGGCCCGGGAGCACCGGCCGGGAGCACAATTCCCGCACCAGGCCGCACAGGAGTGAACGAATCTTGGTCGCTTGGGTTCGCTCGGCGGCGTCCGGGCTTCGCTCGGGACCCCGGCCGACGGACTTATCCTCTCCACCCCCCATCCACCTCCAGCACGTGCCCCGACATGTAACCTGCGAGCGGTGAGGCCAGGAAGAGGACAGCATCGGCGACCTCGGCTGCCAGGCCGAACCGTGCCATGGGAATCTGTCGGAGCATCCCGGCGCGCACCTCGGGGGCGATCTTGGACGCCATGTCGGTCTCGATCACGCCCGGCGCGACGGCGTTGACGCGGATCTGCCTGCGGGCGCACTCGCGGCTCAGGACGCGGGTCAGGGACTGAACGCCCGCCTTCGCCGCCGCGTAGTTCGCCTGGCCGTGGAACCCGGCACGGGCCGAGAGGCTGCCGATGTTCACGATCGAGCCGCCGTCACGAAGGATCTCCAGCCCAAATTTGCAGCCGTGGAAGACGCCGGTGAGATTCACGTCGATCACCGCCCGCCACTCCTCCAGGCTCATCTTGGCGATCGTCCGGTCGCGGAGGATGCCCGCGTTGTTGACCAGCACGTCGATCCCGCCACGATCGGCGGCGATCGACTGCATCATCGCATGGACGGCCTCGGCGTCGGACACGTCGGCGGCGCGGGCCTCGGCCGTGCCGGGTCGGACGGCATTCAGGGCCGCGGCGACCGCCCGGGCGTCGCGGGCGGTCTTGCCGTCGGCCGAATCGGGGTGATTGAGGATGACCGCCGCCCCCGCCTCGTGGAGCCGGCCGGCGATCGCGGCGCCGATGCCCTGCGAGGCGCCCGTGATGAGGGCAACGCGGCCCGAAAGGTCGATCGCGACGCTCATGACCGGCTCCGGCGTGTCAAATCCCATCGCGCAGTCTACCGCTCGCGGGCCAGGACGGTCATCGATCCGCGGGGAGCCGGTCCCCAATTCCCGACCCTGGCGAAGCCTTCCCGCTTTTTTTCTCATCGCGCGGCCCAATCCGGCCGATCCGACAGGAGGGGGCGTTGCGACCGCTGCGGGCCTCCCGTCCCGCCCGACCGGCAGGGTAGGCGGGCCCGATCGTCACGCGAGAAGGGATTCTCCTGGTGTCCTCAGCCAATCTTCCCAGGGACGAGCGGCCGAGGAGGTCGCGGCTGTCTGTCGTCCGGTCCGCGATGATCGCCCTGGTCGCCGTCTCGGCGGCGTCGGCACAGGACCGAGCGGGCGGGATGCCGTCGATGACGCCGTCGCCGCTCAATACGCCGCCCCCGGCCGGCCCGCGGCAGATCGAGGGCATCCCCGCCCCGCGGGCTCCGGGGCCGCCGACCTCGCCGCCGCTGCTCGTCCCCTTCGACACGGGGTCGTCGCCGACGGCGAGGCCGACGCCCCGGGTGATCGACGTGCGGCGCGACTCGACCGGCTTCATCCCCGAACGTCCACCCGGCCCGCCCCCGATCGAGCCGCCCGGCGCGCCAACTCCCGCCGAGAAGGTGCGTGACCTGATCGAGGTCGTCGGCGACGCCCAGGCCGAGATCAACGTCGTCGTCGGCCGCTCGCGGCTGATCCAGACCCGCGAGCCCCTGACGCGGATCGCCGTCTCCAACCCGGCCGTGGCCGACGTCGAGCTGATCAACGACCAGCCGAACACGCGACTCATGAACCTGTACGGCCGCTCGTACGGCATGACCGACATGACGATCTGGGACGCGACCGGCCGGCCCACGACCTTCCTCGTCCGAGTGACGATCGACACGCGCGACATGGAGGCGCGGCTCAAGCAGGTCTTCCCCGGCGCCGAGGTCCACATCCGCCAGGCCAGCTCGCAGATCATCCTCGAAGGGCAGGTCCCCGACGTCAAGACGATGGCCGAGGTGCTCCAGCTCATCGCGGCCGAGCTGCGCGGCAACCAGGCGGCCGGAGGAGGCGGAGGCGGAGGAGGCATGCTCGCCGGCGCGGGCGGTGGCGGTGGCGGTGGGGGGGGCGGAGGGACAGGGGGCGGGGGCGGCCTGGGTGCCGGGACGACCTCGTTCATCATCAATCGGGTGCGCGTCCCCGGCCCCCGGCAGGTCATGCTCCACGTCAAGATCGCCGAGCTGAACCGGACTGCGATCCGCCAGATCGGCGTCAACTGGCTCGACACGAGGAATCGCAACATCATCGGCTCGACCATCGGCGGGGTCGGCAGCATCGCCGCGTCGACCGGCGTCGGCCAGTCGTCTGTCTTCACGCCGGGGATACGCGGCACCGGCGTGCCGCTGCCGAACCTGATCCAGCCGGTCCGGACGGGGTTCAACGCCGCGGGAGCGGCCGCCGCCACGGCGAATTCGCAGCTCTTCGGCATCTTCAACGCCGGCGAGTTCTCGCTCTTCCTCAACGCATCCGCCAGAACAGCCTGGCCAAGGTCATCGCCGAGCCGAACCTCATGACGCTCGACGGCCAGCCGGCCAAGTTCCTCGCGGGCGGCCAGTTTCCCTATCCCGTCCCGCAGATCTCCGCGAGCGGCGGCGGCAACGTCGTGACGATCCAGTTCGCCCCGTTCGGGGCCCTGCTGAGCTTCCTGCCGAACATCCTCGCGGGCGACGTGATCCGCCTCGACGTCGAGCCGGCCTTCAGCGAGCTGACGGCCGCCGGGACGTCGGTCAACGGCACGGCCGTCCCCGGCCTGAGCCAGCGGAGCGCCCGGACCGTCGTCGAGCTCCGCGAGGGGCAGACGCTCGCCATCGCCGGCCTGCTGCAGACCGCGACCAACGCGACCGTCCGCGCAGATCCCCGGGCTCGGCGACCTGCCGATCGTCGGGCTCGCTCTTCAGCTCGTCGACGATCAACACGGTCGAGACCGAGCTGGTCGTCCTGGTCACGCCCGAGCTCGTCAACCCGATCGAGACGGACGACAACCCCGTCACCGCGTCCAAGCGGGTCGACGAGCCGAACGACTGGGAGTTCTACTTGCTCGGCCGGATCGAGGGGAAGACCGGGAAGGGCGTCCGTGCAACCGTCCTCGAGCTCGACCCGCTCAACGTGATGAAGCACTTCCAGAGCGAGTCCCGCTACGTGGTCGGGCCGAGCGGCTATATCGACTAACCGAAGGGGACGAGGATGCCCGCAGATCGCGAAAGACGACCCTGGTGGGCTGCCCTGCTGGGGTTCCTCCTGGCGGCCGACGCCGCCGAGGCCCAGCAGCCGGCGAGCGTGGCCGCGCCCTGCACGCCGGTGCAGGGCCAGCCGCGGAGGGTCGGGCCGATCCGGCCCGCCACGATCCGCCACGCGGGCGCACGGCCCACGAGGACTTCATCGGCGACCCCGACCTCTTCGCCGAGGGGCCTACTTGGGGGCGTCGCTCTACGGAACAATCGGCGTAATGCGGGCCGGGCCGCACCCACGTCTACACGCTCTATCGATCCGACTTCCTCGTCGACACCCCGTCGCTCACCCCGGTCGGCATCGGCCGCATGGACCGGATCAACCGGACCCTGCGCGGCTGGTGCGGGCCGGTGATCATCGAGCCGACGCCGGACAAGCCGGGCCTCGCCGAGGCACGACGCGACGCGGTGCTCGCCGTGCTCCAGCAGGGGGGAATCCCGTCGGCCCCGGGGGCGTGGTGATCGGCCCGCCCATTGCGCCCCGGGCTGCTCGGGACCGACGCCGGCAACAACTACGCGACGCTCATGACCCACAACCAGCAGGCCCCGGCGCAGTTCCC
>CAVSDG010000004.1:0-570626 GCA_963726685.1 uncultured Planctomycetota bacterium
TATGAGGTCGCCGCGGTGCTCGGTCGCGGGGGCATGGGGATCGTCTTCCGTGCAAAGCACCTGCGGCTGAATCGGTGGGTCGCGCTGAAGATGGCCCTAGGTGGCGTCTATGCCGGCACGCGGGAGCAAGGCCGCTTCCAGCGGGAGGCGGAGGCAGTGGCCGGGCTTCGGCACTGCAACGTCGTCCAAATCTACGACGTGGGGGACGTCGGCGGCCGGCTGTACTTCACGATGGAGCTATGTCGACGGCGGCAGCCTGGCCCAGAAGCTCGCCGGCACGCCCCTGGCGGCCCGTCAGGCGGCCGCAGTTGGTGGCGACCCTGGCCGGCGCCGTGCAGGCGGCCCACGCGTGCGGGATCGTTCATCGCGACCTGAAGCCCGGCCAACGTCCTGCTCACCGCCGACGGCATGCCGAAGATCAGCGATTTCGGACTGGCCGGCCTCATCCGGAGGGCGACGGGGCGGTGCTAACCCTGACAGCGACTCCCGGTCGGCACGCCGAGCTACATGGCCCCCGAGCAAGCCCGGGAGGCAACCGGACGCGGTCGGTCCCGCGGTGGACGTTTACGCGCTGGGGGCGATCCTGTACGAGCTGCTGACCGGACGCCCGCCGTTCCGAGCCGCGTCGGCGGCGGAGACCGATGCAGCAGGTGATCTCCCAGGAGCCGGCACCCCCTTCTCGGCTGAATGCCCGGGTGCCGAACGACCTGGAGACCATCTGCCTCAAATGCCTGCAACAAGGACCCACATCGTCGCTATGCGACGGCGGCCGCGCTGGCGGATGACCTCCAGCGTTACGCGAGGCGGCCGAGTCCATCGCGCACGACGCCCGGGCTCCCTGGAGGCGCGTCGGCAAATGGGTGAGGCGGCGACCGGCGAACGCGGCTCTCATCGGCGAGGCAGCGGCCCTGTTCGCGACCATCCTCCTCGGCAGCATGACCTGGCTCGCCGTCCAGCAGTCACGGCGGCGAAACGCGATCGAAGTGGACTTGCGAGAGATCAACCGCCTCCAGCAGCGGGCCCAGTGGATCGACGCGGGCGTCGCCTTGCAGCGGGCCGGTGCCCGACTTACCGGAGGCGGGGATGACGATTTGCGAAAGCGACTGGGCCGCGCCGGAGCGATCTCGATCTCGTCCTCGAATTGGACCGCATCCGCCTGAATCGGGCCACCGGCGGCAGCGACCTGGCTTATTACAAGTCCAAGGCGGACCGCGAGTACATGTCCGCCTTCCAGAAATTCGGGCCTGGCGACGGCCAAGGACCCCCCGGACGTCGTAGCCGCACGCATCGGCGAGTCGGCGGTCCGGGTCGCACTCATCGCCGCGCTGGATGACTGGGCCGTCTGCGCCTCCGACAAGGGCCGGCGAGATTGGCTGTTGATCATCGCTCGGCAAGACCGATCCCGATCCGTTGGGCTGGGGCGATCGCATCCGCGACTCAGAAAAATGGGACGATCCGGCCGCCCTCACGGAGTTGGCCAGGGCTGTCCCGGTGAGCGGACAGTCCGTTTCGCTCCTCCTGCGCTGGGGGAGAGGCTTCGACCCGTAGGCGACAAGGCGCCGGCGTTCTTGAAACGGGTCCAGAAGGATCACCCCGCCGATTTCTGGGCCAACGTGGCCCTCGGAGATAATCTGTTTCTCTCCGCCCCTGTCGATGCCGCCAGTTACTACCGAGCGGCGCTGGCCAGCCGGCCGGAAGCCGCGCTGGCGTACACAGCATTGGGCGATTCGCTCAGGATTCTGGGGCGGTTAGACGAAGCGATCGGCTACTACGAGCAGGCGCTGAAGATCGATCCGAACTACGCCCGAGGGCATACGAATCTTGGCAATTACCTCCGAGACTCCGGGCGGATGGACGAGGCGATCGCGTGCTTCCGCAAGGCGCTGCAAATCGATCCGAACTATACATGGGCTCAACTCGGCGTGGCCAACGCGTTAAGTGCGGTGGGTCGAGGCGACGAGGCGACTCGAATACTACTGGCAGTTCCATGCCGCCGACCCGACCATCCCGCACATCGAAAACATCCTCCGGTGCGATCTCATCCGGCGGGGACAGGGCGAGGAGGTGCGCCGACAGTGGAAAAAAGCCCTGGAACTCGATCCGCCTCAGCACGACCCGTGGTTCGGATACGCCGAGATGTGCCTGTTCTTGGGAGACGAGGGCGAATATCGCCTCGCCCGACGGGACTTGCTCCGACGATTCGGCGACACCAGCGACCCGTATGTGGCGGAACAGACGGCCCGCGCGGCCCTGTTAGCTCCGCCGTCGGAGGAGGAATTGAAGACCGCGGTCGCCCTCGCAGAGCGCGCAGTGGCCGCGAAGGCGACGACGTCCGAAGGGGACTATCGCTATTTCCTCTTCGCCATGGGCCTGGCGGCGTATCGCCAGGGCCACTTTGACGACGCGATCTCCCTGATGCAATCAAGGGCGACCGAGGTTTTGGGACCGTGCCCTCGGCTCGTGACGGCCATGGCCAAGCACCGCCGCGGCGACGAGCAGGAGGCGCGCGTAACGCTCGCGGCAGCGATCGGTGCGTGCGACTGGAGCATGGACCGAGTCCGCAGCCACGACCAATGGCTCTGGCACGTGCTCCGCCGCGAGGCCGAGGCCCTGATCTTTCCTAACGCGGCGGCGTTCCTGGAAGGGAAATATGAGCCTCGCGACAACACCGAGCGTCTGGCCCTGCTAGGCGTCTGCCGATTCAAGGATCGGACCCTCGCATCGGCTCGATTGTACGCCGATGCATTCACGGCGGACGTGACGCTTGCCGACGACCCCCGGGTCGACCACCGGTGCAACGCGGCCCGCTCGGCCGCCCTCGCCGGCTGCGGCCGTGGTGCGGATGCCTCGGGCCTCGGCGAGACCGAGAGGAGGCGATGGCGCGATCGGGCGAGAGAGTGGTTGCAGGCGGAACTCGCCGCCCGAGTCCGGTCCTTCGACGCCGACCCGACGGCGGCACGCGAGGGCATTCGCAAGGCGCTCGCTCGCTGGCGGGAAGATCCAGAACTGGCATGCGTCCGCGACCCGCGTGAGTTGGACAGGCTGGACACGGACGAGCGGAAGGCGTATCTCGCGTTCTGGGCCGACGTGGCTGCCGCACTTATCCGCACGGAGAGCGGCGGTTGATCGCGTCCAGGGCGGACATCAGCCGGGCGGCGGTCGGTATCCCGCGTGCCGCAGGAATCGATGGCCCGGCGTCTGCAGCGCCAGGGCGTGAACCAGGCAGGGAGCTGGAACACCCGGCGACACGGGACGTTCGGTTGCCGCACGGTATCGGACTGACCGGTGAACTCGGACGGAGTTCATTTCCGTGACCCGCCATGCTCCTGGTCATTCGTACCAGTTCGGGGGACAGTGGATGCAATCAGTGCTTCGGCCTCACGGCGAGGGACATGCGCCTCCAGCCAGTTATGGAAGTGCAATTCTAGCTCCTCTTCGGCCCGGGCCGGCATCCCGTCACGGTACTGATCGAGCCACCTCTGGGACTTTTCGAGCCAGCGCCGCGCCTCCTCGGACTTTCCGAGTCGCTGGTGGGTCAGGGCCAGCCACAGCCAGTTGACCAACGCTCGACCCGGCTTGGAGTCGCCCTCGAGACTCCGCTCGAAGAGGGGCACGGCTTCTCGGTACCGGCCGTCCCGGTACGCCAAGGCCCCTTGCTCGGTCAGCGACCAGAATTGTCCGTCGGAGCCCTTGAGTTCTCTTTCGGCCAGGCGACCCGGCAGAGACGGGTCGGCGACGGAGTCGGGAGCCAGAGTACAGGCGCGAGCCACGTGGTAGGCCCGCGGGCCCCCAGGCTTGCCGCTCGTCTCGATCATGTGGGCGCAGGTCTGGGCGTAGCGAGCGCGGTCGCCGGACAGCAGCGACAGCGCAGCGTGCTCGAAACCGAAGTGGCCGTCGTTTTTTGGGCCGCCCTTGATGGCGATGGCGCGCGTGTAGGAGTCGGCGGCCCGCGCCCAGTCCCGGCGGGCGGCGAACGCCCGTCCCTGCGCCCGGGGGTCGGCGGCGAGCCACGCATCCACTTCGGCCCAGAGGCGCCGCCAGTCCTCGCGCTCGGCGGCGGGCAACTTCGCCAGTCCCGCCGTGTCATGTAGGCCGGCCAGGGCGGGGTCCGTCTGCCAGGTCACGAGCGCCGGGTTCACCGCCTTGCCCTCGTTCCGTAGCCTGGTCATCAGCTCCAGGTCGGCTCGAAACCAGGCCAGCGCTTGTCGGCGCTTGCCGGCTCGCTCCGGTTCGGCGAGCCGCCCCTTCTCGGAACCCTGGCCGTCCGCGACCCGCATGGCGGCGACGCCGGCCCTATACAAGCTGGAGCTGAGCCCGTTCTGGGCCAGGTCGGACTCGGGCTGGATGCTGACGGCTCGCTGGAATTGATCGATGGCGTCTTCCGGCCGGCCCTTGTCGCTGAGGGCAACGCCGAGGTTGATGTGGGCCTCGACCGACTTGGGGTCGATGCCGACGGCTTTCTGCCAGTGGCCGATGGCCTCGTCCAGCTTGCGCCTGGGAATACAGGGCGAGGCCGACGTGGATGTGGGCCAGGGCGAACTCGGGGTCGATGCTGGCGGCTTTCTGCAAGCGGTCGATGCCCTCCTCGAACCGGCCCTTGTCGCGCAGTGCGAGACCGAGGTGGAAGTGAGTCAAGGCGTCCTGGGGGGCGAGCTGGACGGCGCTGGGAGTGGTCGATGGCCTCGTCCAATTGGCCCTTCTCCCGCAAGGCGGCGCCGAGCCTTAAGTGGGCCAGCATAGACTCGGGATCGAGGCGGACAGCGTGCCGGTAGTGGCCGATGGCCTCATCGCGATTGCCTTTGTCATACAGGGCGCCGCCGAGAGAGACGTGGACCGGCACGGACTCCGGCCGAAGTGCGACCGCCGCGCGGTAGTAACCGACCGCCTCATCCGAACGCCTGGCATCGGACAAGGCCCTGGCGAGATGGTAGTTCAGCCAAAAGTCGCTGGGGATGCGCGCCTGCGCCGCGCGCAGCAGTTCCACCGCGTCCGGCCCATGATCGTAGAGGGTCCAGCCCAGGGCCGTCGCCAGCCGCGGCGAAAGCTCCGCCCCGCGCATTTGTTGGACGAGCCGCGTCAGTTCGGTAGGGTTCCGCCCCACGTCGAGCTGCGCAGGCGGTCGCGCAACGGGTCCGGGTCGGCTTTCCGCACCGCCGCGGCGAGCCATTCCCGCCGCGTTTTCCCATGGCCGATGGAGGCCCACTCGGCGAGGGCACCCACGATTTCCGCTCGCAACGCCGGGTCGTTCACCAGCGCGATCTTCGCCGCGACATCGTCCCCCTCGCGACCCAGTCCCCCTTCCGCGAACGCCTCGGCGTAGCGCCGATCCGCCCCGACATAGTCGTATGTCCCGTTCGCGATGGTCAACAACTGGAAGCTGCGCATCGTCCAGGCGCTTCACCAGATTGAGGTCGGCCTGAGCCTGGTCCACCAAACGACGCAAGTCACTAGGCCCCGCTGGCTCCAGCCGCTGCCGGGCCCGTTCCAGCAGCCCCTGCCCCTGTTGGAAGTGGAACCCCTGGCGCAACTCGCGGCCTGAGACACGGCCGTGCTGATCTCGCTGCGCAAGTCCTCGTCGCGCCGGGCCGCTTCCGCGCGTCGCTCCGCCCGTTGCTGCACGAGCCACAGGCCGCCGCCGATCGCCAGGCCACCCAGGGCCAGGGCCGTTGCCACCAGCGCCGCCGCAGTCGGATTGCGCCGGCACCAGCGCCATGACCGCTCTCCCCAACCGACGGGCCGGGCCTCGATCGGCCGCCCCTCGCCGTAACGCTTCAGGTCATCGGCCAGCGCCGCGGCGCTGGCGTAGCGACGCTGCGGCTCCTTGGACAGGCACTTCAAACAGATCGTCTCCAGGTCGCGCGGCACTTTCGGGTTCAATCGCGAGGGGGCTACCGGCTCGTCATTGAGGACCTGCCGCTCCGTTTCGGACGCCGTCTCGCCTCGGAACGGCGGTCTTCCGGTGAGCATCTCGTAGAGCAGGACGCCGAGCGCGTACATGTCCGCGGCTGGCCCGATCGTTCCCGCCTTCCCAATAAACTGCTCGGGGGCCATATAGCTGGGTGTCCCGATCCGAGCACTGCTCAGCGTCAGGGCCGGTTCTCCGTCGAAGTGTCGCGCCAGCCCGAAATCGGCGACCTTGGGGGTGCCCTCGGCGGTGAGCAGGATGTTGGCCGGCTTGAGGTCGCGATGCACGATCCCGCCCCGGTGCGCCACCTGCATAGCCTCGGCCAGTGTGGCCACCAGCGCGGCCGACTTCGGGGCCGACTGCGGCGTGCCGGCCAGGGCCTGGGCCAGGCTGCCCCCCTCGTGCAGCTCCATCGTGAAGTACGGCCAACCCTCGTGGTCGCCGACGTCGTGGACCTGCACGATGTGGGCGTGCCGCAGGCTCGCCACCGCCTCCGCCTCGCGCTGGAACCGCGCCCGCTCGTGCGGCCCGGCATAGGCGCCAGTAATCAGCATCTTGAGGGCGACGAAGCGGTTGAGTCGCAGGTGCCGGGCCTTGTAGACCAGGCCCATGCCCCCGCGGCCGAGGAGGGCCTCCACCTCATAGCCCGATATCTGCGGCAGCTCTTCGCCCGTATGCCACGGAACGGAGGTACCGGCGCCCGGGCCGGCGTCGGACCCCGGCGTCGGAAACAGCGCATAGAGGTCAGCCTTGACGGCGCACATCTGTAGCCAGCGCCGGCGGACCTCGGGCAGCAGCTCGGGGCAAGCGGCGCAGACCTGCTCCGGAGTACACCCGGAGTCGCTGATCTCGTCGAGTAGCTCTTGCACCTGCGAATCGACAGCCATGACTGGGCGCCTCGAGACGGGTGCTTGCCAGGACACCGATATCGAGAGTACCCACTTCCTGCCGGTATGCACCTAGATGGCGCCCGGCGGCTTCTCGCCCTGGCGGAGGTCGGACAGTTGCTCTGCCAACAGTTGCAGGCCGCAGCTCAACCGTCGCTTCAGCGTCGCCGCGGAAACGCAGAGCTCCTGGGCGGCCTCCGCCTGCGTCATCCCCTGGATTCACACCAGGTCGAAGACCTCTCGCTCGTCCTCCGGCAGCTCACCGAGGCAACCATCATAGGCTCGGAGGGAGTCACCCGAAAAGGCCATGACGTGGATCCCGCGAAGAAACGAAGAAGAAATCATGCGTGGCCGGCCGGCGACACACGAGGTCGTGCTCCGGGCCGTAGGCAATCACCAGGTGTGCTAGCCCGTTGCTTCATCCGCCGCTCCGTCATCGACGCGCATCCCCTCCGTTGCATGGGCGATGGGTCCTAGGCGATTGGGGGGGCAACCATGATCTTGCGCGCGTCGGTCCGCGATACCGACGCTCGTTGGCGACCTACCCCAGAGAACGAGTCGGGCTGTGGTGGCGATATCCTCGCCGCCGGTCGCGTAGCCTGTCGTGGACGGCGGGCCGCGCGGGCCTGCTTGTTACCCAGGAAGTAACGAGCGATCGTCCGCCCGTGTCGGCCAGGTCGCCGCCGGCGTGGACATCACCCGGAGACCCGGAGCCTTCTGACGCCTTCGCAAAATTCGCAAAATTCGCCCACCGTCGACGAGACGCCGTTTTCAGCGGGTTTTCCGACGGCTCCACGCCTCCGTGTCCTACGAGGACTGTCGGTCTGTTGATTCGCAATATTCGCAGAAGTAACCGTTCACGGCCCTTGCCGCGCGTGACGGTTTTCGTCGGCGCTCAGGCCAGGAGCGACGGGGCGGGTGTGCCGTCGAGGCGGGCGCGGAGGCATGCCGTCAGGAAGCCGAGCACGTCGCCGCCCCGCTGACGGCAGGTCGCACCGACCGTCAGCATCCGCTCCACGAACCGACTCCCCGCCTCGCTGTCGGTGCCGTAGCTCGTCTTCCGCCAGATCACGCCGTGCCGCAGCGCCCGCTCCGCCGCGTTGTTGTGCGGCGGCACCCCATCGACGGTTGCGAACGTCCACAGCGCGGCCTCGGCCGACAGCAGCTTGCGGCAGACCTTCGCCGTCCAGGCGCAGGGGCAGGCCGCCCCCTCGACCAGCAGCGAGCGCACCACCGGCCTCAGCCCCGCGACGTAGCCCCGCAGGGTCTGGCGGTGGACCGATCCGGCCTCGTGCCGACCCCACCAGGCGAACACCAGGCCGGACAGCCGCAGCAGCCTCTCACCGACCCCCCGGCCCCCGGCCGCCCGGTCGATCATCGACTGGAAGTCTCTCCGGAGATGCACCATCCGAACGCAATCGACAGATTGCGGGCTACCCTGGTGATTCCGTACAGGTCTACGACTCGTCCCTACGCCCCTCGCCGCCCCCGGCAGTCCTAGCCCGGCGTCATAGCCCCGGCCATCCTGACCTCCCAGCAGGAGGTCAATCCGATGCGCCGGAAATCCCGCGAGCCCCGCTCCGGCGGGTGGGCCGTCCACTCCGCATTCGTCCCGCGACGTGACGGCCCTCGCCGGCTCCAACAGGCCTTCCAGGTCCTGCTCGACTCCGGTGAGGGCGCCGGCATTTCATCCACGACCGATGGGGAGATCGATCATGAGAGCCGCCGTGTATGCCAGGGTCTCGACCGAGAGGCAGGGGCGTGAGCAGACGATCGACAGCCAGATCGAGGCCCTGCGGGGCTGGGCCGTCGCCGGTGGGCATGAGCTCAAACGCGAGCATACCTTCATCGACGAGGGTTACTCGGGCTCGAGACTCGACCGGCCCGCTCTCGACCGTCTACGCGACGCCGCCCGCGAGGGCGAGTTCGATGTCGTCGCGGTCTACAGCCCTGACCGCCTGGCCCGCCGCTACGCCTATCAGGTCGTCCTCCTGGAGGAGTTCCGCAGGGCCGGCTGCGATGTCGAGTTCGTCCACCGCCCGATCTCCGACGACCCGCACGACCAGCTCCTGCTCCAGATCCAGGGGGCCGTCGCCGAATACGAGCGGGCCTTGCTCGGCGAGCGGTTTCGCCGCGGCAAGCTCCAGAAGGCCAGGGCCGGCCACTGGACCTCCGGGAGGTCCCCCTACGGCTATCGCTACGTCGCGGCCCGCGACGGCGTGCCGGCCCACCTGGAGATCGAGGAGGCCGAGGCCGAGGTGGTCCGGATGCTCTATCGCTGGCTCATCGACGAGCGATCGACCGTCCGCCAGATCCTCAAGCGGCTTGCTGCCGGCCCGTGTCGGCCCCGGTGCGGCAAGCGGCTCTGGGCGAATTGCGTGGTCCATCACATCCTGTCCGACCCGGTCTACACCGGCACCGGCTACGTCAACCGGCACGCCTTCGTCGTGCCCCGCAAGCCGCGGTCGACCGGCCCGAGGGCGGGGACGGCGACGTGCCGCCAGCCCAAGCCGCGCGAGGAGTGGATCCCGATCCGGGTCCCGGCCCTGATCGACGAGGCCACGCACCAAGCGGCGAAGGAGCAGCTCGCCCGCAACGCGGCCCTGTCGTTCCGGAACAACACACACAACGAGTATCTGCTGCGATGCCTGCTGACTTGCCGCGGCTGCGGGCTCGCGATGTTCGGGGTCACGACGTACGGCAAGCCCGGTCAGGCCGTCCACCGGTACTACAAGTGCCACGGCAAGGACACGGTGATGCGCGACCGGGCCTGCCGATGCACGCAGACGCCGGCCAAGGTCGAGGAGCTCGACGCTGCGGTCTGGGACCACGTCAAATCGCTGCTCGAGGACCCGGCGACGCTGGCGTCGCGATTCGAGGAGCTGGCCCGACTCTCGGCGTCGAAGGACGACGGCCTCGACTCGGCCCGGCGCTGGGAGGCCCAGCTTCAGAGGCTCGGCCGCGAGGAACAGAGGCTGGTCGACGCCTACCAGGCCGAGGTGATCGACCTGGAGGAGTTGAAGTCCCGCCGCGATCAGATCCGGGGACGACGCCAGGTCCTGGTCACCCAGCGCGACCAGGAACAACGGTTATGGGCCGAGCGACAGGCGGCGAAGGAGGTCTGGTCGGACCTGGAGTCGTTCTGCCGCCGGGTGCGATCCCGGCTCGACCAGGCGACGTTCGCGGAGCGTCAGCGGATCTTGCAACTGCTGATCGAGCGGATCATAGTCGGGGAGGACTCGCTGGAGATCCGGCACGTCATCCCGCTGGGCCAGGTCGAAAGGACTCCCTCAGGCCCCGGCCCGGAGGAGCCTCCCGGATCGGGCGATGGGGAGGGACCCGGACCCGAGGAGGAGCCAGGCCCCCGGCCGATTTGTCGATTGTGTTCGGATGGTGTGGGCCCAGCAGACCTGGCGGTTCGGGCGCGGGCGTAGGTCGGGAACCGGTCGCTGATGATCACCGGGGCGATCGGCTCGCCGACCAGCGCGTGCAGGGCGTCGGCGCCGCGCGAGCGGGCGACGCGGAAGGCGGTCGCCTCGGCGGTCACCGCCGCCCAGAGCCAGGCCCGCCGCTTCCCCTCCCGCCAGCCGGTCTCGTCGACCCCGGCCGACTCCGCACCGCGGACGTGCTCGCCGACCGCCTCGACCGGGGCGGCGACCGCCTCGGCCGCATGCCGCTCGATCTTGCAGATCATCCCCGTCGAGGCGGAGAGCCCCAGCAGGTCGGAGAGGATGGCCCGCACCTGCCGCTTGCTCATCCGGTAGGCGCCGCCGAGCAAGGCGACGGTGGCCTGGAGCCGGGGGCCGAACGCCGCGCGCGGCACCCCGGCGGGCGGCGCGCCCCGCGTTGCGGCCCCGCAGCGCCGGCAGGTCAGGCGATGGAGCCGGTACTCGATCACGTCGGGCCGGACCTCGGGCAGCTCGGCGACCTGGTGGCGGATCGGCTCGGGGTCGGCGCCCGCAGGGCCCGGCCGCAGCCGCGGCAGTCCGTCGGCTTGCAGTCGACGACTGCCGTCAGCCGCTCGGGCGGGACCAGCTCGCGGGTGTGTCGCCCATGTCCGCTCTGCCCGCCCCGCCTCTTCCCTGACGGCGGCCTGGGCGGGCGGCGCTTGACGTGAGGCGGGTCACTCGATGGTGGCCTCGAGGAGTTGGACGAGTCCTGGCCGAGCCGCGCCTCCAGCGCGGCGATCCGCTGCTCGAAGGCCTGGACCAGCGCGAGGATCGCCGCCTGCGCGTCGGGCGGGATCGTGTCCCAGAGCTCTCGGGCGATGGGCGGCTCGGCACTCATGCCACCCTTGTAACCGCCCACCCAGGATCGCGCCAGCCCCTACATCCGTGAACGGTTACCGCCGTGCGATTCCCGCCGGGGTCGCCGTCCTCCTTGGCCGGCCCGGTTTCCGACGCTCCTGGCCCGCCATCGGCTCCACCCGCTTTCCGGGAAGGGTGCCCACGGGCGGCAGCCGATCGTTCGGTCCGCCCGTGCTATCGGCTATCCTAGCGTTGAGGAGATAAAAGCAAGTAGAAAAGTCTTGTATAAATATCCCCAAAATTTCTTGTGTGCATTGTATTTGAATAGTTTTCTGCTATACTAGAGTCGCGGTGGCCGCCCGGGGCGGCCCGCGAAGCCGGAGGGAGCATGGCCGCAAACCTCGATCAGCAGCCGGCCGACGGGCCGGCAGACGGCCCGGCCCTGCTGGAACAGCGGGAGTGGCTCCGCGTCACGCTCGCCAGCATCGGCGACGCCGTCGTCACCGCCGATGCCGTTGGCGCCGTCACCTTCCTGAACGCGGCCGCCCAGTCGCTGACCGGCTGGACGCAAGCCGAGGCGGTGGGCGTCCCGCTCGAGACCGTCGTCCGCATCCTCGACGAAGGGACTCGGAGGCCCGCCGAGAACCCCGCCGCCCACGCCTTGCGGGATGGGACAATCGTCGGGCTGGCCAATCACAGCCTGCTCGTCGCCAGGGACGGGACCGAGCGACCGATCGAAGACGGTGCCGCCCCGATCCGCAACGATGCGGGCGAGGTCGCCGGGGTCGTCCTGGTCTTCCGCGACTGCACCGAACGCAGGCGGCACGAGCGGGAGGCGGAGGAGGCACTCCGCTACGCCGCGGAGATCGTGGCGACGCTCCGGGAGCCGTTCCTGGTCCTCGACCGCAGCCTTCGGGTCCTGAGGGCCAATGCCTCCTTCCTCCAGGCGTTCCACTCGTCGGGCGAGGAGACGGTCGGCCGGTTCCTCTACGAGCTCGGCGACGGCCAGTGGGACATCCCCGCCCTTCGGGCCCTGCTGGAGGAGGCGATCCCCGCGGAGATCGCCGTCCACGACTACGAGGTTGAGCACGACTTCCCGGAGATCGGGCGGAGGAGCATGCTGCTCAATGCCCGCCGCTTCCCGCCCGAGGGCGAGCACCCGAACCTGATCCTCCTGGCCATTGAGGATGCCACCGAGCGAAAGAGGTCGGACGCCGCGCTCAGGGACTCCGAGCTGCGGTTCCGTCGCCTGTTCCAGACGGCCAAGGACGGCATCCTGATCCTCGACGTCGCCCTCGGGACGATCATCGAGGCTAACCCGTTCATGTGCGGGCTGCTCGGCTACGAGCTCGAGGACTTCCTGGGCAAGCAGCTCTGGGAGATCGGCCTGTTCCACGACAAGGAGGCGAGCCTGGCCGCCTACGGGGAGCTCCTGGCGAAGGGCTACATCCGCTACGAGAACCTCCCCCTGAGGACCAAGGGCGGGGAGGAGGTGGAGGTCGAGTTCGTCAGCAACCTCTACACGGTGGGCGACCGGCGGGTGGCCCAGTGCAACATCCGGGACATCACGCAGCGGAGCCGGATGGAGCGCCAGGCCAGGGCGCAGGCGGCGGCGTTGGCCGACCTGCATCGTCGCAAGGACGAGTTCCTGGCAATGCTCTCGCACGAGCTCCGCAACCCCCTGTCCCCCATCCTCAACGCCGTGCATCTCCTCAGGCTCCAGGGGGAGGAGAACCTGGTCCAGCAGGAGGCCCGCAGCATCATCGAGCGGCAGGTGGGGCAGCTGACCCACCTCGTCGACGACCTGCTGGAGGTCGCCCGCTTCACCAGCGGGAAGATCCGCCTGCATCCGACGCGGCTGGACATGAGGGGTGTCGTGGAGCGGGCGGTCGAGTCGGCCCGCCCCCTGATCGACCATCGCAGGCACATCCTGACGGTGGACGCGCCCGAGGAACCGATCTGGATGGAGGCCGACCCGAGGAGGCTGGAGCAGGTGGTGGTGAACCTGCTCAACAACGCGGCCAAGTACACCGACGAGGGGGGCCGCATCCGGCTCGGCGTCCGGCGCGGGGGACGAGATGGTCCTGAGCGTGCGGGACACGGGGGTCGGCATCGACCTCGGGCAGTTCCCCGACATCTTCGACCTGTTCACGCAGGCCGATCGGTCGCTGGGCCGGTCGCAGGGCGGGCTGGGCATCGGGCTGTCCCTCGTCCAGCGGCTCGTCGAAATGCACGGCGGCAAGGTCGAGGTCCGCAGCGAGGGCCCGGGGCTCGGGAGCGAGTTCACCGTCCGCATCCCGCTACCAACCATTCCTGCCCCAGAGCCGCCCCGGCCACCCGCGAAGTCGGCGGGGCGTCCGGTTCACTTCGGGCGGGTGCTGGTGGTCGACGACAACGTGGACTCGGCCAGGATGCTGGCGAAGCTGCTGGGGATTTGGGGGCACGACGTACGCACCGCCTACACGGGCCCGGGCGGCCTGGAGGCGGCCGTCGCTCATGTGCCGGACGTGATCTTGCTCGACATCGGATTGCCAGGGCTCAACGGCTACGAGGTCGCCCGGCGTATCCGGCAGGACTCCCGACTCCACGCGGTGCGGCTAGTGGCCATGACCGGATACGGGGACGAAGCCGATCGCCATCTCGCGCGGGAGGCGGGCTTCGACAGGCACCTTGTCAAGCCGGCGGACATCGCGAAGGTGAGGGAGCTCCTGACAGAGTTGCTGGCGCCCTCGGGCGCCGGCGGCTGAGGATCGACGGGCAGGGGCCCGACCCCCTTTCTGCCGTTACACGCCCGCCCAACGAGGTGAGTCATGGTCATCCGCGAGTTGAGTCGGCCCGAGTGCCTCGAGGTGCTCGCCGGAGCGAGGCTGGCCAGGCTGGGCTGCGTGAAGGACAACCGGCCGTACATCGTCCCCGTCTATATCGCCTGCGACTGGGCGCCCGACGACGAGCCGTGCCTGTACGGCTTCGCGACACCCGGGCAGAAGGTGGAGTGGATGCGGGCCAACCCGCTCGTCTGCGTCGAGGTGGACGACGTCACGGCCCCCGACTGCTGGACGAGCGTCATCGTCAGCGGCCGCTACGAGGAATTGCCCGACACCATGGGGCCGGGAGGCGAGCTGCTCCGGTCCCCCGAGGTCTCCCGGCCCGGCCCCGACGATCGGCTCTTGGCATACAATGTCCTGCGGGCCCAGGCCGAGTGGTGGCAGCCGGGCTCAACTGCCCACCTCCACCCCGCCACGTCCGGGCGGTTGGCCTACATTTACTACCGAGTGAACATCGACCAGATCTCCGGGCATCGAGCGACCCCCGACGCTGAGATGACCGTGCCGCCTGCGGCGACCCACCAGGAGGAGGGGTGGCTTAGGAGACTGCTTCATTTCGTCCGCTGACTCATATCTCAGAGACGAGCGGGGGCCACCATAGGCCCCAGCGGGAGCGGGGGAAGGGCGCAGAATGGCCCCGGCATGACTGGGGCCCTGCCGCCGCACGGGTCATTCGGTCTCCGGTAGAACGGGCGATGGGCGACATCGGCGGGAGCTCCCGATCTCGGCCAAGACCTTGGCGCTCCTGCGCGGATCTACGCCAACTCGGCAGAAAGTCTCTTGCAGGCCCGACAGCGCTTCCATCGGCCGAGATGGTATCAGGCATTTCGTCGACACGTCCTGCGGCCTCGCGCGACCGCAGAAATCCGTTGAGAGGCTGAAAGCGGGAAGGGTGGGCAAGATCATGGGACTGGTGACGTCATACGAAAGGAACAGGATGAATGCACGAGGGCCGCTGGTCGAGGACATTCAGAACTACGCCCAGAACATCGTGGACACGGTGCGCGAGCCCCTGCTGATCCTCGACGCCACGCTCCGCGTCCGATCGGCCAACCGCGCCTTCTACCAGACGTTCCACGTCTCGCCCGGCGAGACCGAGGGCCGGCTCATCTACGAGCTGGGCAACGGCCAGTGGGACATCCCCGACCTGCGGACTCTGCTCGAAGACATCGTCCCCAAGAGCTCGGTGTTCGACGACTTCGAGCTCGACCACACCTTCCCGGCAATCGGCCGGCGGGTGATGCTCCTCAACGCCCGCAAGCTCCAGGCGGGCCAGCACGGCGAGTTGCTCGTCCTGGCGATGGGGGACGTCACCGAGCGCAAGCGGGCGGAGGAGGCGCTGCTCAAGGCCGGGGCGCTGCACAGCGCCATCTTCAACAGCGCCAACTTCTCGAGCATCGCCACCGACGAGAAGGGCGTCATCCAGATCTTCAACGTCGGCGCCGAGCGGATGCTGGGATATGCGGCCGCCGAGGTCATGAACAAGATCACCCCGGCCGACATCTCCGACCCGCAGGAGGTTATCGCCCGCGCCGCCGCGCTCAGCCTGGAGCTCGCCACCCCGATCACGCCGGGCTTCGAGGCGCTGGTCTTCAAGGCTGCGCGCGGGATCGAGGACATTTACGAGCTGACCTACATCCGCAAGGACGGCAGCCGCTTCCCGGCGGTCGTCTCGGTCACCGCGCTGCGCGACGATCAGAACACGATCATCGGCTACCTGCTGATCGGCACCGACAACACCGCGCAAGCAGGCGGAGGAGGCGCTGCTCAAGGCCGGCGCCCTCCAGAACGCCATCTTCAACAGCGCCAACTTCTCGAGCATCGCCACCGACGAGAAGGGCGTCATCCAGATCTTCAACGTCGGCGCCGAGCGCATGCTCGGCTACGCGGCCATTGAGGTCGTGGACAGGATCACGCCCGCCGACATCTCCGACCCGCAGGAGGTGATCGCGCGCGCCAAGGCCCTGAGCGCCGAACTCGGGACCAAGATCACCCCGGGTTTCGAGGCGCTGGTCTTCAAGGCCTCGCGCGGGATCGAGGACATCTACGAGCTGACCTACATCCGCAAGGACGGCAGCCGCTTCCCGGCCATCGTGTCGGTCACCGCCCTGCGCGAGGCACAAGGGGGGGTCATCGGCTACCTGCTGATCGGCACCGACAACACCGCGCGCAAGCAGGTGGAGGCCGAGCGCATGCTCCTCGACCAGCGCGTGCGCGATCAACAATTCTACACGCGATCGCTCATCGAGTCGAACATCGACGCGCTGATCACCACCGACCCGCGCGGGATCATCACCGACGTGAACAAGCAGATGGAGGCGCTCACGGGCTGCACGCGCGACGAGTTGATCGGCGCGCCGTTCAAGGACTACTTCACCGACCCCGAGCGCGCCGAGGCCGGCATCAAGCTCGTGCTGGGCGAGGGCAAGGTCACCGACTACGAGCTGACGGCGCGGGCCAGGGACGGCAAGGAGACCGTGGTCTCGTACAACGCGACGACCTTCCACGACCGCGACCGGAAGCTGCAGGGCGTCTTCGCCGCCGCCCGCGACGTCACCGAGCGCAAGCGCTACGAGCAGTCGCTGCAGCAGGCCAACCGCGCCAAGAGCGTCTTCCTGGCCAACATGTCGCACGAGATCCGCACGCCGATGAACGCCATCCTCGGCTTCTCCCAGCTCATGCTCCGCGACCAGGACCTCACCCCCCGGCAATGCCAGTACCTGGGGACGATCAACCGGAGCGGCGAGCACCTGCTCGCCCTGATCAACGACATCCTCGAGATGTCCAAGATCGAGGCGGGCCGCACGACCGTGAGCCCCTCCACCTTCGACCTGCCCGTCCTGCTCAGGGACCTGGAGATGATGTTCCGCGTCCGCACGGACGAGAAGCGGCTGTCGTTCTCGGTGGAGACGATCGGCGACGTCCCGCAATTCATCGTGACCGACATCAACAAGCTCCGTCAGGTCTTCATCAACGTGCTCGGCAACGCCGTGAAGTTCACCGAGCAGGGCGGCGTCGGCGTGCGAGTGCGCGCCGACCGCCAGGGCGCGACCGGACCTTGCCTCCGGGTCGAGGTCGAGGACACGGGCCCGGGCATCTCGCAAGACGACCAGGACAAGCTGTTCCGGCATTTCGAGCAGACCAAGACCGGGCAGCAGGCGGGGACCGGCACGGGACTCGGCCTGGCCATCAGCCGGGAGTTCGTCCGTCTGATGGGCGGGGACATCACCGTGAGCAGCCAGGTCGGCCGGGGCAGCGTCTTCGCGATCCGCCTCCCCCTGACGGAGGGCGAGGCGCAGGAAGTCCAGGCGAAGGACAACCCGCGGCACGTCCTGAGCCTCCGGCCCGGGCAGGCGACGTGCCGCGTGCTGATCGCCGACGACATCGAGGATAACCGCCAGCTCCTGGCGCAGCTCCTGGCCCCCGTCGGCTTCGAAATCCGGCTGGCGACCAACGGCGCGGAGGCCGTCCAGGAGTTCGAGCAGTGGCGGCCCCACGTGATCCTGATGGATTTCCGCATGCCGGTGATGGACGGCCACGAGGCCATCCGACGGATCCGGACCATGGCCGGCGGCGAGGGCACCAAGATCATCGCCGTGACGGCCAGCGCGATGGACGACAACCGCCAGGAGCTGATGGGTACCGGCGCCGACGACTTCATCGGCAAGCCGTTCCGGGAGGCCGAGCTGTTCCAGAAGATCCACTCCCACGTCGGGGTGGAGTACCTCTACGCCGAGGAGCCCGCCGCTGGGGCCATCGAGGAGGCGGCCGAGCTCACCTGCGAGTCCCTGGCGGGCTGGCCGCGGGAGCTCATCGACCCGATGCGCGAAGCCGTCGTCACGGCCGACCTGGACCAGTTGCTGGCGAGGATCCATGGGGTCGAGGCCCGCGACCCCGGCGTCGCCCGCGGGCTGCGCCACCTGGCCGAGGGCTTCCAGTATCAGAAACTCCTCGACCTCTTCCTCGTGGAGAGCGCCCATTGAATCCGGAGAAGCCGAACGGCGGAGCCGGGCAGCCCGCCAGCATCCTCGTCGTGGACGACACCCCCGCCAACCTTCAGGTGCTGGCCGGCATGCTCAAAGACCGCGGGCACAAGGTCCGCCCGGTCCCTGGCGGCAAGCTGGCGCTCTCGGCGGCCCGCCGCGACCCGCCGGACCTGATCCTCCTGGACATCAACATGCCCGACATGAACGGCTACGAGGTATGCGAGCACCTCAAGGCCGACGACGAGCTCAGGGGGATCCCCGTCATCTTCATCAGCGCCCTCACCGAGCCGCTGGACAAGGTGAAGGCCTTCGCGATCGGCGGGGTGGATTACCTCACCAAGCCGTTCCAGATGGAAGAATTGCACGCCCGCGTCGCGACGCACCTGAAGCTCCGCCGCTTGCAAATCGACCTGGAAGAGGCCAACGCGCGACTGGCGACGGCCAACGGCCGGATGTCTCGCGACCTGAAGGCGGCGGCCCGGATCCAGGAGACGTTCCTGCCCCGCGAGGTACCACGTCTCCCGGGCGCGGACTTCGCCTGGATCTACCGGCCCTGCGACGAGCTGGCGGGCGATGGCCTGAACATCATCCCGCTCGGCGATGCCAGGGTCGGCCTTTACATCCTGGACGTCAGCGGACATGGCGTGGCGGCGGCCCTCCTGTCGGTGACGCTGAGCCGTCTCCTCTCGCCGCCGTCGGAGCCGTCCTCGATCCTGGTCCGGGGCGGAGACGCCCGGGATCGTCTCGAAATCACGCCGCCCGCCGAGGTCGCCGCCCGCCTGAACCGGCTCTTCCCGTTCGACACGGCGACCGAGCAGTTCGCCACGATGGTCTACGGGATCCTGGACACGGCGACCGGTGAGTTCCGCTACGTCTCGGCCGGGCACCCCGGCCCGGTGCACCTGCCCTCCGGCGCCGATCCGGTGATCCTGGAGAGCCGGGGGACCCCGATCGGCTTGGCCGACGACGCCTACGAGGAACGGTCGGTCCGCCTGGGGGCGGGAGACCGGCTGTTCCTCTACTCCGACGGAGTCCCCGAGGCGATGGACCTCGCCGGCGAGTCATTCGGCGACACCCGGCTCCTGGAGGCGATCGGCCGGTGGCGGGCCGAACCGCTCCAACAGGCTACGGCGAGCCTCATGGGTGACTTCCGCGGTGGCAAGGGTCAGCCAGTGCCCACGACGATATCTCCCTCCTGGCAGTCGAGGTCCCAGTCGCACTGGGCCCGGGAGAGCCCCGCGTCGAATCCCTTGTGCCCCCACGTGCATGACAAGAACACAATAAGAGCCTCTCACAAAGTAAAGGTTGTAGACATTTAAAGCAAATCATCGCACAGACGAGCTTGAGGAAGCCGTCGTGGATGTCCTCCGTCTTCTCGTAACGGACCCGCAGCCGCCGGTTCTGGTGCAACCAGCCAGGGTCCGTTCCACGACCCAGCGGACCGTGCCCCAGGCCGCTGCTGTTGGCGTTCCCCCGTCGCGCCGGCCGGGGCTTGATCCCCAGCGCCCTAAGGGAGTCGCGATGCCGCTGCGAGTCGTAGCCCCGATCCCCCGTACAGTTCCGCGGGCCGGCGGCGGGGGCGCCCGGTCTTGCCCCGGACCGGCGGGACGTCCTCGACCAGGCCGTCGAGCTGAGTGACGTCATGGCGATTGGCCCCGGTGGTCCGGGCGGCCAGCGGGATGCCGCTGCCGTCAGTCAGGATGTGGTGCTTCGAGCCCGCCCGACCTGGCCGAATAGGCGGCCTTGCCCGGAGTCTACACCGCGGATTTCACGGTGGTCCGGGCGCTGCTCGCCAAGGGGCGGACCTCCGAGAAGGCGGTCGAGACCTTTCAGCCCTACGACTGCATCCAGGACGCCAACGAGCGGGCCCGGGAGGCGATGACGGACATCGCCCGTCGGATCATCGCCCGGAAGTTCGAAGCTTGCCTCTTCGTGAACAACCGGGCTGAGGGGTTCGCGCCGGGGACGTTCGAGGAGGTCGTTGAACGGCTCCTGATCTGAAGAGAATCCCTGGCGGAGGGCAGCACCGCGACGAGCCAGGACTGGCGGATCGACACTCCCGGGTCGGCGACTGCGCCTCAGCGAACCCGAGGGAGAGCCACGCCGATAGCGCCGTTCGCCTTGGCCGTTTTCAGTAAGGCTTGATCGATCATGTCGGCTCGTCGGACGGCGCACTGAGGATGGATGTCGCCGCGAGAGTAGACCGGCTCATGGCAGACCGGGCAGTGGACTCTGGTCGAAAGCGGAAGGCGCGGAGTGTGATAATACGAGGGGATCATCGCAGTCGCCTTCCGACTTTGGGACTCCATATGATTTTCCGATGAAGCTCCCGAGTCACGCGGACGTCCGTGTCACACCCGCTATCCGTCGACTGGTCCGGGCTGCCAGCTAGGCCGACCCCGGAGCCCTGCGACCGTATTTGATACGCTTGGGAGCGACGGCGACAGGCTGATCCTGCCCGAGCGGCTTCCAATGGACACGAAAGAGGGCCTGGCCGGTTGCTGGATCGGTCTTGTCCAGGTCGATGACGTTCGTAAGTGAGACGAGCACCGAATCGCCCCAAATGGTGAAACTGGGTGTCCTGCCCGCGCGGGAGTGACAGACGGCGAAGAGTACGTCGTCCCCGGGAGCGAGAGTACCGTCGGGGGGAAGCGGCAGGACTGCGTCGCAACTCCGGCCTCGCTCGACTTCCGCCATTCGCTGCTCAGTGACCGGATAGGTGTTCATTCGGGACCTCGCCGGGAAAAGAGGGGCCCGCGGCGGCGGGCCCCCTTGATTCTTGCGACTCCGGCCGTCGATCAGAAGCGATTCCCACCGCCGCCGTAGCCTCCGCCACCGCCACCGCCCATCCGCGCCTCACGGGGCTTCGCCTCGTTGACGGTCAGGTTCCTGCCGTCATGCTCGTGCATGTTGAGCCCCTGGATGGCCGCCTGCGCCTGGGGGTCGGTATCCATCTCGACGAACCCGAATCCCTTGGAGCGGTTGGTGTCGCGATCGACGATGATCTGGGCGCTCTGGACCGTCCCGAAGGGCGTGAATAGCGCCTCTAGGTCGGCCTCGCTGACGTTGTAGGTAAGGTTCCCGACATACAGTTTCTTGGACACGATCGGACTCCGAGGCGAAAACCAAGCGACCCGCATGGTGCCTTCCGGGTCGAGGAGAAAGGGACTCAGGGAGAGCCCGGGGCGGGAGCGTCGAGGGAGGGGCACAGACAGGAGAGAGCCAGCCGTGCCGCTCGGTCGTCGGACCAACCGAGTGAAGTGTAACAGATTTTTGGATAATTAGATAGCAATAATTAGTTCAACTCCGAGGAATGACAAGTTCAGGTGAGCGACCGGACGACTCCGGAGGGAAACTCCCCCTTTATGATGAGAATCACGCCCGCCGCCGTCCTCCCTCGCCCCCTGCGGCCTCGGCGTCGTCGCCCTGGCCGGCTACGCGCGGCGGCGGCAGCCGGCCCGTGCCTGAGACGAAGACGCCCCGGCCGAGGGCACCGGGGCGACGAAAGGCGGCGGGGCACGGGGGGAGCTCCCGGACGGACGACTGCGGTTCAGTCCATCGCCGCGGCCGGCAGCGGCATCAGGCCCGCCTCCGGCGCTCGTGGGGGTCGAGATCGAGCCCCAGGGCCTCGGCCTCCATCTCGTCCTCCCACGCCTGCCGTTGGGACTCCTCGGCCTCGAGATCCCGAAGGGCGGCGGGGCCGCTGTCCAGGCCGACGGCGAAGCGATCCTTGATCGCCGGCAGCCACGACTTGCACGGGGCCGCTTCGATCCCTTGGATGCCCAGCTCGAAGCCGAGGATTTCCACGCAGGCGCCGAACGTCGGGATGAAGGGCTCTGGCCGGGTCGTGGCGGGCGTCATGGGGACGGATTGCATCGCTCGGTCACTCACTCACGGTATACGAATATGTGAATATGTATACCTGACCTGGAAACCTGATCCGGTGCGGGAACGGCCTCCCCCGTTCGGAAAGAGGCCCCGGCCTGGAGCTGTTTTTTCTTGCGCAAGCACCAGGCCCGCGCCCGCGGTGCCCTCCCGCCTGGGGCACCACTGGACCATCCTGGGGGGCTGCGGCGTGTCCGGCCTCCGCTGGGGAGGGGCCGCCGGCGGCGCGGCGGAGTCTTTGCCTTGCTGACATCGCTCCCTTGGTAAGACCGCCGCGATTCTCGCATCGCGGACGGTCTCGCTTAACGGTGGCGCGTCAAGTCGGCTTTTTGCCCTACTGTTCCTGAGCGGCTATTTTGTAGACGCCGTATCTGATATCGTCGCCCTCGGTCTTGTAGTCTTGGCGATCTCCTTCCTCGCCATAATGGGATCCACTATGTTCGCATGATAGTGCTTGCGGGTTCTGAATGAAAAACCCGGCAAGCCGAAGCCGCCGGGATCTGATCGAATCCGACTCAATCTCCCCGCGGAAGCGAGGCCGGGCCGTGGGACAGATCCTGCCGCAGGTGAAGCACATCGTCGTCGCAATGCTCGAGAACCGGTCGCTGGACAACCTCTGCGGGTGGCTCTACGCCGACGGCGAGTCTCCGGCCCTGGTCATCCCGGAGGGCAGCCCGCCCTCTTATGACGGCCTCGATCCGGGACTCTGGAACCCATCGAACCGCTCCTACTTCGAGGGGGCGCAGCCCGTTAAGGTGGGGGCTGTCCGGGGGGCGTCGGGCACGACCGTACCCGACCACGACCCGAGCGAGCTGTTCGAGCGCATCACCTTCCAGATCTACGGGCCGCAGGGCCCGGTCCCCGAGCCCCGCTGGCCGATGCAGGGCTTCCTTGTCGACTATCGGGACGTCGGGGCCGCGGATCCCGACCAGATCATGCAGGGCTACACGCCGGACCAGGTCCCCGTGCTCAGCTCCCTGGCCCGCAACTTCGCCATATCGGATCGGTGGTTCTGCTCGACGCCGAACCAGACCTGGCCCAACCGCTCCTTCGTCCACGCCGGCACCGCGAACGGGCACGTGAACAATGGAACGATCCCGGACCCCCTCGACTGGGACGTGCAGACCATCTTCAACGTCCTGGAGGCCATGGGCGAGCGCCTGGGCGGTCTACAGCGACGCCTCCATCGCCCCGTCGCTGACGCGATGCATGTTCCCCGAGCTCTGGCACCTCTCCCTGGACGGGCGATTCCAGAGGTTCGAGGACTTCCGCGGCGCGTGTGCTGACGGGTCGCTCCCGAGTTATAGCTTCATCGAGCCGGGCTTCCTGCTCGATCCGAACGATATGCACCCGCCCCACGACGTGGCCGCGGGGGACGCGTTCCTCTACGCGATCTGGGAGGCCGTGAGCCGGTCGCCCGCCTGGGCCAGCACCCTGCTGATCATCACCTTCGACGAGCACGGCGGCTGCTACGATCACGTCCTGCCGCCCTTAGGCGCCGTGTCGCCGGACACGGCCAGCAACCCGGGGGACGAAGGCTTTCGCTTCGACCGATTCGGCGTCCGGGTCCCGACCATCCTCGTCTCCCCCTTCATCGAGCCGGGCACGGTATTCCGAGCGTCGGCCACCGACTCGGGCACTCCGCACGATCACACGTCGATCCTCGCCACGATCCGAGACTGGCTGGCGATTCCGCCCGACCTCATGCTGCCGAGCAGGCGGATCGCCGCGGCGCCGACGCTGGCACGGGTGCTCACCAGGGCGGAGCCGCGGTCCGATCTCCCGACGATTCCCGCCCCAGGGGCACGCCGGGCGACGGCGAAGCCGCCGGCCGCGCTGCCGCTGAACGACCTCCAGAGGAGCCTGGTCGCCGCCGCCGCCCGGCGTTACACGCAGGAGCCTGCGGCCGCCCTCCAGGCAGTGGGGACCCGCGAGGCGGCGGCGAACTTCCTCGGCAGCCTGCCGTCGCGTCCGGGGTCCTGACCTGCACCCTCCGATGCCAGCTCATGGATGTCATCCATCCGTCGTCTGGCCCGCGCCCGTCGTGCCATCCCGCCCGGGGCGCTCGTGAACCATCTAAAGGCGCGCCCGCGGCGCGTCCGCGTGCGCCGGGGCGGGGTCACCACGCCGCTCTCGGCGAGAACTCGCCGGCCGGACTCGACGCGAGGCTCGCCACGGGGCGTATCCGAGGAGTGCCGCGGCCAGGTCTACGAGCACGTCGTCGAGGTCTGTCACCCTGCGCGGAGAGGCGTATTGCAGGGCCTCGATCGCGACGCTCTGCGCCCCGGGCCAGGTAGGCGGCCAGAAGGACGAGGGCGGTGCGCCACAAGGCATGCCTCCGAGTTCGCGGTCCGTCGCCGCACGACTCGAACCGGCGGCTGCGACCGGGCCCGCGCTTACGCCGTACGGTCTTGACTCTCTGGATCATACGACGCTTCGCCGGCGATTCGTTCCCGATCCGGACGGTCGGTAGGGGCGGGCTTAGTCCCGGAGCCGTCGGCGAATATCCCCATCCCGTCGCCGCGTCCGGCACCCTTCTCGTATTTCATGAGCGGGCCGTTCAGCCGTGCTCGCAAACCGGGTCGGAGAAGAGTTTCAGGTGACGCTCGACGAAGGCTCGGGCGGCCAGCGAATGCCTCGAGAGCTGGGCGGGCCGCTTCTTCCCAAGCATCTGCTTGGCGTAGTCCAGATAGGGTTCGACCGCCTCGTCGTCGCCGACGAACCATTCGGTCCGATCATCGACCACCCGGGCCAGGCCGGCCGTCCGGTTGATCCATAGCCAGCGCGCCGGCAGCTTATCGCTGATCCAATCCTCCCGCTTCTCGCGCTCGGGCACAACCTCGGCCGGTTCCTGCGCCATAGCTTCGGCATCGAGGGCCCGGGCCTCGGCCGGCCGATCGGCGAGGGTCTCGGCAGGGGCGAAGATTTCGTGTCGTCGCTCGCCATTGCTGTTCGCCCCAGAACGCTCGCCGAGTCGGTCGCGCTTGCGTTGCCGGTGCCATTCCGACCGGCGGATCTGGGCGTTGGCCACAGAGACGATGAGGAACTGCGCCCATAGCCGGCGCAGGCCGCCGACGTGGCGGTCGACATCCCCATCGCTGTCCCGGGCCAGGCAACAGTCCAGGCCCCGACGGATGGAGCGGAGGCCGGCCTTCGTGTCTGACAGGAACTTCTCGTGGAACTTGCGGTGGGCGAACTCGACGCGCTCGGGGGTCGTCGCCGGCGGACCGAGCGTGATCCGCAGCAGGAGGCGTTCGAAGTACATCTCGAGCGCGGTACCGGTGCAGGAAAAGCCAGAAGGCCACATCGCGCCGTCCACCGGCGAGCAGCCGCTCAGCCCGCTCAAGCGCGTCGCGGGTCCGGAACAGGTGCCGCCAGGCCGCTTGGCTGACGCGCACCAACTCCAGGGGGCCCTGAGCCAGCGAGACTGGGCGGTCGGCGCCCACGCGGCGACGGCCTAACGGCTCCTCCCCTGGGTTGGCCGTTGCCGCAGGCCGCCTGGCCTTAGGCAGAATCGTCAGCATCTTCAGCCGGGTGGCCCGCCAGTAGGCGAGCGAGCGTTGGAGCGCCTCCTCGATATCGGCCGCCCCGACGTCGGGCCTACCGCGTCCCTTCAAGGAGTCGCGGAGGTCCGTCCAAAATCCGTCGGACTGGGGGCTGTCCGCGCCGCGTCCCCAGAGCGCCTCAATGGCCTCCCGGGCCTCGCCCCCGAGCTTCGTCGGGCCGCTGATGGCATGGATGAGCCGCATGCTGGCGCGGACGCCAGCTATAAACTCCGGGTTCTGGGGGCCGCCTCTGGCAAGCCTATTCGCCCAGGGGGTGACCGCCTTTCGCAGGAACTGGATGTCGGACGCATGGTCCCCCGGTTGGAACGCGAGGGCCTCCTCGGCCAGCCGCTCGAAGAGCACATAGAAGCGGCCAGAGCGGGAGAGGTCGTCCCAGCTGACGGGTTCCCGGCTGTCTCCGGCCTTGGCCCCGCCGGCCAACGATCGCTCGGGCAGGCGCTCGAGGGCCTCCCGACAATCCCTCATGATGTTCTGGTCCGACCGGAACATCAGGGCCTCAGCGAAGTAGAGGGTGCGGGCGGCGCCAGCGACCCGGTCCTTGCCGACCTTCATGTCGAGGCCGCTGAGGGCCAGGTCGAAGTCCCGATAGCAGGCCCTGAACTCGCCGCGCAGGGCCAAGGCGCGGGCCCGGAGCGTGAGGAAGTAGTTGCGGTAGAGCAGGTAATCAGTCATCCGGTCGGTAACTTGGCGGACCTTCTCGAGGCCTTTGTCACAGACGCCGACAATCTCTTCGGTGACCTTCGTAAGATTGCGGCGGGCCCGCCGGCCGCCGTTCTTCATCTCCCAGCCGCCCAGCGACTCGTGGAGCAGAGCGGCTCGGCGGAAGAGGTACTTGATGTGGGCTTGGCCAGGAATGTCGGGAAGGTCGGCGCTGTCCGTCCCCTCGCCGAGCAGGTGTTCCAGGATCTTCATGACGTCGTTGGCTACGTCGATGCGGCTCAGCCCCCTCAGGGCGTTGGCGATTTCGGTGAGGGCGTCGATCGTCTCCTGTAGCCGACGTCGCTTCTTGACGCCTTTGCGGAATTCGGCGAGCGCGCTCAGAAAGTCGTCCTGCAGCTCGGAGGCGAGCCTGCCGACGAGGTCGGACGCGCGCCGTCCGGTGTCCTCGGCCTGATCGAGGATTTCACGAATCCCGGGCCAGACCCGGAAGTCGGGCTCCTGGCTTTCATTGAGCGTGCGCCCGAGGTTCTTGCGGATCGTGACGAGGTGATGCCGGATGCAGCGCTCATAGTCTGTCGAGTCGCGGAACGACTTACCTTGCATGTCCCGCAGTGCCCGCCGTACCTTCCGGCACTGCGCCACTACCCGCTCCTCGACCTTCTGGTCGAGCCCGGCCGGGCCGTGCGAGTTGAACTGGTCGAAGCGGAACCGCTCGATATCCTCCTTCAGGACCCACGCGATCCACCCCTGGAGGGTGAAGGACGGGACGAGGCTCAGGAGGACTTCTCCTCGCGCTTCAGGGCCAGCGAGAGGCGCGAAGGTCGTAGTAGCGCTCGAGCTGGGCACTCTTCCGCTCCTGCAGGAGCTTGTCGATGAAGCCGATGACCGGGTCGGGGTGGGCCTGGTCGCCAGAGCCCGCCCGCGCCGGATACCAGGACGCCGCGCGGAACTCGTTGTAGCGCAGGCAGACGAGCGCGGCGAGCGACGTGCCGTATCGGACCGACGAAATGCGGTGGTACAGGTATTCGAAGAACGAGGAGACATCGCGGGAGGCGAGGTAGAGCTCGGTGTAGTAGTAGCGGGCGATCGAGCGGTGCAGGTACGTCAGCCGGGCCACGTCGCGTAGGAGGACCGGCAGCGGCAGCCGGGGTATGCCGTTCCGCCCGGGCGAGGAATGGTCATATAGCGTGAATACGTCGTCGGTGGCACCGACTTCCTCCAGCAGTTGCCGGCCGGTGGCGGCGTCAGAGCAAGCCTCGTAGATCGCGTCCCGCAGGCCGCGGGGCATCCGGTAGATCTCCCCCTCCTGCCGGACGAGGATGCGTTGCTCGTGGAGCAGGTCCAGCAGCGTGGCGAGCGGGTCCTGGGCGTCGGCGCCTTCCCCGCGACTCTCCCCCTCATCCGTCCGACGGATGAACGGCTCGCAGAGCGAGCTGAGTGCTACCAGGCTCCTCGGGCGGCGGAAGCAGCTGAGGAGGCACAGGACGTCGGCGACCGCTCGCCGGCCCCTCTCCTCAGCTTTCCCCTCGGGCGGGGAGATCGGATGGGGCGCCGGTGCCGACCAGGCTGGGTCGTCCCAGGGGGATCGCTTTTTCAACTGGGCCCAGATCGAGTCGACGACGTCGTCGAACTCCGACTCCGACCCGGGTCGGTTGTGGACAGTGTCGAGCCGGATGAGATCTTTCCTCTCGGCTGCCAACCTCGTGAAGTCATCCGTCAGCTCCCCTAGCTCCCGCCGGATCATATCGAACGGATCGGACTTGTCCTCCAGCTCGACCGCCCGTGGCCGGCGCCGGTTGAACCTGGCGGTCAGGTCGGTCGTCGAGAGGCAGATGTACGAGTCGTTGGCGAGGTCCAGTTCCTCCACGAGGCGGCGGAGAAAGGAGGCTAGTAGGCGGATCTCGTCGCCGACGGCCCTGGCGCAGCTCGTAGCGATGCCGTGGTGGCTCGTCGGCGGACGGCCGAAGGCGCCGATGTTGTCGAGGACCAGGACGTAATGGCCCCGCTTCAGTGCCTCGTGGACTCGGCCGACGGCCTTCTGGCAGTTGGCGTACCGCTCCGCCTGGGTCGAGGCCGGCTCGAGCGCCAGAAGGACGGGGGGCAGGTCCGAGTCGTATCGGCGGCATTGGCGTATGATCTCGGCGACGACGATCTCGACCGATGGCAAGGTCCCCAAGTCGATCCAGAGCGTCTGGTGGGTCGCTCCGTTACGGGCGGCGAAATCCGACATCGCGATCGAGCAGCAGTCGGCACCCCGGCCGCCGGGGTGGCGGGGCGAGAACAGGTGAACCGGGACGTTGGGGCCGGGCTGTGCTTCAACGCGAGCCGACCCCTGCCCGCCGCCGAGGAACCAGCTGAGGTCGACCCCCGCCGGTCTGTGGAAGATCGGTTCGTAGAAGCTGGTTGTCGTCGGATGGACGGCCGTCAGGCGGGCGTAGAGCCCCGCGAGGAAGCCGCCGACGTCGTGGGTCCGCCAGGTCCGGAAGGCCTTGTCTCCAAACTCCGCCTCAAGATTCTTGACCGACTTCCGCAACGCCTCCTTCGGTTCAAAGTGGATCCAGGCCACGTCCGCCAGGCTGGCGGCGGCGTCCCCCCGCCGCTTGCTGCGGTCGTCCAGGAAGGCCCGAACGAAGTCCATGATCCGGCGGTCGGCCCCGGCGTAGCCAAGCACCAGGAGCATCGGCTCAGGCGGCAGGTAGCGGATTAGGTGGGCCTTCTCCACCTCGCCGAGCGGGTCGTCGAGCGACTCGCCGACCCGCAGCCCGTAGGCCCCGCCGTGGAGCTTCACCAGCGAGAGCCGCTCCCGCAGCAGCGAGGCGTCGGGCAGGGCCGCCCCTTGCCAAATATCGAAGACCCGGTGCCGGAGCTTTTCGGACTGGAAGGCCAGCTCGATGAGGTCGTCGAAGTTTATCGACAGAACGAGGTTGCAGCGCAGCAGTCGGGTGAGGAAGGCGATGAACCGGTGGCTCGTGCCGGGTTGCCGGCCTCGGTTGAACGACTGGAAGAGGGAGTCGACATTGTTGTGGTCTGAGTCGGTCACCGACCGCAGGAGGTCCCGCCAGGCGACCTCAACCTCGGCCGCCTCGGGGTCATTCAGCAGGCGAGCTGCGACATCGGCGGGCCCGCGAGCGTCGGCGGAGGTTGGCGTCGCCTTGATCCAGCCCTCGACGTCGCTCTTGTGCTCCAGCAGGAAGGTCCGCAGGCCCTGGAGCCGTTCGGGCGTGTCGTTGCCGCGCTGCGCCCACTCGCGTCGCAGGATCTGCTTGGTCGCCAGCCAGAGCCGCCGTCTGGTCGGCGTGCTCGGCACCGCGTCTGCCGGGTCGTTCGTTGTAAAATGGTTCCAGAGCTGCTCGGTCAGTTTGAACCGGTCGGGCCAACCGAACAGTCTCAGGTGCGTGGACCAGTCGTAGACCCCACGGTCGTCGGACTGTTCCTCCTCGCTCAGCACAGGCTGGGGGAGGTAAAGCTTCGCCTTGAAGTAGTAGTTCACCGCCGCCAGGTAGTCGACGATCGACCGCGTTGGCGGGTAGCCCGACTCCACGGAGATCCCCGCGCCGAGCAGCGGCACCAGCTGACGGCCGGCGCGCTGTCCTCTCTGGATCTCCGCGATCGCCTCGGCCGTCTCCGGGAGGCCGTGATCAACCGCTTCGTTCCGCATCAGCAAGCCTCCGCTGTTGGAGCTCGCGTCTTCGCGGGACAACCCAGTGGACGTAGCTCGCCGATGAAAGTCAAACAAATATGATGTGAGGTCTCTGACGGCCCTAATGGATGCGGTATCGGAACCAAGCGGTCACCCTCGGAACCTAGCGCTCACCCGACGGCCTGCTTCGCAGTAGGCGTCCGCCGGTTCGCTGTCGCAGACCCAGCGATAGCGATATCGCGTCGACTCGGCGCACCCGCTACCGTGACCGGGCTGCTCGAGCCGGCGACTTACGAACGTCATGCACATCTCGCTCGCCAGGCGGCTGCCGATCGACCGCACGCCGAAATCGGCGTTAGTCGGTCTGATTGGAGTGAGACCAGGTCGGCGATCGGCTCGGCCCGCACGCGATCGACGAAGATCGGAAGACGGAGCTCGCGCTAGCCCTCGGTGTGGTCGACCGGAGCTACTGTGGTCCAATCGAATGCGGAATGCCGGACCGAGCCGACTCCTTCGCCGCCTTTGAACCGCGGTCTCCTTGCCAATCCTCACAGCGCGGCGACGGAGATGGCGTGCGGACGTGCCGCCGACAGGCGCCGGAGCGAACTTGAGGTCCGGTCGCCGCGGCGGTCGAGCGTTCGGCCAGGTCGAGGACGGGGGCCGCGGCGCCAGGGCTGCCCGGGTCGAGCGTTGCCGGGGCGGCCGGTCCGGTCCGCGGCCGTGCGGCCGGGGATCACCGCGCCGCTCCCCGCCGCGACTTATGTCGATAGCCGGCCGGCACGCTGATGACAACCCGCCGCGGGGCCACAAGGCGGGATATCCGCCGCGGACGATCGCCAACGTGCGCGACGCGGACGGCACGCTGTGGATCGGCGACCCGGGCAGCCGCGGCGGGCGGCTCACCATCGGTACGGCCGAGGCCCTCGGCAAGCCGCTCCTGATCGTCCGGGCCGGCGTTGCCACCGCCTCAGCGCCCGGCCACCGAGAAGTCCCGCGGCCCCGGACCCGAGCAAGAGCGCCCGGCAGGCTCAGGGACTGCAGCCTCTCCAAGGTTGTAATTGTCCACGAAGAGCACCCCCTGGCTCAAGCTCCCCCCAAGGTCGAACGTGATCGAGTACGTGCCGACGATGCCGAACGTGCCGCCGCCCATGTCCATCAGCACGCTGTCGAGGTCTGCGTCGACCGCAGCCGCCCCCATACCGCCCATGCTGTCGCTGAGCGACCCGCCGCCGGTATACGCGACCAGGGCACCGAACGACGAGGCGGGGCCACCGTCGGTGGAGGTTACGCCGAGGAGGACGTCGAGGATCGGCGTGCTCGGCTGCGCCGTGTTCTCGGGATCGGTCGCGCCGTCGACGTAGCTGATCTGGTAGTCGGAAGTCGCCATCGCCGTCGAGCCCAGGCCGGTCGTCTGGGCCGAGAAGGTCGAGCCGGTCAGCTCGAGCATCGCCGAGTGGTCCGAGGCCGACGTCCAATTGGCAACGGTCGGGTCGCGGTTGACGGCCACGGCCGAGACCTTCGGCGCCGAGCCGACGGCGTCGCCGGCGAACGCCGTGGTCGAGACCATCGTCCCCTTGGTGTCCACCGTGCCGCCGGCGACCTTCTGGGTCGCGGTCGCGGTGGCCGTCTCGTTGCCCACCTGGCGGTCGCCCTGCTTGACCGACACCGTGGCCGTCAGGCCCTTCGACTTGTCGATCTTGACGAAGTTGCCAGCTTTCTTGTCCTCGGCGGTCGCCTTCAGGGCCGCCGCGTCGAAGTCGCTCGTGCGGTCCTTCCGGTTCTGGACAGTGACGCCCGTAGCCAGGGTCTGGACGTTGTCGAGTAGCCCTTTGACGGCCTTCATCTCGTCCTTGTTCGGGCCGGCGTTGGCGTTGTTCGGGCCGCTGAGCTGGACATCACCCTTGTTCGCCTGGTATGCCCAGCCGCCGGCGATCGAGAGACCGGTCGGCATCTTGGCCGGGTTGAACGTCCCCTTGACCGTCAGGGTGCCCGCGGGGGTCGCGGCCGCCTGGGCGCCGGCTACCGCGCCCTGTCCCAGAGCCTCAACCGACCAGGCCCCCGCTCCGGCCATGGCCGCCGCCGCCCAGGCCGCCGCGACTCGACACTTGCAGGTCGTCATCGGAGCCTCCTCGGTGTGACCCTCTGTTGCGAGGCGAGGCTCGGCGCCATCGTCCGGGCCGGACCGATTGTACGCCGCGCGACTGGCCCGATCGCCCCAAAAAAGCCGCGGGCCGGCGACGGCCCGCGGCTGTCGATTTTTGCAACAGGCCGACCAATTGAACCGGGCCGGGCACCCACAGCGGCCGCGCGCGATGACGCCCCGGTCGAGGCACCGGGGCGACGAATGGCGGCGGGGCAGCGCGAACGACGCGGTTGGCTGGCAGTCCTACGCGATCGACGGCGGTGAGGCGCGGTGCGCGTCGACGTAATCGCCGTCCTCGCGGTCCTCGTCCTCGTCGCCGGCCAGCCCGTCCCACCGGGCCTGCAGCTCGGCCGCGCCGAGATCCTCGGCCCGCTCGACCTCGGCCAGGCCCGCGGCCGGGCCGGCTTGCCGCGCCGCCCGCTCGGCGCCCGTCAGACGGCTCACGGGAGCCACATCGCAATCGCGGGCCTCGATCGCGGCCGCAGGCCCACGACGGCCCGCTCGGGGCTTCGGGGCGTCGGACGCCGTGGGCGCGGTGGCGGGCGTGGCGCACGCCGCCACTTGCACGGCAGGGACGTGCGGTCGGCAGGTGTGGGCCTGATAGCCTGCCCGGATCTCGCCACGATACATCGATGCGCCAGCGTTCTCGGCTTCGTGGAGCCTTCCCCAAAACGCGGAGGACTCTCCGTGTCGCACACCGTCATGATCGCCGTGAGGACCAGCGACCGCCGGCCGTCGCCGCGGCGTGCCGCGGCGTCCTGCGGGATCCCTCGAGCGATCGGGCAGTTCTTCGAGGCCCATCGACGGCTATATCGTCGACGTCGTCCTGGACCGCGACAAAGCGGACGTTAATCGGCGGCACGCATGCCCGGCGACTTGACCAGCTCACTCATATTTACTGATAATTCTATAGCCGGGACGATCAAATCGCGAATCGAGCACCGACCGGCCTCCGTCGGACTCTTGCCCTGCTGACGAAGAGATTGGCCTCGGTGGACCTCGCCCCCCGAGAGGTCCACCTAATTTAACTGTCTTCCTTACAAGGTTTTGCGTCCTCGAGGTGGACCTGTGGACCTCAGGCCTACCCCCAGCTCGACTCTCGTGCCGGCCGGCCCTCTCGCTGCAATTCGTCGCGGGTTCGCGCTCGAGGTCCACCAGGTCCACCTTCTGACGCAAAGGCGTTTTCATCAAACGGTTTAGGAAAGGTGGACCTCGGATTCGCGAGGTCCACCCCGGGAGGTCGGCCTCAGGGGCGATCCCCGGCCGCGTCCCGTCGACCACGATCGGCGACGCCTCCCGATAGGCCGCGCGATGGCGTCACGTCCCGCGGTCGCGTGGCGGTAGGGCCCCCTGGCCGAATGCGTCCGGCGCCGTCGGGGCGGGACGTCACCGAGGCGAGCCCCACGGGCCCGACGTGCGCCGCACATTACGACGCGATCCGCAGTCGCAGCACGGCCCGATCACACCGCGTCATCTCTCATTCGTTGTCCCCTCGGGGACGGTCACGCCGACCGTCCCCTCGCCGGGGCGGTCGGCCTTCTCAACCGGAGGTCGCACCATGAGCATCGCCAGCCCGACCGCATCGGACCTGCCGCCCGCCCAGCGGGCCTTCGTCGCCGAGCTGCCCCGGATCGACAACGTGCTCCGCTTCGCCTTCCGCCGCCTGCCGCGGCATTGCCGCGACGACGCGATAGCCGACGGCCGCGCCGCCGCCTGGCACGCCTGGGCCGGCCTGGCCCGCCGCGGCCGCGACCCGCTCGAGGTCGGCCCTGCCGGGATCGCCGCCAACGCAGCGCGGTACGTCCGAGGCGGCCGCCGGCTCGGCACCGGATGCCGCGCCACCGGCGTCGACGTCTACCAGAGTAGAGCGCAGGCCAAAGCAGGCTTCTCTCTGTTCAGCCTCGACTCGACGCCCGGGGCCGACGAGGCCGGCGCGTCGTGGCGGGACTGGTCCGCGGCCGGCAAGCGCTGCACGCCCGCGGACGAGGCATGCTTCCGGCTCGACTTCGCCGAGTGGATGGGCCGCCTGCCGGCAAGGAAGCGCCACGCCGCGGAGCTGCTGGCCGAGGGGCATGCCACGGGCGAGGTGGCCCGCCGGCTGGGAGTGACGCCCGGCGCGGTCAGCCAGGCACGGGCATGGCTGGGCGCCAGCTGGCAGGCGTTCCAGGGCGAGGGGGCGGACGTGAGGACGGCCACGGTCCCTCGATAATCATTCCGAAGCCCGATTCCCGCCGAGCCACGTCGCGGCCGCGGCGGGCCCCGACCCGCCCGCGCGCCGCGGTCACGCGCCGGGCGTGGGCCCGGGGCGGGGCCTGTCCGCGCGCGGGCCTCTTCGACTCCCAGGAGGTCCGCACAGTGACGAAGTTAGCCATCGACCGCGCGGTGTCCGCCGCCACCGGCGAGCGGCCGTCCACAATCCGCCGCCTCGGCTTCGGGCCCGAGCAGTCGCCGGCCGCCGACCCCGGCGCCCTGGCGCCGGTGATCGACTGCCCACTCTGCGGCCGGTCCGCCGCCTACCCGGGCCGCGGCAGGCGAGGCGTGTCTTCCATGGCCGAGTGCGACCACTGCGACGTCAACTTCGACTTCGCCGACGACGAGCTCTACGTCGCCGACGCCATGGCCGCGACCGGCGAGCCCGCCGCCTGATCCCTGCCCGCCCTCCGTCGATTGTTCGATCGCACGCCAACGAGTCCGATCCCGCCACCGGCCCTCCGGACCGACGGGGCGAAGTATGCGCCCATTTTCGTACGGCCGCACACCACCTGTGCCCGCTACGGCGGTGCCGAGCTCTCGCTGCTCGTCGCGCCGCCGACTATTTACGACGCAGAACGTGGCCCGGTACCACCGGCGCTCCCGGCGACGCCGCGTCAGCGCCGCGCCCGGGGCGCCATCGCCCGGTCGCGGGGCGTCGACCCCGACGAGCTGCTGGCCGAGCACGGGCTCGACGCCGCGAATGATTCGTCCGCGAAGCCGAGTCGCCTGATCTCCGGCCTCCGCGCCGCCGCGGCGGGCTGAGCCGCCCGCGCAACGACCGACGAGGTGTCGCCATGACGAGGATGACCGAGGAGGAGCGGGGTCGATGGATCGCGGCCCTGGCCCGGCGTATCCGCCGCCGGGTCGCGGCGACGGTACGGTCGAGCCGCGCCCGGGCGGAGGCGGCCACCCCGCTATCTCGCGAGCCGCCGCCCGCGGCCAAGGAGGACCGATGAGCCGACGACGCGGCCGTCGGGGGCATCGCCCTCAGGGCTTCACCGGCGCTGGGCTGCGCGAGCTGTACAACGTCGTCCTGCCCTTCGGAGGGGCGGATAAGCGCAGGTTCCTCAACCAAATCAGCGACCGGGTCGTCGTGATGCTCGGCGTCGCGGCAGCGGTCGTCGGCTACGGCGCCGGCGGGCCGCTCGGGGCGGTGATCGGGCTGGGCTTCGGGCTGGCCGGGGCCGCCCGCGCGATGGTCCGGGGGCGATTCCGCCGCGGTTGATGTACCCCTCCGATGGAGTGTGTCGTTCGCGAACGCCAGACCGGGCGGCCCCGCGGCGGGTCGCCCGGTCAGCTCTTTTTAGATATCAGCGTAAATAGATTGCGTGCCACGCCCCTTGGCGTCGAGGAGAGAGTCGCCCCGAGGACCTTCCTTAGGTCCATCCGGGAAATCCGGGGAAGGCGGCCCTGATCTCGAGGAAGAAGTAGCCGTCATCGCGGAATCCGTACGCCATCGACTCGATGTACAGCCTCGTCACGCCGAGGCGGCCCTGCGAGAAACCCTGGCCATCCGCCGCCGCGAGCTGCCCTCCGACCACACGGCCACCGCCGCGACCCTCCAGAGCCTCGGCATGGCTCTTACCTGCCTCGGCGACGTCGAGAGGATCCCCGGACGAGAGGAGGCCCTCCGCCTCCGCCGCCGGCGGGGCGACGAAGAGGAGGCGGAGGCCCTCGAGTGCGTCGAAGCCACGGCCGGAGATTTCTCCGACGAAACGCGAAATCGAGGCTAAATGATGCACTACGCCGCAGTCAGTTCCAGCCGCACTTGATCGGGCCGTTCCGGCCTGCTGGAATGATGTGCCAGACGGTCATGCAACGGACCGCGAATCCTCGTCTCCCTGGCGGCCCGGGACGTGTCGAGGTGATACCTCGGAGACATCGCAATGGCGAAGGCGAACTCCCCCGAAGAAGGTATGGCCAGCCTCATCCGCAATCTCGAGGCGAATACGGGCAAGTCGATTGACGCCTGGATCGCGACGGCGCGGGCGAGCGGACACACGAAGCACGGACAGATCGTCGCCGCACTCAAGAAGGATCACGGCCTAACGCATGGCTATGCCAATCAGATCGCGCACCGCGCGCTCGCGTCCTTGGCGCCTCCGACGACGACGGAGGTGGATCCGATCGACGCCCTCTACTCCGGCGCGAAGGCCGGTCTGCGGCCGATCCACGACGCATTGACCGCCGCCATTAAGAGATTCGGCGGCGATGTCGAGTTCTCTCCGAAGAAAGCTTATGTGAGCGTGCGCAGGTCCAAGCAATTCGCCCTGATTCAGCCCTCGACATCGACTCGCGTCGATGTCGGCCTGATCCTCAAGACGATTCCCGCGTCGGGTCGTTTGGAGGAATCGGGCAGCTTCAACGCGATGTGTACGCATCGCGTCCGATTGGCCAGCTCGGCCGACGTCAATGGCGAGCTGATTGCGTGGCTCCGCAAGGCGTACGACACGGCATGAGCTCCAGACGACGGCCAGGACGGGGATGCCAAGCACGGCGAGAGTCATCAGGCCCATGATCGACGCCCAGACGTCGTTCGCGTCGCGCAGCGCAGCGATGCCAACGCCGATCGCCAGGATCAGTCCGATCAGGCCGAGAATCGAGACGCGGCGCATGGGGCACCTCCGGCTATAGGATAGCCGGATGGGCAGGGGACGAGCGGAAAAACGGCTGCGTCGTGGGTCCCGTAGGGCGAGTCCTACCCCGCCTTCTTCGCCGAGGCGCGCGGTTCGAGCAGCCCCGACAGCCAGTGCATGATGTTGAGGGCCATCTGTCGATTGTCCAGGCCTGGGACGTTCATCCCGAATTTCTCCGACCCGATGAGCTGGGCTGACAATTCGGCCGCCTCGCCCATGACGACCACCCGTCCCTCCCCGAAGGTGAACGCCACTCCCTGCGCCCGTCCGGCGGCCGAAACCGGCCTGCCGTCGGCCCCTTCGTCGGATGCCGTATCGCCGAGCTTGAGGATGGCGACGCTACCAGCAGGCCCCTTGAGCGACTGGCCGGTGAAGGTCTGGACGCGCTTGATCCGCTCGGAGTCGTCTCGCCCCTTCGTGATCGGATGATCGCCAAGGAGGTTGTTCTCGCGGGTGAATAGCAGGCTCGTTTCGCCCCCCTCCGAGTTCTTCGGGTCTGAGGTGTAACCCTTGCTCATGTCCACCCCGAATCGCCTCGCCAGCGACTCGGCCGCCGAGCCGAACGGAGCGTGGTCGGTGATCAGCAGCAGCGATCCGCCGGCACGGACCCAGTCGCGTACTATGTCGCACTCGGCCTCGGTGAACGCGGAGTCTCCCGCGCCGGGCTGGCCCATCCCAGCCGCCCCCAGCGCGTTGGCAATGATCAGGATGTCGCCCTTGGCCAGAAGATCCGCGCTGAACTTTTCCTTGCTCGGGATCACCTTGTAGCCGTCGCTGGCGATCACCTCGGCGAACGGCTTGTACCGCCCGTCCGTCGTGTGGAAGTTGTTGTGGGCCTCGTCGAAGAGGACTCGCGGGTGCTTTGCCGTGTACGCCGGACGGGCGACTTTGGTGTCGAAGTTCGGGTCGGACCGCTGGCCGCCTCCCCCGCCTCCACCTCCGACGTTCAGGCCGCCCGCCACCATCTCGGCGTCTTCCGCCGTCTCGTCGTCCGAGAAGCGGATCTTCAACAGGTCGAACGGCGTGCCGAGCATCTCGCGGTAGGCCTTACGCTGCGGCTCGGTCAGCACCTGCTCGATCTTCTGGATCACGGAGGCCCACGTCTTGCGGGCGTCGGCCCGAGCCTTGGCCTTGGCCGCCTTGAATTCGGGCGTCTCAACCAGGTTGCGGATCGACTCGGGAGACGGCGCGCCGGCCTTGGAGTCGAGGACGATGGGGACGGTGGCCGTCTTCCCGATCTCCTGCTCACCTTCCTCGGCGATCCCCTTGATCCGCTCGATCTGGTCGTCACTGAGCTTGAGCCGCTCCGCCAGGCCCGGACCCTCCAGGACCAACTGGGGATTCCCGGACCTGTTGAAGGCGAACGGGCCTTGTGATTGGAGCTGGATCTGATCCAGCCGGTCGCGCTGTCCAGGCTCAAGGTTCGCCAGGATGGCGGGCATCAATTCCTTGAACATGGCCTCGCGGGTTGCCTGCATTTTCTCCCGGTCGGTGATCCCGCGAATCGCCTCCTGCGCCTTTGCCATGAGGCGAGTCCTCGTTTCCTCCATCCCCTGCTTCTGTCTCGCCGTCAGCTTCAACTCCTCCTGGACGACCGGCACTCCGAGGAGGACCATTTTGAACGCGGGACGTGGCATGGTCCCGAATTCCCAGAGTTGATAGGAGGGCGGCACCTGCCCGAACGCGGATGCGTTGACGACCAGCCCGACGCATGCTGCGAAGATGCTTCGCACGGGATACCCCCTTCAATCCAGAGATCGAGACGCCGGGACGGCCTCCCTCGGCCCTTGTATGACAAGTGTCCGAATGCTCGCGTTCTTTGCAAGAGGGTAGTCGCCGGAAGCGCCACCAGGCCCCGGCTACCGTAGCACCATCGCTGCCGCCTACGCCGAGACTGGGGAGTTCGACAAGGCCATCCGATGGCAGGAAGTGGCCAACAGGAGATTCGCCGACGTGGGCGAGAAAGCCCAAGGCGAGCCGTGTAGATCGGCCAGCCGGGGTATCCCTTCAGCCCGAAGATCGAGCTGTTATTGACGATCGCCCAGCCGCCCTGGGCGAGCATCTGCCCGATCTCGTACTTGAGTACCGCCCCCGGTCACGAGGGCGACCTTCCCTTGCAGGCTCATGCTCTACCCCCGTTATCTTCCCGGACTCGTCCCGGCCGATGCCCGTCCCGCCCCCGGTCACGAGGGCGACCTTCCCTTGCAGGCTCATGCTCTACCCCCGTTATCTTCCCGGACTCGTCCCGGTCAATTCCCCGCCCGCACTCCACCGAACGGCTCGCCCCGCGCTACGGCGAGACCGTCACGACGATCTTGCCGAGCTGCTGGTTCGACTCCATGTACCGGTGCGCCTCGACGATCTGATCGAAGGGGAAGGTCTTGGCGATGATCGGCCGGAGCTTCCCGGCATCGAGGCCGTGGGTGATGAAGTCGATCGCGCGCGGCAGCCGGAGCGGGTCCGCGGTCACCTCCACGAGCATGTAGCCGCGGACGTTGAGGCCCTTCAGGATCGCCGGCTTGGTCGGGAACGGCGTGTCCTGGTTGGTCAGGTATCCGTAGACGAAGAGGATGCCCCGGGGGGCCGCCGCCTGCGCCAGCTTCTCGATCCACGGCCCCGCGACGGGGTCGAAGATGACGCGAGCCCCCTTCCCCTGGGTGATCCGCATCACTTCCGCGACGAGGTCCTGGTCGTTGGTGACGATCACGTGCGCGGCGCCGGCCTGCTGGATCCTCTCCCGCTTCTCGGCCGTCCGCGTCGTGGCGATCGGGACGGCACCGACGGCGTTCGCGATCTGGATGGCGGCGAGGCCGACGCTGCTCGACGCGGCCGGGATGAGGACCCAGTCGCCGAGGGCGACCTCGCCGATGCTGATCAGCGCCCCGTAGGCCGTCGGATAGGCCATCCAGACGGCGGCCGCCTCGACCGCCGAGAGGCCGGCCGGCCGCTTCACGACCGCCGAGGCCGGGACGATGGCCTCCTCGGCGTAGACGCCGTACTGGTTGAGGGAGAAGGCCGGGATCACGCTGATCGGGTCGCCGGGCTTGAGGCCCGCCACGCCGGGGCCGAGCACCTCGACGACGCCGGACGCCTCGTACCCGAGGCGGGCCGGGAGTCGCGGCTCTTCGAGGTACGTCCCCGACCGGAACATGGCCTCGGCGCGGTTCAGGCCGATCGCCTCGACGCGGATCTTGACCTCGCCGGGGCCGGGATCGCCGACCTCGAGGTCCTCGATCTGCAGGACCTCGGGCCCGCCGGTTCGATGGAAACGGACGACGCGTGCCATGCGGGGCCTCCTTCAAGGGAACTCGAGCGAGGCCCAATGCGACGAGCCTCGTGCGTGGCTTTCGGGACCGGGCTATGCGAGCGGTGTGCCGGGCGGGCTCTCGGGCCCGTCGCTCCCCTCGAGGGGTCGTCGAGCCCTCCTCATGCACCGGGTTCCCATCGAGACGGCCGACGGGCACGGGACGCGGGGCCGGCGTGCCGGTCGGCGTGTGAGTCGGACATTTTGCGGCCGCGTCGGCGAAAGATCGCTTCATCGCCGCCAGTATGTCAAGTCGAGATATCTTGGTATATGCCCTTGGACGATTTGTGCCGCCCGCGGACAGAATGGCGGTCGAGGGATCGTCCCGGCTCGTCCGGGACACCGGGGCGGAAGCGCCTGTATCTCAACGAGTTGGCGGGAGCTCGCGGGGCAAGCGACCGTTTCCGGCATTCCGTTCGCGTGGCTCGACGCTGGCGAGGATCCAGGACTCAAGAACCAGGGAGGCCACCCCGATGGCGACGGCAACCGCTTCTCCTCCGTCCGGGACGACCGCAGAGCGCGCCGCGCTCCGGTCCGTGAACCCGTACAACGGCCAGGTGTTGAAGACATGCACGGAGATGTCATCCGAGGAAGTCTCGGACGCGATCGCGAAGGCCTACGACCGATTCAAGAGCTGGCGTCGCGTCTCGTTCGCGGAGCGCGGGGCGATGCTCCGCGCGCGGCCGAATTGTGCCGGCAACGGCGGGACGACCTGGCGAGGCTCATGGCGCTCGACATGGGCAAGCGCATCGTCGAGGGCCGCGCCGAGGTCGACCTGTGCGCCCGGATCTTCGATTACTATGCGGAGAATGGCGAGCGATTCCTGAAGCCCCAGCTCATCCCGTCGCCGGCGGGAGACGGGACGCTCCTGAACCAGCCGCTCGGCGTGATCCTCGGCATCGAGCCCTGGAATTACCCGTTCTACCAGGTCGTCCGCTTCGCGGCGCCGAACCTGATGGCCGGGAACACGATCCTCCTGAAGCACGCGTCCAACGTCCAGCAATGCGCCGAGGCCGCCGAGGCCTTGTTCCGCGACGCGGGCTTCCCGGCCGGGGCCTACACGAACCTCGTGATATCGTCCCGCCTCATCCCGGCCGTCATCGACGACGATCGGGTGCAGGGGGTGTCGTTCACGGGGAGCGACGCGGCGGGCGCCCGGGTTGCGGAGCGCGCCGGCGAGAACGTCAAGAAGACGATCATGGAACTGGGCGGCAGCGATCCGTTCATCGTGCTCGAGGACGCCGACATGGAGCTGACGGTCGATCGGGCGGTCTTCGGGCGGATGAACAACATGGGACAATCGTGCGTCGCGTCGAAGCGATTCATCCCGCTCAAGTCGGTGAGCGAGGAGTTCCTCGAGAAGTTCCGGGCCAGGCTCGCCGCCCTCAAGATGGGCGACCCTCTGGACGAGTCGACGGGAGTCGCGCCGCTCTGCACGCCGCAGGCCGCGGCGCATCTCGAGGACCAGGTCAACCGCTCGGTCGCCGCCGGCGCCCGCATCGTCCTGGGCGGGAAGCGGCCGGATCCCGAGGGGGCCTTCTTCGAACCGACGATCCTGACGAACGTCCAGAAGGGGATGCCTGCGTACGACGAGGAGCTCTTCGGCCCCGTCGCGGCGGTGATCGTCGTCAGCGACGAGGCCGAAGCGATCGCGGTCGCAAACGACTCCAAGTACGGACTCGGCGGCTCGGTCTACACGCGCGACATCGAGCGCGGCCGGCGCATCGCGGAAGAGGTCGAGTCCGGCATGGTCTACATCAACCATCCCGCCTACACCTACGAGGACATGCCCTTTGGCGGGATCAAGAAATCGGGCTATGGCCGCGAGACCGGCGAGCTGGGCATCCACGAATTCTTGAACAAGAAGGTCGTCCGCGTCATGCGGTAGGGTTGCAATCGGGGCATCGCGCCCGGCGTCGGGCACGGGCACCGGGCCGGGGGGCTGGCGCGGGTGATGATCAGTCCCGCGCGGGGCCGGGCCATGGCATCGGGGCTCCTCCTGGGTTATGGTGCCTGACGGTCGGGCCGGGGATCGACCTCTCCGGATCGAGCCTCGCACCGCCGTGCACCGGGGAGCCTCATGAGCCAACCGATCCGAGCCGTTGTCCTCGCCTGCCTCCTTCCGGTAAGCGTCCGGCGCAACCATGCCCCCCGCGCGGCGGCGACGCCGGGCTCCCGTCCACAGCAGCAACTGGCGGCGTAGCCTGATCGGCTCGGCAGGGTGGCTGATGCGCGCGACGCCCAGGGTGCCATGGCATTGCCCCGTCTTCACACGCAATCTGCCTTGGCCCCCCACCGCGGGGCCGGCGGTCTGTGACCTTGCCCGCTCGAAATTGACTTGCAATGCGCCGCGTGCTTGACTCTGCTGTGTGTTGCGGCGATCGCCGATTGGGGCTACGACGACATTCACCTCTTCCTTCCGGCTAAGAACCTGTGGCTGCACGATCGGATGCGTTACGAGGCCGGCCATCTCCGGTGCCTGACGCTGGCTCTCGCCGTCTCGTTCGCCTGCCCCGACGGGCTGCCACTCGGGCCTAGCGACGACGCCCCCATCCCTGCGGCGACGTGGTTCAAGACGGAACCGGGCTCCCACCCGGTAGGCATCCGCCGGCGGGACGCCCACTCATCGCCGCACGCTCCGCGCGTCCTGAGGGGCGACGATCCCACTGACGACTCGGACGAGGGAGACGACGCCTGTCCGCTCTCGCCCGTCCCAATAACGTCCGCGCCGCGTGACTTGCCCCTCCTGATCCCCGCCCACCTCGGGACCCCCGGGCCTATCACAGGGCCGACGCCGGCCACCCTCGGCGTCTCTTGCCGCCTGCGCTGCTAGGCGCTCCACCTCAGGTTTCCCCCCATCCCAGCACCGATCCCATGCGCGCATCGGACGAGCCCGTCCGTGCACGCGTGCTGTAGCCGGTATGCCGGGGCTTCCCCGGACATCTCCGCGTCCGAATGGCTTCCGCCCGAGGTGGGTGAGACCATGGTGCGCGTCATCATGTCGTGGAGCTTGCACAATCGGTTGATCGTGATCCTCGGCGTGCTCGTCCTGATCGCCTTCGGCGTCCACGCCGCCTACAACCTGAACGTCGAGGCGTATCCCGACCCGACCCCTCCCCTTGTGGAGGTCATCACCCAGAACCCCGGGGCCAGCCCCGAGGAGATGGAGCGGCTCATCGGGATCCCCATCGAGACCGCCCTGATCGGCGTCCCAGGCCTGGAGGACCTGAGAAGCACGTCGGTGTCCGGCCTCAACGACATCAAGTGCGTCTTCTCGTACGGGACCGACTACTGGGGTGCGCGGCAGGAGGTCATCAATCGGATCAACGCGATCGATGGCCTGCCGCCGGGGATCACGCCCAAGCTCTCGCCGTGGACCCCGACCGGCGAGATCGTCCGCTATGTCATCGAGGGGCCCGGCTACACGACCAAGCAGCTCAAGGCGATCCAGGACTGGGTCCTCCAGCGGACCTTGAAGACCGTCCCGGGCGTCATCGACGTCACGGGCTACGGGGGCGAGACGAAGCGCTATCAGGTGGAGATCGACCCGCGCCTGCTGCGCAAGTACGACATTAGCCTCCAGCAGGTCGAGGACGCCATCAGCAAGTCGAACGCCAACGTCGGCGGCGACATGATCGCCCTCGGCTCGCAGGCGCACAACGTCAGGGCGCTCGCCCTGATCGGCAAGGGCATCGACCCGCTCGACCCGGCCAGGGCCGCCCAGGCCTCGTCGATCGAGGCCGACAAGCTCGACGAGATCGGCATGGTCATGATCGCCACCCGCGAAGGCGTCCCGGTCTTCGTGAGCGAGGTCGCCCGGCCGGTCGTCGAACACAAGCCCCGGCTCGGCAAAGTCGGGCGGACGCTCAAGGAGAAGGACGGCCAGCCCATCCTCAACGATAGGGGCGAGAACCTCCTCGTCGACGAGGACGACGTCGTCGAGGGCATCGTCCTGATGCGGAAGTACGAGAAGTCCCTGCCGACCTCGAACGCCGTCGCCCGGAAGATGGAGGCGATCCAGGCGTCGGGCCTCCTGCCGAAGGGGATGACGCTCCGCGTCTTCAACCAGCGGACCGACCTGGTCCACGTCACAACCCACAACGTCATACACAACCTCGTCCTCGGGATGAGCCTGGTCATCCTCGTGCTCTTCGTCTTCCTTGGCGACCTCGCCAGCGCTGGGATCGTGGCCCTGATGATCCCGCTGGCGCTGCTGTTCTCGGTGAGCGTCGTCTACCTCCAGGGGAAGTCGGCGAACCTGCTCTCGATCGGCGCGGTGGACTTCGGGATCATCGTCGACAGCTCGGTGATCATCGTCGAGAACATCTACCGGCACATCACGGCGGCGCACGCGGACCGGTCGCGGCCCCTGATCGTGCGGATCGAGGAGGCGTCGCACGAGATCGAGCGGCCCCTGTTCTTCTCGACCACGATCATTGTCTGCGCGTTCATCCCGCTCTTCTCGATGACGGGGGCGGAGGGGGCCCTCTTCGGGCCGATGGCCAATACTTACGCCTTTGCGATCTGCGGGGCGCTCCTGCTGGCCGTCACCCTGACCCCGGTGCTCTGCTCGTTCCTCTTCGTCAACAAGGCGGCGGAGAAGGAGACCTTCATCGACCGCATCATGAAGCTGCGCCTACCTCACGGCGCTGAACCGGGTGCTGGCGCACCGCCGCCTGACGCTCGTGGTGATGGGCCCGCTGATGGTCTGGGCCGTCGCGCTCGTGCCGACCCTCGGCGGCGAGTTCATGCCGCCGCTCGAGGAGGGCAACCTCTGGATCAGGGCCCTATTGCCGCGCACGGTCTCGCTCGAGGCCGCGTCGCAGGTTGCCCCAAGGCTCCGGCGTGTGATTGCCTCGATGCCCGAGATTCGTGGAGTGATGTCCCACCTCGGCCGCCCCGACGACGGGACCGACATCACTAGCTTCTTCACGCTCGAGTTCAACGCGCCGCTCCGGCCGGTGGAGGAGTGGCGCACCAGGCCAGTCACCATTCTGGGACGCCGCGTCTGGGACCGCCCGATGACACGGCTGGAGCTCCAGGATGAGCTGATGGAGAAGTTCAAGCAGTTCCCCGGGGTCAACTTCAACTTCTCACAGCTCATCCGCGACAACGTCGAGGAGGCCCTCTCGGGCGTCAAGGGGGCGAACTCGGTCAAGCTCTTCGGCAACGACTTGAAGCTCCTCGAGGAGACCGGGCAGCAGATCGCCGACGTGCTCGAGAAGGTGCCGGGCGTGAGGAACGTGGGCCTGTTCCACATCATCGGCCAGCCCAACTTCGAGATCCAGATCGACCGCCGGGCCTGCGCCCGATACGGGATCAACGCGGCCGACGTCGAGTCCGTCGTCCAGGTGGCGATCGGTGGCGAGGCATTCACGCAGATGGTCGAGGGGGAGAAGCTCTACGACATCGTCCTGCGCCTGCCGCCGCACCTACGCGATGACCCCAATGTCATCGCCCAGATCCCCGTCGACGTCCCCGGCTCGGGCGACCGGCCCAGCTTTCGTATCCCGCTCTCGCAGGTCGCCGAGATCACGCCGCACAGGCCCGGCGCCTCGTACATTTACCGCGAGAACACGCGCCGATTCATCCCGATCAAGTTCAGCGTTCAGGGACGCGACCTCGCCAGTGCGATCGCGGATGCGAAGCGGAAGGTCTACGACCCCAAGAACGGCGTGCGGTTCCCCGACCCGAGTTACACGATCGAATGGTCGGGCGAGTTCGCCCAGATGGAGGAGGCCAACGCGCGACTTCGGTGGATCGTGCCGCTCTCGATCGCGATGATCCTGGTGCTGCTCTACACGACGTTCGGCTCGGTCAAGGACGCCATGCTCGTCATGGTCAACGTCCTCGAGGCCGCCATGGGGGGCATCTTCGCCCTCTGGATCACCGACACGCCGTTCAGCATCTCGGCGGCGGTCGGGTTCATCTCGGTCTTCGGGGTGGCCGTGCAGGACGGCGTCCTGTTGATCTCCTACTTCAATCAGTTACGCCACGCCGGGCTCTCCGTCCGCGCGTCCGTGATGCGCGGCGCGGAGCTGCGGGTCCGTCCGGTGGTCATGACGTCGCTCACCGCCGCGCTGGGCCTGCTGCCGGCGGCGATGGCAACATCGATCGGGTCTCAGGCGCAGAAGCCGCTGGCGATCGTCGTCGTCGGGGCGATGCTCTGCACGCTGTTCCTGACGCGATACCTGATGCCGGTCCTCTACACCTTCTTCCCGGCCCCCCCGGGCCACGGCAGACTGGCCGAGGAACTCAGCGCCGGCTCGCACTACAGCGACAGGTTCCTCGTCCACGACCGGAGTCAACAGGAGGCACACTAATCCACAGGTCGCATCGGGGGTTGCGTCAAACCCCCATGATGGGTGGGCTGGGCACCAAGTCTTACCCCGCCGAGCGGCGACCAGGATGCAGCTTTTCTCTAGCGGGTTAACTTGGGAGTCATAGTCATATTAGAAGGACTATCAACGACAAGGCAGGTTTGATGCTCTTCATCCGTCAATTCATTCGTCGCAAATACGCTTGTCGATCGTGCCAGGAGCACATCGCGATCTCGCCCAAACCGCCCCAGCCGATCGACAAGGGCCTGCCCGGTCCCGGCCTGCTCGCTCATGTGATCACCAACAAGTTTGCCTATCATCTGCCGCTCTACCGCCAGGAGCAGATCCTGGCGCACTACGGTGTGACGCTCTCGCGGAGCACGCTCTGCGGTTGGCTGGCTCGATCCGCCGAGTTGTTCGTCCCGCTGTACAACTTGATGATCGAACGCGTCCGAAGCTCGCGGATCATCTGGACTGACGACACCTCGGTTCCGGTCTGGGACCCAACGCTCCCTAAGACGCGAACCGGTCGGTTCTGGGTCTATCTCGGCGACGTTTTGAACCCGTACTGTGTTTATGACTTCACGCCGCGACGTAGTCGTGACGGTCCTGAGCGGTTTCTCGAAGGCTTTGCCGGCTTCCTCCAGGCCGATGCATTCTCTGGGTACGATCGAATCTGCGCCGGAGCGAACGTCATTCGTGTGGCGTGCTGGGCTCACGCTCGTCGTAAGTTCTACGATGCTCGGCACACGGCTCCGCTGCCGGCCCACCAGGCCCTGGTTCGGATCGGACAACTCTACCAGATTGAGAAAGCCTGCAAGGATCTATCGGCCGAGGAGCGTCGTGTGATCCGGCAACGGCACGCCGTGCCGATGTCAAACGCGGTCGGAGAATGGTTGGACGAGCAGAGCCGAATCATCCTGCCCAAGAGCCCGGTCAGCCAGGCGATTTCCTACGCACGGAACGAGTGGCAAGACCTCCAGACCTACACCGGCGATGGCGAGTTGAGCATCGACAACAACGTCTCGGAACGGAGTCTGCGTGCTCAAGCAATTGGACGCAAGAATTATTTATTCGTTGGGAGTGATCGCGGCGGTCGGACTCGGCCAAGGATCCTGCTGGCGAATCTTCAGGCCGGCCGGGGAAGGCCCATAAGGCGCCTGAATGCTGTCACCCGGGCGCTCTCGACGGGCCTCTCCATCAGCCAGGCCCCGATACGCGCCAGGTCGATCGCGGCCGCCGTCGCTACGTTCTGCAGACGGGCCTTCGCCTCCCCGAGATACCGGCACCTCCGCATCCCGAAGCTCCGCACGCCCTGCGAGATCGTCCCCTCGATCCCCGCGCAGCGCGCGTACTCGGCCCGGAATTCCTCCGTCGACTCCCGATCCCGCGCCGCCTGCAGCGCCTCGAACACCTCGCGGCGGCGCACCGTCAGCGACCGCCGGTCCGACCGCGTGCACCTCGACCGGGCGGGACAGGCGCGGCAGTCGGTCGTGGAGAACTTGATGTAGACGATCTCGGCGCCTCCGGGCTCGACGGCCGGCGTCCAACTTCGGCTGGTCCGGCCTTCCGGGCAGGTCGCCTGACGGCGCTGCCAGTCGATCGCGAAGTCGGCCGTCCTATAGGCCCCCTCGGCCTTGGTCTGCCAGTGGTAATCCGGCTGCATCGGCCCGATCAATTCGACGCCGTGCGCCCGTCGCATCGCCATCAGGAGGTCGGCGTCGATGTAGCTCGCGTCGACTATCTGCTGGCCCGGCAGGAGGTCGCGGCCGCTCAATGTCTCGTGGATCTCGGGCGTGGCCCGACCGTCGGGCGCGGGGGCGGGCGCGGTCGTCGCGTTGACGATCAGGTGCGGCACGTCGTCGTCGCAGGTCTCGGTCAGGTGGACCTTGTAGCCGATCCACGTCGTCGATGGCTTCTTGCCGAACCGCGCCTCGGCGTCGTGGGGCGACGTGATCAGTAGGGACGCCGGCGGGATCCCGTCCGATTCGGTCCTCCACCGCAGGCCGCCTGCGTCGCGGTAGAACTGCTGGACCCAGATCCGACGCAAGGCCTCCAGCGCGGGCAGCCCACGTAGTGATGGCGGGGCCCCGGGTCCCGCGGCGGCCTCGAGCAGCGCGAGGCCGTCCCTACCGACCTGGTCGGCCAACTGCCGGCGCCCCTCCTCCGAGGCCGGCAGAGGGAGCGAGTAAGGTCGCCGGCCGTATCGCTCGGCCCAATCGGGGCATGCCCGTGCGGCCAGCCAGTCGGGGGCCACCGCGGCGACGCGGTCCAGGGCGTGGCGGACGGCCTCGATCACGCCCTCCAGGCGGTTGGAGGCCCGGACGCGGGCCAGGACGTGGGTCGAGTCGGTGCGCTGCCGGCCCCGGGCCTTAAGCCAGCCTCGCTCGCGGCATCGGTCCAGGAGGGCGTCCAGGAGCAGCCGCTCGGCCGGGCCGTCGAGCAGTCGGCGCCGGAACTCGCAGAGGACCGAGGCATCGAATCCGGGGTCGTCCAGCGTCAGGCCGAGCGCATACTTCCAGTCGATGCGGCCGCGCACCGCGTCGGCGGCGCGGCGGTCGGAGAGCCCCTCGGCGAACTGCATGACGGTGACGAGGGCGAGCCGCCAGGGGGCCTCGGCGGGCCGGCCGCGGCTCGGGTAGAGGGCGGCGAAGTCCTCGTCTCGGAAGATGGTGCCCAGCTCGTCGCGCAGGGCCATGTAGACGTTGCCACCGTGGAAGGCGGCGCGGGCGACGCGAGCGGTCTCCTCGGGCACAGGCCCGATCGGCTGGGGGTGAAGCGACATGGGCGGGCTCCGTCCGGGTGAAACTCCTCTCGGACGGAGCGTAAGCGAGCCCGGGTCGCTGATCTAGAATTCGCCAGCAGGATCGGCCAAGGGGGCTAGGTCACAAACCCTCGATGAGTTCGTGACGTGCTACCGGCCCGAGAACCGCCACCACCGCAAAGCGACCTTCAGCGAAACGAACCCGGAAGGGCGCTGGCGCACCGTTTTCCTACGAGGAGCTTGCGAAGCGGGACAAGCTGAACCTCGACATCTTCTGGATCAAGGACAAGAGCCTGGAAGACGCCGAGAGCCTCCCGGAGCCTGACGTGCTGGCGCAGGAGATCGCCGAGGATTTGCAGGCGGCGATGGAGCAATTCACGTCGATTGCGGCGGAACTGAAGCCGTAGCTCCGGATTCGGAGATTGCTCCGTCAGTCTGGTGGAGATCGGCGATGATCTGCTCAGGCGTCGGGTGCCTCCTCGCCATGCCGTGACCTCCTGGGTGCATGCCCACGCGCAAGATACCCCCCGGTAGCGCCCGGTCTCGCTTACCGCGGCCCAGTGAGCCGGACATCAAGTAAGGTCTCATCACTGATATGGCCCATGGAAGAAAGGGGCAAAATCATTGCAGATTCGGGTTTATTCCTTGCGAATGGTCGGCGCCGGGGATAAGAACGTCGATTCGACGTCTCCGTTCGCGAAGCCTCGGCGTGTTGCGCCCTGCTCGGGGAGCCGCCGCCCGCACCGCGGACGCGGGCCGCCAGTAGCGCGTCGGTATTCGGGCGGGTCGTGCGTCGAATCCCGCGCTGGTTTCGCCGATCCGGTGACAAGCCGGACCGGCCAGCGGTCGTCGTGCGCGCCGCCCATCCCCCCAACCGGGCCGAGTCCCGGGTGCCCAGGACGGGCATCAAAGCCGAGGAGCGCCGCCATGCGCCGCGCCAGAGTCCGTACCCCCTCGGAAGAGCGATCGGTCGGTCCGCTCGCCGGTTCCGCAGGCACGCGTGCCGTCCCGTCACGGAGCGATTGGAGGCCCGCTGGGTGCCCGCGACCATGACCTACAACAATGGTCCGTTGCTCGCGAACGTCGAGCTGCAGGGCGTCTACATGAAGGGCTGGGACACGAACCCGACACTTCAGACCCAGCAGACGACGCTCGACACCTACATGACCGATCTCGCTGGCAGCACGTATCTGGACCTGCTCTCGCAGTACAGCGTCACCAGCCCGACGGCGTACACCATCGGCCACGGCACCGAGGTGGCCGCCGACACCAACTACCCGGCACCTTCGGTCACGACGGCCAAGCTGAACGACGGCAACACCTACAACAACGTGATCACCGATGGTTCGATCCGCACCATGCTAAGCGCCGAGATCGCGGCCAATCGGATCACGCCCGACGCCAACAAGCTGTTCGTCGTCTTCCTGCCGCCGGGCAACCCGGAGCAGTCGGGGGGCCAGGACAGCACGTCGAACTTCTTCGCCTACCACTGGAACTTCCACGACTCCGGGAGCAACAAGGACGTCTACTACGCGGTGATCCCCTACCCAGGCAGCCCGAACCTGACCTACACACCACTGACGACGATCCAGCTGATCGACGAGGCGATGTCGCACGAGATCTCCGAGTCCGTCACCGACCCGAGTACCGGCACCGGCTGGTTCCAGCCGGCACTCGGCACCTCCGGCGAGGTCGGTGACCTTTCCAACTTGAGCTACAGTACGCTCGACGGCTACACCGTCCAGAACGAGTTCTCCAACGCCACCAACGCCGCCGCCGTGCCCAGCGGGGCGAGCTTCTACATCAGCTCGCTGGCCAATCCCACCGAGGGCAAGTTCAACGGGGTGATCGCCACCTACGTCGACACCACAGGCGACGGCAGCCTGAGCTTCGCCACCGTCAACTGGGGCGACGGCACGCCGACCGCCGGCGGCCTGACCTTCGCAAAGGTCGGGCCCAACACCTACACCATCAGCGGCAGCCACACGTTCACCGGCGACGAGGGGACTCAGTACAACTTCAACGTCTGGCTCACCACGACCGACGGACGGCAGGCGCACCGCTACGGCCAGATCGGCATCCAGGACAGCAGCAAGGTCAATCACAACTTCAACGACCTCGGCCTGGTCACCTCGACCGATGCCGCGCTGGCGCCCATCCCCGTCACCGTGCCCGGCACGGAAGGCCAGGCGATCAGCGGCGCCGTCGTCGGCAAGTTCAATGACCCCGGGACCGACGGAACGACCAATGACTACTCGGCCACGATCACGTGGACCGACAGCTCGGGCACGACGCACTCAACCACAGGCAATGTCGTCCTCGAGAGCGGAACCACCTTCGACGTCACGGGGAGCAGCGGCTTCAATTACGCCGAGGAAGGGGCTTACCCAATCACCGTCGCGGTCAATGACAAAGGCGGTAGCACGACGACGATCTCGAGCACGGCCAAGATCATCGACCCGCAGGTCAGCGCCATGGGCGGGTTCACGGTCGGCGCCCTGGAGGGCATGCTCTCGGCGAGTCAGACCGTGGCGACCTTCACCGACCCGGGCGGCCCCGAGGCCGTCGGCGACTACAGCGCCCTGATCGACTGGGGCGACGGCCAGACCTCAGCCGGCGTCATCAGCGGGCCGGTCGCGGGCGTCTACACCGTGCAGGGCAGCCACAACTACGCCGAGGAGAGCGCCGCCGATCACCCGGGGTCGAACCCCTACACCATCATGGTGACGATCAGCCATGACTCGGCGCCCAATGTCGTGGTGCAGAGCTCGGCCATCGTGGGCGACCAGTCCGTGCAGGCCACCGGCGGGTACACCGTGACGCACACCGAGGGCATGCTCTCGGCGAGTCAGACCGTGGCGACTTTCATCGACCCCGGCGGCCCCGAGGCCGTCGGCGACTACAGCGCCCTGATCGACTGGGGCGACGGCCACACCTCGGCCGGCGTCATCAGCGGGCCGGTCGCGGGCGTCTACACCGTGCAGGGCAGCCACAACTACGCCGAGGAGAGCACCGCCGATCACCCGGGGTCGAACCCCTACACCATCATGGTGACGATCAGCCATGAAACTTCTGCGCCAGTCCTGGCGTTCAGCTCGGCGGTGGTGAAGGACCCCTCGGTGGTGGCAATGGGCGGGTTCACCGTCAACGCCCTAGAGTGCCAGGCATTCGCCGGCCTCGCCGTGGCAACCTTCACCGACCCCGGCGGCCCCGAGCCGCTCGGCGACTACAGCGCCCTGATCGACTGGGGCGACGGCCACACCTCGGCCGGCGTCATCAGCGGGCCGGTCGCCGGCGTCTACACCGTCAGCGGCGGCAACACGTTCGGCGAGGACGGTAGCTACTCGATCAAGGTGACCTTGCATCACGAGACGTCGACCAACGTGACGGTGGCAGGCACGGCGGTCGTGCATGACAACATTGGTATCCTCCTTCTCGACCCGACCGGCTCCGGCGCGCTGACCGCGACGGGGAACGCGGCGGTGACGGTGTCGGACGCCAACAACTGCGGCGCCATCGTGATCAACTCCAGCAGCCCGTCGGCAGGCATCGCATCGGGCAACGCGGTGGTCACGGCCGGCGAGTACGACATCACCGGGGTTTCCGGCACTCACACCTCGGGGCACGGCGCCTTTGTCTACGGCGACGAGCTCAACAACGGCGAGTCGCCCACCGTCGATCCACTCGCCGGCATCCCCACCCCACCCAACGCCGGCCCGCCGAACGCAGTGGTGAACGACTCGGGTGGGCCGACCCTCATGCTCTGGCCGGGAACCTATAACGGCGGCATCCACGTCTCGGGCAAGGGCTCGGTCTTCCTGAATCCCGGCGTCTATTACTTGAACGGCGGCGGCTTCTCCGTCTCGGGCCAGGGAAGCGTGTCGGGTGACGGAGTCACCATCTACAACGCGCCCACGAAGAACTCGGACGGGTTCAGCTTCTCCGGGCAGGCCGTCGTCCGGCTCACCGGTCAGACGACCGGGGTGGACCAGAGCATCGTTTTCTTCCAGAACCCGACGTCGACCGCACAGTTCCAGGTCTCGGGCAACGCGTCGCTCAACCTGTCGGGCATCATCTACGCCGCAGACGCGGCAATCCAGGTGAGCGGGCAAGCCGTGTTGCTGGATCAGGCGAACGCGGCCCGCACGGTCGCGGCCGAGATTGACGCGTTCGACCTCACCGTGTCGGGCAACGGCGTCGTCGATATCGACGTCACCAACAACTCGGTCGAGAGCCTCCGCCTCGGCGCCTCGGACGTCCCGGCAATGGCCATGGGTATGGCCATGGCCCAGGTCGCGACGGGCTCGCCGGGGTCCGGCTCGCCCGCGCTTTTCCTCGCGACCGGCAATACCGCCGCTTCCGACCTATACATTGCGCCTGACGTCCTGGACGACGTCGCCGCCGACGTGGCCTCCATCGTCGGCACTGTCCTTCCAACAAACCCTGTGGCCCAGTCGTTGAGCGAGAAGCCGCTGCTTTCGACTTCGGTCTGAGCCGCCGAAGCCGTGGCGGCCCGGGCGGTTCGCGAAGCCGACAATTCGCGAACGGGCCCGGGCCGCCCTCGAATCGGTATAATCGTGCATGACGGTCAGTCTGGCGGGAGCCGTCGAGCGGTGACGGTTTTCCTTCGTTCCGGTTGAATTAGGCGCGCATTCAACCAGACCTTTCAACGAAGGAGAATCCCGCCGTGACCTCGACCCGCAGCGACGTTTACATCCGTGGGTTGCGGTCGGGCTCGTCGTCATGGGCCCGGAAGATCGAGGGCCTTGAGGCCGACGCGGACTTGGTGCGAAGGCCGGCACGATGTGAAGAGCCGGTCCACCAAGAGAGCCAACGCGCAGCGTCTCGGAGGATATTCGGGCTCGTTCCAGTGGTACGCAATACGCTTCGGTCCACGATGCCGGAGCAACTTCGGCCGACCACACCGAAGCGGGCTGCGGTCAGAAAAGGTTCTCAAATGGGTCGGTCGCCGACGGGTGATCAGTTCGGTTGCCGGTTGGACATCAGGGTAAGAATCTGGTCGGAAGAGCGGCAGAAATTGCACCCGCGTCTTATGTTACGCAAGTTCCTTCGCATCATGATAGTTGCCTCAAGCATGGCTGCCAGTGGTTGCACCATGTCTCCACTAAGGGAGCACTACATGATGATGTCGCGAATTGGCATAGACTGATGCCTTCTGTCAGGACAGCCGTTCTCGATCTCGTTCGTCGCTGTTGATCCTTGCGACGCGGATTAGAGGCATGATGACGAGGTTATTGTCCGCCTTGACCCGCTCCCTGTCCTGTCCATTTCTCGTGCGAGATAGCTGACGTTTCAGGCCGTCCCTGTGGGACCGATGTCAGGCAGGCCGGCGAGGATCTCTTTGAGTCGCTTGACGGCGCGGACATACCGGTTGCTCGCGGCGGTCTTGCTGAGGCCGAGAACCTCCGCGGTCTCGTTGTTCGAGAGTTCTTCGAAGTGCCTTAATGCCAGAATTTCGCGGTCGATCGGATCCATGCCGTTGAGCGCTTCCTGCAACCTTTGTTGTCGTTCCGCGCGAAGCAAAGCCTGTGTGGGACTGGTCAGACGTCCCAATAACAGGTTGGCCAACGATTGCGTGGTCGCCGCCGGAGGACCTTTCCTGTCAAGCGACACCTCTTGACCGGCGTCACGCATTTGAGTCCCCAAATGATGGCGGTGGATAATCGTCAGCCGTTCGGCCGCGATCAGTCGCATCCAGAGATAACTCGGCATATTCCGGGACGCGAAATCAACCGCCTTGGCTTGCACGTCGACGAAGGCTTCCTGAAGCACGTCGGAGGTGTCGAGCCGCCCCTGCAGCCTGCGATCCAGCCGCAAGCGCACCATCTTCTTGAGCCGTTCCCGGTAGGCCATGAAAAGCTCGGCGGCCGCGGCCGGGTCGCCGGCGCGGAGACGTTCGGTCAGGTCGGCATTGTCGTCCGGATCTGCCATCAATTCTCTCTTCGCCTCGCTTCGGCCTGCGGATGTTTCCATCGCTGGAACACGCGCCCGTACGTCGCTGGGTCCCTCTTGAAGGTGAACTGATCCACGAACTCGATCCCGTCGGTTTCGTCGATCTGTTGACCCGTCAGCAACTGGAGCAGGGGCTCAGCGTCGTCGAGCGGCAGCTCGAAACGCGGTAGCGGAACGGTAAACGCCCCTCTCGCTGACAGAAAGTTCACCGAACTGACCTTGTCGTTGAACCAGAGGATCGATGGCACGTTCTCCTTGTCGATGGGAAGCGTCAGGAGCCGCTCGCCACGATCCACGTCGATCACACGCAATGCGTGAAGCGCTTGATCATGCATCACCATTTTTCCGCCGTCGGGGCTCACGCCCACGGGCAACACGCCTGTGATACCCGTCGACTGGCGAGCCGCCGGTCCCAGGGGATTTCCCGTAGCGGCATCGTAAGTCCGAACCGTGGTATCCGTTGAATACAACAAGATCCGATGCCCGTCTCCGGAGAATTCCAGACCAGCCACAAAACCCCGGTAGCGGCGATTGTGATGCAAGGCCTTCCCGGTCTCGACATCCCAGACGGTCAGCGTGCCACTCGTATTGATCGCGACCGCAATCTGCAAGCCGTCAGTGAGAGAGGACGGCGCTGGACACGTGACCGGCCAGCCGCGGTTCCCCGAAGAGAACAGGGCCCGGGTCAGGATGTCCGGTCGGACCAAAGAGCCGGCGACCAGTCGTCAGTTCCCAGACAGAGAGCGATTTCTCATCGTCCCAGGCGAGCAACCTCGTGCCGTCACGGGAGAGGTGGTTGGGGATGAGCCGGCCAGTTCCCCGCGCTATGCTGACATTGGTCCGGATGACCGGGCCCGCGGCCTCGACGGTCTCCGCCTTCCAGGCTCTTACCGAGTCGGCGCCAGCGACGACGATGCGCGACCCATCGTTGCAAAGAAAGATCGAATCGATCGGCTCGGAGTGCTCGATGAATCGTGGAGATTGATGATTGCTGACAACCGACGCCTTGGTCTGGCCCTTGGCCCATTCCACGACACGGTTGGCATCCGGGCTGTAAACCCGCCAACCCGAACCGAGAGTCTCCCTCAATTTGTTGGCCCTACCGCAATCGCGAAGCCACGGATGGACGTCTCGCGCAGGCGGGACGGTCGCCCAAACCCTGACGGTGCCGTCCTGGCTGCAGACCAGGTAGCGCGAGCTGTCCGGGCTAAATGCCAGTGCGCTCGTGTGGTCGCCACAACGGACCGAGACACCAATGTCCCTACCAGTGGAAGCGTCCCAGAGCGTCGCCAGGCCGCCGGTGCTCGCGGTGAGCAGCCATTTTCCGTCGGGGCTGACCGCCCCGTCATTGGCATTTCTCGGATGCATTAGTGAGTGAACAAGCTGTCCGTCTTTCAACCCGATCACTCTGGCAACCCGGTTCGGGCCGCAAACGAGTACGCGGTCTGTTCCAGGGATAAAGTACACTTCGCTGATTTTCCCGAGCTTGATCGTCCTGACGGTATCGGCCTCGTTCCCTGCCCACACCTGGAGATCATCGGTGTAGGTGATCACCGCGGGACCCTCCGGCGCGAACTTCGGCCAGCCCGCCCCGCTGAACGCGTAGCGCACCGTGTCGGTCATCGCCCGATGCGGCAGGGGCGGGGAGACCGCCTTACGCGATTCGACCTCCCAGACACGGGCGAAATCGTCGCGAGTGGAAGTGATCATCCGGGAGCCATCGGGCGAGAATGCCAGATAATCGACCACCGCCTCGATGGGCAAGCGCCAGTCGAGCGGCTTGCCGTCGCTCGCCGACCACATCCGGACCGTCTTGTCCTCGGCTGACGTGGCGATCCGCTTGCCGTCGGGGTGAAACGCCACCCAGGTCAGCGGGCCATCGTGTTTCAGGGTGAACCGCTTGGCGCCGGTGGCCGCGTCCCAGACGCACGCCGTGCCGTCGGCCGAGGCCGTCGCAACCGACTTCCCGTCCGGGCTGAAGCACACATGCCGGATCCGAGCCGAGTGAACGAGTGGCGGGGCGACGAGCGTGCTGTTCTCATAGTCCCAGTGGTAGGCTTTTTCGCCATCAGTCCGCGTGAGAATCGTTCGAGCATCCGGGGAAAACACGGCGTCGCTGATCCTGCTGTCGTGGAAGCAGGCACCGATCAAGGCGGGCATCTCCGCGAGTGCGCCGGCGATCCGGACCCGGTGGGCCGCGTCGGCCTTCGGGTCGGCATGGTCTTGTTCCCAGGCATGGTGGAACCAAAGCAGCGCCGAGGCATAGTCGCCCGCATCCTGGTAAGTCGTCCCGTTTAGGATATTGAGGCGGACGAGTCGTTTTCGCGCCTCCTCGGCCATGGTCTCCGCCTGACCCTTCGCCGTGGTTGCTTCCTGCTCACGAACGAATGCCTTGGCTCGCTCACGATTCGCGTCCTCGGCACGATCGCTCGCGCGAGCCGCGAAATACGACGCGACGCCGGCGCCGACGGTGGTCACGAACAAGACGGTTGCTACCAGCGTGGCGACGGCCGGATTCCGTCGGCACCAGCGCCACGAATTGCTCGCTGGTCGTGGCGCATCGCGCTCGAACCGGCCGGTCTTCCATGTACCTTCGCAAGTCATCGGCAAGCGCGGCGGCGGATTGATAACGCATCGTGGGATCGCGAGCAATCGCCTTTAGAACCACCGTTTCCAGGTCGCGGGGGATGGTTGGATCGATCGACCGCGGCGTCGGCGGGTTCGCGGCCACGACCTGCTCAACCAACTTCGCGCGAGTGTCCGCCTGAAACGCCGGCCGCAGCGTGATCAACTCGTAAAGCGTCAGACCGATCGCGTAAATATCCGCCCGATGATCGCCCGCCCCATCGAATCGCTCCGGCGCGAGATACCGCAGCGTGCCGACGACGTCCCCCGCTTGCGTCAGATTGTCCGAGTCGTTCGACTTCGCGAGCCCGAAGTCCGCCACCCAGACCGTCCCTTGCAGGTCGAGCAGCAAATTCGCCGGCTTGATGTCGCGGTGCAAAACCCCCTGGGCATGTGCATACGAAAGTGCGTCGGCCACTTGCGAGCCGAGTCGCGCGATGGTCGTCCAGTAATGCCGGCCGCCATCGGACAGGTTACCCGAGAGTGCCGCATTCGACCCATTCGGCGAGCTATTCATCTCATGGGATGGATCGCTTTCGGTGAGAATGGTGTTCGGCTCGTCCGCTCGCAGGTTCGCCAGGGTGCCGGTCATCATCGCGACGGCGACTTCCGACACCGCCCGCTGCGTGCCAATGAACGTCCTTTCCTTGAGCCGCCGCACTTCTTCGATCACCTCATCGAGCGGCTGCCCCGAGATGAACTGCATGGCGTAGAAGTGCAGGCCGTCGTCCTCGCCCACGCCGAACACCGGGACGATGTTGGTGTGATGGAGCTGCGCTGCCGACCTGGCTTCGCGGCGGAAGCGTTCGAGCCGAGCCGGATCGGCGAATGAGTCTGTTGGGAGCAGCTTGAGCGCGACGTGGCGGCCGAGCGATTCCTGAACTGCCTCATACACCGCGCCCATGCCGCCACGTCCGACAAGGCGGAGAATCCGGTAGTCGCCCACTCGCGACGGATGAGCGGTGACCGGGTGCGGAACACGATGGTCATCCGTCATGTCGCCGCTGATCGGCTTCAACTCTTCCATCTCGATGAGCGCGGGGAGAAATTCCCGCACTTCGTCCTCGCGACCGGGAAGTCGCTGGGCGAACTCGGCGATGGACGGCCGCTCTCTGGCTCGATACCGGGCGAGAAACTCCTCGGCCAGCGAGTCGAGCGGGTCGCGGTCGGGTGTCGAATCGCTCATGGTCCAGCTCCCTGCCGGCACAATGCCCACACTCACTTACCTGCGCGGGCCATCCGATTATCCACCGAGGGCTTCCTGGATTGAAGCCTCGCAAGCCATTTGGCGACTATATTCGAGGCTCGGACGCGATCACCGAAGTGAATCCATCCCCGTAGGAACTGCCGGTCTAAGATTCGTTTTCGGCTACCGTGACACCGACCGTCCCCGCGTATCTTGCGGCACTCCGGTCCGCGATACCGCATGCCTGCAGTACAATAGGCGCCGGGCTGTCGCCGGGGCGGCCGTGAGGCGTTCGCGGGCCCAGCCTCCGCCTCCGGTTGGAGCCGTGCGGCGCCGGCGCGCGAGCTGGGAGCCACGCCGTGCGGCGCGCCGCCGTCGTACTCATGGCCGACCACCTGGCCCTGCTCCTGATCCTGACACTCGCTAATCCCCACCCCGGTGTTACCGAGCGGACAACGACGCCCCGCGATCCTACGTTTGCGTTGCCCAGCGTGCGCTGACGATCGTACCGTTGTTTCGCTGAGCGCTGTCGGTAGCCACCACACCCGTGTCGGCATTCAGAAGGAAATCGGCCACAAGCCTGTCCTGAGGGACGACGTCCGCCGCGTAAAGGTCTGCCACCTCGGTGGCCGTCAACGCCCGCCCCCAGATCCGCACGCGGGTCAGGCCGCCTTCGAAGAAGCTGGCGAAATCCCGGCTCCCGAGCCGGAGCGGAGACGACCCACTCTGCGGATCGATAACGAGCTGAATCTGGTCCGTCGGCGGGTCCTGAAAGTGGATCGGGCACCCGCGATGAGACGGGCCTCGATAGGTGTCGCAGCGGGTGCGGATCCCATCGCGGTAGAAATACGTGCGGGCGTTGTCGGCGACGCCGACCACATGGACCCACGTGCGTGGCAGCACGGCGTCTTGGACGAAGCTGCCCACCCCCAGCCCGCCTTCCGCGTTGAACAGGTAAAAGCTGATGCGATTCGGTCGGGGCGGGTCTTCGAGGGTGTCGTCGCGGTTGTACATGCGAAAGGCCCATTCCTGCTGCCCGGTCGCGCCGGAGCCTTCCCCTTTACCGATCCAGTGGACGTAGCCGTTGCCCTCGAAGTTCGGGAAGTTCAGCACGTCCGGTCGCATCCACGCCGAGACCGTAAGTTCGCCGGTAGTTGCGACGCTGTAGTCGTCGATGCTCGGGATCTCGACGTAGCTGTCGACCCCGTTGAAGTGGAGGTACACATCACCGGGCTGCGGGTCGGCGCTCGGCATCCGTTGCTCCTGGGTGCTGATCCCAGTCGGTGCTTTGGTGATCTCTGAAGCGGTTGATTGAAACAGATTTCAGCAGCTATTGCTATCACCAGTTTCTGACGGTCACTGATCTTTGGGGAGTCCTGTCTTGTGAGCCTTCGCGCACATTGCGACCGTCGACGACGTGCTGCTCAACGTGGCGGGGCACTCCTCGGATACGCCGCGTGGCGGGTCTGGCGGCGAGTCCGGCCGGCGAGTTCTTGCCGAGAGCGTTGTGCGTGACCCCGCCGCAGCGCGGACTGTCGCGCCCACGGCGCGGCTCCCAGGATGGTCCACGGAGACCCGGGCGGCCGGGCACCGCGGGCGTGGTCCGTTGCTTGCGCAAAAAAACTACGGTGGCAGAGTCGGCTTGATCAACGCGCCTTCAAGGCTTCTCAGGTAAGCCTGCGGGTCGTGCCGGAACCGTCGCCCGAGCGTCCGCCCGCGCTGTCGGACCTCTAACCCGTCACGCAGCGCCCTCCACTGCCCGAGATCGGTCGGCACGAGTTCGGCTGCCTCGACGTGGCGCAGCCGGGTCGCCGTCGAGGCCACCAGCCGCACCGATCCCCTCACCACCGTCCCGGCGCAGGCCGCCTTCCGCCCGCTGGCCCGCCGCTCGTGGTAGCGGTGCGAGCCGAAGAACTGCTCCAGATCGTTATTGGTCCGCGGCAGATCGGCCGTGTCGTAGCAGGCGAACAGCCCCGGCCAGTAGCTCCGCGTCACCTTGACGAAGTGGCCGACCGCCGGGGCGAGCCGGCCGGCGACCCCGGCGTGGCGGCCCATCGCCCCGACCAGGCCCCCGAGCCGGCGCCGGACCGCGGCACCGCTCCCGCCCGGGTCGTTCGCCAGGACCTCCGCCGCGCGGCGGACCCAGCCGAAGGCTCGACGCACGTCCGGCCAGGCCGCCTCCGTCGCCGAGAGCCCCTTCGCCAGCAGCGCCCGCAGCCGCTTCAGCGGCGCCGGGAGCCCCCCTTGGCCTCGACCCGGTCGAGGCTCGCGGCGACCGCCCGGAGCCGCCCCTCCAGCTTCAGTCCCGAGGCCTCCAGCGGCGGCCGGCCGTCGTCGGTCAGCGCCGAGCGCACCGCCGCGCAGTAGCCGCGGGCCGCCTCCGCCTCGGCGTCGTCGCGGCCCTCGAGCGACCGCTCGATCGGACGGACGCCGCGGACCTGTGCCTTGAGCGCCACCTTGGCGTGGCGGTCGGCCTCGTAGATCGGCCGGGCCGCCTCGCGCAGGTAATGGAACTGGCACCGTTGGTGGGGCACACCCGGGAAGGCCTCGGCAATGGCCTGGACCAGCGACCGCTGGCCATCGGAGACCACGCCGGCGACCGGGACGCGCAGGGCGTCGCGGACCCGGCCGAGGAGCTCGGCGAGATCGCGTCTGGTCCCGGACAGGAGGCTCTTAGCCAGGAGGACCTCGCCCGAGAGCACGTCGCGGACGACCCAGAGGACCTCGTGGCCGACGTCGGGCTGGAGGCCGTCGATCGCCAGGATCACCCGCCCGGCCGGCGCGGTCAGGCGGCGGATGCGGGCGGTGTCAGTCAGCGACAAGGCGAGGAGCTCGTCGTAGCGGTCGAGGAGGTTGCCGACGCTCCGGACGCAGATGGGCACGCCGCGGCGGACGAGCTCGGCGTGGATCTCCGGGACGCTGCGGTGCTCGGCGTGGCGAAGCGTGCCGACCATCGCGATGACGTCGAGGCCGAACTCGTGCTGCGGCAGGGCGAACCGGCCCTCCTGCTCGGATCGCAGCGAGGCCCGATACCTCGGGCAGTCGGCGTCACGGCATCGCCGCACCTGGATGGCCAGGCGGATCGGCCCGTCGAGGGTGATCACGACCCGGTGGCTCTTGTAGGCGGCCCAGAGCGGCCCGCCGCATATCGGGCAGGCCCGCGCGGCGGCCGTCAGCTCGATCTCGCGTTCCGGCTTCGGCCGGCCGGTGACTCGGGGCATCCTTGCACCTCCTGGAGCGTCTCGAGGCCCCAGGAGTATCCAATACCCGTCCGCCGATCAAGCCGGCTCTGCCACCGTAGAAAAAAAGAGAAGATTTTTTCTCAAGAATGTCATCTCTCGATGAGGGACATGATCCATCCGTGGTCGCGGAGGCCCCGGTCAGCGGTGGCGCACGGCGACCGCCGTGCGCCGCGCCAGGACGCCCGAGGCGAGCGCGGCATCGACGGCATGCGCGGCGGCGAGCCTCTGCCTCCAGACGAGGTTGCGGAGCGTGATCGTCTCGACCGGATCAAAGCCGATGTAGGTTCCCGCGCTGCTCGTCACGCCGCTTGGAGGCGTGCCGACCGTCGTCAGCGTGTACGTCCAGTGGACGTTGAGACGCCGGCTCGGCTGGAGCACGACGACCTCGCCTCCCGGCGCAAGCACCGCCTTGAGAACCGGGATCACCTGCCGGTACGGGCCATCGATCACGTAGTTGTGCGGATTCTCGGCCGTGGCCGGGTCGAGCGGCTGGTCGAAGACGACGGCCAGGGCCGTCGGCATCGCGTGATAGCCGTACCGCAGCACCTCGACGACGCTCGGCGCCGCGTTGATCGGAGGGGGCGTGATCGTCTCGAAGACCGCCACCGAGGTGCTCGCCCCGAAGCTCGCGTCGCCGCTGTAGACGGCCGTGACCGTGTGGTTGCCCGGGCCGAGCGACGAGGTGAGGAACGTCGCCAGCCCGTCGTCGGGCCCGCCGTCGGGCAGCGGGCCGACCGGGGCCGTCGCCGCCATTTTCCCGTCGACGAGGAAGACCACCGTCCCCGTCGGGCCGTCCTGCGGCACGACCGGCGTGATGACCGCCGAGAAGAGCACCGGCTGGCCGACCGCCGCGGGGCTCGGCGACGCGGCCAGGGCCGTCACGGTCGCCGTCCGGTCGACGACCTGAGCGACGGTCGTCGAGGCGCTCGGGGTGAAGTCGGGCGACCCGTCGTAGTGGGCCGTGACCTGATGCGTGCCGATCGCGAAGGCGGGGAAGGTGAACGTCGCCGTGCCGGCTTGCCCTCCGGCGGCGGGGGCTAGGGGCGCCGTGTGGCCGACGCCGTCGACGAGGAACGTCACCGCGCCGGTCGGCACGGCCCCGGTGATCGACGCGACCCCCGCCGTGAAGACGACGGACTGGCCGCCCGCGGAGGGATTTGGCCGCGCGACCAGCACCGTCGAGGTCGAGGCCGGGGCGACGATCAACGTGACGGGCGGCGAGTCGCTCGGCAGGTCGTCATCGTCACCGTTGTAGTGGGCCGTGACGACGTGCGTCCCGGCGGCGATGGACGACGTGGCGAAGTTCGCCTCTGCGATATAGAATTCCTCCGCATTGAACAAGGTGATGGGAACCGTGGCCACGAGAGCCCCGTCGACGGCGAACGTTACCATGCCGGTCGGCTGGTGGCCGATATAGCCAGTCGAGGTTTGCGTCCCAAGAGTGTGAACGGCGGGGGAAAAGTGCAGCGCCGGGCGGCGCCGAGCTGGCCGCGGTGCTCGGCGGCATCGACCTGGAGGCCACCAGGAAACGGCCACGCTATACCCCGACCGCCTCCTGAATAATCCCGCCGTGTCGCGCCAACACCGACTCACCCATCACCGTAATAGCGGGTATGGCGCGAGAGGACGCGACACTCCCCGACGACCTCGGCACCGCCCACCGCCAGATCCGCGAGCTGGCCGAGACCCTCCGGCGGCAGGATCACCTCATCGCCAGGCTCCAGCATCAGCTCGAGCAGCTCCTGCGGGCCCGCTACGGCAAGAAGGGCGAGGCGGTCGACCCCGATCAGCTGCTGCTCTTCGCGCACGACATCCTGGCCCGGACCGAGCCGATGTCTCCCGCGCCGCAGCCGGCCGAACCGGCGGCGACGAAGCCCGAGTCCGATGGCCACGGCCGCAAGCCGCTGCCGGCGAGCCTGCCGCGCAGGCGGGTCGTCCACGACGTCGCCCCCGAGGGCCGCGCCTGCCCCGAATGCGGCGGCGAGCGCCGGCTGATCGGCGAGGAGACTCGTGAACAGCTCGAGTACGTCCCGGCCAGCCTCGTCGTCCTCGTCCACGTCCGGCCCAAGTACGCCTGCCGGGCCTGCACCGCGCACGTCGTGATCGCCCCGCGGCTGCCCGAGCCGATCGAGCGGGGGCTTCCCGGCACCGGCCTGCTGGCCCATGTCATCACGAGCAAGCTCGCCGACCACCTGCCGCTCTATCGCCAGGAGGGGATCTTCAGGCGCAACGGCGTCGAGTTATCTCGCTCGACTCTGTGCGACTGGATGGCCGCCTCCGCCGGCCTGCTCGAGCCGATCGTCAAGGCGATGACCCGGCGGGTCCTGGCCTCGAGAGTCATCGGGACCGACGACACGCCGGTGACGGTGCAGGACCACGCCGGCAAGGGCTCGAAGACCGGGCGGCTCTGGGCGTACCTCGGCGATCGCGACAATCCCTTCATTATTTATGACTACACGCCCGACCGGAGCCGCGACGGCCCCGAGCGGTTCCTGAGGGATTACCGCTCGGGCTACCTCCAGTCCGACGCCTATGCCGGCTACGACGCCCTGCACGCGCGGGGGCTGGTGGAAGTCGGCTGCTGGGCGCGCGCGGCGGAAGTTCCACGAGGCGCGCACGAGCGACCCGGAGCGGTCCCACGCGGCGATCGCCTGGATCGGCCGGCTCTACGCCGTGGAGCGCGAGGCCCGCGACGATGGTTGGGACGACGCCCGGCTGATGGCGGCGCGCACCGAGCGATCGCGGCCGCTGTTGGAGTCGTTCGGGTCGTGGCTGGAGGGGGAGGCGAGGAAGGTGCTGCCGAAGAGCCCGGTCGGCGAGGCGATCGCCTACGCGCGGTCGAACTGGGCGCCGCTCTCGCGGTATCTCGAATCGCCGTACCTGTCGATCGACAACAACGCGACCGAGAACGCGATCCGGCCGATCGCGCTCGGGCGCAAGAATTGGTTGCATCTGGGGAGCGACCGCGGCGGCCGGACGGCGGCCGTGCTCCTGAGCCTGGTGCAGACCTGCAAGAACCTCGGGAACGAGCCGTTCGCCTATCTGCGCGATGTGCTCGACCGGGTGAGCGCGCACCCGGCGAGCCGCGTCGACGACCTGCTGCCGGACCGCCGGGTGTTGCCGGGGCCGGCCGGCGGCCGAAAGGGATAGTTAACGGCCACCCCAGGGAGGGTCATCGGGACGCGGTGAAACACGGGGTTCGACCGCCCCGGTTCGCTCGGGGTTTTTGGCCAGGGAGGGCTGGACCATGCGTGCCGCGGTTTATGCCCGCGTCTCTACGCACGAGCAGCAGACGCTCGGCCTGCAGGTCGAGGCGATGGCGGCTTATATCAGAGACCGTGGCTGGTCGCTCGCGAGGCAGGTCGAGGATGTCGGCTCCGGCGCGAAGGATCGGCCCGGACGTCAGGCGCTGCTGAAGGCTGCGCGGCGGCGCGAACTCGACGCGGTGGTGGTCTGGCGGCTGGACCGCTGGGGCCGGTCGCTTCCCGACCTGGTGACGACGCTCCGCGAGCTGACCGAGCTGGGCGTCGGCTTCGTGTCGCTGACCGAGGCGCTGGACCTGACCACACCGACCGGGCGTGCGATGGCGGGGATGGTGGCGGTCTTCGCCGAGTTCGAGCGGGAGATCCTCCGCGAGCGGGTCCGCGCCGGGATCGCACAGGCCAGGAAGGAAGGCCGCGCCCACGGCCGACCGCGGACGGCGTCGCTCAAGGCCGATGAAGTGCTCCGGCTCAAGGCCGATCGCCTGAACCACTCGGAGATCGCGCGGCGGCTGGGGATCGGCCGCACCTCGGTGCGGCGCATCCTGAGTGCGGCGGGCTGAGCAAGCCGCGCGCGTATCAGGCCGCCAACCTCGTCAAGAGTGTGGACCGCCGGACGTTTACGGAACAGGTAGACGACACCGTTGAATTTGCCTGCCGAGAGTTTCCGCGGTGCAAGCTCTTGTTCGACGCGAGCGACGGGAGTTACTTCCTATACGTAACGGGCATGTCATCGGTTACGGAGGTGAGACGATACGAGGAACGTCGGTAGGGCGGCGCTCCACTCCAGGGAATGAATAATCCCGGCGCTTGCGGCTACCGGGTCACTTCGTCTTCGAGGGATCGGCGATAATTCTAGTGGCGAACCGACGAATAGCACTAGAAGACCAAGGCACTTGGCGGGACCAAGCCATGTCGGACGTCACTACCCAGATAGAGAGCCCTGAGCCAGAGGAGACGCTTCCGACACAGCCTGAAGTCCGAGACAACAACAAGAATGAGCTTTTCCACTTTTACCACGGCGTGGCCGCGGCAATTTCTGCCGGTGGAATACTTGAGCTAGCCGGCGCTCAAGACCCGCATAATCGATACGTGGTGATGGCTGTAGGCATGTTCTACGCCAGCCTCTTTATTAATGGGTGCTTTTATATTATCTATCATGGGATCAGTTTGCATCGGGCGAATAAGGAAATGACTCGTGAGATCACTGAGATTATCAATTCGCGATGGATCGATCGCGTGCAGAATATATCGCTCGTGCTACCGGTCGTCGGCTTAGTCACACTATCCACGTACTTCTCGCCCGATATGGATTTGGTGATCATCCCATTATTCCTAGTTATAGCATTTGCTTTTGTATCACTAATGGTGATTAGCGCAATTCGAGTCCGCAACCGCCGTGGTCCCAAGCCGAAGCCGCCGGAATCTCACTGAGTCTGTAATTATCTCAGACTGCAACCGCAACGCTTGCCTTCGCTTTGAGCCGCCCATTTCCCGTCCGAGCATGCCGCGGATGCTATCCTAGCCTTGACGTCGATAAAGCGTAAGCGTCCGGCTGTCCACACTCTTGAGGCGGTCGGCGGCCTGACGGCCACGCGGCTCGGTCAGCCCGCCGACCGCAGGATTCGCCGCACCGAGGTCCGGGCTCTCCCGCCCGGCCGGCGTGATTGCGAGATAAACGATCTCGCAGCCGTTGAACCGGGTGGCGATCTGGTTTTTCCTCCTCAAACGGAGGCGAACGGGCGTGATCCGTCCGGTCATCGTTTAGGCGGGATCGGCCCGGGAAGGACGGGCGTCGCCGCCTCGGTTTGCGGCGTCACGACGGTGATCGAATGACTCAGGCCCACGCGCGCCTATGAACGCGACGTCGTTGAAGTCACTCATCGGCTCCGGCAGCGCGCCGCTGCCGTAGAAGCCCAGCTTGACCACGTCGTCGTGCTCGGGCTTGTCATCGTGCACGCGGACGGCGTAGGCGATATCGTCGCGGAACCAGCACGCTCCGGGCGCCGATGCGCTGGACCCGGTGGGCAGGAGATAGCGACGCGAGAACCAGCCGGTGCCGGTTTCGCGGACAGCGGCCTGCATCGTGATATATTGGTTTGACCAGGGGCGATCGGCGGTCGTCTCGTTCCCGCTGAAGTGGTAGAGCCGGCCGCGCAGCCCGAAGCCCGCCTCGGGACGCCATAAGAGCGACATCCGATGCGCGGCGTGGACGGCGAACGGCGTGGCCCCATCGCGGCCGGGCACTTCGCCGTTGACCCACTCCCGACGCGACTCGCGCAGCGGCCGGCCGTCGTACGGACAAACGCGCCGAACCTCCGTCCACGACCGATGCTCGGGGTCCTTCGGCTCGACGAGCCCGACGCAGAGCGCGGCGTCTCGCCGTCGCGCGCCGCCACGGCCGCCACGGGCACGGCGCTGGCGAAGTCCGACTCCTCTTCACGCCCGAAGCGGGGCTCGGGGCCGGCGATGTCGATCAGCCGCAGGCCGATCGGACGGTCGGGCGACCGCCACAAAAGCAGCGCCAGGCCCCCGCCAAAGGACGCCAAGGTCGGCTCTCCGACACCACCAGGGACGGCGATCGCCGACCCGATCCAGGGATGGTCTCCGCCAGGAACGATCCGGCGCAGCATGACGCGATCGGCCATCCGGTACGCGACCCACGTGGCGCCTCGATCGTATGCGGCTGTCGGGTCGCCGACGACGCCCGCCGGCTCGACGACGATCTCGGGCGACCAGCGTGCTCCGTCGTTATCGACATCGGTGCCGAGCCACTCGCGGAGGTGCAGCGCCCCCTTACGCGGCAAAAAGAGGAGGAGACGACTCTGTTTGGGTTCGCCATGCGTCACCAACACCGGCGCGGCATCGGCGCGGCCGACATCGTACTCATGGCCGATTTCCGTGCCCCAGTCATAGTTGATGTCGGCCACCACGTTCTCCTCGCCCAGGATCCCGTTCCAGTTCCAGTCGATCAGGGTCGAATGGCCGTCGGGGCTCGGCTTGAGCTGGTACTGATAAGGAGTCATCGCCAGGAACTGGACCTTCTTGATGGGAAACGGCAGCCGCTCCGACAGGTGCCGCTCGTTGAGCACCAGGGACGAAAAGCGCCCCCTCCGAGTAGACGCACAGGTCGAGGCGGTGGCCGGCGCCTTCAATATACGTATAACTCATCACACTGTTATAGATCGGGCAATTGTGCGGCTGAAAGGCGTCGTGGGGCAGGCCTAGCTCGTGCCCGAACTCGTGCGTCATCACGTCGTGGACGGGCAGGCCGACCCGGAACTTCCCGCGGTCACCCATTAATAGCGCGTTGGCGAAGCCGGGTTCGCTCTCGACGGCGAAGAACGCCGAGTGGACGACGCCCCGGTGGGCGTAGGAAGGATGGCCGCTCGTCGAATTGCTTGAGGACGTTGTCGACGTCGGCGTGTGGTGTGGGCGGACGATAGATCGGGTGCATCGCGATCCCTCGGCTGCCGTCCGGGTTCGCGACCGGGAGCGACGCGAAGTAGCGTACCGTCACGCCGACCTCGGTCCTGAGGAGCGGAACATCGACGTTGTCGAGCCGCTCGATCTCGACGATGACGTCCTTGCGGCCGGGCTTGCAGCCCAGCGCCTTGAGGTCCAGCCCCCCCGGCCTGATCGCGCCTGCTCCCAGGCGTCGGGCAGGCCGTCCAGGTCGTCGTCGAGGAAGCCTTGCTGGGCCCCGCCCGGCGCCGACGAATTGGATCGAGACTTCAGGGCCGCCCGCGGACGCGGGGAGCGTCCGCTTGCGGACGAGGTCATCCATGCCATTGCCGTCGATGTCGTCGGGCCGCACCAGGCGTCGCTCTTCCACTCAGCGGTAGTCGGGAGCGCTCGAATCTCGACGGACGAGGCGGGATCGCCGCCGGGGAGGAGTTGGCGACCTGCGATGATGTCGTGGCCTGCGCAGGCCGAGGAACCTTCCCACCGCCAAATGCGCGCCGCGACCGATTTCGAGCAAGCGTTCGGGGTTTCCCACTTCAACACCGGCGCCGGCAAAGGCGAGCGTGGCGGCATTGAGTCGACCGTCTGCGTCGACCCATACCAGCCGCGTGCGCCGGGCGCCGAACGTGCCGACGTCGATTTCCGTCGCGTCGCTTGGTGCACCGAGCGCCAGCGAGTGGTCAAACCGCGGGCGACCGCCGTCGCCGGGGCGGTTCAAGAGCACGAGAAGCCGGCCGTCGCCGCGCGGGACGAGCACGTCGATTCGCCCGTCGTGGTTGATGTCGGCGCTCAAGGCGCGCGCTACCGACATCGGGACGTCGGCTGCGGGGACCTCTCCCACGCGCTCAACCCGAGTGTACGTCCTGGTGCCGCGTCTCATGCCGAAGGCCAGGCGCAGCGAGCCGTCGCGACCCAGTGCGAGCAGCTCGTCGGCAGCATCTCCCGTGAAGGGGCCGACGGCTGCCGCGACCACATCGTTGCCGAAGCGAATGTTGGGCTCCGGGTCCCGCACCCATTTTCCGAGGGGCGATGTGCGCTCGACTGAGATGGTTCCCCCGGGAGGCTCGACCGCCACCAGATCGGCCCGGCCGTCTCCGTCCGCGTCGCCGACCAGCGGGATCCAAGGGGGCTGGGCCCAGTCGCCCCACCAGCAGCGCGGGCGCTCAGACGGAACTTCTCGTCGGCGCCCTGGCTCAAGGCCAGCAAGCTTAACAAGATCGACAAAACACCGCTTTTCGGTCCCATTGGGCGTCTCCCCGTCGGTGGTAGGGACTCATTTTGACCAGAGTGCCGCGAAGCACACGGTGGCGTTTGTCGTTTATTATTCTAAGAAGCTGTTTCAAAACCCCGGGATTTCTGTAAACTACCGCCATCGCCGACCGCAAGGAGGCTCAGGCATGGCGGAACTCGTCACGGACAAGCTCTGGTCGATCATCGAGCCGTTGTTACCCAAGTCGCCGCCCGGTCCGAAGGGGGGACGGCCTCGGATCTCGGACCGCCAGGCGCTCGCGGGCGTCATCTTCGTCCTCAAGACCGGCATCCCCTGGCAGGCCCTACCCCGGGAGATGAATTGCGGCAGCGGCAGCACCTGCTGGCGGCGATTCGCCCTCTGGACGACGCTCGATGTGTGGCCGCGACTGCATGCGGCGCTGCTTACCGCCCTGGGCAAGGCGGGGGCGATCAATCTCGAACGCGCGGTGATCGACAGCGCGAGCGTCCGCGCGGTTTTTGGGGGCGCACACCGGTCCGAATCCGACGGATCGAGCCAAGGCGGGCTGCAAGCACCACATCTTGACCGATGCTCGAGGGGTGCCCCTGGTGGTGAAGACCACCCCGGCGAACATTCGCGATGACGCGATGACAGAGGCGATGGTGCTGAGCATGCGCCCGGTCCAAGGGGCCCTGGGTCGGCCTCGGACGAGGCCCAAAGTGCTCCAAGGGGACGCCGGCTACGGCTCGGCCGCGAACAAGGCCCGAGTTCGATGTTTGGGGGTCGAACCCCTGCTCGCGTCGCTGGGGAAGGCTCGGGAGCATGGCAGCGGCCTGGGCAAGACACGGTACGTCGTCGAGCGCACCTTGAGCTGGTTCGGGAACGCCCGGAGGCTCAAGATGTGCTACGAGAAGAAGGGGGCTCACTTCCAGGCCTTTCACGAATTGGCGGCCTCGCTGATCTGCCTCAAGCGCATCGCATGAGGGTTTTGAAACAGCTTCTAAGATCCGCATCGGCGATGCCTGGAAAGAGCTGGCCCGGCGGAAGAAATGCCTGGGGCTTGCATGCCCTTATTCGCTTTCGAGGCTAAGGATGAAGCGTACTAAACCATGGAAGCGTACTCCCGCCTACTCGTTCTGCCTAATGCTTTCCCTCCAGGTTTCCTACCGTCCGGCCTTCACAGCGACGTTCGGCACCGATTATACGGAACAAGGGATTCTGTTCGAGCGTCTCACCGCCGAGGCGTTGGAAGGGAGCGGCTGGAGTACGCACTCCACGGGCTGGTCCAAAAGCGCGGCGGCCTCCCTCCTCGACAAGGTAGAGGCCCTTGCAGGCCATCTCGGCGAATCAAGCAGGCCCAATGCGGTCGATGATTGGACGGACGAGCATGCAAAAGATGGCGGGCTCGATGTGGTCTGTCATCTGCCCTTTGCCGACCGCTGGAGCGGAAGGCCCGTGCTTTATGTCCAGTGCGCCAGCGGGGAGAATTGGAAGGATAAGAGGGCCACGCCGAATATGAGGCTCTGGGAAAAGCTTCTTGAACTGGCCACGGAGCCGAGACGGGGGATCTCAATCCCTTTCGTGTTGCTCGCCGATGAGTTCCGGCGTGAATCCAACTACGACCTGCTGGCTTTACTACTCGATCGGCACCGGATCAGCGCACCCATTACTCGGGGGAAGAAGGCGTGGCTCTCGAGACCCCTCGCCAATGATCTGAACGCTTGGACGGAAAGCAGGCTGACCGCTCTCCTCAAGGCGAGGGCTAGTTAGCCAACCGCCTGATACATGGGTCTGCCCTTTCCCATCGGCGGGTGATTCCTTGGAAGTACCATTCCCAGACCTCGTGTCGCTTTTCGATGAGCTTCCCAGCCCGACGTCGGGCGCTGGTCTGGGCAGGTTCGTGGCCCAAGTCGTCAGCGGCTATCCCCATTGCGCGGTGGGTAAGGATTCGGGCGGCAATCCAGTTCTTCTCATCGAAGCCGACGGCGGTCAAACCGGAACTGCCAACCCCCTAGTTCTGGAGCATTTGTCCGTTATTCACCTCGTGAACTGCCGCGTCAGCCAGCCGGGTATTTGCGAGCAGGAAAAGACCCTTTCCGTAATCCGCTGCACGAATAACGAGCGGGCGTTCCATGAATATTTCCTGCGGTCGTTGCACCCGGTTATCGCCTCGCTGCCCCGCAGACCTTCCCGCCAGCAAATCAGCGATGCCGTGGAGCGTCTCGTCGATTTGTTCAGGAAGATCACCGAAGCGCCAAGGAAGAACGTTGCCGGGCTGTGGGCCGAGCTTCTGATCATCGCCCGGGCTTCCGACCCAGCTGCAATACTCTCGAGCTGGCACTCCACGCCGGAGGAGCGGTTCGATTTCGTTAGCGGGGTCCAGCGGATCGACGTCAAGGCCGCGTCAGGGGGCCTTCGGATTCACCATTTCAGCCTGGAGCAGTTGCGGCTACCGGCGGGCACACGTGGCATGATTGCCTCGGTGCTCTTGGAGCGTGCGGAGGGGGGGAGCAGCGTCGCGGATCTCGTCGGCATGATCCGTTCGAGGGTTTACGACGCCGATATGCTGATTCGGCTGGATTCAGCCGTGGCGGAGGTCATCGGCCAGGACTGGCGGAGCTTGCTGCATACGCGTTTCGACCTTCATCGCGCAATTGATTCGCTCTTATTCCTGGATGCCTCTTCAATTCCGTCAGTGGCGCTGCCCGTACCGGCCCAAGTGATAGACGTACACTTCCGAGTCGATCTCTCACTGATCGTGCCTCCAGACCCGGAGCCTATGTTCCAACAGGGCTCGCTCTTCAGCGCCGCCCGACCCGAGGTTCACTGATCAGGGGCTTCGGCTGGAGGATTGTTGATGTCGGGCTTGTTCGCTGTCCTCTGCTCGACGATTTCCTTGAGGCTCGTCGCCACGGCTCCGGGATCGCGGAGAATATCCGTCTCCCAGCACCGAAATACATGCCAGCCTCCACTTTGTAACTGTTGGGTGCGTTCGAGGTCCCTGTCCCTGTTTCGCCCAATTTTCGCGAGCCAATAATCTGCGTTGTGTCGCTTCGAGAGAGCAACTTGCAACTTTTCCCAATCCCTTCCATGCCAGAAATCTCCGTCGCAGAAGACGACTACGCGAGCCTTGGGGAATACGATGTCCGGATTGCCGGGAAGCTCGGCGATGGAAATGAGCGCGTAAGCGGGGCCCACCTTCAGCGTGTAAGCGGGGCCCACCTGGGTCTTCAAATTGGCCGCTCTGGGCAAGAGCGGCAGGTGGTTCACTCGGCCTTTCGTCCCTTCTTGTCTTCATCGACTCGCGGAAGCGGTAGCTCTCGCCATTCATCTCGAAAATCTGCGCAGTGGTGGGTCAGGCGGTCCAGCAGCGCCGCCGTCATCCGCTCGCCCTGGAAGATCTGGCCCCACTCGCTGAACGGCAGGTTGCTCGTCACCAGGATGCTGCCCCGCTCGTAGCGGTCGGCGAAGACCCGGAACAGCAGCTCGACGCCGCCACGGCTCATCGTGACGTAGCCCAGCTCGTCGCAGATCAGCAGGTGGGCCCGATCGAGCTGGCCAGGAAGCGGTCCAGCGTGTACTGCTTCTGCTCCTTCTCCAGCCGGCTGACCAGCTCGGCCGCCGTGAAGAACCGCACCCGCAGGCCCGCCCGACACGCCGCGAGGCCGAGTCCGATCGAGATATGTGTCTTCCCCGTCCCGTGACTCCCGATGAAGCAGCAGTTCGACTTCTGTTCGATCCACTCGCAACGCGCCAGCTCCAGGACCTTCGGCTTGGAGAGCTGCGGCATCGCGCTGAAGTCGTAGGTGTCGAAGTCCTTCTCGACCGGGAACGCGGCGTCCTTGATCCGCGTGGCGACCGCGTTGGCGGCGCGGGTCGCCAGCTCCAGTTCGGTCAGGCGGAGCAGGAACTGGGCGAAGGTCTGGTTGCCCGCGGCGGCGTCCCGCGCCAGCTTCTCGAACTCCCGGCCCATCGTCGGCAGGCGCAACTGCCGCAACTGGGTCTTGAGCAACTCGATCGTGACATCGGCCATCGGCACGTTCCTTTCCGGCACGGGGTCGGGGGGATCGGATCAGGCGAAGAAGACGCTGACGGGACCGCCGGGGGCGGGGCCGCTCAGGAGTTGATCGAAGCGGCTCAGGTCGGGGAGCGGGACGTCGACCTGAGGCGCGGCGGGCGCCTCGGCGGGCATGCGCCTCCGCGTCGCGGCTCGCGGCCAGCGATCGCGCCCGCTGGATCACCGCCTCGGCACTCGGAAGATGATCGCGCAGGCAGGCCTCGATCGCCCGGCCCACGCGAGACATCGGGTGCTCGCCCAGCAGTTGCAGGACCCGCACGAACCGCCGCGAACCGCCGGCGCGCGCCGTGGATCCGTTCCAGTTCCGCACGAAGCCGGCGAAGCACGCGGGGAGCTTCCAGTCGCGGAAGACCGGCGCGTGGTCCAGCGCGCCGGGCTTCTTGCCCAGCGTCGCGAGGTAGTGGAGCGGGTCGAGGACCATCGTCTGTTTCCGGGTACGACCGCTCGTGTGAGGCGATGACCTGGCCGTGCGCCACGATCACGACCTGCGGTCGACGTAGCCCTTGACCGTGACCATCTCGAACGCGAACGGCCGGGGCACGCTGTAGCGGTTGCCGTCGAAGGCGACGGTCTGATACTTGTCGACCGCGACCGCCGGACCGGATCACGCAGGGGTCGAACCGATGCACGGGCAGCGGCGTCGCCGCGGCGAGGTCCTCGGCGAGGCGGTCCTTGATCGCGAAGGGGCCGAAGAGCGACTGCACGACCCGATCGCGCTCGGCCTCGCAGCGTCCGCGGAAGAACGCGTTCAACTCGTCGAGATCGGCGACGCGGGGCACGGGCGTGGCGAACCGCCTCTGCACGGCCTTGACGGTCCCCTCGGCGTCGGGCTTCTCGTTGCCGCGGGCCGGCATGCAGAAGAGCGGAGCGAAGGCGTAGTGGCTGGCCAGCGCCGCGTACGCGGCTGGAGCTGGCGTTCGCGCCCCTGGAGGATCAGCGTGGCGACGGTCCTGGGGTTGTCCCACCAGACCTCCCTGGGGACGGCCCCGAAGAACTCGAAGGCGGCGACCATCCCTTCGAGGATCGCCTCGGTGCGCTCGAAGGGCAGCGCCAGGACGAAGGGGGCGTTGGAGTAGGCCCAGGTCGTGACCAGGAACGGCACGAGCCTGCGGCCGTCGGGGAAATCGACGTGGATGTGGCCGAAATCGGCTTCGAGGCGTCGGCCGGGGAGATGTCCCAGAGGGATGAAGGTTTCCTCATGCCGGCGTCGGTGCTTCCGCAGGTAGCGTTGCACCTGGGCATAGCCGCCGCCGTAGCCGTGCTCGTCGCGGAGGCGGCGGAAGACCTGGGCGGCGGTGTGCCGCTGCTTGGGCGGGGCGTGCTCGTCGTCGATCAGGATCTGGTCGATGACCGCCTGGAACGGCCCCAGCTTGGGGGCGGCACGGTCCCTGGTCAGAGGCTCGGGATGCGGGTCGGCATGCGCCAGGACATGCCGGACGGTCTTTCGGGAGTGTCCGAATTGGCGGGCGATCTGCCGGATGGACATGCCATCGCGCCGCGCCCGCCGAATGGCGCCGTAGTCGTCCACGGTAACCACGTCCTTGCCCTCCGTGTAGGTGATCGTTCCGTGTAGGAACGTTCACCGTAACGAAGGCGGCTGGGGTGGGCCCCGCTTACGCGCTCATTTTGCCCTCAGGTGGGCCCCGCTTACGCGCTCATTTCCAGGCGACGTGCTTCATGTAGCGGAGCCCGAGCTTCCAAAGCTCTAGCCTCAACAGGAGTTCGTGACGCGAGTCCTTCTGGCGATTTGCCCGCTTCGCCCGCGAGGCGGCTTCTGACGCGGGTCGGAGCCCGACGAAGCTAGGGTTCTTCCTCTTACGTGACGCTTCGTCGGCCATCGAGGTCACTCAGATCGAGTACCTTTGCCGTACCGGGGGTCGCTGGATCAGCTACTTCGAGCCAGCTTGCGGGTTTTGCGCCTGCTCGAACGTCTGTTGCACCCTGCACGAATATTCGCTTTACTTTGCGGCAAGCCGACCTGCAAGGTACATCCAGGCTTGGAGCAGCGAGCGACCGCCACTTCGACTCCTCCTCCCGTATTGAAAAATGTGCCGGTCGGTTGGCGATCAAAAACACCCATCTGGGAGCGACAGTGTGGGCATATGGGATTCCACTTCTCTCCGGCCTTCTCCCAAGTCAGGTTGAACGCCTTGCATGTCGGCGGGGCTGGCTCGGGAGCCGGAACTTCGGACGGTTTCGCTACTTGATCGGCGAGCCGACGATCTAAGGCTGACGAGTCGGGTTCACGGACGAGGTAATCAGTCGGCTTTGGCTCTACGGGCGCGAGGTCACTCGCCGGCTTTTCATCACGCCGACGCGTCGCCGACGGGTTTGCTGGCGTTTCAGTGCCTTCGACACCCACGCGTTGCCATCCGAACCATACACGGCGAGCCGAGCTTTCAGTATCTCGCCTTCGGTGTCGTCGAAAATACAACACGAGAATAACGGCCCCCAGGACCAGGACGAGGTGCCATATTTGCGGCGCGGGAAGGATGGGGGTGCTGAGAAATGTGAGTGCCTTACGAGCAGAGACGGGAGCCTGCTCGACGATCGGATCAACCAAATTCCGCAGTATAGTTATGTTCCGCGAAACAATGTAAAAGGTCAGTGAGACGGGACCGAGCAGCCACGATACAATAAATACAATCGCGGCGATCTTCAGCGGAATCTCCCATCTAGTCTGAGTTCCCGAGATCCTCCAAATTCTCAATGCGAGCAGGAGGATGCCTATTACCAAGAACCCCCAGAATATCTCCGTCGTGAGATTACCTGACGTCTGTTCAGTGATCTCTTTGAGGAAAAGCGATAGGCCAGACTTCGGCTTATTGGGCATCTCATTCGCTCTCGAATGTTCCTGGAACTCGTCGGGGCTTCATTCTATCAGTCCCCCAGCTTGCGTGGTCAGACCGATGAGGGTAGTGCATCCTGGCTTCTGTAAATTCGCCCGGTCTTGAAGCGGCGGGCCATCGCCGGTTCCCTTGGATGGTGCCAACCAACCCAAGGAGCCAGACCGACGATGACCCACCAGACACAGACTACCGCCCTGGATCAGATCACGGAACTCCTGGCCGAGCGCGGCTTCGACGGCATCGCCCAGGCCGTGACCGTCCTGCTCAACGAGGTCATGAAGATCGAGCGGTCGCCGCCCTCGGGGCCGCCCCCTACCAGCGGGCCGAGGGCCGCACCGGCTACGCAAACGGCTACAACGCGAAGACGATCCACACCCGGCTCGGGCCCCTGGCCGTCGAGGTCCCCCAGACCCGGGGGGTCGAGTTCTACCCCTCCGCCCTGGAGAACGGGCGTCAGGAGCGAGCGGGCGCTGAAGCTGGCCGTCGCCGAGATGTATGTCCAGGACGTCTCGACCCGCAAGGTCGCCGCCATCACCGAGAAGCTCTGCGGGCTGGAGGTCACCAGCGCCGAGGTCAGCCGGGCCGCCGCCGCCCTGGACGACGAGTTGGAGAAGTGGCGGACCCGCCCGCTGGGCGAGACGCCCTACCTGATCCTGGATGCCCGCTACGAGCACGTCCGGCACGGCGGGTCGGTCGTCCCGTGCGCCGTCCTGGTCGCTATCGGGATCGATCCGAAGGGGAAGCGGTCGATCCTCGGGGTGAGCGCCTCGCTGTCCGAGGCCGAGGTCCGCTGGCGGGACTTCCTGATCGGGCTCCAGGCAGCCCGGGACCTGCACGGCGTAAGGCTGATCGTCAGCGACGCCCAAGCCGGGCTCAAGCCGGCCCTGGCCGCCCGGTGTCGCGACAGCGACATTCGCGCAATTCATCCAGTCGACTCACGCTCGGCGTTCACCTCAGCGAAGGCCTGGCGCTCGTCCTCGGGCCACGGCACGCCCGCCTCGGCAAGCTCGTTGGCCCGACGGCCCCACCGCTCTCGCCATGCGATCGACCAACGCGGTAGCTCATTGGTAAACGTCCGGCGGTCCACACTCTTGACGAGGTTGGCGGCCTGATACGCGCGCGGCTTGCTCAGCCCGCCGCACTCAGGATGCGCCGCACCGAGGTGCGGCCGATCCCCAGCCGCCGCGCGATCTCCGAGTGGTTCAGGCGATCGGCCTTGAGCCGGAGCACTTCATCGGCCTTGAGCGACGCCGTCCGCGGTCGGCCGTGGGCGCGGCCTTCCTTCCTGGCCTGTGCGATCCCGGCGCGGACCCGCTCGCGGAGGATCTCCCGCTCGAACTCGGCGAAGACCGCCACCATCCCCGCCATCGCACGCCCGGTCGGTGTGGTCAGGTCCAGCGCCTCGGTCAGCGACACGAAGCCGACGCCCAGCTCGGTCAGCTCGCGGAGCGTCGTCACCAGGTCGGGAAGCGACCGGCCCCAGCGGTCCAGCCGCCAGACCACCACCGCGTCGAGTTCGCGCCGCCGCGCAGCCTTCAGCAGCGCCTGACGTCCGGGCCGATCCTTCGCGCCGGAGCCGACATCCTCGACCTGCCTCGCGAGCGACCAGCCACGGTCTCTGATATAAGCCGCCATCGCCTCGACCTGCAGGCCGAGCGTCTGCTGCTCGTGCGTAGAGACGCGGGCATAAACCGCGGCACGCATGGTCCAGCCCTCCCTGGCCAAAAACCCCGAGCGAACCGGGGCGGTCGAACCCCGTGTTTCACCGCGTCCCGATGACCCTCCCTGGGGTGGCCGTTAACTATCCCTTTCGGCCGCCGGCCGGCCCCGGCAACACCCGGCGGTCCGGCAGCAGGTCGTCGACGCGGCTCGCCGGGTGGCGCTCACCCGGTCGAGCACATCGCGCAGATAGGCGAACGGCTCGTTCCCGAGGTTCTTGCAGGTCTGCACCAGGCTCAGGAGCACGGCCGCCGTCCGGCCGCCGCGGTCGCTCCCCAGATGCAACCAATTCTTGCGCCCAGCGCGATCGGCCGGATCGCGTTCTCGGTCGCGTTGTTGTCGATCGACAGGTACGGCGATTCGAGATACCGCGAGAGCGGCGCCCAGTTCGACCGCGCGTAGGCGATCGCCTCGCCGACCGGGCTCTTCGGCAGCACCTTCCTCGCCTCCCCCTCCAGCCACGACCCGAACGACTCCAACAGCGGCCGCGATCGCTCGGTGTGCGCCGCCATCAGCCGGGCGTCGTCCCAACCATCGTCGCGGGCCTCGCGCTCCACGGCGTAGAGCCGGCCGATCCAGGCGATCGCCGCGTGGGACCGCTCCGGGTCGCTCGTGTGCGCCTCGTGGAACTTCCGCCGCGCGTGCGCCCAGCAGCCGACTTCCACCAGCCCCCGCGCGTGCAGGGCGTCGTAGCCGGCATAGGCGTCGGACTGGAGGTAGCCCGAGCGGTAATCCCTCAGGAACCGCTCGGGGCCGTCGCGGCTCCGGTCGGGCGTGTAGTCATAAATAATGAAGGGATTGTCGCGATCGCCGAGGTACGCCCAGAGCCGCCCGGTCTTCGAGCCCTTGCCGGCGTGGTCCTGCACCGTCACCGGCGTGTCGTCGGTCCCGATGACTCTCGAGGCCAGGACCCGCCGGGTCATCGCCTTGACGATCGGCTCGAGCAGGCCGGCGGAGGCGGCCATCCAGTCGCACAGAGTCGAGCGAGATAACTCGACGCCGTTGCGCCTGAAGATCCCCTCCTGGCGATAGAGCGGCAGGTGGTCGGCGAGCTTGCTCGTGATGACATGGGCCAGCAGGCCGGTGCCGGGAAGCCCCCGCTCGATCGGCTCGGGCAGCCGCGGGGCGATCACGACGTGCGCGGTGCAGGCCCGGCAGGCGTACTTGGGCCGGACGTGGACGAGGACGACGAGGCTGGCCGGGACGTACTCGAGCTGTTCACGAGTCTCCTCGCCGATCAGCCGGCGCTCGCCGCCGCATTCGGGGCAGGCGCGGCCCTCGGGGGCGACGTCGTGGACGACCCGCCTGCGCGGCAGGCTCGCCGGCAGCGGCTTGCGGCCGTGGCCATCGGACTCGGGCTTCGTCGCCGCCGGTTCGGCCGGCTGCGGCGCGGGAGACATCGGCTCGGTCCGGGCCAGGATGTCGTGCGCGAAGAGCAGCAGCTGATCGGGGTCGACCGCCTCGCCCTTCTTGCCGTAGCGGGCCCGCAGGAGCTGCTCGAGCTGATGCTGGAGCCTGGCGATGAGGTGATCCTGCCGCCGGAGGGTCTCGGCCAGCTCGCGGATCTGGCGGTGGGCGGTGCCGAGGTCGTCGGGGAGTGTCGCGTCCTCTCGCGCCATACCCGCTATTACGGTGATGGGTGAGTCGGTGTTGGCGCGACACGGCGGGATTATTCAGGAGGCGGTCGGGGTATAGCGTGGCCGTTTCCTGGTGGCCTCCAGGTCGATGCCGCCGAGCACCGCGGCCAGCTCGGCGCCGCCCCATTCCACCCGGTCGGCGCCCGACGTGGGCCAGCGGAAGGTCCCTCGCTCGAGCCTCTTCATCCAGATGACGTAACCATCGCGATCCCAATACAAGATCTTGACCCGATCCCGTCTCCGGTTGGCGAAGACGAACAGGTGGCCGGTCATCGGGTCTTGCTCGAGTCGATCGCGAGCGAGCTGGGCCAGGCCGTCGAACCCGCGCCGCAGGTCGCTGGCGCCGGCCGCGACGAACACCCGGATGGTCGCGGGGAGGCCGATCACCGGCCGGGCTCGATCGCGTCGATCAGGCGGCGAAGGGTCTCGGGGTCGAAGCCCTCGCCGACGGCGATCCGCCGGCCCCCGGGCAGGATGATCGCGAGGGGATCGGCCGGGGGGACAGGCGGCAGGTCGCTATCGGGCTCGAGCGCGACGGGGAGAAATCGCGTCGGTTCGAGAGGGGCCGAGTCGGCCTTGCGGCCGGCGGCGGGAGCGAGGGCCTTCTGGCCGTAAAGCCGCTTGCGAAAGGTGTGCAGGGAGAGCTCGCGCCTGCGACAGAACTCGGCGTGGGTCAAGCCGCTGCGCCGGAAGTCATTGATGAGGGCGAACCAGCGGAGATCGGTCGAGGTGTCCGTCGCCATCGCGAAGGCTCCCGGGCCAGGGACGCAGGGTCCAGCCCGGGATTATCTACGCCGCGGCTCGTTGGTTTCCAGAAGTGCTCCACCGGACGGAAACGCTCATTGCGCCAGGGGCATCGCGGCTGGACACGCGGCACCATCAGTGCCTCGTCGTCCGGGGAGGTGGCCCCGATCAGGGCCGAGACCACCTCCACGAGCGCGACGACTTCGGTCTTGTGCTCGCCTAACGCCCCCACGATCCGGGCGGCCGATCTAGGCCCCTTGACCTTGAGTCGGCCCGAGCGGACCGACAGCCTCAAGCCGGCTGCCCGGGCGTCGCGTAGGTGGGTTAGGAGATCTCCCATTCCATCACCTCCCCGCTTTCCGACGCCTCAGGAGGCCGATCCAGGTACGTCGCATATTCATCGTCGGCATCGTCGGACGAGCTGCTCTCATCCGACTTTGAGCTATACAACTCCTTGCCCGTCATTGCGTTGCGTCGTACATCGCCGGCCGGAGGAGACGACGATGGATGACGATGGCCGGAAGTTGTCGTCGACGGTGCGTCCCCGTCGAGACTATCAGCAACGATCGACGACGGTCCCGTCCCATAATGATCTTCGTGCGCCAAACTACTTTCACCCAATGGGTTGCCCTCGTCTGGCGACGATGTCGACGATGGTTCGCACTCCTTCCGGGGCTTGTCCCTGGCGATGCTGATGGCTCGCTGCTTGCCGGAAGTGCCGAATTCGATAGTCACTCCTTCCTTGCGCAGAGCCGGCGCGGTTCGCTTGAGCTTGTTGGAGAGGATATTGGCCTTCTTGGGCCATTCGTTGCTCCGAGCGACATGATCGTCCACGAATCTGCTGCGGAGGAGTTCCAGCAGTGCGGTGGCTGTCCCGGCCCAGGCGGGTTGATAGGCCATCAGCTTGCGGACCGCCGAAGCCACGGGGCACGCTTCGAGGGCCGAGACGCTCGCGATGTTCTGGTTCTGCTCGAAGGCATCGAGGAATGCGCCCTTGCCCCAGCCCAGCCCGCGACCGACCGCCTCGCCCCATCGGGTGAAATCTGCCATTCGGAGCAGACGGTCCAATTGAACTCCGGGGAACTCTCTGATCCCGCCCGAGACCGCGTCCAACAGTGCGCCGAGAATCTTCGGTGCGGCGGCGTCGAAGAGGCGCCAGAATTCCTCCTCCGTGCGTCGCTTATCGCCGGTGATCCTGGGCAGGTTGAGCACGATAGCGCGGTCGAGAAGGTCAGGACGCTCGGCGATGTCGTCGATCCCGTTCAGGACGATGGGCCGCGTGGCGCTGAAGATCGTCTCGTCGTCGTCTGAGTACTTGGTCCGAGTTGCGAACCCCCCTCCCGTGGCCAGGCGACAGAGAGCATCGGACATCCAGGGCAGTAGCCCCGACAGGTTGTCGATCGTCATGACCCAACATCTGTTGGCCGCAATGGCAAGGCTGTGTTCGTCTCGGGAGGGGCTCCGCAAGATCCCGCTGGGGTCAATCAGTCGGCCGACGACCCGCGTAGTCGTGCTCTTGGCGGAGCCCTGTTCACCCTGGATCGCCAGGATCGTGTACGGGCCGGTCGGCCGGAGATAGGCGCAAAGAACGGCCACGAAGAGGCGCCAGTCGGACTCGGTATCCGACCTGACGTTGACGAACTTCCGCAGGTCGTTGATCGACCCACCCTTCTCCGGGACGGGCAGGGGCCGCATGCTGCCGGGGCGGCGGAACTTCACGGGAGGGTTGTCGATCACCTCCCAACCGCTCCCGGTAATCTTGACGGCTCGTCCGCGCAGATCCGCGAGGTCGACGTAGTACGTCGGGCCTTCAGGGCCGTCGGCCCGAGCGATGCGGATGTGGACCTGTTCCTCAAGGCCGTCGTAGCGGGCCCGCGCCTCCAGGGTGTTGAGCGTCGTGTCCATCGCTTCACGGGATGGCCCCATGCCGCGCTCACGGTAGAATTGAAGGGTCAACCAGTTCTTGAATGCAGAGCTTCGAACCGGGTGGTGCTCGACACGCTCGCCACCGTCTGCACCCTGGTTGGGGACGCTGACGGTCGCGTAAGCCTTCATTTCGGGGGTGTGAAAGTACGTCGCCCTCGCGGCTAGTTCCAGCAGGACTTCTCCTTGACTCCGCTCCTTGGGCTTCCGGTTCGACCCCGCGTCATCGTCGACTGAGTCCCTGTTCCTTCGGGGCTCAACTTCGACATCGTCGGTTGGGGTTTCTCCAAGAGGGATGGTCTCGCTCGCGAGTTCCTCCAATCTGCGGCCGAGCTGATCGGCAGGCTTTCCTTTCTGTGACTTAATCCATTGCCGGATGGCATCCCTGCCCGATTTCGCCCCCGGGAGACGGAGGACCCTCACGACGGGCGCTGGGGCCAGTTTCATCAACTGGCTTGCAACGGCCTCTGCGTACTTGTCCCCGTCCGCACCGAACTCGGGCAGGATGACGACCTGCTTTCCCGCTAGCGGCCTCCAGTCGGTCTTGCGGACCGACTCCGCACCTTGGGCCGCCGTTGTGGTGCACAACCCCATCTCATTGATGAGGTCGGCGTTCCCTTCGCCTTGGGTCACATAGACCGGATCTGCGTCGGCCAGTGTGTGTAGGCGGTACAGGTGGCTGACGCCTGGTGACGCGGGATGCGACACCGAAGGCGGAGAACCATGATTTTCCTGATCGCGGGCACTGTCATTTGAGGCGGACATCTCACTGATCTCCCGTGAATGGCGCGATTCGTCGCGGGCCGTGGGACGACTGGCCGAACGGCCTCGGAGCATGTCTGGACCAACGAAACCCCTGGACGAACAACCGGGGGATTCGCGTTCTGCCGAGCTTGGTGGGCCGCTGCTTACGCGACCCGGCTCAGCGCCTGAAAGTCGATGGATATCGCCGGGCAAAACCCGGTCTGCCGACGAGCGACAAGTGCCACCCTCCCGGGGCTAAATCCCGAGGGCGGCGAGTTGCTGTTCCACCCGCTCCTGTTGGCGCTCGCGGAGGCAGTTGGCCTGCCGACCGCCAGTGCTGAGCGGGTTCGGCGCAGAAAAATGCTGGGCCGTCAGAGCAGCAGAGAAGCGTTCGAGAGCCTCGTGGGTTGTGACCCAACGACCCCCGACTCTGACCCCCTCAAGTCGCACGCCCCGGACGCCGTGCAAGATCCATCGCACGACCGTTGAGACGTGGACTGGCTTGTCGAGCCGAGTCGATGGGACAAGCCTCGCGGCCTGCGACAGAGAGAGAGCCGATTCTGACTTCAGATCGATCATGTGCGTTGCCTCGAACAAGGGGTGACTTGATCAGCCATCCCGAGTATCGAGAATTGCACATGTAACAACAACGGACAATGAACGCTACAGTTGTGACACTTGTTACCGGCTCTTCTTGAGACGGTAGCCCTTGCCTCTGCGCTTTTCGATTAGCTTGGTCACCTCGTCCGGAAGCTTGCCCAGATCCGTGTTTGGTGACCACCCTCGAGCTCCATGGTATGGGCCTGCAGCTCGGCGAAAGTGACGTAATCATTACCCAATGCAATGATGGCGAGGATGAACGCTGCCGCTTGATCATCTACGGCACGGCAAAGTCGATCCCCAACGAAAACCAGATGTGATCCCCCAATGGTTTCGACTCTGATCGCCGGGCTTACGGTTGATTGCTCCCTCTTGAGAGAGGCTTCCCAAGGGGGCTGCGCTGGATGTTCCTGGGAGGAATGAACGGCCGGCCTTGCCAGCAGAATGACCTCGTCCTGCACCATGCGATCCAGTTGGCGAAAGTGCTTCAGCAGGCAATGGGCGGCCCATGCCAGGTCCCGGCTTTCCTCCAAGAACTTCGCGCTACATCCCTTCTGGAGGTCGATGTCGCGTAGGATCAGTCTGCCCTTGACCAATCTCTTCATACATGCAACTAACTCGCAGACCTCTTGGCTGCTTAAACTTATATAATTTAGAAGATCTGGATCAATGCTCGGCAGGGGATTGGCGTGGCTCTCTTCGTAACTCTGCAGAACCTTCGAGCCGACACGGGTCTTCACGACATGGGATCGGCCATTCCTGCTGGGAAGTAGAACCTCGAGTAATAGACCATGTGCATCGACGGTTTGGCTTGCCCAGTCGATGACTCTCTTCGCCTCCATACGAATCGCGAGCAGTAGGTCGCGGTCGCTCGGGAGTGGTTTGACTCCAGGTCGATCCGAAGGTGAGTCGCATCGGCCGACATCGGACTCGGCCCGACGTGCGGAGCCGTGAGTCTCATTCGATGACGCAGGCATCGTCGGTCACCTCGAATCGAGGAGGCGGCGCCCGCGACGGGCGCCTGGAGGCATTGAACTCTACCGTCGCGGGCGGATCATCTGCGGGCAGACGGCCTGCCTCTTCCGCATCAAAACTCTGAATGTATTTGCCGCTGTGGATTCGGGGGTGATCCATGCCATGAATCCCCCGAAGGAGGTCAGCCGAACCGTTCCATCGCAGTGTCCGCCAAGCCGGCATCACGCTCTGCGTAAATGGCCGTCGTGGCCATGTCACTGTGACCCAGGACAGCACGCGCAGTATCCATCCCGCACTCCCGCCGCAGGAACGTGCCGGCGCTGTGGCGGAGTTGGTGCGGGTGCCAATGTGAAACGCCCGCCCGCTGACAGGCCCGCGCCACGGCATGGCCGTACGCGCGCGAGTTGTAACGGTCACTCGGTTTCTTCTTCGGCCTCGCCGTCCGCTTCCTCGCCTCCTGCGACGGCGTCAGCGGCGTCTTGCGGCCCTCGCGTCGGGCCGCCCAGTGTTCCTCCATCGCCTCCTTGGGGCTGAACAGGTAGGCCGTCAGGTCGGTCCGTAGCCAAGGCCTTAACACCTCCTGGGCCTTGGGACCCAGGGGAATTCGACGCTCCTTGCCGTGGTGCTGCGCCTTGTGACGCTCAGGCGAATAGGTCCAGAGCTTCCCCGACATGTCCAGGTCGCACGCCCGCATCATGGCGACCTCGCCCGACCTCATCCCCGTCAGCCGTTGCAGCTCGATCATCGCCCAGATCTGGCGGGACACGAACGGGCGCACCGCATCCACGTCGGCATCCGGAACCGGACGGACGGCGTTGCTCTCTGTGGCCGCTGACCGCCCGCGAGAGAGCCCTTTAACCGCCTTGAGCCCGTGGAGGACACCTGCCGGGATCAATTCGTTCTCCACGGCGAATTGGAACGCTCGCCTGATCCGCCCGACACGCTGGTTGATCGTCCGGCGGCAGAGCTTGGAGTTGATCATGTCCTGCCGCACCGACTTCAGGGCCTTGGGGCCGAAGTCCCGGGCGGACGTGCTTCCGTAGAGCTTCTTCAGAGGCCGGAGGGCGAGCTTGACGTTCTCTAGCTCCCCGGTCGGCGACCCATCGGTGCGCCGGTAGAAGTCGCTCGCATGGCGGAGGTAGGCCAGGATGATCTCGTTGACCGTCGGGCCGTCCGAGTCCGTCGAGGTCGCCGTCGCCGGCGGAGGGGCGGCTCCGGAGGTCAACCACTCGGCGATGGCACGGTTGTACGCCTCCCGGCTCTCCGGGGAGTTGTACTTGCCAAGATAGATGTCCCGGCCGTCGATCCGGACGACGCCGAGATTCTTCGGCTTGTAGTGCCGGTACTTGGGGATGTGCCGGGTGAGACGAAGCATGGGCGCGGTCCTTTCATCCTCAACTGTAGGTCCGGTAGTACCGGTACTACAGTTTTTTGGACTTCCGGGCCGCGCCGCCGACCGTCGGCGGCATCTTAAATTGGTGTCAGCATGAGAGTTGCGTAAGAGCCACCGAATGGAGTCGAACCATCAACCCCCGCTTTACGAAAGCGGTGCTCTGCCGATTGAGCTACGGTGGCACAGGAAAGGAAATTCTAGTGAGACTGTTGCGAACTGTCAAGCACTGCTATATCCCGCGAGTGGTTCATGATGAAATATATATATATGAGGAGAACCTTGCCCGGTGTGGCGCGGACAACTCGTTGTCAGGGCGGCGACGCCGCAAAAGGTGGCGCCGGACCAACCGGCCCGGCATCAGGCAGCATTCCCCGCCTCCCGTCGCGATGATGACCCGCCGGTAGTTGGAAGTGGCGGCGGCTCGGGCGCGCGATCTGACCCTATCCGGCAACCGCCTGACGGGCAAGCTGCTTGTCGCGATCGCGCTCGTCCAGGATGGCCTTGAGCATCCAGAGGTCCTTGTAGCCCATGATCCGCCGGAAGCCCTTCGAGGCCGCCTCGAACGACGACGCCGTCCAACGCAGGGCCATCTCGCCGCTCTGCCAGTGCTTCACCCGGCGCATCCGGTCCCGCGCCGCCGAGTGCCCATTGTCGATCAGGTTCGTCGTGCCCAGGCAGCGGCGCAGCGAGCTCGTCAGCCCGAGCCGATTCAACGTGAACAGCTCCGAGATAGTTATCGGCCGCCCCGCTTGGGGCGCGCGGGCACGGTGAAACAAGTGGTTCGACCGCGGCTCGCCGGCGGGGGTTTTGGGCCAGGGAGGGCCCGACCGATGCGCGCCGCGCTTTACGCCCGCGTCTCGACCCACGACCAGCAGACGCTCGGCCTGCAGGTCGGGGCGATGTCGGCTTACATCAAGGATCGCGGCTGGGGCCTCGCGAGGCAGGCCGAGGACGTCGGCTCGGGCGCGAAGGATCGGCCCGGGCGCGACTCATTGCTGAAGGCCGCGCGCCGCCGCGAGGTCGACGTGATCGTGGTCTGGCGCCTCGACCGCTGGGGCCGGTCGGTGGCCGACCTGATGGCGACGCTGCGGGAGCTGACCGAGCTGGGCGCCGGCTTCGTGTCGCTGACCGAGGCCCTCGACTTGACGACCCCGTCGGGCCGCGCGATGGCCGGCATGCTGGCGATCTTCGCCGAGTTCGAGCGGGAGATCCTCCGCGAGCGCGTCTGCGCCGGGATCGCCGAGGTGAGGAGAGAAGGCCGGGCCCAGGGCCGGCCGCGGTCCGCGTCGCTCAAGGCCGATGAGGTCCTTCAGCTCAAGGCCGAACGGTTGAATCACTCGGAAATCGCCCGGCGGCAGGGGATCGGCCGGACCTCGGTCCGGCGCATCCTGAGCGCGGCGAGCTGACCCGCACGGGACTCAGGCCGCCAGCCTCCTCAAGAGCGCGGACGACCGAACGCTTACGGTACAGCCGCATGTCCAGCGGGTAATGGCCCCTGGGGGCGACGTAGTGGACCGAGACGGCGCACTGGCAGTTGGCCTTCTTGCCCAGCGCCCCGCAGTATTGCCGCTGGACGCCGACGGAGTGCTGGCCCTGCTTGGGGAACGTGGTGTCGTCGATCACGAAGATCCCCGCCGGGGCAGCGAACTTTGTCGCCGTCGTGGCCCGGTACCGCTTTAGGACCGCCCGCTCGTCCCAGGTGCTCTGGCCGAGGAACTGCTGAAGAGCCCGGTCGGGGTCGGAGACGTGCAGGCCGTCCGGTAGGGGACGCGGGCGGCCATCGGCTCGGCGCTCTTGCGGTCGCCGTCCTGGATCAGGCCGCGGAGGTAGACGCCGCACCAGGCGGCCTGGGGGGGCCGGTTGAAGTCGTCGCGGAAGCCGGCGGCGTAGTCGGCGAGCCGGTCGAGGACATCGGGGCGAGATCGGGAGTGTAGGTCCGGTTCATACCCTCTGTACGAACCGAGCCGGGCAGCCGTTCGTTACATTGTAACCGTTCACGGATGTAGGGGCTGGCGCGATCCTGGGTGGGCGGTTACAAGGGTGGCATGAGTGCCGAGCCGCCCATCGCCCGAGAGCTCTGGGACACGATCCCGCCCGACGCGCAGGCGGCGATCCTCGCGCTGGTCCAGGCCTTCGAGCAGCGGATCGCCGCGCTGGAGGCGCGGCTCGGCCAGGACTCGTCCAACTCCTCGAGGCCACCATCGAGTGACCCGCCTCACGTCAAGCGCCGCCCGCCCAGGCCGCCGTCGGGGAAGAGGCGGGGCGGGCAGAGCGGACATGGGCGACGCACCCGCGAGCTGGTCCCGCCCGAGCGGCTGACGGCGGTCGTCGACTGCAAGCCGACGGACTGCCGCGGCTGCGGCCGGGCCCTGCGGGCGCCGACCCCGAGCCGATCCGCCACCAGGTCGCCGAGCTGCCCGAGGTCCGGCCCGACGTGATCGAGTACCGGCTCCATCGCCTGACCTGCCGGCGCTGCGGGGCCGCAACGCGGGTGCGCTGCCCGCCGGGGTGCCGCGCGCGGCGTTCGGCCCCCGGCTCCAGGCCACCGTCGCCTTGCTCGGCGGCGCCTACCGGATGAGCAAGCGGCAGGTGCGGGCCATCCTCTCCGACCTGCTGGGGCTCTCCGCCTCGACGGGGATGATCTGCAAGATCGAGCGGCATGCGGCCGAGGCGGTCGCCGCCCCGGTCGAGGCGGTCGGCGAGCACGTCCGCGGTGCGGAGTCGGCCGGGGTCGACGAGACCGGCTGGCGGGAGGGGAAGCGGCGGGCCTGGCTCTGGGCGGCGGTGACCGCCGAGGCGACCGCCTTCCGCGTCGCCCGCTCGCGCGGCGCCGACGCCCTGCACGCCTTGGTCGGCGAGCCGATCGCCCCGGTGATCATCAGCGACCGGTTCCCGACCTACGCCCGCGCCCCGAACCGCCAGGTCTGCTGGGCCCACACCATCCGAACACAATCGACAAATCGGCCGGGGGCCTGGCTCCTCCTCGGGTCCGGGTCCCTCCCCATCGCCCGATCCGGGAGGCTCCTCCGGGCCGGGGCCTGAGGGAGTCCTTTCGACCTGGCCCAGCGGGATGACGTGCCGGATCTCCAGCGAGTCCTCCCCGACTATGATCCGCTCGATCAGCAGTTGCAAGATCCGCTGACGCTCCGCGAACGTCGCCTGGTCGAGCCGGGATCGCACCCGGCGGCAGAACGACTCCAGGTCCGACCAGACCTCCTTCGCCGCCTGTCGCTCGGCCCATAACCGTTGTTCCTGGTCGCGCTGGGTGACCAGGACCTGGCGTCGTCCCCGGATCTGATCGCGGCGGGACTTCAACTCCTCCAGGTCGATCACCTCGGCCTGGTAGGCGTCGACCAGCCTCTGTTCCTCGCGGCCGAGCCTCTGAAGCTGGGCCTCCCAGCGCCGGGCCGAGTCGAGGCCGTCGTCCTTCGACGCCGAGAGTCGGGCCAGCTCCTCGAATCGCGACGCCAGCGTCGCCGGGTCCTCGAGCAGCGATTTGACGTGGTCCCAGACCGCAGCGTCGAGCTCCTCGACCTTGGCCGGCGTCTGCGTGCATCGGCAGGCCCGGTCGCGCATCACCGTGTCCTTGCCGTGGCACTTGTAGTACCGGTGGACGGCCTGACCGGGCTTGCCGTACGTCGTGACCCCGAACATCGCGAGCCCGCAGCCGCGGCAAGTCAGCAGGCATCGCAGCAGATACTCGTTGTGTGTGTTGTTCCGGAACGACAGGGCCGCGTTGCGGGCGAGCTGCTCCTTCGCCGCTTGGTGCGTGGCCTCGTCGATCAGGGCCGGGACCCGGATCGGGATCCACTCCTCGCGCGGCTTGGGCTGGCGGCACGTCGCCGTCCCCGCCCTCGGGCCGGTCGACCGCGGCTTGCGGGGCACGACGAAGGCGTGCCGGTTGACGTAGCCGGTGCCGGTGTAGACCGGGTCGGACAGGATGTGATGGACCACGCAATTCGCCCAGAGCCGCTTGCCGCACCGGGGCCGACACGGGCCGGCAGCAAGCCGCTTGAGGATCTGGCGGACGGTCGATCGCTCGTCGATGAGCCAGCGATAGAGCATCCGGACCACCTCGGCCTCGGCCTCCTCGATCTCCAGGTGGGCCGGCACGCCGTCGCGGGCCGCGACGTAGCGATAGCCGTAGGGGGACCTCCCGGAGGTCCAGTGGCCGGCCCTGGCCTTCTGGAGCTTGCCGCGGCGAAACCGCTCGCCGAGCAAGGCCCGCTCGTATTCGGCGACGGCCCCCTGGATCTGGAGCAGGAGCTGGTCGTGCGGGTCGTCGGAGATCGGGCGGTGGACGAACTCGACATCGCAGCCGGCCCTGCGGAACTCCTCCAGGAGGACGACCTGATAGGCGTAGCGGCGGGCCAGGCGGTCAGGGCTGTAGACCGCGACGACATCGAACTCGCCCTCGCGGGCGGCGTCGCGTAGACGGTCGAGAGCGGGCCGGTCGAGTCTCGAGCCCGAGTAACCCTCGTCGATGAAGGTATGCTCGCGTTTGAGCTCATGCCCACCGGCGACGGCCCAGCCCCGCAGGGCCTCGATCTGGCTGTCGATCGTCTGCTCACGCCCCTGCCTCTCGGTCGAGACCCTGGCATACACGGCGGCTCTCATGATCGATCTCCCCATCGGTCGTGGATGAAATGCCGGCGCCCTCACCGGAGTCGAGCAGGACCTGGAAGGCCTGTTGGAGCCGGCGAGGGCCGTCACGTCGCGGGACGAATGCGGAGTGGACGGCCCACCCGCCGGAGCGGGGCTCGCGGGATTTCCGGCGCATCGGATTGACCTCCTGCTGGGAGGTCAGGATGGCCGGGGCTATGACGCCGGGCTAGGACTGCCGGGGGCGGCGAGGGGCGTAGGGACGAGTCGTAGACCTGTACGGAATCACCAGGGTAGCCCGCAATCTGTCGATTGCGTTCGGATGGTGCATCTCCGGAGAGACTTCCAGTCGATGATCGACCGGGCGGCCGGGGGCCGGGGGGTCGGTGAGAGGCTGCTGCGGCTGTCCGGCCTGGTGTTCGCCTGGTGGGGTCGGCACGAGGCCGGATCGGTCCACCGCCAGACCCTGCGGGGCTACGTCGCGGGGCTGAGGCCGGTGGTGCGCTCGCTGCTGGTCGAGGGGGCGGCCTGCCCCTGCGCCTGGACGGCGAAGGTCTGCCGCAAGCTGCTGTCGGCCGAGGCCGCGCTGTGGACGTTCGCAACCGTCGATGGGGTGCCGCCGCACAACAACGCGGCGGAGCGGGCGCTGCGGCACGGCGTGATCTGGCGGAAGACGAGCTACGGCACCGACAGCGAGGCGGGGAGTCGGTTCGTGGAGCGGATGCTGACGGTCGTTGCGACCTGCCGTCAGCGGGGCGGCGACGTGCTCGGCTTCCTGACGGCATGCCTCCGCGCCCGCCTCGACGGCACACCCGCCCCGTCACTCCTGGCCTGAGCGCCGACGAAAACCGTCACGCGCGGCACGGGCCGTGAACGGTTACGTTACATTTAACGGAGTAGCACTAGTGGTCTGTCATGCGTCGATGTTCGGGTAGAGCTTTCGCAGCTTCGTCCTCGCGTCGGCGGTCGTGAACTGCCAGTGGGCCTTCACGCCCGCCTCGTTCGTCCGCGCCTTCCACGCCCCGACGTGCCGGACCATCGCCGACCCGTCGCGGACCCGCTCCGGCAGGTCGCGCGACAGCGCGCTCAGCTCGATCTCGGCCATGTTCAGCCACGAGCCGTGCTTCGGCGTGTGGTGGATCTCAAGCCGCGCGGCGATCCGACGCGCCTCCTCGGGCGGGAAGGCCTCGTACAGGCTCGCCGTCGAGTGGGTGTTGAGCTGGTCCATCACCAGCACGATTCGCTCGGCGCCCCGGTACCGGACGTCGACCAGCTCGCGGATGAAATGCGCCCAGTCGCCCCGCTTGCGGGTCTCCGTGACCTTGACCTCGCGCCACCCGACGAGCGGCTCGAAGGCCAGGAAGAGGCTCGCCACCCCGTTGCGGACGTAGACACTGTCGTAGCGCTCGGCCGCCCCGGCGCAGGCGGCAGCGGCTCGCGGACCTCGCCGATGAGCTGCTTGAACGTCTCGTCCATGCAGACCACCGGGCGGCGCGGGTCGTACGGCCGGTGGTAGACCTCCAGCACGTCCTCCATGCAGGATACGAACTCGGCTGAGGCCTTCGGCGGGATGCACCACATCTTCCTGAGGTGCGGCTTCAGCTCGTTTTTTGAAGGGTCCGCCGCACCGTCTCGTGCGAGACGGCCCCGGCGTAGCCCAGCTCGACGACCCGCTCGGCCAGCAGCCGCAGGGTCCACCGCCTCTTGCCCGCCGGCGGCGGTGAGCAGGCCAGGGCGATCAGGTGCGCCTCCTGGTCCCCGTCAAGGGCGCGGGCGTAGATCCGCTTCGTCGGCTTGGGCAGCAACGCCGCCTCGGTCCCCTCCTCGACGAACCGCCGCCGGACACGCTCGACGGTCCGGGTGCTGACGTCGAGCGACGAGGCGATCTCCTGATCAGTCCGCGCGGGAGCCCCGCCGGCCTCGTCGGCCTGGAGGAGGATCCGGGCGTGGGCCAGCTTGCGGGCGTCGGCCTTGCCCCTGGAGATCATCGATTCCAAGCCGGCCCGCTCCTCGTCCGTCAGCGTCACGCGATACTTCTTGGCCACGACTACCTCCCTGCCGGTTGGCGCAAGTTCGCCAGCCGACAGGGTCGCGGATCGGAGCCGACAGAGCAAGGCTGACGCTCTACTAGGAACTGTCCCCGAACATTCAGCGCGCGATGAGCTTACGGGGACGCTTCCTATCCCGACCAACGACCCACACCGGTTATCCATAGCCTCTGCACCAGGACAGGGTCGATCATTGTTCCAAGGTGGGTGGGGATGGTAGCCTCGTCGCCGGAAGGATCAACCCCGCGATGGAGCGCACCATGCCGACCCTCCCCTCCTCGTCGCTTCTGAGCTCCCTCGCCCTCGTGCCCGACCCGCGCTCCGCCCACGGCCGGCGCCATCCCTTGACGGCGATGCTCGCGGCGGTCTGTAGTGCCATCCTCTGCGGGGCCCGCGGGTTCAAGCCCATCGCCCAGTGGGTCCACGACCAGGACCTCGCCCTCGTGCATGCCCTGGGATTCACGCGCCGCCCACCGAAGTGGGGGGCGTTCCGCAAGCTCCTGATTGCCCTCGACCCGGCGAGCTTCGAAGAGGCCATCGCCGGCTGGGCCGAGGCCGTCTCGCGGCGGCTCGCGACCGAGCCGCGGGCCGGCGGCCCGGAGCCGCTCGCCCTCGACGGCAAGGCCATCCGCGGCAGCATCGGCCGCCATGAGGGGGCCGTCCACCTGCTCTCGGTCCTGGCCCAGCGCAGCGGCCTGACGCTCCGGCAGGCCGAGGTCGGCGACAAGACCAATGAGCACAAGGCGGCCCTGGGGCTGCTCCGCGGCCTGGTCCTGGAGGGCCGCGTCGTTACCGGTGACGCGGCCTTCTGCCAGCGCGACCTCTGCCGCCAGGTCGTCGGCGACGGCGGCCACTATTTCGTCGTGGTCAAGGAGAACCAGCCCGAGTTGCTGCGGGACATCAGCGACGCCTTCACCCGGGCCGCGGCCGCGGCCTTTTCCCCCTCGCCAGCGGGCGCGGACCGAGCGGCAATTCACCGAGCACCGCACCACGGACAAGCACGGCGGCCGGGTCGAGTCCCGCCGGCTGCGGGCGACCGACCTGCTGAATGACTACCTCGACTGGCCGGGCGTCGCGCAGGTGTGTCAGGTCGAGCGGGAGGTCAAGCGGCGGGGCCGCGCGCCGAGCCGTGAGGTCGCCTACGCGATCACCAGCGTCCCGCGGGACCAGGCCGGCGCGGCGACCCTGCTGCGATGGTGGCGCGGGCACTGGGGGATCGAGAACCGGTCGCACTACGTGCGCGACGTGACGATGGGCGAGGACGCCAGCCGGATCCGGACGGGGTCGGCGCCGCAGGTCCTCGCCGCGATCCGCAACGCCGCGATCGGCTGGCTCCGAGAGCGTGGTGTCGACAACATCGCCGCCGCCCTGCGGAGGAACGCGGCCCGAGTCCCTGACCTACTCAAGGAACTCGGTATCTTGAAACAGTGATCGACCCTGTGCACCAGGAGCCCGGCCTTGACGAGATGGCCGGTCGCGTATACTAATGGTGTCGTTTTGTCGCTTGACTCGGGAAGAGAGGGGTAATGCGCCTTCCGATCCGGACGACTTGCTGGCTCTGCATCGTCTCCAGCCTCGCGCTGGTGGTGAGCGGACTCACGTCACCGATCCGGACCCCGCAGACACCCAACGCCCAGGTCTACGCCAACCTCCCCTCCCGGAGTTTCGCCCTCGTCTCCGACGGCTCGAGTCTGGCCGTTACGCCGGCCGCCCCCAATCGGGCGTCCGTCGACGCGGACGACTCCGAGTTCGACGAGGAAGAAGAGTGCGAGTCGTCCTGCTTGTTCTCCCGCCTCGTCTGCCCCGCCTTCATCCCCTCAGACCCGCCGACCAAGCCCCTCTCCCGCCCCTGTCCGGGCAGCTCTCCACCCAGGACCGCCGCCGTCCCGCTTCGCTGTTGAAGTGCCCATCCCTCGGTCCCGTCGATCTCACCCGTCGGCCGCCTCCTCTCCCACCGTGCCGACGTCCGACGCGATCCCTCCCCAGGCTTCCCTCTCCCGAGCCCTCCGCCGTCTCCGGCGGGCCACCGATCCGGCCGGCCCCCGAACCTACGCTTGCCCATCGACCGGGTGGTAGGAATGACCCCGCGCAAGGGTTCACACAACGATTGCATACTTGCCTTAGGATTTGAACGATAAGACCGTTCGTCGTCAACGGACCGGGAGAATTCCCGCGCGCGGCGCGGGTCCGGCGACCGCGAGCGAGGACGGCGAGCGCTTCGCAGACAGAGGAGTACGGACCATGAATCCGATTGTCTTCGCCATGCGCCGGCCGATCATGACGCTCATGCTCGTCGCCGGCCTGATCTCGGGCGGCGCACTCGGCCTGAAGAAGATGGGCATCGACATCGTGCCAGGGCTCAATTCATCCAAGATCGACGTCGTCCTCGACTACGTCGGCATGGGCAAGCATGCCGAGCTCAAGGACCAGAAGGGCCACGAGGAGCACAGCGAGGAAAAGGAGGAGTCTGCCGGGGAGCAGCATAAGATTCTGGTCACAAGCCCCCAGTCCAAGGACGTCGTCATCACACAGCCTTATGTGTGCCAGATCCACTCTAAGGCCCACATCGAGGTGCGTGCGCTCGAGGACGGGTACATCCAGGAGATCCTTGTCAGCGAGGGCCAGGCGGTGAAGAAGGGCGATCTGCTGTTCAAGATCGTCCCCGTTCTCTACAAGGCGAGGGCCGACGCCAAGGTCGCCGAGGCCCGGCTCGCGGAGCTGGAGTTCAATAACACCAAGCGGCTGGCCGACAACAACGTGGTCTCTCAGAACGAGTTGGCCCTGCTCAAGGCCAAACTGGACAGGGCGCAGGCCGACGCGGACCTGGCGAAGGCCGAGTTGGACTTTACCAACGTCACCGCACGTTTCGACGGCATCGTCGACCGCCTGCATCAGCAGCTCGGCAGCCTGGTCGACAAGGGCGATATCCTCACGACCCTGTCGGACAACAGCACGATGTGGGTTTATTTCAACGTGCGCGAGGCCGCCTACCTCGAGTACATGGCCAGCCGGGATCAGCACAAGGACGAGCGAATCGAACTCGTCCTGGCGAACCATACCAAGTTCAAGTACCCCAGCACGAATATCGTGATTGAGGCCAAATTCAACAACGAGACGGGGAACATCCCCTTCCGCGTCGATTTCCCCAACCCCGACGGTTTGCTGCGTCACGGTCAGACCGGCACCGTGCTGCTGCCCGTCGTGATCAAGGACGCCATCGTCATCCCCCAGCGGGCGGTCTTCGAGGTCCTCGACAAGCGGTACGTCTACGTCGTGGGCAAAGACGACGTGGTCCATCAGCGCGAGGTCATCGTGGATCATCATGAAATGGAAGATGTCTTTATCATCAAGAAAGGGCTCGACGTGAAGGACAAGATTGTCCTCGAAGGGTCCCGGCAGCTGCACGACGGCGGGAAGGTGGAATACGAGTTCCGCCAGCCGGACCAGGTCCTGCTGGCGCTCAAGAACCAGGCGGAATAGCGGCCGCTCCCGGTAGGGAAACCAGCGAGGTCATCTCAGAATCATGTTCGCGAAATTCCTTCAAAGGCCGGCGCTTGCGATCGTCATCTCGGTCGTCATCCTGTTCCTCGGTGGCCTGGCGATCAACACGCTGCCGGTGTCCCAGTTCCCGTCCGTCGCGCCGCCGAGCGTGGTGGTGACGGTCGCCTATCCCGGCGCCAGCGCCCTGGTCCTCGTCGACTCGGTGCTGGTCATCCTGGAGCAGGCGATCAACGGCGTGCCGGACATGCGCTACATGGCCTCGGCCGCCACCAGCGCCGGCGAGGCGACGATCATGATCATCTTCGAGCCGGGCTCGGACCCGAACGTGGCGGTCCTGAACGTGAGCAACCGGATCAACACCGTCAAGCAGCGGCTCCCGCCCCTCGTCGAGCGCGAGGGGATCATGGTCATGCAGGCCATGACGAGTATGCTGATGTATGTGAACATCTATGGGACCGGTGAAGGCCAGAATCAGAATTTCCTCTACAATTTCGCCAACGTCAACCTCCTGCCTGAGATCAAGCGGATCCACGGCATCGGCAGCGCGACGATCCTCGGCAGCCGCCAGTACGCGATGCGGGTCTGGCTCGACCTCGATCGCATGCGTGCCTACGACGTGTCCGCGGCGGACGTCAACGAGGCCATCGCGAAGCAGAGCATGATCGGCTCGCCCGGCCGGCTAGGCCAGGCGACGGGCCGGACGTCGCAGACGATCGAGTACGTGCTGACCTGGGTGGGACGCTACAACAAGCCTGAGCAGTATGAAAATATCATTCTTAAGGCAAACCCCGACGGCGAGATCCTGCGGCTTCGGGACGTCGCCAGGGTCGACCTGAGCGCCTCGTACTACAATATCTACTCGGACATGGACGGCCATCCCTCGGCGGCCATCGTGCTGAAGCAGCTCCCGGGCACGAACGCCGCCGTCGTCATCGAGGAGGTCAAGAAGAAGCTCGAGGAGATCAAGGAGGCGAGGTTTCCCTCCGGAATGGACTTCGAGGTCAGCTACGACGTCTCCACGTTCCTCGAGGCGTCCATTGAGAAGGTGCTCCACACGCTGTTCGAGGCCTTCGTGCTGGTGTCCCTGGTGGTCTTCCTGTTCCTCGGGGACTTCCGGTCCACGCTGATCCCGACCCTGGCGGTGCCGGTGTCGCTGATCGGGACCTTCTTCGTCCTCTCGATGCTCGGGATGTCGATCAACCTCATCACGCTCTTCGCGCTGGTGCTGGCGATCGGAGTCGTGGTAGACGACGCGATCGTCGTGGTCGAGGCGGTGCATGCCAAGATGGCTGAGAAGCACCTCTCGCCCTATCGCGCGACGAAGGAGGTCGTCGAGGAGATCAGCGGCGCGATCATCGCCATCACGCTTGTGATGACCGCGGTGTTCGTCCCGGTGACCTTCATGACGGGGCCGGTCGGCACGTTTTATCGCCAGTTCGGCATCACAATGGCGACGTCCATCGTGCTGTCGGGAGTCGTGGCGCTCACGCTCACGCCGGTCCTCTGCGCGATGATCCTCAAGCCCCATGGCTACAAGTCGCGCGGGCCGCTCGCGCTGCTGCTGAGCCCCATCCTCTGGCCGCTCTCCCTGTTCCTGCGTGCGTTCAACCACGTCGTGGAGAAGGTCACGGGCGGATATGCGGCCGTCCTGCGCCGGATCGTCACGCGCCGAATGCTGACCATGGCGGTCATCGGCGGCTTCAGCTTCGGCATCTCCGTCGTCACCGGGGCGCTGCCGGCCGGGTTCATCCCGTTGGAGGACCAGGGGATGATCTACGGGGTCCTCCAGACGCCGCCGGGCTCGACGATCGAGTACACCAACGCGAAGTCCCACGAGCTCCAGGCGATCGCCAAGGAGATCGACGGGGTGCGCTCGGTCTCGTCGCTCGCCGGCTACGAGGTGCTGACCGAGGGCCGCGGCTCGAACGCGGGGACCTGCCTCATCAACCTGAAGAACTGGTCCGACCGCAAGATGACCTCGAAGCAGATCATCGAGGTACTCGAGGAAAAGTGCCGCAAGATGTCCAACGTGAAGCTCGAGTTCTTCGAGCCGCCCGCGGTCCCGGGCTTTGGGGCGGCCGGCGGGTTCTCCATGCGTATCCTCGACCAGACGAACTCGACCTCGCCCGACTACAAGCGGCTCGGCGACGTGACCGAAAAGTTCATGGAAGCTTTGCGCAAGCGCAAGGAGGTGGGGGGCCTGTTCACCTTCTTCGCAAGTAACTACCCGCAATACGACTTGCTCATCGACAACGACGTGGCCATGCAGAAGGGCGTGTCGATCGCGGACGCGATGGACAACCTATCCATCGTCATCGGCAGCGATTGGGAGCAGGGCTTCATCCTCTTCGGTCAGTTCTACAAGGTCTTCGTCCAGGCCGCGCCGGAGTTCCGGCGCTTCCCCGAGGACCTGGAGAACATGTTCGTTAAGAACGGGAAGGGGCAGATGGTCCCCTATTCTTCATTCCTTCAGCTCAAGAAGCAGCAAGGTCTCAACGAGATTAACCGATACAACCTGTATCCTTCGGCCGCGATCCAGGGGTCTCCGGCTCCTGGGTTCAGCAGCGGCCAGGCCATCCAGGCGATCCAGGAGGTCGCCAAGGACACGCTGCCGCGGGGTTACACGATCGGCTGGGAGGGCCTGTCTTTCGACGAGGCGAACAAGGGGAACACGGCGGTCTTCATCTTCGCGATCGTCGTCATCTTCGTGTATCTCGTCCTGGTCGGGCAGTACGAGAGCTTCATCCTGCCGCTGGGCGTGATCCTGTCGCTTCCGGTCGGGATCTTCGGCACGTTCGTGTTCCTGGAGAAGATGGGGCTGTCCAATGACGTCTACGCCCAGATTGGCCTGGTCATGCTGGTCGGCCTCCTCGGCAAGAACGCGATCCTCATCATCGAATTCGCGGTCCAGCGTCGCCGGGACGGCGTGAGCATCATGGATGCGGCCATCGAGGGAGGAAAGCTGCGGTTCCGGCCGATCCTGATGACCTCCTTCGCCTTCATCGCCGGTCTGCTGCCGCTGGTCGTGGCCTCCGGCCCCGGGGCGATCGGAAACCGCACCATCGGTACCGCCGCGGTCGGCGGGATGCTGGTGGGCACCTTGATCGGGGTCCTGGTCATTCCCGGCCTCTATTACCTGTTCGGCAGGATGGCCGACGGGCGCGTATCTCCTCAAGGACGAGGCGGATGAACCACTTAGTGAGACTCTCGGACACCACTAAGCATAAGCAGCGAGCGATCGCGATCGCGATCGCTTGCACTGCCCTGGTCGTCCTGCCGTCCTGTGGAATCCCCGAACTCCGTAAGCCGGTGCCGGTCGCGCCGCAACCGGAGTCCTTCAACGGGGCGACCAGCACCGAGAACTCGTCGAAGCTCGGCGTCCGAGACTTCTTCAACGATCCGAAGCTCCTGGACCTGATCGACCAGGCCGTGACCGGCAACCTGGAGCAGAAGATGCTGGCCCAGGACGCCCAGATCGCGGCCAATGAGGTCCTGGCTCGGCGGGGGGCCTACCTCCCCCTCATCAGTGGCGGGGCCGGCGCCGGCCTGAACAAGGCCAGCCTCTTCACGCCCCTGGGGGCCGGCATCCACGACGACCCGTTTCGTTTCGGGCAGCTCATACCCAACCCGTATGGCGATTTCCTCTTCGCTGCCAACATCACGTGGCAGCTCGACGTCTGGCGGCAACTCCGGAATGCCAGGGATGCGGCGGCGATGCGCTTCCTCAGCGCCAATGAGAGGCGGAACTATTTCGTGACCCGCCTAGTCGCGGACATCGCCGAGAATTACTACGAGCTGATCATGCTCGACAAGCGGATCGAGATCCTGGATCAAGTCATCGCGCTGCAGGAGGCGAGCCGCAGGGCCGCCGCGCTCTTGAAGGACGCGGGCCGCGCCTCCGAGTTGGACGTCCAGCGTTTCCAGGCCGAGATCCGCAGGAACCAGAGCGAAAAGCTGATCGTGAGCCAGCAGATCATCGAGGTCGAGAACCGCATCAACTTCCTCGTCACTCGCTACCCGCAGCCCGTCGACCGCATGACGGGGGATTTCATCGATCTGAGCCTGCCCGCGCTGAGCCTGGGATTACCCTCGCAGCTCCTGCAGAACCGGCCCGACATCCGCCAGGCCGAGCGCGAGGTAGAGGCGACGGGGCTCGACGTCAAGGTCGCCAGGGCCAACTTCTTCCCCAGGTTCTTCATCAACAGCGGCGTCGGCTACGAAGCCTTTGACACAAAGTATCTACTCATCACTCCGGAAGCGTTGATCTACAATGTCGCTAGTGACCTGGTCGTACCGCTGGTCAACAAGAAAGCGATCCAGGCGGAATTCGTCACCGCGAACTCCAGGCAATTGCAGGCCCTCTACAACTACCAGCGGACGATCCTCAACGCCTTCACCGAGGTGATCAACCGCATCACCAAGGTGGAGAACTACGGCAAGAGCATCGAGCTCAAGAAGCAGCAGGTGGCGGCGCTTGAATTCTCCGTCAACCTCGCCACCCAACTCTATCAGGCGGCCCGCGTCGATTACATGAACGTGCTCTTCGCCCAGCGCAACCTCAGGGATGCAAGAGTGGCTTTGGTCGAGACCAAACAGCAGCAACTGGCTGCCGTCGTGAACACCTTCCAAGCCCTCGGCGGCGGCAATCTATTGCCGGTTTTCGAGCCGTACGTGCCGCCACCCTTCGGTACGTGGAAGCATTCGTTCGGCGCATGGAAACTCTTCGGACACTGGAAAGAGGGCCAGGCGGCGAAAAGGGTTCCGGGACCGGTCCCACCTCCGCCTCCGCCGGGAAGTGGTCCGGAGCCGGTTCCACCCCCGCCGGCGGAAAGGAGTGCGGAACCGCTCCCGCCTCCGCCGCCGGAAAGGGGACCGTTTCAGCTTCCACCACAGCCGGAGGAAAGGGGTCCAGGACCGATTCCTGCGCCGATGTGAACGGCGGGGAAAAAGTTCACAATCTTGAAATCCGTTCGTCGATACCGAGCCCGGGCGCTCACCACCAACGCGATCCGGCGGTCGCCAGCGCCGGCGTCGACCGCCGCAGGCGATGGCCGGTAGGCCGGGGCGGCGGCGGCCCCGCTGAGTTGCATGGTCGGGTTCGGGCCGGCCAGGATCTCGGGGCCGAAGACACGGACGTAATTAACCCCGGGCCCACCGACGGTCGTCCCGCCGAGCCTGATCCCGGACGGACTGACCAGGCCGTTCGGGGCCATGCCGTTGACCGTCAGCACGTAGTGGCCGAACAGATAGAGCTGCCGCGACGGGTTGAGCGTGACGGTGTCCGTTACCGCGTCGTAGATTGCTGAGGCGATCGGGATCGGGGCCGAGGTGTTGCCGAGCGGGCCGATCTGGACGATCTGGTAGTTGGCGACGTCCTGCGCCGCAGCCGCGACGAGCGCTGTGTTGAAGCCGAGGACGAGGCTAGTCGGCTGCGTGTGGAAGCCGTACCTCGCGAGTGAGTTAACCGCCGGCGGTGTTGGCGTCCGGATCGTCACCACGGCCGACGCGATGTTGTTCGCCAGGTCAGGATCGAACTCGGCACCGGCGACGATCGCGGTGTTGGTCGCGAGCACCGGGGCGGTCGCCCGGGCGACGACGACCAGCGTGACGGACGCGCCGTCGGCCAGGCCCCCGACCCACCAGATCCCGGTGGCCGGGTTGTAGGTCCCAGCGCTTGCGGTGGAGGAGACGAACGCAAGGCCCGGCGGCAGCGCGTCGGCGACGGCGACCCCGACGGCGGCGGCGGGCCCCCGGTTGGCCACCGCGACGACGAAGGACACCGTCTCGCCGACGAGCGGCGACGAGTCGCTCGCCGCCTTGGCAACCACGAGGTCGGCCACCGGCGGTGTTGGCGTCCGGATCGTCACCACGGCCGACGCGATGTTGTTCGCCAGGTCAGGATCGAACTCGGCACCGGCGACGATCGCGGTGTTGGTCGCGAGCACCGGGGCGGTCGCCCGGGCGACGACGACCAGCGTGACGGACGCGCCGTCGGCCAGGCCCCCGACCCACCAGATCCCGGTGGCCGGGTTGTACGTCCCCACGCTCGGTGTGGAGGAGACGAACGCGAGGCCCGGCGGCAGCGCGTCGGCGACGGCGACCCCGACGGCGGCGGCGGGCCCCCGGTTGGCCACCGCGACGACGAAGGACACCGTCTCGCCGACGAGCGGCGACGGGTTGCTCGCCGCCTTGGCGACCACGAGGTCGGCCACCGGCGGAGCGACAACGGCGGAGGCGGAATTGTTGCCCGGGGCCGGGTCGAACTGGTCGGAGTGCGTGATCGTTGCCGTGTTAATCTGCGCGACGGGGCTGACAACCCGGGCGAAGATCACCAGCGTCTCCGGGACGCCGAGATTGACCGTCCCCACCGTCCAGATCCCGGTCGTGGGGCTATATGTCCCCTGGCTGGGGGTGTCCGCCAGGAACGACAGGCCCGCGGGCAGGACGTCGGTCACCCGAACATTCGTGGCGGCGTTGGGGCCCGCGTTCGCGAGCGTGACGGTGTAGGCGATCGTGTCGCCGACGTTGGGCCTGGGATTGCTGACGGACTTGGCCAGCGCCAGGTCGGACTGTTGCGGCAACAAGGGCACCCCGTCGGTGTTGTCGCTGGGTGAGGTTTCGTACTGGTCGGAGTGGGTGATCGTCGCGATGTTGGCCCCCGGCGTGGGGCTGACGACTTTCGCCCGGATCAGCAGCGTCTGCGGGGACGAGGTGGTGACGGTCCCCACGACCCAGGTCCCGCTGGCCGGGTCGTACGTCCCCTGGCTGGGCGTCGCCGAAACGAACGACAGGCCCGCCGGCAGCCGGTCGGCCGTCCGGACATTCGTGGCGGTGTCGGGGCCATTGTTCGTCAGCGTCATGGTGTAGGTGACGATGTCGCCGACGTTGGGGGTGGGGTCGTTCACGGTCTTGGCCAGGACCAGGTTGGCCTGCTGGGGCGTCAGGGTGGAGCTGGCGGTGTTGTTTCCGGGGTTGGGGTCGAACTGGTCGGAGTGGCTGATGGTCGCCGTGTTGGTCTGCGAGTGGGGGCTGCCGACAACCACCGTCAAGTTGAGCGTCAGAGGCGCCGTGGTGGTGACGGTGCCGACAGTCCAGAGGCCCGTGGTGCTGTCATACGTCCCCTGGCTGGGCAAGTCCGAGACGAACAACACGCCCAGAGGGAGCTGATCCCGCACCTGGACGCCGGTGGCGGGATTGGGGCCGATGTTCCGGAGGGTGACGGTGTAGGTGACGGTGTCGCCCACGTTGGGGGCGGGGTCGTTCACGCTCTTGGCCAGGGCCAGGTCGGCTGCTTCCGCAACCTCCGGGGCGCTCGCCGTGTTGTTGGAGGGATCGGGGTCGAACTGGTCGGCATGCGTGATCGTCGCCGTATTGATCACCTGGCCGGCGTCGACGACGGTCGCCGTCAAGGTGAGTGTCTGCGGTGCCGCCGTAATTACCGTGCCGACGGTCCAGAGCCCCGTGACGCTGTTGTAGGTCCCCTGGCTGAACGTCGCCATAGACGAACGTCACGCCCGCGGGCAGGAGGTCGGTCACCTGCACGCCGGTGGCGACGTCCGGCCCGTTGTTGCGGAGCGTGACCGTGTAGATGATCGTGTCGCCGACGTTGGGCGCGGCGTTGCTCACCGACTTCGAGAGCGCCAGGTCGGACTGCTGCGGCGTCAGGGTGGTGCTGGCCGTGTTGTTGCCGGTGTCGGGGTCGAACTGGTCGGCGCCGGTGATCGTCGCCGTGTTGGTCTGCGCGCCGGGGCTGACGACCGTCGCGAGGATCAGGAGCGTTTGCGGCGACGCGGTCGTGACCGTCCCCACGGCCCAGATCCCGCTGACAGCGTCGTACGTCCCCCGGCTGGGCGTTGCCATGACGAACGTCACGCCCGCGGGCAGGAGGTCGGTCACCTGCACGCCAGTGGCGGCGTCGGGGCCGTTGTCGGTCAGCGTGACGGTGTAGGCGATCGTGTCGCCGACGTTGGGCGTCGGAGTCGCTCACAGTCTTGGCCAGCGCCAGGTCGGCCTGCTGCGGCACCGTGACGACGCTTGCGGTGTCGTTTGTCGGTCACGGGGTCGAACTGATCCGAACTCGTGATCGTCGCGGTGTTGGTCTGGGCGTCGGGGCTCGTGACGGTCGCCTGGATCACCAGGGTCTGCGGCGTCCCGACGTTGACCGTCCCCACGGTCCACAGACCGGTACGACGTAGGTCCCCTGGCTGGGCGTCGCCAGACGAACGTCAGGCCCGCGGGGAGCAGGTCGGTCACCTGGACGCCGGTGGCGGTATTCGGGCCGTTGTTGCGTGAGGGTGACGGTGTAGGTGATCGTGTCGCCGACGTTCGGCGTCGGGTTGCTCACCGACTTCGACGAGCGCCAGGTCGGCCTGCTGCGGCGTCACGGTGGTGCTGGCCGTGTTGTTGCCGGGATTGGGGTCGAACTGGTCCGAGTGGCTGATCGTCGCCGTGTTCGTCTGCGGGTTGGCGGTGGTGACGGTCGCCACGATCACCAGCGTCTGCGGCGACCCGACGCCGACCGTCCCCACGGTCCAAATGCCGGTCGCGGGGTCGTAAGTCCCTGGCTGGGGGTGTCCGAGACGAACGTCAGGCCCACCGGCAGCGCATCGCTGATGCTGCACGTTGGTGGCGTCGCTCGGGCCGAGATCCCCGACCGTGATGGTGAACGTAACCGTGCCGCCCACGTTGGGGGCGGCGTCGTCCACGGTCTTGGTCAGGACCAGGTCGGCCTGTTGCGGTGTTCGGAGGCGGTGGCCGTGTTGTTGCCGGTGTTGGGGTCGAACTGGTCGGCGTGGGTGATCGTCGCCGTGTTGGTCTGCGGGTTGGCGCTGGTGACGGTCGCCACGATCATCAGCGTCTGCGGCGACCCGACGACGACCGTCCCCACGGTCCACAGGCCGGTCGTGGAGTCGTACGTCCCCTGGCTCGGCGTGTCCGAGACGAACGACAGGCCCGCGGGGAGCAGGTCGGTCACCTCGGCGTTGGTCGCGGCATCCGGGCCGTTGTCGCTCAGCGTGACGGTGAAGGTGACGGTGTCGCCCACGTTGGGGGTGGGGTCGCTGGTCGTCTTGGTGAGCGCCAGGTCGGCCTGCTGCGGCACCGTGACGACGCTGGCCGTGTTGTCGGCCGTGTTGGGGTCGAACTGATCCGAACTCGTGATCGTCGCGGTGTTCGTCCGCGGGTTGGGGCTGGTGACGATCGCCTCGATCACCAGCGTGGCCGGGGACCCGACGTTGACCGTCCCCACGGTCCAGATCCCGCTGGCCGGAGTCGTACGTCCCCTGGCTCGGCGTCGCCGAGACGAAGGAAACGCCGGCGGCGGGAGCGTCTTGCACCTGGACGCCGGTGGCGGGATCGGGGCCGCTGTTGGTCAGGGTGATGGTGTAGGTGATCGTGTCGCCGACGTTGGGCGCGGGATTGCTGACGGACTTGGTCAGCGCCAGGTCGGCCTGCTGGGGCGTCTGCGGTGGCGCTGGCCGTGTTGTTGGCCAGTGTTGGGGTCGAACTGGTCGGCGTGCGTGATCGTCGCCGTGTTGGTCGACTGGCTGGGACTGACGACCATCGCCTGGATCATCAGCGTCTGCGGCGACCCGACGACGACCGTCCCCACGGTCCACAGGCCGGTCGTGGAATCGTACGCCCCCTGGCTCGGCGTGTCCGAGACGAACGACACGCCCGCGGGGAGCAGGTCGGTCACCTGGGCGTTGGTCGCGGCATCGGGGCCGTTGTCGCTCAGCGTGACGGTGTAGGTCACGATGTCGCCAACGTTGGGGGTGGGGTCGCTGGTCGTCTTCGTGAGCGCCAGGTCGGCCTGCTGCGGCGCCGTGAGTGGCGCTGGCCGTGTTGTTGGCCGTGTTGGGGTCGAACTGGTCGGCGTGCGTGATCGTCGCCGTGTTCGTCTGCGAGCTGGGACTGACGACCGTCGCCTGGACCACCAGCGTGGCCGGGGAGCCGACGTTGACCGTCCCCACGCTCCACAGCCCGGTCGCCGGGTTGTACGTCCCCTGGCTGGGCGTGTCCGAGACGAACGACAGGCCCGCGGGGAGCAGGTCGGTCACCTGGGCATTCGTGGCGGCATCCGGGCCGTTGTCGGTCAGGGTGACGGTGTAGCTCGTCGTGTCGCCGACGTTGGGGGTCGGGTCGCTGACGGACTTGGCCAGCTCCAGGTCGGCCTGCTGCGGCGTCACGACGACGTTGGCGGCATTGTTGGTGGCGTTGGGGTCGAACTGGTCCGAGTGGGCTGATCGTCGCGCGATTCGTCGACCGGTTCGGGCTCGTGACCGTCGCCACGATGACGAGCGTCTGGGCCGTCGATGGATCGACCGTCCCGACCGTCCAGGTCCCCGTGGCGGAGTTGTAGCTCCCCCGGCTGGGCGTGTCCGAGACGAACGTCACGCCCGCGGGCAGGAGGTCCGCCACCGCGACATTCGTCGCGCTGTCGGGACCGTTGTCCCCGACCGTCACGGTATAGGTGATCGTGTTGCCCACGTTGGGGGCGGAGTTGTCCACCGCCTTGGTCAGGAACAGGTCGGCCTGCTGCGGCGTCACGGTCGTGTTGGCCGTGTTGTTCCCCAGGTTGGGGTCGAACTCGTCCGAGTGGGTGATGGTCGCGAAATTCGTCGTGGGGTTGGGGCTCACGACCGTGGCCAGGATCGTCAGGACGGCGGACGAGCCGTTGGCCACACTTCCCACCGTCCACGTCGACGTCGCCGGGTCGTACGTCCCCTGGCTCGGCGTCGCCGACACGAAGGTCAGCCCCGCCGGCAGGACGTCCTGGAGGGTCACGTTCGTGGCGTTGCTCGGGCCGTGGTCCGTCAATGTGATGGTGTAGGCGACCGTCTCGCCCACGTTGGGCGTGGGGTCGTTCACCGTCTTGGTCACCGAGAGGTCGGCCTGCTGCGGGTCGGTCGATGGTCGTCGCGATGTTGTTGGCGAGGACCGGGTCGAACTGGTCGGCGTGGCTGATCGTCGCCGTGTTGACCGTCGAGACGGGGCTGGTCACCAGCGCCCGGATCTGCAGCGTCTGTGGCACGGTCGTCGCCACGGTGCCGACGGTCCAGAGGCCGGTGATGGGGTCATAGATGCCCTGGGTCGCGGTGGAACTCAGGAAGAAGAGACCGCGTGGCAGGAGGTCGGTCACCTGCACGTTGGTCGCCGAATCAGGGCCGTTGTCGCTCAGCGTGATGGTGTAGGTGATCGTGTCGCCGACGTTGGGAGTCGGGTTGTCGACGCTCTTGGAGATGCTGAGGTCGGCCTGCTGGGGCGTCTCGGTGGCGGTGGCCGTGTTGTTGCCGGTATTGGGGTCGAACTGGTCGGAGTGGGTGATCGTCGCCGCGTTCGTCTGGGCGCCGGGCCCGAGGACCGTCGCCTGGATCAGCAGCGTCTGCGAGACCGTCGTGCTGACCGTCCCCACGGTCCACACGCCGGTCGTGGGGTTATACGTCCCCTGGCTGGGCGTGTCCGACACGAACGACAGACCCGCGGGCAGGAGGTCGGTCACCTGGACATTCGTGGCGCTATTCGGGCCGCTGTTGCCGAGCGTGACCGTGAAGGTGATCGTGTCGCCGACGTTGGGCGTGGGGTCGTCCACGGTCTTGGAAAGGGCGAGGTCGGCGAGCTGCGGCGTCTCGAGGACGGCGGCGGTGTTGTTGGCGAGTGATCGGGTCGAACTGGTCGGCGGCGGTGATCGTCGCCGTGTTCGTCTGCGGGCTGGAGCTCGCGACGGTGGCCAGGATCACCAGCGTCTGCGGCGTCCCGACGTTGACCGTCCCCACGGTCCACAGGCCGGTGCCGGCGACGTACGTCCCCTGGCTGGGCGTGTCCGACACGAACGTCACGCCCGCGGGCAGCAGGTCGGTCACCTGGACACTCGTGGCGGCGTCGGGGCCCTTGTTGGTCAGCGTGACGGTGTAGGTGATCGTGTCGCCGACGTTGGGGGTCGGGTTGCTCACCGTCTTGGCGAGCGCCAGGTCGGCCCGCTGCGGCGTCACGACGGCGCTGGCCGTGTTGTTGCCGGTGTTGGGGTCGAACTGGTCGGCGGCGGTGATCGTCGCCGTGTTCGTCACGGAGTTCGGGCTGGTGACGGTTCCCGTCAGGACGAGGGTCTGCGGCGCCGAGGTGGTCACGGTGCCGACATTCCAGACGGCCCGTGCTGCTCAGGTATGTCCCCTGGCTGGGCGTGTTGGAGACGAACGTCACGCCCGCCGGGAGCAGGTCGGTCACCTGGACATTGGTCGCGGCATTCGGGCCGATGTCGCTCAGCGTGATCGTGTAGGTCACCATGTCGCCGACGTTCGGCGTCGGGATTGCTGACGGTCTTGGCCAGCGCCAGGTCGGCCTGCTGCGGCGTCACGACGGCGCTGGCCGTGTTGTTGGCGGTGTTGGGGTCGAACTGGTCGGCGTGGCTGATCGTCGCCGTGTTCGTCGACGGGTTCGGGCTCGCGACCGTCGCCACGATGACGAGCGTCTGGGCCGTCGAGAGACCGAGGTTCCCGATCGTCCAGGTCCCCGTAGCGGAGTTGTAGCTCCCCCGGCTGGGCGTGGCCGAGACGAACGTCACGCCCGCGGGCAGGAGGTCCTGGACCGTGACCCCGGTCGCGGCGGACGGGCCGGCGTCCCGCGCCGTCACGGTGAAGGTGACCGTGTCGCCCACGTTCGGCGTGGGATTGCTGACGGTCTTGGTCAGCCCCACGTCGGCCTGCTGCGGCGTCACGGCCGAGTTGGCCGTGTTGTTCCCCGGGTTGGGGTCGAACTGGTCGGAGTGGGTGATCGTGACGGTATTGGTCTCGGGGTCGGGGCTCACGACCGTGGCCTGGATCGTCAGGACGGCCGAGGAGCCGTTGGCCACACTTCCCACGGTCCACGTCGACGTCGGCGTCCCCGGGACGTACGTCCCCTGGCTCGGCGTCGCCGACACGAACGTCAGCCCCGCCGGCAACATATCCTGCAGGATCACGTTCGTGGCGTTGCTCGGGCCGTTGTTCGTCAACGTGATGGTGTAAGCGATCGTCTCGCCCACGTTGGGCGTGGGGTCGTTCACCGTCTTGGTCACCGAGAGGGCGACCTGCTGCGGGTTGGTGGAGGTCGTCGCGGTGTTGTTGGTGAGGACCGGGTCGAACTGGTCGGCGTCGGTGATCGTCGCCGTGTTGACCGTCGAGGTGTCGCTGGTCACCTGCGCCTGGATCCGCAGCGTGCGGGCCGCGGCCGTGTCGACGGTGCCGACGGTCCAGAGGCCATTGACGGGGTTATACGTCCCCTGGCTCGGGGTCGCGGACACGAAGGTGCGGCCCGCCGGCAGGAGATCGGTCACCTGCACGTTGGTCGCCGAATCAGGGCCGTTGTCGGTCAGCGCGACCGTGTAGGTGATCGTGTCGCCGACGTTGGGGGTCGGGTTGTCGACGCTCTTGGAGAGGACGAGGTCGGCCTGCTGCGGGGTCTCGGTGGCGGTGGCCGTGTTGTTGCCGGTGTTGGGGTCGAACTGGTCGGAGTGGGTGATCGTCGCCGAGTTCGTCTGCGAGTTGGGACTGACGACCTTCGCCAGGATCACCAGCGTTCGAAGGCCCCCGGCGACGTCGACGGTGCCGACACTCCAGACGCCCGTGGCGCTGTCGTACGTGCCCTGGCTGGGCGGTATCCGGGACGAAGGTCAGGCCCGCGGGCAGGAGGTCGGTCACCTGCACGTCTGGTGGCCGTGCTGGGGCCGGCGTCACGCAACCCCACGGTGAAGGAGATCGTGTCGTCCACGTTGGGCGTCGGGTTGCTCACGGTCTTGGAGAGGACGAGGTCGGCCTGCTGCGGGGTCGTGGTGGCGGAGGCCGTGTTGTTCGAGGTGACGGGGTCGAACTGGTCGGAATGGCTGATCGTCGCCGTGTTCGTCGACTGGCTGGGGCTCGTGACCATCGCCTGGATCACCAGCGTCTGCGGCGTCCCGACGTTGACCGTCCCCACGGTCCAAATCCCGGTGCCGGGGACGTACGTCCCCTGGCTGGGCGTCGTCCGACACGAACGTCACGCCCGCGGGCAGGAGGTCGGTCACCTGGGCATTGGTGGCGCGCATTCGGGGCCGTTGTCGGTCAGGGTGACGGTGTAGCTGATCGTATTGCCGACGTTCGGAGTCGGATTGCTGACGGTCTTGGTCAGCGCCAGGTCGGCCTGCGGCGGGATCGTGACCGGTTCATCGAGGGAGCCGCTGGCCACCGAGCCGTTGTTCGGATCGCCGCCATACGTGGCGACCCAGTGCCACACACCCGTCGCGTTCGACACGAAGCCCGTGGTCGTGTGGTAACTGCCGTTGCCGTTGACCCCCGAGACGGTTTCCGTGTACGCGACCGGGCCGACGGCCGGATTCACCCCGGCGCGTAGAGCCGGAAGGTGATCGTGCCGGTCGGGCGATAGCCGCCGGCCAGGCTGGCCGTGTCCTGGAGCGTCCCGCCCAGGTTGACCGTGGTCGGGTTGGCGGTGGTGCTGATCGTCGGGCTGGCCGCGCTGACGATGACCTGCTCGTTGGCGGCGTTGTTCTCGCTGACCGGGTTGTTGCTGCCGTCGCCGCTGTAGCTGGCGTGCCACTGGTAGGTGCCGGTCACCGTGCCGGTGGTCGGCAGCCGGAAGCCGGTCGGCGTCGCGTAGGTGCCGTTCCCGTTGACCGCGACCGACTCCGTGTCCACCGGCGTGCGTGCCGCCGTTGTAGAAGAGCGTGAAAGTGATGGTGCCGGTCGGAGAGTTGCCGCCGGCCAGCGTGGCCGAATCGGTCAGGGTCACGGGGTTCGCGGCCAGCGTGACCGTGGCCGGGCTGGGGGTCGTGGTGAGGGTCGGAGTCGCGGTGTTGATGGGGGCGGTGATGTCGGACTGGCCCTCGAACTCGAAATCCCGGCTATCGCCTCCGAAGATGCGCCCAAGGACGTTGGCGTCGTCGACGCTGACCATGCCATTCGGGTCGAGAAAGATGCCCTGAGCGAGTTTGTCAAAGCCGGTACCGGTGTTGAGGTCCAGAGTGGGCCCCCCCCGGACAGGTCGCCCCCGACGAAGTTGAACAGCACATTATCCGGAGTGAGTCCTCCGGTCAGGACGACGTTCCCGTGGAAATTCGTACTGCCCCTGAAGTTCAGCACGACCGAATCGCCATTCGAATCGCCGTTGATCGTCAGGTTCTGTCCATTGTTGAGGTTGAAGGCGTTTATATTAAAGACTCTGACATTGGTATAACCAGGTCCCGACGCGGAGAACGTGCCAGAGATGGCATTGATCGTTGTATTACCGTTGATGGTGGGGCTCGGCCCCGGCAAGGCGCCGAGAGTGGTATTCAGGGCGTTGACCGTGTTGAGGGCGCTCGTCACCGCGGAGACGTTGTAGTTGATCCCTCCGGTGATCACGTTGAATGCACTGTTGTTGGAGAACTGCCCCGTGTTCGCGGCCGAGAAGTCGATCCGCCCGTTGAGGGTCGACGGGCCGCCTACCGTGGATTCTCCCGCGCCGCCAACCCCGATGTTGCCGATGCCGCCGCCCTGGCTAGGACCACTTCCTCTGACGTTGATCTGGGCGTTGTTGATCTCGAGGGCGTTGTTTCTGCCGCCCCCCTCAAAGAGGATGGCGTAGTTCGAGGCGTCCCCGAGAGTGAACGACGGCAGCACCCGGTGTTCGAACTCCTCGAGATGGAGCGTCTGAATTTGAGCCTGCCTGGAGACGTGGCGGCGAAGCGCACCGGGTGTCGCGGAGCGGAACGAGCCACGGGCAAATGCCCAACCGGCGCTCTCGGACGATCGGAACCACCGGTGGGATGACATGCAGTGCCGCCTCTCCGTGAATCTCACGAGGAACGATGAGTGCGAACCCAGGCCGCGTCTCAGTCACGATGGCCGTGTTGGTGATGCCACTGCCGACGACGACGGGGGCGGAAGGGATTGGTGCCGCTCGATGTGAGCGGGGTTGATCGATCAAGGTCATCCCGTCATCGGTGCCCTAGGCTAACCCGGCTCTCACGGCGGCGCCGGCCGCGAGATTCACCGACTGGGTCGTGATAAGGCTGCCCCAGGATGGGGTGCTCGACATGGTGTTCCGGGTCGCGGGGCGGCCGTTCTCGGGCACGGTGCACACGTCGTCGTTCGACGTGACTGGCCCGCCGAGTCGCCCTGCATCGTTGCATCCCATTCGATCGACTGGAAGGACAAGCCGCTGATTGTGGACGCCCACGGTCGCGCTGGAAGACCCGTGGCTGCCGGTCGGCGTGTTATCGAATGACGGGTTCGAGCCGACGAACCCCTCGCGACAGCAGTCAACGTCTCCGGTCGACTGTTCCGAGCTGCCGCGAGACGTGCCGAAGGGGGGCACGGTCGCGGCGTTGACATCCCAACTGATCAAGCCATCCTGGAACTTGTACCGCCGCCGCGCCACGGCGACCAAGGACGCACGCTTTCGGACGAGTGATACCATGATACCTTCGATGTACGGCTCTTGGGTTCGCGTACCAGGAAGTTGAGCCTTGGTCAGGGAGGATCGAGCATCCGAAGGACGTTATGCGCGAAGCGCACAGCTTCCGGACCCTTCGGTTGGATTTCACCGTGCTTAAGTCATGATCCAGACGGAAGATCAGGCGACTGGAAAGATTCGAGAGCGACGGTCGCCGGATGAGAACGCCGGCGATGGGGCGGAGATCCCACATCGCCGATCCTTTGCCTCAATCGCTGATGCGTCCTCAGCAATTGCGCAAGATGGGTAAATTTACTTGATCAGGCTGACAGTGGCAAAAGTTTTTCCCCATCGGCTCCTCGGGGGACTTCGGGGTGACGCTTCTGTATGGACTTTGAGTCCCCCCGTGGAAGGGGCGGAATGGCATTCGCGGCCCGGTGCGACAGCGAGATCTCTCTGGCGCGGAGCCCGGAGCCGGGTGGGCGTAGGTCGGGGACAGCCAGGATGGCGAATCCTGGATGGTCGGGGACAGCCAGCTTGGTGCCAGGTCATCCTGGCGAACTCTTATCACGGACCCTGCGGGGCATTCACTGCTGGAACGCCCGTCACAATCCCGAACGCGATCGCGACCCTCCGCGAGTCGCGGGCCTACTTGGTCACGGCAATCGACTGGCGGAACTGTCGGAGGCTGAAGGCGAAGAAGGCGAGTCCGATCGCGGAAACGGATAGGAATTGCGGCCAGACGGTCTCGAGCCCGGCACCCCGGAAGATGATGGCCTGCGAGAAACTGACGAAGTGGCGCGAGGGAAGGAAGAGCGTCAGCCGCTGCATCCAAGGGGGCTGGCTCTCCACCGGCGTGTTGCCCCCCGAGAGGAGTTGCAGCACGATGACGACAAGGATGATCAACAGTGCAAATTGGGCCATGGAGCGCGCGATCGTTCCCAGATAGAGCCCGAGCGCGGTGGCGGAGAACAGGTAGAGCACGACGCCGAAAAGGAACAGGCCGAGCGACCCGGCGATCGGGACGTTCAGAAGGCTGCGGACGACGAAGACCATCGACGCAGACACCGCGAGCAGGATCACCAGGCCGTTTGCCCAGACCTTGGAAATGGCGATCTCGAACGGGGTGAGCGGCAGCGTGAGGAGGTGCTCGATCGTGCCATGCTCGCGTTCCCGGATCAGCGCGGCCCCGGTGAGGACCACGGTGAGCGTGGTGATCTGGTTGATCAGCGCGACGATCGCGGTGAACCACGACGCCTCGCCGTTCGGGTTGAACTCCTTGCGGATGACGATGCGAAGAGGAACCTCGGCCCTCGAGTCGGTGCGGTGGATGAACGAGGCGGTGCGATCGGTGAGGATGTTCTTGATATAGCCGGCGCCGATGTTCGCCTGCTGCATGGCCGTGGCGTCCACATTCACCTGCACCTCGGTCGGCCGGCCGCGGCGGAGGTCGGATTCGAAGCGGTTCGGGATCGCGACGATGAACATATAACGGCCGCGATCCATGGCCGATGTCGCGTCACCGGGCGCGATGAGGTGGGGCGGCTGGAATTGCGGCGGGAGGAAGGAGGCGAACAGCTCCTTGGAGAGCTGCGACTCGTCCTCGTCAATGAAGGCCAGGCTGGCGTTGTTGACCTCGGACTTGACGCCGCGGGCTTGCGTGACGATCGAGAGCGAGAAGGCATAGAGAATGAACAGGACGAGGACGGGGTCGCTCGCCAGGCTGCGCAACTCCTTCAGGCCGAGCCAGAGGATGTTGGAAGGCCGCCTCATGCTACTTCTCCTGGCGGGGCAGGCCCGCGACGCTCAGGCCGATGAGGACCGGGATGAAGGCACCGAGGGCGAGGGCGTCCCTCAGCAGGCCGTCGGCCCCCAAGCCCTTGGTGAAGGCGCCGACGCTGGCGTGCATGTAGTAGGTGGTGGGCCACAAGGTCCCGAAGGCCCGTGCGCTGCCTTCCAGGGTCGACACCGGCTGGAGCAGGCCCGAGAACTGGGTCGTCGGCAGGATCGTGAGGATCGCGGTGATGAAAACGGCGGCGACCTGACTCGAGGTGAACGTGGCGACGAGCATGCCGAGGGCCGTCGTGGCCACGACGTAGAGCAGCGTGCAGACCGTGAGCATCCAGCCGCTGCCCTTGAGCGGGACCCCGAAGACGACAACCGCGATCATCAGGAGCACCGCATAATTGATCATGCCGATGACGATGTACGGCAACTGTTTGCCCAGGAGGAACTCGAGCCGGCGGGTCGGCGTGACGTAGAAGTTGATGATCGATCCGAGCTCCTTCTCGCGGACGACGCTCACGGCCATGAGGATCGCCGGGATCAGGATCAGCAGGATGGCCGGCACACTGGGCACGATGGCGTAGACGCTCTCGAACGTCGGGTTGTAGGCGAAGCGGGTCTCGACTTCGACCGCGGCCCGGCTCGGGAAGACCCCGGGGCTGCTTCGAAGGACCTCCTTCAGGAAGACATCGTGCACCCCGACCAGATACTGGCGCAGGCTCTCGGCGCGGTTGGTCGGGGCGCCGTCCAGCCAGGCGGTGATCTCGCCCACGTTCCCCTTGCCGAGGTTCCGGCCGAAGTTGGGCTCGACCTCGAGCGCCACCTCGATCTCGTGCGATTTCAGCCTCCGTTGCAGCTCTTCCTGGGTACGGGCCGGGGCATGGCGGACGAAGTAGCGCGAGCCCTCGAATGTGGAGAGATAGGAGCGACTCGCGGGCGATTGATCGAGGTCCAGAGAGGCGAAGCGTATGTTCTCGACGTCGGTCGTGATTCCGAAACCGAAGGCGAGCATCATCAGGGCCGAGCCGAGGAACGCGAAGAGCAGGCGAACGGGGTCGCGTTCGATCTCCTGGGCCTCGCGGCGGCTGTAGGCGAGCATCCGACCCAGGCTCAAGCCGGACCTCGTCGGATGCGCCAGGGTTTCCGAAGACGAAGCGCTTGGAGTGACAGGCGCCGTCGCGGCCTCCGTGCCGCCTGGCCCCTGTCGGGCGGCCTCGGCGTCGGCGATGAAGCCGATGAACGCGGTCTCCAGGTCGTCGGTGTCGCGCTGGGCCATCAGCCGCGCCGGGGTCTCGCAGGCGAGCACTGTCCCCGCGTGCATCAGGGAGATCCGGTCGCACCGCAGCGCTTCGTTCATGAAGTGGGTCGAGACGAAGATCGTCACGCCCTGACGGCGCGAGAGGTCGATGAGCAGCTCCCAGAACTCGTCGCGGGCAACCGGGTCCACGCCGGAGGTCGGCTCGTCCAGCAGGAGCATGTCGGGCTCGTGCAGGACGGCCACCGCCAGGGAGAGCCGTTGCTTGAGGCCGAGGGGGAGGGCCTCGGATGGCGCGTCGACGTGCGGCGCAGGCCGAAGCGTTCCGCCAGTTCATCGATCCGGGCGCTTGCCCGGTCCCTGGGCAGGTTGAAGATCCTGGCATGAAGGTCGAGGTTCTGCCGCACCGTCAGCTCGCCGTAGAGCGAGAAGGCCTGCGACATGTAGCCGACCCGATTGCGCGTGGCCAGGTCGTTGGCGTCCACGGGCTCGCCGAAGAGCTTCGCCTCGCCCTCGGTGGCGGGAAGCAGGCCGGTGAGCATCTTCATCGTGGTGGATTTGCCGCAGCCGTTCGAGCCGAGGAATCCGAAGATCTCACCGCGACCGATCGTGAAACTCACGCGGTTGACTGCGGTGAAGCTGCCGAAGCGCTTGGTGAGGTCCGTGGCCTGGATGGCCGGCTCGCCACCGGGGTCGACGCGCGGGGGGATCACCAGGGCCCGGCGCCCCCCCTCCTCGGCGCCGGGCAACAGCGCGACGAACGCCTCCTCCAGGTTGTTCGTGCCCGTGCGCTCCATCAACTGGGCGGGCGTGCCGGTCGCGATGACCCGGCCGGCGTCGATGGCGATGGTCCAATCGAAGCGCTGGGCCTCGTCCATGTACGCGGTGGAGACGAGGACGCTCATACCGGGCCGCTGTCCGCGGATGTGGTCGATGAGGCTCCAGAACTGCTGGCGGGAGAGGGGATCGACGCCGGTCGTCGGCTCATCGAGGATGAGCAGGTCGGGGTCGTGGATCAGCGCGCCGCAGAGGCCGACCTTCTGCTTCATGCCGCCGGAGAGCTTGCCGGCGGGCCGGTCGGGGAACGGGCCGAGTCCTGTGGCGTTCAGCAGCGCCTTGATGCGCGGCTCGCGCTCGGCGTCGGACACACCGAACAGTCGCGCGAAGAAGTCGATGTTCTCGAAGACGCTCAGCTCGAAGTACAGGTTCTTTCCGAGCCCCTGCGGCATGTAGGCGATCCGAGGACAGACCGCCTCGCGGTGCGCGGAGTCGTGCATGTCGCCGCCGAGGACGAGGACCGCACCGGCCTGAATCCGCTTCGACCCGGCGATCAGGCCCATCAACGTCGACTTGCCCACGCCGTCGGGCCCGATCAGGCCGACCATGCAACCGGCCGGGATCTCGACGTCGATCGCGTCGAGCGCGCGCGTCGCCCCGTAGACGTGCGAGACGCCGCGGACCGACGCCACCGACTCCCCGGCATGGACCGGATCGGGTGACTTGCTGGAGACGGCCATCGCGTCCTCGACTCACGACTTGGGGGCTGTTTCCGCGGCAGCCGGGGGCGCGACCGCCTTCTCGGCCGGGGGCGCGGTTGGCGAGGCGGCCGGGGGCGGCGGCTCGATCGCGCCAGCGGGCTGAGATGAGGTCGTCTCCGCCGCGGCGGGCGGGCGCGGGGGCAATGGCCGGTCCAGGTATTCCGGCCACGCCACCGCGTCGTCGAGCCGGACGTAGCCCACGCCGCGGATGCCGGTCTTTACCCGCTCGATGTAGGGCAAGACGCGCTCGGGGGGCACGCTCAGCTTCACGCGGAACATCAGCTTGTCGCGCTCGCTGCGGGTCTCGACCTGCTTGGGCGTGAACTGGGCCTCCGGGGCGACGAAAGTAACCTTGGCCCGCGCGGCATGGTCGGGGAGGATGTCGAGGACGATACGGGCGTCGGAGCCGATCTTGACCTTCACGGCCTCCTGGGCCGGCAGGTAGATCTCCATGTAAATATCACCAAGATTGACGAGCGTGAGCACCTTTCCCCCGTTGCCCAGGACTTCGCCTTCCTCGGCCAGTCGATAGAGAACGCGTCCCTCGACGGTGGAGCGGAGGGTCATGTCGGCGATCCGCGTCCGGACATGGGCCGCTTCGGCCTTGGCCGCGTCGATGGACTTCCGGTTCGTGTTGAGCCGCGCCTTCTCGCCGTTCAGCGCGGCGCTGGTCGTCTTCACTGAGGTCTCCCTGAGGTCGAGCTCGCCGCGGGAAGCGGCGTTGCGGGCGAAGAGGTTGCGTGTGCGGTTGAGCTCGACTTGGGCCTCGCTCGACTGGCTTTCGGCCTTGGCGATCGCGGCATCGACCTCGAAGGTCTTCGCCTCCTGCTCGGCGACGCTCGCCTCGGCTCGCGCCAGCTCCGCCTCGAGGGTGACCGTGTCCATCTTCGCGACGATCTGGCCGGAATGGACCATGTCTCCCTCGCGGACGAGGATCTTCTCGACCCGACCCGGCTCCTTCGTGGTCACGTCCACCTGGACCGACTCGATCCGCCCGTTGCCCGACGCGATCCCAGGCGGCAGTGCCGTCAGGCGGGCCCGCCAAGCCTGCCACGCCAGGACGCCACCCCCGGCCAGGAACGCCAGTAAGACGACCCAGAAGGTTTTGCCCGTCATGGCGGTCACTCCTAGCCGAGTTTTGACTTGATTGACTTGATCGTACACGATTCCAGCCGCAAAACGCCGTCCTTCGACCGGGAGGTCGTGACTCAGTTCGGGCCGGGGGGGCATCCCCGCCGTCCGCGAGCCCGCGCCGACCAAAGCCAATTTTCCGCAACCCACCATGTCATTTTGGCTTAAGTCTGATTTCCGGCCGGATCCCCAGGGGGGGCACCCGCCGTGCTGCCCCAGCTCGAAATCGAGCTTAAATCTTGATGGAAGATAAGTTTATGCAGAATTGGCTTCGGTCGGCGCGAGCGACCTCGGCTGCCGGGGATGGTCCCAGGTCCGGAACCCAGACACGACCGACCGGTGCCCCTTCTGCAGCATCCTGAATCGCCCGATGGGGAGCACCGACCGGTTGTCCCGGGGAGGCGCCGGGCGGAGCGCGCCGGGTCCGGTCGGCGACCGCAACGACGACATCGCTCCTCTCGGTTGCTGGTCCGGCGTCATGGAACGGCCGCGGCCCCTTCGGCTTCCTCACGCGGTTGGGCGACGTGGTTCCAGAGGCCGATGATCGGTTCGCCCCGCTTCCTGTGCTCGAAGCCGAGCACGCCCACGCTGGCGGGGCGGCAGTAGAAGAACCGCCCGGCGGCCGGCGGCAGGCCGAGCCAGCGGGCTGCGATCATCCGGATGATATGGCCGCTGGAGAACGCCAGCACGTCCCCCGCGATGGGCCGCACTCGGTCGATGAAGGCGTCCGCCCGGGCGGCGACATCTCCCGGCGATTCGCCCCCGGGGCAGCCGTCGCGATACAACTCCCAGCCCGGACTCTGCTTCAGGATGTCCCTGGTCAGCATCCCCTCGAACCGGCCGTAGTCCCACTCGACCAGGTCCGGGTCGACCGTCGCGACCGGCCCGAAGCCGGCCAGCTCGCATGTCCTGGAGGCACGCTGCAAGGGGCTGGTGAAGACGCGAGCGAAGGCGTAGCGACGCAGCCGCTCTCCGATCTGGCGGGCGCGGCCTTCCCCCGCCTCGTTGAGCGGGAGGTCGGTGCGGCCGGTGCGCTGGTGGGAGTCGGTCCAGGCCGTGTCGCCGTGCCGGGTCAGGAACAGTCTCGGCATGTCGGATGGCATGGCTGTCTCCAAACCCTGCCCCCGGCCGGGGGCTCCCGTCCCTAGAGGTTGTCCCCTTCGGTCGACGTAGCGCCCGGCCCGGACGGCCGGCTGAGTCCCCACTGCCAACCGCTGAGCTCCGGCATGTCGTCGCCGTGGCGGTCGATATACTGCTTGTGGTCGATCAGCTTCTCGTGGATCGCCTGCTTGAAGTAGGCGGCGCGCGAGCCGAGCTGAGGTAGCCGGTCGATCACGTCGCCGGCCAGGTGGAATCGATCCATGTCGTTGAGGACGACCATGTCGAACGGCGTGGTCGTCGTGCCCTCCTCCTTGTAACCACGGACGTGGATGTTCTTGTGGTTGGTCCGGCGGTAGGTCAGCCGGTGGATCAGCCAGGGATAGCCGTGGAAGGCGAAGATGACGGGCTTGTCCTTGGTGAACAGGGCGTCGAAGTCGGCGTCCGTCAGGCCGTGCGGGTGCTCCGTGCACGGCTGGAGCCTCATCAGGTCGACGACGTTGACCACCCGCACCTTCAGCTCCGGCAGGTGCCGGCGGAGTAGCTCGACGGCCGCCAGCGTCTCTAGCGTCGGCACGTCGCCGCAGCAGGCCATGACCACGTCGGGCTCGCCCCCCTTGTCGTTGCTCGCCCACTCCCAGATGCCGAGCCCCAGGGTGCAGTGCTTGATGGCCTGGTCCATCGTCAGCCACTGCGGAGCGGGCTGCTTGCCGGCGACGACGACGTTGACGTAATTGCGGCTGCGGAGGCAGTGGTCGGTGACCGAGAGCAGGCAGTTCGCGTCGGGCGGGAGGTAGACGCGGATCACCTCCGCCTTCTTGTTGGCCACATGGTCGATGAAGCCGGGGTCCTGGTGGCTGAACCCGTTGTGGTCCTGCCGCCAGACGTGAGAGCTGAGGAAGTAGTTGAACGAGGCGATCGGCCGCCGCCAGGGGATGTGGTTGCACACCTTCAGCCACTTGGCGTGCTGGTTGAACATCGAGTCGATGATGTGGATGAACGCCTCGTAGCACGAGAAGAAGCCGTGCCGGCCGGTCAGCAGGTAGCCCTCCAGCCAGCCCTGGCACTGGTGCTCGCTGAGCACCTCCATCACCCGGCCGTCGGGGCTGAGCTTGTCGTCGTCCGGGTAGATCTCGGCCATGTAGCAGCGGTCGGTGACTTCCAGCACGTCCTGCCAGCGATTCGAGTTGTTCTCGTCCGGGCTGAACAGGCGGAAGTTGCGGCTCTCCAGGTTCAGCTTCATCACGTCCCGGAGGAACTTGCCCATGACGCGGGCCGATTCGACCGTGGTCTCCCCGGGATTGGGAACGTCGACGGCATAGTCGCGGAAGTCCGGCATCTTCAGGTCGCGCAGGAGGAGCCCGCCGTTGGCGTGGGGGTTGTCGCTCATCCGGCGGCGCCCTTTCGGGGCCAGCTCGGCCAGCTCGGGCATGAGCCGGCCCTGGGCGTCGAACAGCTCCTCGGGCCGGTAGCTCTTCATCCACCCTTCGAGGATGCGGATGTGCTCGGGCTTGTCCATGTCGCCCATCGGCACCTGGTGGCTCCGCCAGTAGCCCTCGCACTTCTTGCCGTCGATCTCCGCCGGGCAGGTCCAGCCCTTCGGGGTCCGGAAGATGATCATCGGCCAGGCCGGCCGCTTCACGACCCCGTTGCGGCGCGCTTGGTCCTGGATGCGCCGGATCTCCGCCACGACCGCGTCGAGCACCCCCGCGAGCTGCTGGTGGACCGCCGCCGGGTCGTGCCCCTCGACGAAGTACGGCCTGTAGCCCATCCCCTCGAAGAAATTCCGGAGCTCCTCCTCCGGGATCCGGGCGAGGAAGCAGGGGTTGGCGATCTTGTACCCGTTCAGGTGCAGGATCGGCAGGACGCAGCCGTCGCGGGCCGGGTTGAGGAACTTGTTCCCATGCCAGCCGGTGGCGAGCGGGCCGGTCTCCGCCTCGCCGTCGCCGACGACGCAGGCGACGATCAGATCCGGGTTGTCGAACGCGGCGCCGTAGGCGTGGCTCAGGGCATATCCGAGCTCGCCTCCCTCATGGATGCTGCCCGGCGTCTCCGGGGCGACGTGGCTGGGGATGCCCCCCGGGAAGCTGAACTGCTTGAACAGTCTTTGCATCCCCTCCGTGTCCTGGCTGATCTCGGGGTAGACCTCGCTATAGGTCCCCTCGAGGTAGGCGTGGGCGACCAGCGACGGGCCGCCGTGCCCGGGTCCAATCACGTAGATCACGTCCAGGTCGTCGCGTTTGATGACCCGGTTGAGGTGGACGCAGAGCATGTTCAGGCCCGGCGACGTTCCCCAGTGGCCGAGCAGCCGCGGCTTGATGTGTTCCCGCTTCAGCGGCTCCTTGAGGAGCGGGTTGTCGAGCAGGTAGATCTGCCCGACCGAGAGGTAGTTGGAGGCGCGCCAGTAGGCGTCGAGCCTGCGGAGCTCGTCCGCCGAGAGCGGCGCCCCGTTGGCGTGGGGATCGCCCGAGTGGGCGGCCGCCCTGGAGTGTGCTTGCGTCCTCAATGTCGCGTCCATCGGTCGGCTCCTTGGGACGTTTCCGCGGGTGAGTCGTTCGGCGTCGGCGCGCACGGTGGCGTCACCACCAGCCGGACAGCTTCCCGGGCGATCATGGCCTCTTCGTCGGTCCGTATGACCCGGACCCTGACAGCGCTCGCGGGCGTCGAGATCAGCGGTTCGCCGACCGCGTTCCGCGCCTCGTCGAGGTCGACACCGAGGAACCCGAGCCCCTCGCACGCGCGGCGGCGGACCTCGGGGGAGTTCTCGCCGATTCCGCCGGAGAAGATGAGAACGTCCAGGCCGCCCAGCGCGGCGCTGAGCGACCCGATCCCGGTCTTGATCCGGTAGCAGAACAGCTCAATCGCCTCGGCCGCGCGGACATCGCCGTCTCGTCGGGCCAGCAGATCGCGCAGGTCGGCGCTGGTCTCCGAGACCCCGAGGAGCCCGGATTCCTGGTTGACCATGCGCTGGAACCGCTCGGGCGTCATGCCCTCGGCGTGGGCGAGGAATCCGAAGAGCCCGGGGTCGATGTCGCCGCAGCGTGTCCCCATGACCAGGCCGGAGGCCGGCGTGAAGCCCATCGTCGTGTCCACGCAATGTCCATTGCGCACCGCGGCCAGGCTCGCGCCCGAGCCGAGGTGGGCCAGGACGACCCGGCCTCGGGCCTCCGCCGGCCCGGCGGTCCGGGCGAGCTCCTCCATGAGGTAGGCGTACGACAGCCCGTGGAACCCGTAGCGCCGGATGCCGAGGCCCCAGTATCTCCGCGGGATCGGGACGATCTGCGACACTTCGGCATCGCGCAGTGGAAGCCCGTGTCGAAGCACGCGACCTGCGGGACGACGGGGACGGCCTTTCCGATTGCCTCGATCAGCGCGATCTCCCCCGGGAGGTGGTCCGGGTCGAGGGGGGCGATCCGCCGCAACTGGTCAAGCAACTCGGCGGTCACGAGCCCCGGCTCGACGAACCGGTCCCCGCCGTGGACGACGCGGTGGCCGACGGCGGCGATCTTGGCGAGGCCCGGGTCCCTCGCGACCCGCTCGATCACCAGTCCGGCGGCCGCGGCCTGGTCCGGGGCGTCAACCGCGCACTGCTCACCCCCGCGGCCGCCCTCGGCGCGGACGATCAGCCGGGCCCCCTCGAGCCCGACCCGTTCGACGCAGCCGGAATAGACCCGTTCGATCGGCTCGACCGCCGCGAAGACCCCGAACTTCAGGCTCGATGAGCCGCCGTTGATCGTCAGGACGTAGGGCCGCGGCGACCCGTCGACCGCGAGTGGGGCGCCATCGGGCGCGGTGGGACGCGCCTGATCGCGGTCGTCGCTCATGGGGTCAACCTGTATCGCTTTTCGAAATCCCCGAGCGTCTCGTCGTTGATACCGTCGTCGTTCATCCCTCCGTGGCCGACCGTGGACGCGACGTACAACTTCAAGAAGCCGCGGCCCTGCACCGCGTCCGACACCGTGACCCGCTCCGGGGATCGGTCTGTGAGGTCGAGCTTCAAATAATCGTTCGCGATCTCAGTGATGCGATAGTCAAGCCAATTCGACACGGCCACATCATCGTACGGTTCGATCGCGATGTCCAGTCGGTCGTGCGGGGTGAAACGGAAGAGCAACAGCATTGACAGGGCGCGTGCGTCGAGCAACAGTCCGTCAGGGAACTGCCTGCCCAGGCGACGACCGGAATGACCGTGGGCTCGGCGTTGCGCTCGCCGACGGAGATCACGGGACCATGACCGATATTCACCTGAGCGATGACGACGACCTGTACCGGCTGCCCTTCGACACGGTCTTGAGCCTGCTCCAGCTCAGCACGGTGCTCTACTACCTGCACGAGACCAATCCGGACAACGGCCTCGTTCGGGACAAGACCGACCCGAAGGCCCCGGTCAGCATCGCCGCGGTGGGTATGGGCCTGGCGACGATCCCGCTCGTGGTCGAACGCGGGGTCATCATCCGAGAATTCGCGGCCAGGATCACGCTTAAGCGGCTCCGATTCCTGCTCGGATGCCCCCAGGGTCCCGGGCCCGATACCTCCGGCTACAAGGGCTTCTTCTACCACTTCCTGGACATCGAGACCGGCCGCCGCGTCTGGCAGTGCGAGCTCTCCACCATCGACTCGGCGTTCCTGTTCGCCGGCGCGGTGACAGTCGCCACCTATTTCGATCGCGACACGGCCGACGAGGCCGAGATCCGCAGCCTCGCCAACACGCTCTACGGCCGGGCCGATTGGAACTGGGCGTGCGACGGCGGGCCGACGCTGACGCACGGCTGGCACCCGGAGACCGGTTTCATCCCGCACCGCTGGCGCGGCTACGACGAGGGATTGCTGCTCTACATCCTCGGCCTCGGCTCGCCGACGTACCCCTTGCCGCCGGAGAGCTACCGCGCCTACTGCGCCACCTATCAGTGGAAGACGATCTACGATCGGGAGCTCCTCTACTCGGGACCGCTCTTTACGCACCAGCTCTCGCACATGTGGGTCGATTTTCGCGGCATCCGCGACGACTTCATGCGGCAGCGCGGCAGCGACTACTTCGAGAACAGCCGGCAGGCGACCCTCGTCCAGCAGGAATACGCGGTCCGCAATCCGCTGGGCTTTGCGGGCTACGGCGAGCACTGCTGGGGGTTCACGGCCTGCGACGGCCCGGGCTGGTGCAAGCGCGTGGTCAACGGCGTCGAGCGCGAGTTCTTCGATTACATTGCGCCAGCGGCGCCCCGTTCGGACCCGATGATGGCACTGTCGCCCCCTGGGTCGCCCTCGCCTCGCTCCCCTTCGCGCCGGAGATCGTCATCCCGACGATCCGCCATTTCGCCCAGATGGACCTGGGGATGCCTGCCAAGTATGGGTTCAAGCCCTCGTTCAATCCTTCGTTCGCCGTGGAGGACAGCCCGACCGGCTGGTGGATCACCCCGTACCACTTCGGGATCGATCAAGGGCCGGTGGTGCTGATGATTGAGAACTACCGGACCGGCTTGCTCTGGGACCTCATGCGTCGATGCAATCCGGTGCTGACCGGCCTGCGCCGCGCCGGTTTTGCGGGAGGCTGGCTCTGACCTGGCCTCTCCGGGACGGTGTGCATCCTGGCGTCGGCCGGTCACACCGGCGCGGGTTCATGTTTATTGAAGGTAAACTTGAATAATTGAGCGTCGAGCCGCTCCAGGAGCCGATGGATCTTTGGGATCTGTTGGAAATGTCGCAGAAACGCGCCTCCAGCTTCGCCGACACGCTGCCGGCGGTCACGAAATTGCATCCCTTCGATACCAGCACGTTTGCCGCGATGTTGTTCACCAGCCCGCCGTCGACCAGCGCCAGGCCGTTGCGCACGATCGGCACGGAGAGCACCGGCACGTTGATGCTCTCGAGGATCGCATGGACGGCATCGCCGCGTTCGCGAACGATCGAGTTGCCGCTCACCAGGTCGTCCGTGACGGAAAATCAGGGAATGGCGAGCTGCTCCAGCCTCCAGTCATGCAGGTACTACCGCAGCATCCCGTCGAACTTTCCGGCGAGATACTGGTGGACGAGGTACCAGTAGCTGCCTTGCGGCAGCTGGCGAAAGAACCAGGAGGGGCGAAGGTCCTCGGCGAACGAATCGGCGTTGTAGTCGGGGTCCAGGCCGGCGTGGCCTTGCCCCCGCCCCCCCCGAAATGGGTCAGCGAAAGTCACGTGACGTCTGCCCGAGCTCGGCGACCGCCGTCGTCATGTCCTCCATCCGCTGGACGACAAGGTGGGTAACACCGTCCTGCCTCTGGAGCAGGCCCGCGGCGATGAGGGCCCGGGCCCGGCGGGCGACGCGATGGGACCTCTCCCAGACGTGCCTCCAGACGATCAGGTTCACCGTGCCGGTCTCGTCCTCGATCGTCATGAACGTGACCCCTTTGGCGGTTCCCGGCCGCTGGCGAAGAAGGACCAGGCCTGCGACCCGGTAACGCCGGCCGGCTTCCGCCTCCTGCAACTCCGCCGCGGTGATGACGCCTCGCCCGGCGAGGGTAAGCCGGAGCGGGGCTACGGGATGTCCCCGAAGCGACAGCCCCTGGGCCTGGTAATCTTGGATGACCTCCTGTGCCGTCGAGAGCAGCGGCAGCGCGGGCGGCGCCTCGTCGAGTAGGTCGGCGAAGAGGGGTTGCGGCTCGATGGGTGTCAGGGACTGCCAGAGCGCGGGCCGACGGTCCAGACCCAGCGAGCGGAATGCGTCGGCCACCGCCAGTCTCAACAAGATCGCGTTCGTCAGGCCGGTGCGTCCGACGAAGTCGGTATAAGAGGTAAACAATCCCGTTTTACGCTCGCCAACGATCGTGTCCGCCACGCCCTGCGATAATCCCTTGACCAGCGACCAGCCGAGCCGGACCGCGAGCTTTCCGTCCACTTCTCGACGCTCGAGCGTGCAGTCCCAGTCGCTGTGATTGACATCGGCGGGACGGACCTCCACGCCATGCGCGCGGGCGTCGGCCACCAGCTGCGCCGGTGCGTAGAACCCCATGGGCTGGCTGTTGAGGAGGGAGGCCAGGAAGACCGCCGGGTGGTGGCATTTGATCCAGGCAGAAACATAGGCCAGAAGAGCGAACGACACCGCGTGCGATTCCGGGAAGCCATACGAGCCGAAGCCTTCGAGTTGCCGGAAAACGTTGCGGGCGAATTCCTCCGAGTAGCCGTTGGCCAGCATGCCGTGAATCAGCTTGCCCTCGAACTTCTCGATATCGCCGCTACGTCGCCAGGCGGCCATCGCCCGCCGCAGCTTGTCGGCCTCGCCCGGGGTGAAGCCCGCCGCCACCACCACGAGCCTCATCGCCTGCTCCTGGAAGAGCGGCACGCCGAGGGTCTTTTCCAGCACATCACGCACAGCGTCGTCGGGGTATTCGACCGGCTCCAGTCCACTACGTCGCCGCAGGTAGGGATGGACCATGTCCCCCTGGATGGGGCCCGGGCGGACGATCGCCACCTCGATGACTAGATCGTAGAACTTCTCCGGCTTCAGCCGGGGCAGCATGCTCATCTGCGCCCGGGATTCGATCTGGAACACGCCGATCGTGTCGGCCTTCTGGATCATCTCATACGTCGCGGGGTCCTCGGCGGGAATCGTGGCCAGGGTCAGTGACTGGCCGCCGTTTTCATTTAGGAGGTCCAAGGCGCGCCGGATGGCCGAGAGCATCCCGAGCGCGAGGCAATCAACCTTGAGGATGCCGAGCGCATCCAGGTCGTCCTTGTCCCACTGCACGACGGTCCTGCCGGGCATGCTGGCGTTCTCGATCGGGACCAGTTCGCAGAGCGGCGAGTTGGTCAGGACCATGCCGCCGACGTGCTGTGATAGGTGGCGGGGAAAGCCGATAACCTGGTCAACGAGGTGGGTCAACTGCCGGCTGAGTCGGCTTGCCGGATCGATGCCCGCCTCGCGGAAGCGAATGGTCAGCTCGTCGCCGGTCGTGTCGTGGCCGACCGACTTCGCCAGGGCGTCGACCCGATCCAGTGAGAGGCCGAGCGCCTTGCCAACGTCCCGCAGGGCCGACCGCGGCCGGTAGGTGATCAGTTCGGCCGTCATGCCGGCCCGGTCGCGGCCATACTTCTCATAGACGTATTGGATCACCTCTTCGCGGCGCTGGTGCTCGAAGTCGACGTCGATGTCGGGGGCCTCGTCGCGCTCCTTCGAGATGAATCGCTCGAAGAGGACGTCGATCCGGTCCGGGTCGACGGAGGTCACCCCGAGGCAGTAGCAGACGGCCGAGTTGGCCGCGGAACCCCGCCCCTGGCAAAGGATGTCCCGCGAGCGGGCGAAGCGGACCAGGTCCCAGACGGTCAGGAAATAGGCCTGGTAGTTCAGCTCCTCGATGATCGCCAGTTCCTTCTCGATCAGCCGGCCGACCTTCTCCGGTATGGCGTCGCGATAACGGCCCCTAGCGCCCTCCCAGGCCAGCCGCGCGAGATAGGAGGAAGGTGTCTCGCCCGCGGGGCATAACTCCTCGGGATAGTCGTAACGCAATTCGTCGAGCGAGAACGTGCAGCGGTCGGCCACTTCTGCGGTCCGGGCGACGGCGGACGGACACGCGCCGAAGAGCGCATCCAGCTCGTCTGGCGGCCTCAGCCGCCGCTCGCCATTGGGGAAGCGGGCCGCACCCAGCTCGGCGACGGTCGTCTTGAGGCGGATGGCCGTCAACACGTCCTGGAGATAGCGCCGGCGGGCATCGTGGTAGTGGACATCGCCAGCGGCGACGAGTGGCACGCGAGCCTCCGCGGCCGCGCGTTGCCATTGGTCCAATCGGCGCCCATCACAAGGGCCGCGATGCAACTCGGCCAGAGCATACGTACGTCGGGGAAAGGCGTCTCGCCACCGTGGCAAATCCGATGAGAGGTCTTCGTCCGCGGGCGACAACACGCCAACGAGGAGTCCGTCGGAGTGCTCGGCAATATCGGCGAACGTGAGGTGACATTCGCCTTTTGGGGCCTGTCGACGACCCCGTGTCAGAAGGCGACAGAGCCGCCCGTACCCCGTGCGGTCCATCGCCCAGAGCAGGACGGGGCCGGCGTCGGTCGGCAGGACTTCGGCCCCGATGATGAGCTTGAGCCCGATCGCCCTGGCGGCGACGTGGGCGCGGACCACGCCGGCCACGCTGCTGCGGTCGGTGATGGCGAGCGCGGCGTAACCCAGCGCCGCCGCCCGGTTGACCAGCTCGTCGGGATGCGATGCCCCTTCCAGGAACGAGAAGTTCGTCTTGCAATGAAGCTCCACGTAACGGACCGTCGTCGTCGCCCGGCGAAAGTCCGTGATGGGGCTCGAGGCATAGAGCTTGGGATGCGGCTGTTCCGGCATGAGTCGTCACTCGAAGAAGCCGTGGAGGAACCAGCGGCCGTCGCGCCGGTCGCGGAAGACCCACGCATGCGCGCCGTCCTCCCACTCGGCGCGGTAATAATCGCGCTCGACGTCCCTCGAGCGCCACCAGCCCGTGGCGATCCGCTCCGGCCCCCAGGAGCGGACCACGCGATAATCCTGCTTTTCCCACGTCACGCGGATGGGCGGCCCGTCCGGGACGATCGAGACCACCGCGATCGGTCGGGGATCGGCCAGCAATCGGAAGGGCCGGCATCGCAACTGCTCCGGAGGCAGAGAGTCGTCCTCTGCCTTGACCGGTCCGGCCTCCGTCCAAGGCGAGAGCCGAACGGCTCGCTCGGGTTGAGCATCGGGCAGGACTTCCGCCCGGAGCACGGCGGAGTTCCCCAGCCGGCTTCCGAGCCGATCGACCAGGGCGGCGAGTTGCCGCGAGGTGTCCGCCTCGGCACCCTCGGCGAGCCAATTGCCCTGGACTCGTGGCATACGCCCGAGCCGGAGCACGGTCCATCGAACGGCGACAACGCCCCCGGGCCAGATGCATCGCTCCAGTTGGAGTTCCACGAGCTGGGCCAGGTGTCCCTCGTCCCGTGAAGGTTCCACGAGGCGGATCTCCAGCCCGACGACGCCGGACTCGGTCCGCAACTCGCCCTCCAGCTCCTGGAGGCCGGCGCCCGGGTGATCGGCTCCGGACAGGAGCGTCCGCAGCATCTGCCGGCAGAGGTGAGCGACGGTCAGACGATCGTCGAGCGGCTCGTCGCATTCGCGGATAGCTGTCAGCGGCTCACGGAGCCGCTCGGCGGCGAATAACTCGGGGCGAAGGCCCAGCGCCTCGTCCAGCCGCCGCGTCAGGATCGAGTCGAAGCGGCCGGCCAGCGTTTCCCGCGGGAGGCGCAGCACGTCGCCGATCGTGCCCAGCCCCAGGGCACTCAGCCGTTCCAGCACGGCCGAGGACAGGCGCAACAACTCGACGGGAAGTCCCGACAGGGCCGCCGCTTCCTCCCCCACGGGGACCACCGTGGCGGTGGCGGCGCGAGCGAGCGCCCACGCCGCCCCCAAGGTGCCGGCCAGAGCGAGCCGGATGAAATAGTTTCGCCCCGCCCAGTAGTCTCGGACGGCCCAGAGAAAACGTTCCTCACCGCCCCAGAGGTGCGTGCAGCCCGTGACGTCGCAGAGCAGCGATTCGGGATGGGTCCCCTCTTCCAGGCCGACCAGGGGGGAGAAACGCTGGCCGTCGAGCGCCAGAAGACGCAGGGCCTCGCGGTCCGCGTCGGCGTCGGCGGGGAGGAAGACCGCCGTCGGCATCAGCGCCTTGGCCTCGGCCAGCGGCTGGCCGACGCGGACACCTCGTCGTTCGGCCCTCCGACCGCAGACCGTGACCAAGAGTCTCTGACTCTGCCGGGCGAACAGGATGACGTCCGATCGCTTAAGGTCGGGCCGCTCGCTTCTCAGTCGTTGGATCGGCCACCTCGGGAACCAGACGCACAGCACCCGCGGCATGGTCGATCTCCCAGGTCCGGGCGGTGCCTCCCAAACCGCCCCGGCGATAGAGGACGTCGATCTGTAACCGCCTGGACTCGCCTCGGCCCCCCGGCCGCGGCGTGACCTGCAATCGCAGATCAGCCCAGGCAGGCTCTCGCCGCGCCGACGCCGGCCGGAAGAAGAGGCCCACTCCGCCGCCCACCTCCGCCGCCAGCTGCCAGCGGCGAAGGACTCGCACGGGAATCCGTCGATCGACCCACGCGCACGTGGTCGACACCCCGGGGCATCGGAGGCATTGCTCGATGGCCCAGCATGCTTCGTGCGGTGCGGCCGGGCGGACGAGGAGCGTCCGGCCCGGGCTGATGCCCCAGCCGGCCAGCGCGGCGCGTAGCATTCCCGCGCGGTATCCACGATCGCAACGACCTTAGGGGCGGACGACAGCCGCGCCATCACGAGCATGGCTGATGTGACGGACCCCGCGCCGGGCGTCATCGCCAGCCACTCCACGATGCCACCCGGCCGAAGGCCCAGATCGAGCGACTGGCCATCCTGAGCGGCCGATTCGAGGCCCTGAGCCCCTTCCCAGAATGAGAACAGACCGAGCCGTTTGCGAAGCTCGGAGATGGCCTCATGCGCCGCTCCGGGATCACCCATTAAAGATGGCGACATGACATGTCTCCAGAGTGGCAACCGCGCAAGGGATGCTATTCATTCGTACACACTCCTGTCAAGACTCTACAGCGAGATCACGCCGATCCTGGGTACACGACGCAAATTCGCCGGCGAGCGGCGTCTCTCATGACTTACGAAGGGATCTCCTGGCCGCCCCCGGCCAACTAGGGAGCCGTCACTTGCGGCTCAGCCCCGACGCATTCCAGGGTCTGATGGAACCGGGAGCGGGTGCCCTACTCGCGGATCACCGTCACCCGTCGCCGGGCACAGATCGTGAGCGAAGGTCGAGCGCGGCAGCCGCGTGGCTCCTTCCAAGCCGCGCCTTTTCTCGATACAAGGGAGTCCTCCTCAAACCGGCAACGGGGCCGGCACCCTCGGGGCCGGCGTCCGCGGGGGGATGGCCTACGGCGAGACCGACGAATGCGGTCAGTCGATCGTCGCCAATCCCGTGCACGTGCATGATTACCACGCGACGATCCTGCACCTGATGGGGATCGATCACACCCGGTTGACCTACCGCTACGCCGGCCGCGACTTCCGCCTGACCGACGTCGCGGGGAGGTGGTCCACCCGATCCTCGCGTGACGGGACAGTTTCGGATCGGACGTCGGATCCCCCCCGTCTACGAGCCTTCCGAGCGGCCGGGACGGTCGTGATCGGGCTATCCGATGAGAGGAATTTGCGAAACGTGCTAACTCGCTTCGATGTTATCCGGTCGGGCATCGTTTCCGTCTCGAGGATGCCATGCTGAAGATGACGGCGATCGATTGGTCATAGCGGTCGCGCACGGAGACGAACGATGGCCATGGATCTCGAGGGCCTGGCGCGGCGGATGCTGGCGGATTACGACGCCGGGATACCGGGCCGTTCCGTCGGCGAGCCCCTCAACCTGGTGACCGCCCAGGCCTATTCCCTCCAGGCGGAGATCGCCCGGCTGCGCGAGCAGCGCGGTGAAAGGGTTATCGGCTACAAGATCGGGTGTACGAGCAGGCCCATCCGGATTCAGTTGGGAGTCGACGAGCCGATCCTCGGCAGGCTCTTCGACACAGAATGTCATCCCGCCGGAGTTCGTCTCCCGTCCTCACGCTTCGCCAGCCTGGCGATCGAGGGCGAGCTCGCGATCCGACTGGCGCACGATCTGCCTGGCCGGCCCCTCTCGGACGAGGAATACGCCGGCGCCATCGCGTCGGTGTCGCCTGTGATTGAGTTGCACCATTACGTCCTGCCGCCGAGCGCCATCAGGTCACCGCGCTCATCGCCTCCGGCGGAATGCACGCGGGATTGGTCCTCGCCGCGCAGGAGACGCCGTGCCGAAGCGGAGTCCCTGCCGTGGAGGGACTAGAAGTCAAGATCGATGAACGCCTCGTCGGCACGACGAGGGAGCCGTGGACGATGGGCGGCCCGGCCACGGCTTTGCGGTGGCTGGCCTCCCGCCTGGCCGAGTGGGGGCTGCAGCTGCGACGAGGGCAGCTCGTCCTCACCGGTTCCGCCCTGCCGCTGTTCCCCGTGAGACAGGCCTGCCGGGTCGTCGCAGAGGCCCGCCCGCTCGGGATGAGTTGCGTCGAGATCGATTGATCGTTCCTTTCGCTTCGAGGAGTCCGCTCATGCCCTACGATGACACTCTGGTCGTCGGATACTTGCACCAGACCCACGACACGACGCTGCTCTCCGCGCGGGAGAAGCACCTGGTCGGGCTCGCGGTGACCATGACCCGGGGGTGCCAGGTCTGCACCCGGAACCGGATCGAGAAGGCACGATCGGTCGGCCTCGGCGACGACGTGCTCAACGCCCTGGTGGACGTCGTGTCGGCGGTCAACGCCGGAGTGACCGCGGCCACGGCCCGCGAGGGGTTCCGGCTGGCCGACGCCGCAGCGGAACCACCGTGCGACGACGTCTGCTCCGCAGAAGCGGGGCGCGGTTGAAGCCGATCACCGGAACACGGCGGGGATGGGCCTCCGAGGACCTTCGGCGCGATGACCACGAGACCGGTTCATGGGCTCTCGGGCAGCCTGAAGACGCCGCGAGGTCCGTACTACTTCCCGCCCAGGTGTTTCCCGAGGAACTCACGCATTAGAGCAGCTATCTCGTCCCCGTTTGTCTCGAGGGCGAAGTGCCCGGCGTCGATCAGGTGGAATTCCAGGGTCTTCAGGCTGCGCCTGTATGGCTCTGCGCCCGCCGGGGGAAGATCTGGTCGTTCTTCCCCCACGCGATCAGCATCGGTGGCTGGTGCTCGCGGAAGTACGCCTGCCACTTCGGATAGAGCGGCGGGTTGCTGCCGTAGCTGAGGAGCAGGTCGAGCTGGATCTCGTCGTTCCCCTTGCGGTCGAGCAGGAACTGATCGTGGGCCGGCCCGTCCGGGCTCACCAGCTCGGGGTTCTTCACGCCGTGCGTGTACTGCCACCTGGTCGCGTCATAGGTCAGGAACCCGCGGAGGGCGTCGCGCCTCTCCTTGCTGCCAGGCTCCTTCCAGTACGCCTTGATCGGCTTCCAGAAGTCGTTTTCCAGGCCCTCGTCGTACGCGTTGCCGTTCTGCACCACGATGGCGGTGATCCGCTCCGGGTGGGCGACGGCCAGGCGGTAGCCGACCGGGGCGCCGTAGTCCTGCACGTAGAGGGCGTACTTCGTGAGCCCCAGCTTCCTGGTGAACTCGTCGATAATCCTCGCGAGGTTGTCGAACGTGTAGGCGAACTTCTCGCGCGGAGGCATGGAGCTGTGGCCGAAGCCGGGGTAATCCGGCGCGACCACGTGGTACTCGTCCCCCAGCGCGGGGATGAGCATGCGGAACATCTGCGAGCTGGTCGGGAAGCCGTGGAGCAGGATCACCGTCGGGGCACCCTTCGGTCCGGCCTCGCGGTAGAAGATGTCAACGTCGCCCACCTTTACGGTCTTGTGGCGCACCTCCACGGGCCCTCGGGCTGAGGCCGGGGGCGGCGGGAAGAGGGCCCACGCGGCGGCCGCGAGCAGGAGAAGGGCTGACCTGAAGATCATCGGGCGATTCTTGAGCATGTCTCCCTCAGTGGCTTGAGGAACAGGAAGCGGCTACCCCATCGCCTTCACGGCGTCTTTGGTAGTCGGGACGGCGTTCGCGAGAAATCGGTAGGTGACGACCGCCGCCCTGTAACTGTCGCCGGATCGGCCTCCCTGGCGCCGACCGTCGCGACCTAGACGACGGTGACCTCGAAGCCCTGCTCCAGGAGCTCGCACAGATGGCTCTCGACGAAGAGGTTCGCCAGCATCCCCGCCGGAACGACCTTGCCGATCCCGTGCTTGCGGAGCTGCAGCGGGAAGTCGTTGGTCTGGGGCCCCAAAACCTTGTGGGGGCAGACCATGACGGTCTGGCCGCCCGACATCCTTACATCTTCCCGAACGGTTGGGCGGGGAAGGCGACGTCCATCATCAACAACCGGAAGTCGGGACGGTCGCGGAGCGGGTCGAGGTCGGGGTCGCGGTAGATCGCGGGGTTCCGGATGCCGCCATCGAACGCGCGGCGGAGGCCGGCGACGGCGGCGCGGCCCTCGGCGTCGGCCTCGGCGGGGGCGGTCCCGAGCCGGGCGAGGCTGCCGACCAGGAGGGCGCGGGAACAGGCGAGGTTGTAGCAGTTCTCGGGCGACTCGGGGAGGCGGGCCGCGATCGCGACGGACCGCCGGAACTCGGCGACGGCACCTGGGTGGTCCGACCGCCGGGCGAGCACCTTGCCGATCTGGCCCAGGCCGACGGCGAGATCCTCCTGGTACTCGGCGACGCCGGGGTGGTCGCGCACGAGTCCCTCCTTGACCTCCAGGGACCGGCGGAACGCGTCGAGGGCCTCGGCAGTCCGGCCGGCGTTGAAGTGCAGGGAGCCGATGTTGTTGAAGCTCATCGCGAGGTCGGAGCGGAAGAGGGCGACTGCCGGGTCCTCCTCGATCAGCTTGCGCCGGACGGACATCGCCGCAGTCCAGGAGGCCAGCGCCTCCGCCGGTCGGCCGGCCCTGTCCTGGATCGTGCCGATGTTGTTGAGGCACCACCCGACGCCCCGGCGGTACTGGGCGACGGCGGGGTGCTCGCGTGCCAATTTCTCGTAGATTTCCAGCGCCTCGCGCCCCTCGGCGAGCGCCTCGTCGTGCCGGCCGGTCAGGGCGTGGAGGATACTGATGTTGTTGTGGGTCAGCGCCAGGTCGCTTGCATACTGCGTGACGGCGGGTCCCGCGTCGGCCAGCGTCTTGCGGATTGAGAGCGCCTCGACCCACGCGGCGAGCGCCGGGGCGGGGCGACCCCGCCTCTTGTTGAGGGTTCCCATGTTGTTCAGCGTGATCGCCAGGTCGCTACGGTACCGGGCGACGTCCGGATGGTCCGCGACGAGCGCGCGGCGGATCGCGAGCGTCTCGTCGTACGTCTTGGAGGCTTCGGCGGCCGGGCCGGACTCGGTCTGGACGATGCCGATCCGGTGCAGGCTGGTGCCCAGGATTTCGCGCGCCGGCTCGGACGTGACCGGGTCGGCGACCAGCGGCGCGGCGAGGTCGCGGGCCTCGCGGCAGGCGTCGAGCTCTCGCGAGCGGTCGCCGGTCTCCCAGGCGATCATCCCCTCGGCGTTGAGGCAGCGAGCGAGGTCGAGCCTCGGCCCGGCGCCGCCGGCGGGGTCGGCGGCCAGCTCGCGGCGGATCGCCGTAGCCTTTCGGGACGCGGCCAGGGCCTCCGGCTTCGCGCCGACCTCCCGAATCAGGTCGGCCAGCTCGGAATACGACGTCGCCAGCGTCCGCCGTGACGCGCCGTCGGCCTGGCCTTCGAGCAGACCCTCCAGCTTCCGGTAGAAGGCCGCGGCCGAGCGGAGGAGCTTGTCACGGGTCGGCTTCAGGGCGTCGTTCTTGAGGACGTCCTCCTCCTGCACACCCGAGGAGAACGAGCGGATCGCTTCGACCGCCAGGCCGAATCGGGCCTCGACGCGGCCGTTGGCGGCGACGAGACCGGCGTTGGCCCGGTTCAGCTCGCGGTTCTTGGCCGTAAGCCGTTCCTGCGCCTGCGCCTGGACGACGAGCACCGCCGAGAGGCCGACGATCGCGACCAGGACCGCCGCCGCGGCTGCGGTCCCCGCCGTCCGGTGCCGCCGCGCCCAGCGGCGTGCCCGCCTCAGCCAGGGCTCGCGCCAGGCGGTGACCGCCTCGTCGGCCATCCACCGCTCGACGTCCTCGGCGAGCGCCGGACCGATGCGTAGCGGTCCTCCGGCCTCGTCGCCATCGCCTTGAGGCAAGCCGCCTCCAGCGCCCGGTCGACCGTGGGATCGACCGCCCGAGGCGGGGGGAACTTCCCCTCGCGGACGTCCTCAAGGAGGTCGAGCACCTTTTTGCCCTCGAACGGCGGCCGGCCCGTCAGAAGGCAATAGAGCGTGGCGCCGAGCGAGTAGACGTCTGACCGCGGCCCGAGATGCTCCAGATCGCCAGCGGCCTGCTCGGGGCTCATGTACGCGGGCGTGCCGAGCGTCGAGCCGGGCAGCGTCTCGGACGAGCCCGAGGACGACGAGGGCATCAGCGCCCGCTCACCGCCCCGTTCCGCCGTCTCCGGCATACCGACCGGCTTGGCCAGGCCCCAGTCGACGACGAGGGTCTCGCCATACTTGCCGACGATCACGTTCCCCGGCTTGATGTCCCGGTGCAGCACGCCCCGGCCGTGGGCGTAGTCGACCGCGTTGCAGACGTCCACGAACCGCCGCAGGAGCTTGCGGAGCGCGAGCGAGCGGCGGCCGGGGTCGGACCTAAGGGATTCATCCGCGTGGAACGCCTCGATCGCCTCCTTGAGCGAGTCGCCCTTGATGAACCGCATCGCATAATAGGGCCGGCCGTTGTCGTCGTGGCCGAGGCCGTAAACCGGGACGATCCCGGGATGTTCGAGCCCGCCGGTGACCTCAGCCTCCAGCAGGAACCGGGCGCGGCTGACGGGGTCGTCGGCGTGCTTGTCGAGGATCCGCTTCAGCGCGACCTCGCGGTTCAGCTCCGAGTCGAGAGCCACGTCGACGGTGCCCAGGCCCCCTCGCGCATGCGGCCGGAGCACGCGGAACCGCGGGGCCCCCGAACCCGGCGCGTCCGCGGGGGATCGCGATCGGGGCTGCGACCGGGACCGGCCTGCGTCGGCGGCGACGCTTCGGGTCAGCTCGGCGCCGTCGGGCAGAGTCGGCGTGCCGGGGTCGGGGTCGAGCGCCGACGAGCGCGAGGGTCTCGGCCGCGGCGTTCCGCGCATCCAGGTCCATCCCGGCGACCGTGTCGAGCAAGGTCCGGGCGCGGTCGCCCAGGGCACCTTGCCCATCGAGGACATCGGCGAGGGTCCGGTCGCCGCCGCGCGACCAGTCGCCAAGGGCGTCGACGAGCTGGTCTCGCCCGATCAGCCCGTTTCGGAGCGCAAGCAGCCCGAAGAGCAGGTCGCGCGCGGTCGCGTCGGTCCGGGACATAGACGTCCTCTCGCTTGGCGGCGGCGAGCGGTCTCTCTCGGTGGCCACTCGTCGGCCGGTGACGATTGTAAGGCGCGGGGAGGCCTCCGTCACTTGAGAAGCCCCGCGGGCGCTCTGCGGGGGTAAGCGTCTCGAAAGTAGGTGGAAAACCTCGTGGCACATGTCCCCGGAATGGCGACCGTTGATCGGTCGGACATTGTGCGGAGAAACCCGGCTGTCACCGCCTTGAGGTCGTAAGCCCCTCAGGGCCCGCAAAGTACAGCGGCACGAAAAGCCCAAGAATCGGTGTGTCGCGAGTCGATCTTGATTGGAGGCTTCCGGTTTCTTTCTCGATGCCCTGGCGCCGACCATTCGCGATGGGATCGTGTCTCGACATGGACAATGACATGGCCGTGGCTTCGACGGCGACTCGTCGCGTCGGCAGGAAACGACCAAGTCGTCTTTGGCGGACTCGGGAGACCGGAGCCGCCGGGGACTCTGCGGCAGCCCGGCCGCGCTATCATGCCTTCGACGCCCTGCGCGGCATGGCGATGTTTCTGGTCATCGGCCTGCACGCGGCCTTGGGATACGTCGAGCACGACATCCCCGGTGTGCTCTGGTGCGTCCGGGATGCGCCGACCCTGTCGGTCTTCGACTGGTTCTGCTGGTGGGCGATGGGGGTCTCGAATCCCCTGTATTTCACGATCGCCGGTTTCTTCGCGGTGCTGCTCTACGACTCCCGCGGGCTCCGAGGGTTCCTGACGAACCGGGCCAGGAGGGTCGCGATCCCGTTCCTGATCGGGGTCGTTACCGTCCTTCCGGCCTGCCTAGGAGCCTGGATTTGCGGGTGGCTCGTCTCGGGCCGCTGTACGTGGCGCCAGGCCGTCCGGCTCCATTTCCGCGACCCGGCGATTCAGTCCGAGCGCTTCGGCACCGGCCACCTGTGGTTCCTCGAATACCTGATCATCATGCTCGTGGCGTACGGGGTGATCCGATTGTGGATCGAGCGGCGGCGGGTGGGCGTGATCCTCTCCCGCCGGTTGGCGACCTTCGTGCTTCGCTCGCCCTGGCGTCCGTTCCTCCTCGCGGTGCCGACGACGCTTCTGTTGTGGATCAGCCGGTATCGGGTTGGAATCGACGCGGCTCTGGATCGACACAACTCGTTCCTGATCGATCCGGTGAAGATGCTCCACCATGCCGGTTTCTTCGTGGTCGGCGTGGCCTTGTACCGCCTGCGTCATGAGCTGGAACGGCTTGTCCGACCGGCGCCGTGGTACCTCGTTTTGTCGATACCTGTATTCGCGGGACGCGCGTGGCTGTTGCAACGGGACTGGACCTCGCCGCTACACGGCACGTCCGCGCTGGCGTTGGCCGTACTGGGGGCCCTGTTCTCATGGCTGATCGTCTTCGGGCTCGTCGGGGCCGCTCTGCGCCTGTTCCGGCGGCCCAGCCCGGTCCTGAGCTACCTGGCCGACAGCTCCTATTGGATCTACCTGGTGCATATGCCGATCCTCGGCCTGATCCAGGTCGACCTCTATCGCGTTTCCGGCCATGCCCTGTGGAAGGCCCCGGTCGTGCTGGTCGGAACTCTGGCCGTCGGCTTCGCGTCGTATCAATGCCTTGTGCGCCACACCGCGATCGGCACGGGGCTTCACGGTCGTAGGGATCGGACGAGTCCCCACGCGGCCTGAGAATCCGTGAGAAGCCCCGGGATTCCCGGCTCTCGGGCGGCCCCCCTGCGCCGAGGGAACCCGGCGCGCCCGCGCCGGGCGGACCCGAAGCCCTCGCGCCGAGCGAACCCGAGCGCCCGCCTTCGGTTCGCGTCCGTGCGGCTTCGTGCGCGGGCTGACGCACGAAGCCGAACGGTAATGGACGAAGCGGGATTGGCTTCGTTTCGCAGGCCCGGATTTGGCTTCGTTTCGCACCCCGGCCTCGCCCGCCGGGGCGGGGGGGGCGCGGCCTCGACACGGCCGCGCTCGATCGGCTGGATGGACGGGAGGTCACCGGGTGGGGCGGGCCTCCGTGCCCGCCGTCGGGGGCCGTCGTCGGGCGGGCACGGAGGCCCGCCCCACCCGGAGTCGAGCGACCCACCGAAGAGGGAAACCGCCCTAATCGCCGTCTTGAGGGCGGCCGGGCGATCAGCGGACGGCTGTCGTTTCCCGCGCCTCTTGTGCAATGCGCCGTTCAGACACGGGGTCACCAGGAATGGAGCGGCCGGTGTACTCGTTGCGGACCCACGCCTGGAAACGCCCGTCGCTATGCTGCCAGTGGTGAGCGGTCAGCCAGCTCTCGTAATCGAGGAGGGTCCGTCCCAGGGGCGAATGCTCGGCGCCGCTGAACTGGCCGTACTTGAGACCGAACTGACGCAGGGCCACCGACGGAGGCGAGCCGCCGAGCAGCTCGGCGACCGCGGCGGCGAAACCGACCTGGTCGATCCCCCGATAGCCCTCGATGAGAACCGGTGGGCGGCAGCCATCGAGAACGTCCAGCAATTTGACCAGAGAGTCCTTCGAGGGGAATTGCTGCCCGCGCAAGGCGATCGCGTGGAGCGCGACGTGACGCTCCTGGCACACCCGCCTCTGATCCACGAACCAGGAGTGGCCGTCGGCGTTACCCGTGAACACGACCACGGACCTCAGGCCCACGCGGCCGATCAGGTCGTCGAGCTCCTTCGGCGCAAGGCAGGCGCTGCGATAGAGCTGCCCGGGGATCTCTTCGTAGAGATTGTCGCGGAGCAAGAAGGTCCGGGACGACCAAGCGGCACCGAGGAGCACGAGGACCAGGGTGACGAGAGTGGCCCTCCAGCCGAATTCCGGGCCGAAGCGGAGTCCCTTCGGCGCACGCTTCCGCGCGCCGTTGATGATCGCGCCGACCAGACTGTGCCGGACGATCGGACCATAGCTCGCGACGCTGAGGCCGAGGGCGACGGCCGAGACGATCAGGAACTTGATGGGGACCGGCCACGGCATCGGCAGCAGCACGATCTGCATCAGCGCCACGATGGGAACATGGACGAGATAGACCCAGAACGACGTCTCGGCGAGGAGCCGCATGACGGGTCCCCGCCCGCGGATCCACCTGAGGCCGACGCCCAGGCCGCCGAAGACGATGAGCCACGGGAAGAGCGCGGCCAGCGCGCAGAAGCCGACCCGGCTCCATCCCTCCAGCGGCGCCGCCGCGTGACGGATCAGCAGGGGCCACATCACCGCGAATACCAGGCAGGAGAGCCCCAGATAGAGGGGGCCCAGCCGCGCGAGCTGTCCCCGCGGGTCGCGGAGCTTCGAGAGCCAGCCGCCGACGGCGAAGAACAGCAAGTAATGGAGCAGCCGAAAGGCGTTCGGTACGATCACGTTGTCGACGCGTAGCATCGTATCCGAGTCGATCAGGAAGATCGCGGCCGTCGGGACGGCGAGAATCAGGGGGACCCATGGCGAGCCGAGCCATCGTTTCGGCCCGCGGCCTTCGCTCGCCGACGCGTTCGATTCTCCGACCTGGCGACGCCGAAGCATCCAGCCGCCGCACCAGAGGACGCAGACGAAGAAGAGATACTCGAGGAACCAGAGATGCCCCAGCCCGTAGAGGTTGTGGCGGACTTGCGGGCTGAACCTCCAGCTCAGGATGTCGTCCAGATCGCAACGGCCGGTCACCATCAGGCCGTATCCCCAGAGGAGATAGAAGATCGGCAAGATCGTCAGGCAGCCGAACAGGAGCGGGCGAAGCAGCCGTTGCGCCCGCTGGACGAGGAAGACCCGAGGGCCGCGGGACTCGCAGGCCGCTGGGGCCGAGACTCCGGCCGCAAGGAAGAATACCGGCATGACGAAGCCGTTGACCCAGTAAACGAAACCGTCGAAGACAACATGGCCGGACGGCTCGAAGGCCACCCAGAGCGTCAGTCGTAGGGGAGTCGCCACATACGTCAGCGCGGCGTGATAAAGGACCACGAGCAACGTCGAGGCGACGCGCAACGCTTCCAGAGCGTTGCCCATTTGGGCCGCCCCTCCCTCCGACGAGGGGACGCTGTCTCTCGAGCCGCCCTGCTTTCGCACCGGGGGGGGCGTCGGCATTTTCGTGTCATCCATCGGTCGTCGTCCCGAGCCTGATTCCACACGCCGACAGGGGAGAACGGCGTCCAACTCCTCCGGATGATCGACGCAGGGACGTCGACCGGGGTCGGTACCGCCGCGATCCAGTATGGAGTTTCGTCCACTGTCAGCCCTCCGCGTGAGGTTGCAGTGGGTCCTGTCCGCGATCGGGCCGCGATCGGCCCGGATTTTCTATATCAGACACGGGTAAATTGGGCAATCTTGGACGATCCTGCGCGTCCCGGCGATCTGCCTGCCACGCGAACCGCGCGATTCGTGGATATCCCTCATGCATGCCTGCTCCGCAGAATCCGTGGGTGGAAGAACCGCCCTCAGGTCAGGTTTCTCTCGGCCTTTCCGCGGGATTCGGCTTTGTCGGCCCCCGTTGTTTCACGTACCGGGTCTTGCGATCCGGGACGGGAGGAAGACGCGGAACGTCGTGCCGACTCCGAGCTGGCTTTCGACCTCGATCCGACCGCCGTGGTCGGTCACGATCCGCTGGGCCAGGCTCAGCCCCAACCCCGTCCCCCGGCCGGCGGGCCGGGTGGTGAAGAACGGGTCGAAGATGCTCGCGAGGTTCTCTCGTGCGATGCCGCAGCCGTCGTCCACCACCTCGACGACGACCCCCTCGCCGTCGGGGCGCGAGCCGACGCGTATCGTGCCCGAGTCGCGGCCGGCCGACTCGATTGCCTGCAACGCGTTCATGAGCAGGCCGAGGAACACCTGGTTGATGTCCGCCGCGGCGCACTCGATCGGGGGTACCGGCTCGGTGTGCCGCTCAACGCGGACTCGTAGGCGCGCGATCTCCTCGCCGAGCATGGCCAGGGCCTGGTCAAGCGAGCGCGCCACCTCGATCGAGCCGACGGCCGCCCTGTCGACCTGCGCGAAGTCGCGGAGCGCCTGCACGATCTTCGCGACCCGCCCCAGGCCCCGCCTCGTCGAGCCGAGCAGGTCGGGCAGGCACTCACGAAGATAGGGCAGTTCGGCCGCCGACTCCAGGGCCTCGATCCGGGCCGACAGCGCGGGGTCGGCAGCGCGTAGGCCGTCGAGCCCTTCGCGGTATGCCGAGAGGATCTCGAGCAGGGTGGCGAGGTCGCGCTCGAAGACGGCGACATTGTTGGCGGCGAACGCGAGCGGGTTGTTCACCTCGTGCGCCAGTCCGGCGGCCATTGTGCCGAGCGCCGCGAGCTTCTCGGAGTGGACGAGCTGGGCCTGCGCCTCCCCAAGCCTACGGTTGACCTCGCGGAGCTGCTGGTTGGCGGCCGTGAGCTGTTCGGTCCTTCGCCTGAGCTCCTCCTCGGAACGGACGCGGTCGGTGACGTCCTTGAGGTGGCAGCGGACGTGGTTGACCCGCCCGTCGGCCTCGTAGCGGGCCTGGGTGTGGATCCGCAGGAAGCGCCATTCGCCGTCGGCGCTGCGGAGCCGGAGCACGAAGTCGTGCCGCTCACCCTGCTCGACGGCCTGCCGGAACTCGTCGTCGGCCAGGGCGCGGTCGTCGGGGTGTAGGGAGTCGAGGAACCGCTCTCCGACGAGCTCGTCCGCAGCCCTGCCAAGGAAGCCGGCGAGCGGCGCGGACGCCTCGATCCATAGCAAGCTCCCGGCCGCAAGCCGGGCGATCATCTCCGCCCGCGGACCGGGGGCGAATCCCGGCAGTCGCACGAGCATCGATCGGCTGTACGTCTCGTCGGACACGGGCGGCGACGCCGGGGCGGCCGGGCGCGCCAGCCCCGCCCCGCACGATGGGCAACGGGTATCCCCGCCCTCCTCGGCGCCATTGATCGTCCGCCCGCAACGGGGGCACTCGTGAGCGATGGGCATGGTGGGTCCGGCCCTGGTGCTGACCTCTCGGCCCGAGTCCAGAGGATCCGCGTGCGGTGCGCCGACGCGCGTCGCCCGTTCGTCTGCCGTCGCCGCCCCACGGGGCATGGGATGACCCGGCGGCTCGCGTCGCACTCGCGAAGCAATCCGGACGGGGACGTCATCCGTATCCTCGGCTATATCAAAAGCTCGTGAGAATCGTCCCACGCATCCACGAAGATTGTGTGAGCGCCGGGAGTAGGCCGTCTGTTCGGCGTTCACGCTCACTCAGGAAGCGACCCGCGGGATCGTCGCGCCCAGCCTGGCGACGTCGATGGCGATGTGCCGCGCCTCGCCCCGGCGGAGGTCCGAGAGGTCATGTTAGCAGATCGGTCCGACCCGACGATGCGCGAGAGGGATTCGCCGTGCTGATGCAATCGCCGTGACGACGGCCCTCGAATTGCAGTCACGGGTCGCCATGCGGCTGGGATAACCCGTACCCCTCTTCCGGGCTCGAGGTGGCAGAGAATACGCCGTACCGCTCGGGCGACGTCCGCGTGGGATGCGCCGGCTGGTCGCTGCCGAAGGAGTCCGCGGACCGCTTCCCGGCCGAGGGTACGCACCTCGCGCGGTACGCCGCCCGCTTCCCGGCCGTCGAGATCAACTCGTCGTTCTATCGGCCTCACCGCCCGGCGACATACGCCCGCTGGGCCGCGTCCGTACCCGAGGATTTCCGGTTCTCCGTCAAGGTCCCGAAGGCGGCGACCCACGAGCGGCGCCTGGCCGACGTGGCCGACGTCCTCGACAGCTTCCTCGCGGGGGCGACCCAACTCAGCGACAGGCTGGGTCCGCTGCTCGTCCAGCTCCCGCCGAGCCTGCCGTTCTCCGCCGAAGTCGCGACGACGTTCTTCGCCGCGCTGCGCGATCGGTTCGAAGGCGACGTGGCCCTCGAGCCCAGGCACGCGAGCTGGTTCGAGCCGGGCGCCGATCGGCTCGTCGCGCAGTATCGCGTCGCGCGGGTCGCCGCCGATCCGGCGGTGGTGCCGACGGCCGCGGAGCCGGGCGGTTGGAACGGCCTCAGGTACTACCGGCTCCACGGCTCTCCGAAGGTCTACTATTCGGCATACCCGGATGAATACCTCGAGGCCCTCGCGACGACGCTGGCCCGTGCCGCGCAATCGGCCGCGGTCTGGTGCGTCTTCGACAACACGGCGGAGGGTGCCGCGACGGTGAATGCGCTCGAGATGCTGGGCCTGCTTCGGTCGTACCGCGTCAGAGCTTAAATCGCGTCGGTGGAAGTCGTCGATGCGCCGCCCGCGACGATTCGCTATTCTGTCCCCGCGCCGATGCGGACCACTTCGTCCTCGCCGGGGAGTCCGAAGGAGAGCAGCACTCCGTTGTCCCGCTTGGGGAAATAGGCCTCGAAGTCCATCGGCGTGAACAGCGTATTGCCGGTGCCGACATAGACGCGGCCGCGGGACACCGAGGGGCCGGACCAGACGGGCCCGAGGTCGATCTCCTTGAGGACTGAGCCCGTCGCGGCATTGAGCGCGACCAGCTTGCCGCTTGCGACCGTCGTGAAGAACAGGACGCCGTTGGCGACGGCGATCCCGGAGGCGACAGGGTCGCCGGCGTCGGAATAGACGGGCCTGGGGGGCGGCCCGCCGAGCCGAGCGACCCTGGGCCGCTCGTGACGCCATCGCTCCGACCCCGCGTCGACGCCGATCGCCGTCACGCGTCCGCCCGTCGGAGGGACCGCGCTCGCGGCCGGCCGGTCCTGCGAGCCGAGCTGGATGGCGTCGATGCCGTTGGTGAAGATCGTCTTCCCGTCCGTGGCGCAGCCCGTTTGGAGGCCGCCGATCACGCCTGGGAGGGCGAGAACCCTCCTGTCCGGTGCCGGCGACAGCGGATACGTCGGCGGCCCCGAATAGAGCGGCGTGTGGCCCACGACGCGGCCGTCGTCGGCCCTCAGGACGTAGAAGCCGCCGTTCTTGCAGCCGGCGCCGACCACCTGCGTCGCCCTGCCGTCCACGGCGATCGTATACACCTTGGGCGTGTCGCCGATCGACTGGTCCTTGTAGCGTCCCTCTTTCGGGTCGTAGGACCGCATGGCATTCGTCCACACGTCGCCCGGATTGATCTGCGTGACCCACTTCTCGATGCCGTCGCGGACGCGCAAGGCGATGATGGCGCACGACTCGCGAGTGTACGGCCTGGGATCGTCGGGGGTCGGCCTGCGGGGTGCCGTGTTGACGTCGGTGCCGAAGAAGATCGTGCCCGATTCCGCGTCGAACGAGGGCGTGCACCACACGGAGCTCGTGCCCGGCCCGAAGTAGAAGACATGCTCCCCCCGGATGTCCGCGATCTTGATCGGCGGGTCCAGGCGCTCGGGCCGGGCGCCGACGTCGTATTTCCAGGCGACCCGACCCGTCTCCGGATCGAGGGCCGCCACGAACCCGCGCCCCGAGCTCCCTCGATAGAACGCCGTGCCGGCGACGAGCTGCTCGAGGGCACCGCCGGCGACGATCAGCTTGCCGTCGGCGAGGATCGGCGACGCGAAGAAGGCGTTGAGCCCGTGCGCGCCGGGGAAGCTGGCGTCGCGGGCGTTGACTTTCCATCGCTCGCGCCCGGTCGCCCGATCGAGCGCGTAGATCCGGCCGCCGACATCGCCGAAGAAGACCGTGTCCCGCGTCACGAGAGCCGAGGCGAGGATGCCCTCCGCCGAGGGCCGGAAGCGGAGGCCGCGCGGCTGATCCTCGACGCGGACCCCCTTCGGCGCCCGGGCGGGGTTGCGGTAGGACCAGCGGAGCGTGCCATCGGGGGCCAGCTTGTAGAATGTCGGATCGGTGGCCGTGCCGAAGTAGACGTAGCCGTCGACGACGGCGGGCGTCGCGTGGATGACCCCGATCTCGAGGCCCGACCCCCTGGCGGGGAAGCGCCGTTTCTCCTCGAGCGTACCGGCATTCGCGACGCCGATGGCCCGCTCGCCCGCGTTGCAGCGCCACCCGAGGACATCGGCGTTGTACGTCGGCCAATCCTTCGCGACGTCCTGTGCGCGAGTCACGGCCGGGGAGACGACCGCGAGGACGAGGGCCAACGTCGAACGGTGAACGGCGGCTGTCATGAGAGTCTCCACTTCATCCCGCGGCCTGCCGTGACGGGGAAAGCATGCCCGGCCGCCATGAAGAAGGTCGCCAGGGCGGGCCCGAGCAGGTGTCGCAGGGGGGTTCGGACGTGCCGTGGGATTATTGGCACCGCCGGGCCGGGCAGGCGTGGTCTGGGACCGAGGTCGATCGCGAGTGTGGCTGCTTCAGTCGTGCCCGACGAGCCGCGCGGGCAGGCCAACGGGCTTCGTGAGCCGGTAGACGGGCGCGATCTTGCCGGGGGCGAGGTAGGCGTCGACGAGGTTCCAGGTCACGACGCCGTCGTCGCTCTCGGCGTCGAGCAGGTAGGCGGCGAGGGCGGCAAGCGGCTGGGCCGAGCGGACGAGGTAGGTCCCTGCCGGAAAGGCGACCCGCCCGGCCTCCGCCCGGCCGGTGAGCTTCACCTCGCGATGCCCCTGGAAGGTCCGCCCGTTCCGGCGGACCGACGCGATCGCGAACGACTCGACCTCCAGCTCGGCCGGGCCCGTCAAGGCCTCGACCGCGACGCCGTGGAGCAGCAGCAGGTTGCGAACAGCGCGGAGCCCGGGCTCGTCGCGGAAGAGGTAGGCTGAGGGCACCGCGACGGTCCGCGTCGCGGCGAAGGCGCCGTAGTCGAGCATCCGAACGGGTGTGAACTTGTCCTCGACCATCGCCGTCATCGCGAAGCCGGTGCGGGGATTGGTCCGCTTGGTGACCTCGCCGACGAGGATCTCGACCGGCTCGGACAACGGGACGATTTGATAGTCCACTCCCAGCGGCCGGGGCGTGCCGGCGAGGCCGAGGCGCGTGGCATCGGTGTCGACATCGCGGGCCAGCGCGACGAGCTCGGCGCCGCGGGCAGAGACGTAGGCGAGGATCTCGTCAACGAAGGCGGACGTGACGGCGACCCGGCCGCGGAAATCGAGGTAGCTGTAGGCCTCGGAAAGGATCGCCAGCCGGTTGCGCAGGCCGACGTAGTTCTGGCCGATCCGGGGCTGGTGGGTGAAGGCCCGCCACGACCTGGTCTTGGGCAGTCCCGGCGCCGGCTCGTCGTCGGAGAAGTTGCCGTAGTAGTAGGAGCGGAATCCGTGCCGCTCGGCGAGGCCGCGCGCGACGGCAGGCATCATCCGCTCGCGCAGGTAGGCGATGATCCGCGGGTCGCCGCTCGGATTGAGCGGGATCGAGTAGGTCAGGTGGTAGCCGTGGTGCGAGCCGTTGGTCGTGTGGAGGTCGACGGTCAGGTGGGGGTCCCAGCGATTGAAGAGGCGGATCAGCGAGCGGGCCTCGGGCGACTCGGCCTTGATGAAGTCGCGGTTGAGGTCGAGCCCCTGCGCATTCTCCCTGGCGCCGACGCCTCCGATCGGGCCGTTCTGCTCGCGGCGGTTCTCGGGCCGGATCGCCTCGTTGCCGTCGGCGTTGTAGATCGGGGCGATCAGTAAGACCATCTTGTTCAGCAACGCTCGGCCGTCGCCCGCGACCACCCGCCGGGCCAGGTGGAGGGCCGACTCCTTGCCCTCGACCTCGCCGGCGTGGATGTTCGCCATGATGAAGACGACCGGCTTGCCCGAGGCCCTCGCCTCGCGGGGCGAGGAGACCGGCGGGTCGGCGAGGATCAGAAGCGGCAGCTCCCGCCCGGCGTGCGACCTGCCGAACACCTCGACCCGAACGAGCGGCGACGCTTGCTGGAGTCGCGGTGATGAAGGCGATCACGTCGTCGTATCGGCTGGTCTCGACGTAGTCGCTCACCTCGGCCCGGGTCCTGGGCAGGTCCGCCTGCGCCGAGACGGCCGGCCCGGCGAGGCCGAGGCCGAGGATCAGGGCGAGCGCAAGGCCGACGGTCCGTCTCATCGCAGGCCTCCGGGCGTACTGCGCGGCGAGCGGGGCGGGCCCAGGATACGCGGGGACGTCGGGCCCACGCCACCGTTCCCTTGCCGGCCGGCTGGCCCCCGCCCATGATGGGGTCTGACACCCGGGCCACCATCCGGAAGGAGACACTGACGATGGACCAACCGATCTCGCGGCGCGAGTTCGCCGGCCTGGCGCGGGCGCGGTGCTCGCCACCCCGGCCGAAGCCAACCCTGATGACCCCGCGCCCGGACCCGTCGAGGCGGCGTTCGAGCGCGACTACCCGGCGCCGGGGTTCAAGCCGTCCTGGAAGAAGCCGCAGATCAATCGCCTGCTCGTGCAGGACTTCGTCATCTACGCGCACTCCGACCCGCACGTCACGAGCAAGCTCCTCTCCAGGGAACCGGCGCTGGTCAACGCCGCGATGGACTGGGGCGGCGGCGACTGGGAGACCGGCCTCGGAGGGGCGTCGCACATGGGCCGGCGGGACATCGTCGAGATCCTGCTGGCGCACGGGGCCCGCATCGACCTCTTCTGCGCCGCCATGATGGGACTGCTCGACGCGGTGAAGGCCGCGCTGGCCCTGGAACCCAAGCTCATCGACGCCAAGGGGCCGCACGGCTTCTCCCTTCACTTCCACGCCCAGGTCGGGGGGAAGGACTCGGAGCGCGTGCTCGACTATCTCCAGTCGATCAGGCGAATCGAGCTGAAACCCAACCCCTTCCTCAAGAAGCCCGACCCGGCGAAGCCGAAGGCCTGAGCATCGCGGTGCGCTTCTCGGCGATGAACGGCAGGTGATGCCTAGCGTGCCGCACGGCCTGAAAGACCAGTCGCCGGACGGTCACCAGGCCGGTCTCGCTGTGGATGCCCTGCCGACTCCACGCCTCAGGCGGCTGCGACCGCAGGATCCGCGCGACATGCCGGCGGAGTGCCGTGAAGAGCGCAAGCTCCTCGGCCAGGTCGAAGGACTGATAACCCAGCCGCTCGGGATAGGGCCGCTCGTCGACGCCCATCAGGAGCGGGCGATCGAGCGCCAGCGTCCGCTCGATCCGGTCGGAAAAGTAGACCTCGGTATCGGCGACGTGGGCGACGACCTCGATCGTGCTCCACTTCCCCGGGATGGGCCGCGCGCGAACCTGATCCGGCGTCAGGCCCGCCACGGCGGCCTTGAGGTCGTCGATACCCCGTTCGTAGGCCGCGACCAGCTCGGCCGAGTCGACGGCCGCGTCGTCGCGCTGCATCGAGGTCATGTAGTCGGGCTCAGTCATCGTCGGCCTTCTCGCGGGAGGGAGTGGTCGGGCATGACAGGACGAGGTTCTCGATGAAGAACTCCATCATCCGCTCGCGGTTGACCGCCGAGTGGCCCATGTCGGGGCCGACCTGGACCTCGAAGCTCTTGCCGGCGCGCTGCAGCGCCTGGATCAACTGCATCGAGTTGGCCGGGTGCACGTTGTTGTCCGCGGTCCCGTAGAAGATCAGCAATCGACCCTTGAGCTTGTCGGCGTATCTCATGGCGCTGCCGAGATCGTAGCCCTCGGTATTCTCCCTGGGCGTGGCCATGTACCGCTCGGTGTAGATCGAGTCGTAATGGCGGAAGTCGGTCACGCTTGACGAGGCGACGGCGGCGTGAAAGACCTCGGGGTATCGCAGCAAGCACATGATCGAGGCGTAGCCGCCGTACGAGGTGCCGGTGATGCCGACCCGATCCCTGGCGACGTAGGGGCGGCTCCACAGCGACTTGACCCCGGCGGCCTGGTCGTCGATCTCGGTGCGGCCGAGCTTCTTGTAGATCGCGTCGAGGAACTTCTTGCCCCGGCCGCCGGCGCTGCGGGAGTCGAAGCCGGCGACGAGGAAGCCGTACTCGGTCAGAGGATTCGGGGTGGCGAAGACTTCGCGCGCGGCGTTGCTGGCGGGGCCGGCGTAGACCTGGACGATCAGCGGGTACTTCTTCTCCGGGTCGAAGCTCGAGGGCTTGTGGAGCAGGCCGTAGAGGTCGGTCTCGCCGTCGGCGGCCTTGAACGTCAGCAGCTCGACGCGCTTCAGCCCCAGCTCCTGGAACTTCGAGAGGTCGCTCTCGGCCAGCTCGGCGACGACCTTGCCGCCGGCGTCGACCAGGCGGGTCGAGGGCGGGATGTCGTGCGTCTGGGCGACGTCGATGAAGTGCTTGCCGTCGGGGGCGAGGTTGACGGTGTGGTGGTAGCCCGGGTCGGTCAGGCGCGTGTCCCCCTTGCCGTCGAGACCGACGCGGTGGAGCTGCTCCTTCATCGGGTTGTCGCCGCTCCGGGCCGTGTAGTAGAGCGTGCCCGCCTTCTCGTCGACCCGGACGACCCGGCCGACGTCGCAGCGGTGGTCGGTCAGCGTGGCGAGGAGCTTGCCGCCCAGCTCGTAGAGGTACAGGTTCTTGAACCCGGTCCGCTCGGAGGTCCAGACGAACCGCTTGCCATCAGCCAGGAACTCCATGTCCGGGTGGTTCTCGGTCCAGCTCGCGGGCCACTCCTCGCGGAGGACGACACGGCACTTGCCGGTGGCGGGGTCGGCGGCGGTGAATTCCATGACCTTCTGGAGTCGGTCCGTCCGGTTGAACAGCAGCTCCGTGCCGTCGGCCGACCAGGCGACGTGGTAGACGTAGTGGCCGACGACAGAGTCTTCGAACGGCCGGCCGTCGCGGACGTCGATCCGGATGGTCTTCTTGGCGGCGAGGTCGTAGACAAAAAGGTCGGCGACCGGGTTCGGGGCGCCGACCTTGGGGTAGGCCTCGACGTCGAGCCGGTCCTGGAACTTCGTCTGGTCGAGCGGGAGGAAGTAGTCGGGGACCTTCGACTCGTCGAACCGGTAGTAGGCGAGCTTCGTGCCGTCGGGCGACCACCACATGGCGGTCGTCTGGTCGAGCTCCTCGCCGTAGACCCAGCTCGCGGTGGCGTTCTTGATCCGGTCCTTGACCGAGCCGTCGGTGGTGACGGCGACCTCGATCAGGCCCTTGGCGTCGCCGATCCAGAGGTTGCGGTCCCTGCAGAAGGCCTTGAGCGTGCCGTCGGGCGAGAGGGCCGAGGCGAGCTGCCGACCGCGCGCGACGCCGCCGCGTCCGCGACGGCCGCCAGGGGGAGTCTGGGGCTCGTCCCCGCTTGGCGCGGCCTCCTTCGCCTTGCCCTCGGCGATGTCGAAGCGGTAGGACTTCCCGTCCTTGCGGTACTCGAACGCCTTGCCCCCATCCTTCCAGGTGACAGCGAGCTGCCCCGACTTGAGGGCGCCGGTCGCTTTCTTGCTCATCTCCTGGAACCGGTCGTAGCCCGGCATCGTCTTGAGCCGGTCTTGCCCCGGGGCGAAGGAGGGCAGGGCGGCGATCGAGACGGCGACGAGGAGCGCGGATGTCAGGCGGGCGGGGCTCATCCTGCGGGTCGGCATGGCCGTGTTTGACTCCTCAAGGCGGAGTTCAGCGCGGTCGGCGGGCGGCATCGAGCGATCCGCATCGCGTCCGTCCTCGGGAGAGGGCTTGAGCGTAGCCCAGCGGTGGGGGCGATGCCACCGTTCAGGGCGCCTGTCGGTCAAGGATACGCCTCAAGGTCTCGATCCCCAGGTTGCCGCCGCTCAGGATCAGGCCGACCGACTTGCCGGCCAGCTCGAGGCGACGGCGCGAGGCGGCCGCGACCGCCGCGGCGCCGGCTCCCTCCGCGACCTGCCCCGTCGTCTCGAGCACGAGGCGGATCGCCGCTTCAAGCTCCGCATCGCTCACGAGCATGATCTCGTCGACCAGTCCGGGCAGCAGTTGCAGCGGCAGGTCGAACGGCTCGCGGGTCGCCAGGCCTTCGGCGAAGGTCGCAACCTCGTCGGTCACGACCCGCCGCCCAGCCTTCCACGAGAGGTAGACCGCCGGCGCCCCCTCGGCCTGGACGCCGATGACCCGCGTCCCCGGCTTCACCGCCCTGGCGACGACCGCCGCGCCGAGGACTCCGCTGCCCCCACCGACGGGCACGAACAGGGCGTCCAGGTCCGGCGCGACCTCGAACAATTCCAGCGCACACGTCCCGACGCCGGCGACCAGCAGAGGCTCGTCGGCCGAGTGGATATAGCGCATCCCCTCGTCCGAGGCCCTCACCTCGCCGGCCCGTCGGGCCTCGTCGAAGTCACGCCCGACGAGGACGACCTCGGCCCCGAAGGCGCGGGTCGCGGCCACCTTCATCGGGTTGGCCGCCTCGGGCATGTAGATGACGGCCCTGGTGCCAAAGAGCCGGGCCGCATAGGCGACCGACTGGGCGTGGTTGCCCGTCGAGGCGGCGAGCACGCCCCGGGCCCTCTGCTCATCGTCGAGCGTCGAGAGCAGGTTGATCCCGCCCCGGACCTTGAACGCTCCCGTCGGGTTGAGGTTCTCGCACTTGAGATGGGCCCGACAGCCCAGCGCCGCGTCGAGCGCCGGGCGTTCGATCGTCGGCGTGGGGCGCAGGTAGGGCGCGATCGCGGCCCTGGCCCGAAAGACGTCGGCCAGGGTCGGCGGCGACCAGTTCATCGACTGCCCCTATTGAGCGAGGAAGGGCCGGACGCGCTCGGCGAGCAGCTTGTAGCCCTCCGGCGAGAAGTGGAGCCTGTCCTTGACGAACAGCTCGGGCCGGGCCTGTCCGTCGGGGGAGAGGCTGACGTCGAACGAGTCGACGAAGCCGACGCGCGGCATCTTCAGGGCCATCTCGCGGATCAGGCGGTTCAGCTCGCGGTACTTGTCGGTCTCGCCCCACCTCGCGGGCGCCGGGCTGACGGCGATGTAGAGGATCTCCGTCTTCGGCAGGCGCGCGTGGACCACGCGGACGAACTCCGCGAAGTCGTACGCCACTTCCTCGGGGGTGCGCCCGGCGTGGATATCGTTGCCGCCGGCCCGGAGGAAGATTTGTTTGGGCTCGTGGGGGAAGATCAGGCGGTCGGCGAAATGGGTGGAATCCACGATCTCGGTGCCGCCGAAGCCGCGGTTGATGACCTTGTGGTCCGGGTAGTCCTCGGCGAGCGTCGTCCAGAGCCGGATCGTCGACGAGCCGATGAAAAGGATGCCGCCCTTCGGTGGCGGGCCCTGGCGATCGGCCGCCTCGTACGCGGCGACCTCTTTCTCCCATTTCGCGTAATCGTGGCCGGCGGCGTACGGGGTGGCTGACCTCTCCTGGCCGAGCAGATTCGTTGACGGGATCGCCGTCAGGAGGCCGAGTACGATGATCGCGGTGGATGCCGGTCTCTTCATGGGCATGGACCTCGGGGGGATCGCGGCCTGAGTCAGCGGACGTTCAATCCTTCACAGCCTCGGCGACGAACGCGAACAACGCCTTCGTGGCCGGATCGTCGGGCAGGCCGAGGTCGGCGTTGATCTTGCTGTGGTAGGTCTCCCTGGCGCCGAAGGCGGTGGCGGGTAGGCCCGCACCCTTGAGCGCGGCGGCGAGGCGCTGCGCCTGCGCGGCCGTGTCGGGATGCTCGGCGACGTGCAGGATCAGGAACGGCGGGATGGCCTTGCCCGTCGTGACATGAGTGACGGCGGAGAAGTCGCGATGCTTCGCCGGGTCGTCGCCGAACTTCTCGCGGTGGCCGAATTTCGCCTGCGGCAGGCCGTGGACGCGCCGCCGCGTCTCCGCCGTTTCGATGATGGCCGGCACGTCGAACGTGTCGCCGTCGACGGGCACGCAGCCCTTGATGATGCCCAGGGACAGGCCCTCGGCCTTGAGATATCGATCGTCGGTGCAGATCAGCGCGGCGAGCTGCGCGCGGCGGAATGGCCCATGACCAGAAGGCGGTTCGGGTCGCCGCCGTACTCGCCGATGTGGTCGTGCACCCAGCGGACCGACTTCGCGACGTCGCCGACGATGGTCGCCATGTCGACGGCGGGCAGCAGCCGGTAGTTCGTGGAGACGAAGACGAATCCCTTGTCCACGAAGGCCCGCGGCTTGAGCTGGACGTCGGACTTGTCGCCAGTCTGCCAGCCGCCGCCGTGGATCCAGAAGACCACCGGGCGGCCCTTCGCGCCCGGCGGCGAATAGACGTCGAGGACCTGCCGCTCTTGGGGCGGATCGGCGTAGGGGATGTCGCGGTGGACGCGGGGCTCGGCGGCTTGCGGCGAGGCCGGCGCTTCGTCGCCCGGCTTAAGCTCCTTGATGCGGACGTCCCGCCATCGGACCTGATACGGCCCCTCGCCCCTGGCGATGCCGTGGACCTGGAGCCCGACGAAGCCGCGCCTGTCCACGTCGTCGGTGAAGTCGGACGCGGCGACGCCGTTGATCCACGAGCGGTAGCGGTTGCCCTGCACGACGATCCAGTAGCGGTTCCACCCGTCGTCCTGGAAGGCGTCCTTGGCTCCGGGCTTGATCTCGTCGAGCCACTTGCCGCGGCGCCCCTCGTCGTAGAACTGACCGGCCGTGCCCGTCTCCTTCCGGGCAACCTCGCACTGCGGGCCGTAGACGACCCCGGCGCGCTTGCCGTTCTGGGGATTGGGGTCGTCCTTCTCATAGACGTGGCTGCGGACCTGGACCCCCGAGTTGAGCCGCGGGTCGCACTTGACCTCCAGCGCGAGCACGAAGTCGCCGTAGTCGCCCTTGCAGAGGAACGTGTTGGGGCTGCCCTCGACCGTCGTGCCGACGATCGCGCCGTCCTCGACCTTGTACGAGGCGGTCCCGCCGTTGACCTTCCATCCGTCGAGCGACTTGCCGTCGAAGAGCGGCGTCCAGCCGCCGTCGTCGGCGCGGCCGGCCTGCGTGAGGGCCACGAGGACGGCGAGCGTCAGCACCGGGATCGTCAGCGGGCGCGTCCTCATGGGCGGGACCTCCTGCATTTCGTGGCGGGTGTCGGGTCGGCGGCGGCCCCGATTGTGCCGGCCCCCGCACGCGGCGTCAAACGGCGAGATCGACGTCTCACCCACGAGATTCACGCCATGCCCTCGTCGAATGGCCTCTGCCCCCACGGCAGCGGCATGGTCGGCGGCTTACGGTGCAGGTCGCGGCGGACATCCTTCGGGCGGCCTTGGAACCAGTTGATGAAGCGGACGAGCTGGCGGACCGCCTCCTCATACGCTTCGCGGCCCTTCTCGGGGGTCGCGAGCTCGGCATCGCCAAGCACACCGGTGTCGGAGTAGCTGCTCGTCCACGAGATGATCGTCGCCGGACCGGCCGCGAACAGGTCGACCCACTGGAACGGGCTCTCCTCGTCGTTGAAGCTGACGATGCCGCTGTGGATCTTGTCCTTGCGCACGTTGTCGCCGTCGAGGTACAGATACAATGACGTCTCGAGCTCGCACGCGTGCGAGCAGCCGCCGGGGAACTTGCTCTGCCGCCAGCGCGGGAGGAATTCCTTATCCACGGTCAGCAGATTCCACCACGAGATCGGCACGCATTCAGCGTCGGTCTCGAGGTTGGTCCGCCGGGCCGCCAGGTCAAGGTTCGGCCAGTTCGAGCCGTGGCCGTTGAGCAGGATGATCTTCTTGAACCCGTGGTAGGCGAGGCTCTTCGTGACGTCGAGCACCTGGTGGATGAAGTGCTCGAAATCGGTGTTGATCGTTCCCGGGAAGTCCATCACGTGGCCCGTGTACCCATAGGCGATGATGGGCAGCACGAGCAGCTTGTCGGCGACCTCGCGGCCCGCGCCGTGCGCGATCCCGAGCGGGCAGACGAGGTCGACGTCGAGCGGCAGGTGGTGCCCATGCTGCTCGACGGCGCCGCAGGGCACGAGACAGACCTTCTCCAGCTCGATCGCGTCGTTGATCTCCGGCCAGGTCAGCTTCTCGTAGCGGTATTCCTCGCGGGCGCGGCTGGCCATCGCGGTCCTCACGGGCTGAGGGCAGGGGCGATTCGGGTCCGGCAGGGATTAGAACCGATCCGATGGCACGAGGAAATGGGCCGAGGAGAGTCCTGCTTGCCCCGGGCCGCCGCGCGCTATAGAGTCGCCGATCCCGACCGATCCCCTCGCAGGACGGCCCCATGACGAGCGACCTGAAGATCACCGGCGTCGAGGCGATCTACCTCCGCCTGCCCCAGGTCAAGGAGCAGTGCGACAGCGGCCAGGACGCGCTGATCGTCCGCGTGACGACCGACGCGGGCATCGTCGGCTACGGCGAGGTCGACTCGAATCCGATGGGTGCCAAGGGGGTCATCGAAGGGCCTTTCTCGCACACGACGGCGACGGGGCTGGCCCATGTCGTCGTCGGCGAGGACCCGCTGCGGACCGAGTACCTCTGGCACAAGATGTACCGGGCGAACATCTACGGCGGCCGCCGGGGCGTCGGCTTGCACGCGATGAGCGGGATCGACATGGCCCTGTGGGACATCAAGGGCAAGGCGCTCGGCCTGCCCGTTTGGAAGCTGCTCGGTGGCGGATTCACCCAATCAATTCGCCCCTACGCCAGCAGCCTCTTCGGGGCGACGCCCGAGGAGACCGGCGAGCGCGCCCGCCGCTTCGTCGGCCAGGGGTTCACGGCCGTCAAGTTCGGCTGGGACCCGATGGGCCAGACCGAGGCGCTCGATATCGCGCTGGTCCGCGAGGCCCGCGCGGGCCTGGGCGACGGGCCCGACCTGATGATCGACGCGGGCCTCTGCTACGATGCCAAGACCGCCATCCAGCGGGCCCGCGCCTTCGAGCCGTATCGCCCGTTCTGGTTCGAGGAGCCGCTCGGGCCCGACGACTATCTCGGCTACGCCAAGCTCTCGGCCGCCAGCCCGCTCCGGATCGCCGCGGGCGAGGAGGAGAGCGAGCGGAAGAGCTTCCTCCGGCTGATGGACGAGGGGCGGATCGACGTCGTGCAGGTCGACCTGACTCGCTGCGGCGGATTCACGGAGGCGATGAAGATCGCCAGCCTCGCCGCCGATCGCGGGCTGCCGGTCGTCAACCACGGGTTCACGACCTACCTGAACGTCGCCGCGGCGCTGCACTTCCTGGCGAGCATCCCCAACACGCTCGGCCTGCTCGAGTTCGTCGTCGAGGAGGGCACGACCCTCCGCCACCACATCAGCGAGCCGATCCGCGCCGTCGACGGCCGGATCGCCGTCCCCGACGCCCCGGGGCTCGGCCTGGCGATCGACGAGACGGGGCTCGAGCGGTTCCGCGTCGCCTGACGAGGTGCGGATGGACGGTCCCGGGTCCTCCATCGCCACGAAGCCGCGGGCCACGCGGGTCCGGTACGCGGTGCTGGCGTCGGCCTGCGCGCTGGCGGTGATCACGTACATCCATCGGGCGGGATTCCAGACCAACTCGTCGGAGCTGCTCGCGGACCTCGGGATGGACGTCCGCGACCTCAGCGCGATGATGGTCGCTTTTATGATCGCCTATGGCGTGTTCGAGGTCCCCTGGGGCCGGCTGGCGGACCGGTTCGGGCCGCGCGGCCTGCTGCTGACGATCGCGCTCGGGCGGCTCGCTGACGACGGCCGGCGTCGCGGCGGTCGTTCTGCTGCCGAGGGGCCATGCGGGGACGCTCGCCTTCCTGCTCACGCTCCGGTTCCTCTTCGGGATGTTCCAGGCGGGGACGTTCCCGGTTCTCTCGCGGCTGCTGGCCGACTGGATGCCCACGACCGAGCGCGGCGCGGCGCAGGGCGCCCTGTGGATGAGCAGCCGCGCCGGCGGGGCGCTGGCCCCGAGGCTCATGGGCTGGCTCTACCGCCGCCTGGGCGACTGGCGGTCTCCGCTCGTCCTCGGGGCGGGTCTGGGCGCGCTCTGGTGCGCGGCTGTCTTGCCCTGGCTGCGGAGCCGGCCGGAACAGATGCCGCGGGTCAACGAGGCCGAGCGATCGTTGATCGCCGCGGGCCGGGCCGGGCGAAAGCCGGCCTCGCACGCGAGGGCCCCGTGGCGCGCGATGCTCCGCTCGACGAACGTCTGGGCCCTCTGGTGGATGTACGGGTTCCTCGGCTACAGCGGCAACTTCTTCCTCTTCCTGCTCGCGAACTACCTGCAGGACACCCGCCACCTCGACAAGGACACGGCCACGTGGCTGACCGTCGTCCCGTTCGCCTGCGGGGTGTTCGCGTGCATCCTCGGCGGCGTCCTGTCCGACGCGATCACGAGGTCGGACCGGCGACCGCCGCCTGGGGCGCCGGGCCGTCGGAGTCGCCGGGCTCACGATGGCGGGGGCGATGATCCTGGTCTCGCCGTGGGTGGAGAATGTCGTCTGGCTCGGCGTCGTCTACGGGCTGACCTTCTTCGGCAACGACCTCTCGATGGGCCCGGCCTGGGCGGCGGCCAGCGACATCGGCGAGGCGCACGCGGGGGCCGTCGCCGGCGCGATGAACATGCTCGCCAGCCTGATGGCCGCCGTGGCGGCCGTCGTCGCCGGCCAGTTCTTCCACGCGGCCGACCTCGCCGAGAAGGCCGGCGACCTCGCCTCGCGCCGCCTCGACATGACGCTGCCGTTCGTCCTCTTCGCCGCCAGCTACTTCCTCGGGGCCCTCTGCTGGCTGAGGGTGGACGTCACCGAGACGATCCCCCAGGAGGCCATGATGCGCTGACCCTGAGTGCGTCTCGAGGACGTCGCCGGGTGAGGAGCACACGGCCTCTCGATTCAAAGCTTCCGCCGGGCGAGCTCGCCCGAATCGACGCCCCAGTCGACGCCGAAGAAGCCGGCCGCGACCGGCCCGTCGCCATCGAGGATCACGAGATCGGGATAGGCCCCGCTCGTGGTGAGATACGGCAGGCGGTCGGTCCGCCGCATCCCGGCCGGCCCCGTGCCCGAGACGACACCGACGACGGCCCGGTCGCTTCCGGCCCTCGGCCGGACGAACAGGCAGGCGAGGCCGTCCCCCTCGATCGACTCGCGGCCGAGACGGACCGAGCCCCTGCGGACCTGGACCGGGCCATCGCCAAGCAGGGCCGGCCAGGCGGCGTTGGACTCCGAGTGGCCGTAGAGGACGACGTTCCGGTCGGGCTCGGAGCGGGGGTCGAATGCGGTGTCGGGGACGACGTCGATCGACCCGTTGCCGCGATACCAGAACGTCTCCGCGTCGTACCGGGCCCTGGCCAGGGCCCAGGCGTTTTCCTCGGCCGTGCCTCTCGTCCCGTAGACGAGCCGGACGCGGTTGCGGAACGCGTCGCGGAACGGGCCGGAGCGATCCGGGCCCTTGAGCGCCGGCGACGGCCGGTCGATCCGCTTCCAATGGCCTCCCTCGCGCGAGCCAGGCCCTCGCGCCGTCGAGGCCGGGAATCGTGTCGCCGTCGAGCGTGACGGCGAACGGGCCGCTCGCCTTGAGCAGCCCGAGGTCGAGCGCAAGCCGGGCGACGTTCGCGGTCGTCCCGATGATCGTGCGGGCGGACGGGTCGGCGGCGAGGTGGATCGCGCTCCGCTCGAACGGCTTGACTTGCGTCTCGACGATCGCCCAGTGCGCCGCGCCGAGACGCCCGGTGATGCGGTCGCGAAGTCGATCCGCCGGACCTCGCCGGAAGCGGGGAGCTCGTGGCGGGCGAGGAAGTCGAGCAGGGGGGGCCAGTCGCAACATTCGTCGCCCCACCAGTGCCCGGCGCCGGGGCGTTCGTAGTAGGCGAAGTCGGGGTGGAAGTCGCCCAGGGCCTTGCGCATCGTCCGGGCCTGGTCGACCGGGACGTTGTCGTCCCTGTCGCCGTGGAGGACGTAGACGCCCCGCGGGCCGAGGTTGCTGACCAGGCCCAGCGTGTCGCTGGGCGACTGCGCCTGCGCCACCATGGCGGCGACCGGGTCGGCCGGCGCGTCGGGCCGCCCTCGGCCTCCGTAGGTCGAGAGGCTGACCCAGCCGGCGCTGGGCGCGATCGCGGCGAAGCGGTCGGGGAACGTCACGCCGAGGTGCCACGCGCCGTGTCCGCCCATCGAGTGTCCGGTCAGATAGACCCGGCGCGGGTCGGGGTCGAGCTGCGCCGTCGCCAGCTCGAGCACCTCGATGGCGTCGAGCCGGCCCCACTCCTCCCAGTCGAAGCCGTAGGGCCGCCGGTTCGTCGGCGCGACCACGTGCGCCCACGGCTTCGGCTTGTAGACGCGCGCCTGGCCGATCCCCTCGACCGATGCTCCGTGGAGCGTGAGGATCAGCCCCGGCCGCCGATCGCCGCCCGCTCGCGCCGGGACCAGGCCGAAATACTGGACCGAGCCGTCGATCGCGCTCACAAACGTCCGCCGGTGCGCCCTCACCGGCGCGACGACGTCCAGCGAGAAGGTCGTCGTGTCGATCGGCGCCTCGCTTCCCCTGAGCATCAGCGTGAGCTTCAGGTCACGCTTCCCTTCGCCCGGGGCTGTTGGGGCCTCGAGGCGGAAGGGGACCTTGCGGAGGCCCAGCGAAGGGATCGCCGGCAGCGGCGTCGCGACCGTGGCGCCGTCGACCTCGGCGCGGAGCGTGGCTCCCTCGAGGGTCCGGGGCGAGGCATTCGCGACGACGACCGCGGCCCACGCCTTCGTCTCGCGGCCGGCGATCAGGTCGGGCAGGGTCGGATCGCTCGGATCGATCTGGGCGTCGGCCCGGGGCCGTGTCAGCTTGAGCCGAAGCGACCCGCGCCCCGCGGCGAAGAGCAGGGGGTTCTCGCCCGCCTTCAGCGCGATCGGCACGCGGACGTAGCCGTGGCTATAGGGGTCCCCGACGCGGGGCTCGCCGCCGGCGTAGGCCATCGCGTGTCCGGCGGCCTCGAGGATCATCACGGCATCGCCGTCCGAACGGATCGAGATGAAGGCATATCCGCCGCGCAGCGCCGGGTGGCGGAAGGTGCCGTCCTTGTCGCGCTTGATCGCCTGCCAGGCCCGGGCGCACCGCCGGGGGCCGCGACGGCCTCGCCGGCCCTCGGCGGCGTCCACCGGCCCGCGACGATCGCGGCCTGGATCGGGTCGTCGGCCTCGCCGAGCCTCGCCGGACGGGCCGCGGGGGCGAGCACGAGGATCTCGTCCGGGACGATCTCATCCGGTGCTGCGGACGCGAGCGCGATCGAGGCGAGAACAACGGCGATGAAAAGCATGGCGTCGAACCTTCGGGGCTGGACGGGCGGGCCAACGGCGGATGTGCAGGATAACACGCACCGCTGCGGCCCGCGCGAGCGGGCGAACGGTAATCGTCACGGGCCGATGACCGACCCCCGCGTCGGATCCGCCGTGCGGACCGCCCTCGCCCGGCGACCGACGCCACGTGGGACCTGGCCATGCGACCCGGCATCCGACCACTCTCATTACATGGGAACATTCACCCACTTATTACATTTATGAGTCAGGACACTGTCGTGTTGACGCGACCATGCCGCCCGCGCGCACCGCGAGCGCCACGGCCCCGCCGCGACGCCTTCTTCAATCAACGCATCTGAATTCGACCGGCCCGACCCGCCCGCCTAGGCCGCCGCCGCGGACCGCCGCGGACCCTCGCGACGCCGATCGGTCCGTGATGGCGTGATCGAATGTTCAGAGAAATTGGCTTCGGTCGGCACAAACGGCTCCGCGGCGGCCGCGGGATTGGCTTCGGTCGGCGCCTCGGCGGCCGGGGCCGCAACCGACGGCGCGGCAAGGTCTTCGCGACGCCCCACCTCGTCCGCGCCCGACTTCGCCAGGGTCCTCAGCTCCTTGAGCGTCGCCCGCAGCGACCGGTCGTGAGCCATCTCGTAGCGATGCTGGAGCACCGCCTGCTTCGAGTCGTCGACGCACGCCGCGGCGATCGCCCGCCGGCGCACCGTCGCCGGGTCGTCGAGCCGCTTGCGGAGCTTCCGCAGCTCGGCCCGCGCGTCGTCGGCGAGGCCGAGCAACTCGGCGATGGCGTCCTCGGCCGCGTCGCCCGCGAGCGGGCCAGCGGCGAGCGTGAACGCGTTCGGGATGTTGGCCAGGAGCAGGCGGGCCGAGGCCAGGGGCATCGGACCGGCCGCGGCCGGGTCGGCGTCGGGCTGGTGGCCGAGCAGGACCATCAGCCGGGCGTGCGAGCCCACGTCCCAGGCGGCGGGGCCCTCCTCGAGCGTCGTGTCGAGGACGTCCCACCACTCGATCAGCCCGTCGACTCCGGCCATGACGGACCGGAGGATCTCGAGGGCCTGGCGCGGGTTGGTCTCGAAGAGGTCGAAGGCCCCGTCGACCGCATCGCGCTGCTCGGCGTCGAACCGCTCGGCCGCGGCGTCGGCGAGCTCGCGGAGCCGGGCGGCCTCGACGCGGACGGATCGCCGCAATCGCCACGAGGCCGCGGCGGCGCGCTCGCAGAGGACGGCCCTTGTGTGGCTCTGGGGCTTCCAGTCGTCGATCCATCCCTGGCGCTCGGCCTCGAACTCGGCGGGGTCCTCGCCGGGCAGGACGACCTGCCCGGCGCGGAGGCCGTGCTTGAGGCCGTTGAAGCGGGTCTTGTCCTTGCCGGGGTGGGACTTCGGTCCGGTGGACTTGAGGGCGTTCTTGCGGTTCGCGTCGATCTGGGCTTGCGTGGCCATGGTTGGTCGTCCACGGTGAGGGGTGTCGGGGTCGCGGGCATCGGGCGCGGCTTCGCGCGCGATCACTATCGCTTATCATCGTGAGCAGGGGCCGCGGCGTTCTGCGACCCGGCGATTTTTGGTCCTTCCCGCCCATCCGACCTGGGGTCGAATGCCAGGCAGTCGCCGCCGCGGGCGAGAAAGGTTGAGTCCAAACGAGCCATGAACGATCCGCCCGTCCTCGATACGACCGGCGGAGAGTTCCGCCTCCAGGAATACCGGCTCCGACAGGGTGGGCACGCGTGGGCCGTGCTGCACACCGGCGCCGTCCTGACCCGCGCCGACGAGTTGCGGGTCATCGAGCCGCAGGACATCCGGCTGCCCTACGGCGTCGCCCTCTGGCCGTCGGCCATCGCGCTCGCCCACGAGATCGCCTCCCGCGCGGAGGCCTTTCGCGGGCAGTCCGTCCTGGAGCTGGGTGCCGGGACGGGCCTGCCCGGAATCGTCGCGGCATCGCAGGGCGGAAGGGTCGTGCAGACCGACCGCGACGAGCTGGCCCTGCTCCTCTGCCGGCGCAACGGCGAGCGAAACGGCGTCGGGGCGGTCGAGTGCCGCCTGGCCGACTGGACGGCGTGGGACGACCCCGGACGATACGGCTGGATCGTCGGCTCGGACATCCTCTACGGCGAGTCGCTCCATGCCCACCTGCGCCGGATCTTCGAGACAAACCTGGCGCCCGGCGGCCGGGTCCTCCTCGCCGACCCGCACCGCGCCGTGAGCCTGACGCTGCTCGAGGCGATGGAGAGAGACGGTTGGACGGCCAGCTACTCCAGGTGGGACGTGGGCGAGCAGGCGGACTTGCGACCGGTCGCGGTCTATGAGCTGGCGCCGCCCGCCGCGCAGGTCCAATCGTGAGGGATAATCCGCCCAAGCGGGACCATAAAATAAAAAATCTTTTAATCTAAAAATTTTTCGATATTTTCCTCCTTCAGCCTTCCGTTAGGATAGGTGGGCGATAATCTTCAACGCGGCGCCGCCGCAGATGAGGCCTTCCCTTGTCCTACAGCGACAATCCCTTCGAATTCGTGGGCAAATTCCTGGACAGCTCGAAGTTCCTGGCATTCGTCGCCGTGATGATCCTCTGCACGATGGTCTGGGCCCTGTGGAAGGGCTGATCGTGGCCGGGTTCGCCCTCGGGCCGATGCCTAGAAGAACCCGGCGCCGATGTTGACCGTCAGCGCCAGGATCGTCGTGTTGAAGAAGAACGCGACGATGCAGTGCAGCGTCGTGATCCTGCGCATGCCGCGGGACGTGACGTTGACGTCGGCGGTGGCGCAGGCAGTGCCGATCACGAACGAGTAATACACGAAGTCCCAGTAATCGGGCGGCTCATGCCCCGGGAATTCGAGGCCAAGCGCCGGCCCGTCGGCCGGCCCGGCGTAGTATTCGTGCGCGTAATGCACGGCGAACATGGTGTGCAGGAAGGTCCAGGACAGGAACACGGTGATCACCGCGAGCGCGACGGGCGGCCACTGATCCCGGCTGCCGAGCCCCTTGGCCGCGGCGAGCTCGACCATGATGCCCGCCAGGCTGACGAGCGCCGTGATGGTGGTCAGCGCAAGAATCACCACCTGCCCCTCGTCCTGCAGGTCGGCCCGGCGCCGGATCTTCTCGATGTCTGAGCGGGCCATCATCCGCAGGGCCAGGGCCAGGTAGAGCCCGGTCGCGCCGTCCCAGGCCGCCAGCAGCCGCGTCGCCGTCCGCCAATGGTGGGGCAGGACGAGCCACAGGAGGATGCCGAGCACGACGGCGGTGATCAGCCGGGGCTGCGCCTTGATCGGCCCGAGCAGGCTCGTCGGCATTCGGGCGTCCCGCTCAGGGCTTCTCGAGCGCGGCCTTGGCCCGTTCGCGGCTTTCGAGGCGGAGCTTCTCGAGCCGGCCGAGCGGCCTGGCCGCGGCCGCGGCGACCGCCGGCTTCGCCACCGGGGCGGCGGCGGTCTTCCTCGGCGGAAGCGGCGCGTCGACGCGGAGACGGCCGGTGCCGAGGTTGTGGGTGATCGGCTCGCCGTCGCGGGTGATCACGACCTGGCAGAACAGGTTCTTCGCCTCGCCGACCGGCGTCGCCGGGTCGGTCTTGAGGTGGAAGACGACCTCGGTGCTGTCCTTGGTGATCGTGGCGGGCTCGGCCGTCACGCGATTGGGCAGGCCGACGAGTGTCACCTTCGCCTCGCCGGGGAAGTCGGTCGCCTTGTTGATCTGCACGGGCAGGTCGACGTCCTTGCCGCGCTCGACGCTCACCGGCGCGAACTTGAGCGCCAGGAACTGCGGCGCGACCGTCAGCCGCGCAAACCCCGAGGAGACCGTGAGCCGCCGGCCCCGGGGCCACGACGTGCCGGGGTGCCGGGCGGCGGTGGCGGCGGGGGCTCGGTGTAAGTGCCGTTGACGACGATCCTCCAGGTGTTCAGCGCCGCGCCGCCGTTGGCGTTCACGAGGATCCGCGCCTCGTCCTTCCCCTCGGGGATGACCGTGTCGGCCTTCGAGGCGACCCCCGGCGGGTTCCACGGGAGCGAGACGGCGATCGGCGCCGTGAAGCCGGGCTTCCGGTGGGCGACCACCTTCAGCTCCATGGTCCCGCCGCGGACGATCGGCACCTTCGGCTCGACGACGTCGATCGTGAACGGTGCCTCGTCCGTGACGGCCACGGCCAGCGAGTCGACCGTGCGGGTCCAGAACGGGACGTTGTTCTGGCCGAGGACGAGCTCGGCGGTCGACGTGAACTCGCCGGGGATGTTGAGCTTCGGGTCGGCCGGCTTGCCCGAGACCCTCGCCAGCGCCGCGGCCACCGGCGCGTCGGCCGCGGCGGAGAAGAGGACGGGGACGGTCTCGTTGCCGGCGGCGATGGCGTCGGCCTCGAACTTCACGCCCGCGGGCAGGCCCGAGGCGGCGAGGTCGACCGCGCCGCCGAAGTCGGCGCGGGTCGCGTTGATCAGGATCGCCTGGCGATTCCCCCGCGGCACGGCCACGGCCATCGTCGGCGTGCCGCGGCGGAGCGACTCGTTCGGCGTGCTCAGCGCCAGCCGCGGCGCGACGGGGCTGATCTCGACCCGGTAGAAGTAGTCGGGCCCGCCCTTCTTCAGGTGGTCGGTCACCGAGACGACATAGTCGCCGTCCTTCGGCGCCGTGAAGCGGATGTAGCTGTCGGGCCCGCCGCGGTCGTCGTTGCCGCCGGCCCGGCCGCCGCCCTTCGCGGCGATCGTCATCACCGAGTCGAGCGGCGAGCGGATCTGCCGGGCGAAGACGCGGACGTCGTAGGCCTTGCCCTTCTCGGCCCGGAACGTGTAGAAATCCACATCCCCCGCGGTCCCGATCACGCCGTTGAGCGCCAGCGGCGGCACGAACGGCGTGGCCGTCGCCTCGGTGTCGTTGGGCTCGGCCTCGATCGCGTTGCCGAACGGGCTGAGGCGGAAGGCGTTCGGATAGGGGGCGGTCCCGCTCGTCGCGGGCGAGCAGGCCGAAGTTGCGGTCGGGCTTCGACGGAAGCGTCGTGCTGGTCGTCCGTTCGCCGAGCACGTCGCCGATCCACCGCACCGTCACCGGCTCGCCCGCCTTGCCGCCGGCGGGGATCGTGGCCGTCGGCCGCGGGAAGTCGCCGACGTGGAGCCGGTAGAGGCACTGGGCGTTGCCCGCGTAGGCGCTCTCGCGGACGACGACGGTGTACGTGCCGTCCGCGGGCGCGACGACCGAGACGACGCCGTCCTGCCAGACCAGCGCGGAGTCGTCGCTCGACTTGAGCTCGAACCGCCGCGAGTCGAGGATCGCCACGTACGGGTCGAAGAGCGTCAGGCCGAGCCGGATGCCCTCGACCTCGACCGTGATCCGGTCGCCCTTCCTCGCCTTCACGGCGTAGTGGTCGATGTCCTCCTTGTCGGCCACGCCGTTGACGGTGACGTTCATTGCGATCGGCTGCGGCCGGGCGAAGTCGTCGTTGGGCTCGACCTCGGCCACGTCGGGCAGCGCTCCGACGCTGAACGTTTTGAGCGGGCTGATCCCGGTCGCGGTGCGGAGCCGGAAGTCATGCAGGCCGAGCGCGGCGTCGGGAGCGATCCGGAAGACGGCCGTTATCTGGCCGTCCTTGCTCACCTCGACCTTCGTGGCCGTGATCCCGGGCTGATAGAAGAGGATCTCCCGGGCGTCGGCGATCCGCTGGCCGGTCAGCGTCACGGCGACGTCGGTGCCCCGCCGGCCGCCGACGGGCTTCACGCCGCGGATCGAGGGATTCACCGCGAGGGCCGGCGCGGCGAGGAATGCCAGGGCCAGCAGGGCGGAGAGGATCGGTTTCATGGTTCGAGAGTGGCTGGGGAGTGGGGGCGGGGTCGGATCGTCCGTCGGGTCGGGACGTCTCGGTTCCCGGCCGTCCCGGACTTGCTGAACACTCATTGAACAAGAATCGGCGGCCGCCGTCCACCGTGGACTCGGCGCCGATTGGCCTCCCGGGCCCCTACGTCAGGACTTCCCGGATGACATGGCCGTGGACGTCCGTCAGCCGGCGTTTCGCGCCGTTGTTGTAGTAGGTGAGCCGGGTGTGGTCGAGGCCGAGGAGGTGCAGGACGGTCGCGTGGAAGTCGTGGACGTCGACGACGTTCTCGACGGCCTTGTGGCCGAACTCGTCGGTCGCGCCGAAGCTGAAGGCGCGCTTCACGCCGGCGCCGGCGAGCCAGGCGGTGTAGCCGGCCGGGTTGTGATCGCGGCCCTCGGTCCCCTTCTGGAACGTCGGCATCCGGCCGAACTCGGTCGTCCAGAGCACGAGCGTGTCGTCGAGCAGGCCGCGCGCCTTGAGGTCGCGCAGGAGCGCGGCGGCTGGGCGGTCGAGGATCGGGCCGTGGCGGTCGTAGTCGGACTTGATCCGCCGGTGGCCGTCCCAGTTGAGGTTCCCTTCGCCCATCGCGAACGCGCCGTTGAAGAGGGTGACGAACCGGACCCCGCGCTCGATCAGCCGCCGAGCCAGGAGGCAATTCTGCCCGAAGCCGGCCGTGAGCGGATTGGGGTCGTCGAGCCCGTAGAGCGCCTTGGTCGCGGGGCTTTCTTTGGAAACGTCCCCCACCTCCGGCGCGCTGAGCTGCATCCGCGAGGCGAGCTCGTACGAGGCGATGCGGGCCGACAGCTCGGCGTCGCCGGGGTGATGCTTCAGGTGCTCGTCGTTGAGGAGCTTGAGGAAGTCGCGCGACGCGCGATCGTCGTCGGCCGAGACGCCGGACGGCCGCGCCAGGTGCGGGATCGGCCGGTCGGCGTTGAACGCCGTCCCCTGATAGACGGCCGGCAGGAAGCCCGACGCCCAGTTGGCCGGGCCTTGCTGGGGGACGCCGCGGGGGTCGGGGATGGCGACGTAGGCGGGCAGGTCGCGGTTGTCGCTGCCCAGGGCGTAGGTAACCCACGAGCCGAGGCTGGGGAAGCCCTCGGTCGTGAACCCGGTGCTCATGAACATCTCGCCCGGGCCGTGCGTGTTCGTCTTCGAGGTGAGCGAGTGGACGAAGCACATCTCGTCGGCGAGGTCGGCAAGGCGCGGGAGCAGGTCCGAGATCATCTTCCCCGACTCGCCCCGCGGCCTGAACGCCCAGGGGCTCCGCGCCAGGTTGCCGTTCTCGCCCTGGAACGTGAGCAGCCCCTCCGAGCCCGGCATCGGCTGGCCATGCCGCTTGACCAGTTCGGGCTTGTAGTCCCACGAGTCGAGGTGGCTCAGCGCGCCCGTGCAGAAGATGTGGACGACCCGCTTGGCCTTCGGAGGGTGATGAGGGAACGAGTCGCCGGCGAGCAGTTGGCCCTCGGCGAGCATCGCCCCGAGCGCGACGCCGGCCATGCCGCCGGCCATCCCGGAGAGGAACCGGCGGCGGTCGAGCAATCGGAGGCCGGCGGTGGAGAGTGGGGCGTCGCGCATCGGCCCGGCCTCGGCTCAGGGGACGGAAAGGAACTCGTTCGCGTTCAGCATAGCCCGGCAGAGCGCGGGGCGCCGTGCTGGCGGATGAGGGCGGACGCCGCCTTCTGCTCGGACTCCGACGGTTCGCGGCCGAAGGCCAGCGCGAAGGCTCGGTGCACCTGCTTCTCGGGATCGGTGCCGGCGTCGCGCGACAGGCGGGCGGCGAAGCGGGCCGACTGGTCGACGACGAACCGGCTGTTCATCAGGTTGAGGGCCTGGAGCGCCGTCGTCGAGACGTTGCGCCGCGGCGCGACGAGGCCGCCGTCGGGGCAGTCGAAGACGCCGAACGTCGGATCGGGCTGGCTCCTCGGTTTGAACTGGTAGACCATCCGCCGGAACGCGTCGGGGCCGAGCTCATCCCTGGGATTGAACACGACCACATAATTCGTATTGGGCTGCCACGGATTGTACCCGGGCCCGCCCATCGCCGGGTCAAGCGTGCCGGCGACGGCGAGGATCGCGTCGCGGATCTCCTCGGCTTCGAGCCGGCGGGGCGAGAACCGCCAGAGCAGGCGATTGTCGCGGTCGACGGCGAGGGCCTTCTCATCACCGCGGCTCGACCGTCGGTAAGCCGCCGAGAGGACGATGAGCCGGTGGATCGGCTTCATCCGGCCGCCGTTGGCGCGGAATTCCGACGCGAGCCAGTCGAGCAGCTCGGGGTGCGACGGACGGTCGCCGTTGAAGCCGAAGTCGCTGGGCGTCGCGACGATCCCCCGGCCGAAGTGGTATTGCCAGAGCCGGTTGACGAGGACCCGCGGCGGGAGCGGATTGGCCGGGTCGGCGATCCATCGCGCGAGCGCGCGCCGCCGCTCGAGCTCGGGTGCGTCGAGGGCCATCGCGAAGGCGGGCCGGACCGAGGCGACGCCCGACGGGGCGACGCGGTCGAGCGTCTGCGACGGATCGCCACGGCGGAGCACGTACGTCGGCCCGGGCTGCTCGAATGTTCCGGCATAGACCCGGATCGTCGCGCCGAGCGAGCCGAGCCGCTCGCGGAGCTCGTCGCGGCGGCGAAGCAGGCTCTCGCGCTCGGGGGATGTCGACGGCTTTCCCGAGGCGCCCCGGTCGGCCGACGAGGCGACGACCCGCCAGCGGCCTGGCTCGGTCGCCACCTCGATGTAGTATTCGGCGGGCGTGCGGTCCTTGTATTTCCCCTCGCGGTCGCGGCCCCAGACGATCCGATCGATCGTCGCGACCTCGGGCCATTCGACCTGGATCCAGCCCTTGCCGGGCACGCCGGAAATCCAGCTCCGGCCGTTGCCGACGCGGCCGTCGTTGATGTGCTCAAGACGGTGGATGTCGGAATTCGGATACGTCGACGACGCGAGGGGCCTGCCCCCGGCGGCGGCGAGCGCGACGTTCCGCGGCGACGGCCCGGCCGTCCAGACCTCCAGCTCGTCGATGCACGGCTCGATCCCGTTGTTCGTCGTCTGCACCGTGAACCGGACGGCACGCGCGGGCGTCGCGGCGAGCCGCTCGACATTGCGGACCGTGTCGACGGGAGGCCGTCCCGGCGCGCCGAGGTCGGGGCGGGCGAGCGGCTCCGAGTCGTCCAGCTCGCGCTCGACCCTCGCCAGCTCGGCGCGGACCGCCTCGGCCTCGGCCCGGCGCTTCTCGGAATCGGGCGCGGGCACGTCGCGGCTCGGCGTGCTGCACGCCCGCGAAGACGGCCTGGAGGGCGTAATAATCCTTCTGGGTGATCGGGTCGAACTTGTGGTCGTGGCAGCGGGCGCACTGGGCGGTCAGGCCGAGGAAGGCCGTCGACGTCGCGGTGATGATGTCATCGAGGTCGTCGACCCGCTGCTGGAGCTTCGCGGCGGGCGCCTGGTTGCCGACGACGTCGTGCGCCCCGCCGACGAGGAAGCCGGTGGCCGAGCGGACGAGCCAGTCGCAGTCCGCAATCGCGTCGCCGGCGAGCTGCTCTTCGACGAACCGGGCGAAGGGCGTGTCGCGGTTGAACGCCCGGATCACGTAGTCGCGATAGGGCCACGCGTCGGGCCGGAGCTGGTTGGTCTCGTAACCGTGGCTCTCGGCGAACCGGACGACGTCGAGCCAGTGCCGCCCCCAGCGCTCGCCATAATGAGGAGACGACAGCAGCCGGTCAACGAGCCGTTCGAAGGCGTCGGGCGAGCGGTCCTCGACGAAGGCCCGGACCTCCTCGGGCGTCGGCGGCAGGCCGATCAGGTCGAAGGTCACGCGGCGGATGAACGAGGCGCGGTCGGTCTCGGGGGCGGGGGCCAGGCCGGCGCGGTCGAGACGATCCAGAAGGAACGCGTCGATGGGATTTCGCGCCCGCGCGGGGTCGCGGAGCGCGGGCGGCTCGACCGCGCTGGATCGGCCGGAGCGACCACCAATCCGGGCCGGCGCGGCGGGCGGCCAGGGGCTCGGCCGGATAGTGCGGCGCCGTCCTCGATCCAGGACCGGACGCGGCCGACGACCTCGGGGCCGAGCCGACCGCTCGGCGGCATCTCGCCGGCCTCGAGCCGCTCGATCACGAGGCTCTCGCCCGGGCGGCCCGGCTCGATCGCGGCTCCGCCCTTCCCACCCGCGAGCGCGGAGGAGCGCCGGGAGAGGTCGAGCCCGCCCTTCCTGGTCTCGGCCGAGTGGCAGGCGAGGCACTTCGCCTCGAGGATCTCGCGGATCTCCTCGCGCCCGCCCGGCGACGGTCCGTCCGCGAGGGCGGCGCGGACGAGGAGCAAGGCGAGCGGGAAGCGCGGCCCGGAGTGCGGGGCGCGGCCCCATGTTTCGCGGATCCATAGCGGTCTCGCGTCGTCTCCGAGGAGGCCCGAGCCCCGGCCCGGGCTTCTCAGCCCTGTATTGGAACCGGGCCGCCCGCTCGAGTCCAGCCGGAGCCCGGTGGCGTCCCAACACGCCAGGAACGCCCGGAATTTGCAAATAGCCCTACTTTTTCGCGGCGGTGGGGGCGTGTAGTCTTTGGGTGCGCCACCTTCGCCTGACGGCCGGTCGGTATGTCCGGCGGTCCCGAACGTGGTCGCCGATCCATTGATGACATCGACGCAGCCAGGAGCCAAGCCCGTGAAGTACCATCCGGCCCCCGTCGCCCTCGCCCTCGCCCTCGGACTCGCCCTGCCGACCCGCGCGGCGGACTCGGCCCAGCCCGCGCGGATGGGGTGCGGCCTGATGACGTTCGACACCGTGCCGGGCTGGGGCCTCGGCCCCGACGGGAAATCCGTGCTCGGGCCGACGCACGGCGGCGTCGCCGTCGATAATCAAGGAAATATTTATACAAGCGCCCATTCCGGCGTCTTCGTGTTCTCGCCCGAGGGCAAGGTGGTCCGCAGCTTCCTCGGCGACAAGTATTCCGATATCCACGACGTGAAGATCCGCGAGGAGGCGGGCGGCGAGTTCGTCTACGGGGCCCGCAACAACAGCGCCGAGGGGATCAAGTTCGACGCCCGAACCGGCGAAATCGTCCTGAAGCTGCCGTACCCCGAGGAGTCGGGGCTCAAGCTCAAGAAGTTCAATCCCACCGCGATCACCGTCGCTCCCAACGGCGATATCTTCCTGTCGGACGGCTACGCGAGCGACCATATCTTCAAGTTTGACAAGGCCGGCAAGTACCTGATGCATTTCGGTACGAAGGGCAACGGCCTGAAGGAGTTCAACACCGCCCACGGCATGACGCTCGACACGCGGTACAGCCCGCCCCGGCTGCTGATCTGCGATCGCAACCACCAGCCCAAGGGCCGCCTGCTGCACTACAGCCTCGACGGGGAGTTCCTCGGCGAGGTGGTGACCGGCCTGGGCATGCCGACGTCGGCCGCGGTCCAGGGGGACTATGTCTCCGTGCCGGACCTTCACGGGCGGCTGGTCATCCTCGACAAGACCAACACGATCGTCGCGGTGCTCGGCAACAATCCCGACCCCGCGAAGGGTGGGAGCTTCAACGTGCCGCAGAAGGACTGGATCGAGGGCATCTTCAGCGGCACGCACGGCTCGTCCTGGGACAAGGACGGCAACCTCTACGTGCAGGACTGGAACGTCTCGGGCCGCATCATGAAGCTGGTGCGCGCCAAGTCGCCCCGATCCAGCGCGTCGGGAGACACTCCGTGAGCCGAGGGTTATCCGGCCATGCCGAAAGACAATTCGGACCGTGATGTTCATGGCGAGGACTCCCCGGGCGGCAGGGGGCCCCGCGCCGCTGGGGGCGGAGACGCCATCGACCCGGACTGGAAGTATGTCTCGGTCCGACGCATGTCCCTGTACATCGAGGAGAGCCTGGGCGCGGTCTGCAATGGGTGGCATTCGAGCCCAACGACGAGCCGACCTGGGCCCGGATTCGCCTCGAAGCCGGGGCGTTCCTGCAGGGATTGTTCCTGCAGGGTGCATTCCAGGGCGCGACCCCGGAGCAGGCCTACTTCGTGAAGTGCGACGGCACGACCACGACGGCGGCCGACCGGGACGCCGGCGTCGTCAACATCCTGGTTGGCTTCGCGCCGCTCAGACCGGCGGAGTTCGTCATCATCCAGATCCGGCAGATCGCCGGTCAGACCGCGAGCTGAGGGCTTCGCACGAAGGCCGGCCGAGCGAGCAGGAGGACGACGGACGAACAGATTCCGTCTGGCTGCGGTAGATCCCGGCGTAGAGGTCGCCGCGATCGATCAGCTCGTCGTGGGCGCCCGATTCGACGACCCGGCCTCGATCGAGGACGACGATCAGGTCGGCGTCGCGGACGGACGAGACCTTGTGGGAGACGATCAGGCGGGTCTGGCCCGGGCGGTGGGCCGCGAGGGCGTCCTGGATGCGGGTCTCGGTCTCGGCATCGAGGGCGCTGGTGCAGTCGTCGAGGAGGAGCACGGCCGGGTCGGCGACCAGGGCGCGGGCCAGGGCGAGGCGCTGCCGCTGGCCGCCCGAGAGGGTCTGGCCCCGCTCGCCGACGGGCGTGTCGAGCCCCGTCGGCAGGCCGTCGACCAGCTCGGCGAGGTCGGCCACCTCGAGGGCGTCGCGGATGAGCTTCGGATCGGCGTCCGGCCGGGCGTACGTCAGGTTAGAGCGGATCGTCCCGCCGAAGAGCATCGCGCGCTGCGGCACGAGCGCCACGGCCCGGCGGAGCTCGGCCGGCGCGAGGCCGCGCACGTCGTGGCCGTCGAGGAGGATCGCGCCACCATCTGCGGCCAGGTCGTAGATCCTCGGTGCCAGCGCCAGCAGCGTGCTCTTTCCCGAGCCGCTCTCGCCCAGCAGGCCGAGGGTCATGCCTGGCTCGATCTTCAGGTCGACGCCGTCGAGCAGGCGCCGGCCACCCGGCGTGTACGAGAAGGACACGTCGCGGTATTCGAGCGAGCCCTTCACCCGACGGAGCCGGGACATCGGCCGCGCGGCGACGAGCTCCGGCTCGTCGAGCACCTCGACGATCCTGTCGACGGCAGCCAGCGTCCCCGCGATCATCGGCTGGAGGCCCGCAAGCCGGAGGATCGGCCCGTAGAGTTGCGCGACGAGCGCGTAGAACGCCAGCATCTCGCCGACGGACATCCGCCCCCGCCCGACCAGCGTGACGCCCAGGGCGACGACGGAGACCGATCCGAGCCCGCCGATCATCGTCGCCGCGGCCCCCTGGGCGGCGACGGCCTTCTGGCTCGACCACGCCAGCGACCGATGCGCGTCGATTCGCGAGTCGAGGTCGGCCAGCTCGGCATCCTCCTTGGCGAACGAGCGGACGACCCGCACGGCCGAGATCCGCTCGCTCAGCAGGGCGTAAATCGCCGCCACCTGGCCGCGGATCTCGCGCGAGACGCGACGGATCGGGCCAGCGAAGACCCTGTGGTTGAGCGCGAAGAGCGGGATCACCACGAAGCACGCGAGGGCCAGCCGCCACTCGAGCCAGACCATCAGCGCGGCGATCCCCGCCGCCATGACGAGGTCGGAGAGCGACTGGACGGCCCCGCCGCCGAGGAACACGAGCAGCGACCCGACGTCGCTCGTGAGCCGGGCCATGATCTGGCCGGTCTGGTGGCGGTCGAAGTAGCTCATCGCCAGCCGCTGGAGCTTGCGGTGCAGGGCGTCGGTCAGCTCGCGGACCGCCTCCAGAGCAACCCGCGCCGTGATCGACGCGACTTTCCAGCCGAGCGCCATGCGGGCGAGGTGGACGGCGACCGTCGCGGCGAGCGCAAGGGCGATCATCCGGGAGAGTCGTCCACCGTCGCCCGGCGGCTGGAACGAGCCGTCCGCGAACATGGGGACGAGACGGTCGACGACCCAACCCTGCAACAAAGGTGCTGGGAGGACGAGCATCGACTGCGCGAGCATACCGGCCAGCGCCAGGGCCATTGCCGAGCGGTGCGGGCGGAGGAACTCAGCCTCGACCCGGCGGAAGCCGGACCAGGACGACCGGGAATATTCCGACGCAGCCCGGCGGTCCTTCACGCCACGGCCTCCAGGACCTGGTCGCGACGAGGTCGGCGCGGGCTGCGAAGCGCCGACGCGGAGGGTCCGAATTGCCGGGCGCAGAGCCTCCGATAGAGGCCGGCCTCGTCATCAAGCAGCTCGTCGTGCGTGCCCATCTGGACGACGAGGCCGCCGTCCATCACGACGATCCTGTCGGCATCCACGACCGTCGCCAGCCGGTGAGCGACGACGAACGAGGTGCGACCCGACAGCAGGTTCCCGAGCGCGCGCTGGATCAGCGCCTCGCTCGCCGCGTCGAGCGAGCTGGTCGCCTCGTCGAGGACCACGATGGCCGGATCCCTGCAGAAGGCGCGGGCGATCGCCACCCGCTGCTGCTCGCCCTGGCTGAGCTTGAGGCCCCCCTCGCCGACGCGGGTCTCGTAGCCGTCGGGGAGGGCCAGGGCGAGGTCATGGACCAGCGCGGCCCGCGCGGCGACCTCGACGCGGGCGTCGTCGGCCTGAGGGCTACCATAGCGGATGTTCTCGGCAAGCGTCCCGGCGAAGACGACTGGCTCCTGGGGCACGATGCCGACCTGCCGCCGCAGTTCGGCCGTCGCCAGGTGCCGGAGGGGGACGCCGTCCAGGCGGATCTCGCCCCACGTCGGGTCGTAGAACCGCAGGAGCAAGTTCAGCAGGGTACTCTTGCCGCATCCGGTCGGGCCGACGAGGGCGACCTTCATGCCGGGCTCAACGCAGAGTCGGACGTCCCATACGACGGGCTGGCCCCGCCTGTAGCTGAAGCCGACGCGGTCGAACTCGACGAACCCGCGCCCGGCCGATCGGGGCGGGCGATGCGGGCTCGACGACGTCGGGCTCGCGGTCGAGGATCTCGCCGAGCCGCTCGGTGCTCGCCCCGGCCTGTTCGAACACATTGGACAGGTCGGCGAGCCGGGACACGGGCCCGAACAGGAGCCCGGCCAGCGTCGCCGCCGCGACCGCCCCGCCCGGCGTCGCCCGGCCGGACAGCGCCTCATACGCCCCGACGGCGAATACCAGGGCCGAGCCGATGCCCCCGAGCGCCACGCCCACGTTCGAGAACGCCGCGCCCAGCCGCCCGACCCGGACCCGGGGCCCGTGCGCACCGCCGATCCGCCCGGAGAAGTCGGCGATCTCGGCCTCTTCGCGCATACGCCCGGACGACCAGCGCCCCGTCGAACCGCTCCTTCAGGTGGCCGAAGACGCCGTCGAGGCGCTCGCGGATCTCGAGGCTTGCGGACCTGATCCGATGGGTGAAGATGCGGAACGCCGCGGCGTAGCCGATCATCACGAGACCGACCGCCAGCGCCAGCCGCGGGCCCCTCGCCAGGAACAGGCCCGCGATGGCGGCCGTCGTGCCGAGGTCGGCGAGGATCGACAAGGTCTGTCCGGTGACGAGCGCCTGGACGACGTCGACGTCGTCCATCAACCGCGAGAGGATCGCGCCGGCGGGCGTGCGGTTCCTCGCCGCAGCGGGTCCGTGCGGGCCGGTGACGGCGACGTAGCGGACGGCCATCGCTGCCCGACTCACGAACGCCTCAACCTGCCGCCGCGTCCCCACGCCGGCCGAGTCGTCGGCCACGAGGACCTCGAAGGCGGACGGATCGAAATCCTGCCCAGCAAGCGCGGCGAGGCAGCGGGCGAGCAGGTCGGGACGCCGGAACGTCGGCACGACGACCGAGGCGCGGATCATCGCTCAGACCCTCCCCGGCTTTTCGAGCAGGAACGGGCCGATCGCGAGGGCGTCGAGCGGCGAGGTCCAGAAGCTCTCGACCGCATCGCGCGGAGTGCAGACAATCGGCTCGCCGCGCGTGTTGAACGACGTGTTGACCAGCACCGGCACGCCCGTGCGGGCCTGGAATGCCTTGAGCAGGTCGTAGTAGCCCGGGTTCTGCGCACGGTTGATGGTCTGAATCCGGGCCGTCCCGTCGACGTGGCGGACGGCCGGGATCAGGTCGGCCTTCTCGGGCCGGACGTCGAAGACGAACAGCATGAACGGCGAGACCCGGGCGCCGACGAACCAGTCTCCGGCCTCCTCCCCGAGCACGACCGGCGCGACGGGGCGGAAGTCCTCGCGATCCTTGATCTCGTTGAGCCGCGCCTGCATCTCGGCGTGGATCGGCGAGGCGAGGATCGACCGGGCGCCCAGGGCCCTCGGTCCGAACTCCATCCGACCCTGGAACCAGCCGATGACGCGGTCGCATTCGAGGATCGTGGCGACGTCCTCGGCCACGTTGTAGAGTCGGCGATAGGGGAGTTGCGACCAGCGGAGGAACTCCTCGATCTCGCCCTCGTCGAATTCCGGTCCGAGGAACGCGTGGTCCATCGTCCAACCCCGCCCGCCGCCCCGCTCGCGGACGTCGACCCAGAGCGCCGTGCCCAGTGCGGTGCCGGCGTCGCCCGACGCGGGCTGGACCCAGATGTTCCTGAATGGCCCACGGTCGCGGAGCCGCGAGTTCATCACGCAGTTCAGGGCCACGCCGCCGGCCATGCAGAGGTCGTCGCAGTTCGACGCCTCGCGGAGCCATCGCGCCAGTTCCAGCACCGTGTCCTCGAGCACGACCTGGAGCGAGTGGGCGATGTCGTAGTGCCGCTGTTCGATCGGCCCCCCACGCTCGCGGGCCGGTCCGAACCGCTCGTCCAGCCGGGGCGGGGCGATCGCGTACGAGCCGTTCGGGCCGAGGCGGATCATCCCGCGGAACTCGTCGACAAACCGCGGCCTGCCGTACGAGGCGAGCACCATGACCTTGTATTCGTCGGACGAGCGGAGGAAGCCGAGGTAGTCCGTCACTTGTTCGTAAAGGATGCCGAGCGAGTGGGGCGTGTGGACCTGTCCGAGCCATTCGAGCTCGGTGCCCTGGCCGATCGCATAGCCAGTCGTCGCGCGCTCGCCGCGGCCGTCGAGAGTGAGGACGGCAACCCGCTCGAAGGGCGAGCAATGGAACGCGCTGGCGGCGTGCGCCAGGTGATGGGGGACGTCATGCCAGCGGAACCGTGCACTCTCGCGAGAGTCACGGAAGCGGGCCTGCAAGTGGTGCGGGGCGCCGTCGAGGAGCTGAGCCCGCGCATTGACGAGCGACGAGAGGAACAGCGGGTCCCACGGCGATTCCCACACGCCCCGCTCGACGGCTCGGAGAGGGATGGGGATCGTGGCGTCATCCCGGTGCTTGCCGAGGAGCAAAGTCGGGTCGTACGAGTAGGCGACGTGATCGACGTCGGCCAGAGTAATTCCGCCGGCCTTGAGGCAATAATCGATCGTGTGGAACGGCAGCTCCCAGGCCGAGAACGGCACGGGCCGCTTGCCGTGCTTGACGTGGGTGAACCGCTCCTCCTCGGCAGCGGCGACCACGCGGCCGTCCCTGACGAGGCAGGCGGCCGGGTCGTGGTAGGCCGCATTGATGCCGAGCGTGTCCATCAGCGGGCTCCGAGGAGATGGTTCAAGATGCGACGCGCGAGGCGAGACCGAGCAGGTCGAGCGCCGCCCCGACGACCTCGTCCGGATCGACGAGCCGGAGGCAGTCATGATGCCCTTCGGGGCAGACGCTCTTGAAGCACGGTGCGCACGCGACGGGGCGGTTCAACACGCGGCTGGGTACCGCCCGCGGCGTGTGCTGTGGGTTGGTCAGCGCGTAGAGGTCGACCACGGGTGTGCCCACGGCCGCGGCGATGTGGGGCAGATCAGGAGCGGCGCCCGTTCGATCAGGGCGGCCAGCGCGGCGAGGTCGAGCCGACCCGCGAGCGAATCCGATGCCGCGCCCATCGCCCCGCGGATCGCCTCGACTAACGTCCGCTCCGACTCATCGCCCGTGAAGACCACGCGGACCCCGTGATCGCGCACGAGCCGCCCGGCGGCCTCGGCGAACCCCTCGGCCCGATAACGGCGCGAGGCGGCCGTCGCGCCCGGGTGGATGACAACCCAGGGCGAATCCCCTTCGATTCTCATCGCGCGGAGCACGCCGTCGATCCGGGCGCGTCCCTCGTCGGGTACGCGGACCGAGAGCCGCTCGTCGACGGCCCGCGCGCCGACGGCCGCGACCAGGTCGAGCTGGCGGCGGACCTCGTGGCGGATCGCACGCTCGGGCTCGGTCTCCGGCACCCAGTCGGTGAGGAGCTGATAGGGGTTCTCGCGGCAATGTGCCAGGCGGCGGGGGATGTCGGCCAGGTAGCAGAGCAAGGCCGCCGGCAGCGGGTTCTGACTGAACGCGGTGAAAATCACGGCGGCGTCGAACCGAACGGAGCGGAGGCGCTCGATCATCGCGAGGTCCTGGGCGCCGTCGACCCGTGGCGGCGAGGCCTTCATCCAGGGCGATTCGTAGATCCAGCAATCGTCGATCTCCGGGACGAGTCTCGCCGCGGCCGCGCCCGAGGGCGAGGTCAGCAGCGTGATCCGCCGCCCCGGGCGCGAACTCTTCGAGCGCCCGGATCGCGGGCGTCGTCATCAGGACGTCGCCCATGGCGTCGAGTCGGACGCAGAGGACGCGCGCGGCGTCTTTCCAGGGGGCGGGCCGGCTCATGCGCGGGCCCTCTCGGCGACCCGACCGGCGGCCAATCGACCATCCTCGCCGCGCGCCGCGCGGATCTTGGCGATGATGCACGTGGTCGAGCGGTCGGCCTCGTAGGGGAGGATCCGAACCTCGCCGCCGTACGATGCGACGACGGCGGCTTCGGGCAGCCGGTCGAGCGTGTAGTCGCCGCCCTTGGCGAAGACGTCGGGTCGCAGCGCCCGACGAGGTCGCAGGGCGTGTCCTCGTCGAACAGCACGAGATGATCGACGCAGCTTAGGGCGGCGAGCACCTCGACGCGATCATCCTCGGCGTTGATCGGCCTGGACGCGCCCTTGAGCCGGCGGATGCTCGCGTCGGAGTTGACGCCGACGACGAGCACGTCGCCCAGCGCCTTCGCGCGACTCAGGTACGACGTATGGCCGCGGTGGAGGATGTCGAAGCAGCCGTTGGTGAAGACGATCCGCCGCCCGGCGCGGCGATGATCCTCGACGCGTCGGAGCAGGTCGTCGCGGCTGGCCGCGGCCTTCCCTTCCAGGTCGAGCTGGCCGCGGAGGTCGGCGGCCGTGCAGGCGACCGTCCCCTCGCGCGAGACGACGACGGCCGACGCGGCCGAGGCGAGGTCGGCCGCGGCCGGAGTCTCGGCACCGGCCGCGAGCGCTAGGGCGAGCGTCGTGAGGAACGTGTCGCCGGCGCCCGCGGCGAGGGAATGGCGCGACGGCTTCGCGAAGGACCGATACGGCGGACGGCCGCGCTCGAGGAGGACGGCGCCCTCGGCATCGAGCGTCACGGCGGCCATCCTGGCGCCGGTGATGTCGAGGAAGCGTTCGCCCCAGCCGATGATCCGCTCGGCTCGCGAGCCGGGCCGGTCGTCGCAACGGCCGGCAACGAGCCGGACGGCCTCCTCGTAGTTCGGCTTGACCGCCGTCGGCACGACGTCCCGATAGGCCGCAAGATCCTTCGAGTCGGCGACCACCACGCGGGGCGACCGCCGCTGGAGGCCGGCGAGCGTCTCGATCGCTGCGGGCGTGAGTATGCCGTAGCCGTAGTCGGCGACGATCACGACGTCGGACCTGCGGAACAGCGCCCGGAGCCGGCCGAGCAGCTCGCGATCGACGGCTTCGCCGACCGGGCCGGTGCTCCCCTGGTCGAACCGGACGAGCAATTGGCCCGACGCCACCACCCGGCTCTTGGACAGGGTGCGCGCGGGCCGGGTCGATGAGCAGGTCGTCGGTATCGACCTTCGACCTCGCGAGGGCCTGGCGAAGCACTCGGGCCTCGCCATCATCGCCCACGACCGAGAGGAATCGGACCTTCGCGCCGAGCGCGGCCGCGTTGACCGCGGCATTGGCCGCGCCGCCGGGGGCGTCGCGACGGCCATCCACCGCGACGACCGGCACGGGCGCCTCGCGACAGAGCCGGTCGGTCGTGCCTTCCAGATAGGTGTCGAGCATCGCCTCCCCGATGACGAGGACGTCGAGACCGCGGAACTCGTCGATGATGCGGGACAGGGCGTGACTCATGGACGGTCCTCCATTCGGGTGCGGTCCGCCTCAGCGATCACCCGCGAGGCCTGGGCGAGGTCGGCGGCCGTGTGGTCCGGCTCGCGGTCGGGCCCGGCGACCCATTCGGTCTCATGCCGCTGTCGATCAGGAGGGTCCGGCAGCCGGCGCGGTGTCCGGCCTCGATGTCGTCGAGGATGTCGCCGATGAGCCAGGAGTGATCCAGGTCGAGGTGGTGCGCGGTCGCCGCCCTGCGGATCAGGCCGGGCGAGGGCTTGCGGCAGTCGCAATCGACGTCGTAGGGCTTCACCCGGCCCTGGGGATGATGCGGGCAGTAATAGAACTCGTCGAGCGCCACGCCGAGCGCGCCGAGCAGCTCGCGGAGCCTCCGCTCGACGGCGACCAGCGCCGACTCGGGGAACAGCCCTCGAGCCACGCCCGACTGGTTCGACACGACGAACAGCCGATATCCGAGATCGCGGAGCGCGGGCAGGCCCTCGTCGGCCCCCGGCGCGAGCCGGATCAGGTCAGGGTCGACGTTGTACGGCACGTCGTCCACGAGCGTCCCGTCCTTGTCGAGGAACACGGCGCGGTCGGCCCTCATCGCGGGTCGGCCTCTCGGGGTATCTGCGGGAGCGAGGGTTGCGACGGGAACCGGAGCGTCGGATCCGACCAGAGGCCGGCTCCCGACCGGCCGGCATCCGGCCCCGCGACCTCGTCGTAGACTCGCGCGACCGCGACGGCGACCTTCTCCCAAGTGAACAGGGCATTGGCCCGGCGGAGGGCCTGCCGGCCGAGAAGCTGGATGAGCTCCGGTCGGCGGAAGAGCCGCGCCAGGCCGTCGGCCAGGGCGCCGGGGTCGTTCGGCGGGACGAGGTAGCCGGTCTCGCCGTCGGCGACGGTCGTCTTGATCCCGCCGACCTCCGCCCCGATGACCGGCGTGCCGCATGCGGCAGCCTCCAGCGGCGTGATGCCGAACGGCTCGTACCAGGGGGTGGTGACGAAGACATCGGCCGCGCTGTAGTAATAGCGGAGGACGTCGCGGCCCCGGCTGCCGACGAAGGTGACGGCGTCGTCGATCGCCTCGGCCCGCGCGATCGCCATCAGGCGGCCGATCTCGGGCGTGACCGTCGGGTTGGGCTCGCGCGACTCGCCGCCGACGACCGGGAGCCGCGAGGCGATTCCGTGCTTGCTCCGCAGCCGCGCCAGCCCGCGGATGGCGTTGTCGACGCCCTTTCGCGGGACCATCCGGCCGAGCTGGAGGACGACCCGCTCGCCCGGGTCGAGGCCGAGCTTTGCCCGCGCCGCGCCTTGCCGACGGGCCAGAACTCCGCCGGGTCGAACCCGCAGGGGATCGTCACCAGCCGCGCCGGGTGGGCGCGGTAGAGGTCGATCAGGTCGTCCTCGTCCTGCCGGCACTCGGCGATGATCCGGTCGGCCTCGCGGACGACGCGATCCTCGATCGCGAGCCGCTCGCCGGGGAAGGTGTCGGCCCCGCCCTGATGCCTCTTGCGGACGCGCCCGGCGCATGGAACGTGACGACGAACGGCACGCCCGCGGCGCGCTTGATGTCGGCCGCGACCAGTGCGGACATGAAGAAGTTCGCGTGGATCAGGTCATAGCCCTTCCCTCGCCGGCAGCAACGGAGGACGAAGCGCGTGAAGTCGCCCATGAAGGGCAGCAGTTCCTCCTTGCGGACGGGCTCGGCCGGGCCGGCGGGGACGTGGATGATCCGCGGCGCCGTCGGCCCAGGCGACGACGTCGGGCAGGTCCGGGTCATCGCGGCGCGTGAAGACGTCGACCTCGAGGCCGAGCCTCGCCAGGAGCCGCGCGAGCTGGCCGACGTACACGTTCTGGCCGCCGCTGTCGACCCCCCCGAGTAGGGCCAGCGGCGAGGCGTGCTCACTGATCAGGGCAATCCGCTTTCTCGTCATCGCACACTCCCCGTCGCCAACGCCAACCCGGGCGAGGCCTGCGTACGTCCGGGCCGCCGCCCCGTCACGAGCGCGAAGGTTTCTGCCCACTCGCGGGCGAACCGATCGATGTGGAACCGCTCGAGCGCCCGTCGCCGTGCTCCCTCGCCGAGCCGCCGCGCCTCCTCGGGACTCGTCAGGAGGTCGCGCATCGCCTCGGTCAGCCGATGGAGGTCCGTATCGACGTAGCCAGAGACGCCGCTCTCGATGGCGGTCGCCATCTCGGTCGTCGCCAGGCCCACGATCGGCATGCCCAGCGTCATCGCCTCGACCACGGCCAGGCCGAGGCTCGTCCAGCGGATCGGATTGAAGAAGAACCGATACCGCGCCTCGAATTCCGCCAGCTCCATCGGCCGGACCTCGCCGAGGCCGCCGAGCGACTCGGCGTCCATCCCGACCAGGTCGAGCGGTACACGCTCGCGGGCGTCCAGAAAGACGTCGGACCCGAGCAATCGCCCGCGCGAGCGGAGATGATTCACGACGACGATCCCGCGCTCGATCTCTCCTGAATAGCGGACGCCCTCGGGGACGAAGACGCCGTGGTCGATGACCCGCGTCGGCGTCCGGCCCGAGTCCCACATCAGGGCGTTGAACGGCGTGACGTGTACGAGGAGCGAGTCCGGCTCGTCGAACCAGTGCGGCTCGTCGGTCGGATGGCCGCGCGGGGGGTCGTGCTCGAGGTAGATTCGGGGCAAACGCTTCTGCTCATCCGAAAGGATCTCGTGCTGGTCGACCTCGTAGTTCGCCCACGTCTGGAAGAGGACGCAGTCGAAGTCGAGTTCGCGGACCGCCTCGGCCGGCACGTCCCGGACGCGATCGGGGAACGGGAAGGTGGAACCTCGGCCGCCGTAACCCTCGCGACTCAGCCCGGTCGGCAGGTAGAACTCGATGTTCGCCTGCGAAAGGTAGAGCAGGTAATTGCCGTGGATGTGCCAGGTCAGGACGCGGATCGGACGCATGACGGTGGACTCTCGGCCTGTCGGGAATATCGGGGGATCGCCGCGGGCGCGCGGGCGAGGACCGCGGCGCGGTCGCGAGCAGGTCGTCGGACTCGGCGACGACCTCGTCGGTGCCCACGCCCGAGTCGCGGCAGAGAACCCGGTGCAGCCGCGAGTCGATGGGCGCCCACCGCGCGGGGTTGTCGCCGGTGGAGATCACAACGCTCGGCGTGCGGAGGCCGGCGGCGACGTGGGAGACGCCCGTGTCATTGCAGACAAGCAGTCGGGCCCGGGACAGCAAGACGCCGAGCGCGCCGAGGTCGGTCCGGCCGGCGAGGTTGACGAGCGGGACCGCGGCCTCCTCGGCCACGGCGCGGGCCAACGCGAGCTCGCTCGCCGTGCCGGTCAGGACGACGTCGAGACCCCTTCCGCGCAGCGCCCGTGCCACGGCCGAGAACCGCGATGCCGGCCACCGCCGCCCCGCGGCGCTCGCGCCCGGATGGATGCAGACATACTCGCCCGGCACGAGGTCGCGCGTCTCCTCGACCGCCTCGAGCGAGCGGAAGTCGTGGTCGGAGAGCGGAAACTCCAGCTCCTCGCCCTGGATCGCGCGCCGAGGGCTTCCATGAGCGCCACCAATCGGCAGATCTCGAGCCCGTGATGGGGCCAGGGGATGAACGTCTCGGGATCGGGGCAATAATCGCCCGGCAGGAAGAAGCCGGCCGAGCGCCGCGCCGAAGAGGGCGATCAGGGGGTTGACGAACGGGCCGCTGCCGTGGAGCTGGATCGCCAGGTCGAACCGCTCGGCCTGCATCTCGGCCAGGAAACTAGGGATGCGGCCGATCTTGGGTGCCCGCTCGGGCAGGCCCGGGAAGCCTGGGAACTCGCGGAACCCGTCGACATAGTGTCCGAACCGCTCGACGAACTCGCGCGCCCAGGGCAGTCCGATCAGGACGATCTCCGCCCCGGGCAGAGCTGCGCAAAGCGCTCGGAGTGCTGGCACCGCGCACAACAGGTCGCCGAGCTGCAGCGCCCGGAGGACCGCGATCCGACGGATTGCACCTCCCCTAAGCGCGGGGATGACTCGCCCATACCGCCACGATTCCTTACTAGCGTGCGCGAAGGGGCCTATCGCCCTGGGGACGATGGCCCGAGGGATGCGTAGGCTCAATCCCGATTCGCCCGGTTGTCCGTCAGCGTGTCATTTTTTGGGGACGAGACCGCGCCGGAGTGGCCCGATCCCAGTGCCTCTTCCGAGGGAGCCTCCCGGGTTCCGGTCCGGAGGGGCGCCCCCCTCCGCAGGGCGGAGGCAAGCGGTGGGAAAAAGCGGGGTGTCTCGGTAGCAATTGGTATACCAACATAAAGGAGAAGACATGACACATTGTGTTCACCAGGACCGAGGCGGGGCCCGCTCGTAGCCGGCGTCGGGAGCCTCCGGGGGCGAGATCCAGTCGGTGTGCTGATTGCAAGCGAGGATGAGCCGCCGTCCGGACATCCTGACCGTCGAGGAGTCGGCATTGGACCCGCGAGTCACGGTGGTCATCGCGACGCGGAACCGTCGGGAGGAGCTGGGCGTCGCCCTCGGCCGCCTTCGCTCGCTGCCCGAGTCGCCCCGCGTGATCGTGGTCGATAACGGATCGAGCGACGACACGGTGGGGCTCATTCGTCGCGAACATGAATGGACCGGCCTCATCGAGCTGGGCGAAAACCTCGGGGCCGCGGCCAGGACGGTCGGGGCCCGCGAGGCCGAGTCCCCGTATGTGGCCTTCAGCGACGACGACTCCTGGTGGGCTCCCGGCTCGCTGGCCCTGGCGGCCGACCGGCTCGACGCCCATGCTCGACTCGGCCTGATCGCGGCCCAGATCCTCGTCGGGTCGGCCGAGGCGCTCGACCCGACCTGCGCGGCGATGGCCGCCAGCCCACTCCCCCGCACCGACGACTTGCCTGGCCCGGCCGTGCTGGGGTTTCTCGCCTGCGGGGCGGTGGTCCGCAGGTCGGCCTTCTTGAATGTCGGCGGGTTCGAGCCTCGCTTCGGCATCGGTGGCGAGGAAGGTCTGCTGGCGATCGACCTCGCCTCGGCCGGCTGGGGGCTGGCCTATTGCGCCGACATCGTTGCCCACCATCATCCGCGCCGAGCGGCCCGAGGCCCGGGCGCCATCGGGTCGAGATGCGCAACGCCCTCTGGACGGCCTGGCTCCGACGCCCGATATCGGTCGCAGTTCGACAGACATTCCGCACCGTCTGGCAAAGACGCTGGGACGGACCGACGTGGCTCGGACTCCGCGACGCACTCCTCGAACTTCCCTGGGTCGTCCGGCAGCGGCGGCGCGTGCCGCCCTACGTCGAAGACGCCCTCGTGGCGCTCCAGTTGAGTCCACGGTGCTGAACACAATGGCCGTGCCAAGGAGGCTGGCTTGTGGGGAGTGACGTCGGCGGCTTCAGTGCGAATCTTGCGGCGCGGTCGGGGCTCCGCGCCGTCTCCGGCCCCGTACACGGCCGGCGGGGGGTTACAGACGCTGGTCAGCTTCAAGCTGATCGGCAGCGGACCCGGCGACCCGGAATTGTCCTTCACCCGCTGATCGGCGGCCGATGAGTGCGCCGCGCCTCTGACAAACTCAGGCGAACGTCACGTTCGAGATCACGATCGGCCCCGTCGGCTTGTCCTGGATGCTGATCGTGAGGACGTTGTCGACGACCGTGACCCCGCCGCCGACCTTGACGCACTGCCACTGCAGCAGCGCATGGTTGGCCGCGCCCGCGGCGACCTCGCCGCCGTTGAGGATGCCGCTGTTTGTCGTGTCCTGCCGGACGTTCGGGTCCTGCGGAAGCGGCTTGCCGAGGCTCGCCTTGTGCGTCGATGCGGCCTCGAAGTAACGGGGTGGCGCGGTGACGACTTGGTTTTGCTTGGTCGAGAGGCCGCCGTCAAGCGCGCCGCTGTTGAAGGTGACGTTCGAGACCACGATCGGCCCCGGTACGTCCCCCGGGGGCAGGTCCGAGGACTCGTCGACCGCGAGCTGGTTGTGGACGACGTTCACCGAGCCCGCGACGCTGACGTTGTTCCACTGGAGCCCGTCGTCGCCGAACCCGCCGGCGTTGAATTGGGCCCCGTTCACGATCCCGCTGTTGTTGGAGTCGTTGAGCAGGACGGCGTTGCGCGGCTCGATGCCGACGGCGGCCGGGGTTCCGGTGCCGGCTTGGCTCGTCGCGGCCAGCGCGGGCGACGCGGCGGACTCGGGCGTGACCGTCACCTTGGGATGGCGGCTAATCGGCACGCGGAACGGGAACCGGATGTTGTTCAGGATGATCGGCCCGGTCATCGGGCCGACGCCCTGGATCTTGATGACGTTGTTGATCACGACCAGCCCGCGCTTGTGCTCGATGCCGTTCCACTGGATGACGACGTCGGTCCCACCCGTCCTGGCGAGCTGCTGGTTTGTCAGGATGCGGTCGTTCGGCGGGGTGAGCGTCGTGCCCGCCGGGCGGAACTGGCCGTACTGGCTCACGTTGTTCGCGGGCGTGACGAGGAGGTAACGGAGGTCGGCGAGGCTCCGCTTGAGCCTCGGCGAGATCGGCGCCCCGTACGAGACGTTCGAGACCGTGATACCGGCGAGCTTCGAGCCCTCGGGATGGACCGAGAGCGAGTTGTGCACGATGTGGACGTTCCCGCCGACCTCGACCTTTTGCCACTGCAGACCCTGGTCGCCGAACCCACCTGCGTTGAACTGGCCGTTCTGGACAAGGCCGCTGGTGGTTGCGGCGTTCTCGAGCGGGTAATTGCCCGGATAGCCGAGCGTCACGGTCCCAGGGCTGCTGAACGGGACGGGGAAGAAGGGGCTGATCGGCCCAGTCGGCGCCGGCAGCGGGTTCGTCAGTGTGCCCTCGCTCGCGATGACGGCCGGGTCGTCCGCCACCGGAGTCACCGGTCCGCTTGGTGGGGGCGGCGTCGGGGCGACGGCGGGGAACGAGACGTTCTGGACGGTGATCTGGCCCTGGCCCACGTTCTGGGGCTGGACCGTGAGCGAGTTGTGGACGGCGCTGACGGTCCCCTTGACTTGGACGTCGCTCCACTGGAGCCCGATGTCGCCGAAGCCGCCATCGTTGAACTGAGAGTTGACGATCCGCCCGCTGTTGGTCGCCGAGTTGTCGTACGTGGTCTCGTAGCCCGGCGCGATCGCCGAGGGATTCGCGACCGCCGCCGGCCGGGCCGAGGAATTGGCTCCCTGCGCCGCCGCGGCGGTTGCCGCGGTCAGGTTTGCCCCGAAGGCTCGATTCGCCACCGTGATCGGGCCCGTGTTGTTCTGGAGCGGGTTAATGAAGAGCGTGTTGCTCGACGTCCCGACGTTCCCGCCCACGCCGACGTTCGACCACTGGAACCCGATGTCGCCGAACCCGCCGTCGTTGAACTGCGAGTTCGTGATTTGGCCGGTGTTGGTGGTGAAATCGATGATTTTCTGCGCCTGCGGGCCGCCGACCGGGGTCGCGGTCGCCGCCGCGCGCACGGCGTCCGCCGCCGCCGCGGCGACGGGGCGGATCACGACGTCGTCAAGGCCGACGCCGACCGAGCCGCCGATGCCGACGTTACGCAGCTGGAGCCCGACCCTCGAATGGATGGGAACAAGCTGGTTGCCCTGCAGGGAGAGGATGCCGAACCCGCCGTCGTTGAACTGCGAGTTGAGGATCAGGTTCGAATTGGTGACCGTGATCGGGAAGACCGAGATCCCGCCGCTGACGTCCTCGTTGTCCGATCCGGCGATCGTCAGGCCGCCTCCGGCCGCGACGCTGTCGAGCTGGAGCCCGACCGTCCTGAAGCCCTGATTATTGAACTGGCTCAGTGCGATGAGCCCGGTGTTAACCGGGTATGGCGACAGGCCAACGCTTCCGCCGGCGAATGGCGGACTGAGCACGGCGACGCTGATCGGCCCTCCCAGGGCCACGTTGCGGAGCTGGGTACCAACCTTCGTCACGTACCCGGTGGGTTGGTACTGGCTTGCGACGATCGCCCCCGCGTTGCCGGGAAGCTGGGGGGCCGCGAGGAGCCATCTCGCCTCGAGCGCGTCTACCACCATCGGCAGGGCCCGCTTGCCGCCTCGTCCGATCATCGATCGCCTCGCTGAAGATGTGTCGCCGCCGGCCCGGCCGCGCGACGCGTCGGAGGGTGACCTTCCGCCGGCAGTCACCGGGGTTCCTCGTGGACATTCGGCGGGTCGGGGCCCCCGAGACAAGCTTAAATACGCGCAAGCACTCGACGGCGGACGGCCTGCATCGCCTTCTCGGGTTTCAGCGGTTGGAGGGGCAGCCGCTCACGCGGCGGGAACGGCTCGGAGCCGAGCGCATCGTGTCATTCCTGATTTGATAATGATTTTGCGATAAGCGGAAAGCCCTTATAGAATCTCCCCCAGGGCGTCGCCCTCGGGTGCCGCGAAACTGCCGCAGATCCGGCGTGCCGACCGCGGTCGCTCGTCACCGTGTCCCGGAGAATGGCGGTTCATGGCCGATTCGACGACGACCATCGCAATCGCGTCGGCCTCCGACGACGATGACCTGACGCTGCTCGAGCGGGTCCTGGAGGAGTCGGAATTCTGGACGTCCCTAGCGCGCTCGAGCCACCGGTCGGGCAAGAAGAAGGCAGATTCCCAGATCCTGATAATGCCCGACATGGACTGTATCGGCCGGGACATGGCCAGTCACACCGACCCTCGCCTGGTCGAACGCCTCGTCGATCTCCTCCATGCGGACGGTTGGCCCCGCGTGACGATCGGGGTCGCATCCGACGCGATCTTCCGCCCCTTCGGGAATCGCGACGCCATCACGCTGGCCGACGCCGCCGGCTACCGGTTCGTCACCGCCCTCGGCGCGGCGTATGACGTGCAGGATCTCGCGGGTCGATGGGCCGCCTCGGAGCCCGACCCGCAGTTCGGCCTGAACTCGCCGCGGGTCTCCGCCCGCTGGCTCGGGGCCGATTTCCGGATCTGTTTCCCCAAGGTCCGATCGGACCCGGACTCGGGCTACAGGCTCGCCCTGTCCAGCCTCGCGGGGCTGGTCTCCTTCCCGTTCGGATCGTCCTCGATGGGCGAGACTCGCGCGGAGGACAGGGTTCGCTACCTGCTCGGCGCGGCCGGTCCCCACTTCGTGATCCTCGACGGGTGGTCATGTTGCCTGGGCCCGGACGGCACGCTCCGGCCCGTCCCCGCGACGGCGCGCACCCTCATCGCCGGGGCAGACCCCGTGATCGTCGACTGGGTCGCCGCGGGGAAGATGGGCGTCGCGCCCTCGTCCTCGCCAATCTTCCGGGCCGTGGCGGCCCCGGCCACCATGAGCCAATCGATCCGCATCGTGGGGAGCGTCGCCCCCTTCGCCGGCGCGCCCGCCCGGAATTCATGGCTTGAGAGCGAGACCACCCCGATCGCCGGCGACGGCTTCGCCGCCCTTGGCCGCCTGCTGGCCTCGAAGATCGACCTCGACATGTTCCCGCTCGATGACGTCATCCTCGGAGACGTCGCGCGACGCGTGGGGCGAGCCCTGTCCGCGATCCCCGGCGACGAGGTGGCGACGTTCCTTCGCGGCTTCGGGCAGCTCCTCGATCGGCTCGCATTCCTACACGCGCGGGTCGCCGACCCCTCGCGATTGATCCGGAAGCATTTCTCCGTGAACGTGCCCATCGACGCAATCGGTCCGGCCCAGTTCGAACGGCTGGGGGATCGCGCGGGCGTCTTGTCCCGACGCCTGAAGTTCTCGGCGGATGATGGCCGGACTTTCGGCGTCGAGGAAACCCAGGACGGCGAGTTCATCGCCTTCTTTTGCAAGGCCCTGGCGATCGAATATTCGGACTTCCTTGAGCAGTTCGACATCGCCCGCTCGATGAGTTACCTCAATGGCTACGTGGGCGGCGCGGCCATCCCGCTCGGCCTGGATGAAGGAGGACGCGTCGAGCGGCAGCTCGAGCGCACGGTTTATCTCTCGCAGCCGCCCTTCCTTTCCTGGTGGGGGAGAGACTCGATCGACGTGACGAAGGTCGAGCAAATCGACAGGTCGAGCGACGCGGAAGTCATCTCCTGGCATACTCTGATCAGCGAGAACCGGAGCGCGGAGGCCGACGACGGCGTCGTCGCCATCCGGCGCGGGGCCGACGGTTTCCTCCTCGTCGAGATCATCGTCCGGCAGAAGTTCCCCGCCCCCGGTCCCCTCCGGTTCATGGAGACGCCGCAGTTTGCGCAGGTGCGGCTGGCCATCGCCCGCGAGGGATATCGGACGTTCATGGAGAATACCGTCGCGAACTTCGAGGCCGTGTACGAGGGCCGAGATCCACTGCTCGGGCGGCCGCCCGTGTCGCCGGAATCGGGATCAGCCGTGGAATTCCTCCGACGGTTCTTCGAACGGCACGCGCCAGGCTTCGCCGATGCCGCGTCCCGCCTGCGGGGGCTGACGCCGAAGTGGAAGCCGGCGGCTCACGGCCTGGGGCCGCGGGATTATGACGAGTCCCTCGACGAGCGCGGATTCCGTCACTTCCGCCAGGCGGGAGCGAACGGAGCGGCCCCGCGGCCGCCCGACGGGGGGTCGGTCCGCCCATGAAAGCGATCGTGACCGGTGCCAATGGTTTCCTCGGGGCCGAAGTCGTGCGATCGCTCGTCGAGCACGGCGATCGCGTCGTGGCGCTGATCGGCCCGAGCGGGAAGCGTAATGGGCTCACAAACCTTGACGTCCCGACCGAGCAGGGCGACATCCTCGACGCGCGGTTCGTCGCCCGCGCCTGCGAAGGCGCCGACGTGATCTTCCACACGGCGTCGATCTACGACTTTCGCGATCGATTCCGGGACGAGATGCGGTCTGTCGCGCTGCGGGCGCGGAGAACGTTCTCGCCGCGGCGGTCATCGGGGGCGCGCGGCGGGTCGTGCTGACCTCATCGTCGGCGACCCTGGGCTGGGTGGGCAGGCCCCACGTCCTCGACGAGGAGGAATGCGGTAATCCGGAGCGGTCAGGCCTGCCCGCTTATATCAGCGTCAAGGCCGAGCAGGAACAGTTGGCCCTTCGCCTCGGCGCGAAAGTGGGATCGAGCTGGTCGTGGCGTCGCCGACGGTGATGGTCGGGCCTTACGACTTCCGCAACGGGCCGAGCAACGGGTTAATCCTCAACTACCTCGCCAGCCCCGTGAAGCTCTCCTACGACGGCGGAATCAATGTCGCTTCGGTGCGCAACGTCGCGCGCGGCCATCGCCTGCTCGCCTCGGCCGGCACTCCCGGCGAGACCTACATCCTCGGCGGCCACAACGTCGACTACGCGACGTTCTACCGGACGGTCGCCGAGCTCGCGGGCCTGCCCGCGCCTGCCTGGCATCTCGGCGCGGGGACGATGGTCGCGATGTCGCGAGGCCTCTCGGCCCTGGGCCTGGGGAGCTATTACTCGCCGTTCGCCGCGGAGGAGCAGCTCGGCATGGTCGGCAAGTACTTCTGGTACAGCCACCGCAAGGCGGCCGCGATCGGCTACACTGCGCGTCCGCTCCGGATGGCGATCGCCGAGGCCCTCGGGTGGATCGCGATGACGAGCAGCGTCTCGACCGAGGTCCGGCGTTCCCTCCGCCTCTCCGACGAGGTCCATCGGGCGCGCCTCGGTCGGACGGCGGACTATCGGAGCCTGCTATGTCCACGAGCTTCCGCACCGTCACCGTCGTGAAGCACCCTGCCGATGACGTCTGGGCGACGATGAGGGATCATCTGCCGTCCCTGGCGGGCTCGCTGGCCGATATCCAGAGCATCCGCGAGGCTGCCAGGGAGGAGCTCGGCGAGTCGGTCGTGCGGGTCGTCAACGAGTGGGAGGCTCGCGTGAAGCTACCTGCAGGGCTCGCGGACCTCATCTCGACCGAGATGCTCCGGTGGACCGACCATGCCGAGTGGGATTGGTCTCGCATGTCGTGCCGCTGGCGCGTTGTCCCCGACGCGTTCCGGGGCGAGCTGGTTTCGGAAGGAGAGACCGGCTTCGAGCCAATCGCGAACTTCCGGGCCACGCGCATCACGTTCTCGGGCGCGATCACGCTGAAGCCCGAACGAACGTTCCTCACAAAGCCGCTCTTCGCCGGCATGGTCCAGCAGGCGATCGCGTCGGTCATCCCCCGCAACTTCCAGGTCCTCTGCCGCGAGGTCGAAGAGTACATCGGCCGACGGGAAGCGGACGCGTCGGTGTGAATCCCGGGCCCCAGGAACGATCCTCATCCGCCGAAGACGGCGCTGTGGTGGAACCCCAGCCTCGGGTCGTCGAACCTCGATAGGTTCGGCACGTAGTCCTGGATCTCCGGCATCGGAACGCGAAGCCGCGGCGTCTTGGTCGAGTAGTCGTAGACGGTGATGTGATTTAGCCCCCGGTTCGCGGTGAAGAGGAACCGCTCGTCGGGCGAGAGCTGGCAGCCGTAGACGGAGTCGAGGAGCGAGAACCGGCTCACCCGCAGCGCCCCGAGGAAGTGGCGTGCGTTGGTGAACACCCCGGCCCGCGTAAAGGCGTCGTAGACCTGGCCTGCGACCTCCCTCGGCCTCGCGAGCATGTCTCCCGCGCCGGCCCGCTCGTCGATGACGGAGAAGGTCGAGAAGTCGTCGCGATTCAGGCAGACGATCGTCTGGCTCCCGCCCGTGCAGAAGATTAGTTCGGACTTTGATATCGTGATGTCGGAATTGATGTGCGCCGGCATCTGCCGGCCCGCGGCCCAGTGCCGCGTCACCGTCGCCGTCGTGGCGTCGATCTCGAAGACGTACTCCTTCAGGTAGGACATGCCCCACTCGAGGTAGTCGACGTTGTCCTGCGGGGCGACCCGGAAGGTGATCGCGTAGAAGACGTCTTCGGTCGGGTGGGGGAGGACATGCCAGCAGGTGGCCGGGAGCTGCAGCCGCACGGCCTTCGAAGCGGCGAAGTCCCAGATCCCGACCTCGCGGGCCTCCCCCTGGCGCGGGTGGTCCATCGACCCGTAGACGAGGAAGCGCCGGGAGCTCGTCAGCTTGATCGCGTGCGGGAGCTTCACCAGGTGCGGCCCGAGGCGCTCGGGCGTCGCCAGCCGATCGATCCCGAATCGATAGAAATGTTCCCCGATCGCGGTGATGAACTCCGAGTCGCTGAGCCAGACCGCGTGCGTGCTGCCCTGCAGCGCGCTGTCCGGGACCTCGACCCGGAGGGTCGAGACGCGCTCGAGCTCGACGAGGTCCCTCGGGTCGTAGAACAGCAGGTGCTGCCCCGAGTTCCCGAGCAGCCCGACGGTCCTCCCCGGGTTGATGCTCACGGCGTGTCCGGCCGCGATCCCGGGATAGTACTTAATCTTGAAGGCGAAGGAATTGTCGTCGGGGTCGAACAGGAAGAGGCAGACGCCGGCCAGGCCCTCGAGGCCATTGATCCCGTTGCCGTCGAGCGCGACGTGGAAGGCGTAGGGGTAGGATTTCATGCGGTCGACGGGCCCCTCGCCGGGTCGTGATCGATGATGCTGGGGAGGGGGCGGCGATCAGGGCCGAGAATCCTTCGCGTCGAGCGTCCGGACGAAGACGTTTGCCGCCTCCGTCCAGTTGGTCGCCATATCCTTGACCCAGGTCTGGGCGATCTCCGCGCCCGTCTTCCAGAGGGACGCGACCTCATCGGCATTGGCCTGCACTGGGAAGGACGACCGGAGGGCCTTCGACCACGATTCCGTCGACCGGACCAGGGAGTCGATGGTCCTGAGAGCCAGCGTCGCGTTCGCGTCGACCGAGGCCTTCCAGCCGCGCGACGCGACCTGCACGGCGCTCTTGGAGAGATCGGCGAACTCGTCGATCATGCCCGTCAGGGCCTCCTTGGCGTCCTTGTGGTCATGCTTCGCGTCGGGATTCGATCCGCCCTGCGAGACGGTGCTCATGACATTCGTCCCATCTGGTCATGTCGACACAGTGTTCGTGAGCCGATCTCTCGATTATATCGATAGTGAACGCCGCGTGATAGTCACTGAGGGCCGGAGCCAGTCCGGAGTCATCAGGGGAGGGCCGCACTACTCGGCGAGCCCGATCGCCGCGGGTCCGGGCCGATGCTCGCGGCGGTCATTTCGAGTCGCGGCGCGGCGCGTGCCGAGGAAATCCAGGACCCCTTGCATCCCGGCGCCGGTTCGAGACGAGACTTCAAAGGTCTCCATGCCGGGCCGGACCGTCTGGATACTCCGGCGTGCGGCCGCGGCGTCGAACTCCACGGCGGCGGCCAGGTCAGTCTTGGTGATGACGGCCACATCAGCCGTGTTGAAGATGGTCGGGTACTTGAGAGGCTTGTCCTCCCCCTCGGTCACCGAGAAGAGAACGAGCCGGAGGTCCTCGCCCAGGTCGAAGCTCGCGGGGCAGACGAGGTTGCCGACGTTCTCGATGAAGAGGAAGTCCGGCGCCTCGGGCAGCCAGCCGTCCAGGGCCGACGCGACCATCTCGGCCTCGAGGTGGCAGACCGTGCCGGTGAGGATCTGCTTGACCGGCGCCTCGCTGCGGGCGAGCCGGCGGGCGTCGTTGTCGGTGGCGAGGTCGCCGACGAGGGCGGCGACGCGGTGCGTCTCGCGGAGCCGCCCGAGGATCGACTCCAGGAACGCCGTCTTGCCAGAGCCCGGGCTCGACACGAGGCCGACGACATAGGTGCCGGCCGCGCGGAAGCCCTCGCGGAGAGCGCGGGCGACGACGTCGTTGCGCTTGAGGACTTGCTGCCGGACCTGGACGAGCCGCGGCGTCTCGCTCATGTTTCGATCTCCAGGGCGAAGACTTCCAGCTCGCGCCCGCCGACGACATCGGGCGTCGGCGCTCCGCAGGCGGGACAGCGGAGGTCGAGGACCGTCGCAGAGGCGTGCTCGGCGTCGCAGGCCGGGCAGTAGGCGACGATCGGGACCTTCTCGACGACCAGCGCAGCGTCCGCGAGCGGCGTGCCCTCGCGCGCCAGCTCGTAGGCGGACGCGAGCGCGGACCCGACCACGCCGGAAAGCGGGCCGAGCTTCAGGTGGATGGCGACGACGCGCCCGCCCCGACGCTCGGCCTCCTCGGCCGCCACGTCCAGGATGCTCAGGGCGATTGAGAGCTCGTGCATGGTCCTCCCGATGGCGGCCCGATCACATGCTATGGATCTTCATGTAGCGTCTCAGGTCGGGACCCAGGTACGTCCAGGCCAGGACCCCCAGCCCGACGACCACGACCCCGACGACGATCGGAGCGACTGGCGGCCCCTTCCGCTCGGCCTGCCAGCTCCGCGGCAGGTAGCGTCGTTCTGCGGATGTCAGACTCGTCATGATTTCGCTCCCCTCTCGGTTACGACCTCGAACCCACTCTCCTCGATTCGTTCACCCGCGAGCAACCGCGCGGCCAGTGACTCCACGAGCGCAACCGCCTCGTCCACGGCCGCGCGTACGGGCTCGCTCAGCCCGGCCCGCATGTCGTCCGACCCATAGGGCGGAGTCGGCTCGCAGCCCACGACCAGGAGCCGATCGACCCGCCCGCCCATGGCCCGGGCCAGGCGGAGCACCTTCACCGGGTCGAGGCTGTGCATCTCGATCGACGGCCCGGCGTTGTCCGGGCCGGGCGTATCGTCCGACGACGGCTGGAGGACGTAGAGCGTGCCCGGCGGCCCTCCGCGAGGGGCCGCGTCGACAAGGATGACCGCGTCGTGCCCGTCGAGCAGGGCATAGGTCAGGTCCAGGCCCCGGATGCCGAAGTCGACGACCCGTACGCCGTCCCCTTGTTCGCGCTCCGTGAGCCGGCGGGCGACCTCGACGCCGAACGCATCGTCGCCGAGGAAGATGTTGCCGACGTATGCGACCAGGATGCGCGGGGGACTCATGGCCCCTCCGGTAATCCGACGAGGTCGAAGGCCACCTTGAGCTCGTCCTTCAGCTTGATCGCTCCGGCCAGGGCGGTCACGGGCTTGATCCGGTAGTCGGAGAGGCGGAGCGAACACCCCCCGACGAGCCGGAGGCCGTCGCCGAAGATCTGGACCTCCGCGTCGACCGGGTGGTCCCGCGTCGTCCCGCGCAGCGTCAGCCGCCCGCCGATCCGGACGCGGAATCGACCCGGCGCGATCGGCTCCGAGGTGACGTCCGCGGACTGGTAAGTGATTTCCGGGTAGGTCGACGTCTCGAGCACATTCCTCCGCGTCCGTTCGAGGATCTCGCGGCGGTCGGAGTCCTTGACGTTGTCGAGCAGGTCGAGCGACTCGGCGCGGATGGACAGCTCCAGGACCATGCCCCGGACCTCGTCCCCCTCGAACCGGACGCGGCAGGAGAAGTCGCGGACGGCGAAGGTCGGGCTGTGGCCGAGGGCCGAGAGCAGGCCGGCGGCGAAGGCCTGGACCGTGAACCGGCTCTGGCTCGGGTCGAACCGGTAGCGGATGGCCATGGAGTCGCCTCATGGGAGGGCTTCCACTTCCTCGGGCCGGAAGAAGAAGCGGTGTCCGGGCTGGCGGAGCAGGCCGAGGTCCTTGCCGGGATCGTCGTCGACGATGACCGCGAGGTGGACGCCGCCTTCGAAGTCCTGCTCGATCGCCTCGATCGTCGCGGTCTTGCCCACGAGCGCCACGTCCATGATATCGGCGCGACCGAGCGGGCGGAGCCGCACACGGTCGCCGGCGCGAAATTCGGCCGGGCCGAGGTGGATGCATTCGAGGCGGCGGCGATCGGCCTCGGGGTCCCAGCTACGCACGATGCGAGCCCTCCCCGGGCATCGGCTGCAGGCCCCGGAGCGTGCCGTGGAGGCCGAGCAATTGATCGCGCGCCGTCGCCTCGGTCCGCGCCAGCAGGGCGCGGGTCCGCTCGTCGACCGAGGCCATCTCCCCCTTCTCCTCGTCCGTCAGGGTCATGATCCGAAGCGTGAGCATCTCGTCGATCTCGGTGCCGTCGAAGAAGTCGCCGGGGCTCTCCGCGGCGATCTGGGGATAGTCGTAGAGGATGATCGGCGAGGCGAGCATCGCGTCGGTCTCTCCTACCTCGCCGACGATCACGGGCCAAATCCCGACGTTGCGGCACGCTGCGGCGGCCTCGCGCGCGTCGACGGGCGGGTCCATGAGCGAGACGAACTTGCCGCCCTGGACCTCGAGGATCGCGTGTGTGGAGACGAGCGAGCGAAGCAAGGCCTCGTCTCGGGTGGCGCCGTCTGCACCGGCCATGGGTGTGCGACACGTGACGCAGAGCGTCACGCGGAAGAGCCCCGCGCTGGCCTCGGCGGCCTTGGCCTCGACGACGCCCCCGATCGGTTGCTGTTCGCGGATCAGGACGCCGACGACCTCGCCATCCATCCCGCGCACCGGCTCCGACCTCCGCGCGCCCGGGAAGACAAAGGACGTCTGGCATGCTCCGGACATGAGATCGCCGATCGTCAGGGCACCGAGGCGGGCCTCGCGAGGCTCCGCCTCCTGCCACGCGTTGTAAAGCCTGTCGCCGACGCGGAGCGAGTCGACGAGGCGCGATGGCGGCTCGTCTCCGTCACGCCACTCCGCGAGCGGCGTGGCGTAGTCACCGACCAGGCGATCGGTCAGATGGAGGAATCGAATGCGCGCGTCGAACGTGGTCCCTCGCGTGCCGCGGATGAGGCATTCGGTTTGGTTGCTCGACGTCTCGCCGCCCTTTGCCCGGCAGTAGGCGTCGGGGAGCAGCCCGCCGAACGTCCAGCGCTGGCGGTTCTTGGTCGAGGGGCGATAAGGGTAGAGAATGTACCCCTCGTACATGACCGCGTCGGCAATCCGCTCGACGAGCGCGGTGTTCATGACGAGACCGCCTCCTCGGTCGCGGCGAGCAGCCGCTCCAGGGCGGCGTCCCAGGTCGTCAGCCCCCGGCGGCTCTTGAACTCGGCGAGCTGGTCGAACACGTCTCTACGCAGGCAGAGCCACGCGGTGTTGCCGTAGTGCAGGTCCATCAGGCCGCGCCAGGTCGCCGCGGGCAGGCGGAAGGTTGCCTCCTTCTCCCAGGAGATCTGCGTCACCTGCAAGGCCCCGTCATCGGCCTCGTAGAAGATCGTCCCGCTGAAGAGAAAGCAGAGCGGGATCTCGCCCGCCTCGAGCGCGGCGAAATATTTCGTAGCCGCGAGATTGAAGTCGAAGCTGCACGGCACGGGCAGGTCGACAGTGCAACTGCCGGTGAACGGGGGCACGACGGTGCCGACGTGAGTCCAGAGCATCGGCCGGAGCGTCTGGCCCCAGCGCTCGGGCGTGCCGAAGAGGTCGAGGAGCCGGTCCTTCTCCGGCAGTTCATAGCTCCGCCGGGCCGGCTCGATCCGGACCTGGCACCGGAGCGCGACGGCATGGATCGGCGTCTGCTCGGCGCCCGGAGCCACGGCCTCGGCGAGGGACAGCTTGAACTGCAGGATCGGCTCGGCGGAGAACCGCTGCGGCTCGGCCCCGTCCACGCGGAAGTGCAGGTCAGGCATGGGGCGATCGCTCCTTCAGGCCGGCGAAGAAGCCGTGGATGTGGCCCCAGACCGCCGCCCCGCCCGAGAGACCGCGCCAGTGGGTGCGTATCAGGCCGACGAGTTTGTAGCATTCGTCGATGCCGACGCGATAGGAGTCGCGCGCCTGGCCGACCCGGTTCACGAGCAGGCCCTCGGCGTCGGGCTCGAAATCGCGGAGGACCGGGTTCTCTGCCATCAGTTCTTCCCAGGCTTCGGGAGTCACCGTTGCCTCGGTGGCGCCGGCGGGGCTCGGGTAGAGCACGACAATGCGATCCTGCGGCGTGCTGTAGACGAAGCAGGCCAGGTCGATCGGCAGGTTCAGGCCCTGCCACGCCTCGTCCGTCAGGCGGAAGTCGGGAAGGAACTGGACGCGGCGGGGGACCCGGCGGAACCGCGTCGCGCCGTGGCCGCTGAACAGGATGGCGCATGCCTCGCACGCGCAGGCTAACCGCCGCGTGGCCTGACCTTGCCCCCTTCAACGATCCTGCTGGCGAATCTTCAGGCCGGCCGGGGAAGGCCCATAAGGCGCCTGAATGCTGTCACCCGGCGCTCTCGACGGGCCTCTCCATCAGCCAGGCCCCGATACGCGCCAGGTCGATCGCGGCCGCCGTCGCTACGTTCTGCAGACGGGCCTTCGCCTCCCCGAGATACCGGCACCTCCGCATCCCGAAGCTCCGCACGCCCTGCGAGATCGTCCCCTCGATCCCCGCGCGGCGCGGCGTACTCGGCCCGGAATTCCTCCGTCGACTCCCGATCCCGCGCCGCCTGCAGCGCCTCGAACACCTCGCGGCGGCGCACCGTCAGCGACCGCCGGTCCGACCGCGTGCACCTCGACCGGGCGGGACAGGCGCGGCAGTCGGTCGTGGAGAACTTGATGTAGACGATCTCGGCGCCTCCGGGCTCGACGGCCGGCGTCCAACTTCGGCTGGTCCGGCCTTCCGGGCAGGTCGCCTGACGGCGCTGCCAGTCGATCGCGAAGTCGGCCGTCCTATAGGCCCCCTCGGCCTTGGTCTGCCAGTGGTAATCCGGCTGCATCGGCCCGATCAATTCGACGCCGTGCGCCCGTCGCATCGCCATCAGGAGGTCGGCGTCGATGTAGCTCGCGTCGACTATCTGCTGGCCCGGCAGGAGGTCGCGGCCGCTCAATGTCTCGTGGATCTCGGGCGTGGCCCGACCGTCGGGCGCGGGGGCGGGCGCGGTCGTCGCGTTGACGATCAGGTGCGGCACGTCGTCGTCGCAGGTCTCGGTCAGGTGGACCTTGTAGCCGATCCACGTCGTCGATGGCTTCTTGCCGAACCGCGCCTCGGCGTCGTGGGGCGACGTGATCAGTAGGGACGCCGGCGGGATCCCGTCCGATTCGGTCCTCCACCGCAGGCCGCCTGCGTCGCGGTAGAACTGCTGGACCCAGATCCGACGCAAGGCCTCCAGCGCGGGCAGCCCACGTAGTGATGGCGGGGCCCCGGGTCCCGCGGCGGCCTCGAGCAGCGCGAGGCCGTCCCTACCGACCTGGTCGGCCAACTGCCGGCGCCCCTCCTCCGAGGCCGGCAGAGGGAGCGAGTAAGGTCGCCGGCCGTATCGCTCGGCCCAATCGGGGCATGCCCGTGCGGCCAGCCAGTCGGGGGCCACCGCGGCGACGCGGTCCAGGGCGTGGCGGACGGCCTCGATCACGCCCTCCAGGCGGTTGGAGGCCCGGACGCGGGCCAGGACGTGGGTCGAGTCGGTGCGCTGCCGGCCCCGGGCCTTAAGCCAGCCTCGCTCGCGGCATCGGTCCAGGAGGGCGTCCAGGAGCAGCCGCTCGGCCGGGCCGTCGAGCAGTCGGCGCCGGAACTCGCAGAGGACCGAGGCATCGAATCCGGGGTCGTCCAGCGTCAGGCCGAGCGCATACTTCCAGTCGATGCGGCCGCGCACCGCGTCGGCGGCGCGGCGGTCGGAGAGCCCCTCGGCGAACTGCATGACGGTGACGAGGGCGAGCCGCCAGGGGGCCTCGGCGGGCCGGCCGCGGCTCGGGTAGAGGGCGGCGAAGTCCTCGTCTCGGAAGATGGTGCCCAGCTCGTCGCGCAGGGCCATGTAGACGTTGCCACCGTGGAAGGCGGCGCGGGCGACGCGAGCGGTCTCCTCGGGCACAGGCCCGATCGGCTGGGGGTGAAGCGACATGGGCGGGCTCCGTCCGGGTGAAACTCCTCTCGGACGGAGCGTAAGCGAGCCCGGGTCGCTGATCTAGAATTCGCCAGCAGGATCCTTCAACGAGTCCAGCCGCAATGAGAGGATTGCGGCGACACCTGGAGGGGCCTCATCATGGCGAAGAAACCGCGACACACGCCTGAGCAGGTCATCGGCAAGCTCAGAGAAGCCGAGGTCAAGCTGGCCAAGGGGACTGCGATCGCCCAGGTCTGCAAGGACCTGGCGGTCACCGAGAATACGTATTACCGATGGCGCCGCGAGTACGGCGGCATGAAGCTCGACCAGGCGAAGCGGCTCAAGGAGCTGGAGAAGGAGAACGCCCGCCTGAAGCGGCTGCTGGCCGACGCCGAGCTGGACAAGGCGATCCTCAAGGAGGCCGCCTCGGGAAAATACTGAGCCCGGCGAAGCGGCGCGAGGCGGTCGAGCACGTCCGCGAGGTGCTCGGCCCCGACCGCGTCTCGCAGCGCCGGGCGTGCAAGGCCCTGGGACAGTGCCGCTCGACGCAGCGGCGGGCGCCCGCCGTGCCTGACGACGAGCCGAGGCTGTCGGCGCGGATGGTCGAGCTGGCGAGCGAGTACGGCCGCTACGGCTACCGGAGGGTCACGGCCCTGCTGCGGGCCGAGGGCTTCCAGGTCAACCACAAGAGGGTGGAGCGGCTCTGGCGGCGCGAGGGCCTGAAGGTCCCGCAGAAGCAGCCGAAGCGGGGCCGGCTCTGGCTGGGCGACGGGTCGTGCGTGCGGTTGCGCCCGAGCGGAGGGATCACGTCTGGAGCTATGACTTCGTCCAGGCCCGCACCCGCGACGGCCGGGCCTTCCGGATGCTCACGATGATCGACGAGTTCACGAGGGAATGCCTGGCCATCGACGTGGCGAGGAGGCTGACGTCGGATGACGTGCTGGAGCGGCTGTCGGACCTGTTCGTGCGGCGGGGCGTGCCCGGGCACATCCGCTCGGACAACGGCCCCGAGTTCACGGCGAAGGCCGTGCGCGAGTGGCTGGGCCGGGTCGGTGTGACGACGCTCTATATCGAGCCGGGGAGCCCGTGGGAGAACGGGTACATCGAATCCTTCAACGGGAAGCTCTCGGACGAGCTGCTGGATTGCGAAATCTTCGACACCCTGCTGGAGGCGAAGGTCCTGATCGAGCGGTACCGGGTCCGGTACAACACCGTCCGTCCGCACAGCAGCCTCGGGTATCGACCGCCGGCGCCGGAAGCGGTCGTGCCGTGGACGACGGAGTTCGGGGCCGCGCTACTCGGCCCGATGGCTATGGCCGCGTCGACAGCCGCACTATCATAGAGGTTGGTAGCATCGCCGGGGGCAGGTCAGTGGCGGTTCCCCGGCCAGCTCGGCCAAGAAACGCTCGAGCGAGGGCGTCTCCCCCTCGATCTCGATCAGGACACTCCCCATCCCGTTCTTGACGAATCCGTGCAGGTGGTGTCGGGCGGCGAGGCGGTACACGAACGGGCGGAAGCCGACCCCCTGCACGAGGCCACGGACCACGATCGCCCGTCGCTCCATGAGCGGCGATCCGCCGAGGGAGTGTCGCCCGGTCCACAATCGACCCGGACGGAGCTGCCGCATTCCCGATGCCGAGAACGAAGCCTCGCCCCGGCGGGGCCTCGACCCAGCGGGGGCGATGTCTTCGTCTCGAGAGGCCCCGATCGCTTCTTCGTCTGTTTCAATAACCCAGCTCGTGCTGCGCCCGTCCCGAGGGACCCCTCGGGGCGTCAGCTCAACTCCGTCGAGACCAGCAGACTGGGGAAGGATCAGGTCTTGTTCTCGAACTCAACGTCGATGACGTCGTCTTCCTTGCCGGCCCCGGCGTGGGAGTGGGCCCCGGGCTCGGCCAGACTTCGACCACCGCCGGCGCCGTTACCAACACGCCGCCGGGCAGCCCCTGGGTCGTCTTGAACATCGTCCTGATCGCGGCGGACACGCCGAGTACGGACAGCTTTTTCGAGACCGCCTCGGTCTTCCTCAACGGGACCGACGACCTGGGCTCCAACACGACGCCCGCCGGCAGCCTGACCCCGGCCACCACCAACGTGCCGATCGCCGACACGAGCGTCACGCTCACGGGCGCGGACGAGTCGGCAACATCGTCAGCGAGACGACCACGATCGACGCCGGCGGCCAGTACGGCTTCAGCGGCCTGAAGCCGAGCGACGCCTCCGCCTACACGGTGACGCAGGCACCTCCGGCCACGGACTCGCACCTCGGCCAGACCTGGACGACCGCCGGCGCCCTCACCACGACCGCCTCGACCCCCGTTGTATCGAACATCGTCCTGGCGAGCAACGGGTCCTCGAGCACCGCCAACTACTTCGAGACGGGCGTGGTCTCGATCTGCGGCGTGATCTACGACGACACCACCGGCAACGGGTTCAGCGCGGACGACACGGAGTTCCCTAAGGCGACGGTCGATCTCTTCGCCGCCCCGAAGCGAAGCATGGGCCCGACGGGCCCTCCGATCGCGACGACCTTCAGCGCCGCCGACGGCTCGTACAGCTTCACCAACCTGGCCCCGGGCACCTACTACGTCGAGGAGGTCGTGCCGACGGGCTGCGTCCAGACCGGCCCGACGACGATGACTTACTAGGCCAACGCCCTGCCCACCCCCGGCCAAACGGCGATCAACAACAACATCGACAATCAGGAGGCCGGCTGCCCCTGCAGCTACACGATCACGTTGGAGACGGTGCTCGGTCCCAACGGGCTGACGAAGGTCTCCTCCCTCGCTGGCGACACGGCGGAAGGCGACGTGGTCACGACCACATTCACCGTCCCGGCGGGAGGGACCGCCGACCTAACGTGCGCCAGCTACACTGCCCCCGCCGCCTCGTTCGACGTGGGTACGGCCTCGCAGCAGGTGATCTTCCAGCAAAGCTCCTCAGCTATCTTCGGGCCCGGAACCTAGACGCTAACAGTGCAGATCCCGAATTCGTACTACCAAGTCGACCTCGTCTGCGGCGCGGCGATCGACGCGGTCGGCCAGCTGGCAGCAACAGCTTCTACCACGCCCAGGACCGCTTCATCGACGGCGACAACGGCGGCACCGAGGCCCAGCTCACCACCCTGGCAAGCATCGCGGGCGCCGTCTACGTCGACACGAACCTCGATGGGCAGCTCGACAACAAGGACGTGGGCCTGGGCGGCGTGACGGCCTATGTCACGGGGACCGACACGCTTGGAAATGCCGTCGACCCGACGCGGATCACCGCGTCCGATAGGTCGCACAGCTTCGCCGGCCTGGAGCTCGGCACCTACACGGTGAGCGAGGTGCAGCCCTCGGGCTACGTCACGACCGCGAACGCGATCGCCACGGTCAACGGCACGCTCGACGTTCACCTCACTACGTCGCAGACCGACGCCATCGACCGCGCGATCCTGCAGATGGGCGACAACGGCCTGAACTACGACTTCGGCGAGATCGCGACCGGCTGCTCAGTCGCCAAGCGAATATCGGCGACGTTCGGCTTTTGGCACGGCAACAACGGCGAGTCGCTGATCAACAGCTTCAACGGCGGCTCGACCTCGACGGCCCTGGGCAACTGGCTCGCCGGCGAGTCCCCGAACCTGTACGGGTCCAGCACGGGCTCGAACAATATGACTGGGAAGACCAACGCCTAGGTCGCTCTATTCCTCGACGCTCTTCGGCGCCAGCGGCCAGAAGACCGCGGCGCAGGTCCTGGCTATGCCCTGGCGATCTACGCGACCGACAGCTCGCTCGGCGCTACGAACGCGACGTCCTACGGCTTCACCGTCTCGACCTACGGCGCCGCGGGCGAGACAATCAACGTCAGGTCGAACGGGGTGGCGTTCGGCGATGCCAACAATACGACCGTGACGGTGCTCCAGCTGCTCCAGTCCCTGAACGGCCCGTCGAAAAACGGGTCGCTCTACTACGGCAACTCGTCGTAGGTGAACATGGCCAACACCATCTTCAGCAATGTCAACCAGAGCGGCGACATCACGAGCTGAGGCGGTCGGAGACAGCCCGGCCATGCCTTCGAAACGCACGAGCCCCGCTCGGGACAAATCCCGAGCGGGGCTCGTGCGTTTCATCGTCGACTTGCGCCATCGGCCAAGTCGGAGTTGAGGCCGAAGCCCCTCGACTGTAGTCTGTCGCACGACCAACGGGAATTGTCGGACGTGGAGAGTGAGGTCGACCGATGAACGAGACGGCTCGGATCGGGGGGAGGCTGGCGTCGGTGGTTGTCGACTGTACCGGCTCGCTGCCGCGGGCAAGGCGATGCATCGACGCGCTCCTGCGTCACACCCGTCGTCCTTGGGAGCTGATCGCCGTTGTCAACGAGGGAGGCGTCGCCGTGTATATCACCGGCATCGGCGACGCGGCCTCGATCCACGTGGAGGTCGTCCCGCCGCCTGAAGACTCCGCAACCTTCCGGCACGCCCCGGGGCTGACGGCTGCTTGCGGCGATTTCTTGGTGCTGATCGACGACGGCACCGTCGTCTCCGAGGGCTGGCTGGACGGTCTCACTGCGCTGGCCGATTGGGACACGAAGATTGGAATGGTCGGCCCATTGCTCAACGACGCCGCCCCGCCGCAACGGGCGGATGGCGTCGAGGCCGTTAATCCGGCCGTGCTCCGCCAGTTCGCAGACCAGTGGAAGGAGGAGCACCGTCGCCAGTGGATCACGACCGATCGTCTCGCCCCCTCCTGCGTCCTCATCCGCCGGCATGTGTACGAAGCCGTCGCAGACTCTCCGATCTGCTCGGTCGATGACCTGACAGCGCGCGTCCTTGGCCGGGGAATGTTGCTGGCGGTGATCCGAGAGTTGTTCGTCTACCACGACGGCGACTTCGCCGCGCCCGGCCAGATGCCCGGCGTGGGCGAGCGGCTCCCCTTCCTGATGCCAAAGGGTGTCCCTGTTGGGTTTCCGCCGTTCGCACTGCGGACGTGGCCGCCCGACCCGGAGTCGAGCCGGAGGCCACGGGTCAGCCTAACGATGATCGTCCGCGATGAGGCGGACAACCTACCCGACTGCCTCAGGTCGGCCGAGGGGCTTTGGGACGAGGCCATCATCGTCGACACGGGTTCGAGGGACGGTACGGCGGAGATCGCGCGCTCGCTCGGCGCGACGGTCGTCCCGTTCCCCTGGGTCGACGACTTCGCCGCGGTGCGCAACGTGGCGCTGGATCACACCAGGGGCCGCTATGCTTTCTGGCTCGACGCCGATGACCGGATAGATGCCGTTAACGCTGATCGGCTGCGCGATCTGTTCAGACGGCTCGATGAACTTGAGTCGTGCGCCCATGTGATGAAGCAGCGCTCGATTGGCCGCGGCGGCCCCGCGACGTGGTCGGAGGCCGACCACGTTCGCCTCTTTCCGATCCGCGACGATGTCCGATGGTCCTACCGGGTACACGAGCAGATACTCCCCGCGATTACGGCCGCGGGCATACCCGTACGCTGGACCGAAGTCGAGATCGGGCATCTCGGCTATGCGGACGTGAGCCTCTGCAATCGCAAGCTCGAGCGTAACCTGCGCATCCTGCGGGAGGAATTGCGCGAGAAACCGGGCAACCCGCTTGTTCTGTTCAACATCGGCTGGGCTGCAATCTACCGGCGCGAACCGAAAGTAGCGCTCGGCTACCTTCGCGCGAGTCTGACGGCTTCGTCACCGCATGACGCGCTGATCCGCAAGGTCTACGCTCTGATTGCCCAAGCCTACCAGATGCTTGGCGATCCCGATTCGGCCTTGGCGGCGTGCGTCGCGGGCCGCTCGCTGGCACCCGACGATGCCGGGCTCCTCTTCAGCGAGGGCGTGCTCCGCCGCGACCGGGGGGACCTAGCGGGCGCGGAGACTTGCTGGCGCCAGATCCTGACAAATGGCCGGACAGACACGTTCTCGATCGTCACGCCCGGTGTCCACGGTCACCTGACCCGCCGCAAGCTTGCGGCGCTCGCCGAACGACGTGGTGATGTGGCCGAAGCGCTGCAACTCTGGGATGAGGTCCTGGCAGAATGTGCTAACGACCCAGAGGCATGCCAGGCGCGAGACCGCCTTCAAAGGTCGTCATATGGCCGCATGGCCAGGGCCCGCCGAAACTGAGCGATAGTAACAGGAGCGGTCTATTCTGGTGCCGCCGGTGCACTAGCGATTGCGCGGGGATTCTCAGCCGTCGTGAAGGCAAGTACTCCGAGCCCGATCGCCCAGGTCGCGGAGACGACTATCGCGACAACGAAGAGCCCGCTCCGCACACGATCAATTCCGGAGAATCCGGTGGGCTCACGCGACGTCATCGAGCACCAGGCGAAAATCGCGAGTCAACGCTTGCTCGAGGTCGAACACGCTATCGAAGTCGGACCTCGAGTCGCTCGGGGTCTTCTCCAGGTCGCCCGAGGCAATCAGGTTGTAGACAACCTCGCCCAGGTCGGAAGTCGAACAGAGACCCCACTGGCGGAGGACGACATTCGCCAGATAGCCATACTGCGCGAGAGCCATGGCGCAGGCCCCCTCGCAGAGCTGACGTCCAGTGACGTGCCGCGATGTCGACCGCCGGCCCTTGGCCGGGCCCCGGGGGCGGATGCCGGCCCTGTGCTTCTTCGTGTACGAGATCGCCTCGAAGACGAAGGCGTACGCGTGGATCGAGTACCGGGGGTCGCGGGCGAGGACCGCGGCCAGATCGTCACGAAAGCTCATGCGCATGTCCATTCCATCTGGCAATCGTTGAACGGTCACCGTTCGACGTGGTCATCGTCCTCGCTCCCCGGCGTGCGGGGCTTCGATTCGACGCTGTGAATATCGTCGCCGGAGACGAGCACCCGCCGGCGATCATCGAATTCCACGACCACTTTGCGGGCGAGGACCTCCAGCGCCAGAACCCGGCCTTGCCCTTTCGCAGTCACGACCCGCGAGCCGATGGGCGGCAATTCCCGCTCAAGGGTCTGGTACGTGTCGAACTCATAACGCAAGCAGCACTTCAGCCGCCCGCACCGACCCGAGATCTTCGAGGGATCGAGGGTCGTCTTCTGGATCTTGGCCATGCGCATCGAAACCGGCGGCATGGTGGAGAGGTGGGTGTTGCAGCAGACCGGCTTGCCGCAGTCGCCGTAGTCAGCCAGGAGTTTGGCCTCATCGCGCACGCCGATCTGCCGCATTTCGATCCGGGTCTGGAATGTCCGCGCCAGGTCCTTGACCAGCTCGCGGAAATCGACGCGCTTTTCGGCCAGATAGTAGAAGACGATCCGTTCGCCACCGAGGATGAACTCGACGTCGACCAAGTCCATCTGGAGCCGGCGCTTCGCGACGAACTCCCGGCAGGCCTCTAGCCCGCGGGCCGTCCGCTCGACGTGCCGTGTTTCCGCCTCGAGGTCAACGGCGGTCGCTACCCGGTCGATTACGCCGCGATGCGAGTTTTCGAGGAACGCGGCCGAGCGGTCGGACGCCGGACAGAGAACCTCACCCAGTTCGGTCCCCCGATCCGTGCTGACGACCACACGCTCGCCCCGCGGGTGTGCGTGACCGTCCAGCCCAGCAAATTCGCCCAGGAAACGCATCTGGCCGTAGCGGACGATGAAATGCTGAGACATCGGGCACATCCGGCGGCGGGGATAGACAGAGAAGGCGGGTCGCCGGGCGGGGAGTGGGTGCCGCGAGGGGCATCCCGCCATCGTGCATACTACTCACTATATCGAGAATCCACTGTCTGAAAAGACGAGGTTCCTCGGAATCATCGTGGACTCTGGCGATTGCCGTGAAGCAATGATACGCTATGAGTGCCGCCTTAACGCGGTCGCGCAACAGACCGCGGCCATGTCCCTGAGGTCTAATTCTTCACAAAACGGGACGGCTGGGCCGATGCCGAGCGAAGAACTGTTCAAGTTGCTAGTCTGCCCGATGGGCAAGGTCCCCCTAACGCGCGAGGGTGAATGCCTCGTGTGCTCGCGGTGCGGGACGCGGTTCGCTATCAGCGACGATATCCCGAACATGCTGATCGAGGAAGCCGAACTTCCGGCCGGCTGCGGCGCTCTAGCCGACCTCGACTGCGTGAAGAGTGGAGACGCAAGGCTCGACCTCTCATGAGACACGGCCCGTGCCGGGCTGCTTGCTATCGCAATGGGCTCTCGTCTCATCGGACACCGGCGGTCAAGCGAGCCAAGACGCAGGTGAGACAGTCTCGCAACGTCACGCGCCCTGGAACGGTACCGCGGCCGTCGCCGCAGTCGGTCAATTCGCCGCAGCCACATGCGGCCTGGAGTCGGTGCGGAAGGACCGCGCCCCGATGGTGGCAGGTCACGACCGCCCCGAGGAGTTCGTCCAACGATGGCATCCTCCCGCCCGTCTCGGCGACCTGTCTGGCCTGTTCAACGAGCGACCGACGGTAATCGGGCCTCGTCGCGGCCAGTTCGCAGAGGCGCGGGGCCCGCTCGCCAAGGCACGGCCTGTCCTCGACTGGGCAATGAGAGCATCTCACGTTCCACCTTCCAGCCCGGCCATAGCGCCAAAGGCGGGCCACCGCCGACAGACCGCGCGGTTACCCTGGTAACGGGCCACGATCAGATAGACTGCCTTCGGGTCCTCGCCACGGAGCCGCGCCACGTCATCGCGCTGCGCTGACCCGTCTGGGATCGTATACCCTGCGAGTGCGACCGACCCGTCGGGATTTCCGATCCGGGAGGTCGGCCCAATCCCGCTGTTCGATCTCTCTGACATCGCCCCACCTCACTCACTGATCGTCACGACGCAGGCGTTATTTCCGCCTGGGTAGATGGTCCCGCCGGAGAGGAGGAACGGGCTGCACGAGTTGCCAGGGTCGCCGATCCGCCAAGTGTAAATCGTCGCGTCCTGATAGGGCGTACCGGTGAAGCCGTAGTTGGTCGTGCCGTCGTAGACGCGGCTGAGGCGGAAGTAGATGGTGTTGCAGTTCAGGTTGTAGTAGAAATAGCCGCCGGTAAACGGGTCGAGGAATCGTGCCGTCGAGAGGAACCAGGAGGATCCCAGCGCGAGGCCGGAGGCCCATGCGGGCGTTGCCTGCCAGGCAATTGTGCACGTCTGGAAGTCGCTGGGGACGCACGGACCCGAGCTACGCATGGTGAGCGTGGCTGGGATCGCCGAGCAAGTGCATCCGGGGATGGTGGGCGGAGGAGGCGGTGGCGGGGGGGGCGACGCGACGCCGTTGCGCTCGGCAACCCAACGGTTCTCGACGAATCGACAGACGAGGTCGTCGCCCGTCGAAGGGCCTTGCGTCCCGATGACGTAGACGAGCGCCGTCCTCGTCGTGTCCGCGACGAGGGTCGCAGTCAAGCCTTCCGCCTCGGGACCGAGCACGGTTACCGGATTGACGAGGTAGTAATAGCCCGTCGCCGTCGGTTGCGTCGCGTCGGCCACGATCCGGCCCACGAACGAAGGTTGCCCAGCCGGCGCAAGGCCGACCGCCCGCGCGCGATCTCAGCCGCGTCGCGATCCTGCCGCGGCCGCAGGGAGCGTTCGAGGTCACGCATCGTAGCGAAACACCCAGCGATTGCCGACGAACGACGCGATCACGTCCGTGCCCTGGGGTGGGATGGAGCCGCCGAGGTTGAGCGCGAAGAAGACTGGCGCCGAACCGGTTAGGGTCGCCTGACCTCCCTCGACCTCGGCGCCGAGGACTGCGATGGGCGAGCAGGCGAAGAAGCTCTGAGCCGAGGTCGGATACGTGTTGAGCTTGATCGTCTGGGCGACCAGACAAGGAGTGCCCGGGTCGGCGAGATATGGCGCCGCGCTCAGTTCACCCGCGATCGCGTCGTCGCGCACGCGGAGTCGCTTGGCTTCATCGCGCGTGCTCACGGGCGTCGGCCTCGCTGGTCGGAGAGGCGGAGGATGGTGTGCTGCTTGCCGTCGAAGTCCCAGGTCAGCCCGACGACGGCCGGGTACACTTCACCCTCCTCGGTCGGCGCACCGGCGTTGGTCCGTAGCGACAGGTTGCGACCGAGGATCGAGCGGATGCGGTCGCCGATCTGATAGGCGTTGGTAAACCTCGGGATCGTGACCGACCCTCGGACCTCGCCCGACTCGCCCGCGAGGCGCCGCGCGTCGGCCTCGGCAAGGGCATCCTGGGTATCGTCCCGGGATGTGACGAACGATTGGGTCGCGTTGAATTCGCTGTTCGGCGCGATCAAGTGCTTGAAGTAGCGGTCGCGCGCGTCGACCCGGCGGAGCACCTGATAACTCGTCGGGCTCGACGGCCGCCGATCCGCCATCGCGGGGATGGTCTGGTCGCCCTCGATGACGCAGGTCAGACGGAGTGCGAATTTCTTCCCGATCGCTGAGGTCTGGGACTCAACACCGCGCACGACGCCCGAAGGGAATGGGGCGTTCAACGCGCTCGACGGACCGATCGCCCAGCCATTTGGGTTGGCGACGTTAATCCAGATTCCCAGCCGGTCACGCAGCAACTCGAACCCGCCGTGGATTGGCTGCCAGGTGCCTGATCCGTCCCAGACCGCGGGCTGCGCTCCGGCGTAGTCGATCGAGATCGAGAGCTGGGCGCGGAGCGGCCTCCGGTTCGGGTCAAGCGTGAATAGCTCGCCCAGCGGGACACGCCTCCGTCTCGCGTAGGGCTGAGGGTTGCCCGGGTCGTCACCCGCGAGAATCGAGTCGAGGGGAGCGACTGTCATGACGGTCGACGAAGACGACCAGTCCCAGTGTCCCTCGCCCGTCTCGTCGAACACGTAGAGGCGATACTTGTCGTGGTTCGTCGTCGAGAACGCCGGGTCATTCAGGTTGAACGCTGCAAGGCTCGCCGCGCTCTGTGAGTCGGCCGCCGAGATCGGGAAGCCGGGGGCGAGGACGAAGGACGCCTCGTAGCGGACGAGTTGCGATTCAATTGAATAGGCATTCGCCACGTTTGCCATGTCGCGCGACAATTGCGCGGCGCTCATGTTCGTCTGGGCCGGGTCGAGGGCCGATCCTCGCGTCTGGAGGTAGAGGTCCTTCACCACCGCTGGCGAGCTGTCCTGGAGCCGGAAGAGATCAAGCGCGGTGGAGGGAAGCGCGCCGCTGTCGGTCGCAAGGCGGAAGGCCATTCCGAACCCGTTCGGCCGGAGCAGGTCCTCGACGACGTTCGGCCAGGCTTTGCCAGTGGCCGGGTAGTCGGGGACCTCGAGCGGCTCGCTCGCGTAGGTCGAGGGGTCAGTCAAGTCGAAGCCGGCGCCGTCCTCGGGGGTCCGACTATCGAGCAAGGCGTCGATCGCGTCGCCCGCGGGGTTGAGGACGTACGTCTGGTCCGCATTCTCGTGATAGCAGAGATAGCGAATCGACATCGGCAGTGTCCACGCCCGCCTAACGTCAGGGTCGCGGGCCACGAGCGGGTCGAGGAAGGTCGGGTAGGTGTTACCCGAGGCGTCCTCCGCGTCGGCGCCGGCCGGCGTGGCATTCGGGCGGCCTTGGGGATTGAAATATGTGACGAGATCGGTGCCAGTGTCGGCACCGCCCACGGGGTCATCGGCGTCGCGTACCAGGGCGCCCCCGACGGGCGTATCCCACTCGCGGACGGCCACTCCGAAGGCCGAGAAGGTGACCAGTTCGTGCGATGGCGCGTACGAGAGCTCGGGGACCTGCGCGAAGCCGTCGAAGAGGATCAGCGGCGACCCATCGGGATAGACTGTCATCACAACAAGCCGGTCTTCATTCTGGACCACGCCGGGCAGGTCGCTGTCGACGGCCATCGCTTGTTCGAATGCCTGCGGGTCGTCCGCGGGCCCCAGCGGGTCAAACACGTAGCGAAACCGCGCGGCGCCGGGGTCGGCTCCTTCGCTCGACTGGATCGTCAGGACCTCGATGTTGGGCAGGGGCTCATACTGGTCGCCGACGAGTCGAAAGACGCCGACCGGGACGGGCGGCCGGACCAGGGGAACGTCGCCGGGCGCGATGGAGGCGTATGCGCTCATGGTTGTCCCAATCAACTGGACATCAGGCCGTGCCGCTTGAGGGCCGCGACAAGGGCGTTAGCCGTGGCCGCGAGCGCGGCGAAGTTGTTGTTCAGAGTCGCCTGCGAGAACGAGGTGCCAACGTTAACTAGCGTCGTGCCCGCGGTGCCGCCCGTGCTGTCGGTCAGCGCCGTCACCCTGGCTGCCTGCGTGGAAGGTGTCGTCCCGAAGAAGCCGATCAGTTGGTTCACAGGGTCGGCCGAGAGGACATCCGTCCCGGTCGATGGATTGGCCACCTGGAGGACGCCGGTGACTGTATCACCCGCCTTCGAGACGAACGCGGTGTTCGCACCGGCCGACTGATACGGGCGCGGGCGTCCACGATCTGGGTGATCGTGCCCGTCCCCGTCTGGACCTGAGCAAGTGGCAAATAGGGAGTGGCCGGCCAGGCCGTCCCGGAGCGTGCGGCGCCCGCATCCGTCAACCAGACGTACACGGTCGCGCTCGCGGCTAGGGTGAGCGATCCCCCAGCATAAGTCCCGACCGTCCCGTTCGACTTGAGATACGTCCCGACCGCGATCCTGCACGACAGCGACGCGCTCGGAACCTCCAGCGTGGTGACGGCCAGGCCGCCCACGGCTGCGAGGCCGTCGAGGTAATCTGCGTTGGCGTTGAGGGGTACGTCCCAGTGGCGGTCGGCCGCGGCGGGCTTCTGGAGCTGCGCGTTCGTTGTGTAGGTTGTCGCCATCGAGTTCACCCCTGGGAAGGACTAGGCAGCCAGGTCAGTCTCGCGGTCCTGCTGGACGGCCCGCCATACGAGTAAGAGAGCAAAGAGCCATCGGACGCCGCGGACGGCGGGAGTGGAGCCTCGGTGACGGTGACGGTCGCGACCTGGCCCGGCTCGCGTATGTTGCCCGCAATGTCATAGGGAACCACGGCGAAGGTCCAGGAGCCCGCCGCCAGTGGTCCGCTCTCCCACTGATACGCCGTCGCGGCGCGACCATACCCGCCTTGACCGAACCCGCCCAGGCCGAAGCCGTCGCTGATCCACCCCCCCGGATAAGCGGCGATCGTCGCCAGGATCGTGGTGTAGTCGACCGTCCCGCCCGGTACGTCCGAGCCGTAGACCCGGAAGCCACGGACATCGTTGTTGCCAGTTGGGTCGAGGTAGGTCCCGCCTAGCCACGAAAGTTGGGCCCGGGTGCTGAGGCCGGCGGCCGTGGGCAGCGACGGCGAGAAATCAACCGTCGCCTCGCCCGGATCGACCGTGCCGACATCGACCCAGATGTTCCAGCCGCCCGGCCAGAAGGGGCGCGGCACGTGACATCGAGTAGAGCGGCCCGACCAAGTGAGCCGCTTGTTGAGGTACAGCTGATACCATGTTGTCGCGGCCGCCGCGGACGACCAGGAGACGAACAGTTCCGGGCCGTCCGCTTCGACCCGGACGTTCGAAACCGGGGCTTGCGAGAACGGCATCGGGTCACTCGAGATGGAGGAATCGCGCCTTGTAGGCGCGGAAGAAGAATCCGTACGGCGACTGCCGGACGCGGCCCATCGGCCGGAATGACTGGAGGCAGACATTTCCCCAAGCCGAGCCCAGGTTGTCGACCAGGACTCGGGCCACGCCGTCATCGAACGAACGGAACGTCGACTCCGCGGCGGCCAGCGATACCGGGCTCGGCCCGTACAAGAGCCCGCCGACCTCGGTGAAGCGGCCGCGCGAGCCGCCGTCGAGCGCCTCGATCCCGCTCAGGCCGAAGAAGCTGTTGACTTGCTTCGCGCGCGGCTGGTCGACCGTGCTCATCGTCACGGCCGTGCCGAAGATGTTGGACCCGCCGTAGGAAGGCATGCCGGGTGGACCTCCGCCCTCGGATTAGCGTTCGGGATAGACCAGCCGGCCGCTCGTGGTCAGGGCCGACTGCTGGTGCCGTCGCAGCTCGTCGAGGATCTGGCCGAGCAGCGCATTCGTAGAGCTCAGGTCGACGCCGGCCGAGCCCTCGTCAGCGGGCGATACCGCCCCGGGACGGCTGCCGAGGAGATCGCCGCCCGCTAACCCGCTCCAAGTCGTCGCGGAGCCTGACTCGCCCGACGTCCGATCGATGCCCACGTCATGACGAGTTGCGAGGCCGACCGGGCCGACCGCGACCGTTTCCGGCGGCATCCTGATTATCGAGGCGACGCCTCGCATTGTCGGTTCCGTCGCCGCCCGGTCCGGCCGAGTTGTCCATCGGCCCAGATCCGTGTGGAGCTCGAGGTTTCCCGCGATGGCCGCGGCTGCGAGACCCTTGCTCGAAGTGTCCGCAACGGGAGGATGAGTCGGCTCGGCGGCCCATGCTCCGGGCGATTCGACGCCTCCTACGCGATCGACGGAGAACGCCGGCCTGACGATCGGCCCTTCGCCGAGGTCAGTCGGATTCGCGATCGCGGCTCCGGCCAGCCCTCCGTGGGCAATTGGATGGAGCACGGTGATCGATGATAACGCGGCGATCTCCTCACGATGATCCGTCCCGCCGCTCTCGGAGCGCGCTGGTGCGTCCTCAAGCCCACCCTTGGCAGGCAGTCCGTAACGGCCGGAGACCGGGGAATTCGAGTCGCCCTCGCGGGCGCCATCCTCGGATTCCACCCGTCGCTCAACCGCGGATTGGTCGTCAAACGTGAGCGTGACGGGCCCGACGATCGCGTCGGGTGTCGATTCGACCGTCCTCCGTGCAGACTCTACTGCGCCACGGGGAAGGGACTCGATGAGATCGCGGAGCGTCTGGCCGAGTCCATTCGCGTCGTCGTCGTCCGGCCCGAGGCGATCTGTAGGCTCCGGTGAGCGGTTGACCTCGAAGCTATCGTTCGTCGGCGGGCTGACGGCGTGGCGCCGTCCGGACGTTGCCTCGTGATGGGAATCGGGTAGGACCACGCCCGAGAAGAGGCTGCCGCGGTTGAGCATTCTGGGTCGATCGAACATGGGGACTCACCTCCCGTCGGAGCGGATCTCACCGGTATCGCCGAAGGCCGCCGGGATGAGCAACCTCGCGACGCGATCGAGATCGACACGGCGTGGGTCGAGGAGCGCTCCAGCCTCCTCAGGCTCGATCTCGTGGGCCATCCGCAGCAGGGCGACCGCGAATCGGAGAAAGGCGTCTCGAGAACCGGAGGCGTCCTTTTGGCTGGCCGCAACGACCGAGTTCCAGAGTCGCCAGACCTCAAGTGGGTATCCAACCCGCGTCACGAGCTCGATCCGGACCCGATGCCGACCGAAAGGGTGCGCCTCTCGGTGCGTGACAGGATGGAGTCGGGGCCCAGGCAGCGCAAACGCCCAAAGATTGCCGTCGGCCAGCTCGATCTCGACGGCGGGCACGTCCTCATCGCGAGTCTCTTCGGGCACGGGGAAGGGCATTAGATGAGGCTCTCCAGCGACGCCCGCTCCTCAGCCGCGCGGCTGGCGTCGATGAACTGCGGGGCCGGAATCGTCCGCCGTGTGGCGACAAGGATCGCGAGCACATTCGCCAGGTCGCCCGGCCGGATCGTCGCCGGTACGATGCCGTTGGCCAGGAGGCTGGCGCGGGCCCAGTCGGTGTACGAGCGGACGGCCTGCGGGGACCCGAAAAGGGCCTCGAGCACTGTCGTCGCAAATACCCGGCACTGCCTTCCCGGGGTGAAGTGGACGAGTTCGTCAAACTCCTCGTCCGTCAGATCGTAATTCGCCAGGAGGAGCGAATGTGCGGCCGACCAGACGTCGACGAGCGCGACCTCGCCGCTCACGGCCGAGCGCTCGAATAGGCGGTCGACCTCACCGTCGACGTCCGGCTCTGTTAGCGGGCCGCCGTCAGCGCGGTACCTGGGGACGGCCAGGAGCCAGGCCCTGCCGTCGGCGAGATGGACAGGGAGGCCGTCGGCACCGGACTTACGTCGGGACGCCTCGGCCAGTTCAGGCCTCGTGCTTGATATATCCGTAGGAGACGCCGTCACCACGGTCCTCCCAGCGATAGCGCGACTCACCCGATCGAGGGTCGGTGCGCGGGAACATCAGCGTGTCGTCGGGGCAGGCGGTGATAAAGTGCTCACCGCCTTGATGGCGGACGAAGACCCGGACCGCGCACAGGAGGCCCGCGAACTCCGATCCCAGCCGCGCGAGGCGAGCCGAAGCGGGGCCGGACCCGGCGTACACGATCGGGGAGCGGACCGCGTCGATCGATGCCGCGGCGCTCACGGTGAGACGCTCACTGAGAGCGGGTTCGTCACACCGTCGCTTGAGAACGCGGAGAGTACCAGCGTGCCCTGGCCGAACTGGCGGTGCGAGCCCTTGACGTTGGTCTGGGCGACCACAGCGTTCGAGAGTGTATAGGTGATCGAGCCGGAGCCCGTGCCGTTCTTAGCATCGTCATGCGTCGCAGTGAAAGTGCCGACGGTGCCGACGGGGTTGGCCCGGATGGCGGCGAGATCCGCCGCCTGCACGGTGATCGTTGGGTCGTTGAAGTCGTTGACGACCGTCGTGTTGTACCGGTCGCCATCGCCGGCGAATTTCAGCAGGCTGCCGCCGCTGTCGATGGCCACCGACGTCACGCCGGTGATGACGGTGGGCTGGCCGCCGACCGGGGTGAACGTCACACCGGTCCAGTTGAGGAATCGCTTGGTTGCCGACACGTTCGGAGCCCCCTATGGGTTCACGTCGGGAATGTGGATGGCCCGATGATATAAGTAAACTGTCCGTCGATTCTGGCCACCTGTTCGGGGTGGAGAGATCGCGGGTCGAGGATGGCGCGGCGGAGCCGGGTCAGGGCGGGCAGGCAACAGCCGCCAAGGCTGGAGCCCTCGACGGCGGAATGGGCGGCAGCGTCGAGCCCGGCGAGGCGGCCGAGCCGCGAAAGCGGGTCGTCGTCGCGGACGAGGAGGAAGAGGCTGAAGGAAACGCGTCGGAGGATCGCGAGCGGATCGACGTCGTCGATCTCTTCCCATCCCTCGGGCACGAGCGAGACGAGAGGCGTCGCCCCCGCGGCTATCGCCAGCCGGTCGGGCGGGATCGCGAAGACAACGGACGCAAAGGCACCTGTCGCTTCGAGGGCCGCGAGGATCGCCCTATATGCGTCGACGTCGGCGTAGCCGACCGTCGCGCCCGGCGGGATCGGCACCGGCGGCTTCGGCACCTGCGAAGGCGCGAGCGGGGGGAAGTACGTGGGTGCGAAATACGTCGGGGCGAAGTAGAGCGAGGTCGCCATCACTCCGCCTTTCTAGTTGGGCAGCGCCAGAACCACCGACAGCCGATTGCCGGCGTTGTCCGTGGTGGCGACGATCCGCGAGGTGCTGGCGTTGGCCCCCTGGATCACGATCGTCCCCGTGCCCGCCCCCGTGAGCACGCCCGCCGAGGAGGCGAGGATCGGGGAGAGTGCCTGCCGGGCATTGATCCCAGGCTCGACGCTGATCGCGTCGAGGCCGGCCGCCGCCAGCGCGTAGCCCGACTTGTCCGCGACCGTGCCCGCGGCCACGCGACCCGAGGCGTCCGTCGCGAGCTTGTTCGGCGGCGACGCCAGAACGAGGCTCGCCGGATCCTGGCCCGATGCGTAGGCCCTGACGATGATACCGCCCGTCGCGGAGTCAATTGCCATGTTGGCGAAGTTCGCGGGGAAGACCTGGCCGAGCGAGTATCCGGACTTGTCCGCCACCGTGCCCGCCGTCACCGCTCCCCCGGAGGTGATCGCGAGGCTCGAGAAGTTCGACGGGAACGACTGGTTCAGCGCGTATCCCGTCTTGTCGTTATTTGTCCCCACGGTGACCGGGGCGACGACACTCGCCACGGGGCCTCCGGGAATGACGGACGTGTCGTCGCCCCCCGACATCACGACACCGTGAATTCCGACGCAGAGGTTCGCGACCTGGTCGACGACGGTGATCGCATAGTCGCCGTTGGTGAACTGGGAGACCGGCGTCGGGGTCAGTGTCGTTTTGTACTGCCCCGGGAAACTGGGCGTATTCTCGGGCAACGACCGCAGCGGCGTCGTCGGGGGCCCGCTGGTGAACTGCGAGGTGCTGAAGTCATAGAGTGAGCCGTCGTAGAGACGCTCGATCGAATAGCCGAGGGTGGAACCCGTCGGCCCGAGGAAGCGGATGCGCAACGCCACGGAGACCTCCTCAACGCGCCGCGGTCGGCCGTCAGGGAACGAAGGGAACAACGACCGGGAAGGAAGGAACGCCGGGCGGGTCTGCCGCGATCACACGGCGTCGGCCGGTGGCTCGGTGAGTAAAGACCCGGGCCTCATCGCCCGGGGCCTTCAGGCCGTCGCCAGCGTGCAGGCGCCGGCGGCGAACGTCGGGGCCGGGCCGAGATTGACCGGAGACACCGGATTCGCCAGGGGGGCGATAAACCACGTATTGCCGGAGCTTGAGGCATTCGACAGCGCCGCGACGACGCACACTCCCCATGCGCCGGTCGGCGACGGGAACGCTAGGGGCAGGGCGTTGACGACGCTTCCCTCGACCCGGTAGGTATCGTTCCCCTGCCCAACACCCCAGTTTGTCGTATTGTTGGTGAGCGAAACTCGCGCGTACCCGTTCCCGGAGGGCTCGGTCAGCGTCGTGGTCGTCTTGCTGACGGCCGCCGTCGAGAGGGCTGCGTACCACGTCGCGGGAGGCGTGAAGGTCGTCCCGCCGAAGATCAGATCATAGCACTTGCCCCAGGCGTAATCCGTCTTGCCGCCAGAGATCGCGCCCGTCGCGGTGGCGGGGTACGGGGTGTGGGTGCAGGTGAGGTTGCCGCTGGAGATCGTCGGTGTTGAGCCGGTCGTGACGTTGAGCGGCGAGGCAAGTTGAATGGTCGCCCAGGCCGTATTGGCGGTCGCCGACGGAAAGAACATGATCGACTGGACCTGATAAGGCCCGGTCGCGGTCGGGAACGTAATCGCGGCCCCAGACGACTTCGCCCCGGCCGACGACGCGCCGAAACTCGTCGTGTTGTTCGTGATCGGCACGCGGGCATAGCCGGTGAGACCGGCGGTCGGCTCCGAGTAGTGCGAGCCGGCAGGGTGTGCGCCCGTCGTGGAGAGGCCGACATACCAGGTGTTCGGGATATCGGCGCTCGTCAACGTGGCCGTGGCCCCGCCCGTCAAGCCCGTCGTGTTGATGGACACGTTGGCGTTGATGACGTACTGAACGCCCGGCGTGGCGGTCGGGATCAGGTACGGGACGCCGTAGGATGTCGGGATATTGGCCGCGAGGATGTCCGCCTGCACCGTGGGAGCGGTCGCGTTCCAGGCGATCGACGCGGTTGTGTTTCCGCTGCCCGTCAGCGTGAACGTGCCGCCGGTGACGCCCGCGAAGTTGATCGTGGACGTCCCCCCGGCGCCGGCCGAGATGACCGGGCCGGTCGCTGTTAGACCCGAGCCGTCCACTGTGAGACCGAGGATGCCTCCCGCCAGGTTCGCCAGCGTGCCAGCCAGCGTAATCGTCCACGGGCCGCCCGCATTGCCCGAGACCGTCATGTTGCCCGAGCCGACCGACGACAAGCCCTGGAGGGCCGATTGGACGGTCGAGGCCGAGGCGTTATAGGCGATACCCGATGCCGTCTGGCCGCCGTAGGAGAGCGCGAACGTGCCACCGAGCCCGGTCCCCGTCAGCTTGAGGACCGTGCTCTTGCCCGCGACAGGTCCGCCAAAAAGGGTCTGCGCCTCGGCCTTCCGTGCGACGTTCGTGAGGTAGCCGTTCGACGATGGCTGGCCTGAGAGCGTCGCGGCAATCGCCGTGTGGTCGATCCCGTAGGCCGCGAGCGACGATGCCGGATTGGCCTGGATCGGATTGAGCCCGACCCACGCGGGCGGAGTCGTCGAGCCGTGCGTGCCGTCAGTGCCGACTTGCAGTTCCCGATACTGGCCATCGACGATCCCGCGTGGTCGGAGCTTTACCGTGCCGGAGAACCACGAGCCGTACCGCGGGAAGATGTAGGATCGGTTGTCTTCGACCTGGAGCTGCGGGTGCCCGTAGGTCTGGCGCTCGAAATGTAGGAGCACTGGTCCGCGGTCCCGTTCTTCACGGTGCCGACCCAGTTCCCGCCGTCGACATCGATCAGGCTGCCGAACATATCGGCGCCTACATTTTCCATGTCGAGGTAACTTGCGGAGAAGAGCGGAGGATTTCCGCCGCACAGCAGCTTGACGACCGAGTTGAATCCGCCCTGGCCGCCGTTGATGCGCGACAGTCGCAGCAGGGTCGGCGTGTAGGGGCTGGCCTCGCAGTAGACGAGGCATCGCTGAAACGAGCCACCGCCCTCGAAGTCGAGCAGGAAGTCCTCGAACGAGTAGGTCGACCCGTCGTCGCCGGCCATCAGGAACAGGCAGGCGCACGTGTCGTTGCCGTAGTTGCCGACGAAGACGTGCTTGATATCCAGGGTGGAATCAACCGACTTGATGCAATAGCGGTTGTTTCCAGGGAAGTTGATATGCTCCATCTTCGTGATGGAATAGGCAGCGAGGTAATTGCAGTCGTTGCCCGTGAAGGTGCAGTCCGTGCAGACGATCGTGTAATTCGCGATCGACGGCAGGTTGCCGGCTCCGCAGATACCACCCTGCGCGGTCACTCCGTTGATCTTGGTATCGATCACATGCCCAAGCTGCAAGGGCGTCCCGTACTGGCTGCCGTTGTAGAGGACGAGGTCGGTGAAGCGATTCGATCCTGAGATTTCCCCGTTCGCCACGCCGCCGCTAATCAGCAGCGCGTCGCACGTTACGGCGCTGACCAGATCGCCGCCCTGGAGGGTGAGATGCCGTGGGGCTGTCGCAGGATTCTCTGTGAACGGGAAATAGCCGAGGGCGTAAGAATCTCGTTTGTACGGGTAGTTCTGCGGATAAGGGAAGTAGCGATAGACGTCCTTGATCGTCGCGCCGGTAAGGCTGCTGCCGTTGCACATGCCCGGCGGCGGTGTTGAAGACGAACCCGTTGGCATTGTTGAGTGAGTACTCGATGCCACCGCCCGTGTCGGTGCCGCCCGAGACCAGGATGTTGCCCGAGCCGATCGAGGACATCGCCTGCATCGCGGACTGGATCGTCGCGGCCGTGGTCGGTACGGAGATCGGTGCCGACGTCACTCCGCCATAGGTGATCGTGAAGGTGCCGCCGGTCGGCGAGCCGGGCAAAACCAGAGAGAGGTTGTTGGCGTCCCGCCAAACTGCGGGTGAGGAATCTGGGCCTGGCCGGTGCCGTTGTTCGCGTAGCGGATCGAGCGCGAGAGGCAAAACCCATAGACGGCGAAGTCGACGTTGTTGGACCCGGGCTTGGAGTCGGCGAAGGAATTGATGGAGAACGGGAAATACTGGTTCTCGTTGAGCGTGGAATTCGCCGGGAGCGTGCTGCCGGTCACGGCGACCTGCGTCCCGTTCACAAACGCCGTGACGACGCCGGCCGTGAGATCGGCCTGGACCGAGATCCGCTGGACGCCCGTCGCCGCGCCCGACGAGAAGTTGAAACTGAGCAGTGACCACGTGGTCGCGAACCGCGACGGCGCGGTCACCAGGACCAGTTGATAAGCGTTCGTACCCGTGGTCTGGAGCAGCCACGAGCCCGCGCCGCTGTTGGCCAGGATACCCGCGGTGGCCGCAAGCCCGAGCTGCATGCCGCCGGGCATTTGGCCGGAGGAGAAGCCCTCAAAGGCGACGTCGATCGTGAGCTGCGTCGTCTCGCGCCAGTTGTCCGGGAGCCCCGTGGTCGGTGAAATACTGCCGTTGGAGAAGACGCCCGCGTTTGCAACGAGGTACGTATCGCCGTTGGTGCGGAGTCCCCATTTCTGGCCCGCGGCGGTGATGGCCGTGCTGTCGAGCTTGGGCGACCCACCGTTGTAGAGGTCCGGGCGGTAGGAAGAGTCCGGCGCGTGCCCATTGCCGGCCCCTCTGGTGATCCCGCAGTAAAACAGCGTGTTCGCGCTGCTGGGCGGCGCGTTGATCTGGGTCGACTGGCCCTCGCCGCGGACTTCGATTCCGGTCTTCTCGATGAAGACGGGCGTCTTGACCTTGTAGGGCTTGTTGGCGCCGGGATGAAGACCGTGGCGCGGGGCGACGTGCCGCTGGTGAAACTGCCGGTGATGGTCGACAGGGCCGACGCGGCGGCGTCATGGGCCGCCTGGATCGCCGGGCCGTTGTCGTTGGACGACGTCGACAGCCCGAACTCGCGGGCGTCGAACCAGAGAGGCCCGCGGACCGGGAGCGGGTTGGGATTGGTCTGTCCGATCGCTGCTGCCATGGTCGGTGCGCCCGTATCCGGATTCTTTCCGAATCTGCAGACGCTCATGCCTTGGCGTCATTATATTTGTTAATGGAGATCGTGCGCGACCCGTGTCGCCGGATCGAGCGGTTCCTGTCCCTCAGGGAACGGCGACTGCTACGAGCGCCTCGACATCTCCGGGAGGGGTCGCATCGCCGACGACGGTCGCAGAGCCGGCGACGCTCGAGGCCAACGCACCCGCCCCCTTGGAGACGACCGAGACGGTGTAGGTCGTCGCGTCGAGCAGCCCGCCGAGCTGGCAGGAGTAGCCCGCCACGCCAGACTTGTAGGCGATCGTGGCGGCGGGCGTTGCCAGGGACGGCGAGGTGCCGGCCGTCAGGTAGACGAGGAAGTTCGCCGGCGCCGCGGCCTGGCCCACCGCAAAGTAAGTCCATGAAACGAGACAGCCGCCGCCCGACGTCGCCCGGGCCGTCACAGAGAACGGGGCATTGGGGACTCGGCCGACGTCGTTCCCGGTCGCGTCGAGGACAATCCGTACGCTCGCCTGGGTGTTGGCCTCGCCGAGCCCCGTTGCCGTGTCCATCGCGCGGACCCCGAAACGGTAGTCGCCAGACAGGGCCAGGGCACCGGTCGTGAACGACGTGCCCGAGACGGTCGCGACGACGGTCGAATAATCGATCGGGCCGCCCGCGCCGTCGTTTGAGAAGACCTGATAGACGATGGCCATGCTAGCGACTCATCCGGGTGCTGAACCGCGTCGTGGGTGGGCCAAGGTCGTCGTCGCCGCAGGAGCGGTTCCAGTGAATCGCGAGTCGCGCCAGGAGGTCGTCCAGCTCGGCCTTAACCGCCTGCGCCTTCGCGGCGAACGTGTCGGCTGGCCCGGCGACCTCGCGGCTTGCGTCGAGGTACTGCCGGTAGAGGACAGTCAGCACCACGGCGTCCCGGATCTCGGTTGGGTCGGCTAATTCCGAGGCCACTCGGCCGGGATAGAGCCCGTTAGCGATCCCGAACCGGCGATCGATGTCGATCGAGGTCAGCGCGATCTGCGGGCCGAGGGTCGCCACCTTGAATCTCACCCCCCCGAGTCCGTCCGCCCCGCCCGGCGGCATCCCGACGCCCCCCGGCTGGCCCTTGCGCCTCAGGATTACGGACCCCGGCGCGGTACCGAGTACGACGAGGCATTCGGCACCGGCCATCGGCCCGGCCCCGGGTGTCTCGAGCTGCACGACTTGCCCCGGCGCCAGGCCCTGAGCGTGAAAGTCCACCGAGGCAGAAGTCAGAGTCCAGGGGTCGGAGGCCAGGAACACGCCGTCGGAGCCCGAGGCGAGCTTCTGGTCCCTCGGGCAGAGCAGTGGAAAGTCGGCCGAGGCCCGCAGGGCGACGTCCTCGTCCGTGGCGTAGGGTGTCGGAATTGTCGCGGTGCTCATGGTCGCCCCGGGCGGTTTCGGATCAGGGTCGGTGGGATGTCGGGCGGTTGGAAGGCCGGATCGGCCTCGGCCGCAAGGTGTCCCCGTCGTGGCGGGGCTGTGGCGCCGGGCTGGGGGCCGGCGTTGGGCCGGTGCCGGGCATCGACGCCTGCTCCACCTCGTCCAGCATCAGTTCGGCCGCCTTGGCGGCGACCAGCAGCCGGTCGCGGAACCCGGCGGCTTCCTTGAGAATGGCCGGAGCGTTCGCCGGACTCGCCGTCGACGCCTGGGCGCAGAGGTTTGCCATCGCAGCGAGCGCCGTGGGAGGCGTTGCCCTCGCGTGCGAGGTATCGAGCCCCAGCTCCTTGGCCGCCCGCTCCAGGAAGGTGGGGAACCCGGAAAAGGTTGAGTGGTCCAACGAGGGGGCCTCGCGTCAAGGGGTATGGGCCGGGCGGAGGGGTGATCGCCGCCCCTCCGCCCACGACCGCTCGAACTCACGTGGCCGAGAACGCCGTGATCCCCTCGACCCACGCGTGATGCGACTCATTGTCGAGTTCGATGGCGCCCTCGGAGATCCAGTCGCCCTCGTAGGCGTCGCCGCGCGAGCCGCGGGGCTGCCAGAACTCGTTCCGCTTCATCCGCATCCGGACCTCGGCCGAGGTCAGGCAGATTGCGGTGAACGGTTTGAGCAGCGGCGCCTCGATGATCGCCACGCCGCCGCCGAGCATCGGGGCCTCGAAGACCTTGATCGGCTCTCCGAAGACCGTCACACCGGCGTCGATCCGCTGCGCCGCCAGTCCCCAGGTCGCCAGCCCGCTCATGAAGTTGGCCGACAGGAGAAGGACATCCGGGTTGCCGCCGTTGGCGCGGCAGGACTGCAGGGTGTCGCGGATCAGGTCCGATGCCTTGTACGCGCCCGCGCTGACCGGGGCCGTGACGTTGTTCGTCTGGATCAGCGTCCGCAGGCCCTTCTGCTTCGGGCGGGCGACGACCGCCGGATCCTCGCCGCGGCCGTAGTACGAGGAGACCTCCATGTCGTCCATCAGGTTCTGCAGCGCGATCATCTTGTTCTGATCGAACGGCGTATACGGGCCGAGGCGCAGCGTAGCTCGTCGCCGCCTGGAGGGAGCCGCCGATCTGGACCGGGTGCTGCCAGGTCTGGCAGAACTGCGAGATGCCGACGGGCTGCTGGGCAACGCCGTTCTGGTTGATCTCGGCGCCCGTGCGGCTGTTCGAGATCAGGCGGACCGAGTCGCCGATCGAGCAAATCGCGGCGGCGGTCCCTTCGATCCCTCTGCGAACCGCAACGGTGTTGGCCGGCAGGCTCGGATCGGCGGTGATCTCGATGTGCTCGCCGGAGGCGAGCTCGAGCACGTCTCCGTTCATGAACGGGCTGGCGTCTGACAGTGTGATCTGCGAGTCGGTGACGCCGATCGGCGCGGCCACAGAGGCCGTACGCGTGCGGAACCCGCGGCGGACGATCGTGAACGTGGTCGAGCCCACCGGGACGCGAGGGGTCCGCGTCACGAGCGGGCAGCGATTGATGAACCAGTTCGACGTGACGGCGTAGATGTCGTTCCTGATCTGCGCCTGGTTCGCAAACGAGGTCTGGATTCCCTGCAGATACGCATTGGACATGGGGGAAGGACTCCGCTGATGGACGATGTCACGGATCGCCGCGAAGGCGCCCGATGAGGCGACCCGGACCGGCGACACACACGATTGATGGGACGACGAGACTGCAGACCTCGGGTTAGCCCCGCCGGCCCCAACCGGTCAGGCCGGTCGTCGGCGCGGTCCTGCCGGCGGCCGATTCGCGCCACTGCGAGATGACTGCCTCGCCGAGCGTCTTGGCGGACGGGGCGCCGCGGCCGGGCCGCCCGACTGGCTCAATCCCTTGGCCCCCGACCCGCCACGGGACGGGGGAAGGCAGAAATGGGCATAATCCGGGTTACCCAGCCGGTCGGCGACCCATTGCGCCACCGCCCGCCCGTCGCGGGCCGCGACCCTGTACTCGCCCGATTCCTCGTAGACGTCGAGGTCGTCGCGCCAGAGCCTGATCAACTGGGTCGCCGCGCCCGCGACGAGCGGCTTGCCCGCCAGGGCCGTCGCCAGCTCGCGATCTCGCAGCGCCTTGCGATAGGCCGACTCCAGGTCGGCGACCTTGCGGTCGTGCGCCGCCAGCTCCCTCGCCAGCCCCTCCTCGCGACGAGCCGCGTCCGCGACCAGCTCGGCGGCGCGGCCGGGCCGTGCCGTCGACTGGGCCAGGGCCCGAAGCTCTTCCAGCTCGGCGCGGCCAATGGTCACGACCTCGTCGTCGAGGCCCGCGACGCCGATCTCTTCCGCGGCGTCGCTTTCGATCGAAGCGGAGCTCATGGTCGAACCTCGCGTCCTCTCAACGTCGGCCGGCGAACAGGCCCCGGGTCATCGGCACGACGATCGCAAGCGCCACCGCGATCGCCATCAGCCCGACCGCAATGGCGGAACTTAGCGAGATGAGTAAAGTCATAATTCCGAGTTTCCCAGGCGGAATTTTGCGGGCGAGCCGACCGTCGACAGGTCCCGACAAACCCAGGTGCGAATGACGGCCACTTTTTCGAGCCGCTCGCGTCGCAACACGTTGCGCGAACCGGGATTAAGAAAAGCGTGCCCGCTCACTTCCCTCGGGCACTACGTCACGCGCCGTCGTGAGGGACTTTGAGGTGCCCTTCGATCTCGGCATCGCACTTCGCGTACTGGGCATCGCTCAGGCCCGGCATGCAGAGGCGCATCAGCCGACTGAGCATGAGGCCCTCAGTAACCGGCAGCGACCCGGCGCGGGCCGCGATCGCCTGGAACTCGCCGACGACCGACGCCAGGTCTCCAGCCGTGAACAGGTCGAATTCGGTCGGATAAAGGATCTCGATCGGCTCGCGCACTTCGGGCTCGGCCGCGCCGTCGCGCAGTACGGCCAGGGCTAGCTCGGCCGCGATCTCCTCCGCCCGCGCCAGGACCTTTGCGATCTTGGCGAGCCGATTGTTTCCATCGACGAGGTCCATCGCCTTCGCCAGGCCGGACTGCGCCACGCCCTCGCGGCCCGTCGGGCGCACCAGCGCCGAGTCGCGGTCGACGTCGTCGCGGATGTCGGCCTTGTTCTTGCGGATCGACTCCGCCGCATCCTTGGGGAAGTCGACGACCTCGAACCCCTCGTACGTCGCCGAGCCGCCCTGCGTGTTCTTCTTCTTGGGCAGGAGCCAGCTCGGCCCGATCGGGATCGTACCGTCGGCCTGGACGAAATCCTCGGGCCCCTGAAGCAGGGGGTGGGCCTGGGTCGTGTCGGAGAGGATCAGCTCGGAGTCGCGGTTGTAATACTCGCGCTGTCGCTCGGCGACGCCCTCGTACCGCGACTGGCCGATGTTCTTGCACCGCGGCTTGCGCCGGTCAAAGATTCGCACGATCGGCACGCGGCCGAACGGATGCGGCGCGTGTCCGAGGACCTCGCCCTCCTCGTCGTAGAGGGTCGACCCCGCGTCGGTCCAGTGCCGATAGCGCGGGACGGCGCCCGCGTCGGTCTCGTGGAACTCGAGGACGAGGCACTCCTCGTAGCGATGCCCGGTCGGGTCGAGCCGCCACCAGAGCATGTTCTCGGGGAGGACGTACGACGCGACGCAGCGGTCGAGCCCGAGCCACTGGAGGTCCGCGGCCGTCTCGATAAACTCCCCCTCGGCGCCGGGGGGTGATCCATCAGCAGGTCGAGCTGCCCGAGTGTGAGCAGGAGCGGGGCGACCGTCTCGGTCATCCACTGGTCGATCGACGTGCCGCAGCCGTCGACGTCGGCCCACCAGCCGACGAGCGACTCGGGGCCGACGCGCTTGACCTCGCGGGCGTAGATCCGCGACAGGTGGGTCTCGACCGCCTCGGCGAGGAACGTCGGCACCGGCGTCCGGGCGCGGCGGAGCTCGTAGTCGTCGTCCGTGGCGAGGCTCGCCGGATCGCTCCCGGGCGCGCCCGGCCCGGGAGCGCCGGTGGCCCAGACGCCGGGGAGTTCCCAGGTCGCGCCGAGGCCGTCGCGCGGATCGGGGTACTCGCGCTTGTGGCGGACGAGGTTCCGCACCGGCAGCCCGCGGCGATCGTGGCCGTAGACGGCCTGGCGATAGCGATCGCCCCCCTCGAGCGAGTCGAGCATCCAGCGCCAGCGAAGCTCGTGCTCGCGCCACTCGGGATGGCGGCGGGCGATCAGTTTTCGGGCCGGATTCGTTTCTCTCATTTCAATCTCTCTCGGATCGAGACGCGGGGGAGGGCGGGCACCCGGGCGCGGCCCTCGGGGTAGAGCAGGCGGAGGCCGCCGCGGAGCGGGTCCATGAGGTCCTCGTGCGGGTGCTGAGGGTCCTCGGGGTAGTCCTGCCACTGGCCGCCCCGCTTGGCCCGGCGGTAGGACCCGAACGCCTTGATCATCGACCCGCACCGCGGGTGGATCAGCAGCCTGGGCGGGCCCTCCGCCGGCTGGACGAACGACTCGATCAGGCTGAGCCCGTCGGCCACCGGGCCGATCGGCCAGCGCTCCAGGGGCCGGAGCCCGGCCCGCTCGTACTCGGCGATCACCGTCGGCCCGATCGGGTTCCGCGCGCCGCCGGCCGGGTCGGTCGAGACGCGGTCGATCCGGCCCTTGCAATGAATCCGCGCGACTTCGTGGATCGCCCGCGCGTTCACCTCGGCCGTCTTGCCCTCGTCGACGTAATCGGCGAAGACGTGGACGCGCTCGCCGGAGCCGTCGCCCCGGTGGTCGCGCGTCACCTGGAAAAACACGGCGCCGGTGAAGACGCCCGAATCGATCGCGACGTGGACCGGCAACGCCGGGTCGTACTCAGCCCGCTCGCTGACGTGCGTCTCGTGCGCGAATTTCGGGAACCAGACCCCCTCGGCCTTCGGCGCCCGGCAGAGGTAGTCGGACTCGAACGTCCGCGTGCTGACCGCCCGGAGCTTCTGGATCAGCGCGTCGATCGAGTAGTGCCCGTCCGAACGCTTCGCCTTCGGCGTGGCCCCCTGGGGCACGTCATGGCAGTACTTGACCAGCGGGCAGTCCGGGCACTTCTCCAGGTACTTCCCCGACCGCTTCGCGGAGCATTTCTCGAGCACCTCGAAGATGCACATCGTATAGAGCGGGAACTCGCCGGCCTCGGCCTGCTCGATCAGCCGCGACATCAGGCCGCCGCGGCGGTGGCAGGTCGAGGTCATCACGATCGACGCGCGAGAGTTGGGCCCCTTGTCGGAGCCGCCCACCTTGCGCCGATTCATGCACATCCCCATCGCCGCCTCGAAGTGCTCCTGCGGGATCTCGTCGACCTCATCGAGCTTCAAGCTGGGGACGTGCGGCCCTCGCACGCTCGTGCTCGACGCCGCCAGGACCGCGACCTCCGAGCCGTTCTTGTAGACCGCCTCGCCCTTCCGCAACGACTTGATTGGCTTGCGGTCCTTGTTCTCGGGCCACAGGCTCACGAACTCGCGGAGAGCGCGGTAGATCTGCTCCGACTCGCGCCAGGCTGCCGCCGAGCACCCGCGTCCCGTGCCCGGGGCACTTCAGGCTCGTCAAGTGCGTGTCGAGGGCCGACAGGTACGTCTTGCCCGTGCCGCGCCCGCCGTGCACCAGCGCGAATTGGGGACGGTCCTTGAAGATGGCGAGGAAGATGTCCCAGGGCGACGTATGCCCGGGGCAGACCGCCGTCGCGGGAAGCTTGACGTCGATCCCGATCTGGCCGCTCAGCCAGGTTGTGAAGGCCTCCCGCGACTTCAGCCTCGGGCAGATCCTCGGGGCCTCCTTGACGCGATCCTTCGCGGCGGGATGGCCCTTCTTGATGAAGCGCCCCTTCGCGTCGCGCGCCCTCGGCGGAGCGCAGGCCTCCTCGGCGGCCGATCGTTCGCGGGCGTATCCTTGGCGACGTCGCCGGGCTTCTTATTCTTTGATTTGGCGGCCATGCTCTGATGATCTTGTTAAGACGATGGCGTGCCGCGAGCCGGCCCCTCGTGGTGTCCGGGGGCTGGCTCGCGGATTCGATGGAAAGTGGGCGCCGACGTCGCTCAGCCGGGCTCATGCCCGCAAAGCGCGGCGAAATCCTTGATGATCGCAGCGATCCGCGAGCGGGGAAGCATGAAAATATCGGCAATATGCCTCTGTGAGAACCCGCACTGGCTCAGGGCGTATATCCCCATATCGCGCCGGAATCTCCAGCGCCGGCCGGCACTGGCGTTGGGCGGCAGCGGCGGCGGGGTCGGCAGGTCGAGGTCCGCGGGTCGGCCGAGGCGGGTCGCCATGAGTTGGCTCCATGTGATTTCCGCTGGCGTCTAACCATCGCAGCGGGAAGCGGCCAGTTTCTTGGGGTCGGGCTTTCGATAACGCTTTGGAATTCACCAAGTTCGGATGTTCTGATGGGGGTCATTTTCGCGGAGCGCGACCGATCGGCCGGGCGCCGGCCTCGCCGCGGCCCCGTACCCATAGGGTCGTATTTCCTGGGCCGATCGTTCTGGGAAACCGCCGGTCGGTCGGGGTCCTCATGCCCAGGGCCCGGGATGGCCCGAGGACCTGGATCGGGGAAAAGGCGAACCTAGCCGATCGAAGCCGATCTATTCTTGCACGCTTGGGTTCGCTCGGCGCAATCGAGGGGCCCGAGCGGGAGCAAGGTCACTCGTTCGGGTCGATCCGGCGGATGCGCTTGTTGACGTGGGTGTTGACCGAGTCGTAGGGGTGGACGAGGTTGCCGGGATGGAAGAGCTGGCGCTGGCACTCGACGTCCTCGGCCCCCAGCGCATTGGCGAAGATGGCCTTGAGATACTCGACGCCCTTGGCCGACGGCAGAAACCGCTTGGGGTCATAGAAGGTCGTCGAGAGCGGCCGGGCGTGGATGCTCCCCCAGCGGTCGCGGAGCCGGTTGGCATCGACGCTGTCCAGGGCCAGGGCGCCGTCCTTGTACTGGAGCGTCGAGACGGCGTTGTGCTCGCCGCCGACGAGCATGTCGACCGCCTTGCCCCCCAGCGCCGAGCCGTAGAAGCTGTCGAAGAGGATCGGCCGGCCCCCGCGCTGGGTGTGGCCGATCTTGCGGACGAAGATCGCCGCGTCGGCGCTCTCGTTCCGCCGCGCCTTGGTGAAGAAGGCGTCGCCGATTCGCTCGACGAGGATCCGCTTGACCGCCTCGGCCGCCCCGCTGTACTGGGTGTTGCCGGCCGGGTCCTTGCTGGCCGTGACGGCGCCGAGGTTGTTCCCCTCGGTGTCGACGATCCCCTCCGAGACGCAAATCACGGCGTGCTTCTGCACGTCGAGGATCTTGTGCACCCGGTCCACCATCGCGCCGGGATCGACGGGCGACTCGGGGATCAGGATCATGTCGGGCTGACCGTAGGCCGTGCCCAGCGCGATCATACCGCAGTCGCGGCCCATGACCTCCGTGATCGCGATCCGCCGGTGGCTCTCCGCCGTCGTCCTGATCCGCTGGATGCTCAGCGAGGTAACGTAGACGGCTGTCGCGTAGCCCGGCGTGACGTAGTTGACCATCTCCTCGAGCGCGAAGTCGCGCCCGGGGCCCTTCCGGTACGAATAACCGCGCGGATTGTCGCTCGGGACCCGCGTCCACTCGTTGGGCTCGTCGGGATAGTTCAGGCCCAGGTCGTTGTCGATCGTCTTGGGCGCGAGGACAACCGGCAGGTGATTGCCCAACGGCTGCATCCCATTCAGCGTCCCGTCGCCGCCGACGCAGATCAGCCCCTCGACCTTCAGTCGGCCCAGCCGCTCGGCGACCTGCGCGATCGTCACCGTGTCATCGCCGTCGACGTAGTCTCGCGAGGCCCCGAGGATCGTCCCGCCCCGCGTCGCGTCCAGCTCGGGTATGGCCCGGAAGAGCGGGTTGAGGTGCACATGCGGCACCCGGGGGTTGAGCAGCCCGCTGAACCCTTTGATGATCCCGACCACCTCGACATGATGCTTGTTGGCTGCCTCGACGGCGCCGGCGATGCTGGCGTTGAGCGCGGGGGTATCGCCCCCGGCAGTCAGGATGCCGATCCGTTTCATCGCGTTGTGGTCCCCTCTCCGGACATCTTCTCAATCGAGGACGAGCGACGGCCCGTCCTCGAGCGCGACGGTGTCTCCCTTCGCCATCTGCTTCCGCTTGCGGGTCTCGACCTCGCCGTTGACGCGGATGCGCCCGTCGGCGATCAGCGCCTTGGCCTCGCCGCCGTGCATGACCCAGCCGGAGAGCTTCAGAACCTGGGTCAGGTTGATCGGGCGGTCACCGACGCTTAGTCGTTCGGCCTCGGCCATGTTCAGACTCGCTCGTGCGGAGATCTTCGCTTCGGTCGTCTCCATTGGCCCGGTCGTCCGAGTCCGCGACCGCGGGAGGGTCGCTCCAGAACGGGGCCAGCACTTCGCGCGCCTCGCTCGGCAGGGCGGGGCCCAGCGTGCTCATCACCCGGCCGACGACCTTCCCCGACGGGCTTGCGAAGATCGGCCCCCGGCTCTGCGGGGCAAGGCTCACGACGAAGAGCGTGGCCACCAGCCCCACCAGCGCCCCCTCCAGGCCCCCGAGCACCATGCCCAGGTGTCGGTCGTACGCCTCGAACTTCAGCCGCCGCAGGGTCGCCCGGATCATCCACGCCGCGAAGAAGATACCGCCGGAGACCGCCGCGTAGATCACCAGCATCGCCAGGCCGCGGGCCACCACCGGATCGCCCGGGAAGTGGACCGCCAGGTCGTCCGACGTCGTGCGGGCCACCGCGTAGCCCAGCACCAGCGACGCGATACTCGCGATCTGCCAGACGATCCCCCGCCACGCCCCCCAGACCATCCCGCCCAGGATCGGGGCGACTATCGCCGCGTCGTAGAGCGTCATCCGTGACCCTCCGCCGTCTTGTCCGAATCCGTCGCCGAAGCGACGCCCCACACTCTAGCCGACCTCGCGCCGCTGGGAAAGGGCAGGGGCCTTGATGTCGAGCCGTCGCCTCACCCCGGCACGGCCCATCCTTCACCGACCGAAAGCCGGGCCTTGAAATCGGCCAGGGCCTCCGTGAGAGTTCGCATCGCGCCGGGCCGGATCCCGTCGAGCCGGGGCGTGAGCAAGCCGCCCTTGAGAGGGCGTGGCGCGCCCTGGCCCAGCTCGGTCGTCGTCCTCGGAATGACCCTCGACGAGTCGACTCCAAACGCCCTCGCGATCGCCCGCGCGAACTCCACCCGCCCCATCACCTCGGGCCCGGCAACATGGATCAAGCCCGAGATGCCCCCGTGGACTAGGTCGACGACCGCGCGCGCCACGTCTGGCCCGTAGGTCGGGCTCGAGATCTGATCGGACGGGCAGTCGAGCGATTTCCCCTCTCCGAGCGCTTTTACCAGCTGATACGCGAAGTTCTTACCCTGCCGCTCCGGTCCGAAGACCCAGGAGGTCCGCACGATGAGCGCGCGCGCTCCCCCAGCTCGTCGGCCAAGGCCCGCTCGGCGTCTCGCTTGGCGCGGCCGTAGGCCGAGAGGGGATTGGCCGGCGAGTGCTCGTCATAGGGGCCGACCTCGCCATCGAAGACGTAATCGGTCGAGAAGTAGACGAACCGCGACCCGAACTCGCTCGTAATGCGGGCGAGGTTTAGCGGCTGGTCGAGGTTGGCATCGCGCGCCCGAGCCGGATCGCGTTCGCATCCGTCGACCCAGGTGAATCCGGCCGGATAGAAGACCACGTCGGGCCGCGCGGAACGGAGCCACTCCGACGCCTCATCAAGCCGCGAAGCATCGAGCGGGACCAGCCCCTCCTGCGGGACGGTGTGATATGTCCCGATCGCCTCGTGATCGCTCTCGGCGAGCGACCGCAGGAGCCAGCCGCCGATCTGCCCGGACCCTCCGACGACGAGCGCACGCATCGGCCTAGTGGAACCCCCGGCGCCGGTGCTGGCTGTAGCGATGCAGCGAATCTTCGATGATCGGCAGCGCCGTCCCGGCGGCCTGGATCTCCTCGACCTCGACCGACTTGCCCTCCAGCATCTTGTAGTCCTGGAAGAAGCGGCGGAGCATCATCAGCCGGTGCGGGGGCAGTTCCGAGGCGTCGTGGAAGCTGTTGAACTCGGGATCGCCGACCGCGACCGCCAGGATCTTGTGGTCGGGCTTGCCGGAGTCGAGCATTGTCATCAATCCGATCGCCCGCGCCGTGACGAGCGTCATCGGCGCCACGGCCTCCTGGCAGAGCACGAGCACGTCGAGCGGGTCGTCGTCCTCAGCGTAGGTCTGCGGGATGAACCCGTAGTTCGCCGGGTAATACACCGCCGAGTAGAGGACGCGATCAAGCCGGAGCAGGCCGGTCTTCTTGTCCAGCTCGTACTTGACGCTCGACCCCATCGGGATCTCGACCAGGGCGTTGAACTCCTGCGGCAGGTGCTCGCCGGGGGTCACGTCGTGCCAGGGGTGGAGCATAGGTCGGCTTCGGATCCTCGGGCCGTGTCGGTCATTGATCAGGGCCCCAGGATACCACGCGGAGTCCATCAGCGGGAGGCGGCCTGGACCCGGCCCCACTCTCCGAGGTCCAGGCCGCTTCCTTCCACGAACCGGCCGGCTTGTCGTACCCTCAGGCCACCGCGGCGACCAGGTCATCGGCCAGCCGCTCGAGCGCCTCGCGTGTGAGCTGGCAGGCAACGACCTTGCGGCGACGGTCGGACGGATCGTAGGCGATGCGACAAAGGCGCAACGTCCCCTCGCGGCGGAGGCGGATCTCGTAAAAGACCCGCACCTCGTCGCGGGTCGTCGGCGACTTGCTCCTCAGCTCGGCCTCGCCCCCCTCGGCGTCAACTTCGATGACGACCAGCGGCTCCATCAGGTACGTCAGGCGGGCGGCGATGCGGTCGCCCCACGCCCTCAGGTCGTCGGCCGAGCGGTCCGCCCTGTCGGACTCGGCGAACTCCAGGGCGTCGAAGGCGACGCCAACGGGGCTCGCGGCGGTCAGGTGCAGTCTCAAGGTGTAAGGCCCGTCGGCGACCGACACGGTGCCGGGGCCGGGGTTGGCGTCAACCTCGGCGGCGATCTTTCGGCTCAGAAGGCTCATGAGAGGTTCCTCCCAGCGGGCGGATCGTCTGATCCGTCCCGTCGAATGATAGGAGTGTGGACCGCCCGTCGACGCTCGTCTCGATGTGGACGGGTCGCCCCCAGAGGCGGTTGAGGTGGCGAAGTGTGTCCTGGGCGTGGTCGAGCTTCAGGTCAATCCCGAAGTGCTCGTGCTGGAGGTACAGCTCCCCGCGGTTCCGGTAGTTCCCCTCCTTGACCCGGATGATCGGCTGGCCGAAGTTGGTCAGCCCGAACAGGAGCCGTTCCTTGATCTTCTTGAACTCGCGGCTCTCGATCTCGTAGAGCTCGGCCTGGTCGTTGTGCTTGTAGCTGAACAGCTTGTAACGACGGCAGAAGTCGGGCGTCAGGAACGTGTCGATGAACGTCACGTCGTTGTGGATCTTGCGGACTTCGAAGATCTTCTGCCGCCCCAATCCGAGGCCCCTGTCCCACCGCTGCCGGGCCTCGTGGTCGTCGCACTCCTCGTACTCGGGCCCGAACTGCCCCTTGTTCCACCGCTCCTCGATGTCGCGGAACAGCTCGATCCCGAGCTTGTACGGATTGAGCCGCCCGGGCTGGGTCGCCATCGTACCGGAGTGATGGTCGGCGTAGTCGACCACCTCGGAGTGGTCGAGGATCTTGGTCGTCATGATCGTCGAGTGCCAGTACGACGCCCAGCCCTCGTTCATGATCTTGGTCTGCCCCTGCGGCGTGAAGTAGTACGCCTCCTGCCGGACGATGTACAGGACGTCGCGCTGCCAGGGGTTCAGGGGGGCATGCTCGAGGAGGAACAGCAGGACGTCGCGCTCGGGGTGCTCGGGGATCTGACGGGCCTTGGGCCTCTCCGACTCCTTCTTCCTGGCCTGCTCACGCAGGACGCCGGGCGGGTTGACGTACGAGTCCATGTAGTCCTTGCTCTGGAACCGGACGACCCCCGGCTTCTCTTCCTCTTCGTCCTGGAAATCGTAGCGGTCGGCATCGTCGCGCCGCTTGATGAACGGGGAGTGCATGTCAATCAAGTTCTCGAGCGACAGGCAGCTGTCGATGAACCCCTCGACCGCTTCCTCACCGAATCGCTCCATGTACGAGCGAATCCGGTTGCCGTGGTTGGCCGTCTCGTCCATCATCTTGCGATTGGTGCGGCTGAACCAGTTGTTATTCTTGAAGAAGTCGTTGTGCCCGTAGACGTGAGCCATGACGAGCTTCTGGTCGACCCGCTGGTTGCACCGCAGGAGGTAGGCGTAGCAGGGGTCGTTGTTGATGACCATCTCGTAGATCTTCTGGAGCCCGTAGCGGTAGCCCTTGGAGAGCTGCTCGTACTCCATGCCGAACCGCCAGTGGGGATACCGCGTGGGGAACCCGCCCAGGGCGGCGATCTCGGAGAGCTCGTCGTAGTCGAGCACCTCGAAGATGGTCTCGTAGAAGTCGAGCCCGTAGGCGCGCGCGTGGCCCTCGATCTCGACCTGGAGGTCGCGCAGCTCGGCGGGCAGGTTGTGTTCGGTGCTCATGATCGACATCGGACGTCACCCCGCTAGATTCGAGCCTTCGCCATCTGCCTGCGGACCTCGCCCTCGATGAGCGAGGTCGGAACGACCCAGGGCTTTTTCGTCACATCGATCTCGAGAACGTCCGACCCCGGCTCGCTCCGGTACGATCCGGCGAACTCCCCGATTGGCGTCGACCCGCTCAAGGTCCCCGCGTCGGGGGTCCCCTCGCAGGTGCCGAACGGCGTGAGCTTGGCGACGACCCGTTCGAAGACCTCGCGCCGCCCCTGGGGGTCGACCGGGTAGGGGACTCGGATCGTGGCCATCTCGGTTCGCCTCTCACCTATTCCTGTAGACGCTCGCGAGCCTGCCGCGGTTCTCTTCGGGACCTCAGGGCAAGAATTCTCTCGCGGCGATCCGGCCGACCTCGCGGCCTTCGATCGTCACGGGGACCTCGTCATCGGGACCGAACGACCGCGACTGCGCGGTACTGCGCGTCGCGGCCCTCGCCGGACGGGTCGGTATAGACCTCGACGACTCGCGCGGCGATGTTGACAATCCAGGTCGAGGCGACGCCGGAGGCCGCGTAACCCCGCCACTTCACCCCCCGATCCTTCGCGTAGGACGAGTCGGCGACCTCGATCACCATCGCGATGTCGCCAGCCTGCGGGTCGTGGCTCCGATATCGCTCATTGGACCCGCGAATCACCGCGATATCGGGCTCCGGCCGCCAGCGCGGCCCCAGGACGACGGCCTTCTCCTCAGAGATCAACCAATTCGCCGGAAGCAGGCGACGCAGAGCTTCACTGAGCCCACGGCTGGCAAAATTGTGCGGCGGGTGTTTGACTATTTTCCTGACGAGGACCCCCCCCAGCAGCTCGACCCGATCGCGGTCCGTGAGGATGCCCGCGTCGATCATCTTCAGGAACTGCTCGACGGTGAGGCGGAAGGGGACGATCCCGCCCCGGGCGGCCTTGGCCGGGGTCGTCGGGGGCTCGACCAGGGCCGTCGGGGTCTCGATCGGCACGCTCATGGCTGGCCTCCTCGTCGGGCCGGCAGGGTCTCGGACACCCAGCGGCGCAGGTCCTTGAGCCACCGCGTCTCGGATTCCGTCTGCGGCCGGTGAACCCACTCGGAAATCTCGGCGGCCGACAGGATGGGGAGCACCGCGCTCGCCGCCGATTCGGCGTGGCTCCCGTCGGGTTGCAGGACCAGTATCGTCAGCTCGAACTGGTCGCAGACCCAGACCTCGGGGACCTTGAGCCTCCGGTAGACCTCGATGGCGGCCGCGGCGCCGTGCGAATGGACGGCCTCGATCGCCAGGTCGGGCGGGGGATCGGCCTGCAGGTTGATCTTGTCCTTACCTCGGACGGCCGCCTCGTTCGCCAGGTAGAACGACTCGTCCCCCTCGACCCCGCCCCGCTTCTTGCGTCGGCGCAAGGTCGTCTGGCTCGAAGGCACGCAGGGGATGTCGAGTTCCTCCACGACGACCATGACGAGCAGGCCGAGCCGGGTCTTGAGCCGTTCGTGCGAGAACGAGGGCGACATCAGGAAGAGTTCCCCGTCGAGGTAGACCATCCGCGGCATGCCCCGCTCGCCGCGGAGGCGGAGCATCGTCGAATAGCCCTTCCAGTCGACGCCCGACAGCGTCACGCACTGGTCGCCGGCGACCGAATCTGGATGAGTTGTGAGCGTCGTCGCCATCGCGTCACCGCCCCTCAACGGCCCCGCCCCAGGAACTCCTTGATCGAGTCATAGATCCCCTCCTTGTTACGGATCTCCGACAGCGCCAGGTTCGGCACCTCCTCGAACGCCTCCTCCAGCTCCCGATAGAACTCGCCCGATCCGTAGGGGCTCTCGACCTGGCCGTAGCCGAACAGGTTGCACTTGGGCAGGAGCTGGTCGCGGAGCAGGCCGACGCACTGGCGGTTGTCCTCGCCCCAGTTGTCGCCGTCGGAGAAATGGAGGACGTAGACGTTCCAGTCGATTGGTGGATGGTCGGCGTCGATGATCTTGTTGGCGAGGTTGTAGGCCGAGCTGATCCGCGTGCCGCCCGACTCGCGGGTGTGGTAGAAGGTGTGCTGGTCGACCTCGCGGGCCACGGCGTCGTGGATGACGTAGCGGGTCGTCACACCGTCGTACTGGCTCCGGAGCCAGGTGTCGATCCAGAACGCCTCGATCCGGACGATCTCCTTCTGGTCGTCGGTCATCGAGCCCGAGACGTCCATCAGGTAGAGAACGACGGCGTTCGAGTGCGGCAACGCGACCGGGTTCCACGAGCGGTAGAGCTTGTCCTCGCGGACCGGGATGACCCGCGGGTCGTCCCGATTGTAGGTGTTGGAAGCGATCTGGCGCTTCAAGGCCCGCTTGTAGGTCCGCTTGAAGTGCCGCAGGCTCTCGGGGCCCGTCTGGCGGATGCCGGTGTACTTGTCCTTCTCTTCGATGATGTTGGCCCGCCCCTTGGGCTGGATCCGGGGCAGGGCGAGGCCCTCGCCGAGGATCTCGGCCAGCTCGTCGAGGGTCAGCTCGACCTCGAGCAGGTGATGCCCGGGCGCGTCCCCCGCGGCGCCCGGTTCATCGCCGTCGCCCGATCGGCCGATCGGCGTGCCGACGTCGCCGGGGCCCTGGCCGACGCCGCCAGAATTCTTCGTCCCGTACCGGAACTCGGGGATCTGGATCTGCGGCAGCGGGATCGAGACCAGCTCGCCCCCCGTCTTGCCGATCATCTCGCCGTGGGTGATGTATTTGCGCAGGTCGGACTTGATCTTCCCGCGGACGATCTGCTTGAACCGATTCTGGTCCCGCTCGATCTTACGCACCACGGCCCCTCCCCTCGCCGTCGCGGGGCGGCCGGGCCCCGTCTTAAAGGCCGACCGCTCGTCTCGTCCCAGCCGCCGACGCCTGCCCGATCGCGCAACAGTTGCTGCCCGCGGGCGAGGCGGTCCGACGCGGCACGAATTCAAAGATCGGTGGAGAAACCGGCGGGCGGGTGCGATGCGAAGATGTCGACGTCCGGCACGGACCCGTCATCACGAGACCCGCGATCCTCTTGAGCAAATTCTATTCCGATCGTCCCGGGTTGTCCAAGCCAAACGGGCATGCCCTCACGCATAACGGCCCCGGACAGGGCACGCCTACGGCAGGAAATCATCGACGGCGACCTCGCCGACCTCGCGGCCGTCGAGCACGACCGGCACCCGCTCGCCCGGGCCGTATTGACGGCACGCGCGGTAACTGGGTGAGACGGTCGGGCCCGTCGGCTCGCGGTAGACCTCGACCCGCCGTTTGGGGATGTTGACGATCCAGTAGATGGGAATGCCCTGTGCCGCGTAAGTCTCCAGAACCACACCGGAATCGGCCCACACGCTCGAGTCGGCGACCTCGACGACCAGGCTGACATCCTGCGCGGAGGGGATGCGCCCCTGTAATCCCGCGTTGCGCCGCGGATGACCGTCACGTCAGGTTCGGGCATCCCATCGTCGGAGATTCGCACCGGTTGCTCCGCCCGGACGTGCCAGCCGTCCGGAATGAGCCGGATCAGCATCGCGATAAGGTCAGCCGCGGCGTTACAATGATCCGGACCGATGGTCATCTTCTCGACGAGCCTCCCGTGCCAGAGGAAGATCGGCTCCTTCTCGCCGAAGATGCCCGCCCTGACCATACGCTCGTACCGCTCGACCGTCAGGCGGTGGGGCGGATAGTCGCGAGGGAGGGCCTCGGCGGTCTTCGGGATCGCCTCGGGCTCGGTGACGGTCGCCATGTCGTGCCTCCGTCGAGGGCGACGGCGCGGCCTTCTGGCCGCGCCGCTCCGCGGCTCAGTGGTTCCCGCGCTTCACATCGCCGCGGGCGAAGATGCTTGCGACGTAGTTCAGCACGTCGGTCGCCGAGTCCTCGTCGTAGCCGTAGTTGCGGATCAGGCGGCTCTTGACGATGTCGATCTTCTCCTGCGTGTCCTTGTCGACGACACTGGAGACGAGGCTCGTCAGCTTGATCGTGTCTTTCTGGTCCTGGAAGAGCTTGAGTTCCAGCGCCTTCTGGAGCCGCTCGTTCGTCTTGTAGTCGAACCGCTTGCCGTCGAGCGAGAGGGCGCCGATGTAGTTCATGATCTCGCGGCGGAAGTCGTCCTTGCGGCTCTCGGGGATGTCGATCTTCTCCTCGATCGAGCGCATCAGCCGCTCGTCGGGCTCCTCGGTCTGGCCAGTGTACTTGTTCTTGACCTTCTCGCGCTGGGTGTACGCCTTGACGTTGTCGATGTAGTTGCCGCAGAGCCGCGAGAGGGCGTCCTCGTCAGCCGCGATGGCGCGCTGGACCTCGTTCTTCACGATGTCCTCGTATTCTTCCTTCACGACCGACAGCAGGTGCTTGTAGTGCTTCTTCACCTCCTCGCTATTGATCAGCGAGTGGTGCTTCAGCCCCGCCTCGAGCTCGTTGAGGACCATGAACGGGTTGACCGACCGCTCCGACGCATGGGCGACCAGGGCGTTGGAGATCTTGTCCTGCACGTACCGCGGGCTGATCCCGTGCATCCCCTCGCGCTCGGCCTCCTCGCGGAGTTCCTTGATGTTGTCCTCGGTGAACCCCGGCAGCGTCTTGCCGTTGTAGAGCTTGAGCTTCTGCAGCAGCGTCAGCCCGGCGTTCTTCGGCTCCTCGAGCCGCGTCAGCACCGCCCACATCGCCGCGACCTCGAGCGTGTGCGGCGCGATCTTCTTGCCGCGGACCTTCCGCGAGTTGTAATCCTTCTCGTAGATGTGAATCTCGTCCGAGAGCCGCGTGACGTAAGGCACGTCGATCTTCACCGTCCGGTCCCGCAGCGCCTCCATGAACTCGTTGGACTGCAACTTCTTATATTCCGGCTCGTTCGTGTGGCCGATGATCACCTCGTCGATGTCGGTCTGCGCGAACTTCTTCGGCTTGATCTTGTGCTCCTGGCTCGCCCCGAGGAGGTCGTAGAGGAAGGCGACGTCGAGCTTGAGGACTTCGATGAATTCGATGATGCCGCGGTTCGCGATGTTGAACTCGCCGTCGAAGTTAAACGCCCTCGGATCGCTCTCGGTGCCGTACTCGGCGATCTTCCGGTAGTTGATGTCGCCGGTCAGCTCGGTGGCGTCCTGGTTCTTCTCGTCCTTGGGCTGGAACGTGCCGACGCCGACGCGGTCCTGCTCCGAGAGGATCAGGCGGCGGACTCGGATGTCATTCAGGACGCGCGACCAGTCGCCGTCGTAGCGGGCCATCCGCTCGTTGAACATCTGGCGGCAGTACGGGCAGAGGTCGCCGTCGATGGTGATCTCGTAGCCGCCGGGCGCGACGTGCTGATTGAGCTTGTCGAGGACTGCCCCGCGGTGCTCGACCGGGACGAGGTGCAGCGGCTCCTCGTGCATCGGGCAATCGGCCCAGATCTCGATCCCCTCGGGCGTCTCCTCGCGCCACTGGTAGGTGTAGATGGCGCCGTCGTCGGTCCGCGAGTAGTGCTCGAGCCCCTTCTTGAGCAGGCGGACGATCGTGCTCTTGGAGCTGCCCACCGGCCCGTGCAGCAGCAGCACGCGCCGCTCGGTCCCGTAGCGGTGCGCCGCGCTCTTGAGGATGTTGACCAGGCTCATCAGCGTCCGGTCGAGCCCGAAGATGGCGTCCTGGCCGGCGTTCTCCGGGTCGTCGAAGAACTTGTACCGGAGGACCTTCTCCTTGTTGACGAGGACATCCTCGGTCCCGTGGGCCAGGATCATGTCGTAGACGCGCTGGTACGCGGTCCGCGTGACCCTCGGCTCGGTGCGGACGATCTCGAGATAGTCGGCGAACGAGCCGTGCCAGTGCTTCTTCTGGTAATCCGCCAGGTTCTGGCGGTCAGCGATCAGGGCGATCAGATCCGTTCCAGAGGACATGGGGCCGTCTCCCTCCTTTGTGGTGGAGCCGTCGTTCGGTGCGCATCCGTGACCTCGCGCCGGCAGGGGTCGATCCCGATCGGCACGCGCGTGGAGAGGGGCCTCGTGACGAGCCGAGGCCATCCCGAATTGTCAAGCTGGTCGAAAGGGGTTTGAGGAGATCGAACGAAGCGAGGCGATCGGCGAGGCGACGGCCTGACCGGTCTGGGCGGCCCGCGGGAGCGGGCGGGGCGTCTTGCTGGTTTCTCCCTCGCGGAGGGCGCCGAGGCCTATGACCATCCTCTGGCGCCGGGCCGTCCCTTGCATTACAACCCCGATCGTTCCTACCTGTCAAGCGAAGCCACAGCCGCCGTTGCCTCGCCTCGACATGCCCTCGCCGGGTTATTCGACGACGACCCGCACTTCTTCCTGGACGGCGGCCTTGGCCGGGGCCGCCGCCGGCAGCGACCGCTCCCCGAGCTCCACGAGCCCGGCCAGGGTCAGCACGCCCACGGGCAGCGTCGCGTAGTGCGCGTAGCTGTCGGCCGCCGCCAGCACCCAGGTCTGAGTCGGCAGGGCCAGGACGACCAGGTAGGCCACGGCCGCCAGGCCCGAGGCCAGCGCGCCCCCGGCGAGGAGGAAGCCGACGAGGTGCCCCCCTTCCGCGCGGAGCATCCGCGCGTAGCCGCCGAGCATCGAGTCGAACGTCCCGCGCGACCAGGCCAGCGCCCCGACCGCGCCGACGCCCAGCAGGCCCGCGGCCTGTAGGTCGATCACGCCCCAGCCGAGCTGCCAGCGGAAGTACGACATCAACCATCCCGGCACGGCTGTCAGGTAAAGGAACACGAGGGCGACGGCCGTCGCTACGTATCGCCCGGGCATCAGCAGCACGCACGTTAGCGCGGCCGCCGGCATCAGCGCGACAGCCCCGGGCACGTCGAGCCGCTCGCGCTCGGGCGAGTCGCCCAGCCCGGCGTTTCTCAGCTCGACGACCACCCACGCGAGCAAAATACCGTCGGCGACCGGCATCAGCAGCGGCACCAGCAGGACCTCGAGGCCGAAGCAGCCGGTCATCGGCAGGTCGGGCACCCCGTAGATCAGGCCGATCGTCCGATAGATCGCGTACAGGGCCGCCGACCCCCACGCAACCGTCCCCCACGTCGCGTCGCGCGAGGCGCGCGGCGAGATCACCCGGACGACGCTCCCCCAGCGGTCCGACGAGAACTGGAAGACCAGCATCGCCGCGACGACCAGCATCGGGATCATATTTCCCAGCGCCAGGACGTCGCGCAGGGGCGTCGCCCCGGCCAGCGCGCGCCTGCTCGAGCGCCAGGCCCGGGAGCCACCGACCCCTGGTGAGCGCCGTCAGGTCGTCGCGCCCCTGGGGGTCGCTGAAAGTGAACATCTGGCCCATCGTCCACGTCAGGACGGTCATTCCGACGACCGCCGCGAGCATCCGCCCCGACCGCCTCAGCCGCGCCATCGCGGCCGAGAACAGGCGCACGTGGCCGGGCACGTCGAAGAGCTGCCCGAGCGCCCGCCCCGGCCCCTGCATGACGACGACAACCATCAAGAGCGCCGCCAGCCCCAGCGCGATTGCCCAGAGCCAGTCGAGCCCCGGCGCGCTCACCGGCGGTGAGAGGGTCAGCCCCGCGTACCACCGCCGGAACGGCAGGATCGTCGTGGCCGGGCTCCCGCTCGTCGGCGCACTCGCCGCGCCGGGCGGCGACATCTGGGCCCACAACGCCGATGCCGCGATCCAGGCGTCCAACGTCGCGCCTCCCCGTCACCCCTTTGCCTCAGCACCGTCGCCGATTGTACGCCCCGAATCTCTTCGGAGCCAGACTCGACCCACGACGATTGTCGAATGACCGCTCAGCGGAGGTCGTCGGCGCGAGTCTTCGGGGCCCCCGGCCCGTCCCCGGTGTCCCTGCCGGCCCAATGCAAACGGAAGGCGTAGGACGCGTAACCATTGAGCGTGATGAAGTACGGCAGCCGGCCGATCCGCGGGAACGGGTGATTGCCCATCAGCTCGACCGGGACCGCCCCTTCGAACGTGCTCAGGTCGAGCTCGGCCGGCTGGGCGTAGCGCGAGAGGTTGTGCACGAGCAGGACGACGTTCTGGCCGAGGGCCCGGATGTAGGCGACAACTCGGTGGTTCGCGCACGGGACGAACGTCAGGCTCCCCCGCCCGAAGACCGGGTCCTGCTTGCGGACCCGGATCAGGCGCCGCAGATAGCTAAGGAGGGAATGCGGCGAGGCGGCCTGGGCCTCAACATTGATCGCCTGATAGTGGTAGTTCGGGTCGAGGCTCACCGGCTGGTAGAGCGATGAGGGGTTGGCCCGCGAGAACCCGGCGTTGCGGTCGCCGGTCCACTGCATGGGGGTCCGGACGCCGTTGCGGTCGCCCAGGTAGATATTGTCGCCCATGCCGATCTCGTCGCCGTAGTAGAGCACCGGCGTCCCTGGCAGGCCGAAGAGCATGTTGTAGAGCAGCTCGATCTGCCGGCGCCCGTTCTCCATCAGCGGGGCCAGGCGGCGGCGGATACCCATGTTCAGCCGCATCCGCTGGTCCTTGGCGTATTCGCTGTACATGTAGTCGCGCTCCTCGTCCGTCACCATCTCGAGCGTCAGCTCGTCGTGATTGCGGAGGAAGAGGGCCCACTGGCAGCGCTCCGGGATGGGCGGCATCTGTGCCATGATGTCCACGATCGGAGTCCGGTCCTCCCGGCGGATCGCCATGAACATCCGCGGCATCAGGGGGAAGTTAAACGCCATGTGGAACTCGTCGCCGTCGCCGAAATACGGCAGGAGGTCGGTCGGCCACTGATTTGCCTCGGCCAGCAGCAGCGCGCCGGGGTAGTTCGCGTCGACGAACGCCCGCATCTCCTTGAGGAAGGCGTGCGTCTCGGGCAGGTTCTCGCAGCTCGTCCCCTCGCGCTCGAACAGGTAAGGCACGGCGTCGACCCGGAACCCGTCGATCCCGCGGTCGAGCCAGAACTTCATGATGTCGAGCATCTCCCGGCGCACCGCCGGGTTGTCATAATTCAGGTCGGGCTGGTGGCTGAAGAATCGGTGCCAGTAATACTTCTTGGCGACATTGTCCCACGACCAGTTCGAATGCTCCGTGTCGTGGAAGATGATCCGGACGCCCTCGTACTCCGAGGCCGTGTCGCTCCAGACGAAGTAGTCGCGATACGGCGAGTTCGGGTCGGACCGCGCCGACTGGAACCACGCGTGCTGGTCCGACGTGTGATTGACGACCAGGTCGGCGATGATCCGGATGCCCCGCTCGTGCGCGGCCTTGGTGAGCGACTCGAAGTCGTCGACCGTCCCGATCGACGGATGGATCGCCCGGAAATCAGCGATATCGTAGCCGTCGTCCTTCAGCGGCGAGGGATAAACTGGCATCAGCCAGAGACAGTCGACGCCCAGGTCCTTGAGATAGTCGAGCCGGGACTCCAGGCCGCGCAGGTCGCCATTACCGTCGGCGTTCGAATCCATGAAGCCGCGGACATAGACCTCGTAGATGATCGCGTCCTTGTACCAGTCCGGCGGGTTCGTCGTCATTGGCGGGCCTCGCGACACGAGCGTGGAAGGGACGGTCGGAGGAGGTGCAAATCGGGTTCCTGCCCCCGGCCATCTTTCGGGAAGGGCGGCCTGGGTTTGGCCCCGGCTTTGCCGTTTCCATCGGCGATCGTCGGCTGACGGGGCGCGCCCGGAACACGCGCCCGCGCGTACTCGCCCAAAGAGATCCGAAGAGGTGTGGTGGATGGAGGATGATGACCCGCCGGTAGTTGGAAGTGGCGGCGGCTCGGGCGCGCGATCTGACCCTATCCGGCAACCGCCTGACGGGCAAGCTGCTTGTCGCGATCGCGCTCGTCCAGGATGGCCTTGAGCGTCCAGAGGTCCTTGTAGCCCATGATCCGCCGGAAGCCCTTCGAGGCCGCCTCGAACGAAGCCGCCGTCCAACGCAGGGCCATCTCGCCGCTCTGCCAGTTCTTCACCCGACGCATCCGATCCCGAGCCGCCGAGTGCCCGCTGTCGATCAGGTTCGTCGTGCCCAGGCAGCGGCGCAGCGAGCTCGTCAGCCCGAGCCGATTCACCGTGAACAGCTCCTCCAGGCCCTCGCGGAGCGAGGCCGCCGCCCCGGGCCACTCCCGCTCCAGCCAGGAGGCGTACTGCTCGAGCTTGGCCATGCCCTCGGCCGCCTCCAGCTTGAACGCCGCCCGCAGCGTCGCCAGGGCCTGCTCGTGCTGGCCCTTGGGCAGGTGCGACGTCACGTTCCTCTGCTTATGGTTGCGGCAGCGCTGGACCGGTTGATCGGCCCCGAACACCGCGCCGATGGCCGACCGCAGGGCCTTCGAGCCGTCGATGACGAAGAGTCGCGGACGGGCCGGATCGAGGCCGCGGCGGACCAGGTCCTCCAAGAGTGCCGTGGCGACCGCCGCGTTCTCGGTCGCCCCCTCGCGCAAGCCCAGGACGTGCTTGTACCCCTTGGCATCGACGCCCACGGCGCAGATCACATGGTGCCCGCCGAGCTGGAGGCCGTCGATCCAGATGGCCAGCAGCTCCAGCCCCTTCAGGTCGCGCTCGGCCATCTCTTTCAGGAGCCGCTCGCCGGCCGCGATCGTCTCGCGCGAGACCTGGCTCTTGGACACCCCGACCGTCGCGGCCATCTCCGGCAGCACGCCCTCGTAGCGGCGGGTCGAGACGCCGTCGATGAGGATCTCGAGCATGCGGTCGGCCAACCGTCCGTCCTTGCGCATCGCCTCATAGGCCGGGATCTCGACCTCGCCGGCCTCTCCGGGCCGGGGGGCCTTCTTGCGGAGCCTGGGCTTGGTCACGCGGAGTTGTCGCTCCTTCAGGGCGACCCGGCCGGTCTGGCTGCCGTGGTAGGCGATGTCGCGGCCGGCCTTCTTGCCCTGTTGCTTGGGGCCGGCCACGGCGGCGGCGCTCATGAGCAGGACGGCCTCGATCGTGGCCCGTCCCATGACGTCGATGAGGTCGTCGACGGCGGCCTCCGCATGCTCGATGAGGTCGAGCAGGGGCAGCAGGAGTTGGCCCTCCTTGGCGAGGAGTGTGGCGAGCTTGGCGGGGTCGAGCGTGGATCTACTGTCGGGTCGGTCGACGATCTGGTAGCGTCGGGTCATCGGTGGTGGCTCCTCGTGAAGGTTTGGCAACCGGAGGGTATGTCCCTCCAGCTGGGAGCCGCCACCGATTTCTTCGGGTCAACCTTCCACTACGGCCGGGACATCATCGGATGGAGAGGGCCGTGCATTACCGACGCCTCCCGGTCGGCGCCGAGCCGATGCCGGGCGGCGGGGTCCATTTCCGCGTCTGGGCCCCGAAGCGGAAGACGGTGGAGGTCGTGATCGAGCGCGGGTCCGGTGCGGTCTGCCTCGAGCCGGAGGGGAACGGATACCACTCGGGGCTGGTCGGCCGGGCCGGGCCGGGGACGCTCTATCGCTATCGGATCGACGGCGAGAAGACGCTGCCCGACCCGGCCTCGCGGTGGCAGCCCGAGGGGCCGCACGGACCGTCGTGCGTCGTCGACCCCGCGGCCTTCGCCTGGACCGACCGCGACTGGCGAGGGCTCTCAATCCGCGGGCAAGTCCTCTACGAGATGCACATCGGCACATTCACGCCCGAGGGGACCTGGGCCGCCGCCGCGGCGCAGCTTCCGAAGCTGGCCGAGCTGGGGATTACCGCCGTCGAGGTGATGCCCGCGGCCGAGTTCGCCGGGGAATTCGGCTGGGGCTATGACGGTGTGGACCATTACGCCCCGGCGCGGGCGTACGGCACGCCCGACGACATGCGGCGGTTCGTCGACCGTGCCCACGCCCTGGGCCTGGGAGTGCTGCTCGACGTGGTCTACAACCACCTCGGCCCGAACGGGGCCTATCACCGGGAGTTTTCCGACACCTACTACAAGGCCAGCGAGAAGACCGACTGGGGTCAGTCGCTGAATTTCGACGGGCCAGACTCCGGCCCGGTCCGCGAGTTTTTCGTCGCGAACGCTGGCTACTGGATCGACGAATTCCACCTCGACGGCCTGCGGCTCGACGCGACCCACGCGATCTCCGACGAGTCGCCGGACCACCTGCTGGCCGAGCTTACCAGGCACGCCCGCGCTCAGGCCGCAGACTCGGGCCGGTCGATCATCCTCATCGCCGAGAACGAGACCCAGGACACGCGGCTCGTCCGGCCGCCGTCGCGGGGCGGATACGGGCTCGACGCGATCTGGAGCGACGACTTCCACCACGCGGCGATCGTCGCCATGACCCGCCGCGCCGAGGGCTATTACGCCGACTACCGCGGCACTCCCCAGGAGTTCGTCTCGGCCGTGAAGTGGGGCCTCCTCTTCCAGGGTCAGTTCCACCGGGTCGCGAAGAAACGGCGAGGGACGCCGACTTTCGGCGTCCCGTCGTCCGCGTTCGTCAACTGCCTGGAGAACCACGACCAAGTCTCGAACTCCGCGGCCGGCGACCGCCTGCACCGGCTGACCAGCCCCGGGCTCTACAAAGCGATGACGTCGCTGATGCTCCTCGGCCCGGGGACGCCCATGCTCTTCCAGGGGCAGGAGTTCGCCGCCTCCAGCCCGTTCCTCTACTTCGCCGATCACCCCCGGGAGCTGGCCCAGGCGGTCCGCGAAGGCCGCAAGCAATTCCTCGCCCAGTTCCGGTCGATCGCCCACCCCGAGATCCAGCAGATCCTTCCCGACCCCGGCGACCGCGCGACGTTCCTCCGCTCGAAGCTCGACCTCTCGGAGCGCGAGGCGAACGCCGGGACCTATCGGCTCTACCGCGACCTGATCCGCCTCCGCCGCGAGGACCCGATCTTCTCGGCCCAGGACGGTGAGCGGATCCAGGGGGCCACGTTCGAGGACGGCGCGTTCGCCCTCCGCTTCTTCGGCGAGGCGGACGACTGCCGGCTCCTGATCATCAACCTCGGCCGCGACATCGTGGTCGAGTCGGTCTCCGAGCCGCTGCTCGCCCCGCCGCTCGGGAAGCGCTGGGAGGTCCTCTGGTACAGCGAGGCCCCGCGCTACGGCGGCTACTGGGCGCCGCCGCTCGAGACCGACGGCGGCTGGCGCGTCCCCGGGCATGTCGCCGTCGTCCTCCATCCGGTGCCGGCCGCAGGAGCGGGCTGAGCCGGTCCTCGGGAGGGTTCGGGAATCCATCGCAGTGTGACGATCGTGCAATCCTCGTCCACGAACCAGCGGTGATGCAAACCTTCGCCCCACGCGACGAAGTCACCCGGCCGCGCGAGAGTATGGTGGACCGTCCGCCCCTCCGGGAAGTTCGGATCGTCGGAGAATTCGATCCGGAACCGGCCCGAGTCGCTCGCCAGGATCGAGAGCGTCCGCCCCTCGCTCGGCGGCTTGCCGACGCCCCGCGGGTCGCCGGCCCGGTGCTCCATCCACTTCAGGCAGAGCCCGCGCGACCGCATGTCTTCGGGCAGATGCCGAAGGTCGAGCTGGCCGTCCTTCGTCCACGCGCCGAACCCGACGAACCAGCCCGTGCCCTGGGTGTCCAGATCGGAGGCGTTGCCGTACTCGATCTGCATAGATTTGCGTCCTCCATCAGGCGTCACGGTCATGTTCGTCCGATTCGTCGCGGGGACCGAGGCCGAGAACGCCTACCGGCTCGATGGGGTGTTCGTCGCGACGCGCCTGCTCGCCGAGGAGGGCCGGCTCTATTTCCACGAAATCGGGCTCCTGGACGAAACTTACGCCCGGTACAACGAGTATCTACCCTGCCCGCCGTTCGCGGCGATGCTGCGCTCGGGCGAATGGACGAGCGACGCCGTCGCCTGGTTCCGCGACGACGCGGGCGAGCCCCTCCGGCGGATCTGGGACCTTGTGTTCCTCCTTCGCGAGAACGGCGTCCCCGTCCGGCTCGTCGCGAGCGACCAGCCTGGTAAGATCGTCTATCGTGACCCTTATCAGGTCGTGGCCGAAACCCCGTATTGGGCCTGACTCGTGACGAAAGCCGACCCCGTCATTCGCCTCGAGGGCATCACGAAAGAGTATCGGATGGCGGCCGAGACAGTCCATGCGCTGCGGGGGGTCGACCTTGCCATCTATCCCAACGAGCTGCTCGCGGTCATGGGCCCCTCGGGCTCGGGGAAGTCGACCCTGATGAACATCCTCGGCTGCCTCGATGTTCCCACTTCCGGCCGCTACTGGCTCGACGGCCGCGACGTCGCCCGGCTCGCCCAGTCGGAGCTGGCCCGGGTCCGCGGGCGGCAGATCGGGTTCGTCTTCCAGACGTTCGAACTGCTCCCGAGGCAGACAGCGCTCCGCAACGTCGAATTGCCCCTTACGTACTCCGGCGGCCCCGACCGCCGCGGCCGGGCCGTCGAGGCGTTGCGGAGGGTCGGGCTCGGGGACCGGATGGACCATCGCCCGAACCAGATGTCCGGAGGCCAGCGCCAGCGCGTGGCGATCGCGAGGGCCCTCGTCCAGCGCCCCTCGCTCTTGCTCGCCGACGAGCCGACCGGCAACCTGGACACCCAGACCGGCGACGAGATCCTCGGCCTCTTCGCCGACCTCCACCGCGAGGGACAGACGATCGTCGTCGTCACCCACGAGCCCGACGTGGCCGAGAAGTGCGAGCGGATCGTGAAGATCCGCGACGGGCGCGTCGAGTCGGACGAGCGGAACTGAGGGCGCCATGCTGATCGTCGCCAATGTCGGCAACGCCCTGGAGCAGCTCTGGACGCACAAGCTCCGGTCGATGCTGACCGTGCTGGGGATCATCATCGCCGTGGCGTCGACGATCACGGTCGTCGGCGTGATCCAGGGCTTCACGGCCTACGTCGCGAGCTTCCTCCAGGGCCTCGGCACCAACGCCATGTGGGTCTGGCCCGAGAGGCCCCCGGGCGAGGCGGGGAAACGGCTCGGCCGCATCGAGCTGGACGTCCGCGACATGGACGCCGTCGCCCACGGCTGCCCGGCCCTGCGGCGGGTCTCGGCGCTGATCCGCCGCCAGAACATCACGGTCCACTACGGCCGCGAGGAGGTGACGACCCAGCTCGAGGGCGTCTCGGCCGAGTACCACGCGATCCGCAACTTCCCGGTCGCCGTCGGCCGCCCGTTCGCGCCGGTGGACATCGAGCGGGCGCACCACGTCTGCGTCATCGGCCGCGACGTCCTGAACCGGCTCGGGGCCGACGACGAGATCATCGACCAGACGATCCTGGTGGACAAGCAACGGTTCCGGGTCATCGGCATCCTCGAGGAGAAGGGGAGCCTGCTCGGGAACAACCAGGACAACCTGATCCTGGTCCCCTTCCCGATGGCCCTGAAGATGTATCCCATGATGATCCACAAGATCGCGCTGACGACCCAGGCGACGGGCGAGCTGGCCGTCCCCGAGGCCCGGGCGCAGATCACCAACCTGCTCCGCCGCCGCCACGGCCTCTCGCCGGCGCAGCCGAATGACTTTCAGATCAGGACCCAGGACGAAATCCTCGAGGCGTTCAACAACATGAGCCTGGTGGCGACGGCCGTCCTCTCGGGGATCGTCGGCATCTCGCTCCTGGTCGGCGGGATCGGGATCATGAACGTGATGCTCGTGAGCGTCACCGAGCGAACCCGAGAGATCGGCCTGCGGAAGGCCGTTGGGCGCGCCGGCGCGACATCCTGCTCCAGTTCCTCACCGAGGCCGTGTGCCTGAGCGTCGTCGGCGGAGGTCTAGGTATCGCTTTAGGTTACGGCTTCTGCTCGCTGGCGAGCCTGCACCCGAGGATGGTGGACGTCGTCGTCCCCCTCTGGGCCGTGGCGCTGGGATTCGGGATCTCGGCGACGACGGGGGTGGTGTTCGGGCTCGTCCCGGCGGCCAAGGCCGCGTTGCTAAACCCGATAGACGCTCTGCGGCACGAATAGCAGCGTATAGCCTCGATCGTACGTCGCGCGCAGTCTATCGACCCGCCGCCTCACCGCGGCGAGCGGCCGGCCGACCCAGGGAGTTGGCGGTCGCGGAGGACCTTGGGCGGCTCGCGGTCGCCGAAGCGGGTCACGACGTAGGTCCCGCTCTTCGGGTTCCGCTCGATGTCGACGACCGCGTTGTTGTCGGCCTCTTCGAGCAGGTGGGTGAAGCTCCGCCAGCCGTAATAGCTCTCGTCGAACGACGGCTTCTTCCGCTTCATCGTGTCCTTGATCATCGACGCGTAGAGGACCTCGTGATTCTCACGCCGGAGGGCGGCGCAGGCCTCCAGGAGCAGGGCGTACGCCTCGCGCTTCCGTTCGGGGATGTCGGCCGAGAGCTTGGTGGCGACCTCTTGCTCTTCCTGCTCCTGCCGCTCGAGGTCCTCGTAGTAGATGAACTCGTCGCAGTTGTCGCGGAGGAGTTCCGAGGTCGAGCCCTTCATCCCCAGGCCGATGACGTGGCGGCCGTTCTCCTTGAGCTTGGAGACGAGCGGGGAGAAGTCGGAGTCGCCCGAGACGATCACGAACGTGTCGACGTGGGGCTTGCTCCAGGCGAGGTCCATCGCGTCGACGACCAGGCGGATGTCGGCCGAGTTCTTGCCGGTCTGGCTCCGGCGGGGATCTCGATCAGCTCGATGGCGGCCTCGTGGAATGGCGTCGTGTACGCCTGGTAGCGGCTCCAGTCGGCGTAGGCCTTCTTTACGATCAGCTTGCCCTTCTCGACCAGCCGCTCAAGCACCTTCTGGATGTCGAACTTCGTCTTGCGCTGATTCTGGAACCCCATGGCGAGGTTCTCGAGATCGACGAAGACGGCGAGGCTGCGCTCGCGGTCGTTGCGTTCGGTGGTCGTCGCCATGGCGGGCTCGGGGAGTCGTCGGATCGTGGGCCAATGCCTATCGCGCGAGTCTACGGGCGCCGGCCGTCGGTCGCAACGGCCGAGTCTCCACGATCTTGGGGCGAGTCTCCGTACGGTCCGCCATTGCGGACCATCCTGCAGGAACCCGTCGGAGGACGGTCCGCAATAGCGACCCTACGGAGATCGGGTCAGCTCCCGTACCAGCCGCCGCCGGCGTACTGGTCGCGGACGGTCCGCCGCGGGCGCGACTCGTTGACCGTCAGCTCGCGATCGCGGAACGGATGGCCGTGGAGCTTGGCAATGGCGGCCTTGGCCTCATCCTCGTTGGGCATCTCGACCAGGCCGAACCCGCGGGACTGCCCCGTGCGGACCTTGCACTGGACCTCGGCCATGGTCACGGCCCCGAGCGGCTCGAAGAGGGCCCGCAGTTCATCCGAGGTGACGGCGTAGTCCAGGTTCCCGACGTAGATCATCATGGCAGCCCGAAGCTCCTTGAGACAAAGGGACCGGCGGGGCGTCGCGGGCCCGGCGGCCGGGTCGGCGGGGTTTTTCCCCGGCTTCGACGAGGCGCGGCCCGGGTCGAACGAACCCAACGGGTCCGGAAACGACAACGTCCCCGGGGCCGGGGCCCGGCCCGCGGGGGACGGACGGATCGCGGCCGGGTCGGACCGGCCGGCGATCGACGAAGGCCAGGATGTCCGCCGGCGGCTCGACCGCCCGCACGACGCCCCGGTCCAGGGCCCTGAGCTTACCCGATGACGCCGCCGTCCGCCAGGGGCCATCGCCTCATGAAGAGCCCGCTGGAAACGAAAATCCCCGGCCGTGAGCCGGGGATTTTCGCTTGGGACCGGCCTCGTGGACCGCGCTCACTTGCTCGGCGCGGGGGGACGGCCTGCGGGGTGGTCTTGGCCGGCATCGTCGGGGTGCCCTGCGGGGCGGGCGTGACCTTGCTCGGGGCCTGCGCAGTCGGGATGACCTTGCTGGGGGCCTGCGGGGCCGCGGTCGGACCCTGCGGGGCGGGGGTCACCTTGCTGGGGGTCTGCGGGACGGCCGTGGGCGTCTGCTTGCTCGGGGCGACCGGGGTCGGCATGACCTTGCTCGGCGCCTGGGCGGCCGGGGTCACCTTGCTCGGGGGGACGGCCTGCGGGGTCGTCTTGGCCGGCATTTGCGGGGTCTGAGCATGCGCCGCCGAAGACAGGCCGGCCGCAGCCGCGAGGACGCCCAACGCACGAAGGACCTTCATGGATGCTACCTCCGGAGGAATCGAACATCTTCCCGCACGGCCCGGGACGGGACCCACTCCACGCCCGCGTCGTACGGTCCGCACCCAGTATACGACAAGAAAGGATGCGGATTCTGGGTAATCTACGCTTTTCCCGTCCTCTGTGACAACTTTTCCTTGAAATATTTCTGGCGATCGTGGTGAAGCTAGCAAATGTGGTACGGCGGGTCCAACGGTTTTTCCGGGGGAGCTCCGACGGTCGAGGATCGCACATTCGCTCACGTTTCCAACCGAAATTTGTGGGAGCACACTTCCGCGTTGGTCCGAGCTTTGCAAAGGGTGGGATCGGGCCGAACAAACGAGGCCCGGCCCCCAATGCGGTCGCAAAGGAGGGGCCGAGAACCGGTCCTCGAGATCGCACCAAGGTGCCCGACCCACCGGCCGCGGGACGTCTTCGCTCCGCCCAGGGGCGGGCACCGAGATGGATATCAAGGAGATCAACGACCATGCGTATGCAACGGAATTACCGCCCGGGCCTCGACGTGGCACTGGAAGACCGGGTCGTCCTGAGCTTCACCGCGCCGGCCGGGTTCTCGGTGGGCTTCGGCTTCGGCACCCCGATCACTTCGACCCCGCCCGGGCAGATCGCCACGGTCGCCCCGAACGCGCCGACCTTCAACTTCGGCAGCTTCCCGTTCGGCACCCCGATCACGTCGACGGCCCCCGGCGAGATCGGAACCGTCGCGCCGAGCACGCCGACGTTCAACCTCGGCAGCATTCGGTTCGGCTTCGGCACCCCGATCGGCTCCACGGCCCCTGGGACGATCGCCCCGGTCGCGCCGAGCACGCCGACGTTGAACCTCGGCAACTTCGGCCTCGGCTCAACCTTGAACACCGGCCTGAGCAGCGGGTTCGGGTCGATCTTCAACACGGGCCTGAGCTCGACACTGGGCGGCCTGGGCAGCGTCGTGAACACCGGCTTCGGGTCGGCGTTCGGCACGGGCGTGAGCAACGGCCTGAACCTGGGTAACCTCGGTGGGCTCACCACGACTGCGGGCGTGAGCAACGGCGTCTTCGGCAACACCAGCCTCTTCGGCAACAACGGGGTGTTCGGAAATACGGCCGTCGCGAGCCCGCTCTCGACGAACTTCGGGATGTCGTCCTTCGGCACGACCCCGGGCGCCCTGTTCGGCCTGGGCGTTGGAAACGGCGGCAGCACCGGCCTCTTCGGAAACACCGGGTTCGGCGGCCTGAACCTGTCGAACGTCGCCAGCGCCACGACCCCCTTCGGGACCGTGACCCTGCTGCCCGGCCAGATGACCAACCTCTTTCCGTAAGGCATCCTGGCCGGCTGGCAGCACGACCATCTCCAAGGCCCTCCCCACTCGCGGGCGGGCCTTGGCTTTTCGGCGCGGAACCGAATCGAGCCGCCGCGCCTCCGCTTGAGCGGGATCAGGTCGCCGGGGTATAACTCGGTTCGAGCCCGGAGGGCGGACGGACGGCCTGCGTGAAAGGCGGCAGGGAGCCGCCGAGCGCCGACCCGATCCGGAGTCGTCGGCCGCCCCTTTCGTCGAGGAGAGACGGACCTGTGCGCTCTTCGTTGCCCACGCTCCCGCGGCGGCCGGCCGCCCTCTGCGCGTTGTTGATCGGGCTGGCCGCCGGCCCCGCGAGCGGTCAGGGCCCGGGCAGGCCGGCGCCCCCGCGGTCGGCCGAGGCGCGGCGGGTCCCCGACGCGCTCAACTTCGCCAACGGCCTCTTCCGCGACCGCCGTTACGACCTGGCTGCGGAGGAATACGAGGGATTCCTCAGGACGACCCAGGCCGGCCCCGACGCCGATGACGCCCGGTTCGGCCTGGCGAGCGCGACTCTTCCTCGGCCGCTACAAGGAGGCTCGGCAGGGCTTCGAAGCCTTTCTCAAGGCGGCCCCGAAAGACCATCCCAGCGCGTCGACGGCCCTCTTCCGCGTCGGCGAGACGGCCTACCTGCTGGGCGACCTCCCGACCGCGAAGGCATCGCTGGAGAAGTTCCTCGCCGAGAACCCTGGCCACCGCCACGAGGAGACCGCCTGGTCACACGCCGGCGACGTCGCGCTCCGGCTCGACGACCTGGCCCGGGCTCGCCAGGCGTATGAGAAGGTCCTGAGCAAGCCCGGCGGCCGCCTCGCCGCGCGGCGCGGCTCGGCCTGGCGCGGGTGCTCTCCTTGCAGGGGGAGACGGATGCAGCGGTCAAGACACTCGACGAGCTGGTCGCGACCGGCGGCCCCGATTGGTCCGACCGTGCCAGGTACGAGATCGGCCGAACTGAACTGGCCGCTGGTCGGTTCGACAAGGCGGTCGCGGCATTCGAGGGGCTCGAGAAGGCGTCGCCGAAGAGCCCGCTCGTACCCGAGGCCAGGCTCCGCCGCGCCGAAGCGCTGGGCAAGCTCGACCGCCGCAACGAGGCGGAGGCCCTGCTGAAAACCGTGAGCGAGGGGTCGAATCCGAACCTCGCCGCGCAGGCCGCCGACGCCCTGGGCGGATCGCTGCTCGCCCGCGGGAAGGCGGCCGAGGCCTTGACGGCGCTCGACGGCGCCTCATCGCGATTCGTCGCGACCTCGCTCGGCCCGCTCCTGAAGTTCCACGCGGCCGAGGCGGCGCAGGCCCTGGGCAACCTCGATGAGGCACGCGCCCGGTTTCTCAAGATTGCCGAATCCTCGCCGGACGACCCGCTCGCCGATGACGCACTCGTCCGCGCCGCCGGGATCGCCCTGGAGGCCCGTGATTACGTGGCGGCGAAGGCCCTCGCCCAATCCCTGCCCACGAAGTTCCCCAGGACGGATCGCCTGGCCGACGCCCACCTGATCGAGGCCCGGGTGGCGCTGGCCGAGAAGGATCCGAAAGGCGCGATCGCCCTGCTCGAATCCGCGCTCGGCCCGGACAAGCCCGGCCCCGCCACCGCGCAGGCCGCGACCTATTACCTGGGTCTCGCCTACAGGGCCGACGGCCAATCCGCGAAGGCCAATGAGCTGCTCGACAAGCTCGCGAAGACCCCCGCGTCCTCGACAGCCGCCGGCGCCCAGTTCATGCTCGGCCAGGGGCTGATCGAGTCCGGCAAGTTTGCCGAGGCGATCCCGCCCCTGGAGGCCTACCTGAAGGGCCAGCCGGAGGGCGACGTCGCCGACTTCGCCCTAGCCCACGTCGCCCGCGCCCAGCTCGAGCTGGGCCGGCCCGATGAGGCCCGTGCCACCGTCGAAACCCTCGCGAAGCGATTCCCCAGGAGCAAGGCGTTGCCCGCCGCCCGGCTCGGGTTGGCCGAGTCGGCCATGTCGGCCAAGCAATACGATCGGGCCGAGGGGTTCTTCCGGCTCGCCATCGACGCGTCCGACCCCTCGGCCCGTGCCCAGGCTCGTTCAGGCCTCGGCTGGGCCTTGCTCAAGCAGGACAAGCCGCAGAACGCCGCCGCTGCCTTCGAGGACTTGCTCAAGGATACGCCCGACGACCCGCGAGCGCCCGACGCGGCCCTCGCCCGCGCCCGGTCCCTCGAATCGCTCAAGCAGGTCGAGCCGGCGCTCTCGGCCTACGATCTCGTCCTTTCCCGCTACGCGAAATCGGAGGCCGCCGGCCCCGCGGCGCTGGGGCGGGCCCGGCTGCTCGTCGAGGCGAAGCGGCCGGCCGACGCGGCCGAGGCGTTCGCGAAAGTCGAGGCGTCCTACGCGAAAGCCGAGGCCCCGGACGTCCTCCTCGCCGAACACGGCTGGGCCCTCGTCGACGCCGGCAGTCCGGCCCAGGCCGACGCCCTCTTCGAGCGACTCCTCAAGGACTTCCCCGATAGTCCGAAGGCCGCCGACGCCCGCTACAATCTGGCCGAATCGGCCTTCGCGGCAAAGCAATACGAGAAAGTCACGCCGCTCCTGGCCCCGGTCGTCGCGGCGGGTTCGAAGGCCCGGCCGATGCTCGTCCAGTCGTCGCTCTACCGACTGGGTCGAGCACAGGCCGAGGCGCAGGACTGGAGAGCATCGGGGTCGACGTTTGCCAGGCTCGCCAAAGAGTTTCCGGACGGACCGTATCGCCGCGAGGCCGCGTTCTGGCAGTCCGAATCGGCGTTCCAGGCCGGCGACGCCAAGGCGGCCGAGCCCGGCTTCGCCGCCTTGCTCGCCGAGCCGGCCGCGCCGAGCGATCCGGAGGGACTCGTCCGGACCGCGAAGCGCCGCCGCGCCCAGGCCCTGGTCCAGCTCGAACGATGGAAGGATGCCCTCGCCGCGGCCGACGTCTACGACGCCGAACACAAGTCCGCATCCGACCGCGATCCGCACGCCGCGGACGTCGACTACGCGCGCGGCCGGGCTCTGCAGGGGCTGGCGAGGTTCGACGAGGCCCGTGCCGCTCACGCCCGGGTGATCGAGGCCCGCAAGGGGAGCGAGCTGGCCGCGCGGGCCCAGTTCATGCGCGGCGAAACCTATTTCCACGAGAAGAATTACCGCAAGGCGCTCCCCGAATTCCTCAAGGTCGATTACCTCTACGACGCCCCGGCCTGGCAGGCCAATGCCCTGCTCGAGGCGGGAAAAGTCCACGAACAACTGGGGCAATGGGCCGAGGCGGCCGAAACTTATGAAAGGCTGCGCTCCCGGTTCCCGACCGACCCCAGCGCCGCGAAGGCCAAGGATCGGCTCGACGCGGCCCGCCAGCGGGTCGGGGGATAGGGCGGCCGGCTGAAATCCCAAGGGAAGGACCCCTCGCCATGCCTCGACCGATGACTGCCCGGGCTCTCGGGGTGTCCTTGCTCCTCCTGACGTGCCTCGGGGCCGACGGCAATGCCGGCGCGATCGCCGACCGCGTAATCCGCGTCGCCGCCCGGGCCGCCTTGAAGGTCATCGCCTGGTACGAGGCGACCCCCCCCGCCGAGCGCATCCCCACCGGCGGCCTGGTGGCCTGCGGCGTCCTGGCCCTGCTGACCCTCCTCGGCCGGACGATTCGGCTCCGCCACCGCCGGGTGATCCCGCCGGACTTCCTCAAGCGGTTCAAGGACCGGATGGAGGACGTCCGGCTCGACCGCGGCAAGGTGCTCGACCTCTGCGAGCTGAACCCGAGCCCGGCGTCGCGCGTGGCCCTGGCCTCGGTGAAGCGTTGGGGCCGCCCGACGGTCGACCTCGAGCGCGCCACGACGATGGCCGTCCGCCTGGAATCCGACGGGCTCCGCCGCAACGTCGGCACCCTCCGCCGGGTCGCCGCCATGTCTCCGCTGCTTGGACTGCTCGGCACCCTGCTCGCGGCCTCGCGAGCCCTGAACACCCCCGGCCTCGCGTGGGCCCCCGCGATTGCCTCGGCCCTCGGCCCCATGACCGCCGGCGTGGCGATGGCGATCCTGTCCCTCGTGGCCTACGACGGCCTGATGGGCCGGGTCGAGAAGCTCGTCGGCGACCTCGAAACGCTCGGCGCACAGACCGTGGACGCCATCGCGCTGGCCGTCCCTCCCGAGCCCGCGCGACCGGCGTCGGTCCCGTCGCATTCGCATGCCCCCGACCCCCACTACCGCCGTCCCTCGCAGGGCTATCCTCGGGCGCCCCATCAGCCAATGCGGATCGACATCCCCAATGCCATTGCGCGGGCGATGGAGGGGGACGAGGATCTATACGACCTTTGATCCCGCGTCCCTCCCGAGCCACCTCATTGGCCTCCGGGTGTCGGGTCCCGGTCGGGTCCACCTGGCGCCGACCGAACCCGAGCGTGCAAGAAGGGAGCGGCTTGGTTCGCCCATGTTCATCCGGACAATCGATAATGTTTGCCTGGACTCCCCAGGCTTACGACTGGGTGGCTGTGGTTTCGTCCGCGAAACCACAGGACGGAGGCCTCGGCCCTGTGGTTTCGCGGACGAAACCACAGCCACCCGGCCGCCTCTCCATCCGGCCGGCGCTAACCTCGGACTCAACCCCTCGACCGCCTCGACCAATAGCCCGGCCGCCGCCGGTCGTGCGCGACGGCCAGGACCTGCACCGTGGCCGCGTCGATGATCTCGTAGATCAGCCGATACGGGAATCGTCGGAGCCTGACGCGCCGATATCGGCCGCCGAAAAGTCGGCCTCGTTCAGGCGCGGCGACGATCCGCGCGACAGCGCGTTCGAGCTCCGTCACGAACTCGTCGCCTAGCCCGCCGCGACGCCGCTCGTACCATCGCCGGGCCTCGCGAGACTCGCGGTCGGCCAGCCGGTGGAAGCGGACGTTCATGCGGAACGTTCACCCGCACGAAGCTCATGCCTCAGCTCTTCCCAGGAAATCGTCGCCGACGGGTCGCGGCGAGCCTCCTCCGACCGCCGCTCCAGCTCCTCGAGGAGCTCCTCGTCGTCCATCTCCTCGACGTCCGGCGCGAGCGTTGCCAGGAGGGTCTGCGCGATGGCGGCCCGGTCGTCTTCGGGCAATTCCAAGGCGGCGTCGAGCACGGTCCGGGCCTTCGGGTCCATGAGCCTGATCCCTCGGGTTGCTACGGGTCGATGTCCACTCTAACCCGGATCATCGCCCCCGCCTACTCGATCCGCCTCCTCGTCTGGCCCATCCCCTCCGAAATTCGTAAGCTGATGGTCCTTGGACCCCGAGACGGACCCGACGGGCCACGACAATGACCGGCCTCGACCTCGAATCGTTCCTGCAGCTCCTCCGCGCCGACGTCGGGGCCTGGGCCAGCCTCGGGCTCGTGCTGGTTGTGCTCGCGCTGATGACGTGGACGAGCTGGGGGTCGCGGCGGGCGCTGCGGAAGTGCCTGGTGCTCTCGATCACGGCGCACGTCGGGCTCCTGCTCTACGGGAGCACGTTCCCGGCCGTCGCGGCGTTGCTCCGCGAGAAGCCCGACAGCTTCGAAGACGCCCCGCCCGTCCGCGTCCAGCTCGCGCCGACGCCGAGCGGGACGCTCGCCGATGCCTCCGAGGTCCGCGGGCGCGACGGGAAGTCATCGCGAGCCGTCGCTGCGTGGGATCGCGCGGGAGACTCCGCCGGGCTGGCCGACCCGACCATCCGACCGATTGCGCCAGCAGAGACGGCGAAGCCGATCGATCCGACGCGGCCCGCGTCGGCGCCGGTGACGCCCGAATCGGTCGTCCTCGAAGTGAACCCGCCGCCGCCGACCGCGTCGTCGCCCGCGCCTGCATCCTCGACGCCCTCCGCTGCGCCGGCCGAGCCATCGGACGTGGCCGCGGCTGTCGCCGCGAAACCGATCGAGGCGGCGAATGAGACGCCGATCGCCGACTCGGGACGGATGCGGCCCGATCGGGTCGGCGAGGTTGCGTCGAAGCCGGCGGAGCTCGAGCGCCGGCCCGTGCCGTCGACGAGTCTCACGGCCTCGCCCACACCGACGATCCCCGGCACGTTGCCGAGCGACGGCTCGACGCCCCGGCCCGGTGCGACCCCGTCGGCCCCGCCCGCGAGCGTCGCGATGGTCGATCCCTCGGACGTTGCCGCCCCGAAGCTCGGCCCGAGGGTCCGCACGCCGTCCGACGCCGCCCTCGCGATCGAGCCCGACGCCCGGTCCCGCGCACGCGAAGGGACGAGTCCCGGAATCTCGCCGCTGGCAATGCTCGACCCGAGGCGGCCGGCGTCGCCGATGGCGAACGCGGCGGTCGTCGCCCCGCCGCTCTCAGGTCCGTCGCCGACGGCAACACCCGGCGTCGGTTCGGTCGCTCGGCCCGCCGCGCCCGTTCCGCTGGTCCCCGCGACCGACTCGTCAGCCGTCGCCCCGTCGTCCACGAAGTTGGCCGCCACTCCCGCGCCCGGCGAGTCCCTGCCCGAGGCCGACACGCGACGGCAGTCCCGGCCGTCCCGAGAGGCGGGATCGCTCGCGCTGAACGAGCGCGGTCCCGAGGCGAACCCCGGCAACCTGCTGCGCATCGCGCCGGCCGGCGCCCCAGCGCTGCCGGCGATCGCGGGGGCCACGGGGCTGACGCGGCCGCCGGCCGACGTGCCGGCGATCTACCGCTCGCGGCTCGACGCCGACCGCTCGGCCCTCGCCCGCCGCGCCGGCGCGTCGAGCGCCAGCGAGGAGGCCGTCGAGCGCGCCCTCGTCTGGCTGAGCCGCCACCAGGACGCCGACGGCCGATGGGACGGCGCCACGGCCAAGTATCGCGACGGCACCGTCGTCGAAGGGGATGACGACTACACGACCCATTGCCCGCCCGGCGACGTCTGCTTCGGCGAGTGCTACTACTGGGAGGCCGACACCGCGCTGACGGGCCTGGCCCTGCTCGCCTACCTGGGCGCAGGCTACACCCACCTCGACGGCCAGCACGCCGACACCGTGGCCCGCGGACTGGAGTTCCTCCGCCTGGCACAGAAGCCCGACGGCGACCTCCGCGGCCGGAGTCAGGCCGTCGGCATGTATTGCCACGCGATGGCGACGCTCGCCCTCTGCGAGGCCTACGCCTTGACCGGCGACCCCAAGCTCCGCGTCCCGGTCGAGCGGGCGGTGAGCTTCCTGGTCAGGGCCCGCGCCCAGGACGGCCTCGCCTGGCGCTATGCCCCGGGAGCGCCGGTCGGCGACACGAGCATCCTCGGCTGGGTCGTGATGTGCCTGAAGTCGGCCCAGGAGGTCGGCATCCCGATCTCGGGCCCGACGAAGCAGGGGGTGCTCACCTGGCTGAACAAGGTCGCCGCCGGCCCTTCGAACGGCCTGGCGCGGTATCAGCCGTGGGAGAAGGTGACGCCGACGATGACGGCCGAGGCGTGGGTCTGCCGCCAGTTCCTCGGCGTCGGCGGCCCGGGCGCGTCGAGCCGCGAGGCGGCCGAATACCTCCTCCGCGGCGGCGCGGAGCTCGAACGCACGCAGTTCAACCTGTACTACCTCTACTACGGCACCCTGGCCATGTACCAGCAGGGCGGCGACGCCTGGTCCCGCTGGAACGCGAAGACCCGCGACGATGTCCTCCGCCGCCAGCGTCTCCAGGGCCACGCCTCCGGGAGCTGGGACCCTGACGAGAGCCAGTACGGCACGCACGGCGGGCGGATCTACTGCACGGCGCTGGCGACCTTGAGCCTCGAGGTCTATTATCGATACCTGCGGCTTTATGAGACGCCCGCGACGTCGCCGACTCCTGCACCCCGGGCCGATTCGGTCGTCCCGCGGCGGACGGCGGAGATCATCTCGGAGCCGGTGGCGCCGAGGTGAGCTTACTATAAGTGGCTATTCCCATTTTTCTGACCCATGTCGCGTGCGATCCCCGAATCGGACTGGAAGCTCTTCCGCGAGCTTCGTGTCACCGCCCTGGAGCGGTTCTGCGAGCGCGTGCTCGCGGAGGTCGGCCGTGTCGCGGCCCAGCAGGGGAAGGGTAGCCATCTGCGCTACCTGGAGGTCTTCGACCTGATCCGGCGACGCGACAAGGAACTGGCTGACGCCTTCAACGACCCGCGCCGGTCCACTGCCTTGTTGCAACTCACCTCGATTCTATCGCACGGGCTGCTGACGGAAGAGGAGGTCGCGCGCCTCAGCCCCGAGACACGCGAGCTCGTGCAGTCGCTCGTCGGGACTCGATGTGGTGAACCTGAGCAGCGTCGATGAAGAGAAGGCCGACGAACGCCATGCCTCCCGTACGATTGCTGGGGTTGGGCATTCGCCCGGGGGGAAGAAGCGGACACCCTGATGTTGGGTGGTCCCCTTCCGGTAGACTGCTACGAGTCGTCACCGGCGTCGGTGGCACCCGGTCGACCTTGCGTCTCAGTCTCGATGACCCGGAATTCGCAGGACACGGAGGATGTAGACAATGGCATCGGTCACAGAAGATCAACTCCAATGGCTTACGAACACCATTGCCCGCGCGGTCAACCCGAAGCGAATCATCCTGTTCGGTTCGCAGGCTCGCGGTACCGCGGATGATCGCTCTGACGTCGACCTCTTGATCGTCGACGATCCCGCGCCTTCTTCGAGCTGGAGCAGGCGCAGGGAGATCGGGAAGATCCGGCGAAGTATCCCGCCGATGGGAATACCGGTTGACGTCGTGCTCTTCACCGCCGAGGAGGTCGGGCGGTGGAAAGATACGACGAATCACGTCATCGGCGACGCCTATCGGGAGGGGAAGGTCCTCTATGAGCGACCTTGATCATGCCGCATCACTCCTCGAGATGGCGAAGGGCGATCTGAACGCGCGTGCGCGGGATGATGAGCCCGACGCTGCCGTCGCTCGATGAATTCTTCTCCGACGAAGTCTTCGGATTTCACGCTCATCAGGCCGCAGAGAAATGCCTCAAGGCCTGGATCGCCAGCCTCGGGAAACGATACCCTCGGACACACGATCTCATGGCGTTGATCGAGACGTTGGATGATGCGGGCGAAGATACGTCGAGCCTTCACGATTTCGTTGATTTGAACCCCTTTGCCGTCCAGTATCGATATGAGTCACTGGGCGGCGACGACGAGGCCTTAGACCGTGCGACGTTGCTCCAGGACGTCCAGTCGCTTTTCCGCGGGTCGTCGGGAGAGTCGCGCCGTCCTCGTAGTCTGGCGGAGGGGACGAGAAGGGGCCACTCCGCGAGAGGTCTCCTTCTCCGCGGGCGACTTGCGGGACTTCATCTCCGCCCCCCCTCCGTCAGCACCTTCACCGGCACCACCGGGCTCCCGTCCTTGAGCTCATCCAGCGCCCGGAACGGCGCGACCACGACGCGATCATCGGGCCCGACTCCCGAGAGGATCTCGATCCGCCGCTCGTCGCTCAGCCCGGTCTCGACGGGGCGGGCCCGGGCGACGCCGGATCCGACGACGAAGACGATCTTGATGTAGCGCAGCTCGGCCTCGGCGGCCTTCTCGCCGGGGGAGTGGGCGTTGCGCTCGGCCCAGGCGCGGACCTCGGGGGCGTCGGGAAGGTCCTTGCGGCGGCGGTGGACCACGGCCTGTACCGGGACGCTCACCACCCTGTCGGCGCGGCGGACCTCGACCTCGACCGTCGACGACATGCCGGGGCGCAGGACGGGCTGATCCTCCGCGACCGAGATCAAGGTCTCGAAGCTGACGACCTCGTCCTTCTTCGTTCCCTTGGGCGCCACGCGGTCGACGGTGCCGGCGACGGGGTTTCGCTCGTCGGCCTGGAGAAAGACCTTTGCGGGCTGGCCGGGGCGCACCAGCGGGACGTCGGTCTCGTCGATGTCGGCGCGGATCCGCAACCGCCGGGGGTCGGCGACGGTCATCAGGACCGAGCCCTTGAGGTTCGTCGTCCCGGCGATCACGACCTCGCCGACGTCGACCGACAGGCCCGCGACGACGCCGTCGATCGGCGAGAGGATTTGGGTCCGCGACAGTTCCTGCTCATAAGTCTTGCGCATCGCCTCGCTCTCGCGGAGGTCGTTCTCGCACATTGCCATGCCGAGCTCGGCCTTGGCCTTGGCCGTGCGGGCGTCGGCCAGCTCGGTGACGGTGGAGAAGCCGCGGTCGCGGAGCTTGGACATCTGCGACTCATCCCGGCTGGTCTTCTCGATGTCGCGGCGGGCCTGGTCGATGGCCGTCCGCAGCCGGTCGGCGCGGGCCGAGGCCGAGTCGACGCGGGCCTTCGCCTCGGTCGGGTCAAGCTTCACCAGGACGTCGCCCTTCTTGACGCGATCGCCGTCCTTGACGCGGACCTCGATCACCCGGCCGACGATCTGCGAGGCGATCTCGGCCTCGTCGACCGCCTCGACCGCGCCCGGCGCCGTGACGGTCTGGACGATCGCCCCGAGGCCTGGCGGCTCCGCGATGACTTCGCGCGGCGTCTCCTTGACGAGCCGCCAGTCGATCGCCAGCGCCCCCGCGTCGCGGCGGAGGTTGGCCGCGGCGAGCGTCACCGCGACGATCGTCAGGAGTCCGAAGACGATCAGGGCACTTCGCATGGGGGGGACACCTCGAAGATACCGCCATCATCGCATCAATCGGGCAGGATCGACAGCCGCATCCCCGCGCCCACGATCAGCCCGCAGGAGACCCGCACGATTGCCTCGGCCATGGCGAGCATCCCGCACAGGATGATCGCCGTCGCGACATTCACCTGCCCGCGCCGCCACCCTCGCCAGGCCAGCGCGCCCCAGCCGATCAGCGCGAACGGATCGAGCTGGCGAGCGAGCAGGACGGTCGCCGCGGGGTGGGTTCCGGGCGGCAAGAGCACGGCCAGCGACGTCTCAACGTCCTCGCGCCGGAGCGCGATCACCAGGGCGACTCGCACGGCCAGGCCGAAGACCCAGAACCCCTGGATCTTCGCCGATTCCACGAATCCATTCGAAAAATTAACGGGCCGGCCCGTCAGCGCGGCGACGGCGGCGAACAGCGTGGCGACGGTCAGGGCCCGGATCACGAGCGCCGCCGGCTCGAAGGCGAAGTCGCCGAGGCGGGCGAGCGTGGCCCAGAACGGGAGCGTGTCGCGCTGGAGCTGGATCGCCTTGCGGATCACGTCATCGCCGACCTCGCCGATCCGGCTCGCCTCGGCCCGCGCCGCGCCCCGGTCGACGGCGTCGGCCAGGGCCTTGGGCTCGAAGCCGGTGACCCAGAGAACGGCCCGAAGCGCGATCAGCAGCCCGACCCAAAGCGCGAGGATCGGCCCCACCCGGCCCGGACCATCTCCTGCCCCGGCCGCGGCCGGGTCGTGCCCCGCCTCGACGGATGGCATCGGATCGCTTCCCTGTAGCTGGAAAAGGCCGACCGCTCCGGCCGCGTCGCCGGGCGGTCGCCCTTCGGTCGACGAGGGCCCGTGTGCAGACACCGTCGCCGGTCAGATTACCCGAGATCACGCCCTCGCGTTTCAACTTTCCCGGCCCCGGCGCCCCGGGATAGAATCGCTCTCCCGAGCCGGCACCGGTTTTGCCGCAACGGGATGCGTCTGAAGGCGGCCCGGGCGAGTCTTGAGTCTTGACGAGCGAAAGGGGAGCGCGATGTCCTACGGCTACGACGACGGCTACGGCCAGCCCCAGGGCGGGATCGACCTCGGCCGGCTCGTCCGGTACGGGATCGGCCTTCTGATCGCGCTGTTCGGCGTCGTCACGTATTTCATGAATACCCAGGTCAACCCCGTCACCGGCGAGCGGCAGCACATCGCCATGAGCGTCGACGAGGAGAAGGCCCTGGGCCTCCAGGCCGCGCCCGAGATGGCCGCGAAGATGGGCGGCGACATCCCCGAGAGCGACCCGAGGGCCCGGGTCGTCTCGCAGGTCGGGCAGGAGCTCGTCAGGCAGGGCGACGCCGGCCGGAGCCCCTATGCCGGCAACTTCCACTTCCACCTGCTCAACGACCGCGACGGGACGATCAACGCCTTCGCCCTGCCCGGCGGGCAGATTTTCATCACAAAGTCGCTCTACCAGAAGCTCCACAATGAGGGCGAGCTCGCCGGCGTGCTCGGCCACGAGATCGGCCACGTCGTCAACCGCCACTCGGCGCAGCAGATGGCCAAGGGGCAGCTCGGCCAGCTCCTCGCCACAGCCGTCGGCGTCGGCACCGCGGGCGACCGGGAGGGCCAGCAGGCGACCATGGCCGCGATGATGGCCAACCAGATGCTCCAGCTCCACTACGGCCGCGGCGACGAATCCGAGGCCGACGCCTGCGGCCTGAAATACATGGCCGAGGCCGGCTACGACCCTCGCGCCATGCTCGAGGTAATGCGGATCCTCAAGCAGGCCGCCGGCTCGGGCCGCCAGCCCGAGATCCTTTCGAGCCACCCACTGCCCGAGACCCGGATCGAGGCGATCCGCGACGCCATCGAACGCGACTACCCGAACGGCGTCCCCGAGAGCCTCTCCACCGGCCGCGCCCTGCCGCAGGCGCGTTACACGACGTCGCGCCCGGCGCCGGCCGGCAAAAACGCTTGAGCCCGCCCCCGAGGTTGCGCATACTACGGGCGTCGACCGATTCGAGGATGGTCCCCGACGTGGACGCCGGGGCCGGCCCCGAGGACCAACGGCGATGCACCCAGCCCCATCAATCGGGTCGCTGATCACTCTCCTGACGGCCGCTCTGCTCTGCCAGGCGGCACGTGCCCAGGCGCCGACCCCGGCCGCCGCGGGCTGGGCCGGCCGCCGCGTGGTCATGCCCTTCGGCGGCGTGCTCCGCACCGCGGCCCCGGCCGCGGTCGATCCCGGTGCCAAGGCCTCCGACCCGGCCGGCCGCGACCGGCAGGAGTTCCGCGTCTACAAGGTCGACCGCGCCGAGGGCGACCGGCTCTGGGTCGTCTCCGAGGACGGCTCCGCCCGCGGCTGGATCGCGGTCGTCGACGCGATCCCGATCGAGCGGGCCGTCGACCACTTCACCGCACGGATCGAGGCCAACCCGTCCGACGCCAGCAATTACGTCAACCGCGCCGCCGTCTGGACCTTGCTCGGCAACCTCGATCAGGCCCTGCTCGACGACACTGAGGCGGTCCGGATCGACCGCGACAATGCGCTGGCCTACCACAACCGCGGCTACACCTGGGTCAAGAAGAAGGACCTCGAACGCGCGATCGCCGACTTCACCCGGGCGATCCTGATCGACCCGCAGTACGCCCGCGCTTACAACAAGCGTGGGTTTATCTGGCTAGAGAAAAAGATGTACGCCCGCGCCCTGGCCGACTTCACCCGGGCCGTCGAGATCGACCCGATGTTCGCCCGCGCGTATCACAACCGCGGCAACACGATGCTCCGCCAGAAGGAGTATGACAAGGCGATCGCCGACTACACCCAGGCCCTACGCTTTGACCGCGACGACGTCCTGGCGCTCGTCGACCGCGCCTCGGCCGAGCACGGCAAGGGCGACGAGGCCGGGGCCCTCGCCGACCTGACCGAGGCGATCCGCCTCAAGCCCGACCGCTCCGAGGCTCTCGTCGCGCGCGCCTGGTTGCTCGCCACGAGCTCCATGGCGAAGCTTCGCGACGCCAATCAAGCCGTCCTCGACGCAACCAGGGCCTGCAAGCTGACCCACGGCAAGGAAGCATACCCTCTCGGTGCGCTCGCCGCCGCCCTGGCCGAGCGCGGTGACTTCGACCAGGCGGTGAAATACCAGGAGCGTGCCCAGGCCCTCTATAAGTCTCGCGACGACGTCGCCGAGGGCCGCGCGCGGCTCGATCTTTACAAGGCGAAGGCTCCTTATCACGAGCCCCCCGCAACGATCGCCCGCCCGGAGGGCGCGTCGCCGGGTCCGTCCGCGAGGGACTCGGTTCAGGCACGGCCCGATCGTCCGGGGCCGGGTGGGCGTGGCGCGTAGATCCCGTGATCACGAGCGGTCCGGCGCGATCAATCCTCAATGTTCGCGAGGGTCGCCAACGCGACGCGCCCGTTCGACGGCGGCCCCGGCCGTCACGAGGTCGGCCCGGTCGATCACGGCGATCGTGAACCGCGCTGGGAGCCGCTTCAGGTCGGGGATGTGCTGCACCAGCTCCTTGTACCCCTTCCGGCCGAAGCCGAAGACGGTCATCTCCTGATACGACCCGTCGGCGTCCTTGACGAACGGCCACGAGACGTACGAGTCGGTCTCGCCCGGCTCGGGCGCCTGGTGGTTCACGAGCACCAGCCCCGACATGGATTCCGTCGCGCCGAAACAGACCCAGGGGACGGTCGCCGACCAGGGCGTATCAAGGTCGGTCCGCGCGCCGTCGGGGCGGAGCACGAAATCGCCCTTCGGGTCGAGCCGGCCGCCGGGCGTCCCCTCGTAGAGGAACCAGTAACTCGGAAGATCGATCCGCAGGAGCGTGAACGTCGCGCGGTCGGGATAGAAGTCCCAGGTTCCGGCCGTCTTCCCATCGTGCGTCTTCGACGCGACCCGGACATGGTCGGGTGATTGGTCTGTGATTTTGCTGATGAAGACATTCTCGGTTTTATAGGAGCCGTAGCCATACCCGCAGTGGAAGAACTTCGTCGGCTGGCCGCACTTAGGCAGGCCGCGATACTCGCCCTTGGCCTTATCGCCGGGCCCGTACGAGATCCAGTCGTGGCCGCTCCTGTCGATCAGCGAGGCGAGCCCCGCTCCCTTCTTGCCGAGAAGGTACGTCGCCGCGGGCGTTTCGATTCGGAAGCAATCGATGTCGCCGTGGATCGTCAGATCCGAGACGCGGACAGAGAGCGGGTCGTCGGCCGAGGCGCCCACGCCGCCGATCGCGATCCAGGCCATCGCCGCGGCGACGTCGGCTTTCATCGCGGTCTCACTCCTCCAGCGGCATGATCTCCACCTTCCGAAACTCGATCGGGTGGCTCTCCGACTGGAGCGAGATCGTCCCCTCCTTGATCAGCTTCTCGCCGCCGTTGGCCTCGATCAGCTTCTTGGCATCGCCGTCGCCCGGGTCGTACTGCGGTTTCTCGTATTCGAGGACGAGCTCGCCGTTGACGTAGTGCTTGATCGCGCCGTCGCCGTGGGCCTCGACCTCGACGGTGACCCACTCGCCGTCGGTGTAGGTCTTCGACTTCGAGTTGTTGCAGTGCTGGGTGACGAGCTTGCCGTGCATCACGATGTGCGTGCCCGGCGAGCAGACGTTGGCGGTCGTCCGGGGCTTCTTGCCGTCGCCGCCGAGGAACTGGACCTCGATCGAGACGGGGAAGTCCTGGTCCTGCCGCATGCTCTCGGGCGTCTGCCCGTGGACCATCACCCCGCTGTTGCGGTTCGCCCAGCCCGGGCCGCCGGCGCACTGCTGACCCACGAACCGGTACTCGACCCGCAGGCGGTACTTGCCGTACTTCGTCTTGTAGAAGAGGTGCCCGAACTTTGAGTCGAATTTCTCATACTTGTCGTAAGAAACCTTGAGCACGCCGTCCTCGACGCGGAACGTGTCGGCGTAGTTCTCGCCGGCCGGGTATCCCTTGATCTTGGGCGTCCAGCCTTCGAGGCTCTTGCCGTCGAAGAGGGGGATCCACTTGCCGGCCGAGGGCTCATCCTTCGCGCGGACGACGTGCAAGCACGTCAGCAGAGTCGTCGCGCCGAGGGCGAGGATCACGAAGGGCAGGGGACGTCGGGCGGTCATGGCGGACGCTCCTCGTGCGTGATGGAGAGATGGGCCGTCGAGCGTCGCACGGCGGGCGGGGCGACGCAAGCAGGTGACAGGCGTCGGCAGGTCAGGATCCGGCTCCCACGATCACCTTCGCCGAATCCCCCGCCAGCAGCAGTTGTGGGACCTGCGTGAAGGTCCACGACGTCGGCGGGTCGGAGCCGACGAGGTCGAGGACCCAGACCAGGTCGAACCGCTCGCCGGGCCACTCGGGAGGGGGCCAGGGCGAGGGAGAGACCGGGGTCACGGGGAGCTTCGACTTGTCGGCAATCGCCTGCACGATCGCCGGGATGTCCTCGTGCTGCCAGCTGATGAGGACCGTCCCCGTGGCCGCGAGGACGGCGTCGGCCAGGTCGTGGATCTTCGTGTGGTCGAACGTGACCGGGGAGAGACCGAGCCGCTCGGCCAGCGGGGCGACGGTCTGGAACGGACGCTGGCTGTGCTTGGTGGGCGACGATTGCGACGCGAAGATCGTCCCGGGCCTGCCCAGTGCGGCGGTCTGCAACGGGCCCCGCGCGGGGTCGAACAGCGCGACGAGACCGCCGGCGCGCTGCCAGCCGCGGACGATCAGCGCCTCGTCGTCCGGCGAGCCGTCGGGGTCGACGCCCAGACTTGTGCCGTCGGGCTTCTCGCCGTGCCGGATGAGCATGATCCTGGAGACGGTCGGCGTATTCGACATCGACGGCATCCTGCGCGGTTACTCGGGGGCCCTGGTGGCCTCAAGGCCCGCGGCGATTCGTTCGAGGGCCTTGCCGTCGATCGCGTCGTCGCGCGGGAGCCGCACGTCGACCGTCTTGGCCTTGGGGTCGGGGCCTGGCAGGGCGTCCAGGCGGAGGAAGTGCCCGTGGTCGGTGTCGGCGTCGAAGAGGAAGAGGAAGAACGGGCGGCCGCACTCCTGGGCGCGGCGGACCAGCGCCGCGTCGACCCGCCGGCTCCACTCGGCCGTCGCGTCGACCTGTTCGGCCTCGGCGTCGAGCCCCGCCGAGGTGAACGCCTCGGCCTTGACGAAGAAGCAGGCGCCCGCCTCGGTGGCGACGAGGTAGTCGTACGCGAGCCCGTCGCCCAGCCCCTTGAGGTGCTTGTTCACGATCAGCCCGGGGACCCTCGCGAAGGCCAGCTCCGCCAGCGACTCGCCCCGCCAGGCGAGGTCGGGCGGCGAGGATGACTTCGCGTTGATCTTGATCAGCTCGTCGGACATCGCCGGGTCCCCGACCGCCGCGAGGGCGCCCGCCGGCCGGCCGGCGCCCTTCTCGCTCAAGCATTTGAAGTCTAGCAGTGTGGTTCCTACCGGGGAAAGTCCTCCGGCGCCTTCACCTGCTGCCACCCCTCCCCGCTCAGCGACTTCAGGAATGCCACGAGGTCCGCCTTCTCTTGCGGCGTGAAGTGCAGCGGCTTGATCCGCCGGTCGAGCTGCGGGTTGGGGATGCCGCCGCGGTCGTAATGCTCGACGACCTCCTCGAGCGTCCGGTAGCGGCCGTCGTGCATGTAGGGGGACGTGTGCTCGACCTCGCGGAGCGTCGGGGTCTTGAAGGCGCCGCGGTCTTCATCTCGGAGGGAAACGACGAACCGGCCGAGGTCGGGACGGGGCTTGTCCATGCCGATTCCGATGTTCACATAAGAGCCGTCGGTGAAGTTGAAGCCGAGGTGGCACGAGTCGCACGCGGCCTTGTTGAAGAAGACGTCCATGCCGCGGACCTGCTCGGGGGTCATGGCCTTGGTGTCGCCGTTCTGGTAGCGGTCGTAGGGGGCGTTTCCGGAGAGGACGGTCCGCTCGAAGGTGGCGATCGCCTTGGCCACGTGGTCGATCGTGATGTCGCCGGTGCCGAAGGCCTTCTTGAAGCGGTCGACGTAGCCGGGGATGCCGCGGAGGACCTTGACGGTCGCCTCGTGGGCCGCGTCGGCGGTCTTCTGGGCGGTCATCTCGAGCGGGTTGGCGATCGGGCCCTTGGCCTGGTCCTCGAGCGACGTGGCGCGGCCGTCCCAGAACTGGTAGGTGCTGTAGGCGCGGTTGATGACCGTCGGGGCGCTGCGGCCGCCCTTCTGCTTGCCGATGCCGAGCGAGACCTCCGAGCCGTCGGTGAACGCCTTGTCGGGGGCATGGCAGCTCGCGCACGAGACGGTCTCGTCGGAGGAGAGGCGGTTGTCGAAGTAGAGCAGCCGGCCCAGCTCGGCCTTCTCGGCCGAGTATGGGTTGTCGTCGGGCCAGTCGACCGGCGGCAGGCCGAGCGGGGCCGGCGGCGGGGCGTCGGGCTTGGGGGAGGAGTTGGGCTCGGCGGCGGGGAGCAGCAGGGCCGCCGCGGCCAGCAGCACGGAGGCCAGGGTCGCGGTCCGGGTCGTCACGGCCATCTTGGGGCTCCCGAAGGCTAGGGTCGGGCGGGCGTTATGGTCGCGCGGGGCCCGTCGCCGAGCGATCGACGAGGGCCCCGCGGGGCGGGCGGTTCGGGGATCCAGCTGCGCGTCTCGTCACTTCTTGGCGAGGAACCCCTGCACGTACAGGGCCTTCTGCCCCTCGACGTCGGTCAGGGTGCCGTTGACGGTAACGACCTGGGCCATCAGCTCGACGGCGGCCTTGCGGAAGTCGGTGAGGCCGTCGCGGCGCGGGTCGTGCTCCTCGTCGATGAGCATGTAGACCGTGCCGTCCTGGGCGAGCAGGCCGACGGGCTGGCCGTTCTTGACGCACTTCTGGCCGCAGTCCCTGTGCTTGTCGCCGTGCTTGCCGACCTGCAGGTAGCACGAGAGGTCGACGACCTCGCCGACGACCGTGGTGGGCGTGCCCTGGACCGGCTTTCCCATGATCGACGAGGCCATCGTGGTGGTGCTCCACGGGTGGCCTTCGGCGGGCTTCTTGCCGACCTCGGCGGCCGGGGCGTCATACGTCCCCTTGGTGGGCGGCGACCAGGTGGGGAAGAGGATGCCGCCCGCCTTGACCATGGCGAGCGAAGCGGCGACCAGCACGGCGGCCGCGCCGACGATCAGGCGGTTCGTCTTGGACATGGGCGTCTCCTCGGTGGGATCGGTCCTGGCTGGGGATTCCTGGCGGGCGGGCGTCGGGCGGGACCGGGTGGGCCCCGGCGCGGCCCGGACCCGGCCATCGCCGCCAATCTACGGCCCGATTCCTCGTCCGGCAAGGGCCCGCCGCCGACGGATCCGTGTCGCCTGTGTCGTCATATCTCCGAATAACCGGATGTCGCCCGACCGCGCCCTCGTGGGCCGATCGGCGCGGCCGGGGGGTAAGCCCGGGATTCGGGTCCGGACTCGCCTTGCCGGGTCCGAAACCTTTCGGTATGGTCGGCGGCCCACCACCATCACGCGGTGGAAAAGCCGCAGGTTCGGGGTATGGCGACCCCTGGAGAACCGGGCCGGATCGGCCCGACTTTCCATTGATTTAGGAGGTTCAACCTTGCGTCGTTACTCGCTCGTCCTGGCCGCGCTCGCCCTGGTGGCGTCGGCCACCGCACCGGCGTCGAAGGCCGCGTACATCGACTTCGTGGCCCTGCCCGCCGGCCATGCCAATGCCGTGACCGTCGGCCCGACGACCCTCGCGGGCGTCGACGTCGGCATTGCCTCGATCGTGGGCGAGGGCACGCCGCAGAGCAACGGATCCGGCCCCGCCTTCTCCGCCGGACGGCTCGACTTCACCACGGGTGCCTACACGGGCACCGACGCCTCGGGCGACCTGATGTACGGGCCCGGCGGCACCCTGACCATCTCCGACTCGGCCGGCACGCTCTTCACGGGCCAGTTCACCGGCACCACCACCCTCGTGCCGGAGACCGGCGGCCTGTTCAAGATCCTCGTCGCGGGCTTCGCCGGCCAGATCAACGCGGGACTCGACACCTACTTCGGCCTCTCGACCGGCAACAGCTCGGCCGGGACGCTCTCGCTGAACTTCGCGTCCTCGAGCACGGGGCTGAGCTTCCTCAGCGGCGACATCTCCGTCGACCCGAATCCCCAGGGCCCGCCCATCGGCGCGGGAAGCGTCCCCGAGCCGGCCTCGCTCGCCCTGATGGCGCTGGGCCTGCCCGCCGCCCTCTTCGCCCGCCGCCGGGCGCGCAGGAACGCCGCCTGAGCCGGCTTTCCTGTCGGTGCAATCCGAGCCGTTCCGAGGGCCCGGGGGCTGACCCTGGGCCCTCGCTTATTCTGCGAACGGCCGGGAAATCGGTTGCACTCGCCCCGCCCGCCGATCAGACTGGCGAGTCCGCCCCGGCCCGTTGCCGTACGACGCCTGGGCCGAAGGGAGTCAGCCCATCCCGGCGACCCCGCGCGAACGAGGGGTCGTGCCGCGTCGCGGGTCGTCCGGGGTGGGTTACGAGCGGGAGCGGCGCCGGTCCGCGGTGATCTGCCGGGAGCTGGCCCCTCAAGGGGGAAAGCCTTCGGCGCCGCGGTAGGGCTTCCCGGCCTTGTAGAGGGCCAGTCGCTCGCGAAACGGCCCCGCGCCGGCCTCGTTCTTGGCGAGCGACAGCGCCTGCTTCTGAGCCTCGATCGCCCGGGCGAAGTCGCCCGATTCGGCGTGGGCCGCGGCGAGCGTGTCGATGAGGTCAGGGTCCCTCCGCCCGTCGAGCTCGCACGCGCGGGTCGCGTCGGCCAGCGCCGCCTTGCCGTCGCGGAACCTCGCCTCGGGGCAGGTGGCGCGGAGCCAGGCCCGGTCGTTGTAGGCGTGGGCGTAGCCGGGGTCGAGCTGGATGGCCCGGTCGAAATCGACGAGGGCCTTGTCGTATTCCTTCTGTCCTTCACGGACGTTCCCGCGGCCCTTGTACGCGGCGGCGTATGCGGGGTCGATCCGGACGGCCTCGGTGTAGTCGGCGACGGCCTGGTCATGGTCGTTCCCGGCGAGCCGGACCCGGCCGCGCTGGCGCGGGCCGTCGCCCCGCGCGGGTCGAGGCGGATCGCCTCGTCGAGGTCGGCGATGGCCGCCGCGAGCTCGCCCCGCTTCTCCCGGATCGCGGCCCGATGGACGTGGTGGGTCGCGACGCCGGGTTCGGCCTGGATCCGGGCCGTGAAGACGTCGACCGCCTGCTCGAACGGGACGACCCAAGAGCCCTCGACCCAGCCCCGCGCTGGGCCGTCCTCGTCGCTGAGCCAGAGCCAGGCGCCGTTCGCGATCTCGACCCGGCACACGCGGAGGGCGCCCCGTTCCCGCGAGGCGGCCGGCTTCCCGGCGCCGAGGGCCCCGCCTCCCCCCTTCGGCTCGGCGATCAAGCCCCCGTTCTGGAGGACGACTCGCTTGCCCACCCAGTTCCCGTAGCTCGGCTGCTGGGCACGAGCCGAGGCCGGGAGGGCCGCGACGGCGATCAGGACGGCGATGATCGGCCCAAGGCGCATCGTCGGCAGGCCCCCTTCGAAAGCGGCGCGGTCGGCGTGACACCCCGCGATCCGCGCAGTCTGTCACGTTGGCGACGGCCTCGCAAGCACGTCACGGCCCGCGGGCGCGTACGACGAATTCTTCGGGTCGGGCTCAAGCCGACATGCCGATCGTGCCGATTCCGACGATCAAGCAGACTTTCCCGCCGGCTCTCCGGCGATGGCCTCGCCCCCTGCGCCTTCAAGGAGGTTCACGGACGATGAGACGCCGCGCCTTCCGACCCACGGTCCCCGACGCGCTGGAGGGGCGGCTCGCCCCGGCGACCGCGTCGGGGCTCGGCAACTACGCGGCCCAGGTGAGCCACGCCCTGTCGAACGTCCCGACTCACACCATCTACGCCTCAAACGCCAACTCCCCGGCCGCCCTGGCGGCGCAGACAGCCCGGACCGCACACGCAAAGGCGGTCGCGAAGGCCAACGCCCACTCCAGCTCGATCAACTGGAAGAAGGTCGGCGACCAGGTGACGCACTTCCTCGGCTTCGGCCACAAGTCCAAGTCGCACAACGTGGCGAAGGCGAACTCCTCGGGCCAGTCGTCCTTGCGGAACTGAACGCGGCACGCCTCGACCGTCCTCGGGGGGAGACAGCTAGCGCAGGCGCGAGCGCTCGCCTTGGCGCGCCCGTCCCTTTCTGGCATCTTCCCACCGCGCGCGGGCGTCGCTCAGGCCCGATCCGTCCCCGAACCGACGCGGAGGTCCCGATGCTGGCGGTCGTTCTCGCTGCCCTGATCGTCGCCGACGGCCCGAAGGAGGACCAGCTCCGGACCCTCGAGGGCGTCTGGGTCGCCGAGCGGATGGAGCAGAAGGGGAAGAAGTTCCCCACCGACCTCGTCATGCGGGTCCGGCTCGAGGTCCGCGGCGACCGGTGCACGTTCATCAACGGCCAGACCGAATTCACCTCGAAGATCACGCGGTTCGACCCCTTCGGCCAGCCCAGGGCGATCGACCTGACCCGCGACGTCGACAAGCAGACGGTCCTGGGCATCTACAAGCTCGAGGATGACTCGCTCACCGTCTGCACGAGCGCCCGCGGCGTCCGCCCCTCCTCCTTCGAGACCGACCCGCAGAGCCCCAACGTCCTGACCGTCTACCGCCGCGTCGCGTCGCGGCCGTAGCTCATCGCCGCTCGATCCGCCCGTCCATCAGCAGCCAGGTGTTCGGGTCGAGCACGACCGAGGTGACGGGCGCGTCCGTGCCGCGCGTGAACGTCTGCGACGGCCCGGTCAGGACGACCTCCTCGATGCGAAGCCCCTCGCGGCCCTCGATGCCGAGGCCGATCTCCAGCGGCAGATCGTCCGAGGCGCCGGGCGGGTCGGCCACGTTCAGCTCGATGACGACCGCCCGCTTCTCCGCGTCGTAGTGCCAGGTGCCCCGGATGACCGGCGAGCCGGGACGCTTCAACCACTGACCGAAGAAGCGCGCGAGGTCCCGGCCCGAGGCTTCCTCCATGGCGCGCCGGAAGTCGTCGGTCGTGGCGTTGCCGTCGCGGTGCCGGCGGTAATAGAGCCGGAGCCCGGCGAAGAACTTCTCGTCGCCGACCCGCCTGCGAAGCATGTGCAGCGTCCACGCGCCCTTCTGGTAGACGAGCGGGTTGAGCACCTTGTTCATATCAGCCAGATTGGCGTGAATGACGGCCACGCCGGGGTTCTTCGCCTCGAAGTCGAGCACGAGCCGCCGCGCCCGCTTCAGGCCCGCGACGAACGCGTCGCGGCCCCGGTCATGCTCGGTGAAGAGCAGGGTGCCGTACGTCGCGAACCCCTCGCTCAGCCAGACATCGTCCCAGTCGCGCTCGGTCACGGCGTCGCCGAACCACTGGTGCGCCACCTCGTGCGCCACGAGGTCGGTCTCGGGACGGCCGCGGACGGACCGCTCGCCATAGAAGATCGCCGAGGCGTGCTCCATCCCGCCCTGGACGCCTGCCGCCTCGACGTTGCCGAGCTTCTCGTAGCTGAAGGGACCGAACGTCTCGATGTAGTAGTCCAGGGCCTTCAAGGCCGGCCCCTCGAACGCCGTCCGCCCGCGGTCCGCCTCCTGGTGGTACGACCAGACCTCGACCGGCACGCCGCGGACGCTTCCCGAATGCCGCGACGCGAACTGCGCCACGCCCAGCGCGTTGAGCCAGGTCGCGATCGGCACGCCCTCCTTCCAATGCGTCGTCCGCCGCCCGTCGCCCAGGTCGATCTCCTCGATGAGCGAGCCGTTGGCCACGACCTGGTACCGCGCCGGCGCCGTGACGACGAACTCGCTGGTGGCCTTGTCGTACGGGTGGTCGACGGTCGGCAGCCACTGCCGGGCCTTGTCGGGCCAGTTCTCGCTGAAGAACGTCCGCTCGCCGAACTTGTTCTTGCCGATCCTCAGGCCGGACGCGGGGGTGCCCGCATATTTGATGACGAATTCGCGCGTCTCTCCCGGCTTCGCGACCGGGTCGACGGTGATGACGAGTCGATGGGACGTGTGCTCGAACTTCCGGGGCTCCCCCGCCGACGCCACGGACGCGACGGTCATTCCCTTGCCCTGATCCGCCGACGCGAAGTCGAGCGCGACCGTCGCCACGCCCTCGGCCGCGAACCGGACGGCGACGGTCGCCTCGCCGTCGATCGCGTCGGTCTCGTCGCGGAGTCCGACCTTGAACGCGTAGTGCTGGACGTCGATGCCGGGCTGGCGCGGATAGGTGTCGGCGGGGGCCGTCGATGCCCAGGCGACGGCGAGGGCCGCCGCGGCCATCCGAGGCGCGCGATGGGTCGCTGGCGTCGATATCCGGTGCATCGGGCCCTCGCATTGGGGACGTCGGTCGCTTGGCCGCGGCCCGGGGATTATAATCGAATCGGCGGCGGTCGGCCGCCGCCACCGGAACGCGACGGCCCGGCCGGACTCATGCCCATGGCGACCGTGAGACAGGCCCGGACGATGAGGTCGCTCGTCGGGGACGTGCTGCGGACCCTCGGATGGGCCGACGCGCGTCCCTCCGCCCCCGCCCCGGCCCGCGGCGAGCTCGCGGCCCTCTACGCCACCGATGAGACGGCCTGGCTCGACGCCATGGCCGCCCTCGCGGCCGAGGGCCGGCACGACGCGATCGACTGCGACCACCTCGGGGAGTTCCTCCGCGACATGGCCCAGCGCGACCGCCGCGAGGTTCTGAGCCGGCTCACGGTCTTGCTCACGCACCTGCTCAAATGGCAGCATCAGCCCGACCACCGCTCGCCGAGCTGGCGGCGGACGATCGCCGAGCAGCGGCTCGAGCTTGGCGACCTCTTCGAGAGCGCGACGCTCGAGCGCCACGGCCGCGAGGTCCTGTCCAAGGCCTACGCGCGGGCCGCCCGCCTGGCCGCGACCGAGACCGGCGTCGAGGAGGGGGCCTTCCCGGCCGAATGCCCTTGGCGGTTCGAGGATGTCCTCGGCGGCGAGCCCGCGGATTAAGCCTCCAGCCTCACTCTCTTTCCGGCTCGTGGTACGGCTTCCCGGCCTTGTAGAGCGCGGTCCGCTCGCGGCCCCTCCGCCGGTCGCCCTCGTCCTTGTAGAGCCCCTGCGCCCTGGCCTGGGTCTCGACCGCCCTGGGGAAGTCACCGCGCTCGGCGTAGGCCGCCGCGAGGGTCCCAAGGTGGCTGGCGGCCTTCCGCCCGGACATCTCGCAAGCCTTCGTGGCGTCGTCGACCGCGGCCTTGCCGTCACGATACGTCGCCTCGGGGCAGGTGGCGCGGAGCCACGCGCGGTTGTTGTAAGCCCCGGCGAGTTTGGGGTCGATCTTGATCGCCTCGGAGTGGTCGGCGATCGCCTTGGCGTACTCCTTCTTGACCGCCCACATGTTGGCGCGGTTGCTGTAGGCCGACGCGAGCTTGGGGTCGATCTTGATCGCTTCGGAATGGTCGGCCACGGCCTTGTCGTGCTCGTGCTTGGCCGTCCAGGCGAGGCCGCGGTCGTTGTAGGCCCAGGCGAGCCCGGAGTCGAGCCGGATCGCCTCGGAGTAGTCGGCGATGGCCCTGTCGTACTCCTTGCGGGCGCGGCGGGCGACGCCGCGGTTGTTGTAGGCCATCGCGTACCGCGGGTCGAGCCGGATGGCCTCGTCGAGGTCGGAGATGGCCGCGGCGGACTCGCCCTTCTCCTGCCAGATCGACGCCCGGTCGACGTAGCTCGCCGCGTCGCCGGGGCTGGCCTTGATCCCGGCCGTGTAGTACGCGATCGCCCGGTCGAGCGCGACGACCCAGGACGCGTCAACCCAGCCCTCGGCCGGCCCCTTCTCGTCGCGGAGCCAGAGGCGGGAGTCGTCGACCTTCTCGACCTTGTAGACGCGGAACTCGCTCCGCTCGTGCCCGGACAGCGCGAGGTCCCGCGCCCGACCCGCGTCGTCGCGCCGGCCCGTGCGGGGGTCGTCGAGCACGGCCCCGTGGAGCGTGACGACCCGCTTGCCGACCCACCCGCCGGGTTGCTGGGCGCGCAAGGTCGACGAGAGCGCAGCAGCGCACAGAAAGGCCTGGACCAGGAGCCGCATTGGCGAGGGCTTTCGATCGGAGGATGGGCGATCGTCGAGACGAGAGAGGTGGAGAGCGCCACAGTCTCGCACAGCCGGGCCCGGCACGCCAGGGGGGACCGCGGCGGCTTGCGGATCGGTTCGTGCGCAGCCCGGGCGCGGCCCGGCGCCGGGCACGCGAAGATCGATGCACGAGTATTTACTTCAACGCCGCGATCCGCCCCCGCCGGGCGGCTCCGGCGCCGTGATCGGAGCCTTCACCCCCCCCGATGGCGCCTGGGACCGCGTCGGGACCGACCCCAGGTCGCCAGCGCCGACCGAACCCGGCGCCGCCCCGGCCGACGCCGGCTCGGCCGAGGATTTGTCTGGCGTATCTTCTTTCGCATCATCGACTTGCGGATCATCCTCCGGCAGATCCGCCCCCGACTTCTCCAGCATCATCAACTGCCCAATCGTCGCCCGCAGCGACCGGTCAATCGCCATCTCGTAGCGATGCCGCAGCTTCCCCTCCTCCGTCCCATCGGCATAGGCCGCCGCGACCGCCCGGCGGCGGAGGTCGTCCGGATCGGGCACCCGACTCCGCGCCTCGCGGAGCCGCGCCAGCTGCTCGGCCACCGCGCGGCGGAGCATCTCCAGCGCCGGCTCGCGCTCCGCCTTGGGCAGCGGGTGGACGACCACGCGATGGCCGTAATCGAAGCACGGCTTCTCCGCGAACTCGGCGTTGTTCGCGGCCAGCAGCCGCGCCGAGGCCCGCGGCAGCCCGGCGACATATTGCGGGTTCTCCTCGAGCCGGTGGCCGGTCAGGAGCATCAGTCTCATGTGATAATGCGGCTGATCCCAGCCCGAGGCCCCGGCCTCGAGGGCGCGCTCGAGCTCGCCGCACGAGGAGATGAGCCGGTCGAGGCCGTGGGCGTCGAGCTCGAGCAGGACGACGGCGGCGACCGGGTCGGCGTCGGCGCGGGCGATGGCTCTTTCGACGCGGTTGAAGCGTTCGGAATCGAAGGCGTAAGCGGCGGTGTCGGCCCGCTCGGAGAGGAACGCGGACTCGGCCTTGACGGCCCTCCGCAGCCGCCACGAGGCGATCGCGGCCCTTTCGACGAGCACGGCGCGGGTGTGGCTGGGCGGCTTCCAGTCGTTGAACCAGGCGTGTCGCTCGGCCTCGAAGGCGGCGGGGTCCTCGCCGGGGAGGATGACGTGCTCGGCCCTCAGGCCGTGCTTGAGGCCGTTGAATTTCGAGACGGCCTTGCCCTCGGGGGAGGTGGGGCCGCGGGATTTTGCCCCGTTGATCTTGCTGGCCTGACGCTGCTTCTCGGACCGCATGGGTGGTGGCCTCTCGGTGGGGTGGATTTTCGGATGGTCGTCGCGCGCAACGTCGCGCGAGTTCTATCGCTTATCATCGTGATCGGGGCGGGGATCGTTCTCGGAAACGGCGCGAGGGCGCCATCCGGGAGGGCGGCATCCGGGAGGGCGAGGCTCCGTCCGAGCCCGGGCATGACGCCCGGCCCCGGGGGTTGCCGGTGGCCGCCGGCGGGCGATGCGTCATGCCCGGGCTCGGACGGAGCCTCGCCCTCCCGGGGTACGGTCCGACGGCTAACGGCGGCGCCCCCGGTCCGGGCGTCATGCCCGGGCTCGGACGGAGCCTCGCCCTCCCGGGGTACGGTCCGACGGCCAACGGCGGCGCCCCGCGGTCCGGGCGTCATGCCCGGGCTCAGACGGAGCCTCGCCCTCCCGGGTCACGGTCCGACGGCCAACGGCGGCGCCCCGCGGTCCGGGCGTCAGGCCCGGGCTCGGGCGGAGCCTCGCCCTCCCGGGGTGCGGCCCGGCGAGGGGCGGCGGGCGGTCCCCGGGTCCAGCGGAAGCCTGGGCGATCGCGCCGCCCGCGATCACGCGACCCGGATCACCACCTTGCCGAAATGCCCCCCGCTCGCCAGGAGGGCGTACGCGTCGCGGGCCTCGGGGAAGGGGAAGACCCGATCGACGACCGGTCGCAGCCTGTGCAGTGAGATCGCGCGGTTCATGTCTTCGAACATCGCGCGAACCGACGTAAATACCCTGCACGCGAACATTTTTCATCAGGATCGGCATGACGGCCGCCTCGCCGGCGCCGGTGAGGACGCCGATCATCGCGACGTGGCCGCCGACCTTCACGGCCTTCAGCGACTGCCCGAGCGTGCCCGCGCCGCCGACCTCGACGACGTGGTCGACGCCCAGGCCGCCCGTCAGGCCGAGCACGGCCTTGCCCCACTCGGGGGTGGTCTTGTAGTTGAGGCCGTCGCCGGCGCCGACGTCCTTGACGCGCTGGAGTTTCGCGTCGTGGCTCGACGTGGCGATCACGCGCGCGCCGGTCATCCTGGCGAACTGAAGCGCGAACAGCGAGACGCCACCCGTGCCCTGCACGAGCACGGCCTCGCCCGGCTTCAATCCGCCCGAATCGATCAGCGCGTGCCAGGCCGTCAGGGCGGCACACGGAAGGGTGGAGGCCTCCTCGAACGTCAGGTGCGGCGGGATCGGCACGACGCCCGCGGCCGGCAGGACCCGCTCCTCGACGAGCATCCCGTCGATCGCGCCGCCCAGGGCCGACTTGCCGGCGGCCTCGCGCGGAGGGCCGTCGATCCAGCCGTCGGCGAAGAAGCAGCCCGCCACGCGGTCGCCGGGCTTCCAGGTCGAAACGCCCGGCCCGACCGCGTCGATCTCGCCGGCGCCGTCGGAGCAGGGGATCAAGGGCAGGGGCAGGTTCCTGGCATACTGGCCGTTGATGACGAGCAGGTCGCGATAGTTGAGCGAGACGGCGCGGACCCGGACCCGGACCTCGCCGTGGCCCGGCTCGGGTTGGGGCAGGTCGTCGAGGCGGAGGCCGTCGAGCCCCTTCATCTCGTGGATGCGGTACGCCTTCATGGGACGGCTCTCCCGGGTCGACAAAACGGGGTCGGTCGACGAAACGGGTTCAGGAGCCGTCGAATTTAAGGCTCCCGGCCCCGTTTTGTCGACCTCTCGATTCCAAGTCGCACCTCGTTGCGGCGGGCTGTGGCGCGTTGTACGTTGGTTCGCCTGGCGGGGGCGACGAGATGCCCATCGCCCGGGAGACGAACGCGTGCCCAGCCCAATCCGTCGCCTCGTCGCGCGGCTCCGCGACAGGCTCCGCTACCTGGCGTTCCGCAGGGCACGGTCGCGCGCGGTGCGGAAGGCGCAGGAAGGACGATCCCAACGTCTACCCCCTCTGGTGACGCCCGCCGGAGGCCGCGATGCCCCCGAACGAGATCCTGCCGGCCGACGGGCTCCCCGCGACGGAGTACCCGGCCGGCGCGGCCGTGGAATGGCTCCTGGGCGACAACCCCGCCGGATATCGCGAGCGGGGCGGGCATCCGGTCTACGGCGAGCACGACGTCGTCTACCGCTTCAATCGCCTCGGCTACCGCGCCGGAGTTCGAGGCCGAGGCCGAGGTCCGCGTCGTCGCGATCGGGTGCAGCTACGTCCTCGGAATCGGGCTGGCGCAGGCGGACCTCTTCCACGAGCGGTTCGCCGCGCGGCTCGGGGCCGAGCTCTCCAAGAGCGTCGTGCTCTGGAACCTGGGCCGGGCGGGCGCGAGCAACGACTACATCGGCCGCCTGCTTCACCCGGCCGTGCCCCGGCTCGACCCGCACGTCGTCCTGATCCACTTCACCCACGCGGCGCGGCGGGAATATGTCACGGTCCAGAATGGCCTCTTCACCTACAACCCGGAGCTGCGACCGCCCGACGCCGTCGGCCGGGACATCCACGGCCATCTCGCGGCCCTGACCAGCCCCTACGACGACCGGCTCAACCTCTTCAGGAACTACAAGTCGGCCGAGGCCCTGCTCGCGGGCCGGTGCTGGCTCTATTCTCACATCCGGCAGGAGGAGCTCGAGCCGGTGGCCGCGCACGTCGACCGCCGGCGCTACGTCGGGGTCCTCCGCCCGCTCGACCTGGCGCACGACGGCCTCCACCCCGGGCCCGCGAGCCACGGGGACCTCGCCGACCTCTACTGGGACCGATTCGTCGAGATCGGCGGGCCCGAATCGCTTTCCCGCCGGGATTCGTAGCGGACCGACGGCCCCAAGAAGTTTGCGGGTGGCCGGGGCAGAGCGGAGCGGTGCCCCGGGTGCGATGGCCTCCGCTCCCGGGGCACCGCTCCGCTCTGCCCCGGCCACCCGGAATCAGGACGACGCCTACGATCAGCCAAGGCGCGCCCGGTCGGCGAGCTGCCGGGCCCGGGCCATCGCCGAGAACCAGGCCGGGGTCGCCGTGACGGAGGGCACCGGTGCCGGGGCGATCGTGGCCGTGGTCGTGACCCGGTCCCGCTCGCCGCCCGGTCGCGCGAGGTACACGGTGACGGTATAGGTCCCCGGCGCCAGGTAAGTGTGCGAGCCCTGGATGCCCCAGCTCGGGCCGTCGTAGCCGCCGAGGGCGGGGATCGCCAGCGGGACGATCACGCCGGGGCTCGGCGGCGAGCCGTCGCCCCAGTCGACCGCGGCGACGTCGCCGGTCGCCGATGCGGGCAGCCGGAAGACGGCGAGCGTCGGATCGAGCGGCACGCCCTGCGTGCCCGAGGGGGGCAGGGACGTCAGCCCGGTCGGCGCCGCGGGGTCGGGGGAGACGACGACCCGCGCCGTGGTCTTCGCGACCTCGCCATCGGGCGCGATCAGCTCGATGCCGACGGTGTACGTGCCCGGCGTCGCGTAGGTGTGGATGCCGCCGACGCCGACCCGCTCGTCGGGGAACGGCCTCGTGCTAAAGGTGGTGGGGCCGGTCGCGACGTAGCCCGGCGTCACCGGCGTGCCGTCGGCCCAGTCGATCAGCGCCTTGAACGACGACGCGGGCGGCAGCGGCGTGAAGCCCTGGAACGCGAAGGTGGCGAGCCCGGCGGTGAGCCGGCTCCCCTGGGTCGCCTGGAGGTCGATCGGCGCCTCGCTGTTCGGGGTGACGGTCACGGTGTCGCTGACCGACTTCGACACGCCGCCGGGGCCGAGCAGGTTGACCTTCGCCGTGTACATGCCCGCCCCGGCGTAGGTGTGCGAGCCCCGGACCTGCAAATACGGCAGGTTCCCGTTGCTCGATCCCCCCGACGGGACGTACGCGGTCTGGACGATCGTCGCGGGGCTCGGCGCCGAGCCGTCGCCCCAGTCGACCGTGGCCGTATATTGGTACGGCGAGGAAGAGAACAGGGCGAGGATCATCCCCGCCGTCGGCATGCCCTGCTCGAGGGCCACGGCGCCCTGCGGGTCGAAATTCATCGGCGAGGGCGCGGGGGCGGGGTGACCGTCGCTGTCGTCGTGGCCCGGCTCGACGAGCCGTCTGGGGCGAGAATGTAGATCGTGATCGTGTAGACGCCCGTCCTGGCGTAGGCGTGCGTCCCGTCGACCGCGAAGCTCGCGCCGCCGAGCGGGTTGCCGACGCCCGGATAGAGAGACGCCTGGATCGCGCCGAAGACCGGGGTCGTGCCGTCGCCCCAGTCGATCACGGCGCGGTATTCAACCTGCCCGTTGGCGAGAGTTCCCGCGAAGCTGGCCAGCGTCCCCGTCAGCCCGACGCCGGCATAGCCGGAGACCGGCGAGGTGGACACGCTCGCCGGGGCGTGCGGCGGCGGGATGACCGACGCGTGGTCGAGGACCGGGTCGAGCTCGCCGCCGGCGGTGATGACGCCGGCCAGGACGTGGAAGTCGTCCGTCGCGGCGTAGGTGTGCGAGCCGTAGACCCCATACTGGACCAGGGCGCCGTCGGTGCCGATGGCTCGGACCGAGGCGAAGGCCGGGTCGGTGCCGTCGCCCCAGGCGGCGGCCCCGGTGTAGGTGCCGGCCGGCGCGTCGAAGGTGGCGAGGAGGGTATCCGGCGTCGCGACGCCTTGCGTCGCCACGATCGCGACGGCACCCGAGACGTTCGTCGGGCCCGAGGGGTCGGGCGCGACGGAGACGGTGTCGAGCACCACCACGACTCGCCGTCGGGCGCGATCACGTTGATGAGCGGGGCGTAGTTGCCGGCCGTGCGGTAGGTGTGCGTGGCGACCACGGCGTAATACGGGTGGGCCGTGCCGCCCGGCGGGAGCATGAGGTGGACCTCGGCCCGGGTCGGCGGCGAGCCGTCGCGCCAGTCGACGTTCGCGATGAAGTCGGAGGTCGGCAGGCTCGCCGCGCCGTCGAAGGTGAAGGTGCCGAGCTCGGCCGTCAGCGGCTGGCCCTGGGCGGCCAGGAAGACGACGGGATTCCCCGCAAGCGCCAGCCGCGACGGGGCGACGTCCGCCGTGGTCGAGGCGAACTCCGAAAGCCCGTTCGGCCCGAGCAGGTCGATCGTCACCGTGTAGGTGCCGGCGAGCTTGTAATAGTGCGACCCCGAGATTTCGTAGCACGTCGACGTCGCCCCCGGCAGGGTGGGCGCCGGGGTGAGCTGGCCGAAGCTTGGCGTCGAGCCGTCGCCCCAGTTGATCGCGACCGTGTACGCCGCGATCGGCCCGGTGAACGAGCCGAGCGGCACGCTCGCCGGGGCCGTGGCGACGGCCGGGAACGACGGCACCATCGTGATCGCCGGCGGCGTCGCCCCGGCCCCGGAGTTCAGGATCGGGCTGCCGGGGACAGCGATCGGTTCGACGACCGGATCGGAGCCATCGAGGACCGTGACCGTAAAGTCGTGCGTGTAGCTCACGCCGCCCGCCGTCGCCACGGTGAGCGTGGCGTGGTAGGTGCCGGTCGCGGTGTAGGGGGCGGTGCCGCTGATCGCGTAGTCGGCCCCGGAGGGGAGGTTCACTCCCGTGTCGAGCGTGAGGCTCCCGGCCGTCGGCGCCGAGCCGTCGCCCCAGTCGATGGTGACGGAGAGGCTCGCCGCGTCGCTGCCGTCGACGGCCCCGGTCGCGTCGACGAACTGTCCGAGCCAGATCAGGTGCGACGGCATGCCCAGAAATTCGATCGTGTCATCCGGGGCGTTCGTGATGCCCGTCGTCGGCTGGGCCGAGACCCGCGCCAGGGTCGGGTTGTAGTAGAACCCGGCGAGCTGACCGCCCCCGACGGCGGACGAAGCGTAAAGGTATGTGTAGGTCGAGCCGTAGTCGTTGTAGGTCACGGCCGACAGGCCCCAGAGGCCGTCGACGACCAGCGGCCCGCCGCCCGCTCCGGCGACCTTCCCGAGGACGCCGGGCAAACTGCTCGACGGCGCGGAGGGGTTGCTGGGATCGAGGACGGTGATCGTGCCGTCGCCCGTGTTGGCGACGAGCAGGTGCCCGGCGTAGACGCCCAGGTCGGACGGTGCGAGCGCGATCCCGGACGGGGCATTCAGGCCGCCGCCCGTGTCGAACCGGGCGAGGAAGTGGCCCGAGGGGTCGAAGGCGTCAAGGTAGCCCTTGCCCGCGCCGTCGACGGCCTGGCCCGTCGCGCCGGACTGCTCGGCGAAGGCGACGTAGACCGTGCCGTTGATGTCCTGGAGATTGAACGGCGCGTACCCGGCGGGCAAGGTCGGGTCGGTGAACGCGCCGGCCCCCAGGTCGACGGGGGCGAACGTCTGGGCGTCGTAGGCCTCGACCTTGCCGGTGGCGAAGTTGGCGACGAAGATCACCGACTCGGTGCCGCCGCCGGCCGCGGGGATCGTGCCGACGGTCACCCCCTCGTAGTCGGCGCCCGAGGCCGAGTGGTCGACCACCGTCGTCGCGGCCTGGCCCGCCAGGGGGATGCCGGGGACGCCCGGGTTCGCCCAGACGGCGATCGTGCCGTCGGCGGTGACGATCACGAGCCGGTCGGTCGCGCCGGGCAGCAGGGCCAGGCCGGTCGGCCTCGATGCCCCGCCGCCCGGGCCGGGGACGGTGATGAACGGCGAGCCGCCCGTCAGGAAGTTGTAGTTGTAGTCGAGGACGACGCCGGCCGCATAGTCGGCGACGTAGTGTCCCTGGTTCCCACCGGCGACGCCGCGGGTCGTCCCGGCGCTGCTGCCGCCGCCCGAGGCGTCGAGCAGGGATGCGTCCACCTCGGCGGTCGACGCCGCGTCGCCGTTGACCGGGGACGAGATCGTCACCGTGACGGGATACGTCCCCGGTCCGATGGGATAGGTGCCCGGCCCGGTGTACGTCTTGAGGGCCGAGACGCTGAACGTGCCGTCGGCCGTCTCGGCGATGTCGCCGGCGGAGGTCGTGCCGTCGCCCCAGTCGATGGTCGCGGTGAAGTCGGCGGCGGTCAGGGCCTTGTCCGATTCGGTGAAGGTCGCGGGGATGAGCCGCTCGGGAACGCCGGTATAGGCCACGAACTGGGGCACGGGGTCGGCGGTAATCGTCAGGAGGGCCCGCTGCTCGAGGCGCTCGGCCAGGAGGCGGGCGCGGCGGGTCGCGGGGCGCGGGCGACGGCGGGACGAGGGGAGGACTGCGGGCCTCATGGGGGGCGGCTCCGTTGGTCCGGCGGGCCGGGCTGTGCGGCGATGATGATGTAAGACTTCGAACGAAATCCCGGGCCGGATCGCGTCGATCCTCGCCGGATTCCGGGACGGCGGGCCCGGACAAGAACGGGGTCAGGAACCTTGAATTCTAGAGCGGCTTCCTTTTGAGCCGAGCGGTCTGCTCTGGTGGGGCGGGCCTCCGTGCCCGCCCGTCTTGGCCTGCTGGGCGGGCACGGAGGCCCGCCCCACCCAGAACTTCCCACTGTCCGCCACAAAGAGAAACCGCTGTCGGGTTCCTGACCTCCGTCTTGTCCGCGTTCTTGCCCGGGTCTCTTAACATACGGACCCGGACAGTCGTCGGGCGCGGCGAATTTTGCAAGCATTCACGAGATCGTAGCCCGCCCGCCATGCCGGGGCATCGCGCGGGCGGGCGGCCCGCCGTAACATGTTGCCACGCCTGGAGTCGGGGCTCGCCGCCGTCATCTCGACCGGCCCGCCGTGGCTTTTTTGCTGGAATTTGCGCGGAGCGGGGCGTTTTTCCGTTACATCAGGGTCAGGGAGGGCCAGCTTCGCGGCCGTCCCCGGGCCCTCGCCCCGACGGAGCGGTCGGGTGCCGGATGCCCTCCGACTCGGCCCTGGCCGCGCGGCCGCTCGCCCGCCTATGATCGGGATAGGACGGAGCCGAACCCTCCCGAGACGTCCTCCATGAGACAGACCCGCAAGCGAGCGCGGCGCGCCCCGTCCTTCGTGTGGCCCTGCGCGCACGCGAGGCTGGAAGACCGCCTCCTGCTCAGCGGGTCGACGTTCCAGCCGGCGGACGGGCCGTACATGATCGCGACCGCCGGGGCCGCGGACCCCTCCGCCGCCGGCCTCCCGCCCCCGATCGGGTTCATCGGCACGGCCGCCGGGAGTTATGTCGGCGGCTCGGCCGACACGTCCTCGTCGGCCCCGCCATCGATCGAGATCGGCTCGTCCTCGGGGGATGGGGGAGGCGGCTCGTCCGTCGCCGTCAGCCCCGTGGAGGCGAACCTCGGCCCGACCGTCAGCCCGTCGTCGCCGACGGGCCTTGCGGCCGGCGCGACCGGGCCGGAGATCCCGGACGGCCCGGGCGCCGCCCCGGCGCTGATCGGCGACGCGGTCGGCCCGCGTGCCGACGGCATTGAGTCGCCGGTGCTCGAGCCGATGGAGGCCTACTTCTATTCGTACAGCCCGCTCGACGACACGGCGATGGGCATCCTGCCGACCGGCGGCGGGCCCGGCTGCGCGTCGATGGCGTCGATCGTCGGGGAATCGAGCGTCGAGATCGCGGACCTGGCCAGTCCCCCCGCGGTCCCCCAGCCGGTGGCCGCGCGGCCATCGCCGTTGCCGCCGGGGCGGGCCGCGGAGGCGGCGGAGGCCGCGCCGGGCGGGCCGGCGGCCTCGGTCGAGGGCGAGCCCGCGCCCGTCGCGCCCGCGAACCCGACACCGGAGACGACGACCCCCGCCGAGGCCCCGCCCGCCCCGATCCCGGCGGGCCTGCGGCTCTCGGCTTCGCTGGTCGACGTCGCCGGCTGGGACGAGGCCCTGGGCCGGCTCGTCGAGGGGGTGGACGATCTGGCGGCCGGCATCGGCGACCTCGGCACCTCGCCCGCGACGCTGCCGTGGGTCGTCGCCGCGGGCCTGATGCTCGTCACCTCCGAGGCCGCGCGGCGGGCCCGGCCGCGGCCGAGGCTCGCGGCCGCGTTCGTCGACGGCTCGGCCTCGGTCGTCGACCCGGCCGACGACGTGCCCGGCCGGCCCCGGGCCCTGCCGCTGGGCAGCTCCGTCCGCAGGCTCGTGGCGCGGGGGCTGAGCCGATGGACGACCCGGAGATGACCGACCTGACCGAGAGGCTTGCCCGCGGCGACGACGAGGCCGCCGCCCGCGTCTTCCGGGCCTACGAGCCCTACCTCCGCATGGTCGTCCGCCAGCGGCTCACGCCCCGGCTCCGCGCCAAGTTCGACTCGGCCGACATCGTCCAGTCGGTCTGGGTGGACGTGCTCGACCACGTCCGCGACGGCGCACGCCGCTTCGAGGGCCCTGCGCAGCTCCGCAACTTCCTCGTCCGCGCCACGCTCAACCGGTTCATCGACCGGATCCGCTCGCACCGCCGGGCCGTCGAGCGCGAGCGGCCGATGCGGTCGGGCGAGGTCGGGCAAATGGCCGACGCGCGGGGCGTGTCGCCGAGCCAGGTCGAGCAGGCCGAGGACCTCTGGCGGCGCATGCTCGACCTCTGCCCACCGCCCCACCGCGAGCTCCTGCGGATGAAGCGCCAGGGGCTGGATAACGGCGAGATCGCGGCGCGGACGGGGTTGAACCCAGGCTCGGTGCGGAGGATTCTGGCGCAGCTTGCCAGTCGGATCGCGCGAGAGGGGCGGGGGGCATGAACCGGGGAACCCCCCACCCTACCCTCCCCCACAAGGGGGGAGGGTGAAGACTTGAAGACCCGGAGAGAAAAGAAACCCTCCCCCCTTGTGGGGGAGGGTAGGGTGGGGGGCGATCGCAGGGACAACCAAGAACATAGGCCAGGCCTTGAGACCGGAGCCCCCGCCCTCGTGTCGACCCTGCCCACCACCGACGTCTCCCAGGCGATCCCCCACCCCGCCGAGGCCCTCGCCGCGAACCTCGCCGACGCGATGGTGGCGGCCTGGGCCCGCGGCGAGCGGACGACGGCCGAAGCGCTGCTCGCGGCGCACCCCGAGGTCGCCGACCGCCCCGAGGCGGCGGTCCGGCTCATCTATGAAGAGATCCTGCTCCGCCGCGATCTCGGCGACGAGCCGGCCGAGGCCGAGATCCTGGTTCGGTTCCCCCGGTGGCGCGAGGAGCTGGCGATCCTGCTCGCGTGCGACCGCCTGGTCCAGCCGGTCGACGACCCCGACGCGACGGCCTCCTGGCCCCATCCCGACGCGTCGGAGGGGCCGTGGCCCGAGGTGGGCGAGCGGCTCGGCGGCTTCCGCCTGCTGGCCCGACTCGGGTCGGGGGCGATGGGGCACACCTTCCTCGCGTCCGACCCGGGCCTGGCCGACCGGCCGGTCGTGCTGAAGCTGACCCCGCGAGGGCTCGACGAGCACGTCTCGCTGGCCAGGCTCCAGCACACGCACATCGTCCCGCTCTACGCCGCGCCCGAGTTCCCCGGGCGCGACCTGCGGGCCCTCTGCATGCCGTACCTCGGCGGGGCGTCGCTCGACCGGGTGCTCGACGATCTCCTGTCCCGTCCCGGACGCCGGCCCGACGGTCGCGCCATCGTCGAGGCGATCGACCGCGCCCAGGAGGGACTGCCCGTCGCGGTCGAGTCGGCCGGCCCGGCGCGGCGACTGCTGGCGGCGCTGGCCTATCCCGAGGCGGTCGCGTGGGTCGCCGCCTGCCTCGCCGATGCCCTGCACGCCGCCCACGGTCGCGGGCTCGTCCACATGGACGTCAAGCCGGCCAACGTCCTGCTCGCGTCCGACGGCACGCCGATGCTCCTGGACTTCCACCTGGCGCGCCCGCCGGTCGTCACCGGCGGCCCCTCGCCCGGCTCGATCGGCGGGACGCCGAGCACGATGGCGCCCGAGCAGCGCGCGGCGATGGAGGCCCTCGCCGCGGGCCGGCCGGTCGTCGCCGCGATCGACGGCCGCGCCGACATCTACGCGCTGGGCCGAACCATCGACGCGGCCCTGGACGTCCCCGGGGCCCGGGAGATGACCTCGCCCGGCCTCCGCGCCATCGTCGCCCGCTGCCTCGAGCCCGACCCGGCCGACCGCTACCCCGACGCCGCGAGCCTCGGCGACGACCTCCGCCGCCACATCAACAACCTGCCCCTGCGCGGGGCGGCGAACCGGAGCCTCCGCGAGCGCTGGGCGAAGTGGCGGCGGCGGAGCCCGCAGGCGCTGCCCAGGCTCGGGCTGCTGGCCATGGCCGCGGCGATCCTGCTGGCACTCGTCGGGCAGGACCGGGTCCGCCACGCGCGGGCCCGGGACGAGCTGTCCGGCGCCCGCGACGAGCTGGCGCGGGGCCGTTATGCGGAGGCCCTCCGCCACGCCGACGACGGCCTGGATTCGCTGGGTCGCGGGTCCGGCGATCCGACCCTCCGTCGCTCGCTGGTCGAGGCCCGCTCGCAGGCCCGCCGCGGCAAGGCGCGCGACGACCTGCACGACCTGGCCGACAGGCTCCGCTTCGCCGACCGGGGCGACGCCTCGCCATCGCGGCTCGCGCGGCTGCGCGACGTCCGGCCGGGGCTCCGCGAGGCGCGTGCGGCGGCGCGGTCGCTCGGCCTCGTCGCCGGGGGCGGCGACGTCGACCGCCAGGTCGCCGACGACCTACGGGACCTCGCGCTGCTCGACGCCGACCTGGCCGTGAAGCTCGCCGCCGACGCCCCGGCCCGCGAGCGGGCCCGCCGCGAGGCGCTGGCCATCCTCGACGAGGCCGAGGCGATGCTCGGCCCGGGCCCCGCCCTGGCCGAGGCGCGGCGGTCGCACGCCGAGGCGCTCGGCCTGACCGACGTGGCCGCGGCCGCGGCCCGCGCGGGTGAGTCGCTCCGCCCCACGACGGCGTCCGACTTCCACTCCGTCGGCCTGGCCCGGCTCCGCGCCGGCGACAGGGCCGGCGCCATCGCCGCCTTCGGGCGTGCGCTGGACCTCGACCCGCGCGGGTTCTGGCCGCTCTTCCACCGCGGGATCGCCGCCTATGGACTGGGCCGGTTCGAGGACGGCCGCGCTGACTTCCACGCCTGCGTCGCGCTGGCGCCCAGGTCGGCCGACGTCTTCTACAATCGGGCGCTTGCGCTCGACGCTCTCGGCCGGCCCGACGATGCCCTCCTTGACCTCGACCGCGCGCTGGAGCGCGATCCGAAGCTTCCCGAGGCGGCGCTCAATGCCGGGCTGATTCGCCTGCGCCTCGGCCGGAACGACGAGGCCGGGGCGTCGCTCCGCCGCGCCCTCGAGCTGGGGGCCGACCCGGAGCCGGCGCGGCGGCTGCTCGATCAGTTGCGCGGAGCGCCCGGCGGCGGGCCGGCCCCGCCGCCTCGTCCGCCCGGCCGCTGACCGCCCGCGGCTCCGGCCCCGGCCCCGCCGGCGCCCGCGCGCGACGCCGGGGTACCGGGCCAGCCGCTGGCCGAGGAGTCGGTCCGGGGCGTCAGGGGCGGCGCGGGCGGCGTCCGTGCGGCGACCTCCTTCGCCTTCGCCTCGACCTTCGCCGCCTCGTCCGCCCGGTTCGTCTTGCGGAGCACCTCGGCCTTCCGCATCAGGACCGCGGCGTGATACGTCGGGTTGGCGTAGCGGTCGCGCTCGAGTGACTTGATCGCCTCGTCGAGCCGCGCCTCGGCCTCGGCGAACCTGCCCTGGTTCAGGTCGATCGTCGCCAGGCCGTCGAGCGGGACGTACTGGCCGACGTGGTCGAGGCTGACCCCGCGGAAGATCTTTAGCGCGCGCTCGAAGAGCGGCCGCGCGCGGTCGTACGAGCGGCGGAGCACGAGCAGGGTCGCGAGGTCGTCGAGCGCGTCGGCGGTGAACGGGTGGTTCGGCCCCATCCCGCTCTCGCACGCGGCGAGCGATTGCTCGAGGTGGGCCTGCGCCTCGTCGAACTTGCCGCGGTCGACCTCGATCATGCCGAGCGTGTACGCCGTCTGCCCGGCCTGCATCGACTCCTTGCCGAAGTACCGCTCGCGGACGATCAGCGCCCACTCGGCGAGCGGCTCCGCCTCGTCATCGCGCCCCTGGCCGTGGAGCACCCAGGCGAGGTCGCCGTAGCTGCGGGCCAGCAGCCTCGGGTCGGAATCGGCCTCGACGCGCGCGATCTCGATCGCCCGCTTGAACAGGTACTCGGCATACGGCAGGTTCCGCTTGGCCAGGGCCCCGCGGCCCATGCCGTTGAAGTCGGACCAGTCCCGGAACTGCTCGTGGGTCAAATGGTCAGACGTGGCCTTCCGCGGCTCCGGCATGGCCCGCTGGGCCCTGGCCGGGGCGGTGGAAAGGGCCGCTGCCGTCACCAGGACGGGGATGAGGCGTCGCATGACTCTATTGGACCGCGTCCGACACCGCGACGCAATTGCCAGGGCCTCCGCCTCGATTTCGTCCGGCCGTCGCGGCATCATGAGGCCGTCGCGCCGGACCCCGCCCGCCACTCTCCGAGGACGAGCCGATGACCCGGACCCTCCGCCTCCTGACCGCGGCCATGCTCGCGTCGCTCGGCCTCGCCGGCGCTGCGCAGGCGGTCGAGCACCGGCTCTACGTCGCCGAGCCGGGTATCCGCGACTACGTCGAATACGGCGGCCACGGCCTGCTCGTCTTCGATGCCGATCACGGCCACAAGTTCGTCAAGCGCATCCCCACCGCCGGCCTCAACCCCAAGTCGGGCAAGCCACTCAACGTCAAGGGCGTCTGCGCCAGCGCCGCCACGGGCAAGATCCACGTGAGCACGACCCAGCAGTTGATGTGCCTCGACCTGCTCACCGAGAAGGTCCTCTGGGAGAAGCGCTTCGACGCCGGCTGCGACCGGATGGCCCTCTCGCCCGACGGGAAGGTGATCTACCTACCCTCCCTGGAAGGCCCGCTCTGGTACGTCGTCGACGCCCTGACCGGCGACGAGATCGCGCGGATCGAGCCGAAGTCCGGCGCCCACAACACGATCTTCGGCTCCGACGGCAAGGAGGTCTACCTCGCGGGCCTGAAGTCACCGTTCCTGACCGTCGCCGACGCCTCGACGAACAAGGCGGCGCGCACGGTCGGCCCGTTCTCGGCGCCGATCCGTCCCTTCACGATCAATGGCGGGCAGACGCTCGTCTTCGTGAACGTCAACGAACGGCTCGGCTTCGAGGTGGGGAACTTGAAGACCGGCAGGACGCTCTGCCAGGTCGATGTCGCGGGCTATACGAAAGGCCCCGTGAAGCGCCACGGCTGCCCGAGCCACGGCATCGGCCTGACGCCCGACGAGAAGGAGCTGTGGGTGGTCGACGGCCACAACCAGGCCGTCCACATCTTCGACGCGACCGTCATGCCCCCGAAGCAGGTCGAGACCCTGAAGGTCCGCGACGAGCCCGGCTGGGTCACCTTCAGCATCGACGGCCGCTATGCGTATCCCTCGACGGGCGAGGTCATCGACGTCGCGACGCACAAAACCCTTCTCACGCTCACCGACGAGGTCGGCCGTCCGGTGATGAGCGAGAAGATGGTCCCGATCGATTTCGAGGATGGGAGGCCGGTGCGCGCGGGGTGCCAGTTCGGGATCGGCCGCGTGGGTTCAGGCCAATAATTCCTTGACGACGTTCCCGTGCACGTCGGTCAAACGGAAATCCCGCCCCTGGAACCGGAACGTCAACCGGGTGTGGTCGATGCCCAGGCAGCGGAGGACCGTGGCGTTGAGGTCGTGGATGTGCACGGGGTCCTTCACGACGTTGTAGCAGTAATCATCCGTCTCGCCGTGGGTGATCCCGCCCTTGATCCCGCCGCCGGCCATCCAGACGGTGAAGCAGCGGCCGTGGTGGTCGCGGCCGTAGTTGTCCTTCGTCAGGGCGCCCTGCGAATAGACCGTCCGGCCGAACTCGCCGCCCCAGATGACGAGTGTGTCGTCGAGCAGGCCCCGGCGCTTCAGGTCCATGACGAGCGCGGCGGAAGGCTTGTCGACGTCCTTGCACTGGCCGCGGATCTGCGTGGGCAGGCTGCCGTGCTGGTCCCAGCCGCGGTGCATGAGCTGGACGAACCGCACGCCCCGCTCGACCATCCGCCGGGCCAGCAGGCAATTCCTCGCGAAGCCGCCGTCGACGCCCTTGTCGTCGATCCCGTAGAGGTCGATCGTCTCCTTCGACTCCCTGGAGAGATCGGTCAGGTCGGGGACCGAGGTCTGCATCCGGTAGGCCATCTCGTACTGGCTGATCCGCGTGTTGATCTCCGGGTCGCCGAACGACTCGGCCGCCATCTGGTTGAGCCGGCCGACGCCGTCGAGCATCTTGCGGCGGGTGTCGCGGTCCATCCCCGGCGGGTTCGAGAGATAGAGGACCGGATCGTCCCCCGAGCGGAACCGGACCCCCTGGTGCTGCGTCGGCAGGAAGCCGCTTCCCCAGAGCCGCGAGAAGATCGGCTGGTCGGTCTTGTTGCCCGACCCCTGCGAGATCATCACGATGAACGCGGGCAGGTCCTGATTTTCGGAGCCCAATCCATACGAGAGCCAAGCCCCCAGGCTCGGCCTCCCGGGCTGCTGCGACCCGGTCTGGATGTAGGTCGTCGCCGGGTCGTGATTGATCGCCTCGGTGTTCACCGACTTGACGATCGCGATGTCGTCCACGACCTTCGCGATATTGGGCAAGAGCTCGCTGATCCACGCCCCCGACTGGCCGTGCTGGCCGAACTTGAACATCGGCGCCACGCACGGGAACGTCGACTGCCCGGCCGTCATCCCCGTGATCCGCTGGCCCATCCGGATCGACCCGGGCAATTCCTCGCCGTGGTGGTCCTTGAGCTTCGGCTTGTAGTCAAACAGGTCGATGTGCGACGGGCCGCCGGACATGAACAGGTAGATGACCCGCTTGGCCTTCGGGGCGAAATGGGGCGCGCCGAGCACGCCGCCCGCGTTCAGCAGCGACGGATTCAGCAGCGACGCCAGCGCGGCCGTGCCGATGCCGGTGGCGGCGCGGCCGAAGAGCTGGCGGCGGGTGAGGAGGAGTTCGTGTTCGCGGGGGAGGTTCATGGCGTGGGGCCTCGGGCGGGTTGAGTCGCTGTCGCGTCGAGTTCGAATCTCATGAGGCCGTGCTTCGTGATCGTGAAGTCTCGACGAGCAGTGAGTAGACGTCGGGGCCGTCGCCCCGTTTTCGCGCCTTGGCGCGATCCAGGGCATTGAGCCCCATCCAGCCGCGGATCGTCGGGTCGGCCCCGGCCTCGACGAACAGGCGCGCCATCGCGATCGAACGGTCGCCCGCGACACCGCCCAGAGGTGTATTCCCGATGGTCGGCTCGTGGCGAGCGTTGACGTCCGCCCCGTGTTCGAGGAGATAAGCCGCGACGTCGAGGCGATCCGCCTCGGCGGCATAGTGCAGAGGGGTGAATCCGATCTCATCGAAGGTGTTGACGTCGGTGCCCTCCTCGACGAGCCGCTTGACCGCCGCGAGGTCGCCGTCGTGGGCCGCGAAGTGCAGGGGATTCGGGGTCGTCGCGTCGTTCTCAGGCATCGATCCTCCCGACTCAGCCCCTCGTGACGGCCTCATCCAGGTTCAGCACCACCCCCGCCACCGTGCTCCACGCCGCCAGTTCGGCTGCATCGAGCTTCGGGTCGCGGGCGGACTCGCCGACGGAAAGAAGCTTATTCGCGGCGTCCTTGTCCGAGCGGAATCGGACCAGGGCGTCGCGGTGGACTTGCCGCAGGACATCCAGCTCGCCGGCCGAGGGCGCCGGGCGAGGACGAGGCGGAAGGCCAGCGTGAGCCGGTCGTCGATCGAATGACCCTCCCGAATCAATCGCTCCGCCAGCTTGCGCGAGGCCTCGACATAGGTCGGATCATTCAATAAGACCAGGGCCTGCAGCGGCGTGTTCGTCCGCGCCCGGCGGACGGTGCAGGTCTCGCGGTCGGGGGCGTCGAACGTGACGAGGGTCGGCGGGGGGCTGGTGCGCTTCCAGAAGGTGTACATCGTCCGGCGGTAGAGGTCGCGGCCGTGGCTCTGGGTGTAGGTCTGGGCCGACCAGTTCTTACCGTCCTCGCGCGACATCAGCTCCTCCCAGAGCCCCGCCGGCTGGTAGGGCGAGACGCTCGCGCCGCCGATCCGATCGTCGAGCAGGCCGCTGACCGCGAGGGCGCCGTCGCGGATGAACTCGGCCGGCAGGCGGAGCCTCGGGGCGCGGGCGAGCAGGCGATCCTCGGGGTCCTTCGCAAGGTCCTCGGGCGTGACCTTCGAGCTTTGGCGATAGGCCGAGGACGTGACGATCCGCCTCACGATCGCCTTCACGTCCCATCCCGACTCGCGGAACTCGACGGCCAGCCAGTCGAGCAGTTCGGGATGGCTCGGCAGCTCGCCCTGCGAGCCGAAGTCCTCGGCCGTCTTCACCAGTCCGACGCCGAAGAATGCCTGCCAGATCCGGTTCACGGCCACGCGGCTCGTCAGAGGATGCTCGGGCCGACCTAGCCACTTCGCGAGCGTCAGCCGGTTCGCCGGCGCAGCCTTTCGGCAAGGGCGGCAGGCTCGCCGGGACGATCGCGGCGACCTTCTCCCCTTTCTGGTCGTACTGCCCGCGCCGCAGGATGAAGGTGTCGCGAGGCCTGGGCATCTCCTGCATGACCATTGCCGTCGGGATCTTCGCCTCGATCGCGGATCGCTCCGACTTGAGCGCCGCGAGCTTTGCGGACAGGGCTTTGCCTTGGGGGTGGATCGTCGTCCTGTAGTGCGACCGGATCGCCGTGCGGTCGGATTCGGACCGGGCGTCGGGCTTCTTCGCCAGTGCCGAGGCGACGGCCGCGGGGATGGCCTCCTTGGCATGCGGGTCCTTCGCCGATGTGACCGAGACGCGGAACTTGCCGAGCTGGTGCGAGGCGAATGGCGACCCGAACGCCAGGATCAGCCGGAGCGCCGTCGCCCTGCCGCCGGGGACAGGGGACTTCGTCGAGAAGACGGCCGCGTGCGGCTTGCCCTCCTGCGGGTCGATCGCCCAGCCGGTCTCGGGCTTGCCGTCGATGGCGCTCGAGACCGGGAAGCCGTCCTGGCTGAAGTCGGCCGTGGCCTTCGCCAGGGCGACGGGCTCGAACTCGTCGGGGGCGTCGGCCTCGGCGACTTCGAGGGTCACGTCGGTCAGGACGACGTTGCCGTTCACCGATCGGCCCGGGCCGCCGTTCGTCAGGGAGGGATCGGTCAGCGCCTCGATGCGGATCGCCGAGATCGGACCGCCCTCGATCGGCGCGGTGACCGTGTACACGTCCTTGTCGGGATTCCTGCCCGAGGCGATGATCGTGCGGTCGGGCCCCTTGGCGAGTTTGGCTTTGCCGCGCGAGGACATTTTGCTTGGGTCGATGGCCGACCAGGCGACGGCATGGTGCGCCGCACCGGACGACTCCCACGCCGCCTGGGCCGAGTCCAGTTCCGGCCACGAGCCGTTGAGCTTCGCCTCGGTCCTGGCGATCTCGGCCGAGAGCCGGTCGATCTCGGCGCGCTGCTCGGGCCTGGGCACCGGGATCAGCGGCGCGGCGTTGCCCTTCGAGCCGTCGAGGCCGTTCTCGGGCACGTTGTGGAAGAAGGCGAACAGGCCGTAATACTCGCGCTGGGTGATCGGGTCGAACTTGTGGTCGTGGCACTGGGCGCAGCCGACAGTGAGGCCGAGGAAGACGGTGCCGGTCGTGTTCACGCGGTCGACGACGTAGGCCGTGAGATACTCCTCGGGGATCGCGCCGCCTTCGAAGTTGATCATGTTGTTGCGGTTGAACCCGCTGGCGACCTTCTGCTCGACCGTCGGGTTCGGCAGCAGGTCGCCGGCGAGTTGCTCGACGGTGAACGTGTCGAACGGGAGGTTGCGGTTGTAGGCGTCGATGACCCACTCGCGCCAGCGGGTCATGTCGCGGCCGCTGTCGATGTGATAGCCGTGCGTGTCGGCGTAGCGGGCGGCGTCGAGCCAGTCGAGCGCCATCCGCTCGCCATAACGCGGCGAGGCGAGGAGGCGATCGACGAGCTTTTCATAAGCGTCCGACGCGCTGTCCTTGAGGAAGGCGTCGACCTCGGTCGGCGTCGGGGGCAGCCCCGTCAGGTCGAGGGTGACGCGGCGGATCAGCGTCTCCTTACTCGCCTCGGGCGAGGGCTTCAATCCCTCGGCCTCCATCCGCGCCAGGAGGAACGCGTCGATCGGGCCGCGGGGCCATTTGCTGTCCTTGACGACCGGGGTCGAGGGCGCTTCGGTGCTGTGAACGACCAGTGCGTCGTGAAGTCGGCCCCCTGTTCGATCCAGGCGCGGAGCACGGCCCGGTCGGCGTCGGAGAGCGGCCGCTTCGAATCGGGCGGGGGCATCATCACGAGCTTGCGCTTCGAGAAGATCCGCCGGACGAGCGGACTCTCCTTCGGCTTGCCGGGGACGATCGCGGGATGGCCCGAGTCGGTCGGCTTCAGGGCCGCGCCGGGGATGTCGAAGCGCAGGCCGGCCTCGCGCGTCTCCTCGTCGGGGCCGTGGCAGGAGAAGCAGTGGTTCGAGAGGATCGGCCGGACCTCGCGGTCGAAGTCGACCCTGTGCGGCTTCGGCTCCTCGGCGCGGGCGATCGGGGTGAGCAAGGCGAGGGCGAGGAGAAGGGGGCGGTGGGGCATCGGTCGTCCATCCCGGGCCGCGACTCATTTCTTACCCTCCCCCCTTGTGGGGGAGGGTAGGGTGGGGGGTTCTTCGAGTAAGCCTCGGCCTTTGACCCCCCACCCTGACCCTCCCCCACAAGGGGGAGGGGATCAGAAGGAGGCCCGGCGCAGCGCTCAGGCCAGGATCTCCCTCACGACCGTACCATGCACGTCCGTCAGCCGGAAGTCGCGGCCGGAGTACCGATAGGTCAGCCGCTCGTGATCGACGCCCATCAGGTGGAGGATCGTGGCATGGAGGTCGTGGACGTGGACCTTGTCCTTGACGGCGACGAATCCGAGGTCGTCGGTAGCGCCGTGGACGATGCCCCGCTTCACGCCGCCGCCCGCCAGCCACATGGTGAAGCCGGTGTGGTGGTGGTCGCGCCCCTTGGCCCCCTCGCTCGTCGGGGTCCGGCCGAACTCGCCGCCCCAGACGACGAGCGTGTCGTCGAACAGGCCGCGGGATTTCAGGTCCTTGATCAGGGCAGCGATCGGCCGGTCGCTGGCGCCGGCGTGCTTGCGATGGTTGAGGATGTCGGCGTGGTCGTCCCACGGCTGGTCGTTGCCGTAGTAGAGCTGCGTGATCCGCACGCCCCGCTCGGCCAGGCGGCGGGCGATCAGGCAGGCGTCGGCGAACTCTCCCTTGCCGTAGGCTTCGCGGGTCGCGGACGATTCCTTGCCGAGGTCGAAGGCGTCTTGCGCCTCGAACTGCATCCGAAAGGCCATCTCCAATGATGCGATCCGTGCTTCAAGGTTCGGGTCGGAATCGCCTCGTGCGTCCCGGTGCTTCGCGTTCATCCGGTTGAGCAGGTCGAGCTGATGGCGGCGGGCCTCGCGGGGCAGGCGGTCGTTATTCACGTAGGGGATGATGGTTTTCGGATCCATCCCCTTGTTGTTGATATGTGTCCCCTGGTAGATCCCCGGCAGGAAGCTGTTCGACCACAATTGCGGCCCGACCACGGGCTTGCCCGGACAGAGGACGACGAACCCCGGCAGGTTCTGGTTCTCGGTGCCGAGCCCGTACGTCAGCCACGAGCCGAGGCTCGGCCGCGTCGGCTGGACCTGGCCCGAGTTCATCATGAGCAGCGCCGGCTCGTGGTTCGGGACGTCGGTCGCCATCGAGCGGATCACGCACAGGTCGTCGATGCAGCTCGACAGCTCGGGATAGAGCTCGCTGACCTCGATCCCCGACTTCCCGCGCTTCTCGAACTTGAACGGCGACCCCATCAGCACACGCCCGGCCTGTCGGCCCTTGCCGAGCCCCTCGGGCGGCTTCTCGCCGTTGTGCTTGGCCAGCGCTGGCTTGGGGTCGAACGTGTCGACGTGCGACGGCCCGCCGTTCATGAACAGGAAGATCACGCGCTTCGCCCTCGGCGCGAAGTGGGGCGACTTCGGCGCGAGCGGGTTGGCGGTGTCGGCCAGGGCTTCCTGGGCCAGAGTCCCCGCCAGGCCGAGGGCGCCGAAGCCGCCGCCGATCGTCTGGAGCATCTGGCGTCGCGTGATGGCGGGCATCATGGTCTGGCCCCTCAGTCCACGAACAGAAACTCGTTCGCCCCAAGCAATACCTGCGCGTACTGCGGCCACCCCGAGGCCCCCGCCCCCTTCAGGAACTCCACGCCCATCGCCACCTCATCGTCCCCCGCGGGGCGCCCGTAAAGAAGCACGAACGCGCGACGGATCCGCGCCCCGTCCTCCGTGGCCTCTTTCGCCAGCCGATTCGCCAGGGCCTCCGCCCGCTTGGCCATGAAGTCGCTGTTGAGCACGAACAACCCTTGCAGCGGTACGGTGCTGATCGTCCGCCTGTCGCTCGTAAGGTTGGGGTCCGGGAAGTCGAACTGGCGGAGCAAGCCGTCGAGTTTGTGGCGGCTGATCTTGGCGTAGAGTGTCCGGCGGCGGTTGTCGGGAGAGGAGAGATCGGAAGAGGGCCCGCCGAGCTTCGGGTCGAGCTCGCCGGTGACCGCGAGCATCGCGTCGCGCCACGGCTCGATCTCGAGTCGGCGGCGATTCGCGTGGCTCAGGTACACATTGTCCGCGTCGACTTCGCGGGCCCGGCGGCTCGCGACGTTGGATTGGGCGTACGCGGCCGAGAGGAGGATCTCGCGGTGGAGCGACTTCAGGGACCAACCCGCCTCGACGAGCCGCGCCGCGAGCCAGTCGAGCAATTCGGGATGGGACGGCCGTTCGCCCATCGCGCCGAAGTTGCTCGGCGTGGCGACGATTCCCCGGCCAAAGTGCTGGGCCCACAGGCGATTGACGATCACGCGGGCCGTCAGCGGGTTGTCCTTCGACGCGATGGCCCTCGCCAGCTCGAGACGGCCGCTCCCTTGCTTGAACGGCTTGGGCTCATCCGAAGAGACGACCGACAGGAACCGCCGCGGCACCTGGTCGCCGAGATTGGCCGGATTGCCGCGCAGGTGAACGCGAAGGTTCGCCGGGCTCGTGCCCTCGGCGACGGCGTGGATCACCGCGTACTTGGCCGGGGCCGACTTCTTGAGCCGGTCCAACTCGCCGCGCTTCTCCTTGAGAACGGCCTTGGCCAGGTCGCCGAGGAACGCTTCGACTTGCTTCCCGCGCCCGGCTGAGAAGACGCCTCCGTCCGACGTAATCTCCTCGATCTCCTTCCGGTCAGACTCGCGGAGCTTGGGGCGGTCGGCCGGTTCGCCGAGGTCGGCGTTCGTGAAGGTGGCTAGGGCATCGCGGAGGGCGAGCGTCGCCTTCAGATGGGCCTGCAGCGCTTCGCCGATTGGCGCACGGAATCGGCCGCCGCCAGGTCCTTCGAGGCATCCCGCTTCGAGTCGTCCGCCTCGAGGATCTTCCGCCAGCGGGAAAGGTGAGGCCGGCCCGCCGCGGCCTTCTTGTCAAAGAGATACCCGACCCAGCGGTCGAGCCACTCGGGCCGGACCCCCTCGGCCTTGGCGAACGCGGCCGTCTTGAGGTCGGGCTCGGCCTTCCGCCGGTTGATCAGCGTCCACGCGGCGACGACGTACCGCGCCGATTCCTCACGAGCGGCCCGCTCGGGGATCCTCCGGCCCTCGGTGGCCAGGAAGTCGTTGATCTCCCGGGTCTTTTCACTGATCGCGGCCTGGGCCTGGTCGTACTTGGCCACCTCTGCGGCCGGGGCGTCGGGATACTCCTTGTAGACGGTGCTCGCCACGACCCCCGCCAGCGCGTAGTAGTCGGTCGTCGGGATCGGGTCGAACTTGTGGTCATGGCACCGGGCGCAGGCGACGGTCAGGCCGAGCATGGACCGGCAGAGCGTGTCGAGCTTGTCGTCGCGCTCGTCGGCGACGGCCGTGGGCGAGCCGCTGTAATAGGAGGCCCCGAGCCCGAAGAAGCCGAGCGCCGCGAGCCGCTCCCGCTTGGCTTCGGACGGCCCGTCGATCAGGTCGGCGGCGATCTGCTCGGTCAGGAAGCGGTCGTAGGGCATGTCGGCGTTCAGGGCGTTCACGACCCAGTCGCGATAGCGATAGCCCTGGGGGAAGACGCCGCGCCTGGAACGTGTGCGCCTGATCCTCGCCGTATCGGGCGAGGTCGAGCCAGTGCCGCGCCCACCGCTCGCCGTATTGCGGAGAGGCGAGCAGCCAGTCGACGACCTTCGCGAACGCCCCGGGCGACTCGTCGTTAAGGAACGCCTCGACCTCGTCCGGTGTCGGCGGAAGGCCCGTCAGATCGAACGTGACTCGGCGGATCAGCGTGCGGTCGTCGGCCCTCGTGGCGGGAGACAGGCCCTTGGCCTTCATCGCCGCGAAGAGGAACCGGTCGGTCGGTGACTTCGACCACGCCGCGTCCTTCACCGCGGGTGGCTCGCCTTTCTTCACGGGCCGGAACGACCAGAACTCGCGGTCCTTCGCGGAAATGGCGCCGGCCTTGGCTTCGGAGGCCGATCGCGTGGCCTTCGGCTCGGGCCAGAGGGCGCCGGCCTTCACCCAGCGGGTGAGCGCCTCGATCTCGGGGTCGCCCATCTTCCGCTTCGGGGGCATCTGGAGCGAGTCGTCGTGATAGGTAATTGCCTCGACCAGCCGGCTTGCCTCGGGCTTGCCGGGGCTGATGACCGGCCCCGACTCGCCCCCCTTCTTCATCCCCTCGGGCGTGTCGAGCCGCAGGCCGGCCTTCTGCTTATCCGGCCCGTGGCAGGAGACGCAATGCGTCGCCAGCACGGGGCGGACCTTCGCTTCGAAGAACTCCGCGTCGTCGCCCGCGGCGACCGCGGGCACGAGCAGCGCGGCGAGGCCGATTCCGATGATCCGTCCCATCGGGGCGGGCCCTCCGGGGTTGACGGTCGAGCGAGGATTCGGCGAGGGCGGTCTGGCGGGGCGGGGTCGTCCGACGCGGGGCCAGGCAGTTGTCCAACAAGAATTTATCGGGGTGGGACTCCGCCCGGCAACAGGAGAGTTTCGGATTGCCCGATCTGCTTGACGGATCGGGCGGGCTCGACGCTAATGAATCCGGGCCGCGGCCGGTCCTCGTAGGGTCCGCTGTGCGGACGTCTTCGGCCCAACCGCCCGGACGTCCGCACAGCGGACCCTACGAGGACCGGCCCGTGCCTCGAGGGGGCAAGATCATGACAAGTCACCCCACCGGGGCGTGCTGGAAGACGGCCCTGACGATCGCCCTGGCCCTCGCAAGCCTGCCGGCCGTCGCCCGCCCAGGCGATCGGGGCGACGCCACGCACGGAGCGCCGGGTCGTGATCCCGGCGAAGGTCGAGGCCGTCCTCCGAGCGATCGACGAGTCGGGCCACGCGCCGCCGGGTCATCTCGGCGGGGGCGACTATCACAACAGCGGCCGCCGGGGCGAGCAACTGCTCCCCAGGGTCGACCGCGACGGCGACCCGATCGCGTACCGGACCTGGGACGTGAACACATCGGGGCCCGGGCGGGGTCGCGGCGCCGAGCGGCTCGTGACCGGATCCGATGGAAGCGCCCATTACTCGCCCGACGACTACCGGACCTTCGCCACCGTCCGCAACCCCGCCCGCTCGACGCAAGACGGCCCCGATCACGCCCGGATTGCGCCATCGCAGCCCGCCCGCGAACTGCCGCGGCCCGCGCCTTCGAACCGCAACGCCCCCGCGCCGGGGAACGCGGTCACCCCGCTCGATACCAAGACGGCGGCGCGAGTCGATCCCGTCGTCGATTACGTCCTCGCCCACGACGCGCCGCCGGACGGCTTCGTCGGCCGGCGCGAGTATCGCAACCTGGGCCTCGACGGCGGCACGGTCCTGCCGCGCGTCGACGACCGCGGCCGGCCGATCCGCTATCGCGAGTGGGACGTAAACCGGAAGGCCCCGGGCCGCAACCGCGGCGCCGAGCGGATCGTCACGGGCTCGGACGGTCGCGTCTATTATACGCGCGATCACTACATGACGTTCGTGCGCATCCGCTAATCGAGGAAGGGGCGACTCCGATGGACCTCCACGAACGCGCCCGCCGGCTGACGATCCGCGAAGGATCGGGGCCCTTCCTGCACCTGCTCGGTTCGAGCGCCTCGGACGCCTTCGACCTCGCGTGGCGCTCTCGGTCGAGTCGGCGCCGAAGACCGCGGCGCGGGTCGTCCGCGGGAGGAAATGCCGCGAATCGCACGCGCTGTTCGACGAGGTCGCCGCGGCCTGGCAGTTCCCGCCGTATTTCGGCGAGAACTGGGACGCGCTCGACGAGTGCCTCGCCGACCTCGAATGGCTCCGGGCGCAGGCCTATGTCCTCATCGTCGCCGACGCGATCCGGCTCCTTGAGGACGAGCCGACGGACACCTTCCGCCTCTTCGTTGAGATCGTCGCGGATATCGCCCGCGAGCGATCCGAGGACGACGGCGAGCCGGGCCGGCCGCCGGCGTCGTTCCACGTCGTCTTCCACGTTGAGCCCGGGGACGAGGCCGCCCTGAGCGAGCGCCTGACGGAGGCCGGTGCGCAGTTCGACCTCCTGTAGGGTCCGCTGTGCGGACCATGCGGAGACGATGGCCCCGATCGAAGACCGTCCGCACAGCGGACCCTACTTGAGCGGCTTCGCCAGGATCACCACCCACGCCGGCCGGCCGTCGCGGTCGAGGGCGTAGCCGACGCCGAGGTCGCTGTAATTCTTGCCGAGCAAGGTCGCCTTCTGCTCGGCGATGCCAAAGAGCGACTTGAGGGTCTCCTCGGGCGTCGGCGTGCCGTACGTGCCGGTCTCGGTGATCCGCATGTAGCGGTAGCCCGACTGCTTGATCCGTTCCATCGGGTCGGGCGTCCTGGGCCCGTCCTTCTTCTCGCCGTCCTTCTTCTCATCCTTCGCGGAATCACCCGACTTGGCCGGCCCTTTCGCGGCGTAATCGGCGGCGATGGCACGGGCAGCCTTGGAGAGCTTGGGCGAGACGTGTAGCGGCGGCACCGAGGCGTCGGCGCGGGCGTGATTCAGCCGCTCGGCCAGCTCCTCCTCGGCCTTGTCCGGGTCGAGGCGGGGGAAGGGCCGGCCGAAGTCGACGGCCCAGTACGAAGTCCCGTCGTCGGCCTCGGCGCGGCCGACGCCGACCTCGGTGAAGTCGCCCAGGATGTTCTCGCGGTGGTGCGGGCTATTCATCCAGGCGTCCATCACCGACGGTGCCGTCTCCTGGCCCTCGGCGACGTTCTCGCCGACCTTGAGGTACGTGTACCCCTCGCGCCTGACGCGGTCGACGAGGGTCGAGCCGTCGCTCCCCTCGTGGGTCATCTTCTTGTGCGCGGCCATGTCGGCCGCGTGGGCCTTCGCGGCGGCGGTCAGCCGCGGCTCGGCGACGAGCGGGGGCAGCTTGCGCTCGGCCCGCTCCTTGTTATGGGCCGCGATCAGGTCGGCGGCCCTGGTGTCGTCGGACGCCTGCGGGAAGGCGCTCGCCAGGGCGAGCGCGATTGCGGCGAGGGTGGTCGTCATGGGCCGGGCCCGTCGCGATGCCTATAATCTGGGGAAGGGGCCTCGCTACGAGGATACCATGCGAACCGCGGGCCACGCGTCCCCGGGGAGGATTCCGATGAAGAAGGCGACATTTGGTGCCGGGTGCTTCTGGGGCGTCGAGTCGGCCTTCCGCGCCGTTCCGGGCGTGGCCGACGTGGCCGTGGGCTACTCGGGCGGGACGACCAGGGATCCAACTTACCGCGATGTCTGCTCCGGCCGCACCGGCCACGCCGAGGTCGTCGAGGTCGACTATGACCCGGACAAGGTGACTTACGACCAGCTCGTCGACGTCTTCTGGACGATCCACGACCCGACCACGCCCAATCGCCAGGGCCCGGACGTCGGCACCCAGTACCGCTCGGCGATCTTCACCCACGACGACGAGCAGAAGGCCGCCGCGATCGCCTCCCGGGACCGCGCCCAGGCGAGCGGCCGGTTCCGCCGGCCAATCGTCACTGAGATCACGCCGGCCTCGCCGTTCTATCGGGCGGAGGAGTATCACCAGCGGTACTTCGAGAAGACCGGCCGGGCCAGTTGCGGCCTCGGGCACTGAGGCCATCGGCCTAGAGGTCGACCTAAACCCCGCCATCCGCCCCTGACCAACTCTGACGGTTCAGGGCCCCGACTTCTTTGCGCCATCTTCATCGAACTCGAACCTAACGTGCACGTACATGCCCCTATCATGTTTGGACCTTACCGGTCACCCCTTCAACCCGCTGGACCAAAACACGTGGCACCCTCTCTCCCTCGTCGCCGAGGCTTCACCCTGATCGAGCTGCTGGTTGTGATCGCGATCATCGCGGTCTTGATCGCCCTGCTGTTGCCCGCGGTCCAGGCGGCGCGCGAGGCGGCCCGCCGGATCCAGTGCACGAACAACCTGAAGCAGATCGGCCTGGCCCTGCACAACTACGAGAGTGCCAACGGCACCTTCCCGATGACCTCGGTCCTGATCCCGTGCCCGGTCGGCGCCGCGGGGTCGTTCAAGCAGTCGACGTGCGGCGGGTTCACCGGGTCGTGGAGCATCTTCGCCAGGGTGTCTCCCTACATGGAGCAGGGGGCGATGAACGCCTCGATCAACTACTCCATCGACAAGGGCTACAGCGCGGCGCAGAACACGACGGTCACCAACACCGTCCTGAGCTTCCTCCACTGCCCGAGCGACCCCGGGCCGTTCTACGACCTGCCCAACCTCGGCGGCACCGGCGACGCCACCACGAGCTACGGGTCGTGCGACGGCGACTGGTACGTCGCCTCGTTCAACTGGGGCGCGACCAACACGCAGGGACCGGTGAATCGGTCGCTGTTCGGCCCGACCTTCTCGCGGACGATCGCGAGCATCACCGACGGCACGAGCAACAGCCTGGCCGTCTCCGAGGGGACGATCGGCCACATGCAGGCCCGCCACTGCAGCACCGCGGTCGGCACGCCGCCGAGCGACGCGTCGGTCGGGACGTTCACACCGACCAACACTCCGGCCCCCGGGCCGCAGTCGCTGTCGGCTCTGGCGAACCTCATCGCCAGCTGCGGCAACGGACCGCCCACGCCGATCGGCCACACCCGCTGGTCCAACGGCGGCGTCTACTACTCGGGGTTCACGACGGCCAACACCCCGAACCAGGCCATCGACTGGGACTGGATCGACGAGAACGACGGCGGCCCCACCTACATGTCGCTCTCGGCCAGCAGCTTCCACGCCGGCGGCGTGAACACCCTGTTCGCCGACGGCAGCGTGCGGTTCATCAAGAACACGATCAATGGCGTCACCTGGCGGGCCCTGGGCACGATCAGCGGCGGCGAGGTCGTGAGCGCCGACCAGTATTAGTCCGACCCGCACCGGAGAGGTCGGACGCCCGACCGTGCGCGAATGGCCCCGGGCCGACGCGCGCGGTCGGTCTCATGTCCGGCGATCTCCCACGCAGGACCAAGCGCGAGGAGCACCTCTCATGCTCATGCGGACCAGCGTCCCCCGATCGTTCGTGCTAACCGTGCCGCTGCTGCTGGCCTCCGGGGGCTGCGACCCCTCCGACGGGATCCAGTCCGCCGAAACCGTCCCGGTCAAGGGGACGGTCACGTACAAGGGCAAGCCCCTCTCGAAGGGCGTCGTCACCTTCGAGCCTCGCAGCACCGGCCGCACGGCCACCGGCGAGATCAGCCCGGACGGGACGTACGAGATGACCACCCTGAAAAAGGGCGACGGCGCGGCCCTCGGCAAGCACCGCGTGAGCGTCAGCGGCACCGGTCCCACCGCGAAGACGGAGCTCGTGCCCAAGAAGTACGCCGAGGCCACCACCTCGAAGGTCGAGGTGGAGGTGACGAAGGACAAGACCGACTACCCGATCGACCTCAACTGAAGGCCGTGCAGGCCAGGAGACGACCCCGATGTTCGCCCGCCTCCCGAAGGCGCTCCATTCCGCGATGGCCCTGGCGGCGATCGCCCTCACCGGCCACGCCGCCCATGCCCAGGATGCGCGGATGCACCTGGAGTCGGCCACATTGCCCCGGCCGTTCATCAATGGACAGGCGCCGGACGCCTTGATCGAGGCCTCAGGCGTCGAGCCGATCGGCGGCGACGGCCGCCGGTTCCTCGTCGCGCACGACAAGGCCCCGGCGCTGCACGTCGTCGACCTCGCCAGCGGCCAGCTCGTCGGCAAGCCGCTCACCTCGCCCAGGTTCCCGGCCCAGACGAAGGCCGGCCCGAAGTGGGAGGGCATGGCGCGAGATTCTGAGGGAAATTACTACCTGATCGGCTCGCACTCGGGAAGGTCCGACGCCGAGCGTGATGAGAAGGCCGTCCTGATCCGCTTCCGCCTGAAGGACGGGTCGGGCGACGCCCCCGCGATCGACGACGACTCGATCGTCCGGTGGAACGTCGCCCGCGCGCTCGCGGCGGCCTTGAAGGGCCTGGGGCTCGACGAGGCCAAGGTCGGCAAGCGGAAGGTCGAGGGCCTGGCGATCCGCGAGCTTGGCGGGCGCCGCGAGCTGGTCATCGGGCTCCGCGAGCCGGACGACAAGGTCCGGGCGTTCGTCGCCGACATCACCTCGGCCCCCTCGCCCGCCTCCGAACTCGAGCTGAAGCCGCTGTTCGCCTTCGATGCCGGCCACCGCGAGGGGGTCCGGTCCCAGCTCACATCGATGGAGTACGTGCCCGCCCTGGGCGGTTTCCTGGTCGTCACGGCAACTGAGGACGAAGGCAACATCTTTCACGGCAACACGCTCTGGTTCGTCGCCGACGGCGCCGCCGACCGCGCGGTCGAGGTCGGGGCGTTCGAGGTGGCAATGAAGGCCGAGGGCCTCGCCGTGCTCGACGCCCGCGACGACGGCCGCCGGAAGGTCGCGAAGCTGCTCATCACCTTCGACAACGACCCGAAGGCCACGAAGATTCCCAGCCGGTTCCAGACCGTCACGCTCGTCGCCGAGCCGCGCTGAGCCGCGCCGAAGTGAACTCGGACGCCCCGTCCCCGCGGCCGATCGTCGCGGCGGACGGGGCGTCGCATTGCCGACGCTGGGGATTGATCCCGGGCACCGGCTCGTGCATGCTGGATGCGGACATGTCAGTCCGACCGAAGCGGGCCGGCGGACGCCGGCCGCGCCGAGGCCGGGCGTCGCATCCCGATCCGCTGCGATATCCCGTACTCAGGGGGAACCTGCGATGCTCCGCACGCCTATGTCTTGGGCCGCCGCCGCGGCCATCGTGCTCGCGACCGGGGGCGTGGCGAACGCCCAGTGGCATTACCCGCCGGGATACGGCGGATACGGCTGGGGCGGCTGGGGCGGCGGCCACACCGTCGGCGGCGACGCGGCCCGCGGCATGGGCGTCTTCGCCGCCGGCGCCGGCACGTACAACCTGAACACCGCCCAGGCCCGGAGCATCAACTCCCAGACGGCCATGCAGTGGAACGAGTATATCTACCAGTCCACGCTCGAGGCCGGGAAGATCAACCGCGAGAAGCAGGCCCAGCGCCGCGCCCTGATCAACGAGACGGCCGACACGACCTTCAAGCGGCTCCGCGATAACCCGACCCAGGCCGATATCATGGACGGCAACGCGCTGAACGTCGCCCTGGACGAGCTCACCAATCCCCGGGTTTACACCCGCGCGCTCAAGGGTGCGAGGCTGCCGCTGCCGGGCACGGTGATCCGCGACATCCCGTTCAATTACGCCTCGGCGGCGCTGACGCTGAGCGTCGACAACCTGACGAAGGACGGCCCGCCCGAGCTGCTCAAGGGCTCGGAGTTCGACGAGGACCGCGCGGCGCTGCGGGCCGTCGGCAAGAAGCTCCGCGCCCAGGCCGAGGCCGAGCAGCCCGTCGACCCGGCGCTGGTCGATGAGGCCAAGCGGCAGATCAAGGCCATCGACGCCAAGATCGTCGCCAACAACGACCGGTACCCGAGGAACACCCCGAAGGTCGTCGCCGCCCGCAACTTCCTCAAGGGGCTCTATGGGCTGATCTCGATGCTCCAGACCCCCGCGATGGACGTCCTGCTGGCGGGCGTGGACAAGCGGCCGGACACGACGCTGGGCGACCTCCTGTCGTTCATGCAGTCGTTCAACCTCCGGTTCGGCCCGGCCAAGACGCCGCAGCAGCGGGCGATCTACTCCCAGATCTACCCGGCGCTCGACGGGCTCCGCGACGAGATCACCAACCAGGGCGTCGCGTCGAGCGACGCGGGCCGGCCGTCGGGCTCCGCGCCGGCCGAGTTCTTCTCGGGCATGGAGTACGAGCACCTCGACGCCAAGCGGTCGCCGCCGCCTGCGCCGGCTCCCAACCAGTGACTCCACCGTGAAGAAGCGCGGCGCACCGCGGAGGCGAGGGACACGATGCCGATCGTTCGGGCCCTGGTCCTCACGGCGATAGTCACCCTCGCCTCCGGCCGCGCCGAGGCCCAGTTCCGCGGCGGGCGCGGCTTCGGCGGTTACGGCTACGGGGGTTATGGAGGATACGGCGGGCTCGGGTTCGGCTACGGATTCAGCCCGTACTACTACGGCCCGGGGCATCCCGAGGCGATGCTCTACCGCCAGGCGATGCTCCGGGCCTCGCGCGCGACGATGGGGCCGGTGATACACGACGCCTACGCCGGGAACCCGGCCGCGTACATCTACCACCTGCGCGACCCCGGCTATCTCGACGGGATGGACGCGGCGACCCGGCGGCGGATCGAGGCGGAGATCGCCCGGTTCTCCGACGGGCCGCCCGGGCCCGATCCGCGACGGGTCGCGGCGGGCCTCCCGCCTCCGCCGCCGGTGCCGGGCGAGGCTGTCCCGCCCGCGCCCCAACCCGCGGCGGTCCCGGCGGAGCGGGGCGCGAATGGTCCCATGCCGTGAGACGCGACGCGATCCGCCGGCTACAATAGAACGAGGTGGCGCGGCGGGCGTCTCGAGCATGACCGGAGGCTGGCGATGCGAATCGGTGTCGGAGTATCCCGGGCGGTCGCCCTCGCGGCCCTGGTTGCCCTGCCGGCGGGCGAGGCCCGCGCCCAGTTCGGCTACGGGTTCGGCTTCGGGTTCCAGAGCCCGGGGACGATCTACGCGCGCAAACCACCGGGATGCTCAATAGCTGGGCGCTGCAGAACGGCGCCAAGGCGACGATGGGGCCGGTGCAAGACAACGTGTACGCCGGCAATCCGAACGCCTACATCAATCACCTGCACGACGATGGCTATCTCGACAAGTACGACGTCGGCAGCCGGCGCGAGATCGAGGCGAGCGTCGCCCGCTACTCAGACGGCCCGCCGCCGTCTTACTACCGGGCGGTGTCCCAGCACGCACCGCCGCCGGCCCAGCCCGCCCCGGCCCAGCCGACGGCGCCGATCGTGCCGCTGTCGAGCTTCTTCGACCGGTATCAGAAGCTCGTCTGGCCCGGCGGCTCGCCCGATTTTGGCGACTTGGCCCCCAAGCGCACGGCGGCCGAGCTGGCGTGCCTGGGCGTCCTGAACGACTACAATCTCCACGGCCTGGCCCAGGTCGGCACCGTGACGGAGGCGCGGTCGAAGCTCGTCGAGTACGGCCGTCCCGCGCTGCAGTACATTCGCGACAACAGCACGCCGCGGGTGGCCGACACGTTCCACCTGTTCCTGCTGTCGCTCTATGAGTCCCTGGCGCAGGCCGCGACGATTCCAAAATCGCCATCGCCGTCGCCAGCGCCGAACGCGGCCCCGCCCGCCGTCCCTGCGGCGGCGCCGGGGCGCTGAGCGACTCGCAGGCCGGCTCACCCGCCCAGGGCCTTGGCCGCCGACGCCTCGAGGTCGGCCCCGTTCAGGTCGAGTTGGAGGATGACCCCGTCGCGGCCGATCAGGACGTTGGCGGGGATATCGGTCACACCGAACGCCTTGGCGTAGTCGGCCTCGCCGGGGCCGTTGATCAGGTTGGGCCAGGTGACGTTGTAATCGAGCAGGAAACGGCGGACGTTGGGCATGACCGACGCGGCCGGCATGCCGCCTTCCTGCATCGTGTCGACGTTGACGCCGATGATGCGGAGGCCCTTGCCACGGTTGGCAGCGTCGAGGGCGGCGAGTCGGCCGGCCTCCTCGACGTTGGGCAGGCACCAGGACGCCCAGAAGACGACGAGGACCACGTCGCCCTTGTAGTCGGCCAGGCGGATCGCCTTGCCGTCGATCGAGGTGCCGGCGATGGGCGGGGCGGGCTTGCCGATCAGGCCGATCTGCGCGAGCCGCGCCTCTGCGAGCGACTTCAGCGCCGGCTCGCGTGCGGTGTCGCGGATCATCGTCAGGGCCCGCCGCGCGACGTCGAATTGCCGCGCCCGGATCAGCCTCTGGGTGTAGATGTTCACCAGCGACAGCCGTGCGGCGAGCGGCAGGGCGCTGCGGGCCTTCTCGCCCGGCCCCGTCTTGGCCGAGGCCTCGCCGATCTGAATCGCCGCGGAGAGGCTGTCGAGGGACTCCTGGTAGGCGCCGCGGTTCGCCTCGGCGACCAGGTTGACCAATTCGGCGAGCATCGCCACCTCGAGGGGCGCGCCACCCGAGCGGAGCACCCGCTCCGCCACCGGCTCGGCCTCGTTGTAGAGTCCCGAGGCCATGGTGAAGCGGAAGATGTCCTCGTACGTCTTCGCGGCCTCGGCCTTCGGCTGCGACGCGGCCAGCGCGGCAAGCCGCTCGATCCGCGTCCGCTCGACCCGGATTAGGTCGCGGCGGAACTCGGCCTCGATCGCCTCGCGCGTCGTCAGCCCCCCCGCCTGCGCCGCGGGCGCCTCGACGGGAGCCTGTACCTGCTGGGCCCGGGCCGCGACCGGCAAGAGCAGTGTCAGGCTCGCCAGAGCGGTCGTCCATCGCCTTGGGATCGTCATCGTCGGTCGAGGCTCCGGGGAGATTGCAGGGGCGGACGCGCCGCCCCGACGGGTCCCCATCGAGGTTACCCGCGGGGCCGGCCGGATGCCAGTCGAGCAACAGCGTCAGACGTCCAAACGGCCATCACGGCCCGCGGTGCCCGCGGCGGCCCCAGGCCCATCGGAAGAGGTTGCGCACGTCGGCATCTCTGGCCGGCGTGTTCGCGGCGCCCAGTGCGACGACGATCAGGTGATCATCGCCCCGCCGCCCGCTGGCCACGAGGCACGACCCCGCCGCCCCCGTCGTGCCGGTCTTCACGCCGTCGTAACCCTCGACCTTGAGCAGCGAGTTCGTGTTCGACCAGACGACGTTCCGCCTGTGCCCATCGCCGTCCTCGACCGTCCCGCCGTGGCGGACCGTGGCCACGATCGGCGCCAGCGTCGAGTCGGCCACGACCTCGCGAGCAATCTTCGCAAGGTCCCGCACGCTTGAGTGATGGTCCGTGCTGGGCAGCCCGTGCGGGTTGGTGTAGTGGGTCTCCTTCAGGTCGAACCCGGCGGCCACGCGGTTCATCTCGGCGACGAACCTCGACAGTGGGTCGTCCCCGTTCGGCCCGTCGACCTTGGGGAATCGCCCGCCGAAGTGCTCGGCGAAGGCCGTCGCCGCGTCGTTTCCCGAGGGTAACAGGAGCCCGTAGAGCAACTCGCGGACGGGCAACTTCTCCCCAACCCGGACGCCCGCCGTCGAGCCCGAGGTGTCGTCGGCGCGCTTCGAGAAAGTGACGATCTCGTCGAGCACATGCGGATCCTTCGCCGCCAAGCGGGCGACGATCAGCGCGGTCGTCATCTTGGTCGTGCTGGCCATCTCGAGCACCCGGGCCTCGTCCTTGCCCCACACGACCGCGCCCGTCTTGCCGTCGACGACGACGACTGCCTTCGACCCGACGAAAGGCGGCCCGTCGAGCGAATCGGGCGGGGCCTTGGCGATCGTCTCGGCGTTGACGACCGCGGGCGAGGGGACGTCCCGGTCACTCTTCGCCGCGGGCGGCGGCCCGAGGGCCTCGCGCGTCCTCGCGTCGACGGCCCCGAGCGGCGGCAGGCCGTTCTCGCGCTGGAACCGGATCACGGCGTCGCGGGTGACGGTGCCGAAGTCGCCGTCGACGCTGAGGTTCGGCGAGGGGTTCAGCCGCGCATTGAGCGACCGCTGGACGGCCTCGACCTCATCGCCCGTGTCCCCCTCGCGGATCGTCCGCCCGGCCCTCGGCGCGGCCTTGCCGGTCACCTGTCGAATGTAGGCGACCTCCTTCGCGTCATACGGCGTGCCGTCCCTGCGGAAGATGTCGTGGAACCAGACGGGCGGCTCGGAGTCGTAGGGCTTCTTCCACGAGTCCCACGGATAGATCGTCTGGCTCTTGCCGTCGACGAACCCCCAGTTGTACGCGGCGACCCGTTGCTCCTTCAGGAACCCGAGGCACGGGTCGAACGTGCTCCCCGCGGGCCGGGCCGTGTACTCGGTGCAGAGGATCGGCCGGCCATAGCGCCGGAGGCTCTCGACCCGCTTCTGGAGCGTCGGCAGCTTCGAGTAGTCGTGGAAAGAGATGACATCCGACTCGTCGAGCTGGAGCCGGCCCATCGGCGAGAGCTTGTCCTCGGCCCAGTCGCCGATCCAGACGCCGCTCGTGAGCGGCTGAGACGGGTCAACCGCCCGGGCCCAGCCGAGCTCCTTCCTGAGCAATTCGAGGCAGAGCCGCGGCTTGTTGGGCGGCTCGTCGTTGCCGTACGACGACCCGTTCGTGTTGTCGGGCTCGTTGAACAGGTCCCAGACGTGGACGCGCCTGTCATCCTTGAACCGCCCGAGGACACCCTTGATGTACCCTTCCAGCTGATCCTGCTTCTTCGGATCCCCGAGGATCGCCCGCCCCGGCGCCTGGACCCAGCCCGAGTTGTGCAGCCCCTTCCTCGGTTCGCGCTGCTTTCCGGGTGCGGGGTTGGGGTCCCAGACCGCGTCGAAGAGCACGAGCATCACGCCGATCTTGTGCCGGTCCGCGATCTCCAGGAACTGGTCGATCCGCTTGAGGAACCCCTCGCGGTCCTGCTCGAATGGGATGTTATGCAGGAACACGCGGACGCTGTTGAACCCGAGCCCCTCGGCCCATCCGAGCTCGCGGTCGATCGTGGCGGGGTCGAACGTGTCGGCCTGCCACATCTCCAGCTCGTTGATGGCGGTGCTGGGGATGTAGTTGCACCCGACGAGCCACGGATGCTCGCGACCCCAGGCCTGGGCCTTCTCCTTCGACCACTTCTCGCCGGCGTGGGCCTCGCCGGCCGCCATGAGCGCCAGGACCGAGGCCACGATCGCGAGTGGAATCGTCCGGATCCGTAACGCGCGCATCAGTCAATGTTCCTCAGGTCGCGTGAACCGATCGGGCCGTGTCGTGCCGGATGAGGATAGGGCCTCGGCACGCACGAACCAAGAGGGACGCGCCGAGGCGACCGGGCGGGCGGCGCCGTCAGGGCTCGAGGGCTCCCTCGAGGCTCGCCTCGGCGGTCTGTGCGCGGGACCGAAGCCGGCCGAGGAGCCACGGCTCGCACTGGCCGGGCGAGGCCTGCAGGGATGGGAGGAAGTCGCGGAACAGCTGCTCGCAGATCGCCCGGTGGCGCCGCCTGTCCCGGACGGCGTCGGGGTCGACGGCATCGGCCAGGGCGATCTTCACCGCCCCGCCCCGGCCGGCGGTGATGATGCACGGGACCACGAGGGCGTCGACGAGCGAGGCGAGTCGTAGCGCGCGCCGGGCTAAGCCGGAGACTGACACCCTCGGAGCCCGCATCGACCTCCGTGCCGCTCTCGCCGGAGAGGACGACGATCAGCACCCGGTTCGCCTGGAGGAACTCGGCGGCATCCCGCAGCGAGGTCGCCGGTATGAGGTGCGGTAGCCCCCCGAACCCTGTGCCCCGGTCGAGGTCGTGGAGCAGGCGGATCCGGTGCGCGGGCCGGTCCGCCTCGCCGACGGCGACCATGATGGCGACTTGCACGCGGCGCGACCGGAGCCAGTAGTGCAGCATGTCAACGGGCCCGTAATGCAGGGTCGCGAGGACCACCGGCCTTGCGCCCGCATCCAGGGCATCGAGCGACGCGCGGCTCCCCTCGAACCGGCAGAGCCGCGCCCAGCGGTGCGTCCAGAGGCGATCCGACCAGTAGCTCACGAGCTTCGCCAGGTGAAGCCGCGACCGCTGGCGCCAGAGGCCCATCCTCCACGCCACGCGGCCCATCGGCCGTCGAACGGCGGCCGGTAGCCGGTCGAACTCCGCGAAGGTCGGCCCCGAGTAAGTCAGCTCGAGCGCGGAGACCAGCGCGGCGAAAGGGCGGACCAGGCAGAGGATCACCGTCGGGCCCAGGACCCGACCGACCGGTCGCACCGCCCGCCCCATGGACCAGACGGCCGCCCGCCGCCCCAGCCAGAGAATCCCGGTCATCAAGGCCCTCCAGATCGCCCCGTGCCGCGCTCTCGCGGGAGAAATCGAGCCGAGGGCGCGAACATCCCCGAGACCTCCGGCGTCCAAAGGGAGTACGACGGGTCCACGGCCCTCGAACGATCGGGACCGCCCGGGACCGCCCACATAATAGAATCGCACGATTCAATCGAGGACACCATGCGTTCGGGTTGGAACAGTCGCCTACAGGAACGTCGCGGAGCCTGTACCCTCGCCGATCAATCGGCGAGCCCGCTCCCGATGTATCCCCGGAAGACCTGACGCCCCGCCGCGTGCCATCCTCCATCGAGGTTGAGCGGGGCCCGGTGTCGCAAGCCACCGGGCCTCGTCGTTTGTATCGGACGGCGATCCCGGCGCGACGTCGGCCCGGTCGTCTAGCGGCAGGACACCGCCCTTTCAAGGCGGCGAGGAGGGTTCGACTCCCTCTCGGGCTGCTGTGCGCCCCGGCCTGTAATTCAACGGGAGAATACGCGGCCGATAACCGCGAGACGGAGGTTCGACTCCTCCCGGGCCGATCCGGCGCGATGAATCGACGGGATCGAGGTGCTAGCGGCAGCACGCCCGGCTCTTAACCGGGGTGTGAGGGTTCGAGCCCCTCCGGTCCCACTCGCCCTCTTTGACAATTCGGCCTCGGCATGGGTGCCCATGATGTAGCGGTAGCCTACCGCCTCGCCATGGCGGACGTGCGGGTTCGACTCCCGCTGGGCACTTTGAAAGGGACGGGGCGTAGGAAAGCGGGAATCCGCCTGGCCTGGGACCAGGAGAGCGCCGGTTCGAATCCGGCCGCCCCGACATCGCGAAGAGCCATCCGGCCGAGATCCGGCGTGGTCCCGGGCTAGCTCCGCGGACTGTTGAGACGCAACCAGGGGCGAAGAACGCGATGGAGGGGAACGGCGGTGGGATGAGCACGCGACGTCGCGACGAGCTCGCGAGTCTGAAGGTGGGCCAGCGCGGCCTGGACCGCGCTGCGGGACAGGCCCGTGTCGGAGGCGATCGACTGATGAGAGAGGCGGACCGACCAGCTCGCGTCCCGGGACGCATGCCGATAGAGGTAGAGATAAACGACGAACGACGACAGGCGTCGGTCGTGCCCCGCGAGGTCCGGCAGGAGGCAGTCGACCAGGTAGGCATCGACGCTGATCTGTGTCATGGACGGCTATGGTACTAATCGATATAGCGGCCGGCAACGCGACTTGCGAAAAATGCGGCCGCCGTGGCTCCTGAAGGCGGCGATCGCTCCGTATACTTGCGGCGGTCCATCCCGCGGCAAGGAGTTACCACAACAAGGGGCGAGCCATGATCCGAAGGATGAAATTCACGAGCATTCCGGTCCGCGATCAGGACCGCGCGTTGAACTTCTATGTTAATATCCTCGGCTTTACACTCCAAACGGATCAGCCGATGGGCCCCGGACTTCGCTGGATCGAGGTCCGTCCGCCCAAGGGGGACACGGGCGTCGCGCTGTTCACCGCTCCCGGCCTTGAGGATCGGATCGGGACGTTCACGGGGATCTCGTTCGAGTGCGACGACGTCCAGAAGACATTCGAGGAGCTCAGCGCCAAGGGGGTGGAGTTCGCCAAGCCGCCCAAGGCCGAGTCGTGGGGCGTGGCGGCGATCATGAAGGACTCGGAGGGGAATCAGATCGTCCTGGGCTCGTCGCACTGAGTCCCATCGCCCCCGACGAATCGGGACCGAGGGAGCCGGTGCTGGTACTGGCCGGCGGCTGTTAACCGCCTCGGCGGAGGTTCGATTCCTCCCCTCGGTGCTGCGACATCCGGAAGGGCAAGCCGATTGGCGACGGCACCCGTCTCGAAAACGGGCGAGCGAACGGCCTTGGGGGTTCGACTCCCTCCCCTTCCGCCTCGGGGATCGGCTAACGGCAGGCCGCTTGCCTTTGGAGCAGGCTGTGGAGGTTCGAATCCTCCTCCCCGAACCTCGCGATGTGAGGATGTGTCCAAGAAATGACCGATTCCGGGGCAGTTGCTGCTGGTAGTGACGCCTGGCTCTGACCCAGGAGGTCGCAGGTTCGATTCCTGCCCCCGGAACTCCCGGCGGCCCGGTAGGCAAACCGGCAAAGCCACCTGCCTCAGAAGCAGGCGTCTGTGGGTTCGACTCCCACCTGGGCCACTCGCCTTGCAACGCCCCCGCGGAGCTGGTGGCAGGCTCGCCCGGTTGTCAACCGGGAGATCGCGGGTTCGACTCCCGTCGGGGGCGCTCGCTTGGATGCGGGGAAGCCGGAGCTTATCAGGGACTCATAATCCTTGGCCGCTGGGTTCGACTCCCAGACCCGCTATGACCCCGCGCCGGGTAGGCAAACTGGCAGAGCCGCCAGCATGAGATGCTGGTGTTTGTGGATTCGACTCCCACCTCGGCGACTCGTCGGGATCTCGTCCCGTCGTCTAGCGGCCAAGACGCCTGCCTTACAAGCAGGATAGCGCAGGTTCGAGTCCTGCCGGGACGACTCGCTCGCGGAGCGATGGGCTGCTGGTTCAACGGGACGACACCTGCCTTGCACGCAGGAGATCGGGGTTCGACTCCCCGGCGGTCCACTCGGAACGGGGAAGGTAGCCGGATACGGCTGGCCGGGCCTGGTTGCTAACCAGTGCGCCCGCGAGGGCGTGAGGGTTCGAATCCCTCGCCTTCCGCTGACTCCGCCGCCCTCGAAGGCTCAGGAGATCGACTTGAGCGTCACCACGAAGATCAACGTCGAATTGGCCGGGATCGGCCCGTTGGGAATCGCGCCGTAGCCCTCGGCCGGCGGGATCTCGATGACCCGCGTCTCTCCCACCCGCATACCGACAATCCCCGCATCGAAGCCCGGGACGGTTTGCCCCTGCGCCGAGCTGGAAGCTGAACGGCGTGCCGCCGTCGTTCACCGAATCGTCGAAGATCTGGCCCGTCTTCTTGAGATAGCCCGTGTAGAGGACGCCGGCGGTCTGCCCGGACTGGATCTGCGGGCCCAAGCCCTGGGCGGTCGTCGAGACCTGCACGCCCCCGGCGAGCGTGGCGTAGTAGGGCTGGCTCACGCTGAAGCTCGTGTTGCCCGTGCTCTTCGCATACGCGCCGGCGGGGATAAACACGGCGCTGACCTGGTGCTTACCGAAGTAGTACGCCCCGCCGCCCGGTATCTGCGTCAAGGTGGCCGTGGCCCCGCTGTACGCATAGCGCGCGTTCGTCGAGGCCATGGGCCCCACGTTGATGGTCCCGAGGGTCTTGCCGTGGTCGACGATGGCCACGGTCCCCGTCGGCGAGCCCGCCGAGGCGGCGGCCCGGACCGTGACGCTGAACGTGACCGGCTGGCCGAGCGTCCCGGCCGTCACCTGCAAGGTCGTCTTCGTCGCCGCGTTCCTGGCGACCTGAGCGGGATGGGCGGAGCCGACCGTGGAGAGGACGACGCGCCGCTCCAGGCACTCGGTGGCGAAGGACTCGCCCGGCACGAACCGCGATCGTCGCCTGTCCATGGCATGACCCTGCGAGACTTGTGGGAATGGCCCGGGATACGCCGGGCCTGAAGCACGGACGCGCCGGGACCGCCCCCCGCCGGCGAGCCCGTAGCCCCGCCGCCGGCCGATGGCCCTGCGTCGTCGATCCGCACCCGGGTGTGACAGGTCGAGGGAGTGGGGCGTCAGTATACCGCCGGGCCGCTGGGCGAGAACCGCAGTTTCCATGTGCGGCGTTCGCTCCGGGAAGCAGGGCAAGTTAAGGGCCGGCTTCGGGGCTCGGGTTCGCCGGGTTCGAGAGTCGTTTCCTTTTGGGTCTGTCGTTCCTCGTAGGGTCCGTTGTGCGGACGCCCGGGGGATCGGCCGGGATCGAAGACGTCCGCACAGCGGACCCTACGAAGAGCCGCCACGATCAAAGAGAATCCGCTCGAGCGTCATTAACCCCGATGGTGAAACGGAGATCATCCCTCGCTTCGAACGAGGAGTTCCGGGTTCGAGTCCTGGTCGGGGTGCTTCAGGCGGTCACCCGCGCCTCGCGTCGCCGGCGCAGCCATCGGGCGATGGCGACCGCGAGGCCGACGACGAGCCCCGCTGGAGTCGCTATGAGTAAACAGAAGAAATACAGCTGTTCCCTGTGGCCCCACCGCCAAGCCGAGAACTGGTCGGCCGCAAACCCGAAGAACGCGCCGAGCAGCGCGGAGATGACCGTGATCGTCGCGACGGTGATGCGGGACCGAGTCCGATGGGCGAGAGATCGGGCGGTGTTCCGGCGCTCCCAGAGGAAGGCCGTAAGAGGGATCTCGAGAACGCAGGCCGCGAGGAGTATGACCCAACCCATAGAAAAGTTTTTCGCCACCCTCGCCGCGTCGAGGAGACCCGCCATGACCACCAGGGGCGCCAGCGATAGGAACGCCGCGCCGAGGGCCCGACTGACCGGCCGGGGCCGCCCGGCGGCGCTGTGGCCGCGCGACGGGGTCCGGCTCCTTCGGTGGCGGGTTCGGCTTCCTCGGTGGCGGGTCCGGCTCTTTCGGTCGGGGGTCCGGTTGCTTCGGGGCGGGACGGGGCGTCATGCCCGAGAGGCCGGCGACGAGCCGCTCGATGTCGCGGCGGAAGTCCGGGTCGGGGCGGATCGGCATGCCGTGTCGATAAGCGAGCCCCTGCAAACTCGGGGGGAGAGATTCGGCGGGTGGGACCGGGGCCTGCCCGACCAGCAAGGGGATGACCGGGATGTCGCGGCCTAGCGCCGTCTCGATCTCGATCCGGACGAAGTCGGTCGGGTCGTCGAGCCGCCGTCCGCCGGCGGGGTGTGCGATTGTCAGCCAGTTGTCGCCCACCAGTGCGAGCAGGACGTCGCACTCGCCGACCCTCTCCCCCAGGACGCGGCGAAAGTCCTCGCCGAGCGGCATCGAGTCGACGTCCTTGAAGACGTTGCCCTTCCCGAAGCGGACGACCAGATGGTCGAACAGGCGGCCGGCCTGGTGGGCGGCGTCCTCGCGCCGGTAGCAGACGAAGATCTTTGTTTTGTGAAGGCGCATGGAATTTCGCGAACCGTCCGAGGGACATGCCCGAGCAAGGTCCAGCGATGAAGGCCGATTAGACACCCGCCGCGCGGTCGAAGCAAGCGTCGAACCGCGTCCCTTGGCAGCAGGGTCCCGAACCCCGCGCCTCCTATCCGCATCCAATAGTCCAATAAGCGGAAGGGCCACCCGACCGGCGACGGGACCCGCCTGGAGCGCGGGCGAACGACCAGCCTCGCGGGTTCGACTCACGCCCCTTCCACATTCCTTCTCGCTCCGCCGCTCTGCGGCGCGTGGTCCGAGATAGCCGCCGAGCGGCCGACGACGCATTCCGCCGCGGGAGCGGCGGAACGAGGGCATGAGGCGGGGCGAGGTTTCGATCCGGGATCGCGAGGTATACCCCGGCGCGGAGTCGGAGAACAGCGGGGGCTGTCCTTAACGATGATGAAGTGTGCTCCTTGACAATCCGGCCATCGGCCCGTTCGGGGTCGGGCATCCCGGACTGGACGCCGACCACCCGCACGGAGCCGTACCCTTGCGAACGAAAGGCGGTCGCTCGGGTTCGGTCGGCGGCGGGTGTCAGGTTCGCTCGGCACCGGGTCTCAGGTTCGGTCGGCGCGGGGCCAGGGGCGGAGACGCGCCCGGCGGGCGGGCCGGGGGTGTCATCATCCCGCACAAAGCCGCACCGTGGCGAACGAAAGACGGATTGTTGGGTTCGGTCGGCGCAGCGACCTGGGTCCGACCGGCCGCCGGGATGCCGTGATCGGGCTCAAGCCGATCCACGATCCCCGGCGCAACGGCCGGGAGTTGATGGTGTCCGAGCAGGCCGGCATGCGGCTCCGGCGCGTGCCGTCGCGGCCCGACTGGAAGCCGCTCTTCTCGGCCCGGTCGGGGGGCGTGGAGAGCTGGGCGAAGTTCCTCGACGACGCGCCGGCCCTGGCGCCGGCGTGAGACAGGGGCGTGCTCCTGGGAGAGCGGCGAGCCTCCAAAGCTCGCGCATGGGGTTCGAATCCTCACGCCCTTGCTTGCCGACGTGGCCGAACGGCGAGGCACCCGTCTTTTAAACGGCGACATGCCGCTTCGAATCCGGCCGTCGGCATTGAGGCCCCCGGAGTGTGACGGACGGCACGCGACCCTGCGAAGGTCGAGGGCCAGGTTCGACTCCTGGCGGGGACATGACGTGACGACGCGGGAGCCAGACGGCCAGGCGACCGGCTGCAACCCGGTGGAAGTGGGTTCGACTCCCACCCGCGTCTCTGCCGCCGTTCAACGGCCCGGGTCGACCTCCACGAACCGCAGCTCGTCCGACCCGAGGTCGAGCAGCGCGACCGTCCAGGTCGGCGCCCGGTGCAGGGCCCCGGGGTTGATCCACCGGGTCGCCCCGCGCCGGTCGTCGGCGAACAGGTGGGAATGCCCGTAGAGCAAGTAATCGGGCTCGGCGTAGGCCAGCCGGTTGACCTCGCGGATCGAGTCGCCGTGCGTGACCGCGATCCGCCGGCCGCCGAGCGTGACCTCGCCCCCGCGCTCGAGGCAGACGCCCCCGGTCAGGGCCATGGCGCGGCGGAGGTCGTCCTCGTCGAAGTCGTTATTTCCGAACACGTAATGGCACGGAAGCTCGGCGCAGGCGTGGACGACCTCGGGCCCCGTCAGGTCGCCGCAATGGATGAGGGCCTCGGCCTTTGCGGCGACCAGGGCCGCGACCGCCCGCTCCGTGCGGGCGAGCCGGTCATGCGTGTCCGAGAGGATGCCGAGGATCATCGTTTCTCCAATCCATACAGTCCGCCCGGTCTTCCAAGTGGCGAATCTGCGAGCGGTCCCGCTGGCCCGCCGTCCGACGGCAGGGTAGACTTAGGGTGGAGCTTCCTCGCGGGCGGATCAACCCCGGTTCTTGCCGGAATCCGACCGGCCCCGACGGAACAAAACAACGCCCGCACCGTGTCGGCGGCGGGCGCGCGGCCGGCCCCGGCAGGACAGGGTCGGCCGCGGGAGGGGGTGCTCCCTGGCCCCGCGATGTCGGGCCGCCCAAGCCCCTCCCCGGCTCTACCCGCGCCGCGCGGGGAGGTGTCCCGTGTCGATTGTGGTCCGGACCAAGCGTCTCATCCCCAGCCCGATCGTCGAGAAGGCCATCGAGGCCCGCCCGACCTACCGCCGTCCTACCCACGCCGAGGGCCCCGACGCGGGCTTTGGCCCCTCGGAAGCCCCCGAGACCTACACCGGCCGCCACCGCGAGGCCCCCGATGCGGGCCATGGGCGTGCCTACAACATGGAGACCCAATTCCACCATGGCCGAAGCCGGAGCTGAGCGGTCGGGCCAGGAACCTCCTCGCGAGGTTACTGGAGGCCCCACCGCACCGTTCCACCCGGCCTGGATCACGCCGGCCGCCGAGTGAACCCTCGGCCGCTATCCTGATAACCGGGACCGGATGGACAACCCGACTTTGATCGACGCCCCGCGGGCCCGTGATGAGGCCCGCGGGGCGATTGACGTCGTGCCGTCGGTAAGCCGGGCGCCCGATCTAATCCCTGACCAACCGGCATTCCGCGACGCGCCCGTCGCTCCCGATCTGCGCGACCAGCCATTCGGAATCGATGCCGAAGAACCCCCGCTCGGGCCCGAGCCAGTAAACCAGGTGCCATTCGCGGAAGTACTCGGTCTCCGGCGGCTCTCCGAGCATCGCGACCACCTCGGCCCGCGTCTTCCCCAGGAGCGTGCCCCGGGCGAGCAGCCGGTCGGCCATACCGAGGCGGATACCTTGCGGGATGAGCGCCTTGTCCCGCCAGGCGGCGGGGTCGAAGGCACGCCCCGGATACCAGAGTTGCCAGACGGCGACCGCGGCGATGACGATCGCCGCGAAGGCGAGGGCCGCCCCTGGAGTCCGCCGCGTCATGGATCGTTCCTTCGCGACTTAGGGATAGACGCCCCGCGCGATCAGGTCGCGGCGAATCTCCAAAGAACGCCGGGCATTCATCGCGAGGACGAGCACCGTCACCCGACCGACCGGGGTCAGCCCGACGACCAGGGGACCCCGCAGGGCGAAGTGGTCGGGCCACGCATCATGGCGAGGGTGGAAGAGAGGGGCAAGCGTCCCACTATCCGGGTCGATCCCCGAGAGGTTCGGCCCTTTGTGGAGATTGCAGGATGCGCAGGCCAGGGCCAGGTTCGCCTCATCGCTGCCGCCGAGATGCTTCTTCGCGACGATGTGCTCGATATGAAAGGTGGCCGGGCCGTGTGCTTCCGGGGCGAGGCAGTATTCGCAACATCCTCCCGCCCGGCGCCGGACCAGCTCGCGGGTCGCGGCGTCCATCAGACGGCGGCGAGATTCGAGAGGGCGCGATGGGCCTTCGACTTGAGGATGCTGATGAGGGAGATCCCGTCGACCAGATCCTCGTACTCGGCGCGCTCGGCCTCCGTGAGGAGGCCCTCGTTGCAGCGATCGGCCAGCTCATCGAGCCGGGACTGGAGGGCCGGGTCGATGCGGAAGTCGGCGAGACACCGCGCCGCCTCCGGCGTGAGGGCCTGGCTCAGGGGGTCGAGCAATCGGCTCAAGGCGCTTGCGGTAACCATGAGGGCTATCTTACCAGGGGCCGAGGCCCCCGTCATCCCCGCTCACGTCCCCGGACGGGCCACGAACTGCGGCAGCAGATGCGCATAAGTCCAGACGATCGCCCCCACCATTAGCGCCAGCGCGATGCTGTGCACCACCACCGCGCGGAGCAGCTCCCCCTCCCTGCCGCCCTCGCCCGTGGCGGCGGCGGCGACGACGATCGACTGGGCGTCGATCATCTTGCCCATCACCCCGCCGGTCGTATTGGCCGAGGCCATCAGGATCGGGTTCAGGCCGAGCTTCTCCGCGGTCACGCGCTGGAGGTTGCCGAAGAGGACGTTGCTCGAAGTGTCCGAGCCCGTCAGCGCCACGCCGAGCCAGCCGAGCAGGGTGCCGAAGACGGGATACAACCACGGATTCGTCCGCGTGAACGCGAGGCCGAGGACGACGTCCATCCCCGAGGCCTTGGTCACGAATCCGAGGGCTAACATCCCCACAATCGTCGCAATCGCCGGGATGAGGCGGACGACCGTCGCGCCCAGCATCCGTACCAACGTGACTGGCCCGAACCCGAGCAGGGACCCGCTGGCGACCGCCGCGAGGAAGACGGCCGTGCCGGTCGAGGAGAGGGGGACGATGTCGGCGATGGCCTTCTCACGGTCCTTCTCCGTCGGCGTGGCGTGGCCGGTAAGCGCCTCGCCGCGGGCGACGTTGAGGTGCAGGCCGTTCGACCTCCCACTTCCACGAGGTCTTCGCGTCCATCGTGCGCTTGACGACCGGCAGGCCCCATATGAGGACCGTCAACGAGAGCAGGAGGAACGGCATCCATGCCCGCGCGACGCGGCCGGTCGTGAGGTCGACGTGGGGATGCGTGGCCACCTCGGCCGCCTCATCATCCGCGAAACGCCACTCGGTCTTCGGCTTCCAGAGCTTCAGCAGAACAACCCCCGTCACGAGGCTGGCGACCGCCGAGACGAGGTCGACCAGCTCGAAGCCGACGAAGTTCGACCAGACAAACTGCGTCCCCGCGAAAGCCCCGCCGATCGCCAGCAGGGCCGGCCAGATGGCGAAGGTCTCGCGCCAGGAGGTCATCGTCCGCACAAGCCAGAAGGGCAGCAGCAGAGCCAGCGGCGGGAGGATGCGGCCGGACGTGGCGCTGATCGCCTCGACGTCCAGGCCGGTAATCTCGGCCAGGGCCCGGATCGGCGTGCCGATGGCGCCCCAGGCGACCGGGGCCGTGTTAGCGATCAGGCAGAGCAGGGCGGCCTGGAACGGGCGGAAGCCCAGGCCGACCAGAAACGCGGCGGAGATCGCCACCGGCGCACCGAACCCGGCCGCGCCTTCGAGGAAGGCGCCGAAGGAAAACGCCACGAGCACCGCCTGGAGCCGCCGGTCGCCCGAGAGCCGGGCGATCGAGGCCTTCATCACCTCGAACTGGCCGGTCGCCACGGCGATGTCATAAAGGAACACAGCGGCGACGATCAGCCAGACGATCCGGAAGGCGGCGAAGACGACGCCGTGGGCCGCCGCCAGCGCGACCATCCCCGCCGGCATCTTAAAGACGAAGAGGGCGGCTGCGGCGGCCGTCGCCAGCCCCGCGAGGGCCGAGGCCCAGGCGCTGGCTTTGCCCGAGGCGAGCAGGCCGAGCAGCACGAGCACCGGCAGCGCCGCGACCAGGGTGGAGAGGGGCCAGGACCCGAGCGGATCGTACGTCTGGGTCCACACGGCGCGGGGGCTCCGGGGGCGGGCTGCGGCGGGATCGCACGACGATACGCCAAGCCCCGCGCCGGCGGAAGCCCGCACCCCGCGCGATCGAGGCATGGACGCATCGATTGACCGTGTCGTGAGCAGAAAAGAGGATATTTTGGCGGGATGGGCTCTCGACGATCGCCACGGGCGCGACTAGACTTTGTGCGTCTCGCGAAGTCGGGCCGCCCTCCGCGGCCCCCGGCCCCGCGAGGCCGCCGAGGGTCGGCATTCCGGTCGCTCCCATCCTCTCCCCCTCGGTGCTCTCCCGCCCGGCGCGAGTCGGCCCGTTCCCCCGGACCCGGCCCCGCCCGCGATGCCGTCACCGCAGGACGTTCGCCGATCCGGATAACTCGAGAGCAGGATGCGGGAGCCCGTCGCCCTCTCCCGCCCGCCGCCCTGCGCGACCATCCGGCTCCGCGGCCCGATGTTCCCCGAGAGCCGGCCCGCGCCGTCGCTCCCGCGTCGGCGCGTGGCGACCACCTCAGGAGGTGCCGATCCGATGACGATCGAACGCGCGGCCCAATGGGCCGCACCGCTCCTCTGCGCCGTCGCGCTGGTGGCGACGGCGGGCTGCAACGAGGCACCCGCCCCGGCTTCGTCCGCCGACGCGGGCTAAGGCGGCCGCTGTGCCGCCGCCCAAGGACCTTCCGCCGGGCGTGAAGCTCGGCAAGGGCAAGTCCGAGATCAACTAGGGCCCACGACCGGCCGACACCCCTCTCCCGGGTCCGATCGACGCAGTCCCAAACACCGATCCGTCGAAAACCCCGGAGGCATCCATGTTCTCCACACCCCGGACGCCCGCGGCCCCGCGACGCCGCGGCTTCACGCTCATCGAGCTCCTGGTCGTCATCGCGATCATCGCCGTGCTGATCGCCCTGCTGCTCCCCGCCGTCCAGGCCGCCCGCGACGCCGCGCGGCGGGCCCAGTGCATTAACAACATGAAGCAGATCGGCCTGGCGACGATGAACTACGAGAGCGCCATCGGCTGCTTCCCGCCCAACGGGCAGTGGAAGCCGTGCATCACCCCCGGCCTGTTCGCGACCAGCTACAGCACGTTCTTCGCCCTGCTGCCGTACTTCGAGCAATCGGCGATCGCCAACGCGATGAACTACAACGGCTGCGCCTTCGACATTGCCAACCTCACGGCCGAGTCGAACCAGCTCAGCACGCTGCTCTGCCCGAGCGACGGCCCCATGGGCATCCCGTTCTCCGAGCCGGCCTCGGCCTACTTTAGCGGCTACTCCGGCCCGGCGAACTTCAACATCAACTTCTCCAGCTACGGGGGGATGAACGGGACGTGGATGATCACGCCCAACCCGCCGAACCTCCCTCAGTACGGCTTCAACAACCCGTACTACACGGCGGCCATCAGCACGATGCAGGGGCTGATCCACCTCGACAGGCGCACAAGATCGCCGAGATCACCGACGGGACGAGCAACACCGTCCTGTTCGGCGAGCGGTCCAAGAGCATCCTCCAAGGCACTCAGGTCACCGCGACGAGCTGGCACTGGTGGTTCAGCAGCCTGCGCACCCAGATGACGTCGATGTGGCCGATCAACCCGCAGAAGAAGATCCCGCCCCTGAACACCCCGGGCCTCCAGGGCATCGGCGCCTACGGGGCCACGACGGAGATCCAGTGGATCTTCGCCGCCTCGAGCAACCACCCGGGCGGGGCGAACTTCGGCTTCGCCGACGGGTCGGTCCGGTTTCTCAAGGACACGATCGGCTGCTGGCCGATGAACACCGGATCCAGCGGCGATGTCGGTGACCCGATCGGCGTCACCTACAACGCGACGACGTACCAGTATTCGCTTGCGCCGGGGACGCAGTTCGGCGTCTATCAGGCTCTGACGACCCGCAACGGCGGGGAGGTCATCAGCGCTGATCAGTACTGATCGGGCGAGTCCCCACGCGGCGGCGGCCCGGGACGGCCGCCGCCGCCATCCCTCGGCCCTCAGGCCGTGTCCCGCCCCCATCTGCCCTGGTCCCGCCGACCCGCCGCAGGCGAGCGCCGGCCCCTATCTCCCATTGCTTTGCGACGCGGACCATCCTCATTTCGGGACCCTCCGAATCCGGGCCTTGCCCCCCTCCGCCGCGCCGCCTCGCCCCCTTGACCACGGCCGCGGGCGGGGGTTAGAGTCTGGTTTACGTCGCGGGCCATCCGCGGCGCATAGGCAAGGAGTCGACGGTGCAAATCGAGATCTCGACCCGACACGGCGGCCTGGCGCCGAAGCCCACGATTACCTGCACGAGAAGGCCGAGAAACTCCAGAAATACTTCGGCCGGCTGATGGGAATCGAGGTGGCGATCGACCGCGGCAAGCACGCCTGGGACGTCGAGATCCTCGTCTCCGCCGAGCACAAGCACGACTTCGTCGCCAAGGAAGAAGGGCCGACCCCCCAGACGGCGATGGACGCCTGCGTCCACAAGATCGAGCAGCAGCTCCGCCGCTACAAGGAGAAGGTCCAGGGCCACAAGGGCGACCCGTCGATCGGCTCGATCGCCCCCGAGCCCGGCGGACCGGCCTGACCGCGCCGCGTCGCCCGCCCCCAGAGATCGAGCAGAGAGCCGCCGGGGCCGATGCCTCCGGCGCGACGAGGGAGGATTGGATGAAGCTTTCGGATTTCGTGGTCCGCGACGCGATCGTCGTCGACCTTAAGGCGACAGGCAAGGAGGAGGCGATCCGCGAGATCGTCACGAGCCTCCAGGTCTCCGGCCAGCTCAAGCCCGAGGACCTCGAAGGGGTCATCCGCGCCATCCTCGGCCGCGAGGAACTGGGCTCGACCGGCATCGGCCAGGGCGTCGCCGTCCCGCACACCCGGCACCCGACCGCCGGTCGGCTCATCGGCACCGTGGCGCTCTCGCGCCAGGGGGTCGACTTCGCGGCGCTCGACGGCGAGCCTGTCGACATCTTCTTCTTGCTCGATCTCCCCGCCGAACCAGCCCGGCGACCACCTGCGGCGCCCTGGAGAACATCTCGCGGCATCTCAAGGACGACGAGTTCGTCAGCTTCCTCCGCCAGGCCAAGACGCGCGAGCAGGTCACCGAGGTGCTCGACGACGCCGACGGCCGCACCGGCTGATCTCGCCCGCACGCCGACACGCCCGCACCGAACCGAGAGACCGACGCGCGATCCCGAGCCCCTCGTCACAGGGCCGACCGAGCCGCCGATGAGCCAGGACCCGCCCACCGCCAGCCGCCGCGTCGAGATCCTCAACGCGCTGGGCCTCCACCTCCGGCCGGCCGACAAGTTCGTCCGCCTCGCGCTCCAGTTCGCATCCGAGGTCCGCATCATCTATAATGGCCAGGAGGCCGACGGCAAGAGCATCCTCGCCCTCTCCACGCTCGCCGCCGAGCAGGGAACGGTTTTGGAGCTCCTGGCGCGCGGCCCCGACGCCGAGGCGGCCGTGGCGGCGCTGGCCGACCTCGTCGCGGCCCGATTCTTCGAGGACGACGAGGGGCAGAGCGTGGAGCGTGCCTCGTGAGCACCCGGCGCCCCCGGCGGGCGAGGACCGACGCCCCGCCGGCCGCCGACCCGACTCCCCTCAAACCGCACCCGCCGCCCCGCGAGCCCGACGTCGACGCCGCGGATCCGCAACCGCCCCCCCCGGCCCTTCGCATGCAGACCTTCCGCGGGATCGCCGTCAGCCCCGGCATCGCCATCGGGCTGGCCTTCGTCTTCGACCCACGCCGGGCCGCCGCCCCCCGCCGCGCCATCCTCGCCGAGGCCGTCCCCGCCGAGTACGACCGGCTCGAACGCGCCCTCGGCCTGGCGAAGGCCGACGCCGAGACCGCGGAGGCCGACGCCCGCCGCCGCCTCGGCCCCCAGTACGCCGACATCCTCGGCGCCCACGCCCGGATGATCGCCGACCCCGGCCTCGTCCGCGACGCCCGCGGACGGATCGAGCGTGAGCGCGTCAACGCCGAGCAGGCCGTCGCCGAGACCCTCGACGCCTACGCCGCCCGGCTCGAGGCGATGCCCCACCCCCACCTCGCCGCGCGCGCCGCCGACGTCCGCGACATCCAGGGCCGCATCCTCGGCCAGTTCGGCGGCGAAGATTCGGCGCCGTCCGCCCATCACGGCCCGGTCATCTCCGACACGCCGGTCGTCGTCCTCGCCGCCGACCTCTCGCCGAGCGAGACCGCCGCGCTCGACCCCAAGCTCGTCCTCGGCTTCGCCACCGAGGCGGGCGGCCGGGCCAGCCACACGGCGATCGTCGCCGAGGCGCTGGAGATCCCCGCCGTCGTCGGCCTCGGCCGCTTCCTCGACGCGGCCCGCGAGGCCACCGCCGTCATCGTCGACGGCGACGACGGCCTCGTCATCTTCGACCCCGACGGCCCGACGCTCGATCGCTACCGCCGCCTCGCCGGCGAGCGCGCCGCGCGGTTCGCGGGGCTGACCGACCTCGCCCCGCTGCCGGCCGTCACGCTTGACGGGCTCGACGTCGGCCTCTGGGGCAACATCGAGTTCCCCGCCGAGGTCGAGCCCTGCCTCGAGCGCGGGGCCCGGGGCGTCGGCCTCTATCGGACCGAGTTCCTCTTCCTCAACGCCGACCGCCCGCCGACCGAGGACGAGCAGTTCGCCGCGTACGAGACCGTCGTCCGCTCGCTCAAGGGCCGCCCGGTGACGATCCGGACGCTCGACCTTGGCGCCGACAAGATGCCGCTCTACGCCGCGGGCGGCCTGACCGAGGCGAACCCCGTGCTCGGCCTGCGGAGCCTGCGGTTCTCGCTCCGGACCCCCGACCTGTTCCGGACCCAGCTCCGCGCAATCCTCCGCGCCTCGGCCCTGGGCGACGTCCGCGTCATGTTCCCGCTCGTGACCTGCCTCCACGAGCTTCGCGAGGCCCGCCGGCTCCTCACCGAGGCCGCCGCCGGCCTGATCGCCGAGGGCGTGCCGATCCGGGCGAACCTGCAAGTCGGCGCCATGATCGAGGTCCCCGCCGCGGCGATTATGGCCGACCAGTTCGCCCGGGACGTCGACTTCTTCTCGATCGGCACGAACGACCTGATCCAGTACACCCTGGCCGTCGACCGGACCAACGAGGCCGTCGCCGACCTCTACAACGCCGCCGACCCGGCCGTGCTCCGGTTGATCAAAACGGTCGTCGCCGCCGCCGCCGCGCGGGGCATCGACGTGACCGTCTGCGGCACGATGGGCGGCGAGCCGATCCACGCGCTCTTGTTATTGGGGTTAGGTGTCCGTCACCTGAGCATGCCCCCGCACCAGATCCCCGAGATGAAGCGCGTCATCCGCGCCATCCGCTCCGACCGCGCCCGCGAGCTGGCGGCCGAGGCGCTGGCGATGGACACGGCCGCGGCCGTTGTCGCCCGGTTGCAGGCGGCGCTGGCGGAGGCGGTGCCTGAGACCGAGGCCGCGGGCAGGTAGGGCCGGCTATTTCAGCGGGCGAAGGGCCTATGAACTCGGAGGAGGATGGGCATGGCGAATAGCATCCGCTACGAGATCATCCTCTTTTGGAGCAAGGAGGACGGCGCGTTCGTTGCCGAGGTCCCCGAGCTGCCCGGCTGCGCGGCCGATGGGGCGTCTTATGAGGAGGCGGTGGCGAACGTCGAGGTCGTGATCCGCGAGTGGATCGAGACGGCCCGCGAACTCGGCCGGCCCATCCCCGAGCCGCGGGGCGCCTGATCTTCGCCTGAGGGCGGGGTGGCAGGGATTCGCTTGCGAACCCCGGCCCGAAGCTCCCGGACCAAGTCGCCAGACCGGGGTTCGCAAGCGAACCCTGCCACCCCGCCGGGACCAGGGGACTCTCCCTTTCAGGTAAGTCTCATCATGCCTCTCCCCCGCGTGCGGTTCACGGTGCGGCGGATGATGGTCGCCGTGGCGGTCGTAGCGGTAGTGCTGTTTTTTGCGATCGAGCTGCCCCGGATGTCGCGCCGTGCGCGTCTGTACGACCTCAAGGCGAGGCTAAACGAACGGAACATCGTGCTCTACGAACACTGGCGACCCGACCAGCCCGGGTTCGAGGTCGCAAGGGCAAGGGCCGGGTGGTGTCGGAATCTCGCCGCGAAGTACCGCCACGCTGCCCGCCACCCCTTCCTTCCTGTCGCCGCCGACCCGCCCGAGCCCGAGTGAGCCGGGCGATTTCACGGCCCTAAGGTTCCGACACGGCCTTCCGCATCTCGATCACGGAAGGGGCCGAGTCCCGGGTGGCCCGGACAACTTGTTGTCCGGGTCGCGAAGCGACAAGAGGCGGGGCATGCGGCCTGGTGCCGCGCCGCGGGTCCCGGCGCCGCCTCTTGCGGCTGCGCCGCCCGGACAACAAGTTGTCCGGGCCACCCAGGGAACGCCCACCCGCCTGCCGCGGGCTGGCCGCCGCTCCCGCGGCGGAGTGGTCCGCCCGCCGCTCCGCGGCGATCCGAGCCATCGGGAACGGCCACGGAGCGGCCGAAGACGCATTCCGCCGCGGGAGCGGCGGAACGAGCGTGCTGGGCCGCGGGAATCGAAAGGGACACCCCCGGCGAAACCTACCCGTTGACGCGCCGGCCCAATTCGGCGAGAACACATAACACGCGGGCGCCCCGGAACAGAGGGTGCCCGCCCCGACCAACGGCGGCCGATTCACCGGCCGCCCTGCGAGGCCGAGTCAGACAGATAAGTTAGGCAAGATGGGGCGCCGCCGCGGCTCGTGGCCCGGCCGCCCGCGATTTCGCACCGCACGAGACACCAGGAAGCACCGCGTCGCCCCCCTGAGGGAATGTCCGCGCGACCCCGGCCGGCCCAGCGAGGTCCCCGGAGTGTCAGCCCCGGGCGCCGAAGGTTGGGCGGGGCAGGGTCGGAGGCGAGGCCCCGGAAGGCCCGCCCATCGCCGCAATGACCGCCGTCCCCAAGGTCCGCCTCCGATTCGCCAAGCGCGGAGACCTCCGCCTCGTCAGCCATCATGATTTGGTGCGCTGCGTCGAGCGAGCCCTCCGCCGGGCGGCGATTCCGGTCGCGACGACTCAGGGCTTCAACCCGCGGCCCAAGGTCACGTTCGCCCTGGCGCTTGCGCCTGGGCATCGAGGGGCGTCGGGAGGTGGTGGAGATCGACCTGGCGGCTCCGCTGGAGCCGGCCGAGGTCCTCGAACGCCTCGCGGCCACCTCGCCGCCGGGCCTGCATTGGCTGGGCGCCGAGCCCGCCACGTCGAACCGCGCCGCGCAGGCGCAGGCGGCATGCTACCGCCTCGACCTGCCCGAACCCCGCCGCGCGGCCGCCTCGGCCGCAGTGGCCGAACTGCTCTCATCGCCGAGCCGGCCTTACTCGCGCAGGCGGCCCGACCGGACGGTCGAGCTCGACCTGCGCCCGTTCCTGCTCGACGCCGCGATCGATCCCGAAGAAGGAGCCCTCCGCTTCCGCCTGAAGGTGACCAACAGCGGCGCGGCGGCCCGGCCCGAGGACATCGTCGACGTCCTGGGCCTGTCCGACCTGCTCCGCGACGGCTCCGTCCTGGCCCGGCTCGACATCGAGCTGGCCCCCGAACGACCCGGCCCCGATCGTCTCGCGCCCCAGGGCGCGGCCGGGGCCGCGGACCCTCCCACAACAACGACCGCGCCAGCGTCAGAAAGACCGACCGCATGAAGAAAGAAATGCTGATCAACGTGCTCCAGCCCGAGGAGTGCCGCATCGCCATCGTCGAGGACGGCGTCCTCGAGGAGCTCTACGTCGAACGGACCAGCCACGAGAGCTACACGGGCAACATCTACAAGGGCAAGATCGTCAACCTCGAGCCGGCGATCCAGGCCGCGTTCGTCGACTTCTCGGTCGGCCGCAACGGCTTCCTCCACGTCTCGGACGTCGAGCCGCAGTACTACCGCCGCAAGGACGGCGAGGAGGGTGAGCCCGCCCCGCCCCGCGAGCCCCGCCGCGAGCGCACGAACGACCGCGGGCGCCGCGGCCGCGGCCACTCCGCGGCCGGCCCCGCCGAGCCCCGCGAGGCGCTGCCGCCGCCCGATTATCCCGAGGAACGTCCCGAGCGTCCCGAGCGCCAGCGCCCCGACCGGTCCGAGAAGAAGCGCGAGCGTCCCGACCGGCTCGAGAAGAAGCGCGGGCCGCGCCGGTTCGGCGAGGGCCTCGTCAGCGAGGAGGAGTTGGGCCCGCCGCCGCCGCCCCGGCCGGTCGAGCCGCCGCACACCGCTCCCGAATTCGAGCCCGAGCCGAGCGTCGAGCCCGACGAGCTGGCCCCGCGCCGGCGGTCCGAGGCGAACCTGGGGTCGTGGGCGGCCGAGGCCCTCGGCTCGGCCTATCCGGCCAGCCCGGTCGAGCCGCCGATGCCGGCCGAGCCCCGCGGCCGCGCGCCGCGGTCGGGCTTCGACCCCGAGGCCGAGCTGCCGCCGAGCCGGACCGGCGGCGGGCGGACCCAGCCGCCGAGCCGGCCGATCGACGAGGGCGAGCCGGACTTCTTCAGTCCCGCCGAGCCCGTCGCCGAGCCCGAGCCGCCCCGCGACCGCGAGCCGCGCCGGGGCCGAGGCGGTCGCTTCCGCGCCCGGACCGAGGCGGAGGCCGGGCCCGAAGTGCCGGTCGACTTGCCCTTCGGTGAGGACATCCAGCCTGAGCCCGGCTTCGAGGACCGCGCCGAGCCCCCGCGCCGCCGGGGCGGCCGCGACGCCATCCGCAGCCGCGGCGGCGACCGCGAGCCGCCGCGCGAGCGCGAGCGGCCCCGCCCCGTGGTCGAGGAGCGGGCCTTCGAGCCCGAGGCCGAGCGTCCCTACGCACCCCCGCCCGAGCGGGCCCGCCCGGCCGGTCCCTCGGCCCGCGCCGCCGGCCCCGACCGGCCCGAACGCCGCCGCCCCGAGGCCGAGCGGCCTCCACGCGACCGCGAATCGTCCCGGCCGATTGACCGAGCGGGCGAGGAGGGGTACATCCCGCGGCGAATGCGCTCGCCGTCCGACGCCTTCGGCGGAGAGGCCGCGCCGACCGACTGGCCCGACCTCGTTGAGGACCGCGGCGAGGACATCGAGGCCCCCGACGCCGCGCCGGCCGAGGCCAAGGACGATCGCGGCCCGCGCCGCCGTCGTCGTCGCCGCCGCGGCGAGCGCGACCGCCCGGCCCGCGACACCGCCCGGCCCGCGCCCGGCGACCTCGACTTCGAGCTCGACGAGACCGTCCCCGCGCTGGACGCCGAGGAGGTCCCGCACGGCGACGACTTCGACTTCGGCGAGGAGCCCCGCCCCGCGCCCGCCGGGACGTCGACGACGAGCTGATCGACGACGAGGAAGAGGACGTCGTCCGCGTCGCCGCCCCCGACGAGGAGATCGACCCCGAGCTCGAGGAGGAGATCCGCCGGGAGATCGAGGAGATCGCCGAGCTCGAGCGCGAGATGGGCCTTCGCGCCACGACCGAGGCCCGCCCCCGCCGCGGCGACCGCGCGGCCTCGGCCGACCTCGAGGAGGGCGAGGCCGAGCCCGGACGCGGCGGACGCGGCGGACCCCGTGGCCGCGGGCTCGTGAAGCCCCCGATCCAGGAGATCTTCCGCCGCGGCGACGAGGTGCTCGTCCAGGTCATCAAGGAGAGCATCGGCACCAAGGGCCCCACGCTCTCGACCTACATCAGCATCCCCGGCCGCTACCTCGTGCTGATGCCGGGTCTGAACCGGGTCGGCGTCTCCCGCAAGATCGCCGACGAGGGCCAGCGGCGGAAGCTCCGCGAGATCATGAACGAGCTGAACCCGCCCAAGGGACTCGGCTTCATCGTCCGCACCGCCGGCCTCGACCGCTCCAAGCGCGACCTGGCCCGCGACCTCGCCTATCTGCTCCGGCTCTGGAAGGTCATCCTCAAGCGGATCAAGAAGGCGAAAGGACCGACTCCGATCTACCAGGAGTCGGACATGATCACGCGGACGATCCGCGACATCTTCAACGCCGAGATCGACACGATCTGGATCGACGAGCCCGCCGCCTTCGAGCGGGCCCACGAGTTCCTCCGCGTCGTCATGCCCCGGTTCGTCAACCGGCTGAAGCTCTTCGACGAGAAGGTGCCGATCTTCCACAAGTACGGCATCGAGGACGAGATCGCCAAGATCCAGCGCCGGCGGGTCGAGATGCCCCAGGGCGGCTCGATCGTCATCGACCAGACCGAGGCCCTGGTCGCGATCGACGTCAACTCGGGCAACTTCCGCGTCGAGAACGACGCCGAGCGCACGGCCTACGAGATGAACCTCCGCGCCGCCAAGGAGATCGCCCGCCAGCTCCGCCTCCGCGACCTTGGCGGGGTGATCGTCAACGACTTCATCGACATGCGCGACGAGAAGAATCGCCGCGGCGTCGAGAAGGCCCTGCGCGACGCGATCAAGCGCGATCGCGCCCGGACGAAGGTCCTGCGGATGAGCCAGTTCGGCCTGATCGAGATGACCCGCCAGCGGATCCGGCCGAGCCTGAAGCGGTCGGTCTACGAGGACTGCTCGCACTGCAACGGCCTGGGCCAGGTGAAGACGGTCGAGTCGATGTCGATCGACGTGATGCGTCTTCTGGCCCTGGCCTCGCACCGCGAGGAAGTCCGCCGCGTGAACGTGGGCGTCTGCCCCGCGGTCGCCGCGTACCTGAACAACCGCAAGCGCCGCGAACTGGCGCGGATCGAGGTCGAGGGCAATCTCGTCATCCACATTCGCCACGAGGTGGATGCGCCGCCGGAGCATTTGCAGCTCGATTGCTTCGACGCCAACAACAATGAGATCCGGGTGCTGCCTCAGCCGGCGCCGCCGCCGAGGCGGGGGCGGTGAGCCGAGGGTTGGACTTCGATCGAAATCACCGGGCGTGGATGGGGTTAGGGCCTCGTTCACGCCCGATTTCGTAGGGTGGGCAACGCCCACCGTCTTTGGATTCCGAGTGGTGGGCGGTGCCCACCCTACGAGACTTCGACGCCACTACAATGAGATCCGCGTGCTACCGCCGCCGCCGCCGCCGCGGCGGGCGCGGTAGGGCGCGGGGTTGGAAGATCGTCGATGTGGGGCGTTCGAAGGGCTTCAAGGCCGTCGAACGCCCCCTTCATTTCTTCCACCCGGCTGCCACGGTGGGTCTTCCCACAAGTGCCCGGGGCCTTCGTCCGCTGGTGGCAAGTGCCACCAGTGCCACCTGCCGCACCTGTCCACGGGAGATTAGAAGCGGATTCCAGATTTTTTGCTGCCAATTGCCATTGTGGCCTCGTACGATACCTGCCGCACGAGCCGCCCGACGAGCCCGGAGGGTGACGCCATGGCGGCCGACCGCAAGATTCAGGAGGCCGCCGCCCGCCCCGTCCTGACGTCTGCTAGTCGGTTCCGATAGGACTCAGTGCGCCTGCGCAGACGACTAACCCGTGCATCGGCAGGGCGACGGGTATCGCGGCCCTCGCATCGACAATTCCGACCCGAACAATTTGAAGAGGGAGGCATCGCCGTGACGACTCGGCTGAGCAATCGCTGGCAACGATTGATGGCAATGGCGGTCGCATGGTTCGCGAGCACCTCGCCTTCGGTGTTGGCGGATAACTTCACGCCTGGTGATATTCTCGTCTCATCGACGGCGGACCTCCAGACGAGCCTCTTACGCGAATACACACCGACGGGCACCCTTGTCCAGACTTTCTCGGTGCCCATCGCCCCCGGTGGGGACTCGTATAGCCGAGGTATTGCCACCGATGCATCCGGCAACGTGCAGATTTACAACGGCACGTTTAATCCGTACTTGACGACGCTCAACCCCACGGGGGCGGGCTCGTTTTCGAACCACACCTTCAGCGGCTGGAACACGATCAACGACATTTATTTCGGCGGTGTCGCCGTAAACGGCAATTACGCCTACGCATCGGATATGTCCACTGCCGGCGGCGGCAGTCCCAACGGAATCGTGCGGTTCGACCTGACCAACTTTTCGGCGACACGGTTCGCCTCGGGGCCGGCAAACGGATCGGGCGATTACACGACGGTCAGCATGGGGCTCAACGGCATGCTCTACGCCCCGTGGCCGGGCGGCAGCCCCGTGGGGAACCACATCGACGTGATCGACCCGGTTTCGATGACCAAGACGACGATCACCCTGCCATTCCTGTTCCAGGTTTCGGGCGTCACGGCTGACCAAGAAGGCAACATCTACGCCGTCGGTGCATTGGGTGATGGCCACATCTACAAGCTTGACAGCAACGGCAACGTTCTCGCCGAGATTAGCACTGGTTTCACCGGCCTCACCGGCCTGGAGCTGTCGAACTCGGGAGAGTTGCTGACCGCATCGAACGGTGGTGAGGTGATAATGACCAACACAATCTTCTCTCAATTGAGCTCATTCAGTGTTGGCTCACAAATCACCACCTTCGACGCATTCGTGACCCCGCCGACCGCCGTGCCAGAACCGGCGAGCCTGACGCTGATGGCCATCGGTCTAGGAGTGGTTGCATTCCGTACCAGTCGCCGCCGGTACTGAAATAGGCCGGGTGGCATGGCCACGTCCCCGTGGCCATGTGGGGGACCACCGGAGACACCTCTCGCGCCGAATTCGGACATGGCCACGGGGACGTGGCCATGCCACCCGCCTCGTCCACGCCCGGTTTGGTATCCCGCCGCCCGCCGTTGTGGCTCGGTCGGGTGGCAGGGGTAACGTCCTCGTTACCCCGGTCTGCTATCCGGCCGAATGCCATCGCACCGGGGTAACGAAGACGTTACCCCTGCCACCCAGCCCGGACTAGAGTCCGAGGAAGAAAACCGGCGCCAGCGCCGCCAACACGGCCCCGGCCTGCAGCGCCAGGATCGGCAGCGCCTCCCTCGGCGTCCTCGGCAGCCACTTGATCGCGAAGAACGCCAGGATCGGCACCTGGGCGGCCATGAGCAGTTGGAAGATGTGGGCCGCGGCTCCCTCGTCGGCCTCGCGGGCGGTGCCGAACAGGGCGACGTGGCCGAGCACCACCGCGAGCGCGGCCAGCGACATCGCCACCGGAAGAAACGCGCTCGGCCGCTTCATCATCCGCAACGAACCCATCGGAATGCCCTCCGGAATCGGTCCCGAATCCATGGCCACCATAAAGTACTTTGCGATCGAAAGCAAGCCGTCCTCCGAGAATCTGAAATGGAACTCGCTCCCGCCCGCACTACGATGGAGACGGCTCGATCAGAGGGGGGACGCGACCGATGGGACGCGAGGCGACAACAGCGCCGTTCCGGACGACCCGGGACCCGGGCGGGATCGCTGTGTGGTCCGACGAGCAGCTCCTCCGCCAGTTCCTGGCCCGCTCGGGCGAGGCGGCCGAGGCGGCGTTCGCGACCCTGATCGAGCGGCACGGGCCGGTCGTCCATCGCGTGTGCCTTGCGGTGCTCGGCGCGTCGGACCAGTCGCAGGACGCGGCGCAGGCCGTGTTCCTCGTCCTCGCGCGGAAGGCGGGGTCGATCCGGAACCCCGGGTCGCTGGGCCCGTGGCTCCACGGGGTGGCCCTGCGCGTCGCCCGGCGGGCGCGGAGCCAGGAGGCGCGGCGGAGGGCCGTCGAGCGGGAGAAGGCCGAGATCATACGCCGACACCCGGCCCCGGCAGCGGGACCCGACGCCATGGACTACGCCGAGCTGCACGAGGAGATCGACCGGCTGCCCGAGAAATATCGTCAGCCGATCATCCTCTGTTATATGCAAGGATTGACGCAGACCCGGGCCGCCGAGGCGCTCGGCTGGCCGCTGGGCACCGTCCAGGCCCGGCTCCATCGCGGGCGGGAGCGGCTGCGGGCCAGGCTGTCGCGCCGGGCGCCGGCATGGTGGGGCTGGCGATGGCCGGACTGCTGATGCCGACCCGGGCCATGGCGGCCAGTCCCGGTCGCGCGTGGACCGAGGTCACGGCCCGGTCCGCGGTCCGGCTGGCCGCGGGGCAGGGGACGGCCGGGCTGGTCGCGCCGGCGGTATCGGGCCTGGCGGAGTGCGCGCTGACGGCCATGTTCGTCGAGTCGCTCAAGGGGGGCCTGCTGCTGGCGCTGGCGCTGGCCGCCGTCGGCCTGTCGGTGAGCGTCCCGAGGGCCGGCGGGGATCGACCCGTGGCGGCCTCGGGCCTCGCGCCGGCGGTTGCCGAACCCGGGTGGCCCGGACAACGTGTTGTCCGGCCCGCGCAGCCGCAAGAGGTCCGTGGGCCGGGGCTCGAGCGGCCTCTCGTCGCTTCGCGACCCGGACATCACGTTGTCCGGGCCACCCGGACCTCGGTGATCGCCGATAAGGCGGACCCGACGCCAGAGACTCCGGAAGCCCCGACGCCGACCCCTCCCGCCGTCCTGGCCATCGGCTTCGAGCCGCCCGCCTCTCCGCGACCGGCGCCGGGCCCGGCCGTCCGTGGGCCTGAGGATGTGCAGATCCGCGGCCGCGAGCTGTTCGAGCGGAGCTGGGTCAAGGACGACCCGAGGGGGCACGGCGGCGACGGACTTGGGCCGGTGTTCAATGGCCGATCGTGCGTCGACTGCCACAACCAGGGGGGCCCGGGCGGTGCAGGGGGGGCCGACCGCAACATCGAGATCGCGACCGTCACCGAGGACCCCGCCTGGGGCGGCTACTCCTACGCGTTCAGCATGGACTTCGCCACGGGGCGGTTCGAGACTCGCATGGGCTTCCCCCAGGCCTCGTCACGCGAGAGCCGGCCTGACCCGAGGCTGCTCGCCTCGATCCATCCCGGCTTCGGCGGCTCGCGGAGCGTGGTTCTGCATCACTACGGGACCGATCCCGCCTACCACACCTGGCGCGAGTCGGTGCCCGGCCAGCACGGCACGCTCTCGGTCCGCAGCTCGCGGCGGAACACGCCCCCGCTGTTCGGGCTGGGGCTGGTCGACGCGATCCCCGACGACGCGATCGAGGCGGCCTCGCGGCGCAAGTTCGCGGGCTCGGCGCAGCTCAAGGGGCGGGTGAGCCGCCTGAAGGACGGGCGGGTCGGCCGATTCGGGTGGAAGGCGCAGACGGCGACCCTCGCCGAGTTCGTCCGCTCGGCCGCCGCCGGCGAGATGGGCTTGGAGATCCCCGGCCAGCACCAGGCCTCCGACCCCCGCCTCCCCGGCATGGGCGCGCCGGGGCTGGACATGGACGAGGCGGACTGCTCGGCCCTGGTCGACCACGTGCGAAGCCTGCCGACGCCCGTCGTGATCGCGCCCGAGAACGACGCGGACGCCGCGCAGGTCAAGGCCGGCGAGACGATCTTCAAGTCGATCGGCTGCACCGGCTGCCACATGCCCCAGCTCGGCGACGTCGAGGGGATCTACAGCGACCTGCTCCTGCACGACATGGGCACGCGGCCCGGCGACTCGGAGGGCTACACCGTGTTCTCGGGCGAATCCCCCGCACCCGCGGAACGTCCCGGCGCGTCGTCTCCGGCAACCGCGACCGCCCGCGAGTGGCGGACGCCACCCCTCTGGGGCCTCCGCGACTCGGGCCCCTACCTGCACGACAGCCGCGCCGCCCGGGTCGACCAGGCGATCACCCTCCACGGCGGCCAGGGCGTGGCGTCGGCTCGGAGGTATGCGGAGCTTTCACCCCGTCGCAAACGGCAGCTCGAGGCGTTCCTGATGTCGCTCGCGGCGCCGCCTGCGGGCGAGTGAGCGGCATCTGGAGTGCCAATCCGGGTGGGGCGGGCGTCCCTGCCCGCCCGGAGCGGCCGCCGTCGGGCGGGCAGGGACGCCCGCCCCACCCGGGCGGGACGTCCGCACAGCGGACCCCACGGGAATTCCGCCCGCCGCGCGGAATCAGAGAACGCCGCTGCCATCTCTTTCGATGATATCGACGGTACGCGCACGCCGACGTCAGCGCGCCCCATCAGCGAAGCCGCACCGATCGCATCGAAGGTGAACCATGGCCACGAAAGAACAGATCGCCGCGAACCGAAACAACGCCAGGAAATCCACCGGCCCGAAGTCCCCCTCCGGCAAGGCGAAGACCAGGCTCAACGGGATCAAGCACGGCCTCCGCTCGGAGCAGCTCGTCCTGCCCACCGAGGACCCGAAGGAATTCCAGGCCTTCGTCGACGCCTGGGTCGCCGACTGGAACCCGCCGACGATGGCCCGCCGCCAGCTCGTCGAGGACGCCGCGGCGGCCGCCTGGCGCAAGCGGCGCTGCCTCCGCGTCGAGGCCGGCCGGCTCGCCGGACGCGTCCAACTCGCCCGCGCCGACTGGGACGCCAAGCGACTCCGCGGCGGTCGATCGCCACGTCGAACTCCTGACCGACCGGGACGACGGCGAGCCCCGCGAGGCCCTCCCCGCCCTGCTGGCCACCCGCGAGGGCGTCGATCGTCTTATCGAGCTATGGGAATACGTTGCCAGCCTTGCCGTCCCCCGCGGCTGGGACGACGACGCCCACTTCCTCTTCGTCCACCTCCACGGCCACAGCCCGGGCGACGACGAGGTCCGCGAGGTCCGCGACGCCTCGTGGGCGCTCTTCCTGGTCCAGGCGCCCGACGACATGCGCGACGACGACGACCCCGAGCCGCTGACCGCCCGCGAGGCGGCGGCCGCCCGCAAGGCGATCCGCGCCGAGTCGCGGGACCGGGTCGCGGCCCTGCGGTCGCTCCGCAAGACCTTGCCCGACGAGTCGGCGGCCCGCGACGCCCACGCCGAGGTCGCCGCCCTCGCCCCCCGCCCCGAGGACGGGCCGCTGTCGCGCTACGAGGCCCAGCTCTCCCGCCAGTTCCACCGCGCGCTGGGCGACCTGGTGAAGCTGACGAAGTCGGGCGATGACCTGGTCGAGGCCGCCGAGGAGGAGGATGCGCCGAGCGAAGCCAATTCTCCGGAAGTCGCCTCGGAGAAGGAGGTTAACGACGGGTTTTCGGAAACGTCCCTGGTCAATGGGCGGGTCCCGGACGATGGCGAGGCCTTCGAGACAACCTCAGTGGGCCTCGCCGGGCCGGTCCGGGGCTCCGCGGGGGCCTTCCGGGGGTCCGATCCGGGCCCCAATCGCTCCTGAGATTCGCAACGATTTATCGATACGGCGACGGCCCGGGAGGGTCGCCGCTCGCTGTGCGCGCCCCGCTCCGGTGAGGCGGAGTCCACCCAGCGAGGATTGGCTTCGGGGACGGGTCCCGGCGGTCGTGCGGTCTCACCGAGGTCAGTTCGGCTGGTGGCCCTGCATGACCGATCGGAGGGCCTGGTTGACGGCTTCGTCGGTCGGAAACGCGGCCCGAATGTCGGGAGCAAGCAGGGCGAGGTTCGTCCCGCTCCGATAGCGCTCCAGGTATTTGCCCCGGACTGCCCCCTTGAGGGTCGACATGTCGTACTCGGGCCGGAGGTCATCTTCACCCGATGGGGTCTGGTGATCCTTCATATGTTTTCCTTTCCCGATGCGAGGCGGGCCGGGCGCCGATGATCCGCGTGCGGTCGCCGCGATCAGTGTGCGAGACGACCAGCAGGCGACCATCGATCGAGTGGCCGAAGGTCAGGTAGCGGTCCTCGTCATCGGAGTGGTCCGGGTCGGCGAACGTGATGGCCAGCGGGTCGCCGAAGACCGTCCCGGCCTCCTGGAATGAGACACCGTGCTTGGCCAGGTTGCGTACGGCCTTCTCCGAGTCCCACTCGAACTCCATGATCCCTCTCGTCGACCGGTACGGGAAGGTGGGCCCGGTCCTAATCCTCCTCCGCCGGCGGCTTGTTTAGGTCCCGCAGCCGCTGGGCGACGTCGAGGTAGCCGTAGTCATTGGCGGCGACCTCGTTGTAGTGCTCCTCAGCCTCGGCCTTGTTGCCCTGGGCCTCGGCGATCCGGCCCAGGCGGTAGTGGAGGTGGTTGACCGTGGCGTGGTCGGTCGCGTCGGCGGCGCGGAGGGCCTCCTGGTAGTGCCGCTCGGCGAGCTTGACGGCGCCGTTGGCCTCGAAGCTCTCGCCGGCGAGCTGGTTCGCCTGCACCTGGTGCGGGATGCTCTTGCGGGCCGCCTGGTACTCCGTGATCGCCTCGTCGTGCTTGCCGGCCCTGGCCAGGGTCTGGCCGAGCAGGAGCCGGAGGTTCATGTCGTCGGGGCGAAGGCCGATCTTGCGGCGGTATTCCCTGATCTCGTAGGCCGACAGGTGCCCCGAGACCTGCTCGAGCTTGACCCTGGCCTCGACGTCGGCGGGGACCTTCTGGAGCCGCTGGGTCAGCTTCTCGACGGCCCGCTTCATCCGCTGGATCTGGACCTCGGCGTAGACGCCCTTCAGGTAGTTGTCATCGGGGTTGGCCTTGATGCCCCTGGACAGGACCTGCTCGGCCTCGTCGAGCCGGCCGGCGAGGCGGTAGGTGTCGGCCAGCGAAAGGTAGGGGCCGACGGCCTGGGGGTTGGCCTCGATCTCCTTCATGGCGCGCTGCTCGGCGTCAGCGCCATGCGCTTCATCTCCTCCATCTCCATCTCGCGCGCCTCGGCGGCCGGGTCGCGCTTCGAGCGGTCGTCGAGGGCCTCGCCCAGGCCGGACTTCTTGATGGTGGCCTTGGCCGAGACCTCGTTGGCCTTGCGGTTGGCCTCCTGGTCGTTGGGGGCGACCTTCTTGACCCGCTCCCAGCAGGCGATGGCCTTGCCCCACGACTCGCAGAGCTCATGCACCCGCGCCTCGTGGCGGAGGAAGTCGGCGTCGTTCTCGCCCTGGGCGTGGACCGACTCGAGGAACCACTCGGCCAGGGCATTGAGCCCGAGGCCCTCAGCCGCCTCCGACGCGATTCGCGCCGTCTCGGGGTCCCAGGGGTTATGCGTGAAGCCGTCCTCGCAGGTCGCCAGCGCCTCGCCGAACTTCCCCTTGTTCTTCGACGACCGGGCCGACATCCGGATCGGCTGCATCCGCGCCCCGACCAGGCGGCCGACCTTCGCAGGGTCGTTGCTGAACTTCCGCCGCGTGATCCCCCGCAGGGCCTGGCGATAGGGCAGGCTGTCGGGGGCGAGTTTGCACGCCTGCTTGTACATATCGATCGCGTAGTCGAAGTTCGACTTCAGAGCGGCGTCGTTGCCGTACTGGAAGAAGGTCTTGGCCTTCTCTTCCCGTGGGTTCGGCCCATCGCCCGTCGCCATCGTCGCTCCCTCGCATCGCCCTGCGGATCGGAGATCGTGTCACGGCCCCGATTCAGACTAGCAGAACCGGGCCGCCGATCAAACGGACAAGGGCGGGCGGGTGTGACGGACTGGAGAGAGCGGAGAGCGGAGAGCGGAGTGCGGAGTGCGGAGTGCGGAGTGCGGGGTGCGTAGAGCGGAGTGCGTAGAGCGAAGTGCAGAGAGCGGAGAGCGGAGTGCAGAGTGCGGATGGGGTCGAGCGTTCGTCGGCGATGGTCCGCTCCGTCTGACCTCCGCACCCCGCACTCTTCACTCCGCACTCCGCACTCCGCACTCCGCACTCCGCACTCCGCACTCCGCACTCCGCACTCCGCTCTCCCCCACCCCGCCCTACGCCCCCCACCGCGGCGCCGCGCGGAACCACCCGAGCGAGTCCGTATGCTTGTGATACGTCAGCCCCAGCACGCGGAACACGACCATCCCCTGGTAGAGCATCCAGACCCAGCAGCCCCAGAGCCCGATGGCACCGACCTCGACGCTCGGCGAGTGGAAGAGGACCGCCCACCAGGCCGCGATCGTCGTGCCGATCGCGAAGAGGCAGAGCAAGCACGGGCCGACGTAGTCCCAGCCGACCCGGCGGATCGCCGTGACGACCGCCGCGGGGTTGGCCGCGAGCAGGTTCTCGTGGAGCATCGCCGCGGCCAGGGCCATCAGGGCGTAGGCCAGGCCGATCCCCGCCAGGTCGAGGAAGATGACCTGGTCCATGGTGTCGACCTCGCCGCAGCGGATCCAGTACCCCACCGCCGGGAACCCGCCGACGGCGAAGCCCATGAGCGCGGCCCAGACCCACCGGCCCAGGCCCTGGGCGATCTCGTGCGTGTCCCAACACGGCCAGCGCGGGTGGTCGTCCTCGCCAAAGGCGGCCGCCGCCAGCACCCTTCCATAGAAGAGCAGCACGAATCCCGCCACCAGCACGAAGGCGCCGATCAGCGGCAGGGCGATCGGCAGGAGCAACAGGACCAGCGGGTTGAGCGCGTTCTTCGACGAGATCTCGGCGAACAGGTCGATCACCGGCAGCGTCATCACCGCCAGGGGCGGCGGCAGGAAGAGGAGCATGGCCACGCCCGGGCCATCGGCCAGCGGATAGAGCACCGTGTCGACGGCGCTATAGTCCCGCTTCCGCCTCCGGACGCGGATCGGCCGCCCCTCCGCGTCATACCCGACCGGGATCGACGAGACCCGCCGCACGCTCCCCATGCTCGCCATCGACCCCGTCCCCCGCCACCATCCGTCGGCGATGCGCCCATCTATCCAGAGTAACGCGGCCCTCGCACACTTGTAAAGGCGAGGGCCCGTCGCGGCCGGTGGCTGATCAGGGCCGGCGACTCCGGGAGGGTCACGGCCATCACCAGGGCCATGATCGCGCAGAGCCACGCCATGCCCCCCATAATGAGGATCACGGCCCCGCCGCTCCGCCGGAGGGCCGGGATGAAGCGGCCGACGGTCCGGTCGAACGCGAGGTAGACCACCCCGGCCGCAGTGAAAAGGCCGAGCGCGATCGGGGCGACGATGAGTGGGCCGAGCTCCCGGAGCCCGACCTCCGACCCGATCCAGCCGGCGAATGCGACGCACGCGACGTTGATGATAAGAAGCCGGTAGCCGGCCCGGCGAAGCCGGCGATCCCGCGCCTCGAGGTCGGCCGCCGTCGGGGGCTCGGCCTTGCGGAGCGACCGATCGACCTCCTCGGGGTCGACGCCGGCCAGGCGGAGGGCGTCGCGGGCCTCTTCGAGGAGCGCCGCGCGGCTTTCGAGGAAACGGGCTCGCTCGGTCGGATCATTCCAGGCCTTCGCGAGCGACGCGACCGACTCCGCGACCCGCCGGTAGCAGGACCCCGCGTCAGTCAAGTCGTCGCGCGAGGCCGCGAATCGGGCCAACGCCGTGAAGATCGCGAGGTCGTTGGCCGTCGAGGGATGGCCGCGCCGGGCGTGCTCGTACTGCTCCCGGAGCGAGGTCACGGCCTCCAAGTCGGCAGCGGTGATCGCGGCGAGCAGCCGTTCGGCGACCAGCGAGGTGGCCCGCTCGGGGCGGCGGGCCAGGGCAGGGTGCGCCGCCAGGGCTTCGAGGTCGTCCCAGGCCCCGTGGGCATCGCCCGCGCGCCTGCGGGCGCGGGTGCGGAGCAAGGCCGCGCCGAACAGGCCCCCGTCGTGGCCGAGCGCCGATATCCGGCCTCGGCCGCGTCGAGATCCGCCGCCGCCTCCGCGAGGCGGCCGGCCTCGATCGCGACCACGGCCCGGACCAGCGACCCGACGGCCGCGAGGCCCGGCACGTCGGCGCAGGCTAGCGACTCCATCTCCGCAAGCAGTGCCTCGGCCCGGCCGACGTCGCCGAGGCAGGCCCAGGCCTCCGCCGAGCCCACGAGGTAAACGTGCAGGGCGAGCGTGTCCCCCGTCGCGGTCCAGAGCGGACGGAACGCGTTCAGCACCTGGATGGTCAGAGGCGCTGGGATGGCCGTCGATCCCAACCGCCAGATCCGCACGAGCTGCCAGCCATCAGACTGCATCATCGCCTTGCCGACCCGACACTGGATCGGGATCAGGCTCGCGGCGCCTAGCACCCCGTTGACCCAGGCCACCGTCGCCCAGAACACGCCGCCCTGCGCGAGCCATAGCCCGAGCCCGACCAGTGCCAGCAGCTCGTTCGCGACGATGCCGCCGGCCATCGACACCGCCTGCTCCCGGCGCGAGGGCTCGCGGTGCGGCATGCAGGAGAACGCGATCCCCTGGAACGGCCGGACGAGGCTGAGATAGGCCCTCGTGCCGCCGATCCTGACGACGCACCACGGCCGCGCCGTGCCGAGGCCGAACGACGTGACCACATATCCCGCCATCCGCCCGAGCAATGCATGGCCGAGCTCGTGCGCGAAGCAGGACACATAGAGGACCGCCAGGGCGAGCGGCGCATAGGCGAGCGCACCGCCAGGGTCCGGGGCGTCGGCCGTGGCGAGCAGGCTCGCCGTCATCTCGACCAGGGCGGCGGATCGTCCCATGCGGGTCCCCGCGGGGAGTGGGGCACGTGTCCGGCCCGCCCATCATCCCCGGACCGGGCGCCGATGCAACGAGGCAGGGACGACCTCGTCTCGCCTCACCGTCCCCACCGCCCCCGCTCGGGGAACCACTCGAGCACAACCCGATGCCTGTGGCAGAACCGCCCCAGCCGGCGGAGGACGACCATCGCGCCGTAGAGGAAGTTCACCCAGAACAGCCAGAAGAACAGGATGTGCGTGAACGTCTCCTTGATCTGGGCGATCACACTGAGCTGGCAGACGATCGAGACGAGGAACGCCCCGCTCAGGAAGCAGACGCCCGCGTAGTCCCAGCCGACGCGGCGGATCGCGCGGACGACGGTGATCGGGTTGGCGGCGAACGGGTCGTCGTAGAGCAGGACGGCGAGCAGGGCCATCTGCGCGTACGCCATGCCGACAGCCGCGAGGTTGACGAACATGAGCTGGTCGGCCCAGTCGATCTCGCCGCAGTAGACCCACCAGACGGTCGCCGGTACGGCGCCCACGCCCACGCCGATGATGACGCCCCAGAACCACCGGCCGAGGACGCGGAGGATGTCCTCCTCGCCGAAGTGGGGCGTCCGCGGCGGCAGGGCCTCGCCCAGGGCGCGTTGAGATCAGGACGTTGCCGAGATAGACGAGCGTGTAGCCCCAGACGCAGATGCCCATCAGAAGGCCCGGGGCCAGCGCGATCAGCGACGCGATCGTGAACGCCGTCCCGCCCGCGAACGTGCCGACGAGGAAGGGCAGCGGAGCCGACGTGATGGTCAGGGCCGGGGGCAGGTAGATCAGGATCGCGATGCTCGACCAGCTCCAGAGGGGATAACTCAGGCTCATGCCGAGGGTGACGTCTCCGTCCTTCGGAGGCGTGATCGGCCCCTCGCCGGCTGCGGTCGTCGTCGAACGGGGGCGGGAGCGCGAGGGCGGCGGGGCGTAAACCGTCGAGCCGGCAGAGGCCGTCTTCGGCCCGACCGCATAGGCGGGGGCCGGCTCGTCCTCGACGTCGGCCGTCGGGGCGATGGGCTCCGGCCTCGGCCTCGCGGGGGCGAAGTCGTCTGGGACGCGGAGCATGCCGCCGCACTTCGGACACTTGCCCACCCGCCCGGGCTTCGCGCCGGGGGCCTTGAGCGTCATGCCGCAGGGGCAGACGAGGGTGGTGATGGTCATGGGCAGGAGATCCCCGGTTGATCAATGTCCTCAGCTTACTCCAGGAAAGAGCCGGAGGACAAAGCCGGAACGGGCCGAGGACGTGGGGAAGATCCGCCACGCCCTCGGCCCGCCGGTCACCGCGATCGAATCCGCCTCAGCGCGAGGCCGTCCGGGTCCCCGGGCTCCCCGGCGAAGGGGCCGCCGACCGCGGCGCCTTGAGCGTGTTCATGAAGGCGATCACGCCCTGCTGCTCGGCCGGAGGGAGGTTCTTGAAGGCCGTCGTCACGCCGTCGGCTTCGCCCTTGTGGGCCTCGATCGCCGCCTCGAGCGTCTCGGCGCGGCCGTCGTGGAGGTACGGGGCCGAGTCGGCCACGCCCCAGAGGGCGGGGGTCTTCCACTCGGAGGCGACGGGCACGGTCGTCGAGTTCGGCGGGGCGATCGCCTCGCCGTACGAGCCGATGCCCGCGGACAGCAGGCCGCCCAGGTCGTGGAGGAGCAGGTCGGAATAAAAGCCCTTGATCGAGCCGAGGTCGGGCGTGTGGCAGTCGGCGCAGCCGATCCGGGCGAAGGTCTCCTCGCCGGCCTTGACCCGGGCCCGTTCGCCAGGGTCGCTCGGCTCGACCCGGCGCGGGGCGTCGAGGCCGCGGATGAAGTCGGTCATCAGCGCGCACTGGGCGTCAGTCAGGTCGGTACCGGTGCCCTGGTACCCGCGATGGGCCATCGGCCGGGCCTGGGGACGGTCGGGGTTCGAGAGGCCGATCTCGTTGGCGCAGGCCGCCTTGACGAACTCGCGGAGCGTCGCAAATTCGGCCTTCCAGCCGAACCGGCCGAGCCGGCCGTCGGGCAAGCGGGCCACGCGGCCGCGGATGTTCGGGTCCTTGGCGCGGCTCAGGCCCACGAGCCGCGCGGCGGTCGAGTTCTGCCGCTGGGCCCGGTGCAGCTCGTCCTCGGGGATCATGTCGAGCTGGCCGTCGCCGAACAGCGCGGGGGTGTTCCGCTGGGTCACGACCACGTCGTTGCCGGTCGTGCAGACGAAGCCGGGGTCGATGATCTTCTCGAGCGGCAGGCTCGGCGAGCCGGGAAGGTTGGGCGAGACGTGGGCGAGCGTCTCCTGGTACTCGGGCCTCGTCGCCTTTAGGTGGACAACGCCGATGTGCGGCAGGTCCTTGATGGCCGTCTTGACCTCGGGCCGCAGTCCATAAACGGTCACGTTCTTGTCGACCGGCCCGCCGCCGCCGGCGCCGCCCTGGCTGTGGCACTCGACGCACGACCGGGCGTTGAAGACCGGCCCGAGCCCGTCGCCGCCGGCGAGCGGGTCCTTGACCGTCCAGTTGTGGTTGAACAGCGCGAGGCCGGCCTCGACCGCCTCGGGCCGGGGCGGCTCGGGCGGCGCGGGGCGGCACGTCATCTCGTAGGCCTTCCACGCCAGCGGGATCGCCAGCGCCGGAACGATCAGGTACGCGGGCCGGAAGCTTGCCATGGGCGTTTTCTCCGGACAACCCCTCGGGGAGATGGGACGTATCGATTGAGTGGCGCGGTCGTCGACGGCAATCGGTGCGGGGCGATTTCGCGGGAATCTTCAGGAATCTTGCGCAGTCCAAGCCTCCAGCGGGCACTTATTCTGCGGCGGCCCCGCGCGGCGGGCCGGGATCTCCCGTTTGATGAAAAAAGGAAGAAGGCCACAAGAATCGGGGCGATCCACCAGAAGTACCTGGCGAAGTAGAACGACGCGATGAGGAGCCCGCGTGCGATCGAGGACGGTCGCAGGCCGGCATCCATCAAGGAGGCCTCATAGCGAGGCGCGATGAACCGGCACGCGAACCAAACCAGCCCGAGCACCGCCGCGATCGCGAGGGCCCTGAGCCCCCGCCCGACGATCGGGTCGAGGAAATCGGCGTGTCTCGGACGTATGTCAGACGTCGTCATACGAGGGTGCGCTCCCTCGCGGCGGGACGGGCCCGCGCGGTCGGTCTCACTCAGGAGGTGTCATCTCGTCGAGCAGCGAGCGGACCTCGCTGGCCTGCTTGGGGTCGAGCGGGTGCGACTTGAGCAGGTGGAGCACCAGCAGGCCCGGCTCGCCCTGGTAGAGCTTGTCGACCAGGCTCTTGAGCCGCTTCTGCTGGACCTCTTGCGGGGTGATCGCCGGCTTGTAGACGAACGCCAGGTCGCTGCGGTCGCTCGTCACCACGCCCTTGGTCTCGAGGCGGTCGAGCAGGGTGGCGACCGTGGCGTACGACCACTCGCGCCCGGCCGCGCGGAGGGTCTCGAGGACCTCGCGGACCGTCGCCTGCTGCCGTTCCCAGAGGACCCTCAGCACGTCCAGCTCGCTGTCGGGGATCGTCGCGGGTCGCTTGGCCATGGGCCTCATCTCGTCTCGGGTCGTGGCCACGCCCGCGTCGGCACGATGCTCGCAGGCATGCGCCCGGGTTGACCGTGCTCCCGGGCCAACGTATCCTAAGACAACTGTCGTCATGTCGTCAACCCCCTGATCTGACATTTGTCTGGAATTTCGCCCGGGCGGTCCGGACTGGGGCGAGGAGTGGGGTCGATGGGCACCGTCGGCGAGGTCCCGCGCGGGTTGAGCTGCCCCCGGTGCGGGGCCGGCCTGGAGCCGACGGGCGAGCCCGCGCCCGATGAAGGCCTGCTGCTCCGCTGCGCCCGTTGCGACGAATTCTTTAGGGCCCGCCGCCGCGATCCTAACCGCAACGGGTCGCACGGCCCCGAGGCTGATCCGGTCGCCCACGTCCCGCATCGGGTCGCGGACCCGAAGCCGGTCGGCGACCTGTCGCTCCGGCTTCGTTCGGCCGCGGTCCGGGCGCTGGCGAAGGTGTACCCGATCGGCGTCGCGGCCGGGGCCTCGGTGATGATCCCGCTCGGCGGCTTCGTGCCGGTGCTCCGGGGATGGCTCGATGATGAGGTCCGCGGCTGGGGCGGCGTCGTCGAGGCGCTGGGCGGCGTGCATGTCGACCCCGCGATCCGCGACCCCGACGCCGACCTCGGCCCGGTGCTCGTCCGACTGGACGCGCCGACGCTCTTCCAGGAGGTCGCCGCCGTCGCCCGCCGCCTCGGTGTCAAGCCGCCCGACCAGATCCGCCTGGCGTACTTGCCCTGCTGCGGCGTCGTCGCCTGGCGGCGGACGCGGATCTTGCTGATCGGACTGCCCCTGCTGCAGGTCCTCACGCAGGCTGAGCTTCGGGCCGTGCTCGGCCATGAGCTGGCCCACCTGGCCCGGGGTGATGTGGCGCTCTCGGCCGGGGCCTCGCGGTTCGTCCACGGGCTGGGCCGGGCCGTCGATCGGAGCAACGGGCGGGTCCGGGGCCCGCTCGGCGCCTGGGCCAAGCTGTCGCTGCGACTGGCCCGCTGGCTCGAGGCGCCGATCGCCCGCGGCCAGGAGGCCCGCGCCGACCGGAACTCGGCCTCCATCGCCGGTGGCGACGCCGCGGCCTCGGCCCTGGTGAAGGTCGCGATGGTCCAGCCGCTCTTCCGCGAGGTCCTCGACCGCCACGACCCCGACCGCGACGACCTGCCCAACATCTACGCCTTCTTCCGCGACTTCTGGCGCCGGCTTCCGGTCGACGTCCGCGAGGCCATCCGGCTCCAGCTCCTGGTCGACGTCACCGCTCCCACCGACTCGCCCCACCCCGCCTTGCCCGACCGCCTGGCGGTCCTCCAGTCCTTCACCTCCCCGCCCGAGCCCCCAGGCGACCGTCACTCGGCGTCGACACTCATCGGCGACCTCGAGGCCTTCGAGCAGCTGCTCCACAACCGCCTCTTCGGCAGCCTCCCCCTCGAGCCGAGCGTCTTCCATCGCTCGGGCCGCTGACCCGCCCCGCATCGCCCACCCTCCGTGCCCGGAGGATTCACCGTCGAGCCACATGCATGCAAAGCCTGATGAGGGCTTTGCCTTCGTCTCCGGGCGGAGATTGTAAATTCCGCGCCGAGAGCCGTAAGTCCGTATGCAATAATTAGGGCGACTGAGAAACTCGCGTGATCTGGGAGATATGCGCGAACTGCGGGATACTTCGTCGCCGCTTGGAGATGTCGCACGATGCTCGGAATCAAGTGCAGGGACAAGTCGGCCTGGGGTGTTCGTCGCAAGGCCTCGCCGGTGTGCGAGTCGCTCGAGGCGCGGACGGTGTTGAGCACGGTGGCCGGGCCGTATGGGACGATCTCCGGCGCCGTGCTCGACACCGCGACCGGGCACGGCGTGCCCAGCGTCCAGATCGACCTGTTCAACTCTGCCAACCGGCTCGTGGCGAAGACGCGGACGAACGCCGCGGGCCTCTACCTCTTCAGTGTCACGGCGCCCGACGCCTACGTCGTCTTTGAGGTGCTGCCGAAGGGCTTCATCCAGCAGACGCCGACGTTCGCTCTGACGCCGCCGGTCGGCTCCTTCAACACGGCGACCGCCGGCACGACGAGCGCGTCGCAGTCGGCGTCGTGGAACTACGGCTTCGGGATCACCCCGGCGGCCGGCCCGGTCGGGCCCTACGCCTGGGACACGATCGCCCCGCAGGCCGCCGCCCCGTTCGAGTCGCCGGTCAACATCCCCAGGGGCGTCAGGCCGATCGACCTCAGCGGCATCCTGTCGATCGACTTCACGCCGTCCGTTTCGACGGACATCATCAACAACAGCCACCAGATCCAGGTCCAGTACCCCACGAACAACCCGAAGGACTTCATCACCCTCGGCGGCGTGCCCTTCGACCTGGCGCAGTTCCACTACCATGACCCGTCGGAGACCACGGTCGCGGGCAAGCGGTACAACATGGAAGAGCACTTCGTGACGATGAGCGCGACGGGCGCGGAGTCGGTCGTGGCCGTCCTGCTCAAGCTCGGGCGGCACAACAACGCGCTGCAGCCGATCCTGGACGCGGCCACGGCGAGCCTGTCGAAGCCGAACACGAAGACGACGCTCTCCAGCGCGATCGACTTCTCGGGCCTGCTGCCGGGCAACCTCTCGGGGTGGTTCTATGTCGGCTCGCTGACCACGCCGCCGGTCTCGCAGCCGGTGAACTGGCTCGTGCTGGCGACGCCGATCACGCTCGACGCGAACCAGCTTGCCCAGTACGAGGCTGTGGCCTCGGCCAGCGGCTTCCTGCCCAACGCCCGGCCGATCCAGCCGCTCGACGGCCGGATGGTCGACCAGTTCGGCAATCAGGTCGTCTTCGCCGGCCCGGGTCTGGCCGGGGTGAACTTCAACGTGACGTCGAGCCCGTACGCCTTCTGAGCCCGGGACGGCCGCTTGCCGATCCAGCCCCGTCCCACCCGCATCCCGGGCCGGCCGGGGCTGCTTTCTTGCCCAGCCGCCTGAAGCGGCAAACTCGCGGGCGAATCGCCTCTTCCCGCGATTTCCTGTTCTAGGGTTGCCCTGATCGGGCGCTTCGGGCGCCAATTGTGACCCCAAGGACAAGGAGACACACGAATGTCCCCACAACTTCGCGTCCGCGCCTTTTTCGGGCTGGCCCTGCTGGTCTCGGCCGGGTCGATACCCCTGTTCGCCCAGGAACCGAAGGCCGACGCCGCCAAACCCGCCGCCGAGAAGCCGGCCGCCCCGGCCGCGAAGAAGTCCGATCCCTCGCGTCGGGTGCCGAATCACTTCGGCCAGGTCGGCCTGACGCCCGAGCAGAGGGAGTCGATCTACAAGATCCGCAAGGCCCACTACGAGAAGCTCGAGGCCCTGCGCAGCGAGATCGCCGACATCGAGGCGAAGTCGATGAGCGAGTGCGAGGCCGTGCTGACCGAGGCCCAGCGCAAGCTGCTGGAGAACCTCCGGGCGAACGGCTCGCGGAGCTCCGCCAAGGCCGTCGAGGCGGCCAAGGCCGCGAAGTAAGCCCGTCGGCCCTCCTTGTAGGGTCCGCCATGCGGACCATCTTCGGGTATCCGAGCCCAGATGGTCCGCATGGCGGACCCTACGAAGAGAGACCCTTTGCCAGCGATCGGAGCACCTCGAGCCCCCGGTCGAGCGTCGCGTCGTCGACGGCGTACGAGATCCGGAAGTGCGTGTCCCGCCGGCTGAAGACGTTGCCGGGGATCGTCATCAGGTTATGCCGGATCCCCTCGGCGACGAACTCGGTGGCTGTGCCCCACGGGGCGCGAGGGAAGGCGTAGAAGGCGCCTTCGGGGAGGGCCAGGTCGTAGAGGCCCGACAGGGCGTCGGCCACGCGGTTGCGCTTGCGGCGGTAGACCTCGATCTGAGGACTTAAATCCTGGTCGAGGGCGACGACGCCCGCATGCTGCACCATGCTCGGGGCGCAGACGAAGCTGAACTGCTGGACCTTGGCCATCTCCTGGATCAGCCTCGACGGCCCGTGCGCATACCCGAGCCGCCAGCCGGTCATGCCGTGGGCCTTGCTGAATCCGTCGACGACGAGCACGTCCTCGTTCCACCTGGCCGGCGTGGCGAACGGTCGGTCGTAGCAGAACGCGCGATAGACCTCGTCCGAGACGAGCAGCACGCCCCGCTCCTTGCAGAGCGTGGCCAGCGCCTTCATCTCGTCGATTGAGGCGACGACGCCCGTCGGGTTCGCCGGGCTGTTGACGATCACGCACTTCGTCCGGCCCGTCATGGCGGCGGCGACCTTGTGGACATCGACCCGGAAATCGGGATAGGTGTCGACCAGCACGCTCGTCCCCCCGGCCAGGGCAACGAGGTTGTTGTACATGACGAAGTACGGGTCGAAGACGATCACCTCATCGCCGGGATTGACGACCGCGGAAAGGCCGAGCAGCAGGCCGCCCGAGGTGCCCGAGGTGACCATTACCTGGCGGTCGGAGTGACCCAGCTCCGCGTCGACCTCGGCCTGGAGCTTCGACCGCAGCTCGGGAATGCCCAGCGTGACGGTGTAGGCGTTGCGGCCCCGCCTGATCGCGTCGATCGCGGCGGCCTTGACGGGCTCGGCGACGTCGAAATCCGGGATGCCGATCGAGAGGTTGATCGGGTCGGTCATCCCCTTCGCCATCTCGAACGCCTTGCGGATGCCCGAGGCCTCGATCTTCGTCATCCGGTCGGCGATCCAGCCGTCGTTCACGATGCGGGCTCCGCGGAGAGGCGTGATGAGGAGAAGCCGGCCCCGATCTTAATCGGGCGGCCGTTGCCAAGGGGAGGGACGTTCGTGTAGGGTCCGCTGTGCGGACCTTTCCCGATCGGCCGAGGTTCACCCCGAAGACGGTCCGCACAGCGGACCCTACGAAGCCCATGCATCGGATCTTCCTCGGCCTGGCCGTTACGAACGGGTCGCTCCTGCTGGCGAGCTACGTCGTGGGGCTGATCTCCGTGGGCGAGCCGCGCGGGCACGGCACGCCCGACCCCTGGCACACGATTCACTTCCTGCTCGGCCTCTTCACGCTGCTGACGACCCTGCTCGTCCACTCGATCGTCTACACCTACTTCCTGGGGACGTGGAAGTGGGTCAAGGAGGTCGTGAAGGCGTATCAGATGCCCGAGTGGGTCGAGGCGCAGGCGAAGAAGAACAAGCGGAAGGCGTTCCGGTTCGAGTTCTGGAGCATGACGCTCGTCTCGGTCGCCGCCTGGTTCGGCGGGTCGGCCGACGCCTTCGGCGGGAACCCGATCTGGCACCTGGCGACGGCGTCGGTGGCGCTGGCCTTCAATCTGGGTGCGTTCGTCGTCGAGTACGCGGTGATCGTGGCCCAGGCCCGGCTCTTGCTGGAGGTCAAGGGCCGCGCCGACCAGCAGCGCCAGGCGCTCTACGGCCCCGACGCCATGGCCGCGTCGGCCGGTCCTTGAGGAGCATCTCGGACCGATGTCGCCGCTGGTGGTCGTCGTCCTGATCGTCCTGGTGGACCTGCTCGGCTTCACGATCGTGATGCCGCTGCTGGGCCCGTTCGCCAAGAGCTACGGCTTCAGCCCGCCGCAGATCGGCCTGCTGATGGCCGCCTACCCGATGTGCCAGCTCGTGGCCGCGCCGATCCTCGGCCGCCTGAGCGACCGGTACGGCCGGCGGCCCGTGCTGGTCGTCAGCCAGCTCGGCACGGCGATCTCGTTCGTGATCCTCGGCCTCTCACGCCATTATCCGACGATGCTCCTGGCGCGGATGCTCGACGGCGCCTCGGGCGGCAACATCCTCGTCGCGCAGGCCTACATCGCCGACGTGACCAAGCCCGAGCATCGGTCGCGGAGCCTCGGGATGATCGGGGCGGCGTTCGGCGTCGGCTTCGTGCTCGGGCCGCTGCTCGGCGGGCTGCTTGTCCGGCTGCCGGTCGACCCGGAATGGAGGCTCCGCCTGCCGTTCCTCGTGGCGGCGGGTTTCTCGACGATCGCCTGGATCCTCGTCCTCGTCTACCTGCCCGAGTCGCGTCCGGTCGACGGCAAGCGATCCGAGGCGCACGGTCATGAGCTGGCGGGGTCTGCTCGACACGATCCGCGTGCCGGGCGTGGGCCGGCTCGTCCTGCTCTCGGCGCTGAACGTCCTCGCGTTCGCGGCGCTGGAGGGCACGTTCGCCCTCTACCTCCGCGAGCGGCTCGGCTGGGGCGAGGACGGGGCGATGTTCGGCTTCGCGTTCCTCGGGCTCGTCAGCGCGGTGGTGCAGGGGGGCTTGATCCGCCGGCTCGTCCCGAGGTTCGGCGAGCCCCGGCTGATCACCATCGGGCTGGCGCTCTCGGTCGTCGGCTTCACGATGCTCGGCGTGGTCACGAGCACGCCTGCCGTGCTCGGGGCCATCCTGGCCGTCGGCCTTGGTCAGGGGCTGGCGAGCCCGTCGATCGCCGGGCTGCTCTCGAGGACCACCCCCGCCTCGGAGCAGGGGGCCGTCTTCGGCGTCACCTCCTCGGCCCAGACCCTCGCGCGGATGATCAACCACTTCGCGGGCAACGTCCTCCTCGGCTGGGTCGCCCCCTCGGCCCCGTTCTGGGAGGCGGCCGCCATCGCCGCGGTGGCTGTGCTTCTGGCCGTGCTGACCCTCCGGCCAAGCCGCGTCGCCAAGCCGTCGGACGCCGACCTTGAGCTTGCCCAGACCGCCGCCCCGCCCGGCTCGACCCCGCGCTCGGCATAGCCGTGCCCACGAACGGGGCCGTCGTTGCACCGGCCCGCGCGGCCGGCCGGTCGGCCACCGCGCAGAATCCTGGCGTCACCGCCCGGGAACCCCCCGAATCGTGATCGCTCCGAGACGGGCGGGTTGCCTTTTTGCCCCGACTTGAGCGGTAGGCATCACATCTGCATGGCGTTCCGGGACGGACCTTTCCGGGGCGATCCAGGTCGCCCGGCGACCCTATATCTGCCGTCATTTATCCGTCATCGTCAGGCCGGGCTGCCAGGGAGGGATGTGCCCGGAGGGGTCTTCGGCCGAAAGGCCGGGGTTCGGGATGAATTCCAGCATGATGGAGCGCGGGGCGCCCGCCGCCCCCGGTGCGGAGCCGGTCCCCGGCATCCGCCTGGTCCGGCGGATCGGTGCCGGCGGTTCGGGCGAGGTCTGGAGGGCCGACGGGGCCGGCGGCTTCCCGGTCGCGGTGAAGATCATCCTGCTCTCGGGGGCGCGCTCCGCCGCGCACCTCCGGGGGCTTGACATTGCGCGGACGGTCCGCCACCCCAACCTGCTCGCCAACTTCGGCGCGTGGGTCGACGACGAGCGGCTGATCCTCGCCATGGAGCTGGCCGACGGCTCGCTCTGGGACCGCTTCCTCGAGGCCCGCGACCGCGGCCTGCGCGGCATCCCCGCGACGAGCTGATCGACGCCCTGGCCGAGGCCGCCAAGGGGGTCGACTACCTCAACGACCCCCGCCACATGCTCGACGGCCGCGGCGGGCTGGGCGTCCAGCACCGCGACCTCAAGCCGCAAAATATCCTGCTGGTCGGCGGCGGTGTGAAGGTCGCCGACTTCGGCGCGGCGCGGTGGATGGAGGACGAGGTCACGAGCCACACCGGCCTCCAGTGGACGCCCGCCTACGCCGCGCCCGAGTTCTTCCTTGGGGCGACGTCGCGGAACTCGGACCAGTACAGCCTGGCCGTGACGTATTGCCACCTCCGCACCGGCCGTCTGCCGTTCACCGGCGAACCCGGCTACGTGATGGCCGGCCACCTGATGCGCGAGCCCGACCTGGCGGTGCTCGACGAGTCCGAGTTCCCGGCCGTTGCCCGCGCCCTGTCCAAGCGGCCCGAGGCCGCTGGCCGAGCTGCCGGGCCTTCATCGAGGCCATTCGGGCTGCCACCGCACCGGCGAGCGTCCCGGCCCCCGCTGCCGCCCCCCGAGCCGTCGCCCGGGCGTGCCTGGTCTGGCCGGAGCACATCGCGTCGTCGCTCGCCGAGGCCGCGCCGCGCTCACCTACGCCACGGCCGCCGCGGCCCCGCACGACGACGCAGACGACTCGGTCTGGGACGACGCGCCACCCTCGGGCTATGACACGATCGACGGCCCCGGCGCCGAGGCGTATGTGCCTGACCCGGACGACCGGTACGACGCCGTCTCCGCCCCAAGCGTCCGCCGCCGTGGTATTGCCATCGCGGCGTTCCTGCTCATGGGCGGCCTCGCACTGTGGGCGAGTGGTCTCCTCCGGACGGCCGCGCATCCACCGGACCGCCGGCCGGCCCAGCCCGCGCTGGCGTTCCGCACGCCGCCGGCCGCTGCGGTCCGCCAGCGGCCCTCGGCCTTGCCCGAGCTGCGGCGAGTCGCCCTCCGGCCTGCCGCCCCAGGGCCGGCCGCGGCGGTCGTTCGCACCGAGCGTGCTTCCGTGGTGAAGCCGGCCGACGCGCCCCGCGGCGTCGCACCGTCCTTCGGCCGGACCCTGGCCCGCCTCGTGCTGCCGTTGATCGCGAACCCGACCCTTCCGCGCGGGTTCGGCGTCCTCGCCGCGGAGGCCGCCGCCCCGCCGGAGGGCGAGGCCGCCGTCGAATCGCCCCGACTCGACGAGGCGATCCCGATCGAGCCGGCGGGCGTCGCCCCCTGCGAGGCACCTGGCGCCGAGGCCGAGGAGGCACCTTTGCCGGCGGCCGACGAACCCACCGCCGCCCACGCCGCCGAGGCCGCGAAGCGCCGGGCCGACGAGCACCTCGCCCGGGGCGAGCTCGACGCGGCCGTGGCCGGCTATGGCGAGGCGATCCGGCTCGACCCGAAGAACGCCGGCGCCTACGCGGCCCGGGGCGAGGCCCTGGTCCATTGGGGCGACCACGCCCGGGCGATCGCCGACTTCGACGCCGCCCTCCGCCTCCGCCCCGACTCGGCGCCCACGCTCAACGACCGGGGGCTGGCGTCGCTCGGCACGGGCGACGTCCTCCGCGCGATCGCCGACCTCGACGCCGCGCTTCGGGTCGCGCCGGGGTCGGCCGTGATCCACTACAACCGGGGCGTCGCCTATACCCGGCTCGGCGACCCGATCGAGGCCCGCACCGAGTTCGACGCCGCCTTGCGGCTCGACCCGGCCCTGGCCATCGCCCGCACGGCCCGCGATCGCGTCACCGCGCGGCCGGCCTCTCTGATCCGCGGCCCGTCGCGCAGTCCCGCGCCCCGACGCCGGGCCGCCCTCGGGACCGATGCCGGGGGGCTCGGGCTTCATGCCCACGCCTCAGGTCTCGCGCTGAATCGAGGCACGGGCCTCCGCGCCACTTGCCTCGCCGGGAGGGGTGGACGATCCAGTCGACCGTCGAGGTCGCCCCGGCGCGCTGATCGGGTCAGCATGCTCACTTGCTCGCCCCCGCGACGTACTCGACGCTACCCCTGGGCACGCCGCCGTCCGCCGGCTTGCCGTCAACGGTCTTGAGGCCCTCGATCCGCACGGGGACGTTGCGGAACCGGCCCGTGCGGTCGAGCCCGAGGTAGCCGAAATGCAGGTGCGGCTCGCTGCTGCTGCCGGCGTTGCCGACCCGACCGACGACGTCGCCCGCCTTGACCGTCTGGCCGACCTTCACCGTCGCGCTGCCCTTGCGGACGTGGACGTAGATCGAGAAGTGATTCCCCGCGTGCTCGACGACGACGCAGGCGTTGCGCGAGGGGTTGTTGGCCGGGTTGGCCCTGTGCCCGAAGTTGTCCGGCACGTCGTCGACGACGACCGTGACGCGACCGTCCTCGACGCAATGGATCGGCTTGTCCCAGGAGAAATAGCTCTCGTTCCTGTTGGGGTCGCCGGAGGAGGTCTCGCGCCGGGCCCCACCGCGAATGCCCAGGTCGTAGCAGTACCGCTGCTCGGGAAAGTGGTAATGGGTGTGGAATTCGAGCTGTCCCGGGCCGTTGCCCCAGGACCATCGGCCCTCGACCGGCGAGCGGATCGCGCGGGCCTCGACGCGTTCGACATCGGCCGGGCGCGTCAACGGGACGCGGCGTCCGGCCAGGTCGAACTCGGCGTCGATCTCGAGCGTTCCCTTGCGGAACTCCTTCGGCAGCACGAACGCGAAGTGGAACTCGTTGAGCGACTCCCGGCTCGCCGCGATGCGATACGCGGCCGTGAGGTCGCGGACCAGCACGGTCTTGGTGCCCTCCTTGACGAGGAGACGCCACTTTTTCAGCGTCAATGGACTGCCCGACGTGTTGACGACCTGGCCGACGATGGGCAGCCAGGACAGGCCGTCGGCCAGAGTGAGCACCTCGATCGGCTCCTGCAGGCCGACGAACACCGGGGCCGATGCGCGGAGCTTCGCCGGCGCGGGGAAGCCGGGGCGGACGATCGGGACCTGGAGCAGGTAGTCCTGCGCAGGCTGGCCCTGCCGGGCGAGCCGGAGGGCCAGGACGTAGTGCGAGATCGGGGTCGAGAAGTTGTATCCGAACTCGTAGGAGTATTCGCCGGGGTCGATCACCGGGGCGTTGCCGAAGAATTTGTTCTCCTTGCCGACCGTCTCGCCCAGCGAGGCCGACCAGCCGCCCTGGCAGGCCAGGAACACCTCGGCCCGCGCGACGCGGACGCGGCCGTTCGTGCCGTTCCGCATCTGGACCTCGACGCCCATCGTCTCGCCCTCGTTCGGGCTCACCGTCTTGAGCACGCCCTGGCCGAACGCGGTGATCGGGCTCTGGCCCCGGGCGGCCCCGGCCGAGGAGTACGCCGCGACGAGGAGCAAGGCGATGCGCGCCCTTCGAGGCGTGATGAAGCCCGGCATGGTGATCTCGCGATGATCTATGACGAACCCGCGGACGCGGGAGCGGTCGGTTCCATTGGACGGCGCGAGTCGGCCCGCGTCCAAGGAAAAAGTCCGGCGGCTCAGCGCGGCCCGGGCCCGCCCGAGCCACGCCGGCGGTAGACGAAGAGTCCATCGCCGGAGCGGACGAGCTCGTAGCGGTCGCGGAGACGCTCGACCAGGGCCATCGGCAGGCCGAACGCGTTCGACTCGTACGCCGGCAGGCGGAAGTCGGCCGTCGTGATGATCGTCTCATAATAGCCGGAATCGATCCGCTCGAGCACGACGCGGGGCCGGATCCGGCCCGTGTCGACAAGCATCCGGAACAGCCACGGGTCGCCGAAGACGGCGCGGTCGCCGGCGTGGGCGTCGATGAAGCCCGAGTCGGTGAGCATCCGCGCCGCGGGGTCGGCGGCGGCGCGGCCCGCGTCGCGGTAGCCGGCCGCCACCGCGCGCCCCTCGGTCCCTCGAAGAAGTCGACCGTGCGGCCGATCCGGAAGAAGAAGAGGGAGATGCCTCCCACCGAGATGACCATCGCCGCCGCGGCCGCGGCGAGCATCGCACCGACCGCCAGCGCCCGCCGCGGCGAGGCGGCCTCGCGCGCGGCGGCCCAGAGCGCGGCGGCGGCCATCGCCTCGGGGGCGCGGAGGACGAGGAAGTAGTTGGCGTCGGCCCCCCGCTTCATCGAGGTGATGAACGCGAAGGCCAGGGCCGTCGCCGCCAGCGCCGCGAGCCTCGGGTCGCGATGGCGTGTCCGGGTCCAGAGCACGATCCCCACGGCGGGCAGCAGCACCAGGTCGGCCGAACCCTTCGCGAGCCGGTTGAGCAGGCCGAGCCACGCGCCGAGGTCGCGAGGCGTCGCCGCCTCGCCGACGAGTGACTGGGCGAAGTTTGGCTCGACCGCGAACGTGACGGCCGCGACGATCAGCGCAATCGCGCCGAGGCCGCCCCCGAGGATCTCGAGCCCCCATCGCCTTCGCCCCTCGGCGACCGCGCCCACGGCCGCGGCGATGAGATAGACGCCGGCCGTCTGCTTCGTCAGCACCGCCAGCACCAGGGCCGCGACCCCCGCGATGCTCCATCGCCGCGACCGCTCGCCAAAGAGGATGAAGCCGACGACGCCGAGCAGCTCGGCGAGCATGTCGGGCCGGGTCGAGACCGAGAAGCCGGTCATCGCGATCGAGCCGAGCGTCAGGACCGCCCCGACCACCCCCGCGAACGGCCCGTACCGCCGGCCGGCCCAGAGGCCGAGGACCACCGCCTCGAGCATCCCCGCGGCGAACGAGAGCGACCGCCCGATCAGGAAGAGCCCGCGGAGGTCGGCCCCGACCAGCCGGCCGATCCGGCCGACGAGCACGAAGTCGATCGGCGCGAAGAAGTTGGCGACGTGGGGATAGTCGCGCCACTCCGGGTAGAGCGAGAGCCCCTGCTGGGCCCGCCAGGCGAGCAGGACCATCTTCGACTCGAGCTGGTGAGCCTCGAGCGGGAAGGTCGACATCCGCGCGGCGTAGACGAGATAGAGCCCCGCCCGGACCGCCCCGGCGGCGACGAGCAGGCCGGCGAGCCCGCCCAGCGTCCATCGGAGCGACCGGACCCCGACACGCTTCGGATCGTCGCCCATCGCGCCCCCGTCGTCTCGGGCCCCCGGGCGGGCCACGGCGGCCGCCGCCAGGATGATATACCAAGGGACCTCGCGACGAGACGGGTCTTTGGCAAGTCGGAGCGGCAGCCTCGCTCGGGATCGACGAGCCCCTGCCGAGCGAACCCGAGATCGCTACGAAACGAACCCAATTTCGCCCGGAGGCCGATGCGCCGAACGAAGCCAATCTCGGCCGTTAATCCTTTCGGCGAGGCAGGTTGCTGTCGAGCGGCCCGTCGATGTCGGCAGGGTCTGTGTAGGGGTAGCGGGTGAGGACCGCGCGGACGGCGTCGGGCCGGGCGATGAGGATCTCGACGGCGTCGCGCAGGGCTTGCGGGTCGGACCGGAGCAGCGCGTTCAGCCCGAAGGTCCAAACCCTCCGGTCGCCGTGGGTCAGGATCGCCCACAACCGGGCCGCGTCGGAACCGGCCGGGATCGGCCCGCCCTCGGCGATGACCCGGGCCGCCGCGCGGAGCGATTCGGGATCGGCCTTCGCCCACGCGAAGGCACGCTCGTTCACCCGAAGCCGCCCGGCCTTCGTCACTCCGTCGCCCCAGAACCGAGCCAGGGGCGGCAGCGCCGAGCGAACCCAGGCCGGCGCCGACGGGGGGTCGGGACGGGCGTCGGGGTCGTCGTCGGCCAGGAGCTGCAGCGCCCAGGCTCGGGCGACCGTCTTCGGTTCGTCCACCGTCACGACGCGGAGGCCGTCGAGCTGCCACGGCCGCCGCTCGTAGAACGGCGTCATCGCGAAGGCCAGCCGCGTCAGGCCGTTCGCCTTCGAGTCGTGGGTCAAGATCCAGAGGTAAGGGAAGTGGTTCGGGTCGGGCGAGTCGAGGACGAGCGTCGGCTTGATCGCCCCGAGCTCCTGGAGGCAGGCGAAGGTCGGAGTCTGGGTCAGTTTGTTCAGCCCGTCGAGCATGGCGCCGTCGGGCAGCTTCTGGTTCAGGTCGGCGATCGTCCGCCCGTCGAACGCCTCGTACCAGTACGACAACTCGAATCCCCGCGCCCGCGCCCCGCGCGGCCCGCCGATCAGCTCGTTGTAGTATGAGAGCTCGAACGGATGAATCCGCACCAGCCCCCAGGCCGCCGGGAGCAAGACCAGGGCTGACAGGACCGATCGCGCGACGACACGAGCGCGTCCCGATCGCCCGATCAGGTCGGCCAGCCCGATGGTCCCCCATCCCGCGAAGGCCGCCAGGAAGAAGAACGTCGGCAGGAAGAGCCGGACGCCGTCGTGCGCGGGGGTCGGGCCCATGCGGAGGACCGGCAGGATCAGCAGGTGCAGGAGGAAATAGAGGGGGATTCGGTCGCGGCGGACCGTCGGCAGCTTGAGGATCAGCCCCACGATCGCCGCGGCGAGGATGGAGGCGGGGACGGTGATCGCGATCAGGACCCAGGCGTTGTGCCAGGGGAGGCTGTACTCATAGGTCTGGCCGAAGTAGAGAATCTTGATGTCGGGCAGGACCCCGCGGCGCTCCGGTGTTGATGGCGTAGTAGTGGGCGAGCCGGGGCAGGGTCTCGCGCCACCAGGCCGGGTTGCCGAGCCAGGCGACGACCGGGCCGAACGCGAGCATCGCCGTCCAGGTCTCCAGGGCCGGACGCTCGGCGCCCCAGAGCGGGCTCTTCGGGAAGATCCGCGCGAGCAGGCGGCGGACGATCCAGACAGCCAGCGGGGCGAGCAGGATCCACGCCGGCAGGTGGCTTTGCGGGTGCTGGACGAAGAGGTCGGTGTTCGCGGGCGAGACGCTGGCCTCGGGCGTGCCCATGCCGCGCTGGATCTGGAGGAAGACGTCGGCCAGCCGGCGGACCTCGTGGAAGGCCAGGCCGAGCGGGACGAGCATCGCGGTCGAGGTGACCAGTCCGTCGATCCAGTCAGCCCGCGTCCCCTTGCGGAAGAGCCGGGGGATGTGCCCGAAGACCAGCCAGAGGAGGAGCGGGAGGACGACCATCACCGCCCCCATCTTCTCGACGAACGCCAGGCCGACGAGCACGCCGACCGCGACCCGCCACCATCGCGCATTCGGCTCGTGCAGCCCCGTCCAGAAGGCGACGGCCGTGGCGGCCCAGAGCAGCAGGCCCGGCGTGTCGGTCCCGGCGATGTGGGCGTCGCCGTAGACGCGGGGCATCAGGAGCAGAGACGCCGCGGCAACGCCGCCGACCCAGGCGCCGTAGCGACGCGCGAGGAATTGATACAGGACCGTTACCGTCAGGGCGAACTCGATGACCGAGGCCATCCGCCGCGCCGGGATGTCCTTCATGAACCCGCCGAAAAGCTCATAAGTCAATAAGTCGAGCTGCCCGGCCAGGGGCGGGTGGAAGTTGATGCCGTATCGGCCGTAGGGCCAGTAGTAGAGCAGGGCGTCGGCGGTGAAGAGCGACGGGTCGGTCGGGTTGCGGAAGAGCCGGCCCCACCACTGGGCCGACAGGACCTGGCTGTAGCGATAGGACGGCTCGTCCCACGTCAGCCCGATGTCGCCCGTCGTGGGCGCGAGCGCGGCCATCGCCAGGGCGAAGACGAGGGCCGGGGCCGCCCACGACGGGAGCTTGTGCGGGGGTTCGGGCGACGTCGTCATGGGTCGTACGGCGGGTTGATGGGGAAGACCCAGACGAGCGGCGTCAGGAGCTTGCTCGACATTTGCGGCACCCGCCCCTTCGCCAGGAAGATCCGGTCGTCGTCCCGGAACGCCCCGGGGCGATTCTGGAGGACGTACCAGGCCGTCGATCCCCGGGTCGATCGGCGCCAGGGCGGCCTTCAGGCGGCCGGTCTTCTTGAGGTAGAGGAGGGAGGTCGGGAACGTGGCGAACTGGACCCGGTAGCCCGGCGGCGTGTGCGTGTTGAGGAAGTCGAGGGTCTCGTCGTCGAGGCCGTCCCAGTAATAGGTCGCTTCCATGCCCATCCGGCTGGCGCCGAAGAGGCCGCCGACGAGCGGGCTGTAGTACGAGAGCGGCACCGGCATCATCACCGCAACGCTCGCCGCCCCCTCGATCAGGGCCACGACGACGATCGCCCGGCCCCATCGCCGCCACCGTTCGACCAGGCTCGCCGCCCCCAGTCCCGCCAGGATCGCCAGTACGCCGAAAGCCGGCAGGAAGAGGCGGACGCCATCGTGCCCCGGCGTGTGCGGCAGGGCTCGCAGGGCGATGAGGAAGGCCCAGTGGCCCAGTACTAGCAGGCCGAAGGGCTCGGTCCGCCATCGCCGGATCGCCCGGACGCTACCGACGATCGCTAGCGCGAGGAAGCCGACGGGGGTCGCCATCGCCGTCCAAACCAGGGTGTTGTACCAGGGGAGGGATTCGGCCGGTGAGTCGTAGATCCTGCCCAGGAACAGGACAGGGATCGGCTGGGTCTTCTCTCGCGTCGTGTTCGAACGGAGGAACCGCTCGACCCCGCCGATCGGGTCGAGCCACCAGGCGGGGTTGAAGAGGTACAGGGTGACGAGGGCGAGGGGGGCCGCGAGCAGCGCGACCCGAATTGTGGCCTTAACCCGTTCACCCCCCATCCTACCCTCCCCCGCAAGGGGGGAGGGTGACGATTTCGGAGGCCCCGCCTCGGCTTCCCTCCCCCCTTGCGGGGGAGGGTTAAGGTGGGGGGTCGATCGGCCAAGAGCTCGGGCAAGCCCATAGAACGTCACCCATCCCACGAACGGCACCCCCAGGAACCACCCCGTCAGCTTGATATCCGCCGCCCATCCCAGTAACACACCAAACACGGCCGCCCAGGCCCACCGCGTCCGCCCCTCCTCGACCGCGAGCCAGAAGGCGAGGATCGCATCGACCCACAGGCAGGTCAGCAGCGCATCATACGCCGCGTAATGCCCGTGTCCGAAGAGCTGCGGCTGGAGCACCCACGCCCCGGCCCCGGCCGCGCCCGCCCACGGTCCCCACCGCCGGGCCATAAACCCGAAGAGGCATCCGCCCGTCAGGCTGAAGACCAGCATCGGCCCGAACCGGCCCCGCTCGAGCTCTGGCCAGTTCGGGACCGCCCAATCCCCAATCAGTCCGACCAGCGCATAGAACGGCGGGTGCCCGTGCGGCTCCTCGCGGGCGAACGGCCAGAACCAATTGAGGACGGCCCGATCGAAGAGCTTCGCCCGAGTGTCGATCTGATCGGGCCTTGGCGGCGGAGGCATCCGGGCGTCGACCTGGACCAGCTCCAGGCCCGGCGGCGTCCATGTCCGGGCGAAGGCGGCGGGGTCGCGGAGGGCCCGGAACCAGAGCCGGATCCGGTTCTCGCGGCCGAGCGTGTAGCCCTCGTCCCAGACAATGGCCAGCTTGGGCTCGGTCGCGAGCATCAGGGCGAGCGTCGCCAGCGCGACGCCCAGTCCCGAGGCGCGGAGGATCCAGCGGCGTCGCTGGGAATCGATGGTCGGAGAGGGGTCGCTCATCTCCGACCAGTGTCGCCCACGGCCGGGCCCCGAATCAAGCCGGGCGAATCACGGCCGCGACGGCGGCACGACGAGCATCGCCGCCGTCAGCGGGGGCAGGGTCACGAGGGTCTTTCCCGCCGTCGCCTTCCACGCCTCGCGGCGGATCGGTCCCGGCGGATTCGGCAGGTGGAACAGCTCGGCCGACGCGGGCGACGGGCGGCCGTCGAGAGTCAAGGCGACCTCCGCCGGCGACGTGCAGGTCCTTGTTGATCAGGACGACGGTCGTGGCGCCATCGGCTCGCAGGGCCGCGAAGGCCGCCACGCGATCGGGCGAGCCCGAGGTCGCGGGCAAATACGCGCTCGCCGAACCCTTTCCTGTGCCCATCGGGGTTCCGGTAGAGGGCGAAGGCGAACCGCTGGACGCCATCCAGGCCGGCCCAGAAGTAGGCGAAGTCGACGCGCTCGCGAGCAAGGATGCCGAGGATGTCGGCCTGGGCGATGGCCCCGCTCGGGTCGTCGTCGCCGCCCCAGCTGTACTCGCCGATGGCGAGCTTCGTCCCGGGATTGTTCTGCTCGACCCAGGCACGGACGCGCGGGATGAGCATGACCGGCTCGCGGATCCAGCTCTCGTCCTTGTAGGTCGGGTCCCAGAGGCAGCGGGTCGAGCGGAGGCGAAGGGCCCGCATCGCGTCGGAGGGGGTCTTGCCGCCGTAGACGCCCTGGCCGTCGGCCTGGCCCTGGGGGTAGTAGTGGACGTCGACGACGTCGAGCAGCCGCTTGCCGAGCCGGGCCGACTCGGCCTTCATCCGGTCAAGATACCACGCGAGGAACGGCACGCCGCCGTGGGCTTTGTTGTCGAGGTGGGACGCGTAGCGGTCCTTGCCCGCGTCGATTGCGGAGTAGGTGAGGTCGGTCCAGCCCCACGTGCAGGGGCCGCCGACGAGCCCATTCGGATCGGCACCCTTGATCGCCAGGGCATAGTCGCGGCCGCGGGCGAAGACCTCGTCATACGACGGTGGCTCGGGATGGACGTCCCGGTGCGTTTGGTGCCAGAGCATCGGCTCGTTGTCGAGGGCGTAGAGCCGGGGCGGGCCGCCCTGGGGAAGCTTCAAGGCGCGGATGCCCTCGGCCTGGAAGGCGGGCGTCGAGGAGATCGACGTCTCGCGCGGGTCGTTGCCGGTGATCGGGGTTCCGTCGGACTTGAGGCCGTTGCCGCGGTCGGGGACGTACGACTCGGCGCCCTTCTGCGGTCCGTACTTCGCGACCGAGAAGCTCCAGCCCTCGGCGCCCTTGGCGACCCACGGCAGCAGGGGCACGGTCAGGTAGCTCGCCAGGCCGGCCTTGCGGTTGGCGTTCACGAAGTCGGCCCACGAGCCGGCCTTGCCGTTGAGGAAGAACCAGTCCGACCCGGCATTGTCGGCGCGGGCTTTCCAGTTGTAGCGCGACGAGCGGTTGCCGCCCCAGCGGACGGTCGTCAGCCCGTACTGGACGGCCTTGTCGGTCGTCACGGCCGAGGCGCCGTAGATGTAGGGGCTGATCTCGTGCGCGGGCTTCGCCGTCACGCGGACGGTAACCGCCGGCCCCGCGGCCAGGGTCGCGAGAAGGAGGATCGTCGTCGGGGCCATCGGCTCAAGGCTTCCTGGCGGGCTTGAGATGTCGGTCGAAGAAGGCGAAGGTCTCGGTCAGCGTGTGCCGCATCTCGGGGTCGCCCCAGCCGTGGCCCTTGCCGATGAGCAGCTCCGTCCGGCCGGGGACGCCGGCCCTCGTCATGGCGTCGGTCAGCTTCTCGGCCTGGGAATAGGGGACGAGGTTGTCCTTCGTCCCCTGGAACGTAAGGACGGGCGCATCGTCGGGCGTCACGAAGGTGAGCGGCGACGCCTTGGCCGCGGCCTCCGGCTTCTCGGCCGGCGTGCCGCCGAGGAAGTCCCGCAGGAGCGGTTTCGTGGCGTCGGGCCAGTCGTCGGCCTTGAAGTCGGTCGGGCCGAAGTAATTGACGACGGCCTGCACCTTCGAGCTGGGGGCGCCCGGGGAGACGTCGCCCTCGAGGCCGTCGTCCGGGCCGGTCAGGCCGAGCATCAGCGAGAGGTGCCCGCCGGCCGAGAACCCGACGGCGCCGATGTGGTCCGCGTCGATCCTGTACTCGTCCTTGTGCGCGCCGGAGCCAGCGGACGGCCGCCTTGACGTCCTGGACCTGCGCCGGGAACGTGACCTTGGGGCAGAACCGGTACTGCGGCGAGACGGCCACGTAGCCCCGCCTGGCGAACTCGGCCAGGGCCCCGCGGTTCGACGCCTTGTCCCCGGACCTCCAGGCCCCGCCGTGGATCACGAGCACCGCCGGGAACGGCCCGTCGCCCCCGTCGGGCCGGGCCAGGTCGAGCTTCAGCTCGACGTCGCCGGCCTTCGTGTAGACCAGGTCGTTGGCGGTTGCCACCTTCGGCGCCGGCGGCTTGGGCTCATCGGCCAGCGCCGCGAGCGGGGCGAGCAAGAGCAGCGTCCGGATCATGGCGGCGGAATCTCCGTGGGGTGGGCTCCGCCCACCGTCCGGGTCCCAAGACGGCGGGCCGAGCTCAACCTACCAGAACGGTCCGCCTCAGAACGAGTCGGCGCTGACGACTTCCTTGCCGTCGCGGGTCGTCAGGGCGTACCAGATCGCCTGGTTCACGCCGTTCTTGAGCCAGCGGACTGAGCCGTCGCAGAAGGCGAAGTGGGCGCCGCCGGGGTGGTACGAGCCGGTGTACGCGATCGCGAAGCTCGGCGGCGGCGGGCTGTTGGGGACGGGGGCGGGCTCGTCGTAGGCCGGCGTCAGGTAGACGTCGAACTCGCTGCCGCCGTAGCCGCCGACCGCCCAGCCGAAGCCGTCCCGCTTCTCGCCGAAGGCGATGGTGTTGACCGTCCCATCCTTGAGTTGCTCGAGTGCCCAGCAGCGGGTGACGCCCGCCGACGTCGGGCCGATCGGCGTGAAGTTGACGGCCACGTCCATCATCACGCCGCGGAAGGCGCCGAACTTCGTCGCGTAGTTGGCCGCGCCCGTCGCGGCGTAGACCCGGGGGTCGCCGTACGGCGTCGGGTGGACGCCGCCCCAGTTGGCCGCGTAGTGGCCGGGGGCGAAGTTCCAGGTGGCGGTGGCGGGATACGTCCCGTTGACCGCCACGGCTGCGTAGGGGACGTCGAAGACGATCGTCGACCCGGCCTTGGGCATCGGGTTGGGCATCGATGGGCAGATGAACATGGCGAGCACGGTCGAGACCGCCGTCGAGTTCGACGGGTCGTAGTTCTCGACCAGGAAGTTATACGAGGTCGAGACGGCCGTCTGCTCGAGCTGGGGCAGCAGCAGGGTGAAGACGCTGTGGTTGTTGCCGTGGCCGTTGCCGACGGTCGTGCTCATGGGCATGACGTTGCGGCTTGGAGTGGTACGACTGCAGCGCCAGGCCGATCTGCTTGAGGTTGTTCTTGCACTGCGCGGCCCGCGCGGCCTCGCGGGCCATCTGAACGGCGGGCAGGAGCAGGGCGATCAGCACGGCGATGATCGAGATGACGACCAGAAGCTCGATTAGCGTGAACGCACGGCGACGCATCGCGACCCCCTTCAGAGAGGGACGCCGGCCCTACGGGCGACGGGCCCGGGCGCGGCGGCCTTTGGGGAGGAGCACCGATATCCCCATCTTAGGGGACGGGCGTCCGAATGAAACAGGACACCGGCCCGCGCGGAATCTTCCGGAGTCATTCCGGGAGCGGCAGTTCGAGCACAGCCCGTGCCACGTCGGCCACCCGCGCGACGATCGCGGTGAGCATCCGCCCGCCCCTCTCGCCGTCGGCTAGCTCGGGGTGGCCGACGACGCCATGGTCGGTCTTCCTCGCGAAGTCGCGGGCCCAGGTCAGGCCGGCCAGCGCAGCCGGCGTCGACACGGGGTCGTCGCGGATCAGGCCGCGGCGGACGAGGTCGGGGCGGAGGTGGAGCATCAGCGACGTCTCAACCTCGCAGGCGTGCCCGACCTCCTTGAGCGGCCCCTCGCAGAGCCCGGCGATCTCGCCGGCCGCGAGGTCCCAATAGGCCGCCCCGGTCAGGATCGCGCGGGGATACGCCCGGTCGAGCCGGCGCAAGGCCACGCGGAGCGGGTCGATGTTGCCGCCGTGGCCATTGAGGACGAGGAGTCTGCGGAAGCCATGCTCCAGGAGCGGGGTCAGAAGCTCGACGAGCATCTGCTCGTAGGCCGGCAGGCCCGCCGTGAACGTGCCGCCGAATGGCAGGTGATGGTCGCTCGCGCCGAGCCAGAGGCTCGGCAGCAGGAGGACCCGGTCAGGCAGGGCGGCCTCAACACCCTCGGCCACGGCCGTCGCGAGGATCGTGTCCGTGATCACCGGCAGGTGCGGCCCGTGCTGCTCGCAGGCGGCGATCGGGACGAGGACGAGTGTCGTCTCGCGTGTCAGGGCACCAATCTCGGGGGCGGTCATCTCGGCGAATTTCAAGGGCGGGCCTCCCGTAGGGTCCGCTGTGCGGACGTCTTTGATTTCGAGGCCATCGCCCCGAAGACGTCCGCACAGCGGACCCTACGGGGCGGTCACCAGATCAGGAGCGCGATGGCGATGCAGAAGTAGATGACCAGCCCGGTCGCGTCGACCAGGGTCGTGATGAACGGCGCCGAGATCACGGCCGGGTCGATCCCGAACCGCTTGGCCAGGAGCGGGACGAGCGTCCCGATCGTGTTCGCCCAGGTGCAGACGCAGAGGATGGTCAGGCCGACGACCCCGGCGATCCGCCACGGCTGCACGCGCCAGGTAGTGCGCGTAGAGGAACCCGATGCCCCCGAGCGTCAGGCCCAGCAGCAGGCCCGTGGCGCACTCGCGGAGCAGGACCTTCCAGGCGTCGCCCCGGTTGATCTCGCCGAGCGAGAGGCCGCGGATGATCGTCCCGACCGTCTGGCTCCCGGCATTGCCGCCGGTGCCGATCAGGAGCGGCAGGAAGAACACGAGCGACGAGAACCGCTCGCTCACCCAGTCGAAGTACCGCAGGACGGGATAAGTGAAGTTCTCGGCCAGCAGGAGCATTAGCAGCCACGGCAGGCGGCGGCGGACGACGCCGACGATCCCGCTCTGCCAGTAGGGGGCGTTGTCGGCCTCGGGGTCGGCGGAGACGCCGCCGAACTTGAGGATGTCCTCCGTCTGCTCGCGGCGGAGGATGTCCATCGCGTCGTCGTGGGTGACGATCCCGACGAGCATGTCCGAGGCGTCGAGGACGGGGATGGCGAACAGGTCGTACTTGTCGATCTTGCGGGCGACCGATTCCTGGTCCTCGTCGACGCGGGCGACGATCGCGTCGCGCTCCATGATCTCGTCGATCCGCGACCGGGGGCTGGCCATGATCAGCCGCTTGAGCGGGACGATCCCGAGCAGCTTGTGCTGCGGGTCGACGACGAAGCTGTAGTCGATCGTCTCGCGGTCGGGCGCCTCGTGGCGGAGGCGGGCGATCGCGTCGTGGACGGTCAGGCCGGGGGTGAGCGTGGCGTAGTCGGTCGTCATGACCGAGCCGGCCGTCCCTTCCTCGAAGCTCGCGAGCCGGCGGATGTCCTCGCGCTCCGCCTGAGCCAGGTGGCGGAGAATCTGGTCGACCCGGGTCTCGTCGAGCCGGTTCACCAGGTCGGCCCGGTCGTCGTGCGGCATCAGGTGCACGAGCGCCGCGGCCTCGTCGGTCGGCATCCCCTCGACGACCCGGACCTGCCGCTCGGGGTCGACGTAGCTCATCACCGACGCCCGGAGCCGGTCGGGCAGGAGCGCGAGCGTGGCGTCCCCTTCCTCTTCCCCGAGGTCCTCGATGATCTCGGCGACGTGCCGCGGGTGCTGGTCGGTGAAGAAGTCCCGCAGCGCCGCCGTCTCTCCGGCGTGGATCAGCTCCCGGAGATCGGGCACGAGCAGCGGGTTTCGCAGCATGGGCCGTCCTCCGGACAGGGCACGATCGATGAGGGGAGCGAGTACCACACGGAGACAATACGAACGGCGGGCCGTCATGGCCCGGCGTCTTCTTCAATATACGGGCGAGGCTCGCCGGGAGGTGAATGGCGGACCGCCTCAAATCGCCCCGCGTTCGCGCGGCCCGTCCGATTCTATCGCGCCGGGCCTCCGATGACGTCCTTGCCCATCAGGGGCCGAAGCACTTCCGGCACGTCGATCAGCCCGTCGGCCCGCTGGTAATTCTCCAGGACGGCGATCAGGGCCCGGCTCAGCGCGATGGCCGTGCCGTTGAGCGTGTGGACGAATTTCGTCCCCTTCTGACCGGCGGGTTTGTAGCGAATGTTGAGCCGGCGGGCCTGGTAGTCTGTGCAATCCGACGTGCTGGTCACCTCGCCGTACTCGCCGCCGTCGCCCCGGCCGGGCATCCAGGCCTCGAGGTCGAACTTCCGGTACGCCGGCCCGCCGAGGTCGCCGGAGCAGATGTCGAGCACCCGAAACGGGATGCCCAGCTCGGCGAAGATCTCCTCCTCGATCCGGAGCAGGTCGAGGTGCATGCGCCCAGAGGCCTCGAGCGTTCCCTCGGTGAACGCGAACATCTCGATCTTGGTGAATTGGTGGACGCGATAGAGCCCTCGGCTCGCCCGCCCCGCCGCGCCCGCCTCGGTTCGGAAGCAATGCGAGAGGCCGACATATTTCAGCGGCAGCCGCTCGGCCTCGACGATCTCGTCGGCATGCATCCCGCCCAGAGTGATCTCGGCCGTGCCGATGAGGCAGAGGTCGGAGTCGGACACCGAGTACACCTGCGTCTCGGCCCCCCGCGGATTAAAGCCGATGCCTTCGAGGATGGACACCCGCGCCAGATCGGGCGTGACGATCGGCGTGAATCCGTTGGCGACGAGCTTCCGCATGGCGAACTGCTGGAGCGCCAGGTCGAGCAGCACCGCGTCGTTCTTGAGGAAATAGAACCCGTGCCCCGAGACCTTCGAGCCGGCCTCGAAGTTGATCAGGTCGAGGTCCTTGCCGAGGGCGACGTGGTCCTTGGGCGTGAAATCAAACTGTCTCGGCGTGCCGACCTTGCGGAGCTCGACGCTACCGTCCTCGGTGGGGGCGATGGGGGCGTCGGGGTGGGTGAGGTTGGGGAGGGGGGCGAGCTGAGCCTTGAGTTGATCATCCAAGAGCTTCAGGTGTTGCTCATTGACGGCGGTCCATTGCTTGAGGCGTTTGCCCTCCTCGATCAGCTTCGAACGCTGGGCGGGGTCCTTCTCTCTCCCTGTCGCCTGGGCATTCTCGTTCTGTTGACGACGTACGTCCTCGACCGTCTGGAGGAGTGTCTTTCGCTCCCCCGCCGTGTCTCGGATTTTGTCCACTAGTTCGATGACCTGCACGGAGACGTTCCGGTTCCGGCAGTTCGACTTGATCTCGTCGGGATGGTCGAGGACGCACTTCAGGTCGAGCATCGAGGACTTCCTTCATCAACGCGTCGCGAAGCCCGATGATGGGGCCTGGTTGCTGTCGTAGGGTCCGCTGTGCGGACCATCCGGCGTCGAGGCCTTCGAGGAAGATGGTCCGCACGGCGGACCCTACGAAGACCCGAGGGGTTCATCTGGCCATCTCGGCCAGCAAATGCGCACTCGCCTTGATCCCCCGGTGGAAGTCGTCCAGCGAGAACTTCTCATTGGGGCCGTGCAGGTTGTCGTCGTCCTGCCCCCAGCCGACGAGCAGGGTGTCGACGCCCAGGTGCGTTTTGAACAGGCCGACGACCGGGATCGAGCCGCCCTCACGCATGAAGACCGGCGGCCGGCCGAAACCGGCCTCGATGGCACGAGACGCGGCGCGGATGCCGGGGCTGTCGATGCCGACGAGCACGGCCGGGGCGCCGTGGTGGCTGAGGATCTCGTACGTCACACCGGGCGGGCAGACCTTCGCGACGTGGGCGCGGAACTGGGCCGCGACCGCCTCCGGGTCCTGGTCGGGGACGAGCCGGAAGCTCAGCTTCGCACCCGCCATGCAGGGGAGCACCGTCTTGGGACCCTCGCCCGAGTAGCCGCCGTAGAGGCCATGGACGTCGCACGTCGGGCGGGCCCATTTGCGTTCGAGGGTCGTGTAGCCGGCCTCGCCCTCCAGGGACGGGACGCCGAGCTTGGCCTGGAAGCCCTTCTCGGAGAAGGGCAGGCGGGCGAACTCGTCGCGCTCCCACTGTTCGAGAGGCCGGACCGGGTCGTAGAAGCCGTCGATGAGGATGCGGCCGTCGGGGCCTTTCAGGCTGGCGAGGATCGTGGCCAGCGGCATTGAGCGGGTTGGCCACGGCACCGCCGAACATGCCGGAGTGGAGGTCGACCTTCGCGCCGCGGACGATCACCTCGAAGTAGGCCAGGCCCTTGAGTCCGTACGTGATCGCCGGCAGGCCGGGGGCGAACTGGCTGGTGTCGGAGATGACGACGTAGTCGCAGGCGAGCTTGCCACTCTGCTCGGCGACATGGGCTTCGAGGTTCTTGCCGCCGATCTCCTCCTCGCCCTCGATCAGGACCTTGACGTTGATCGGGAGCGATCCCGCGGTCTTGAGCCACGCCTCGAGGGCCTTCAGATGGGTAAACATCTGGCCCTTGTCGTCGGTCGCGCCGCGGGCGTAGAGGTTGCCGTCGCGGACGGTCGGCTCGAAGGGGGGAGACAGCCAGGGCCCAAGCGGCTCGGCGGGCTGGACGTCGTAGTGGCCGTAGATCAGCACGGTCGGCTTGCCGGGGGCGTCGAGCCGCTCGGCGTAGACGAGGGGGTGGCCGCTTGGTCTCGATCAGGGTCGCGTCCGCGAAGCCCGACGCGAGGAGGTCGTCGCGGACGAACTCGGCGGCGCGGCGGGTGTCGGGGTCGTGGTCGGTCTGGGCGCTGATGCTGGGGATGCGGAGCAGCGCCTTCAACTGCTCTTCGAAGGCGCCGCGATGGGCGTCGAGGTAGGCGTCCACCCGTTCGATGGCCATGGCCGTGCAGTCCCCGGCGGCGAGTGCGGTGGGAAAGCGGCCAGTATAGCAGGCAACCGAGCCTCGGGCGACGCCCCGGGGCGCGCACGGGTGGGTGCGTCTCGCGTTGATTTATCGAATCAACGCCCCGACCGCGGCCATGCCGCCCCTTGTGCAGGACGCCCGGCGCTTCTACAACAAGGGGGCCAACCTTGTAAGGTCCGGCTGGCGCGGGAGCCGCGGCGGAACTCGGCGGATCGGACTCAAGTTCTTGGAATCAAAGGCCGACGAGGGCCGACGGCCCAGATTCAAACCGGCTTGGGCACGGGGCTTGCTATGAATCACGGCGGCCAACTTCGGTCGGGCCGTTCGCGAGAGTCAAGGGAGTGACGCTCTTCGTGTCGTGTTCGAATCGGCCCGCTCCCTGAGCCCACTTCACTCCGATTTGACATCCGAGCGGAATTCGGCGGCGAACATGGTATATATTGAAGAGCGGCATTGAAGCGGTGCCAACGGAAAGGCGACCGTCCCCGGAGTGGGGTTCGGCCCCTGCGGGTGCGGTGTCGGACGGGTCCTTGGGATGGCTTGGGCCGGGGGTCAGACCCCGGCGCCGTCCGGCGCGGTGGCCGAGGATTCAACCGAAAATCCCACTGTGTTCGTCGCGGTAGGAGGGGTCCCTTTCCATGAGTTTCCTGCAACGCTTCCTCGAGCGGGTGCTGCGCACCAACACGAGCCGTATGCCCCGAACCAGCTTCGATGACCTTAATCAGGAGCAGCTGGACGCTCACCTGCGGGTCGGACGATATGGAAGTTTCTCGCTGACCGACGCCGTCCGCCCGTCGTATGGGCTCGAGGTGATCCCCCGCGAAGGGTATCGCCGCGACGTCTATCGCGACCCGGAGACCGGCAGCACGATGCCCGTGCTGGCCGCGGCCGTCTCGTCCGAGCGGCTGTTTGACGTCCTCATGGACCTGCTCGATCCGCTCGGCGACGAGGTCGACGTCGTGATGGAGTCGAGCCACGAGAGCGAGCCCGGCGCCCACGCCGACCTCTACCGCGAGCACATCGACACCGTCATTCTCAAGAGCACCCTCTTCGACTACGAGGCCCTGCTCTTGAACGACGGCTGCACCGGGCTGGCCGCGCTCAACCCGAACGGGCCGATGGAGGTCCAGTTCGACGAGCACAAGCTCCTGTTCGTCTACGCCCACGACCTCGACCCGTTCGAGGAGGTGCTCAAGGACTTCGGCCTGAAGCGCGACGACACCCTCAAGTTCATCTCCGAGGCCGAGCACCTCCACTCGACCGACGACGTCTACCGGGAGCAGTTCGAGGAGCTTCGGTACCGGCTGGGAATCGACGTCTGAATCACGCCTGACGCACCATTGACGCCGCACCTGACGGGGCGGGCCGCCGGTTCTGCCGGATGGCCCGCCCCGTTGAGCGTCCCGGGGGACAATCCGGACCCATGTGAAACCTCCGTGAAGCCCCGCCGGAACCGTGGCCGAGCCGCGACCGAGACGTTACCTTGATGCCTTCAATCGGGGCTTATGTCGCCCCGGGAGGCCTCGGAGGACGTCCATGACCCGGCACGCGTGGCGGATGGCGGTACTGGCGGCGATCCTGACGGCCCACATCGGCACGGCCGGCGAGCCCAGGCCCGCGGTCGCGCTGCCGGGACTGACCCCGACCGGGAAGGTCCTGCTCCCCAACGGCTGGTCGCTCAAGCCGGCCGGGTCGCAGACCGTGCTCGGCGACTTTCCCGTCGCCATCGCCCTGAACCCGGCCGAGCCCGTGCTGGCGATCCTCCACGCCGGCTACGGGACCCACGAGGTCGTCACCGTCGGGGCCGGCGACGGCAAGGTCATCGGCCGCGTGACGATCAAGGAGACCTTCGGCGGACTCGTCTGGACGCCCGACGGCAAGCGGCTCTACGTCGGCGGCGGGTGGGACGACGTCATCCACCGCTTCGACCACGGCAAGGGGCTGCTCTCGAACGACACGACCATCGCCTATCCCACCAAGGCGAGCCTCGCCCCGCGTCCCCAGCGGGATGGCGCTGGCGGAGGACGGGTCGCTCTGGGTCGCTAACGTCCTCGGGCACTCGGTGGCGAAGTTCGACCCGGATGGGAAGGTCGTGCTCGAGCGGCCGATGGCCAGGGACTCGTACCCCTACGGCCTGGCCTACGACCACGGCCGCGGGCGGCTCTACGTGAGCCTCTGGAACGGCGCGGAGGTCGCGGCGCTCGACGCGAAGTCGGGCGAGGTCGTCGCCCACTGGCCGACCCAGGAGCATCCCAACGAGCTCCTGATCGCTCCGAGCGGCGAGCGGCTCTACGTCGCCAACGCCAACCGGAACAGCGGTCACCGTCATCGACCTCGACGCCGGCAAGCCGATCGAGACCATCGGCACGGCCCTCGACCCGAACGCCCCGGCCGGGTCGATGCCCAGCTCGCTCGCCCTGACCGAGGACGAGTCGATGCTCTTCGTCGCCAACTCCGCCACGAACGACCTGGCCGTCGTCAACGTCAAGGAGTCCGGCGCGAGCAAGCCGCTCGGGTTCATCCCGACCGGCTGGTTCCCCACCTGCGTCCGGCTGGCGAAGGACGGCAAGACCCTGTTCGTGACCAACGGCAAGGGCACGACCTCGAAGGCCAACCGCGACGGCCCGCACCCGCTCGCGGGACGCGAGGACGGCACGATCCGGGCCTACATCGGCAACCTCTTCCAGGGCACGCTGGCACGCATCCCGCTGCCCGGGCCGTCGCAGCTCGTTGCCTACACGAAGACAGTCTACGAGTGCAGCCCGCTCCAGTCCGGCAAGCCCGAGCCGAGCCCCGAGGGGCACCCGATTCCCGCGAAGGTCGGCGAGCCCTCGCCGATCACCCACGTCGTCTACATCATCAAGGAGAACCGGACCTACGACCAGGTCCTCGGCGACGTGCCCGAGGGCAACGGCGAGAAGTCGCTCTGCCTCTTCGGCGAGGACGTGACGCCCAACCACCACGCCCTGGCCCGGGAGTTCGTCCTGCTGGATAACTTCTACGTCGACGGCGAGGTCTCGGCCGACGGGCACGAGTGGTCGATGGGGGCCTTCGCCACCGACTACGTCGAGAAGACCTGGCCGCTCTCGTACCGCGGCGACCGCCGCGTGCCGTATCCCTCCGAGGGGGTGCTGGCCATCTCCCGGCCCGCGGGCGGCTACCTCTGGGATCGCGCGGCCGCGAAGGGGGTGACGTATCGGAGCTACGGCGAGTTCATCAAGAACGGCGAGTCGCCCGACGAGCCGGCCTCGACGAAGGTCGAGGCCCTGCAGGGCCACTTCGACCCCAAGTTCCACGGGTACGACCTGAGCTACCCCGACGTCAAGCGCGCCGGGCGGTTCCTGGAGGAGGTCGCGGAGTTCGAGCAGAAGGGCGAGATGCCCCGGCTGATGATCCTGCGCCTTCCCAACGACCACACCTCGGGCACGCGTCCGGGATCGCCCACGCCGACGGCGATGGTCGCCGAGAACGACCTGGCGCTGGGCAAGGTCGTCGAGGGCCTGAGCCGGTCGAAGTTCTGGCCGCACCTGGCGATCTTCGTGGTCGAAGACGACGCCCAGAACGGGCCGGACCACGTCGATGCGCACCGGACGATCGCCTATGCGATCAGCCCCTACATCAAGCGGCACTCGGTCGACTCGACGATGTATTCGACCTCTTCGATGCTGAGGACGATCGAGCTGATCCTCGGCCTCGACCCGATGAGCCAGTTCGACGCCGCGGCCCGGCCGATGGCCAACGCCTTCACGGGCACGCCCGACCTGACTCCGTACACTCAGAAGGCGGCCCGGGTTGATCTTGGTGCAAAGAACACGCGGATGGCGTGGGGGGCCGCGAAGTCGATGAAGCTCGACCTCGACGAGGCCGAGGACCGGGCCGACGACCTGGCGTTCAACGAGATCATCTGGAAGTCGGTCAAGGGGGCGGATTCGCCGCTGCCGCCGCCGGTGCGGGCGGCGTTCGTGCTGCCGAGGGCTAAAGACAAGGGCGAGAGGGACTAGGTTTCAACCCTCGCTCCGCCGCTCTGCGGCGGCGTGTCCGCCTAGCCGCTCCGCGGCGCCTGGCTGGGTGGCAGGGGTTGGCTTGCCAACCCCGGTCCTCGGCCTCATGAAGACCGGGTTTGGCTTGCCAACCCCTGCCACCCGGATGCGGCGACCGGCAAGGGCCGCGTGAGCGGCGGAGCGAGGGAGACCGACCCAATGAAGCGCAAGGCGATCCTGATCCTCTCCGGCGCCGCCCTCCTCTCCCTCGGACTGGCCCGCTGGGCCTCGGTCAAGATGGGCCGGCAGCCCGATGGCAGCTTCATGGTGTCCTCGGGCCAGCGGATCGAGGCCGGGGCGCTCGCCTTCGACGGCCGGCCGATCGACCTGGCGCTGCATCCCTCGGGGAAGTTCTACGCGGTCCTGAACAAGCGGGCCGTCTTCCTCGGCACGGGCGAGTCGGTCCGCGACGCCCGGCTCGCTTCCCTCGGCGGTGACGCCGGCTTCCGTGGGCTCGTCTGGACGCCCGACGGCAAGCGGCTCTTCGCCAGCACCGCCGCGGGGCACGTCCAGGAGTTCCTCCTCGAGGGCGACCGCCTCCGCCGGGGTGGCAGGATCGCGATCACGCCCAACGGCACGAAGGCCAACCCCGTCCCCGGCGGGATGACCGTCACCCGCGACGGCCAGCGGCTGTTCGTCGCCTTGGCCAACCGGAATTCCGTGGTCGAGGTCGACCTCTCGACCAACGCGAGGGTCAAGGAATACCCGGTCCAGAACGTCCCGTTCGAGCCTCGGCTGACCGAGGACGAGACGGGCCTGGTCGTCTCCAACTGGGGCGGCCGTCCCCCGAAGCCCGGCGAGCCCACGGCCAAGAGCCTGGACACCGACATCGTCGTGGACCCGCGCGGTGTGCCGGCCTCGGGGACGGTCAGCCTGATTGATCTCCTGACAGGCGAGAGCCGGCACGTCGACGTCGGCCTCCATCCGACCGCCATCGCGATCCAGGGCGGCAAGGCCTATGTCGCCAACGCCATGAGCGACTCGGTCTCCGAAATCGACCTCAAGGAGGCCGGGGTCACCCGCACGATCCCCCTCCGCTGGGGCGACCTGCGGATCTTCGGCGCCATGCCGAACGCGCTGGCCGTCCGGGGCGACACCCTGTTCGTGGCCGACGGCGGCGACAACGCCGTGGCCGAGGTCGACCTACCGTCGGGGCAGGTCCGCGGCTACCGGCCGGCGGGCTACTTCCCGACAGCCATCGCCCTCGAAGGTGACCGGGCGTTCGTGCTCAACACCAAGGGCAACGGCTCCGTGGCGAAGACGGTGCTCGGACGCCCTGGCAACGCCCATGATTTCCAGGGCACTGTCGGCGTGATCGACCTGACGAAGGACCTCGCCGCAGAGACGGCCAAGGTCGCCAGGAACAACCGCTGGGACGCCCATCCGGAGCGGCCGGAGCTGAAGGTCTACGCCGGGGCGATCAAGCATGTGATCTACATCATCAAGGAGAACCGGACCTACGACGAGGTCTTCGGCGACCTGCCGCAGGGCAACGGCGACCCCAAGCTCTGCTCCCTCGGCGAGAAGGTGATGCCCAACCACCGCAAGCTCGCCCGGGAGTTCACCCTGTTCGACAACGGGCACGTCAGCGGGACCAACAGCGCCGACGGGCACCCGTGGTCGAATCAGTCGATCGCCAACGACTACCTGGAACATTTTTATGTGGGCTACTCGCGGACCTACCCCGACGACGGCCGCGACGCCATGGCCCTCTCGGCCGGCGGGGCGCTGTGGGACGCGGCGGCAGCCAAGGGGAAGTCGATCCGGGTGTATGGCGAGTTCTCGAACTACGACAAGAACAGCGCCGAGCCCAAGCCGAAGGACTGGTTCGAGGTCTGGGAGGACCGCAAGGCGGGCGGCCACAAGTTCAAGTTCACGGCCGTGACCGACGTCGCCGGGCTGCGGCCCTACCTCCATCCCGAGTACCACTACTGGCCCCTGTTCATGAGCGACCAGGGCCGGGCCGACATCTTCCTCGAGGAGTACGGCCGGTTCAGCCGCGAGGACAGGGTGCCGAACCTGATGATCCTCACCCTCCCGTGCGACCACGCCGAGGGCGTGAATCCCCAGTACCCGACCCCCCGCGCCATGATGGCCGACAATGACCTGGCATTAGGGCGGATCATCGAGGGCGTCTCGGCGAGCCCGCAGTGGAAGGAGACCTGCATCTTCGTGGTCGAGGACGACGCCCAGTCGGGGCCCGACCACGTCGACGGCCACCGCACGGTCTTCATGGCGATCAGCCCCTACAACAAGCGAGGGACCGTCGATTCGACCTTCTATGCCCAGCCGAACATGATCCGATCGATCGAGATGATGCTCGGCCTCGACCCGATGAACCGGTTCGACGCCGTGGCCTATCCGATGGCCGCATGCTTCTCGGACGCCCTGGATCTGACGCCGTACAAGCACGTCCCGAACAACATCCCCCTTGACGAGCGGAACCCCTCTGGCAAGTCGATGACGGCCGCGGACCGGTTCTGGCTGGAGAAGACCCTGGCGCTGGACTGGAGCCACATCGACGGGCCCGACCCGTACTGGCTGAACCGGATCCACTGGCACAGCCTGTTCAAGGGCTCGCGGCCCTACCCCGCGCGCGAGGGGGAAACGCCGGGGGTGGCCGAGGCGGACGACGACTGAGGCCGATCGGGCCGCCTCCCCCGCGGCCCCGGTTGTGCTATCCTCACCGGTCTTCCCCCGGGGCCCGACCTCTCCCGCGCAGGGTGCCGATGAACCGCCGCAAGGCCTTGAAGGAGACGTTCCGGCTGGTCCGCCTGTTCCTCGGCTCGGAAGCCAGGAGCTGGGCGATCACCTGGATGATCGCCCTCTTCTTGCTGCTCGTGGCGTTCAACGGCCTGAACGTCGTCAACAGCTACGTCGGGCGCGACTTCATGACCGCGATCGCCGACCGGCGGCACGCGCAGTACGTCCGGTTCGCCGTCTTCTACGCGGCCGTATTCGCGGTCTCGGCGGTGGTCTCGGCCTTCAACCGGTTCGCCGAGGAGCGGCTCCGGCTGCTCTGGCGCGAGTGGACCACTCGGAGGCTGATCGATCGCTACCTTTCGAACCATGCCTACTACCGGCTGACCGAGATCGCCGAGATCGACAACCCCGACCAGCGGATGACCGACGACGTCAAGATGTTCACCCAGACGGCGCTGGCCTTCGTGCTGCTGCTCGTGGGGGCGACGATCACCTCGATCAGCTTCCTGGGCGTCCTCTGGTCGATCACCCCGTGGCTCGTGTTGGCGGCGATTGTCTACGCGGGGGCCGGGACGGGGACGGCGATCCTGCTGGGGCGGCCGCTTGTGAAGCTGAACAACCTCCAGTTCCGCCGCGAGGCCGACCTCCGCTACGCCCTGATCCAGACCCGCGAGAAGGCCGAGTCGATCGCCGTTGCCGGCGCCGAGCCCGATGTCCTCGCCCGGCTCAAGGCCCGCCTCGGCGCGGTGGTCCGCAACCAGAAGAAGATCATCAACGTCACCCGCAACCTGGTGATGTTCACCGGCGCTGTATAATTACTGGGATCCAGCTCATCCCCCTCTTCATCGTGGCCCCGCTCTACTTCCGAAGCCGGGTCGAGTTCGGCGTGGTGACGCAGGCGGCCATGGCCTTTGCGCAGGTGCTGGGGGCCCTATCGCTGATCATCACCCAGTTCGAGACCCTCTCAGCCTTCGCGGCGGTCAGCGAGCGGCTCAACGTCCTGACCGAGGCGATCGACCGCGCCCAGCGGAGGCCCAAGGGGGCGATCCGGCTCGACCCGAAGGGGGACCGGATCCGGCTCGACGGGGTCACGCTCCGCGACCCGAAGGACGAGGCCGTGGCCTTCGTCCGCGACCTCTCGCTCGACCTGAGACCTGGGGACCGGCTGCTCGTGACCGGACCGAACCCGCAGGGCAAGCGGGCGCTGTTCCTGGCGATCGCGGGGCTGTGGTCGGACGGCGACGGGCGGATCGTCCGGCCGGCGCGGGCGTGCTTCCTGGCCAGGCGCCCGCTGCTCGTGCCCGGCGACCTCCGCGAGCAGCTCGCCGTCGGCGGCCCCGAGGGCGACCCGCCGCCCGCCGACGCCGCGGCCTTGGCGGCGCTCGGGGCCGTGGGCTTCAGCCCGGTGCTGGAGCGGGTCGGCGGCCTCGGCGCCGAGCACGACTGGCCCAACGCCTTGACCCCGGCTGAGCAGCAACGGCTCGCCTTCGCCCGCCTGCTCCTGAGCAAGCCCGCCTACGCGATCCTCGACCACATCACCGACGCGCTCCGGCCCGACGAGATCAGCCCCTTGCTGGCCAAGCTCAACGCCGTCTCCATCGCCTACATCTGCTTCGCCGAGGACCACGAGCTGATCGCCGACCACGACGCTGCGCTCGAGATTGCCGAGGACGGCGGCCACAAGGTCATTCCCACCCGTGGTCCTTCGTCGTAGGGTGGTTTCTGCCCACCGTCTTATACCGAATCGTCTGGATCGCTAACCATTGAGGGCCGCCGCCCATCGGAACCCGACGGCGCCGCGGACGACCTCGGGGTGGTCGATCAGCCACCGGCACCGCTCCACCAGGATCGGCTCCAGCGCCTCCAGGTCGTCGAACCCCTTGTTCGCCACCGCCTCGCGGACCAGCGGCCAGAGCGGCTCGGCCGGCTGTAACTCCGGCGTGCATGGCGGCAGCGGGTGGAGCACCACGTTCGGCGGGACCGCCAGCCGCTTGGCCACGTGCCAGCCGGCGTTGTCCACCAGCACGACCAGGAGCTTCCGCCGCCGCGGGTCGGCCCAGCGCGCGAACTCCTCCAGCGCCCGGCCCATCCAGTCCGTATTCGCCGCCGGCAGGATCAGCTCCAGGTTCCTGCCGCTGGCCGGGTGCACGAACCCATAGACGTAGAGCCACTGGTACTTCGTCCGCCCGTTCGCCGTCGGTCGTCGGCCCCTCCGCGACCAGACCCGGCGGGCGATCGGCTTGAGGCCCAGCCGCGCCTCGTCCTCGGCCCAGAGCTCGATCCGCTTATCGGGATGCCGGCGGCGGAGCGCGGCGACCCGCCGCCGCAGGGCGTCTTTTCCAGGCCCGCCGCCGCTCGTCCGCCGCGGCGCCGGGGTTCTTGGGCCTCGGCACCTGGAGGCTGAAGCCCAGGCCCTTCAGCCACTCCCACCCGGTCTGCTTGCAGACGGTCACGCCGAAGCGGTCGCGGGCGTAGGCGGCGACCTTCGGGCCACTCCAGAGCCCGCCGTCGGGCGGCGGCTGCTCCAGCGCCGCGTACAGCTCGGCCTGCTGCTGTGGCGTGAGCTTCGACCGGCCGCCGTTCCGGTCGGCCCGGCGGTCGGCCAGGCCGGATGGCCCCTCGGCGTTCCACCGCTTCAGCACGGTGCGGACCCAGGCGGGCGTCAGGCCGATCCGCTCGGCGACCTCGGCGGGGGACGGCGGGTCGTCGGTGCGGGTCAACAGCCAGAGGATCTGCCAGTGGGTCTTCTCGACCCCGGTCCGGCAGGCGCGGTAGCGGCGGGCGATCTCGGCGGGGTCAAGGTGCGGGACGATCGGTAGTCGGGGGCGCGCCATGGTGCTATTCCTCCGTGCGGATGAGACCTCCACGTCTTTAAGGATAGCGATCCAGGCGATTCGGTATTACGCCGGCCCGCACGGTGGTCGGAGCCCACCCGACCCGAGCGCGCACCGCGAGCGCCGCAGGTCCCCCGAACCACCCTATTCGATCAGCAGCTACTGATCCAACCGTCTCGTCCCCGGCCGCGGCAGCCCGTTCCGGGCCCGGAACCCGTCCAGGGCACGCCCCACCCGGTCGATTTCGGCAGTCCCGGGCGGCTCCGACGGCCCCTCGCAGGGCCTTTCCGACTCCTCGGTGGCTTTGTTCGGCGCCGCGGGCTCTTGCCGCGTAACATCATCTGAAGTAACAAGTTGTGTATCAGACGAGGCCTCCGGCTCGTCGTCCTCGACCAGGTCGGCATCGGTCTGGGTCAGCTTGATGAGCTGGTTGAGCGTCGCGCGGAATTCGCGGCTGTGCTGGCCCTCGTAGCGGAGCAGGGCGCGGCCCTCGGGCGAGTCGTCCAGCGCCGCCGCCGCCGCCACGCGGGCGACGAGGGCCTCGGTCGGCTCGAGACGCGCGATGTATCGCTCGAGCTCGCGGACCTGGCCGGCGATGAATTCCGCGAGTTCCCCGGCCAGCGTCTCGGCCGCGGCGAGGTCGGCCGGGCAGTCGTCGGCGTAGTCGGTCGGCTCGGGCTCGTTCCACTCGATCAGGCACCACGAGGCGTAGACCGGCCCGCCGACCCGCTCGGCGTCGGTGGTGCGGCCGTAGCCCAGCAGGTTGAGCAGGCGGACGTGGTGCGCCTCGATGTCCGACCACGCGTCGGGCGAGGTGGCCGCCTCGGCCAGGTCCTGCCAGAGCCCGAGCACCGCGACGGCCCCCTCGCGCTCGCGGAGCAGCTCGGCCAGCGCCTGCGCGGGGTCCTGGCGGAGCCGGGCCACCCCGGCCCGGGCGCGCTTGGCGGCGTCGGAAGCGTGAGTGCGGACGGCGGCGCGGCTGCGCTCGACCAGGTGGTCGCGCTCCAATTTTAAGCAGCGGCGGAGCCGCCAGGCGTGGGCGACGGCGAGCTCGACGAGGACGCGGCGGGCGTCGGTCGGGGGCTGCCAGTCGTCCATCCAGGTCGCGACCATGCCATCAAAGGCAGCGGCGTCCTCGCCGGGCAGGACGACCTGTTCGGAGCGGAGGCCGTGCTTGAGGGCATTGAGGGCGACTTTCTGCTTGCCCAGCCTGGACTTGGGACCGGTGGACTTCTTGGCGTTCTCGCGATTGGCGAGGCGCTTCTTCTCGGAGCAGGGCATTGGAGGGGTCTCCCGGTTGCGGATACGGATCGGCGGCCGCGACGTCGCGGCGTTCTATCCGTAGATCATCGCAATCGGGGGCGGTTTCGTTCTGCGGGCGGGCGGTTCTTGGCGCGGAGTGCGGAGTGAAGAGTGCGGAAGGCGAGGAGTGCAAGGTCGGGGGCTGTCGACTTTGCTCCACACGCTGTTCATTTCTTCACGCTTCACTCTGCACTCCACACCGGCTGGTTCACGGAGCAAGCGGAACGGAGAAGGCACAAGGCACAAGGCACAAGGCACCAAAGCAGGGGAAGGCGGGCTCTCTGTCTCCTTATGCTTGTGCCTTGTGCTTTCTGACTTGAAGCCGATCTTCAGACGGCAGGCCGCCATCGCCGCCGCCTCTCCAAGAAAAATGGGCCGACGGGCCGGATTTGGTCCCCGGGCCCGGCGGTTTGTCGCTGATATCAAGCAGGAATGGCCCGCGTTACACGACGCCGTCCTAGGGGTTTAGTTCAGGGAAGGCCGCGGCCTCGACGCCAAGCTTCTCGGCGCCGGCCCGGCGGCCGCAGGATTTCGGGAATAGGGTTTCCGAATAGGGACCGACCGGGCACGACGGCCCGGAGAGCGGCCATGCGACGGAGACCGGGCGAATCGGCCCGGCCGACCGCGCGGTCGTATCGTGTCACGCGGCCTTGATTTAGGGGAGGAATGCCCGTGTTCTCGACCGTCAGCCAGCTCGTCCTGTCCGGCCCGGCGGACGCCGGCTCGCCCCTGTGGGCGTACCTCGACCCGGGCACCGGCAGCATGGCGATCCAGATCGCGATCGCCGGGCTGCTCAGCTCGCTCTATTTCTTCAAGTCGTCCTACGCTCAGATCAAGGGATGGGTCATCGCCCGTCGCCCCGGCCGCTGAGCCCGCCCCGGGCCACCCGAGGCACGCGGGCCGGCCGTATCTACCGTCCGAATAGACGCGGTCAGACTCCGGATGGTCTGGCCAGGCTGAGGCGAGCGATGACCGTGACGAAGCGGCCGGTGGTGTTCCCATTCCTGCTGGCCGCGTTCCCGATCGTCCGGCTGGCCGCGCAGAACGCGCGCGAGGTGGCGCCGGGCGAGCTGGTCGCGCCGCTGGCGATCGCGCTGGGCGCGGCGCTGGCGCTCTGGCTGCTGGTGCGGTGGGCGCTGGGCGACGGGCACCGGGCCGGGCTGATCGTCGCGGCGACGGCGCTCCTGTTCCTGATGTTCGACGGCGCATGCTCGGGGTTCGACTCGCTCGCGACCTACCTCTCGTCGTTCTGGGTCGAGAGATGGATCCGCACGCCCGCGTGGGCCGTGCTGGTGGTCGAGGCGGTCGTGCTGGCGGCGGTAGTCTGGCTGGTCGCGCGGCGGCCGAAGGAGCCGGCGCGGTGGACGCCGGCCCTGAACGTCTTCGCGGGCGTGCTGCTGGCGCTGCCGCTGGCCGAGGCGGGGAACACCTGGATCCGCATGCCGCCGAGGCCGTCGTCGAACCCCCCCGCCGCCGCTGGCCGACCTGCCGGCGACGTCGAGGCGGCCGGACATCTACTACATCATCCTCGACGGCTTCGCGCGGGGCGACATCCTGAGGGAGCGATTCGGATACGACATCGAGCCGTTCTTCCACCGGCTCGAGGCGAAGGGCTTCGTCGTCGCCCGCCATGCGACTGCCAATTATTGCCAGACGCCGCTCTCGCTGTCGTCGTCGCTCAACGCGACCTACCTGACGGGGGCGAAGGACGACGCCGAGGCGGAGCGGCCGCCAGACAGGACGCTCTTCCGCGAGAACGCGGTCATCCGGGCGCTGCGGCCGCTGGGGTACCGGTTCGTGACGTTCGGCTCGGGGTTCGACTTCACGGAGTTCCCCGAGAACGAAGTCTACGAATCTCCGCATCGACACATAATCAACTTCCAGCGCATGATCGTCGACGCCACGCCCGCGAGGTTCCTCTGGCCGGATCCTTCGACGCGCGACCCGTTCACGATGGCCCGCGAGCGGACGCTCCACCTGTTCGACCGGCTGCCCGATGTTGCGAGGATGCGCGGGCCCAAGTTCACGGTCGCGCACGTCGTCTCGCCACACCCGCCGTTCGTCTTCGGCCCCGAGGGCGAGGACGTGAGCCCGCGGCCGAAGAAGTGCGTGCTGTCCGACGGCACCGTCTTCCGCCACTTCTACGGAGGCGACGAGACCTATATCCCCGGCTACCGGGCGCAGGTCGAGTTCCTGGTGAAGCGGACCGAGCGGGCGATCGACCAGATCCTGGCCAACGCGGCCGAGCCACCGATCATCGTGCTCCAGTCGGACCACGGCTCGGGGATGCACCTCGACATGGAGAGCGCCGCGCACACGGATCACCGCGAGCGGATGGGTATCCTCGCGGCGGCGTATCTGCCCGGCGGAAGGCATGAGGGACTGACCGATGTGATCTCGCCGGTGAACATGTTCCGGGTCGTGTTCAACAACGAGTTCCGTACGAGGCTGCCGCTCTTGCCGACGGAGAGCTACTACTCGACATGGCCGCGGCCGTTCGACTTCGTGCGAGTGACGGAGCAGGTGAGGGAGGGGTCGCCGATGGCGTGCGACGCCGCGAGCCGGGGCGCGGGCGGGACAAAGGGCGGGGGGCTCTGAGTCCGAGCCAACGGGTAGTGGGCGAAGCCCGCCCTACGCGGTTCACATGCCAATCCAGGGTCGACGTCGACCCGGTCGCGATGATGATGACAGGGCGGTGTTTCTTTTTTTCTTCATTTTTGTCCGAGCGATGTGATTCTCCGACCCATGGGCGGGGCCGGCCCGTAGATCGTCATGTCAGGGGGGCGTCCGGGCGGCGGCGGGGCGGGTCGTGGCCCGTCTTTTTTGCGTTATGCCGATCGGCCTGGTAGGCTCCAGTGCTGCGACGTTGCATCGAAGCGAATCGGACACGCAGAGGCCCCTGGTCCGGAGTCCTCCGACGGATCGCGCCCTCGCGCCCCGATCCGCGACTCGACACCCTTCCCCCAGGCGTCACGAGTCGGCACACGCATGAGACCCCGGCACCGTCCCCTTTCCGCGGGCCGATCGATGAGGCGACGCCGTCGCGCCTCGCGGAGGGTCGCGCTCGACGCTCGAATGGCTCGAGGGCCGCTGGGTCCCCAGCGTCGTCGGGCCTCCGGGCGGCGGCGTGCCGGCGATCACCATCAGCCAGTCGCCGACAATCGCGGGTATCACGAATAACGGCCCCGTCGCGGCCGGGACGCCGGTGACGCTGACCGTGACCGCCAGCAACCCCTCGGGTCTGACCGGGCCGCTGACCTACGAGTTCGACTTCAAGGACGACGGCGATTTCGAGGTCACGAACGCGACCGGGGTCGCCTCGTGGACTTACGAGACCCCCGGGCTGCACGTCCTCGACGTCCGCGTGGTCGACAGCCAGGGCGACAAGGCCGACGCGCTGACGTTCGTCGTCGTGACGACCCCAGCGCCGACGGTCACGCCCCCTGCCAACGAGCCGGCGGTTGAGGGCACGACGGCCCAGTTCGACCTCGGGCAGTTCTCGCAGATCGGCGGCGACCGGGCCGTGGAACGTGACGGTCGACTGGGGCGACCACTCGACCTCGACGTTCGTCGCGACGACGGCCGGCGACCTCGGGTCGCTGCCGCACCGGTTCTCGAAGTACGGCGACGACCCGGTGACCGTCACCGTCAGCGACGGCACCCGGTCGGGCTCGGCCACGTTCGACGCCGACGTGTCCGACGTCGCGCCGACCGTGACGGCCCCCTCCGACCAGCCGGCCACTGAGGGCACTGCCGCGAGCTTCGCGCTCGGCCAGTTCGCCGACCCCGGGTCCGACTCGCCATGGAACGTGACCGTGGACTGGGGCGACCATTCAACGTCGACCTTCACGGCGCCGGCGGCCGGCGACCTCAGGTCGCTCCCGCACCTGTATTCGAAGTACGGCGATTACATCGTGACGGTCACCGTGAACGACGGGCAGTTGTCGGGCTCGGCCGCCTTCGGCGCCGACGTCGCGAACGTGGCGCCAGCCGTCACGGCGCCGCCCGACCAGGCGGCCACAGAGGGGTCGCCGGCGACGCTCAACCTGGGCAGCTTCGTGGATCCGGGGTCCGACTCGCCCTGGATGGTGACCGTGGACTGGGGCGATCACTCGACCTCGACGTTCCCGGCGACTTTCGACCGGCGACCTTGGCTCGCTGCCGCACACCTATTCGAAGTACGGGATTTACCCGGTGACCGTCACGGTCGACGACGGCCACGACACGGGTTCGGCGACCTTTCACGTCGCCGTCGCCGACGTGGCGCCCGCCGTGACCGCGCCGCCCGGCCAGCCGGCGACCGAGGGGACGGCGACGTCCTTCGCCCTCGGCAAGTTCGCCGACCCCGGGTCTGACTCGCCCTGGAACGTGACCGTCGATTGGGGCGACCATTCGACGTCGACGTTCACGGCGACCGCGGCCGGCGTCCTGGTCACGCAGCCGCACACGTATGCGAAGTACGGCAATTACACGGTGACGGTCACCGTCGACGACGGGCAGTTGTCGGGCTCGGCCACCTTCGGCGCCGACGTCGCGAACGTGGCGCCAGCCGTCACGGCGCCGGCCGACCAGGCGGCCACCGAGGGGTCGTCGGCATCGATCGCGCTGGGCGGCTTCACGGACCCGGGGGCCGAGTCGCCCTGGATCGTGACTGTCGACTGGGGCGACAACACGACGCCGAGGGTCTTCGGCGCCCCAACTGCGGGCGACCTGGGCGCGATGTCGCACACGTACGCGAAGTACGGGACGTACGCGGTCACCGTCACGGTGGACGACGGCCAGGCGACCGGGACGGCGACCTTCCACGTCGGCGTCGCGGACGTGGCGCCGACGGTGACGGCGCCGGGCGACCAGTCGGGGACCGAGGGCTCGCCCTCGAGCTTCGCGCTCGGCCAGTTCGCCGATCCCGGCTCCGACTCGCCCTGGACGGCGACGGTCGACTGGGGCGACCTCGAGCCGGCGTCGACCTTCACGGTGACGTCGGCGGGCGACCTCGGCTCGCTGCCGCACGACTACGCAAGGTTTGGCACGTATGTGGTGACGATCACGGTCAATGATGGCCGGGACTCGGGCTCGTCGACGTTCCTGGCGAACGTGGCGGACGTGCCACCCACGCTGACGGCGCCGGCCGACCAGACCGAGGCGCTGGGGACGACGGCGAGCTTCGAGCTCGGGCAGTTCGCCGACCCCGGCGCCGACCTGCTCTGGGTTGCGACGGTGGACTGGGGCGACAAGTCGCCGCCGACGAGCGTGCTCGCGGTCTCGCCGGGCGACCTCGGCTCGCTCCCGCACGAGTTCCCGGGCGTCGGGACCTACACCGTGACCGTGACGGTCGGCGACGGCGAGGGCACGGGTTCGGCGACGTTCCTGGCCACGGTCTCGGAGCCGACGCCGGGCAATCTGGGGAACCCTGTGCCCGGGAACGGCCTGCCGCCCAGCCCGCCGCCCCCGCCGATCCCCACGATCCCCTTCGACCCGCTTAGCCTGCTTGCCGACGTGACGAGCGTCTCGGTCTTCCTGGCGGTGGGGCCGACGGGCACGGGCGGGACGAATGCCGGCGCGACGGGCGTGACTCAGATCCCGACGCGGGTCGCGCAGTCGTACCTGAGCGCGGCCACCTCGCTGATCGTCGTGCTCGATTTCCCCGGCCCGGAGTCGCAGGGTGCGGGCGGGGGCGACCAGGCCGTCGTCGCGGCGGCCGCCGCCGCAGCGGGCGCAGGGACGCCGACGGCCGTCCCCGTCGTCGTCGTGGAGGTCGCGCTGCCCGCGAACCCGTTCGCGCCCAACCCGACGACCACAACGACGACCTCCACAACCACGACGACGACCGGGACCGGCGCAGGGGCGGGGGGGACGCTGACCTACAACGGCTCAACCCCGCTCGACGCCCCGAACCCCGGCGGCGGTGCGGTGACGACGGTCGTCCTGGTGATCGCCTTCATGAATCAACAGCAGGTGCCGCGGAGCGGCGTCTTCACGTTCAGCCGGAGCAGCCGCCGCGGCAACCTCTCGTAGACCGGACAGGATACTCGCGCCTGGAGCCTTGCGATGGCCGTCGAACCGATCGGGACCGCCGAAGACCTCGCCCCGCCCGACCGCGCCCGGCACCCCGGAGCGCGCGGTCGTGCGGCACGACGAGATGACGGACGACACGATGGTCCTGGAGATGCTCCTCTACGGGACCCAGGAGGTCGTCCGCGGCAGCGACACCGGCACGCTCGGCGCCTTCGCGGCCCTGGCGTTCCAGCAGATCCGCGGCAAGAGCGAGCCCCACCACCAGCTCGGCTGCGGGCTCCTGCTGTTCAGCGTTCTGATGTGCGCGCTGGTCCACGTCGCGACCGGTAGCGCTTACTTCCGCCGGGCCAAGCAGATCCTCCGCGAGACCTCGGACGTCCGGCGGCAACTGATGATCAAGCGCGTCTCGTTCACCGGTGCCGTCGTGGCCGCCGTGATCCAGCTCATCTTCCTTGGGGTCGGCATTTTCCTGATCCTCGTCGACAAGCCGCCCGCCGTGTTTCTTCGATTCATCACGCAGTAGATTCGGGGTCCGTGATTCGATGCAATCTGCTATCATGCGGGCGATGTCGTGATGCGGCGCGGGCGTGACGTGCAGGGACGGGCCAGGGGAGGGGCGGCGATGGACCGGGCGCGGCGGATCGGATGGCTGGCGGCCGCGGCATGGGCGTGCGTCGCGTCGTGGGTGCCCGGGGCCTCGGGCACGATGATCATCATCCAGCCGTCGCCGGGGAATTACGCGTCGGTCATCCTCGACACGACGCAGGGGCTCTCGTTCACAGTCCAGGACAGCTTCCTGACGCACGACACGATCATGGGCACCGACGCGTTCAAGGAGAGCGACCTGCTCCAGTTCGAGCTGGGCGCGATCCCGGTCGGCCGCGTGCTCTCGGCCGAGTTGGTTCTGTTCCACGCCGAGAACGCGGTCGCCGCGGGCAGCGTGTTCAACGTCTATCAGAACACGTCACCGTGGTCGAGCAGCACGGTCACCTGGACGATGCTGCCGTCGTTCGCGGCCACGCCCCTCTCGTCGGTCGCGCTGACCGGCGACCCGGGCACGTCGTACAGCTTCGACGTCACAAGCGCGGTGAACGCGTGGCTGGGCGGCACCGGGTCGAACGACGGCTTCACGATCCAGGCCGCGGGCGGGGACAACCCCATCGCCGCCTTCTACTCGGCGCGGCCGGGAACCCGCCGGCCAACCTGCCGGCGCTGGTGGTCACGTACACGCCGGTGCCCGAGCCATCGGGACTGCTCCTGATCGCCGCCGGCACCGCCGGCGTGCTCGCCTATGCGCCTGTCGGTACGCCCGACGTGCGGGCGATCAGGACGGCAAGAGGATATAGGCCGTCTCCAGCGCGATCAGCGCCACGAACGTCGGCGGAAGGAACCGCAGCACCTTCGCCTGGATCGCCCGCGCGGCGTCGGCCCCGGCGCGAACGCAGCGGACGTGGGCCGCCGTGACAAGGCCCCCCACCCAACTTCCGCCGCAAAGGAGGCACGGCTCAAAAGAACCGCCGAGGAATCAACATCGAAGCGGAAATGTGCATGGTGGGCGAAGCCCATCCCGCGCCTACAATGCCCTCATGACCGCCATCCTCCTGATCGCCCACGGCAGCCGTCACGAGTCCGCCAACGACGACCTCCGGCGGATGGCTGATGACCTGGCCGCGCGGGGCGACTATCCGATCGTCGAGGCCGCCTTCCTCGAGCTCGCCGAGCCCGACATCCCCGCCGGCGGGGCAGCTTGTGTCGAACGAGGGGCGACCCGCGTCCTGCTAATCCCCTACTTCCTCTCCGCGGGCGTCCACCTCGTCCGCGACCTGACCGCGGCGCGGGATGACCTGATCGCCAGGCACCCGGGCGTCGAATTCGCGCTGGGCAGGCCGCTCGGTCCGCATCCGCTCCTGCAACAGGTCGTCGTCGAGCGGCGTCCACGAGGTGGAGGAGTTCGGGCCAGCTGCCGATCTCGCTCCCGCCGCCGAGATGGCGGTGAGGTATGCTCCGATCGGAGAAGCTGGGCAAGAAGAGCCCGTCCCGGATGGTGCCATTGACGGAGATCCGGTGAAGAGGTAGGTTCCCGCGTCCGATCCCCTCCAAAGGATTTGGAGGACGGACGAGGACAATGCCCGGGGCGAACAAAGGAGTGTTCCGCCGATGAGCCAGCCGACCGAGCCGCTTGCGGTCCCCGCGCTCGACCTGAAGGCGCAGTACCAGTCGATCAAGGGCGAGATCGACCTCGTGCTCCGCCGGGTCATCGAGAGCCAGTATTTCATCCTCGGCCCGGAGGTCGCGGAGTTCGAAGCCGAGACGGCCGCCTATTGCGGGTCGAAGCACGCCGTCGGGTGCGCCTCGGGGTCGGACTGCGCTCTTGCTCCCGCTGATGGCCCTGGCGATCGGCCCCGGTGACGAGGTCGTCACCACGCCCTACAGCTTCTTCGCCACGGCCGGGGCCGTATGGAGGCTGGGGGCGCGGCCGGTCTTCGTCGACATCGAGCCCGACACGTTCAACATCGACCCGTCCCGGATCGACGCCGCGATCACGTCGAAGACGAAGGCGATCATCCCCGTCCACCTCTATGGCCAGTCGGCCGACATGGACGCGATCAACGCGATCGCCGCGGCGCGGGGAGTTCCCGTCCTCGAAGACGCGGCCCAGGCGATCGGCGCGATGTACAAGGGCCGCCGCGCCGGGACGCTCGGCCAGGTCGCGGCGTTCAGCTTCTACCCGTCGAAGAACCTCGGCGGCTTCGGCGACGCCGGGATGGTCACGACCGACGACCCGGCCATGGCCAGGTCGGTGGCCCGGCTCCGCGTCCACGGGATGGAGCCGAAGTACCACCACCACGAGGTCGGCTTCAACTCGCGGCTCGATGCGCTGCAGGCGGCGGTGCTCCGCGTGAAGCTCCGGCACCTGGATGCCTGGACCGAGGCGCGCCGGAGCGTCGCCGAGCGGTATCGCGCGCTTTTCATGGAAGAGGGATTGGATGAGATCGTCGCCCTCCCCGTCGAGCGCGACATGTGCGAGCACGTCTACAACCAGTTCGTCGTCCGCGTCCCCGCCGCCTCGCGGGACGGGTTGCGGGCTCATTTGACTTCCCGCAGGATCGGCACCGAGATCTACTACCCGATCCCGCTGCACCTTCAGCCGTGCTTCGCCTCGCTCGGCCACAAGCCGGGCGACTTCCCGGTCTCCGAGGCCGCCGCGCGGGACACGATCGCGCTGCCGATGTATCCCGAGCTGACCGACGCGATGTTGCAGCACGTCGTCGGCTCGATCGGCGAGTTCATCGAGCGCGAGGCGATCCTGCCGATGGAGCGGAAGCGGAACGTGGCGTGAAGCGGGCTTGATCCACTCTTCGTGGCGTGGGCTCCGCCCACCGTACTCGAATGCCGCCACCGGCCGGAGGCCTCGGGCCGCCGTCGCGGGGCCATCATTTTGCGGGCGGAGGGGCGCAGGGGCGCCGAGGGCAGGTTGCCCCCTGGCATCAGGACCGACGGCGGGTTCTAATCCAGGTGGTCGGCGACGCGTGCCGGGCCGTCGGGATGCGAGACCCCCATGTCGATCCAGTTCCGTTGCGAATCGTGCGGCAACCCCATCGAGGTGGGCGATCATTTCGAAGGGAAGAAGGGCCACTGCAAGCACTGCGGCCATCGGATCGTCGTGCCCGAGCACGCGGCGGTGGCCAGCGAGGGCGACGGGCTGCGGCTCAAGCCGACCGAGGACGACGGGCCGGCGGGGCTGCATGATCACCTGCTCAAGGAGCAGGCCCCGCTCTACGTCCGCCACGCCGAGGCCGAGCCGAAGCTCGCGCCCAGGGCGATCTCCGACGTCGACACCGCGCCGTTGCGGCCCGATGAGAACTACAAGGTCAACGCGCCGACGGCCAAGGTCCGGCACAGCTCGGCCGGGCCGCCGCCGTTCTGGATCAATATCCCGACACTGACGGCCCGGTCGCTGGCGCAGATGCTCCGGACGCTCCGCGACTGGGGATACCTCGTCTCGCTCGCCGGGCTGGTGCTGGCCCTGATCGGGTTCACGTTCAAACTCAAGGGGGCACTGCACACCGGGGTCGTGGTGGCGATCGCGGCGAACATCGAGATGCTCGTTGTCGGCACGGCCTACCTGGTGACGCTCCCGTTCAAGGAGAGCCTGCATCACGGCCTGGCCAACCTGTTCCCGCCGTACGCGTTCTACTACTGGTACTCGCGCTGGCCGAAGATGAAGGCCCCGGTCAAGAAGACCGTCGGCGCGTTCCTGCCGATCGCGCTGGCGGGCCTGGGGTACTTCCTCTACGAGGACGGGGCGAAGGTCGAGGCGAAGGGCGTGGAGAAGCTCGAGGACATCGAGGGGAAGGTCGAGGGCGCGGTCAACAAGGTCGAGGGTAGGGCGCCGGCGCTGGGCAAGGCGATCGACGGCGTGCTGGACCAATCCGATCCCGGGGCCGCGGCCCCGCCCAAGGGGGAGCACGCAATGACGATCGACGGTCTGCTCAAGTTCGCCGTGAGCCAGGACGCCGCCGACCTCCACCTCCAGGCGGGCGTGCCGCCCCGGCTGCGGATCAAGGGCCAGGTCCGCGAGGTCGACGCGCCGGCCGCTGACCGACGACTTGGTCCGCGGCTACATCCGCGCCATCGCGCCCCGGGTCATCGTCGAGGACATCGACGCGGCGATGGCCCGCGGCTGGGACTTCTCGTACTCGGCGGCCGGCCTGGCGCGGTTCCGCGTGCAACCTGTTCAGCACGATCGGGCCAGCCGGGGATGGTCCTCCGGGTGATCCTGCCGAAGATCCGCACGATCGACGAGCTGCACCTGCCGCCGGTGATCCGCGAGATCGCCCAGGCCCGCCGCGGCATGGCTCTCCTCAGCGGCGCCACCGGCAGCGGCAAGAGCACGACGCTCGCCGCGATGGTTGATTTATTGAACAGCGACTACTATCTGAAAATCCTCACGATCGAGGACCCGGTCGAGTACGAGCATCGCGAGCAAGAAGTCGCTGATGGCGCACGTCGAGGTCGGCCGCGACACGGAGTCGTTCGAGCACGGCCTCCGCCAGGCGATGCGGCAGGCGCCCGACGTGATCCTGGTTGGCGAGCTGCGCGACCCCGACACGGTCCAGATGGCCCTTCGCGCGGCCGACACCGGCCACCAGGTCCTGGCGACGATCCACGCCGCCAACGCCGCGCAGACGATCGAGCGACTGCTCGCGATGATCCCCGGCCCCCTGCAACCGATCGCGCGCGAGCAGCTCGCGGCGTCGCTGGTCGGCGTCGATCGCCCAGCGGCTCACGAACGACAAGGCGGGCCAGCGCCGGCCGGTCGTCGAGGTGCTTACGTGGCGATTCGGTCGTGGCCAAGTACATCATGGAGAACCGGATCAACGACATCGCCGATTACATCAACACCGGCCAGCGCGGGATGCAGACGTTCGACAAGCACCTGCTCGACCTCTACCACCAGGGCATCCTCTCCGGGACGCAGGCCCTGGCCGTCGCCACGAACCCCGAGGCGCTGGCGCTGGAGATGCGGATGCCGGGGCGGATCGTGACGAGCAGCGTGAGGCGTCGTCGGTTTTGTCGGCGAGCCGCGAAGCCTCCGATTGGCAGGGTTCTCACTTCGAGACCCCGGCCACTCGAAGGGTTCGATCTCCGCTCTTACTTCGCTTATGGGCTATGGTTTTTGGAGCGCGGTAGAGCATTACAAGAAGAAACAAGTGCCGCTGAACAGCGAGGTGATCAGGCAGCGGCTGGGCCAATTGCAGGAATCGATCGACAACCTCAAGTCGATGGAGACGCTGTTGGAAGCTATGAAGTCTGATCTGAACGAGACCCAGATCCATAAAAATAAGTTGAGAAAAGATTATAAGGAAATATCAGAGCTAAAAAGCCTTACCGACAAGCAAATCGAAGCTCTGAGCGTTGTGGTGACCAGAAAGACGTGGAAGCAATTTATATTAGACAATGCAATTGGTCTCATCGTAGGCGTCCTAGGTTCTCTCGGAGCTGCCGTTATTTATTCGAGATGGGGGAACAAACGGAAGCTCGTTTGAATGAACGCGTTCGGCTCACTTCGGCCGCGTGGCTGGGGTCTCGTCCCCGAGACTCCTCTCCGGGGCTCGATGCCCGGCGTCTCGCGGACGAGCCCCCAGCCGCCTGGCCGAGAAGACGTCCGCACAACGGACCCTACGAGAGACCTTCGCGCTCGGCCTCGCGCGATCGCTCGAGGGCGTCGATCGCCTCGCGCCAGACCTTCGGGTCGCCCAGCCGGACCGCGGCGTCCACGCCGAGGTTTTCGAGCATCAGTCCGAGGACCGCGAGCCGGTGCTCCACGCACCAGAAGAGCCGACCCTGATGCACCTCAAGCTTCTCGGGGCGCAGGCCTCGACGGAGCACGCACTCGTCGCCCGACGAGGAACGTCGCTCGCGACGGATGTCCCAACCGCCTTCAGGGGCGGTCGGGTATTCGGGATAGGAATCGATGATCTCGTCGTCGATTGCCACGACGCACCCCCGGTCGTCAGGCGCTCTCCTTCTTCCGCTCCGCCTTCGTCGGCGCCGCGGTCGAGTCGAACAGGCTCTTCTTCTTCAGGACGACGTCGGGGGTGACGACGAACTTGTCCTTGCCCTTGCCCGTCCGATCGGGAAGCTCGTACATGATGTCGAGCATGATGTCCTCGACGATCGATCGCAGGCCGCGGGCGCCGGTGTCCTTCGCCTTGGCCTTCTTGGCGATCTCGGTGAGGGCGTCGGGCGGTGAACTCGAGGTCGGCCCCCTCCATCTCGAAGAACTTCTGATACTGCTTCACCAGCGCGTTCCGCGGCGCCGTCATGATCTGCACGAGCGCGTCGACGTCCAGCGGCATCAGCGGGCAGACGATCGGCAGGCGGCCGACGAACTCGGGGATCATGCCGTACTCGAGGATGTCGTCGGACGTGACCTTGTCGAGCAGGGCGCCGAGCTCGTCGTTGTGCTCGCTCTGGGTCTGGCTGCCGAAGCCGATCGTCTTGCGGCCGATCCGCCGCGAGATCAGGTTGTCGAGCCCGACGAACGTGCCGCCGCAGATGAACAGGATGTTGGTCGTGTCCATCTGGATGTATTGCTGCTCGGGATGCTTGCGGCCCCCCTGGGGCGGGACGTTGGCGATCGTCCCCTCGAGCATCTTCAGCAAGGCCTGCTGCACGCCCTCGCCCGAGACGTCGCGGGTGATCGAGACGTTGTGGTTCGTCTTGCCGATCTTGTCGATCTCGTCGATGTAGATGATGCCGCGCTGGGCGGTCTCGAGGTCGAAGTCGGCGGCGTGCAGGAGCTTGAGGAGGATGTTCTCGACGTCCTCGCCGACGTAGCCGGCCTCGGTCAGCGTGGTGGCGTCGCCGATGGCGAAGGGGACGTTGAGGACGCGGGCGAGGGTCTTGGCCAGCAGGGTCTTGCCGCAGCCGGTCGGGCCGATCAGGAGGATGTTCGACTTGTCGAGCTCGACCGAGCCGTCGTTCTCCTCGCCGTGCACGAGCCGCTTGTAGTGGTTGTGGACGGCGACGGAGAGGACCTTCTTGGCGCGGTCCTGGTCGATGACGTACTGGTCGAGCTGCGACTTGATTTCGCGAGGCGTGGGGATGTCGGTGAAGAGGGTCTTGGGGACGCCCCTGCGGCGCCGCTCCTGGTCGAGGATCGACTGGCAGAGCTCGATGCACTCGCCGCAGATGTAGACGTCGCCGGGCCCCTCGACGAGCGGGCCGACGTCGCGGTAGCTCTTGCGGCAGAACGAGCAGTAGGCGTTCTTCTTGATCCCGCCGGTGGTCGTGCCGGTCGTCGAGCCGCCGCCGCCCCCGCCGCGCTTGCCGCCGGAGCCGCCGCCGCCCGTGACGTCCTTACCCGATGGCATGCGTGGTCCTTTCGTCCCTCGACGCGGCGCCGTCGTGCGCGCACGTCCGATCGGTCGAGCGTGCTCGACCGGGAGATTCGATCCGCACGGACTTCTGACGGAAGGGCGATCCTCGCCACGCATCCCTGGCCGACGGCTCGGACGCGCCCCACCGAGACCCCCGGCGGCCCGCCGGCCCGGGCCCTCCCGGCCCGCCGCGCCGGGACTCCGATTCGACGATCCAGCCGCACCCGAACGTTCGACCCGGGGATGATCCTGGTCGTTCGCCAACCGGCCTATTCTAAAATACGAACCGGGCCGGAGCAAGGGCGGGCGTCGCGGTTCTGCCAATGGGGCGTCACGCGCGGCGGTGAGAGGCCGGTTTCGTTGATAAATCCGTGCAATCGTTCGGATTGCGGTCAATTTCGTAGGGTCCACTATTGCGGACCATCTTCGAGAGACCGCCCGGGACCCATGGTCCGCTATAGCCGACCCTACTTCAACCAGGCGAGGACCCGGCGGGTCGCCGAGCTTCGCGTCAGATCATCGAGCTCCTCGATCGTCAGCCCATCCTGCCTCGACCATCCCCGGCCCCGGCTTCGGCTCCCCTTCGAGCTTTCTGGCGAGGTGGACGTCGAGCGTGACGCGGTGCTTGGTCACGCCGAACTTGACGGTCGTCGCGGCGGGGCCGACCCTGGCCGAGATGCCCGTCAGCCGGCGGACGCCCTCGGCCAGCGCCACGGGCCCGTCGAACGACCGGCGGGCCGGGTCGGGGCCGGAAAGGTGGATCGTGGGCAAGTTCCCAGAATCCCTCCCAGAGCGTGCCCGGGCCGCGCTTCACGACGAGGATTCGGTCCTCATCACGACGGCGACGCATGCCTCGGAGACTTCGAGCGGGCGGCGCTTCGGGGTCACGACGGGGATCGCGTCCTGCCGGCCGCGCTGCCTCGCGAGGCAGTCGCCTGCGACGGGGCAGGTCAAACACATCGGGCCGCGCGGGATGCAGACGAGGGCGCCGAGTTCCATGAACGCCTGATTGAACGTCGCCGGGTCGTCCTCGGGGACGATCCGCTCGGCGGCCTGCCAGAGCCGGGCCTGGGAGCGGGTGGAGCGGAGGTCGTCCTCCCAGTCGAGCCACCGGGCGAGCACGCGCTGGGTGTTGGCCTCGACGATCGGGGCCGCGCGGCCGAAGGCGAACGAGAGGATCGCCCCGGCGATATAGCGGCCGACGCCCGGCAGGGCGATGAGGGTCGTCGGGGTCGTCGGGGATCGCGCCGGCGTGGTCGCGGACGACGGCGTTCGCGGCGGCGTGGAGCTGGCGGGCGCGGCGGTAGTATCCCAGGCCCTCCCAGGCCTTGACGACGTCGGCCTCGTCGGCCTCGGCGAGGTCGCGGACCGTGGGGAAGCGGGCGAGGAACCGCTCGAAGTAGGGGACGACCGCCGCGACGGTCGTCTGCACGAGCATCGTCTCGGAAACGAGGATCCGATAAGGGTCGCGGTCGGCCCGCCAGGGCAGGGGGCGGCGGGCATGGCCGTACCACTCGACGAGGTGCGACCGGATGCGGTCGCGCCAGGCGGGATCGAGGTCGGGGGCGTCGCCGGCCGGTTCGGGGTCGCTGCGGGGTCGGGCCTTTCGCGGCATGGTCGCTCGCGGACGGGTCAGTGAGGCGGTCGGCGCCAAATGATATCGCCCTCGTGCCGCGTGGGCCACCGGCCCATACGACACCGTTCCGATCCTGTCGATAATTTCGTGTGCGGGAACTCGTCTTTTTAGGAAAAATCTTCTCACGAGGGATTGACTTCCCGCATGCGGGAAATAAACTGGCCATGTCGAACGCAGCGAGTGGTGGATCGGGGCGGGCGGATCGAGGTCGATCCGGAGACGCGAACGAGCCCCCCGGCCCTGCGGCCCGTCCGATCCAGGGGACGCGTGATCGAGGCCGCTGATGGCCCGGCCGCCCACGAGTTGCCAATTTAACGAGAGGAGCGGACGATGGTGGTCCGGGCGATGAGTCCCGCGAACGGGATCGACGGCGGATGGCGGGGCGGATGGGGATGTCTTCAATCCCCTGGCCCGGCTGATCCGGATCGTGCGTCAGAATGACGACCTGCTCGGCCGGCTCGAGGCCCAGGGGCGGCGGCTGGACCGGGCCCGCGAGTATGCCGGCGACCCCGCGTCGAACCCCGCGCTGGGCGAGGCGCTGGTGGGCCATGCCCGTAAAGGGTTCATGAACCTCCTGTCCCTGCTCCGCGAGAACCGCGCCGAGGCCCTGGACATCCTCCGAGCCTGTGGGCACGCGGACGTCCCTGATGAGATCGCACCTGTTCGTCAGAACTGAAGCTCTGCACCGCGACGGCCGGACGAAACTCACACCTGGATCCGCACACCACGGGACTTGCACCATGAGCGCGAACGAGACGCAGGGGGCGTCGGCGAACCTCCGACCGCGCCGAACGCGGCCAAGAAGATCCGCGGGCCGAGGGCGAAGCGGGTGGAGCTGACGCCTGAGCAGTGCGACCTGACCGAGCGGTACATGCCGCTGGCGATGTCGCTGTCGAAGCTGATCAAGCTGAAGTGGGCCGAAGCACGGCGACGACATCGACGCCACGGCCCGCCTGGCGCTGGTCGAGGCGGCCCAGGCGTTCAACCCGCGGCGAGGCGTGACGTTCGCGACCTTCGCTCGGTACCGGATCCTCGGCGCGATCCGCGACCTGGAGCGCTACCTGTTCAACAAGGCCTATCCCCGCCAGCTGCCCGACGTCGCGCGGGCGTTTCGTTACGTGCCGGGCGAGGAGGAGGGCGGGATGCTCATGCTGATGAGCCGTGAGGGGGAGGTCGGGGCCGATGTCGAGTCGGCCGACGAGGTCGAGAACTGGCTCGCCGCGCTTCCGCCGCGTCACGCCCAGGCCTGCCGCGAGATGTACGTCGGCGGCCTGTCGCAGACCGAGACCGGGCGGCGGATCGGCCTGGTCAAGTCGCGCGTCTGCACCCTGCACGCCGAGGCCCTCGAGCTGCTGCGCAAGTCGCCGGCCGTCCGCGAGGCGGCGCTGGCCATCGGGCTCGACGTGGGGCGGAATTGACCCGTGGCTTCGGACCCGGCCACCGTCCGGGAATCAAGAGACGCTGGCAGAGCCCATGCCGACGAAGACCACCGAGAAAGGAGGGGGACGAGCCGATCGCGAGCCGCATCGTCAGTCGAAGAGTCGAAGCCCGCTTCCTTGGTCCTGACTTAGCGGACGAACGATCTCCTAAACACGAGGGTTGGAACGATGCTGGTGCTCAAGCGGAAAGAGGGTCAGTGGGTCGAGATCACGCACAAGAGCGGCGACAAGATCCGGATCCGGGTCTACCGGATCCGCGAGGGGTTCCCCAGCCAGCTCGACCTGGCGTTCGACGACGACGCCCGGAACTTCGAGATCCAGCGCCCCGAGCGGAAGCTCGGCGCGATGTCGGACCGGGAGGTGTTGCTCCCATCGCGACCGAGTCGGACCGGGAGGTGTTCGCTCCCATCGGGACCGAGGCGGTCTCGTAACCGCGGCCGGATGCGTGTCGATCGGGTGCGTGGGGTGACGGGCGGCGGGGGAGCGATTCCCGCCGCCCGTCTTTATTTCGTCTCGGCTGGGTCCACTCGATCAGGCGATGGCGGTCGCCAGCGTCGCGCCGGCCACGGCCGCCGCGGGCTCGGGCTCGACGGAGCGGATGAGGGCGACCTCGGTGCAGTTCGGGAAGAGCGGGCAGCGGACGCACTCGTTCCAGATCTTGTGCGGCAGCTCGGTCTTCTCGACCTGGTGGTAGCCGCACTTCTCGAAGAACCCGGCGACGTAGGTGAGCGTGAAGACCGTCTTGATCTCCAGCTCCCGCGCCGCGTCCCAGCAGGCCTCGAGCAGACTCCGGCCGACTCCCCGCCCTGTGCGGTCTCGGAGACGGCCAGGCATTTCAGCTCGGCCAGGTCGTCCCAGAAGACATGCAAGGCGGCACAGCCGATGACCTGCCCGTCGTCGTCGGTCGCCACGAGGAACTCGCGGATCGACTCGTAGAGCTCGCCCAACGAGCGGCGGATCATCAGCTTACGATCGGCGAACGTGCGGATCAGTTCCTGGATGGCGGGCACGTCGCCGACGCGAGCAGGGCGGATGTTCAATCGAGGGGCCCCCAAGCCCCGGGTTCGACCCCGGGCGTTCTTGCCATAACCCCGCGGCCGTCCGAACTTACGGACCGTCCCGAGGCGAGTGGGACATTCTAGGTGGGTGCGGGCGGGAATCAAGCGGGAATCTCGGCGCAAGGGCTCGTGCTACGGAGCCACTTGGCCATTTATGACGTTGCGTCTCGAAAACCAGGTGTCCAACCTGGTCGACCGGCCTACGGCAATCTCGTGTTCCACTGCTCCGCAGCCACCCGCGGACGATCGAAGATGCCGCGGAGCGGCGGGGTGACCGCTCCGCCGCGGGAGCGGCGGAGCGAGGGTCGTCGTGCCAAGGGCCGGCGTCGGGGAGCCGGCCACTCGCCGATGACCCGCCGGCACGCTATCTTCTAGGGCGATGCGAGGAGCCCTGGCTCCGGGGGCTCTGTCTCCGAAGTGGGGACGGTCGAGGTCCGCACGGCGGGTCGCGCCGGCCTCCGCCTCTCCGCAGTAAGGGGGAAGTCGCCCGGATGAGTGTGTCGACGATGGGACGGGCCGCCCCGGCATCGGAGCCGGGGCGCGAGGCGGCGTCGCCGCTGATCGACCCCCGGGGCGAGGCGCCGATCCGCGCCGAGCTGCTCGGGATCGAGCACCTCGAGGAGCACGCCCGCCGCCTGGCCGCGGCGTGCCGGCTGGCGCCGCCGGCGCGGCGGCCCAGCCCGCTGCTGCGAGCGGTTCGCCGAGAACGGCGTGGCCCTGGCGCGGGCCCACCGCGAGATCCTCGCCGGCTTCGACCGCCGCGAGGGCCGCGGGCTCGACGCCGAGTGGCTCGTCGACAACTACCCGGTCATCGACGACGTCCTCCGCGAGATCAAGCAGGACCTGCCCTCGGGCTACGACGCCGAGCTGCCCAAGCTCGCCGTCGAGCCGCTCGAGGGATATCCCCGCGTCTTCGCGCTGGCCCTGGCGCTGGTGGCGCACACCGACAGCGGGCTCGACGAGGCGCAGGATCACGCGGTTCGTCGACGCGTTCCAGTCGGTCGCGCCGCTGACGATCGGCGAGCTCTGGGCGGTGCCGACGATGCTCCGGCTCGTCCTGCTGGAGAACCTCCGGCGGCTGGCCGACGAGATGCTCCGCGGCCGCGCGGGCCGTCGCCGGGCCGACGAGTGGGCCGCGGTCCACCTGGAGGCGTCGCACGACGGGGCGGTCGCGAAGGCAGTCCCGACGATCGACACGCCGCCGACGGACGTCGAGTCGAAGGCCTACGTCGTCCGCCTGCTCGAACTGCTCCGCGACCAGGGCCCCGGCGCGCGCGCCGGCGCTCGACCGGGTCGCGGCCGACCTGCGACCGGCACGGCGTCGACCCCGACGAGGTGCTCCGCGAGGAGCACCGCCGCCAGGCCGCCAACCAGGTCTCGATCGGCAACGCCGTCACCAGCCTCCGCCTGCTCGCGGCGCTCGACTGGAACGCGTTCTTCGAGCGGTCGAGCCGCGTCGAGGCGGTGCTCCGCGACGACCCGGCGGGCGTCTACGCGCGGCAGGACTTCTTCACCCGCGACCGGACGCGCCAGGCCGTCGAGCGGATCGCCAAGGGCTCGGGCCTCGAGGAGGTCGAGGTCGCCCGCCGCGCCGTCGAGCGCGCCGAGGCCGGGCTGGCAAGGGCACGGCGCGGGGCACGGTCGGCTACTACCTGCTCGACAAGGGGCTCCGCGGCTTCGAGGACGAGCTCGAGCTACAAGCCCAAGGGGCGCGAGCGGGCTGCTTCGGTTCGTGCTCGGCCATCCCCGGCTCGTCTACTTCGGCTCGATCGGCCTGCTGACGCTCGTGCTCGTCGCGCCGTTCGCGGCCCTCGGGCTGCGCGGTCGGGCCGTGGATGGTCGCGCTGATCGCGCTGGTGCTGCTTGATCCCGGCGAGCGAGGTCGCCGTCGGGATCGTGCACCACGTCCTCACGCTCACGCTGCCGCCGCGGGTGCTGCCCAAGCTCGACTTCCGCGACGGGATCGCGGCCGACTGCCCGACGTTCGTCGTCATGCCGAGCATGCTCGTCCGGCCCGAGAGCGCGGCGACGCTGCTCGAGCGGCTGGAGATCCACTTCCTCGCCAACCCCGACCCACGAGCTCCGGTTCGCGCTCCTGACCGACTTCGCCGACGCCGCCGAGGAGCACCGGCCCGAGGACGAGGGGTACGTCCGCTCGGCGCTCGAAGGGGTCGCGGAGCTGAACGAGCGGTACGCGCCGGCCGGGCCGGACAAGTTCTTCCTGTTCCACCGCAAGCGGCTCTGGAACCCGACGCAGGGCGTCTGGATGGGCTGGGAGCGGAAGCGCGGCAAGCTCTCGGAGTTCAACCGCCTGCTCCTCGGCGCGAAGGACACGAGCTACGTCGCACGTGAGCGTCGACCTGGACCGCCTGCCGCAAGCGCGGTTCGTCATCACGCTCGACGCCGACACGATGCTGATCCGCGACACGGCCCGGCGGCTCGTCGGCACGATCGCGCACCCGCTGAACCTGCCGCGTCTTCGACGCGGAGGAGGGCCGGGTCGTCGAGGGGTACGGCGTGCTCCAGCCGCAGGGTGAGCATCCACCTGACCGGGGCGACGCGGTCGCGGTTCACGCGGATCCTGGCGTCGTCGGCGGGGATCGACCCGTACTCGACGGCCGTCTCCGACGTCTACATGGACCTCTTCGACTCGGGCAGCTTCACCGGCAAGGGCGATCTACGACGTCGACGCCTTCGAGGCGGCCACCGGGCACACGTTCCCCGAGAACCAGATCCTCAGCCACGACCTGATCGAGGGGAACTACGCGCGGTGCGGCCTGGTGACGGACATCGAGCTGTTCGACGACTTCCCCGCCCGCTACCACGCCTACGCCCGCCGCGAGCATCGGTGGGTCCGGGGCGACTGGCAACTCCTGCCCTGGCTCGGCCCCACGCGTGCCGACGCCCGACGGGCCCGAGGCCGAACCCGCTGCCGGCGCCCGAGCGGTGGAAGGTCTTCGACAACCTCCGGCGGAGCCTGGTGCCGCCGTCGGTCGTGCTCCTGCTGGTGCTCGGCTGGACGGTCCTGCCCGGGCCCGGCGTGGCTCTGGACGCTGCTGGCGCTGGCGGTGCCGGCCCTGCCGCTGGTGCAGCACGTCTCCGGGGCGCTGATCGGCGCGGTGCGGAAGCGGTTCGCTCGGCGCCGCTGGGGGCGCTGCGGGACGTGCCGGCGACGGCCATGCAGTCGGGCGCTGACGATCGCCTTCCTGGCCGACCAGGCGCGGCTGCTCGTCGACGCGATCGCGCGGACGCTCGTCCGGCTGTTCGTCACGCACAGGAAGCTGCTGGAATGGGAGACCGCCGCGGCGACCGAGCGGCGGCTGGGCACGGGGGTGGTCCAGTTCTTCCGGACGATGTGGCCGGCGCCGGCGATGGCGCTCGGCGATCGGCGCGCTGGTCGCGGCGGCGAACCCGGCGGCCTGCCGGCGGCGGCGCCGGTCCTGCTGGCGTGGCTCGGGCTCGCCGCTGGTGGCCTACTGGGTCAGCCGGCCGGGCCGAGAAGGCCGAGGAGCCGCTGACCGAGGACGAGCGCGACGCGCTGCGGCGGATCGCGCGGCGGACCTGGCGGTTCTTCGAGACGTTCGTCGGCGACGAGGACCACTGGCTCCCGCCCGACAACTTCCAGGAGGAGGGCGGCGACCGCGGTCGCGCACCGGACCTCGCCGACCAACAAGGGCCTGCTCCTGCTCTCGACGCTGGCGGCGCACGACCTCGGCTACCTCGGCCTGCGCGCACTGCGTCGACCGGCTCGAGAAGACGATGACGACGCTCGAGGCGCTCGGCGCGGCACCGCGGGCACTTCTACAACTGGTACCGGACCGACACGCTCGAGCCGCTGCCGCCGGCCTACATCTCGACGGTCGACAGCGGCAACATGCTCGCGCTGCCTGGTGGCGCTGCGGGGCGGGCTGCGCGAGAAGGCGAGCGAGCCGATCGTCGCGGCCGTCGGCGGCGCAGGGGCTGGCGCGACGCGGTCGGGCTGGCGCTCGAGTCGCTCCGCGCGGCGAAGTCCGAAGCGTGGCGCCGAAGGGCTACGCGGCGATGGAGGCCGACGCTTGCTCGACGATCGGCCGGCAAGCTCGACGGCGCCGCCGGCCGACCTCGCCGGCTGGGACGAGTGGCTCGGCTCGCTCGAGTGGGACGGCGACCGAGGCGCATCGGCCGAGCCCGCGCCATGCCCGACGGCGACGCCGACCGGGCCGACGGCCTCGTGTCCCCTGGCTCCGAGGCGTTCGAGGAGACGCGTCCGCGAGCACCGGCGCGGACCTCGCGGTGCTCCGCGGCGACGAGTCGGCCGCGCCCGCGAGCCTCGCTCGGCCTCGCCCCGCACGTCCCGGCGGCGGCCGACCTGCTGGCGCGGATCCGCCAGGCTCGAGCGACCGGGCCGGCGTGTTCATCAAGGAGATGGACTTCGCGTTCCTCTACAAGGACGACCGGCACCTCTTCTCGATCGGCGCCAACCTGGCGCAGGACCGGCTCGACGCCTCGTGCTACGACCTGCTGGCGAGCGAGTCGGCCTCTGACGAGCTACCTGGCCGTCGCCCGGGGCGAGGTGCCGCGGCGGCACTGGTTCCAGCTCGGCCGGCCGTACATCAGGGTCGCCGGCCGGATCGGCCTGCTCTCGTGGGGCGGGACGATGTTCGAGTACCTCATGCCCCGCCTGCTGATGCGCACGCTGCCCGGCACGCTCATCGACCTGATGATCCGCGCGACCGTGGCGCGGCAGATCGAGTACGGCCGGCAGAACGGGCGTGCCCTGGGGGATCTCCGAGTCGGGCTTCGCGTCGCAGTATCCCGACGGCGACTACCAGTACCAGTCGTTCGGCGTGCCGGGCCTGGGGCTGAAGCGCGGGCTCGCGCACGACCTGGTGGTCGCCCCCTACGCGACGGCCCTGGCCGCGATGGTCGAGCCCCGCGAGGCGCTGGCGAACTTCCGCCGGCTCGAGGCGGAGGGCGGGCTCGGGCCACTACGGCTACTACGAGGCGATCGACTACACGCCGGAGCGGCTCGAGCACGGCGAGACGCCGGGTGGTCGTCCGGTCGTACATGGCGCACCACCAGGGGATGAGCCTGGTCGCCCTGGCCAACGCGACGCTGGGCGACCCGATGCCGCGGCGGTTCCACCTCTCGTCGGTCGTCCGGTCGTCGGAGCTGCTCCTGCAGGAGCGGCTGCCGCGCGAGGTGCCCTTGATCGAGACGCCCGACGCCGACGAGACGCCCGACCTGACGCCGGCCGACGGCCAGGAGGCGGCGCGGTCGAACCCGCCGATGACCCGGCGGATCGGCTCGGCCTCGACCCCCTCGCCGCGGACGCACCTGCTCTCCAACGGCAGCTACGCGGTGATGCTCACCAACTCGGGCTCCGGCTACAGCACCTGCGGCGGCCTCGACGTGACCCGCTGGCGCGAGGACGCCACCCGCGACTGCTGGGGCCAGTTCGTCTACGTCCGCGACCTCGCCTCGGGCGTCGTCTGGTCGGCCGGCTACCAGCCGACCCGCAAGCCGCCCGACGACTACGAGGTCGTCTTCTCGGCCGACAAGGCGCAGCTTCCGCCGCCGCGACGAGGGGATCGAGACCCTGATGGAGGTCACCGTCTCCCCCGAGCGCGACGCCGAGATCCGCCGGGTGACCCTGACCAACTTCGGCACGACCGCCGCGCGAGCTCGACGTGACCAGCTACGCCGAGGTCGTGCTCGGCCCGCGCGGGGCCGACCTGGCCCACCCGGCGTTCGACAAGCTGTTCCTCGAGACCGAGTGGCTGCCCGACGTCGGGGCGATCCTGGCGCGGCGGCGGCCGAGGTCGGACGACCAGGAGCCGATCTGGGCCGTGCACGTCTCGTCGGCCGACGCCGGGGCCGGCGCGCCGGAGTTCGAGACCGACCGGGCGAGGTTCCTCGGCCGGGGCCGGACGCCGGCCTCGCCGGCGGCGCTCGACCCGGGCGCGACGCTCTCGGGGACGGCCGGCGCCGTGCTCGACCCGATCTTCAGCATCCGCCGCCGGGTCCACCTCGAGCCGGGCGGCTCGGCGATGGTCGCCTTCACCACGGCGGTGGCCCGCGACCGCGACGAGGCGCTGGTCCTCGCCGCGCTCGGCCGCGAGCCGAGCAACGTGGCGCGGGCCTTCGACATGGCCTGGGCCCACAGCCAGGTCGAGCACCGCCACCGCCGCTGGTCGCCCGAGGAGGCCCACCTGTACCAGCGGCTCGCCGCCCACCTCGTCTTCGCCGGCCCGGCCCAGCGGTCGCGAGCCAGGCGTGATCGCCGCCAACGCGCAGGGCCAGCCGGGCCTCTGGCGCCGGGGTCTCGGGCGACCGGCCGATCGCCCTGGTGCGCCTCGCTGGAGTCCGAGGAGCTGCCGCTGGCCGCCGAGGCGCTCGACGCCCACGCCTACCTCCGCCACAAGGGGCTGCCACTTCGACCTCGTGCTGCTCGACGAGCGGCCGTCGTCGTACAACGACGCGCTGCACGAGGAGATGATGGACCTGGTCCGGTCGAGCCACTCGGCCGACCTGATCGACCAGCCGGGCGGCGTGTTCGTCCGCGACGCCGACGCGCTCGGGCCCGAGGTGACGACGCTGCTTCAGGCGGCGGCGCGGGTCGTCCTGGTCGGCGGCCACGGGCCGCTGGCGGCGCAGCTCGACCGGGTCGAGCGGCCGAGGTCGCTCCCCTCGCCGCTGGAGACGACCCGCGACCGCGAGACCGTTCGACGCGGCCGAGCTCGCCACGCGCCGACGACCTGGCCTTCGCCAACGGCCTGGGCGGCTTCACGCCCGACGGCCGCGAGTACGTCGTGCTCGTCCGCGCGGCCGAGAACCCGGCCACGCCGGCGCAACGGCAAGCCGAAGCGCGAGCCGGCGCCGAGGCTCGTGCTGCCGCCGGCGCCCTGGGTCAACGTCGTGGCCAACCCCGCCGGCGGGTTCATCGTCTCCGAGGCCGGATCGGGCTACACCTGGGCGGCCAACAGCCAGGCGAACCGGCTCACGCCCTGGAGCAACGACCCGGTCTCCGACCCGCCGGGCGAGGTCGTCTACCTCCGCGACGAGGAGACCGGCGCCGTCTGGTCGCCCACGCCGCTGCCGGTCGCCGACGCGGCGCCGGTGCTCGTCCGCCACGGCCAGGGATACACGACCTTCGAGCGACGGACCCACGGCCTCGACCACGAGCTGACCCTCTTCGTCCCGCCCGACGACCCGGTCAAGGTCGTCCGGCTCACCCTGACGAACCACGGCGCGACGGCCCGCCGCGTCTCGGCGACCTATTACGCCGAGTGGGTCCTCGGCACGACCCGCGACGGCTTCGCGGCCTACGTCGTCACCGAGGTCGACGCGGAGACCGGCGCCCTGTTCGCGCGGAACCCGTACAACGCCGACTTCGCCGGCCGCGTGGCGTTCGTCGACGTCGACCGCCGGCCCAGGACGCTGACCGGCCGACCGCGCCGAGTTCCTCGGCCGCAACGGCTCGGTCGCGATGCCCGCGGCGCTGGCGCGGGCCGGCCTCTCGGCACGCGTCGGCGCGGGGCTCGACCCCTGCGCGGCCGTGCAGGCGACGATCGAGCTGGCCCCCGGCGAGTCGACCGAGGTCGTCTTCCTGATCGGCCAGGGCGACGGCCTCGAAGCACGCCCGCGACATCATCAACCGCCACCGCGACCCGCGCGGGCGTCGACAAGGACCTCGAGTCGGCGAAGGCCGCACTGGGACGGCGTCCTCGGCGCGATCCAGGTCAAGACGCCCGACCCGGCGCTCGACCTGATGGTCAACCGCTGGCTCGCTCTACCAGGCCCTCTCGTGCCGCGTCTGGGGCCGGTCGGCGTTCTACCAGTCGGGCGGGGCCTACGGGTTCCGCGACCAGCTCCAGGACTCGATGGCCCTGGTCTACGGCGCCCCGGCCGAGGCCCGCGCCCAGCTCCTCCGCTCGGCCTCGCGCCAGTTCGTCGAGGGGGACGTCCAGCACTGGTGGCACCCGCCCACCGGCGTCGGCGTCCGCACGCGGATCTCCGACGACTATCTCTGGCTCCCCTACGTCGCCGCCCATTACGTGACGACGACCGGCGACGACGGCGTCCTCGACGAGGTCGTGCCCTTCCTCGAAGCGCCCGATGCTCCGGCCCGACCAGGAGGACGATTACGGCAAGCCCGCCGTGTCGCAGAAGATCGGCCACGCTCTACGAGCACTGCACGCTCGCGCTCGAGCGCGGCATGTCCTTGCTCGGCCGACACGGCCTGCCTCTGATGGGCACGGGCGACTGGAACGACGGGATGAACCGCGTCGGCGACAAGATGAAGGGCGAGAGCGTCTGGCTCGCCTGGTTCCTGATCGCCGGGCTCAAGCGGTTCGCCGCGATCGTCGGAGGCGCGGGGCGACTCGGCCCGGGCCGGGACGTTCAAGGCGGCGGCCGAGTCGCTCCACGCGGCGGTCGAGAAGTCCGCCTGGGACGGCAAGTGGTATCGCCGGGCCTACTTCGACGACGGCACGCCGCTCGGCTCGGCCCAGAACGACGAGTGCCGGATCGACTCGATCGCCCAGTCCTGGGCCGTGATCTCCGGCGTCGGGCGACCCCGAGCGGGCCAGGCAGGCGATGGCCGAGGTCGACGAGCAGCTGGTCAAGCCCGACGACCGGCTGATCCTCCTGTTCACCCCGCCGTTCGACCACGGCAAGCTCCACCCGGGCTACATCAAGGGCTACGTGCCGGGCATCCGCGAGAACGGCGGCCAGTACACCCACGCCGCGACCTGGGTCGTCCTGGCCGCCGCCATGCAGGGCCGGGGCGACCGCGCGCACGAGCTGTTCGACCTCCTCAACCCGGTCCGGCACGCGGCCGACCCGGAAGGGGTCGAGCGCTACAAGGTCGAGCCTTACGTCGTCGTGGCCGACGTCTACGGCCGCCCGCCCCACATCGGCCGGGGCGGCTGGACCTGGTACACCGGCTCGGCCTCGTGGCTCTGGCGCGTCGCGGTCGAGGACGTCCTCGGCTTCCGGCTCCGGGGCGACCGGCTGGTCATCGACCCTTGCGTGCCGAAGGACTGGGCCGGCTTCGAGCTGACGTATCGCCATCGCTCGGCGACTTACCGGGTCGTTGTCGAACGGGGGCGTGCCTCGGTGACGCTCGACGGACAGAATGTCGAAGGGGGAGCGGTCCCGCTGGCCGATGACGGCCAGGCGCACGAGTTGCGGGTGGCGATCCCGTAGGGCCGTCGGGCCGAGGCACGAAGGCAGACGGCACAAAGCACAAAGCGGACAGCAGAACGCGGAATGAAGAACCGCGGGGGCTCGGAACCCGAGCTCCGACCTGCCTTGCCGCCTCTCGCTCTGCGCCTTTTCCTTGTGCTTTGTGCTTTCTGCCTTGTACCCGACGAACCGAAATCCGCGCGCGCTCGAACCCGCGGCCAGGCCACGAGGGCCGGCCGCGGGAAGTTTTGAACGCGATTGGACAAAAGGATCAGTCGTCGCGACGGCCGCGGACCATCAGGCCCCGGCGGACTTGAAGATGGCTGACGGGGAGCGAGGCCTCGCTCAGCAGCGCGACGAGGCGATTCTCGACGGCCTGCGAGGGGGTCAGCTCCGAACGCTCATCGACCGCGATGACTTCGTCGGTCGAGGCGCAAAGGCGGGGGGTGGCGAAACGTTCGGCGTCATCGGTCCGTCGGGTCGAGGCGGCGGTCGGCATCCATGAGGACGAGGCGAGGGACATAGGGTTCGGGTTCTCAGGCCTGAGGTGTCGGGGGGCGACATTCATGGTGGGACACTCCTTTGCTGCGTCGGCCCTGGCGGGCCGATCGCACGTGGCCGATACTCCGGCAAACTAGGTGCCAAGCTAGAGTACGCGAATTGCCCATCAAATCGCAAACGATGAGAAGGCAATCTCCCGTATTTTTATGAAGTGGTCCGGACCGCGTTCGTGAAATCCGGATGAATGCCGCCGAACCGGGCAGAAGACGCCCGCGGTGAGGCATCGGGTCGCCTCGAAGGATGGATCGATGATTCCCGCATCAATCTCGCGTCGCCCATCTTGCCCCCCCGCCCGCGGCCCGCTAGCATATGTGCGTCACACGGCGACGAGCACCGATATGGGCGTTGCACACTCCGCGGAGTCCGGTCCCGGTCGGCGGGCCGGCTCGAGCTTCGCGGCCACTGTCCCTCTCCCGATGAATGCGCCACCCGGTTGATCCCACGCCTTCCCATTCGCTCTCGGATTGGGCCGCCTGATCCCCTTTCTTCCCATTTCCCACAACACATCACCCCCATTCGCGGGCACGTCGCGGGTCACCCGAGGGTAACCATGGGTCAGGAGCAGGTCGGGGCGTCGAAGGGCCTGGTGCGCGAACTCGGCTCGATCGCCCGGTGCGGGCGGCAGGTCTGGATCATGGTCCCCAGGGCGAGGAAGCTCGCCCTGGTTGCGGCTCTGGGCGTGATCGCCGTCGGCAGCTTCGCCAACGCGCGGATCCTCCTGGCGCATCGGGTCGCTCGTCGACCGGGTCGAAGCAGGGGATCGAGCGCGGGCGTGACCCGCGGCGCGATCTGGCAGGTCGCCCTCGTTCTATCTCGGCATGATCGGCCTCGCCTTCCTCGTCCGCGAGGCGATGAACGTCCTCCGCCGCTACCTGGTCGAGAGCGTCTGCGCCAGGTCGACAAGGACCTGTGCGTGCGGATCGTCGGCCACCTGATGATGGTCGACCTCGGGCCGGATGTCGCGCGAGCAGGTCGGCTCGCTCCACGGGCGGATCCATCGCTCGGTCGAGGGGTTCGTCCGGCTCCTCCGGGTGACGTTCCTGGACTTCATCCCGGCGATCATGCTCGGCGGCTTCGCGCTGATGGCGGCGATCGGCCAGGCAGCCGTCGAGTCGCGCTGGCGATGCTCGGCGTCGCGCCGATCTCGATCGGGCTGACGGTCTGGCAGCTGATGTCCCAGAAAGGGATCCGGCTCGGCCTGATGCGGATCAGCGAGGCGATGGACGGCACGGTCGTCGAGCAGCTCACCGGGCTCGACTACGTCCGCGCGGCCAACACGCACGAGCAGGAGATCCGCCGCGTCGAGGAGGCGGCCGAGCGCCGGCGGTCGCGGGAGGTCAAGCACCACTTCCAGATGTCGCTCTTCGGCAGCGGCAAGGCGCTGAACGAGGGCTTCTTCCACCTGACTCGTCATCGCCGTCGCGGTCTACTTCCTGATCGACGGCAAGATCGGCTCCGGGCGAGGTGCTCGCCTTCTCGATGCTCTTCCTCCAGGTGCTCGACCCGCTCAACGAGATCCACCGGTTCATCGACGAGGCGCACGAGAACAGCCTCCGCGTCGGCGACCTGATGGCGATGCTCGACGAGCCGGCCGACCGCTCGTTCCGCCCAGCCCACCCGATTGAGCCGCGGCTTGCTCATGACGTACCGCTCTTCGTGGCCGACAACCTCCACGTCAATTACAAGACCCCCGACGGCAAGACCCGCCGCGCCCTCGACGGCCTCTCGCTGACGATCCGCCACGGCGAGACGATCGGCGTCGCCGGCCGCTCGGGCTGCGGCAAGTCGACCTGGCTCCGCGTGATGATGCGGCTGGTCCATCCGTCTTCGGGCTCGGCCTACCTCGGCGGCGTCCGCTCGAGTCGGTCACCCGCGAGGCGATCGGCCGGCTCTTCGGCTACGTCGGCCAGAACCCGTTCGTCTTCTCGGGCACGATCGCCGAGAACATCGCCTACGGCAACGCCGGCGCGACCCGCGAGCAGATCGAGGAGGCCGCCCGCCGCGCCTGCCTGCACGACGAGATCGAGGAGATGCCCGGCGGCTACGACGCCGTGGTGTCCGAGCGAGGTCAGAACCTCTCCGGCGGCCAGCGGCAGCGGCTCGCGCTGGCGCGGATCTTCCTCAAGAATCCGCCGGTCTTGATCCTCGACGAGGGGACCTCGGCCCTGGACAACATCAGCGAGCGGCAGGTGCAGCGGGCCATCCAGGCCGCGCGGGCCGACCGGACGGTCATCCTCGTCGCCCACCGGCTCTCGACCCTTCGCGACGCCGGCCGGATCTTCGTCTTCGACGAGGGCCAGGTCGTCGAGTCGGGCACGTACGACGACCTCGTCCACCGCGGCGGCGCCTTCGCCGAGCTCGTCCACTCCGCCGGCGGCCACCCGATCCCCCACGTCACGATCCCCGCCGCCCGCTCCCGTCGAACTACCGCCGGTGCCCGAGGTGACGGTCGAGATCTTGCAGGCGGTCTGACATCTTCGTAGGGTCCGCCAGCGCCGACCATTTGTGCGAAGGCCTCCAGCATCGTCCGCAATAGTGGACTCTACGAGGTTGTCATGACCGCCGAAGAGCTCCGCGCCGCCAGGCCCCGCTCAAGGACGCCTACCGGGAAGATCCGGCGAAGGCACAGCAGACCCTCCGCGCCGAGGGCTTGCTCGACCCCGAGAGCATTGCCTGTCGCGTCGCCACGCCCGCGGGCGTGGCCGAGGCGGGCCTGCACGAGGCGGCCGGCGGCGATGGCCACTGGGCGTGCTCGGGCGACATGCTCCTGCAATCGCTCGCCGCCTGCGCGGGGGTGACGCTCACGGCCGTCGCCCGGGCGCTCGGCATCGCGCTCAAAGGCGGAAAGGTGATCGCCGAGGGCGACCTCGACTGGCGCGGCACGCTCGGCGTGAGCAAGGAGACGCCCGATCGGCTTCTCGGCGATCCGGCTCCGCTTCGCGATCGACTCCGACGCAACCGACGAGCAGCGAGCGAATTTGCTCCGCCTGGCCGAGCGCGATCTGCGTGATCGAGCAGACGCTCCGGAATCCGCCGCCGATCACGGCGACGATCGAGACGGCGTAGGGTGGGCTCGGCCCACCGTCCGGCCTCCAGCCGGCACCGCGTGAGATGTCCAACAGAGCGTCCGGGCGCTATCGCGTCGGCTCGGCCTGAGGTGGGGTCTTGCTCGAGCCCTCGCGCGTGGGCCGGCTTGCCGGGCATGAAGCGGTTGCAGCCGCTGTTGCCGGAGACGCGCAGGAGGAACGGCTGCAGTTTCTCGTCGATGCAGAGGCCCATCGTCAGGTTCGAGACGGACGCCGCCGGCTCGATCTGCCACCACTTGCAGTCCTTGCATTCGCCCCATGCGTGGATCGGCATAAGATCCCCCCCGGATCGAGAGGTGCGAATCGTCCGCGGAACGATCGCCCTTCATGCAAGGGGTGCGCCGCTCCCTCCGGCCTCGCCGTCGAACACCGGCGCGTACGCCAGCCGGTTGAGGCCGATGGTCCGCTTCATCCAGGCGCTGGTCTGCCAGTTGTCGACCACCGGCCCCTCGGGGACGATCGCCGGCAGGTTCAGCACGAAGTGATGGGCGAGCGCGGCGACGAACGGCTCGTACATGGCCCGCAGCTCGGCGAACCTGGCCAGGGCCGCCGCGTCGTCACGGACCTCGACGCCCGAGGCGCGGAGCTCGTCGAGGAACGAGCGGAAGCCGGACTCGGAGTAGCGCGGGGCGTCGAGCTCGCGGGGCGGCGCCGAAGATCTGCGAGAGGTCGACCGCGACGTGCCGGGCCATGGCGAAGGTCGAGCCCCGTCTGGTATCGGTCGACCCCCGCGGCGACCGACATGTTCAGGGCACACGCATCGAGCATGGTCGTCAGCGCGGCGAGCCACGACTGGTTGTCGTGCTGCGACCGATAGTAGCGGCAGCACCGGGAACGACAGGTGGCTCTCGAGCACCTCGGCGGCCCAGCGCTCCCATTCCTCGAACAGGCGCGTCGCCTTGTCGAGCTGGCCGGTCGGCGCAGACGCGGAGCAGCCCCTCGGCGGCCGAGGGCGGCGAGCCGGCGCTGGCGTCGAGCAGCGAGATCGCGATCTCGCGGCGGGAGAACGCGGCGTAGAGCACCGGCAGATAGCCGATGATCGACGCCAGGAACGCGAAGCCGATGCCCGCCTCGGCCACGGCGAGCATCCGGCCGAGCGGGTCGGCGGGCGTGACGTCGCCGAAGCCGAGCGTGAAGAAGGTCGTCCCGCTCATGTAGAGGTAATCGAGCGGAGTCGCGGAGGCCGCCCGGGGTGTTCAGCGGCGTGCCGAGCGACCTGGTGCAGCTCGGCGAAGCCGATGATCAGGCCCACGGCCCACGCCATGAAGAGGACCAGGATCGACATCGGCCCGTAGAGGCTGAGGAAGTTCTCGCGGCGGCGGCCCGGCGGCATCCTCCGGCCGATGGCCGACCACGGCATCCAGGTGTATCGGTAGAAGATCCGCGCGAACCGGAAGGCCCGCGTCACGCGGCGAGGGAGGAGCATCGCCTCGAACCCGTCGAGCAGGACCAGGACGATCAGGAGCACGCTGCACAGCGCCAAAACGATCGACATGTCCGGTCCCCGGGGAGGAATGCATCGATTTTGGGATCGAATCGACGGAGATGCCGGCAATCGTTTGCTCAAGACGCGGCATGACCTCGTCCGGCTATCCGATCGACAGCCCGACCGACCCAGACCCCCATTGTAGGGACCCCGAGACCGATCGGCAGCGTCGGAGGCCGGATCTTCTTGCACCACCCGAAATTGTCTTCCGTCCGCACTCTTCGCTCTTCACTCCGCAGATCAAGTCCGGAGTGAAGAGCGAAGAGTGCGGACGGAAGACGATCGCCGACGGCTCCGTGACGCCCGCGTGCCTGCGAGCGCTCAGACGTCGGCGATCACGACGTCGATCCCCTCCGAGTCGCGGAGCAGCCGGTCGAGGATTGAGCCGCCGAAGAGGCGGCGGAGCCAGGAGCGGTGACTCCTGCCCATGACGATCACGCGGATCTCGTACTCACGCGCGAAGGCGAGCATGGTGCTCGCGACGTCGACCCCGCGAAAGGTCATCGGCACGCCGCCGAGCTGCTGGGCCAGCTCGAGGTTCTTCGCCAGTACGCGCTGCATCGCCGCCTCCGTCTTCGTGATGTCCTCGGCGGGCGTCTGGATGTAGACGGCGTACCACGGCGCGTTGAGGCGGTCGGCCAGCCGCGCCGCCTTGCGGAGCAGGGCCGGGGCGTTCGGGCTGCGGCTCGAGAGGCCGACCATCACGCGCTCGGTCGCCGAGGGTGGCGCCCGGTCGGCGTCGGCGCGACGGGTCCGTCGGTCGATCAGGTGGGCCATCTCCGTCAGCGTCAGCTCGCGGAGCCGCGTCAGGTTGCCCGCGGTGAAGAAGTTCGCCAGCGCCCGCTCGGCGCGCTCGGGCGGGTAGACCTTGCCGGCCTTGAGCCGCTCGAGCAGGTCCTCGGCCGAGACGTCGACGTTGACGATCTGGTCGGCCTCGCCCAGCACGCCGTCGGGCAGCCGCTCCTTGACCTTCACGCCGGTCATCCGCTCGACCTCGTCGTAGAGGCTCTCGAGGTGCTGGACATTCACCGTTGTGATCACATGAATGCCCGCGCGGAGGAGATCTTCAACGTCCTGATACCGCTTGCCGTGCTTGCTGCCCGGGGCGTTCGTGTGGGCCAACTCGTCGACGAGGCAGATCGTCGGCCGGCGCGCGAGGATGGCGTCGAGGTCCATTTCCTTGAGCGTGACGCCGCGATAGGGATCTCGCGGGGTGGGATGACCTCGAGGTTGCCGATCTGCTCGGCGGTCTCAGTGCGGCCGTGGGTCTCGACGATGCCGATGGCGACATCGACGCCCTGCGCCTTGAGCCGCTGCCCCTCGCGGAGCATTGCGTACGTCTTGCCCACGCCGGCCGACGAGCCGAGGTAGACCTTGAGCCGTCCCCGCTCCTGGCGGCGGATAAGGCTGAGGAACTGCTCGGGCGTGGGCCGGGCGGGCTCGGTCATCATCGGACAACTGGCTCCGCGTCGAGGATCACCGCTTGGAGGCGACGGGGAGCTCAGTGTCCAGGTCGAGGTTCAGGAGCAGGACATTGACGCGGGGCGGTGCGCCGACGGACTCGCCCGAGCATTCCGTGTGGCGGGAGATCAGATCGTGGACCTTCGACACGTCCGCCCCGCGAGCCGAGGCGACCCGCACCGCCTGGTAGTCGGCGGCCTCGGGGCTGATGTGCGGGTCGAGCCCGCCGCCCGAGGCCGTCACCAGGTCGACGGGGACGAGTGCCTTCGCCGTCTTCGCCACCGCGGCGAGCGCAGCCTTTAGGTCCAACTTCGCCGCCGACACCTGTTCCTCGAGCGTGGCGATCGCGTCGGTGTCGCCTGCGTCTTCTCCTTGATCTCATTCTTGGCCTTAAGGTCCGACTGGAGCGAGTCGAGCTTTTCCAGTTTCGTTTTCACGTCGGCGTTGCCGTCGTGCCCGACGACTTGCCTGCCCACGTCGACCGTGATCCGGTCGATGCGCCGGGTTCTTCGTCCCCAAGTTCGAGCCGCTGGCCGCGTCCGCGGCGTAGCCGTTGGGTCCGGCCGCGGAGGGCCGCGGCTGGAAATACTTGTCCGACGCGAACGGCTGCGCGATCAGCTCGGAGCCGATCACCTTGCCGTCGCGCTCGATCAGGCTCCCTTCCACCTGCTTCGGGAACAGCGCTGGCCGATGCCGTACACGACGGCCGGGTAGGCCACGACGCAGATCACGAACGTCACCAGGCAGGCACGGAGGCGTCCATCGTCTCGCGAATCATGGTCGTCTGTCCTTGTCTCGCCGTCGTCCAGGTCATTTGATTCCCACGATCGCCAGCAGCGGGTCGATCATCATGTCGATGAGCTTGATGCCGACGAACGGCGCGATCACGCCGCCGAGGCCGTACCAGAGCAGGTTCCGCCGCAGGAGCGCCCGGCGCCGACGGGCCGGTACGTCACGCCCTTCAGCGCGATCGGGATCAGCATCGGGATGATGATCGCGTTGAAGATCACCGCCGCGAGGATCGCCGAGTAGCGCCGCCGTGCGTGGCCAGGCCCATGATGTCGACCGCCCGCAGCTCGTCGAGCGTGACGATGAACATCGCCGGGATGACGGCGAAGTACTTCGCCAGGTCGTTGGCGATCGAGAAGGTCGTCAGCGCCCCGCGGGTCATCAGCAATTGCTTGCCGATCTCGACGACCTCGATCAGCTTCGTCGGGTCGCTGTCGAGGTCGACCATGTTGCCGGCCTCCTTGGCGGCCTGAGTGCCGGAGTTCATCGCGACGCCGATGTCGGCCTGGGCCAGGGCGGGGGCGTCGTTGGTACCGTCGCCCATCATCGCGACGAGCTTGCCCCCCTCCTGCTCCTTGCGGATGTACGCGAGCTTGGCCTCGGGCGTTGCCTGCGCGATGAAGTCGTCGACGCCCGCCTCGTCGGCGATCGCCTTGGCGGTCAGCGGGTTGTCGCCCGTGACCATGACAACGCGCAGGCCCATCTGGCGGAGCCGGAGGAAGCGGTCGCGGATGCCGGGCTTGAGGATATCCTCGAGCTTGATCACGCCGACGATCCGCTCGTCGATCGCCACGGCCAGCGGCGTGGCGCCGCCCGAGGCGATCGCGTCGACCGTCTGCTGGTAGCCCTCCGGGATCGAACCGCCGAGGTCGTAGACATGCTTGGCGACCGTGTTCGGCGCGCCCTTGCGGAGACGCATGCCGTCAGCCAGATCGACGCCGCTCATGCGGGTCTGGGCCGTGAACTCGATGAACCGGCACCCCGCCGGAGCCTCGCCGTCGACGGCCGCGGTCTGTCGCGCCAGGTCGAGGATGCTCTTGCCCTCGGGCGTCAGGTCGGCCATCGAAGCCAGGCCGGCAATGCGGGCGACCTCGCGCGGCTCGGCGCCGCCGAGCGGGACGAACTGCGTGGCGCGGCGGTTGCCGATGGTGATCGTGCCCGTCTTGTCGAGCAGCAGCGTGTCGATGTCGCCGGCCACCTCCACCGACTTGCCGCTCTTGGCGATGATGTTCGCTGCCAGCGCCCGGTCCATCCCCGCGATTCCGATCGCCGCGAGCAGGCGCACCGATCGTGGTGGGGATCAGGCAGACGAGCAGCGCGACGAGCGTCGGGATGTCGAGCGGGTGGGCTGCGTCGAAGTAGAGCCACATCGGGTAGAGCGACGCGGCAACGATCAGGAAAATCATCGAGAACGCCGCCAGCACGATCGTCAGCGCGATCTCGTTCGGCGTCTTCTGGCGGATCGCGCCCTCGACGAGGGCGATCATCTTGTCGAGAAAGCTCGCACCGGCCTCGGCGGTGATCTGGACGACGATCCGGTCGGAAAGCACGCGCGTGCCGCCGGTGACGCCCGAGTGGTCGCCGCCGGCCTCGCGGATCACTGGCGCGCTCTCGCCGGTGATCGCCGACTCGTCGACCGACGCCACACCCTCGACGATCTCGCCGTCGGAGGGGATGACCTGGCCGGTCTCAATCACGACGAAATCGCCCGTGCGGAGCTTGGTCGAGGAGACGAGCTCTCCTTCGTCGCTTCCGAGCCGGTGGAGCCGGAAGGCGGGCGTGTCGGCGCGGGTGGCGCGGAGGCTGTCGGCCTGCGCCTTGCCGCGCGCCTCGGCCAGTGCCGAGGCGAAGTTGGCGAAGAGGACCGTCAGCAGGAGCAGGACGGTGAGCGACGCCTGATAGACGATCAGACCTATCGCCGCGCCATGGACGATCGACTGCACGGTGATGATCGCCGTGAGTACGGTGCCGACCTCGACGAGGAACATGACCGGGTTGCGGTACATCTCCCGCGGGTCGAGCATCACGAACGACTTCTTGATCGCCATCTTGACCAGCGCCGGCTCGAAGAGCCTGAGCCGCCGCGTCTGGCGGCGCTGCATCTTGAACGCCGTGGCCTCGGAGTCGGCCCGCTTCGGTTGTGGGACATTCATCTGTAAGGTCATCGCGTTGGATCCTGGAAAAGCGACGCGTCTCTCGTGCGATTGGTCCCCGGCCTGTTCCTCCGCGGCGGGGCCCCACCCGGGGTCCCCCCTGGCTCCACGACCGCCGGACCCCTTTCCCGATCCGGCGGGCGTCTCGCCAAGTCCCCGGGCGGGGCGTCCCGCCCGCCGAGGCGGTCCCTCATGGCTTCACGGCCACTAAATGGTCGGCGATCGGCCCGAGGACCAGCGACGGCATGAACGACAGCGCTCCGACGAGCAGCACCGTCCCGAGCAGCATGCCCGGCGAACGTCAGGTTGTCGGTCCGCAGCGTGCCGATCGTCTGCGGGACCCGCTTCTTGATCGAGAGGAAGCCCGCCACGGCCAGCGGCAGGACCAGCGCGGGGAAGCGGCCGAGCAGCAGGACGATCCCGGTCCCGATGTTCCACGCCGGGTTGTTATCGGCGAGCCCCTCGAAGCCCGAGCCGTTATTGGCCGAGGCCGAGGTGAACTCGTAGAGGATCTCGCTGAAGCCGTGCGAGCCCGGGTTCGCCACCGTCTTCTGGCCCCACGGCGTCGCCGCGAACAGCCCGGCCATGGCGCAGATCAGGAGCGGGTGGATCAGCACCGCGATCATCGCGAGCTTCACCTCCTTCGCCTCGACCTTCTTGCCCAGGTACTCGGGCGTCCGCCCGACCATCAGCCCGGCGATGAAGACGGCTACGATCACATACATCAGCATGTTCTCGAAGCCCGCCCCGACGCCGCTGAAGACGACATTGAGCATCATCATCGACATCGGCACCGCGCCGGCGATCGGGTTGAGGCTGTCGTGCATGCTGTTGACCGAGCCGTTCGATGTCGCGGTCGTCATCGCCGCCCACGTCGCCCCAGCCACGGCGCCGAGCCGGACCTCCTTGCCCTCCATGTTCGGCCCCGCGGCGACGGGCAGTCCTTCCACCGCCGCGCTCGGCTTCACTTCGGCGCTGACGGCGATGATCGCCCCGGTGATCAGAAAGGCGAGCATGACGCCATAGAGCACCAGCGCGTGCTTCATGTTCTTGAGCATCAGGCCGGCCATGACCATCGAGGCCATCGGCAGCATCACGATCGAGACGATCGACAGCAGGTTGCTCCAGGGGCTCGGGTTCTCGAACGGGTGCGCCGAGTTCGGCCCGAAGAAGCCCCCGCCGTTGGTGCCGGACTGCTTGATCGCGACCAGCGCCGCGACGGGCCCGCGGCAGATCATCTGCGTCTCGAACTTCGTCGCCGCGCCGTCGACCGTCGTGGCCGTCGCCGCTCCCTCCAGAGTCATCGGCACGCCTGACGCCATCAGCAGGGTCGCGACGATCAGGCAGTACGGCAGGAACACGAGCAGGATGCCTCGCAGCAGATCGACGTAGAAGTCGCCGAGGTCCCTGTCCCGCGCAGCCCCCGAAGCGTCGCCAGCATCACGCAGAGGCCCGAGGCCGGCGTGACGAACATCAGCCAGACGATCCAGGCGAGCTGGCTGAAGTACGAGAGATGCTGCTCGCCCGAGTAGTGCTGGAGGTTCGTGTTCGTGACGAACGAGCAGACGGTGTTGAATACGACGCGCCGTGTCGGCGCCGGGGTGGTCGTCGTCGCCGATCTTGTAGCCCAGCTCGCCGAGCGAGCCCTTGTGGTCGGGGTTCAGGAACGGGATCTTGTGCTGGGCGTAGAGCAGCGCGAACGTGATAACGAACAGCGCAAGGTTGAACGCCAGCAGCGCGAAGCGTACCGCTTCCAGTCCATCCGCGCCGGCTCGCGGCGGCCGAGGAGCCGGGCGAGGGACAAGGGGAGCGCGTCGAAGCCCTTCCCCGTTCGCTCGCGCGGCACGTCGAGCGAGCGGAACATCAGCCATCCCAGGGGGAAGGACAGGGCGATCGGCAGGGCCATCGCCCAGTACGGGTGGATCCAGGTCAAGGTCGATCCCACAGTAGGAAACTCCAGTCGAATCGTGTCTCGGGGTTCAGAACCGCTCGGGCCGGATCATGGCGTACGTGAGATAGACCATGGCGGCGGCGGTCAGCAGTGCGGTCAGGATCAGCATCGTTTCCTCGAATGTCTCGCTTCGGAATGTCAGAGCCGGTCGCATGCGGCGACCAGGCCGAAGAACAGCGCGAACAGGACCATCCCGATCGCGAACGTGGCGACGGCCATCGGATCACTCCTCATGTCAATGACTGGCGGCGGGGTTGATCACGTTGCTGCGGAAGTCGAGCCCGTGGTGGTCGCAGTACCGGCGCAGGTTCTCGAGGGCGGGCCCGTAGTGGGGGTCGGCCTGGAGGGCGGACCGATAGACGCGGTAGGCGGCGTGCTCCTGGCCCCTCGCCTCGTAGAGCACGCCAGTGAGCGTGAGCGCCTCCGGCGAGTCGGGCGCGATGGCCAGCGCCCTGCCGAGCAACTCGGCTGCCCGGTCGAACTCGCGGAGGTTCAGCGCCCGCTTGGCGGCGGAGAGGTCGAGGGCGGCCGGCGCGAGCGTCAGGACGACCGGTCCCGCATGCCGCGGCCCGGCCGGCTCGGCCTCGGTCTCGGAATGACGCGGCGAGCACCTCGGCGGCGACCTTGCGGAGCATCGTCGGCGCCAGCGGCTTGGAGAGGAAGTCGATCGCACCGAGCTTCATCGCCTCGACGGCGTGCGGCACGTCGCCGTGCGCCGTGACGATGACGACTGGCGTGTCGTCGCCCCGCTCGCGGAGCCGGCGGAGCGTCTCCATGCCGTCGACGTGCGGCATCTTCAGGTCGAGCAGGACGAGGTCGAACGACTGGCGCCGCAAGCCGGTCGAGGGCCGACTCACCGTCCTCGGCCACGGCGATCTCGGCGCCGAGCGTGGCCAGCGCCGTGCGGAACATGAGCCGGACATTCGGCTCGTCGTCGACGATTAGGATTCTCTTGCGACGGTCCATGGCGATACCTCCCTCGAGGCACTCCGGCTCAGCCGGCAGCCGCGGGCAGGGTGAAGGTGAACTCGGAGCCCTCACCGGGGACGCTCTCGGCGACCATGTGGCCGCCGTGAGCCGCGACGATCTCGCGGGCGATCGCCAGGCCCAGCCCGGCGCCGCCCTTGGTTTCGGAGCCCGGAACGCGGTAGAACTTCTCGAAGATCCGCGTCATGTGTTCGGGCGGGATGCCCTCGCCCGTGTCGCTCACGCGGAACCGGACGAACCCGTCGCCGTCGGCCTCGGCCGCGACGACGATCCGGCCGCCGCGCGGTGTGTGCGCCAACGCATTGCCGATCAAGTTATCGAACACATGGCCCACACGCTCGCGATCGGCACCGACGGGCGGCAGGCCGGCGAGCGCCTCGGCCTTCAGGTGCAGCCCCGCGTCGTGGGCCCGCGTCTCGAACCGCTCGACGGCCTCGCCGACAAGCTCAGCCGGCGTCACCGGGTGGAGGTCGAGCGCCACCCGCCCCTGCTCGATCCGCGTCAGGTCGAGCAGGTCGTTGACGATCCCTAGCAGCCGGTCCGAGTCCTGCCGCGCCGCCATGAGCAGCTCGACCTGCTTCGGGATTGAGCGGCCCGACGATCTCCTCCAGCAGCAGGTGCACGGCCATCTGCACGCCCGTCAGCGGGGTCTTCAGCTCGTGGCTAACGGTCGAGACCATGTCGCTCTTGAGCTGGTCCATCAGGCGGAACCGGGTGACGTCGGTCAGCACGACCGCCGCGCCCAGGGGCGCCGCATCGTCGCCGCGGATCGCCAGGACCCGCGGCAGGAAGAACCGCTCCTGGCCGTCGTCGCGGAAGACCATGGCGCGTCTCGAGCGTCGTCGGCAGGACGTCGGGCCGGCCGGCGAGGACGTCGCCCAGGAGCGGGCGGATTGCCGGCGGGGGCGACCACGGCACGGGCACGCCCTCGGAGGCGACGACGCCCAGGATCCGCCGCGCTGCCGGGTTCGCCCGCTCGACGGCCCCGGTCGTGTCGACCACGACCACCGGGTCGGGGAACGAGTCGATCGTCGCCTGCGCCGTCTTCTCGGCGCGGAGCAGCCGCGACGTGCCGGCCTGGCGGAATTCGCGGATCGTCCGCGCCATGGTGTTGAACGCCTGCGCCAGCTCGCCGAGCTCGTCGCGCGTGGTGGCGGCGACGACCTGGTCGAGCTCACCGCGCGTCAGTGCCCCGGCTCCGCGCGTCACTTCACGGACAGGCCCCAGGATCGACTGACTCAGGACGAGCGCGATGATCGTCGCGACCGCAGCGCCAGCCGGCGAGTGCCAGGTACATCAGGCGGACCGACACCGCCGCCGCCTCGCGGGCCCGGCGGTTCTCGTCCTCCATGTTCTTCTGGTTCAGGTTGAGCACGTCGTCGGCCTTCGCCTTGATCGCGTTGAAGACGGGCAATAGTTGGGCGAAATAAAGCTTCGTTCGCTCGTCCTTCGCCGCAGGCGGCATCGCCAGGAAGCGATCGGCGAGCTTCATGTATTTGTCTGAAAGCGTTACGAGCGCGTCGGCCAGCTCCTGCTCGCCTGGCAGGGTGACATTGCCTCGTTCCACGCCGAGGTGCGTCGCGAACTTCGGCCGATATTCGTGGAACTGCGAGCGGGCCTGCTCCTCCTCGCCTCCGATGGCAAAGAGCAGCGCCGAGTCCATACGCTCGAGCGCCTCCTTCATCCCCTCGGCGGCCAGGACGCTCGTGTAGTTCTCGCGGAGGATCACATCGATCTTGCCGCCCAGCTGGTGGAACATCGTGATCGCCCAGAACCCCAGCCCGACCATGATGGCCAGCAGGGGCGCCAGCCCGACCAGGAGCTTCGTCCGCAGGGTCCGAAACATGATTCCCTCGAAACAAGTTGACTAGAGAAGGCAAGGGTCATGCCGTGGGCGAGTCGCGATCCACAAGTGGCTTTCTCGCAGGGGATTACGGAATGCGACTTGGATCGGGCTTACCATCCGCCGGACTTGCATTCTGCACGACGTGCCGTGCCGTCTGTGCGGGATGCAAGACTTTCCGCGCGAGCCATCGTCTCGCGTGGGGTGGGCTCTGCCCCCCATCTTCCGCGCCGGACGTGGGCGGAGCCCACCCGACGAAGACTCCGTCAGAGCCCGTACTGCTTCCGCTTTCGGTAGAGGGTGCTCGGGTCGATCCCGAGGGTGCGCGCCGCGGCGTCGAGGCTGGTGGAGGCGGTGATGACGCGGCGGATGTGCTCGGCCTCGAGCCGCTCGAGCGAGACCGGCCCGCCCAGCTCGACCGCCGCCCCCTCGCCCGACCCGCGCGCTGTGCGGGCGACCCGCTCGGGCAGGTCGGCCAGTCCGATCTCAGGGCCTTCGGCCAGGATCACCGCGCGCTCGACGGTGTTCCGCAGCTCGCGGAGATTCCCCGGCCACGAGTGCCTCCCCAGGGCGTCGCGCGCCTCGGCCGTGAACCCCGGGAGGCGCCGTCCCGTCTGCCTGGCGAAGAACATGAGCAGCCGGTCGGCCATGTCGAGCCGGTCGGACCGCAGCCGCAGCGGGGGCAGCGTCAGCTCGACGACGTTGATCCGGTAGAGCAGGTCCTCGCGGAACGAGCCCGCGGCGACCGCGGCGTCGAGGTCGCGATTGGTCGCAGCAATGAGCCGGACGTCGGCCGTCCGCGTCGACGGCTCGCCGACGCGCTCGTACTTCCGCTCCTGGAGGAAGCGAAGCAGCTTCGGCTGAAGCGCGACGGGCATCTCGCCGACCTCGTCGAGGAACAGCGTCCCTCCCTCGGCTGCGGCGACCTTGCCCGCCGCGTCGCGCACGGCGCTGGTGAACGCGCCGCGGACGTGTCCGAACAGCTCCGACTCGAGAAGCTCAGCCCCGAGGCTCGGGCAGCTCACGGTGACGAACGGCCCCTCCGCCCGCTGGCTCCAGGCGTGGATGGCACGGGCGACCACGCCCTTGCCCGTGCCGTTATCGCCACGGAGCAGGATCGCCGCATCGGTCGCTGCGACGCGACGGCCGACGTCGAGGACGCGGCGGACCTCGGGGTCGGTGCTCTCGAGCTCGGCCTCGGGCACCTCGGCCCGGACATGCTCCTCGAGATCAGCCAGGCGGTCTCGGAGCCCCCGCACCTGCCCGACCCGCTCGATCACGGCACGAACCTGGCCTGGCGTGAACGGCTTGGGTAGGTAGTCGAACGCCCCCCGGCGCATCGCGTCGACGGCCGAGTCGATACTCGCGTGCGCAGTGATGACGACCACGGCTAGCCTCGGCGCCTGCACCAGGAACGGCTCGATCAGGTCGAGGCCCGAATCGGTCCCGAGCCTCAGGTCGATCAGCGCCACGTCGGCCGGCCGCTTCGCAAGCGAGGCCGTCGCCGCCGAGGCCGACGCGGCCTCCTCGACCGTGTGGCCCGCGGCCTCCAGGGCGACGCGTAGGGTCCGGCGGATATTCGGCTCGTCATCGACGATCAAAACGCGCATAGACGGTTCCTCGGTCACAGAGGCCCCGTCCATGATGACGCCGATCGGTCCCCGCTGGTAGTAGAATCAGTCCCCGGGCTCGCGGCCCGCGAGGTGCCCGAGCGCCGTGGGGAAGATCGGCGGCCGGATCGACGTCTGCGTCCACCGGTAAACAACCTCAGCCGCCGCGCCGCAGACCCGTCCCTGGCACGGGCCCATCCCGCATCGGGTCTGGAGCTTCGCCTCAGTCCAGGTGGAGCAGGGGGCGAGTATGCCGTGTCTGACGTCCTCGCAACGGCAGACGATCGTCTCGGGCCCGGCCAGATGCCGCAGCTCGTCGCGGAGGGCAAAGGTCCGTTCGAGCCGCCGGGCGAAACGGTGGGTACGGTCGCGTTTCGGAAAGAGGAACCGGGCCGCGGCTTCGTGTCCGCTCGCCGCGAGCCCCGCGATCTGCCCCTCGACGAGCGACCGCTCGAGCCCGCCGATGCCGGTGACCTCGCCCGCGGCGAAGACATCGGGGACGGTCGTCCGCTGGAGTGCATCGACGCCGACGACCCGGCGATGCGTCGCGCATCCGAGCGCCGCTGCGAGCTCGACGTTCGGCACGAGCCCGAAGCCGCACGCGAGATAATCACACGTCTCGCGCCAGGTCTTCGAGCCGTCTGTCAACGTGACGGATTCGAGCACGCGACCCCCCTCCGCGACGACGGGCCAGCATCCGGCCCTGAACGGGACGCGACCCATCGAGGTCCGGAGAGCCAAGGCCTGCGCGACCTTCTTCGGCTCGCGCCATAGCCCGAGCCCGAACCGGGCGACGCTTGACAAGGGAGCCTGCTCGGCCACGAGCCGGACGCTCGCCCCTCGCTTGGTCAGGTAAGCCGCCACGGCGAGCAGGAGCGGCCCCGAGCCCGCCACGACCACTCGCTTCCCGGCGATCGGCAGACCCGACTTGGCCATCGCCTGGAGCCCCCCGGCACCCATCACGTTCGGCAGGGTCCATCCCGGGAAAGGTAGAAAAAGCTCGCGTGCGCCGGTCGCGACGACCAGACGCTTGTACCGGAGTTCAAACGCCTGATTCTCCGACTCCGCCAGCAGGATCCCGGGCCCGAGCGGTCCGAGGACCTGGGTCGCCGCGAGGTGTTCGAAGCGGGCCGCGCGGATGCGGTCGAACCAGGCGGCGGCCTCGCGCGACGGGGTTTTCTTCTCTTCGTCCCTCCAGACCTGACCGCCGAGGCGGGGATTGTCGTCGACCACTCCGACAGTCCTTCCGCAAGCCGTCGCGGCGACGGCCGCGGCCATCCCCGCGGGGCCGGCGCCGACGATCACGATGTCGAACGCGCGCTCAGAGGCCATCGGTGACGATTTCCATCCCGTCGCGTACAACGGTCTGGCAGGTCCGGCGATGGGACTGCCCGTCAACGGTCGCGCGGCACTCGAAGCAGATGCCAATCCCGCAGAGCGGGCCGCGTGGCTCGCCGGTGATGGAGCGGCGGACGGCGGGATGATTCGCGATCAGCATCGCGGCGGCGATGGTGGTGCCTTCGGGGACTCGCAGGGGGCGAGCGTTGATCGTCAGTTGGACCGTCTCAGTCATGGTGGGTCACCGCCGCGAGCCGGCAGGGCAAATAAGGCTCGGACGGGATCGCCGACGGCCGCCCCAGAATATGATCGACGATCAACTCCGCCGTCCCAGCGACGTGGTGATCCCCAGTCCTTCATGCCCCGTCGCCAGGTACAGCCCGGCCTGATCTGGATGCGGGCCGATGATCGGCAGCGAGTCGGGCGTCGCCGCGCGGAAGCCGGTCCAGACGCGGATCGATGATAATTGGGCCAGACCAGGCATGTATTCCATCGCCCGACTCACCATCCGCTCGAGGATCGGCCGGTCGACCTTCGGGTCGGCCACGTCGAGCTGCCGCGACGAGCCGACGAGGATCTGCCCCGTACGCCTCGGCTGGACGTTGAACGCGACCGAATCCTCCTCGGAAGCGTGCGCACTCTTGAGATATCCGAGTTCGAGGACTTGATGCTTGATGAATCCCGGATAGCGGTCCGTGATGACGAGGTGGCCCTTCTTCGGCCGGACCTCAAGCCCCGGGGTGAGCCGAGTAGCTTGCCATCCCGCGGCGTTGACGACGGCGTCGGCCCCGATCCGGAGGCCGGTCGTCAGCGTCACCCCACGCCCGTCGATCGCGGCGGCCTCAGCGCGGAGCGTGCATTTCGGCACCCCGTCGAAGGGCCGCGTCGAGGAAGAACCTCGCGGCGCAGGGGGGATAAATCACCGCTTCGCGGGACAGGAGCAATCCGCCGGCCAGGCCCGAGCGGAGGTTCGGCTCGGCCTCAGCCAGGGCCGCGGGATCGAGGACGTGCGATTCCACTCTGCGCTCGTCATAGAATTGCTTCTTGCCGTGAACCTCGCCCATTTCCTCATCGTCGGCCGCAACCCAGAGCGTGCCGCAGCGGTCGAACTCGACGCTCGCCGGGAGCCCGTCCGCGGCCTCGTCCCAGAGCGTCTGCGAGTAGCGGCAGAGCGCAAACTGGGCCTCCGAGTCGTCCATGACCGGCAGGTGCCCCATCCCGGCGGCCGTGGCGCCGCTGCCGACGGGTCGGGGGTCAACGACCGTCACGCCGATCCCTTCGCGCGCAGCGCCCGCGCGATCGCCGCGCCGACGATCCCCGCGCCGACCACGATGACCCGCCCCGTCATCCGCGGATCCCCCACGCGAGCGGGTCGTCGTCCTGGATGAGCAGCGTCGCCTCGGCGTTGACGTACGCCGTGCCGCGGATCTCGGGGATGACGCGGCCGCCGGCAACCGTGCCGCTCGCTTCGAAGACCGTCCCGATGACGCTCTCTTGCCGCCAGGCCTGCCCTTCGCGGAGCTTGCCGTCGGCGATCAGGCAGGCCACCTTCGCACTCGTGCCGGTGCCGCACGGCGAGCGGTCGTAGGCCTTGCCTGGGCAGAGGACGAAGTTCCGACCGTCGGCGTCGGACGACGGGGCCGGGCCGTTCAGCTCGATGTGGTCGATCTCCTGCCGGTTCGCACCAGTGATGCCATGACGGCCGAGGGCCTGGCGGATCTTCCACGTGTATTCCGTCAGATGTTCAAGATTCGCCAGCGACAATTCGAGCCCGTGGTCCTCGACCAGGAAGAACCAGTTGCCGCCCCACGCGACGTCGCCAACGACGGTGCCGATGCCCTCGACCTCGACGCGCACGCCCTTTGCCAACCGGTAGCTCGGGACGTTGCGAACGGTGACGTCGTTCGGCCCAGTCAGCGTGGCGGCGACGACGCCGACAGGCGTCTCAATCCGGTGCGTGCCCGCGTCGATCCGCCTGAGGTGGGCAAGGGTGACGAGCAGACCGATCGTCCCGTGGCCGCACATATTCAGATAGCCGACATTATTGAAGTAGATCACACCGGCGGCGCACGACAAGTCGGACGGCTCGCAGAGCAGGGCGCCGACCATAGCGTCGTTGCCCCGCGGCTCGTTCACGACGGCTGAGCGAAAGGCATCGAACCGCTCGCGAAATACGTCGCGCCGGGCGGCCATATCGCCGGGGCCCAAATCGGGCCCGCCCGAGACGACGACGCGGGTAGGCTCGCCGCCGGTGTGGGAATCGATCACGCCGATCTTGCGGACGCCCATCGCCGTGTCCCTCGTTCCGCCACTCGCGCGGCGGAATCTCGCCCTTGCCGCTCCGATCGGCGTGGTCGCCAAGCGAGGACTAAACGCTCGCTGGCATGGAGTCCGGCCGCGTGGCGATCGCCTTTCGGATGATCGCCAGCACATTCTCCCGTTCCTCGCCGACAATTGGCAGCCGCGGCGCTCGGACCGTCTCCGTCCCGTGGCCGCACTCGCTTGCGGCGAGCTTGATGTACTGGACGAGCTTCGGGTGCGTGTCGAGATGGAGCAGGGGAGTGTACCAGCGGTAGACCTTGCGGGCCTCTTCGAACCGGCCCGACATGGCGAGGTCCCAGAGCAAGCGATTCTCGCGCGGGAATGCGTTCACGAGCCCCGAGACCCAGCCCTCGGCGCCGAGCGCGACGCTCTCAAGGACCAGGTCGTCGACGCCGCAGAATAGCAGGTACCGATCCTCGACAACGTTCCGCAGATCGGTGATCCGCCGCGGGTTTTCGGACGACTCCTTGATCGCCACGAGCGTCGGCTCGTCGGCCAGCTCGGCGAATGACTCGGGCGAGATGTCCGCGCCGTACGAGACCGGGTTGTTGTAGCACATGATCGGCAGGCCGCTCGCGCGGGCGACCGCGCGGTAGTGGGCGATCGTCTCTCTTTCGTCCGACTTGTAGACCATCGCCGGCAAGACCATCAGGCCGTCGACGCCGATCTTCTCGGCGTCATTCGCGAAGCGGCAAGCGAGCGCCGTGGTGTATTCGGCCACTCCCGAGAGGACGGGCACGCGGCCGGCGACGTACGCGACCGTCGCCTTCAACACCTCGCGCTTCTCGGCCGCCTCCAGCGAGCAGTTCTCGCCGACGGTGCCGAGCATGACGAGTCCGTCGATACCGGCCCCGATCATCGCGTCGACATGTTCCAACGTGGCAGCGATGTCGAGCGACTGATCGGCCCGGAACTGCGTGGTCGCCGCGGGGAAGACGCCCTGCCAATCGACATGCATGCCAAGTTCCTCGAAAGACAAGCGGATCAACCTCAGAGGACACAGAATGACACAGAGGAATTTAAATCTTGTGTTTCACTTCTATTATTCTGTGTCCTCTGAGGTCGATCCGCCACATGGATTACTCCCGTGCTTCGACCGTCACCGCCATGACGATCGGCGCCGTGGCGTCGCGGCCCTTGATGAATTCGATCGTCGCGATCGGCTCCGCCCGCTGCGGAATGACGCTCAGGTAGCGCAGTTGCTGGCCTCCGGCGAATTTCACGGCGAGCTTCGAGCCGGGGACGTCGATCACGCGGATGTAGTCGGCAAAGTGGACACCGTCGCGGAGCGGCGTGGTCCTCCGTCTTTCCGTCCGCGTAATGCAGCCGGACGGTCATCGACGTCGTCCCGCGTTCCCCGCGGGTCGAGCCCCAGCCACTCACGCCGCTCAGAAGGTGGATTGCCTTCGCCGGGGCGTTCACCGGCAGCGTGACGGACCGAGGCATCTTCGGCGGGATCGTACCATTGGGCGAGTGGAGCAGGATCGCGTTCGGCACGCGATCGCCCTGCGGGTCGACGAGCGCGAACGGTACGCCCTCGAACGTCTTCGGCGACCAGTCGGGGAAGACCAGCCGCTCGACGGACGAGTCGGAGTCGTAGAACATCCCCTTGGTGGTGATGACCGTGGCCGCTTTCCGCAAATCAAGCGGCAGGTACTTGCCGCGCTGGGCGAGGAAGGCGAGGAGGTCGGCGATTTTGTCCGGGGTGACCTGCTTCTCGAAGCCCTCGGGCATCAGCGACTTCTTCGAGGCCTTCAGCTCCTCGATCTCCTCGCGGAGCACCTGGTGCGACTTGCCCTCGGCGTCGACGAGCTCGACGGCGTTCTTGCTCTCGGACGCCAGCAGGCCGTTGAGGGTCCGACCGTCGCTCGTGGCGAGCGTGTACTGGACGAAGTTCCCCTCGACCGACCGGCTCGGGTCGAGGATGTTCGTGAGCAACTCTGCCTTCGGGTGCGCGGCCATCCCGGTGAGGTCGGGCCCGACCTTGCCGCCCTCGCCCGCGTGCGTGTGACACTTGGCGCACTGCTCCTTGAAGACGAGCTTGCCCCGCGCCGGGTCACCGCCCGTGAGGACAACCGGGCCGAGGGCGTCGATCACCTTCTGCCGGTCGGCGTCGGGCAGGCCTCCGCCTCGGGAGATGAGAGACTTCGCCTTCGCGGCGATCAACGAGTCGGGGTGCGCGGCGAGGGCCTGTTTCTGGTCGAGCGAGAGCTCATCGAGGCGGACCGAGCCGTCGTCGACCGCGGCGAGGAAGGCCCTCGTCCACTCGGCCCGCCCGAGCAGGGATTTGATCGCGAGCGACCGGACGGCCGGCGTGAGCGAGGACAGCGACGCGATCATCGCCGTGCCAGACTCGGGCGTCTCGCTCTTGCCGATCGCGTTGATGATGCCGGTGGCCAGCGCGGGCGACGTGCGGGGCGAGATCAGGGCGAGGAGGTCGCGGGCCGCGGCGGCGTCGCGGGTGCGGAATTCGACGAGCTGCCGGGCCGCGTCGATGCGGGTGGCGTCGGGCTTCGACTCGTCGCGGGCCGTCGCGAGCAGGCCCGTGGCGATCTCGGACGAATGCTTCGCGAAGGCCTCCGAGCCCCAGCGGTTACCGAGCGTTGCGAGCTGGCCGCGGGCCTCGGCCGGAAGACTGGGCAGGAGGCCGATCAGGGCCTTCTCGGCCTCGGGGGTGAGCTGGACCTTCCTGTCCTTCGGCCAGCCGCGGAAGATGCCGCCGAGGATCGCCGAGGTCGGCGTCGGCTCGGCCCCGGCGAGCGAGGCGAGCAGCGCGTTGAGCCTGGCGGGGTCGCCGCCCCGCGCCGTGTGCTCGGCCACCCGGCTGAGGATCGCGAGCGCCTGCGGCTTCGCGCGGCGGAGCCCTTCGCTCCGGGCGGCCTCGGCGAGGAACGCCAGGTCGTGCCGCGATGCGGCGGCGGTGTACGCGTCGGCGATCCAACGGTCGTCGGGCAGCGAGAACAGGCTCCCGCCGAGGATCTTGCCGGCGAACTCCGACGGGGGCAGGTCGGCGACGGCCAGGCACGCCGCGAGGCGGACTTGCGGATCCTCGTCGATGAGGAGGTTGGCGGCGACCGTGTTCCATTCGTCGCCCCGGCCCTTCGGCAGGGCCTGCACCGCGTTTCGCCGTACGCCGGCCGACGGATGCCTCGTCGCCGCGACGACCGCGGCGACCGCCTCGGACTTCGTGTCCTCCAGCGCCCCGAGCCCATGCAGCGCCCAGATCGCGTGGATCGCCGCCGTGTTCAAGCCGGCCGCATCGACCGCCTTGTCCTTCACCAGCTCGACCAGCGCCGGGACGACGTCCGCCTTCCCACGCTCAACCAGCAGACGCTGTGCATGCAGCCGCCAGAGCATATTGTCATTATTCAGTGCCGCCACCAGCCCCGCCGGATCATTCGCGTCGAGCTTCGGCTGGGCCGAAGCTTTGCCGTCCCTGGCCACAATCCGATAGATCCGCCCGTGCGTCTTGTCGCGGAGCGGCGTCACGTACGCGTTGCCCTTTCCGTTGGAGAAGCCCTCGGGCGTCGGGTTGTGCTGGACGATGAAGTTGTACCAGTCGATCATCCAGACGTGGCCGTCGGGACCGACCTCGCCGACGATCGGCGACGTCCACTCGTCGTCGCTGGCCACGAGGTTCCACGCGTTGTGTGAGACGAAGTCGCTGCCCTTGGGGTGCAGCGTAAAGGTCGCCAGCAGGTGGCCCGTCGGCTCGGCGACGAAGGCGGTCCGGTTCCAGTAGTGCTTGGGGTAGGTGCGGGCCGTGTAGAGGGCGTGGCCCGCGCCGGCGGTGAAGCCGCCGAACCAGTCGACTTGCCGGACCTTCTCGGTCACCGGCCAGAAGCGGTTGGAGGAGGAGATCATCTGGAGCACCGAAGGCGACCAGCCGCGGACCGACTCGTAATAGCGGTTTGGCACGGCGACGAAGACGCTCGGGCAGTTGTTCGCCGTCGAGCCGAAAAGCAGCCCCTCCTCGCTGATCCCGACGCCCCACGAATTGTTGTTCGTGTTGCGGAGGACCTCCATCTTCGAACCGTCGGGCTTGAACCGATAGAACGCCTGGCGGAAGTCGAGGCGCTCGCCGCCCACTGTGCCGCTGAATCCCGAATAGCCGACGATCCCGTAAATCCAGTTGTCGAGTCCGTAGCGGAGATTGCTCGGCCCGGCGTGGGTGTCGCGGGTGCCCCAGCCGGTGAAGAGAACCTTGCGGACATCGGCCTTGTCGTCGCCGTCGGTGTCCTGGAGGAAGAGGGTATCCGGGGCCTGGTGGACGATCAGCCCACCGCGGGAGAAGGCGAGGCTCGTCGGGATGCTCAGATTCTCGGCGAAGACGGTGAACTTGTCGGCCTTGCCGTCACCGTCGGTGTCCTCGACAGATCTTGATCCGGTCGTGGCCCTTGCCCCTGGGCTGCATGTCGTTGGGATAGTCGGACGTCTCGGCGATCCAGAGCCGGCCGCGATGGTCCCAGGCCAAGGCGATCGGCTTGGCGATGTCGGGCTCGGAGGCGAAGAGCTTCGGCTCGAAGCCCGAGGGCAAGGCCATGTGCTTGACGGATTCGGCCGGGTCGAGCGGGCGCTGCATCCTCGTGATCGGCTTGCCCTGAGTGCCCCACCTGCCGCTGTCGACGTAGAGGGGGATCTTGGCACCGTCGTCGTACTCGAACGGCTTCAGCCCCTCGGCGACCCTCGGCCGGCTGTCGAAGACGTCGCCCTTGTTCGCGGCCCAGCGGAGTCCGCGCTCGATCAGGTCGTGGAAGCCGGGCTGGTCCCAAGTCCGCGCGTCGTGGCCGTAGGCCGTGTAGAAGACGCGGCCCTTGCCATGGGTTCGCGTCCAGGTCCAGGGCTCCTCGCCCTGGTCGTCGACGCGGACCTGGAGCACGTGGCGGTCTTTCGGGTTGTGCTTGGTGTGGACGTAGGTCTCGTCCCAGGTGCGGAAGGGCAGGAGGCCCTTCGTGATCGGATGGTCGGCGTCGACCACCTTGGTGTCGAACGTGTCCGTGCCGTGGCGGAGGAACTGGGCACCGATGAGAGCGACGACCTCGGGGTCGTTGCGGAAGCAGAACGATGCGCAGTGGATCGGAGCGAAGCCGCCGCCGCCCGCGACGTAGTCGAGCAGGGACTTCGCCTGGTCCGGGGCGATGGCGTCGATGTTCGCGTAGACGAGCAGGGCGTCGTACTTGGACAGGGTCGACGGATTCAGCGCCGAGGCGATATCTTCCGTGTAAGTGACGTCGATGCCTCGCCCCGCCATCACCGGGATGAGCTGGGCCGCGCGGTCGGCGGGGGTGTGGTGGCCGCGGTCGCCGAGGAAGAGGACCGAGAGCCGGGCGGGTTCGGCGGCTCGGGCCGGATGGACCGCCGTCGCGAAGCGCCAGGGCAGCCAGCACATTCCGCAGCATGGGACGTGTCCTCGGTCAGTCGGACCTCGTGGGGTCCGCCATCCGGACGGTCCTCGATTCGATCGGGGCGTCCGACGCCGGACGAGATGTGGGATGGTCCGCATGGCGGACCCTGCGGGACTCGATCCTAAGGCGACGAACCCGGTCCGGGCAAGGGTCAACGGCCGCCGACCACGGTGAACTCGGCCGAGGAGCCCTCGGGCTTGACGAGCTCGACCTTGAGCGGCGCCTTGCGGGCCGCGGTGTCGATGCGGAGCGTCAGCGCGTGGACGCCGGGCTCGAGATCGACGGCGAAACTCGCGCCGTCGGCGGGCTTGCCGTCGACCCACGCCGTGACACCCTCGGCCGACGCGAGCCGGAACCCGACCGTGCCGGCGGCCGTGACGTTGACCTCGCCGCGGAGGTAAAGGACCGGCGACCCCGCCTGGGCCGCGAACTCGTCGAGCGGGACCGTGCCGGGGACCAGGGCGTAGGCCGGGAGCCAGCGGGCCGCATCGGACTTGAGGGCCTCCTCGGGGCTCGACGGCACGGGCTTGAGCAATCGCCATCGCTGGATCGTCGGCGTCGTGTGGATCGCGTACGGGCCCGGCTTACCCAGCTCGGAGAGGAAGCGAAGTAGATCCACAAACTCGGCGCGGGTGACGAAATTGACGAGGCCCTTGGGCATGAGCGAGCCGCCATCCTTGGTCGCGTCGATCTCGTCGGCGGGGATGGTCCGCAGCTCGCCGGTGGCCTCGCGGAGGACAAGCCGCTTGTCGTCCCTGTCGGCGACGATCCCGTGGAACACGCGGCCGTCGGCCGTCTGGACGACCTTCGTGACGAACTCCTCCTTGATCGCCTGGTCGGGGACCATGATCGAGTTGATGAGATAGTCGACCGGCGAGCTCGACCCCACGGCGCTCAGCTCGGGCCCGACGCCCCCCGCCGCTCCCGCGACCGCGTGGCATTTCATGCAGTTCAAGTCGGGCCGGCGGAAGACCCGCTCGCCCCTCGCGGCGTCACCGTTCGAGGCCACGTCGGCGAGCAGCTTTTCGACTTCCTCCCGGCTCGGCGGTCTGACGTCGCCGCTGATCCTCGCGGCCTTGCTCAGGGCGTCGACGAGCGGCGTGTTCGAGCTGCCGAGCGCGTAAAGCGCCCGCAGGCCGAGCTTGGCGGAGTCGGGCGGGAGTTTGGATGCTTCGAGGGCCCTGGCCAGCGCCTCGGGCCCGCCCTTGGCGCTCAGGAACGGGGCGAGCATCGGGGCGAAGTCCTGCCCGGGCGCCGCGTCGCGGAGAACGGAAGCCGCGGCGAGGCTGGCGGCGTCGACGTCGAGCCGGGCCAGGGCAGCGACCGCCAGGGGGCGGACCTCGGCCGATCCCGCGCGTGCCAATCCTTCAATCCCGGCCTTGTTCGAAGGGCCGATCTCCGCAAGGGCGTCGAGGGCCGCGGCACGGAGCGAACCGGGCGCCTCGGCCGCGCCGGCGAGGTCGCCGAGCGACTTGGCCAGCGTCTCGACCTTCCAGAGCCCCGCGAGGCGGGTCGCGGCGAGGCGGGCCGAGTCGTCCTTCTCGGCAAGGATACTCCCGAGCCGGGCGAGCTCGCCCTCGGGGCGGAGTTTGCGGGTCAGAGCGGCCTCGGCCAGCGCATCCAACGCCTTGAGCCGGGCGGCGGCCGGGAATCCCTTCGGATCCGCGGCCCGTTCGAACACGTAGCCGAGGTCCGCGGCCGAGCCACGCTTGCCAATCTGGTCGAGCATCGCCGGCAGGCGTGCCTCGGAGACGCGGCCGGACTTGAGCAGCTTGACGAGCGGGCTGTCGTCGGCGGAGGCCGAGGCGGTGATGCAGAGTAAGGCGAGAAGACTTAGAAGGTGTGTGAGGAGGGGGCCGGGGCGGGTCGGGGGACTGGCCCCGATCGCCTGCGATCGGTGGCCGGCCCCGGGCCCCGCCCCTCTCGTGCTCGGCGGCCCGCTCCGCCCGCTGGGCCGATCGAGCCCGGCCGTCGCGCCGCACGGGCCCGACTCGGCGGCCGACGCCGGGGTGCGAAACGAAGCCAATCCCGCCGGCTGCGTGACGAAACGAAGCCAATTCCCGGCCCGCGAAACGAAGCCAATCCCCGCCCGCCGAAACGAAGCCAATTCCGCTCCGTCCACCACCGTTCGGCTTCGTGCGTCAACCCGGCCCCTCGCGCCGCGCAGCCGCACGCAGGTGAATGAAAGGCGCACGCTCGGGTTCGCTCGGCGCGGGGCCTCGAGCCCGCCCGGCCCGGGGCGCCGGGTTCGCTCGGAGCGGGGGAACCCCGGGGCTCCCCCCACGGATCCTCGGGCCAATCGGCCTCATGGATGACCTCGGGGTCTTCTCGTATCGGGGCCTTTCTCCTTCCGCCGATCCGCGGCGGAATGCCGCCGCTGCGGCCTTCGGTCCGGATGGCCGCAGGGGCGGCCCAGGCGGCACGCCCCCGCGGGCGCCAGGCTTCACTTGCGCCGGCCTTCTCCGCCTTGGCCCGTCGCTCCAACGTCTTGTTCGTCTCCTCGAGCGTGTACCCGAGGTAATAATCCTGGTCCATCAGGAGCGACTCCGCCGCGATCTCCTGGGCCTTCGCGGCGTCCTTGCCCCGGAAGAAGCTCAGGGTGCGGACGACCTCGAGCCGGACGCGCGGGTTGTCGTCCTTGATCTTCTCGGCGAGCGTCCCGAGCGGGTCGGCCACCCGATCGCGCCAGTAGCAGAGGACCCGCACCGCCGCCGCGCGGGCCCTGGGCTCGGGGCAGTTGAGCATCGTCTTCAGCAGGGCCTGGTCGACGACGTCGAAGCTCTGCTTGAGCCACAAGGCCTCGAGCATGTGGTGCCAGTAGTCGGGGTCGTCCTTGTAGAGCCCGGCGAGCCACTTGTCGACCGCCGCCATCACCTCGGCCTCGGGGTGCTCGCGAAGCTCGCGGCGGGCGCGGTAGCGGGTGCGGTCCTCGTAGGTCTTGAGCAGCTCGAGCAGCTCGGGCACGCTCGCGCCGGCGATTCGGGGCTTATCCACTAGCGGCCGCTTCTTGTAGTGGATCCGCCAGATCCGCCCGTGCTCGACATCGCGGTTCGGGTCGCGGAGCGAGTGCTGCATGTGGCCGATCAGCGGGTTGTACCAGTCGACGAAATAGAGGGCGCCGTCGGGGCCGAACTCGAGGTCAACGGGGCGGAAGTTCGGGTCGGACGACCGCAGGAGCGGCTCGACGGGCGTGGCCTTGAAGCCCGAGGCGTCCTCCTTCACGCGGTAGCGGAGGATGCCCTGGAAGCCGATGACGTTGTTCAGCAGGTAGTCGCCCTGGGTGTCGTCGGGGAAGTTTCGGCTGGCGACCAGCTCGCAGCCCGAAGTGGGCCGCCACTGCATCTTGAGGAACTGGTTCATGTGGCCGTGCTTGTTCGGATAATCGACGTCGCCCGAGAAGGCGGTGCCGAAGTAGTTGGCCCCGCCTGAGGCGTCGGCCACGAGGTTCTGGCCCCAGCGGTCGACGTAGTGGCCCCACGGGTTGGCGAAGCCGTAGGAGACGAAGATGTCGAACTTCTCGGTCCTCGGCTCGTAGCGAAAGACGCCCGCCTCCTTCACGCGGCGGGGGCCGTAGGGGGTCTCGACCTGGGTGTGGTGGAACGTCCCCTCCTGCCAGTAGAGGGCGCCGCCCGGGTCCCAGGTGAAGGCGTGCATCGCGTGGTGCGAGTCGGCCGTGTCGAAGCCGTGCAGGATCAGCGTGCGGACGTCGGCCCTGTCGTCGCCGTCGGTGTCCTTGAGGAACATCAGGTTCGGCTGCTGCGCGACGTACGCGCCGCCGTCGCCGAGCTCGATGCCGGTGGGGACGTGGAGGCCGTCGGCGAAGACGGTCTGCTTGTCGGCCTTGCCGTCGCCGTCGGTGTCCTCGAAGATGAGCACCTTATCATTCACCGGCTTGCCGGGCAGATACATGGGATACGAGGCCATCGTCGTGACCCAGAGCCGGCCCTTGGCGTCGAAGGTCATCTGCACGGGCTTCTTGAGGTCGGGGAACCGCTCCTCGGAGGCGAACAGGTTGACCTCGTAGCCCTCGGGGAGCTTGAAGGTCTTCTGCGACTCCTCGGCCGTCGTGAGCTTGATCGGCCCCTTGGCGTTGGTCTCGACGCGGGCGAGCTCGCCGGTGTTGCTGTCGTCGACCTTGTCGGGGACGGTCTCGCCCTTCGCAATCGCCCAGATTCGCTTCTCGCGGTTCTCGACCATCTTGCGGAGCTTGGCGAACTCGGCCGGGAAGTTGACGACGCCGAATGGGGCCTTGCGGCCGCCGTAGATGTAGCAGCCGTTGATCGCGCGGTAGTCGTACCAGAACTGGAGGTTTTTCTCGTTGACGGCGGCCTTGAGCCTGGCGAGGTCGGCCTTGATCGTCGCGGGACGGGGGCCGAACAGAAGGTTATCGAGAACCTCGGCGACCTTGGCGTCTCCACGCTCGTTGAGGTGGATGCCGTTGATCGTCAGCGGTTCGTCCGACTCGCCGTAGAGGAGCTGGGAAGGCCGGAACAGGTCGACGAAGACCACGCCGTGCGCCTTGACGACGTCGCGCATGGCATCGGTGTAGATGGCGATGTTATTGTTGTTCGTCTTGCCGTCGGTGACGTGCGGCTTCTTCAGGTCCTCGTGGGCGATCGGGGAGAGGAGCACCAGCTTCGGCGGGTTCTTGCCGTTGTACTTGGTGCTCGTCGTCTCCTTGACGAAGGCGTCGAGATCCTTCCTGAACTTGTCCAACCCCGCCGGACCGCCGAACGACTCGTTGAAGCCGAACGCGGCGATGACCACGTCGGGCTTCTCGTCCTTGAGGGTGTGGCCGTGGTCGTTGAACGCGGCCTGGCGGGGGCGCAGGGTCAGCTCGTCGGCCGAGTAGCCGAGGTCGTGGACGACGAGCTCGAGGTCGGGAAACCGGCTGTGGAGCAGGGTCTCGAAGTTGCCGAAGTGCTGCATCCGCTCGGCCAGGGTGTTGCCGATGAGGATGATCCGGTCGCCCTTCTTGAGCTCGAGCCCGTCGTCGGCGGTGGCCGGGCCGGTGAAGAAGGCGAGCAGCAGGGCGAGCCCGGGCAGGGTCGCGTGGGGGCGTCTCATGGGTCGATCATCCTCGTCGGACGGGTGTTCGGGCCGATCGTGCGGGAGGGCCGGCGCGGACCCGGTCTCGGGTCGGCCGGTGGAGGGGCGGGTCTAGCCTCGCTCGACCGCGGATTATCCCACGGCCGGCCGGCCCGCGTCAAACCTCAGCCGGCACCCGATTTGCCCCCGGCCAGCCCGTTGGAAAACCCGCGCCGACCGGCGATATTGGGCCGATCCGCCGACCTCACGAACCTCTCCGAGGGCAAAACGCATGTTCAAGACGCTCGCCCTGGCCGCGCTGGCCGCCTTGACCCTCGCCGAGGCGCGCGCGGCCGACGACCCGTGGCTCGTCTTCCCCGGCGGCGGCGGCGCCCCCGGCGAGGGGAAGCACGTCGTCCTCATCGCCGGCGACGAGGAGTACCGCTCCGAGGAGGCCCTGCCCCAGCTCGCGAAGATCCTCGCCTGGCGGCACGGGTTCAAGTGCACCGTCCTGTTCCCGATCGGCAAGGACGGGACGATCGACCCCGGCGCGAGCAATATCCCCGGCCTCGACGCGCTCCGGCACGCCGATCTCATGATCCTCTTCACCCGGTTCCGCCACCTGCCCGAGGACCAGATGGAGGAGATCGTCAACTACGTCGACTCGGGCCGGCCGATCATCGGCATGAGGACGGCGACACACGCCTTCAACATCAAGGAGGGCCAGCCGTACGCCGGCTACTCCTGGAACAGCAAGGGCTGGGAGGGCGGCTTCGGCAGGCAAGTCCTGGGCGAGACCTGGATCGATCACTACGGCCGCCACGGGAAGGAGGCCACCCGCGGGCTAATCGCCCCCGACGCGGCCGGGCACCCGATCCTCAAAGGCATCAAGGACGGCGACATCTTCGGCCCGACCGACGTCTACAAGGTCCGCCTGCCGCTGCCGGGCGACTCGAAGCCCCTGATCCTCGGCGAGGTCGTCGACGGCATGAATCCGACCGACCCGCCCGTGAAGGGCGAGAAGAACGACGTGAAGATGCCCGTCGCGTGGGTGAAGACGTACACGAGCAAGGCCGACAAGACCGGCCGCGTCTTCAACACGACGATGGGCGCCGCCACCGACCTGACGAGCGAGAGCCTGCGCCGTCTGCTCGTGAACGCGGCCTACTGGGCCGTCGGCCTCGAGGGCCAGATCCCCGAGAAGGCGAACGTCGACCTCGTCGGCAAGTACGAGCCGACGCCGTTCGGATTCGGGGGGCACATCAAGGGGAAGCGGCCGGCGGATTACGAGGGCAAGTGAGAGAGCCGGTCGGCCGCGTGGAGGTCGCGCCCGGGCCGTGGTATCGTGGCGGCCAGTCCCCTTCAACGCGAGGCGCGGAGGCGAGAGTCATGAATCGACGCACGATGCTGGCCCGTGCCGCGGGCGCCGGCCTCGGCCTGGCCGTCGGTGGCGGGCTGCGCGGGCCCAGGCCGGGACGAAGCCGCTGCCTGAACCGTCCCCAGCCAAGCTCCCCCGATGGCGCGGGTTCAACCTGCTCGAGATGTTCATCGTCCCCTCTCCCGACCAGGCCAAACGGTTCCGCGCCGAGGACTTCGCCTGGATCAGCGAGTGGGGTTTCAACTTCGTCCGCCTCCCGCTCGACTATCGCTCGTGGACCGAGCCGGGCGACTGGACGAAGATCCGCGAGGACCGCCTCGCCTACATCGACGAGGCTGTCGACTTCGGCCAGCACTTCGGCATCCACGTCCAGCTCAATTTCCACCGCGCCCCCGGCTACACCGTGGCCGCCCCGCCCGAGCGGAAGAACCTCTGGGAGGACTCCGACGCCCAGCGTGTCGCCGCGCTGCACTGGTCCACGTTCGCGAAGAGATTCCGCGGCATTCCCAGCCGAGAGCTCAGCTTCGACCTCTTCAACGAGCCTGCCCGCGTCGGCCCGGATGCGTACCGAAAGGTTGTCGGAATCATGGCCGACGCGATCCACAAGGAGGACCCGAATCGCCTGGTCATCGCCGACGGCCGCGAGTACGGCAACGTGCCCCCGACCGAGCTGGTCGGCCTGGGCGTCGCCTCCGCGACCCGCGGTTACGCCCCGTTCCACCTGACGCACTACAAAGCGAACTGGGTCGAGGGCTCCGACAAATGGGCGCGGCCGACTTATCCGCTGAAGGAAGGCAATTCGACCTGGGACAAGTCGAATCTCGAACGCGACCAGATCACGCCCTGGAAGGCCCTCGAGACGCAGGGCGTGGGCGTGATGGTCGGCGAGTTCGGCGCCCACAACCGGACGCCGCACGACGTCGTCATGCCCTGGATGCGCGACTGCCTCGACGCATGGAAGGCCGCAAACTGGGGCTGGGCGCTGTGGAACTTCCGGGGCAGCTTCGGCATCCTCGACAGCGACAGGCAAGATGTCACGTATGAGGACTGGCACGGCCACAAGCTCGACCGGGCGATGCTGGATCTGCTCCGGTCGGCGTGATCTTGGGATACCGTCATGATTTCTTTTGTATGCGATACCTTGAGGCATGCCCCGGCCACCCCCCACCCTAACCCTCCCCCTCAAGGGGGGAGGGGATCAAACTCCTTCGCCGGGGGGACAAGAAAACCCTCCCCCCTTGAGGGGGAGGGCAGGGTGGGGGGTGGCCGGCGCGGAACCGGAAGCATCGGCTGGGCAGTGCTCGCGCTCGCCCTCGTCCCGTCTCTCACAGTCGCCCAATCCACCGACCCCGCCCCCCTCCGGCAGAAGATCGAGACGCTCCTGCGCGACGAATTGCGGCACTGGTACCCCGCCGCCCTCGACCGCGAGCTCGGCGGCTTCCACCAGGACTTCGCCCGCGACTGGTCCCCGCGGCCCGACGAGAACCGCTTCCTCGTCTACCAGTCGCGGATGACCTGGACCGCCGCCGCCTTCGCCAGTTTCGATCCCGAGCGGCGCGAGGAATATGTTAAATATGTGAAATACGGCATCGATTATCTCGACCAGGTCATGCGAGACAGGGAGCAGGGGGGCTTCCACTGGACGCTCGACCCGCACGGGAAGGTCGACCCGAAGCTCGGCGACGAGAAGCATGTCTACGGCACGGCCTTCGCCCTCTACGCCGCGAGCGTCGCCCACAACGTCACGCACGACATGACGGCCTCGAAGGTCGCGCGCGACGCGTTCGACTGGCTGGAAAACAACGCCCACGACTCGGTGCACGGCGGCTACTTCGAGGCCGTGTCGCGCGACGGCACGCCGATCCTTGCGGCAAACTCCCGGGGCCGGGCCGACCGGCTCGGAGTCTACTACGGGTTCAAGTCGATGAATTCCCATATCCATCTGCTCGAAGCCCTGGCCGAGTTCCACCGGATCGAGCACACGCACAAGTCGGCCGAGCGTCTCGCCGAGACCCTGGCCATCGTCCGCGACAAGGTCGCCGTCGAGCCGGGCGCCCTGAATCTCTACCTGACCCGCGACTGGCGCACGACGCCGGCACACGACTCGTTCGGCCACGACGTCGAGACGGCGTATCTGCTCGTCGAGGCCGCCGAGGCCCTCCACGGCCACGCCGACGAGAAGACCTGGAAGGTCGCCCGGAGCCTGATCGACCACGCGCTCGACCACGGCTGGGACGACCGCTTCGGGGGCTTCTACGACAAGGGCGACGTCTTCGCCGGCAATCCGTACGACATGACCAAGGTTTGGTGGACCCAGGCCGAGGGCCTGAATGCGCTCCTGCTGATGCACACGAGGTTTGGCGGCGAGACCGACCGCTACGGCAAGGCCTTCCTCAAGCAGTGGTCGTTCATCGAGGCCCACCAGCTCGACCCCGAGTTCGGCGGCTGGTTCGGCGAGACGACCCGCGAGGGCAAGCTCCTCGGTGACGGCCGCAAGGCCTCGCAGTGGAAGGCGAACTACCACACGTCGCGGGCCCTGATGAACGTCGCGACGACGCTCCGCGAGATCGGGTCGAAGGGCGGAAAGCTCCCGTAGGATCCGCTATTGCGGACCATCTTCGGCTTCCGCATTCAACAGCGCGGCCGGCGGCCCCGCGAATCGCCGACGCTCGGAGAAAGACCAGCCGGCCGCGAGCAGCGCGATGGCCCCGAGCAGCACGACGACCGCCCGCTCGTTCGGCGGCTGGACGCCGATCGCGATCAGGGCCGCGCACCCGAGCACGCTTGCGATCGCCAGCGGCCGATACCAGGGCCCCAGGTCCCACGGCCCCATCCGCCGCCAGGACCGACCGTACGCGATCGCGCCCAAAGCGGTGGGGAGCACATAAGACAGATACAGGAAGATCACGCAGACGGCCGTGATCGTCGCATAGACCGGTGTCCAGAGCGTGAAGGTCCACGAGGCCGCAGCCGCAGTCCAGATCGCCGGCCCCGGCGCCTTGTACGCCCAACTCTTCGCAATGCCGCAGAGAACGGCAAGCCTCCGTCGCGTGCGAAGGCATACGCCATCCGCGACGCCGACATCAAGGCGCCCGAGCCCGCACCCATACATCGCGAGCGCGATCCCCAGGCCGAGCGCCGTGCAGAGGCCGCGCGGTAGGACGGCCGCCAGCGCGAACGGGAATGCACCGTCCCCCCGGCTGGCCGCGGCCGCCGGGAGCGGGGACCGCCACGACGACGCTCGCCAGCATCGATCCACCCCGCCACGCCCGAGACGAGCACCGAACGGACGATCCCGCGCGGGACATTGCGCGCGGCGCCGAGCGTCTCCTCGGCCGCGTGCGCCGAGGCGTCGAAGCCCGTCATCGTGTAGAGCGGGGAGCAGCAAGCCCAGCGCGAAGAGCCGCGCAGGCCCGGCCTCGGGCCAGACGTCCCCGCCGGCCTCGCCACCGTGGTTGGCGAACGTCACGAGCCGCGACGGATCGATGGCCGGTGCGAAGGCGAGCATCGCCGCCGTCAATGCTCCCGCGACGATCAGGATGAGGTAGCCGGAGATGTCGGTGATCCGCGAGGTCAATCGCACTCCGATATGATTCAAAACAGCCTGCGACCCCGTGATCGCGGCCATGCCCAGCGCCTGGGCGACGGGCGAGGCGGGAGTCAGCGTCGATCCCGGAGAATCGACGCGAGCCAGCCACGTGCGAACGTCAAGGCCCCGACGTTGATCGCGGCCAGCGCGGTGATGAGGCCGATCAGGTTGAGCCAGGCCGTGGCCCAGCCCCAGCTCCGGCCGCCGAGGATCGCGGCCCAGTGGTAAAGGCCGCCGGCCGTCGGGAACGCCGAGGCGACCTGCGCCATCGTCATCGCCACCGCGAGCGCGAAGAGGCAGCCGAGCGGCCAGCCGAGCCCGATCGCCGCACCGCCCGCCCCACAATACCCAAGGTGGAACGACGTCACGCCGCCCGCGAGGATGCAGATGATCGAGAACGACAGCGCGAAGTTCGAGAATGCCCCCATCCGCCGCGCAGCTCCGGCGCGTAGCCCGAGCCGGCGGAGCATGGCGTCGTCGGACTCGCGATCCGGGCTCGTCATCGGCCGTCCCGTCGGGGCAACGAGTCGAGGATTCCGAGCCGGGGAGCTCCTCCTTGATCGCAACCCCACCGAGCTGGCGACGGATCATCTGTTCCGCGAGCCGGAGTATGCGGGCGGCAGCCTCGACCGGTCGCGGTGCCGCGGGCGTGGATGTTCGAGATCAGGTTGCGGTGCGCATCGTTCTGACCGGCCGCGGGGTGGTAGGCGAGGTAGGCCGATAGGCTCTCGGCCGTCGCCAGGCCTGGCCGCTCGCCGATCAGGAGGACGAGGACGGTCGGCCCGAGGAGATCGCCCATGTCGTTCATCGCCCCGACGCGGCACCGGCGGACGAAGAAGGGCTGGCCAAAGCTCCAGCCTCGTTCCATCGCGCCATCCGAGAGCATCGGCAACAGCTCCGGCACCTGCGCCACGACCGCCGCGGCCGAGAGGCCGTCCCCGATGACGACCTGAAGGTCGACTCCGTGAGGGCAATGTTTCAATGCCTCGGCAGCTCGACCGTCGAGCCGGCGGCCGTAGTCGGGGCGGAGCAGGAATTCGCCCTTGCTCCGCGCCTGCGTCGAGACTTCGAACAGTCCCCAGCGCTCGACGAATGCGCGGCCCAGATCGCGCTCCAGATGGATCTCGGCGTGGACGGCGTCGACGGCCGCGGCGTGATCCTCGCGGAATTCGAGCTGGGTGTCAGTTCGGTACGACGAGCCGACACGGCCGACGAGGATCTTCGCTGGCGTCCGCGCCTTGCGGCGGCGATCAGCGAGGGGAGGTCGGGTGTCGGCGGCTCGTCTGCCATGCATCCTCCGGTGCGGTGGGCTTCGCCCGCCGTCTCGGGCGTTCACCGCGGACGGCGGGGCGGAGCCCACCCTACGCGATCGCCACGGACTCGCGGACGAGCTGCTTCTGCATCGCGCCGTCGGGCATTCCGAGCATCGCGCCCTCGGAGAACCCCGCGCTCCTCCAGCCACGCTCGGAACTCAGGCGCCGGCCCGAGCCCCAATAATCCCCGCACGCCCGCCGCGTCGTGATAGCTGACGGACTGGTGGTTGAGCATCACGTCCCCCGCGCAGGGCACACCGATGACGAAATTGACTCCGGCCGCGGCCAGGAGGATAAGCAGGTTGTCGGCCGAGTTCTGGTCGGCGTCGGCGTGGTTCGTGTAGCAGACGTCGACGCCCATCGGCAGGCCGAGCAGCTTGCCCATGAAGTGGTCCTCGAGCCCAGCGCGGATGATCTGTCGCTCGCCCGCGAGATACTCCGGCCCGATGAAGCCGACGACGCTGTTGACCAGGAACGGGTCGAATGCCCGCGCCACGCCATAGGCGCGGGCCTCGAGCGTGAGCTGATCCACACCGCAGTGCGCATCGGCCGAGAGCGCGCTGCCCTGGCCCGTCTCGAAGTACATCGCCTGCTCTCCGACCCAGGCCACGTCGCGGCCCCGGTGATGCTCCCGCACGCGCTCGTGCCCCTCGCGCAGCAGGTCCACATTGACCCCGAAGCTGGCCATCGCGCCTCGGTCCCTGCGACCGACTGGAACAACAAATCCACCGGCGCCCCGCGGGCCATCGCCTCGAGCTGCGTCGTGATATGGGCCAGGCAGCACGCCTGTGTCGGGATTGCGTTCGACTCGATCAGCCGGTCGAGCGCCGGAGAATGGCGACGGTCGTCTCGATCGACTCGCCCACCGGGTTCACGCCGAGCACGGCGTCGCCGCAGCCGAAGAGCAGCCCGTCGACAGCCGAGACGAGGATGCCGCCGAGGTCGTCGGCCGGGTGGTTCGGCTGGACCCGCACGCCCATCACCCCGCGCCGCCCATCGTGTTCCGGCACCGCGTCACGTTGCAGACCTTGCTCCCCGCGAGGGCGAGGTCCTTGTTGCTCATCAGCTTGGCGACCGCGGCGGCGACCTCGGGCGTCACCCCCAACTGGATCGCCCTGATCTCGGCCTCGCCCGTCGCGTCGTCGAGCAGGAGCTCGCGGAAGGCGCCGACGGTCTGCCCGGCGATCGGGGCGAAGGCCGCACGGTCGAGCGTGTCGAGGATCAGGCGGCTGACCTCGTCGTCGTCGGGGCCGATCAGGGGATGATCCACAATGTCGCGGAGCGTCACGTCGGCGAGCACACGCTTGGCGGCGATCCGCTCGCGCTCCGACCGCGCGGCGAGCCCGGCCAGGCGATCGCCGGATTTCTCCTCGTTCGCCTTCGCGAAGACGTCGCGGAGGTCGGCGAAGGTGAAGCGCTCGTCGCGGACGCTGGCGGCTAGTCGCACGGGGTCGCTCCCGGTCGTCGGGCCCTGGGCCGCGGCCATTATCGCCGAGGCGCCGGGGCTCGACAACGCGGTCGTCTCCCACCGTCACGGGCCTTGCAAGACGGCCCGGATCATCCAGTCGCCCTTCGTGAAGCGATGGGGCTTGCCGTCATCGGGGAGGCCGACGAACGACGTATCGCCCGCCGCGGCGTCGTGGTGGACGTAGACGCCCTTGGTCTGCTCGGGGTTGATGTCGATGCAAACGTAAAAGGTCTTCGGGACGGCGGTCGGCTTGACGTCGAGCGCGACCCACTTCGGGTTGCCCCGGGCGAAGGTCTTGTAGGGGAACGGGAAGGTCGCGATCGGCTTGAAGTCGGCGTCGCAGAGGATGACGCGGAAGTCCTCGTCGGGCGGCCTCGGCGTGCCATAGCGCGAGCCGTAGAGGCGGACCGAGGTCATCTTCCAGCCGTCGCCCGGCGACTCGAACCGAACGGCGTGCCCGGCTCCCGCGATGCTCCGCATGCCGGCCGACGTGCCGTCGTCGCTCTTCAGCTCGCGGGACTCGGGCGGGACCGGGACAGCCTCGGCCGCGGGGACCGGCGGCGGGGCCGGGTCAGGCGCCCTTGCCGCGACGTACGGGAACCCTTGCCCGACGGCCAGTCCGAGTGCGAAGACGATCAGGCCGGCGGCGGCCACTTTCAATGACGGGAACGTCATGGCGCGGATCACTCCTTCGGTCAGTGCCGCGACCGGGCCCGGGACCGTCCCGGGCGCCGCGGTTGCGAGGGCAACGATTCGCGAGGTCCACTCCGCCGACGCGGCCGGGATCGATGGACCTCCGAATGGGGGCACCACAAGCGCGGGGGCGCGGCCGCGCCGGGTGAGCCCTTCGCGAAGCCGGGCCCGGCCGCGCGTCAGGCGAGTCTGGACGGTTCGGACAGGACAGCGGAGCTGCGCGGCGGCCTGCTCGCAGGTCAGGCCCTCGAGGTGGAACAGGACGATCGGCGTGCGGTAATGGGCCGGCAGCCGGTCGAGCTCCTGGTAGAGCTCGGCCCAGGGCTCGGGGTCGATCGATCCACCGGTCGAGGCCGGCCGACCCCCGCCGCGCGCCTCGACGACCCGGCGCCGTGCCGCATCGGCCCGGACTCGGGCGGACACGCGGCGGGCGACGCCGTAGAGCCAGCTCGCGAGCGAGCCGGACGACCGGACCGTCCCCGCCCGACGGGCGAGGACGAGGAACGTGGCCTGCGCCGCGTCGTCGGCGTCATGGGGGTCGCGGAGCACTCGCCGGCAGACGTCGCGAACCATCGACCCGTGCCGCCGCACGATTGCCTCGAACGCCGACTCGCTCCGGCGGTCGACGAAGCGGTCCAGCAACTCGCCGTCGCCCAATCCCGCGACCGCTCCGTCCTCGAAGACCGCCCGCAGCGGCCCCCAGGGCATCTCGACCCGCCCTCCGGTCATCCGGCCGGCCTCCCCGTCGCCGTCGATCATCGCAATATAGTGACGCGGCGGGGGCCGGATTACGTCAGGCTTTTTTGGATCGTCGATCCTACAGGATCGCCCGGATCGCCTCTCCCCGACTGATCGGATGGGGCCGGCCCAGCGGGTCGAGGTACTCGGTCTCGGGCGCGCAGGCCGAGGCAGCGGAAGATCGTCGCCGAGAGGTCCTCGGGACGGACCTTGCCGTCGCGGGGATAGGCGCCGATCTTATCGGACGATCCATACACCTGCCCTCCGCGGATGCCGCCGCCGGCCAGGGCGACTGAGAAGACCGAGCCCCAGTGGTTTCGCCCGCCGTTGGCATCGAGCCGCGGCGAGCGGCCGAATTCGGCCATGCAGACGACCAGGGTCTCGTCGAGCATGCCGCGGCGCGAGAGGTCCTCAATCAGGGCCGAGAAGGCCTGATCGGTCGGCGGGGCGAGCACGCCCTTGAGGCGCGGGGCCTCCTTCTCGTGGCTGTCCCAGCAAGGATTGGCCGGCGGCTCGTCGGGGCCGCGATACCAGTTGACCTGGACGAGCTTCACGCCTGCCTCGACGAGCCGGCGCGCCAGCAGCACGCCGCGGCCGAAGGGAGTCTCGCCATATCGCGAGCGGACCGGTTCGGGCTCTTCTTCCAGATGGAAAGCCTTCCGCGCCTTCGAGGAGCGGAGCAGCTCGAATGCCTGACGCTGGCGAGCATCGAGCAGGCCGGCGACGCGGTCGTGATCGAGCGACTCCAGGCCAAACTGGAGGCGGTCGAGGAGGTCCTTTCGCCGCCCCAATCGGTCGTGATCAAGGTCGGCGGGCAGGGCGATCTCCTGGACCCGGTAGCCCTCGGGCGTCTGCTTGGCGTTCAGCAGCCAAGGGTCGAACCCGCGGCCGATGTAGCCGGCGTCCTGCCCCGGCCAGACGCTGCCGTCGGTGTTGAAGATGCGGTGCGGCAGCGTGACCGAAGCCGGCATGCCGGGCCGATGCGGAGTGACGCGGTCGAGCAGGGCACCAAGAACAGGCGAGTCGTTGGGCGGTCCGGGGTTCGCGTTCTCCAGGTTCATCGGCGAATGCGGCCGGCCGGTGAGCATGTAATAGCCGCTCGACGAATGCGCGTTATCGCCGGTCGAGACGGCGCGGAGCAGGCAGAGCTTGTCGGCGACCTTGGCCGTCTTCGGGAGCAGGCTGGAGACCGAAATCCCCGGCACGTTCGTCGCGATCGGCGCGAACTCGCCGCGGACCTCTGCCGGGGCGTCGGGCTTCGGGTCCCAGGTCGAGTGCTGGGGCGGACCGCCCATGAGGAACAGGACGATGCACGACTTCGCCCGGCCGGCGGGGGCGTTCTCGGTCGCCCTCGCCAGCCCGGCGAGGTCGAGGCCGCCGAGCAGGCCGAGGCCGCCAATGCGGAGGATCTCACGGCGCCGCCAGCCATCGCAGAGCCTCGCGCCGGGTCCGAGCAGCCGGATCATCCGTCCCTCGCCGCCCCTTGAGGGCGCTGAACAACAAACGTGCAACATCCGGACTCTACCGCTCGGCCTGCGACGCGGCAAGCGAATTGGGGAACGCGATGGGGCCGCGAGGCGGCGAGCGAACCCAAGCCGGCCCCCCTCGGGGCGCCGAGCGAACCCAAGGATGCAAGTTTTGAGTCGCTTCGATCGGCAATGTTCGCCCGAGAAGGCCCGGGAAGGCCCAGCCTTCCCGAAATGGGCGACTTGGCCCGCGCGTCCGGCGCCGACCGAACCCAATCCCATCGCGCCGACCGAACCCAAATCTTGGTCCGGCCCGGCGGCCCACGAAGGGGGGCCGGAGCGCCGAACAAAGCCAACGGCCGACCCGCGCGAGAGATTTTGGGGAATCCTGTGCGGTCCGGCCGCGACCGCGCCTCATCATGGTTAGTAGCCGACTCACCCCGGGAGGCGTCGACATGGCGACGGCGACGATGGTCATGAAGGACATGCACCGGCTGTTCGATGGGGGCACGGTCGCCGGGCGCTCCGACGCGGAGCTGCTGGAGACCTTCCTCGCCCGGGGGGATGGGGACGCCTTCGCGGCGCTGGTGGCCCGGCACGGGGCGATGGTCCTGGGGACGTGCCGGGCCGTCCTGCACGACGCGGGGGTCGTCGAGGACGTCTTCCAGGCGACGTTCCTGGTCCTGGCGCGGAAGGCCGGGTCGGTCCGCGGCCGCGATGCGCTGGGGGGGTGGCTGCATCGGGTGGCGTTCCGGGCGGCGGTCCAGGCGAACAGGGCGGCGGCGCGGCGGAGGCTCGAGGAGCGAAAGGCGGCGGAGATGAGGGCGACCCAGGCGACTGACGAGGAGGCCCGGGACGACCTCCGGGCGCTGATCCATGCCGAGGTCGAGCGGCTGCCCGAGGCGCTGCGGCTGCCCCTGGTGCTCTGCGACCTCGGCGGGATGAGCCGCGAGCAGGCCGCCGCGGAGCTGCGCTGGAGCGAGGGCAAGGTCCGGGGCCGGCTGGCGCGGGGGCGGGCCAAGCTCAAGATGCGGCTGGCTCGACAGGGCGTGGCGCCGACGGTCGCGGCCCTGGCGGCGACGATGGCCCGCGAGGCGACCGCGGCGGTCCCCGGGGCATGGATCGCCGCGACTGCCCGCGCCGCCTCGGCGAGCCTGGCGGGCAAGGCCGCGGCCGGCGCCTCGGCGGCGATCGCCGCAGGGGTGATCCGGGCGATGCTCGTCGCGCGGTTGAAGGTCGCCGCTGGCCTCGTGCTGGCACTGGGCGTGGTCGCGGGGGCCGCGGCCGGGCTGGTGGCCTCTGGCCGCGGTCCGCGCGAGACCGCCCCGGTGCCGGTCGCGGCGGCCGAACTGGAGGAGGGATCGGTCGTCTATCACGGCCGGGTCCTCGGGCCCGACGGCAAGGCCTTCGAGGGGGCCAGGCTCATCCTCCGGACTTCCGGCGAGCCCGGAAAGGCCGCGGCCGTCCGCGCCCGCAGCGGCCGCGACGGGCGGTTCCGGTTCGAGGTCGCCAGGTCGGAGTTCAAGCTCCCCGCGAATCTCAAGGTCGACGACGTCTGGAGACAGGTTCCGGTCGTGGCGTCGGCCGACGGACTCGGGCCCGACTGGGCGGCGTTCGCCGGCTTCGACGCCCGGGGCCGCGAGCCGGGGCCCGACGGGGGCCTGACGCTCCGGCTGGTCGAGCCCGGGCCGCCGGTCGAGGGGCGGGTGATCGACGTCCAGGGCCGGCCGGTCGCCGGCGCGTCGGTCCGCGTCGAGCGGGTCATGACGTCGCCCGGCGGCTCGCTCGACCCGTTCCTCCGCGCCTGGCGGCTCGGCAACGGGAACGCCGAGGCCGTCCTGGATCACATCCTCTTCGACCCCTCCCTGGCGGGCATCCCCGCCGAGGTGGAGGCGGATCGGCAGGGCCGCTTCCGGATCGCCGGCCTCGGCCGCGAGCGCGCGGTGAGGCTCGCGATCTCGGGCCCCGGGATCGCGGGGACGACCGTCCTGGCCCTGGCCCGCGCGGGGCTGACGACCGAGGAGATCATGAAGGTCGGGCCGGAGACTGAGATGTTCATGGGCAAGCCGATGCGGGGGTCGAACCTGGTCTTCGGGCCGATCGTCGAGGTCGTGGCCGCGACCGGACGGTCCCTCGAAGGGATCGTCCGCGAATCGGGGACGGGCAGGCCGATCGCCGGAGTGAAGGTCAGCGGGTCGGGCGAGGACGGGTCGTCGCACGCCGAGGCCACCACCGACCCGCAGGGGCGCTACCGGCTGGCGGGCCTGCCCGTCGCGGCGCCGATCCGGCTGGACTTCTATCCCAAGGACGGCCTGGGCTACCTGCCGGCCTCGCAGACCGTCCCGGCCGCCCCGGGGGCGGGGCCGATAACCGCCGAGGTCGAGATGAGCCGCGCGATCACGGCCACGGGCCGGGTCGTCGAGCGGGGCACGGGCGAGCCGGTCTCTGGGTCGGTCATGTACCAGCCCCTGGCCGGCAATGCCGCGTTCCGCGGCACCCCGGCCGGCGAGTGGATCAAGCACGTGGTCAACGCCGAGGGCATCGCCAAGGACGGCACGTTCCGCGTCCCCGTCGGCCCCGGGCCGGGGGTGATCCTGATCCAGATTCAGAACCCGAAAGGGCCGGGCCTCTCGCCCGACTACCTCACTGCGAGGCGCGAGCCGAACGACGGCGCCCCGAACTTCGGCGGGAACGCCGAGTGGCTCACCGGGGCAGCCAACCAGGCGATCCCGCTCGACCTCTACCAGGCGTATGCCGTGATCGACCCGAAGCCGGGCGACGCCGGGGTGACCCGGGTGCTGGAGGTCGTGCGCGGCGGGTCGAAGGCCGGGCGAGTCGTCGGGCCCGACGGCACGCCGCTGGCCGGCGCCTCGGTCTCGGGCCTCGGCTCGATCTTCGAGGGCCCGCGGGCGCTGGCCGGGCCCGAGTTCAACGCGAGGCTCCTCGACCCATCCCGGCCCCGCTACCTGCTTGGCGCCGACGCCGCGAGGCGGCTCGCCGGCGCCCTCGCCGTCCGCGGCGACGAGCCCGGGCCGCTCGACCTCCGGCTCGAGCCCGCGGCGACGATCGCCGGCCGGCTCGTCGACGGCGACGGCCGCCCGATTGCCGGAGCGCGGATCGGCGTCGGATACCGCGATTCGGGCGGCGTCTCCGTGCCGCGGACGAACGGGCGGCCGGCAGACGAGCGCATCGTCACGGACGGGGGCGGCAAGTTCCGCGTCGAGGGCGTCGTCGCCGGGCTGGAGGCCGCGATCTGGGCGTCGAAGGAGGGCCGGCCGCTCCGGCTCGCGGAGGCCGTCGAGAAGATCGGGCTCCGCCCGGGCGAGGTGAAGGACCTCGGCGACGTGACGGCCGTGCCGTTCCAGTGATGGCTGGCTGCTCCACCATGCGACCCCCCACCCTACCCTCCCCTTTCAGGGGACGAGGGTAGGGCGGGGCTGAGTCGCGATCGCGCCCGGCTCAGAACTCCCGGTCGCGGAGGATGCCCGGCTGGGGCTGAGGGTAGCGCTTGGTGACGCTGTCGACCTGGATCGGGGCCGGGCCGTCGAGCACGAGCTTGTCGACGGTCGGGGCGAACTCGTGCGGGCAGTTCAGCATGTCGTCGAAGGTGATGACCTGGCCCGTGTGCGCGGCCATCCGGCCCATCGAGGTGACGAGGCTCGCCTTGGCGCCGCGCTCGACCTCGTTGTGCTTCTTGTCCTTGCGGATCGCGTTGATCAGGTGGTCCCACTCGAGCTGGTAGGGATTCGGCTCGGGCTGGGGGAACGCCCAGGCGAGGTCGCTCCGCCGCATGTTCTGACCCTTGTAGATCCGCGTCTTCGCCGGGGTGTGCGAGTTCGACGAGATCACGGCCGAGCCCTTCGAGCCGTGGGCGTAGCTGGCGAACTCCTGGTGGCAGTCGGGGATGTTCCGGCCTTCGAGCAGCAGCTTCGAGCCGTCGCCGAACGTGTACTCGATTGAGTACGTGTCGAAGTTCTGGTCGATGCAGTCGCCGCGGTAGGTGCGGGCGCCGGTGCCGGAGGCCTTCACGGGCCAGGCGTCCTTCATCCAGCAGCACTCGTCGATGTTGTGGATCAGGAAGTCGCTGTAGCAGCCGCCCGAGGCCCAGAGGAAGCCGTGGAACTTCTGGATCTGGTACATCAGCTCGCTGATGTCCTTGGGCCGCGGCGGCGTCAAGGCCGAGCCGACCGGGCCGGTCTGGCGGTAGGCGCGAAGCAGGATGATGTCGCCGATTTCGCCGTCCTTGATCCGGTCGTGCAATTCCTCGCGCGCCTCGCAGTGGCGGCACATCAGGCCGACGCCGACCTTGAGGTTCTTCTTCTTCGCTTCCTCGCCGAGGGCGAGCATCTTCTTGGTCGTCGGACCGTCAACGGTGACCGGCTTCTCCATGAAGGTGTGCAAGCCCTTCTGGATCGCGTACCCGAAGTGGACCCAGCGGAAGGCCGGCGGGGTGGCGAAAATCACCACGTCGCCTTCCTTCAGGCAGTCCATCGCCTTCCGGTAGGCGTCGAAGCCGATGAACTTGTGGTCGGGCTTGACGTCGACCTTGTCCTTGAACTGCTTGGAGATCTCGTCGTAGCTGCCGTCGAGCCGGTCCTTGAAGACATCGGCCATGGCGACGAGCTTGGTCGTTGCCGCCCTGGACCGACAGCGCGTTGGCCGCGGCGCCGGTGCCGCGGCCGCCGCACCCGACGAGGGCGATCTGGATCGTGTCGCTGCCGGCGGCGTGGACCGACGGGACGGCGACGCCCGCCAGGGCCGTGGCGGCGGCGACCTGGCCGGTGGTCTTGAGGAAATCGCGGCGCGAGGCGCTGGGCGTCGGCTCGGTCATGATCGTCGTTCCTTGGCTGGGTAGGAAGGAAGGTCCGTCGACCGCGGGGGCGGGACGCGGGGAGCGTCGGGGTGCGGAGGGCGGCGTGAACGGTCACAGCGTGCAGCGGAGGCACGCGAGGCGATCGGCGACCCGGGACGGCCTCGCGGATTGATCTCCAGTATAGACCGGCGGGGCGGGGGCCTCAACCGGCAACTCCGAGCGGGGCGGCGGAGTGAAGGGTGCAAGATCGCGAATCGGCGACAGCGTGCTCGGTTCTCAAACGTGCGGCCGGAGTCGGTCCCGCATTCCGTCCGCCACTTCGCACTCTTCAGACTTCCTCTCCGCGACCCCGACCGGCAACGCGATGCTTGAAACCGAAGACGGCCACGGCCCCGGGGAGAGAAGGCCGTGGCCGTCGGTCTTGTCCATCCCCGAAGGGACCGCATCCCGTCCCGGCGAGCGGGCCCGGACACGATCAACTCAGCCTCGGCGCCTGGCCGAGGCGTGGGCCAGCACCGCGTCGTGGGCGGCGAGCTTCGCCGAGGCGGCGTTCGACTGGGTGGCCTGCCTGGCGAGCAGGACGGCGTACTTCGGGTTGACCGTCGGAATGATGGTCGCCGGCGGCTTGGTGCCGCCCGCGACCGGCGAGGCCGTGCCGCTCACGCTCTTCGGCGCGAATATCACGTTATGGATCGTGTCGATCTCGGCCAGGAAGTTGCCGCCGAGGACGTTGTTGCCCGACGGGAACGTCCCGAAGAACTCGCCGTCCAGCGCGTTGCCGGCCACGTCGCGGACGCCCGTCGCCGCGTCCCCGGAGAGGATCGCCAGGGCGTAGATCCCGCCCCGCAGGGGCTGACCGCCGTTAATGGTCAGGATCGCTTCCGACTCGGGATCCGCGGCGGTCGATCGGGCGTAGATGCTCGTCACCTGGAACAGCGTCGGCCGGGGGCCGACCTTCGCAAAGATGTAGTTGGCGCTGTCGGCGATCTCGGCGTAGTCCAGGCCCGAGAGGTTGTCGGAGTAGGTGATGTCGACCTGGCCGTGGAGACGGTCGAGGAAGACGCTCGTCACCTTCGGTCCGGCCGTGTCGATCACGAGCGGACCCTGGTTGGCGTTGGGCATGACGCCCTTGGTCGCGATGACGTTGCCCGATCCGTCGATCTCCTGCACGACGATCGAGTACTTCCCGTCGGCGAGCCTGTTGGTGGTGATCGACCAGTCGCCGCTGTTGTCGCTTGCGGTCTGGCCGACCAGCGCGCAGCTCGACGTCCCGAAGGGGGCGGCATAGAGCCGGATCGTGGCATAGGCCTCGGCCGTCCCGAAGAACCGCGGCTCGGCGTCCTTGGTAATCCCGTCCGTGTTCGACAGCCCGGTATCGGTCGCCGGGTCGAGCCCGTCGGTGACCGGCACGTCGCCGACCGTCGCCGCCGCGACCACCGTGGCCAGCACTCCGCCGTCGTCGTGGATCGACACGGTGACGGGGAACTGGTTGGAATCGCTCGTCGTCCGCGCCTGGAGGTAGGTGTGGATGCCGTAGACATCGAATCCGCCGGCGACGGGCACGATCGTGCCGAGCGCGGGCGGGCTGCCGTCGCCCCAGATGATCGTCGCCGTGTAGTTGCTGCCCGGCTGGAGGCCGGTGGGCGGGCCGTAGTTCTGGAAGAAGAACGCGACGGGGCCGTTGAACTGCTGGTCGTCGGTCGTGGCGAAGTTGATCGGCGCGGCCGTCGCCGGGGCATCGGCCATCACCGCGTTGCCGACCGCGAGGGTCTGGCTGCCGCCGACGAGTAAGGAGGCGTCGAAGACGACGACCGTCGTCTGATAGATGCCCTTGTTCGTGTAGAGGTGCGAGCCCTCAACGCTGAACGTCACGCCGTTGGGCGACATGCCCGTCGCCACGATCGTCCCGGCCACCGTCGCCGTGCCATCGCCCCAGTTGATGATCGCCGTGTAGTCGCCCGCCGTGCCGTTCGCGTCGCGGTCGGTGAAGGTCGCGACGGTCGTCGTGGCGGGAAGGGCCGTCCCCTCGGTACCGGAGATCGGCGAGCCCTGCGAGGTCAGCGGGGCGTCGGCGATCAGCGCGATGGCTTCGATACCCACCCCCGCGCCGCCGATGCCGGCGTCCTTGACCGTCGCAATGGCCTCGTAGCCCAAGGTCGGGCTCTCCTCGGCATAGGTGTGCGACCCCGTCGACACGAAGGTGCCGTCGGCGAGCTGCTGGACGATGCCGGCCGAGGGCGCCGTGCCGTCGTTCCAGTCGATCGTCGCCGAGTAGTCGGAGGCCTTGCTCAGCAGGTTGGTGCTGGTGAACGTCCCGAGCTGGGCCGTGAACGGCTTGCCCTCGACGCCGGTCAGGGTAGTGACATCCCCCGACGTCAGGGGGGTGTCGGCGATGGTCAACGTCGAGACGGCCGTCGCCGTCGCGCCGCCGATGTCCTTGATGCGGATGATCGGCTGGTAGGTCCCCAGCGCCGCGTACTGATGCGTGCCGCCGATGTTGTAGCGGGTGAGGGCCGCGTCGTAGGTGATCGTCCCGGGCGAGACCACGCCGTCGCCCCAGTTGATTGTTGCAGTGTAGGTCTGCGAGATGCCCGGCTGGGTCGTCGGCGCGGTGGGATTCGCGTCGGTGAACGTGGCGAGCGGAATCGTGGCGGCTATCGGCGGGTAGATCGGCTCGGTGAGGGTGACGCCGGTGGCCGTCAGGGCCGCGCTGGCGACGGCCGCGGTCGTCGAGGTGTTCAGCGCGCTACCCCCCACGTCCGTGATCGACACGCTGATCATGTACGGCGTGGCGCCCGAAGGTTGGGGGTAGGTGTGGCTGCCGACCACAAAGAACGGCGTGCCTATGCCGCCTGGCTGGCTGATCTGGCCGCCCTGGATCGGGGTCCCGTCGCCCCAGTCGATCGTGGCCGTGAAATCGCTCGGGAGTGCGTTTGGGTTGGCGTCAGTGAAAGCCGCGACGTGCGCCCCCGTCAGCGCGATCCCCTGGATGGCGGACACCGTCGGCTGCGGGGTGCTAGCCGTCAGCGGCGCGTCGGCCACCGTGGTGTTGCTGATGATCGAGGTATCCGAATTGTCCACGATGTCGTGGATCGTGACGCCGACGGAGAGCGTCTTCCCCAGCGAATCCTCGGCGTAGGTGTTCCCGCCCCCTATGACCGCGAAGAGATAGCCGTTGGCCGTTGCGGCGCTGCTTAGGGACACGATCGTTGCGGCGGTGGTCCCGGGCGTGCCCGAGCCCCAGTTGATGGAGGCCGAGAAGTCGCCGGCGTTGGGATCGAACGGCGAGAAGAAGGTGGCGACGACCGTACCGACGTCCGTGGCCATACCCTCGACGGGCGTGGGCGAAAGGGTGACGGCCGTGGGCACGACCGTAAGCAGGCTGCGGCTCTCGAGGGTCTCGAGGAGACTCTTCCCCATGGTCCGCCGGGGACGACGGGCGGACGTCGGGCCGTCGGTGCGAAGGCTGCGGCGCGCGGTGCTGTCGGGGCCGTGGAGATTCGTATTCACTGCTGGCGTGCTCCAGGGAAAGGTGGTCGGCGGTTCGATCGTGTGATGGTGGCGAAACGCCACGAGAGACGATCGTTCCTCAGCCCTTCCCTGGCACTGCCCTTCTCCTCTCGAGGAATCGGCTCCGACGCGACGTCGCACGCGGCGGGATCTCCTCGTCCCCCCGCCGGCCACCGGATCCGATCAACCGGCCACGTTCACGTCCGCCTCGGATGTCTATGGAATGTGACGGGTGGACTATCGTCCGTCCGGTCCGGTCAATTGGAGCGACTCGCCGCGAATCCAGTCGGGTTCCGATCCGTTCCGCGATTTATCTCTCAAGGCCGGCACACTCGCCGTCTCCGTCACGCCCGCGCCCTTACTGTGCGGGCACGACCGGCGCGTCCACGCCAACTTCGACCGCGGACGTCGAAGCGGGGCGACAATCTCGCGTCCGCATGAGTCAGCATGCACACGCCTACGTTCGCCGGGTCTCCGCGCGGCTCAGCGCGACGTCCAGAGCCGATAGCTCGGCGCGTGAGGGGGTGCTGGCGCGGCCGCGGTAGATCCGATCGTCGTCGGTGCCGGCGAGGATCAGGGCCCCCGCACCGATCACGTTCGACCGCCCGATCGCGACGGTCGGGGCGATCGTTGCGTTCAGGCCGATAAAGCTGTAGTCGCCGACCGAGACCGACTCGCCGAGAATCGGTCCGACGATCCAGCAGTGGTCGCCGATCCGCGTGCGGAACCCGACCCTCGTGCCGCTCCAAACGATCGTGTCGCGGCCGATCTCCACGAATGGCTGGATACCCGCGCGCTCCATGATCATCGTGTTCGGGCGGATCACGAGATCCGCCGCGACGTCGCGCGCGAGCTGACGAAGCTGGCCAGGCGATATCCCTTCGCCTCGGCCTCGGCGACCTTCCCGGCCCTCGTGCGGTTGACGCGGCCAATCCCGATGGCGACGAACATCTCGCACTCCGACGAAGGGAAGGCCGACGCGACCTCCTCGAACGGCACGATCGGTAGTCCACAAAAAGTCGACTTGCGGAGGTACCCAGCATCGACCGCGAACGCCGCGACGTCGTGCGGGCTGTCGTGCGTGAAGTAATAGTGGGCAATCTCGGCGAAGGCCGCGGCGCCGAAGATGACGATCCGGCTCATGACGACTGCCCTCCGCGACGGGCGAGGATCTGCGCGACGACCTCGGCCGGGCCGGGCGACTCGGCCAATAGCCGGAGCGCCCTGGCGAACCCCGTGCGCTGGGCGTCGGCGGCGAGGGTCAAGTCCTCGTCGGTCGGAGGCCGACCCGGATCAAGGAAGGGCAATTCGCAATCGGAATAATAGTGTCGGAGCCCGGCCTCGTAGAGCCGCGGCATGGCGTGGGCCATGTGGCCGTGCGCGAGGAACAAGACGGGGAGCCCGTTCATGACCCGCGCCAGGATCGAGTTCGAGAAGACGTTCCAGTAGAAGGCGTGCTCGGCATCGAGCAGGTGCTGTCGGAAGACGTCGTGCCGGCAAAAAGAGAGCAAGATCGCGTCGGTCGCACGGCCGCTCGCCCGAAGTGCGTCGATGCAAGGCGCGGGGGCGATGAGCACCGGCTGCCGGCCGTGTTGGATCGCGTTGCCGAGGTGGTCGAGCACGAGCCCGTCGACACCGCCCCCCTCGTCCGCCGACGCGCCGCACACCTCTCCGCCTCATCAACGCGAAGGCACCCGCGATGAACGCCCGAACCGCAAGCCCGATTCCCCGGCGACCCCGCGCGGGACCGGACGGACCGGGAAGCGTTGTCCGCCCGAAGCCCCCGGCCTCGGTCCGTTCCGGGCCGATCGTATCAGGACTCGGAGTACCGACTCCGCCGCCGGCCGGGTACGTGCCCGCCCGGCCGCGCGGCAGCCGGTGACGGCCGATTCGTGCCCGCTCATCTCGCCGACGAAGGCGACGATCGTTCCACCGGCCGTCGTCCGCCACGCGGGCCCGGGAACGGCTCGCCGCGGGTCGGGCCGCGACCACGCAAATAGCTCAGATTCTCCCCACATCCTCCGCTGAATCTCAAGGGCCCTTCACTATGTCGCGCAGCAGTCGTTCGAGGCCCGAGCCGAAGCGGAAGAAGACCGCGAAGCAATTCCGGCCCGTCATGCCGGACCGCGAGTACCTGATACGGTCGTCGCTCGAGCGCCTCGAGGATCGCACACTGCTGGCGGTCACATCGTCGCTAAACAACGGCCTGCTGAGCGTCTCGCTCGGCGCGGCGGGCGATGCCGCGGCAATCTCGATTCTCGGCCCGAAGCTCGACATCTTCGACGGGACGACACACACTCAGTACGCCGCCGCGCAGGTCACAGCGATCACGGCCCAAGGCAGCTCGGCCGCGAACCAGAAGCTCTTCCTCCAAAGCCCCGTCTCCCTGACCGGTGCGCTGAAGGCCTCGTCGCTGACGGCGATCGAAGTCGACGGCCAGTACGCGGCCAGTTTGGCGAGCCTCTCGACCGCGTCGATCAACCTGCCCGCGGGCTCTTCGCTCGTCGCAACCGGCGGAAACGTCACGCTGACGACCGCCGACACCGAGAGCGGCGTCTCCGCCAACGCCGAGCGCGGGGATCACCCTCACCGGCGCGACGTTAAGCGGCGCGAACGTCGTCCTCACGGCGAGCTCCATTCTCACGGCGTCGTCAACCGGGATCTTCGACGGCACCAAGCTGGCGAATATTTCGCTCATCAACGTGTCATCGAGCGCCAAAATCAGCGTTGCCGGCAACTCGAAGATCACGCGCTGCGGGCATCGTCACGATCGCATCGACGGCGACGACCGCCGTGACGGCGAACGTCGGGGCCGAGTCTTCGGGAATCGTCTCCCTCGACGCGGCCCTGGCGACCTCGCAGGTCGGCAGCGCGGCCGTCGCCCACGTATCGGGAACCTCGACGATCACGGCCGGCGGCGCCGTCAGTCTCTCGTCGACCAACTTGATCAAGGTGACCACGACCGTCGACGGCACCGCGGGCGGTCCCAACGCGGCGGGCGGCACCGTCGCCCTGGCGATTGTCAACGACTCGACCGGCGCCTACGTCGACGGAGGCGCCTCGATCCACGCGGGCTCTGTCGGTCGTCAACGCCTCGTCGACCGACGCGACGGCCACGTCCGACAAGTCCACCTCCGGCGGCGCGACGCAGAACGACGGGTCGACGCAGCAGGACCTCACGAATTACGACGCCAAGACGAGCGACGGCGCTGTGGGCGTCGCCGCGGCCCTGGCGATCACCGCCCTGACACGCCAGACGCAAGCCTACATAACCTCGACCGCCCCGATCGTTGCGGCCGCCAGCATCAACATCGGCGCGGCCTCGACCGCGGGCGGACGGCGACCGCCGACGGCAGCGCCACGGACAAGGCGCCGGGCGTCGGCGTCGCGGTCGCCGTTAATCGCGTCCATGCGACGAACACGTCCTACGTCGGCGGGGCCGTCAACTTGGGAGCGAAGTCGATCAACGTCGGCGCGACGAACCCCGGGACCGATGCCTTCGGTGCCCAGGCCACCTCGGGCGCGGGGGGAACCGGCGTCGGCGTCGCCGGATCGCTGGCGCTGAATCTCGTCACCGACTCGGCCCTCGCCGCCGTCGCCCCCGGCTCGAGCCTCGCCACCGGCGGCGCCGACGTCGGACTGATTGCGACGAACAACGTCACGGACACGTCGAAAGCGGAAGCCATGGCCCAGGGCGGCTCGCTCGGCGTCGGCGGCTCGGTCGCGCTGAACCTGGGAACCGTCGTTGCCCAGGCGCTCGTCGGCAACGGAGGCTCGATCATCGGCGCCGCACAACCTGACCCTCTCCGCGGGCTCGTCGCACGTCGTCACGACCGACGCCGAGGCGGGCACCACCGCCACCGGCGGCAGCGCCATCACGCCTGGCGTCGGCATCGCCGTCGTCAACGACAAGACGACTGCCTCGCTCGGCTCCTCCGTCGGCCTGCCGTCCCTCGGTGGCAGCCTGAGCGCGACCGCGACCCACACCGGAAGCGCCCCGACGACCGCCGGCAGTGCCGCCACCGCGAGCAAGGCTGCCGTGGGCGTCACCCCTGGCCCTGGCCGTCGTCGACGACGCCACCACGGCCACGACGGCCAGCAACCTGAGCGTCCCGGGCAACGTCACGTTCACGGCCGGCTCGACTTGCGGCGGCACCGCCGGCGCGATCGCCAGGGCCGCCGGTGCCGCCCGGCTCCCAGTCGGGCAGCGTCGATTCGCAGGTGAGCACCTAGCGGAGCTACGCCGACGGCCAGGCCGCCAGCAACGGCGACGGCAACTCTTCGGGCGCCGGCACGACTCCCAGCGCGTCGTCGACCGATCCCGCGTCGGGGCAGAGTACGCAGGTCAGCGTCGCGGCGGCGATCGCCGTCGACGTCGGCAAGGAGACGACCCTCGCCGTGATCCCCGACGGGCTGACGGTCGTCGCAGGCGGCGCGCTGACGTTGGCCGCGGCGCATACGACGACGGGCACGGCGTCGGCCGGCGGCTCGGCGACGTCGACGGGGACGGGGTCGATCGCGGTGGGCGCCGGCGTGGCGTTGAACCTGGTGAAGGCGGACGCCGAGGCGACGATCGGCTATACCGCGGGCGGCGGCATGCCGGCCGGCGCGACCGTCGCGGCGACGGGCCTCTCGCTCCAGGCGACGATGAACGGGCCTGGCACGACCGACACGTTTGGGTCGATGGCGAACGCGGGCGCTGGGGCGAGCAAGGTGGGGGTGGCTGGGGCGCTGGCGTTGAACTCGTCGGGGACACGCACCAGGCCTTGATCAACTCGAACTCGGTGGTGAACGCGGGCGGCGGGGACGTGTCGCTGGTGGCGGGCGGGGCCGAGACGAACCAGGCGGTGGCGACGGCGGCGCAGACGAGCGACGGCGGAGGGAGCAAGGGCGTTGGCGTGGGCGCGTCGGTGGGGCCGGACATCGTCAACTCGACGGCAAACGCCGGGCTGGCGAACTCGGCGACACTCGTCGGCACGCGCAGCTTGTCGCTGACGTCGGTCCTGTTCGACATGGCGACGACGGGCGGGATGGCGGGCGCGGCGGCGGGTGGTGTGGGGGTGGCGGCGGGGATCGGGATCGCGCTGATCAACGACACCTCGTCGGCCTCGATCGGCACAGGCGGAGCGCTATTCATCGGCGGTGGTCTCGGGGCATCCGCCTCATTCGCCGGTGGTGCCCCCACCACAGCCGGCAGCGCCGCGACGGCCGGGAAAGCCGCCGTGGGTGTGACGCTGGCACTGGCGCTGGTCGACGACCAGACCACGGCCACAACGCAGCGAACCCTCAGCGCGGCCGGGTCAGTCTCGTTCGCGGCAGCGGCGACCTACGGCGGCTCAGCCACGGCAACGGCCAGCGCCGCGGGTGCTCCCGATGATTCGGCGTCGCAGAACAGCACGGTGGACTCGCAGGTGGCCTCGGAGCGCGGGGCGGCGGCCGGCTCGGCGGCCGGCTCGGGGCTGTCGGGGTCGTCGTCCGACGGCTGGACGCCCAGCGCGTCGTCGACGGAGCCTGGTTCGGGGCAGAGCACGCAGGTGTCGGTGGCGGCGGCGATCGCGGTGGACATCGGCAAGGAGACGGCGAACGCGTCGATTCCCGACGGTCTGACGGTGGCCGCGGGGGCCTGCTGTCGCTGACGGTGACGCACACGACGACGGGGACGGCGTCGGCCGACGGCTCGGCGACGTCGACGGGGACGGGGTCGATCGCGGTGGGCGCGGGCGTGGCGTTGAACCTGGTGAAGGCGGACGCGGAGGCGACGATTGGCCTGGTCGCGGGGACGCGTACGCCGGCGGGGGCGACGGTCGCGGCCAGGGGTGTGGCGCTGCAGGCGACGATGAACGGGGGCGGGACCGACACGTTTGGGTCGACGGCGAACGCGGGTGCCGGGGCGAGCAAGGTGGGGGTGGCTGGGGCGCTGTCGTTGAACCTTGTGGGGGACACGCACCAGGCGCTGATCAATAGCAATTCAATCGTCAACGCGGGGTCCGGCGACGTGTCGCTGGCGGCCGGCGGGGCCGAGACGAACCAGGCGACGGCGTCGGGGGCGCAGACGAGCAACGGCGACTCGACCAAGGGGGTGGGTGTCGGGGCGGCGGTCGGCCTGAACATCGTCAACTCGACGGCGAACGCCGGGCTGGCGAACTCGGCGACGCTCGCGGCGCGCGGGGGGCCTGACGATCGCCTCCTTGCTGGCGGACACGGCGACGACCAGCGCGATGGCAGGAGCTGGGGCGGGCAGCGTGGCGGTGGCGCCGGGGATCGGGATCGCGCTGATCAACGACACATCGTCGGCCTCGATCGGCACGGGCGCGACGCTGACCATCGGCGGGAGCCTGGCCTCGGGCGCGGCGTATACCGGCAGCGCACCCACCTCGGCCGGCAGCGCGGCGACGGCAGGTAAGGCGGCGGTGGGGATTACTCTGGCCCTGGCTCTGGTGGACGACCAGACTGTCGCCACGACGCATCGGAACCTGGCCGCGGGCGGCTCGGTGATGTTCGCCGCAATGGCCACCGACGGGGGCTCGGCGACCGCCACCGCGTCGGCGGCGGGTGCGCCGGACAACTCCACGTCGCAGAATAATACGGTCGACTCGCAGGTCGCCTCGGAGCGCGGGGTCGCCGACGGCATGGCGGGTGGCAGCGCGCTCTCGAGCTCTTCCGGCGACGGGGCGACGCCCAGCGCATCGGCGGTGAACACGGCCCCGTCGACGGCGTCGACCACGAACGGCGCGGGCGGTTCGGGCACGCAGGTTAGCGTTGCGGCGGCGATCGCGGTTAATCTCGCCAAACTTACCGCGACTGCGAGCATCCCCGACGGGCTGACGATCAGCGCTGGGGGAGCGCTCGTTGCCGCCGCTTCGCAGACCTCCGTGAGCACGGCCAGTGCCAACGGCTCGGCCACCAGCCAGGGCTCGGGCGGGATTGGCGTGGGGGCGGCCGTGGCGATCAACCTCGTCAAAGCCGACGCCGAGGGGACGATCGGCCAGAACGCCAAGATCGCCGCGCAGGGAGTGACGCTGAAGGCCGTCATGAACGCCCCGACCTACGCCGAGACCTTCGGTGCCACGGCTATCGCCGAGGCGGGCGCGGGGAAGGTCGGGGTCGCGGGTGCCGTCGCCCTGAACCTTGTCTCCGACACGCACGCCGCCAGGGTAGGCGGCGGGACCACGCTCACGCTTGGCACGGGGGCCGTCATGCTTGTGGCGGCCTCGACGGCGAGCGACACGGCAATGGCCGCTGCGAAGGACACGGGGGCTGGCTCCAAGGTCGGCGTCGGGGCGTCGGTCGCGCTGAACATCCTCTCCGACACCGTCGACGCGGAGCTCTCGGACTCGGCGACGATGACGGGCGGCGGTGCCATGACAGTAAGCTCGGCCCTCACGCACACGGTCGTCACCGACGCCGAGGCGGGCTCGTCCGGCAACGGCGTGTCCGTGGCCCCGGCGATTGCGCTGGCGATTGTCAACGACACGACCACGGCGAGGCTCGGCACCGGCACCGCGCTCAACCTCGGCGGCTCGCTGGTCGACTCGGCCGCGCATTCCGGCACGATCACGACCACCACCGGCTCGGCCGCCGACGCGGGCGGGAAGGCCGCCGTCGGCGTCTCGATCGGAGTCGTCATCGCCAGCGACACGACGACCGCGGCCACCGCCCGGTCGCTCACGTCGGCGGGGTCCGTCTCGTTCACGTCGTCCGACTCGAACGCGAGCGACGTGACCTCGACATCGAGCGCGCAGGGAATTTCCGCCGGTTCGTCCGACACCGACAGCCAGATCTCGGCCCAGCGCGACTTCGCGGACAACAAGGCCGCGACGAGCGACTTCCAGAGCGTGGCCCCGGCACCCTCGACGCAGAAGAGCGAGGACAAGGGCTCCGCCGCGAGCCAGACCGAGGGCGGCGGCAAGGAGAACCCGGCGCCGAGCGGCGGCCAAACGTCGTCGAGCGGCGGGACATCGAAGGTAGGCGTTGCGGCCGGGATTGGCGTGAACGTGGTCACGGTGAACAACGCCGCGACGATCGGCGCCGGCCTGACCGTCAAGGCCGGCGGCGGCGCGCTGACGGTCGCGGCGACGAACGACAGCGACGCCACGGCGAAGGGGCTCGCCAGCTCGCTTCTGAGCCAGAACGCCATCGGAGCGACGGTGTCGCTGAACATCGTCTACGTCACGAACACGGCCTCGGTCGGCGCATCGGCCACGGTCGCGGGGCAAGGGGTGACGGTCGATGCCCTCACGACCGCGGGCAAGTCGGATTATTTCCGGGCCCGGGCGTACGCCGCCGGGGCCGGGACAAAGAACGGTATCGCCGGCGCGGTGGGGCTGAACATCGTCGCGATCAACGACTCGGCGACCGTCGGCCAGGGTGTGAATCTGACATCGGGCGGGAACGTCGACTTCAGCGCATCGACGCCGGTGCTCGCCGAGAACGTGGCGCTCGGCGCGGGCCTTAGCGGCGGGACCGCCGGCGCGGGCGCGGCGGTCGTCGTCGATGTCTTCAACGACACGACCCAGGCCCAGGTCGGCGACGGCTCGATGCTCAACGAGTCGGGCAATCTGAACGTCTCGGCCGTCGCGTCGCTGAACCCGATCACGGGCCAGTATCCGGGCGACCCGCTCTCGATCGCGGTCGGAGTCGGGGCGACCTCCGGCGACGACGGGATCGGCGGGTCGGTCATCGTCGACTTGCTTACGCTCAACATGTTCGCGAGTATCGGCAGGTCGGTGAATGTAAATCAGAACGTCACGCCCGGCATGAGCCAGGGCGTCGCGATCAACGCTTCGGGCGGCTTCTCGATCGCTAGCCTCGCGGGGGCCATCGGTCTTTCCGGCGGCAGCGCGGGTGTCGGCGCGGGGATCGATGTCGCGGTCGTGAGCGAGGACACCGAGGCGTCGATCGGCTATCTCTCGAACCTCAAGGCCGACCAGAGCGTCCTGCTCACGTCCTCGTCGACCGATAGCGACTCCACGATCTCGGCGGCCGGCGGCGCGGGGAACTCGGTCGAGGTCGCCGGCGGGCTCACGATCGAGGTGCTGAGCCTGACGACGAAGGCCTTTATCGATCACACCTCGACCGTCGCCGCGAACGGCAACGTGCTCGTACAGGCCAAGCACGGCCTCACGATCAACAACATCGACGGCCAGATCAGCATCGGCGGCGAGGCGGGCGTCGGCGCGGCCGTCTCGACGGTCGTCGACAATACGACCACGAATGCCTTCGTCGGCTCGGCCGACCAGATCACCGCGAGCGGCAACCGAGGCACGACGCGCCGTGCTGGCCGGGACGACCGACGGCAACGACAGCCCGATCACGAACATCCTGGGCGTTGCCGTCCTCGCCACGGGAGCGGGGAATTACACGACGTTCGCCGTCGGCGGCTCGGTGGGCGGGACGGCGGGCGTGGCGGGCTCGGCGGTCGTGAACGTCCTGAACGAGACAACGACGGCCCACGTCGACAATGGTGCGCACATCGTCGCGACGAACAACGTCGTGGGCTACGGCCCGGGCGTGGCCGTCCTGGCCGTGAACGCGACGACGCTCTTCAGCACGGCGGGCTCGCTGTCGGTCGGCGGGACGGCCGCGGTGGGCGTCGGCGCGGACATCGGGGTGATCACCAAGGACACCGAGGCGTCGATCACAAGCTCCAGCGTGACCGCTAGCGGCACGGTCTCGGTCCAGGCGCAGTCGGCCGAGAGGATCACGTCGCTCTCGGTGTCGGGCTCCGTCGGAGGCGACGCCGCGATCTCCGGCTCCGACGGGCGTCTACGTGATCGGAGTGACGATCAAGGCGTTTGTCGCCAGCAGCCAGGCGCGCCCCGTCGATAATCAACGCGGGCGGCAGCGTCGTACTCGCGGCCGAGGAGGCGCTGGGCATCCACCTGATAACGGGCACCCTGGGCGTCTCCGGCACGGCCAGCGTCGGCGCCGCGGCGGGCGTGCCGATTATCAGCAAGACGACGCGGTCGTACATCGGGTCGTATGCGACGATTAATGCGCTGGGCCAGGGGTCGACCGTCACGGCCGACACCGGACACTTCAACATCAGCTACAGCCCATACACTCTCTCGCCGGGAACGGCCAACCCGGGTGCCATCGAGGGTTCTTCGGGCTCGGGCGGGTCGAACTATAACAACACGAGCCTGACCGGGCCGAACAACCAGACGACGATCAACAACCCACGGTTCACGGGCCAGCGGACCGCGACCCGCGACGCCAAGCCGATGCGCGGCGTCGCCGTCACGGCCGACAACCAGGACGAAATCTCGATCTTCGGCGTCGATGGCGGCGTCGCGGGCTCGTCGGCCGTGAACATCACCGGGGCGGTCGACACGCTGACGAACAACACGTCGGCGACTGTCGCCACCGGGACGCAGATCAACGCAAACACGCCGGGGGCCAATGCGGACCAGTCGGTGGTCGTGGCCGCGAGCAACGACACCTCGTACATGGGCATCGCCGGCGGCTTCAGCCTCTCGGGCAGCGTCAGCGTGACGCCCTGCGTCGACGTGCTGGTGGTGAAGAACACGACGAAGGCGTACATCGACGACGGCGCGACGGTTGCGGCCGCGCGGGACGTGGCGGTCGAGGCGCACGAGAGCGAGGACTTCTTCTCGATTGCCGCCACGGTCTCCGGAGGTGGCGAGGTCGGCGCCGCCGCCTCGGTGTCTGTCTTCGCGCTCGACGCCGCCACGACGGCGTACATCGGCAACCAGGCCTCGTCGCTCGCGGCCGGGACGAAGGTCAACGCCGGCGGCAGCGTGCTGGTCGCGGCGACGGACGACTCAAACGCGTTCACGCTCGCCGGCAGTATCGGCGTGGGTATCGGGACGGGCGGCGCGGGTGCGGGCGTCGGCGTGACGATCTTGACGAAGGACACCGAGGCGTTTATCGGGAATTTCGCGACCGTCAACGCCGGCGGGAACCTCGGCACGCTGCCGAGCATCACGGAGAGTGACAATCAGGGGCTGACCGTACAGGCCGCCACGTCCGAGAGCATCTTCAACCTCGCGGCGTCCGCTGCCGGCGGCTTCTATCTCGGGCTTGCCGGCGGGGTTTCGATCGAGCTGGTCACGTCGACGACGCTGGCCTATGTCGGCAATGCCGCACAGGTCAATACGAACAACGCGGGTGCCAGCAACGTGCAGTCGGTCGTCGTCGCGGCCACGAATAGTATGAGCGACTTCTCGCTCGCGAGCGGCATCGTAATCGGGATCGCGGGTATTGCCGGCGGCGTCGACGTCGGGATCGTCCGGAACAACACATCGGCCTCACTCAAGCCGGCCTCGACGGTCGACGCGAAAGGCAACGTCACCGTCAAGGCCGCCTCGAGCGAGACGGTAAACACGTACGCCCTCAGCGCCTCGAGCGCCGGCGTCGGGGTCAACGCGTCCGTGGGCTTCTGGTCCATCGGCGCACCTTACGGCTCTACCTATTCGCAGGTGGACGGCATCAGCCCGAGCAACCTCATGAGCGAGGCCACGAACGCCGATAGCTCGGGGGCGGGGGCCTCCGGCCTGATCAGCGGATTCAGCGGCTCTACCGGCAACCCGGCGGGGAACAACCCAAACTTCCCGACATCGAGCACGGCGAACGCTCAGAATACCGTCCCGACGTCGACGACGAACAACCTGGTGAGCACCTCGGTGCTCGCGACCCCAACCATCCCTGTCGGCACGAGCGCGCTCGTCGGGATCAGCGCGACGATCAATGCCGGGGGCAACGTCAGCGTGACGGCCTCCGACGGGGTTACGCTCAAGCCGTTCGTCGGCGCCCTGGCGATTGGGCTGGCGCAGGGCTTCGGGATCTCGGCGTCGATCGCGATCGTCAACGAGAACCTCGTGGCGACGATCGGCGCCGGCGCGAGCGTCACGGCCGGCGGCGACGTCGTCGTGACGGCTCAGACGACCGAGAAGTTCAACTCGCTTGTCGTCGCCGGCGGCCTCGGCTCGGGGACCGGCGTCGCGGGCTCGGCCCTGATCGACGTGCTGACGTTGAACACGCAGGCGTATATCGACCACGTAACCGTTCACGGCCCGTGCCGCGCGTGACGGTTTTCGTCGGCGCTCAGGCCAGGAGTGACGGGGCGGGTGTGCCGTCGAGGCGGGCGCGGAGGCATGCCGTCAGGAAGCCGAGCACGTCGCCGCCCCGCTGACGGCAGGTCGCACCGACCGTCAGCATCCGCTCCACGAACCGACTCCCCGCCTCGCTGTCGGTGCCGTAGCTCGTCTTCCGCCAGATCACGCCGTGCCGCAGCGCCCGCTCCGCCGCGTTGTTGTGCGGCGGCACCCCATCGACGGTTGCGAACGTCCACAGCGCGGCCTCGGCCGACAGCAGCTTGCGGCAGACCTTCGCCGTCCAGGCGCAGGGGCAGGCCGCCCCCTCGACCAGCAGCGAGCGCACCACCGGCCTCAGCCCCGCGACGTAGCCCCGCAGGGTCTGGCGGTGGACCGATCCGGCCTCGTGCCGACCCCACCAGGCGAACACCAGGCCGGACAGCCGCAGCAGCCTCTCACCGACCCCCCGGCCCCCGGCCGCCCGGTCGATCATCGACTGGAAGTCTCTCCGGAGATGCACCATCCGAACGCAATCGACAGATTGCGGGCTACCCTGGTGATTCCGTACAGGTCTACGACTCGTCCCTACGCCCCTCGCCGCCCCCGGCAGTCCTAGCCCGGCGTCATAGCCCCGGCCATCCTGACCTCCCAGCAGGAGGTCAATCCGATGCGCCGGAAATCCCGCGAGCCCCGCTCCGGCGGGTGGGCCGTCCACTCCGCATTCGTCCCGCGACGTGACGGCCCTCGCCGGCTCCAACAGGCCTTCCAGGTCCTGCTCGACTCCGGTGAGGGCGCCGGCATTTCATCCACGACCGATGGGGAGATCGATCATGAGAGCCGCCGTGTATGCCAGGGTCTCGACCGAGAGGCAGGGGCGTGAGCAGACGATCGACAGCCAGATCGAGGCCCTGCGGGGCTGGGCCGTCGCCGGTGGGCATGAGCTCAAACGCGAGCATACCTTCATCGACGAGGGTTACTCGGGCTCGAGACTCGACCGGCCCGCTCTCGACCGTCTACGCGACGCCGCCCGCGAGGGCGAGTTCGATGTCGTCGCGGTCTACAGCCCTGACCGCCTGGCCCGCCGCTACGCCTATCAGGTCGTCCTCCTGGAGGAGTTCCGCAGGGCCGGCTGCGATGTCGAGTTCGTCCACCGCCCGATCTCCGACGACCCGCACGACCAGCTCCTGCTCCAGATCCAGGGGGCCGTCGCCGAATACGAGCGGGCCTTGCTCGGCGAGCGGTTTCGCCGCGGCAAGCTCCAGAAGGCCAGGGCCGGCCACTGGACCTCCGGGAGGTCCCCCTACGGCTATCGCTACGTCGCGGCCCGCGACGGCGTGCCGGCCCACCTGGAGATCGAGGAGGCCGAGGCCGAGGTGGTCCGGATGCTCTATCGCTGGCTCATCGACGAGCGATCGACCGTCCGCCAGATCCTCAAGCGGCTTGCTGCCGGCCCGTGTCGGCCCCGGTGCGGCAAGCGGCTCTGGGCGAATTGCGTGGTCCATCACATCCTGTCCGACCCGGTCTACACCGGCACCGGCTACGTCAACCGGCACGCCTTCGTCGTGCCCCGCAAGCCGCGGTCGACCGGCCCGAGGGCGGGGACGGCGACGTGCCGCCAGCCCAAGCCGCGCGAGGAGTGGATCCCGATCCGGGTCCCGGCCCTGATCGACGAGGCCACGCACCAAGCGGCGAAGGAGCAGCTCGCCCGCAACGCGGCCCTGTCGTTCCGGAACAACACACACAACGAGTATCTGCTGCGATGCCTGCTGACTTGCCGCGGCTGCGGGCTCGCGATGTTCGGGGTCACGACGTACGGCAAGCCCGGTCAGGCCGTCCACCGGTACTACAAGTGCCACGGCAAGGACACGGTGATGCGCGACCGGGCCTGCCGATGCACGCAGACGCCGGCCAAGGTCGAGGAGCTCGACGCTGCGGTCTGGGACCACGTCAAATCGCTGCTCGAGGACCCGGCGACGCTGGCGTCGCGATTCGAGGAGCTGGCCCGACTCTCGGCGTCGAAGGACGACGGCCTCGACTCGGCCCGGCGCTGGGAGGCCCAGCTTCAGAGGCTCGGCCGCGAGGAACAGAGGCTGGTCGACGCCTACCAGGCCGAGGTGATCGACCTGGAGGAGTTGAAGTCCCGCCGCGATCAGATCCGGGGACGACGCCAGGTCCTGGTCACCCAGCGCGACCAGGAACAACGGTTATGGGCCGAGCGACAGGCGGCGAAGGAGGTCTGGTCGGACCTGGAGTCGTTCTGCCGCCGGGTGCGATCCCGGCTCGACCAGGCGACGTTCGCGGAGCGTCAGCGGATCTTGCAACTGCTGATCGAGCGGATCATAGTCGGGGAGGACTCGCTGGAGATCCGGCACGTCATCCCGCTGGGCCAGGTCGAAAGGACTCCCTCAGGCCCCGGCCCGGAGGAGCCTCCCGGATCGGGCGATGGGGAGGGACCCGGACCCGAGGAGGAGCCAGGCCCCCGGCCGATTTGTCGATTGTGTTCGGATGGTGTGGGCCCAGCAGACCTGGCGGTTCGGGGCGCGGGCGTAGGTCGGGAACCGGTCGCTGATGATCACCGGGGCGATCGGCTCGCCGACCAAGGCGTGCAGGGCGTCGGCGCCGCGCGAGCGGGCGACGCGGAAGGCGGTCGCCTCGGCGGTCACCGCCGCCCAGAGCCAGGCCCGCCGCTTCCCCTCCCGCCAGCCGGTCTCGTCGACCCCGGCCGACTCCGCACCGCGGACGTGCTCGCCGACCGCCTCGACCGGGGCGGCGACCGCCTCGGCCGCATGCCGCTCGATCTTGCAGATCATCCCCGTCGAGGCGGAGAGCCCCAGCAGGTCGGAGAGGATGGCCCGCACCTGCCGCTTGCTCATCCGGTAGGCGCCGCCGAGCAAGGCGACGGTGGCCTGGAGCCGGGGGCCGAACGCCGTGCGCGGCACCCCGGCGGGCGGCGGCGCCCCGCGTTGCGGCCCCGCAGCGCCGGCAGGTCAGGCGATGGAGCCGGTACTCGATCACGTCGGGCCGGACCTCGGGCAGCTCGGCGACCTGGTGGCGGATCGGCTCGGGGTCGGCGCCCCGCAGGGCCCGGCCGCAGCCGCGGCAGTCCGTCGGCTTGCAGTCGACGACCGCCGTCAGCCGCTCGGGCGGGACCAGCTCGCGGGTGCGTCGCCCATGTCCGCTCTGCCCGCCCCGCCTCTTCCCCGACGGCGGCCTGGGCGGGCGGCGCTTGACGTGAGGCGGGTCACTCGATGGTGGCCTCGAGGAGTTGGACGAGTCCTGGCCGAGCCGCGCCTCCAGCGCGGCGATCCGCTGCTCGAAGGCCTGGACCAGCGCGAGGATCGCCGCCTGCGCGTCGGGCGGGATCGTGTCCCAGAGCTCTCGGGCGATGGGCGGCTCGGCACTCATGCCACCCTTGTAACCGCCCACCCAGGATCGCGCCAGCCCCTACATCCGTGAACGGTTACTCGACCACAATACGGCCGTCGCCGCGCAAGGAAACGTGCTCGTCCAGGCGCAGCACAACCCAACATTCGACGTCATCGCCGGCCAGGTCGTCGTCGTCGGCGGCCAGGGCGTGGGCGCGTCGGTCTCGGCGCTCACGAAGACGGACCTCACGAACGCGTACATCGCGAGTAGCGACCAGATTTCTGCGAACGGCGTTCACGGCCCGACCGCGGTTCTCGCCGGGACGACGGACGGCAACGGCAACCTGATCACGAACATCCTCGGCGTCGCGGTCCTGGCGACCGACGTGGAGAATCTGAGCACAATCGCCGTCGGCGGCTCGCTGGGCAGCTCGACCGGAGTCGGCGGCTCGGCCGCGGTCAACGTCGACAACCAAACGACGACGGTCCACATCGACCTTGGTTTGTCGATCGCCGCGACCGGTACCATTGGCTTCGGGCCCGGCGTCCTCGTCCTCGCCGCGAACCCGACGAACTGGTTCGCCACAGCCGGGGCGCTTGCGGGCGGCGGTGGCCTCGGGCTCGGCATCGGGGCCGACGTGGGGGTGGTCACTAAGGACACGGAAGCCTCGATCTCCAGCCCGACGATCAACGTCCCCGCCACGGTCGCCGTGATCGCACAGTCGAACGAGAACATCACCTCGCTCACCGCGGCCGTCGGAGTCGCCGGCACGGCGGGCATCGCGGGATCGGCGGGGATCTACGTCATCGGTGTCACGACAAAGGCGTACATCGCCAGCAGCCAGTCGGCCCCGGCGCTGGTCAATGCGGGCGGCAGCGTCGACGTCGCGGCCGAGGAGGCGCTCGGTTTCCACCTGATCACCGGAAACTTCACCGGCTCGGGCGCCGCGAGCGTCGGCGCCGCGGCGGGTGTGCCGATCGTCACCAAGACGACCCAGTCGTACATCGGGCCCTTCGCGACGATCAACGCGCTGGGCCAGGGCCCGACGTATCGAACATCAAGCTCGGCACCGGCGCGAACACGTTCGCCGTCAACGTCAACAGCCCGAATCTGCCGTCAACGACGGGCATCGACGGCGGCGGGAACGCCTCCAGCTCGTTCACCGCGAATTTCGTCCACGACATGATCGGTGTACTCGACGTAACCGGCTTCCCGAACGTCCCGGCGATCGCCATCGGCGGCAACCTCGCGGGCCAACTCAACTTGCCGAACGCAGGCGCGGCGACGTCGATCACCGTCAGCGGATCGGTCGCCTCGACCGGTGTCTTGACGGGTGACAACGTGGGAGAGATGACCGTCGGCGTCGACGTGGCCGGGAAGATCGTACTGGCGGGCAACCTCCAGGGCCTCGACGTCGCCGGCGCCACGCCGGGCCTCATCTCGGCCCGGGCCATCGGCCACGTCACTGCGGGCAAGGCCGTCGGCCCAGTCGCGCTCGATGTCCGCGAGGCTAACGTCACGCGGCAGCTGCAGATCAGCCTCGCCGCGGGCTTGATCGGCACGCCGAACCCGGTCCTCAAGTACGATTACCAGTCGATCCTCGAAGGCTCAGCCGACCCGCAGCTCGCGGCGCGGATCACGACGGGGTCGACAACGCCGTTCGACCTAAACCTCGGCGCGTACAACGACACGGCTGCCGGCGCGATGGCTTCGAACTCCTCGACGAGCAAGTTCAACCTGATGCGGCTCGACGCCTCGGGCGCGACGAACCTCCACGACCTCACGGTTGACGGCAACCTCACGACGGTCGTCTCGGCCCAGGGCCAGGCCTTCCTCGGCCTGCCGTCCGGTGCACCCGGCGGCGTCCGCCTGGCCCAGGACGCGCTCGGCGATGTCGCCGTACGGGACTTGCTGTATCCCTCATCAATCCAGGCGAAGAGCGTCCAGGCCGTCGCCTTCAGCCAGCACTTCCAGAACGATCAGGTCGGCAACCCGATCCTCTCCAACAGCGACACGAGCGCGGCGCCCTTCCGGCGGTCCGTCGCCACGGCGAACGACGCGCTCGCGACGCTGATCCCCGGCACGGCGCTGGCGCACGCCAACACGACCTTCATCGTGCCGTTCGGCCAGCATCCTTCCGTGCTCTATATGCCGACGCTCGCCACCGGAACTTTCGACAGCAACTACGTCCTGCTCGCCGACCAGTTCGCAAACGACCCGTATGCCGCGGCCGAGGGTCTGGCGACGAGCGCCGAGGTCATCGCGACCATCCCCGTCGCCGTGCAGACCAACGTGGCCCCGTTCGCCCCGCCCACGTCGGTCATCCAGGGCGTCTCGCTGGTCGGCGACGGTGGCTCCGTTCAGACCGGCCAGTGGATCAACGGCAACATCACCAGCACGGGCCCGATGGGCGACATCAGCCTCCAGTCGACGAAGGGGATCACCTGCAATGTAACCGCGACGCGGATTTTCGGCTCGGTGTTCTCGCGGTACGGCCCGATCTCGGGCACGATCCAGACAACCGGCGTGCGAACCGACGCGATCAGCGATGTCGCGACGGCCGGCAACGCCGACTGGGGCCGAATCTCCACCGACAGGACGGGCCCAGTGCCTCTGGTGGTCGACACGACGATCACCGCGTTCGGCTCGATCTCCGGCCGGCTCATCAGCCGTGGCAAGCTGATCAGCCAGGTCGCCCTCGCCAACGGCACGCTCACCGGCCTGATCGCCGCAGCGGGTGACATCGGCGCCAACGGCCGGAATCACGCAGGCCAGCTCACGCGTTTCGGCGGTCTCCTGATCGGCGGGCCCGTCAGCGGGCAGATCATCACGCTGGGCAACGTCGTCGGCGACACGGCCCTCGGCAACATGGTCGGCGGCAAGATCGCCGTCGCCGGCTCGGTGCTCGGGAGCCTGAGGTTCAACGGCCTTTTCGACGCCAATTCGACACTCGCCGCTTGGGGCCAGATCGGCAGCCCGACGAACGGGACGACCGTCAGCGTCCGCAACGTCGTCGGCGTCCTCGCGTCCAAGGGACCAATCTCTTTCGGGCTGACCGGCTCGGTGAACTCGGGCTCGATCTTCAACAACGTGGGAGCTGCGATGGATACAAACTCGTTGCTCGAGGCTACAGCAATCGACGCCGTGTTCCAGGACGCGATGGGCAACCCGATCACGTCGTTCGACGTCGCGGGCCTCGACCTCCGCAACCTCAACCGGATGCTCGCGGACCTCGCCCGCCTCCGCACGACGACCGATGCCGGCGTGACAGTCCTGACCGACGCGTGAGCGTCGCTATCGGGCCGCCACGCGGTGTGGGATCGCGACGATCGCCGCTCGGATCATCAGGTTCCCCGCGAGCAGGGAGGCGACGCCCACGACAGTCCACAGTCGCGTGCCGATCAGCACGAGCAACGGCGGCGCGACGACTCCGAGACCGACCGCGATCAGACCATCACGGAGTAGACCCTTGCGGCTCTCGATGGCCCGAAGCGTCGGCAGGAACTCGGCGAAGACGAGAGCCATCGGGATCAGGCTGAGCAGGAGCAAGACGGCGAACAGAACACGAAGAAGCCCGGCCGCCTCGTCGTGGTGCAGGAACGCGGTGATCGCGAGCAGTTCCGCGGACCCGAGCATCAGCGCCGACGTGGTCAGGTAGCCGCCCAGCCACCGGGCATCCTTCCAGGCCGGCTGCGAGGTCGTGCTGAACAGCACTCCCTTGTAGACCATTGACCCCAGCGCCGGCACGATGCCGAGCACCACGGCGGCCGTGCGAACGACGCCGAAGACGCCCGCGCCCGAGGTGAACAGGTCTATGGCCGCGATCCCCGCGAGCGGCAGCGAATAGGACGTCAGGCACCACGTCCCGAGCGACATCGGAGAACTCGGCTTGAAGACCCGGAGCATGTGGTGGAACCGGAGCGGGTCGCCGAGGTCGAGGACCAGACAGAACAGGTCGGCTGTCAGGATCAATAATGCGAGCGGGAAGGCCACGCGGGTCAGCGGCGCGAAGAGGCCGGGCCGCGCCAGCTCGCCGGCCGCCGACGCCAGAAATAAACCTGTGGACAGGTTATTGAATAAGATATCGGCCGCGACGAGGTGATGCCAGTCGGGTGCCTTGGTCACTTCGTCCGCCGCGTAGCCGCGGCCCGTGGTGGGCGATGATCGGTCGGCCTGCATCTCAAGGCCCCGCCAGGATCGCGACGGCGAGGAACGCGGCGATCGCCCCGAGCGCGCCGCGATCGCCCGGGCGTAGTCCCCCTTCATGTGCCGCCAGGGGTTGAAGGGGGATTCGGGCAGGCCGTACGTCGCCGGGCGGTCGACGAGGAGGTAGAAGGAGTTCATCGCCGAGTAGGTCGCACTTGGCTCGTCGCCGTACAGATAAGGCCGCGCGACGCCCCGCTCGGCGAGCTCCTCGACCCGTCTGCGGGCCCGCTCACGGAGCTCCTCGATCGGGCCAAACTGGATCGACTGCGTCGGGCACGCCTTGGCGCAGGCGGGGACGAGCCCGTCGCGCTGGCGGTCGTAGCAGAGCGTGCACTTGTGCGTATGGCCGTCGAAGTGGCTCCGGGTGATGACGCCGAAGGGGCAGGCCGCGATGCAGTAGGAGCAGCCGTTGCAGATATCGGGCTGGATGTAGACGTTGGCGAATTCGTTGTAGAGGATGGCCCCTGTCGGGCAGGCATGCTGGCACGGCGCGGCGACGCAGTGCTTGCAGACGTCGCTCATCATGAGCCATCGGTCGCCCTGAACGCTGTCGAGCAGGCCCTCCAGCGTGACCGGGGTGCCAGGCCCCTCGCCCGAGAACTGCTCGATGAACTTGACGTGCCGCCACGACGTGGCCGAGAGCGCGGCCGTGTTGTCATAGCTGTTGCCCGTCCAGTGGAACCCGTCGGCAGGAAGCTGGTTCCACTGCTTGCAGGCCACCTCGCACGCCTTGCAGCCGATGCAGACGGTCGTGTCGGTGTAGAAGCCCGTCGGTGTCTGCGCGGCGGGCGGCTCGGGGCGGCGGAACGGCTCGGCGATGCGGTCAAGGAGCGTTGGAGGCGCGGGATCGGCCTGCGGCGCGTGCGACAATTCCAGCTCCCTAGCCGCCATGCGCGAACTCCCCCTCGGGCTGGGCCGACGCCGGCGTGTCGGGCACGGGCCCGCGCGTCGGCCAGGCGACGGGCTGGGCCGTCGGATTCATATCGAGTCCCCCGAGCCGCCCCGCGCGGACCTCGCAGGCGAAGACCTTGGCCTCGTGCATGCTCACGTTGGCGTCGGCGACGAGCGAGGTCAAGTCGTTCGCGTTGCCCCCGACGACCTCGCCCGCAAAACTCCAGTGGAACGGCAGTCCGACCTGGTGGACCTTCCTCCCGCCCACGAGCAGCGGCTTGATCCGCCGCGTCACCATGGCGCGGGCCTCGATGCGTGCTGCGCGCCGACTCGACCGTCAGCCACTCGCCGTGCACGATGCCCCGCTCGGCGGCCAGCTCGGGGCCGAGCTCGATGAACATCGCCGGTTGAAGTTCGTTGAGCCACGCGTTGAAGCGGCTCATCGGGCCGCTCAGGTAATGCTCCGTCAGGCGGAAGGTGCAGGCGACGACGGGGTACTTGGCCGTCGGCGTGTGTGCCAGGCGATTGAGCGGGCCGTCGAACATCCGCACGACGGGCGTGATCGGCTGCCTGGGATGGAGCAGGTTGCCGACCGGCGACTCGACCGGCTCGTAGTGCGCCGGCAGCGGCCCGTCCCTGACGGCGCCGGGGCGAAGAGCCAGCCGAGGCCGTCGGGCTTCATGATGAACGGCTCGACGCCGGAGATCGCGGCCATCCCCTTCGCGTCGGGCGGGGGTCGGTAGCCCGGCGGCTTGTCGGGCTCGAAGTCGGGCTCGTCGTCGCCGACCCAGCGGCCTTTCGCCTCGTCCCACCAGATCAACCGCTTCCGCTCCGACCACGGCCGGCCCTCGGGATTGGCCGAGGCGCGGTTGTACATGACGCGCCGGTTGTGCGGCCAGGCGAAGCCCCACTCGGGCTGGAGCGGGTTGTCGGTGATCCTCCGCTCGTTCGCGCGGTTCCGGCCGGGCTCGGGACACACACCGCTGTAGATCCAGCAGCCGCAGGCCGTCGTGCCGTCGTCCTTCAATTCTGAGAAGCCGCGCACCGGTATCCGCCGGCCGGTCTCATCGAAATCGCCGACGCGATAGCCGTTGATCTCGACCAGGATCTTTTCGATGTCCGGCTCGCCCTCGACCCGGCTGATCGTGCCGTCGGGGAGGCGGCGGGGCGCGTCCTCGTCGTAGTCCCAGGTCAGGTTCAGGAGCGGCTGATCCTTGGGCTCGGTCGACCCGGCGTAGAGGGCGCGGAGTCGCTTGCCCAGCTCGTAGACGAACCAGGCGTCGGACCGGCAGTCGGCCGGCGGGTCCATCGCCTTGTTGTGGAACTGGAGTAGGCGCTGGGTGTTGGTCAGCGTCCCCTCCTTCTCGGGCGCGGCGGCGGCGGGAATGAAAAAGACCTCGGTCTTGATGTCCGAGGGCGGCGGCCCGGTCGGGTCGCTCTTCCAGAACACGGCACTCTCGGTTTCGAACCAGTCGAGTACGACGAGCCACTCGAGGTTTCGCAGCCCCGCGCGGTGCAGCCCGGCGTTCGGGCCGCCGCCGCCGGGGTTCTGGCCGAAGAGGAAATAGCCCGTCATCTCGCCGCGAGACATCCGGTCGAACGTCGGCAATTGCGAGTAGTCGTCGTCGATCCGCGGGAGCCAATCGTAGCGGTAGTCGTCGTCGGCGTGGGCCGCGTCGCCGTACCAGGCCTTCAGCAAGCTGACGATGAACTCACGGAAGTTGGACCAGTAGCCGGTGGGCAGCCCCTCATGGTTCACGTACGAGTCGAGCGTCTCGTGCGACTGGTCGGCCGCGGGCTGGGGCAGGTAGCCGGGCATGAGGTCGTAGAGGGTCGAGACGTCGGTCGATCCCTGGATGCTCGAATGCCCGCGCATCGCCGCGATACCGCCGCCGGGCCGGCCCATGTTGCCGAGCAGGAGCTGGAGAATTCCCGCCGTGCGGATGATCTGCACGCCCGTCGTGTGCTGCGTCCAGCCGACGCCGTAGACGATGCACGATGTCCGCTCGCGGTTCGAGTTATCACAGAGCAATTCGGCGATGCGCAACACGTCCTCGGGCCGGCAGCCGCAGATCTCCGCAACGAGCTCAGGCGTGTACCTCGCGAAGTGGCGGCGGAGGATCTGCATCACGCACCGCGGATGCTGCAAGCTTGGGTCGCGCGGCGGCTCGCCGGCCGGAGCCGCGGTGATGTCCGCACGGGGCGCGTCCTGCGACGTGGCCCCGCCCATGATCCCGTGGCCATGGATCCCGGCCTCGTCCCGCTTCGATCCTCCGCCCTTGTCCTCGATCGCAGCCTCGTCATAACCCCAGCGGCCCCGGACCGCGTCGTAGGAACGCGTCTCGGGATCGTAGCCGCTAAAGAGGCCGCCGAGGTCCTCAGTATCCTGATATCCCTCCTGGATGATGACCGAGGCATTCGTGTAGGCAATCACATAATCTTTGAACCAGCGCTCATTGCTCAAAACATAATTGACAAGACCGCCAAGGAACGCGATGTCGCTGCCGGCGCGGATACCCACGAAGAGGTTGCAGAGCGCGGACGTCCGCGAGAACCGCGGGTCGACGTGGATCAGCGTCGCCCCCTTCTCCTTCGCCTTCATGGGCCAGCGGAAGCCGACCGGATGGGCCTCGGCCATGTTCGAGCCCATGAAGAGGACGCAGTCCGAGTTGGCCAGGTCCTGCTGGTAATTCGTGGCCGCGCCGCGGCCGAACGAGGCGCCCAGACCGGGCACCGAGGCGGAGTGTCATATTCGGGCCTGGTTCTCGACCGAGACGACGCCGAGGCCCGCGGTGAAGAGCTTCTTCATCAGGTAGTTCTCCTCGACGTCGAGCGTCGCGCCGCCGAGGGTGCCGATGTTGTGGACGGCGTTCAGCCGCCGCGCCGTGCTCATCGGTCTCCTTGAAACCCTCCTCGCGCGCCTCCTGCACCCGCAGCGCGATCCGCTCCATCGCCCAGTCGAGCGGCTTCACCTCCCACTCGGTCGCGTACGGGGCCCGGTAGAGGACGTGCTTGACGCGGTGAGCGTTGACGGCGAGCTGGAACGCATTGGCTCCTTTGGGACAGAGTGTCCCTTCGTTGATCGGGCTCCGCGGGTCGCCTTCGATGTCGATGAGCTGGCCGCCCTTGGTGTAGATGAGCTGGCCGCAGCCGACGGCGCAGTAGGGGCAGACGCTCTCCGTCTCCGCGGCGCCGCGGAGCCTGGAGCCCTTCGCGGCCGTCTGCGTGCTGAACGGCTGGGGACGCGGGTTCGACGACGTGTCCGGCGTGAAGATCGACATCGGCTCAGCTCCGTAGCTCGGAGACCGCGACCTCGTGGTCCGTTGGGCTACAATCCCTGTGAAACTCGGATGCCCGCATCACTTATCCGGTCGTCCCGCCCGTCTCGCCCCGCGCGGCGAATCGCTCGCGCACGTGGGCCAGCGACTCCGCGGGTGGACGTCCATACGGCCGGAATTTCTCGAGCCGGTTCTGGTCCTCGCTGAAGAAGAGCGCCCGGTTCGGGCCGAGCTTGGCGGCGTGCGGCGCGTCGAGCAGCAGGCCCGAGTCGGTCTGGCTCATCTGGAACAGGACGCGCATCTCGAGCTCGCGGATGAGCTGCTGGTCGAACGAGCGGTTCAGGTTGCTCACGTTGTCGCACCAGATCACGGCGTGCACGCCCAGCCCAGGCCCCTCGCGGAGGATCGTCTGGAGATGGTCCGTCGGCCCGGCGTCCTCGTCACGCCGCGAGAATCCGAAGTCATCCGGTCGACGGCGGAGGTCGCGGAACCGCGCGAGGTCGTGGAGGAAGAGGAAGGTCTCGGGCCCGTCGGCCCCCGGCTGCTGCCGCCGCTCCACGTCCGCGGCCAGCTCGGCGAGGACGCGTGCTGCGTCCGACCAAACGCCCGAGACGACGGGATGGGGCAGGGCACGCGCGAGGCCCCTGAGGTATCCCGCGCGGGTCTCGTCCTCCGGCGTGCCGTCGAGCACGATGAAGCGGGCGCCGTCGCGGACCGTCTCCGACGCGGCCGGCGGATATTGCGCCGCCAGGCCGATCAGGGTCGAGGCCACGACGCCCGTCGCCGCGTCGCCGTCCTGGCCGACGACGAGCAGGTGGTTCCCGCCCTGGCGGCGGAAGAGCGCCGAGGTCGGGTCCTTGATCGCGACGGGATCGCCGACCCACCCCTGCGCCGAGCGCGGCGAGGCCGGCCAGTTCGGCGCGTCGAGCAGGGCGGCCAGCGCGGGATTGCGCGCGAGGTCGGCGGGCGCGTCCCCCTCGAAGACGATCGGCGTGCGCGAGAGCACCGGCGGGCGCTCCCGGGCGAGGTCGCGAAGCCCCTTCAAGTAGGCCTCGCGCCGGTCGTCGCCGAGCCAGACGACCTGGAAGAAGTGGTTCCCCTCGGCCTGGCCGTTGGCGTCGTTGTACACGGCCTCGCCGGGGCGGGTGAGGAGCTTGGCGGCCGTGTTCGTCTCGCTGAGGATCATCGGTGCATCGGCGTCGCTGCACTGGAGCGCGACCCGGACGGCCATCTGGCCGATCGTGCTCCGGGCCAGGGCGTAGGCGCCGCCGAGCGTCTGCGAGCCGAGCAGGACGTGGATGCCGAAGGCGCGGCCCTGGCGGACCAGGCGGTCGAGCAGCCGCGACGCCTCCTGGGCCACTCGGTCATCCTCGACGAAGAACTCCTGGAACTCGTCGACGATCAGCAGGGCGCGGGGCAGGGGGGGCGTGCCGGGGGCGTCGCGGTAGCCGTTCAGGTCCTGCACGCCCGCGTCGCGGAACATCTCGCCACGGCGCCGCATCTCGTCGTCGAGCCGCCCGAGCACGCTGATGCCGAACTCGCGCTCGCTCTCGATCGCCACCACGCTCGCGTGCGGCAGGGCATAGCGGGCGTAGACCTTGAACTCGACGCCCTTCTTGAAGTCGATCAGGTAGAGGTCGACCTCGTCGGGGCTGTAGTTCAGTGCCAGGTTCGTGATCAGCGCGTGCAGGAGCGTCGACTTGCCCGAGCCTGTCCGGCCGGCGATGAGCACGTGCTGCGACGTGCCGTGACCAAGCGTCAGGTGCTGCCTCTTCGTCGCGCCCGCCTTGCCGAGCGGGACGTCGATCCCCGAGCGGCTGTCCTTCGTCCACCAATCGCCCGATGCGGGCGCGATGAACTCGAACGAGACCTCCACGCGCTTCGCCGCGCGGGCAGCCGCGCCGGCGCGCTGGATCAGGCGGTTGGTCGCTTCTGCGGGCGGCAGTCCGTCCAGCGCCAGGGGGAAGCGGCCGAAGTCGGCGTCGGACCATGCGAGCCGGCGCGCCATCCCAGACGAGGAGGGTGGCGTGTGGGCGGAGGTCGTCCAGCGAGAATCCGTCGGGCATCGGCCGCGACGGGTCGACGGCGATCAGCGTCAGCACGCCGCAGCGCACGCCCTTGGCCGCGAGGTCGGCGAGGCGGGCCGCGGACTTGTCGTCGAATCCCGACGGGAAGTCGGCGATCACCAGCACCCGGTACGGCTCGGCGACCTCGCCGGCCACGGCGTTGTATTCGCCGAGGCTCGTATATTCATTCCGGAGATATTTCTGTGTGACCTTCTCCATGTGGGCCGACAGGTCGGCCAGCCGCTCGCCGATCTGCCGGGGCTCGGTCCAGACCTGGTTGGTCACCAGCGCCTCGTCGACGTCGGCCAGGTGCATGAACGCGCCGAAGTTGCGGCCGATCCCGACGGGGTCGACGATCGTGAACCGGACCTGGCCCGGCGGGAGGCTCGTTAGCAGCCTGAGCATGGCCGCCTGGAGCACGCCGACGGCGACCTCGCGGCCCGGCTGCGTGGCCTCGATGAGCAGGTTCGCGCCGTCGGGGAACGGCAGCAGCGCGGGGAAAGCGAAGCGCGGCGGGGTGCCCTCGAGAAGCCGGGCGTCCCGCGGGAGTCCCTGGGGCAATTCTTCCAGATCGACCTGCACCTGGCCGAACCGAACGACCGGCGGAACGGCAGAGGGCCAGGGCCGATCCTTCCACGAAACGTCGTCCCACCCCGGCTCGAGCGCGTCGATCTCGCTCGCAATCCCCGATCGAGCGGTCTCGACGCGACCGACGCCCTCACGCCAGCGGCCCTCCATCTCTTTCCACGAAATTTCGTGGCGCGAACGGATCTTCTCTTTTAACGCATGATATTTCTCGTCGAGCCGCTGCGCCGTGGCCTCGTTCTGCGCGCGGATCTCGGCGGATCGGCGCTCGTAATCCTCGGCGGCCGCGTCGGTCGCGGCGCGGCGGATCGCCTGGATGTCGGCGGTCTTCTGGGCGTAGACCCGGTTGATCTCGCGGAGCTGCTCGTCGCGCTGCTCCTCGCCGGCCGAGACGGTCTTGGTCTGCTTCTGCTTCGCCGCGAGGAGGTCGTCCTCACGACGGCGGGTGACCTGCTCGCGCTCGAGCTTGAGCCGCTCCTCGGCCGCGGCCAGGCAGTGCGCGGCGAGGGCCTCGGCGTCGACCATCGCCTGCGAGACAGGGTAGTAGAGCTTCGCGACCTGCCCCTTCGCGAGAAAGTAAAGCCACGCCCGCAAGACGAACCCAATCACGCCCGCGGCCACGGCCGCGCCGGCCGCGCCGGTGAGCCAGTCGCTCAGCAAGGCAAAGGGGTAGATCAAGAGCCCGAAGACGATCACGAACAGCCAGAGCCAACGCTGCCGCTTCAGCGCCCGGGGAATGAGCAATTCCTCGAGCAGCCGCAGCGGCGGGTCGGCCCTGGCGATGCGGTCGTAGAGCGCGGCGACCGGGTCGTCATACCGGAACGCCTCGCGAGTCGGCGTCAGCGGGGCCTCGTCGAGGCCGAACTTCTGGTAATCGGAGAAGACGACCGCGAGACGCTGCCGGCGTGACTGGATCGCCTTTGCTCGCCTCGTCGATCGGCCGCCGCTCCTCGGCGAATTTCGCGGCGGCAACCTTCTCGGCCGTCTCGAACGCGGTGATGGCCAGCCCTTTGGCGCGAGCATACTCATATTTCGCCGTGCTCGCGGACGTTGTCGAACTCCGACGCGATCCGCCGACTGGCCCGCGAAAACTCCGACTTCGCGGCCGATTCACCCGCCGCTCGCGGCCTCGGCGATCGTCCGCCGCGCGTCCTCGTCGGCCCGGCGGGAGTTCGCCTTGAGCGTCTCGAACCGCTCAATGAGGGTGCCCTTTCCACGCTTGTATTCGGCGTCGGCCGCCGCGTCGGCCGTCGCCCGTGTGGACTCGACGGAGGCCTCGGCCTCGGCCCGCTCGGCGACGAGCCGGAGCAGCTCGCGGAGCGCCTCGCGCTCGCCGCGGATCAGACCGGGCTCGGCCTCGTGGGCAGGTCCGGCGGCCGGCGCGGACCGGGAGGATCCGCTGGACGGTGCTCACAGCATCTCACCCCGATCGGCCAGGTCGCGGCGGACCCGGTCGAGAACGTCGGCGAGCTTCTGGATGCCGTTGAGGGCGGCATCGCCGGCGGGCTCGATCGGCATCAGGTAGCGCTCCTCGAACCTCCGCCGGACCGCGTCGTCCCACGTCGGGTCGACGACGAGCCAGTGATCGCGGAGGGTCCTCATCGCGAGCTTCAGCCGGTGCGACCCCGCGACGACATTTGCGTTCGCCATGCGGCCTCACCTCGCCTCGGTGATAGGGTCCGGACCGGCCTCGGCCCCGTCGGACTCAGGCGTCTCGGGTGCCTCGGCCCAGGCGTCGTCGCCCAGCGCGGGGCTGACGATCGAACCGATCGCCCGGGCCTCGCCGCCCGAGGGTGGGGCCTCGCGGACGTACGCGTCGAGCGCGTCGACCATCCGCCCCAGCACGAAGATCGCGCGGGGACGTCGCTGACGACGGCGCCGATCCGCCGCGTGCTGGCGCGATACTCGAGGGCCGCCTGCTGGAGCGCGGGCTCCCACTTCTTCACGAGCACGGCGCGACTGCTCGGCCTCGCGGAGGCTCGCCTCGGCCTTCCGCAGCAGCTCCTTCTGCTCGCTCATCGCGGGGTTGTTGTCGGGGGTCTTGGCTAGCTTGCGGCGGAAGACCTCGGCCTGGGCCATCGCCACCTGCTCGCGGCGCCGCTTGATCTGCTCCTGCCAGTAAGTGCGGCGGTCGTACTGCACCCACTGAATGGTCCGCCGGACCTCCATGTCGACGGCGCCGAGCGCCGCCGAAGCCTCGTCGGCGAACGTCGCGAGCGCGGCGCGGAAGTCTTTCAGCGCCTCGATCGAGTGGACGGTGGCCTGCTCGCCCATCGAGTCATCCTCCGTCGTCGCCGGGCGATCGGCCGACGGGCCCGCGAACCGCGGGACGGCCCCGGTGTCCAGAAGATCGCCGCACATGCTCGCATGGCCGAGCCTAGCAGGCGCGCCCCCCGATGTAAAGCCGGCCGACGTCTCCACGGGTCATCTCGAATTATTTCCCCATTTCCGCGCATCGCGGTCGAATTTCTCGCCGCGCCAACGACAACTCTATAGGAAGACGCAGCACGCGGCCGTGCTCAACAATGCGGGGCGGTCTGCCTATCCTCGCAGCACGAACCGGATTGCCGGGGTTCAAAGTCGGAGACTCCGGAAAAACGGCGGCGCGTCCGGCACTCTGCGGTGACTATGATTTCCTAAGGAGTACTCACGGTGATCGCCATGGCGGCTTCCGATCCCGAGATGTTGCTCGTCCTGGCAAAGGCCGGGGACGGAGAGGCCCTGGGCCGGCTCATCGAGCGGCATCGTGGCTACCTGATCCTCCTAGCCCGGATGCAGATCGGTCGGCTGCTCCGCGGCAAGCTCGACGCCGAGGACCTTTTCCAGGAGACGTCACTCGAGGCCCATCGGGCGGTCGCGCGGTTCCGGGGTACGTCTGAGGTGGCGTTCCGCGCCTGGCTCCGGCAGATCCTCGCGGCGGTCCTCTCGAATCAGGTCCGCCGCTACCGGGGGAGCAAGCGCCGCGACGCCCGCCTGGAGCGACAGGCTGGTCGGGGACCTCGACCGATCGTCCCGAGCCCTCGATCGCGGGCTCATCGCCCAAGAAAGCTCCCCCAGCCAGCAGGTGGCCCGGCGGGAGCGTGCGTTGCTGCTGGCCGAGGCGCTCGCCATCCTACCGGAGGATTACCGCGAGGTGATCGTGCTCCGCCATCTCGAGGGCCTGGGCTTCGCCGACGTGGCCCTGCGGATGGGCCGGACCGAGGACAGCGTGAAGAACCTGTGGGTCCGGGCCCTGGCCCGGCTCCGCCGCACCCTGGATGACCCGCGATGATGAATCCTCTCCCCGCCCCGCCGGGACGACCACGGGCCGATCTGCCGGCCCCGGGTCGTCCTCAGGCGACCCGCGCATCGTCGCCGCCATCGAGGAGTATCTCGCCGCCGCACGCGGCGGGGACCCGCCCGGCCGGTCCGAGTTCCTGGCCCGGCACGCCGAGATCGCCGGCGAGCTGGCCGACTGCCTCGACGGCCTGGATTTCGTCCGCGAGGCCGCCGGCTCGCACGACCCGGGCGGCCAGCCCGACGCCGGGGCCGGGTTCGAGCCCGCGGCCAGCCTGGGCGACTTCCGGATCGTCCGCGAGCTCGGCCGCGGCGGCATGGGCGTGGTCTATGAGGCTGAGCAAGTCTCGCTCGGTCGCCGCGTGGCGCTGAAGGTCCTGCCGTTCGCCTCGGCCATCGACCCACGGAGGATCCAGCGGTTCCGCGTGGAGGCCCAGGCCGCGGCCCAGCTCCACCACCCCCATATCGTGCCCATCTTTGCGGTGGGGTGCGACCGCGGCGTCCACTACTACGCGATGCAGCTCATCGACGGGCGGACCCTGGCCGCTGTCGTCGATGGCCCTGGCAACGGCCATCGCCTCGGCAGCGACCAGGATGGTGAGGGGTCGGCTCTTCACGACAGCCCGACGACGACCTTCCACGTGCCCACGCCGGACTCCCCCTACCTGAAGGATCTTGCGCCATCAGCGTCCGCGAACGCGTCGGGCATGGGCTCGAACACGCCGCGGTCGGGCTGGGCGCGGTTCCGCGCGATCGCGCGGCTGGGCGTGCAGGCGGCCGACGCGCTCGAGCACGCACACGGCCTGGGCATCGTCCACCGCGACGTGAAGCCGGGCAATCTGATGATCGACGCCGAGGGCGAGGTCTGGATCACCGACTTCGGCCTGGCGCGCTATCGTGAGGAAGGCGGCCTGACCCGCTCGGGCGACTTGCTCGGCACCTTGCGGTACATGAGCCCCGAGCAGGCCCGCGCCGGCGGGGCGATCGTCGACCAGCGCACCGACATCTACTCGCTCGGCGCGACGCTCTATGAGCTGGCCACGCTCCGGCCCGCCTTCGGTGGCCGCGACCGACAGGAATTGCTCCGCCGCGTCACGCACGACGATCCTCCGGCGCCGCGGCGGATCGACCCGACGATCCCGCGCGACCTGGAGACGATCATCATGAAGGCGATGGCGAAGGAGCCGGCGTCGCGGTATTCCTCGGCGCAGGAGCTCGCCGACGACCTCCGCCGGTTCCAGGAGCACAAGCCGATCCGCGCCCGCCGGCCGACGCCGGCCGAGCACCTGGCCAAATGGGCCCGCCGCCACCGCGCCCCTGTCGTCACGACCGCGATCGCTCTTCTGCTGGCCTCGGCCGTCACCGCCGTACTCCTCTGGGGCGAGCAGCGGAACACGGCCCGGGCGCTCGCCGACCTCGAGGCGATCCGCGCCGGGAGCGCGCGACGCTTCCCGGTGTGCTGTTCGAGGTCGAGGCCATGTCAATGGCGTCGATGGAGCGGTGGTCCGAGGGGCAGTACATCCCGGCGACGCCCGAGGCCGCGAGGTTCATCGAGATGGCCCTTCGCAACTATGAGGGCCTTGTCCTCCTGTCGCGGGACGACCACGACGCGCGGATGCGCCTGGTCGCCGCCAAGGCACTCTTCGGCCGGGGTATCGCGCGGATGCTCCTCACGTCGCCCCGGCGCGGACGAGTCTCTCGGAGAGGCGGTCGCCGCTTACGAGGCGCTCCTCGCCGACTCCCCGGACCACCCGCAGTACGCCTTCGGCCTCGCGGCTTCACTGCAGTATCTCGGCGATTCGCTCTTTCGGTCCGGCGGGCGGGCCGCGGCCGAGCCGGTCTTTTCGCGGCTGCTCGACTACGAGCGCGGCCTCGTCGCTCGCCACCCGGAAACCACCGACTTCCGCTCGTATCTCACGAGCGGCCTCATCAAGTGGGGCGCGTGCCTGTCCGGCGAGGGCCTTCGCGCCGAATCGGGGCGCGTCTTCGCGGAGGCCGTCGCAGCCAACCCGACGAACGCAAGTGCGCTCTTACATTGGGGCGAGTGGCTCTCCGGCGAGGGCTGTCGCGCCGAGGCCGGGCGCACCTTCAAGGGGGCCGTCGAGGCCGACCCGGCGAACGCCGGCGCTGTTGCGATGGGGCGAGTGGGTCGCCGGCGAGGGACGTCGCGAGGAGGCGGTGCGGGCGTGGGAGTCGGCGGTGAAGGCGGCCCCGTCCGACTCCGCCGTACTCAACGGCGTCGCCTGGTTCCTGTCGAGCCGTCCCGGCACCTCGCCCAAGGAGGCGGCTCGCGCACTCGAGCTGGTCGAGAAAGCCATCGCGCTCGAACCAAAGCCACCGGCGGCTTTCTGGAACACCCTCGGCGTGGCCCGGCTCCGCAACGGCCGGCCGGATGCCGCGGAGGCGCTGGAGCACTCACTACGGGACGGCTCGACGGGTAAAATGGCCCTCGACTGGTTCCCGCTGGCCATCGTGTACGCTCGCCGGGGGGAGGCGGAGAAGGCGCGGAAATACTACGACCAGGCCGTCGAGTGGACCCGCGTCCACGCCCCCAAGGATGACGAGGTCCAGGTGTTCCAGGCCGAGGCCCGCGCGGCGCTCGGCCTGCCCGAGACGCAGACCCCCGCGCCGGCCCGCGCCGGGGTCCCGACGTCCGATGCTCCCGCCTCGTCCGCGGCGAGGGGCTGAGAGGCACGTACCGCAGCGTTTCGTGCGTGTTTTCCAGACCGAACTCTTCACTGAGCGCTCCGGCTGCGGTCCGAGCGGAGTGCTCAATAAGAGTGCGCCATCCGCGCGGCCGATTGGCCGTGGGGTCGCCTCCAATTCCCGGGCCGGACCGCGGCGCGACGGCGATGCGCCCCGTGACTGGTGGAGCGGGGGCCTCGAGCGGCCTATGACTTCATCAGTCGTATCCCGCGGGCACCGTGCCGGTTTCGGCGCGTCGCGGCGAGCGAGGAGAACGAGTCCGATGGAAACAGCGAAGATCCTACCGATGGCGGAGCGGCTCGACGGCCTGGAGGTCGAGGTCCGCCGGCTCCGAGTCCTCTCCGCCGTCCTGATCGCCGCGACGCTCGCACTCGGCGGCAACGCGGCCCTCTCGCGGCCGCGGCCGGGCCGGACGCTCGTCGCCGGAGGGGTCGAGATCCGCGACGTCGACGGCCATCTCCGCGGGACGTTCGGGCTCGACTACGCCGGTCTGCCCGGCGTGAAGCTGTACGACCATCGCGGGATGGAGCAGGTGACGCTGGCGATCCCCTCCGACGACGCGTCGGCCCTCTACTTCCTCGACCGCGGCAGGCCACGCCTCATGCTGGAGTCGTCGATCGAGGGAACGGCGTCGCTCCGCCTGATGGACACGGAGGCGAAGCAGCGCGCGGTCGTGGCGCTGCGCCCGACGGCACGCCTCAGATCGCTGTCGCCGAACGGCCCGCGGGAGTTGCGACGGAATCCCCGGCCACCTCGGCCCCCCCGGTCGACTTCGTCGGTCCCCCGCCCCCGCGATCGACCGTTGAGCCTTCGCCGGCACCTCAGCCATCCGGCCAGCCCGGGGCAGGCGTGGCGACGCGGATCGGCTATCAGCGATCGGCCCGGCGACCGACCGGGCTGTAACGACGCAGCTCGCGCCACGTTTTTCGCAAATGTTCGCTTTCGCACTGTTCACTCTTCACGACGCGGTCAGCGTCGAGTTGGATCCGGTGCGAAGAGAGCGAAGCGTGCGGACGGGGCGATCCCGGAAAGTATGAGAATTCGCGGTTCCCGAGGCCGGTCAACCGCACGCGGGCAGGATCTCATCGGCGCCGCGGCCCGTGGCCAGCACCAGCGATCGGGCCAAGGCCTGGAGGTCGAACGGCTTGTGCAGCAGGGCCATCCCAGGCCCGGAGTGGTACTCGCCCGACCGCTCGCCGTCCGACTCGCTCGAGGCGAGCACGAAGCCGACGCCGCCGCAGGCAGGATCGGCGCGCAGGCTCACGGACGAGGTCGGCGCCGGTCATGTCGGCCAGATGCATGGCGCTGAAGAGCACGTCGGCCCCTTCGCTCCGGACGAGTTCCAGCGCCCGGCCACCCGACTCGGCACGCGAGACGCGCTCGATGCCGAGGTCGAGGAAGTACCGGCGGCATGATGCCGGCCTGCGAGCGCGACGGCTCGACCATCACGACCACGAGGCCCGCCAGCCTGCGGGCGGTCGTCGGGTCGACGACGTCTCCGGAGCCGAGCATCGCCGCGTCGGCGATCGTCCTCTCGGCCGGCTCCGCTTGACGAGTCGCCTCGACCGAGACGGTCGTCGACAGGGTCGCGGCGTCGACGGCGCCCGCCGCGGGGCCGGGCCGGTCGACAAGTCCGGCGACGCGCGGGCGGACCGCCTCGAGCGCCCCGATCACCTCGGCCATGCTCGCGTAGCGATCCGCGGGGCTCTTGGCCGCCATCCGGCGGAAGATCGCGTCGAGTTCGGCCGGCACATCGGGTCGGGCGTCGCACAGCGAGGGGACGACCGTGTCGCGGTGCTTCAGCAGGAGCCCAATCAGCGAGCCGGCTGCGTACGGTGGGCGGCCCGCCAGGAGGTAAAAGAGCGTGCAACCGAGGGCGTAAATGTCCGACCGGTAGTCGACGTTCGCCGGGTCGAGCGCCTGCTCGGGCGCCATATAGTCGGCGGTGCCGAGGACGCTGCCCGCCTGGGTCACGGCCGAGGCGGATGCGGCGTCGGAATCGACCTCGGGGACCTCGAGCCTCGCCAGGCCGAGGTCGGCCACCTTGGTCCGCCTGTGCGAGTCGCGGAGCAGGTTCGCCGGCTTCACGTCACGATGGACGAAACCGCGACGGTGGGCGTACTCAAGCCCCCGCGAAGCGTCGATGGTCGCCTCGACCGCCTCGGCCACCGAGAGCGGGCCGCCGTGCTTCACCTCCGCCCCGAGGTCGCGGCCGTCGACGTACTCCATCACCAGGAACGAGCCGACCTCAGCTTCGGACGCGTCAAACGCCATGACGATGTTCGGATGGCTCAACTGGGCGATCGTCTCGATCTCGCGCTCGAATCGCCGGGCGAACGAGTGGCCCGCCCCCTCGCGCCTGAGGATCTTCAGCGCAACGGCCCGCTTCATCTTCCTGTGGCGGGCCTTGTAGACCGTACCCATGCCCCCGGCGCCCAGGTTGTCGAGCACGACGTAATTGCCCACGCAGAGCAGCTCGAATCGCTGCTGGCGGACGGCCTCAGCCTGAAATGCCGTCAGCTGGCCGTAGGCGATCAGGTGGCGGGCGAGAGCGTCGCCGTCCAACACCGAGGCGGGGACCGTCGCGAGCACGGCGCGCAGAGCGTCCTCTGCGAGCAGGCCGCTCTCAGCGAGGTGTCGCTCGAATTCTTCGCGGGAGACGGTCACGGACAGTTCTCGCAATCCAGGTCGGAGCTCGGGACCTATTCTATCAGTTGATAGAAACCGGGTGAGAGGTCTTCAGCCCGGCGATACGAGTCGTCCAGGAAGAGCGTCGTCTCCGAGCTGCCCAGCAGCAGGTACCCGTCCGGCCGGAGCACTTCGGCGAGCCGGCCGAGGATCGACTTCTTCATGGCGACGTCGAAATAGATCATCACGTTCCGCAACAGGACGAGATCCATTTTCGGCAAATAGGGCCAGGGCCGCGCCAGGTTCAGCTCGCGGAACTCGACCATGGCGCGGATGTCGGCGTTGACCTGCCACGTCGCGCCGTGCTTCTGGAAATACCGGTGCAGAAGGGCCGCGGGCAGGCCGCGACTGACCTCGAGCTGGCCGAAACGCCCCTCGCGCGCCCTCGCCAGGATGTCGCGCGAGAGGTCGGTGGCGAGGAGGTTGATCTTCCAGCCGTCCAGCTCGGGCAGGTCCTCACGGACGAGGATAGCGAGGCTGTACGGCTCCTGCCCGGTCGCGCAGGCGGCACACCAGAAATTGAGGCTCCGCTCGGCCGACCGCCTGCGGATCAACTCGGGATCACGCGCTTCCGCAGCGCTTCAAACGGATGGACGTCGCGGAAGAAGAACTCTCGGTCGTCACCATCGCCTCGATGACGTGATCGGACAACGCACCCGATCGCGACGCCCGGAGCCGCGCGACGAGCTCGCCGATCGAACCCAGTTTCTCGCGCCGGACGACCGGTGCCAGCCGCGTCTCGACCAGGTAGCGCTTGCCGTCGTCGAGGACGATGGCGCTGCGCTCCCGGATGAGATCTCTCAGGAAGTCGTAGTCCTGCTCGGTCATCGTCCCGTCCAGCGCCGCGTGGGTGAATCCCGGTCGATGGACCGGGTCATCGTCGGCCGTCCCGGACGCGCCGGACGATCTCGTCGGCGATCTGCGCCAGCGGGAGCACCTTATCGGCGAGGTTGGCGCGGGCGACGAAGCCGGGCATGCCCCAGATGACCGACGTGGCCTCGTCCTGCGCGATCACCTGGCCGCCAGCCTCGCGGATCGCCTCGGCGCCGCGGAGCCCGTCCTGGCCCATCCCGGTCAGGATCACGGCCAGCGCGTCGGCGCCGTAGGCCCGCGCGGCCGACCGCAGGAGCACGTCGGCCGCCGGCCGGCACGAGTTTTCGGGCGGGTCCTGGTGTACGACCAGCCGGTGCTGCGTCCCCTCGCGGACGACGATCATGTGGTGGTCTCCGGGCGCTATCCAGGCCCGTCCCGGCTCGACGACGGTACCGGTGGCCGCCTCCTCGACGCGGATCGGGGACTCGCCCGAGAGCCGCTCGGCCAGTAGTCGCGTGAACATCGGCGGCATGTGCTGGACGATCAGGATGGGCACGGGGAAGTCGGCCGGGAGCCGACTAAAGAGGTCGGCCAGCGCATTCGGTCCACCCGTCGACGTCCCGACGACCACGACCCGGACCGCCCCTTCCGAGCTGCCCGCCCGGGCCGGTCCGGGGCCTGGGCTGCGCGGTGGCGGCGGCTTCACCTCGACGGCCGGGGCGCGCAGAGTGCCTTGATCTCGGGGATCAGCTCCTCGCGGATTACGCGGAGCGACGCCTCGGGCCCCCCGGCCTCGGACGGCTTGGTGAAGTAGTCCGTGGCGCCCAGCGACAGTGCGTCGAGCGTCACCGCGGCCCCGCGCGAGGTCAGCGCGCTGAACATGATGATTGGCAGCCGCGGATGAGTCTTCCGCAGCTCTCGGAGAGTCTCCAGGCCGTCCAACTCGGGCAGCTCGACGTCGAGCAGCACCAGGTCCGGGTTCGTTTGGCCCACCCTCGCCAGCGCAGTCCGGCCGTTCGCCGCCGTGCCGACGACCTCGAGCGCGGCGTCGCGGCCCAGCTCCTCCGACACGAAGCGGCGGAATACGGGCGAATCGTCGACGACGAGGACGCGGATCTTCGGCACGGGCTCATCCCCGAGGGCTACCCCATGGTGATCGTCGCCACCACCACATCCCCGTCGCTCGTCGACGGTCTCACGCGTATCCTAGTCTACCAGGCCCTGCGCGGATTGGCGGACAAAGATAGACCGCACCCCGGCCGACGCGCATTATGATCCCGATCGAACAGGCGGCTGCGTGGATTCGCGAGTCCGGACACGTCGCCGCCCTGACCGGTGCCGGCGTCTCGGCCGAGAGCGGCATCCCGACCTTCCGCGGCCACGGCGGGCTCTGGCGCGGGCGCGACCCGATGTCGCTCGCCACGCCAGGAGCTTTTGCCCGAGACCCGGCCGCCGTCTGGGAATTCTACAACTGGCGCCGCGACCTCGTCGCGCGCGCCGAGCCCAACCCGGCCCACCAGGCCCTCGTCCGCCTTGCGGAGATCGTCCGGCGGTTCAGCCACATTACCCAGAACGTCGACCGCCTCCACCACCGCGCCGGCAGCCTCGATGTAGTCGAACTTCACGGAAACTTCACGGAGGTCCGTTGCACCGACTGTGATCGGGCCTCCGACCGCTCGGGGGAGAGCCTGCCTGTGCTCCCCAGGTGCGGGGCATGCGGCGGCCTACTCCGCCCCGCCGTCGTCTGGTTCGGCGAGGCGCTGCCGCCCGAGGCCTGGGACCTCGCAGAGCAAGCCATCCGCGATGCCGACGTCCTGCTCGTCGTTGGCACGAGCGCCGTCGTCTACCCGGCGGCCGGCCTGGCCACACTCGCGCCATCGCCTGGGGCATCGCGTGATCGAGATCAACCCCGACCCCACGCCGATCACCGCCGACGTCGACCTCAGCCTCCAGGGCCCGGCGGGGTCGATCCTGCCCGAGATCGTGGCGGCCCTGGACGGGCGCCCGGCGTAGCCATCTCACGCCGGACGTTTGTACGACGTGAACGCGCCCGCATGCTGGCGAGTCATCTCCTCGAGCTCCCTCAATCGCGGCTCGTCCATCGGCGCGAACTCGCGGGCCGCGCGGGCGTTCTCCGCGACCTCGGCCGGTGATGTGCAGCCGACGATGACGGTGCTCACACTCGGCAGCGAGAGCACGTAACCCATCGCGTCGGCGACGGGCAGCCTGCCGGGTCCCACGAGCGTCCCGGCGCCGCAGACCTTCATGCCGATCGCGCCGATGCCGCGCCTCGCCGCTTCGGGCAGGACCGTGCGGGCGAACGAGAGCCGATGAACGTCCGCCGCGTTCAGCGCCACCAGGACCGTGTCGAAGTCGAACCGCCGCATCGCCTCGATCAGGATGTCCGGGTCGTGGTGCCCCGTCAGCCCGAGGTGCCGGACGCGCCCCTCTTCGCGCGCCTGCACCAGCGCCTCGATCGCCCCACCCGACCCGAAGATCCGGTCCAGGTCCTGCCTCGTCCGCAGGTCGTGGAGCTGCCACAGATCGAGGTGGTCGGTCCTCAGCCGCCGCAGGCTGTCGTCCAGCAGGCGGAGCGATCCATCGCGCGAACGGTCGTGCGTCTTCGAAGCGAGGAAGATCTCGTTGCGCCGCTCGCCCAGCGCGGCGCCGTAATAGTCTTGGCTCGATGCATAGGCCGGCGCCGTGTCGCAATAGGTGACGCCTTCATCGAGTGCGCTGTGGATGACATCGACGGCTTCCGCAGCGCGCGCATGTGTGCGCAGCACGCCCTCGCCGCCGAGTCCGAAGATCGTCACGTCCATTCCCGTCCGCCCGAGGAAACGACGAGGCAACGGGCGTTCGGCGGTCACCGCGATCGGCTCTGACACGGTCGTCATCTCCTCGGTCCCTGAGAACGGGCCTGCGCCCCCCATTGTACGGACGGGGCGACGGATCGTCGTGGCCCGGCCGCCTCGATTGGATTACCTTTGAAGCCGGTGTCTGATCGACCCGAGAGCGACCTCTACATGCCCGAACTCCCCGACATCACGGTATACGTCGAGGCCCTGGAGCGGCGCGTCGTCGGCGAGACCCTCCTTGCGGTGAGAGTCAAGAGTCCCTTTTTGCTGCGGACCTTCGACCCGCCCGCGGAGTCGACGCACGGCCACGCCGTCCGCGAGGTCCTTCGGCTCGGTAAGCGGATCGCCCTCGGCCTCGATGGCGACCTCTGGATCGTGCTGCACCTGATGATCGCCGGCAGGCTCCACTGGAAGCCGCCCGCCGTCAAGTTGCTAGCCAGGGGCTACCTGGCCGCGCTCGACTTCCCGTCCGGCTCCCTGCTGATTACCGAGGCCGGCTCCAAGCACCGCGCGTCGCTCTCGGTGCTCCGCGGCCGCGACTCCTGGAAGGAGCACGACCCCGGCGGCCTAGAAGTCCTCTCCGCCTCGCTCGCCGAGTTCCGGTCCGCCCTCCAGCGCGAGAACCATACGCTCAAGCGCGTGCTCACCGATCCTCACGCCTTCAGCGGGATCGGCAACGCCTACTCCGACGAGATCCTCCACCGCGCCCGCCTGTCCCCGCTCCTTCAGACCCAAAAGCTCTCACCTGAGCAGGTCGAGAGCCTCTACACCGCCACACGGGAGATCCTCGTCGAATGGACCGCCCGCCTTCGCGCTGACGCGGGTGACGGCTTCCCCGAAGGCGTCACGGCCTTCCGCCCCGACATGGCTGTCCACGGCCGTTTCGGCAAGCCATGCCCGGTCTGCTCTGCCCCCGTCAAGCGCATCCGCTACGCCGACCGCGAGACGAACTACTGCCCACGATGCCAGACCGCCGGCAAGATCCTCGCCGACCGGTCGCTCTCGCGACTCCTGAAGGATGACTGGCCACGGGACCTGGATGAGTTATGAGCAATTAGTGTCCTGAGTCGGAACTCCATTCGCAAACCATCTTGATGCGATTGAGGATCGTCTCAACATCGCCGGTCCACACAAACGGGTTGGTCGAGGCGTTGTGATGCTCCAGATACTCGCGGATGGCCGCTTCCAACGCCGCGACGCTCCGGAAGACGCCTCGGCGGATGCGCCGCTGGGAGATCTCCGCGAAGAACCGCTGCACCTGGTGCAGTCACGAGCTGCTCGTCGGCGAAGTGCAGGCGTTACTCCGGATCGCGGAGGGACCACAGCTTCACCGCTGGCGTCTTGTGCGTAGCGCAGTTGTCCAACACCAGATGGACCTCGACGCCGGTCTCTATCAACGTCGGTCGCCGAACGTAGCGCTTCGAAGGTCGTGAAGGCGCTACGTTCTCTGCCGCGCGTTCCGCACGCTCATGGCCGCAAAGATAACGGCTAACATGATTTACGGCGGCCACGTTTCACTGCCCTGGCGCCACGGACTCAGAGCCACGAGCGCCACGGCATCTCGCCGACGGACACAGGGCCGAGTCCATCTCGATCACACCGGGCAGGTCGTCTACGTGAGGGATGAGGACGGCGCGACGACGATGCCGTCGGCCAGGCCCGAACGGCGGTTCCGGTTGCGGACGAGGATCGCGCGGGAGATCACCGGCGTCGGCGTCGAGTCCCGAACGATCGCACCTCACAGCGGTCCGAGCGGCCCCTTTGACGAGGGATCGATAGGATCGCCGAGGTTGGGATAATCGCCCAGCCGCAGGCCGACTAACTTGTCGTAGTCAATAAGCGCCGCCAAGACGTATGATTCGCCATGCAAGCCGACGGCCTCGACGGCCTCCGCAGCCGCGGTGAAGGCGCTCAGCGCGGCGAGATCGATGGTGATTTGGCGGCTCCGCGCGTGGACCTTCCGGACTTCCGGGGTTTCCTCGAACGCGTGGCGGATGCGGTCCGGCTCCTTCGGGTCGTAGGCGAGGCAAGCCGCCGCCACCGCGTGGGCGGCCTCGGCGGCGGCGGCCGCCGCGATCTCCGAGCTGATGCCAAAGCCCGCGGCGCCGGCTCACATCCACTGCCCTGACGATCGGGTCTGGGTGGGGGCACGACTCTCCCATCGAGAATCCCTCCGCCAGCCGCAGCGCCGCGCCGACGGCCTCGCGCCGCACCTCACGCTCGCGATGGCCCTCGGGGAGCTGGGCGAGTGGCTCGACGCGCCGTGCGCAGCGGGCGGCGAAGGCAACGATGGCTCGAACGGGCAAACGCTTCAACTTCTCGACCGTCAGTTCGGTGAAGGCCATGGATGTCACTCACTCGAGGGTAGGGGTGCCTCACAATCGACCGTGCACGGCTGGACGCGCCAGATCGCGGCGGCGTACTCGGCGGTCGTCCGGTCGCTTGGAAAGGCGCCGGAATTCGCGATGTTGAGGATCGCCTTCCGGGCCGAGGCCGAGGGCCGACCATATAGCGCGTTGGCGCGAAGGCGAGGTTCCGTGGCGCTCGTCGCTCCCACTCCGTGGCGCCCGGTCACCCCAGAGCAGTGAAGCGCGGCCACCGCAAACCATTTTAGCGGCGATCATTGCGGCCATGTGAGCTTGGACCGGCTGGCCGAGATCGTGGCGCCTTGATGACCTTCGAAGCGCCACGTTCGGTGACCGACATGTGCACACTCATATCGCTCAGGAATGCCGCGGCGGCGGCGCCCTTCGGCCCGCGGCTCCGCGGCGGGCCGGTCGCGGAGGGATGTCATGGAGGACTCTCCTCAAAGCCGGGACGTAGGATCGTCATTCAAGCCGTCACGTGGCGGTCGTCGTTCCAGAGGCGGATGGCCGGGTCGTCGGTCGTGTGCTCGTAGCCAAGGACGCTCAGCGAGGCCGTGCTCAGCAGCAGATGGCATGCGTCCTCCGGCGGGAGCCCGATCCACCGGGCGGCCAGGACGCGGAAGAAGTGGCCGTGGCCGAAAAGCAGCGTGTGGCCGCCGGCGCTGCGGAGTTTCGCAATCACACGGTCGGCCCTGGCGCCGATCTGGGCGACCGACTCGCCGCCCGGGCAGCCGTCGCGGAAGAGGTACCAGCCCGGCCGCTCCGCACGGATGTCGGCGGTCCGCCGGCCCTCGTAGGCTCCGTAGTCCCACTCGGTCAGGTCGGCGACGATCTCCGCACCGGGCAGGAAGCCCGCCAGCTCGCAAGTCCGGCGGGCGCGTCCGAGCGAGCTCACAAGGACGCGTGAGAACGTCATCCCCTCGAGCCGGCCGGCGAGACCGGCCGCGTTGCGCTCGCCCCGTTCGGTGAGCGGCAAGTCGGTCCGGCCGGTGTGCTGGCCGGAAACGGTCCAGGCCGTCTCGCCGTGCCGCGCCAGATAGCCCTCGGGCAATTCATCGGCCATGGCCATGGTCTCGCTTGGGGTCGACTTCGAGCGTCCGCACGGCCCGACTCAGCGGTGGCCCTGCCAAGTCCAGTGGACGACCTCGGGCATGTCGATGCCGTTTGCGTACGAGTAGGCCCGGCATGCGAGCTGCCGGTCGAGCAGCCGCTCCCGGCCGTGAGAACCGACCGCGCGGAGCGACGGGACCCGGCCGATCGCGTCGATCGCCAGGCTGTAGCGGGTCGACCTGGTTGCGGATCGCCAGCTCCATCGGCGTGTTGATATTACCCTGCTCCTTATAGCCACGGACGTGAATGTTGTGCTGATTCCTCCGGCGATAGGTCAACCGGTGGATCAGCCACGGGTACGCGTGGAAGTTGAAGATGACCGGCTTGTCGGGGGTGAACAGGCTCTCGAATTCTTCGTCTGGCAGCCCGTGCGGGTGCTCGCTGGAGGGGACGAGGCGGAACAGGTCGACGACGTTGACGAACCGGATCTTGAGGTCGGGGAAGTGCTCGCGCAGCAGCTCGGTCGCGGCGAGGGCCTCCATTGTGGCCACGTCGCCGCACGAGGCCATCACCAGGTCGGGTTCGGTACCCTGGTCGTTGCTCGCCCAGTCCCAGAGGCCCAGGCCCTTCGTGCAGTGCCTGACGGCGGCGTCCATCTCGAGGTACTGCAAATGCGGTTGCTTGTCGGCGACGATCACGTTGACGTAGTCCGTGCTCTTCAGGCAGTGGTCGGCGACCGAGAGCAGGCAGTTGGCGTCCGGAGGGAGGTAGACCCTGACGACCTCCGGGCTCTTGTTCGCGATGACGTCGATCAGCCCCGGGTCCTGATGGGTGAACCCTTTGTGGTCCTGCCGCCAGACGGTCGACGTGATCAGGAGGTTCAGCGACGAGACGCTCGCCCGCCAGGGCACCTCGTTGCTCTTCTCCAGCCACTTGCAGTGCTGGTTGACCATCGAGTCGATCACGTGCGCGAAGGCCTCGTAGGTCGAAAAGAAGCCGTGACGGCCGGTCAGCAGGTAGCCCTCGAGCCAGCCCTCCAGGGTGTGCTCGCTGAGCATCTCCATCACCCGGCCGTCGGCCGCGAGCATGCCGCCGTCGGCATCCTCGGGGAAGGTCTCGCCGAGCCAGGTCTTCCCGGTGACCTCGAACATCGGCGTGAGCCGATTCGAGACGGTCTCGTCGGGACCGAACACGCGGAAGTCCGTCGGATTGAGGCGGAAGATGTCGCGGAGGAGGTTGCCGAGGACCTTCGTCGCCTCGGCCTCGGTCGCCCCGGGCTGCTTGACCTCGACGGCATAGCCGCGGAAATCGGGGATGTTGAGCGGCTTGCGGATCAGGCCGCCGTTCGCCGCCGGATTGGCGCTCATCCGCCGGACCCCGGCCGGGGGCAGGTCGCGCAACTCCGCGGCAAGGCGGCCGGACTTGTCGAAGAGGAGCTCCGGCCGGTAACTCCGCAGCCACTGCTCAAGGATTCTCAGGTGCTCGGGGTTTTCGCGCACGTCCCCTATCGGCACCTGGTGAGCTCGCCAGAACCCTTCGAGGCGATGGCCGTCGACGTCGTGCGGCGCCGTCCAGCCCTTCGGGCTGCGGAGGACGACCATCGGCCAGGCCGGCCGTCGGGCGATGTTCGTCTGCCGGGCGTCTTCCTGGATCGCTCGGATCTCCCCGATGCAATGCTCCAGCGTGGCGGCCATCGCCTGGTGCATGCTCTCGGGCTCGGAGCCCTCGACGAAGTAGGGCGCATATCCATAGCCCTCGAAGAGCGCCTCCAACTCGCGATGGCTGATCCGGGCGAGGATCGACGGATTGTTGATCTTGTACCCGTTGAGATGGAGGATCGGCAGCACGGCCCCGTCGCGGATGGGGTTGAGGAACTTGTTGGAATGCCAGGCCGTCGCCAGGGGGCCTGTCTCCGCCTCGCCATCGCCGACCATGACCGCAACGATCCGGTCCGGGGCGTCGAACGCCGCGCCGTAGGCGTGCGAGACCGAGTAGCCAAGCTCGCCCCCCTCGTGGATCGAACCCGGGGTCTCGGGCGTGCAGTGGCTGCCGATGCCGCCGGGGAAGGAGAACTGCTTGAAGAACTTCCGCAAGCCTTCGATGTCCTGGCTCTTGTCCGGGTAGATTTCCGAGTACGTTCCTTCGAGGTAGGCGTTCGACAGGAGCGCCGGCGCGCCATGGCCGGGGCCGGAGAGGAAGATCACGTCGAGGTCGTATTTCTTGATCAGGCGATTTAGGTGGATGTAGGTGAAACTCTGCCCCGGATCGGAGCCCCAGTGGCCCAGGAGGCGGGTCTTCAGGTGGTCCAGTGTCAGCGGCTCGCGCAGCAGGGGGTTGTCCTTCAGGTAGATCATCCCCAGGCAGAGGTAGAGCGTCCCCCGCCAGTAGGCGTCCATCCGGACCAGTTCCTCCCCGGTAAGGGGAGAGCCCTCGATTGTCGAGCGGGCTTCTCCGTAGGCGCTGAGTGAGTCCCGTTCGATCGTCGCGGTCGCCCTGGCGATCTCCTGGCGCATCGGTGGATGCTCAATGAGCGAGGCCGTTCACGTACCGGCGTTTTTCGGAGCAGTTAACAAAGCTTGGTTGACCGCCGAGCCATCTCGCGAGTTCCGCGATGGAGAATTGGTCTCTTCGACCAAGATTCGGCGGACCTCCCGGATGACCTCCGGGTTCCGAAAGCAGAGGTGGCTCGCCCGGACTACGACCTCGGACCGGCGCGCCATGAAGACTGCGCTCGCAACGGGAACCAGGCCGTCGGTCGCACCACCGTCCGAGGGGTCGCCAAGGCTAGCGATGATCGAGTGGACGGGCACGCCCTGGACGGCGCGGGCCCGATCGAGCTCGGCAAGCAATGGGTGATCCAGGGCCAGTTGATCGACGCAAGTCGCCCTCGATCCCCAGGCCGGTGACGACGGGCTGACGACCCGGGCGACCCAGCTGCCGGCGGTCCGGATGGCGCCTCGATCGACGGGCGAGCCGCGATGAGGAGTCGCGACGAAGATGACGCGGCCGATCCTCGGCAGAGCCGTCGCGATTTCGCCGGAACCCTTCGGCCTCGAGCCATGAGCGACCACAGCCGCCTTCGCCACCAGCCCGCCCATGCTGTGACCCACCACGACGACCCGGTCGAAGGCGCCGTCACGACCCTCCAGTTCGAACTGTCGTCGTGCCTCGCGTAGTACTTCGAGCAGCCTGAGTCCCGAGTCAAGTATCGGCTGGAGGCTGTCATAATGGAACACCAGCGGCTGGAACCGCTCTCGAAACGCTGGGTCCGCGGAGAGATGCTCGATCATGGCCGACCAGTTCGCGGGGCTGCCGAGCATACCGTGGACGAACACGACGGGCACTTTCCCCGTCCGGTAGGGGATGGCACCGCTTAGCTCGGCCGAGCCGACCCGGATCACGACGACGCCTTCGGCCTCCCCGGCAAGTCCGGGCATCGCAAGTGCGAGGAAGGCCGCACCGGTGAAGAGAATCAGCTGGCTCGTTCGAGTTGCGGCGGGCATCGTCGTATCCCCGATCGGTGGCGTTCAGCGGGACTGCGCCGTGGTTTCCGACGCGGCGCTGGGACCGCTTGCGAGTCGTGATGCAGCTGCGCCTCCGCTCTCCGTCTAATCCGCCGGCACGCCGCCCTGCTCCAGCTTCCACGCGACGTAGCGGATCAGGAGCCCGACGGTGAAAAGGTCGGTCGCGGCGACGAGACGCCGGTCATTGTCGAATTCGCCGACGTCGGCATACGGTAATCGCGAGCGCAGCTCGATCATCCCCTCGTCGGTTACCTTCCCGTCGCGTACGAATTCGGGGCGCTCCTCGAAGATCGAGTCAGGGAATAATTCGCCGCGCGGGATCTTGATCCCGAACTCGCGCTCGAGGCGGAAAACGATGTCCAGGAAGTCGATCGATTCCGCGCCCAGGTCGCCCTGGAGTGTTGCACCGGGCGTGACGTCGTCGCGATCCACGCCCAGCGCGCCCGTTAGCACTTCGGCCACCTTCACGTGAATTTCGGCATTCGCCATGACCGCCTCCCACGAAGAAGCACGGCAGACCCGTCGATATCGCTGACGTGTGTGCAGACATCCGCGACGCGACCGATCGGCGCAGGGAACGAGCTCGGGGCCGTGTGACGAATCGCCGCCGCTCCACCGCTGGAAGTGAGAACGAACGGACTTACTTCGCCGCGCGGGTCCTGGAGACGTTACGATCCGCGGCGATTTTCCAGGCGCCAGCCTCCTTGACCCGGAGGACCATCGACTGCCCGCGGATTGGACCGGCGCCAGCGGGAAGCCCCGTGATCTCGAACCCGACGTCGGCGATGAGCAAATCGGGGCGGATCAGCCGGGATTGGAGCACGGTCTGGATAATGCGGGCGTCGGGGTAAAGCTCGAAGAAGGTCGCCAGGCAGCCGGCGATCTCATCGGCGCCGCGGACGAGACCGTAGTCGAGCGATTCGACGCTGCGCCCTGAAGGAATGCGAAGTCAGCGTCCCGGTCGAAGAGCGCGGCCAGCCTTTTCGCGTCTCGGTCGTTAAACGCCTCGACGAAGGACGCCGATTCCCTTCTGGCCTGTTCGACGGCCTCTCCGGGCCCATCCCGATCCTGCCCGGGTGCCTGGAGCCCCTGGGCCATCAACGCCGTCGCGAGCAACACCACCGACGCCCCGTGTCTCATCAGCTCCTCCCCTGTGCGGGTTCCGCTGGTCGATTCCGACGGGCGACCAGGACTCCGACCCCGCGCCCGAGTCGATCCGAAAACGCATCGCAAGGCTCTCCTCATCGAAGGAGACCTCGGATCGGTCAGCCTCGTCCAACCACTAAGGCATCGCCCGTGCCGAAGCAGTCGGCGGACGAGTTTTCTGGCAAATCGCCGGATGTCGAGTCTGCCGAGAGGCCCTTGCCTGCCTTGCTCTAGGGCCGAACGCATCGCCCGGAAATGCAACGACCCTACTCAAAGACGCATCGAATTAGGTACCAGCCCAATGCTTGTGCGTCCGTTGCAGTGGCCGATATCTTGCCGGGGTGAATGGGAATCGGCCGCCCACTGAGACCCGACGCGGACTGATTGCCGGCCGCGCTCGTTGACCCGGCGGGCGGCACCAGGTTGACCTCGCGCCGCCTTCACCGATCAAGAACACCCGCTGGCCCTCGGCATGCGGGCTAAAGCACCGGCCGCCAACCTGGTCCGCCATATAGAACGGCGGCCCATCGCGCAAGAGGATAGGTTGTTCATGCAAGCGGCGGCCAGGTCATTGAGCTCCCAGCGGACGTGCAAGCAGGCCGGGGCGAAGAACTCGCGCACGGTCCGGGGCCGCACCTCGCGCATGGCTCTGAACAGCTGCTCGACCACGGTGCCGAGCACCTCGTCCTTCTGAAGGTTCAGCGGCGGGCGCATCAGGCGTGGATAGCTGCTGTAGAGCATGCCGGCACATAGCATCTGCGGCCCGTTGACGTCGCGGTCGAGCAGCGCCCGGATGTTGGGCTCGGCGGGCGCGTCTCCGACGAGGGCGTCCAGGTGGCGCGGTACGGCGGCGGCGGTGTGATCCTCGCTCCTCGCCGATGCCCTACCGTTTCGGGTTCGACATCGACCGCGATTCTAACCCGGCGCTGTCCACCGGCCACGCTTAGAAGGTCGACGGGGGAAGAGAACGATCGACGAGCCCGCCCCGGCCTCTCCGAGCCGGACACATCCGGGGCGCTCGGCGTCGTCGCCATCCTGCCCGGGTCCTTCCGGTACTGCCCCGGTCACTGCCGCGCCTGGCCGCCCCACCCGGGGAGGGCCACGGTGCACCGGCCGTCCCGCCAGAAGCGGCGCCCCGTGACGAGCGTCGCCGATCCTGTCTTGTCCTGCGCCACGCGACGTGAGCGTCGGCCCGGCCCGTCCGCCTCGTCGCCCAGGGTCGGGGCCCCCTTCGGCCGTCACCGGGGACTCCCAGGGTCGCACAGGATCATAGCAGCAGCCCGCGAACGATCAGGGACCAGCCCACATTCGCACCCAAATCTTCGGAGAACTATATGTCGGTGATGACTATAAGCTCTCATTCGATTCGTCCGGTGCTACCGTGCGTGGGGGAGGCCGCCGTCACCCGGGCGGAGCCGGTCCGCTGCCGTCCCGGGTCGGTCGGCCTGGCACCCCACCACCCGGGCCCCGCGCCCGCCCACGTCCTGCTGCTCCACGACGCCCCGAGCGGGCTGTCCGAGCAGTTGCGCCGGACGTTCCCTTCGCCCGACTACCGGGTGCAGGTCGCCGGCTCGGGTCCGGCCGGTATGCGGTGCTTGAGCGTCCATTCGCCCGACGTGGTCGTCCTTGACCTGGACCTTTCCGGGTCGGCCGGGCTGGAGGCCTACCGGCAGATCCGCCGCGTGAAGGAGCGCATCCCGGTGATCTTCTTCGCCGCGGCCGGCGATGCCGACAGCGCCATCGAGGCGATGAAGCAGGGGGCCTACGACTTCCTGTTCAAGCCGGTCGAGCCGTCCGTATTGCACCGGGTAGTCGGCGAGGCGCTCGACGTGGCCCGGCACCTGCGAGCTCCGGCGATGCTCGCCGATACCGCCTTGGACCCGGACGTGGATGGCGCGATCATCGGATCCTGTCCCGCGATGTGCGAGGTCTACAAAGCGATCGGCCGGGTCGCGGCCCGCAACGTGCCGGTGCTGATCACCGGCGAGACCGGCACCGGCAAGGAGCTGGTCGCCCGCGCCCTTTACGAGCACAGCCCCCGGGCCGGGGCACCCTTCCTGGCCCTCAACTGCGCCGCCATCCCGGAGCCGTTGCTCGAGAGCGAGCTACTCGGCCACGAGAAGGGGGCATTCACCGGCGCCGACCGCCAGCGCATCGGCAAGTTCGAGCAGTGCCACGGCGGCATTCTGTTCCTCGACGAGGTCGGCGACATGCCCCTGGCGACCCAGGCGAAGGTCCTGCGGCTCCTGCAGGATCAGGCCTTCGAGCGGGTCGGCGGCAACGAGACGATCCGGACCGACGTCCGGCTGATCGCGGCCACTCATCGCGACCTGGAAGCGCGGTCGGCGCAGGGGATGTACCGACCGGACCTTTACTATCGGCTGGGCGTGTATACCATCCATCTCCCGCCGCTCCGCGACCGGGGCGACGACCTGCCCGTGTTGGTGCGGCACTATGTGCGCCGGTTCGGCCGCGAGCTCGGCCGGGAGGTACGGGAGGTCGCCCCCGAGGCGATCGAGCGGCTCCGCGCGTACTCGTGGCCGGGGAACGTCCGCGAACTGCAGAGCGTGCTGAAGCAGGCGTTGCTCCGGTCGACCGGCCCGGTGCTGGTGCCGGCATTCCTTCCCGAGCTCGCCCCCCGCAGGGCCGTCGAGCCAGCCGCGGTGGGCGGAGTGGGACCGCGATTCGAAGGGCTGATCGAGCAGCGGCTGCGCGACGGCAGCCAGGACCTGTATGACGAAGCGCGGCGTGAGCTGGACCGTTTCCTCCTGCCGTGGGTCCTCCGGTCGACCGGCGGCAGCCAGCTCCAGGCCGCGAAGGTCCTCGGGCTCGCGCGGGGGACGCTCCGGATCCGGATGCGTGAGCTAGGCCTGGCGGTCACGAAGTCCGTCGACGGGGAGGAGGACTCGGCTCTCATCCCCGAGTGAGTCACGGAATCACTGCATCCCGGGACACCGCCTGACCCGGCACTGCGGTGTGAGCTGCCGACCGTTTCAGAACGCCCGTCTCGCCGTTGGTGTCATCGCCGTTCTTCATGTCGATGTCTCCCATCTCGGGCGGCTGAGCGCAGGCGCAATGGCGCCGCCCTCACGAGTCTCGACGCCGGGCCGAGGCCTCGGGCGGCCTCCGGCTCCCCCGATCTCCCAAGCGTCGAGGGGGGACTTCTCCACCGCTCCGCCCCGCTCCTGAGCTGCCATCGGCGGCCAAGTCAACGCCTGCTGACTTCATCGTAGGGCAGTTGACTTTCCAAGTCAACGTACGTTTACTTTGGAGGGAGGAACAAACTCCGGAGGGAGCTTGGACATGTCGAAGCGTCGAGCCGCTGGCAAGCCGAACCAAGGGCGAGCCGATGCCAAACCGAAGCGGAAGCGGGACGCCGCCGCGACCCGGGAGGCCATCCTCGAGGCGGCCACCCGCCGCTTTGCCAGCGACGGTTACGAACGCGCCGGGGCACGCGAGATCGCCGCGGACGCGGGGGTGACCGCTGCGCTGGTCAATCGCTACTTCGGTTCCAAGGAGGGGCTCTTCGCCGAGGTGATCAAACGCGCCCTCGACATGGGGCACCTGCTTGGGGAAGGGCGGGCGGACCTGGCGCGCCACCTCGCCCGGGTCGTGGTGTACGGCGAGAAGGATGCGCCCGACGGCCTGCTGACGCCGTTGTTGTTGCTGCTGCACTCGGCCGCGGAGCCCCGGGCGATCGAGCTGTTCCGGCGGGACCTCGACCGCACACAGCTCCGGCTCCTCGCCGAGCGCATCGGCGGCGACGAGGCCGCGGTCCGGGCCGCCATGGTCCTCGCCCAGCTCATTGGGTTCGCGGTCCTGCATCACGTGCTCCGCCCCGAGGCGTTGGCGGACGCCCGCGGCGAGGAGCTGGTCACCCTCCTCTCTAAGAGCCTGTCGGCCTGCATCGGATGAGGCCGGGCGGAGGCTGTCGCACGTCCAGCCTGTCGAGGGACAGCGACATCGGCAGCCCGTTGGCGTTGATGCGAGGTCGTCCTTGATTGGGGCTTACAAGTGCCGCCCGATTGTGCGATCAGGGAGCTGATCGCGGAGAATGCTGCCGCCAAAAGTTTGAGCCGTCACTTACGCGCTGGTACCCCGCCCTTGCCGCGGCGGCCTTGACGCCAAGTGGACGCAGGGGAACGGACGCCGGTCGTTACCGCCGGCGGTCCTCGGGTTGGATCGATTCCTACGGCCATTCTGTTAAGCGTTGCCGGTGGACACAGAAAACGGCAGAATCGATGTTGATCTCGACGCTGGCATGCGGGGCTGCCTCGATGGGTGAGAGTCAGACCACTTCCGCCGTTCAGCACTACCTGGATGCTCTGGCCGGGGACACCCCCGCCGACCCGATCGTCCGGGCCCTGCTCGACCGCGCCGTCCTGCGGTTGGAGACGTTGTGCGCCGGCATGCTCTATCGGGGGTATCCGCGCCTGGCGCAACCGCCGCTGTGCCTGCAGCCCGACGAGCTGCTCGGGGCGGTGGTGGAGCGCCTTCTCAAGGCCATGCGCGAGGTCCGCCCGAGGACGGTGCGCGAGTTCTTCGCCCTGGCCAGCCAGCACATGCGGTGGGAGCTGAATGACCTGGCCCGGCGCTTGGATCAACGGGCCTCCGCCGCCGAGTTGAACGAGGCGCTGGTGCCGGCGCCGGCCAGCAGCCACGCCGCCTTGACGCCGGACGGACTCCGCATGCTGGAGGCGATCGAGAGCTTGCCGGCGGACGAGCAGGAGGCGTTCAGCCTGATCCGCGTCCAGGGGCTGACGCTGGGCGAGGCCGCCGAAGTGCTGGGTGTGTCGACCAAGACCGTGAAGCGTCGCGTCAACCGCGGGCGGATGATTCTGGCCGAGCGCCTGAGCGACCTCCGGCCGGATACCTTTCCGACGGACGGGTCGTAGGCGACATCGGCCGGACCCCGCGGGCCGGGTCGTGTCATCGGAGATCGGAACGGGCGGCGTCCGGAGGCCGTGGCAATGTCCGGCGACCTGCAAGTGGAGCGCCTGGTCGAGGAGATCCTCGAATCCGACCGCACCCCGGAGGAGGCCTGTGGGGACTGCCCCGAGCTGTTGCCCCGGGTGAAGGCGCGGCTGGGCCAGATCCGCGCGGTCGACGCGCAGTTCGACGCCCTGTTCCCGTCCCCGGCATCCCGTCCCACCTCTCGCGTCTCGGCGGAGGCAGGTCCGCCGCACTTCTCCGGTTTCGAGGTGCGGGAGTTCCTGGGCCGCGGCGGCATGGGGGTCGTGTACAGGGCGTGGGACCGGCGGCTCAACCGCGACGTCGCGATCAAGATGTTGATCGCCGGGGCCTACGCCCGCCCCGAGGAGCTGGAGCGATTTCTGCGGGGGGCCGAGGCCAAGGCAGGCCTGCGGCACCCAAACATCGTCCAGGTCTACGACGTCGGCGACGTGGACGGGCGGCCGTACTTCACGATGGAGTTCGTCGAGGGGGGCAGCCTCGCGCAGAGGCTCGCGGCCGAGCCCATGCCTCCCCGCGAGGCCGCCGCGCTGCTGGCCGCGCTCGCCGACGCGGTGCAGGCGGCGCACGACGGCGGGATCATCCACCGGGACCTGAAGCCGGCCAATGTCCTGTTGACGGCCGAGGGCACGCCGAAGGTCACCGACTTCGGGCTGGCCCGGCGGCTGGACGGCGGCGCGGGGCTCACCCTGACCGGCGCCACGCTCGGGACGCCCAGCTACATGGCCCCGGAGCAAGCCCTGGGCAAATCAAACGCGGTCGGGCCGGCCGCGGACGTGTACGCGCTGGGGGCGATCCTATACGAATCGCTGACCGGCCGCCCACCGTTCCGGTCGGGAACCGGGGCTGAGACGATGCGCCAGGTCATCGACGACGAGCCCGTGCCCCCGTCACGGCTGAATGCCCGGTTGCCGCGCGACCTGGAGACGATCTGCCTGAAGTGCCTGAGCAAGGAGCCAGGGGCCCGCTACCCGAGCGCGGCGGCGCTGGCGGAAGACCTCCGCAGGTTCCAGCAGGGCGAGGCGATCACGGCCCGGGCCCCCGGCCGGGCGGAGCGGCTGGCCCGTTGGCTCCGGCGCCGGCGGTCCCAGGCGGCGGTCACGGCCGCGGGCACGTTGATGGCGCTCGGCCTGGTCGGCGGTGGGCTCTGGCTGTGGTCGGAGGAGCGTGCGATCGAACAAAGGATGGAGAACGATCTGCGGGAGGCGACCCGCTCGCAGCAGACGGCGGACTGGTCCGGCGCGGCCCTCGCACTGGAGCGCGCCCGGGGCCGGCTGGGCCGCGGCGTGCCAGCCTCACTGCGCCGGCGCCTCGACGAGGCCGTCCAGGATCTCGACCAGGCGCGTCGCGAGCACGGCCTGGTGGCCCGGCTGGAGCCCATCCGACTGGCCCGGTTGACTCTCGCTGAGGGGCGCTATAACCCCGTGGCCGAGCGGCGTTTCAACGACGGACGCGCGAATCGGGCCTACGAAGCGGCGTTCGGCGAGGCCCGCGTCGGGACGCCCGGCGACGACCCGGAGGACGTGGGGGCGCGGGTCGCGACTTCGGCCGTGCGCGCGCCGATCGTGTCCGCGTTGGACGACTGGGCGGCCTGCGCTGCGGACGGCCGCCGCCGGGCCTGGGTGCTGAGGGTGGCGCGGCGGGCCGACCCGGACGCCTGGCGCGACCGGGCCCGCGACCCGGCGGTGTGGGACGACCCGGCAGCCCTGGCCCGCCTGGCCCAGTCGGCACCCGTGGCCGATCAGCCGTTGAGCCTGCTGGTGGCGCTGGGCGAGCGGTTGCACGCCATCGGCGGGGACGGGACCGGGTTCCTGAGCCGCGTACGGCAGGCGACCCCGGAAGACTTTTGGCTGAACCTCGTCCTGGGCAACGCGCTTCGCGCGGGGGGACGCGGACCTCGAGGCCGCGGTCGCCCCCTACCTGCGGGCGTCAAAACTTCGGGGGGACGCGGCCGCCGTCTACAGCAACCTCGGCCTCATCCCGTCCGCCCGACACGATTGGGAGGCGGCCTACGACGATTACGAGAAGGCCCTCGCGATCGACCCTGACTTCGCCCCCGCCCACAACAACCTCGGCCTGGCCTACAAAGGTGAGGGCAGGTGGCCTGAAGCCGTGCACCACTTCCGGCAGGCCGTCCGGTTCGACCCCGAGCTGGCCGCTGCCCACTACAACCTCGCCGAGATCCGGGCCTACGAGGGTGCACTGGAGGAGGCGATCGCCCACTACCGGCAGGCGCTGCGGATTGACCCCGCGTTCGCCCCGGCCGAGTCCCTGCTCGGCGTCGCCCTCGCTGGCAGGGGCCGGCTGGACGCGGTGAACGACCGCCGCCGCGAGACCCTCCGCATCGACCCGGAGGCCGCCCGGGCCCGCGACATCGTCTTCGGCGATGCGCTGAACGAGGGGGTCGATTACTATCACCAGGCCTATTGGATCGGACCGACGTTCACTGCCTCCTACAACAACCTCGGCTTCACCACAGGCGACGCGAGCCGGCTGAACGAGGCGATCGGCCACTACGAAAAGGCCCTCCATTTTGACCCAGGGTTATTCCGGGTGCACGCGTCGCTCGGCCAGGCGCTCCTGGCTCTTGGCCGTTTCGGCGAAGCCGAGGCCGCGACCCGGCGCTGCCTCGACCGGCTCCCGCCGGATCACGAGCTCCGCGCCAACGTGGAAGCCCAGCTCCGGCGGTGCCGACGGTTGACCGCCTTGAAAGACGGCCTCCCCGACGTCCTCCAGGGCATGGAAAGGCCGCGCGGCGCGGCCGAGTCCCTCAAGTTCGCCGAACTCTGCGGCATGCAGGGTCGATTCGCCGCGGCCGCAAGGCTTTACGCCGACGCGTTCGCCGTTTCTCCACCCCCTTCGGGCGACACTGGCAGCGCCCACCGCTACACCGCCGCGTGCGCCGCCGCGCTCGCCGGCTGCAGTCGCGGCGAGGACAGAGCTACGCTCGGCGAGGCGGATCGAGCCCGCTGGCGCGGGCAGGCGCGCGAGTGGCTCCGGGCCGATTTGGCGGGGTGGGCCAGGATCCTGGAAGGCGGGGCGGAGTCCGACTGTTTCCTCGTCCGGCGGCGGCTGGCCCACCTGTGGGCCGACCCCGACCTCGCCGTGCTGTTCGACCACGGCGCATTGGGCCTGCTTCCCCCGGCCGAGCGCCAGGAATGTCGGACGCTTTGGGGAGAGGTCGACGCCCTGATCCTCCGTGCCCAGGCCCGCTAATCAGCCGGCGGCGATACAGGCACCCGGCCATCGCCGTCCCCAGGCAACTCGCACGCCTATCAGGCTAGCCAAGTACGGGCGGCTGGCGGTCAGCTGACGCGCAAGGGGCAGGGTTCCCTGGAAGAGCGTCGAAGTCACGGGAACGCTCGATTCCGTGCCGAATAGCGTGACTTTTCGGGCCGGAAATGAAAAACGCGACCCGCTTGCGAGAGCCGCATCTCTCAATCTTTCAGGAACTTGCGTCTAATCGGGGCGGCGGGATTTGAACCCACGACCTCTAGACCCCCAGTCTTGGGGTACGTCATTGAAAAACGACGTAAATCCCGGTATAATCACACGGTAGCGATTCCACTAGATCGCACGATTTCCACGAAATACCGTGTCATTCTACCGTTTAGCGTGTCATAGCGTGTCACGCCCCCACTAGACCGGAGGTCTAGATGCGACGCCCGGAGCCGTGGTTTTGGGAGAAGCGGAACGGCTGGTACGTGCAGATCGCACGCAAGCAGAAGCTGCTGGCCAAGGGGCTGGAAAACAAGACGCAAGCATATGAGGCGTTTTACGCCCTCATGGCGACCGACGGCCGGTTGCCGCCGTCGAAATCCATGACGCTCGCCGAGCTGGTCGCCCAATTCCGAAAATGGTCGGAAAGCGAGCACGCCGAATCCACCCGTGTCTGGTACGAAAGCCACCTGAAACCGTTTCTGGCCTACAAGCATTTCGCCAAGCTGAAGCCCGGCGAGCTGACGCCCTCGCACGTGTCGGCATGGATCGCGTCGCGGAAGCTGGGCCAGAGCACCAAGCGGGGAGCGATCACCGCCGTCAAATCGCTGTTTTCCTTCGCAGAGAAGAATTGCGGCATCAAGAACGACGTCATCCGCCACATGGAGCGACCGCCGATGAAGCGGCGGCGGGCCGCGACGGAAGACGAGCGGCAGCGGATTCTGGCCGAGGTCAAAGACCCGGAATTCCGCGACTTCCTGACCGCCGTGATGGAGTCAGGAGCACGGCCCGGCGAGATCATGCGACTCACGGCGGAAATGGTCGATCTCGACGAAGGCATCGCCACCTTCCACGGCAAGACGACCGGCGAAACCGGCCGTGACCGCGTGATCTATCTCAACGACACGCTACGCGAGCTGTTGCGGACGCTGATCGGGCAACGTGGCAGCGGCCTGATTTTCCTCAACACCCAAGGCAACCCGTGGGATCGCAACGCCGTGCGGTGCCGGTTCCGCAATCTGCGGGCGAAGCTGGGGTTGAAAGGGATCGTCTGCTATTCGCTGCGTCATGCGTATGTCACGGACGCACTGGAAGCAGGCGTGCCCATCGCTCAGGTTGCCGAGCTGGCCGGGCATACCGATACCAAGACGGTCAGTGCCGTTTATTCGCACCTGAAAGACCGCCGCGAGCACATGCGGCAGCAGGCGGGGAGGGCGACGAAAAAAGGCACCGCTGGTGCCTCGACTGCCCCGAAATGACCGATGGGCGTGGCGGCTTCCGTTCCGCCACGCGCACCAGCGCACCGCCGTCAATCGACCGCACCGGCCTTGGCGGACTCGAGAAACGATTTCAGGTCGTCGTCGGTTATGCGGATACAGCCGCGTTTGCCCCGCTGGCCGATACGCCGGTGCGGCACCCGCCCTTCGGCGATGAGCAAATACGCTAAGCTCAAAGAAATCTCGGCCCGATCGGCAAATTCCTTGACCGTCATGGCAGGCTCCTGTTTGGTCCTGACCTTTCTGGATTCGCCTTACTGCCCTCCTACCCCCCATAACCGCCCGATCAATTGGCCGAGAATCCCGGCCGCCACGGCCGTCGTTCCCCATCCCACGATTCGACGGTGGCGAGGTCAGTTTCTTCGCCATGTGTTCTCGTCCTCCGTTTCTTTCGGCCACACCCGTAAATCATGCGCGATCTTAATTGTTCGACGGCTCGCATCGGCTTTCGCGCAAATCCTCCTCCGCTGCCTCCATCGCCATGAGGATAACGGACAGAATCCGGCTGAACGCCTCGACTTTCGGCATGTCGGCGTGAAGGTAGAGATTGACGATGGTGGCACTGGCTTCGGACGCGATGACATGGCGTGGGTTATCGGATGTCATCGATAATTCCTCATCAGATTCTTGATGCGTACAATGGCCTTCCATGCCGGGAATCTCAGGCCGCAGAACGGACAACGGATGTACGCCGACGTGTCGCCGGTGATGGCCAGTGTCGTCAGGCACTGGCCGCATTCGCCCAATTCCATGTTGGTGTACCGATGCGTGCTATCGTAGATCTCCACCTGCGGGCCGGAAGGCATGCCGCCCGGCACCGTTTGCCCGCCGGTGGGTGATTGCATTCACCGCTCCCGCGCCAAGGAACCACATGGCGGCAAGGGCGGCGAATCCCAGCGCGATGGGCACCAGCCCCACCCGCCGGAACAGCTTTACCGAAACGCCGATTGCCACGACGAGAAGGAACAGGGCCAAAGCCGTGTATCCGATATTCAGGCCGGAAATATATTGGTAGAGCTGGCGCATGTCAGTTCCTCGAAGGAGTGGGCATCTCCCGGCGTGTGAGTTCGAGGATGGTATAGACCACCACCGCCAGCCGCTCATGCGGCTCCAGCCGCCTGTCAAGGTCGTCGAGCAAGGCGACGGCGACGGCCAAAACGCGGTCGTAGTTATCCACGGCTCCTCCACTCGATAATCGCGTCCCTGACGGCATCCCTGCCGGTGATGAACGACCACCACAAAAGCCATGAACCGCCGATGAACAAGGGAATGGCGAGAAGTGTCATCGGCTCATTCCTTGGTCGTTGTCGCGGGCGATGGCCGCGTCGGTGATGAGGTGGGTATAGCTGAGGCGATCCGGCGTGGATGGTGCCTCGCCGTCGATAATCGGTGTCTCGAGAAGGGATTGCGTGCCGTCCGGGTGAAACCCATAGAACGGTTCGGGCGGCATGACGATGCCATCGAGGGCGCCAGCCGCTGGGTGAAGCCCGATCGGCGGCGCCTCGATGGGTGCCGGGCCGGAGCTGCCCGGCCACGGCAGATAGGCCGAATGGTTAAACAGGGCGTTGGCCACCTCATCACACCCTTGCGGAATCACCTTGTCGGTAAGGTGATTGGCCATCTCCATGGCGATGGTCTTGGGATTGAGCCGGTGTTTGAGGTGGTGTTTGATCTGGTCGATGATTCCCATGCCCCTACCTCTCCATGCCAAGATCGGGTGACGGTGGCTGGATCGACGCCTGTTGCGTCACCATGTCGGCGTAGCTGGGTTGCGGTGCCTCGACCGGGGCGTCGGGCTGCTGGATGGGCGGGGCATCCATCGCCATCATCCCGGCGTTGGCCTGCTGAAGCTCCTGAAGGCCAAGGCTGGCCATGTCGCCGAGCATGTCTTCGCCGATTTTCGCCATCGGAATTCCCTCGAAAAAAGGAATGGCTGTGAACCATCGATCCGCTTGCGCCGTGGCCTGAACCCGCTATTACCTCCAATGCCTCGCCTCGATCCGGGCATCCCGCATGGCGATGCTCCGTGTTCGCAGGGTGGAGAATTCCACCCATGCCGCCACGATGATGGAAACGATCATCGCCATGACGAAGCGGGCGATTTCCTCATCAACAATCACCAGAAACACCGCGCCGAAGAAGCAGATAAACACTTCGGCCAACCTTGCGACGTATTCCCCTGCCATCCAGCCGAAAACCCACGGATAGCCTTGGTAACGGCTGTGCTGGTTGGGATCGGTCGTCACCCGGCGGATGAACACCATGCCGAGCCACGGCAGGATATACCACGCCAGAAGCGGGCAATCGGCGGCCCCGGCATAGACCAGCATCAGGAGCGCCGACAGCGGGTAAGCCGCGAAGCGCGGCACCCAAAGTTCGAGCGAATCCACGGCGTCACGCAACCAAGGTGGACGTTGGCGAGCAGGGCGACCAGATTCATGAGATCGGCGGGCTTTGTCTCCTGCTGCTGCTGGGGCGGCGGCTGTGGCATGGCTTCCCCTAACGCTGTGAAAAGGTGAATCGCTGGAAATTCTCGCCGCACCGGAACGGCACTCCGTTCCTGATGCAGATGCCGTCAACGACGAAGCCGGGCGGCCCGCCGCTGCGCAGGCCGGACATGAACTCGACCGGCTGTAGCACCGGCTGGTAGCTCTCGCTGAACGTGCCGGTCACGGCGTCGGTGCCGAAAACCTCCTCGCCCCATGTGCGATCCGGCTTTTGCTGGAGTGAGGTAAACGACTCGCGGCGTTTTCCCAGCAGCGACGACGCATATTCCGCTGTTTCGGCGTCGCCGAGCGTGTGGAAGATTTTCAGGCCAAAATTGGTCAGGAACGCTTTGGCCTCATGCTCTCTCATGTTTTTTCCGTCATATAACTATGAAGTGATTGGGTCAGGTAGATCATGCAACCGAGGTGGGAGCGGCACTTGGCAAGGAAACTGGCGTCGAACGAACTGACCATCTCCTGTGCCTCGTCAGCGTGGATGATGATGACCGGATCGCCCGGCTTAGCATGCCGCCGCAGGATATGTTTTTGTGTCAGCAGTTTCAGGCCGTGCATGATGAGGCGGCCCGAATCGCCCTCTACGTCGAGCGGAAAATCGGCCAGTATAAACTTGCCGCTGCTCCATCAGTTCAGGCGACGTATTCGTTTGTGTTGAGACCATTTCTCGTACAAGGCCCGTGTTATAGGTGTGGAGGACACTCATCACATCCGCTAATATCGACGACCGCACTTTTTGCTCCATGCTGGGGAACTGCTGCGACCAGTAATCGTGGTAGAGGCCGTAATCGTGCCGCTCGATGGCCGTCTTCTCCTTCTTCATGGCCCGATCCATCGTCTGGAAATGCACCCCCTTCTCCCACTGCTCACGCGGGCTGTCGCCGCCGCCTTCGGGCTTCACGGTGCTGAGCTGGACGGCGGTATTGTATAGGGCGCTAGTGATAAACTGATGGATCATGGGGATGGTGAGCCTGCCCCACGCCAGCCGGCATGGCTCGATGGCGTTATAGAGCAGCGTCTTCTTGTTCTTCTCCCAGAATTTGCCGTTTTCGCCGGTGCCGCCTTTCTCCAGCGCTTCCCCGGTAACGATCACAAATTCCATAAGTGAACGTGCGTCGCCACCGTGTTGCAGCTCGAAATCGATGAAGTTGCACCGCGCCCGCTCATGCCGCCCGAAAATGATTAAGTCCCGATCCCTCCCCGCTTCGACGAAGCGGTCAATCCAGAATTGCTTATCCTCCGGTTTGCTTACCAGAATCAGCCCGCCGCTGTTTTTCAGGTTGACCATTGCCCGCGCGATCAGCAGGCCGGAGCCGCTGGTTTTCCCGGAACCGCTGGCGCCCATGATCGCGACCGATTGGAGCAGGTCGCGCACCGTGTACGGCGTCGAATCGGGAAAGGCGAATAACACCTCATTTAACGGATCACATGCCGTTTCATCGAACAGCGTGCCGAACAGGAGCCGATTGAGGTTCATTGACGCCTCGGCAAGTTGTCGGAACGGATTACCGGCACGCCCGGCGACCCGTCGAAGCGGAAGGAATAGTTGAATTTGTCACGTAGCTCCTTCTGAAACGCCTCCACTTCGCCGGTTACTTCCGTGCAGATCGCATCGAAAAACGCGGCGCCAGAGAACAGGTCGGCACATGCGCCGACACGAAGGCCATCGCCTCGCACGATTCACCGATGCACAGCTTCCAAGAGCACCAGCGCAAATCCATGCCCCGGAGCATTAGCCTGCCGAACAGCCCGGAAGGCGGATCGTCGAGCGGAAATCGGATCGGTAAGTCGCAGCGGAAGCGGCGTCGCCCCCGCCGGGTTGCTTTGTGATCGGACGACGATATCGATCACGCGGGCCGTCGCTTTGGTCGTGCGTACAAGAAACACGTCGCAACTGTCGAAGTTGGTCACCGTCCAATTGCCGGACTGGCGGCAAAGCCGGTGGATGAGGGTTTCCGGCGGAGTGGAGGGTGCTTTCGGTTGCACCCTCCACTTTTCGCCGAACAGAATCGGCAGCAGGTTCATTGCTCCTCCTCACGCGGCGTTACGCTTGCTAGCCTTGATCGCCGATCCGGCGGCGCAGATGCCCGCCACGACGGCCGCGCCGTCGTCGATCAGGCCGAAAGGGCCGAGCAACGCTTCCGGGATGATGTCCACCGGCATCAAGACGTAGGCCCCGCAGGCGAGTGCGAAAACCCAACCGACGATGGGCATGAGGAAGTTGCGCGGCTTCGACTGCGGCAGCGAGCAGGACGATGAACAGGCCCGGCAGCAGGCCACCGATCTGCATCATGGTCTGGATCGTCTGGAACATGCGGCTAACTCCTTGAACTAGGGAACGGATTGGTTGCATCACAGCAGGCCCTTGCGGCGTAAACTGATTTCCACTCCGCCACCTCCTGTAGCATCAGGCCGCAGATATTCCTGAACATCTCGACATTCACGCCCGCCGCTGGCGGCGATGTAGCGGAGCTTCAGGCTCAGTGTTGCCGTCGATGGACGCCACCCCCCGCCAAAGTTGATTTCGTCATTGCGCAGCAGCAGGGCGTCGAGCAGGCCATCCGGGACGTGGTTGAAATCGGCCCGGCAATGCACGTGGAAATGCATCAGCGCGGCGTTATCGAGCCTGCGCCACGTACACCATCCGCTGCGGAGTGACGTGTCGCCGTTGAAGGCAAAGCCGTAGATGTCGCCCTTGCGGAAATCGACGCTCCAGCCGAGTTCCTGACAAAGCCGGTCGGGATGGCCCGTGCTGGCGTTATCGAGGAGGATCCGTTGAAAAGTCCCATGGCATCCCCCTTGGCTAAAGCTGATCGCGGAAGGCGTGCCACATGGCACGGCCACCGAAGGCGAAAACCAGCGACGCGAGGAACAGCTCGCCGCCCGAGATAGCCCATATCCCCGACGCGGAATGCGGGTAAGGATTCCAGAATATGTTCGAGGATTTCCATTCGCAGGGACTCCCCTCGGTGCCGTTGGCACCTAGACAGAGGGCGGTTATGCCGCTGCCATCAGACGGCTGCGGCCAAATCCTTCCAGACCGACTGGGCCGACTTGGCAGACAATGACTTGTCGATGGCGGCGTTGACCATCTTCAACGCCTCCTTGAGCGTATCCGCCGATTCCTCCAGCGTGATTTCCTCGCCTGCCGCCGCTGCGATGGCGACGCCACGGCCCGACGGCAGGGGCACTTTGAGCTTGCCGGTGCGTTCCGCCGGTGCCGATCCCCTTTTACGGTTGGCACGCATCGCCTCCGGCGACTTGCCCAATTCCTTAGCCTGCTCGTCGTGGCCCAGCTTCGCCAATTCGACCATCTGGTTGAGGCCGATCCGCCCCGCCTTATAGGCGTCCATCGCCGCCGGGCAGAGCTTCTTGGGTTGCAGGTACCGCCAGAGCAGGCTTTCGCCCATGTCGATCATCGCCGCCAGTTGTTTGACCGTCATGGCCGGGTTCGCTGCCTCGATGCCCAACGCGGCCATGGAGCGTTCGTAAGGCGTCAGGTGTAGCTTGTGCAGGTCGCTGATAAGCTGAAACTGGGCCAGCTCAGCCGGGTCAGGTTTCGGTCGGACACGACGCCCATCAGGCTTTTGATGCCCTTCAACCTTCCCGCCATGACGCGGCGGCAGCCGTTGCGTACCTGTCGCTTGCCGTTTACCAGCGGGCCGACGATAATCGGCTCTTGCTGGCCCTTGAGCAGCGAATCGCCGAGCATATCGAGGTCATCGTATTGCTCGCGGATGTTGTCGATCTCGATGGTATCGAGATCAATGTCTTCGAGTTTCATCGTAGGCCCTCGTATGTGTCGATCACACCTGCAGTTTACCGTCGCACCGCCGCAAGTCCAGATCTTGTAACGAATTACAGCGCATGCTTGCCGCACGACAACGCACGGAGACCGCACGATGGCTAAGCGATATGGATCGAGATACGTTAATGGTGAGAAATTGAAGCGCCTGATGGAGAAGAAGTGCTTATTCCCCGATACTTTCCATAAAAAAGCGAACGTTGGCCTTCGCACCTTGCAGAAGATGATGGCGGGTGGTAGTTGCGACATTTCGTACATCAACAGGGTCGCCGACGCCCTTGGGGTAGACATCACGGCGTTGATTGACTTACCGGACGAGGAAGACGTTCCCGACGACTACGGTCGCTTTTTTATATGCAGATTAAATTGAAGATACCCTACAAGGACTTCGACCAATTCCAACAGCTTATGACTACCGTGCTATCGCTCGAGACTGCTATTTCAGCCGAGACTCAGATTGAGGTGGAAGCAATACATGAGGGCAGCACCATCATCACCATAGAAATTGAGTATGGTGATATCTTGCTACTTCTTCGTGCATTTGTGATGGGCAAGCTCGACCCGCTTCAGATCGTCGCCGTCAGGATTGCTGTCTCCTTCATGGAGAGGGACGGGCAAACTATGATGTTTGTCCACACGTATAGCGTCCGCACGCCGTGGATCGAAAAGGGAGATGAAATATATCGTAAGCTCAAGGAGTTTTTTGGGGTTACCAATATGCAAGGCGTCGAGCAATGAGGCCCGAAGACTAGGGATTGGGATATAGGCTATTAGACACCGCCCTACCGGAAACAGGCACGTTCGATGGTGCGCGGTGGATTGATAAAGACACGCTCCCGCCTCAGCTTGCATCCGCTTACGTCGATTCTATATTAAGTTAGTACATACAAATAACATGTACGGTGGTTAGCATAATATAGGTAGCTCTCTGTTAATAGGGCGTCGTTTTCCACGCCCCCGACGCCAGCGTTGCTCCACCGGCACCGAATGGATTTCGGCACAGGCTTCTGCCGGTAAGCAATGGCTATCCTTGGTGCGAAATCCTCCCGGCGCGTCCGCATGTCCTAAACGATTAAGACTTGAAATTGCACCTAGTGAGTATATGATCGTTAATAGATAATGGAGAAGGACGGTTTATGTCGAATGCTAAGGGAAAGAAGGAGCGCGAGGCCGAAGGCCACGTGCTGACCGAGAAAGAGGCCAAAGGCCTATTACTCACGATGGACACCTATTTCGGGATGTCAGCAATACGGCCGCATTCTAATGGTAAGCACAGGACGGTCGTAGTTGCCGAGGCGATGGAACGAGCCGGATTGTTCGATTTGGCAAGCGGTGCTATGGAGATGCACAATGATATGGACGCATTCAGGAAAGGGTCGCTTGAAGCGTTAAGGACGTTTCAAGAAAATCCGCAAGTGGACAATTTCCTTGGGCTTGCAAATGGCACCAGATTCGAAAAAGAAGCGAAAACCCTCGCGGATAGCGTTAGCCATATCGAGGATATCCTCCATAAGCATGGTGATCTTGATTGGGAAAAATCGTCCGAGGTGCTGGCGAAGGTCAAACGGGAAAAATGCCCCGAAATGATGACGATGGTCGAAAAGCTTACCGACTACCAGCGTGGCCAGCCGACGGGAAGGGCGTGATTCACCCCGCCTCATGCACTTCCAGAGCATCCGACAGGCTGACCGCGTGCTCCGGCTCCCGCTGCCAGTCCTCGACCTCGATCCGCGAGATAAAGGCTTCACTGTCCGGCGCGGCACCGACCGCCCGGAAATCCCGATCCCCTTGGCGAATCCACGGCATCCGCCGCAAGGTGATTAGATCGAAGTTCGCCGAAGGTTGCGGCCATGCACCGTAACCAGCTTCGGCTGGATGTCGGCAGAAGACGTAGCTGAACAGTTGCCCGTTGGCGGTGAACCCAAATTGCCCGATGCCCAGATGCACGTATTGAGAACACGATATAGGCATGTTCGCCGACATGGAAGCCGTCCTTGCCCATGACCAGCACGAGGCGGCTGACCTCGTTATCGGCGAATCCCCCGGCCTTGTAAGGGTCATTGAGGGCGGGGAGCAGCGCCACGTTTTCCACCGCCTTGGCTTCCCCCCTGAGAAAAGGGGAGGGGTCGTATTTGTGCTCGGTATTATCGTCCACGCTCCATCTCCTTTTGCCGGAACGTTTCCCTGATCGACGCGGCGGCTTTCCGCTGCACCTGCCGGTACACCGCCCGCACTTTTTCCATGAACGACCGCATCCGGCTTTCCGCCCGCGCCGCTGGTGCCTCGGGCTTGGGCGGCGGTTTCCGCCTTGCATCAGCTCCGTGGCCGACATGCGGCCATCGCCGCGGCTATGGCCTTGGACAGCTCCTTGCGCGGCAGGTCGGTGAAGATCATGCCGCGTTCCCGGCCGCGTGACACCGTGACGTAGCCTTGCTCCGCCGACATCGCCCCCAAGGAGGTCTTGTTCATTGCCGCCAGCACGATATCCTCCGTCTTGCTCTGAGTTGCCGGGCTGGTTTGCACCAGCCCGTGTTTGATATGAGCGAAGTCCTTGCCAATGACCCAGCCGTTGGAAAGGACGATTTCGCCCTTGGGCGTGAACGCCTTGATTTCATCGATACGGCCATTGTCGATGCGGTGTTTCTTGCTCACGTCCCAGCCATTGCCGGTGATGCGTACCGTGTCGCCGACGGCAAAATGGGCCTGACCTTCGCTATAGACCGCGAAATGCTCCGGCTTGAGCTTCGGCAGCAGCGGCACTAGCTCGCTGGCCTTCACCCGATCCCCGGCCTTGAACTTGCCCGAGTTGCGGAAGAACTGGATCGTTTCGTTACCGGAATAACTGGCGGGCGTCGCCCTTCTCGGCGTCCGTCCAGCCCAGCGCCGTCAGGCGGGTAAAGGGTTTTTCTTCGCCGACGATCAGCCCTTTGTCTTTCCTGACCTTGCGTAGCTTTTCAGTGAGTATGTCGCCGTCTTTATGCGTCGGGTCGATCACGAGCACGGATTTTTTGTCGCCGTTGGGTTTGCGTTCCTCAATCGCTTTGCCGTATTCGGCGACCAGCGCATCATGGCCGTTGCCCTCGACAATCCAGCCCAGATTCCGCAGCACGGCATCGGCGGTTTTCAGATTGCCGTCGCGGATCGCCGCCACCGCCCCGGCATAGTCGCCTTTCTGCCGCTGGATCTTCGTCAGCTTCGCCACCGGCAACGCCGCGAAATCCTCGAGCACGGTGAGCATGTTGCCGTCCCGGTCTACCGCCTTATGCTGCTCGGGTCGCCCTGTAGCACGATCCGGGCATCGAGTGACGATGCCACGTGCAAAGCCGGTCCAAGGTCATTGACCGCCAGCAGCCCGGCTTCATCCACCCAGATGATGCCGCCGCCGCGTACCTTTTCCTGCATGGCTTTCTGGCCGAGGAACGCCGCCACCGTGTTGGCTTCGGCAAAGCCTTCCTTCCGCAAGGTGGTCGCGTGAGGCATCCGCCGAGGGAGCCAGCAGCACGACCGGCGCACCGAGCTTGTCCAACGCCGGTTTCATCATCGTGGTTTTGCCGGTGCCTGCCCCGCCGCGAATCAGCATCACCTGGTCGGTGGAATCCCAGACATGCCGTACGGCGGCTTTTTGCTCATCCGACAGGCCGGACAGCCCGGTTTCCTTGCCCGCCGCCAAAGGCTCGAAGATGCCCTTACCGGCGCGGGCAAAGCCGATGATTTTCTGTTCCTGCTCCCATACCGCCCGCGTCGTTGCCCGGTCGCCATCGGATAGGATGCCCTGCCGCCGCGCTTCCGGCTCGAAATCGCACGGCAACGCCCCGCCCATGCTCTTTTCCATCGCTGTGATGGCGAGGTCATTGAACTCGACCACGCTGTTACGCTGGAAATGGTGGGCGATGGCATGGGCCATCGCCGCTTCGGTTTTGTGTTCCGGCGGGGGATTCTCCCCCCGCTTGGCCCGGTCGATCGTATCAGCCACGATCCGGCCTTCCTCCGGCGTGACGAGCGAAGCCCAATACTCGCGGTAATCCTCCAGCGTCACATCCTTCCGCTTGGCCTGCCTTGTGGTGCCGCCCAGTTTATCCTTCGCCAGTGCCGACAGGTGATCCGGCGCGTCGGGGTCACGCTCCTTCATCGCCGCGACGATGGCTTCTTCCGCCGCGTCGATTTCATGCGTCCGGCGGCTGGTGCGGTCGATCAACGGTTGCGGGATGCCCTCGATATCCCAGCCCCGGTATGCCTGCCCGCCCTTGCCGTCGGGCTTGTAGAGCGTTTTAACGTCGTAGCCCAGCTCCGCCGCCTTGTGCGAAAAGAACTGGTTGAAATAGCGGTCGAACAGCTTCCGCTGGTCGATCAGCGACCGGAACTTGACCGCCTTCCATTGGTGTTCCACCGGGTCTAGAGTCAGGTTGAACAGCACGACATGGGCATGTTCATGCCAGTCGGCCATGTCATCGTTTTGCGTGGGCCTTCCTTCGTGATGCCCGACGCCGTAGCCGACGAGGTTGCCGGTAAGCCGGTCTTCCTGTTTCCCGCCCTGCCTTACCCGCGTTGTGGCGTGCTTTTCCATTTCGGCGATGGCCTCATGCGCCGCTTCCCACATCGCATCCGACAGGCGGGCATCGCCCCGGTTTATGGCGATCGTCACCCCCTTGGGGCAATGCACGTTGACATCGACGCCGGGTAGCCGATCCTCGATCAGCTTGGCAGTGAGCTGGTCGCCGGTGTGCGGATTGAGGCCATGAATCAGCCGCCTGAATTGCTCGAATTCAGGCGTGCCGGTCAGGCCCAATTCTTCGGCTCCGTGCCCGAACCATTCCTGCCGCACGTCCCCCGGCTGGCAGTAGTAGCCGCCATCCGACTTGGCGTAGTAATTCTCCGCATCCTTCGCGTTGGCAATAGGCTGAATACGGAGCATAATTTCACCCCTGAGTTGCCCAATCATAAAAGGCAACCAGAGGAAGGCAAGAGTAAATAAAAACTACAGACTGATGCCCTTCGCAGTGCGAACGAAAAATTGAATGGTTCAAAATCCCGATTTGAGCATGGCAACCGTCAGGATGCGGTGGGAATTCTCAACCGGCGAGTCAGCCGACTAACTGCTCCGACTAAACAGATTGCCGTTATCCGCCCCGCTAGAGTGCGCACCAAATCGCTGGCGTCGGTGGGGTGGATAAAGGCAGGATCAGGCCGCGATCATCGGCTAGAGTGAGAGCCGGGCTTTCGCTCGGGACGATAGACGGCCGTTGACATTTAACCACCGTGATAATATCACTGTGTATTACTGGCTTAAGGAAGTGCCTATGAGAGTGTTTCTTCTCACCGCGTTGATAGCCTTGATAGCCGCGATAATTGCGTCCGTCATTGCCGTAAATCTCTGGGATCGTCGTAGACGCTCCACATTGACCAAGGAGGAGCTGGACGCGGAGGCGAATGCCGGACGCGTGCCCGGCGACTGGTAGGAACTCATCCGATCAGGTGTCGGACGATTCACCGCTTGATCGCTGCCAACGGCTTCCAGAACCGACCTTATCGCTCCCACGGCCGTCACCGCCATCACCTAGCCGTTGAACGGCAAAGACAATTCCCTTATCCGCCCTGAGAAGGTATGGCTGGTAATCCGCCGGGAGTAAGGAGGCGACAACTTCCCATACCGGCGGAGCATGGGAACCAATGTCCTCAATCACTACCCAGCCACCCTTTTTGATTTTACTTAATCCGAACTCTAATGTCCTGATATTTGCGTCTGGCGAATGCAGGCCGTCGTCGATCACCAAATCCAATTCATCGGGCAGAGCCTCACGCAAGCTTGTAAATGAGGACGCATCCGTTTGGTCAACGTGGAAAGTATCTATGCGCTCATCACTAAAGAGAATTCGTCTATCAACGTCGGCACCGTAAATCGTCGCGTTCGGCAGGAAATCGCGGAACGCTCTCAGTGAAGCACCGGGTTTCCCCTTCGCCCCCATGTTCGATACAACGTCCGTATTGTTCGTGCCCAAGCCAATCTCCAGAATCGACCTGATGGCTTCCCGATTGCTCAAAATCGGTCCATAGACGTTGTGATAGTTGTGCTCGGTGGCCTTATCGCTACCGTATCTGTCCAAACACTCTTTTAGGTGGTTAGCCGAGGCAATTTCGGCGGCTGACTGCGGAAACGCCTCAATATCCGCAGCTTGTAACGTGCGGCTGGCGACTGACACGGCCAACGCCCTCAGACACGGGATCGTCTGATTCAGCGTTTGTATTGTTAAATTGGCTTTATCCTGATAGCTGCCTGAGCTATTGGGACGGAACAATGGGAATGTCCGCAGGATGTTCAAGCGAGTGCAGCCCTTGTTACCGTCCCTTCCGTACAGCAACTCATACCGGCGGTCAGCCGCATAGCGCTTTAGAGCCACGGCAATACGGTAACGTTTTAGATAGTTTTTAAGTGCATTGCCGTAGGTAGTCGAAATAGCCATGCCGCCCCTGCTTGCGTTAGGTCAGTCTAATAGTTATGAAAGCGAAAGGTCACTGCATTATTATACAAGCAGAATCGTGTATGCAAGCTGATATGGTGACGGCGTACCCGCCCCTTTGCCGCTTGACCGTGCCGGTTTTGTATCCGATAAAGCGCGTTATCAGATACATTTTCCAATCAGCGGTAAGCTCATCGGTCCGTCGAATTATGTTACGGCCAGTGTAGCTCTGATGGATTTCAGCACGTTCCCATGTGGTTCCTGTTCTATCAGTCTCCTCACGTACGGCAGCCATTCATTGCCCATCTTGCCGAAAGTGCCTCCTACCATATGCATAAGACCCTTATTACTATATAATTTGATTGCCTCCTCATAATTGCGAGCCGCCACAATGTCGCTAACTCGCTTCAGCTCATCTGCGTAGAGAGAGTCTACGTCGATGGCAGCGGCCAAGCTATTCAGCGACGCCTGCAGGCCTTCAGCTCCCTGCTGCTTGCTGTCAAATGATTTCAAGTTTGCTTCAATCTTGAAGGCCGTAAGAGCTGATGCGAGTTTGCCAACCTCTTTGGTCAGCTCGGCAAAAACCCTTTCCTTGGCGGCTTCGAAAACCGATTCAGCATCAAGTAATAGCTTTTCACAAACAGCTCTAATCACGCCTTCTGTGATCAGGCAGTTTTCAATTTCGGCGACATCTAAGACGCACAACCCCCGTTCTCGAAGGTATTCGACTGCCTCATCATCTCGGTAGTCCCTGTCTATAACGCCTCTGCAATTTAGGTGATGGAGCTCTGCCCTAGCTTTGAACGCGGCGGAACTGGCCATAACGCCGTGGCAGCTTCCGCACGGGACAATTGTATAATCAGGATACGCGTTAGTGAAAACAAAGTGGTCGAGACTCCCTTTTTCGCCTTCGATGAATAGCACTGGCTTACGACTTCCCAATACCGTAAGTAGAATATCCTCGGCGATTCCGGTGTTTTCGGGTACTTCCTCCCAATCCCAATTGCTTCCGTCGAACGATTTTAGCCAGAGCTTCTTTGCATTCGACCTGCTCGCCGCAAAATCGAGGTCGTGCGTGATATAGACAAATAAACAATCAGAACGTTCCTGTTCCACTTCACTCCACAATGACGACTGAATCGCTTTGTGAAGATGCAGTTCGGGCTCGTCTATCACGATAATCCCGTTAGTGGGGGCAGCCATGCATTGACCGATAAGATAAAAGGCGACACGCTCACCGTCGCTCATGTCGGACGCGCTGTATGGTGCGGCAGTAGAACCCTTAGTCTTCACCTCGATCTTGCCACCCCCAGTGATAAGTTCGCGATGCGGCATAACCTTGTGCCATATACGTTTTACAATATCAAGCTGCGTGCCCGGGGTCGCGATCTTCTCGGGCCTACCGAGAGATTCTTGACGGTATCGCGTGCTTTTCTCAAATTCATCGGAAAAGAGATAAACTAAAAGTTTGTCATAATCGTTTTGAAGATGTGTATTTGGTGATTGGCCCCATTTGTTGCCGAGCTTATTGTCGAATGTGCCTAACTGCCCCGTGGTTGGATGCGTCCAACCGAATATCAAATCTGCCTTCGCCGCCTCCAAATCGGAAGTGCTGACCCGGCGAGGCAGGGTCAGCGATTTTTGGGCGGCGATCCTGTGTACAAGGGCCCTTTGAGGCGAATTGAATTCTATCCATGTTCCGAGCCTTGTCTTGCCTGCCCCATTTGCTCCGATTATGACGATCGATTGAGGAGTATCGACCATGGCCGCTCCAGCCGGCCGCGTTGCGGCTGGAGGCAGGTTCATCTGACGGTTGATAACCGGCGGCATCATATACATATGTATGTCAGATGGAAATCCGCTCGACCACGTTCCTCGTAACCCGCTTCTGCCGCCGGTCATATAGGCCGGTGGTTCGCGGGCTGGAATGCCCGGCGAGGTACTGAACATCCTCCAGCGGCACGCCTTGGGTCAATAGGTCAGTCACGGCCGTTACCCTGAAGGAATGCGGCGATAGCCGGAGCGGCAGACCGGCATCCTTCAGCCGCCGCTTGACCAGCTCGCCGATGGCTTTGGCGGAGAGCGGAAGGCCGGTGAGCTGCCTTGTCCGACGCACCGCCGAGCGGAACAGCGGCGAGTCTTTCCCCTCACCCGCCATTCCCGCCGCTGCGATGTACGCCAGTATATATCGCTCGAGATCGTGCCGCACCGGGATTTCCCGGCTCTTGCCGCCCTTTTCGCGGAAGCGGAGCACGTATTGCGTCCCGTCGCTCTGGAGATCCCCCAGCCGCAGCTTGGCCACCGCCCCGGCCCGAGCGGCGGTATAGGTGGAAATGAGCGCGTAAGCGGGACCCACCTGGGGGCGAAATGAGCGCGTAAGCGGGACCCACCGCAGCCTCCTCCGTTACGGTGAACATTCCCACAGGGAGTGTTCACCTCACGGAGGGTCAAGGACGTGGTTACGGTGGACGACTACGGAGCCATTCGGAGGGCGCGGCGCGATGGCATGTCCATCCGCCAGATCGCCCGGCAATTCGGGCATTCGCGAAACACCATCCGGCATATCCTCAAGCAAGCCGAGCCGAATCCCGAGCCGCTGACCAGGGACCGATTCGCTCCCGCTGGGGCCGGTCCAGGCGGTCATCGACCAGATCCTGATCGACGACGAGACCGCCCCGCCCAAGCAGCGGCACACCGCCGCCCAGCTCTTCCGCCGGCTCCGCGACGAACACGGCTACCGCGGCGGGTACGCCCAGGTCCAACGCTACCTCCGCAAGCACCGACGCCGGCATCGAGGAAACGTTCATCCCCCTGGCGCATCTGCCGGGCCAACGCCTCGAAGCCGATTTCGGCCACATCCACGTCGATTTCCCCGAGGGCCGCAGGCTCGTGCCGTTCCTGGTCACGGCCTGGGCCTACTCCAACGCCCCCTTCGTCCTGGCTCTGCCCTTCGAACGCACCGAGGCGATCCTTGAAGGGATGGTCGCGGCCTTCGAGTTCTTCGGGGCCGTTCCCAAGGAGGTCTGGTGGGACAACCCTCGGACCGTCGCCACGCTGATCCTCCTGGGGCGCGAACGCCAGCTCCAGCCGCGATACGCGGCGCTGGCCAGCCACTACGTCTTCTCCCCGCTCTTCTGCATGCCGGCCCGCGGCAACGAGAAGCCCGACGCCGAAGGGACCGTCAAGGCCGTGCAGAAGCGGTTCGCCACGCCCGTGCCCCGCGTCGCCGATCTCGATGAATTGAACACGTTCTTTCGCAAACGCTGCGAGGCCGAGCGCGATCGCGTCGTGCAATCGCTCTTCGGCCCGTTCGCGATCAAGGACCGTCTCGCCGAGGACCTCGCCGCGGCGGCGCCGCTGCCCGTGCATCGGTTCGACCCTTGCGTGATCAGGCCCGCGGTCGCGGTCGACAAGTATCAAACCGTTGCCTTCGACGGCAACCGTTACAGCGTGCCGCGGCGGTTCGCGTTCGAGATGGTGACGGTCAAGGGCTACGTCGACGCGTCGTGATCGTGGCGAAGGGCCAGGTCGTCGCCACCCACGAGCGATCCTCGGCGAAACAGACGATGATCCTCGACCCGATCCACTTCCTCGCGACGCTGGGCCGCAAGCCCGGCGCGCTGGACCACGCGCCGGTCTTCCGCGACTGGAAGCTCCCCGCGTGCTTCGCCGAGTTTCGTGGAGAACTGGAACGGATCCACGGCGCCATGTCCGGCTCGCGGCGGTTCGTGCAGGTCTTGCAACTGCTGGGCGAGCATCCGATGTCTCGCGTGAGCCGAGCGATCGAAGCCTGCCGGCGCGATCAACTTCACAGTGCCGAGGCCGTGATCCAGCGGACGCGGTCGCTGGCCGCGATCGAGGCCACCAACGCGCGATACGGGAGGCCTCGCCGAAAAACCCGCCGCGCCTCGAGTCAACGTCCCGCTCCCTGATCTGAGCCGCTTCGATCAACTCCTGAGCGGCCCCGCCGCCGACAGGCCCGTCAGCGTCTTCTTCGCCTGATCCGATCCCCTCGACCCCTTTGAGAAAGGAACGTGCCGATGGCCGATGTGACGAACGAATTGCTCAAGACCCAGTTGCGGCAGTTGCGCCTGCCGACGATGGGCCGCGAGTTCGAGAAGCTGGCGCGGGACGCCGCCGCGAGCAATCAAACCTTCGCCCAGTTCCTGCTCCGCCTGACCGAACTGGAACTCGCCGCCCGCGCCACCAACGCGGTCGCCACGAGGATCAAGGACGCCGGGTTTCCGGTCGAAAAAGACTTCGACACGTATGATTTCACTGCGATGCCGAACCTGTCCAAGCCGAAGATCCTTGAGCTGGCGCGTTGCGAGTGGGTCGCCCAGAAGTCGAACTGCTGCCTGATGGGGAGTCACGGAACTGGAAAGACACATATCTCAATTGGACTCGGCCTTGCCGCCTGTCGGTCGGGCCTGCGGGTGCGGTTCTTCACGGCGGCCGAACTGGTCAACCGACTCGAGAAGGAGCAAAAGCAGTGTGTCCTTCCGGCAAGGCTGCATGAATCCGTTTGGATGATCCGCTAGGCTGGCGGTCCTCGTCTTGGAGGACCGCGATGGGCACGAGCAAGCGTGAGAAGTTACCGCCCGATCTGGAGCATGGGCGGAGCCGATTTCAGGCGTGGCGGGGGGAGCGCACGGCGGGCGGCCGGATTCCCCAACCGCTCTGGGCGATGGCTACGCGGCTGGCTAAGGCCCATGGCGTCAGTCGCGCCGCCGCCGTGCTCCGCCTCGATTACTACCGCCTGAAGCAACGGGCCGACGCGGACGACACCCCGACCCAGCCGAGCGGCCCTGCCTTCGTCGAGCTGACGCCTCCGGTCCTCGTCGCCAAGCAGTGCCGATTCGAGCTCGACAACGGCTTCGGTGCCACCATGCGCGTGCAACTGGTTGGCTACGATGCCGCCGACCTCGAGGCCCTGTCGCGCGGCTTTTGGAACGCCGAGTGATGCTCCAGATCACCCCCCAGATGAAGATCCTCGTCGCCGTCGAGCCGGCCGATTTTCGTCGCGGGATCGACGGCCTGGCGCGGCTCTGCCAGGAGACCCTCCAGCACGACCCGTTCGCCGGCGCCGTCTTCGTCTTCCGCAATCGCAGGGCGACGGCGCTGAAGCTGCTCATGTACGACGGCCAGGGATTCTGGCTCTGCCACAAGCGGCTCTCCCAGGGCCGCCTCCCGTGGTGGCCCTCGGCCGCCGAGGGCACGGCCCACCGCCTGGCTGCACATCAGCTGGCGGTCCTGCTCTCGGCCGGCGACCCGACGCGAACCGGCGCGGCAGCCGACTGGCGGCCGGTGGGGCCGCCGGCCTGACACGGCCCGGACGGGCTCTTGCACGATCGTCGCCGGATTGCTCCACTGGAGCCCGGATGGGAGGCCACGCCGGCCCGAGGGAGATGGCCGGCGAAGCGTCTTCTCGGGCGGACGGTGGCTGCAGGATGCGAACCACGCTGGAGCTCGTCGAGGTGGACAGCGACCGACTGGAGGAAGTCCTCCGCCGCGCCGAGCAATCGCTCGACGAGAAGGACGCCGAGCTGATCCGCGCGGTCTTCGAGTCGTACGCCTACGTCACCGAGTTGGTGGAAGACAAGGACACCACGATCCGCCGGCTCCGCCAGCTGTTCTTCGGTTCGCGAACGGAGAAGACCGAGGCCGTGGTCGGGCCGAAGACCGGGACGTCCGAGGTCACGGCGTTGCCTGACGCGGCGGCCGGGACCGAGTCGGCTGCCGGCGAGGGGACTGCCGACGTTTCGGAGACGGCGGCGACCTCGAAGGGTCACGGCCGCAACGGCGCCGCGGCCTACCGGGGTGCGGTGCGGATCGACGTGGCGCACCCGTCGCTACGAGCAGGCGAGGCCTGTCCCGCCTGCGGCGAGGGGACCGTCTACGACAAGGCCCCGGGCGTGCTGGTGCGGATCACGGGGCAGCCGCCGCTGGCGGCGACGGTGTATCAATTGCAGAAGCTGCGCTGCCATCTGTGCGGCCAGGTCTTCACCGCGGACGCGCCTGCAGCGGCCGGCCCGACGAAGTATGACGCCACGGCCGGCAGCATGATCGGACTCTTGAAGTACGGTAGCGGACTCCCGTTCAACCGCCTCGATGGCCTGCAGGGGGACCTGGGAGTCCCGCTGCCGGCCTCGACCCAGTGGGACATCGTGGAAGCGGTGGCGACGGGCCTCGCTCCAGTCTTCGATGAGCTGATCCGGCAAGCGGCACAGGGCCAGGTGCTGCACAACGATGATACGACGGTCAAGATCCTGGAGCTGATGGGGGAACCCGCCCGGCACGAGGACCTGGGAGATGCCGAGCGCGACACCGACGGGCGCCGGGGTCTGTACACCTCGGGGGTGGTCGCCCTGCACGACGGCCACCGGGTCGCCCTGTTCTTCAGCGGCCGCCGGCACGCGGGCGAGAATCTGGCGGAGGTGCTCGCGCACCGCGCCGAGGAGCTGCCGCCGCCGATCCAGATGTGCGATGCCCTCTCGCGCAACCTGCCGGGCGACTTGGAGACGATCCTGGCGCACTGCCTGGCCCATGCCCGGCGTCGGTTCGTCGACGTCTACGACCGCTTCCCCGAGGCGTGCCGCCACCTGCTCGAATCGCTGGCCGTGGTTTATCGCAACGACGCCGAGGCGCGGGAGCGTCGGCTGTCGCCCGAGGCCCGGCTGCGGTTCCACCAGGAAGCCAGCGGACCGACGATGGAGGCACTGCACGATTGGTTAGAGCGGCAACTGGGGGAGAAGCGGACCGAACCCAATTCGGCCCTCGGCGGCGCGATCGGCTACACGCTCAAGCACTGGGAGGAACTGACGCTGTTCTTGCGTCAGGCCGGCGCGCCGCTGGACAACAACGTGTGCGAGCGGGCCTTGAAGAAGGCCATCCTGCACCGCAAGAACGCCCTGTTCTACAGGACACGGAACGGTGCCAAGGTTGGCGACCTGTTCATGAGCCTGATCTACACGTGCCAGCTGAACGAGGTGAACCCGTTCGACTACCTGACCGAGTTGCAGCAGCACACCGAGGCGCTGACAGTGTGCCCCGAGCGGTGGATGCCGTGGAATTACCTCGACGCGCTGGCCTGAACGTTGATGATTCGGGCCGCGCCGTGAGTCGATCCCGAATTGACAAAGAGAACGACACGCGGAATCGAGGCCATGCCCAAGCGCCAGCCCAAGCCCAGGAGAGCAGTCCCACCGCATTCCAGCCGATGCTGATGCGTTGAGCGATGCCAGGCGGGGCCTTGTCTGCCGAGAAATCCGCCGAGCCGTCCCACGAGTCAGACGAGGATTCGTGAGTGCGATTGCGCCTTTGCGGGCGGAAGGCGCATCTGGTCAGGAAGAGCGGAAGTGGTTCGTCTCCCGGAGGAGACATCCACCACGTTGGCCAGGGAAGGCGTTCCATTGCCGAAACCATCCCGACGCCAGTTTCCTTTGGTGCATGATCCGCCGCCGCGGTCATCTCCCCCTGTCCCGGATCAGGTTGCGAGCGCAATGTAGTATTCCATGGGGACCGAAAACGAACCTCCGTCCGACTCGGCCCGTCTCGGCCGCGCGGCCGCAGGCGATCAGCAGGCGTGGGCCGAGCTGCTCGGGCGGCACCGTGGCCGGCTGCGCAGGATGGTCGCGTTGCGGCTCGATCGCCGGTTGCTCGGCCGGATCGACCCGTCCGACATCATCCAGGAGGCCAGCCTGGAAGCCGCCAGGTCCTTTCCTAAGTACCTGGAGAGACCGGAACTGCCGTTCTTCCTCTGGCTCCGCTGGCTCACGGGGATGACCCTCCAGGCACAGCACCGCAAGCACCTGGGAGTCGGGGCACGCGATGCCTCTCGCGAAGTGAGGATCGTCGACGGTCCGATCCCGGGAGCCAGTTCGGCCGCACTGGCCGCACAGCTCCTGGGTCATGACACCCGCCCCAGCGTCGCCGCCGTTCGAGCCGAGCGCAAGCTCCGACTCCAGGAGGCGCTCGAAGCCCTCGACCCGATCGACCGCGAGGTGCTCGTGCTCCGCCACTTCGAGGAGCTGTCGGCGGAGGAGACGGCGCGCGTGATCGGCATCGAGCGGTCGGCCGCCAGCAAGCGCTACATGCGGGCATTGACGCGACTGAAGGATCTGATCGGTTCGAGCCCCGACGGGGGAGAAGGCCTGCGCCCATGAACGCCGATGCGTCCGACGGCGAGGACTTCGATCGCCTGGCCGAGTCGTTCATCACTCGCCTGAGGAACGGTGAACGGCCGAGTCTGTCCGGATTCGCCGAGCGTCACCCCGCGTTCGCCGGGAAGATCTTTGAGCTGTTTCCTGCCCTCGTCGAGATGGAGATGCACAAGCCGGGCCGCGGCGGGCTGACCGGCCCGCTCGTCGGTCACGCACCGCCTGCGACCGTCGTGGGGCGCCCGAGCGGCTGGGTGATTACCGGATCCTCCGCGAGATCGGCTCGGGTGGCATGGGTGTCGTGTATGAGGCGGAGCGTGAGTCGCTCAAGGCCCACGTCGCCCTGAAAGTCTTGCACTCGCGGTGTGCGGACGGGTCGCTGTACCGCGCGCGATTCCGCAACGAGGCCCGGTCGGCGGCCCGGATGCACCACACGAACATCGTCCAGGTCTTCGATTTCGGCGAGCACGAGGGCATCCTCTACTACGCCATGCAGTACATCTCCGGCCAGGGGCTCGACCGTGTGCTCCGCGACGTGCGGCGCCTGCGCGAGCAGCGCCCGTCGGGCCGGTCGAACCCGGCGATGCGCCAACGCTGGCGGAGGCGCTCCACACGGGCAGGTATCTCAAGGGATCGACCACACCCGGCGAGATTGACCTGGCGCACACCCTCGCCATGACCTCGCAGCCGGCTTCGTACTTCTCGCAAAGGACGAACGGCACCGCCGAGGAGGCCGCTGAAACGACGAGTGCGTGCGACGAGTCCGACCCGACCTCCTCGCCCCGGATCAGCACGCTGGCCGGATCAGACCAGTTGCGCTACCACCGCGAGGTCGCCCGGATCGGCGCGGAAGTGGCCGATGCGCTCGACTACGCCCACAGGCGAGGTGTGCTGCACCGCGACATCAAGCCGTCGAACCTGCTGCTCGATGCTCACGGCACCGCCTGGGTGACCGACTTCGGACTCGCCAAGTTCGAGGGCAGCGAGAACCTGACCGAGACCAACGACCTGGTCGGGACTCTGCGCTACATGGCCCCCGAACGGTTCGACGGCAAGTCCGACGCCCGGTGCGACATCTACTCGTTGGGGGTCTCGCTGTACGAGATGCTGGCCCTTCGTCCGGCGTTCGACGACTCCAACCAGGCCCTGCTGATCCGCCGCATCCTCCATGACACGCCAACACCGTTGCGGACACACGACACCCAGGTCTCGCTCGACCTGAGCACGGTCATCCACAAGGCGATGGCCCGCGAACCGTCCGACCGCTTCGCCACGGCGGCCGAGCTGGCCGACGAGCTCCGGCGGGTCATCTCGAACCGGCCGATCAAGTCGAGGCACGCCTCGCCTGTCGAGCAGTACTGGCGCTGGTGCAAGCGAAACAAGCTACTGGCGGCCCTGAATGCACTGGCCGCCTCGCTCACGATCACGATCGCCGTCATCTCGACCGTCGCCGCCGTCTGGTTGAACCGCTCCTACGGGGAGTTGAACCGCTCGACCCTCGAGGTCAAGAAGCAGCTGGCGATCGCCAAGGACGCCGAGAACCAGAAGAGCGAACAGCTCTGGGAAGCGAAGGTCGCCCAGGCCCGCGCCTCGAGATTCACCCGCCGGGCGGGTCAACGCTTCGACGCCCTTGCCGTGCTCGAGCAGGCGGCGAAACTGAGCCGACAACTCGGCCACCCGCCCGCGCGCTTTGACACACTTCGCAACGAGGCGATCGCATGCATGGCCCTCCCCGACGTTCGGTTCCCGCAACGTTTCGGAAGCCAGCCACCAGTCTCGTATTCGTTCGACGTCGACGAGGGATTCGATCGCTACGCGCGCGTCGATCGCCTCGGGAACGTCACGGTGCGCCGGGTGGCCGACGAGACAGAACTCTACCGGCTGGAGGGTTTCGATTCGGGGAGCGAGGCGTGGGTCTACCTCGCGCCTGATGGACGCAGCCTCTTCGTCATCAGTAACAACCATCAGTTCAAGGTCTGGCGGCTTGACACACCCCGCGCCGTCCTCCTGCTGGCCGATTCGGCTCGCACGTTGTCGCAATTCAGCGCCGACAGCCGGCGACTTGCGATCGTCTCGTCCAGGGGAGAATTGACGCTCCTCGACTGCGCCACGGGACAACAAAGGGCGCTGTTGCCGGGCTCTGCCGCACTCAACTGGATCGCGATTCACCCCGACGGCCGGCAACTGGCCGTCGGGGTGGTCGTAGGCCAGAAATACGCGGTCCAGGTCCGCACCCTCGAGGACCCGACTCCGACCGCCGCTCTAACGCTGCCCGGCGAGGTCGGCTACCTGGCATGGAACCCGGACGGCCGGCGCCTCGTTGCCGCGTGTCCCGATCAGAAGCTCTACGTCTGGGACGTGGCCCAGCCCCGGGCGATCGTGCTCGAGGGGCACAAGAACGGCGGAATCCTCGCCGCCTTCAACCACCGGGGCGACCTGCTGGCCAGCGACGACTGGAGCGGCGTCTTGCGGTTCTGGGACCCGCGAACCGGGCAGCAAGTCCTCAATGCACTGGGCGGTCATCACACGCTCAGGTTCAGCCAGGATGACCGCTATCTCAACGCCCGGGCCGCCAAGGGGCTGGAGGTCCTCGAGGTCGCCACCGGCCGCGAGTATCGCACCCTGGCGGGAGACCCGACCCGGGGCAGTAAGTTTCTGAGCTATTTCTCGTTCTCCCCCGACGGCCGGGTGATCGCGTCGGGGACCCACAACGGTGTTCGCTTCTGGAACCCGGCGACGGGCGAGGAAATGCCACACATCGCGTCGCCGAACTATACGACGGTCGGGTTCCCGGCCGATGCACGCGAGATGCTGACCTATGGCCCTACCGGACTCTTCCGATGGCAGGTCCGGACCGGCGGCGGCAGCGGAGTATTGCGGATCGGCCCCCCCGAGTCGCTTCTGGCCACCGGCTCGATCATGCAGATGGCCCACTCCCGCGACGGCCGCGTCGTGGGCCTCGCGGGAATCGCCCCTGGCGCGCTCCTGATGCTCAGGGGATCGACGCCTCGTATTGTTCCCCTCGGCCCGCAGGTCGACGTCCGAACCATCGCCGTCAGTTCCGACGGCCGCTGGGCCGCCACCGGAAGTCATAACGGCAACGACGCCGGAGTGTTCGTCTGGGACACCGCCACCGGCCGAAGGGTCGCCATCCTCCCCGTTGGCGACATGACTCGGGTCGTTTTCAGCCCCGACGGCCACTGGCTGGCCACCGATGGTGGCGGCGCGACCCGACTCTGGGCAGTCGATACCTGGAGGCTCGGACTGACGGTCGAGGGTCTATTCCCGCGTTTCACCCCGGATAGCGCAGTGCTGGCGCTGGTGAGGGGTGATGTGATCTGTCTCGTCGATTCCGCGACCGGCCGCGAACTCGCCGCGCTGGACGCCCCGGAACTCGACCGGCCGACCTACACCGAGTTCAGCCCCGACGGCACGCGCCTGGCGGCCACGACCGAGGACCGGGACTCGATCCACGTCTGGGACCTGCGCTTGATCCGTTCGCAACTGGCCACCCTGGGGCTCGACTGGGACCGGGCCTCTTACCCTCCGGAGACGAAACCGGCGGGGGCGGTGAAACTCACCATCATCGACCCCCCCGACCCCGACGCACCTCTGAGCCGGTTGCGGCATCTCCTCGCCCCTTGGCGGAAGGGGGGCAAGGCCGACGCCCGAGACTACGTGCGTCGGGGCGACGAGCTCGTCCGTCTGGGGTGGCACGGTCTGGCCCTGTGGGACTACGACGCGACGGTTCGCCGCTTCCCCGGACAAAGCGAGGCCCGGATGCACCGAGGGCTTGAGCGGTTCCACCGCGGTTGGTGGGCGGTCGCCGCCGCCGACTTCCTCGCGGTGCTCGAGGGCGCGGGCACAAATGAACGGTTCGTCGGCCCGGCCCGTTGCCGCCTAGCGTGGGCGTACCACGAACTGGGCCGGCACGCCGACGCGGCCACCGAACTCGGCAAGCTACTCGACCTGTCTCCCGCTTCCTGGATGGCAGGCGACCGGGCCAGCCTGTTGATCCTCCGGGCCGAATTCCACGACCGGGCCGGGAAACCCGACCAGGCCACAGCCGACCGGGACCTGGCGGCCAAGGTTGCCCCGAATCTGGCCGACGCTGCGAATACACGTGCATGGGGCTGGCTCATGCCACCTCCCTCGCCCCCGGCCGCCGAGAACTGGCGGTTCGCGCCGCGGCACTGGTCCTCGCGCGGAAGGCCGTCGAACTCGCACCGGACGACCCGATGTACGGGAACACCCTCGGCATGGCCCTGTACCGGACCGGCCACTACGCCGAGGCCAAAACCGTACTGGAGGGCACGCTCGCGCGTGGCAACGGCAGGCAGGCGGCCTGGGACCTGTACCCGCTGGCCATGTGCCTCCACCACCTCGGTGACCGGAAAGGAGCCCGGGAAGGCTTAGACAAGGCGGTCGCGTGGGGCAAGAGCCAGGGTGCCTCGTCAGTGGGCAACGCGCACGAACTGGCCGAGCTCCAGACCGAGACCCGGCGACTACTCGGCCTGCCAGATTGACGTCCGCGATTTTGTCGACCGGGGAAATACAGGGACCACCGTCACGCCGCCATCCCGGCGGCACGCAGGCCGACGGAATCGTCGGACTGCGCTATCCTGAGCAGATCGCGCATACCTGGTCCAACGGCCACTACCGGCCGTTGGTTCTTGTCGGTTTGATATCCCTACCCCGAGAACCGCTGCCTCCCGCCCTTACCCAGCATTCGCGGAGCGCGTGTGACGGCCGTCGAGAATCCTTCAACACCTGCTGGTCAACCTGCCAGCCCGACGTCGGGGACCACTTTTTACACGCCCGCCGGAAGGACACCAGTAGATGCGGACGAGTTCGATGATCCGCGGCGGCCCGCCAGATCCCTCCCGGTACTCGATCTCCTCGCCTTCGATGTACGAGACGTTGGCGAGGTTGAACTCGCGATGGTCGATGTGGACGAATTGCATGAGTGCCTCGCAACCGCGGGTAATGCTCAGAACAGGAGCCGTTCTACCACCGCCTCGATCGTCCCCGGCGCGAACCCCTCCAGCCGATTGTTCACGAACAGAAACGCCGGCTTCTTCCGCTTGAGCGCCCCGCCCGCGATCTCGGCCATAGCCTCCCGCGCTCGGTCGTTTGGGTCCTGGAGCTTCTCGTACGGCTCGAACGTCTCGACCGCCTTCTCGTACGTCCGTCCCTTGTCCAGCAGCGCCCGCGTGACAGTGAAGTCCGCCGTCTCGACGTCGGGCAGCCGGATCTGGTCGATTAGCTCGGGCATCCTCGTCCACGCGTTGAAGCAATGGGCCACGCCGCGACTAGCGAGCAGGCTGAAATACTCGGGCGAGAGGTAATCGGCATTCCGGATCTCGACGGCGTAGCGGAAGCCCTTAGGCAGCGCCCCGAGGAACGGGCCGAGGCGGTCGTAGAAGTCCCCCGGGCTCGGGAACGTCTTCTTGTTGAACGTGCCGAACTCGAAGATCAGCGGGCCGAGCCGGTCCGCATAGGGCTCCAGCCTCCGGGCGAAGTACGCCTTGAAGGCGATGTCGTCGAGGAAGTGTTCGTTTTCCTCGCCGGCGCGCACGCCGTACCGCTTGTGCGACGCCCAGGTGGCGACCGTGATGTCCTCGGGCACCTTCAGGCCGAGGAGGAAACCGGCGGGGAGCTGGTCGAACAGGTTCGCCCAATACTCGTCCTTCGGGAACTGGTAGAAGGCGAAGTCGCCACAGGCGCTCGGGAAGCTGCGGGCATATTCAGCCAGGCACTCGCGCTCGAACTTGGCCTTGGAGTGCTTCCCGCGTGTCTCGTAGCGGGCCGGGCTGTAGATCGACCCGAGTCACCCCTCGTACTTCCAGGAGCTGGTGCCGAAGTAGACGCCGCGGTCGGCCAGGGCGCGGAGCTTCGGGGCGAGCCGGGCGGCCAGGGGCGGGAGGTCTGGATCGTCGAAGCCGGGGAGCGTGGCCATCACCCCATTGTCCGCGACGCTATCCCTGCCCGCTAGTCGGCCCGGCGATCGAGGGCCTCGGCCGCTCTACGTCGCTGTCTGCAGCGCCGGTCGATCAAACCGAAGCGCGCTTCCGAAGGCAAGACTCAGAGGGCCGGGTCTGCTACAGCGCTAGGTGAGGCGTCAGTCTCTCGCCCGCAGGAACGACCGAACCTCCTCTATGCTGTACGCCGGCACGCGACTGTGGAGCACCGCATGGCAATTCGGGCAAACCGGCCGTAGATCCTCGACAGGATCGACGATGTATTCGCCGCCAATTTCGGACAATAGACGAAGATGATGAACGTGAATGTACCCCTCGGTGAGCGCTCCATATACCGCCCCGAAGCTGAACCCACAGATACAGCAATTCGTCCCATGCCAGTCGATGCAGCGCCGACGAGCGACTGGATTTCGCTCGTAGGCGTTGACCGAGATACGGTGGACGGCACCTTCAACAAGGGGCGACGTTTCTGAAACCTCCTCCGGTAGGGTGAACGCTGACTCCTCGATCGATACTGCGTGCCCGAGCGTCTCTCGAAGCATCTCGGCAGAATCTTGCGTCAATACCCGCATCGTCTGGAGTTGTTGCGGATTGACATGCCCGGCTTCGATTTTGAGGCGGTCGCTGCCACCTTTACTTTCAAATCGCAGCCTACTGGCTAGGTGCGTGATGGGGATCTCCTGAATCGGATGGGCTGTGCCATTCGCTGCTAAGATGTGGTGATCTGACTCATAGAGATCACGAGTGCCGAGTGCTAAGGCGGCGCCTTCAGAATCGGTAACTTGCCCGACTTTAATTCCGCCCAGGAGAAGAAGCTCGCCGGAACGCACGAACACGAGCCAGACCGTGTCTCCCTCTTCCACCCGGTGGAACTGGTTACTTGCGGCGTGGTTCAACGCGCCGCCCACTTCGAGATTATGAGCCGCGGTCTTCGGCTTCCAATACGCCAAGCGGTCGCGGGGCATGGTTAATCCAAGCAGCGTTTCGAGGGAGCGGCCTAACGACCAATCTCAGCGGACCGGCGGCCGACCAGTGACCTTCATGTTACCAGAAGCCGTCGCGGCTGGCCGGGTCCGCTGAAGCGCCTGGGCCAGCGCCGTACCAAGGGCCAGGGGACCGGTGCATGAACGACCGCCAACGACGCCGGACCCAGAGGACAACCAGTAAGGCCAGCCGCATACCATAAACACGAACACCATCTGCAACTTGCTGGCCGCGCCCTGAATGCCGAACACGCACCCTACCGCCGGTCCGACCGCGATGCCGAATAGGAACCACCCGCATAGGGCCGTCCTCAAGACACCGACGGGGTCAAGGGGGAGCCGCTCGACCGGCTCAAAGACAAACGACTCATCCTCATCTGGCCCGCGCCTCGCCGCCATTCCGATGTACCGAACGTGCCAGCGAGTGAGGGGGAGCAGGGGAACGATGAACAGCGTGATCCAGCGGGTCGTCTCAAGTGTACCTTCGTCGTCCCGCTGCAGGCCGAGCTGCATGACTCCACAGCCGTAGGACGACCACCCTCGCATTCGATCGCCTCGCCGCCCAACGACCACGCGCAATGGACCGGTCCGCCCTCAGAAGCACATCTTCCCCCGCACGTCACAGATATCCCACTCGTTGCTCGGGTCGCGGTAGATCCCGACGAGGGGCAGCGTCGCGGCGCTCCGGAGGGCGAACCGACCGTGCCGGCCGTTGACCTCGCGCTTGAGCCGCGCCAGGGCCTCGGCCCGGCCCCGCGGACCCTCGAAGAGCCCGATCTGCGTCGGCCACCGCGGCACAAGCTCGTGCGCGAACAGGTGCATCCGCTGGGCCTTCGCGTACGGTATCCAGGCCCGGCGGACGCAAGGCCGGAAGGCATCGAGAAGGACGTCGAATCGATCGGTCGGCGTCTCCAGCGAGACGTGGCCCTCCCCGAACCGGCCGTCCTTGTAGCCGATCCACGCGGCCACGCGGCCGGTGAGGATCTCGTGATACTCCAGCTCCTCCACGAGCCGCTCCAGGTTCCGCACCAGCCAGGCCCAGAGGACCGAAGGGCGGTCCGTCGCCTCTCCGAACGATCCGCCTCGGGACAGGATCTTGTGCAGGGGCCGGTGGGGGTGAATGGGCAGGACCGGCTCGCCCCGAAGTTCCCACCACAGGCCTTCTCCCGTAGCTGTGAGGACGTCCCGGATGAGGCGTCGGTCGGCGTTGGCCATGTCGAGGCAGGTCCTGATCCCCCACGGCGCCAGGCGACGCTCGCGACGCCCGGCGATGCCCGTGATCTCTGTCACGGCCAGCCGCCCGAGTACGGCCTCCTCCTCGCGGGGGTCGAGCACAGCCACGGCGCCGAACGGCTTGCCCGTGTCGCTGATGAGCTTGGCCAGCGTCCGGGTCCGCGCGATCCCGACCGTCACCGGCACGCCCACCGCCTCCAAGATCCTGTCCCGGATCTTTGCCGCGTACCCGAGGCAGTCCATGCCTCGGGGTGGGGTCGCGTCGAAGAAGAACTCGTCGATCGAGTAGTACTCCACCGCGGTCGACAGGTCCCTTACTGCGGCGAGCATCGCCCGGCTGAGGACCTCGTACCAGCGGAAGTCCCGCTTCACGTACAGGCCGTCGGGGCAGAGCTGCAGCGCCTCCCAGATCGGGACCCCGGTCTTCACCCCCGCCGCCTTCATCTCGTAACTCTTGGCGATGACGCACGCGCCTTGGTTTCCGAGGACCCCGACCGGCACGCCCGTCAGCTCCCCGAGGCGCACCCGCTCGGCGCTGACGTAGAAGCAATCGGCGTCGAGGTGGCCGATCGGCCCTTGCGTCCGTTTCATGTACGGATTAATAGTATGGACGGACGATCAGTTCAAGGGCCGGTGGCGAAGAATCAACCGTGTGCGTGGCTGTGGCGATGTTGGCAGGCGACGTGCCCACGGAAATGATCGCCCGATGCGGGTTGGCCCGGCATCACCATCTGAGGGGCGGCCATCAGCCCGAATACCGCTTCTACTACCGCCAGCGCCGGCCGCGGCTCCCCGTGATCCGAGACGGCGACCTGTTCTTCCCGCGTTGGGGCAACGGCCGGGGCCAGAGTCGCGCCCTGCCCCGGACCGGCTGGACGTGGATGGACACGATCAAGGACGGCGGCTGGAGCGCCGCCGGCGCGGTGCCCGTGGATGTCCCGGCCGGGTACGCCCTCGACGGCCGAGGCGGATGGTACGTGATCCGCCGGGGCATCCGTGGCCTGCTCGTGCCCGACGAGGCGGGCCATGCCGTGGCCTACGTCATCTGCGAGCCGGCGAGCCACTACTACAAGGTCATGACGGGGTCGGACCGGATGCCGGTCTTCATCGATGAGCGGATCTGAGCGGACGGCGCCCTATAATCGAATATGCGAGTCATTGTGACCGGAGACCGGGCCTGGGACTGCCGCGACCTCGCCGAGCAAGTCGTCCGGCGTCTGTTGGCAAAGTACGGCCAGGGCCTGGTAATCGTCCACGGTGCGGCGGGGGGCGTCGACGCCGCATTCGGCGCAGCGGCCGAGGCCGAGGGCGTGGCCGTAGAGCCACACCGGGCTGAGTGGGTCCGGTTGGGTGAGCGGGCCGGCCCGAGCCGGAATCAACGGATGATCGAAGCGGGCGCCGACTTCTGCCGCGCATTCCACCGGTTCGTCGCCAACAGTCGGGGCACGAAGGACTGCGCCCGCCGGGCGATCGCGGCGGGCATACCGACCTACCTGATCGACGGCGAACGCGCCCGTCCGGTTCGGCTCCTCGCCGATGACCCGCGGCTCATGCGAGACCTCGAACCGCTGCTGCCGCAGGATGACCAGCGTTCGGCGATTTAGCGTTCGGCGGTCGGGAAGCACCGGGTTGTTGAGTCGCTCGCCTTCGTGCGTGCCGGGACGCGATTCGCTCTGCTAAGACCAGACCTCATTCAGGCGTCCATAGCCTCTTGAGCTCCGTTTGAAGGCGGATCTGCTAGCGTGGATAGTCTGTTCGACAACTCGAAGTAATCCTTGGCGTGCGGGGGCGCCCCTTCCGAAGGAAACCGCCGATAGTAAAAATAAAGCTCGTTATCAGACCCGTAACTGCGATCCCAACACCGAGCCAAGTCAGCTGGACTTTATATTCCGTGTGATTACTCGCAACCCCTACCATTATTCCACCGATGGCCACGAAGAGATTGCCGGTAGCAGCGCCAACTGCGCCAGCGTTCGCGGCCTCTCGAAGCCTCTCGTAATCAGCGCGATATGTCTTAGTCTCTAATTCTAGCTTCGCAGAAAGCATTTGCACTGTTACATCAAACCTGCTCACCAGTTTATTAATTTCTAATCGATGATCGGTGCGAATCATCTCCAGTTGTTTCGATGATGATTCCCTCGCGTCGAATAGTTCAGTTAGGAGCTTGTCCCTTTGATCGTGTAGGTCCTCGACCTCCCTCTCGACATGATCCAGCAGTTTCGCCAAGGACGTCGGCGGTCGTTTATTGGCCGAGCGAACCGCCGTTTCTTCCGTGACTTTAGCTTCGTCAGCGATGGAGTGCTTGGGAGCATCATTAGCCCGCGCGGCGACCTTTCGGAATGAATCTCCCGCGGAGACGCCTTCCGATTGTGGAGTCGTCGCGTCAGAGCCAATGTCTTCCATAGACCTCGGGCGCTAGCCTGGCAGCGGAGACGAGGTCGCATTCGGGGTCACATCCCGGACTCCCGTCCATTCGGTGACCACTGTGTTCTCCTTGTCCAGGACGGCTAGCGTGTTGCCATTCATCTCGGCTTCCGCGGCGATCTTGAAAAAGGTCACCCCGCGGCGGAGCACTTCGGCGGGCTCCATCTGAAACTCGTCCGCGATGCTGCGCAGCATCGCTACCGCGTTGGAATCGATTCCGGAGGGGCGCTTGCCAGGAGCCTCCGAGAGCCTCGTTGGCAGAAGCCTTCGGGGCCGAGTCAAATGGAGTCGACTCATCTTCTTCCGTCCCATTACGACCCCTCCTTGGTCAGCAGCGAGGCCGACCAGCAAGGGTCTAGGCGCCCCAGCATGTCGGCAAGTCAACGCTCCATCGGAGCGGAACATTACCCACATGCCGCCGGCCTGGGAAGGCGGGATCATCAGGCGAAACACCTGATGAGGCCGGAGTTGGGGATGGTAACGCGGCCGGTCATCGAACGAAAGCCCCGACCCGGAAATTCCGTAGTGAACGAACGGACAGAAGACAGTGTTTGCCCAAGTGTAGCACACTTCTAGGATTGCCCAGTTCAACTTCTCTCACCCTTTGTCTTAAACTCCGTCCCCGTTTACACTCTACGATTGGATGCGTGCGAAATCAACTGAAGCAAAAGCCGTGCCTTATCTATGCGGGGTGCCTTCCTCGTCGGTGTGGCGTCAAAGACACGTCATGTCGATTCTGGGCGACGCGCCCGTCTCGAATTCGGGCGACCGTGACTCCGCGATGCCAAGCCTCGAGGGCATAGGCCAACGCTCGGCGAGCTGAGAGTCCGGGAAGGTGAGAGCGACGGCGATACACTCCGCGAGCTGCTCGATCGGTTCAAGGTCGACCCCGAGGGGTCCATCTAGTACGGAAATAGCGACCTCGCCTTCCTGGTCGAGGCAAATGCCGTCCGAACAACCCTGGCGAGTGCGCCGATCGCCCAGGAGGCGGTCCGCATCCGCATGGCGGAGATCCGCCGGGAGTTGGGGGGACCCCGCCCGTCGCCTTCGAGCAGCTCATGGTCGAGGGCGTCGCCCTCTCTTGCTTCGATGCGCATCCGGCCGACCTGAACGCGCCCTGTACCGAGAAGCCGACCCAGAAGTTCGACGCCTCACTCGACCGCCGTCGGGATCGGCCCAACCGCCGCTACCTGTCGGCCCTGAAGACGCTGGCCCAGGTCCGCAATTGAATCTGCCCGACATCACGGTCAATCAACTGGTAGGGCTGGCGCCGGAGAACACAGCATTGCTCTTGGGTCGGCGGCAGGCAAAGACGCTCGAGGCTGGTTGCTCGCCAGCCGGCGCTACGTGATTTCCCCGAGCTTGCTCACTCTCAGTGTTGCGGCCCATCGACGTGTGACGGAGAATTGAGAGGCGAGGAATCTAGCCCGTGGAGTCCAAGGCATGGACCGGGGCGAAGGCGTCAGATCGCCGCGGCCGATCGAGGACTATCGCGATTACCTGCGCCTGCTGGCCGACCTCCATCTCGGCCCGCGGCTGCGGAGCCTACTCGACCCGTCGGACGTGGCGCAGCAGACCCTCCTGACGGCCCACGACAAGCTTGCGCAGTTCCGCGGGTCGACGGACGCGGAGCTGGGCGCGTGGCTCCGAGCGATCCTGGCGAACCACGTCGGGGCGGCAATGCGGCGGCACGGCCAGGGCGTAGGCGCGGCGGCGCTCGAGGCCGATCTGGGCCGCTCGTCCGTTCGGCTGCAGCAACTCGCCGACAGCGGCCAGTCTGACCCCGGCGCGCCCGTCGCCCGCGCCGAGGACCGGCTAGCCCTGGCCGCCGCGCTGATGCAGCTACCCAGTGACCAGCGTCTCGCCCTGGAATTGCGACACCTGGAGGGCCTGCCGGTCGCCGAGGTCGCCTGCCGGATGGATAGGAGCATTGCGGCGGTAACGGGGTTACTCTATCGGGGCACGAAGGCCCTCCGCCAAATTCTGGCTGAGTCGCCGTGAGGTTATTCGTGGCCGAGACCAACGACACCCGCGAAGGCCGCTTGCTCGACGCTCTTGCCGCCTACTACGAGGCGGCGGGTAGTGGGATCGAGCCCGACCGTCGCGATTGGCTTGACCGTCATCCCGACTTAGCCTGTGAACTCTCGAATTTCTTTGCTGAGCAGGACCGCCTCCGGCGCCTCACCCACTCGGACGAGCCCACCACCGACGAGTTCGGCGACTACGAGCTGATCCGGGAACTGGGGCGCGGCGGCATGGGTGTCGTCTTCGAGGCCCTCCAGCGGAGCCTCGGCCGGAGGGTCGCCCTCAAAAGGCTCCTTGTGGGCTCGCTCGCTTCGCCTGTCGACCGCCAGCGGTTCCGCAACGAGGCCGAGGCCGTCGCCGCACTCGATCACCCGCAGATCATCCCGATCCATGAGGTCGGCGAGCATGAGGGACGCGGCTACTTTACGATGAAACTCGTCGATGGCGGTAGCCTTGCCGATCGCCTTGAGGACTTCCCCTCCGACCCCTCCAGTGCCTGCCAATTGGTGGCGTCGGTGGCGCGGGCTGTCGGCCACGCCCACCGCCGAGGCGTGCTCCACCGCGACCTCAAGCCGTCGAACATATTGCTCGACGCCGAGGGCAGCCCATATGTCGCGGATTTCGGCCTGGCCAAGCGGGTCGATTCCGACGCGGAGATCACTCGCTCTGGCGCCCTGCTCGGTTCTCCCTGCTACATGGCCCCCGAACAGACGACCGGCCATCGGAGTGCGATCACGACCGCGACTGACATCTACGGCCTCGGCGCGATCCTTTACACGCTCCTGACCGGCCGGCCGCCGTTCCGCGGCGGCTCCATGCTGGAGACGATCGAACAGGTCCGCGACGTTGCACCGGAAGCGCCCTCCCGGATCAATCCTCAGATCGACCGCGACCTGGAGACGATCTGCCTGAAATGTCTGGAGAAAGACCCTGACCGCCGCTATACATCGGCAGTGGCGATGGCGGACGATCTCGATCGTTGGCTGGCTGGCGAGTCGATCGAGGCTCGGCCGAGCCGTTGGCCGGAGAGAATGCGCCGCTGGTGCCTAAGGTCGCAACGGGTCCGGGACTCGGGGGCCGTCTGCATGGCCCTCGGGCTCTGTGGGGGGGGGCTCATCGCGATCGAAAGGGTATCTAGGATCAGAGATTCCCTGCGACTTTTTATCACATTGACATCACATGAGATTTTCACCCTCATTAACAGTATCCTGATGATTTATTGTCAATTTGTGCTATTCATCGTAGGCTGTGCAGTCCTTTCGGGAAGATCGAAGGCTATCCGCTCCGGCCTGATCGTTTCGCTGATCTCCTTTTCTTTATCAATTTCACTATCGACCGCGAACTTTCTGCGCGATTATTATAAGTTCGTATATTACAATGTCTCTTTTTACCCAGGAATCCTAATAGGCCACGCTATTTTTATCATTGAAATCTGTGCTGCATTTGTGGGCACGCGTGCTTTTCTCGCGAGTCAAGATGGTCCGCGCGAAATAATTTGGTCACGTGCGCATGGGGAAAGTTGCGCAGACGGGCAGAATCGTCTTCCTGATCATCCCTCAATTTATCGAGGTCGCGGCCTGCATCGCCGCTCTGTCCGGCGATCGATGCCAACGGGCGATGGTCCGCGATCGCGGCGCGAGCGTTGCGAAAAATCCCATTTCGCGCTAGCTTCCCGAAATTGGCGCATCTTTATTCCAGAGACGGACGGCATCACACCCAAGACGTACCTCGGGTGCCGATCCGACTGAGACAGAGAACGTCCGCGCCGACGCAACGAGTTCGGCCTCGGGTTGACGGCTCCCCCAAAGTCGTCGGCCAAGGTCGTGCGCGTGGCAACGAGGGACTTGCGTGGCCGGGCTCTGACACTGCGTCCGGTACCCCTGTGGATTCACATGAGGAGAGACAATCATGACGGATAAACGATGCAACCCGTTTCCGAATGTAGTCCTGCAAGGCGTCGTTCGCCGAGGTCCCGTGTCCTCTAGCATTGTCGCCCAGGGCAGCGCAAAGGACGCAGGCAATACTCGTCTCGTCGGTCAAGCCTCCCCATCATCGGAGAGACGTTGCGATTCGCCGCTCGGCGGTCGATGCCGGCTTTCGATCGGTGTCCATTCGAGACGCTCCGTCGCACTGATCCTCGTCGCGCTGTCCGTGACCGCGTCCGCGACAGCCGACATGATTCCAGTCCTGAATCCCAGCTTCGACGACCAGGTCTTCGCCAGCCCCGGTGACTACACCGGCTTCATTACCGACTGGGTTACTTCAGGCAACGCAGGCGTCCTGTGGCCTACTGCCGCCGAATTCCCGGCTGGGGCGCCCGAAGGTCGCAACGTCGCAGGGGCCGGCGAAATCACCACTCCTGGCAGCATCTCGCAGATCCTGTCAACCACGCTGGAAGCGGACACGACTTACACCCTCAAGGTCGATGTTGGTGAACGATTGGATTACCCGTTTTTCGCGTCCTATACGGTCGCGTTAATCGCGAACGGCATCACGCTGGCTTCCGACTCATCACTCAGGCCATCCCCGGGCGCCTTCCTGACGGACGTCATTCAATACAGCTCCGGCGCTGATCCTTCGCAGCTGGGCCAGAACCTTGAGATCCTGCTGTCCTCACCAGCCGGCGGACAAGCGTCATTCGACGATATTCGCCTCGACGCTTCCGCTGTGCCCGAGCCCGGCTCCACAGGACTAATGATCTCGGGCGGCCTCGGGCTGGCTTGCCTCCGGCGGTGTCGCAGAACTCTCCGTCGCCGGGCGGCCCGGCCTACCCCAGGAACAGGCGAAGGACAGGTGGAGGAGCCATCGTCCGATGCCGCGTGACACCTTCCGATCAAGAACTGCGGAAATATTAGCGAGGCGAGGTTGCGACGCGGCGGTCAATGATGTCCAGTCTCATCGCTCCGGTCCCGTTGCTTATCAACGTGAGAACAACGACGAGCCGCCCCGGCCGATGCGAACGCGCTGCCTCCGGAACAGCCAGATAACAGCCATTAGCGGCCCCGCCGCGGACGCCTGAAGAACAGGCGAGTAACAGGCGTTCGACGCGCATTCCTCAGCCTCAGGAACAGGCCATTAACAGGCTAGGCCGCCCGCTGGCCGGTGCCAATTGCCGGTTACAGCCATTACACCTGAAGAATAGGCGGCCAAAGGCCGTGCCGGTTGGCCGACCATCCCTGGTTATCAGGGAGTTATCAGGGAGATCTCCCGGCGATCGGCCCCCAGGACGTGTTAACTTCCGGCGAATACAAGCCGGGCGAAAACACCCCAGCCGGCGCGGGTTTCGTGCCTTTCGTGCCGTGCGTCGCACGCGAGGGAGTCGCCGCGGGGGCTCGACAGATCCGACAACTGGCCCTTACCAGCTTTCGACGCCGGGGAGCCGTCCCTGAATAACAGCGAGAGAACAGCGGGCCGTCCCCAGTTAACAGGGAATTAACAGGGAATTCGCCCGTCCGATCCGGCCCACGATCCCACCTGAGGAACAGGCGAGGAACAGGTGCGGCAATCCCTCAGCCGGGACTCGCTCCCACCGTTCAGGACCGGAGGAACCCAACCCGGCTGGACGTCTCGGCGCCGGCCGCGATAGGCGGACTCGTACGATAACGGGCCGGGTGGCGCCGGAGGCGTGACCCCGCTGGTGGTGCCGTTCCTCGGATTGGCCCTCCGGCCCACGGCGCACCTTACAGACCTTACACCTCAAAAAGGACGCCGCCGGACGCTACGGGGATGGTCGGAAGGCGACACGCCGTCGCTCGACGTCGCAGAATGGCCCTGGAAGCCTCAGGGTGCGATCCGCCAGCTCGCATGGTCGGATTCTGCCAACCGATCCCGCGGTGCCGTAGCGGGGTGCGCAGACGCCCGAGCGGGTAGTTCACGTCGAATCGTTGAGACCGCGTCCGGAGGGGGTTTCGCATCGACTTATGAATACCGACGAGAAAAAAATCTCCAAATTCGACGCGGCGCTGCGCAGGCCCGACGTCCGTCTAGGCTTCCCGATCTCCTAGCAAAATCGACCCCCTGGTGGGACGCCCTGGCCAGGGGGGAGACCCGCCACTCGGACGCGGTGTCGCTCCTTTCCCCGCACGGCACAACTGTGGTCATACCGACCCGCCAGCCACGTTCACTTGCCGCCTGGCGATGTTGACCTGGAGCGCCGGCAATGCCAGTTTCCGCACGGCCGCCAACGTCCGGAGGGCGGAGAGGAAACGGTTATGCGCCCGGTCGATCCGGGCCTGGTGGAATTCCGCCTGCTTGATCGACAGGCCGTCGGCGCTCGCGTACATCCACTCGTAGCGGTTGACCAGCCACCAGCAGATCGCGGCCCGCTCCGCCAGGAGCCGCTCCGCCGGGGTCGGGGCCGGCCCCTCCAGCTCCTTCCTGACCCTCTCCAGCTCCAGCGTCGATGCCTCCTCGACGGCGAGGTTCTTGCCCGCGGCATCCTTCACCAACTTGCCTTCCAGCCAGGAGGGCGCCGAGCCGTATACCTGGAGCAGCCGGCCCTGCTTGGGGTCGGTCAGCAGCTTCCGGAGCTCGGGCAGGCAACTCCGATCGCCCCGGGTCGCCTTCGCCAGGATGCCCTCGATCCCCTCGGGCTTGGGAGGTGTTGCGTCCCCGCCGGACTTCTCGGCTGCGATCTCATCGGCCATCTCTTCGCCTCCGCCATTCGCCCCGGTGGTGCTTGTGGTATCCCGCCGCGAGCAGGGCCGCGTCCGCCACGACCTCGACCCTCGCGAACCACGCCTCGACGTCCCGATCCTGGGCCTCCATCGACTCGACCTTCGCCTTCCAGTCCTCTCGAGCGTCCTCGGCCCTCTGGCGGTCGATGGCTTCGAGCCGATCGATCAGGGTGATGTCCAGGCCAGACCCGCGGTACTCGGAAGTGACTTTGCCGTTCCGTCGGACGCTCTTATAGAGGTAGGGCCGGCCGTCCCGATACACGAGGGCCATGTGTACTACGTTCCTTCGACTGCCCCGCTCGGCGGGGGGATATGGGAAGTGCCGGACGGCCCATTGGAATTGAAGTCGCTCGCCCCCGTCCGAGGGTCTGAACCATAAATGACGATCCGCCGTGGTAACTCCCGCGACTGCCGCCCGGCTTCGTCGAGCCGGAAGGCGTCGGCGGTGAACGGTGGTTGGCGGTCGTCGGCGGGCGCGAGCTTTGCGCTGGCGGTTCGGCCCATGACCCGGTCACAAAGGTAGATTGCCGCCTTCGCGTTGCCGGCCTTGGCCCGGCCGATCAGCCCGTCGAGGATGTCGGGCAGGGCCGCGACGATCCGCTCCTCGGCCGAGGCCAGGGCCTCGGCGTATCGGAGGGCCTTCGGAATATCGGTCATCGGCCACGCCCCCTACCCGCCGTCTCGACGAGGGCGAGGATCGCGGCGCGGATTGGCTCCGGGAGCGAAGGCCACGCGTTGACCACAGCGGTCAATTCGGGTGGCGGCGAAGGCTCACGATGGGCAAGGGGTGGGCAGGCGTCCCTCGGAGAGGACTTAAGCTGTTGTTGCGAAACGCTATGCCGCTTGGCCGCAGAGGTCTGCAAAACCTCCACCGCCGGTTTGAATTCGGCCGGCGCCTCTTGTGACATAAACCCCGGCCATCGCCGGGGTTCTTCGTTTCAGCCCGGGCCGCAGCGGACGATCAGCCACCGTTCGGCTTCAGGGGGACGCTCACCGGCTGGTTGGTCTTCACCAGCCTCTTGCCGACGAACTTGTAGAAGGCGCCGAGGTTCTGCTTCTTGCCGTGGAACGAGGACGCCTTCCAGTGCGGGACTCGCTTGTACGGGTCGATGCCGCTGATGAAGACCGAGTCGGTGCCGGGGCTCTTCACCACCCTGAGGAGATGGCTCTTGCGGCCGACGATCGCGTTCGTCGCCGAGCCGCCCTCAACCGCGCTGTGGCCGAACCAGGAATTGATCTCGGTATTCGCCGTGCCCGCGACATTGGCGAAGTTCGTGCCGCCGTGGCCGGTGTCGAGGTACACCGGGACATCGACGTTCGGGGCGACGACCGTCGAGGTTCCGGTCTTGCTCCCATAGATCACGATCTCGTTGACCGACGTGGCGGCGGGCTGGTTCGAGTCGATGACGCCGTTGACCTCGACCTGAATGTTGCCGGCGGCCGTCTCGCTGACCGCGATCTGGTCCTGCTGCCGCTTCTTGTTGGGCGGCGGGGTCACGACCAGCACCGACGTGCCGTTTGCCCCGTTCTGGATCAGGCGGACGGCCCCGGTGACGCCCGTTGAGACGTTGACCGTCACCGTGGCCGGTGTGCTGGTGAGGTTGGGAGTGATGCTGGTGTCGGTCGCGGTGTAGGCGAACGTGTCGTTGCCCGTGAAGTTCGCGTTCGGCGTGTAGGTGGCGGCGCCGGTGCTCGCGTTGAAATTCGAGATCGTGCCGTTGGTCGGCTGGGTGGCGATGGCGAACGAGAGGACATCGCTCGGGCTGGCGCCCGAGGTCGCGGTGAGCTGGACCTGCACCGGCATGCCCGAGAAGGCCGTGAGCGTCATCGGCTGAACGGTCGGCGGCAAGCTCTGCGCGACGTTGATCGTCACCGTGGCCGGGTTGCTGGTGAGGTTGGGCGTGGTGCTGGTGTCGGTCGTCGTGTAGGTGAACGTGTCGGTGCCCGAGAACGGATACGTGGGCGTGTAGGTGGCGGCGCCGGTGCTCGGGTTGAAGTTGGTGATCGTGCCGTGGGCGGGCTGGGTCGTGATGGTGTACACGAGGACGTCAGTCGGCGCGGACACAGGGGTGCCCTTGAGCTGGATCTGCACCGGGCTGCCCGAGAAGGCCGAGGCCGTGACCGGCTGGGCGATCGGCGCCCCGTTGCTGACGGCGACGGTGAACTGCTTCACGTCGTAGTTCGAGACGTCGTTGAGACCCTTCCCCGTCCGGTCCGTCTGGTCGCGGACGCCGACCAGGACGGTGATGACTCCGGAGAAGTCCGTGGCGGGCGTGACCGTCACCAGGCCGTTGGGGCTGACGGTCGCCGTGCCCTGGCTGGCCGGGACTGGGTTGAACGTCGTGCCCGTCGAGGTCGCCGATGTCGATCCGGCGACCGCGTACGTCAGCGGATCGGACGGCGACCCGGCCGAGATCCCCTGGACCTGGAACGTCGTCGGGCTGTTCACCGGGGTGACGATCGGTATGTTGACGTTGGGAAAGACGTTGAGGAACGGCTTCTCGGTGGGCCCGGGGTCGGGACTGGTCGCGCCGACGGTGACCGTGAAGGACTGAGACGCGTTGGTGTTCGTCGACGGGTCAAACGCGGTGACGTTGACGACCGATGTCTGGCCGGCCGTCGCGCTGGTGGTGTCGATGTGGACGACGCCGTTGGGGTTGTTCGCGGAGAGCGAGGCGGTCGTGATCGTGACCGGGCTCAACGGCTCCGTCGGCGCCGGGCTGCCCGACCCGCCGACGGGGACGGCGAAGATCTTGGGGAGGATGCCGTTGGGATCGGCGACGACCTGGCCGAACAGCGTGTAGCCGAAGTCGAGGAAGCGGGTCGCGTTCTGGGTGACGAAGAACTGGGACGTGTTCGTGAAGTAGTCGCCCGGAGTGATGTCGGATGGGGTGAATCCCGCGTTGGCCATCGCGAGCTGGCCGGGGTTGGTGAAGGCGAGCTGCTGGGCGAACTCGTTCTGGAACGGGAAACCCGTCGCCGGCAGGCCGCCGGGCTGGCCCGGGGCCGGCGGCTGGTCCAGGCCGCCGCCCGACGAGGTGACGTTCACCGCGCCGGCCTGGGCGATGTAGTTGACCCCGTTCCCGACAAGGTCAGCGATCCGGAAGAACGACTTGCCGTTATAGAAGCCGGAGTTGGCGAGCTGCTCGATCTTCGACACCGTCGTCGGCGTCAGGTCGCTGAAGAGCTGGAAGGTCAGCGGGCCGGAGAACGACGGGTCGTTCGCGTTACCGTCGGAGGTGTGCGTGACGTTCAGCGTGAGGAACTCGCCCTGGGCGATCGTCGCCTTGACGGCGGAGTTGCTGCTGTTGACCGTGTAGGTCTGCGAGGCACCCCCGCCGGTCCCGTTGAGTGGGACCTGATAGCCAAGCGCGGCCGGGGCGGTGATGCTGGCGATCGGCGCGAGCGCGGCGGCCATGAGGGCCCGGCCCTCGAGTGGGTCGAAGACCAGCTTCCGAGACCGTGTGACCTTCGAAGCCATCCGCCCGTGGCGCAACCACCCCATCCTGTGCGCTCCACATCCGTCACCCTCCCACGGACGACCCCGCCGGCGCCGGGTCGCCCGGCGCGGCGGCAAATCCTCCTCGGGTGTATCGGTCGTGACGATCGGCCCGCATGACGCGAAGCAACACGAAATGCCGGATCGGCCAGGGCGCGAAAAGACAACGGGCCGGAATCGCGCCGACCCGTCGTCCACAAGCGCCCGATCCGCGGCGAGATCAGGGGTTCGACTTCCGGAGCGTGAAGCTGGTGACGAAGCCCTCGTCGTCCATGACGCCGTAGCCGCCGCCCTGCGACAGGTACTTGGCGAAGACGGAGAAGTCGGGCAGCTTGTCCTTGTCGAACAGCTTGCCGAAGCTTCATGGCCGGGCCGCCGGCGTCGCCGGCCTGCAGGGCCTTCTCGAACTGGCCGCTCTTGATCATGTCGTAGGAGACCCGGGCCTGCTCCTCGGGCTGGGCGAAGGTCAGGGTGCTGACCTGGTCGGGGATCTCCTTGGCGACCTTCTGGAACCGGGGCTGTCGGCCAGCGACGACCGCCGCCGCGGAGGACCTGCTCGAGCAGGCGGCTCGTTCGCGACGAACAGGGTGTCCTTGGCGATCGCCACGCTGATCGGGCCCTTCAGCGGGTTGTTCGGGGGCCTGGTTGGGCATCTCGGGGACCTCGAAGTCGTAGATGGTCGTGCCCTGGAACTCGCGCTTCTTGGGCGCGGCTGGTCAGCGCGATCAGCTTGTTGAGCGTGTTCTGGAACGCCTTGGCGTCCTCGAGGGCGACGCCCAGCAGGAGCCGCTGGCTGTCTTCCTTGATCGGCTTCTTGAAGTCGCTGATGAGCGTGATCCGGTCGCCGAGCGGGCCGAAGATGTCCTTCTGGAAGCTCAGCGGCTCGCCGCCGTTGGGCCCGACGAGCTGCTGCTCGAGGACGTTCAGCACGCCGGGCTGGAACATGTTGGCCAGGTCGTTGATGGCGGTGTAGGCGGCGTCGAGGTCCCACTGAGCTCGGGTAGGTCGAGACGCAGGCGGGGACCCAGGCCTCGGGCCGGAGGTTGACCTTGGGCATCGAGAAGATCTTCAGCACGCCCTGGACCGGGCTGGGGGCGAGGACGAAGGTCTTGGTCACGCTGTCGAAGTTGCCGGTGTTAGCACGAAGCTGCCGGCGGCGGCCTTGAGGCCGTTGATGCCGAGGATCTGGAGCATCGCCTCGGGCTTGCCGGCCTTGGGGTTCTTGGCCGCCGCCTTGACGCCAGCTTGATCAGCGCGGAGACGTCGATGAACCAGAACACCTGGCCGCGCCGAGCTTCTTGGCGCCTGGCGTACGCCTCGGTCGAGGCCAGGGAGTCGTCGCGGCCTTCGGCGTTGGCGACAGGTCCTTCAGGGCGTCGACGTCGCTGCCGATGTGAAGACGGTGCCGTGCTTGGCCAGACGACCGGCGGCTCGTTTTCGTCCTTGCCGCTGGTCATGACGTGGAGGGTCTGGCCCTTGAACTCTCGGTGCCGACCTTGGCGTCGTCCTCGGCCTCGTCCTCGGCGCTTGGTCGCCTTGGTCAGGACCTCGTCATCTTCGCGCGTTCTTGCCGGCGTCGGCGGATCAGGACGGGACCGGGGCCTTGGGGTCGGCCTCGCCACGACCGCGAGCGGACGGTGCCCTCGGGCAGCTCGAGCAGCTCCTTGAGGTGACCCCGAGCTTCTCCTTGAGGACCTTGCTCGCCTCGTCGAGCTTGTCGGCGAGGTCTTCCTTGAATGCCTTCAGCGCCGGGTCGTCCAGAGCTGGCCGAATGGCTCTGCCGGAACGACTCGCGGAGCGCGCGGCGTTGTTCATCTTCACGAAGACCATGGTCGATTCGGAAGGACTTCTCGGGGCGGCGGCGCGGCCCGGGCCGCCGCGACGACGAGGCCGGCCAGGCCCAGCCAGCCGGCCAGGGCGAGGCGGAGGGCCGCCCGCAACGGGGTACGCATCGATATTCACTCCCTCGTCTCTCCACCGCTCCCGCCGTCGGGGGGACCTCTCCGACCCCCCGGCCCTGCCGGAGGTCGAACGGGTCAGGAACTCGCCCCGCCGGGCCTCGCGACCCGGCACACTCTCGGCCCGGGACGGCCCCGGTGCACGTGGTCCACGGATGTTGCCCCCGGCCTCCCGCCGTTCACGATTTCCCGGCGCCCTCGCCGACCGGCTCGTGGCTCCCGCGTCGAGCCCGGGCGACGCCCCGGGGGCCGCCCCGGGCGGAGCCGACGGGGCGGGTCGAGGTAGCGATAGCCGGTGTTCGGGTTCTCCTTGTCGAACGAGAACGCCTCGCGGTTCCGGAGGAAGTCCTTGACGTAGCTGATCGGGATCGCGAACCCGAGGTTGTCGCCGGGGCCGCCTTCATGCTGGTCACGCCGATCACCTCGCCCCGCAGGTTGAACAGCGGCCCGCCCGAGTTGCCCGGGTTGATCGCCGCGTCGGTCTGGAGGTAGATCTGCCCCTCGAAGTTCCGGTTCCGGGTGCTCACGATCCCCTGCGAGACGCTCCGCTCCAGCCCCAGCGGGTTGCCGACCGCGAAGACGCCCTCCCCCGCGTTCACGTCGTCCAGGCTACCCAGGACGACGTGGCTCAGTTTCAGGTCCTTCTGCGGGGGGAGCTTCAACAGCGCGAGGTCGAAGAACGGGTTCAGCGCGACGATCTCGACGTTCTCGATCCGCCGCCGGGCCAGGCCGCCCGGCACGTTCTGGTAGAGGATCGCCGCGATCCGCGTCTCGCCCTGGATGACGTGGTCGTTGGTGATCGCGTAGCCGTCGTCGTTGATGATGAACCCCGAACCCTTGCCCGAGGGCGTCTCGATCGAGATGACCGCCTCGCCGAACGTCTGGACCAGCTCCTTGACCGGCGGCCGGCTTGAGCGGGGCCGTCGAGAAGAACCCGGTCGGGTCGCGTCGTGGCCGCGCGGGCGCGGCCGCGGCCGCGGCGGCCTCGCCCGGCTTCCGCCGTGCGACGACCTGGTCGCGGGGGACGCGGAGGACGTCGAAACCGAGATCGACGTAAAGCGCGTTCGGCTTCTCGGCGACCACCTCGCCGTTACCTGGTGGCCGTCCTTGAGCTCGATGACCTCGACCGCACCGGCCGCACGCGATCCGACGCCC
>CAVSDG010000005.1:0-747965 GCA_963726685.1 uncultured Planctomycetota bacterium
CGATAGACCCGGTTCAGGTCGGCGAAGAGCTGGCGGATGCCCTGATGGTCGCGCCACTGTAGCAGGTGCCAGTCGAGGCTGACGTCGTGGTTCCACTCGCGCCACTGGGCGATCTCGTTGCCCATGAAGTGCAGCTTCTTGCCGGGGTGGCCGAACATGTAGCCGTAGAGCAGCCGCAGGTTGGCGAACTTCTGCCAGAGGTCGCCGGGCATCTTGTCGAGCAGCGAGCCCTTGCCGTGGACGACCTCGTCGTGCGAGAGCGGCAGTTTGAAGTTCTCGTTGAACGCGTAGATCATGCTGAAGGTCAGCGCGCCGTGCTCGTATCGGCGATAGACGGGGTCCTTGCTCATGTAGACCAGCGTGTCGTTCATCCAGCCCATGTTCCACTTCAGGCTGAAACCGAGCCCGCCGAGATAGGTCGGCCGCGAGACGCCGGTGCAGCTCGTCGATTCCTCGGCGATCGTCAGGATGCCCGGGTGCTCGGCGTGGCAGATCTCGTTGAATCGCTTGATGAAGTCGATCGCCTCGAGGTTCTCGTTGCCGCCGTACTTGTTGGGGATCCAGTCGCCGTGCTCGCGGGAGTAGTCGAGGTAGATCATGATGGCGACGGCGTCGACGCGCAGGCCGTCGATGTGGTAGTGCTCGAACCAGAAGAGGGCCGTGCCGAAGAGGAAGTTGCGGACCTCGGCGCGGCCGTAGTTGAAGATCTTCGTGCCCCAGTCGCGATGCTCGCCGAGCCGCGGGTCGGCATGCTCGTAGAGGTGGGTGCCGTCGAAGTAGCCCAGGCCGTGCAGGTCCTTCGGGAAGTGGGCGGGGACCCAGTCGAGGATCACGCCGATGCCGTGCTGATGGAGCGTGTCGACGAAGTAGGCGAAGTCGTCCGGCGTGCCGTAGCGTGACGTCGGGGCGTAGTAGCCGACGGGCTGATAGCCCCAGCTCCCGTCGAACGGGTGCTCGGTGATCGGGCAGCAGCTCGACGTGCGTGAAGCCGGTGTCCGTCAGGTACTCGACCAGCTCGTCGGCCAGCTCGCGATAGGTGAGGAAGCGGTTTCCGTCCTCGGGCTTCCGCTTCCACGAACCGAGGTGGACCTCGTAGACCGAGATCGGCCTGTCGAGGGCCTGCGCTCGGCGCGCTGTTGCCATCCACTCGTCGTCGTGCCAGTCGAAGTGGTCGACGTCCCAGACGACCGAGGCGGTCTTCGGCCGGAGCTCGGCGGCGAATCCGTAGGGGTCGGCCTTGGCGACCAGGTAGCCCGCTTGCTGGCTCTTGATCTCGAACTTGTAGACCTCGCCCTGGACGAGGTCGGGCATGAAGATCTCCCAGATCCCGCCAGAGCCTCGTGACCGCATGGGAGTGATGCGGCCGTCCCAGTGGTTGAAGTTGCCGATGACGCTCACGCGGCGGGCGTTGGGGGCCCAGACGGAGAAATGGACGCCGCGGATGCCCTCGTGTTCGATCAGGTGGGCGCCGAGCTTCTCGAAGTTGCGGAGGTGGGTGCCCTCGCCGAGCAGGTGGAGGTCGAAGTCGGTGAGGACCGGCCCGAACTGATAGGGGTCGACGAACTCCCAGGCGTGCCCCTCATGGTTCTCGACGGCGAGACGGTAGGGGAATTGCTTGGCCCGGCCGGGGAAGACGACCTCGAAGAAGCCATCGTCGTGGACCCGCTCCATCGCTGTCCGTAGGCCCGGCTCGCCGCCCGAGAGGTCGACGACCCACGCCTTCGCCGCGTGAGGCAGGAACGCCCGGACGACGCGCGCGGGCTTGCGATCGACGGCCGTCTCGTGCTGGCCGAGGACCTGGAACGGATCCCAGTGGTCGGCGTGGATGATCCGGTCGATGTCCTCTCGGCTCGCCGTCGCGGCGTGCGTCGTCGCCATGATGCCTCGTTCTCGGTGGGTTCGAGTCGCGCGGGACAGCGCCGCGGGTCGGTCCAGGCTATGCGACCGGCAAGTCCTCCGCAACTCGGATGCCCGCCGCGAGCGTGGCGCGAGTTCCGATTGTCACGGCTTCGCGGATAGTGACACGTCGGCGACCAGCGCCTTGTGGTCCGAGCCGAACGAAGGACCGACCCAGCACGACGTCACCGTCCAGGCCGGGCTCGCGAGGATGTGGTCGATCCTCGCCCACGGGAACGCGGCCGGACGGGTATAGCCCCAGCCCAGCCCGGCGGCCTCGAACGCCGACTGGAACTGGCCCGACTCTCGGACGGCGACGAGCTCCGAGGCGTCGGCCCCGCTATTGAAGTCGCCGCCGACGAGGACTGGCAGGTCGCCCAGTTCCCCGAAGAGCTCGAACATCCGGACGAACTCCGAACGCCACCAGGCGACGTACGCGGTGACAATCGACGGCTCGAACGTCCGGAGCCGCTTCAGAGCATACCGGGGCGTGGGCATGTGCAGACACGACACCACGAACTCGGCGGTCTTGCGGCCCAAGAACCCGGACGCGGTAGAGAACGGCCGAGTAGCGCCCGTCGGTCTCGATTCTCCTCGGTGGATCGCGGATAATCCTCGACGATGGGGAACCGGCTGGCGATGGTCCCGCTCCGGTCGCGCTGCCAGCCGCGCTCCTTCAAGACCCGATCAAGCAGCGGATTCCGGCCCATCTCCTGGAAGCAGACGACGTCGACCTTCTGCCTTTCGAGATAGCGGAGGAAATCCGCCGTCTCGATGCCGACATCGCCGGCGCGGTTGAAGGTCATGATCCGGACTTGCGGCCCCTCGGCCGTGGCCGAGAATCTCGACCATGGCACGACGAATCCCATCATCGGCCCTAGCACGAAGAGCGCCTCGACGGCGACCACGGCGGCGATCGCGGGCCGCTTTGCTCGCCAAGTCCACACCCCGAGAGGCACGAGCGGCAGCAGGAAAACGGCCCTCGGAGAGAGCGAGAGGACCAGCCCCGGCCACCACGACTCGCCGATTCCCCATTGGATCAGGAATACGGACATGAGAACGAGTCCGTAGGCAGCGACCGCCGCCACGAGGCGTGGCGACCGAAATCTGCCGCGAGCCCCGGGATCGGGCCGGGAGCGTACGTGGGGACTTTCCTCGAAGCCGGGCGCGGGCCGTGGAAAGCCGCACGCGACGCAGGCGGTGATGTAGAGCGTCCCGGGGTTGGGCGTGCCGCATTTCGAGCAGCGCCAGAATCCGGGGCCGGGCGGGGCTGCGGTGGTCGGCATCGGAAATTCCGTCCGGGTCGGGTCGATCGATCGATTAGCGGACTTCGAGCATCCGACCTAACGCGACCCGCGCCCAGTGGGCGGTGTCCTCGGGGACCTTCACGACGTTGACCGGCGTCCCCTGCGCCAAGTTCTCGACCGCCCAGGCGAGGTGGGGCAGGTCGATCCGGTACATCGTCGCGCACATGCAGACCATCGGAGAGAGGAACTTCACCAGCTTGTCGGGGTGCTCCTGGGCCAGGCGATTGACCAGGTGCAGTTCGGTCCCCACCGCCCATTGCGAACCGGCCGGCGCCTCGGCGATCGTCCGAAGAATGAACTCGGTGGAGCCGACGAGGTCGGCCGCGTCGACAACCTGCATCATGCACTCGGGGTGCACGAGCACACGGATGCCGGGGTATTGCTCCCGGAGCTGCTTCACGTGCGCTGGCTTGAACATCTGGTGGACCGAGCAGTGCCCCTTCCACAGCAGCACGCGCGAGCCTTGGATCGCGTCCTCGGTGTTTGCCCCGAGGGGGAGTCGGGGATCCCACAGCGGCATCCGTTCGAGCGGGATGCCCATCTTGCGGGCGGTGTTCCTGCCGAGATGCTGGTCGGGGAAGAAGAGCACTCGCGACCGGCGGGAGAAGGCCCAGTCCAGCACCGCGCGGGCGTTGGACGAGGTGCAGACGATTCCCCCGTGCCGGCCGCAGAACGCCTTAAGGTCGGCCGTCGAATTGATGTACGTGACCGGTGTGATGTCGCTCGTGTCGATGATCTCGCCGAGGTCGGCCCAGGCCGCCTCCACCGAGTCGAGGTCGGCCATGTCGGCCATGCTGCACCCGGCGGCCATATCCGGCAGGACCACGCCAACATGGGGGCCCGTGAGAATATCGGCCGTCTCGGCCATGAAGTGAACGCCGCAGAAGGCGATCCACCGGCAGTCCTTGCTCTGGGCCGCCATCTTGGCCAGGCGGTACGAGTCGCCCCGGATGTCGGCGAAGGCGATCACCTCGTCCTGCTGGTAATGGTGGCCGAGGATGAGAAGCTCTTCGCCCATCTCGGTCTTGACCGCGCGGATTCGCGAGGCGAGCTCCTCGGCGGGCGTGGCGCGATAACGCTCGAAGGGCAAGGGGGCGACCGACGTGGCGGCGGGCGACGGCATGTCACGACCTGAAGTTAGGAGCGTCTTATCAATTGACCCGCATGCTCGCGGACCAGGATTGCGGTGCGCGCGACGGGCCCAACGGCCTCGCTCACGTCCCCATTATACGGGCGAACTCGCTCCGCGGGAAATCCGAGTCCTTTCGGACCGGCGGGGTGGTTCCGTGCGATGAAAGCGTTAAGATCTCAAGGAGTGCCCCGGGAGGCGGGGACTCCCGTCGCGGGAGAGGGCGCCCGTACGGGCGGACTGCATGAGCACTATTCTGCTCGTCGACGACAACGCTGCCGATCGGGCCATCTTCCGGCGCATCCTCAAGGACGGCGGCAACGTCGTCCACGAGCTGCGCGCGGCGAGGAGGTCTTCGGCGCGGTCGCGCGGGTCCGACCCCACGTGGTCGTGCTCGATGTCAACCTGCCCGACACCGACGGCCACGATATCTGCCGTCGGCTCCGCGCCGACCGCTACAGCTCGGGCATCCCGGTACTCATGCTCACCGTCCGCGACCGCCGCGAGGATGTCCTCGCGGGCCTCAACGCCGGCGCCGATGACTATGTGGCGAAGGACGAGGCGGGCGAGGTGATCCTCGCCCGCGTCGATCGCCTGGCCAACTACCGGAAGCTTGCCGACGCTCGCCGTGCTGAACGAGCAGCTCGCCCAGGTCGGGCGGCTGCTCGCGGGCATCGTGCACGAGATCCGCTCGCCGCTCTCGGTCATCCGCGGCCACGCCGAGCTGATGCAGATCACCCTCGGCGAAGACCCGAATGTACGCGAGTACCTCGAGCCGATCCTCCGGAACTGCTCCGTCCTCCAGTCCCGCCTCGAACACCTTATGGCGGCGGTGCGGACCGGTCCAACGTCGCCGGCGTTGATCAGCATCGGCCCCGTGGTCCGCGAGGCGGTCGATCTCTTCTCAAAGGGGATCGACCCGCGTGGCCGAGTCCTCGAGTTGGCCGTCGAGGTCCCCGACGAACTTCCGCCGGTGGTCGTCGATCCGGGCCGGCTGATCCAGGTCCTGCTCAACCTGCTGGCCAACGCCCATGACGCGATCCTCGCCGCTCGGGGGCGAGGTCGTGTCACGGTACGCGTCCTATCGGGCCGCGAGGAGGGCTGCGAGGGCGTGCACATCGAGGTCGAGGACGATGGTCCGGGTCTGCCGTCGCACGTCCTGCCGCGGCTCTTCGAGCCGTTTTTCACGACGAAGGACGCCGGTTCCGGCTTCGGGCTCTACCTGGCCGCACGAGCTCGTCCGCGAGCAGGGCGGACGGCTCGAGGCGGGCAATCGGGCCGGCGGGCGGCGCCAGTTTCTCGATCTGGTTGCCGGCTGCGACCGAGGCGGCCCTTACCGCGGGTAAGACGTGAGCGCCGACCGTTGCCCCCCACGCCCCGCCCGAACCGAAAGAGGCTGCCTCGCGGCCGGGCCGCAAGCTCCCCGATGCCGAGACCCTGTCCCTCGCGGTCATCGCCGCCGCCTGGGCGGCCGTCACAGTCTATTTCTACGAGATGGAGCACGACATCGGGTCGTCGCTCGGCCTGGTCGGGCTGATCTGCCTGGTGGCCGTCGCCGCGATCCGCCGGTGGACCGAGCGGCGCCGCTGGGTCGAGCCAATCCATGAAATCGTCAGCCGGCTCTACAGTCCCGAAGACGGGCCCCAGCCCACCGGCGAGCTCGGCGGACACAATCCCGAGCTAATTGAGCTGGCGCGGGCGGTCAAGGAAATCAAGGAGAAGCTCGCCTCCATGCGCGAGGCCGGCTCGAGTCGCATCGAAGGCGACAACCCCTTCGTCGGCAGCGGGGAATTCGACGTCCCGCGGGCGCCGCTCAACCCGGTCCTCACGAAGAGCCAGGTCTCGGAGACGGTCCCGGCGTATGAGTCCGAGCGCACGCGCCCGGCGAGATGCTCAACCGCCTGGACCCCAGGACTCTCCGCTGGCTCGAGTCGAGTCCGACGGAGCAGGATTTCCTCGGCTATCGGCTCGAGGCGCTCCGCCGGATGTCGTTCCTCGAGATCATCGACCCCGAGGACCGTGAGCTGGCGAGGTCGCAGCTTTCGGCCGCGATTGCGAAGGGCGAGGGGCACAACCTGCTCTACCGGATCAGGACCGCGCGCGATGAGGTCCGGGCGATCGAGCTCCACGTCGCGGTCCGCTACAGCCCTGACGCGAGACCTCACCACGTCCGGATTCGAATGGCCGACATGACCAAGAAGGTCCGGGCCGAGCGCGAGCTCCGGCGGCGGACCAAGGAGCTGATCGACGTCAACGCCCAGCTCCGCCGCATCAACCGCGAGCTCGAGGACGTCAAGAACCGTTACAGCGACCTGTACCAGAACGCCCCGGCGATGTATTTCAGCCTCGACGCGAAGGGAACCATCGTCGAGTGCAACGACACGCTGCTGGAGACGATAGGCCGGCGCCGCTCTTCGGTCGTCGGTCAGAGCTACTCCGCCCTACTTCCCGAGGACCGCAAGGCGATTTTCGCCGCGTGGTTCGACGAGCTCAAGACGTCCGGGCGCGTCGAGCTGGAGAGCCGGTGGACGAAGAGCGACGGGACGGAGATCGACGTGTGGCTCGCCTCGACGGCCGTGCGCAACGCCGAGGGCTCGTTCCGCTACTCGCGGAGCGTCGCCCGGGACGTCACGGCCCGCCGCGAGCTCGAGGCCGAGCTCAAGGACAAGAACGAGCGGCTGGCCCGCGCCAACGACGAGCTCTCCCGGAAGAACAAGGAGCTCGATGAATTCACGTACATCATCGCTCACGACCTGAAGGAGCCCGTCCGGACGTTGATCGCATTCTCCGACTTCCTCGAGAAGGACTGCGGCGAACGGCTCGACGACGGCGGCCGCGACTCGCTCCGGCACATCGTCGAGGCGGCCCGGCGGATGCGTTCGCTCATCGACGATCTCCAGGCCTTGAGCCGGGCCGGTCGGGTAACGGGCGAGTTCCGCCGGGTCAAACTGGAGCCCGTGATCCACGCCATTCGCAGCGACTTCGGCGAGCTGCTCCGGTCCCGTTGCGCCAGGGTCGAGATCGTCGGCGAGCTGCCCGAAGTGTGGGGAGACCCGGTCCGGGTCGGTCAGCTCCTGGGCAACCTCATCGGCAACGGCCTGAAGTACAACCGCTCCGAATGCCCGCGGGTCGAGGTCGAGTGGGTCGAAGCGCCGCCCGACAAGGCTGAGGCGGGCTTCACCACGATCGCCGTCCGCGATAACGGGATCGGGATCGAGCCGAAATTCCACGCCCGCATCTTCGAGCTCTTCCGGCGGCTGCACACCCGCGATGAATATGAAGGGACGGGGGCGGGGCTGGCGATTTGCCAGAAGATCGCCCAGGCTCATGGCGGTCGGATCTGGGTTGAGAGCACGCCCGGGATCGGATCGACCTTCTCGGTGAACTTACCGCTGGCCTCCGAACCATCCACCACGACGGAACCCGCCGCGCATGGCGTCTGAGTTCCACATCCTGCTGGTCGACGACAGCACCTCTGACGCCCTGATCATCGAGCGGGCACTCCGGGAGGAGGAGCTCGACCACCGCCTGACGGTCCTCCAGGACGGCCGCGCCGCCCTCGACTACTTGCTGCTGCTCAAGGATCCGGAGACACCCGCCGAGCTCGAGCCGGACCTGGTCTTGCTCGATCTCAACCTGCCAGGGCTCGACGGCTGCCAGGTCCTCGCGACGATCAAGGGCGACCGGGATCTCAGGGCCATCCCCGTCGTCGTCCTAACCACCTCGGACCGCGAGGAGGATGTCCACCAGACCTATCAGGCCGGGGCCAACACGTTCATCCGCAAGCCCGACGAATACCCGCGGTATCGCGAGCTGGTCTCGACCCTCCGCCGGTACTGGCACGAGACCGCCTTGAGACGCCCGCGGCGGCCCTCAGCCTGACGGACCGTGAAAAAAAACCCCCGACCCGCAATGGCTGCAGGTCGGGGGCATATACCCCCACGGGGACTCGAACCCCGGTCCCTAGGCTGAGAACCTAGTATCCTAGGCCACTAGACGATGGGGGCGTGTGGAAACATTCTTGCGTCGAGATGGCCGATTGTCAAGCGTTCGGGCGGCACCGGTTAAGGTGGCTCGGCAGGCCTCGGAGGGTCGGGAATGCCTTCGGTTTCGGTCAACGGACAGTCCTTCTATTACGAATCGCAGGGAGATGGCGAACCGCTGGTCTTTCTCAGCGGCCTCGGGGGCGACAGCCGGGCCTTCAGCGTGTCCGTCCGCCACTTCTCCGCGCGATTTCGGGCCCTGGCTCTCGATAACCGCGATGTTGGGCGCAGCGACCGGGTCGAGCGCGATTACACGACCGCTGAGATGGCCGAGGACGTCGCGGGATGGCTCGAGGTTCTCGGCGTCGGTCCGGCCCATGTGGTCGGGCATTCGCTCGGCGGGCTCGTCGCTCAGGAGCTGGCCATCCACCATCCAGATCGGGTCCGGTCGCTCGTCCTGGCGTCGACTCACGCCGGCGCCGACGCATGGCGGAAGGCGGTCATCGACTCGTGGGTCTTCCTTCGCGAGCGGACGACTCCGTCCGAGTTCACGCGGGCGACCCTGCCCTGGCTGGTGGCCCCGGCCTTTTATGCCGAGGCGAATCAGGTCGAGGGGTTGATCCGCTTCGCCGAGCGGAACGAGTGGCCTCAGGATGCCGCGGCCTTCGCCCGCCAGGCCCGGGCCGCGGGCCGGCACGAGGCCGCGCGGCGGCTCGGGTCGATCCGGCGGCCGACCCTCGTTCTGGTCGGGAGCCCTGGACCTCGTCAACCCGCCGAGCGTCTCCGAGCGGCTGGCCGCGGAAATCCCGGGTGCAACTCTGACGGTCCTGCCTGAGGTGGGGCACCTTCCGCACGTCGAGGGCGGCCCGAAATTCCGCGAGGAGATCGCGGCGTTCCTCGAACGGTGACGAACTTGCTCGCTCCCGAGCGAGTCGTATAGTCTCGCTCCAACATCGACCGACGCGACGGAGGCAGACCGATGGCGACTGAGGAAGAGCTCAAGCGGGCCTACAAGGCGTTCAAGAAGCGGCTCAAGCTCGCAAGGCTCGATGATGCCTCCGGCCTGAGCAAGGGGACGAAGACGACGAAGATCGGCGGGATCACGCCGCCCTCGGGCTTCCCGCCGGGAATCTGGGAGGAGCTCGCTTTACAGGGCAAGCTCAAGCGAGAGGGGGGCGGGATTTACTCCCTGGCGGGCGAGCTTTGACATTGTCGTCGAACGATTCGGGCGCGATTGACGAAACCACCGGAATCGACCCGGAGGCTTGGCAGGCCCAGTCCCTTCGCAGGGTCCTCAGCGGCGCAACCCTCGTCATGGTTGTCCTTTCCTGGCCGCTCTGGATCGACCTCGAAGACTTTCCCGCCATCCCGCTCGTCCGCTGGTTCCCCGATTACCCGCGTGCCTGGTCCTGGCTCGGCCTGGGCGTGATCGTCCTCGGCCTGGGCCTGGGTATGTCCCGACGATGGGGTCGCCTTGGAGTTGGTCTGACGATCGTTGCCTTCTCGTGGCTCATCCTCGGCGACCAGCTTCGATTGCAGCCCTGGGTCTACCAGTTCCTGGTGCTGGGCACACTGCTCGTTGTGCTGCCTCCGAGGCCGGCCCTGATGCTTGGCCGGGTCTGGATGGCCTCGGTCTACTTCCATTCCGGCCTCTCGAAACTCGACTCGTCGTTCGCCCGCGAGATGGGACCTCTTTTTGTCCGCACTCTGGCGCGAGTCCTCGGCGCCGGCAGCTTTCCAAAGACAACGCTCCAATCGGCCGCGATGATCATGCCGGTCGCCGAGATCGTCGTCGCGGTCCTGCTCCTGATTCGACCGACGCGAAGACTCGGATACGTCGGTGCCCTGGTGATTCACGTCGTGCTCTTGCTCATACTCGGCCCCTGGGGACTCGGGCATAGCACGATCGTTCTGGTGTGGAACGTCGCGCTGGCGGTCGAGGAATACCTGCTCTACTGGCCCCGCCGAGCGGATTCGCGGCCCGTCCGATGGACCGCGCGCGAGAAGCTGGTTGCGGTCCCGTTTGCCTTGCTCCTCGTCCTTCCCTTCGGCGAGCGGCTCGGGCTGTTCGACTCATGGCCGTCCCACGCACTCTATGCAGGTCATGCCGAGGGGACGACCATCTACTTCCGGCATGGATTACCCGAGGGACTGCCGAGAGACCTTCGGATCGCCGCCCGCAACGGAGCAGGGGGCTGGATGCTCAACCCGACCGACTGGACCCGCCGCGTCCGCGGGGTCCCATCCTATCCGCAGGTCCGCTATGGCAACGGCCTGGCGGAGTGGATCGCCGGGAAAATCGAGGGGGACAGGTGGTCCGGGCTGTACGTCGACCACCGGCTCCGCGCGGACCCGAGGACGGGCCGAGCGAACTCGCTCTCGGTCCGAGACTTGAAGGAGGCACGGGAAGTCTCGGAGCAATTCTGGTTCAATGCTCACCCGAGGCATCGGTCGGGCCCCTGAGTCGACGCTCCGGAAAGTGGTCGAGGAGCCGAGAATGCGGCACAAGCGAGCGAGCGGGATTCTCCTGCATCCCACGTCCCTGCCCGGCCGATTCGGCATCGGAGACCTCGGCCCGTCTGCCTACGCCTTCATCGACTTCCTCGCCGAGACGGGCCAGCATTGGTGGCAGATGCTGCCGCTGGGGCCGACGGGGGACAGCAATTCGCCGTACCAGTCGCATTCGTCGTTTGCCGGCAATCCGCTCTTCATCAGCCCCGAGCGGATGGTCGAGGACGGCTATCTTGATGGGACCGAGTTCGTCGAACAGCCGCACGACGGGCCCGAGGTTCGGATCGATTTCGACGCGGTCGAGCACTTCAAGGAGGGCCTCCTGCGCAAGGCCTTCTCGCGGTTCGACCCGGCTGGCGACCCGAACTTCGGCTTCTTCACGGCGAGCCAGGCCGGGTGGCTCGACGATTTCGCCCTCTACATGGCCCTGAAGCACGAGCACGACGACCGGCCCTGGTACGGCTGGGAGCCCGAGCTGGCCACGCGGCAGCCGGCGGCGCTGGATGCGGCGCGGGAGCGGCTCGATGCCGAGGTCCGGTTCCACCGGTTCGTTCAGTACCTCTTCTCACCGCCAGTGGCGGGCGATGCGCGACTACTGTCGTCATCACGATGTCAGGTTGATGGGCGACCTGCCGATCTACGTCGCCGAGGACAGCGCCGACGTCTGGGCCCGTCCCGACCTCTTCCATCTCGACTGCCTTCGGCCGTCCGACGGTCGTCGCGGGCGTCCCGCCCGACCTGTTCGAGCCCGTCCACGGCCAGCTCTGGGGCAACCCGCTCTATCGATGGGAGGCCCACAAGGCCGAGCATTACGCCTGGTGGTTCGCCCGCATCCGCGCGACGACCGACCGGGTCGACGTCGTCCGCCTCGACCACTTCCGCGGGTTCGAGGCCTACTGGGAAGTCCCGGCCTCGTCCGCCGATGCCGCGGTCGGCCGCTGGGTCGACGGGCCGAAAGGCGACTTCCTGTCCGCGCTTCGGGAGAACCTCGGCGGCCTGCCGCTGATCGCGGAAGACCTGGGCGATCATCACCCCCGGTGTCGAGAGCTCCGGGACGACTTCGAGCTGCCGGGGATGAAGATCCTCCAGTTCGCCTTCGGCGCGCGAGGGCGATGAGAAGTTCCTGCCTCACCGTCACATCCCCCACTGCATCGTCTACACCGGCACTCACGACAACGACACGACGGTCGGCTGGTTCTACATGACCCCCGGTAGCACGGGACAGTCGGCCGAGCAGGTGATCGAGGAGCGCGAGTTCGTCCGTCGCTACCTCGGCCCGACCGAGGAGCCGATCCACTGGGCGATCAACCGCCTCGCCTTCGCGTCGGTGGCGGACACTGTGATCCTGCCGCTCCAGGACGTGCTCGGTCTGGGCAGCAACGCGCGCATGAACGTCCCCGGGCACGCCACGGGACACTGGGGCTGGAGGTTCGAGTTCTCGCAGCTTACCGACGAGGTCCGCTCGCGGCTGGCCGAGCTGACCTTCGTCTACGGCCGCTGGAGTGGCCCGGTCCCGGACCGCTTCCGGCGGACACCCGGGCAGGAACCGGTCAACCCGAGCGTCAATCCGCTGGTGAGCTGAGCGGGGGTCGTGGGTCCGTTTGGGCTCCGGGGGGTGGTGCGAGGCCGCCGAGCGAACCTGAGCGTCCGCCTTTCGTTAGCCTTTGTGCGGCCCCGTGCGGGACGAAGGGCACGGGAGGTCGAGCGACCGCGCGACAACCCCGCGCCGACCGAACCCAAAGCCCGCGCCGACCGAAGCCGGGCTCCGGCGCCGAGCGAACCCGAGCGTGCTCCTTCGGTTCGCCTTTGTGCAGCCCCGTGCCAGGCCGGAAGTGCGTGACCTCGCACAGGCCGCGACCGAATTGTCCGAGGGCATCCTCCTCCATCGGGGGTCAACGCCGGTCCGGGACACTCGCGAAGACCGGGGATCGCAGAGCAAGCGAGCCCCAGCCACCCCGAACGACGCGAGCTGGGCCTTTCGACAGAGCACGTCTACGACGATTCCAGGAGCGCCAGGGGAAGTGCCCGGAAGACCTCGGCCAGCGGCAGGACCTGGTCGCTCGACGTTTGACGAGCCTCGACCTTCTGGCCCGTCAGCCGGTCGGTCCAGACCTTCCCGAGATCGGCTGGGAGGACCAGGCTCGTCGACTCCCACACCTCGCCGAGCGGCGGCCGCGACCCATCCTCGCCCATCAGTCCCGCGACGAGCCGCGGCGCGATCGCTACGACCGCGCGCCCGGCGCTCCGCCTGGCGAACGCGACCACCCGGTCCGCGTGCGGGCCCTCCGCCGTCAAGGGCAGGTACTCGCCGCGTCGGTGCAGACCGGGCTGCTCCCGTCGGTGGGTCAGCCCGGTCCAGATCACGAAGAGCTTGAGGAGGCCGTCGTCGGGGTTCGACAGGAGGGACGAGGCCAACGCAGAGCGGCTCTCTCCGCGGTCGATCCTCGATTTGAGCTCGTCGAGCATCCGCTTGCGAAGCTCGAAGTCGACGGGCCGGCGGTTGTCCGGGTCGACGAGGTTCAGGTCCCAGAGCTCGGAGCCCTGGTAGATATCCGGCACGCCCGGCGACGCGAGCTTGATCAAGGTCTGCGACAGCGAATGGACGATCCCGACCCGGGCGACCCGGCGCTGGAAGCGGGCGAAGTCCTCCAGGAACGGCCGCGACTCGGGACCGGACAGGACCTGCGAGACGAAACGCACGGAGGGCATCGACGTGCGACGTGTCGGCGTCAGTCCAGCTTGTTTTCACCTTGGCCTCGCGGGCGGCCTTGACCATGTACTCCTGAACCCGCCCGACGTACTCCGGCGTCACGCCGCCCGGCTCCATGCCGAAGGGCCAGGAGCCGAGGAGGGACTGATAGAAGAGATACTCCTCGCGAGCGTCGGGCGCTGGACCTCGGGCCGTATCCCGCATGGAAGGGGCGTTCCACTTCGACCAGCGTGCCAGAGCTTCGGCCCAATCGTGTGGTATTTCCGAGAGGACGTTGATTCGAATCCGCGCGTCCTCGCCGCGCTTTGTGTCGTGAGTGGCCGTGGCGAGGAAGCCGTCGGGCCATCGCCGCAATCGCTGGCGATTTCGGGCGTGGAATTTGGCCGGCGTCACGCCGAAGCGCGACGGGTCGCCGCCGACCTCGTTCAGCGAGACGAGGGGGACGTAGCGGTAGAACGTCGTGTCCTCCAGCCCCTTCGCCTGCACCGGCCCCGTCGTCTGCTGAAACCTGACGGCGAAGGCCTCGCGGCGCGCGATCTCCTCGCGAGGCAGCCCCTCCGGATGCTCCATGAGGAGGATGCTCGCGGACGAAGTCGAAGACCGAATCGATCGATCGTCGGGTTCCGCTTGCGGGCCGGGCAACGGCCCGTTCGATGGTCCGGCGATCGAACGTCGAGACGCGAGCGCCGGGCTGAAGGTACGTCCGATAGGCCGGGAACGTCGCCATGATCGTGCCGATGCCCGGCCCAGCTCGCGCGGGTGAAGTCGCGACTCCGACGGTCACGCGCGGCGATTCGGGCGAGCCGGAGGGCGAGCATGTTCCGCTCGCTCGCCAGGCTCGATCGCGTGACGAGCCTTTTGGCGTCGAAGAGGACCGCGGGGAGGTTCGCGGTCTCGGCCGTGAAATCCCGGTAGGTCGCGAGGATCGAGGCCGACGCCCTCGGGATCGACGAACAGGCCGTTCAGCGCGTTGAGGAACTCGTAGCCGACCGTCCCGTCGATCGGCCAGTCGCGCGGTATCGGCTCGTCCCGGGTGAGGATCTTCTCGACGACGATCGGGAATCGCCGGGCGAGCGGCGATGCCGCGTCGCGATCGATCTCCGCCCGGTAGCGATCACGGATGAGGCGGCCGATGACCGGCCAATCCATGGGTTGGTCGGAGGAGTTCGCGTGCCGCTCGTGGCAGGCGTGAAGGAAGAGGCGCTCCTGAAGGCGACGGAGGTACCCTGCCGGATCGGCGAGCCCGTCGGGATGGTCGATCCGCAGGCCGGTCACGCCGCCCTCGGCGATCCAGCGAAAGATCCGCGCGTGCGTTGCCTCGAAGACGCGGGGGTCTTCGGTTCGCAGGCCGGCAAGGTCGTTGATGTCGAAGAACCGGCGGTAATTGATCTCCTCGGAGGCGACCCGCCAGTAGGAGAGCCGATAGACCTGCTGCTCAAGGAGCCGATGCAGGGGGTCGAAGCTGTGCGCGTCGCCGGGCGACCCCCGGAACTCGGCCACCGACTCTTCGAGGAAGCGGGCCGAACCGTGTGCTCTCCGCGACGAGCCGCCGGAGCCGCCGCTTGATAACCTCCTTCTCGAACGCCACGCGTTCAAGGCTCGGCTCGTCGGTCTCGCTGGACCGGGGCAGGGCCCGCGCCGCCGCGGCGATGCTCCGGAGTTCCTGGACGTCGTCCTCGTCCTCGTCCGAGGTCGCGAAGCCGTGATATCCGGCATTCCAGGATCATCGCATACGACCGGGGCGAGAGCGGCAGCTCGCGGTCGTGATAAGCGATCAGGAAGCGGCCCCCGTCGTATTTGAGCAACGAGTTTTCCCGACTCGAGTACGCGGCCATACTGATCTTCCAGGATCGGCAGGAGCACGCGGCCCTCGACTTCATCGCTCTGGGGCGACCAGTCGATGTCAAAGTAGCGGGCGAATGGCGATTGGGGGCCGACCTCGAGGACATCCATCCAGTAAGGGTTGAGGCCCGCGACGCCCATGTGATTCGGGACGATGTCGAGCACCCGCCCCATGCCCCGCTCTTTGAGCTTGAGCAGGAGCCGGTCGTGGGCCCGGCGGTCGCCGATCTCGGCATTGATCCGCCGATGGTCGAACACGTCGTATCCGTGCGTGCTGCCAGGGCGCGGCAGAGGTAGGGGGAGAGATACCCGTCGGTCACGCCGAGGTCGGCGAGATAGTCCACGACCTTCGCGACGTCGTCGAGCGTGAAGCCGCGATGGACCTGGAGCCGGTAGGTGGCGCCCGGCCGGCGTGCAGGCGTATCGGCAGCCGGCACGCGCCTCAGCGTCGAACAAGGCGTCGGCGATGTCTCGGGCCGCTTCGTCGGGCGGGCCGGCGGTCCGTGGGGTATCTTTGTGTCGAGTAGTGACGGCCATGAGGGTCCGCTGGGAAGTTCGAGCGATCGCGATGTGCGCCTGGGGGAGGGCCAGGACGCCGCCCAAATCGCCCCGATTGCAAACCACGAGCCAAGGCAGACGAGTAAGCTTGCCGAGTGAGTCGGATGGAATGACAATTGCTTCGGGGAACGACACACCCCGGCGGCCATTGCAAGCTTCTTGACTCTCGCCCGCGAGGACGGCGGGCTGGCGTCGGCCCCGTCGCGATGGGACCGGCCCTCGAACGACCACGCCACCCCGTGAGAGCGGCGCATCGCGTCGCCTTCGACATGCCCGCGATCCGCAACATCCTGCCCGGCCAGCCGACCCCTCTGGGCCCGACCGTCACCACCGAGGGGATCAATTTCGCCGTCCATTCCGCCGGTGCGACACGGGTCGAGCTGCTGCTGTTCGACAACATCACCGACCAGCGCCCCTCGCAGGTCATCCCGCTGACGCCCGAGGCCAACCGGACCGGCGACGTCTGGCACATCTTCGTCGAGGGCCTGCCGAACCGGACCCTCTACAACTACCGCGTCGACGGTCCCTACACGCCCCAACGTGGACGGCACGCGGTTCAACCCCGCCAAGATCCTGCTCGACCCCTACGCCCCGGCCGTCACCGGCGACTTCTACTGGCGGACGGCCGACGCGCTCGGCTACGACAACTCCAAGCCCGACGACCCCGACCGGCACCTTCGGCTCGGCAGCGTCGCCAACGTCGAGGGCGCCTCGCGGTGCGTCGCGTACCGGAGCGACTTCGACTGGGAGGGGGATCAGCTTCCCGGACATCCCCATCGAGGAGTCGATCATCTACGAGGTGAACGTCCGCGGCTTCACCCGGCACCACTCGTCCGAGAGCGACCTGGGCGGGCACCTATCGCGGCTTCATCGAGAAGATCCCTTACCTCAAGGACCTGGGCATCACGGCCGTCGAGCTGCTGCCCGTCTTCGAGTTCGACCAGTTCGACATCCCGTTCCGCGACCCGTTCACCGGCGAGCAGCTGACCAACGCCTGGGGCTATAACACCGTCGCGTTCTTCGCCCCCGAGTCGCATTACAGCTACTTCGGCAAGGTCGGCGAGCAGGTCGACGAGTTCAAGATGCTCGTCCGCGAGCTGCACAAGGACGAGCATCGAGGTGATCCTCGACGTCGTGTTCAACCACACGCGCGAGGGGAACCACTTCGGCCCGACGATGAGCTTCAAGGGCCTCGACAACAACATCTACTACATGCTCGCGCCGAAGCCGGAGTTCTACATGGACTTCACCGGCTGCGGCAACACGCTCAACTGCAACCACCCGGTGGTCCGCCGAGTTCATCCTCGACTGCCTCCGCTACTGGGTCACGGAGATGCACGTCGACGGCTTCCGCTTCGACCTCGCGGCCGTCTTCGCCATCGACGTCGACCAGCAGGAGAAGGGGAAGACGCCGATCATCGCCGAGATCGAGAGCGACCCCGTCCTCGCCCGCATCAAGCTGATCGCCGAGCCCTGGAGCATCACGCCAGTATCGCCTCGGCTCGTTCTCCGACCGCCGCTGGGCCGAGTGGAACGGCAAGTTCCGCGACACCGTCCGCCGCTGGATCAAGGGCGACGGCGGCCTCGTCGGCGACCTCGCCAGCGCGCGTCGCCGGCTCGTACGACCTCTTCACCTCCGGCGACGATCGGAGCGCACGCCGTACCACTGCGATCAACTTCATCACCTGCCACGACGGCTTCACGCTCAACGACCTCGTCTCGTACAACGACAAGCACAACATCGTCAACGGCGAGGGCAACCGCGACGGCTCGAACGACAACAATAGCTGGAACTGCGGCGTCGAGGGCCCGACGGCCGACTCCCGAGGACAGCGATCGAGACCCTCCGGAACCAGCAGATCAAGAACTTCCTGACGCTGCTGTTCCTCTCGCAGGGCACGCCGATGCTCCTCTACGGCGACGAGATGCGGCGGACCGGCCGAGGGGGACAACAACACCGTCTTCCAGGACAACGAGCTGAACTGGATCAACTGGGAGGACGCGAAGACGCACGCCGAGATCCTCCGGTTCACCCGCGAGATCATCGCTTTCCGCAAGCGGCACTCGTTCGTCCGCCGCCGGCGCTACCTGACCGGCGAGCAGGACGACACGCCGATCCTGCGCAACATCACCTGGCACGGCGTCAAGCCCGGCCAGCCCGATTTCTGCGGGGCTCTCGGTTCATCGCCTGGACGCTCGAGGCGTTCAAGACCGGCGAGCGATCGGACGTGCCGATCTACGTCGCGACCAACGCCTACTGGGAGCCGCTCGAGATCGAGCTTCCCGATACCGCCGACCGCCGCTGGTATCGCGTGATCGATACCACGCTTCCTTCCGGCCAGGACATCGTCCCCGAAGAGGAAGCGGCCTTCATGCCCTCGCTCAAGACGACGATCCAGCCGCGCAGTACGATCGTTTGCGTGGCGAAGTGATCGGCATCAGTCGAGATAGACGAACTCGTTGACGTTGAGCAGGGCGAGGCAGAATTCTTCGAATGCGGATGCCTCACCGCCCGACAGGAATTCCTCAGCCAGCCGCCTCTCCGTCGCGTCCGGCTGCCGTCCGAGCGCGAGGCGATAGGCCCGTTCGATGCGAGTCGGCGTGTCGGCCGCCTCTCCGCGAATCCGCGCCGCGAGCGCCGAGGACGAGTCGCGGGCGAGTTTGCTATTGAGAAGCGAGAGGGCCTGAGGCGCCGTCGTGGAGACGGGACGCTTCGGGCAGCTCGCGTTCGTGTCGGGCCGGTCGAAGACCTCGAAGAACGGATAGCGGAGGTTGCGCCTGGTGAAGACGTAGAGGCTCCTACGGTTACGGTCCGCGACTCGGGTCGAGACCGGCCACATGGCCCCCTTGCCGCTGAGCTTGGTCAGCTCGGCCGGAAGCTCGGGGAAGATGCACGGTCCTCCCGCCCTGAGATCCAGCTTGCCCGACGCGGCGAGCATCGCGTCGCGGATCGCCTCTCCGTCGAGTCGCCGGCGATTCTGGCGGCTGACGAGGTCGTTGTCGGGATCGACCGCGATCGTCTCCCGCGACGCGCGGGAGTCCTGGCGGTACGTCGCGCTCGTCACGATCAGGCGGTGGATCGCCTTCAGGCTCCAGCCGCGGCGAGGCAATTCCGTGGCGAGCCAGTCAAGGAGCTCGGGATTGGAAGGGGGCGCCCCCTGCGTGCCGAAGTCACTGGGTGTCGCGACGAGTCCCCGTCCGAAGTGTCCCAGCCAGAGCCGGTTGACGATGACGCGCGCCGTCAGAGGATTGGCCGGATCGACGAGCCATTCGGCCAGCGCCGTCCTTCGGCCCGAGCTTCGTCCACTTTGCGCGATCGGGGTCGGCGGCGTTCTTTCGGAAACGAGGACCGCCGGTACCGCGGGTCCCACGACCGCGCCACGATTGGCATAGTCTCCGCGTCGGAGGAGATACGTCGGAGCGATCGAGCCACCGGTCTCGTCGAGCCCCATCGCCTGGTCGGCAGCCCTCGGCATCGTCTTTCGCACCGCCTCGGCGCGGGTCTTGAGGCTCGACCGCAACGCGGAGAGCACCGGCCCGAGGCTCGCCCGGAACGTCGACTCCGGGATTCGGGGGTCGCGTCCCTGCGCCTCGAAGATCAGAAAGTTGTCGCGTGGGCTCCGCTCGGCCGGCGGACGCTGGAGCGCGACGATCACCTCGTCGTTGGCCCCCTGCGGAATCGCTGCGAGGCGGGACCTCAACGGCGACTCCAGGGCGATGACGGCCGACTGTAGAGCCTCCAGCTCCGATTCCCACGCGCGCATTCGCTGCTCGAACGCGCGACGCTGCTCGGGCCGACCGATCGGATAGTCGTCGCGAAACCGGGCGGGCGTGAAAAAGGCCTGTAGCCGGTAGAAGTCGGCCTGCCGGATCGGGTCGAACTTGTGATCGTGGCAGCGGGCGCAACCGATCGTGAGCCCGAGGAAGACAAGTCCCGTCGTCTCGGTGATCTCGTTCAGCGCATTCTGACGGCGAAGTCCCTGGTCGTTCAGGTCGACCATATCGGGATAGCACCGATTGAAGCCCGTCGCGATGAACGCAGACGGGCCATCCGGCTCGAGTTCGTCGCCGGCAATCTGGAGGCTAACAAACCAGTCGTAGGGCATGTCCCGGTTCAGCGCATCGACGACCCAGTCGCGATAACGCCAGGCATTCGGCCGCACCTGATCGAACTCGAAACCGTCGGTGTCGGCGTACCTGGCCAGATCGAGCCAGTGCTGGGCCCAGCGCTCGCCGTACCCGGGCGAAGCGAGAAGCTGGTCGACAACGCGCTCGAAGGCGCCGGGTTTTTCGTCACGCAGGAATGAGTCGAGAGCCTCCGGCGTCGGAGGAAGGCCAGTCAGGTCGAAGGTCACTCTGCGGAGCAGGCTGGTGCGCGAGGCGTCGGCGGCCGGATCGAGGCCAGCATCCTCGATCGCCTGAAGGATAAAGATGTCAATCGGGTTGCGAACCCAGCCGCGCCGCTTCACCGCTGGAGGGGCCGGCCGCTTCGGCGGCTGGAACGCCCAGTGCTCGCGCTCGGCAGGTGTGATTGGTTTGACTGGCGGGTCGGCCACCCCGTCGGCGAACGCCAGCGACGCGGAGACGAGGATGGGAAAGGCCGCTATCACCGGGTCGCTCCCGAGGATCAGGCGAGGATGCTGCGGACCACGCGGCCGGCGACGTCGGTCAGACGGTCGTCGCGGCCGTTGTGCGGGAAGGTGAGCCGAGTGTGGTCGAGGCCGAGCAGGTGGAGGATCGTCGCGTGCAGGTCGTGGACGTGGACCTTGTCGACCTCGGCGCGGAGCCCGACCGCGTCGGTCGCGCCGTGCACTGTGCCGCCCCTGACGCCACCCCCCGCGAGCCAGTAGCAGAAGCCGTGCGGATTATGATCGCGGCCGACGCCCGACTCCGACATCGGCATCCGGCCGAACTCTCCGCCCCAGATCACCAGCGTCGTGTCGAGGAGCCCCCGACGCTTCAGGTCCTTCAGAAGTGCCGCGACCGGACGATCCGTCTTCGCGCACATCCGGGCATGGTTCTTCTCCACGTCGTCGTGGGCGTCCCATCCGTTGACGTCGCCCGAGTAGAGCTGGACGAATCGGACACCTCGCTCCACCAGTCGACGCGCGAGAAGGCAGCGCGTGCCGAAGTCGTTCGTTACCGGATCATCCAGCCCGTACAGCTCGCGCGTCTCTGCCGACTCCTTCGCCAGTTCAACGGCCTCGGGCGCGGACGACTGCATTCGAAAGGCGAGCTCGTACGCGGCGATGCGCGCGGAGAGCTCGCTGTCCTGGCCGCGCGAATCGAGGTGGTGGGCGTTGAGGCGGCCGATCAGGCCGAGGGCTTTCCGCTGGCGGGCGTGCGTCCGGTCGGGGCCGGGATCGAGGTCGAGGATCGGGCTCGAGCCGCTCCGCATCTGCGTGCCCTGGTAACTCGCCGGCAGAAAGCCCGAGCCGAAGGCGGGCGGACCACCCTTGATGCCCCCCGCGGGATCGGGCAGGACCACGAACGCCGGCAAGTCCTGGTTCTCCGTGCCGAGCCCGTAACCGACCCAGGAGCCGAGCGAGGGCTTGCCCATCAGGGTCGAGCCCGTGTTCATCTGGTAAACGGCCTGGGGGTGGTTGACGCTGTCGGCCCAGCAGGATCGAATGATGGCCAAGTCGTCGACGCAGCCCGCGACCTCGGGCAGGAAGTCGGAGACCTCGATCCCCGAGGCGCCGTGCTTTCGGAACGTTCGTCTGGTCGGGAGAAGCGGATTGGCGGCGACCTTGCGCCGGGTGGCGACATGACCGAAGCTGGGGGGCAGGGGCTGACCGGCAAGGCGTTGAAGTTCGGGCTTGGGGTCGAACGTTTCGAGATGGCTCGGACCACCGTGCATGAACAGGTAGATCACACGCTGCGTCTTCGCTGCGAAGTGTGGCGGACGCGCGGCGAGGGGGGAGGCGGCAGAATCGGCCCCCGCAGCTTGCTCCTGGGCGAGCAGCCAGCCGAGCGCGATCGTGCCCAGGCCGCCACCGGACAGCCTCAGGAAATCGCGCCTCGACCCGATGCCATCCCGCTCGCTCGGCATTCGGTCCATCGGCCCATTCCCCGCGACCCAGTGCCTCGCCCGACCCAAGAACGATCCTAATCCCACCGACGGCCGAAGGCCATGAGATTCACTGCCTGACGCGGACGACCGTCGATGTCAAGACGAACGATCGGATGGGCCATCGTCTGCCTGTTGGGCCTCGCCGCCTTGAGCCCATTCGACCCGCCCGTCGTCGGCCGCGGAGGTATGATTCTGCTGATTCTGCTAACTGGCCTGCTTGGTGCCCTGGCGGGGACGCTCATTCCTCGAGTCGCGGTACGCGGCTCAGACCGGCCCACGGACGGCGAGCCCGCCGACGGTTTGGTCCCTCTCGTCGCCCTCAAAGCAGTCAAATCCGTTCCGAATCCCGACCGTGCGGAGATCCGGAGGTTCCTCGCCGGGGACTGGGACGGGATCGAACTGCGGAGTCGAGCGGCGTCGCCGACGTTACGGCTCGAAGGTCGTGTGGCGATCTTTTCGCTGTTCGTCGGGCGCGACGGATGCTCGTGGTCCTCTCGCGAGATCGCCGGCGCCTATGATTCTTGCTTCCGCGTGGGGCGGTGGCTCGAGAAGGAAGCCGCCCGGTGGGATGCGCCCGTCAATTTTGAGGTCATCGACACCTACTTTTCGGCGGAGGATGACCACGACGAGACGGTGGAGCTGTCCGTCGTCCTCGACCCGTATGAGAACACGATCGACGAGGTCGACGTCGACCTTCGGGGCATCGCCAGCGCCAGCCGAGCGGCGGCTCGCCTCGGCTTCGCGGACGTTACGGCCCTGATGGCCCGGATGGACGGACTCGTCGATCACGACACGACCGTGTGGTTCGTCCATCTCCTCCGCGAGGGTCGATCCCGCGCCGTGCGGGCCGATCGCCTCGCGCTGCCCGGCGTGGGATTGGCCCTCTGCTATGCGAGGGAGTCGTCGGCCTCAGCCAGGCTCGCCGGGCGACCCTATGTCGACCCGGTCACGCTGACGCACGAGCTGCTTCACCTGTTCGGAGCGTCGGATAAGTACGGCACGCCGCTCAGCACGTTCCCCCGCCACACGGTCACATCCCGCGACATCATGAGACTTGACCACGATCGGCTGGGCCGGCTCAGGATTGATTCGCTCACCGCGTTTGAGATCGGCTGGGTGTCGAGCCCGAGCCGGCCCAAAGAAAACCGCCCGGCGTCAACGCGGGCGTGACGCCGGGCGGTCTGTTGTATTCCGCACGATCCGAAGCCTGACGCGCAGGTCGTGCTTCAGTTCGCTTCGACGGCCAGGGAAGACTTGGAAAGCTGATTGACCAGATCGACGGCGTCCTGAGCACGCCGAGCGTCGGCGTACTTGGCCAGGGGAGCCGAGAGACTGCCGTCGCCATAAACTCCGACGACCGTATGAAGTCCGTGAAACTCGCCCGTCTCCGCCCGGCAGAACAGACCCGACCTGATGAGCGACGCAGCATTGCGTTGCCACAGCTGGGTTTCGGCCAATCTCATCAGCATGGCGAGCCCCCTATCGAGTGTGGTGGACCTGTCCATGGCCATGCGGCACAGGCCGTTCGGCGTGCCCGCTACTATTCTAAACGATCGCAGGTAGGAAAAGGTTCCGAGGCACGATTTCGACAACCCCCGTGCAAGGAATGTCCCTCAGGACTGGAGAGGATCGCCGGTCGAGAGTTCGCCACCCACCGCAAAATTCAAGCTCCCGTCCGACCGGACAAAACCAAGGGTGACCTCGAGATACCGCGTCTCTGCAATTTCAGGACCGTGAGTCATTCTCCTTCGTGATTCGACTCTCAAGACCGATGATTCGAGGTGAGGAGGCTGAATTCCGAGCAACGAGGGAGGTCTTCGAGAAGGCACACCGTATTCGTGGTTCCCCACGACTTCGCCGGTGCGACCGGGTTTCGAGCAACTCTAGCTTATTCTCTGGGCTGTCCGATTCGGGGTTAATCTTTTCATCACGATACACTCCGGGGCAAACGAAGATGAGCCCTGTTGCGTGGAATCAACGCAATTGGCCGTGCGACTGCGTGCCTGCTGCCGCGCCGATGTCTACCCCATTCACTTGCAGCCCCTGGGCTTTCGCTCCGTCGCGAACGTCGCCGCGGCCAGATTAGCCGGAATGACCTCGCAAGACAATGCAGCCTTGCTGGGGACTTTGACGCGTGCGAAGTTCGCGATAACTCGCGTGGATTCCTCACCAACATTCTCCCGTTCGGTGAGCGTCCCAGGCGAGGGCGAGGGCGCCATGGACGACAACTTCCTCGCCGAGGCGGGCCGGTCGGATGTCGTAACTGCCCCGGAACGGGGGGAACACCCGCTTATCGGTTTCCCTGCGAATCGGATCGAACCAGTCCGCTTCGCCGATCAGGGAGACGCCGCCGCCGAGGATGATCCGCTGCGGGGCCAGGAGATTGATCGCGTGGGCCAGGGCCTGCCCCATCGCCTTGCGGGCCAGATCGAGGGCCCGACGGGCGACGCGATCGCCTTCCGTCGCGGCCCTTGCGACGAGCTCGCAGGTGATCCGCGTGGGGTCGCCTTCGCAGAGCCGGAGCAGGGGACCGGGCACGCTCCGGTCCAGGAGCTCGCCGGCCTGTCGAGCGATCGACCATCCGGAGGCTTGATTCTCCAGGGTCGTAATCGCCGGGCCCGCGTCCTCGACGACCAGGTGACCGATCTCCATGGCCCAACGCCCCGAGCCGCGATAGACGGCGCCGTCGATCACGAGCCCCCCGCCAATTCCGCTGCCGATCGTCACGTACAGAACCGGGTTGCAACCGACTCCGGCACCGAAGCGCGCCTCGCCGAGTGCCGCCGTGTCGGCGTCATTCGCGAGGACGACCGGTCGAACTCCAAGATGCTCTCGCATCCAGGTGACGATCGGAAAACCAGTCCACCCTTCGACTTGGTTCGAAGCGGTGACCACGCCGCGGACGGAATCAACCGGACCGCCGAATCCGATACCGATCGCAGTCAGGTCGGACGCCTCTTTGCCGACGCGGCCGAGCAGGACACCTGCGGCCTCGACGAACTGCTCGCGAATACCCAGCGCACCGCGCCCGGGCTGAACGCTACGCCTTTCGAGGGCAAGGAGACGACCATCTCCTGACCCCAGGCCGAGTTGCAGCTTCGTCCCGCCGAATTCGACACCGAGGAGCAGGGGGGTCGACATCGCCTTATTGGTCAGAGGCGGGCGGCACCGGACCCGAGATCCGGCGGTAGACGTCGTCGATCACCCAGTGAAAAGCGACCTGGTGGAGCGACTCGACGATGCCCATGTCGTCGATTCCAGCGTGCAAGTTCTTGGTCGCCAACGACTTGAGCTTGCCGCCCCCGTAACCCGTGATTCCCAGCGTAGTCATGTCGTGGCTGTTCGCCCACTCGACAGCCTTGAGGATGTTCGGGCTGTTGCCCGAGCCCGAGATCGCGAGAAGAACATCGCCGGGCGACGCGAGATTCTTGAGCTGTTCAACGAAGATCCGGTCATAGGCGAGGTCGTTCGCGACCGCCATCAGCCACGGGGCGTTGTCCGTGAGGGAGAGGACGCGAAGTCGCTTCTGGTTCTCGAAGTCCCGGAGCGTGCACTTGGCGAGGTCCTCGCAGAGGTGCGAGGCGTTCGCGCCCGACCCGCCGTTGCCAATGATGAAGACGAACCGCCCGGCGTGGTAGGCGTCCTCGATAAGCTGGCTGAAGGCCTCGATCTGGGCCACGTCGAGCCGTTGAATCTCGCGGCAGACCCGATCGAGATACTCTTTGGGGCCTAGAGTCGCTCCGAGCATGGATTTCGCTCCCGCGAGGTCACGGCCATCGTGAGATCTTCAGTTCAGGAAATCGTCAGGCGATTGTATCGCTCGCGGCCGCGGGCGGGAAGCGGAGCCACGATCCTTGCCGTTCTTCCAGGCACTCGTAGAGAATCAGGTCGTTGTTCGAGCCGCGCTGTTCGCCCGAGAGGATTTCGCCACCGATGGGCGTCATCGCGATTCTTGTCAGCCTTCCGCTCCTCGGGATCAGTGCGTATCGCGTCGCTCGTTCGTGGCTCGGTCTGCAGAAGGGATTTCCTTCGGCCTTCGGCGCCTTCGCGATCGCCTGGACATGGGTGACCGTCGGGACTCTGGGGCTCGGTCTGGTCGGCTGGCTGTATCGGGCGCCGCTGCTTGTCTGGTCCGTCGCGGTCCCCCTGGCGGCGTCGCTTATCTGGAGGCGACGTCGCCGGCACGCGGCGGCGCTGGATAGGCCGGATCAGGACGAGTGGGGGCCCGGTGTTGCTCTCGCCATCGGCCTGACGTTCTGGGCGGTGGTCTCGCTCTTCGTCCCGTCGTTGGTCCTTCCCGTCAAGGTCAGCAGCGATGGTCCCATCTATCATATGTACTTCGCGGCCCGATGGTGGCAGGCCGGTCGGATCTTCCTCGTGGCCACTCCGTTCGGCGAGACCGCAGCTCCTTACTTCCCGGCCGTGGGGGACATGTGGCTCACGTGGCTCTTTGTCGTCGGAGGGGGCGAGCGGCTGGCGCGGGTTGGACAGATGCCCTTTTTCGTCGTCGCCTCGATCGCCGTCTACGCTCTGGCTCGCATGGCGGACGCCCGTCCGTCGTCGTCGGCGCTCGCCTCGTGCTGGTTCGCGTCCATCTCGCCGCTGCTGGTTTTTACCGTCGAGCCCGTGGTGGACACCATCTTCCTCGCGGGATACCTGCTCGCGTTCTATTTCGGCGCGAGGTACTGGCGGGGCGAGGACGATGTTGAGTCGCTGCTGCTGGCGGGACTCGCCGCGGGCGGTGCCATGGGGAGCAAGGCGCCCGGTATCGTCTTCATCCCGCCCTTCCTGGGCGTTCTTGCCATTGCAGCTGCTCACCAGCCGCGGGAGACTCAGCCGACGAGTGCGCGATGTTGCGATCGTGATCCTCTCGCCGATGGTGCTCGGGGGATTCTGGTACGCGCGCAATGCCTGGCTAACGGCAAACCCGCTGTATCCCCTCCAACTCACGGCATTCGGACGGACGATCCTTCCCGGCTGGTTTGGCCCGGAAGCGATGACGAAGAGCCGCTACTACCTGGCCGCCTCGGACTGGCGGTCCGGCCTCGACATCCTCCTGGCCGTGCTCGACCCCCGCCTCTTCCCGTTCTGGCTGGCGGCCGTCGCCGGGCTGTGGAGACTCCGTCGTCCCGCCGCTCCAGGAGATCGAGTCGCCTGGCTCTGCGCGTTTTTCGCAGTGCTGAACTTCGCCCTGTACTGGTTACTTATACCGTATCGGACGCAACAGCGTTTCGTTTTGCACGCGACGGCGCTGGCCGCGATCCCGCTCGCGAAGTTATTCGATCGGGCCCGGACGCTGCAATTGGCGGGGGTCGTCCTGCTTGCGGTCCACGTGCTGACCCCGCAGGATTGGCCGTTCGCGACGTTCCTCGAGGAGATACCGTGGGATCTCAGCCCCCTCATTCCCAGTCGCCCCACATCTCCCGTGACGTTCCTGACCGACGTCGAGGCTGCCTTCCGACGCGTAGCCTTGCTCGACCGAGGTACCGCCTGGTTATTGCTGTCCGTCGGGGGCCTTTGTTTGATCGCGGGCTTGGCCCTCAGACGGGGCATGCGCGGGACCTGGCGGGCCTGGCTCGCCTCGCTCGCTTTTCTGGGGCTCGGGGCGGTCGTTCAGTCGTACATCATCATGAGCAAGGTGAGCGACCCGATCTATTTCCGCTTCCCTTACTTCATTGATTACCTGCCGGGATGGGCGGACCTCGAAGGCCGGATCGGTCGGTCGCCGACGCGGATCGCTTACGCCGGGACCAATCTCCCTTACTATCTGATGGGACGAGACTTGGAGAACGATGTCCGATACATCAACCTCGACGCTCATCCCGACTGGCTACTGCACGACTACCACCGTGCGGCCCCGGGTCGCGGACTTCCTTCAACCTGGCCCGGCACTCGCCCGGGGTGGGACAGAATCCGTCCGAGCTATTCCCAGTGGGTCGCCAACCTCGACGCCGCAGGCATCCAGCTCCTGGTCGTCACGAAGGCCGACCCGGTCGAGGGACGATTCAACGCCTTTGACGCCGAGAGTTTCCCGGTGGAACGAGCCTTCGCCGATGCACATCCCGAACGGTTCCGACTGCTCTATGCCGACCCGAAGTTCCGGTTGTACTCTCTGAAATCCCCGGGAAAAAAATCGACCGAGCGACGGATTCACCGCCGGGCTCCCACTAATGGTTGGGGCTGACCGATCTCCGACCGCGAAGGGATGACATCATGCGCCTGACCCTGCGAACCCTGCTCGCCTGGCTCGACGACACCCTCCCGGCGCATGAGGTCCGGCAAATCGGCAAGCAGGTTGCCGAGAGCCCGTTCGCTCAGGAACTGGTCGATCGGACCTATCGAGTCACCCGGCAGCGACGACTCCTGGTTCCCTCGTCGACGGGGCCGGAGTCGACAGACCCGAACATCGTGGCCGCCTACCTGGACAACGAGCTCCCCGCCGAGGAGGTGGCCGAGTACGAGAAGAAGTGCCTGACGTCCGACGTGAACCTCGCCGAGGTCGCCAGCGTGCACCAGATTCTGAGCCTGATCGGCCAGAAGGCGAAGGTTCCGCCCGACGCGAAGGACCGGATGTATCGCCTGGTGAAGGGCAGGGAATCGGTCTATGCGCAGGAGGCCGTCCGACGACCCGTTTCCCCAGCCCCCCCCCAGCCAGTCACGCCGCAGCCGATGCCGTGGTCTTCGCCCGCCGCGGCTTCACGCCCGCTGGTGGAGAGACTGGCGATCGCCGGCCTCGTCGTCGGCCTGATCGCGCTGATCGGCTGGACGGCCTATACGACCTTTGCACCCGAGGGACAGCGTACTGCGATCCGCGTCGCGCAGGCCGACTCCGCACCCGCACCGCCTCCGGCTCCGGCTCCGGTCAAGGGTACGACCACGGACGGCCCACCTGGCGAGACGCAGACGGGAGCTGTCTCGGAACCAAAGGCCAACTCGGCGGAAGCGAACCCGGCTGCCGATGGAACGGCCGCCAAGCCGGACGAGGGAAAGTCGCCCGCTCCGGCGGTCGCGAAATTGGTGACTCCCGCGACGCTGCTGCTCGCCTGGAATCCCGACAAGAGCGAATGGTCGCGGGTGACGACCGGCTCTGCGGTCAAGCCGGACACGCGGCTTCTGAACCTCACGCCCTTCTGGTCGACACTGCAGGCCGATTCCGCACGAGTCACGCTCGTCGATGACACGGACATCACCTACGCCGGCAGCGATAAACACGCGGCCATGAAGGTCGGATTTGAACGGGGCAAGGCGGTGCTCGCCGGCGGGTCGGATGGAATGCCGTTCGTCCTGACGCACCACGGCAAGCAGTGCTCGATCGTGAATACGCCTGGGACGCTCGTCGGTATCCAGCGGACCTGGTCGACAGCCCCCGGCGTGACGACGCCGGAGGCGGCTCCGATCATCATCTACGTCGGCGACGGCGAGGCAGTGCTGCAGGCCGGCGATGCCAAGCGAACGATCAAGGGACCGGCGATCGCCGCGTGGACCGACGCGGGAACGATTCAGACCTCCAGCAAATCCGCGATGCCGTCGTGGCTGACTGACGCCGGACCGCCGCCGTCGGTGAAGGAGCTCGAGGAGCGCTTTCTCAAGGATTTCAGCCCCAATGGCAGTGTCCTCCGCGACCTGGTCCAGGCCGTCGACGGCGACGATCCCGATGCCCGCCGGCTCGCAATCACAGCCCTGGGATCGATGGGCGAGGCGGAGATGATCGTGCCTGTGTTGAATAATGCCATGACAGACCGAGCCACGAGGCGTTCGGCCGGCGAGGCGCTCCGGACGATGCTCGCCCAGGGCGGAGAGCCGGCGAAGGCGGTGCGCGAGGAGTTGGCCAAGGTCTTCGGCTCCGACCTGGCCGGGTCCGCGGAGAAGCTGCTCATCGGCTTCACGGTCGACGAGGGATCGCGAGACGCGACTTACACGGAGCTGGTCCGCCTCCTCTCGACTCCCGAGCTCGGAACCCGGGAGCTGGCGCTCCAGTCGCTGATGTCGCTCACCGGTCGCGACAACCTCGAATACGACCCGACCAAGCCCGAGGGAAAGGGTCTTAAGGCGTGGCAGGATCTCTTGCTCAAGAAGGATCTTATGAAGAATGGGGCTCCGGCCCCGCCTCGATAGCCGCGCGTTGACTTCGCCTCTCGCGCGCACGATGGATTCCTGAGGAGTCAAGGCTTGCGCCAGTCCCGAATGCCACGATCGCAGCTTGGCCGGCGTCCGAATCGAGTGATAGAATAAAAGGATTGGGAAGGGGGAAAGGCCCACAAGGCGCCTCGTCTGCAACTTACGAACACCACAGTCTGTCTTCTTCGTGGAAAGCACCGCTTGCTCGGACCTTCGTGGCCCACGATGGCGCTTCTTTTCGCCTTGATGGCCGTCCGCACGGCGTCGCCTCAAGCGCCGGCGGGACCGATGCCAGCGGGGCAGCCTACGCCAATCGACACCTCGATCCCCATCATCCTCAACGCGCCCGGCTCGCTCGAGGCCCTCTGGGAGCGCGTTCGATCTCCCGACTTCGTCTTGCTCCGCGGCGATCATTACCGCGAGCTTCTGAAGGCCGGTTCACGCGACCTGACGAAGGAGCAGCCGATTGTGGAGGCCGTGGACATCCGCGGACTCGTCGACCGCCGCACGGCCGAGCTCGAAGTCGAATTCCGCATCGCCTGTTCCGCGGATCGACCCGCCTGGGTTCCGATCCGGCTCGACGGATTCGTCCTTTCGTCGGCACTTGAGGGCGGTCGGATCGTGCCGCTCAGAAGCGGTACGGGCGGCGGGTGGGAAGCCGAAGTTCAAGGCGCGGGCAAGCATGACCTCCGTGTTGCCCTGGTCGGCCGTGTCGCGGCGACCGGCGATGAACGTCGGTTCGACCTGCCTCTGCCTCTGGCCGGCTCGACCACGTTAGGGATCCTCGTTCGGGACGATCCGACTGAGATCACCCTCGCTCCCGGCGAGACCCTGGTCCCGATCAAAGACCCGGCGCGTTCGGGTGTGCGCGTCGACGCCGTGCTGCGTCCCAGGTCGCGGCTCGAGATGCGATGGAGGATCGGAGACGAACAGCGGCGCGACGTGCGTCCTCTGCTCGGCGCACAAGGCGAAATTGCGGTCGACGTCGCGCCGGACGCCGTTCGAACGCGAACGAGGTGGAGCATTGCCGCGCTCAGGGGCGCGACGACGACGCTCTCCGTGAAGGTCGATCCGGGCGAGGAACTTCTGGAGGTCGAGTTGGATGGCCGCGGTGTTCCCGTCGATGTCGCCGAGGTAAAAGGTTCCGGCCGCCTGCAGATTCCCCTGGGCGAGCCCTGTCGGCCCGGCAGCCCGCCCCAGTCCTTGATCGTGCTGTCTCGGCGGAAGATTGCCGACGGCGCGGACGCCGACGTCCCCATACGCGCTGCGACGATCGCCGATTCCGTGCTTCAAGGCGGTGCCCTTGGGGTGAGTCAGACTGGGTCGATTTGGATCGAAGGGAAACCGATCCGTGGACTCCAGCGCACGGACCCGGCCAATAATCTCCCCAGCGCCCTCCGCAGCAGGCCAGGGACGGTCTTCGCCTACCGGATCCTTGACGCGGATTTCGAGCTCGGCCTGCACATCAAGCCGTCCCCGCCCCGGATCGAGGTGAGGACGGACGCGATCATGACTCTGAGGCCGGGCACATCATCCGTCGAGGCTCGGATGACGTTCATGGCGACGCCTGGCCGGGTCTTCGAGGTCGATTTCCCCGCGGCGGCCGACGAGGAAATCGAGATGCCGCAACCCGACGCGGCCATCGCCTCCTGCCTGTGGAAGACCGCGGAGGGATCGGACGCCAAGGAGAAAGGTTCGTCACGCGTGCTCACGATCCGGCTCACCGACAAGGCTCGAGCCTCCGGGGCCTTTGCGCTGACGCTGAGAACGGTGCGCCCTTGCCTCGCGCGCCTTCTGTGTTCCAGGGCCGATGGCCGGCCCCCGCTCGGGCCGTGAGCCTGGGCGGCCGAGTCGTCGTCGTCATCGCACCGGGGGTTTCAGCCGAGTTACCGGCTCCGGACGTCCCCGCGGCCGCTGCGACATTCTCAAGGATCGAGACCCCCAGACCGGCGGACTGGCCCTGGCCGATCGACCGCTACGGCGATCTCGATCCCTCGCCTATCTGGCTATCGTACCAGGGCGAGCCCAAGGCCCTCAGTCTGGACGTCTCTCCCCGGAAGGCAATATATCACTCAGAGACTTATATTAGCTCTTATCTTGGGCGAACGGGCGTGTCCTATCACTCGTCCGTCCGCCTCGAGGTCGTGGGTGGCCTGCTGGACGTGTTCGAGCTTCTGGTCCCCCCGGATGTGCAAGGTGACTGGTCGATCGAGGGCCTCGACGTCGCCAGCCGTTACCCCGTCCTGAGCGACCCGACCGGCCAGGCACGATACCGCATCGTCCTCGCTCAGAAAGGTAACCGGATTATTACATTTCGACTGCATTACTCGACGAAGTTCGACGCACCTTTATCCGAATCGGTCGACCGCGCGGGACGCCTCGCCCGGATCAGGCCGGCGATGGACGCGATCGGCCCGGTGGATCTCGTGTGCGATTCGGCTCCCGGCGTGAGGGTTGAGATCGACGCGCCGGGTTGGGAGAAGCATCCCGCCGGCGGGGCGACGGATTCGCGCCCTTCCGGGAGACGGTTCTCGCGACGCGAGGACTCCTCTCCGATGCCCGACTTTCGTGCGACCGCCGAGCCGATCGTGCCTCTGCCCGAACTCGTCGTTTCTCGAGCGCATCTGAAGACGAGTCGCGGCTCGGATGAACTGAGGACGACCGCGTCCTTCCGACTGGAGTCATACGGCGCGTCGGTCGTCATCGCGGTCCCCGAGGGTTCCAGGTGGGTCCGCGCCCGCCTGGACGGCGAGCCCGTGATCGACGTCGAACGAGCGGGCTCCGATCGATACCGGCTCTCGATCCCCCCGGCTGCGGCGGAAGGTCCGCGGATCATCGTCGTGGAAACGGCGTCCTCCGCGCACGTTGCATCGGCGTGGCAGCCCCCGACACTCGTCGGGGCGGACGTCCAGGAGTGCTACTGGACCGTCGTTGTTCCCATGAGCTACGCCGTGGTCGGGACCCCGCGTGGGTGGTGTGACGAGAACGGCTGGCGATGGAGCAACTATATCTGGATGAAGACGCCCCTGCGTGGCGCAGGCGAGCTCGAGCGATGGGTACTCGGCGAGAGTGGCACAGCATCGGATCCGGGCGACGACCCGTCGACGAATCTCACGAATCAACACGCTTTCCTTTTCCGGAGGTCCGACGGCTTGGCCCCACTGGCCCTGCAGGTACTACCCCGCTCGTTACTGCTCGTGATCTGCTCGGGCGTTGTCTCCTTCATCGGTCTGGGCCTCGTACTGATGTCGCCGGATCGCAGGCCATCCGTCGCGTTGGCGCTCGCCGTCGTGCTGGGGTTTGCCGCGGCGTGCGACACCGATCTCACCCTCCAGCTTCTCCCTTGCGGCGTACTGGGTTTGATCTTGACGCTGGTCGCCGCCGCCATCCAGTGGGCCGTTAATCGACGGCGGAAGGGCGGCCGCGGACGAATCACGAGTGCGCCCGCGGCCATGGCGCCCTCCATCCCGAGCGCGCCCCTTTCTAGCCCGGACACTAGCTCCGACGACTCGACCGCCATCCGCGCCCGACCGCCCGAGGTCGTCGACATGTTCGCCGGTGCTGCCGCGGCGCCGGACGCCGCTCCGTCCCTGTCGGAGATGGGAGTGCGCCCGTGAGATCGTCGGTTTCGAGGATCGCCTGCCTCTCGTGGCTCGCAGGGGCTATCCTCGTCTCGATGGCCGCCGGCCCTCCCGAGATTATCCGCGTTCGAGCGGCCGCGTCGGATATCGGCAAGTGGTTTCCCGAGGGCACCGAGCTAATCTCGCTACGGCTCGATGAATTCGAAAAGCTCGTCGGGAACACCCGCGATCGCCTGAACGAGAATCGGGCGGACACCGCAAGGATTCTCAAGGCGAGCCATCGCATTCGATGGGAAGGCGGAGCTCTCCTCGGTGAGACCAAATTCACGGTTCGGCGCGATCCCGCGGGGCCCCGCGTTCTCCCGCTTTCTCCCTGGGGAATCCCGAACAACACGGCCGATGTGGAGAATGCCCAGTTCTTGACGGCAGACGACGGCCGGGTTTTCCTGCGCCTGGACGCCGAAGGGCCGGGGACGGTGAGCGTCTCATGGCGCCGCGAAGCGGTGCCGAACTCCGAAGGTCGCCTCTTTTCGCTCGAGCTCCCGCGTGTACCGCTCGAGTCCGTCGAACTCGACTTGCCCGACCGTTTCGTGCCGGAAGGCTTTTCGCGCTTATCGCACTACCCCGCCGCCCGGGATCATCGCCGGATATGGCACCGATCGGACCTGAGCTCGCCTTTCGAGATTCGCCTGCGCGAGCGGACCGATCTCGATCGCTCGGAGCTAGAACGGCCCTGGATCTCAGGGCCGACGACGATCGATGTGGGCCCCGCATCGGCAGCATGGCGGGCCGACTGGAGGATCTCGATCCCTCCCGCGCAGGACTCGATCCGACTGGTGTTCTCGCGAGGGCTTGAACCGATCGAGGCGGCGGGCCCCCATGTCGAATCGACCGAGCTGGCTCACGTCGACGGTCGGGCCGAAATGACGGTCCGATTTCGTCCGGGATTCCAGGGTACGACGACGCTCATCGTTCGCGGTGTCGCCCATATCGGCTCCGACAGCGTGTGGTCGATCCCCGCGGCCTGGCCGGCCGATGCGGAATGGCTCGGCGGACCGGTCACGGTCAGGCTCGACCGGTCTCGAGAAATGGAAGCGTGCCGGGTCATCCAGGGACGACGGCTGCCGATCACGGGTGAAGACGCGGCGGCGCGGATCGGTCTGCGCTTGGAACCCGCGTTCCCCGGTCCCGTGGCCGAGCTCTCCTTCCGGCGGGATGACATGTCGCGCCGCGCCAGGATCCGCTCATGGGTGAGGTATTCAACTGACCGCGCCGAACTCCTCGCAGATGTCACCTGGACCTTCGCGGCGGGTCTGCCGGGCGAACTGGCGCTTGATCTCCCCGGAGGCTGGTCGGTCGATCGCGTCACGGCGGACGATGAGCCGATTCCCTGGCACGGGGAGCCGTCCGGGGGAGGCTCGGAACGCGTGCGTCTGACCGCTCAGTCAATCGATGCAAACGCGACGTCGTACTCGGCCCGGATTCACGCGGTTGGACCCGCACCCGCGGGAGACTCGACATTCGACGTTCCGCGCATCGTCCCTGTGGGTGCCGCGGCGGATACGCTCTGGCTGGCAACGGCGACCGAGGGGCGGCATGTAATCCCCTTGCGCTTTGACGGCGTCGCGTGGCTGGAGTCCTCCTCTTTCGATGACCCCGGGCTGGCCGTCCTGGTCGATCCGGCCGAGCTCTCGCGTGCCCTCGCATGGAGGTCCGTCGGCGACCGCGAGCACATCTTCGCGAGCGTTGCGCCTGCGGCTCGTGAGAGTCACTCTTCCGCCGACGGATCCGCCATCATTTCCGGCGGGCGCTTGCATACGACGTGGCGGCTGACGGTCCGGCCGGGCCACCGTCCCCTCGCCTCGATACCAATCTCCTGGTCCGCCGTGAGCACCAATCCCATGCGGTGGCGGCTCCGGCGACCGGAACTGCCTGACCTCTCGCTATCGGCTCGTCCCATGTCCGAGGCGCAGAGAGCCTCCATCGGCCTCGACCGCTCGGCTCCTGGCGTGGTTCTCGACTTGCCGGGACTCGCGAGTTCGACGGTCGTGGTCGAGTGCACGTCGGAGCAAGCATGGACCGGGCGCGGCTCGATCCCTCTCATGCGATTGCCCGCTGACTTCAATCTTCGAGGGGCCATGGCCCTCCGTCTCGGCCTGGGGCAAATCGCCCGGCTGGAGACGCACGAAATCAGCGCGATGGAGGGGAGTGGTGTGGACTCCGCCGGAGCGGAGTTCTCATCTCTCGAGCTTGGAGAGCCGACGCGTCTGGATCACTTGCTGGCCTATCGAAGCTCAAATGCCGAGCTTTCGGTCGAGACGAGGCCATCGCTCGTGCTTTCGAACGAGGTGATCGTCTCCGCCGATCTCGACACATCCTTGGAGTCCGATGGCACGAGGGTCCACGATCTTTCTGTTCGTATCCTTACCGGATCGCCGCGCGAACTCGCGTTCTCGATGCCTCCCGGAGCCGAGTTGCGCTCGGTCCGCCTGGGTGAGCAGCGCCTGGAAGTCACGGGCCGGGGGCCGACCTACTCGGTTCCGATCGCGATGGAAGCCGGGAATCGGAGGCCCGAACTTCACTTCGCCTACGTCGAGCGTCCATCGGTCTCGACGGGCAATGCCCATCGTCTCCGGCCGACATTGCCCTTTCAGAAAACGACCTGCATCGCTTTCCGATGGTCCCTCCTCGCCCGGCACGATTACACCGCCGGGAAGATTGGCGGCGGACTTGTGGCGGTCGACGCCTTCCCGCGGCGTTCGGCCTCCGCTCTTCTAGGGGGCGGCATCGGCAGTTTCCTCGCCTCGTACGTCGACTCCAGACGATTGGCCGACGATCGATCGACGATCGAAGAGATCGATCGTCGGCTGGCGGCCCTGGAGACGTCGGACTCCATCGGCCTGGGGAAGGCGTTGTCTTCGGTGGCGCGGTCCGATCTGACTTTGATCGTGGATCGTCTCGGGTTCCGCGAAGGCGGAATGTCGCCGAACTCGGCGTGGAGTTCGACGGCCGACGGGCCGCGTGCCGTCTCTCCGGGCGGCGACCAGCTGAGGCGGGGGAATCTTTGCTTTCTCGCACGGCATGGGAACGTCGCGGTTACGACTGCGTCAGCAACCATGAGCAATACCTTACGCGAAGTCTCCGCGGGGACCGAGGTAGTGAGGTCGCTCCGCGAGGCCGCAGCGCAAGGTGTCTCGGCCGACGGCCGCTGGATCGTCCTGGACGAATGGCAGGCGCAACCCCTGGATCGAAGCGTAGCGACCAGCGAGGGAGCGAGCTTCGCGCCGACTCGAAGGTATTTCGCATGCAACGGCTGGCCCGGCGACGATGCCTGGGTCGAAGAGGTCTCCGAATCGGCAGGGCTCGCGGGGCTTGCCCTCGCTCTTTGCATTGGAATCGTCTCCGGCTTCATCGCACGGTGGATGTCGAGAGCTCGGAGGTGCACCTTCCTGCTGCTATCGACGACCGCGGCGTTGATCGTGCTTTGGGCCTCGCCTGGGATGATCCGGGACGAGGTACGATGGGGCACTCTCCTGGCGCTCGTCTCGGCATGGCTCATGCAAAACTCGCTGCCCAGGAGCGGCACGGAACGTCTCTCATCGGCATCGGATGCCTCGAGGTCGCGGCCGGTCCAGGTCCTCACCGCAGGTCTGATCCTGTTTGCTTGCGGCTCGGTATTCCCCGCGCGATCGACCAGCTACGCTGCCGAGGGCGCAGGGGAGGAGCGAGATCGAATCCTTGCGATCCTCCCGTTCGAGGGCCTCGATCCCCAGGTTGCGCCGACGAGGGTGATCCTGCGGCTCCAGGACTACCGGAAGCTTCGCGATGCGAATGCGAAGCCGCCGGAACAGCCCGGGATCTTCGCACTCGAGGCGACCCATCGGGTCAGCGTTCTCGACCTTCAATCGGCCCGCGTCACGAGCGCCATCACTCTGTCCCTCGAGACGGATTTGCCCCAGCAGTGGCGTTTTCCCGTCGAAGGTGCCCGAGAGATTCGGGCGTGGCTGGATGATAAGCCGCACCCCGTTCGGATTGATGATGAGGGCCGATCGGGAGTCGCGACCGTCGTCGGACGCGGGCGGCGTCGGCTCCGATTGGAGCGATTGGTCCCGATTGAGCTCGCACTCGGAGCTCCGTCGATCGTCACGCCGGTGAACCCCATCGCTTGTGCGCGGCTTGAGGTCGCCACGAGGCCGTCCGCGAGCCGGCTGGGGCCGACCGGCGGAGGGGCCGGAGGTGTCGGATCCGGGAACGAGCGGGAGCAATCCATCGGATGTGCTCGATCGATCACGCTGACGTGGGATGTTGACGGCAAGCCGGCAACCCCGAAGAAACCGCAGATACAAGGCCTCGTTTGCTGGGACGCCTTGCCCGCGGGGGATCTCGTTCGCGTTCGCCTCGCTCCGGTCGGACGGGACAGCATCGCGGAGCTCCGCCTGGCATCGAGGCGGGTGTCGGCATTCGCGTGCTCGAGCATCGACGTCCCATCCGTTCGAGTTCCGACCGAACCGCCAGCGGCTTGGAGTGGACGGCGAACTTCGACCGCCCGGGAACGGTCGAGGATCCGATCGAGCTGGAGATCTGGCGCTCGCTGCCCGAAGGATTCGCGCCGGAGGTCCGGACTTCGCGGCGCTGTCCGCGAATCCAGGTCCTCGGTGCGGAATTTCAGGGGATAATCGCCCTCAGGCGTCCCCCGGACTGGGTTGGGCGTCTCGGCGACACCCCCGCCGGCGTCGCAGCGCGCGACGATGAGTCCTTCGTGAAGGCGTGGGGACCCCTCCCCGATGAAATCCTGACCCTCGCAGGGACGGCCGGCTTCCGCGACGGCGCCATCCCGGAGGCGGTCGTCTACCCGAGCCCACTGGAGCGTACCGTCCGCACGTCCACGCTCCTTGATCTGGGTGATGGCCAGGTGGGAGTGACGATCCAGGCGGTCGTTCAAGACGTGTCCGGCCACTCAAGCTACCTGGACATCGAGCTGCATCCCTCGTTCGTGCTCGAGGCGGCCGAGGCGACAGGGCTCCTTCAGGCGTCCTCGCCGCGAAAAGGGCTGGTCCATTTGGAGCTTGTCAGGATCCCGAACGCCAGTCGCAGGGTGACCATTCGGGGCTCGATTCTCTGCGACATGAAGCATTTCGACGAAGGATCGGGCAAGTTCGAGGTCGCGGGGTTTTGGCCGCGATGGATCAATGCGACCGAAGAGGCAGGCACCCTCTCGCTCTCGGCTTCGACAAAACCCGCTCTGGAAATCGGCCCGGGCGTTGTCGAAGTATCCGTCGCCGAGCCGGCGGCTGACGCAAAGCGAGGGGCGCGATACCGGAGAACCTACAAGGTCGAACGCGGCGGCGTCGGCGCCCTCCGCTGGAGCGCCCCGCCGCCGCGCGTCGGCGTGGCGATCCAGAGCCGGCTCGCGATCGAAGGACAGACTTCACGGCTTGATGCGTCGATTCAATACGACGTTTCGGGTGGCCCTCTGGACACGATCCACCTGAAAATCCCCTCCGAGTGGACGCAAAACGCCACGACCCAGCTCATCGGCGAGCCCTACGAACTCTCGGCCGAGACGCGGGGAGGATGGACATTCTGGACGCTACGCCCGCATCGCCCGGTCTGGGGCGTCGCGAGGCTGAGAGTCACTTCCTATCGGGCGAATGAACCGGGCCGGGCCTCTTCCTTCCCGGACATCGTCCCGCTAGGACAGGGCCAGGTTGAAAAGCTGATCTCGGTCGAGAAGCATACGAACCGCCACATCGAGATCGAAGGATCGTCGGGCGTCCTGGCCATCGATCCGGGTCGCCTCGACGAGGACTCCGCCGACAGCTCGCCGACCAAGTCGGTCGGCGCCTACAGAGTGACGGCGGAGAATTGGTTCCTGTCTATCCGTGTTGGCGGCGACCCGCGGTATGACACGGTCGGCGACGTCGCGCGCGTTCTCGATGCCGAGACGTCGTGTGCGCTGAGAGAAGACGGGAAACTCCTGGGTTCCACAACCTGGCTGATCGAGGCGAACGTCGGCAACTTGTTGCGATTCGAGCTCGGTCCTCGCGCCAAGGCACTCTATGCGCGGGACGGCACGCGGACGGCGCCCGTGCTCTCGACGGAACCGGGGGTTTGGATGATTCCTTTCGACTCCGCCGGTCTTCGGGAGGTCGAGGTTCTCTGGTCCGACGAAGCGGCGAACGTTGGGGCCACCGGCGGAGAGATCCGGCTGCCGCGATCGGCCCAGTCTGATGTCCCGACTCTCGTGCGACTCGCGGCGGACCGTACCAACTTGACCCTCAAAGGAACATCCGGCCTGGAGCCCATCGATGTCCGCTGGTGGCGCGTCGAGCGGGCCGAGCGGCTCGCGAGACGAATCAGGGGCCTGCTCGAGGATTTCGATCGCAGTTCAACTCAGCAAGCAACCGCGTTGACCACTCTATTGACCCGTTTTGCCCTGGAAGCGCGCCTGGCCGAACGGGCGATTCGATCTCCGGGTTCGTCCACCGCAAGCGATTCCGGGCTCTCGGGCTCCCGTGCGCGGGAGCGGCTGGATCTCTCCCGCGCGGCGATTCTGGAGGGGCTTGGTCTATACGGTCTGGATGAGTTTCAATCCCACTTGGGCGATTCGGCCGACGCAGACGGCGCCGTTCCGGCGAGCCATCCTCGCCTATCCGAGGGCCCGGGCTTCGCGCCAGTTGGCGACGCGACGTATTACCGGTCCGCGCCAGGGACGGCCGAATCAGATCCCGGGTTTCGGTGGGAATTCCGCGAGCCAGCCGGATCTCAAGGTTTCCGGATCGTGAGCGTGGCGGCTCTCGTCCTGATCCTGGGCGTCTTGCTGCCTCGATGTCTCGGCCTCGGCGCCTTCCGGGCCAGGGCCGTCGGGGGCGCGTTAGCGGTGCTCCTCTTGCTCTTCACCGCGATCGCCCCCCTACCGGGCGCGATCCTTCTCCTCGCGGCATGGGCCGGGCGCCATTGAGCCCGGAGGGCTCGATCGCGTCGCCAGTCGCGTCAATCGCGCTTGATGGTCTGGCGAAATCGGACCAATCAGCCGAAGAGCTGACTGATCGGCTTGCCGCCGTCGACGACCTTGATCGGACGGCCGCGGGGCGTGGTGTACTGGGTGTCGAGGTTGATCCCCATCGCCTTGGCCATCGAGCCGATGAGGTCCATTACCCCGACGGGCTGGTCGACGATATCGACGCCGTCCTTGTCCGTCGCGCCGATGGCCTGGCCGCCCTTCATGCCGGCGCCGCCCATGACGACCGACCAGCTCTGCGGCCAGTGGTCGCGGCCGCCGTCCTGGTTGATCCGCGGCGTGCGGCCGAACTCGCCCATCCAGACAACGAGCGTCTTGTCGAGCAGGCCGCGCTGGGCCAGGTCGGCGACGAGGGCCCCCATCCCCTTATCGAGCTCGGGCTGGAGGCGATTCTGGAGCGTGTCGAAGGCCCCCTGGTGGGTGTCCCAGCCGCCGAGGGAGACCTCGACGAACGTCACGCCCTGCTCGACCAGCTTGCGGGCCATCAGGCAGCCCGAGCCGAACGAGCCGCGGCCGTACTTGTCGCGGACGGCGGCCGGCTCGTCGTCGAGCTTGAACGCGGACGTGTAGCGCGAATTCATCATCCGCAGCGTCTTCGCGTAGACGGCCGCGTGGTCCTTGGCCCCCTGGCCTCGCTTCTGGGAGATGAAGTTCGTCTCGACGCCGATTGAGCATCTGCATCCGGCGGGCCATCCGGTCCATGTCGATTCCCGGCGGCGGCTGGAGGTTGGCGACCGGCGCGTTGGGGTTCTGGACCACGAACGGTGAATGCGCCATCCCGAGGAAGCCCGCACCCTGGCCCGGGCTGTTGATCGCGATGCAGTGGGGGAGGTCGAAGTTCTCGAGCCGCTCGCCCAGCTCGTAGGAACAGACCGATCCGAAGCTCGGATGGACGACCGTCGGGTTCGGCTGGTAGCCCGTGTGCATCATGTAGGTGCCGCGGTCATGGTTGCCTTCCTTGGAGTTGACCGAGCGGATGATGTTCAGGTGATGCATCTGCTTCGCGACGGTCGGCATATGCTCGCTGATCATCAGGCCCGGGGCCGACGTCGCGATCGGCTTGAACGGCCCGCCGTTCTTCTCGCTCTCGGGCTTGAGGTCCCACGTGTCCATGTGACTCGGACCGCCGCCCATCCAGAGGAGGATGCAGCTCTTGCCCTGCTTGCGAAGGGCCTGGGCGTTCGCCTCGAGCGAGCCGAAGAACTGCATGGCCGGCACGGCCATGGCGGTCGTTGCCATGTGGCCGAGGAAGTGGCGGCGAGACATCCCGCTCGGGACGATGAGTCGATCGCTCATGGGACCAAACCCCCTGGATTCCCCGCGTGCGGGGCGTGACGTCGCCTCGGGAACGGTCAGCGGTTCAGCACGAATTCGTTGGCGTTGAGCAGCGCCCAGAACAGGTCTTCCATGACGCCGATCGTGTCGGGGAACCCGGCGAAGTATTGTCGGGACACCTCGAGCTCCCTGGGCGACGGGAACCGGCTCAGGGCCGCCAGGTAAAGATGATTCACGAGATACGTGTCGACGGGCCCCCCGTGAGCCTTGGCCGCCTCGAGGAGGTCCGCCAGGAAACTGCCGCCCTTGCAGCCCACCGCCTGCTGCATGAGCGGGCCGTTCATCATCATCAGGGCCTGGGGAATCGTGCCCTGGAAGCTCGATCCTTCTTCCCCCTCGTCGGTGCCGAAGGCGAACTGGAACTGGCGGAGCCACTGCGTTCCGGCGCGCCGTGTTGTCGCCGCCGCCCGCCTTGTGGGCGGCCGTCGCGATCAGGAGCGAGTCGAACAGCTGCTCGGGTGTCAGCGGCTTGAGCGTCATGTGGCTGAACAGCGACTCGTCCTTCTCGTTGGCTGGCGTCGCCATACTCGTCAGGTTGTATGCCTCGCTGTTCATGATCCAGCGGACCAGATCCTTGATGTCGTACTTCGACGCCTTGAACTCCTGGGCGAGCTTGTCGAGCAACTCGGGATGGCTCGCCGGGTTATGTGCGCCGAAGTCGTCGACGGGATGCACGAACCCCCGGCCGAGGAAGTGTCCCCACATCCGGTTGACGAACGCCTTCGCGAAGTCGTCGTTGGCCGGCTCGGTGATGAAGTTCGCTAGCGCCTGGCGGCGATTCACGTCGGCGCCCGGCGGGATCTTGCGGCCGTCGAGGAACGTCGGGTAGGCGATCCCCATCCGCGCGTCGCGGCGCTCGAAGCTGGCGAACGCCTGGCTCGGGTCGAGCGGCACGTCGGTCACCTCGACGTGGTCGACCACGCTCGCTCCATTCGGCGTTCTCGACCCGGACCTGTTCGGTCTTGATCCCCTTGAGGAACGCGTTAATCCCCCAGAAATCGGCCTGCTTCCAGTCGTTCGAGGGATGGTCGTGGCACTGGGTGCACTGGATCTGCTGACCGAGGAAGACGCGGGTCGTGACCGAGGTGAGGGGAACCGCCCCCATCTCCAGGTGCGACATAACGAAGTTGGCCGCGCCGTTAGTCTTGTTGTTGCCCCCGGCGGTGATGAGCTCGTAGGCGATCTCGTTCCACGGCCGGTTGTCGGCGAACTTGCGGCGAAGCCAGTCTCGGAGCGACTTCTCGTCGATGTTCTGGCCCTGGTTGGTCCGGCCGATGAGGATGACCTTCCAGATCGTCGCGAAGTTCTTCTCGTAGTCGGGATGGGCGAGGAGATACTCGACGAGCTTGGCCCGCTTGCCGGCGTCCTTGGCGGTCAGGAACGCCTTGGCCTCCGCGATGTTCGGCGTGCGGCCGAGGACGTCGAGGTAGGCCCGGCGCATGAACTCGTCGTCGCGGGCCAGCGGGGAGGCTTTCACGTTGCCGCTGGCCCAGCCCTCGCGGATCATCCGGTCGACGAACGCCAGTCGCGCCCCGTCGTCTTCCCGGGCTCGGCCGAGGTCGCGGAATCCTTTGCCACGGTCGCTTTCGCCCGAGGTTCGTCCGCCCGGCTCGTTTGGACCAATGCAGACGCGGCCAGGAGGCCCGAGAGGAGCCAGAGGGACGTCCTCGACGGCCGATGACGGACCGGTGTCATGACCTTTCTCCCAGGCAACGGCGCGGAGGGTAAGTCGCGAGGGCGGGCAAGGCGGGCGGAAGTCTGGGCCGCTCTCTCAAATCTATGCGAGAGGCGCCCGGCGGGTCAAAGCAATTCGAGTGCAGCCAAGGTTTTCTGCATGAATGCTGTCACGGCGCCATTCCTACGCGCCAATGCCGTCCGCGTGACGCAGCCGGGGCAAGAATTCTCGCGGCGGAGACGGACGCCCGGGTTCGCTCGGCGCCGAGCGGCATCGCGTCGCACCGCCTCGGGCCGCGCTCCGCCGCACGGGGCAGCACGAAGGCGAACGAAAGGCGGACGCTCGGGTTCGGTCGGCGCCGGGGCCCGGGTCCCGACAGCGGCTTCCCGGCTCCAGCACCGGGGGCCCGTCGATGCGTGAGCCCCGGAAGCGTTGCGGGTCCCGACGACGGAGGGAGATCAGGCGCTCTCGCGCTGGAAGTGGATCTCGTTCAGGCGGCGGAAGAGGGGGGACGACCGGCGGAGCTCCAGCTCGGTGCCGAGTGCCTCGATCCGACCCTCGTTCATGAGGATGATCCGGTCCGCGATGTGGAGGGAGCCCAGGCTATGGGTGATGAGGAAGGTCGTCCGTCCGCGGACGAACTCCTCGATGGCGCGACGGATCAGCGCCTCGTCCTGGATATCGACGGCACTCGTGGCCTCGTCGAGAATGAGGATCGCCGGGTCTCTGAGCATGGCCCGGGCGAGCGCGAGCCGTTGCCGCTGTCCGCCGGAGAGCCCAACGCCCTGCTCGCCGAGGACGGTGTCATAGCCGTCGGGCAACTGGCTGATGAACTGGTGGGCGTAGGAGCGCTTCGCCGCCTGGATGATCGCCTCGCGGGCGATATGCCGGTTGCCGTACGCGATGTTGTTGGCGACGGTGTCGTTGAAGAGGGTCGTTTCCTGGAGGACCATCCCGATCTGTGTCCGGAGGCTTCTCAGGCGTATGTCGCGCAAGTCGTGCCCGTCGATCGTGATCGAGCCGGACTGGACGTCCCAGAACCGCGGCATCAGGTTCATGAGCGTCGACTTGCCCGAGCCGTTGGGGCCGACGAGCGCGATCGTCTCGCCGTGGCGCACTTTCAGGCTGAGGCCGCAGATGACCGGCTTGTCCGGCGTGTACCCGAACGTCACGTCGCGGAACTCGATCGCGAGCTTGTGACGCGGAAGGCGCGGGGCGTCGATCCGGTCGACCACCTCGGCTTGCCTGTCCATCAGCGAACAGATCCGGTCCGAGGCCGCGGCGGCGCGCTGGATCTTGGAATGGACGTTCGCCAGCTTACGGACCGGGTCGGAAACGCCCGCGAGCAGGGCGTACAGCGTCAGCAGGTCCTCGATCGCGATCGGCTTCGAAGAGAGCTGGAGCTGCCAGAAGCCGAAGTCGAGCGACGTCCTGTGATTGAGGACGAGGTACGACCCGGAGAGCAGGGCGATCGAGACGGTGGTCAGCGCGAGCAGCTCGAGAACCGGGTCCGACAGGGCGTCGATGACCGCGACTCGTACGCTCTTCTTGTAGAGGCTCTTCGTCTCCAGGAAGAACCGCCGCCGTTCGTATCGCTCCATCGTGAAGGCCTTGACGACCTTGATGCCGCTGAGGCTTTCCTGAAGGATCTTGTAGATGTTGGACATGCTCTCGAGACTGCGGCGGACCGCCCGCTTCATGATCTTGCCCGCGCGGTAGGTTGTCGCCGCGGAGACGGGCACAAGCACAAGGGCCAGGAGCGTCAGTCGCCAGTTCAGCCAGAGGGCCCCGGCCAGGCAGCTGATGATCCTGAGCGGCTCGCGGATCACCCGACCCAGGACCGTGTTGAGGCCCTGGCTGAGCGATTCCATGTCGTTCGTGAACCGCGCGAGCAGCTCCGCCGAGCCCTGCTCGTTGAACTTGGCCAGGTCGAGGGCCAGGGTCCTTCGATAGAACTTGTTGCGGATGTCGAAGAGGGTGAGCTGCGTCATGTCCGCGACGAGCACTTCCTGCATGAACAGGAAGATGCCCTTCAGCGCCACCCCGGCCATGACGAGGCCTATCAGCAGGAGCAGAGTATTGAAGCCGTTGTGGGGGAGATAGTGATTCACCCACGGCTGGAGCCGTTCGTAGCGGCCGTGCCATCGGGTCGCGGTGGCCAGAGACTTCTCGACTAGGAACCGCCGCGAGCGGAGACCCACCGCATCGTTGGACCTTAACAGCTTGAGGCGCTTCATCCAGCTCGGCGATCTTGCCTTCGATGATCCGGAAAGGCCGGGTGACAGACTCGGGCAGGGCGACGCCGCTGGTCGAGAGCAGCGTCGAGGAGTCGCCGAGGTCGCGGCCGCTGGCGACTTCCTTGAGCTTATCCTCCTGCTTCTCCCGCTGTCGCTCCGACTCGACCTTCCGCTCAGCCATGAGGTCGGCGATGTGAGCCGCGATCCCTGGGTCTCTCGGGCCGCGCACGCCCTCGAGAAAGGTCAGCTCGCCGAGGCGCACCTGGAAGACCTCGACTTCCGTCTCGGTCGTCTCGACCTGTTCGGCGATCCACTGCTGGCAATTCTGGTTCGCAAACAGAATTCTGAGCAGGGGATACACCGCTCCGAGGTTTCCTCCCCACATCACGGCGACCAGTGCCGCACAGGCGAGCGACAAACCGAACCGGACCCGGTAGGGCCAGGCGAACCGCAGGAGGCGGGCGAAATTTGTCATAATCTGGGAACGCCGATGAGGATATGACCCACTGGCCTCCATGCCTCCCGCGGGCGAGCTCGCGAGCGGGATGCGGGCCGCGATCTTCTAGCAGAGGCCGAGACGGCGAACAACCCGAGTCTGCGGGGCCCTCTCGCGGTCCTCCGGACAATGACTCGGCTCATCCCGGACCTGGCCTGGATCGTCATCGACCGGCGCGGCGACGAAGGCGAGTTCGAATTGACGGTCGGCCGGCTTAGGCAAGCTCTGAGGCCTCGATCTGGCCTAGTCGCACCGGGACAACTCGGCTAGGATTCCCCGCGAACATGCCGAATCCCCTCGCGAGTCGATGCAAGGGGTCCGTCAAGGAGGACGGGATGCGCGTCCTGGCGCTGATCGAGTCGGTTGACCACGTGTGCGGACGCTATCGGATCCGGGCGTTCGCCCCGTCCCTGGCATCCGCCGGCGCGACCGTCACGATCCAGGGGATCGAGCGCGGCGTCGTCGACCGCGTCCGTCAGCTTCGGCACGCGGCCGACTACGATGCGGTCGTCCTCCAGCGCAAACTCCTCCCGAGCTGGCAGCTCGGGCTGCTCCGTCATCGGGCGCGACGCCTCATCTTCGATTTTGATGATGCGATTCTCTACCGCGATTCGAACGACCCGCGCGGTCCGCAGAGCCGCAAGCGATCCGCCCGGTTCAAGGCCGTCGTTCAGGCCGCCGATCAGGTGATCGCCGGAAACGACTTCCTCGCCGAGTGCGCCATCAGCGGAGGAGCCGGTCCCGGACGGGTCCGCGTCATACCGACCTGTATTGAGGTGGATCGCTATCCGATCCATCGACGCGCGGTGTCCGGCGATGGGATCGACCTGGTCTGGATCGGATCGTCGAGCACGCTGGCGGGACTCGAGGCTCGCAGCGACCTCTGGGAGCAGATCGGTCGCGATGTCGACGGGACTCGCCTCAGGCTGATCTGCGACCGCCCGGCGAACTTCGGCCCGCTCAGGGTCGTGCCGATCCCCTGGTCCGAGGCCACCGAGGCTGCCGAGCTGGCCCGGTCGGACGTCGGCGTGAGCTGGCTGCCCGTCGACCTCTGGTCGCGTGGCAAGTGCGGGCTCAAGGTGCTGCAGTATCAGGCCGCGGGCCTCCCGGTCGTGGCGAATCCTGTCGGGGTCCATCCCGCGATGATCGTGCCCGGGGGCACCGGCTATCTCCCGTCGACCACCGACGAATGGTGCGAGGCGCATCCGGACTCTGAGGGACGACGCGGAACTGCGACTCGAGATGGGTCGAGCGGCGCGGCATCACGTTGAAGATCGCTATTCCGTCGCCACGTGGTCGGAAACGTTCGTCTCGGCGGTCACCGGGCGGCCGGCCGCGCAGCCCGCGATGGCTGGACTGGCTACTCGCACGCGCACGGTCGGCCTTTGAGCTCTTATTTCCGCTCGTTCCGACCTTCGCCGGAAGTTGAAATGGCCTCATCCCGGACAGACGCTGGGGGGACAGCCTCGCGAACGACGGGGGATGCTCGGCCGTTTGTCGCGCCCGCGTGGCACTGGGCGCAGATGGGGGATACCGGCTGGTGGGTCCGCCCGGACTGGCACGACGTTCTTCTAGGCGATCGCGGATTACCACTCGAGGAATGGAAGAGTCGCGGTCGCCTCACGACGGTCAAGACGGGCCCGCACCGGGCCGTCTACCGGGTCGACCTGGAGGCCGGGTCGATCTACGTCAAGCATTTCCTGGTTCCCGACGTCCGGGCCATGGCGCGACAGTGGTTTCGCCGGGGCAAGGGGAGGAATGAAGGACGTCGCGCGATCATGCTCCGTGCGATCGGCGTCGATACGATCGACCCGATCGCGCTCGGAGAGCAGCGGAAACGCGCGTTCCTCTTCGAGAACTACCTCATCACTCTCGCGATCCCGCACACGGTCCCGCTCGACGAGTTTGTGGAGCGGATCCTGCCGGAGATGGCCCCGCGGCGGGCGGCAAAGGTCCGCCAGTCCCTGGCCCGGGAGATCGCCACGCTCACAGCCCGCCTCCACGACGCGGGCCTCGTGCATCAGGATTTCCACCCCGGAAATCTCCTCGTCCGTTTCGACGCCGACGATCGCCCCCACCTCGCCCTCATCGACCTCGACGCCCTCCGCAGCACGCGCCGGCTCGATTGGCGCGTGGCGATGAAGAACCTGGCGCTCCTGAATCATTATTTCTGGCTCCGATGCAGCCGGGCCGATCGCCGCCGCTTCCTCGGCGAGTACCTCCGCGCCCGAAAGATGGACTTCACGGACGCGCGCAAGTTCGCACCGGCCATCGAGGACTCGACCCGGCGATGGGCCGAGCGGCTCTGGACGCGATGGGGCCGGCGGTGCTGCGGCACGAATAAGTACTTCAAGGCGTTCCGGCAGCGGCGCGCGTGGTCCATCGCATCTCGCGACCTCGATCGGGACGTCGCCAAGTGCGTGCTCAACGACCCGATCAGGCCGCTCGAGGAGCCCGGCGTCGCGGTCCTCAAGGAGTCCCGGACCACAACCGTGGCCGAGGTGACCATGTCCGTCCGCGGGCGGCCGACCAGCGTCATCTACAAGCGGTTCAAGTCAAAAAAGCCGTTCGAGTGGCTCATGAACGTCTTCCGGCCGACCCGCGCCTGGAGGGCCTGGCAGGCGGCACAGCACCTCGTGAGCCGAGGAATCCCAACCCCGCAGAACCTCGCGATCATCGAGCGGACGGCGCCGTTCGTGCCAATTCCGCTCGAAACCTTTCTTATCGCGGCGAAGGCCCAAGGCGCCCGCTCGCTGAGCGACTACATCATGGACGATCTCCCGCGCCTGTCCGCGAAGGAACAGCGCACGGCGATCCGTTCGCTGACGAAGGCCCTGGCCCTGCTCCTGCGGACACTTCACGAGCGGTCGATCTCCGACCGCGACCTCAAGGCCGCGAACATCCTGATCGAGGGCGATCCGTCCGTCGAGGAACCGAGACTGAGCCTGATTGATCTGGTCGGCGTCCAGCTTCGCCACCCCATCCCTCGACATCGTCGCCTCCAGAATCTGGCTCGCCTCCAGGTCAGCCTCGAGGCCGTCACCGGCCGTACGCGAACGGACGCGCTGCGGTTCCTGAGGTCGTACCTTGTCTGGGGACTCTCTCCGCTGAACGACTGGAAAGGTCTCTGGCGGCAGGTGGCCCGGCTTTGCGACAGGAAGCGTAAGCGGAACCTTGATCGAGGACGACTCCTCTCGTGACCCGCGAGGGGCCGCCGACCCGTCAAAACGAGTCCATGATGTCGTCGAGATTTCGCGCCGGCCCGTATGTCGCCGTCATCGCCCTGGCGGGGATTGCCGGCTGCGCGACGACGGGCGAGAAGGGCCATCCCCTCGTCCCTACCGAATATCAGACCAGAACGGGCCCTTACGTCGTTTTCACGAACTTCCCGCTCCCGACGGACGACGGCGTGATTCGCCAGCTCAGCACGCTGAGAGACCAGTTCGAAGACACGCTGGGCCTGAAAGTCGATGCAACGGATAGTCCCATCGAGGTCTACGTCCTGGGGGATCGAAAGACCTTCGAGCACTTCCTGACCTTCTACTATCCCGGCCTCCCCCCGCGCAGGGCGTTCTTCATCGCGCAGGGCGACCGCCGGGTTGTCTACACGTTCAAGAGCGATCGGCTCGACGAGGACATTCGTCACGAAGCAACCCACGCCTTGATCCACGCGACGGTCGGCAGCATCCCGCTCTGGCTGGACGAGGGGCTGGCCGAGCACTTCGAAGTCGCGGACGGCTCGGGCATGAACCGCGAGCACCTCGGTCGTCTGCCCTCGGACGTGCACGATGGGTGGAAACCGAACCTCCAGAAGCTCGAAAGTCTGCAGAGCGTCCAGCAGATGACGCCCGGCGATTACCGCGAGTCCTGGGCCTGGGTTCACTACCTGCTGCACGGGCCGGCGGAGGGGCGAGGGGTGCTCCTCGGCTATCTCGGCGACCTGCGGAAGGGCGGCGAAACCACGCCGCTGTCGCGACGGCTCACGGGGGATCGCGCACAGCCCGAGGCCGCCCTCGGGAAGTATCTCGAGGGGCTCCAGGCGGGACCTCCGCCAAGGCTCGCCGCGACCGACAATGCAGTCCGACTTCAGGACGGACTGATCGAGATCGAGCCGCCGGCGCCGCCGAAGAAGCGAAGCTTTCTGAGTCGCCTCTTCGGGAAGTCGACGCCCTGAGCCATCACTTGGCGTTGAACGGGATCTGGTCGATCTTGGCGGCCAGGACGAAATCGTTCTCCGAGAGCCCGCCGATCGCGTGGGTCCAGAGCTCGACCGCGACGTTCCGGTATCCTTCGAGATGAAGGTCCGGATGATGGCCTTCCTGCTCGGCGAGGGCGGCGACGCGGTTGAAGAAGTCGACTGCGGCGAGGAAGTTCTTCGCCTTCCACTCCCGGCGGATCCGCTCCCCGCCCCGGACCGTCTGCCAGGCGGGTAGCACCTTGAGCAGGTCCTTGACCTCATCCTCGCCGAGGGCAGGAATCCCCCCCTCGCATGGGACGCAGCTCTTGCGGGTCAGAGTCTCAGCGGTCTGGGTACTCATGCTTGACCTCCGCGACAAGGCTCAATGGAATGTCTCGGAATCGTTCGGGAAACGGCCCTCCCTGACGTCGGCCACATAGGCGCCGCGGCCTCGCGAATCGCGTCGCCGAGGGGCGGCGTATTGCCGGGCGAACTTCGGGCGATGCCCCTGATAGAGTCCTAAGAGGTCGGGCGTCACGAGGACCTGGCCGTCGCAATGCGGCCCCGCGCCGATGCCGATGGTCGGGATGTTCAGGCTCGACGTAATCCGCGACGCCGTCTGCGTCGGGATGCATTCGAGGACGACCGCGAATGCGCCCGCCTCGGCCACGACCTTCGCATCGGCCAGGATCTTGGCCTCGTCGCGCTGGACCTTGTAGCCCCCGAGACGGCGGACCGACTGTGGGGTGAGCCCGACGTGGCCCATGACCGGTATGCCCGCATCGACGATCGCCCGGATCGTCGCCGCCATGCCCGCGCCGCCTTCGATCTTCACCGCCTGGCAATCCGTTCTTTTCAGGATCCGGCCGGCGGCCCGGACGGCGTCGGCGGTCGAGACCTGATAGCTCAGGAACGGCAGGTCCGAGATGACGAAGGCGCGTTTCGCCGCCCTCGCCACCATCTCGGCGTGGTAGAGCATCTGGCCGAACGTGACCCGAAGCGTCGTGTCCCAGCCCTGGACGACGGTGCCGAGCGAGTCGCCCACCAGCAGGCAGTCAACCCCGGCGGCGTCCAGGAGCTGCGCCATCGGTGAAGTCGTAGGCCGTCAGCATCGACAGCTTCCGGCCTTCGCCTTTCCACCGTCCGAAGTCGGCGAGCGAAACGGGCGTGCGCGGCTCGGGTTTCATGTCACACGCCTCGCGAGTGGTCATTGCCGATCGACGAATTCGACCAGGAGGAAGCGGCCCGGTTGGTCTGCAATGATCCGCACCTCCGGGTCACGACGTAGCGCCTGATGGAGACGGCCCCTCGGCGAATCGCTCGGGACATTAGCGAGATCCGCGAAGAACCGAGCCCCGGCGTGTCGCCGATAGAAGAACACGAGATCGGCCGGGCTGTCCCCCGTGAAGGCGGGCCGCGGCCGCCACTCGTTGGCCGCCCGGCGAACCGACCCCGGGTTCCATTCTAGGCGACAGCCGCGGCGATCGCCCAGATAGATCACCGACTCCGGGGCGATCACAAGGAAGTCGGGCGGTACGTGCAGGGATACGAGCGACCCGAGTTCGGGCGCATCGCGCCACTCCGCGGGCGTGACCCAGGTTGCACGACTCTGAACGAGACCCAGAACAAGCAGGGCAGCGACGGCAATCGCCGCGGCCCGCCTGGACCTCGCCGCGAGCTCGGTCACGGCGATGCCGACACCTCCAGCCACCGAGGGCGCCAGGACAAGCCAGTAATAGTCGTGGTGCAGCTTGCCGTAGAGCAGGAGCAGCGCGAGGCAGCCCCCCAGGGCCCATATCGTCCAAAAGCGATCCGTCCTTTTCCCCAGGGGCACCGACGCGAGGAAAAGTCCGAATCCCAGGGGCGTGAACGAACGAACCACCATGTCGCGGAGGATCAGGAACAGCCGCCCGCCATCGGAAAACGCGGGAGAAAGAGGCGCGCCCCCCAGTTCGCTGCGTTATCAAGTGAGGCCGACGAACCTGACTCCGGGAAGGAGAGAAGCAACGCCGCTCGAAAATACCACGCCAGGGCAGGCAAGAGGCATGCCGATGCGAGCAGCCAAAGGCTCCGCCTTCGCCCGCTCCAGACCACAAGGAGGGCCATGAGAACGGATGGAGCCCACGTCACCCTTTGCGCCAGGCCGGCCGCCATCACGAAGGCTCCGATCGACGTGCGGCCCACGCCCGGGACATCCCAGCAGTTGAGGGCTGCCACCAGAAGGCCCAGAGCCAGCGCGTCGGGCTGGAAGGCCCGGCCATACCGGATGGTCACCGGAAATGAAGCGAAGGCGATGACCGCACCGACGGCCGCCAGGCACCCCCGTCGGCGACGCATAAGGCCGTAGAGTCCCCAGGCGCCGAGCGCGATTCCTGCGGCCGAAAGCAGTCGGCCCGACTCGTCGAGCGGCATCCCCGATCCGATCGAGCCCCACGCCGCAAGCCGCGCCGCGATCGGCGGCTCGACCAGGAACAGATTCAGGAAAGGGCCCCGTCTCCATCTGAGGATGGAGAAAACCCGAACCCCGCTGGAGCTCGCGGGCGACCATGGCCGTCGGGATCTGGCGCCCGACATAATTCTCCAGAATCGGCTGGTCGGCTCGCCATGCGCGAAGGGAGAAGACGGCCGTGAGAAGGCCGGTCACGACGACCATTTCGCGCCACGGGCTATCTCGCAAGGCTTCATCCTTGTTCGCCTTGTGTCGTGCCGTCGGCGCCGATCCTAGCTGTTCATCGTCGCACGGTCAATGGAACCACAGGATGCAGCGATCGGATCTGCCAAGACCGATGACCAAACAAAAAAGGGCTCGAACGCGCCCTCTCACGCGCCGAGCCCGGAAGAGCCGCCCGTCGAGACGTGCGACCCCTCACCCGTAGGAAGCGACAACTGCTCCTCGACTGTCCGAGTTTTTTCCGAATTCTCACAAGCGAATCGTCCCAGGTCCGCCACGGACTGCGGCACGGACGGTCCGTCGGAAGGCCGACCCGTGTTGACGGGCATTTGGCCGAAAAAGCGTTTGCTTTTGCGCGGCGGGGGAGCACGATGCAGGGGATCGTCAATTCTCCACGCTCTAGAAACCCAGCGCGGCTGTCACGTGTCCATCCGGTCGGCAGGGTCGGTCCGCGCCCGAGGCGGGAGGTGAGCCATGAAGGTCAGCGATGTCCTGAAGGCGAAGGGCCAGCGCGTCGTTACCATTGATTCGAAGGCGACGGTCGCCGAGGCGATCGCCCGCCTCGTGCAGAACAACATCGGCTCGCTTCCTGTCGTCGACGACTCGGGCCGGCTCGTCGGCGTCGTCAGCGAACGCGACGTCCTCCGGCTCATGCACAACCGGGGCGACGCCTTCTCCCGCGATCGGATCGCCGACGTCATGACGACCCGGCCGGTCACCTGCGGCCCCGACGACGAGGTCGACGAGGTCATGGGCCAGATGAGCGAGCGCAGGATCGCGAAGGTCCCCGTTGTCGACGGCGACCGGCTCGTCGGTATCGTCTCCGTGGGAGACGTCATCAAGGTCATGTACGAGCGGCTCCACGCCGAGAACTCGCACCTGATGAGCTACCTGTACGGCCACACCTGATCCGCGTCCTCCCTGGATCATTGCGACCACTCGGTGGGACTGCGGTCCCACCGGTGGTCTTTCAATTCGGCCATCAGCCCTTCGCCGAGGCGTCGGCCGTCACTGACGGCGACGTTCGCCTCGACGTGGTGGAGCTTGCGCATGCCGGGGATGATCGTGCTGATCCGGTCGTCCTCCAGGATCCAACGCAGGGCCAGCTCGGGCAGCGTCATGCGGGCGGGGACGAGGGGCTTCAATCGCTCGGCCCGATCAACGCTAGCCGCGAGGTTCTCGGGGACGAAGTAGGTATTGCGCCAGTCCCCCTGCGGCCAGCGTGAATCTCGCGTCAGCGTCCCGGTCAGCGTGCCCTCGTCGAAGGGCACCCGGGCGATGACGCCGATGTTTCGCTCGCGGCAGAGCGGTAGCAGCACATCCTGCGGCGCCTGATCGAAGATGTTGTAGATCACCTGGACGGCGTCGATCAGGCCGGTCTCCAGCGTCTCGACGACGTTCTCCGGCTCCCAGCGATTGACGCTGACCCCCACGGCGCGGATCAGCCCCTCGCGCTTCAGGTCGTCCATGGTCCGCTGCCACCGCTCGTCCCGGGCCCAGGCGTCTTCCCAGACGTGGAACTGGAGCAGATCGATCCGGGGAAGGCCGAGGTTAGTCAGGCTCTTCGCGGCGTACTCCCGGATGTGATCGGGGGGGAAGCAGTCGTCGAGGAGGAAGCCGCGCCGCGAGGGCCACTTGAAATTTTTGGGCGGGATCTTCGTCGCGACGTAGAGCGTCCTGTCCGGGTTCGCCCGGACGAGGCGGCCGAGGATCGCCTCGCTCTTACCGGCCCCGTAGCCCCACGCGGTGTCGAAGAACGTGCATCCTAGTTCGACCGCGCGCTGGAGCGACGCCATCGACTCCGCGTCTTCCGAGCCGGTCCAGCCGGCCATCCCCCACATCCCGTAGCCGATCTCGCTGACGGTCCAGCCGGTCCGACCGAATGTCCTGTACTTCATCCGTTGGGCATTCCCGTGGTTGAGGCCGATCGTCACGCGAACGTCCGCGAATTGGCTTTGCCGGCCGTGCCCGTTTCCGCTAAGACAAAGCCCCCGGCCGCGGGTTCGACCGGTGCACGGAGGCGCGCATGGGCAAGATCGCGAGCATTATAGCGGTATGTCTTGCCTCGGTCGTGTGCCTGGGCTGCGGGCAATCCACGAAGCCGACGACCGGGGATGCGTCGCAAACGATCGTTGAAGTTGGCCGGCGCCTCGGCGCGAGGATGTCTCCCGCAGATCTGGAGCGCCTCGCTGACGATGAGGCGGGTTTGCTTCGTGCGTTGACCGACCGCGAGCGCGAATCCCTGGCCACCGAATACCTCCGGTTCGAGCTCGGGCGTCCGGCGGTCGTGACGATCGCCGTCCCCGATCGCCGCCCTCCCTTCTGGCTGTCCGTCGCAGGCTTCCAGCCCGCACAGGGCAGCATTGTCCATCCCTCGGGCGCATTCACGCTCTGGTCGAAGAAGGTCGAAGCGGGGAAGGTCGGGCTCGGTGTTAACGCCCTGGATCGTCGGTCAGCGGGGCATTACGTCGTGTTCGTCCGCGGTCTCGAACGTCCGGATGCGCACGCATCGGGGGTACCGGAAGGCTGGAAAGTCGCGGTCGCGGATCGGGAAAGCTCGCCCTATGGGGATGATGGCCGTCCCTTTGAATCTCTCCCCGCCGACATGCTCGGCAGCACTCTCCTGCAGCCTCGCCGCGAATGGCGCGACTCGACGGCCCTCGTCCGGGGCAAGGTCTGGAAAACGCGGCTTCCCTCGGGCGAGAAGCCCGACCAGTGCGTCGTCTCCTTCGGCGATAACCCGGCCCGCTCCCTCGCGTGGACCTGGCGAACGGACTCGAGCAAGGCATCAAGCGTCGTCAGGCTGGAGCGTTCCGACGGCACATCACGCCGCGAAGTCCAGGGGACGGTCCGGACGATCACTTCCGACGGACTCCTCAACGATCCGGTGATCCACAGGCACGTCGTCGTCGCCGACAGCCTGGAACCAGACACGGTCTATCGCTACTCCCTCGGAGACGGAACCGACTCAGGCTGGAGCCCCTGGCACCAGGCGCGGACCGGCCCCATCGGCGACCGTGACTACGCGTTCCTGACCATGGGCGACCCACAGTGCGGGCTCGAGGAGTGGGGCCGGCTCCTGCACTCGGCCCGCGCCCGTCGGCCCGATGCTGGCTTTCTGCTCATCGCGGGCGACCTGGTCGATCGGGGGAACGAGCGGAGCAACTGGGACCACTTCTTCCTCCGCGCCGCCGGGGTCTTCGAGCAGCTGCCGCTATTGCCCTGCGTCGGAAATCACGAGTACCTCGACCGCGGCCCGAGGATTTTCGCGGGCTCGTTCCGCGTTCCCGGCGGAGGGCCCAGCGGTGTACCCCACGGGCTCACCTACTGCTTCGAGTACAGCGACACCTTCATCGCCGTCCTCGACAGCAACCCGGCCGTCTACTCGGCGCAAATGGCCCGGACGATCGCCGCCTGGCTTGACCGCAAGCTCTCGGGGACCTCCGCCCGCTGGAAGCTCGTCGTCTTCCACCATCCCATTTACCCGTCGCATCTGACTCGCGAGCAGCCTCAGCTCGGCGAGGCCTGGGTGCCGATCTTCGACAAACACCATGTCGACCTGGTGCTGCAGGGGCACGACCACGCGTATCTGAGGACCCAGCCCATGCGTGGCGGCCGGCCCGCGGATTCGGCCGAGACCGGCACCACCTACGTCGTCTCCGTGTCCGGTCGGAAATTCGTCCCCGTCGCGGATCGCGGCTATGCGGCCCGATGCTTCGCAAACGTGGCGACCTACCAGACGATTGACGTGAGCCCGCGGCAGGCCACGCTGCTCTACCGCGCATACGACCTTGAGGGGCGCGAGCGGGATCGGCTGGAGATCAGCAAGGCACGGCCCGCGCCCTTGGCGGCTCGACCGAGGTCAGCCCCCCGCTGAAATCCGCGCGAGCAGGCCAGGGGCCTTCTCTCGCAGGATCATCAGCCGCGTAGAGCAGCCCGAACCCGCTCATCCAGGCCAGGGCAATCCATCCGCGCCAGTCGATGGACGCATCTTCGTGTTTGTCAGAGAGGGGCATGCGGCGACTCCCGACGGTGCAGCCGCTTCCACCAACGCAGCGCCGTGCGGTAGACCCGGTCCACGGTCAGGCCCGACATGCACGGGTGGTCGGCCAGCGGGCAGACCTTCTGATGGCACGGGCGGCACGCGACCCGGTTCCGGAGGATCATTGTCCTGCGGGACCACGGCCGCCACTGGCGGGGCCGATTGGTCCCGCTGAACAGGATGAGCGACGGGATGCCCGCCGAGGCCGCCACATGCGCGGGCCCCGAGTCTGAGCCGATGAAGAAGTCGGCGCGTTCGAGCAGGGCGGCCGTCTCGGCCAGACGGAGCTGTCCGGTCCAGTCGCGCAGCCGCTCGTGGCGGGCGATCTTCGACGCGGCCTCGACGTCATCCGGTCCGCCGACGAGGATGATCCGCCAGCCATCGACCAGGAATTTCCGGATGAGCTCCCGCCAGTGGCCCACTGGCCAGCGCTTGGCCGATGTCCCGGCCCCGAGATGGACGGCCAGCAGCGGCGAGTCCTCGCCGAAGCGCCCGGCGTGAAGCCAGTCGGCCTCCTCCCAGGAGACCCGCGACCGGGTCGCCGACCCGGAAAGGACCGCGGTGCCCGCCGATCTCCCGGTGCGGGAAGACGAGGTGACCGCAACGGCACGCGCGACCCGCTGCGGCCAGGCGTCTCGCAGTCGATGCGCGACGCGCACACGATCGGCGTCGGAGGCGAGCACGGCGATCCGAGCCGCCAGATCGGAATGAATCGCCAACCGCTCGAGCAGAGCCAGCCGCGACCCGACCTCATGGCGGCCGGGCACCCAGTCGGCGACGTCCGTCAGCAGAAATCCGCCGCCGCCCATCGTCCAGCCGAGTCGACGCGGGATGCCGGCCAGCGCAAGGACGAGCGACCGACAGGATATCCCCGCGGACGTCGATCCCCAGGTCGTAACGACCGCCTCGGAGCGACACGACCCAGCGACCAGACCGCCGATCCCAGCGCCCAGCGGCCGGGCTTGCGCTCGAACCAGTTTCGCGACGCGAGGTGGACCCGGTCGACGTCGGGGTTCGCCTCGAACACCTCGCGGTTGCTCGGCGAGGCGACGACGTCGATGAGCGCGTCCGGATAGGCCGACGCGGAGGCCCGCGACGAGCGGGCTGGTGAGCAGGGCGTCGCCCAGGTGGTCGAGCTGGAGGACGAGGATCCGCCGCGGCTCGACGGCGGGCCGGATCGGCCGGACGCACGCCAGGCCTCGCCGCCGCGCCGCCGACGGCGTCGACCGCGCCGACGAGGATGCGCCACCGCCACTTGGTGTAGCGGTAGCGTCCGGTCCTGAACCGGCCTCGGCCTAGCGGGCGACGTCGTCATACGCCTCCGCCGTCTCGCTGGGCGACGTCCGCCCAGAGGAAGCGACCCTTGATCCGCGCTCGCAGATCGTCGCGCGGGCCTCCGATCCCAGGCACGTTCGATGGCATCGGCGATCTCGCCGGGCGGTCAGGGCGGGCGTACTCGACAAGGTCGCCGAAATACTCGCGCGTGCATCCGCAGCGGCGTCAGACCACGACCGCCGTCCCCGCCAGCGCGGCCTCCAGGGCGGCGAGCCCGGGCGTCTCGAACCAGCTCGGCAGCGCGAAGACCCGCGCCGCCGCGAAGGCCGAGGCGAGCCTCGGGTCGTCGTGGTCGACCGCCGTCGTACCAGGTCGTCGCGAACCCCTGCCCTGCCTCGCGGCACGACGCGCGAGATACTCCTCGTGGCCCGGCGGGGCGTCGCCGACAGGATCGACGAGCGGCAGGCCCGCCGCCGCGTGCGCCGTGGATCAGCCCGAGGACGTTCTTCCTCGGCTCGATCCGGCCGGCGTAGAGCACGAAGTCGCCGTCGCCGTGGATCGAGCGGAAGAGCCCGGGGTCGGCAGCCTCGAAGCGGGGATCGACCCCGTTGGGGACGACCTGAATGGACTCCTTGCGCTCGCCCTGAAGAGCCGGACGAGCTGGTCGCGCCTCGGCCCGCGAGTTGGGCAGGATGGCGTCGGCCGCGGCGATCAGCGCATCGCGCCACGCACGAACCTCGGCAGGACGCCGGCTTCGACGCTCCATTTCGCCACGTCCCAGACGCCTCGCGCGCCGGCTCGGCGCCAGGCGGTAGAGCGCCTTCGGCTCGAGCCAGCAGATCGGCGAGAGGACGACGGGCACGCCCCGACTCCGCGCGACTGTGGCCAGCTCCAGGCCCTCGCGCGACATCCCGAAGAGGTGGAGCAGGCGGAAATCCTCGAGTCGATCGACCCAGGGCGAGAACAGGCGGACGTCGACGCCCATGGCCTCGAGATGCCGGGCCGTCTGGACGAGCTGGTTCTCGCCGCCGCCGGGCGCCTGGAAGGCGGTCGAGGGGGCGTGGATCAGGACGCTTCCCGACCTCGGGCGTCGCCCGGCATGGTCGCGGACCCAGTCGCGCAGGACTGCCAGCCGGCCGACGGCCTCGCGGTGCGAGCTCGGCCATCGGGGCGATTCTGGTACCGTGTGGCCACGACGGTCTCCGTTCTCGAATAGGTCGCGTTCAGACCGCCGGCGCGAGCGCTCGCGCAGATCCTTAGCTCGCGCTTCAGACGGGTGCGCAGCGAAGACGTGGGCAGGTCGTCGATCGGCGTCACGGTTTCCCAGTCAAGGGCGCGACGGACGACCGAGCGGACGCTGAGGTCATCCCGAAGAGGGCGACCCGTCGGCAGAGAATATCGGCTCGGGGCGCAGCTCGTAGGCCAGGTCGCGCCGGATCGATCATCGATCTCGGGGCCCGTGACCGGAACGGTGCGCGACGTGCCGCCCGCGGATGATCTCCACGGCCAGCGGATACGCGCGTCCCAGTCCTCGAACTGGAGCTGGGAGACCCCTTCGGACTGCGGCATGACGCGACCATGTTCGCGCGAGCCGCCACGTCCACCAGCGGGCGAACGCCTCGAGCCCGACACGCCAGCGTCAGCGGCTCGTCTGGCGACGCGTCGGCGAGGGCGGCGACGATCTCGGGAAACCTGCCCAGCCTCCGCTCGGGATGCCCGTAGACGAACGCCGGCTCGCCCGCCGCGATCTTCGCGCAGGACCGCGGACACGAGATGCTTCGTGACGCCGCGGCATCGGCGGCGCCGGCGTCGAAGAAGAGGCCCTCGCAGATCGGGTGCACCGGAACCTGGAGGACCGTCGAGCGGCGGTTCGCCGAGCCAGGGGAAGAACGGGAGATCGTCGTAGCCGACCTGGAATTCCGAGGAGAACGAGCAGCCGAGGTCTTCCAGCTCGTCGTTCGAGCCCCGCGTTCCACTGCCCGTGCGGCGCCGCGAACCCGCGGCCGTCGATCCCCGCGGAAGCGAGCTGGTCGAGGGACCGTCGCAGGTTCACGCCGATTGGCCTCGCGTTCGCGGTAGACGAGATGGTGGTGGCCGTGCGAATGCGTGTCGAAGGGCGCGGAGATCGCGCAAGCACGTCGTCGTCGCCGCCGTAGGCCGCCGTGCTCACGAAGTGTGTCGTCGCGTCCTCGATCGGAGTCCGCGCGCGGGCGAAGCGGAAGTAGTCGTCGGGGACCGGGCTCGTCGAGGTCGACGCGGAGGTTGAAGGCCGAGCGGTACGGGAACGGGAAGTACGCCAGACGCGCCCAGACGCCGCCGGCCTTCGTGACAAGGTCGCGGAGCCGGCCGAGGAGCCGACGGCGGATCTTCGCCCGGTCATACCGCGCAACGCGTCTCGACCACTCGATGGCCCTGGAGCGTCCAGGCCGACGCCTGGGCCTCGGTCGACAGCAGTTGCTGGAACGGGTCGCCCGGCTCGCCCTCGCGGAGCGTGCTGGACGTCGATCGCGAACGTGCTCGAGGCGTCAGCGACCGGCTTGAGCTCGGACCTTGCCTGCCGCCCGTCGAAGAGCACGAAGCGGCCCGTCCCGAAGGGCCAGGGGATGGAGGTCGCGTGATCTCGCGGAACGCGACGCCTTCCTGCTCCAGGATCGTCCGCAGGGCGGGGGGCGTCTTCCAAGGAGCAAGCGGCAAGCTCGGCAGCAGCACGAGCTTGTGCCGGTCATGCGGCCCTCCCCGGCACGCGGGCCGACCAGAAGGCCATCCGCCGAGCCGACGGCACGGACCGGAAGATCGCCGCTCAGCTTCGCTCGGGCGAGAGGAGGAACTCCACCGCGACGTCCTCGAAGGCGACGGAGAGAAGCCGCGAGAGCCCCGCGGCCAGAACCATCGCTCGCGGACCGGGCCGTCTGGCGGGATACATCCAGCAGCCCGCGGCGCTCGTCGATCCACTTGACGAGCCAGGCTGGCGAGCCAGGGCCGCCGCGCGTCAACGAGCGCGGCGTTCCGGTCGACGATCGAGCAACCGCCCGCCAGGCCGGAGCACGCGGCGGGACTTCCGCGATGCGTGCTCGCACGTCGCGCAGTGCTGGAAGGCCTCGACCGCGACGACGGCGTCGAAGGTTTCCGAAGCGAACGGGCAGTCGCCGCGCCGAACCGAGCACGCGGTCGCACCCCTCGGGCCTCGGCGAGCATCGCCCGGCGAGACAGTCGAGTCCCGACCACGTCGGGCCCCCACGCAGCCAGTCGGCGGGCGAAGCGTCCCTTGCCGCAGCCGAGGTCGAGGACGAGGGGATGGGCAAGCCCGGCGAGGCCACGCAGCGACGGCGCCGGAGGCGGTAGTCGGACTCGCTCGACCTCGCGGCGAAATCGACCGGCGAGGGCGTCGAAGCGCGCGGCGACCTCGGCCTCGTGACGGAGGGCCGTCGTCATGAGGCCCTCCTCGACTCGCATCAGCTCGCGGTGCTTGAAGTGGCGGACCGCGACCGAGAGGCCCGACAGGGCGCAGAAGGCGAACCCTTCGAGGCCGTCGAGGAACCCGAGCTTGCCAAGGTAGAGCTTGGCGAACGTCCAGGCCGGCCGGATCGCCAGGTCCGTCATCCGGAAACGGCGGCCCTCGCGGTGGAAGCGCGAGGGCCTCGAGCGTCGTGTAGTGGTTGATCTTGTGGAGGAAGGTCTGCATGTCAGGGATCGTCTCGATGCTGGAGCGCGTGCTCGCAGCCGGCCGGACGTGCCCTGGAGGTCGACGGTCTCGTGGACGGTCCCGCACCAGCGGCCGTGGCCGCGCTTGAAGAGCCGAAGCGGCAGGTCGTGCTGGGTGCCCGAGAAGCGGAACCGGCGGCCGAGGATGACGCTGCGGATCGGCACGCGGAAGCCGGCGTGCGGTCAGCTCGGGGTCGGAGATCACGCGGCGGATCTCGGCGGCCAGCTCGGGCGTCGCGCGCTCGTCGGCGTCGATGGCGAAGATCCACTCGCCGCTGGCCAGGTCGAGCGCCGCGTTGCGCTGGTTGGCGAAGTCGTCGAAGGTCCGGATCGCGACGAGGTCGGCGCCGCGCTTGGCGATGGCCTCGGTGCCGTCGCGGCTGGCGCGGTCGACGACGACGATCACCTCGTTGGCCCAGGCCACGGTCTCCAGGCAGTTCGGCAGGTTGTGCGGCCTCGTCCCTGGCGAGGATCAGGGCCGAGACGCGCGGGCTACGCAGCATGGCCCACCGCCTTTCGGACCGCCCCGCCCGCGCCAGCGTGCCGCGAAGTAGACCGGTATAGCCGGCCAGGGCCCACTCGAGCCGGCCGACCGCGGCGAGGACGATCCAGACGTGGAGCCGAACGTCGGCGTGGCCGATCCACGCGGGCCAGGCGACGGACGCACGCCGGACGCGACTCGCGACGACAGACGGAACGGAGGACGAGGCCATCGCTGGTTGCGGACGTCGATCCCGAAACAGAAGAGATACTTCGCCGCCGCGTACGCCATCCCGACGACGAGCCAGCCGACGTGACCCGACCTCGCGAACGCGGACCAGGCGATGGCGGCGTGGAGGGCCATGTCGCCGAGCTCGTCGAGGTTGGCGTCGAGCCAGCGGCCGAACGCCGAGGCCGTCCCCTGGAGCCGGGCGAGATGGCCGTCGGCCGTGTCGAGGACAAGCGAGCCGACGATCGCCGCCGCCGGCGTTAATTGAGCCGTGAGCGAGGTCCGCCCGAACGCCACGAGCCCCGCGGCCGCGAGCATGGCGGTGCCGGCGGCCAGCGTGACATGGTTCGGTCGGATCGAGTCGGCGCGAGGGTCCGCGCCAGGGCCAGGGCCGGACCAGCGGCCCAGAAGCGGCCGATCGGCTGGTACTCGCGGCGGCGGAGGGCCTCGTCCTGGGGACCGGCGAGGCCTGCGGGCCGATCGATCCGCCAGATCACCGCCGACTCGAGGCTCCGGCCCGGCGGACCGCGCGGCGGAGGCGCGTCGGGTCGTAGAACCGATCGGCTCGGAGGATCGCGGCATCCTCCGGCGGCGGGCCGAAGGCCATCCGGTATCGGCTCGAGGGCCGGGCGGCCAGCAGCGATCGGAGCCGGTCGTGCTCGTCCTGCCGGGCGTGGATCGGCACGGGCGGCCCGTCGGGCGCCACCGATTCGGCCAGCTCGACCAGGTGATCGATCAGCGCGCGGCCGAGCACCCGCTCGTCCGCGAGCGGCCCGACAGGGCCGCGCGGGCGGGCGTCGATCACGAGGCTGAGGGATCGGGTCGCGACATCGTGCGCCTCCTTGCGCAGGGTCGCCACAGGTCGGATCGGTTGCAGGTCGGGTCAGAACCGGAACTGGCGGAAAAAGGCCTCCTGACGACGCGTCCAGTCTCGCTCCGCCGGCCGCCTGGCGAGCGTCGGGCCCGTAGCGCCTCGCCGAGCAGGCGGAGGGCCTCGACGAAGGCCCGCGCAAAGCCGAGACGACCCGTCATGAGCGAACGGGCAATGCGCACGGGCAGCCAGGCAAGGTGGTCGAGCAGACGGACGACCGGCGCAGGTTCTTCCAGGCGAAGAGCAGCGTGTTCCGCGCGGCGAGCCGGTCGCAGCCGTCCTCGCCGAAGGCCGGGCCGAACGAGCCGAAGCCGCGGTGATAGGCGACCGACTCGGGCACGTAGTAGCCCCTCCAGCCGGCCATCCAGCCGCGGAAGCCGAGGTCGAGGTCCTCGATCCGGCCCGGGTGGTAGAGCCGGTCGTAGCCGCCGATGGCCAGGAACCGCTCGCGATCGACCGCGAGCACCGGACCGGCCGACGCCGTCAGGTCGGGGCGAGCGCAGATCGTCTCTCGTAGCCCGGGACGCGGCACAGGCCCTGGACCAGGCCGAACCGCGACCGGACGCGCGTGCGCATCCCCTCGTATTGCAGCCCGTCGAACGTCCAGCAGAGCGGCGCCGCGAAGAGGGCGTCGGGGTGATCCTCGAACGGCGGCGAGCAGCGGCCCGACGGCGTCCGGGTCGAGCTTGACGTCGTTGTTCAGAGCAGGAAGACCACCGGCTCGTTGCCGGCGGGCGAGCACGGCATTGAACGAGGCAAGCCCGCGGTTGGGCTCGCGGATGACCTCGATCTCCGGCCATCGCGCGGCGAGATACGCCAGCGAGCCGTCGGTCGACGCGTTGTCGATGACCGAGACGCCGCACGGCACCGGCGAGCGCAGCGCGGCCTCGACGAGCGAGGGCAGGCACTCGTCGAGCAGGTCGCGGCCGTTGTAATTGAGGACCAGGATGTGCGTGCGATCGACGCCCACGGGTTCCATCCCTCGGGTCGGGCGGACGGGCCTCCTGCCGGTCCGCGGCGTACCATACGGGCAAGCGCCCTCGCGGTCAACCCCGGCCGGAGTTGGGGCTCACGACGGCTTGTATTCCGACCCCCGGAGCGACTCGAGCAGCTTCTTCGTCGCCCGGATTCCCTCGGGCTCGCGCAGAGCCGGCTCCCCTCGTACTCGATGCCGACGAAGCCGTGATAGCCCGCGTCGGTGACGATCTTGAGGATCCGGGCGTAGTCGAGCGTCGTCTCGTCGCCATCGGGACCGAAGTCGTAGCTCTTGGCCGAGACGCCCTTGGCGTAGGGCATCATCCGGGCGATCGCGTCGTAAATGTCGATTTCGTAGCCGCTCTGCCTCGTCTTCGGGAAGTTGCCGAAGTCGGGCAGGGTGCCGAACTCGGGCTTGTTCACGGCCTTGATCAGGGCGAGCAGGGCGTCGGGATTGCTCGAAGGCCCGCCGTGGTTCTCGCAGATGATGTTGATCTTGTTCGACGAGCCGTACTCGGCAAGCCGCCCGCAACCGTCGGCCGCCGTGGAGACGTCGCCTGGCGCTGTAGTTCGAGCCGGTGTTGACGCGGATCGAGTGGCAGCCGAGCGCCGCCGCAGCGTCGACCCACTTCTTGTGGTTCTCGACCGCCTGCGTCCGCTTCGCTTCGTCCTTCGCCGAAAGGTCGCCCTCGCCGTCGATCATGATCAGGACGCACGTCACGCCGTGGTCGTTGGCGCGGGATTTGAGGTCCTTCAGGTAGGCCGAGTCGTGGGCCTTGTCCTTGAAGAACTGGTTGACGAACTCGACGCCCTCGATGCCGTAGTCGTCGCGGGCGACCTTCGGGAAATCGAGGTTGTCGATCGTCTTGGCAAAGAGCGCCTTGTGGAGCGACCACTCGGCGAGCGAGATCTTGAAGTCGCCGATCTTGCCCGCGGCCGGCTTGCCCGTCGGCTCGTCGGCCCACGCGGGACGCAGTCCCAACCCGAGCGCGGCGCCCGCCGCGACGGCACCACCCAGGAAGCTCCGACGATTGATGCTCGGCCCGCTCATGGACAATGTCTCCCGGCTCGATGCGGAGGGAAGGATTCAGGCGAATTCGATGTTGCGCGCCTTCAACTCGGACTTGAGGGCCTCGGCCGCTTCGCCAAAAAGCTGGGGGCCCGTGAAGCCGAACATCTTTTCGGCGACGGCCAGGTGTGGCTCAAGCGTGCAGAAGCCCGAGTAACCGTGCGCCACGGCGTCGGCGATCAGCTCGGGGATCTGACCCGCACCCTTTCCGGGAAGGACATTCTTGTGGGTCACCGGGTCGTAATCCTTGACGTGGAAGTGGAGCACCTTGGGCCGGAGCAGGCCCCAGGCCTCGTCGATCGGCTGGCCGACCTCGAGGAAGTTCGCGGGGTCGAACGCGCTCGAGAGGCAGGGGATATCGACGTCCTGAAGGATGTCGAACACGCGCGCCGCGGTGTCGCCGTAGATCCCTTTTTCGTTCTCCAGAAAGAGCGAGACGCCTCGGTCCTCGGCGATCTCAGCCTTCGCCCGCATCCGTCGCATGACCTCGTCGCGAACGGCCTCGTAGGCCGTGCCCTCGGGGATGTAATAGCTGAAGATCCGCAGGCGCGGGCTCTCGTAGAAGTCGCAGAGGTCGAGCGCCAGGGCGAACCGCTCGAGGTGGGGCTCGAACGGGTCGCTGATCTTGATCTTGCCAATGGGCGAGCCGATCGCGCTCGATCCGAACCCGCGCTGGCGGAGCAGTGCCCGGAACGATTCGTGGTCGGCGGGCGAGAGGTCGAGGACGTTCGTCCCGTGGATGGCGCGGAACTCGACGTGCTTGATCCCGTGCAGGTCGAGGACGTCGACCTGCTCGACCGGGTCGGCGGAGATCTCGTCGGCGAAGGCGCTGAGGCGGATCATCGCGGCGGTTCGTTCGGGCGTCGGGTTGCGTGGTCGGGAGGTCGCTCATCGTACCAGGCCGGGGCAAAACCGCCAGCGGTCAGTGCGCAACGGCTGCCGCTCCCAGGGCGGGGTTACGATGACCGGTGTGTCGGTTGCGATGGCACTCCCACTTCTGCGTCGCGTCGAGGTCCGGGCGTGATCTGGTCGTTCCTGATCTATACCTTCATCTGCTTCGTGATCTCGTTCGTGCTCGTCGAGTACGGCCAGCGTTATCTGTACGACGAGGTCACGCCCTACGTGGGACTCAAGGTCCTCGGCGGCGCGGTCGTAATGGGGGCCTTGCTCACGTGGACGAAGTCCTCGTTCGACATCATGTTCACGGCCGACCTGCCGTATACGGCGCTGATGGCGATCGTCTGGGCGGGCGTCTTCATCCTGGCCTTCCGCTTTCAGCCGGTCCATGGAGCCTTGTTCGCCCTGGCCGCCGTCCTACTGCTTCCCGGGCTGGCGACCATCGCCGTCGAGGGCGTGATGCGGCCATCGCCCAACCCGGCGACGGTTAGCCGAGGCAAGGAGAAGCCACCCCGGAAGGCCCTCGGCGGTCCGATACAGGCCGTCGCGCCGGAAACGGCGGCCAAATGAACGCGGAGTCCGGGTCTTTTTTTCGCCCGGCTCGCTCTGCGGAACGCGGCTTGCGGCCATCAAAGCGGAAGTCTGCCTCCGCCTCCCTGCGAAGGACTCCCCCATGAGCATGACGACCCACCGCTTCCACAGCGTCCAGACGATGGCCCGGGCCCAGGATTGGCTCGAGCAGATCGGCATCCCCGCCGACCATATCGAGGTCAGCTCGACCGGCCTGCCGAGCATGACCGTGCAGACCGACTTTTCCCGGCTTCCCGAGGTCGAGCTCGTCATCAACGCGGCCGAGATGACCGATCCCGAAGGCTGGCCCCCGTGGGACACCCCGGGCCATTTTGAGGTCATCCAGATCGCGGTCGCTCGCCCCGCCCTCGCACGAAGAACAGTTGCACACGACGCCGATCGGCTGGCATCCGATCGACTAAAGCCGCGGCAAGAGGTCGAGAAGGGCCGCCGTCAGTCGTTCGGCGGCCTCGACGGCCTGCTCGCGGAGGGCGAGCATGTCCTTGAGGCTCGACGGCCGCCGCCAGATCGCGCCGAGGGCCGCGCCGAGCCGATAGCTGCCCGACTCGCCCATGATCGTGAGGATCTCCGGCGGCAGGTCCGAACCGGCATCGTCGCTGACGACCCGGAACGGCAGGAACCGGATGCTGCCGCTCGCCGGCACAGGGCGGCGACGGCCGAGGTCTCCATGTCCACGAGGTCGGCCTGGTGCTCCGCGCGGAGCCGCGCCTTCTGGTCGGCCTTGAGGATGACCTCGTCGACCGTCAGCAGGCACCCGCAACGTCGCACGCCCTTCGGTACCGAGCGACGGCGGCCAGTCGGTCGGGAACCGACTGCCCTCGGCGTTCGCGACCTCGACCGGCACGAGCACCGCGTTCCGCGCAGCTCCGGGATTCAGCGCCCCGGCGAACCCGGCCGAGACGATCCAGCGCGGCCGATGGCCGTCGATCAGCCGCTCGGCCCCGCGCTGGGCACGATGGCGGCCCATGCCCGGTCTCGACCAGGGCCACGAGCTTGCCGGCGACGTGGCCCTCGATGATCGTCTGGCCCCGGCGCTGCGTACTTGCGGACTTCGCTGAACCGCCTGAGCAGCGGCCCGACCTCCATCGGCAGCGCGGCGACGATCCCGACGTCGGCCGGCACCGGCGGGGGTGCGGCCGCCGCCAGGCTGCGCGTCGGTTTGCCACTGCTCATGGGGCCGGGCTCAGGAGAACTGCCACTTGATCATCTTGAACGTGTCGCCCAGCTGCGTGTTCACCCCGACGGCGGCCGTCGTCTCGAACCCGACGTGCATCATGCAGTGCTCGCACCGCGGGTCCTTGCCGACACCGTACTTCTCCCAGGGCGTCTTGTTCAAGAGGTCGTCGAAGCTGTCGTGGTGGACGTCGGTGATCAGGTAGCACGGGCCCTTCCAGCCCTTGATGTTCCGCGTCGGCGTCGCCCAGGCCGTGCAGTCGAGCTCGCGCTTGCCCTGGAGGAACTCGAGGTAGATCGGCGAGGTGTTGAACTTGTACTTGCGGAACATCGCCTCGGCCTGCGCGGAACTTCGCCTTGATGGCGTCGCGGGTGAGGAAGATCTCCTTGACCTTGCACCGCCGAGTAGTCGTAGCCGGGCGAGACCATGAAGCCGTCGACGCCGAGCTCGGTCAGGTAGGCGTACATCTCGTCGAGCTCGGCCATGTCGGTCTCGTTGAAGACCGTCGTGTTCGTGCAGACGAGGAAGCCCGCCTCCTTGGCCGCCTTGATGCCGTCGATCGCCGCGTCGAAGACGCCCTCGCGCTCGACGGCGATGTCGTGCGACTTCCGCATGCCGTCGAGGTGGACGTTGAAGAAGAAGCGGGGCGAGGGCTTGAACTCGTCCAGCTTCTTGCGGATGAACATGCCGTTGGTGCAGAGGTAGACGACCTTCTTCCGCTCGAGGATCTTGGCCGACGAGCTCGCCGATGCCGGGGTAGATCATCGGCTCGCCGCCGCAGATCGAGACGACCGGGGCGCCGCACTCGTCGACGGAGTCGAGGCATTCCTGGATCGAGAGCTTCTGCTTGATCGTCGACTCGTACTCGCGGATCCGCCCGCAGCCGGTGCAGGTCAGGTTGCAGGCGTGGAGCGGCTCGAGCATCAGGACCATCGGGTACTTCTTGGCCCGGCTCAGCTTCTTCTTCGACACGTAGCCGGCGATCCGGGACGTCATCTCGATCGGGAATCGCATCGCGGGCCTCCTTGCCGTCCGTCAGGGCGAGTCCGTGCCCGGTATTCCGATGCAGGGTCCGCCATGCGGATCGTCTTCAATCATGGGCCTTCGTGGGATGGTCCGCATGGCGGACCCTACGGGATCAGACGTCGAGCGATCGGGGCTGGGCCGGAATGCGGCTCGCCAGCGCGCCGGGCGTCGAGGACGTCGCGCAGGCGGCCGGCCGCGCGCGTGGTAGCGGGCGAGGGCCATCAGCGGGAAGTAGACGCGATAGAGGTGGTACTTCAGGTAGAAGACCCGCGGGAAGCCGGTGCCGGTGAAGGCGTGCTCGACCCACGTGCCGTCGGCGGCCTGGCGTGTCGATGAGGAACTGGACGCCCCGGCGGACGGCCTCGCTCTTGACCCGGCCGGCCGAGATCAGGCCGAGCACGGCCCAGCCGGTCTGCGAGGCCGTCGGCTCGCCCCGGCCCATCCAGGCGGGGTCGTCGTAGCTCAGGGCCGACTCGCCCCAGCCGCCGTCGACCTGCTGGACCGACTCGAGCCAGTCGGCCGCCCGCTTGACGTTGGGGTGGTCCATCGGGAAGTCGATCGCGCGCGAGGCCCTGGAGGACCTGCCACGTCCCGTAGATGTAGTTGATCCCCCACCGGCCGTACCAGCAGCCCTGCGGCTCCTGCGTCTTCCAGATGTAGTCGAGCGCCCGGGCGATCGCCGGGTGGTCGGCGCGGTAGCCGAGGCCGCCGAGCAGCTCGACGACCCGCATCGTGATGTCGGCGCAGCTCGGGTCGAGGATCGCGTTGTGGTCGGCGAACGGGACCTTGGTCAGGACCTGGTTGTCGACGTCGCGATCGAAGGCCGCCCAGCCGCCGTCGCGGTTCTGCATGGCGAGGATCCAGTCGACGCCCCGCTCGGTCGCGGCCTTCACCTCGGGGCTGTCGACAAGGCTCGTGCCGCTGGAGCGCGAGCAGGACCATCGCCGTGTCGTCGACGTCGGGGTAGATACTCGTTGCGGTACTGGAACGGCCAGCCGCGAGGGCTCGGCCTTCACGCCGCGCGACGACCCAGTCGCCGCGTGACGCGGATCTCTCGCTCCAGCAGCCAGCGGACCGAGCGGAGCAGGGCCGGGTGGTAGGCGGGCAGGTCGCCGTCGGCCAGGGCGATCGTCGTGATCGCCGTGTCCCAGACCGGCGAGACGCACGGCTGGACCCGGACCGCGCCGTCCTCCTCGATGAGCAGGTCGTCGAGCTGCCGCATCGCCCACGCGACGGCCGGGTCGTTCGGCCTCGTAGCCCAGGCACCGCAGGGCGATGACCGTGTAGATCATCGGCGGGAAGATCGCGCCGAGGCCGTCGGTGTTCTCGAAGTGGTCGAGCATCCACCGGTGGGCTGCGCGGACGCCCGGGCGCGCGCCACGACCGCGGCAGCCACTTCTCGGCCCGCTTGAAGGCGTAATCGAGCGCCGAGGAAGACGTTCTCCCAGCTCACGACGTGCCGGGTGCGTCGGCGCGAGGGCTTGGGCAGGTCGTCGCGGAAGAGCTCGGCGATGCCCTCGCCCGGGGCCGAGCTTCCGGACCGGCTTGAGCGCCGAGATGATCGAGAGCGGGACGACGATCGTCCGGGTCCACGACGACATCCGGCTCAGGCTCAGGAAGAACCAGCGCGGCAGGAAGAGCAGCTCGGGCGGGACGCTCGGCGTGTCGTCGTAGTCGATCTGGCCGAGGATCGCGAGGTAGAACCGGGTGAAGCTGTTGCAGGACTGGGCCCCGCCCGCCGCGAGGATCGCCTCGCGGTTGCGGACCATCACCGGGTCGTCGGTCGGATAGCCGACGAGCTTCAGGGCGAAGTAGGCCTTGACCGTCGCGCCCAGGTCGAACGGGCCGCCGGGGTAGATCGCCCAGCCGCCCTCGGGCCGCTCCTGGTCGAGCATGTAGCGGCAGGCCTTGACGCAGACCTCCTCGCGATGGCGGCCGAGGAAGGCCATCATCAGCACATACTCGGACTCGAGGATCGTGTCCCCCTCGAGCTCGCCGACCCAGTGGCCGTCCTCTTGCTGGTGGTCGAGCAGCCAGTCGCGGGTGGCACCCATGGCCGCGCGGATCTGGTCGCTCGTGGCCGGGTCGGGACCGGTGAACCAGCGGGGGGTGAACAGACCCGAGGCTCGACGCGATGCGCCACCGTCCCTGTTGGCGATCATACGACCTGGCCCCTCTCCATAGGGTAATTTCGGCCCGACTCCCCAGCCGCGGGAGCGTAGCGCGAGCGACTTCCTTGTCGGCCTCGATCGGTGCGGCGACATCCTAACGCGCCCTTGCCGAAGTCGATCAAGGGCAATAAAGGCCCGGAAAAGCGCGGGGAAACCCCGAATTCATCGGGATTTCCGGCCGCTCGCTCCCCCGCGTCCGCCGCCCCCGCAAGCCCGGTCAGGGTTGCAGGGGGCGGAACTCGGGCAGGATCTTGAACCCCCGCAGGATGGGCATCGAGCGGAGGATCGCCTCGACCCGCTCCCGGTCCTCCGCCCGCTCGAGCGTCCCTTGGATCACGAGCTGCATCGCCCTCCAGGCCGGATTCGGTCGACATGGGCCGCATCTCCGACCTGGCGGCGGACCTGGGCTTCGAGATAGGGCTCGACGTCCGTGGGCTTGGCTCTGGTGAGCAGCGGATTGGCCGCCGAGCCGTCGGGCACGACGAACTTCAAGGTGTCGACGACGGCCTGGACGCCCGGCGTCTGCTGGACGGCCCGGAAGGCGAGCATGGCCTCGTAGACCGACGGGACGCTGCCGGAGAGCGAGGCGACCCCGTCGCGGACCGCGACCTTGACCGGCTGGCCGGCCAGCTCGGGCCGACCCTGGATCGACCGATCGGCTCGTCCCGAGGGACCGTCCGCACGGGCCACCGCCCGGTCCGCAGGAGCGGGCTGGGAACGGGCCGGCTCGGTCATGCGGATCGGCTGACCGGCGGGCTCCGCCGGGTCCCTGGGAGGCCTGACCAGCGAGGGAGTCGGCGGCGGCGGCGGATTGTCGTCGAGCACCCGACGCGGGGCAGGGGCGGCGTTCGCGAGCGGCCCGATCGTGAGCCGGTTGACGACCTGGTTGATCCCCGGCTGCCGGGCGAGCCGCTGGCCGATCTCGATCCGGGCCGCGTCGGTCGGCACGACGCCGCGGAGCGTCGCGACGCCGTACGGGTCGATCGTGGCCTCGATCGTGTTGGGCGGCAGCGGCTGGCCCGCGGCCGGGTCCGCATCGGCGACGGCGTTGGCCGGCTGCGGCTGGTTGATCGCCTGGTCCTGGGCCAGCCGATAGCCGCTCGGCCGCGCCCCACCACGGGGCATAAGAAACGAGCGGCGGCTCGAGGCCGAAGAACGGGTCGTCGTACCGGCCGAAGAGCGGCGGCGGGTACGTGTAAGACGAGACGATCGACGACGGCTGGGCCGGGCCCCATCCGCCTGCGGCCTGGGCCGCGAGAGCGTAGGCGGCCGTGTCGATGACGAGCTGGTCGCTGATCGGGATGCCCATGGCGATCGCCGTTCGGACAGCCACGTCATGCACGCGCGAGTCGCCGACGCGGCCGGCGAGCACGACCTTGCGGCCCTGATCGAACACGGACAGGCGATAGGGGGCGGTGATCGGGTTGGCCGCGAGCGCCTGCGCGAGGGCCGTCGCGCGACTCGGGGCCGATTGCGTCGAGGGTGCCGCGATCGATGCGGGAGGGGTTGGCGGTGTCAGCAGCTGGGCCCGCGCGGCGGCGCGGGCACCATGCCCCAACCGAGTCCGAACGAGAGGGCGAACCGAGCCGTCGTGGTCCGCGACATGGGCGTCCGCCTCCGTGACGGGCGACGAGGACGCCGGGGGGCGGGGCGCGTCGCCTCTATCCGAAGTGTAGGGACGTCCGACCGTGCATGCAAGCGCCATGATCCGATTTAATGGCCCGGACCAAACGGGGTCAGGAGCCTTAAATCCCACGGCTACTGACCCCGTCTTGTCCGGGCGTCTTAGCGGACCTCGACCGGCTCGATCGAGAGCTTGCCGAAGAGGCGGGCCACGGCCAGGAAGGCCTCGAATGGCGAGACGCCCTCCAGGCTCGAGTCGTTCAGCTTCAGGTGCACGGCGTCGACCGTCGACTGGTCGAAGGCGGCGTCGATGGCGACCCAGCGGCGGTTGACGTAGACCTCGTCCCACATGTGGAACCCGAACGCCTGGCGGGGCTCGTCGTAGATCAGGCCGATGGCCACGCGGCTGGGGATGCCGACGGCCCGGCACATGGCGGCCGTCAGGACGCTGTGCTCGGTGCAGTCGCCGGTGAGGTCGTGGGCCACCTCGCTGGCCGACGCGAAGGTGGTCTTGAAGTTCTTCTTTTCCATGTTCTTGAAGACCCAGTGCTCGATCGCCTCGGCCTTCTGCCAGGGGTCTTCCAGCCCGGCCGTGGCCTTCCTGGCCAGGGCGGCGACGGTGGCATCCTCGCTGTCGATCATCGCGTTGGGCCGCGAGTACTGGGCGTCGACCGTCTCGGGCCCCGGCTCGCCGTCGACGGGGCCGGCCGCGGAGACGGCCAGCCTGGCGCGGGTCGCGTCGGGCTGCGGCGTGACCGACTGGCGACGATCGGTCGGGAAGAACTTGGCCGGCTCGTCGCCCTTCATGCTCAGGGTGTAGACGACGCCCCGGCTCTCGTAGGGCTTGAGGATCTGTCGCGCGACCTTCACCAGCGAGGCCTCGGTCAGGTCGAATTGGCCGCGGGTGACGTTCTTGAGCGCGGCCTCGCGGCGTCGTCCGGTAGGTCTCCATGCCGCCGTACGACGTCCATCGACATCCGGAGGACCTGGCCCGAGGCGTCGACCCAGTGCGTGCCCGACATGTCCGAGAACGGCTTGCCGTCGAGGAAGGCCGTCTGCTCGACGCGAAGCAGGCCCCGCTTGACGCCGCCGCCGAGCTGCACGGTCCTCAACCTGCTTCGCGTCGAGCTTGATCAGGCTGATCTTGTTGACGCCGGGGACGAAGATCTTGATCTCGCGCGATCTCGCCCGGCTGCATCGGCTTGCGGGACATGCTCATCTCGGCGCCGTACGGGCCGCGGACGTCGGGCTCCCAGGGGATCACCTGCTCCTGGCGCGGGCCGACTCCCTCGAGGATGAGCTTCATCTTGTCGTCGACGACGTCGCCGTAGGTCCGCATCTCTTGCCGGCTGACGAGGATGCGGGTGTCGAGCCGGAGCACCGAGCCGTCGAGGCGTCTCGATCGTCCCGTAGAGCACCTCCATCGAGACCGGGTCCTTGCCCCGCTTGAACGACAGGGTGTGGTCGACCGGACGCGGACAGCTCGCGGTCGCGGTCCTTCACGGGCTGGACGGTGATATGGAAATAGCCGACGCGCTGGCCGTGGATGTAGATCGCGTCCCACGACTCGCGCGGCTCATCGGCCGCCCCGGCGGGCGTGACGGGCGACGGCCAGGAGCATCATCGCCCAGCGGGCGACGCGACCAGTGCGGATCATGCGACCACTCCCCCGACCGGCATCGCCGGGCCCCGAACCTCGCGGGGCCCCGGCCTTTGCCCGATGACCCACTATGGTCGATATCGGCCGGGGGCTCAAGGGAAGTCGGCGGGTCGGCTCAGGCGTCGAGACTCCGGCCCGGGGTCTCGGAAAAGACGATGATCTCCGAGGCGAACTGCTCGCCCGAGAGCAGCTCGAGCGCCCCGTGCAGCGCGAGCTGCTTCGTGTGGTGCGACGAGACCTGGCCGGCCACCACGAGCCGGCCCTCGACCTCGGCGACCGAGAGGTTGCGGACCCGGTTATGGGTCAACTGGCGGACCCGCTCCTCGACGAGGGCGACGAGGTCGACGGGTTCATACGAGGAAGGAGCGACATGCGCTCGGGCTCCGGATCGTGGGGGCTGGGGGTGCAGGACGGGAAGCCAACCGGGCCGTGCGAGAATCAAAGGGTAAACGGACTCGCGACCTTTGACAAGAGGGCGGCGTCTCACTCGATCGTGACGGGCGAGTCGGACAGTGTGCCGGGGATGCGGGTCGCGGTCTCCACGGTCCAGGGGCGGCCGGCGTCGAAGTCGGGCCGGTCGGGGTCGAAGTGGACGATCAGCTCGGTCTCCTCCCCCAGCAGGTCGCGGAGCAGGTCGTGCAGGCGGTCGTTGGTGTCGTGCACCTGGGCGACCGTCCAGTCGCTGGGCACGGCCAGGTGGAAGTCGACGAAGACCCGGTCGCCCGCCTGCCAGGCCCGGAGCTGGTGCAGGTCGATCCAGCCGGGCTCGCGGGCCGCCTGGATCGCCCCGACGACCCTGCCGAGCAGCACCGGGTCGGCCCGGTCCATCAGGCCCGAGAAGCTCTCCCGGACCAGGGTCCAGCCGGTCCACAGGATGTTCAGCCCGAAGCCGATCGCGACCAGGGCGTCGAGCCACGAGAGGCCCGTGATCCAGACCAGCACCACGCCGATCAGCACGCCGAAGCTCGTGTAGGAGTCGGCGAGGACGTGCTGGCCGTCGGCGACGAGGATCAGGGAGTTCTCCTTCTTGCCGAGCCGGATCAGGAACACGCCAAGCCAGAGGTTGATCCCGGCCGCGATGGCGATCAGGAGCATGCCCAGGTCGAGCCTCGTGGGCTGCGAGCCGTGGATCAGGGCGACCCCGGCCTCGTACAGAATCGCCACGCCGGCCAGCGAGATCAGACCGCCCTCGAAGCCCGCCGAGAAGAAGCCGATCTTGCCGTAGCCGTAGGGATACTTCAGGTCGGGCGGCCGCGCGGCCAGGACGATGCTGGCGAAGGCGAAGGCCGTGGCCACGACGTGGACGACCGACTCGAGCGCGTCGGAGAGGATCGCGTACGACCCCGTGATGACGAACGCCGTCCACTTGCCAAAGAGCATCAGGAACCCGACGGCGAGCGAGAGCAAGGCCGCCCGACGCCGGGCCGAATGCGAGGTCGTTGCCGCGGTCATGGGGGAGTCGGGCTCCGCTGCATGGGGCGGCTCCCCCGTCTCGGGCAGACAGCCGCCTATTCGTATGTGCAAGTCGTGCGCCAAGGCCGCCAGCCGGTCCGGGTCCCAATCGGCCACGGCGTCCTTCCAGGCGTCCCAGAACGGCCGTCGGCCCTGGCCCGTCAGCTCGCTGAGCCGGCCAAGATTGTAGCCGAGCTGGAGGATGGCCCGGCGGTCATCGCGTCCTTCGGCGACGATCTGTCGGATCCTGGTCACGCAGTGCGCGAGTTCCGGGCTGGGTCGGGAAGTTGAGTTACCAGTCTCGGCCATTAATCTGCCCGCTTCCGGGCCAGGCGGACGACGAGCCGTTCGAGGACCACCTCGGGGGTGAGGCTGGTCGACCCCTTGAGGTCGAGGTCGGCCTGGAGCAGCAGGCCGGGCAGGCCGTCGACCCGCTTCGGGCCCGAGGTGGGTGTGCTGCGCGGCGACCTGGGCGGCGTTGTAGGCCCCGGCCTCCTTGCAGGCCGTCGCGAGGTCACGCTTGGCGCGGCGGAGCTGGCCCGCGTGGTGGACCTTACGCAGCGAGGAGCGTCATCGCGGCGAGCAGGCCGACCGGGTGCTCGCCCGAGGCCATCAGCTTGTCGAGCTCGGCGAGCGCCCTGCCGCCATGGCCAGTCGTAGCGGCGTCGAGTGCGTCCCAGATCCGGTCGACCCGCCCCGCGCCGACCATCGCGGCGACGTCCTCGCGGCTGACTTCCCGCTTCTCGCCCACGGAGACCGCCAGCTTTTCGACCTCCGAGACGAGCAGCCCGATCTCCGGCCCGACCAGCTCGACGAGCAGCTGGGCGGCCGCCGGATGAAGCTTGACGTGGGACCTGGCGCGGGCCGCCTGGACCAGCCACGTCGGCAGCTCCCGCTCCGCAGGCGTCTTGCACTCGACGCCCAGGCCGACCTTGTTGACGGCCTTGGCGAGCCTCGTGTTCGAAGGCCAGGTCTTCACCACCAGGATCAAGGCCCCCGGAGTCGGATGCCCGTCGGCGAGGCCTTCGAGCTCCTTGCGGTGCGCCGTCACGAACGGGTCGGCGTCTTCGACGATCACGACGCGTCGCTGGACCAGCAGCGGCAGGGTCCGCAGCTCGTCGAGGACGTCCGACAGGCTGGCTTTCTCGCCCGCAAACCGGGTGACGGCCAGGTCGTCGGCCTCCTCGCCCAGCAGGCCGCGGACCAGCGCGGCGATCGACTCCCGGCGCAGGTACACATCGTCGCCGTGGACGACGCAGAACCAGGCGTCGGCGGCCCGGGCCGGGTCTTTGAGGAGCTCGAACGCGTGCATCGGGACCGGGCCGCCTGGGGGATCGGGCCTCTGAGGGACGCCGCCATTATAGGACGGCGCCCGCCGCCTGTGCGACGCCGATGCGCAATTCGGGTGCCCAGGACTCGTCCACCCCCGCCGGCATCGGCCCCGCGTCGAGTCCCAGGCGGCGGAGCACGACCCGGCCGATCCGCTCGGCGGCCCAGCCGTCGCCGTAGGGGTTCACGACCGTCGAGAACCGCCGATACCGCTCGGGCGAGGCGAGCAGGGCCTCGACGGCCCCGGCAATGGCCCGGGTCCGCGTGCCCACGAGTTGGACCGTCCCCGCGGCCACGGCCTCGGGCCGCTCGGTCTCGTCGCGGAGCACGAGCACGGGCTTACCCAGGGCAGGGGCCTCCTCCTGGACGCCCCCCGAGTCGGTCAGGATCAGGTACGACCGCTTCATCAGGGCCACGAAGTCGGCATAGCCGAGCGGCTCGACCAGATGCACCCGCTCCAGCCCGCCCAACGCGGGGCCGACGACCCCGCGGACCCGGGGATTGGGGTGGACCGGGAAGACGACGCTCAGTTCGTCGTGGCGGCGGACCAGCTCGGCGATGGCCGCACAGACGTTGGCCAGGGGCTCGCCCTGGCTCTCGCGGCGGTGGGCGGTCACGAGCAAGTACTTCGGCGTCGCCGGCCGGATCGGCGGCTCGACCGAGCGCGCGGCCGTCAGGCGGAGGGCGTCGATGACCGTGTTGCCGGTGACCCAGATCGACGAGTCGGCGATCCCCTCGCGGAGCAGGTTCGCCCGGGCCTCGGCGGTCGGGGCGAAGTGGAGCTCGGCCAGGTGGGTGGCCAGGGCCCGGTTCTTCTCCTCGGGGAACGGGCGGTAGGGATGCCCGGTCCGCAGGCCGGCCTCGACGTGGCCGAACGGGACCTTCATGTAATAGGAGGCCAGGGCCGCGGCGAGGACCGTGGTCGTATCCCCCTGGGCCAGCACGAGCGACGGTGCCAGGTGCGACAGGGCCTCGGACAGGGCGATCAACGCCCGGCCCGTGGTCTCGGCCAGCGACTGGTCGGGCCGCATCAGGTCGAGGTCGACGTCGGACTTCAGTTCGAAGTCGGCGAGGGCCTGGTCGAGCAGGCCGCGATGCTGGCCGGTCGTCACGAGCCGGACGACCAGCCCGGGCGCCCGGCGCAGGGCCCGGACGATCGGGGCCATCTTGACGGCCTCGGGCCGGGTCCCCACGACGCACACAACCACCTTGCCGCCAGCATCCATGCGTCCCGCGGCCCCCTCGCCTCGGCTCCGGTCGCCCGCGCGGACCGTCCTCCGTCGAGGGAGGGATGGCCGTCGCGCGGCGAGTATGCCCCGGATCGCCGGTTCGATCAACCCGAGACCTCCCAATGGACCTCATCCGTTCGATTTGCGACCGCCGGGTGGCCGGGGCAGAGCGCCAGCGGTGCCCCGGAAGGCGACGGCCGTGGCTTGCGTCTTCCGGGGCACCGCTGGCGTCTGCCCCGGCCACCCGGCCCCCGAGGCGAGGCTGGGGTCTCGATCGCGGATTCTCCCTTGACGACTTCGCCAATTCGCATACACTCGATTGAAACGCCCGTTTGAAACGGCCGATAGAGAGACGGGAGGGAATCCGACGTGCCGCATGATCCGACGAAGGCCAGGCTGATCGAGGCGGCGGGCGAGGAGTTCGCCGAGAAGGGGTTCGAGCGCGCCACGATCCGGGCGATCTCGGAGCGGGCGGGGACGAACATCGCCGCGGTCAACTACCACTTCGGCGACAAGGAGCGGCTCTACGAGGCCGCCGTCGTCGAGGCCCACGCGTGCTCGAAGGCCGGCGCGCTGCCCACCGGCGCCGCGGTCCCGGCCACCGAGCGGCTGCGGATCTTCGTCCGGCAGATGCTCGCGAGCGTCATGAGCGACGGGCGGCCGGCGACCTGGCAAGACGCCCTGATGCTCCGCGAGCTGATCCAGCCCTCGGCCGGGGCCGACGCGCTGGTGCGCGAGTCGATCGGGCCGAGGTTCGCCTGGCTCAAGGACACGCTCCGGGACCTCGCCCCCGGGGCCGATGACCGGAAGCTCAACGCCCTGGCCTTCAGCACCGTCGGCCAGTGCCTTCACTATAAGGTCGCCCGGCCAATCTCGGTCCGGCTCGTCGGCGAAGAGGCCTACGAGGCCCTTGACGTCGACTACCTGACGGACCACATCACGTCCGTGATCCTGGCGGCGATCGCGGGAGCGAGCCCGAAGCCCGCGAAGGGGGTGGCCAAGTGGTCTGGATCGCGCTGAAGATGCTGACGGGGGACAGGGCGAAGTTCCTCGGGATCGTCATGGGGCTGACGTTCGCCTCGCTCCTGATCTATCAGCAAGGGTCGATCTTCTGGGGCCTGATGCTCCGGACCGCCGGGCAGATCACCGACATCACCGGCGCCGACCTCTGGGTCATGGACGCCAACGTCCGCTACGTCGACGACGTCAAGCCGATGATCGAGAACAACCTCTACCGCGTCCGCGGCGTCGAGGGCGTCAAGTGGGCGGTGCCGCTCTACAAGGGGAACGGCCGGGCCAAGATCAACTCGACCCAGCTCACGAAGACGAAGGGCGGGCCCGAGGTCAGGTCGCGGCTCAAGGTCATCGAGCAGGTCATCCTGCTGGGCCTGGATGATGCCACGCTCGTCGGCGCCCCCTCGCCCGAGAAGATGCTCGCCGGCAGCCTGCCCGACCTGCGGAAGCCCGACGGCGTCGTGGTCGACGACAACCGGCTCCCCAAGCTCTACCCCGGCGAGGACTGGTCCCTGGTCAAGACCAACCGCAAGGCGACGATCGACCTGACGGCCGAGGAGCGTGACCGGTTCCTCAAGGCCTACGGTCGCGTGCCGGTCGACGCCACGGGCCGGGTCGCCTTCTACGACCTCTTCGTGGGCCGCGAGTTCGAGATGAACGATCACCGGGCCGTGATCGTGGGCGTCTGTCAGGCGACGCGGACCTTCCAGTCGAACGCGGTCGTTTATACGAAGTATTCCCGGGCCAAGAACTTCGCGCCGCAGGAGCGGAAGATCCTCTCGTACATCCTGGCCAAGACGGAGAAGGGTCGCACGCCCGGCGAGGTCGCGAAGGCCATCGCCGATCAGACCGGCCTCAAGGCGCGGACCTCGAAGCAGTTCGAGGGGGACACGATCGAGTACTACCTCAAGTACACGGGCATCCCGATCAACTTCGGCATCACGGCGTTCCTCGGCTTCTTCATCGGCACCGCGATCGCGGGGCAGACCTTTTATAACTTCACGCTTGAGAACCTCCGGCAGTTCGGCGCGCTCAAGGCGATGGGGACGACGAACCTCCGGATCGTCGGGATGATCCTCGTCCAGGCCGCGGTCGTGGGGCTGCTCGGCTACGGGCTGGGCGTGGGGCTCGGGGCGCTGTTCGGATACAAGATGCTCCAGTCGGGCGGGGAGCTGGCGTTCTACACGCACTGGTACACCCTGCCGATCGTGGGCGTGGCGATCGTCCTGATCTGCGTGCTCTCCAGCGTCGTCTGTATCCGCAAGGTCATGGTGCTCGAGCCGGCGATCGTGTTCCGGGGGTAGCGGCCTTGGTCGCGGCTTTTCCGGGTGGGGCGGGCCTCCGTGCCCGCCGAGCATCCACCCCGGCGGGCACGGAGGCCCGCCCCACCGGGATCGGGGAGAGGAACGGCAATGACGAGCTTGATGGCCGAACCGAGCACGATCGCGCCGCCCCCTCCGGGCCTGGAGGTCGCCGTGAAGGTCCGCGGCGTCTCCAAGCACTTCGGCAAGGGCGAGCAGCTCGTCACGGCCCTGGATCAAATCGACTGGGACGTCTACAAGGGCCAGTTCTCGCTGATCATCGGCCCGTCGGGCTGCGGCAAGACGACGCTGCTCTCGGTCATCGCGGGCATCCTCGACGCCGACGAGGGGACGGTCGCCATCTTCGGCCGGGAGATCACGGCGATGTCGGACCGCGCCCTGACCCGGTTCCGGGCCGAGCGGATCGGCTTCGTCTTCCAGCAGTACAACCTCCTTCCCGCCTTGACGGCGGCCGAGAACGCGGCGATTCCGCTCGTGATCGCGGGCTGGCACAAGCATCAGGCGGTCGAGAAGGCCTCTCATGTGTTGAACCAGCTCGGGATGGGCAAGAAGGTGAAGAGCCTGCCCGCGCAGCTCTCAGGCGGGCAGCAGCAGCGGGTGGCGATCGCCCGGGCGCTCGTGCACGAGCCGAGCCTGCTCGTCTGCGACGAGCCGACGGCCGCGCTCGACCAGGAGTCGGGCCGGACCGTGATGATGCTGCTCCGCGAGGCGGCCCTGCGGCCCGACCGGGCCGTGGTGGTCGTCACCCACGACAATCGCGTCTTCGACTTCGGCGACCGGATCACGCGGATGGACGACGGCCACGTGGCCGAGGTCCGAGACAGCGTCCGCGACCTCACCGGCCTCGGCCACTAGACCGCGAGGAAGGATCGGAGCATGTTCACCAAATATGTCCTGCCGCTGCTGGCCGTCGCCGGGCTCGTCTTCGCGGTCGACCAGGTCCGCGAGATGAGGAGGCCGATGCCGCCGTCGCAGCCGATCGTCACGCCGCCCACCGCGCCCGAGCAGGTCCGGTCGGTCGCGGGGGCGGGGATCGTCGAGGCCAAGCGGGAGAACATCCCGATCGGCACGCCGGTGCCGGGCGTGGTGGATACGGTTTATGTGAAGATCCACGACATCGTCAAGGCGGGCGACCCGCTCTTCCACGTCGACGACCGCGACCTGCGGGCCGAGCTGGTGAGCCGCGAGGCGATGGTCACCGCGGCGCGGGCGCAGCTCGACCGGCTCAAGAGGCGCCCCGGGCCGAGGACATCCCGCCGGCCGAGGCCGCGCTGGCCGAGGCCAAGGCGAGGCTGCTCGACGCCCAGGCGGCGTTCCGGCGGAGCAAGAACCTCCGCGAGCGTGAGATGCTCGCCGCGGCCGACTACGACAGGGACCACTACGCCGAGCTCTCCGCCGAGGCCGCCCTGGCGAAGGCCGACGCCGACCTCAAGAAGATCAAGGCCGGCTCGTGGGTCGAGGACATCAAGGTCGCCGAGGCCTCGCTCAAGCAGGCCGAGGCCGAGGCCGAGAGCATCCGGATCCGGATCGGCCGGCTGACCGTCCGCGCCCTGGTCGACGGCGAGGTTCTCCAGGTCCACGTCCGCCCCGGCCAGTTCGCGGCGATGAACTGGAACGAGCCGCTGGTCGTCCTCGGCGACGTCAAAACATTACATGTTCGCGTGGATATTGATGAGAACGACCTGCCCTGGTTTTCGCCCGGCGCCGAGGCCGTCGCGACGCTCAAGGGCCGCCCGGCCGTGCAGTTCGCGCTGGATTTCGTCAAGTTCGAGCCCTACGTCATCCCCAAGCGGAGCCTGACGGGCGACAATTCCGAGCGGGTCGACACCCGCGTGCTCCAGGCGATCTACGCGATCCGCGAGATCCCCACGCCGGTCTACGTCGGCCAGCAGATGGACGTCTACCTGCGGGCCGGCGCCGGCGCGATCTCGTTCGGCGGCGGCGGGGAACGGGTGCGGCCCTTCGAGGCGCCGGTGGCCGCGGTGGCGAAGAGGGCGGGCGATTGAGAATATACGTTGGTTTGTTAGAATCATATATTCAAGTTAAGACAGAGTGCGGAGTGCAGAGTGCAGAGTGCGAAGAAGGTTGATCGTCCGGAGCGTCTCGCTCACTCGTCACTCCGCAAGCTTCACTCCGCACTCCGCAAACTTCACTCCGCACTCCGCACTCCGCGCTCCGCACTCGTCTCTCCTCACTCCACTCCCTTCCCCTTCGCCCCTTTCCCCTCCGCCCCCGCCTTCGCCTCCCTGGCCGGGACGACCTTGAACTCGACCGTCCGCGTCGTGCCGGAGCCCTTGGCGAGCTTGTCGTGCACGGTCAGGTCGAGCTCGTATTCGCCGGGGGCCAGGCCCTTGATCGCGAGGTCCGTGCGCATGTAGAGGCGGTAGGGCTGGGTGGCGTCCTTGGCCTCGAACTCGAACATCGGCGTTTTCTGCCAGAGTGCCTCCTTGCGGCCTTTCTTGCGGAGCTTGCCGTCCTGGGCCAGCAGGGCGCGGAAGCCGTCCTTGGTCTTCTCGATCACGTAGCCGGTGGGCTCGTAGTAGACCATCAGCTTGTCGTCGGCCGTCAGCGTCGCGTCGGGCAGGGGCTCGAACGAGGCATAGCCGTGGATCTTGGTCACGGCCACCGGCTTCGACATCGCCAGCCCCTCGGGCTCGTCGGATCGCGCGGGCGAGACGACGAGCGACGCGAGGATCAGCAGGCAGGCGCGGGATGACATCGCGACCCCCTTTCGGTCCTGCGGTTGTGTCTCCTCGGACAATAATCCACCCGCCTCGAGGCCACAAGCGGCGGGGCGATTGGGTTCGTCTCGTCGGGGCCGGACGCGGATTGGGTTCGTCTCGTCGATCGAGGGTCTCGGGGGCGCCGGACGACCTCGAAGCGATGCGATCGGCGGCGGGGGTAGGTAGGTGCGTGATCGGATCGGAACTTTTCGGAACGGAGCGGGCGCGGGCGGTCGACGAGTGCACACGCTCGGACGCCGGGTGGCCGGGGCAGAGCGAAGCGGTGCCCCGGACGAGGCGAGCCGAGGCCATTCCCGCCCCGGGGCACCGCTGCGCTCTGCCCCGGCCACCCGACACGAAGGCGGCCATCGTCCGAAGACGTCCGCACAGCGGACCCTACGCGGGAACCAGCTCGGGCCGCCGCCTCGCCAGCGCCCGGCGCTGCTGGCGATTCAGCTTGCGGGCGGGCTCGACCGGCTCCGGGCTCGGCGCGACGGGCGACGGAGGAGCCGGCGGGGTGACACGATTCCCGACGAGCAGCTTCGCCAGCATCACGTCCTCGGACCGGGCGCGCGCGACCTTCGCGGCCTCCCGCGAGTCCCCGCGGTACCGCTCGATGCGGTCGGCCACGCGCTTTCCTGCGTCCCGCAGGACCTTCGCCGCCGCGTCGAACCGGCGGCGGCAGGCGGCGGCGTAGCGGCGGAGCCGGCCGAGCGGGCGGTCGGGCTCGACCTCGACGCCGGCGCGGGCCAGCTCCCGGTCGTCGGCGTCCTGCTCGGACACGACCCCCTCGCGCCGGGCGCGGAGCCGGGCGATCTCGTGCTGGATCGCGTAGAACCGGGGGATCGACTGGCTCATCCCGGACGACACGTCCTTCGCGGGGCCGTCCAGCGGCGAGTCGCCGCCGCGGAGCACAGGGTCGGTGCCGAGCAGGTCGGAAGCCAGCGCGCGGTGCTCGTCCGTCCATTCCCTGCGCGATTCGACCGCCCGGGCCAGAGCCTCCCAGCGCTCGATCAGCCAGTCGCAGCCCTGGGGCGTCGTCTGGAGCTTCCGGCTCACGAGCGACGGGCTCCGGTGGAGCGTCCGCCCCAGCTCCTCGGCCGCGATCCGGCGGTCGTCGTCCCAGGAGTCGGCGGCGCGGTCGACCATCCGGCGCGGAGGACGACGTCCTCGAGGTTGCACCGCTCGATCCGGACCGACTCGCGGACCATCTCGCGGAGGGCGAATTCCTCGTGGGGCAGGCGCGGCGTACGAGCGGCGCCACTCGACGAGCCGCTCGGCCACGGCCTGCTCCTCGGCCTCGGGCAGGACGATGCCCCGGCCGGAGAGGCCGTGCTTGAGCGAGTTGCGGCACGACGTCGCCTTGCCCGGCGGCGTCCTCGGTCCGGTCGATTTCTGGGCGTTCGCCTGGTTGGCGGCGATCTGGGCGGGGGTGGCCATCGCGGGGGTCCTTTCGCGCTCGAGGTGTGAGTCGGCGGTGGGGCGCTCAATGCCCCGCGATGAGAATCATCGTAATTTCAGGGCCGATCGTTCTCCGATTCGGCGCCAACGATCGGAGTCGAACCGACCGCATCTCGCTCCGCCGCGGAGTGGCTGAGCGGGGCGGAGGTTGGACTTTCCGGATTGCGCAAGCTAGCGAAGAGATGTGCGTCTGCGCGGACGCGCAGGCGCGCCCGTCCGAAGGCGCAAGAAGACACGATTTCGTGTCAGTCGGCCGCCCGATAACGAAAGGCGGCGACCGGAATGTCCGATCGCCGCCTTGCGCGAGGATGGTTCGATGGGCCGCCGGTCGCCCGGATCAATCCTGAGCCGTCGCCCGCCGCTTGCGTCGGAGCGCCCAGGCCGCGCCCGCGACCATCAGCGACCAGCCGGCGACGGTGCTCGGCTCGGGCACGTGGGGCGGGGGGGTCGGCGGGGGCGGGGGCGGGTTGAGCACCTGCTGACCGGGCGTGAGCGGGATGTGCGTCCAGCCGATGTGGCTCTCGCCCGCGACCGCGTCGTCGGGCGAGCCCGCGTAGGCGCTGACCCAGAATCCCTTGCCGCTGTTCGAGCGCCGCGAACTGGCTCCAATTCTTGATCGAGAACTCGAAGTCGGGCGTCGCCGGCGAGGGATTGAAGGCGAGGCTGCCCATCGCGTTATTGATCTGCGTGCCGTAATTGGCCTGGATCGACGAGCTCGTGCCGGCGGTGGCGACGGTGAAGCCGTCCATGCCGGTGTACGAGGCGGACTTGTCCTGGGGGACGCCCGCGACGATCACGGGAGCCCCGGGCCCGTTGCCGGTCGCGTTGTTGGCGGCGAACTCGACGCTGATGGAGTCGCGGCCGCCGAGGCTGGCCGGGGCCGAGCCGCCCGCCGCGGCGACGCGGGGGTCGCTGCCGGTCGGGTTGCCGGAGGGATCGCCGGCGATCGAGTAGAAGGCGACGCCGACCTGCATCGTGTCGGTCGCCTGGTTGTAGTTGAACTGCAGGTCCTTGATCGCCCAGCCGTTGACCCAGCCGCTCTGGGTGATCCAGGGGGACTGAGCGACCGAGCTGGGGTCGACGCCGGGGACGTATCCGATGCCCGTGCCGAGGCTCGGGAAGTCGTTGTTGACATGGCCCGTGAAAGTGACGGCCCCGGCCCGGGCGCTGGAGCCAACGGCCCCGCCCAGGGCGAGCGCCGCGGCCCACTTCGCGATGCGTCGTCGATCCATTTCGCGACTCCTCCCGCGTTTGAGTCACCGACCCGGTCGAGGGGGCGGGGGCCGGCGGCCTCCGCCTGCTTCGGGTCGAGTCCATCCCTGGGCCGTCCCGCGAGGGGCCGGTCACGGATCTCCGTTAGTTCGCACCGCCAGGTCGTTTGCGGCGGGACCGGCGTTCGCCGGCTCGCCCGATCGGCCAATTCCGCGGGGTTGGCCTCACGGTGAGGTCAGCCCCTGGTAGAAAGGACGAGGGCCCTATGACTCTTCTCTCGACGATCCGCCAGGCCGTCCAGTCCTTGCGGCGGCGTCGCGGAACGATCCGATCCCGCAGGCGCTCCGAACTGATCATGGAGCAACTGGATCATCGGCAGCTCCTGGCCGTCAACTTCACCGGAAATGTCACAAATGATTTTACCCCTACGACCCCATCGGTCTACCTCAGTGACCCGAACAACCTCCAACCGCTGATCCCGCCGGACCTTCAGAACATTGTGAAGGTCTCCGGGTTCGCGATCAACCAGATCGCCGTCAACTACGACCAGGCCACCGACACGCTGAGCGTCGGCTTCCTTCAGCCGTCGAGCCAGAAGCTGTTCAACGGCCTGACGACCGCCTATCCCGGTGATCGCCGGCGACGCCGACAACAACGGCAACAACTCGACGACCGACTCCGCGGCGTCGGCACTCGGGGTGATCGACGACCCCGCGATCAGCCAGACCGAGAACTTCAACGTCGTCATCGACCTGAGCAACGGGGCGAACACGGCGACGCAGTCGATCTTCGCCGGCATCCCCAACGCCGCGACGCCCGGCTACACGAGCTCGACGTACGTCGTCGCCCCGGCCGTCTTCACGTCGGGCACGGCCATCAACTCGGCGGTGCCGCTCGCGGGGGGCGAGCTGACGGGCAATGAAGGCAACATCTTCGTGCCCTTCAACGATCCGAGGCACGGCGCGCTCGAGTTCAACATCACCCACTTCTCCACGCTCTACCACCAGATCACCGGCCAGGTCCTCGGCCCGGCCACGATGATCTGCGATTGGCGCCTCGGCGGGCTCGGGCGACGACGACGGCATCAGCGAGCAGATCTTCCACTTCCGTCGCTGCCGATCATCAATGCGACGACGCCGACGCCCGTCCCGCCGGTCCCGCCGCCGCCGCCGCCCCCGGTGATCATCGAGGTCTTCCAGCCGACGATCCTGATCAACCCCCACCAGAACCGTCACATCAACACGGCGCACTACGATAACATCCGCGTGACCGTGCTGAGCTCGTCGAGCTTCGCCGCGACGCAGATCAACCCGAGCACCGTCACGCTCAACGGCGCACCGCCGATCTCGTGGTTCCCGAAGCTGGCGCTGCACGACGGCTTCGTGAGCGAGACGTTCGTCTTCAAGGGGACCGACGTCAACCTGCCGCCCGGCTTCACGGTCGCGACGATCCAGGGCCAGACCTACACCGGCCAGACCTTCACGAGCAGCGAGCTCGTCTTCAACCGCAACGACTCGTACTACTCGGCGGCCCAGATCGCCAGCCGCGACCGCCGGCTCGGCCGGCTGGGCATCCCCGTGGCCCAGGAGACCGCCACGACCGCGGCCGTCGCCACGCCCGCCGCCCTGACGGTGCCGATCCCGCTCGACACGACGGCGGGCTCGACCAGCACCGTCAAGCTGACGCCGCGGCAGCAGTACCAGGCCAACGCGGCGGCCAAGAAGGCGGCGCTGTATTCGACCGTCGCCGCCAGCTCGTTCCAGGGGTCGGGGACGACCTCGTCCTCGAGCACCGCGTCGAGCCAGGCCGCACTGCTGGCGCACGACCTGGCCCTGCAGTCACTCGGCGGCACGCAGAGCGCCGTCTGACGTGTCCTGTCAGAATGAAACGCAACCGGCCGGCGCACTTCCGCGAGGGAGGCCGCCCGGCCGGTTGTTTCGAGCGGGGCTGATTCTCACGACCCATCGCGCTGGGAGGGCGAGGCTCCGTCCGAGCCGGCAGATAGCCTCGGCTTTTCCCCGGGTCGGACGGAGCCTCGCCCTCCCGGATGGCTCGAGGGCCCAGGGTCGATCACTGTTTGAAGATACCGAGTTCCTTGAGTAGGTCAGGGACTCGGGCCGCGTTCCTCCGCAGGGCGGCGGCGATGTTGTCGACACCACGCTCTCGGAGCCAGCCGATCGCGGCGTTGCGGATCGCGGCGAGGACCTGCGGCGCCGACCCCGTCCGGATCCGGCTGGCGTCCTCGCCCATCGTCACGTCGCGCACGTAGTGCGACCGGTTCTCGATCCCCAGTGCCCGCGCCACCATCGCAGCAGGGTCGCCGCGCCGGCCTGGTCCCGCGGGACGCTGGTGATCGCGTAGGCGACATCACGGCTCGGCGACGGCCCCGCCGCTTGACCTCCCGCTCGACCTGACACACCTGCGCGACGCCCGGCCAGTCGAGGTAGTCATTCAGCAGGTCGGTCGCCCGCAGCCGGCGGGACTCGACCCGGCCGCCGTGCTTGTCCGTGGTGCGGTGCTCGGTGAATTGCCGCTCGGTCCGCGACCGCTGGCGAGGGGGAAAAGGCCGCGGCCGCGGCCCGGGTGAAGGCGTCGCTGATGTCCCGCAGCAACTCGGGCTGGTTCTCCTTGACCACGACGAAATAGTGGCCGCCGTCGCCGACGACCTGGCGGCAGAGGTCGCGCTGGCAGAAGGCCGCGTCACCGGTAACGACGCGGCCCTCCAGGACCAGGCCGCGGAGCAGCCCCAGGGCCGCCTTGTGCTCATTGGTCTTGTCGCCGACCTCGGCCTGCCGGAGCGTCAGGCCGCTGCGCTGGGCCAGGACCGAGAGCAGGTGGACGGCCCCCTCATGGCGGCCGATGCTGCCGCGGATGGCCTTGCCGTCGAGGGCGAGCGGCTCCGGGCCGCCGGCCCGCGGCTCGGTCGCGAGCCGCCGCGAGACGGCCTCGGCCCAGCCGGCGATGGCCTCTTCGAAGCTCGCCGGGTCGAGGGCAATCAGGAGCTTGCGGAACGCCCCCCACTTCGGTGGGCGGCGCATGAATCCCAGGGCATGCACGAGGGCGAGGTCCTGGTCGTGGACCCACTGGGCGATGGGCTTGAACCCGCGGGCCCCGCAGAGGATGGCACTACAGACCGCCGCGAGCATCGCCGTCAAGGGATGGCGCCGGCCGTGGGCAGAGCGCGGGTCGGGCACGAGGGCGAGGGAGCTCAGAAGCGACGAGGAGGGGAGGGTCGGCATGGTGCGCTCGATCGCGGGGTTGATCCTTCCGGCGACGAGGCTACCATCCCCACCCACCTTGGAACAATGATCGACCCTGCTCGAGGGCCGGCGGGATGCGAACCGCGGGGCCGATCGGTTAGACTGACCGCGAGCGCTCGGCCCAAGGACCACCATGCCCGCACTTGAAGTCTCCGACGCGATCGCGATCCCGATGGACGAGTTCAGCTTCGAGACGTCGCGCTCGGGCGGGCCGGGCGGCCAGAACGTCAACAAGGTGAACTCGAAGGTGCAGCTCCGCTGGAGCCCCGCGGCGAGCCCGAGCCTGCCCGAGCCGGTCCGGGAACGCCTGCTGAAGTCGGTCGCCGGCCGGCTGACGCGCGACGGCGAGCTCCTGATCGCCTCGACGAGGACTCGCGACCAGGGCCGCAACGTCGACGACTGCCTGGAGAAGCTCCGTGAGTTGATCGTCGCGGCACTCCGGCCGCCCAAGGCGCGGCGGCCGACGCGGCCGACCCTGGCCTCGAAGAAGCGGCGCGTCGAATCCAAGCAGCGCCGCTCGGCCGCCAAGCGCGGCCGCCAGGCGCCCGACATCGACTGATCCGGAACCGACGGGACCACGACGATGGCCGACTTCTCGCCCTATCAGCAGAAGATCATCAAACGTTATTACAACAATTACGACGCGATCCAGCACCAGCGGCTCTCGGAGCTGACCACCGAGATCTACCTGGCCGAGGGAAAGAAGCTCGACCGGCTCTGGAAGACCGTGGGCGACATGCTGAGGAAGCTCGAATTCCCCGAGACGCGCCTCGCCCACCTGCTGGCCGCCCGCGACCCCAAGCTCCTGCCGGGCATCCTCAAGGAGCTCGAAGGACGGATGTAGGGTTCGCTATTGCGGACCATCGGGGCAGGACGCCCCCGCCGAGACGGTCCGCGAAAGCGGACCCTACCGGCACATGCGCCGGCGGAATGATCGTCGGCGATCAAATCCGTCAATCGCGGGATTCGCGGTGCATTCGCGTCAAAGATGTCCTAGGCTCCCTGCGAGTCACGCGCGGATCTTGCGAACTTTGCCGGCCGTTAATCCATCCGTGGCATGCTCCAATAGCATCCAAGAAGGCATCATTCCTAAAAAAGAATGCCTGAGAAGGTTGACAGTGCCGGATGGCGTTCGTACATTTTCGTGAGGATGTCCTTCCTAAGTTTTCGCGATCACCACTTCGGAGGCTTACAATGACGTTGGCCCAACGGGTCAGGGATTGCCGGTACGCCAAGGGATGGGGTCCGGACGAGCTGGCGAGCCGCGCGTCGATCTCGCGTACAGCGCTGTACCAGATCGAGAGCGGCAAGACCGAGCAGCCCCGCGCGGGCACGCTCCGCCGGATCGCCGAGGCCCTGAGCGTATCGACCGAGGCCCTGCTCGGCCCGCAGAGCGGGCTGGGGACGGTGAGCGTCCCCTGGTCGGGAGAGCTGACCCCGACCGCGGCTCCCGCCTGCCGGCCGAGGCGCCTGGCCGAGGCCGAGTCGATCCGCTTCACGCCCTTCTCGTCGCCCTTCGGCGGCTGGGCGAGCGCCCGCGAGCGCGACATCGAGCGGAAGTTCGTCGGAGCTGCTCCGCACCCCGCTCGGCGAAGGGCTGGCGCGGATCGTCGAGGAGTCGTATCGCCTGCTCCCCGCCCGCGTCGAGGCGGTCCGCTCGACGTGAATTTAGGAAATTCTGCGAAACGTGGGGTAAAATACCTCAAGATCCGAACGCCGCCGGCGACGACATCCCCCGGCCGGCCGGCGGTCGGCTCCTCTCGAGGTTCCCCATGACGCGCGCGAGATCCCTCGCGACGCTCGCTCTGGCGGCCCTGGCCTGCCTGGCGAGCGTCGGTCCGTCGCAGGCCGGGCGGGCTATTCCGGCAGGCGGACCCGGGTCGTCGTTCCGACCGCCGCGTCGAGAATCCGGCCAACGCCAACGCCCCGAGCCCGATGCTGGGCACTTTCTACCCACACCTACGTCATCGTCGGCGGCGACCGCCCCACCGGCAGCGGCTATTCGCCGCTGGGCATGTACGGCAGCCGGTGTCGATGACCGATGTTCGGCCCGATCTCGATCTACCGCCGGTCACCGCGCCCGTCTCGGTCTACTCGCGGGGCTACGACGGCGCGTCCGTCGAGACGCCGGCTCACTCGTTCTCGTCGCCGTTCCTGCCCGAGTCGAACCCCGTCGTCTACCCCACGCCCGCCGCCTATCGCGACCGCCCGTGACGAGCGGCACGCCGCCGTGGTGGACGCGGAGAGGGCTGGATCGACCAGAATTAGGCCGATGCCTCCCGGGTTTGCTCTGCTCTCTGCCTGCTCAGATGAAAATCCGCCTCGCCCTCCCGCAGCGTTCCGCCTCAAGGCACAAAGCACACGACTGTCGGGAGCGAGTCACTCCTGGTCGATGCGCTGCCGGAGCCGTTCGAACCGCGACTTGAGCGAGCCGCCGCCGAGGTCGGGGTGGAGGATGCGGCGGCGTCGATGACGGAGCGGGCGGCGCCGGGCTTGCCGTCGCGGTAGAGGGCCAGCGCGAGCACGTAGCGGGATTCGAGCCAGGCGGGACGAGCCGGGCCTGAGCCGCTGGCCCCGGAGCCGCTCGACCTCGACGGCCAGGCCGGGGGCGTCGAGGCGGAGCAGGGCATCGGCCAGGTCGCGGAGGCCGTCGATGTCGAAGGCTGACGGGTCGATCGCCGGCTCGGCGCCTCAGCTCGCGCCGCGCGGCCGCGGCCGAGTCGCCTGCGAAGATCGCGGCGCCGCGACGGTGCGGAGCCGGAGCTCGGCGGGCGGACTTCGGGAAGCTGCACGCCCTGGGACAGGCCGTCGGTAATGACCCGCATCAACCGGCCGAGCCGGAGCCGGCCGGCGTCGGAGTCGATCGACGTCGGCCGCGCGGTCGAGCAGGCGGGCGGCCTTGAGCAGGTCGGCGACGGGCGCCTGCCTCGTCTCGGCCGATCATCTCCTTCTCGGCCTCGACCGTCCGCTGCGTCATCGCCAGCGCGACGGCGTGGAGCAGACGCGAGCCCGAGCGTGCTGCTCGGGCGATCCCGCGGCGTGGGCCAGCCGGTCGCAGAGCGAGCGCGCCAGCTCGGGCCGGCCCGCGCCGGGCGTCAGGTCGAGGCGGGCAGTGGCGAGGTCGATCTCGGTCACGGCCGACGGGTCGGTCGCTGGCTGCGTGCTCTCGCGGAGAAACGCCGAGGCCTCGCGGAAATTCGCGGAGCGGGCCGGGGTCGTCGCCGATCCGCAGCTCGTCGAGCGACGCGGCAGATAGTGCATCGGCGACGGCCAGCCGCGCGGCGAGCCAGCGCGGGTGGCCGGGGGGGATCGACTCGCCAGAGCGCCCGCGCCTCGGCCGCGCTGGCCGTCGTCGGCCTCGACGCCACCGAGCAGCCAGCGGGCCTCGGCGGTGCGCGGATCGTCGGGGAAGGCGCGGACGACGTCGCGGAGCGCGGCGACGTATCCCGCACGCCCGTCCGTGCCTGACCTTCCTCGATGGCCCGGCCGCGGGCCAGGGCGCGGAGCAGCCCGGCCCTGGGCCGCGACGGGCCGGCGGCGGGGTCGGTCCAGGCGCCGGGTAAGGAGCGCGTCGGCACCGGCGTAGTCGCCGGCCTGGTAGAGGATCGCCCCGGCGCGGAGCCGGAGCCGCGCGGCCTCGGCGGGCTGGTGGACGTTGCTGCGCCCGATCGGCGCCGAGCCGGCGACGAGCCGGCTGGCGCCGCGGCGCGTCTCCAGCCCGAGCGCCGCCTCGCCGAGCAGGTCCCACGCCTCGGGATCGGCGTGCGGCGGCGGCGCGTCGAGGGTGCGGGCCGAGCGCCACGGAGCGCCTGCCTGCGCCTCGGGGCGGTCGGAGCCGCGGAGCGTCCTGGCGCGGCGGAAGGCGTCGGTCTCGGCCTCCGATCCGCGCAGTGCGCGGACGATTCCTCGGACCGCTGCGCCGAGCCGGACGTCGAGCGCGAGGCGTGTCGCGCGCCACGTCGTCGAGCCCGGCCGACTCGATCGCGAGGATCGCCTCGTTATAGCGGCGGCGGAGGCGGAGCAGGCGGGTGCGGACCTCGGCCAGCGGCGGGCCGGCGGCGGCGGCTTGAGCTTCGAGCGCGGCGTCGAGCTCGTCGTCGGATCGCGCCGAGGTCGCCGAGCCTCGCCAGGGTCTCGGCGCGGAGCAGTCCGGGCGTAACCCTCGACGGCGGTTTCGGTCGGCACCGGCTCGAGCGCGGCGAAGGCCCGCTTCAGCCGGTCGCGGCCCTCGCGATCGATCGCTGGAGGATCGAGCTCGCCCGGTCCGCCAGGGCCTGCGCCAGGCGGAACCGGGCATTCTGTGCGACGAGCGGGTCGGCTCCCGATAGCTCCGGGCGCAAGCTTGTCGAGCCGGCTGCAGCGGCCTCGTCGAGCCGGTTGGCCGGCGCGCTGCTTCGTCTGGCGTCCCTGGTCGGAGCCGCCAGGCGTCGAGCTCGCGGCGGCCGTCGGCCCAGGCGTAGACGGCGGCCTGCAGCGCCAGCGGCGTCTCGAGGCCATGGCGGGGGTGGGCGGCGTTGAAGTCGTCGAGCAGCTTGATCGCGCAGCGATGTCCGATCCGCGACGCGACTTCCGGCGTCGGGCTGGTCTGGGCCTCGCGGTCGAGGGTGGCCGCCTCCTCGAGCGCGATCGACGCCCGCTCGTCGAGCGGGCGGGATTCATCGGCGAGAACCTTGCGAGTGGCATCGAGCCGCGCTCGGCGTCGGGGCCGAGGGACCGTCGGCGGCGGGTAGCGCGGCGAGGATCACGGCCATCAGAACGGTCATCGGCACGTTTCCCGGCCCATCCGTCGGGCTAACCCGTTCCCAATGTCCGCGCTCGCGGAGAATGGCCGCCGGGGCATTCCGCCGCGGGAGCGGCGGGACGAAGCGCATCCCTATCGTAGAGGCAAGGCGGTACCGAAAGAAGATCGTCGGCCCTCATGTCCCGAGCAGGGCGCGGATCGCCTCGCGATAGCCCGTCCTCGCTCGTTCGGCTCACGAACGAGACCGACGGCTCATACCCGCCCTCGGCGTAAGAACGTTTGAGCGGGATGTACCACGGCCCGTCGTCGCCGTAAGCCGCCGTGGCAAGCCAACGGCCGGCTTCGACGCGACGTACTGGGCGTCGAGCTGATACTCGACGAACGTCTCGGCCGGCAGGTGGAGGGTCGATACGCGGTGCGGCCCAAGATCCAGCCGGCCCAGCAGAATCGGGCCGTTTCGTCGCGGCCCGGATCAGCCAGCCGCAGGTCATCGCCGACCGGTGGCGATCGACGGTTGATCGGTGCCGGGTCGGCGACGATGGCCTTCGAGGCGGTCGAGGTCGAGATCGTCTCGGGGCGTGAAGAGGTGCGGGCGGGCGGTCCAGGCGATCGTGCCGAGCCGTTCAAGGTGATCGCGGCGCGTCCGCGTCGGCCGCGGACCATCGCCGCGTGGATCCGATCGGCCAGGACGGCTCGCGCATCGGCTTCGATCCGTCGTTATATTTGCCGGCCGTGACGTTGCCGGCCGAGCCGGTGAAGTAGACGTGCAAGGCGCCCGGCTCGTCGCGGTCGCGGCGATCGCGGGCAAGGCCGACGAAGTCGCTGGTGACGCGGCCGTCGCCGTAATAGCTCATCGGGTGCACGGTGTAGAAGTAGAGCCGCGCCAGCAGCCGGTCGCGGGCGTAGAGGCCGATCGAGCGGAGCAGGGGGTCGATCGTGCCCTCGGGGGCGTCGCGGATGGCCGGGTCCTTCGTCGCGCTGTACGCGCACATACTTGATCTTGCCGTCGGCACCGAGGATCCGCCGGTTGCTCGCGACGGCTCTCGACCTTCGCCGAGCCGTGGCGGACGTGCGTGACGGGGAACGGCAGTCGTTGAGCGATCGCGGACGGCCTCGGCCGAGCGGTCCATCAGGTCATTGACGAACGCTTCGTCATAAAGGCCGGAGTTCACGCCGGCCTTCGCCAGCAGGCGATTGCCCTCGCGGTCGATGAACGGGGCGTTGTGCTGGTGGACGGTGTGCAGGGCGACGCGGTCGGGCGTGGTGTGGGCGGCGTCGGCGAGGCGTTCGGTCCAGAGGCGGTGCGACTCGTTGAGGACGCCGGTCCAGTCGAGTGCCGCCAGGACGATCGGCCGGTCGGCGCCTTCGAGCACGACGCCCCGCAGTCGCAGCGGGTCGTCGACCGCGTCGACCGGCTTGATCCAGCCGCCGCAGAGCGGGTGGCCGAGCGGCGGCGTGGCGTCGACGTCGAAGCGGGCGAGGTGGATGTCGAGCATGCGGCGGCTCGCGCGACCAGCTCGGCGTCCTTGGCCGACCGCCGGCTTCGCAACTCCTCTCCCTTGAAGAGGAGCGCGAAGACGGCCATGCAGAGCAGGAGCGTCAGGAGCGAGCGGGCCGAGCGCCAGATCTTCGCCCAGTCGGGCAGGAAACTGCTTGAGGAGGTCGCCGGCGAGGATGCTGCCGACGATCGTGCCCATGCCGTAGATCACGAAGATGAGCAGGTTCTGGGCCGACGCCTTGATGTCGCCCGTGGCGGCGCGGTCGACGTACATCTGGGCGACGACGAAGAAGAAGCCGAAGCAGAAGCCGTGCAGGCCGATCGAGCGCGATCATCAGCCACCAGGGCTGGCCGATCGTCGAGAGCAGGAACCGGAGGGCCCACATGCCCGCGCCAAGGAGCATCGTGTTCTTGACGCCGAGCTTCGCGACCGTGATCGGGACGAGGACCATCACCACGGCCTCGGCGATCTGGCCGATCGTCATGTAGGCGCCGGCCTCGTTGGGGTCGATGCCGATGTCCTCGAGGAAGAAGTTCTCGCAGGCGAAGTAGAACGCGAGCATGATCCCGATCAGGCCGGCGACGACGACCAGCACGGCGAACGAGCGGAACCGCATCAGCTCGAGGGTCTCCAGGACGGCCGACTTCTTGTCGATCGGGTCGGTCTCCTTGGCCGGGACCGGCGGCGTGTGCGGCAGCAGGAGGCAGTAGAAGCGCGTAGAGGATCGAGAAAACTCCGGCGACGCGGAGGCAGTCGCGGAAGTCCGGGCTTGCCCACGAGGTTGAAGAGAGACTGGACGGCCGGCAACCCGATACCGACGGGCGCCGCTCGCGAGGTATTCGCCGATGCGTTCGAAGATCCCAACGGCCCGTCGGCCGGCGTCGGCAGGTTCCCGACCATCAAGTAAACGGCGAAGAAGAGGCCTGCGGCGATCCAGCCGATCGTCCCCCAGAGGCGGATGCCGGGGAACTTGTCCTGGTGCCCCTCGCCGAGGTTGCGGAAGGTGATCGAGTTCGACAGGCCCATCGTCGGCATGTAGAGGTTGCAGTAGAGGAAGAGCAGCGCCGAAGATCGGCCAGAAGCCGGTCGCGTAGGCGCGTGAGGATCAGGAGCAGCCCGCCGACGAGGTGGCACGACGGCCATGAGCTTCTCGGTCGCGAAGTAGCGGTCGGCGAGCTGGCCGATGACGAACGGGCCGAGGATGGCAGCCGAAGCCGTAGACGGTGAAGACCCAGCCGATCTCGCGCGCGTCGAGGTTCACGCCCGTTGGGCCCGATCTGCTGGCCGAGCATCGGGAGCCAGATGCCCCAGACGAAATACTGGAGGAACATCATCACCGACAGCTTGATCCGCAGGCCGAGACTCATGGGCGGGCTCCGGGCGGGCGAACGCGATTCGAGGGCGCGGCGGGTTCGGGGGTTCTGGGGCGGATGAATGTACCGGGCGCACGGGCCGGATTCCACTGGGGGCCGCGGCGCTTTGCGGGGGAACCGTCAAGCGCGGGCCGCCCGAGGTCCGATCCTGACGATTGGGAGGATCGGATGATGCCTCGCGCCGGGTCGGGTCTACGGTCGATGGTTGCCCTGGCCGCGATGGCTTTGTCCGGCCGGCTGCTCGGCGATCCCGCCCACGGAGACCGGGTTCCTCGACGACTACTCGGAGCTGCTCCCGACCGGCGCAGCACCGGAGCTGGGGCTTCGGCAGGCACCGGGTCGAGGTCGCAGCACGCCGAGCCCGGCGAGCTCGACGAGATCGACTCGTTCTACATCGAGCCAATCACCTGGCTCGCACCGAGGACGACTGGATGGGACACGGAACGACTGGCGCCGCGAGTCGGTGACGAACACGCTCGAACGGTCGCTGCGGTGGAAGCTCGGGCTGGATCAGAGCCGATCGTCAAGCGAGCCCGGGCCGAAGACGGCGCGGGTGCGTGCGGCGATCACCGACGTGAAGGCGACGCAGGCGGTGACGAATCTGGTCGTGTCGTCGATCGCCTGGATCTGGGTCAGCAACGGCGGCGCCGCCGTCGAGATGGAGGTCGTCGCGCCGACGGGCACCGGATCGCCGCGGTCAACGGCGGCTCGACCGGCGGCATCATCGACTACGCGGGCTATTACCTCTGGGCCAGCCACTCCCGTACGAGCGTGCGACGCCTGGCGGACGAGATCAGCGACGCCCTGCGGAAGCCCGAGCCGAGGGACGACGGATTCAGGGCAGCCAGTCGAGGAACCGCTCGACGACGCGGCGGCACGTGTTGGCCTCGGCCCAGGCGTGCCGAAGGGCTGAGCGGCCGTCGTCGGAGCCCTCGGCGACGAGCCGGCGGACGGCGTCGAGGAACTCGCCGGGCGTCTCGGCCACGTCGAAGAGGTCGCTGATAGAGCCGGCATTCCGGCAGCGCCGTCGTGACGACCGGGCGGCCGGTCGCCATGTAGTCCATGATCTTCGTCGGGCAGCAGACGCGGTTGAACGGGTGGTCGACGAGGTAGGGGATCAGGCAGACGTCGAACGCGCGGTTGTAGGCCGGGATCGCCTCCTGCGGAAGCCAGGGGACGTGGTGGACGTTCGCACAGTGCCAGGCAGCGGTCGCGGTCGGACTTCCACGCGCCGGGACGCTCGCCGTCGAGCCGGCCGACGAGGACGATAGAGCCCCTCGGCTCGGCGTGGGCCAGCCTCGAGAGCAGGGGCCAGTCGACGCGGTCGCCCAGCGTGCCGACGAAGCCGAGCAGCGGCCGCGGCAGGTGAGCGATCGCCGCGGGGGCATGGTCCGGCCGGTCGAGCGGCTCGGGCGAGAGGGCGGAAGTGGGGGCCCCGTGGGGCAGGTGCCGGATCCGCGCGGCGGCCTCGGGCACGGCCTCGCGAAGCTCCTCGGCGCGGAGGCGGCTGACGCAGACGGTCAGGTCGGCCTCGCGGACGGCCTGCCGCTCGAGCCGGTCGATCGCGCCGCGCCTGGCGGGGCCAGTATTGCGAGTAGTCGTCGACGTTGAAATAGACCTGCTGGTCTGGCCGGACCTGGTCGCGGAGGTAGAGGTAGTGCGGGTAGGTCATCACCAGTGCGAACCGGCCGTCCGGCCGCGTGCTCGTCGCGCCAGCGGAGGATCGAGCGGCCGATCGGCCGCATCCCCAGCCTCGGGAACTTCTTCATCCAGCCCGAGGGCAAGACCAGGTCACGCCGCCACTCGGACGGGCCGCTCTGCCAGAGCGCCCGGCCCCAGGCCCAAGGGGGTAGGCCGCGGCGGAAGGCGTTGTTGTAGTCGATGCACTGGAGCAGGAGCGTCCGCGCGATCGCCCGGGGACCTCGCGGAAGAGGTTCTCGGTCGTGAACCAGTTGGCGTCGGCGACGGCCAGCGCGAGTCGTTGCGCCGTGGCGGGCTGGGCGTCGAGGCTGTTCCGCGTCGTCGTGACGCCCATCGCGATCCCTCGAGCATCGGGCGACGTCGCCGCGCACAGGTCGGGCGGTGGGCGAACGTCCTGGCCGCCCTGCACCCGCGCGGTCACCGGGCGGCCCGCCCGGCCGGCAGACCTTACGTCGGAGGGCGGGAGACTGTCAATCCCGACCGATTCTGTCCGAGCCGCCCAGCCCGCGCAGCTTACCCGATCAAGGCACGACCGTCGCGAACGCGTTGATCCTGGCCGGCGGCTCGCCCTTGACGTTGGTCTCGACCTCGATGACCGCGTGGAACGCTCCGGGCTGGGCAGGGGCCTTGAAGGTGGCCTTGACCTGGTGCAGGGGCAGCGGCTTGTCGCCCGCGGGGGCGAAGGTCACCTCGGGCTTGTTCGAATTCAGCCCGACGATCTGGAACGGCTGGGCCGATCGGACGAGAACGGTCCGCTCGATCGTCTCGTTGGCCCGGACCTGTCCCAGGGCCAGGACCGACGGCGTCACCGTCACGTTCGACTGAACCATGGCGGAGACGGAGATCGGGATCGTGGGGCTGGTCGGGTCGTTGGTGAAGAGCGTGATCTCGTCCTTGAGGATGCCCACGGGCGCCGAGGGGTTGAGCGTGACGGCAAGTCCATAGGATACCGGCGTTCCGGCCGCCGACCGGGGCTGCTCAGTGAGCTTGGCGGTGACGTGCGGGCTCAGGGTCTGCATCTTCGTGATCGCCCAGTCGGGCTGCTGGCCCGAATAGACGAGCGACATCTCGCTGGGCCTCGCCGACGAGCGGTTGACGACGCCGAACTGGACCTCGCCGGGGCTCAGGGTCAGGTCGCCGCGGATGAAGCAGGTGAGGCGGAAGTCGATCTCCTGGAAGGCCGGGCGGTCGATCACGAGCGTCAGGCCCGACTCCTTGTGGCCGACGAACTTGGTGGTGTCGACGACCGCCTCGATCACCGTCTGCGTGCCGGGCGGGATCGTCGTGGCGCCGAGCTTGACCTCGGTGCAGCCGCACTTGGGCCGGTAGGTGACGATGTGGATCTCCTTATCGAGCGTGTTGACACCTTGAACGAGTGGTGGACCTTCGAGTACTTGGCGACGGTGCCGAAGTTGAAGTCCCGGTTGGGGAAGACGAGATTCACCCACCCCTGGGCGCGGGCGTCGGGGGCGGCCAGCGGGGCGACTGCGGCGAGGAGCACGAGGGCGACGCGACGCATGGTCTCGATCCTTCTGCTGGTCGGCGGGAACCGATCGATCGGGACGACCCGCGGCCGGGCCCGGGGCGTCCCTCCCGTCCCCGGCGCGTGGCCGCGCGGGGCGGCTTCCGGGGGAGTCTGCGACAATCATACCATAGACCTGCCGATAGGCCCGAGGCGATCTGATGGCCGGCCCGGGTGGTTTCATCATGACGAAAGCGCGAGCCGGGCGGTTTCCGCCGATTCTGCGGCTGTCGGCGCGGGTTTTCGCGACGAAATCCTGGGACTAGTCGAACCGACATGCACCCCCTATGATTGCGCGACCGATAGGACGGCGCCCCCGCGAATGTCCCGTCAGCCCCGCGAGCGACGCGATCCGAAGGCCGGAACCGGCGTTCGCTTCTGAGGTTGAATCGGTCTCCCCTCGTCATCCACACGCGACCGGCGCGGCGTCACCGCGGCGGCCTCCAACTCGGCGGACGCGCCCGTTCGCGGCGCGCGGCGCTGATCTCCCTCCCGGACCCCTCGAGCCATGCTCAAGCCGTCGGTGCAGGTCGGCGTGGAAAACGGCGTCTTCGTCGCGGAGTTCTGGGACTGCCTCCGGCTCGACCCGGCACCGGTCCAGGATCTCCGGCGCGGTTCGACGAGCACCTGAAGCGCGGTGGCCGGGCCGACCTGGTCGTCGACCTGCTCGGCGTCGGCTTCGCCGGCTCCGCGGCGCTCGGCGGCTTCGTGGCGCTGCAGCGCGTGGCGCGGGGGAAGGCCGGCCGGATGGTCTTCGCCAACGTCGACGCGACCGTCCAGGAGGTCTTCCGCGTCTCGAAGCTCGAGGGCCTGTTCACCTTCTCCCCCGACCGCGCCTCGGCCCTGGTCGAGCTGGCCGGCCCGACGTCGTCGGCCGACATCCCCGCCACCGCGCCGGAACCTCCACAAAGCCGACGCCCGACCCGCGCCCGGCGGGACACAATCGTCTGAGGCGACGGCTGAGGCCGGAATGACGCGGATTCGAGGTGCGCGACGCGGATCAATTCCGTTTGAGAAGATAGAAGACGTCGGTCCGAACCTGGGCAGGATCGTCGCTCCAGTGGCCGTATATCTCCCAGTTCGTCGTCGTTTCCCGGCCGTTGGCCGCGCACCAGTCGGTGATGGCGCGATGGGCCTCGCCGAGCCGGCCGTAGTCGCCGAAATGGGTGGTCGTCGCGACCGTCCCGCCCGGCGTGGCCGAGGAGATGACCCGGCCGTCCCCCGCGAATGGCCCGCCGACGATCGCGCCGACCTCCAGCGTAATCGCTCCGTCGTAATAGACGGCCACGTGGCGATCGGGGTTCGGGACCGCATTGCGCCTTCACGAAGTTCCAGACCTCGCCGCAGAGCTGCGGGACGACGGTCGAGAGCTGCGAGGGGGCGGCCGTGGTGCGGACCGCCGCGATCGGGATCGGTTCGACGGTCAGGACCTGGACGTCGTACGGCATCGTTTCGACCTCCGAGCTGGGGGGACGCCGACCGCGTGGGGCGGCGAGCTTAGGGGCTGGGTGGATTATCCCCGGCGCAGTCGCAATGTGCGAGCGCCTGAGTTATGATCGTCGGCGCCACGCGGGCCCGCCGATTCCGGCCGGGCCGAGGTTGCGACACGCCTACCCCATTGACGAGGTCCAAACCGATGCCGGTCACCCCTCGGATCGAGGTCGCCGAGACCGACGGTGCGCGCGTCGTCACCTTCAAGGATCGGATGGTCTTCGACGACCGCACGGTCCGCGAAGTCGGCGAGCAGATCGGCGCGGCCCTGCCCAACGACGGCCAGCCCCTGCGAGTCGTGCTCGACTTCACGGGCGTCGACCTGATCTCGAGCTCGCTCCTGGGCAAGCTCATCCTCCTCCAGCGCCGGATCGACTCGACCGGCGGCCGCATGCGGCTCTGCGAGCTCTCGCCCACCGTCCAGGGGGTCTTCCGGACATCGAACCTCGATCGGCTGTTCGGCATCGACCGCGACCGCGCGGCGGCGCTCGTCGGTCGTGTGATCAAACGCGGGCCCGGGTCCATCCGCCGTGCAGGAATCGCGCGGCCACGAGTACGCCCCGCGTGCAGAGGTCGGCGAGCATCGCGATCCATGCTCCTCGTAATCCCCAGCCCAGGCCGCCTTCGGACTGCGGCAGGACGAGGAGATAGGTGAGCGGCATTCGCACGGCCAGGTAGCCGAGGACGACGATCGCCCAGGGCCATCGCGTGTCCCCCGCGCCGCGGAGTGCGCCGTTGAGGACGTTGATCGTCGCCAGCGCCGGCATGGCGAACGCGACGATCTTCAGCACGGGCACGCCCAAGTCGGCGACCTCGGGCTTGCCTCCCCCGAGGAAGAGCGAGAAGAACCAGCCGGCCCCGCAATAGAGGCACACGCCGATCTCGACGAGCACGAAGACGCCGATCCCCCAGGCGATCAGCGCCGCCTTGCGTGCGAGGTCGGGTCTCCGGGCTCCGAGGTACTGCCCCGTCAGCGTGCTGGCGGCGACGGCGAAGGCGCTGACGGTGAGGAATGAGAGCGCTTCGCAACGGATCGCGACGCCGTGCGCGGCCGTGGCCGTCGGGCCGAGGCGGTTGATCAGGCTGAGGAACCAGAGCTGGCAGCCGCTATTCGTGAGGCTCTCGCCGGCCGCCGGCAGGCTGATCCGCATCAGCCTGGCGACCTCGCGACGACGCGGAATCAATCCCGCCCATCTCAGAAACAGTCCCGACCGCCCGCGCATCAGGATCGCGAGCACGACGAGCCCGCCGACTCCCTCGGCGAGGGCCGTCCCCGCGGCGATCCCCGCGAAGCCGAGCCGGGGCAGGGGGCCGAAGCCGCGGACCAGGGCCCAGCTCATGGTGACGTTGATCGCGTTGACCAGGATCATCACCCACATGCCGGTCCTCGTGTCTCCCGCCCCTCGGAGGCAGGCGATGCCCGTCGCCGTGCACGCCAGGAGCGGGGCGACGAGCAGGACGATCCGCAGGAACAAAGCACCGGCGTCGGCCGCGACGCCTTCGAGGTTCATCGCCCGGACGATCGTCGGGCGCGGCGAGTCCGCCGCCGATCAGGATGGCCGTCCCCAGCAAGCAGCGCGAGCCCGATCGCCTGCTGGCAGATCCTCGCGGCCGAGGCCCGGTCGCCGGCGCCGGTCATCCGGGCGACCAGGGCGGTCGCGCCGACGGAGACGATCGTCAACAGGCTGCCGACGACCCAGAGCAGGTAGCTCGAGACCGTCACGCCCGCCAGGTAATCGGCCGCGAGGTAGCGGCCGGCGAGGATCGTGTCGGACAGGCCGACGAGGTAGAGCAGGGCCTGCTCGACCACCACCGGCAGCGACAGAGCGGCGACGCGGCGGGCGATGGCGGGGGAGGATTCGGGGAGGTGTGGAGAGGGCTTGAGACGCTCGATGTCCGAGGCATCCGCACCCGGCGCATCCACGTCGGCGTCGAATAGGGCTCCCCCAGCCTGGCTGCGATCCAATTTCGTTCCTCGCCCTATGCGGCCTGATTCCCTGAGCCGGGCGGCCGGCGCAGAGCGAAGCGGTGCCCCGGCCACCCGGCTCTCCATGGTCGGCCTGACGACAGCCCGACACGCCCCGCGTTATGATAGTTCGCCCGGCCAGCCCGGGCGAGTTGAGTCGAGGAGGTCCGCCCGTGGCATGTCGCTTGATCGATGGGAAGGCCCTCGCCGGCTCCTTCCGCAAGGACGTGGCCGCCGAGGTCGCGCGCCTGAAATCCCAGCACGGCAAGGTCCCGGGACTTGTGGTCGTCCTCGTCGGCGACAACCCGGCCAGCGGCGTCTACGTCCGAAACAAGCGGAGGATGAGCGACGAGGTCGGCTTTGGCGGCGAGGTCCTCCGCCTGCCGGCGGAGACGTCGCAGGACGAGCTGCTCGCGACGCTCGACCGGCTGAACGCCGACCCGGACGTCCACGGCATCCTCGTCCAGCTTCCCCTGCCAATGCAGATCAACGAGCGGGCGGTGGTCGAGCGAATCGACCCGAAGAAGGACGTCGACGGCTTCCACCCGATCAACGCCGGCCTGCTCGCGATCGGCATGCCCCGGTTCGTCCCGTGCACGCCGCTGGGCATCCGCGAGATGCTCCTGCACGAGGGGGTCGAGACCAGGGGAGCGAGAGCCGTCGTCCTGGGGCGGTCGCAGATCGTCGGCAAGCCGATGGCGCTCCTGCTGATGCAGAAGGGGCCGGGAGGCGATGCGACCGTCACCGTCTGCAACACCGCGACTCGCGACACGCCCGCGATCGCCCGCGAGGCCGACATCCTGATCGCCGCGATGGGCCGGCCCGAGGCCGTCCGCGGCGACTGGATCAAGCCGGGGGCCGTCGTCATCGACGTCGGCATCCACCGCCGCGAGGACGGGTCGCTCTGCGGGGACGTTCATCGGGGGGAGGCAATGGAGGTTGCGTCGCTGCTTGACGCCTGTGCCGGGAGGCGTCGGGCCGATGACGGTGGCGATGCTGTTGCGGAACACGCTCGACGCCTTCAAGGCCACGCTGCCGGGAGACACGCGATGATTCGCTTCGGGATGTGCAACGAGCTGTTCGAAGGATGGGACTTCGCCGGGGTCTGCAGCACCTTGAAGCGGCTCGGCTACGAGGGGATCGAGATCGCCCCGTTCACGCTCGGCGAACGGCCGACGGAAATCGACTGGAAGCGGCGTGCCGAACTGGCGGCGGATCGTGGCCGATTCGGGCCTGGAGACGATCGGCACCCACTGGCTCCTGGCGAAGACGGACGGGTATTACCTGACCCATCCAGAGGCCGAAATTCGCAGGAAGACGGGCGATTATCTCGTCGCGCTTGCCGAGCTGACCCGCGACCTGGGCGGGTCATTGATGGTCCTGGGCAGCCCCAAGCAGCGCGACCTGCTGCCCGGCGTGACGACCGCCGCGGCCACGAGCTACGCGGAAGAGGTCTTCCGGCGGGTCGTGCCGCGGCTCGGCGAGATCGGCATCACGCTCTGCCTCGAGCCGCTCGCCCCAACGGAGACGGATTTCCTCAACACATGCGACCAGGCCGATGCCCTGATCGCCCGGGTGAATCATCCCAACCTCCTGCTGCACATGGACGTGAAGGCCCAGAGCGCGGAGCTGGAAGCGACCGTGCCCGAGCTGATCCTCCGCCACGCGGCGAAGGCCGGCCACTTCCACGCCCAGGACATCAACCGGCGAGGCCCGGGGATGGGGGACGTCGACTTCGTCCCCATCCTCCGGGCGCTGGTGGAGTCGGGTTACGACCGCTGGGTGTCGGTCGAGGTTTTCGACTATTCGCCGGGCGCCGTCGAGACGGCGCGGATCAGCATCGAGACGCTCCGGTCGGCCCTCGACTTGGCGAGGGCGCCCGCGGATTGATCGCACGGTCACTTGTCGTCGGGATTGAGCAGCCGGAAGGCGAGGCCGGCGACGAGGCCGCCGAGCAAGTCGGCCGCGAGGTAGATCCAGATCGCCTTGAGCGGCGAGATCCGCAAAACCGTCAGTCCGACTGCGACCGCGGGGTTGAACGCTCCGCCCGAGACCGGACCCACCGCGAAGGCGCCGACGAGCACGGTGAACCCGATCGCCAGGCCGTAATTCGAGTTGCCTGCCGTGTCCTTCGACGTCGCGACGTTGAGCACCACCCAGACCAGCGCGAATGTGAAGAGGAACTCGGCCAGGAGCGCGGCGATCAAGGCCGCGTTGGTCGAGATGTCGATGGGCGTGACGTCATAGGTGACCTTCACCATGGGCACGAGCACGCCCGCGACGACCGCGCCCGCAACCTGGGCGATCCAGTAAGCTACGACGTCGATCAGGGCGCAGCGACCGCGGATGAAGACGCCGAACGTCACGGCCGGGTTGAAATGGCCCCCGGAGATGTGCCCGCCCGCATAGATCATCACCATCAGCGCCGCCCCGATCGCCAGGGGCGCGAGCGGCCCCGCGCCGCCGGGGTTGAGGACCGTCATCCCGATCGTGAAGACCAGGAAGAACGTTCCGATGAACTCGACGACGTACTTCCGCATGGCGGACCTCACGATCTGTAATAAGGGGGGCGGAGACAACGCTGATAAGTATATCCTACCCAATGTGTCGAAACGAGAAATGCCGGCTTGACATTTTAGCTACCTTTTGTACATTAGGTGTTCGACAGGCTGGGCTTGACGGGTGGTGACGGCCGCGGTGGGATGGAGTGCGAGGCGGGATCGCGGGGGGGGTCGGGACGGAAGCCCTATCGGCGCCGGAAGAAGCGGCGAAGGCGGACGGGAACCATCGATGGCGAAGCGGAAACGAGGCGACGCGGGGGGGCCCGAAAAGAGGCCGACGAAGACGATCGTCGAGGACGTTTCGCTGGCCGAGGTCGCGCGGACGCGCTACCTCAACTATGCACTCTCGGTCATCACGTCGCGTGCCCTTCCGGACGTCCGCGACGGACTCAAACCCGTTCAGCGGCGGATCTTGTACGCGATGTGGGCCGATCTGGGCATCCGGCCCGACGGCCGCTATGTCAAGTCGGCCGCGGTCACCGGCGAGGTGATGAAGAGCTATCACCCGCACGGCGACGATGCGATTTATTTCGCACTCGTCAGGATGGCCCAGCCGTTCATGCTCCGCTACCCGCTGATCGACGGCTACGGCAACTTCGGCTCGATCGACGGCGACCCGCCGGCGGCCCACCGGTACACCGAGTGCCGCGTGCTCCCGATTGCCGAGGAGATGCTCGCCGAGATCGGTCAGGGTACGGTCGACTTCCGCCCGAACTACGCGGCGACGACCGAGGAGCCCGCCGTCCTGCCCGCGCAGTTCCCCAACCTCCTGGTCAACGGCGCGGCCGGCATCGCCGTCGGGATGGCGACAAACATCCCGCCGCATAACTTGAAGGAAGTTTGCGCCGCGTTAGTCGCGGTCCTCGACAACCGCGAGCTGCGCGCCCGAGAAGCTCTCCCGCTATATCCAGGGGCCGGACTTCCCAACCGGCGGCGTCATTCTCAATTCGCCTGCCGAAATTCAGAAGATCTATGCCACGGGCCAGGGCTCGATCAAGCTCCGCGGCACGTACCAGAAGGATCCCGACCGGGCGAACTTCGCGATCATCTCATCGATCCCCTACGGCATCGAGAAGGACGCGCTCGTGAACCGGATTGGCGAGCTGATCGGCGAGGGCAAGGTTCCGCAATTGACCAACGTCAAGGACCTGAGCACTGAGGACGTCCGGATCTCCCTGGAGCTCCGCCCCGGCGCCAACCTCGACGCGGCCATGGCCTACCTCTTCAAGAACACGCCGCTCCAGACCAATTTCGGCGTCAATCTGACGTGCCTTCTGCCGGCCGAGGGGGCTGAGGTGGCCGTCCCCGACCGACTCGACCTCAAGAGCATGCTCGTCCACTTCCTGGACTTCCGGCTCCAGATCGTCACCCGGCGGCTCCAGTATGAGCTGAACAACCTCCGGAAGCGGATCCACATCCTCGAAGGCTTCGCGATCGTCTTCGACGCCCTCGACGAGGCGATCAGGATCATCCGCGCGAGTGACGGGAAGGCCGACGCCTCGCCCAAGCTGATGAACCGGTTCGAGCTGACGTACGAGCAGGCCGACGCGATCCTCGAGACGAAGCTGTACCGGCTGGGCAAGCTGGAGATCGCCGAGATCCTCGACGAGCTGAAGGCGAAGCGGACGCGGGCCGAGGAGATCGAGGCTTCTCCTCGCCGACGAAGGGGCCCGCTGGAAGATCGTCCGAACGGAGCTGAAGGAGATCTCGCGGGCCTACGGCGACGAGCGGCGGACGACCTTCGCCAAGGAGGACACGCCGCAGGTCGAGTATCGCGAGGAAGACTACATCGTTGACGACGACGCCTGGGTGATCGTCAGCCGCGACGGCTGGACCAAGCGGCAGAAATCCTTTTCCGACGTCGCCAGCATCCGGCTCCGCGACGACGACCGTGTCGGCTGGGTCTACCGCTCCCGCGCCCGCCAGACGCTGACGTTCTTCACCGATCGCGGCATCGGCTACACGATGCGGGTCAACGACATTCCGCTCGACGACCGGGCACGGCGAGACGTTCCGCAAGTGGTTCGCGCTGGACGACGGCGAGCACCTGATCGGCGTCGCCTGCCACGACCCGCGGTGTCTCCCCGAGGCCGAGCCGGCCCCGCCTCCCTCGGCGAACGGCCCGATTCAGAAGTTGCTCGGCGGCGAACTGGCGACGCTCAACGGCGACGGCCCTTCGGTCGGGCTCCCGCCCGGCCCGTACGCCGTGGCCCTGACCGCGGGCGGCAAGGTCCTCCGATTCCCGCTGGCGATGCATGCGCCGATCTCGAACCGGAAGGGCCGGATCTTCGTCAAGCTCGACGCCGCGTTCCGCGACGACCGGTGCGTCGGTGTCGAGGTCTCCGACGGCCATGAGACGGTCTGCCTCGCCACGAGGTCGGCCCGCGTGTTGATCTTCCCGGTCTCCGAGGCAAACGTCGTCGCCGGCGCGGCCAAGGGCGTGACGGGGATCAAGCTCAAGACCGGCGACCGCGTCATCGGCTTCGCCCTGGCCGGCAAGAAGCGCGAGGGCCTGACCGTCCGCACGACCCGCGGCGGCACCCAGATCGTCCGCGCCACCAAGTACCCGGTGACGAGTCGCGGCGGCCTGGGCTTCGGCATCCTCCAGCGCGGGTCGCTCGACGCGATCGTCCACGACGATGCGGAGCCGGTGCCGCCGGTCGAGACCATCGCCGAATCCTGATCCCCCTTCGGAAGATTCGGCATGCCGTATTATTATCGTGGGACGACGAGGGCATGGCCGGGCAATAACAGCCTGAGCGAGAACCGGTTGACCTACGTCTCGACCGATCCACTCGTCGTGACTTTCTTCGCCATCGCATGTCGTAACCACGGCGCCGCCGTGGTTCTCGTCATCTCGCAGCAGAAGTTCGAAGTCGCAATTCCAGAGGATCCTGACAACCCCGTCGATCAGAAGATTGATGAAGATTTCAATGCCATAGAATGTGCAATTCAGCTCGCCGTTTCTCCGTCTGAGTTCGAGTCCGGGGCGGACCTTGTCGTAGACGTTGACTTGGCCATCGAGGTCCTTAACGAGCTTGGCTTTACAGGTATCCCCGTTCGATTGTCAGGACGAATCAAATTGGATGAGGAGCTCAGGGATACCTATACTAAGGAGCAGCGGCTGTCCCTCCGTCAGATCGAGGAGTTCGACGCCAAAATTCGGGAGCGAATGCGATGAGCCATCACGCCTTCGAGTTCATCGTCGCCGGCCACGTGGCGGGTGAGGTGTTCCACGTCATCGGCCGCAATGGCGACGAGGACATCAAGATCGGCGACACGTTCGATGCAATGTACCGCTACGAGCGCGCCACGACACCGGAAGACCTCGCCCGCGACCCTGTCCGTGAATGCGAGCGGCAGGTGAGGCTCCGCGTGACCGGCATTCGCGCGCTCCATCGGAGTCTTCAATGTCTCGGCGTCGGGATGACCGGCGCCTTGGCCGTCGAGGGTGAGGGGAAGGAGGACATCGCCCCCGGGTGGGTCTTGGGCCGCAGGAGCCGAGACCCGTCCGGAAGCGCCGCCTGTTCCAACGGTGCGCCGTCTCGCGGCTGAATCGGGTCGTGTTTTCCCGCCGAATCGAAGGATCCAGAAGAATCATGGCGACCGGAACGTACAACGCCGACTCGATCACCGCCCTCGAAGGCCTCGAGGCCGTCCGCCGACGCCCCGGGATGTACATCGGCGGCGTGGACAAGGAGGGGCTGCATCACCTGCTCTGGGAGATCGTCGACAACTCGGTCGACGAGGTGATGAACGGCCACGCGTCGCGGATCGTGGTGACGCTCGGCAAGGACGGCAAGACGATGACCGTCTCCGACAACGGCCGCGGCATTCCGGTCGACGTCCACCGGAAGAGCGGCAAGAGTGCGCTCGAGCTGATCTTCACGACGCTCCACGCGGGCGGGAAGTTTGATAATGACGCCTACAAGGTGGCCGGCGGGCTCCACGGCGTCGGGGCGAGCGTGGTGAATGCCCTGTCGAAGCACCTCGAGGCGGTCGTCCGCCGCGACGGGTGGACATACACGCAAGCCTATCGCCGCGGCAAGCCGCTCGGGCCTGTCGAGCGCGGCGAGCCGGTGCCGCGGGGGAGCGGGACCACCGTCTCGTTCACGCCCGATCCCGAGATCTTCCGCGACACGAGCTACGACCCCGAGGTCATCGCCGAGCGGCTCGACGTCAAGACGTACTTGAATAAAGGGCTGGTCGTCCAGTTCATCAACGAGAAGGTGAACGCGACGACCGAGTTCCGCCACGAGGGCGGCGTCGTCGACTTCCTCGCAGCCATCAACGCCGCGCGGCAGGACGTGCGGGTCGCTGAGATGCCGTTCTCGCTGGAGCGTGAGGACGCCGACTCGGGGCTGCGGTGCGACGTCGCCCTGGCATGGACTGAAGCCACCGACGAGCACCTCCGCTCGTTCGTCAACACGATCCCCACCCGCGACGGCGGCACGCACGAGTCGGGCCTCCGCGCGGCGGTGCGGGCGGCCGTGCTCAAGTACATGAAGGATCACGACCTGCTCAAGAAGGGCGTCGAGATCAAGGGCGAGGATATCAGCGAAGGGCTGACGGCCGTACTCTCGGTCTGCGTCCACGAACCCCAGTTCCAGGGGCAGACGAAGGGCCGACTCAATAATCCCGAAGTCCGCGGCACGGTCGAGGCGATGATCCGGCCCCGCCTGGAGGACTTCCTCCACAAGAACCGGAGCGTCGGCGACGCGATCGCCAACCGCGTGATCCAGGCCGCCCGGGCACGCGAGGCGAGCCGGGCGGCAGCGTCGCAGGTGCGGAGGAAGACGGCGATCTCCAGCCGCCTGAACCTGCCCGGTAAGCTCGCCGACTGCGACACGACCGACCCGGAGCAATCGGAGCTATTCATCGTCGAGGGCGACTCGGCCGGCGGATCGGCCAAGCAGGGGCGAGACCGGGACTCGCAGGCGATCCTGCCGCTGCGGGGCAAGGTGCTCAACGTCGAGCAGGCTAACAAAGGCAAGGTGCTCGACAACAAGGAGCTGACCGACCTCGTCAGCGCCCTCGGCTGCGGGATGGACGACACGTACGACGCCGGCCGGCTCCGCTACGGCAAGGTCATCCTTCTAACCGACGCCGACAGCGACGGGCACCATATCGCAACCTTGTTGCTCACCTTCTTTTACCGTCACCTGCCGGGGTTGCTCGAGGACGGCCGCGTCTATCTCGCGTGCCCGCCGCTCTACAAGATCAGCCACGGCCAGGAGACACACTGGGCCGCCGACGACGCCCAGCGCGACAAGATCCTCGCCAAGCTCCCCAAGAACGCGAAGCCGAACATCACGCGGTTTAAGGGATTGGGCGAGATGCCCGCCCAGTTGCTCTACCAAACGACTCTCGACCCGGCGAAGCGACGCCTGCTTCGCGTGGCCGTGCCCGAGGACGATCGCCCCTACACCGAGCGGACCGTCACCGACCTGATGGGCAAGGAGCCCGAGGCGCGGTTTCAGTTCATCATGGCCGAGGCGTACACGGCGAAGGATATCGACGTTTGACGTCCGTCATTCGATCGTGATCGTCACCTTGCGCGCGCCCTTTGCTGATGCGGCCGCAAAGGCCTCGTCCGCTCGCTCCAACGGAAACTCCGGTCCGAGCAAGGGCGTCGGGATCGATCTCGCCCGACGCCAGCGCCGCGATCGCCCTCGGGAACGGACCGCAACGCGAGCCGACGACCGTGATCTCGTCGATCACGATCGGCGCCAGGTTGATCGCGTATTCGCCGGCAATCGTCGTCTTGAGGATAAGCGTCCCGAGCGGGCGGACGAGGCCCAGCGCCGTCGGCAGGCCAGTCGGCGAGCCAGTGCAGTCAGCGACGATGTCGAACGCTCGACCAAGCCGGGACGCGTCGTCGAGCCGGACGGGTTCAACGGCCTCGCCGGCCAGGGCGAGCTTGTCCGGATGCTTGCCGACCAGCGTGACCTTCGCCCCCGACGCCCGCAAGGCCCACGCGCAGAGCAATCCGAGCTTGCCATCGCCGACGACGGCGATCGGTAGACCTTGCGTGATCGTGATCTGTTCCGCGATCCGAAATGCCGCGGCGAGGGGTTCGATGAAGATCGCTCGCCGGTCGTCGATCGTCGTCAGGAATCCGGTGGAGATTCCGCTCGGGAACGGCCACGTGCTCGGCCATCGCGCCGTCGTGTCCTAGGATTCCCAGGACCGTCCGCGTCGGACAGTGGTGAGACCGGCCGGCGAGACAGGCCAAGCATCGGCCGCACGCGTTGTTGATCTCGGCGGTGACACGAGTTCCGTCGTGGAGCTCGCCGAGAAACTCGTGGCCCGAGAATGCCGCGGATAGCCCATGTAGCCGCGGGCGAGCTGGATGTCGGTGTCGCAGATCCCGGCGCGGCGGACGCGGAGGAGGACCTCGCCGGGTCCGGATTCGGGCGACGGGAGGTCGCGACGGAGTCGGGCGGACGTTCCATCGCAAAAGACGCCGAACATTGAAGTTGTGTCCTTCGGCGGGCCGGTCGTCGGTGATCTGTGTCGACCGCCGAGCATTTTCGGTTTTTTTTCGAGAGCCGGGCGATTGGAGGGGCGCGAGATGTCCCGTTCTCGCAGAGGCTATCCGTGGTCCGCGATCGTCCCCCTCCGGTCCAGTCGTTCTACGCCACGGACACGCGCCCGAACAAGCCTCGAATACCCGCCGACTGCCTCCGATACCGCAGCCTGGTCCCGCGGGGCGCTCGGCAAGACCCCTGGATGACAACGACGATGGCGACCATACGGTCCGCGCCCCTGCCCAAGCCTGAGAAGGCACCCGTCCACAAGTTCGCCCTCTGCGCCGGCATCATCGCCCACGCCGGGGCGTTGCTGGCGTTCGTGCCTGCGTTCTTCGACTGGTGGGCCGTCCTCGGCTGCTTCGCCCTGATGTACTTCACCGGGGCGATCGGCATCAGCGCCACGTACCACCGGCTGCTGACGCACCGGAGCTACTCGGTCCGGCCGCGGTGGTTCGAGTACGTGCTGACGATCATCGGCAACCTGACCATGCAGGGCGGCGCATCAGCTGGGTCGCCGATCATCGCCGCCACCACGCTCACACCGACGAGCCGCTCGACGTCCACACGCCGCGGCACGGCTTCTGGTGGTCGCACATCATCTGGGTGATCACGCCCGAGATCACGGCCGTCCACACGACGGAATACGATGAGAAGTGGGCCCCGGACCTCGATGAAGGACCCGGTCCATCGCTTCCTGAACACCTGGTGGTTCGTCTTCCCGATCGCGCTGCTCGGCGTCCTTTACGGCCTGGGCGGCATGCCCTGGCTGGTCTGGGGCGGGTTCGTCCGGACGGTCCTGATCCTCCACGTGACGCTGCTCGTCAACTCGGCCACGCACCGCTGGGGTTACCGGACCTACGACACCCGCGACGACTCGACGAACCTCTGGTGGGTCGCGCTGCTGTCGTATGGCGAGGGGTGGCACAACAACCACCACGCCTTCCAGTCGTCGGCGAAGATCGGCCTGCGGTGGTGGGAGATCGACACCGCGTACTGGGCGATCAAGGCGATGTCGCTGGTCGGGATCGCATACAACGTCAAGCAGCCGAAGCTCACCCGCGCCAAGCCGGCCCGCGAGCCGCTCGTGCCGGCGGCACCGCGGCACGACGGGAATGAGCCGGAGCTGGTCGGTGCCGGGGCCTGAGTCTCCTGCCGCCGAGTGTCTCGAAAACGAAACGAGGGGACGGTTGCTCTTGCAGCCGTCCCCTGCGTTCGTTCATGATGACACGCACGCGGCCCTAGCTCAATGGTAGAGCAGGGGACTCATCAGCATGGTGGCGCCGGGGGGTGACCTCCGGACGCGATCCGGGTGAATTGCGGGGAACCTAAACCGGCCGGGCACGACCATCCGAGGAGTCGAACCGCGCCGGCACGGCAATCCGCAGCCAAGCCTGGCTGGGCATAGGTCGCCAGGAAGGTTCAGAGACTAGCGGGGTGAGCCCCAACGATAATCCCCGCCGACGAGCGCCCGGCCTCCACATCCCCCCAAGGAACGACGCCCCGCCCGACGTCATCCGTGAGAGGACCGCGGAGGGTGAGATAGTCCGAGCCCCGTGGAAACGCGGGGGCGTCTCGAATCCCTTGGTTGCAGGTTCGAATCCTGCGGGCCGCACTCGACAGGATTGTTCGGTTTGGGGTGTCTTCGCACGGTTTGAATCGGCGGTTGCCGGCGCTGCGGCTAGCTTTCGATTCCGGCGCGCGGCACATGGAGCTCGCTGCTCGGCCCTCGGCGACCTGACCCGGGATGGCCGGGTCCGGCTCCGAGCCCGCCGCCGATCGACGAGGCCGCCGAGGCCGCCCCAGCCGAATCCACGGCCGAAAAAACTGAATGCAAAGCCAAGCACGTCATGAACTTGCGGAGAATTGGCTTCGAGTTGGTAATTCCTCGTCTTCGCCGACAGGGCTGGCCCTCCCCGATGCTCCCATCGCCCGCCGCTCCGCGGCGCTGACGGTACCAGGCGCTATCGCCCGGGATCGGGACGGATACGCGGCGGCACTCGGGCCGCCCGGCTGACCTTGACCGACCGGGGCGACGCGGGTATCTCTCCGCCCGTGCCTCCGCCCCGCGCCGGGGGTGAGGATCGCCGTCAGGGATCGACGGCCCCTCTCCCGCACCACCGGCTCTCGGCCGAGGCCCGGCCTCCGCGGCACCCCCGAGCGGGCGTCGTGGCGGCCGACAACTTGCGTGGCCCAACCTCCAAGGAAGGAGCGAGCCGTGCCCCAACCCGCCCCGGGGTTTGACCCCGACGGTCGGCCCACCGTACCCGCATTCGACCGCCACTTCCGGCGCGGCCTCTGGATCGTCGCGCTCGGGTTCATGGTCGGCGCTGCGGTCGTCTACGCGGCCAAGGCCGCCGACGACCGCAGCGCCTTCATCCGCTGGCGGAAGCAGGTCCTGGAATTCGTCCAGGGGGTGAATATCTATGACAAGTATTTCTTCCCCAACCCTCCGCTGATGCCGCTGTCGCTCTACCCGCTCATGGTCCTGCCCAAGGTGACGGGGGCCGTGGCCTGGTTCGCGCTGAAGGTCTTGATGGTGGCAGTCTCGGCGTGGCTCTGCATGCGGATGGTGGCCCGGCCGGACGCCTCGCCCGGGCGGCGAGGTCGCGAGCTGGCTCCGCAACCTGAAGAACCTGATGAGACAGGCCCTCCACCCGAACGCCACGCTCCCGCCCGCGGAGGTCCCCGCGCATCCGATCCCGTCGTGGGTCCAGCTCTCGATCCTGTTGCTGAGCCTCCGGCCGATCCTGAGCGACCTTCACCACGGGAACAACAACATCCTGATCCTCTTCCTTGTGGTCGGCTCGCTGGCCGCGTGGCGGGCGGGGTATGACGTGCTCGCGGGTCTGCTGCTCGCGCTCTCGATCACGTACAAGGTCACGCCCGCACTCTTCGGGCTCTACTACGTCTACAAGGGATCGTGGCGGACCGTCGCGGCCTCGGCCCTGGGGATGGGAATCTTCCTGCTTATCGTCCCGAGCGTCTTCCTCGGCCCCGAATTCAACGGCCTCTGCCTGGCGACCTGGTGGCACCGCATCCTCCGGCCCTACGTCGCCAGCGATGTCACCGGGGTGCAGGAGATCAACCAGTCGATGATCGGCGTCGTGATGCGGATCCTCACGAAGCAGGTCGGCGACGAGCGGTACAGCGTCCAGCTCCAGCACTTGCACCTGTTCTCGCTCGATCCGAGACTGGTCGTCCCGGCGCTCAAGGTCGTGTCCGTGGCGATCCTCGGCCTGCTCGCGTGGCTCTGCCGGACGAAGAACGCACGGCGCGACGATCCGCGGCTCCTGGGCGAGTTCTCGCTCATCGTCCTGGCCATGCTTTTCGTCTCCGAGCGGAGCTGGAAGCACCACTACGTGACCGTCCTGTTGCCGTTCACCTATCTCGCCTACCGGGCGTTCAGCCCGAAGGTCTTGCGCGGGGCGAGGGCCGCGATCGGCGGGGCGCTGGTGCTCTCGACGCTCTTGATGGCGACGACCTCGACGGAGGTCGGCAACCTGTTCGCCCACAGGCGGGATCGCTCGGTGAGGTCCGCGCGCAACGGCGCGATTCTCGGAGGCGGGCGATTCGATCTCGAAGCTGATCGCCAAGGGCGAGGGCCACAAGGTCGCGCAGTTCTACGGGATGTTCTTCTGGGCTGGAGTGGTGCTCTTCGCCGCGACGGCCTGGCGGGTCCGCGTCGAGCGTGAGGAGGGCTTCGCCCTCGACCGCCAAAATGTCGCATTATCTACCCGCTCCGCGCGCGTTGCGGAGGCGATCGACGTTGAAGAGGGAAACGCCGGCCGCGCCCTGAACCGGGGCGGGCGATCTGCACAGGTCTGGATTTTCCACGGCCCCGGCGGGGCCGACTTCCCACTCGGGCCAAGGAGGGCCCTCGCCATGAATCCCACTCGGCCTTCGGACCGCCGGCGTCGCCGGGCCCGTCTCCAGCCCGAGCTGCTCGAGACCGCGCAACCTCATGACCGCGGGCGCGGGCAATACCTTCGCGATCATGAACGAGACGTTCGCGTCGGCCAACCAGAAGATCGTCGTGCCCTTCAACTACCAGCCGAACCTTATCACACTGAACGCCAGGCACCAGATCACGCTCGGCGTCGACGTCGCCGCGCAGTCCGGGTCGTCGGCCCGCGGGAAGATCGTCGCGGTCGAGGATCTGCAGACGCACAAGATGATCCCGATGACCCGGGCGACGTACGCCAAAACCGTGCAACTTGCCAACCCGGCCAACGGCAAGCAGGCGACCGCCGTGACGTTCACGCTCAAGCTCACCGCGGCTCAGGCCGCGTCGCCGCACAATTACGCGGTCGTCGTCCAGTCGCAGGGCGGCACAACGGGCGGCTTCCTCGTCGGCTTCTACCTGCCGGGCGACGCCGGCGGCACAGGCACCGTCGGCAACACCGACCTGGCCACGATCAAGCAGGACCTGAACATCAACGCGAGCAGCCCGAACTACGTCTTCGCCGCCGACGCGAACCGCGACGGAGTCATCAATAACAGCGACCTGCGGATCGCGCAGCAGAACCTGGGGACCGCGGTGAAGGTGACGCCGGTCGTCGCGGCCAACCTGAGCCCGGCCTCCGACAGCGGAATCAACGACCGGATCACGAACATCCGGACGGTCACCTTCCTCGGCACGCCACCCCGGCGCGACGGTCACCTATCACCGACACGGACAACACTTCGCCGACGACGACCACCACCGCCGACGCGAGCGGCAACTACTCGCTCCAGATCCCGCTGGGCAACGGCGTGAACACGTACCAGGTCATGGCGAGCGACGCATTCGGGCAGGTGATCACGGGGACGATCACCCCGGTCACCTACAGCCTGACGGCCCCGGCGCCTGCGACGACGACCACGTCGCCGTCGTCGCCCACGACGAACCTCACGACCAAGACCACAGGCTCGACGAGCCCTATGGCGGCCGATCCGCTGGAGCGCCCAATCAGCGGCCGAGCGGATGGACGGGTCTGGGTCTTCGAGCAGCCGCCGCAACGAAGGGATTGCGTCGCGGACGCCCCGTGCGCCGAGCACCAGCGCCGCGTTGCGGACGAGGCCCGCGCGCTTCGCCCGCTTCAGGGCCGTGCCGCGCAAGGCGTCGGACCATTCCTCGGGCGTGCGGTCGAGCCAGGCGATCAGGTCGGGATTGACCCAGGCGTCCCGCGGCTGCGAGCTCCGGCTCGCGGCCGATCGGGGCCTTGCGGTTCCACGGGCAGACGTCCTGGCAGACGTCGCAGCCGAAGGCCCAGCCGTCGAGCGATCCGGCGGCCTCGTCGGGCATCGGCCCGCGGTGCTCGATGGTCCAGTAGCTGATGCAGCGGCGGGCGTCGAGGCGGTACGGCCCGTCGAAGGCGTCGGTCGGGCAGGCGTCGAGGCAGCGCGTGCAGGTGCCGCAGTGGTCCGCCTCGAACGGGGCGTCGGGCGTCAGGTCGGCGTCGATCAGCAGGGCGCCGAGCACCGTGAAGCTGCCCAGCCGTCTGTGGATCAGCATCGTGTTCTTGCCGATCCAGCCCAGCCCGGCGAGCCGGGCGAAGTCGCGCTCGAGCAGGGCGCCGTGTCGGACACGGCGCGGGCTTCGGTCCCCGGTCGCTCGGCATCGAGCCAGCTCGCAGCGCGTCGAGGCGATCCCAGAGCAAGTCGTGATAATCGCCGCCCTGGGCATACCGCGCGACCTTCCCCTCGGTCTCGGTCGGCGTCGGGCGACGGGGCGCCCGTAGACGATCCCGGCGACGACGACCGAGCGGACGCCCGGCAGAGGCCTCGGGATGGCCCCTGGCCTCGGCGCGGTCGGGCAGGTAGTCCATGCCCGCGGCGCAGCCGGATTCGAGCCAGTCGAGAAACCGGGGATAGCCCGGCGGGGCGACGGCCGGGGCGACGCCGACGAGGTCGAACCCGAGGCGGAGGGCCTCGGCCTTGAGTCGGGCGCGTCAGGTCGTCGGTCATGGTCAGCGGGCGAAGCCGGCTAGCGGGTTCGAAGGGCCAGCGAGTCCTTGACGCCGAGGTTCTCGTAGATCCGCCGGGTCGCGTCCGACTTGTTCAGCGTGTAGAAGTGGATGCCGCGGACGTTGTTGTCGAGCAGGTCGCGGCACTGCTCGGTCGCCCAGTGGATGCCGACCTTGGCGACGGCGTCGTCGTCGGCGCAGCGGTTGATCGCCCGCAGGAGCCGGGCCGGGAAGCGGGCGCCGAGGGCGAGCTCGGCCATCCGGTCCAGGCCCTTCTTCGAGAGACCGGCATGATCCCGGCGAGGATCGGCACGCGGATGCCGGCCAGCTCGCAGCGCTCGCGGAAGTCGTAGAAGTCGCGGTTGTCGAAGAAGAGCTGGGTGCAGATGTAATCGGCCCCGGCGTCGACCTTGCGCTTGAGGTAGTCCATCTCCTTGAGCCGGTTCGGCGTGGTCGGGTGCCCCTCGGGGAAGCCCGCGACGCCGATGCCGAAGCCGCGCGGGTCGGGGTGGCCGGGCCACTCGCGGATGAAGCGGACGAGGCCGTCGGCGTACTGGAAGGCGTCCTGCGCGCGGTCGTAGTTGGGCATGTCCCGCGGCGGGTCGCCGCCGAGGGCCAGGATGTTCTCGATGCCCGAGAGGGCGTAGCGGTCGAGGATCGCCTCCAGCTCCTCGCGCGAGTGGCAGACGCAGGTCAGGTGCGAGACGGCCGTCAGGTCGGTCTCGCGCTGGATGCGGACGATCAGGTCGTGGGTCCGCTCGCGCGTCGAGCCCCCGGCGCCGTAGGTGACGGAGACGAACGAGGGCTGCAGCTCCTGGAGCTGCGCGATCGTCGCCGAACAGCTCGTCCGACGCCGCGTCGGTCTTCGGCGGGAAGAACTCGAAGCTGAAGGTCGTCGGGTGGGTCGCGGAAGATGTCCAGGATGTGCATCGTGAGGCGTCCTCGCCCGCTCGGCGGCATTCGTCTGTATGGTCTGCACCGCGAACATACGAGATTAACCCGTACGGGGCGTCTTGCGAAGGGCGCTTCGGCACGCCGACGCCTGGGACATGTCTCGTTCAGGCGCACATACGTCGCACCGCGGACGACGGGCGATGCAGACCTTGCGGCCGTGCTCGATCAGGCGGTGGCTCAGGTTGATCCACTCGTCGCGGGGCACCAGTGCCGCCAGCTCGTGCTCGATCACCTTCGGGTCGGCCGACTTCGTCAGGCCGAGCCGATAGGCGAGCCGCTTGACGTGGGTGTCGACGACCACGCCCGAGGGATGCTGCGAAGCCATGCCCAGGACGACGTGCGCCGTCTTGCGGCCGACGCCCGGCAGCGCGGTCAGGGCGTCGAGGTCGTCGGGGACGTTCGCCGCCGTGATCGGCGACGAGCGCCGAGGCCATCGCCACCAGGTTCTTCGCCTTGGCCCGGAAGAAGCCGGTCGAGTGGATCAGCTCCTCGACGTCGGCCAGCTCGGCCTTCGCCAGCGTTCGCGGCATCGGGATAGCGGGCGAACAGCGCGGGCGTGACCATGTTCACGCGGGCGTCGGTGCACTGGGCCGAGAGGATGGTCGCGACGAGCAGCTCGAATGGATTACGGTGGACGAGCGCGCAGACGGATTCGGGATACATCGCCTTGAGGCCGCGGACGATCTCGGCGGCCTGTCGTTTCCGCTTGGGCGAGGGCCGGTCGGCTCGGGGCATGGCCAGTGGCTCCGGGTTCTCACGGACGAATCATCAGGGCAGGCTTGCCGCTCGCGCCGACCGAACTACAATTCGCTCTGCGGATCTCGGGGCGTCGCCTGGTGGAGGCGTGTGGCGTGGACGACGATCGGGATCTCACCGGGGTCAAGGTCTTGAAGCTGTTCCCGCTGCCCGGGGTCGTCCTGTTCCCGAACGCGGTCCTGCCGCTGCACATCTTCGAGGAACGGTACAGGCAGATGACGGAGGACGCCCTGGCCTCGGACCGGCTGGTGACGATTGTCTTGCTCCGGCCCGAGGCCGAATGGAAGGGCAAGGGCTCGCCGAGGTACGAGGAGTATGGCTGCGTCGGGCGGATCTTGAAATACGAACGGCTCGCGGACGGCCAGTTCAACTTCCTCCTGCTCGGCCTCCGGCGGGTCCGGCTGACCCGCGAGGTGCCCAGCGGGTCGATGTATCGGGCCTCCGAATTCGAAGCGGTCGACGACCTGGCGATCGAGGGGGACGAGCTCGATCGCAGAAGGCCGAGCTCCTCCGCCTGTTCCGCGCCTTCCTCGAGCCGCACGGGGAGTCGACGCGGACCTGGAGGAGATCATCTCGTCGTCGCTGCCCGCCGGGGCCCTGGCCGATATCCTCGCACACGCTCTGCCGATGCCGGTCGAGACCAAGCAGTGCCTCCTCGCGGAGCGTCAAGTCGAGATTCGCCTCGATGACCTCTGCACCTGGCTCCGGTCCGCCATCGCGCGTGATGTCAGGCTCGCCGCCGTCCGCCGATTTCCCGCCGCCGTTCAGTGCGAACTGAGCGGCGGCGTCGCTTGATTCGAGGGCATCGCGTGGCTAGAATGAGCGTCGGACCGTTGAGCGGAAATAGCAGCCCTGCTTCGAGTTAGACAGCGACTCCATGCCGATCGGTTCATCGTACAGTCACGACATGGCCCGGGCGGTTTCGACCCCGACGACGATGGCGTCGCCATCGCCGAGGCCACCTCGCCGGTCGACCTCGACCGGATCCGCCGCGCCGTCCGCGAGATCCTGCACGCCGTCGGCGAGGACCCCGACCGCGAGGGGCTCGTCGACACGCCCGACCGCGTCGCCCGGATGTACGCCGAGGTGTTCCGGGGCCTGCACCAGGACCCGCGCGTGCACCTCCAGAAGGTGTTCACGCAGAAGTACGACGAGATGGTCGTGATCAAGGACATCCGCTTCGAGAGCTTCTGCGAGCACCACCTTCTGCCGTTCGTCGGCGTGGCGCACGTGGCCTACATCCCCAACGGCAAGGTCGTCGGCCTCTCGAAGATCCCCCGCGTGATCGACGTCCTGGCCAAGCGGCCGCAGATGCAGGAGCGGCTCACGGAGGAGGTCGCCGACCTGCTGATGGAGGAGCTCGACGCCCGAGGGCGTGGCCGTCGTCATCGAGGCGAGCCACTCGTGCATGACAATCCGCGGCGTCCACAAGCCGGGCAGCGTCATGGTCACCAGCGCCATGCGGGGGATCTGCAAGGATCAGCCGGCGACCCGCGCCGAGGTGCTGGCGCTGATCCACGGCTCGAAGCCCTAACCCTCCGCCCGGGCCGCACGATGACCCTGCCGATGCTCGCCGACTTCGCGATCCGCCTGGCCGGCGGCCTGGCGGCCATGCTCGCGATCGCGCCATGGCGAGAGGTGCCGATCGGCTTCTTCCGGACCCATTGCCAGGTCATTCTCGGGCTGGGCGTCCTGGCAACGCTCGCCGCGACCCGGCCGCCGTTCGAGCCGGTCGCGTTCGGGCTCGTGCTCGGCATTCGATCCTGGCGTTCGGCGCGACGCTCGCGTGGGGTCTCGGCCTGCCTCGGCTCGGCGTGCCGGCCGCGCTGGCGATCGCGGCGACCGCCGCAGTCGTCCTCTCGCTCACGGCCGAGGGCGGCTCCTGGGACCTGTGGGCGCTGAACGCCGCGAGCCGGCTGGCGTCGATGAGCTTGCTCGGGTCGACGCTCACGGCGATGCTCCTGGGCCACTACTACCTGACCGCGCCGGCGATGTCGATCGAGCCGCTCAAGCGGTTCGTCCGATGGATGACCGCGAGCCTGGGCGTGAGGACGATCCTGGCTTGCGACGGCTCTCTTGTTCATACCGTCCAGTTCGGCGAACGGCACGACGATCGGCCCGCTCTTCGTCGCGATGCGGTGGGGCATGGGGATCGCGGGCTTCGGCCTGGCCACCTACCTGGCATGGCGGACGGTGCAGATCCGCTCGACGCAGTCGGCGACGGGAATCCTCTACATCGCCATGACGCTTGCTGCTCTTCGGCGAGCTCAGCTCGCTGATCCTCGCTCGGGACTCGCATGTGCTGATTTGATGAAGCCCGCGGTCGCTCCTTCCTCTCTTCACCGCCGCGCGATACAACGAGTGCGGACCCCCCTCGACTGCCCTCGGAACCGAACATGGAGCTGACCTACGCCTGCCGGAGCTGCGGGGCCGTGTCCCGTATGGCCGACGTCGAGTCGGTGCCGAGATCGCCTGCGCGGCCTGCGGCGACGTCCGGGCCGTCCCCGACCGGGCCTTCTCACGGCAACGATCTCGCCGCTTGCGCCTGCTGCGGCTGCGACGACTTCTACCGGCAGAAGGATTTCCCGCAGGGCCTCGGCCTGCTCATCGTGGTCGTCGGCTTCGCGGTCAGCACGGTGTTCTGGTATTACGAGCGGCCGCTCTGGACGTACGCGATCCTGCTCGCGTCGGCCCTGCTCGACATGGTGCTCTACTACAGGGTGCCGGACGTGACGATCTGCTACCGATGCCTCGCCAGTACCGGGGGCCCGGGGCGAACCCGGGCGGGCGCGTTCGCCCCGTTCGACCTGGGGGTCGGCGAGCGTTATCGCCAGGAGCGGCTCCGGGTCGAGGAGCACCGCCGCAAGACGCCCGGGCCGACGTCGGCCGGGGCGATGCCCGCCCTCCCTCCTGATCCGATCGGCCTTCCGCCACGATGGACGAACGACGGGCGCGGATCCACGACGACCTCCGCGGCCTGATCGACGGCGAACTGCTGTTCGAGCCGATCGAGCGCGCGCCGTACGCGCTCGACGCCAGCCTCTACGAGATCGACCCGCTCGGCGTCGTCGTGCCGCGGCACCGAGCGACGACCTCGTCGCGCTGGTCCGCTACGCCGACCGAGCAGGCGATCCCGCTCCATCCCCGAGGGGCGGGACGGGCATGGCGGGCGAGACGCTCGGGCCGGGCCTCGTCGTCGACTTCAGCCGCCATTTCCGGCGGATCGTGGCGACGGGCCCGACGAGCGTCGTCGTGCAGCCGGGCGTCGGTGCTCGACGTGGTGAACGACCACCTCGCCCAGTTCGGCCGCCGGCTCGGCCCCGACCCGAGCGGACCCGGAGTCGCGGACGATCGGCGGGATGATCGGCGCCGACGCCGCCGGGCACCGCTCGCTCCGCTACGGCACGACGGCCGACCACGTCGAGTCGCCTCGACGTGGTCTTCGCCAGCGGCGATGCCGCGCGACGCTCGGTCGCGAGCCTGGCCCGACCTCGACGAGGAGCCGGCCGACTTCAAGGGCGTCGTGTCCCGCAAGGTCGCGACGATCCTCCGCCATCACGCCGACGGCATCGCCCGGCACTGGCCGCGGTCGCCCCGGAATCGCGCGGGCTATGCGCTGGGACGCGGCGGGAGGGCCGACTGCGATCGACCTCGGCCGGCTCGTCGTCGGCTCGGAGGGGACGCTGGCGCTGGTGACCGAGGCGACGCTGCGGACGGTGCCGATCCCGCTCGCCGCAGGCGGTGGTGGTGCTGCCGTTCGCCCGGCTCGGCGACGCCGCCGCCGCCGTCGTGGACTGCCTGGCGCTTCGACCCCTCGGCCTGCGAGCTGTTCGACTGGCGGTCGATCCAGCTCGCCCGCGACGCCTTCCCGGCCTGTCGCGCCTGGATCCCGAGTCGGCCGAGGCGGCGCTGCTCGTCGAGTTCGACAGCGGGACGACCCGGCCGCGGCGCTCGACCGCGCGCCCGGCCCTGCTCGGCCGGGTCGACCGGCGCGGGACAGCTCGCGGCGAGCCCGACCGTCGCGACTCGAAGCGGGCCGAGTGCGAGCGCGATCATGGGCCTGCGCCGGGTGGTCGAGCCGCTGCTGACGCGGATGCCGGGGCCCTCGCGGCCGGTGGCCGTTCATCGAGGACGTCGCCGTCCCGCCCGAGGCGCTGCCGGAGTTCCTCCAGCGGCTCCAGCAGATCCTCCAGCAGTACGAGGTGAGCTGGACGATCTACGGCCACGCCGGCCACGGCCAGCTCCACACCCGGCCGTTTCTCGACCTGGCCGACCCGCGCGACCTGGCGAAGCTCGAGCCGCTGGCCTCGGAGGTCTACGCCGCGGCGTGGACGTGGGCGGGACGGTCTCGGGCGAGCACGGCTGCGGCCTGGCTCGGACGCAGTTCCTCCGCCGCCAGTACGGCGACCTCGTCCACGCCTTCCGGGGGGTCAAGGACGCGTTCGACCCGTTCAACCTGCTCAACCCGGCAAGGTCGTCGGCGACGACCCCCACCCGATGACCCGCAACCTCCGGCCGATGCCCGACGCGGGCCGAGGCGGAGGTCGTCCCGCGGATCCGGCGCCGCGAGCGAGCCACCGGTCTCCTCCGTGTCCTCGAGCCGATGCTCCGCTGGCCGCGACGGCGACCCGTGGAGTGAGGCGGCGGCCTGCAACGGCTGCGGCGCCTGCCGGACGCTCGAGCCGAGCCTGCGGATGTGCCCGACCTTTCGCGCCCGTCGCGACGAGGCGGCCTCGCCGCGGCGCAAGGCGAACCTGCTCCGCCAGATCGCGGCCGGGCACGATCGACCCGAAGCTCTGGGGCTCGGAGGAGCTGAAGGCGAACGCCGACCTCTGCATCCACTGCACCCTCTGCCGAAGCGAGTGCCCCTCGGGCGTCGACGTCTCGAGCCTGATGATCGAGGCCAAGGCCGCCTACGTCGCAGAACCACGGCCTGACGCCGGGCGACTGGATGGTCTCGCGGATCGAGCGGTGGGCGAAGCTGGCGAGCCGGTTCCCGATCCTCTCGAACGCCCTGATGGCCAACCGCGGCGCGCGGTGGCTGATCGAGCGGCTCTTCGGCCTCTCGCGGCATCGCCGGCTGCCGCGAGCCCACCGCACGCCGTTCGTCCGCCGGGCCGAGCGGCTCGGCCTGACCGAGCCCAGGCCGCAGGCAGCCGGGGCCGCGGGTCGCCTATTTCGTCGACGTCTTCGCCAACTACTTCGACCAGGAGCTGGCCGAGGCCGTCGTCGGCGTCCTCCGCCACGCGGGGGTCAACGTCTACGTGCCCGAAGCGGCAGCGCGGCTCGGGCATGGCCGCGCTCGTCGACCGGCGACCTCGACAACGCGCGCGAGCAGGCGACTCGCCAACCTCCGCGTGCTCGGCGACGCCGTGCGCGACGGCTACACGGTCGTCTGCTCCGAGCCGACGGCCGCGCTGATGCTCCGCCACGAGTACCTCAAGCTGACCGACGACCTCGACGCCGCGCTGGTCGCCGAGAACACGATGGACGTCGGCCAGTACCTCGCCGGCCTGGCGGCGCGAGGGCAGCTTCCCGATCCGACCGTGCCGCTTCACGCGAGGGCCGGCTACCACCAGCCCTGCCACCTGCGGACCCTGGGAGTCGGCACGCCGGGGCTCGACCTGATCCGCAGGATCCCCGACCTCGACGTCGAGTTCATCGACCGCGGCTGCTCGGGCATGGCCGGGACGTTCGGGCTGGCCCGGCGGAACTTCCGGACCTCGCTCCGCGCCGGCCGCGGCCTCATGCGGCGGCTCCGCGAGGACGACATCGAGATCGGCGTCGACCGAGTGCGCGACCTGCCGGATGCAGATGGAGCAGGGCGTGACCAAGCGGACGCTGCACCCGATCAAGCTGCTGAGCCTGGCCTACGGCCTCAACCCGTCGCTGCAGGGGCGGTTCAAGGTGGCCAAGGGCAAACTGGAGATCAGTTGACAGGTTGAGGGCCCGCTCACCAGACGGGGGATCCGGGAAGGAAAAGCGGAAAGCACAAGGCACAAAGCACAGGCCAAACCTCGAGAGCGGAGCGAGCTCAGTTCAATCGCATGGCGGCTTCGTGCCTTTGTGCCTTCCGCTCTCCGCTGACGGCTCTCCACGTTTGACTCACTGATCGACTCCCTTCTGCGACCCGGCTCGGGTTGACGATCGGCGGACGAGCGGATAGTGTCCCGCCCCGAGACTCCTCTCGCTCGCACTTCTCCGACCGTTCCCCCTGATCGACCCCGTCGACTCAGCCCCATCGGATGCCCGAGGCGTGGCGACACCGCGCCCGCGTGGGTCGTTCGAGGACGATTGGAGCCGTGGCGGCTACCCGGGCCAAGGAAGGCCCCGGCCCGGGGGGAGGCGTCCCTGCGTGGAGGAGCCGTGCGGGTTCACCGGACCAGCAGCGGCCGCCGATCCTGTCGCGCGGCCCGCCTGGGGTTCATGCTGGTCGCACTGGCGATCGCGACGCCCGGTTCGCGCGGGATGGGGCGGAGACGCGGACTCGCGTCCCGCCGGTCACGCTCACGGCTGACCGCGTGCGCGACTGGGAGCAGGAGGGCGTCCATTACGTCCTGCTCGAAGGGTTCGCCGCGGCCTTCCGCGGCGATGAAGGCGTGCGCAGCCGAGCGGGCGGTCGTCCGGATCGCATCCCGGCCCAACCCCGCCGGCGGCACGACGCACGACCTCGAGATCTACGCCGAGGGGAATGCCCGCCGCTCGGCGGACGACGGGCAGGCACTCGGCTCGCTCCGCGAGACCTGGACGACGACCGGCCAGATCACGATGACCGCTGCGTCTGACGAGAAGCTGAAGACCCTTCCCGGCGCCCCGCCGCGGATATCCTCGCGCGCGCGTTCCGGCCCGCCCCACAGGTGGCCGAAAAGCCGAAAGAAAAGCCCGACGAGGACCTGCTTGCAAAGGCCATCGCGGCGGCGGATGAGCATCACGGCCTCCCGCCCCTCCCCGAGGGTGCGATCCTCGACCCCGCAGTGAAGCCGGCGTCCGCCGATGAGGCCGTGGAGTCGAAGCCCAAGGAGCAGCACACCCGCCCCGCTCGAATCCGCGAGCCCGGGTACCGGCAGGTTCAGTTCATCGACGGGCCCGGCTTTCCCCAGATCCCCGGCGATCCACCGCCGGCCCCGCCCGCCGACGCGCCGGCGCGGCCGGCGGGGCCTGCCGCCGGCCGACTTCGGGCCGGCGATTGATCGGGCGCCTTCGTCACCTGCCCCACGGACGCGGCCGGACACCCCGACCGCACCGCGCCGCGAGGTCAGCCCACCGATCTCGAGCCCCTGCCCGGCGTCCCCGCGAACCGAGCGCCGGCACCGAAGCCGCCCGAGGCGCCGCTGGCCCCGATCCAGCCGGGCACGCGCCGGATCACGACCATCTACGGCGGACCGAACTTCGCGACCGCGGCAATACCAGGCGTCGGACGGGACGAAGATCACCGTCATCACCGGCGGGGTGAACATCGTCACCAACGACCCGAAGCAGGGGACGATCGACGTCGAGGCCGACCGCGCGATCATCTGGAACAAGCCCAAGCCCGGATCTCCGCAACCGCGCGGATCGGGCCGAACGGCGAGATCGTCCAGGCGCCCGACGACCCGATGGAGGTCTATCTCGAGGGCCACGTCATCGCCCGCCAGAGACCCGCGGAAGCTCCAGGGCCAGGATGACCAGACGGTCTACCGCGCAACCCGCGCCTACTACGACTACATCGCCGACCGCTTTATCGGCCTCGATGCCGAGGTCAACGTCTTCGCGCCCGGATTGATCGCCCCGTTCAAGGTGAACACGCCGAGGATGGACCAGTTTCACCCCCTGGTCGCGGGGCCCGGCGGGCAGCTGGTGCCCCAGGCCTTCGAGTCGATCCGCGTGCAGCAGTCGGTGTCCACCGGCAGCCGCTTCGCCGAGCCCGGCTACCGGTTCGCCAGCCGTTCGCTCGACCTCTCGAAGGTCCTGAGCGACAACGTCCAGCCGGACCAGGGGGGCGACTCGCCCGACAACGCCCAGCGCACGACGTGGAGGATTGACGCGCGGCAGAATCTCTTCTACGCGGGGCCGCTGCCGTGGTTCTACTGGCCGCGCTACGTCACCGACGCAGACGACCTGGAGACGCCGCTCCGCCTGTTCACGTTCCGGGAAAACAATTACTTCGGCTCGCAGTTCCTATTCGACTTCAACGGCTTCAAGTTGTTCGGCATCCGCCGGCCGTCCTGGATCGACACCTGGAACGTCGACCTCGACTACCTCACGGCGCGCGGTCCCGCGGCGGGCATGGAGATCGGCTGGTTCGGGATCGACCCGATCCGCGACATCACCGACCCGTACCACAAGGACCGCACCTGGACGCCCGGCGTGCTGCGCGACTACATGGGCTACTTCGACATCTGGGGAATCAACGACCACAACGTCGACGACCTTGGACAGGGGCCCGCTGTCATCACGTTCCCGAATGTTTACGGGAAGACGGTCGACGGCCGCGATGATTCCCTATCCGACACGGCAGAATGACCCTGTTTCGCTCAACACAGACCAACTTCCGCGGCCGGTTCAATTTCCGCCACTTCCAGTCGCTGAACACGCCCGAGGATAACCTGACCCCCGGCGTGGATACGCGATTCGCCATCGAGCTGGGCTACCTGTCCGACCGCAACTTTCTCGAACAATATTACAAGCGGCTCTTCGACACGGGGCTCGACCACGAGGACGTGTTCTACGGCTACATGTCGCGGGACAACTGGGCCGCGACCGTCCAGACCGAGCTGAACCCCAACGCCTGGAACACCGAGACGCAGTGGCTGCCCAAACTCGACTATTACCGGCTGGGCGACGCGCTCTTCGACGACTGGGTGACCTATTTCGGCCATACCGGCGTCGACTGGGCCAACACGCACACGGCCAATGACGTCAACAACCTGAATACCCTCTTTTACCTGCCCTACGATCCGGTCTCCAATACGAGCCGGACGATGCAGACCGGCCGCTACTACACGGCGCATGAGATCGATGTGCCGATCAACCTCGGCTTCCTCCGGGTCGTGCCCTACGCGCAGGGCCAGCTCGTGGCGTGGGACCACCAGATCGGCGGCGAGCCGGTCGGCCGGGCCTGGGGCGCCGTCGGCGGCCGGGCCGACGTGATGGCCTGGAAGGCCTATCCTAACGTCGAGAGCGAGCTGATGAACGTCCACGGGTTCAACCACAAGATCGACTTCATGGCCGACTTCCGCGACGCGTGGTCGAACGTCAATCTGAACACCCTCGGCGTGCAGGACGACCTCGACGACAACAGCTACGAGATGACCCGGCGCTACTTCGCGATGATGAACTACGCCGGCGGCCTTTTGCCCCCGCAGTACGACCCGCGGTTCCTGCTACTGCGCCGCGCGGTCTCGCCTATCACGCAGTCGACCGACATCCAGGCCACGATCGAGACCCTGCAGGATGGGGATCCACCAGCGGCTCCAGACCAAGCGCGGGCCGGAGGGGCGAGCGGCGGATCATCGACTACATCGTGCTCGACGTCGACACGACCTACTTCCCCAACGCCAACCGCGATAACTTCGGCACGCCATTCGGGCAGAACACCTACAATTTCGAGTGGTACATCGGCGATCGGACGGCCATCACCTCCTACGGCTGGTTCGAGTACTTCAACATCGGCGGCTCGCCGCTCTTCAAGGTCACCAACAAGAACAAGCTGAACCCCAATGGCGTCGACATCATTACGTCGGGCATCAACATCACCCGCCCGCCCCGCGGGATGATGTTCATCGGCTACTCGGTCGTTGACACGGGTTTGATCCAGACGTCGGCCCTTCTGATGTCGTACACCTACTGGATGAGCCCGAAGTGGTACACGACCGGCAGCCTAACCTACGACTTCGCCAACAGCGAGCTGCTGGGCGGCGCGTACTCGCTGACGCGAATCGGCAGGGACTACCTGACGACGGTCGGCCTGACTGCCCAGCCGCTGCAGCACAGCTTCATGTTCGCCTTCGAGGTCTCGCCACGGCTCAGCCCGACGGTCGGGATCGGCTCCGGCGCGATGAACCGGCTCGACACCCGCTATGCCCCGAAAGACTAGCCATGTACCGATCCGACGACCCGTCCTCGAATGCCGTCGAGGCCCCCAACCTGATGACGCTATCCGCGTCGCGCACGGCCGAGCTCCGCGGGCCGACGTCGGAGCCTGAATCGGCCTTCGATTCGGGCGATTTCCTCACCCCGGTCGCCGGACCGGATCGTCCGCGCCGGGCGGCGGAACCTGACCGAGAAGCTGCTCGCCGGCCTCGTGGGTATCAAGCACGCCGTCCGCGGCGACTCGAGCTTCTTCGCCCACGCCTACCGGGCTCTGCTGATCTTCCTCACGGCGGGGATGATCGGCGTGTCACCGCTGGGGTGGTGCCTGCTGGTCATGGGTCTGGGATTGGTCCTCGTTGCCGAGCTGATGCACAGCGCCGTGGACACGCTCGCCCGCGCTGTCGGAGATCCCGAGGAGCCTCGGCTTCGCGTCGCCCGGGACATCGCGGCGGCGGCGGTGCTCGTGACGGTCGTCATCTCCGCGGCGATCTCGATCGCCGTGCTCACCATGAAGCTCGGCGAATACCTCGGCTGGTGGGACCGCGTGGCCTGGTAAGCCTCAGGTGGACCCGCCGTCCTGCCGTTCGTGCAGCTCGGCGTGCGCCCGCTCGTCCTCGGGACGCGTGTCGCGACCTCGGCCGGACGTCAGCTCGATCCGGCTCAGGTACTTCACGTTCGCGCAATCGTCGAGCTCGGCGGTGTGGCACGAGGCCGGGTCGCGGATGAGGAAGCGGATTGGGCCGCCCTGCGCGGGGTCGAGCGGGCCGTCTCCCTGCCGATAGACGATCATTCCGCGATCGCGGATCTCGTCGAGCGGGATCGAGACGTGGAAGTCGTCGCGCTCGGCGTGGAGCGTGAGGAATCGCGCGTCAGGCTTCGGAGCCGAGAGGCGGAGCAGGGCGCGCAGGTCGACCGCCGATCCCTGGCGCCCGGGATGATGCGCCGACACGTCGGGGATCTGATCGTCAACGGGTAATGAAGCAAGATCCGCGTAGCGAACTCGCAGTGGATGTTCGACGGCCCCGTCAACGACGAGGATCGCGGTAGTCATGGCATTCACCGATAGAGTAGGTAAGGCTCGCGACGTTTCGCGAAGGCGAGCTCGTCGCGGCGCCAGTCGCCATCGAAGAGGTCGCGGGCCCATTCGGACGGGGGGGCCGAATCGATGAGCGTCCGCTCGCGGGGCGAGCCGAAGAGCAGGTCGATCGCGATCGGATTCGAGACGAATTCGTATGTCTCCGTGCGCCAGGCGAACCGCTCCTCGTGCAGACGGCTCGCCACCGCGAGGCCGATCGTGTAGACGGCCACCGGCCGGAACGCCAGCGGGTCAGTCACGTGCATCTGCACGCCACCGCAGAGCGGCGCCAGCGTGCTTCTGGAACGTCGGTTGGAACGAGCACGGTCGGAGCCCGACGCCCGAGCCCAGTCCACACGCGTCAAGCTCGCGATCCATCTGTGAGGCGAGCTCATACGGGTCGAGCCACGGAGCCCCCCAGAGCTCGAACGGCCGGGTTGTGCCGCGGCCCTCCGAAAGGTTCGTTCCCTCGATCAGACACCCGCCGGGGTAGACGGCCGCCGTCTCGGGCGTGGGCATATTCGGCGAGGGCAGCACCCACGGCAGCCCGGTGTCTGGCCAGAGCATCGATCGGCTCAGTCCCTGGCATTCGACGACCGTCAGGTCCAGGTCCAGTCCAAGCTCGGCGCGGTCGAGAAGGGCGAGCTCGCCTACGGTCAGGCCGTGCCGAATCGGGACCGGCCGCGCAGCTGATGAAGCTCTCGTGACCGTCGGCGACGGTCGGCCCTTCGATCGATTCGCCGCCGATTGGGTTCGGTCGGTCGAGGATGATGAACGAGATACCGGCCAGCGCGGCGGCTTCCATCGCATACTTCATCGTGGCCGGAAACGTGTAATAGCGGCTGCCGACGTCCTGGACGTCGAAGACCAGGGTGTCGATCCCTTCGAGTTGCTCGGGCGTGGGCGTCAGGCTCGCGGGGTCGGCCCCATAAAGGCTGTGGATGGGGGCACCGGTGCCGCCGGTCGATATCGGCGGAGACGCCAATCAGGTCCTGCGCCTCGGCGCGGATGCCGTGCTCGGGTCCGAAAAGCCCGCCGATCGTCAGGCCCGGAGTCGAGGCCACGAGATCGACGACGTGGCGGAGCCGCGCGTCGACCGATGTTGGGTTGACGATCAGTCCGAGCCGCCGGCCCTTGAGTCGCGCGAACCCCTCGCTGGCGAGCACGTCGAGGCCGGTTGCGACCTTCGGGGCACTCATGCCTCGAGCTCCCTTCGCGCGAGGACGAGGGCACCTCGGACCGGCTCGGGCACGCGCGTGGGCTCGACCTCGTAGCCGAACTCCGCGAGGTCCTCGAGAAGCTTGGTCGCAAGGCGCTCGCAGCCGAGGAGGAAGCCGCCGGCGATCGCCAGCGGGAGGCGGCCGGAATGCCAGCCCAGATTGCGAGCCACGGCCGCGGCCATCTCGGCGAGCTCGAAGGCCGCGGGTTGGAGGATCTCAACGAGAAGCTGCGGGTCATCTTCCATCGCAGCGACGACCGTCGGGGCCAGTGACGCGAGCCTCGCCCGGTCGAGTCCGTCTCCATAAACCGAGGCGATCAGCTCGTCCGTCCCGGAGATCCGCATCGCCTCGAAGAGTCGGCGGCCCAGCGCGTCGCCCTCCGGGCCCGTCGGCTCTCGGCCGTCGGCCCGGCGGACGACCCGCTTCAGCGCGGCGACCGACACGGCGAAGGCGCTGCCCTCGTCGCTGATGATGTAGCCCCATCCCCCCGCTCGGGACGTGCGGTCGTCGCGGTCGCGGCCGACGGCGATGGAGCCGGTGCCGGCGATGAGGCCCACGCCCCAACCTTCGGGCGTGGAGGCGACGACGAGGTCGCCGTCGTTGACGAGGACCAGCTTCCGAGCCCAGGCCGACTCTGCGGCCCACGACCGGAGCCATTCCTTGTCCCGGGGCCGGTCGAAGCCCGCGAGCCCGAGGCACGAGGACTCGACGGGGGCCACGGGCAGGCCCGCATCCTGGAACGCGGCCAGGATCGAGAGGTCGAGGGCATTCCGCGCGGCGTTGGCACCGACGGCCTTGATATTCGACGGCCCCGACTTCCCGCGGCCGAGCAGGTTGCCGTCCGCATCGGCCAGCCAGGTCGTCGTGTCGGTGCCGCCGCCGTCCATGCCGAGGATCAGGGGCCGATTCATCGCGGGGGACTCCGGTCACGGCCCTGACGGCCGCGTGGACGTGGCCGCCGTGCTCGACGAGCAGGGCCTCCGCTTCGCGGGCGTCGACGCCCGCAAGCGCGGCCACGAGCGCAGGCTTGAGCCGGCCCGCGGCCTTCGCGAGCAGATCCGCGGCCTCGTCGTCGGAGACGCCCGCCAGCTCCCGGAGGATACGCCGCGTCCGGAGGCGGAGCTTGTGGTTCGTCGGCTGGAGGTCGATCATCCGGTTGCCCAAGGTCTTGCCGATCAGGACCATTGCGCCCGTCGTGATCATATTCAGGATCAACTTCGTCGCCGTGCCCGCCTTGAGCCGCGTGGAGCCGGCGATGACCTCGGGGCCGACGAGCGGGGAGATGTCGAGATCGACCTTTTCGCCGAGCAGGCTCGGCCGGTTGCACGCCAGGCCGACGGTCGTCGCGCCAACGTTCCGGGCCGCGTCCATCGCGCCGAGAACGTAGGGCGTCCGTCCCGACGTGGCGATGCCGACGACGAGGTCTTTCTCGGTCAGGTTCAGGGCGAGCAGATCCTTTCCACCCTGTTCGGGATCGTCCTCCGCACCCTCGACGGCCCGGGTCAGCGCCGCGTGGCCGCCGGCGATCAGGCCGACGACCATGCCGGGGGGCGAGTTGAACGTCGGCGGGCACTCGGAGGCGTCGAGCACGCCGAGCCGGCCCGAGGTGCCCGCGCCCGACGTAGATCAGCCGGCCCCCGCGGCGGAAGCGGTTGGCGGCGAGCTCGATGGCGCGGGCGATGGAGTCGCCGACCTCCGACACGGCTGCGACCGCCTTCGCGTCCTCGCCGTTCATCAGCGCGACAATGGAGCGGGCGTCGAGCCGATCGATGTCGGCCGAGAGCGGGTTGAGGCTCTCGGTCAGGAGGCGGTCTTCCAGGGGCATGGATTGGTGGTCCCGCGCCGGAGTCATTCGTCCGCGTTCTCGCGGACGTTATATTCAAGCTTCCATCGCCGGTCGCCACGCGTGCTCTGACACCAAAGGTCGAGCGTGCCAACCTCGGTCACGTGGGCATGGAGCCGGACGGGCACGGTGTCCCCCTCCGTTGAACCTTCTGAGACTCCCAGGACCGTCTCCAGCGGATCAAGCTCCTGCACCTCTTCGGCGGCCCAGCGTTCGAGGACAGTCCCGGGCCGATCGTCACGGCGGGTGGTCGAGCCGAGAAAGCGGAACTCGGCGGGCTCGCCGACGACGAGGCCGAACTCGGGGCCGGGGACGTCGCACTCGGTCCCCTCTTCCATGCCCATCGGCACGACGCACAGGGCCTTGAGCGGCGGGGCCACGCCCGGCACGGCCGGGGCCGACGATTCGATGCCCACGTAGTAGGCCCGTGCCACGCCGCCTCGGATGCGGACGCCCTTGCCGCGCCGGACGAGTCCGTAATAGGCCGCGCCGTGAGCAACGGCGACGTCGAGGTCCTTGATCGCGAGCGCTGGTACGTCCTTCCCAGCCCAGGAGCCGAGCACGTCCACGACTCGCGATCGCAATTCCCCAGCCTTGAAGACGCCGCCATTGAAGAGGACGGCCGACGGATGGACCGCCGTACTCGCCGCGTGGAGCGAGCCGGCCTGGCGGTTGAGAAAGTGCGAGAGATGCCGCGTGATCGCCGGATCGGCCGCGTAGGGGAGGCCGATCTCGGTCAATCCGACACGCCGGCCACGCTCGGGAGTGTCGGTTGCGGCACACCGCGGGAAAAACCCTTCGAGCAGCACGGTGTTCAGCGTGTCGCGCGTCAGCTCGGTCTTGATCGAGCCGCCGACGACCTTCGAGCCGCGGCCGAGGACCGAGACACTGGCCGAGTTCTTGGAGGAGCTGAAGAGGGTTTCCTTGGCCGCCCGGCATGCGTAGCCGAGCCCGACGCGCTGGGCCGAATCCAAACCGTCCATGCCCCCGGGCAGGCCCGCTGCCACGGCATAGGCGAGGGCGAGGTCCATGTTGTCGCCGCCGAGCAGAATGTGCTCGCCGACGGCCACGCGGGTCAGCTCGAGATCGCCGCCCTGGTCGGTGACGGCGATGAGCGTGAAGTCGGTCGTGCCGCCGCCGACGTCGCAGACGAGCAGCAGGTCGCCGACCTTGACCTTCGTCCGCCAGGCCGCTCCCTCGTGGCCGAGCCAGGCGTAAAAGGCGGCCTGGGGCTCCTCAAGGAGCGTCGCGTTCTCGAGACCCGCCGCGCGGGCAGCCTCGACGGTCAGCTCGCGCGCCGCGGCGTCGAACGAGGCGGGGACGGTCAGGAGGACGTCCTGCCGTTCCAGCCTGTCGTCGGCCGACTTGCCGGCGACCTTGGCGTTCCACGCGTCGCGGAGATGGACGAGGTAGGCCGTGGAAACTGCGACGGGCGAGACCTTCTCGACGTCGCTGGCCGCGTTCCAGGGCAGGATCGGGCCCTTTCGGTCGACGCCGGTATGCGAGAGCCAGCTCTTGGCCGAGCCGACCAGCCGGCCCGGCACCTTCGCACCGTGCTCCCGCGCGAAGGTGCCGACGACGGGGTTGGCGCCCTTCGCCCACGGCAGGTCGAGCGACCCGGCGGGGAACTCCTTCGACCCGGGCAGGTAGAGGAACGAGGGCAGGACCGGGCGGTCGCCCACGTCCCCGGCCGCGACGACCTGGGGGATCGCAAAGGATTGGATCTCGGGCGTGGCGTCCGGCGCGGCGTCCCTCGTGTCGGCGTAGGCGAGGGCCGAGTTCGTTGTGCCGAGGTCGATGCCGACGACGTAGCGGGACATGTCAGGCGATCTCCACCTCGGCCGGCGCCAGCACCGACGCGTCGCCCCGCGAGCCCGGCAGGGCCGGGAGCTGCACCGACCTGACCCGCCAGCCGTGATGCTTGAGCACGCCGCGGAACGGGGGCGAGCCCTGGACGTTGCCGGTCAGGCGGATCTCGGCCGGGTCGAAGTCGGAGCCGACGGTGACGGGTGCGTCCTCCGGCTCGCCGAGGATCGGCTCGACCGTCAGGTAGTCGCGAAGCGCCTTGCGGCAGCCGCGGTGGATGTCGCGGACGGCGGCGCCGACCTGCGGGTCGGTGTAGGCGTCGATGTCCTCCTGGAGGAAGTCCACGAGCCGGCCGTCGCGCTGGAGCACGGCGAGGATGCGCAGGTCCGGACCGGCCGGGGCGCGGGAAAACAGGGGCTCGACGCGTGCAGCGAAATCGGGGTCGGTGAGGATCTTCCAGAACGCCTTCAGGGCAAGAACGAATCGGTTCAAGGGTTACTCCTGGCGACGGCGGCCCGCGTGGCCGCGAATCGGCCCGGCTGCGGCGTATCCGACAAGTCTAACCGCCGTCCCGACCGAAGGAAACGGCTACGCGGAGACCCGCTCGCGCGCCGGCAAGTCGAGAGAAGGCGGTCGACACGACGCCGCCGAAGCGATATCGTCGATAGATCGTCCCCGCCCCCTCGGCGGGCCCGATCCCGCGGCCGGTCCCCTGCGCCCGGCCGGCGCCGCGATGACCGGAGGGATTGTGCCGATGAGACCCGTCACGACCCGCGACGAGCGAGGCGTCCTGATCCTCACGCTCGAGGAGCCCGCTGGGGTCAACGACGGCCAGTCGGACGTCTATCGCCAGAAGGTGTACCAGGCGGTCCACGACCTGCCCCGGCCGCGGGTCGCGGTGGATCTCGGGCCGATCGACTTCCTCTCCAGCTCGGGCGTCGCGCTGCTCATCGGCCTGCGCAGGCGCGTCGAGTCGGCGGGGGGCGAGCTCATGCTCTTCAGGGTCCACCCCCACGTCCGTGACCTGCTGCGGATCATGAAGATCGAGCCCCTGTTCCGCACGGCCGACGATGAAGACTCGGCGGTGACGGCGCTCTCACCGACATCCGCGGTGTAATCGCTGCCCGCGATGCGGCCGGCACCCGGGGCGTCGGGAGTCGCGCCTGGCCGTGAAGAGGCCGGCGCGGGGCTGTCGAGAAAAAGGACGTGATGAGACGCCACGGCCGCGCAGGCCGGGTACGGTCGCGCTTCGCGACTCCGCCCCGGTCGACGGCCGGGCCGCCATCGAGGGATGCCGGTCGGCCAACCAGGTCAGGGAGGACACCCCCGCGCCGGACCCGTCCGCGCGCCGCGCCCCGTGCGTCGGCGATGCGCGGAGGATCCCGACGCAGGCTGTCCGCGAAGGGAGTCTGCCATGAGTTTGTCGCGGAGGCGGTCTGACCGACCCGGCCTGGCCCTGCGCCGGCGAGGGTCGCTCCTCGAGGAGCTGGAGAGCCGGCAGCTCCTCTCGGGATCGAATTACTCTTACTACAACCCGGACCTCTTGCCCAACTCGGTCCAGCCGGGCAACGTCCCCACGCCGGTGATCGGTCACCCGATCGGCATCGGCAACCAGACCGTCGCCAGTCTGGGCGACCAGGGCAAGAGCGTCACGGGCCGCGACCGCAACGGCAGCGTCTGGACGATCACCGTCTACGGCCCGGGCCAGGTCATCGTCAACGACGTGACCAACGACGGCGTCCTCGACGACGACATCTCGACAATCCAGCTCATCGGCACCGACCCGAACAAGACCCACGTGATCGGCCAGGTCACGGCCTCCCAGACGACGGCGACGTCGCTGACGGGCCCGCTGCAGTCCACCTCGGGTTTCAACACCACGACGTTCGAGCCGCTCATCAACCAGCTCAGCGCCAGCCGCAGGTCGTCGCGCCGAGCGGAGAGGTCCTGTTCAACCAGCTGATCGCCCAGCAAGGCGTCGCGTCGATCGTCCTGAACGGCTTCATCCTGACACAGACGCTCACCCCGGCCAACGCGATCCCCAACAGCGGGACGGGGATCTTCCTCCCCGGCGGCGTGCGCAACCTCTCCTTCGCCGCCGTCGATGGCCTGTTCGACACCTCGACCGCGCCTGCGCCCATCGATATCACGATCGGTACGCCGACCAACCCGCTCCCGTTCAAGCCGGCGATCCGCATCGACGCCGTCTATAATACGGTGTTCAACACGAGCACCCTGACGACCCCCACGGTCGGGCCGCAGACAACGCCGTCGGTGGCGCTGATCGTCAACGGCACGATCCACAGTCTGCAGCTCGGGTCGGTCGGGCAGCTGCCCGAGCCCGCCTCCCAGCAGTACATTTTCCCCGTCGTCGGGTCGAGCGGGAGAACCTCGGTGCAGGCGGCGGCGATCGACAACCTCGTCGTCTCCGGCAGCGCGACGAACTTCACGGTCTCGAAGACGCCGCAGCCGTTCCAGTCGGCCATCTCGGGCGTCTCGCACATCGGCTCGGCGATCTTCGGCGGGAACGCCGACGCGGTCGGGCTCGACGTGGACGGGCCGATCGGCACGCTCGAGTTCGCCGGCGGGCTCGGCAGCCCGGTCGGGTTGAACGTCGGGGCGCTGCAGTCCGGCATCCCCGTCGATCAGTACGGCTTCCCGGCCAACGGCCTGCTCGGCGGCCTGGTCACGGCGACGAGCGTCCACTCGATCGTGGCGGCGCCCGCCGACGTCACGATGCTGTCGAGCAACAACCCGTCCGACCAGACGACGCTGCCCGGATTCACGAAATACTACGCCAAGGCGGGCAAGACGCTGAATCTCGCCGCGATCACGACCACCGGCAGCATCGGCTCGGTGAACGTCGTCGGCGACTCGACCCAGAGCGAGATCAAGACCGGCTACAGCGCCATCGCGGCGATCTCGGGCCAGCAGGCGACGCAAGGACGGACCAGCATCAAGAAGCTCCGCGTCCGCGGAGACCTGGTTGACTCGCCGATCTCGGCCTCCTACCGGCCGGGCACGCTCGGCTACGGGTCGACTGGCTCGGTCGCGGGGCCGGGCTCGATCACGGGCACGTTCAACGGCAAGACGTATCTCACCGGGAAAAAGACCGCCCTGGGCAACGTCGGGACGGGCTTCTTCGCCAAGTTCAAGTCGCCCGGCCTTCCCTGATCCGGCGCGGACTCCGGCGCGAACTGAACGGTGCGGCGGGGCGGAGGATGCCCCCGCCGCACCGTGTTTCGTTCACCATCGCCAGAGTGCGGTGCCCCAGTTCAGTCCCGCGCCGAAGCCCGAGGTGAGCAAAATATCGCCACGCTCGATCCGCCCGTCCTCCACCAGCTCGTCCAGCGCGATCGGAATCGAGCCGCCCGACGTGTTGCCGAACCGCTCAAGGTTCTTGTAGACGACCTCGCGCGGGAAGCCCAGGACGTCGCTCGCCGAGTGGATGATCCGCACATTTGCCTGGTGGGGGATGAACCAGCGGATGTCCTTGACGGCGACGTTGGCCATCGTCAGAACCGCCGTCGACGAATCGGCAAGGATGCGCACCGCCCACTTGAACACGGCGCGTCCGTCCATCGTCAGGTAATGCAGCCCCTCGGCCAGCGCCTCGGGCGAGGGGGGGATGCGGCTCCCGCAGGCGGGACGGCTCAGGAGGTCGGCGCCCGAGCCGTCGGAGCCGAGCTGATAGGCGAGCATCCCCTGGTCGGGCGAACCCGGACCGAGCACCACGGCTCCCGCACCGTCGCCGAAGAGCGGGAAGCTCTTCTGGTCGCGCGGGTTGGTCACCCGGCTGTTGCAATCACCGCCGATGACCAGCGCGCGGCGGCTCGTGCCGGCCGCGACGAACTGGGCCGCGGTCACGAGGGCATACACGAATCCCGCGCAGGCGGCCTGGACGTCGAACGCCGGGCAGTTCAGCCGCAGGAGGTCCTGGACCAGGTTGGCCGTCGAGGGGAAGGCCATGTCCGGCGTGAACGTCCCGACGACGCAGAGGTCCACCTCGGATGGGTCGCAGCCGGCGGCCTTCAAGGCAGCGTGTGGCGGCGTGTGCACAGAGGTCGCTCGTCGCCTGGTGCGGCGGGGCGAACCGGCGCTCGTGGATGCCCGTCCGGTTGACGATCCAGTCGGGGTCGAAGCCGTGGGTCTCCAGCAGGTCGTGGTTGGTCACCACCTGCTCGGGAACGTACCGCCCGCTCCCTAGGATCTGGACGCCCATCAGCGTCCGGGTCCGCGGCTCGGCGACGGGGGCGGCAGTGCTCATGGGCGATCCGCGGCGGCGCTCCGACCGGGCCCCTGGCTCGGGCGGGTCGGGCGTTATGGGATTGATGGACGGGGCCGGGTGAGCCCGGTCGGGGCAATGCCAGGGCAGGGGGGCGGACCGCGGCGCGGCGTGTCCACGTGTATCCAGACTATAATGCCGCGAGCCGATACTGACCAGAGAGATCGGCCCCGCGCGGTCGTCCCCAGGCCTGCCGCGCCGGTCGCCCCCCGCGAGACAGATCCTCAATGGCCAGCGCCGAGCACCGAATCCGCCTCAGGGGCGGCTGGGAATGCCACCATCGCGAGGGCGATGACGACTCGGCTCCCGACGTCCTCCGCAGGGTCGACCTCCCCCTCGCCTCCCCGACCGGGCTCCCGGAGCGGTTTCGCCTCGCACGCCAGTTCGGCGCCCCCCGGTGGATCACCGTAACGAGTCCGCCTGGCTCGAGATGCGCAACGTGGCCGGGCTCAAATCGGTACGGCTCAACGGCCGGCCGCTCGTCGCGCCCGCGGAGAGTTCCGGCGAATGGACGATCGAGCTCCCGGAGGATCTGCTGCCTCGGAACGGACTCGTGCTGGAATTCGAAAGGCTGGCTGTACGATCCGACGATCCGCCGCCATGGGGCGAGATCGCCCTGGTGATCCGTCCCCGCTGAGGGCGAGGCTTGGCCCGCGCCGGCAAGCCGGTACGATGGAGGCTCGACCGGATCGCGTCTCAATCGACGGGCACGGGATCATGGACAACGACACCGAGGAACTCAGGGCGTGCCGCTGCCGGAGCTACCGGGCGAGCTGGTTCGGCTTCTCGCTTTACGGCTCGTATCTGGCCCTGTCCGTCCTTGTCGCGCTCGCCGCCGATTTCTCGATGTTCGCCGGCGGGAGACGCAACATCGGCGGGATGCTCGGGATCGACTCGTTCGAACGGCATTTCGACACGTTCCGGACCTGGGCACGATTGCTCGCATGCTTCGGCCTGGCCGCCGCCTGGCCCGGCGACGCGGGCTGGAGGCGTCGGGCGGTGCTCTTGCTCGCGCTGGCCCTCGGCGACGTGGTGCTCTGGGCTGTGCTCGCGGCGGTGCCTCTGGGCCTGGCCACCGAGCCGACGCGTCACGCCTTGCTCTTCGACAGCATTCGGATGGCCCTGGGCTGGTCTCGCTACCTGTTGCTCGCGAGCCTTGCCGCCGATCTCGCCGTCAGCGCCGGGATGCCCGCGCCAAGGATCTGGGCAGGGCCGCCCGCTCCACGGCCACGGCCGGCGCCGCGATCTGGCTCGGGTTCTTCCTCCTCTCCGTCCACTGGGACGGCCCCTGGCCCCTGACGCTCCGGCGGCGGTTGGGCGTCGAGGCCCTGCAGTTGTTGCTGGCCTCCACACTGATCAACCTGGTCTGCCTGATTCAGGCGACTCTGCTGACGCTCATGGCGGCCCGCGCCGCCGCCCGAATGCTCGGAGAGACCGCCCGCGAGGCAAGGGCGTTCGACCCGTGGGTCGACGTGCAGGCTTCGGCCCGCCCGGGCTGATCCGCGGGCCTCTCAATCGGCCGAGACGACCGGCAGCAGCTCGCGGAGCGACCTGGGCAGCGGGAAGTGGACGTTCTCCTCGCGGACCCACTCCTCGACGATCGTCGCGCCGAAGCGGCTCTGGAGGTGGTCGATGCACTCCTGCACGACGTCCTCCGGGGCGCTGGCACCGGCGGTGATGAGGACGTTCTCGACGCCATCGAACCAGGCATCGTCGATCTCGGCCACTCCGTCGATCAGGTGGGCGTGCGGGCCGAGCGAGCCGGCGATCTCGGCCAGGCGCTTGCTGTTCGAGCTGTTCTGGCTGCCGAGAACGAGCACCACGTCGGCCCGCTTCGCAAGCTCGCGGACCGCCTCCTGGCGGTTCTGCGTGGCGTAGCAGATGTCGTCCTTGGGCGGGTTCGCGACCTGAGGAAATCGCTTTCGCAGGGCGTCGATCACGACATTCGCATCGTCGACGCTCAGTGTGGTCTGTGTCAGGTAGGCGATCTTCTCGGGGTTGATCGTCAGCCGCTCGACGTCCTCGGCCGTCTCGACCAGGATCATCCGCTCGGGCGCCTCGCCCATCGTGCCGATGACCTCGTCGTGGCCCTCGTGGCCGATGAGGAGGATCGTGTAGCCCTCGCTGGCGTACTTAACGGCCTCGAGATGGACCTTCGTCACCAGCGGGCAGGTCGCATCGATGGCCTTGAGTTTCCGGCTCCGGGCCTGCTGGCGGATCTGGGGCGACACGCCGTGCGCCGAGTAGAGCAAGGGAGAGCCCTCGGGGACCTCTTCGAGCGACTCCACGAAGACCACGCCGCGCTTCAGGAAACGCTCGACGACATACTTGTTATGGACGATCTCGTGATAGACGTACAGGGGCGCCCCGAAGAGGTCGAGCGACCGTTCCAGGCTCTCGATCGCCATGTTCACCCCGGCGCAGAAGCCGCGGGGATTCGCCAGGATGATCTGCATCGTCGTCGAGGCTCGCTTGGTCTGTCGTCGGGTCAAGGGCCGGTATTGTAGTCGCCCGCCGCGTCCTAGAGAAGGCGGGCCGGGACGGGCGCGGCGTCGAGGTTGAACCAGGTCTTATCGCACGCGACCTGGGCCACGCGCTCGATGTCGTAGAATCGCGTCGCCTCCATGAGCATCCGGCACTCGAACCACATGTCGCCGTCGACGATCGGCATGAACAGGTCGGCGATGTTGTCGACGCCGAGATAGACCGGCACGCCCATGTCGAGCAGCAGCGAGAACGGCGCGATCGAGTTGTGCAGCGGCCCCGGCATGTCGAGCTGCTTCATGCTCAGGGCGGCCGACGGGCAGACGATGACGCTCAGCCCCGCCTGCTTCATCGTCCGGATGATCCGCTCCTGCTCGATCCGCGGCTTGGCCGAAAGCGAGATCGCGTGGACGGCCGCGACCCGGCCCTCGAGCCCGTGCTCGATCGCCTTGAGGGCGAGCATCTCGGTCTCGGACTCGTACGGGTTGTTCTCCTGGTCGACGTGGACCTCGACCTTCTTGCCCAGGTCCTTGGCGATCGACATCAGGATGTCGATGTGCTTCTCGGGCCGCGGGCGATCCTTCGAGGGGAGGCCGCCGATCGTGTCGGCCAGCTCGCACGCCTTGACGAACCAGTGCCGCGAGTCCTCGTCGATCACGCCCTGGAGCGGCTGCGTACCGATTTCGAGGTGGATCCTGTCCTTGTACCGCTCCTTGACCTCGAGCGCGGCCTTGACCGGCAGCAGCTTGACCGTGCTGTCGGCATCGACCATCGTCCGGCAGTAGGTGACGCCCTGGGCGACCATCGCGTCGACGCCCCGGGAGATCCGCTCGACGAGGTCGTCGTGCGTGTAATTCTCCTTGAGATACTTGTACAGCTCCCACTTCTTCTGCATGTCGACCTGGCCGAGCTTCAGGTTCTCCATCGAGATCAGGTAGGCCTTGTCGAAATGCGCGTGATACGACGCGAATCCGCCGAGCGCCTCGACGTGCCGGAAGAATTCGGCCTTCAAGTTCCAGGGCTCGGGCTTGGGCGGGGTGACCGGGACCGACGCCCCCTGGACGATCTGGTCGATCGTCAGCATCGCAATGTCGGGGTCGGTCACGAGCGGGACGCCGTGCTGGATCGCCAGCGAGCGGATCAGGTTGCTGTCGGAGGACTCGTCGTAATCGTTGTTGCCGGTGAGAACGTTGATGATGAGGTCGAGCCGGTCCTCATCGAGGGCCGACTTGATGTTCGGCTCGGCCTTCTCGTTGATCTTGTAGAGGAGCTGGTTGGGGATGCCGTGGGCGCGGAGGAAGTCGCTGGTGCCACGGGTCGCGAAAAGGGTGACCTGGAGCCTCGAAAGCCGCTCGATGGCCGGGAGCATCCGCCGCTTGTCGTCGATCTTGCCCGCGCTGATGAGGATGCGCTTGCGGCTCTTCGAGCCGAGCATCTTCAGCTTGAACGCGAGCATCTCGATCGTGTCGAATCGATCCATGGTGCTCCTTTCATTTCGAGATGCCGGTCCGGCGGGTTACAATGGGATTATATCACCCGCCATGATCCGTCCGGGAGGGCGGAGCCTCGCGCTCCGGGACCTCGCCAAAGGCTGTACCGCGATGCGCACGCTGATCGACGGCTACAACCTGATGTTCGCCGCCGGCGTCATGGGCCACCGGTTCGGCCCGGACGGGCTCCGCAAGGCGCGGACGCGGTTCCTCAACGACCTCGCGAGCAAGCTCGGCCCCGTCGAGGCCCACCTGACGACCGTCGTCTTCGACGTCCGCAAGGCGCCCGAGGGCCGGCCCGCCGAGTCGACCCACAAGGGCATCCGGACGGTCTTCGCCGTCGCCAACCCCACGGCCGACGAGCGGATCGACGAGCTGATCCGCGCCCACGGCGACCCGAAGCGGCTGACGGTCGTCTCGTCCGACAACCAGGTCCGCGCCTCGGCCCGGCGCCGGGGGGCGACGTCGGTCTCGTCGGACGAGTACCTCGACCGGCTCGATCGGGCGAACGGACGAGCGGGCCGGAGGCCCCGGAGCCGGCCGGCCCCGAGAAGCCGTCGAGCCTCGAGCGAGGCCGAGGCGGCCTACTGGGCCGAGAGTCTTCGGCGACGTCGAGCGGTCGGGCGATCTGAGGCAGGCCTTCGATCGCGACCCGATGTTCCCGACCGACGAGGAGCTAGCCCGGATCGCCCGCGAGATCGACAAGGAAGCGGGCGAGGGTGGCTGAGGGCGCCGATCCATGCCGGGTCCGGCCGCCCCGGGACCCCAGGCGCGCGCCGACCGAACCCGAGCGTACGCCATTCGTTCCGATTCGTGCGGGCCCGCGCGGAAGGCCGATTGTGGGGGTTGTGAGGCCACGCGCCCCGAGTCATCCCGCACCAAGCAGCGCGAGGGCGAACGCAAGGCGTACGCTCGGGTTCGCTCGGCGCCGACACCCGGGTCCGCCGGGTTCGGGTCCCGGTCACGGGCGGGGGGAGCGACCCTGTGGTGGACCCTGGTCCAGTCGGCCCGCTCTGGTAGAAGAAGACGTCCCGTCCTGCCGGCGGTGCGGCCCCAAACCCGAGCGGAGTCCGAGCGCAAGCCCATGAAAGTTCACGAGTACCAGGCCAAGGACCTCCTCCGCGCGGCGGGCGTCGCGGTGCCCGAGGGCGTCGTGGTCACGACCCCCGAGGAAGCCGCCGCGGCGTATGACCAGCTCGGCGGCGGCCTGATCGTGGTCAAGGCCCAGGTCCATGCGGGCGGACGCGGCAAGGGGATCGCGATTGGGCCCGACGACGACCACGCCGAGGCCCTGGAAATCGCCAGCGGCCGGAAGCCCCGCAAGGAGGGAATGGCCAGGGGCGTCCAGCTCGTCAAGTCGCGGGACGAGGCCAAGGCCGCGGCGGCGAGCCTGCTCGGCAAGACGCTGGTCACCTATCAGACCGGGGCCGAGGGCCAGGCGATCCGCAAGGTCCTCGTCACCGTCGGCCACGACATCGCCCGCGAACTGTACCTGGGCATGGCCGTCGACCGGGCGACCCAGTGCCCGATCCTGATGGCGTCGACCGAGGGCGGCGTCGAGATCGAGACGGTCGCGCACGAGCATCCCGAGAAGATCCACAAGGAGCCGATCGACGTCGGCGTCGGCCTGGCCGACTTCCAGGCCCGCAAGGTCAGCCATGCCCTCGGCCTCAAGGGCGAGAGCGCCAAGAAGGGCGAGGCGTTCTGCAAGTCGTTCGTGAAGTTCTTCCTCGACAAGGACGCCTCGCTCGCCGAGATCAACCCGCTGATCGTCACCGACAAGGGCGACGTGCTGGCGCTCGACGCTAAGCTCAACTTCGACGACAACGCCCTGTTCCGCCACAAGGACATCGCCGCCCTCCTCGACCCCGACGAGGAAGACCCCAACGAGCTGCGCGCCGCCAAGAGCGGCCTGAGCTACGTGAGCCTCGATGGCGACATCGCCTGCCTCGTCAACGGCGCGGGCCTGGCGATGTCGACGATGGACCTGATCAAGTACCACGGCGGCGAGCCGGCCAACTTCCTCGACGTCGGCGGCGGCGCCAACAAGGACCAGGTCCTCGAGGCCTTCCGCATCCTCCTCGAGCTCGCCCTGGGTGAAGGCCGTGCTGGTCAACATCTTCGGCGGGATCATGCAGTGCGACATCATCGCCTCGGCCCTGCTGGCCGCATACGACGAGATCGACTTCCGCGTCCCGCTGGTCGTGCGATTGGAAGGTACGAACGTCGAGCTCGGCAAAAAGCTGCTCTCGGAGTCGGGCCGCAAGATCATCACGGCCGACGGGCTGACGGACGCGGCCAGGAAGGTCGTGGCGGCGGCCAAGGGCGCGGCCTGAGCAATGATGGGGCGCCGATGACCGAGCGCTTTCGACCATGACCATTGCCCTCCGCGACGAGGCCCTGAAGCTCTTGGACGGACGCGGTGCGATCCTCGACGTCGCCCGTGAAACCAGCGAGGCCATGCGCGACACAGGGGTCGAAGGGGCGATCCTCGGGGGCATCGCCGTGGTGCTTCACGGGCACGTTTGCACCACGGTCGACGTTGACGTCTATTCGCCCGAGACTGCGGAGAGGCTCGTCGAGTCATTCGAATATCTGGGCTTCGCGCTCGATCGAGGCCGCCGGGAGTTGACGCGAGGGGATCTGGTCGTCCACATCGTCCGACCGGAGCAGGTGGGCAAGCCGCCGCGCCGGTTCGTCACGATCGATGGCGTGGCGACGGTCTCGCTCGCAGACCTCATCGCGATGAAATTACGGCGCGGGCTTGCCAAGATGACGCGTGCCCAGGACCTCGCCGACGTCATTGGGCTGATTCGGAAGTGCGGCCTCAAGGGCGATTTCGCGCGTAAGCTCGAGTCCGAGCTTCGTCCCAGCTTCCGCGAGTTCGTCCGGGCCGTCGCCAGTGAAGACGAGCGCTCGGATTCGCGCCTATCTTGAATCACGCGACCACGACGGCGTTCGATTTAACGCCGCTAGAAAAAGAGACCCAAGATGAGCATCCTCGTCGACAAGAACACCCGGCTGATCACCCAGGGCATCACCGGCAAGGCTGGGGCCTTTCACTCGGAAAAGTGCCGCGAGTACGGCACGAACCTCGTCGGCGGCGTCACGCCCGGCAAGGGCGGGACCACAGCCGTCGGCGTGCCGGTGTTCGACACCTGCGAGGAGGCCGTGAAGGCCACCGGCGCCAATGCCACGATGATCTTCGTCCCGCCGCCGTTCGCCGCCGACTCGATCCTCGAGGCGGCCGACGCGGGCATCCCGCTGATCGTGGCGATCACCGAGGGAATCCCGGTCGAGGACATGGCCCGGGCGGTCGCGTACCTCAAGGCCCACCATCCGACGGTCCGGCTGATCGGACCAAACTGCCCGGGCGTCATCACGCCGGGACAGTGCAAGATCGGGATCATGCCCGGTTATATCCATAAGCCGGGCCGGGTCGGCCTCGTGAGCCGCTCGGGTACGCTCACCTATGAGGGTGTCTGGCAGCTTACAAGCCTGGGGATCGGCCAGAGCACCTGCGTCGGGATCGGCGGCGACCCGGTCAACGGGACGAGCTTCGTCGACGTGCTCCGGATGTTCGAGGCCGACCCGGACACCGACGCGGTGCTGATGATGGGCGAGATCGGCGGCAACGCCGAGGAGCAGGCGGCCGAGCTGAAGGCGTCGGGCGGGTTCACCAAGCCGATGGCCGCGTTCATCGCCGGCCAGACCGCACCGCCGGGCAAGCGGATGGGGCATGCCGGCGCGATCATCTCGGGCGGCTCGGGCAAGGCGTCGGACAAGATCGCCGCGCTCGAAGGGGCCGGAATCAAGGTCGCCAAGAGTCCGGCGGATATGGGCGTCACGCTCCAGGCCGCGCTGAAGGGCTGAACCGTGGCCGACGCCCCCGACGAGTCGAATCCGTGGACGACGCTCGGGTCGCCGGCCGATCTACGAGAACCCGTGGATCAGCGTCCGCGAGGATCGGGTGATCCGCCCCGACGGGCAGCCGGGGATCTACGGGGTCGTCCACTTCCGGACGCGGGCGATCGGCGTCTTGCCGGTCGATGGGCAAGGGCGGATCTGGATGGTCGGCCAGTACCGCTACACGCTCGGCCGCTACTCGTGGGAAATCCCCGAGGGCGGCTGTCCCGACGGCGAGTCGCCCGAGGACGCCGCCCGGCGCGAGCTTCGCGAGGAGACCGGACTCGAGGCCGAGCGCCTGGAGTTCCTGGCGGCGTCTCACCTGTCGAACTCGGTCAGCGATGAGCTCGGCGCTGATCTACCGGGCCACGGGGCTGACGAAAGGCGAGCAGCGCCCGGAGGGAACCGAGCGACTGACTGTCCGCCGGATGGATTGGGACGAGGTTTGGGGCATGCTGCGGAAAGGCGAAATCACCGACTCGATGTCGGTGATCGCCTTGATGCACGAAGCCGTCCGCCGCGGGCAGCGGCTCGATCGATCCCTGTAGGGTCCGCTGTGCGGACGTCTTCTCTGAGGGGTCGAAGCCCCGATGGAAGACGTCCGCACAGCGGACCCTACGCGATCACTTCGAGACCAGGTGCTTCGACCCGAAGATCTGCTCCTCCGGGAAGTTCTTCCCTGGGCATGCGCTGGCCACCCCGGCCATTTCGCCGTGAGTGCCGATCGACCCGGCCGGCACCTTGTAACGGGCCTCCAGATAGGCGACCAGCGCCTTGGTCGCCGCGATCTGCTTGGGCGTGGGCGGGGCGTCGTCGAAGTTGCCGATCAGGCAGATGCCGATGCCGTACTCGTTGACGTCCGGGTTGGTCGCGCTCTTGCAGTGGAGGCCGTGCTTCTGGTTCGACCAGCGGCGGGCAACCTCGATCTGGCCGTCCGGGCTGCCGGTCCCGTTGCCGATCACGAAGTGGTAGCCGCAGCCGTCCCACCCCTGGATCTTGCGGTGCTCGCGGTCGATCTGCTCGTAGCTACCCTCGGCCTGGGCGCTGTGGTGGACGACGATGAACTTCCAAGGCCGGTCGGCCTTGGGCGGCTGGAACAGGTCGTCGGGGTCGTTCACGAACGGCCGGACCTTCTCCTGGAGCGACGCCACCCGGGACCGGCTCGCGCTGGCGCGGCGACCCGTGGCCGGGGCCATCGAGGCGGCCGGGCCATTGAGCTCGGGCGGGGGACTGATATTCGACTTCGGCGTGCGGTCCTTCGACGGGTTCGAGGGGATCTGGAGCCCGGGCTCCTCGGGAGCCGCAGCCGCTGGCGGCGAACCCGCTCGGGACGGCGTGACGTTGGAGTCGAGCGAGCCCGCATTCGGCTCGAGCTTGGGATCGCACCCGGGGCCGTCGCAGCCGGGCGGGGTGGTGGTCGTGGTGGCCGGCTCGTCGATGATGACCGAGCTCGGGGCGCTCGCCGCCGGCACCGCGGGGGCGACGTAGACAGGCCGCATCGACTGACGGCGGTGGCTGCATCCGACGCCCGAGACCACGAGACAGACGGCGGTCAATCGGGCGGTGCGCGACGCGATCGGGGCCAGGCGCAAGAGGGCCATGACGAATACTCCTCACTCGGTGATCTGCGGGGGGATGTCGAACGTCGTCCGTTGTGTCTCCGGACCGACCCCAATCGCAACCGCGATGCCGCTGGGCCTCACGCGGACCTCGGCGAGAATCGCGGATTCGACTCAAGTCTACACGCCGTTTGGCCGAGTGGCGGGAAATCGGCGCGATTTCGAAAAAAAGCCTCAAGTCGCCGGCGGACCTGGGCCGAAGGGCCGCCTGTAAGTTTGACCTTGACCTTTGTAATCGCGGGGGACGGGGCGTCTCCGATCCTGGCGAACCCGGGCCCTGTCCGTTATCCTGGGACTCAGGCCGACGAAGACCCGCCCGCGCGAGCAGGGCGGTTTTTTTTCCGTCGGAGGATCTCGATCGGTCGCGTTGGTTAGCCGGCTTCGGAGCGTCGTCCCATGCCCGCCTATCACCCCCAGCGGATCGAGCCCAAGTGGCAGGCCTACTGGGACGAGCACAAGACCTTCCGCACCCCGGACCGCGTCTCCGACAGGCCGAAGCTCTACATCCTCGACATGTTCCCCTACCCGAGCGGCGCCGGCCTGCACGTCGGACATCCCGAGGGGTACACCGCCACCGATATCCTCAGCCGCTACAAGCGGATGCGCGGGTTCAACGTCCTCCACCCGATCGGCTGGGACGCCTTCGGCCTGCCCGCCGAGCAGTACGCGGTGAAGACGAACACCCATCCGAGCGTCACGACGCGGGCCAACATCGACACTTTTCGCCGGCAGATCAAATCGCTGGGCTTCTCGTACGACTGGGACCGCGAGATCGATACGACCGATCCTGGCTATTACAGGTGGACCCAGTGGATCTTCCTGCAGATCTACGACACCTGGTACGACCCCGACTGCGAGTGGACCGACGCGCACGGCCACACGCACAAGGGCCGCGGCCGGCCGATCACCGAGCTGCCGATCCCGCCCGACGTGACGGACGCCGACGCTTACCGCGACTCAAAGCGCCTCGCCTACCGCGCCGAGGTCCCCGTCAACTGGTGCCCCGAGCTGGGGACGGTGCTGGCGAACGAGGAGGTCATCGACGGCAAAAGCGAGGTCGGCGGCTTCCCGGTCGTCCGTTTGCCTCTGAAGCAGTGGATGCTCCGGATCACCGCCTACGCCGACCGGCTGGCCGCCGACATCGAGGGGGTCGATTGGCCGAAGGCGATCAAGGACATGCAGCGCAACTGGATCGGCCGAAGTGAAGGGGCCGAGGTCGATTTTCCGGTCGCCGGCGTCGAGCCGATCCGCGTCTTCACGACCCGCCCCGATACACTCTTCGGCGCCACCTACATGGTGCTCGCCCCCGAACACCCGCTGGTCGACCGGATCACGACCGAAACGCAGCGTGCCGAGGTCGGCGCGTACCGCGAGCAGGCCTCGCGGAAGAGCGACCTCGACAGGACGGACTTCGCCAAGACCAAGACCGGCGTTTTCACCGGGGCCTACGCCACGAATCCGGTCAACGGTCGCGAGATCCCGGTCTGGATCGCGGGCTACGTGCTGATGGGCTACGGCACCGGCGCCATCATGGCCGTCCCCGGTCACGATCAGCGCGACTTCGAGTTCGCGAAGGCGTTCGGACTGCCGATCGTCCGCGTCGTGGCCAAGCGGCCAGTCAACTTTGAGGACCCGCTCTTCGAGGCCGAGCCCGAACCGGGCGTCGCCGTCAACTCGCGGAACGACGACATCCGTGCCGTCTACGAGCATTGCCCGCCGCTCGATCTCGATGGCCTTCCGACGATTGAGGCGAAGAAGACGATCACCGACTGGCTCGAATGCGCGGGCGTCGGCAAGCGGTCGGTCAACTACAAGCTCCGCGACTGGCTTTTCAGTCGCCAGCGTTACTGGGGCGAGCCGTTTCCGATCCTCCTCGACGAGGATGGGTCGGCCCGGGCCGTCGACGAGTCCGAATTGCCCGTCCTCCTGCCCGACCTCGACGACTTCCGCCCCTCCGGCAAGCCCGAGCCGCCGCTGGGTAAGGCCGTCGCATGGGTCAAGTATTCCGACAAGCTCCGCCGCGAGACGAACACGATGCCGCAGTGGGCGGGGTCGTGCTGGTATTACCTCCGTTACATCGACCCGCGGAACGACCAGCTGCCGTGGTCGCCGGAGCTGGAAAAGTACTGGATGCCGGTCGACCTTTACGTGGGCGGGGCCGAGCATGCGGTGCTGCACCTGCTTTATAGCCGGTTCTGGCACAAAGTTCTCTTCGACCGCGGTCACGTGAGCACGCCCGAGCCTTTCAGTAAGCTCATCAACCAGGGGATGATCCTGGGCGAGACTGAATACGCTGCCTTCCGCGACCGACGTTTGCGTGGGTCTCGGCATCAGACGTCGTCAGCGAAGATCACGGGCATTTCCTCAAGGGGCACCAACCCGCCCGAACCCGTGGAGGCGGTGCAGGCTCGCCGAGGAGGCCGTCGTCAAGAAGGGCGACGGATTCGTGCTGTCGGCCGACCCCTCGATCCGAGTCGACGCGCGGGCGCACAAGATGTCCAAGAGTCGCGGCAACGTCATCAATCCCGACGACGTCGTAAGCCATTACGGCGCCGACTGCGCTCCGACTCTTCGAGATGTTCATGGGCCCGCTCGAGGCCGTGAAGCCATGGAGCATGAAGGGCGTCGAGGGCGTCTATCGCTTCCTCGGCCGTGCCTGGCGGATGATCGTCGACGTCGAATCGGAGGAGATCCGGCTCGACCCGAAGGTGAAGGACGTCGCCGCCGACGCCCGAGCAGGCGAAGGTCGTCGCGACGCACGGTCGCGGGCGTCACGGCCGACCTGGAGGCGATGCGGTTCAACACGGCGATCAGCAAGCTGATGGAGTTCGTCAACGCCTTCACCGCCGACGAGGTGCGGCCGCTGTCGGCGATGTGGACGTTCGCCCTCCTGCTCTCGCCGATGGCTCCGCACCTGGCCGAGGAGTTGTGGCAGATCCTCGGCGGCACGGCCTCGCTGGCGTACGAGCCCTGGCCCGGCTACGACCCGAAGCTGCTGGTCGATGAGCTGGTCGAGGTCCCCGTGCAGATCAACGGCAAGCTCCGGGCGCGGATCACGGTGCCGAACGGGATCGGCACCGAGGAGCTCGAGGCCGCGGCGATGTCGGACGAGAAGATCGTCCCATTGCTTCAGGGTAAGACGATCAAGAAGACGATCGTCGTGCCGGGCAAGCTGGTCAATTTCGTCGTCGGCTGAGGCAGGCATGATGCCGCCCGCGGTTCATCATCGGCATCGACCTGGGCACGACGAACAGCGCCGTGGCGTACGTCGACACGAAGGGCCGCGAGCGGCCGACTGCCGACATCAAGGCGTTCGACGTCCCCCAGCTCGTCGCGCCCGGCGAGACGGCCCCGCGGCCGATGCTCCCCTCGTTCCTCTACCTGCCCGGCCCTCACGAGCTGCCGCCCGGGTCGGGCGACACGCCCTGGGCGGAGGGCAGCGACCGGATCGTCGGCGAGTTCGCGCGAATTCAAGGAGCCCGCGTCCCGGCCCACCTCGTTTCGAGCGCGAAGAGCTGGCTCTGCCATCCGGGCGTCGACCGCGAGGCCGACATCCTTCCCTGGGGTGCGCCGAGCGAGGCGAGGCGGGTCTCGCCCGTCGACGCCTCGGCCGAGTATCTGCGGCACATCCGCGACGCCTGGGACGTGACGTTCGCGCTCGAAGACCCCGAGAGCCTGTTCGAGCGGCAGGAGGTGGTCCTGACCGTCCCTGCCTCCTTCGACGAGGCGGCGCGCGAGCTGACGGTCGAGGCCGCGAAGCGGGCCGGCTATCCGGCGCTCACACTCCTGGAGGAGCCTCAAGCGGCGTTCTATTGCTGGATCGTCACCCACCAGGAGGTCTGGCAGCGCGAGGTCCGCGCGGGCGAGCTGATCCTCGTCTGCGACATCGGCGGCGGCACGACCGACTTCAGCCTGATCACCGTCGTCGAGACCACCGACGGGCCCGGGCTTCCGCCGGGTGGCCGTTGGCGACCACCTGATGCTCGGTGGCGATAACGTCGACCTGGCGCTCGCCCATCGCGTCGAGGGTAAGCTCGGCGGCGCTCGGCTCGACAACGAGCAATGGTCGGCTCTCCGCTACTCGTGCCGAACGGCCAAGGAGAAGCTGCTCTCCGAGGGCGCCCCAGACCGCTGGCCGGTCACGATCGCCGGGCGGGGGTCGCGGATCATTGGCGGTAGCCTCCAGTCAGAACTGACGCGCGAGGAAGTCGCCGAGGTCGTCGTCGACGGCTTCTTCCCGTTCGTCCCGCGCGGGGAAGATCCCGGTCGGGGAACAAAGGTCGGCCTCCAGGAGTTCGGTCTGCCGTTCGTCGCCGATCCGGCGATCCCCAAGCACCTCTCCGCCTTCCTCCGACGCCACAAGGGCGAGGCGATCCTCCCGGACGGGTTCACCCCCGATGACCGGCCCGCGCGGCCCGACGCGATCCTCTTCAACGGCGGCGCCCTGACGCCCCAGGTCGTCCGCGAGCGGGTGGTCGACGTCGTGGCCTCGTGGTACGCCGACGAGGACGGCCCGGCATTCCGACCTCGCGTCCTGACCAACACGTCGCTCGACCTCGCCGTGGCCCACGGTGCGGCGTACTACGGGGTGGTCCGACGCGGCGGCGGCATCCGGATCGGCGGGGGAACGGCCCGTTCCTACTACGTCGGCCTCGACACGTCGACCTCGGCCCGACCCTGGCTCTGCGTGGTCCCCCGCGACGCCCAGGAGGGGGAAGAGATCGCCATCGAGCGGCACGACTTCGACCTCCTCACCGATCAGCCCGTCACGTTCCCGCTCGCGAGTTCTTCGGTCCGGCCCGACGACCGCCCCGGCGACCTGGTCGCGGCCGGCCCTGAGTCGATCCGCGATCTGCCTCCGCTGCGGACCGCACATCCGCGTTGGCCGGAAGGCGAAGGCCGAGCGTGTGCCGGTCCGGCTCGCGGCGAAGGTGACGGAGGTCGGGACGATCGAGGTCTGGTGCCACTCGCGGACCGACGACCGCCGCTGGCGGCTCCAGATTCAGCTCCGCGGTTCATCGAGCGAGCCCGCCCTGTGCCCGCGATTCTCGACGCCGATGCGGCCTCGGTCGTCATCGAGCAATCGGAGCTGGACGCCGGCATCGCGGCGATCAAGGCCGGCGTTTTCCGGGGCAGGCGTCCCCGCCGAGCAAGGTCCGGCGCGGCTCGTGAAGCGACTGGAAGAATGCCTGGACGCCCCCCGCGACTCGTGGCCGCCCTCGGCGCTGCGAGCGCTGCTGGGAGCCGCTTCGGGACCTGGCCGATGGGCGGGATAAATCGCCGCAGCACGAGTCGCGGTGGTTCAACATGGCCGGCTACGTCCTCAGGCCCGGTGTCGGGTTCCCGCTCGACGAGTCGCGGATCAAGGCCCTCTGGCCGACGTTCCACCAGGGGGTCAAGCACGTCAAGGATGCGCAGAGCTGGGCCGAGTGGTGGATCCTCTGGCGGCGCGTCGCGGCGGGGCTGAACAAGGCCCATCACGAGGAGATCCATCGCCGGCTCGCCCCACTGCTCTTCCCAGCCAAGGGCGGTCCTCCCAAGAAGGGCGGCCGGCCCAAGCCCGAGGCACACGAGCTGGCCGAGATCTGGCGGTGCGCGGCCTCGCTCGAACGACTGGCCGCATCTGTGAAGGAGCCGCTGGGAGACGCGCTTGTCAAGGACCTCTCGCCGGCCGAACCCGGCCGGGCATGTCCTCTGGAGCCTGGGCCGCGTCGGTGCGCGCGTGCCTTTGTTTGGACCGGCCAACACGGTCGTCGCCCGCGACAAGGCTGAGCGCTGGACGACGGCCCTCCTCGACCGTGGATACACACCGGGCCGCGAGACGACCGACGCCGTGTTCGCGCTCTCGCAACTGGCACGTGTGTCAGGTGACCGGGCCCGGGACCTCGACGACGACCTGCGGGCACGGGTCATCGAGCCGCCTCGCCGCGCTCGACGCGGACGAGGCGACAATCCGTGCCCGTCCGCGAGTTCACCGAGCTGGAGGCGGCCCAGCAGGGTCAGGCGCTCGGCGACAGCCTGCCCGTCGGCCTCCGGCTTCTGCTCGACCGAGCCGGCCAAGGCGTCCTGACTCACTCTGACCTCGAGCGAGACTCGATCCGGCGCCCCCTCTGAGAACGTCACGGGGACGTTCCAGGCGTAGTTCTTCACCGCACAAAGCGTGTTCGGCAGGCAAACCATCGCCCGGAGCGAGACGCGGACCTTCAGCGACTCGCCCGCCTTCGTCGCCGCGGCAAGCGTGCACGGGGACGTTGACAGTCGTCGCGGGCTTTTCGATCCGGCCGCCGTTCTTCGGATTCTCCGGACCGAGCGCGCTCGGCGCGTCAGGCGTCTCGACGAGGTAGGTCATCGGCGCCTCGGCATTCAGCTCGTAATCCTTCGGCGAGCGGGATCATAAGGGTGAGCGTGAATAACTTGCCGGGCACGACCTGGACGGTGCGGAGTCTATGATCGTCGCGTTCGTCGAACTTCGGCGGAGCCTTGACCGTCGGGGGCGGGATGCTCTCCGTGGCCAGGGTCTCGACCGCGCTGTTGTCGAGGTCGATGGCGCGGATCGCATGGTTGTTGGTAGTCGGCGACATAGAGCGTGTCGCCGCCGACGCTCAGGCCGCCGGGCTCGTCGAAGAGCGGCGGGTTGTCGCTCGCGCCTGGCTTGGGCGATCCGGCGAGGGTCTTGATCGAGCGGTCGGCGACGTCGACAGACCTTGATCTTGTTGTTGTACGTGTCGGCGACGAAGAGCTTGCCCGCGCCGAACGCGACGCCCAGGCAGTGTTGCTGGCGTGCGGAGTCACCCTTGCCGTCGCGGTCGCCGAATTCGAAGAGGCTCGCGCCGCGGGGCAGGTCGTGGGTGCCGACGAGGGTCGTCGACTCGTGGCGGCCGGGCCGATAGGTCGATCGAGCGGACGGCCGAGCCCTCCGAGTCGGCGACGAACAGGTGCGTGCCATCGGTGGCCAGACCGCTCGGCTGGGCAAAGGCCGCGTTGACCGCCTCGCCGTCCTGGATGTCCTCCTGGCCGGTGCCGGCCCAGAGCCGCGCTTCGCCCGAGTCGGGGTCGAACCGCCAGATCTGGTGCGGGCCGGCCATGGCGATCATCAGTACCCGCGTATTCGGCAGAGGGATGAGGTCCCACGGGCTGCTCAGGCTCCCGCGCGTGTCCTGAACCGCGTTCGCGCCGAAGGCCGCCTGCTTGCCGTTGCCGGCGACGGTCTTGACCGTCTTCGCCGTCAGGTTGACTGCGCGGATCGCGTGGTTCTCGGTGTCGGCCACGTAAAGCGTGTCGCCTACGCAGGCATGTCCCCTGGGGCCGATTGAAGGTCGCCCTGTCGAACGGGCCGTCCGCGAAGCCTTCCGGCCCGCTGCCGATCGCCTCGCGGAACTTGCCCGTCAAATCGGTCACCACAAGCCGGTTATTGCCCGTGTCGGTGATGAAGAGCCGGTTGCCGGACTTGTCGGCCGTGACCTTGCCGGGGTAGAGCAGTCCGCCCTTGTGAGTCCGCTCGCGTTCGGAGAAGAACTGGACGGGCATCTCGTCGAGGATGCCGAGACCCTTGGCCTGCTTGGCAACCTGGCCGACGGCGCGGTCGAGGGCCTCGAACGAAACCTCCCCGGCCGCGCGGGCGATCTCCGTACCGTCGGGGCCAATCAGGACGAGCGTCGGCCAGCTGCTGACACCGAGGCTGTTCCAGATGACCCCGTTGGCGTCGTTGACGACCGGGTGCTTGATGTTGTACTCGCGGACCTTCTTGCGGATGTTCGCCGTCTCCTTCTCCGCGTCGAACTTGCCGTAGTGGACGCCGATGACGACCAGCTGGTTCTTGTATTTCTCTTCGAGCTTCGCCAGCGTCGGCAGGACGTGGTGGCAATTGATGCAGCAGTAGGTCCAGAAGTCGAGCAGGACGATCTTGCCGCGGAGCTTGTCGAGGTGGATCGGCCGGTCGGTATTGATCCAGTCGGTCCCGCCATCGAGGCTCGGCCGGCCGGCCTGCTGGACTGGCGGACGCTCCGCTTCAATCATATCAGCCACTATCCCCGCGAACGCGCTCTCGGGAGCCTCGAGCCTCGCCAGGCCCACCCGGCCGAAGAGGGCCAATCCGAGGGCCAAAGCCGTCGTCGCGGCGATCGAACGCCGCCCGATGATTCGCTGAAGGGGCATGCGACACCCTGGAACCGGGGACCGTATCCGTCGTCCATTCCTACGATCGAAAACCATTGTAGTTCAACCGTGCGGGGCGTGCAGGTTTTTCCGCAGGACCGGGCCGACGCCGTCGGGCGGCGGGTGGCGAGATCGTGAGGGTTCGATTAAGCTCTGTGGCGGATCGCGGGGCGAGCCCGCGGCGGCTTTCCCACACCCGCGGCGGACCGGGAATGGACAACTCGCTGATCTGCACGTCCAAGCAGGCCGACCCGTTCGGCGAGCTCAAAGTCTTCGCCGGGCTCGCCAGCCGCAACCTCGGCGCCGCGATCTGCTCGCACATCGGGATCGGCTTGGCCAAGTCCGAGACCAAGATCTTCAGCGAGGGGAACGTCTTCGTGCCGCGTGCTCGAGAACGTCCGCGGCCGGGACGTCTACGTGGTCCAGGGAACCGAGTATCCGGTCAACGATAACTTCGTCGAGCTCCTCTTCTGGATCGACGCCTTGAAGCGGGCCAGCGCCGCGCAGGTGACGGCGGTCATCCCCTACTTTTCCTATGCCAAGGGGGACAAGAAGGACGAGCCTCGCGTCTCGATCCGTGCCCGCGTCTGCGCCGACGCGATCGAGGCCGCCGGGGCCGACCGTGTCCTCACGATGGACCTGCACAGCCCTCAGATCCAGGGGTTCTTCACGAAGCCTGTCGACCACCTTCTCGCCATGCCGGTCCTGGTCGATTACTTCAAGAAGAAGAAGATCCCCGACCTCGTCGTTGCCTCGCCCGACGTGGGATTCACGAAGTCGGCCTCGCGGTTTGCCGACCTGCTCGACGCGCCGGTCGTCATCGGCAACAAGAACCGCCGCGGGCACGACGAGCGGGCCGAGTTGCTGAGCATCATCGGCAACGTTCGAGACAAGAACGTGCTGATCGTCGACGACTTCACGATCTCCGGCGGCACGCTCATCGAGATGGCCAAGGCGTGCAAGGAGCACGGGGCGCGCGACATCTACGCCGGCGTTTCCCACGGCGTGCTGACGAAGGGCTCGGCGTCGCGGATCGCGGCCAGCCCGATCAAGGAGATGGTGATGACCGACACCATCGGCTACCGCTACGAGCCGCTCCCGCCCAACATCCGGCTCGTCAGCGTGGCACCCCTCTTCGCCGAGGCGATCCTCTCGATCCATCGCCGCGAGAGCGTCAGCCGGCTGTTCAAGACCGACGGGCCGGGCTCGGACGGGTGAGGCTCAGGACTGGGCCGGTGACGACTGCGTGGTCTCGATCTCCGTCATGAGCAGGAGGTCAACGATGTGCGTTTCATCGTCCGCCTCGAAGATGAACGCCGTGCGACCGCTCGGAGACATGGCGAGGAAGTCCGGGTGGGGAATTCGGAACGACCGACCGTCGGCCACGCGAATGGTGAACGGCTTGAACGGTGCAGCACGTTGAGCGGCGCGGAGTTGCTGGACGGTCTTCCTTCGGCTCCTACAAGAGTCGACGGGGCCCTTGATCAATCCATCGTAGCTCGCGATCCGAACGAGGGCCAGTCCAGCGGCCAGGCTTGCCAGCCCCGGGCAATCCCCTTGCCCGCGTTGACTTTCGATCTGGAGTGCCTAGCATAACTCCGTCGGGTCCCTGCGCGCCGGCAAGCCTCTCCGACGCCAGCAGAGCCCCACGGCCCAAGGGGCGGCGACACCATAGAACCAGACACCTCGGAGCGTGCCACGATGGCGATGGACCGGCCCCGGAACCTCGGCGAGCTGAGAGCGAGCGGATATAAGGTTGAATCGGTCAAGGACGAGATGAGGCGCAACCTCATCGTTAGCATCCGGTCGGGCAAGCCACTGTTTCCCAACATCCTAGGTTACGAAGAGACCGTCGTCCCCCAGATCCAGAACGCGATCCTCTCCAAGCACGACATGCTCTTCCTGGGCCTCCGCGGCCAGGCAAAGACGCGGATGCTCCGGCAGCTCGTCCACCTGCTCGACGACGCGATCCCCGTCATCGAGGGCTCCGAGGTCAACGACAATCCCTTCGCTCCCCTCTCGCGCGAGGCCCGCGACAGGGTCGCCGCGATGGGCGACGCCACGCCCCTCGACTGGATCGGCCGCGACCGTCGCTACCAGGAAAAGCTCGCGACACCCGACGTCACGATCGCCGACCTGATCGGCGAGGTCGACATGATCAAGCACGCCGAGGGCCGCTACCTCTCGAGCGAGCTGACAATGCACTTCGGCCTGATCCCTCGTGCCAACCGGGGGATCTTCTGCATGAATGAATTGCCCGACCTCTCACCCAAGATCCAGGTCGGCCTGTTCAATGTGCTGGAAGAGCGCGACGTCCAGATCCGGGGCTTCCCGATCCGCCTCAATCTCGACCTGTGCATGGTCTTCTCGGCCAATCCCGAGGACTATACCAACCGCGGCCGTATCGTCACCCCGCTCAAGGACCGCCTCGGATCGGTCGTCCGCACGCACTACCCGCTGACCCGCGAGCTTGGAATCGCCATCAGCGACCAGAACGCGTGGCTCCAGCGCGACGGCGGGCGCCTCGCGGTTCCGGCCTACGTCAAGGAGATTGTCGAGGAGACCTCCCGGCTCGCGCGGTCGTCGACCCACGTGAACCAGGCCTCAGGCGTGTCGGTGCGGATGTCGATCGCCAACCTCGAGAACGTGATCTCCAACGCCGAACGGCGGGCGTTGCTCAACGGCGAGCGGTGGATCGTCCCACGCGTCTCAGACCTCATGCACGTCCTGCCTAGCTCGCGCGGGAAGCTCGAATTAAACATGTCGGAGGACGAGGGACACGAGGACAAGCTGATCGGCCGGCTTGTGAGCGAGGCGGTCAAGAATATCTTCGAGCACCACTTCGACGTGAAGGATTTTCGTCCCGCGGTCGACTACTTCGAGGGAGGCAGGGGGGTCGAGGTCGGCGATACGCTGCCGGTCAAGGAGGTCCTCTCGCGGGTCGAGAAGGTGCCGGTGATTCGCAAGAAGGCCGACGAACTCGCGCGGCAGACCCTTCCGGACCTTCCCGAGACCGACGCCCGCGACGCGGCCACGGCCAGCGCCGTTGAGTTCATCCTCGAAGGGCTGCACGTCCATAACAAGCTGAACAAGACGAGCAAGACCGGCGGCGCGTCGTATCGCCGTTAGGTCGACCGGAGAGGACCATGCCGCTCTTCGAATACAGCAAGTGGGACGGTTCGCAGCAGTTCGTCCCCCAGTCGGCCGAAGGCGCGTTCGACCAGCTCGCCGAGTACATGCTCCAGTACGGCGACCAGGTGCTGCGCAACCTCGACGACCTCGAGGACGACCCCGATATTCTCGACAAGATCCAGCAGGAAGGCCTGCTCGAGAAAGATGAGGAGGGTAAGTGGCGCGTCAGCCCCACGGGCGTGCGCCGGGTCCAGGAATCGGCCCTGACGAACCTGTTCCACGCCTTCCAGCGCGACGGGATCGGCAAGCACGACACGCCCCAGAAGGGCGAGGGATCGGTCCGGCTCGAGGACTCGAAGCCGTACGTCTACGGCGACTCGCTTTCGAATATAAACCTCCACGAGACCCTGAAGAACGGCATGATCCGCCAGGGCGGCGGCACGCCGATCCGCCTGCGGATGGACGATTATGTCGTCTACGAGACCGAGTACCAGACCCGGTGTGCCACGGTCGTCCTCATCGACATGAGCGGGTCCATGAGCCGCTGGGGCAAGTATGCGACCACGAAAAAGGTCGCCCTCGCCCTCCAGGCGATGGTCCGCGCCCAGTATCCGCAGGATGCCCTGCAGCTCGTCGGCTTCTACACTTATGCCAACGTTCTGACGGAGCGGCAGCTTCTCGACTCGGCACCGAAGCAGGTGAGCCTGTTCGATAGCCGGGTCCACCTCCGGTTCGACCTCGACAACCCGCCCAATCGGGTGCCTCAGCACTTCACCAACATCGACGCCGGCCTCAAGCTCGCGCGGAGCCTCCTGACCCGCTCCGGCGCGGCTAACAAGCAGATCATCGTCGTCACTGACGGCGAGCCGACGGCGCACATCGAGGGACGCGAGGTCGTCCTGATCTATCCTCCCTCGGAGAAGACGGCGCGGCACACGCTGAACGAGGTCCGCCGCTGCGCGTCGGCCGGCATCCGGATCTCGAGCTTCGCTCTGGTCGAGGATTACTTCTATCTCGGCCTCGTGAATTTCGTCGAGGAGATGGCCCGCGTATCGCACGGCATCGCCGCATACTGTGGGGCCGACGACCTGGGCAAATACGTCTTCGACAGCTTCATCGGCGGGCGGAGGACCCGGCGGACGAGCCATTGAGTGGCCTCGTCGGGTTAAGATTGAGACCTCCGACCCGCGAACCGCTCCGGACCGTCCTCGATGCGCATCGTCCACGTCATCACCCGCCTGATACTCGGCGGGGCGCAGGAGAACACGCTGCTGACCGTGGACGGGCTGCATCATCGCCACGGCGAGGATGTCACGCTCATCACCGGGCCGGCCGAAGGGCCCGAGGGCGACCTGTTCGCTCGGGCCAGGGAGCGGGATCTCAAGGTCGAGCTGATGCCCGAGCTCGTCCGCGCGATCCGTCCGGGGACCGACTGGAAGGCCTACCAGGCCCTCCGCCGCTCGATCCGTCGGCTTCGTCCCGATGTGGTTCACACCCACAGCTCGAAGGCCGGTATCGTCGGCCGCGCCGCGGCGTGGGCCGAGCGGGTGCCGGCCGTCGTCCACACGATCCACGGGCTGCCATTCGGGCCGTCCGAGTCGCCTGCGAAGAATCGGCTCTACATCGCCGTTGAGCGATGGGCCGCGCGGCGCTGCCACGCGATCGTCAGTGTCTGCGACGCCATGACCGAGCAGGCCCTCGCCTCGGGCGTGGGGCGGCCCGAGCAATACACCACAGTCTACAGCGGAATGGACGTCGACGCCTTCCTTTCGCCACCACGATCGCGCGAGGACGTCCGACGCGAGCTGGGCCTGGCCGACGAAGAGATCGCCTTCGCGACCGTCGCGCGCCTCTTCGAGCGGAAGGGCCACGACGACATCCTCGCCGCCGCGCCGGACGTCCTCCGCGCGAATGCAAACGTCCGCTTCGTCTTCATAGGCGACGGGATCTGGCGCGAGCGCCTCGAGAACAAGGCCGAGCGGCTCGGCGTCCGCCACGCGATCCATTTCGTCGGCCTCGTCGCGCCGGGTCGCATTCCTGGGCTGCTCGAGGCGGTCGACGCCGTCGTCCATCCAAGCCTGCGCGAGGGCCTGGCCCGTGTGCTGCCGCAGGCCTTACTCGTCGGCCGGCCGGTCATCAGCTACGACGTTGACGGGGCGAGAGAGGTGGTCTTGCCGGAAACAGGCATCTTGCTGCCTCCACGATCGATCGAGCGACCTGCGCGACGGCATTCTCCGGCTCGCTGGCGATCCCGAGTTGCGCCGGAGGATGGGGGCCGAGGGGCGTGCGCGATTCGCAGATCAGTTCCGTCACGAGACGATGACCGACCAGCTCCGCTCACTTTATTGTCGGCTGCTCGACCGGCCGGAGGGCCAGCCCCTGCGGGCTCAGGCGAATGCGGATCAGGCGTAGCTGCTGGGTCCGGGCCTTGCTCACGTTGAAGCCCTTGATGTCTTCCAGCACGGCGACGTAGAACCGGCCGTCGAGGCAGAGGCCGACGTACTGCTCGGCCGTCACCGGCGAGACGAGAGCGGGCGCTGTCTCGAGTGCCTGACGGACCTCATCCCAGTCGCGGAGTGTTGGCGACTTGAGCTTCATTGCGTAGTGGATGCCGGGTTCCTGGTAGGTCAAGAGGATGGGCCGAGCCTTCTCGGCGACCACGTGATTCGCGAGCTTCTCGCCGACGACCCGCGAGAGCCGGTATGGCTCGGCCGCCGGCAGGAGCCAGCCCGAGAAGGCGAGCGCGATCGCCCCCCACGACCCGCTCAGGACGTACGCCGCCTCCAGCGGCGACCGATTCCGGAACTTCCAGAGCGCCATAATCACGCCACCGCCGAGGACAATCGCATTCACCCGCATCGGCCATCGAACGGGCTCGGGGACCAGGAACGATCCCGCCATCAGCGCCGCCGCGGCCGCGAGGCCGAGCCCGCCCAGTAGACCCAGAGCAAGGCGTCCGCACGCCCACCGTCCGATTGTCGCGACGTCGCGGCCGACCTCCTGGACCAGCCAGCCGACGAGCAATGCCAGGGCGGGGATCGCGGGCAGGAAGTAATGGATCAGCTTCGTCGTTGCCGGCTCCAGCAGGAGCACGGGCCCGACGACCCAGCCGAGCAGGTAACCCAGGTTCGGCGACGTGCCGCGTCGGGTCCACGCGGCGACGAGGCACGCCGGGACGAGCGCCGACCAGGGGAAGAACGTCGCCACCGTCGTCGCGGCGTAGAAGCCCGGAAATCCGCCGTGCTCTTCCAGTTTGGAAGTGACCCGCTGGATCATCTGGACGCCGATGGCGAACCGGAAGAAATCGCCGCGCGTGGTGATCCCGATCGCGACGAACCAGGGGAGCGTCAGGCCGGCGAAGAGCAGGAGACCGCGCCGCCATTCGAGACGTCGCCAGCAGTCCGTCTGGTCCGCGGAACCACCACGACGCCACACCCGACGCCGCGACCAGGGCGGGACCGACCGGTCCCTTCGTCAGGGTCGCCAACCCGATCGCCGCCCAGAAGCCCATGGCCGCCGGCTTCGAGGGGCCCTGATTGAGGCGCCAGAGGCAGGCCTGGGCGAGCGTGACGAACAGGGCGAGCGTGGCGTCCGTGGTGGCGAATTTCGACTCGACGACCATGATCGGTGCCGTGACCAAAACCAGCCCGGCGAGCCGGCCGGCCACGGGGCCGAACATCCGGCGGCCGAGCCACCAGGTCAGCATGCAGGTCAGCGTGCCCGCGATCGCCGAGCCGAACCGGGCGCCGTACGGATTGTCGCCGAAGAGGGCGGTGCCCACGCCCATCACCCAGTAGATGAAGATCGGCTTGTGATAGCGCGGCTCGCCGTTGAAGCTGGGCGTGATCCAGTCGCCGCGGGCCCGCATCTCGCGGACGGCCACGGCGAACCGCGGCTCGTCGCGGTCCCAGAGTCCGATACGACCGTTGCCCACGAGGTTGATCGTCAGCGCGAGCGCGGCAATCAACAGGCACTCGATCGCGAGCCCGCGCGCGACCGCCTCCGGCCGCGTCGATCATCGTCGGTCCTTCGGACAAGGCAGCCTCCCTGGTCGATCCCTCGCCGTCGAGTCGCGAAACGCCCGCGGTTATAATCGCGGATCGCCGGATCGACCAAGGCCAATCGCGAGATCGCCGAGATGACCGAGGCCGCCTGCCTGCTCCATTCGGGGGCCATGTATTCGCTCCGCCGCGGATTCCGTCCGGCGTCGGGCGACGACATCTTCGTCGGCGTGAAGTCCGGGGCGTTCTCGATCTACTTCGGCGACGCGCCGATCTACCATTTCGACCTCGACGGTCGCTGGCAGCGGGCGTTCGTCAACGGCACGCATTTCCTGAAAGGCCTCGACTCGACCGTGCAGGCCGTCGACCGGATCCGCGAGGGTGAGAACCTTGTGCTGCGCCGGCGGACCTTGGGGTTCACCGAGGCCTCGGACCTCGACGCGTCGATCCGGTCGACCGCGATCGATCTGGCCGAGCGTCTCGACTCGGCCATTTCCCTCCTCGACCCGCCAGAAGGCTCCGTGCCGCTGAGCTCGGAGCGGATCCGTGACCTCCTCGACCGCGTCACGCAGTGGGACGCCGCCGCCTGGTTCGCGAACCGCGAGCGCTACCTCGCGGCCTATGGACCGTTGCCCTTTCTTCCGCCGGAGGCGGCCAGCCCGCTCGTGCTCCAGGCGACACTGGGCCACTCGCGCGGCCCGGGATTCGGCGGCCAGCCGCCCGCCGAGTCTTACGAGCGCTCTCCCGGCGAGCTTCGCGAGCACGCGCGCGACGTCGTCCGCTTGCTCGGTCGGCGAATCCTCCAATGTCGCCAGGTTTTCATGGCCGGTGCCGACTTCCCCCGTCTTCGGGCCGACGATGTGATCGCGTCGCTGGACGCGGCGCGCGAGGTGCTGCCGATCCATCCGGCCAGTCGAGCCCGGCCCCGTGAGAGGAATGACCTGCAAGCCGAACCGAGCCTGGACGGGTTCCAGGCGTTTCTCCACGAGTTCGATCAACCACCGTGGTCTACCGAGGTCTGGTCCGAGCTTCAGGCCCGGCACTTCCGGACGCTCATCCTCGGGCTGGAGTCGGGCTCTTCGATCGTGCGACGGCTCTACGGTCGGGAATGGGGGGCGGAGCGCCTGCGGGAATGGGTGGCGTCCTGCCGAGCTGGACTGGGACTGGTCGTCGTCGTCGGGGCGGGCGGAGCGGAATCGGCTGCGTCGCACGTCAACGAGACGGTCGACCTCGTCGACTCGCTCGCCATCCCGCCCAGCTCGCTCGTCTCGCTCGTCGATACCGACGAGCTGGACACACGGGCCGCAATCGACCGGCCCTTCACCCCGCTCGACGCGTTCCAGATGGCCAGCCAGCGGGAGGAGCTGAAGGGGCGGCTTTCGGCCGTGCTGGCTCCGCGAAAGGTTAAAGTGACGACGTACTCAACCGACAAGCGGTGGCGGTAACTCGCGGGGTCATCGTCGGCCGGCTACGGTGATCCCTCGTAATTGACCCGCACGAGGAATAGCCCTTGCGGCGGCGCCGTCGGGCCGGCCGCAGCGCGATCCTCGGCGGAGAGGACTTCAGAGACCCACGCCTCCGAGCGCCGACCGAGGCCGACGAGGATGAGTGTGCCCGCGATCGAGCGGACCATGTTGTAGAGAAAACCGTCGGCCTCGACGTCGATCCAGATCTGGTCAGACATCCGCGAGACCGCCAGGTGCGTGATCGTCCGGACGCTGCTCGTCCGGTTGGGCCAGTGAGTCTCGAAGCTGTGGAAGTCGTGCCGGCCCTTTAGCGCAGCGCCCGCGCGGTTCATCGCGTCGATGTCGAGTCGATGATGGACGTGATAGGCGAAGCGGAGCCGGAACGGGTCGGCGATCGGGCCGTTGTCGATCACGTAGCGGTAGAGCTTCGTCTTGGCGTCGAGCGTCGCGTGGAATGACTGGGGCATCTCCCAGGCGCCGTTCACGCGGACGTCGTCCGGCAGAATGGCGTTGAGCGCCTTGACGAAGACGCCGGGTGCGTGCCTCGACGCGGTGTAGAAGTGGACGACCTGCCCGAGCGCGTGCACTCCCGCGTCGGTCCGACCGCTGGCGTTCGTCGCCGGGATCGTACCCGTCAGTTGACCGATCGCCTCCTCGAGTACCTGCTGCACCGTCCGCCGATCGCGCTGGCGCTGCCAGCCGGAGAAGTCGGTCCCGTCGTAAGCGATCACGAGCTTGATGTTGCGCATCTACGCGCCGACGTGCGAGAGCTTGACGAGTTCCTCCGCGATCTGCACCGCGTTGGTCGCCGCCCCCTTGCGGAGATTGTCGCTGACGCACCAGAAGAGCAGCGCGTTCGGCCGGGCCAGGTCCTGGCGAATTCGGCCGACGAAGACGTCGTCGCGACCGCGGGCCGAGTCGGGCAGGGGGTATTGCTTCGCAGCCGGGTCGTCGACGATCGTCAGCCCCGGCGCGTAGGCCCAGGCCTCGCGGGCGAGCTCGGGCGTGATCGGTCGCTCGGTCTCGACCAGGATCGACTCGCTGTGGCTGTAGAGCACGGGGACGCGGACGCATGTGGGGCAGACGTCGATCGAGTCGTCGCCCATGATCTTCCGCGTCTCGTGGACCATCTTCATCTCCTCCTTGGTATAGCCAGAGGGGAGAAAGTCGTCGATCTGCGGGACGCAATTGAACGCGATCGGATGGGCAAACTTGGCCGGCGCGGGGACTTCGCGGCCGGCGACTCGGGCCTCGGTCTGCGCCCAGAGCTCGCTCATGCCGGTCTGCCCCGCGCCCGAGACCGATTGATATGTGCTGACGACCACTCGCTTGATCCGAAAGCGGTCGTGCAGCGGCTTCAGCGCCACCACCATCTGGATGGTCGAGCAGTTCGGGTTGGCGATGATCCCCTTGTGTTTCGCGATGTCGCGAGGATTGACCTCGGGGACGACCAGCGGCACGTTGGGGTCCATCCGCCAGGCACTCGAGTTGTCCACGACCACGGCACCCGCCTTCGCGGCGATCGGGCTGAACTCGCGGGAGATCGAAGCGGGCGTGCTGGAGAGGACGATGTCGACGCCGCGGAACGCGTCTGCGATCAGGGGCTCGACCCGATACGTCTCGCCCCGGAAGGTCACCGGCTTCCCGGCGCTTCGCTCCGAGGCGAGGAATTTGATCTCGCCCACAGGGAACTCGCGCTCCTCGAGCAGGCGGATCATCACATCTCCCACCGCCCCGCTGGCCCCGACCACGGCGACGCTCTTCACGGCTCGGACCTCTCTTCGCACTGGGCCTGTCGCGGACGAATCACCGGGTCGATCCCACGAGACACCCGCAGGCGCCTCCCGGTTCGCGCACTTTCTCCTGTCGCGAGGATCGTTCCAGGATACGCGGTTTCCGGCCGATTTTCCATTCGGGCGGGCCGCCTAGAGTCTGCAGACTGTCCGCGATGCCCGTCGTTTCATTACAATGCCTGAAGAGATTGCCAGGCCCGTGTTCGTGGCGGGCCGGAGGGGTCGAGCTTGCGGGGTGGCCGTTGAAAGTCCTCGTCGTCGGCAAGGGTGGGCGTGAGCATGCCCTCTGCTGGAAGCTGAAGCGGTCGCCCAAGGTCCGCGAGGTCTATTGCGCACCCGGCAACGCTGGGACGCACTTCGACGGGATCACCAACGTCCCGATCGAGGTGCACGACACTCGCGGGCTCGTCCAGTTCGCGCGGCGCGAGGGGATCGGGCTGACGGTCGTTGGTCCCGAAGAGCCACTCACGCTCGGGCTGGTCGACGCGATGCAGCGCGAAGGCCTTCGCGTCTTCGGCCCTCGCCGCGACGCGGCGGAGCTCGAGGGTTCGAAGGTCTTCGCCAAGGAGCTGATGCGCCAGGCCGGCATCCCGACGGCCGACTTCCGCCTCTTCCGCGGCGCACCGGACGCGGAGCACTACATCCTCTCCCGCGACGTGTCGCTGCTGGTTCGCTCCAAGGGCCGCTCGACCCTGCGCCACCCGCTGCTTTGCCGGACGGTCCAGGAGGCACTGGACGCCGTCGATCGCATCCTCGACCCGCGGGAAATGCTCTCGCCCAACGTCCAGGTCGAGTTCGAGGAGCGGGGGCACCGCGCCTCGTTCTCGGCCGTTGCCGAGGCGCGCGCCTACATCCTCGAACGTCCGCTCGGCCTGGTCGTGAAGGCCGACGGCCTGGCCGCGGGAAAGGGCGTCTACGTCTGCGACACGATTCGCCAGGCCCTCGACGCCATCGACCAGGTGATGGTCCGGCGCGTCTACGGCAAGGCCGGCGACCGGCTCATCATTGAGGAACGGCTCGACGGGCAGGAGGCGAGCATCCTCGCACTGACGGACGGGCGGACGATCCTCCCGCTCGCGTCGAGCCAGGACCACAAGAGGGCCCACGATGGCGACGAGGGGCCGAACACGGGCGGCATGGGCGCGTACTCGCCGGCCGATATCGTGACGCCCGAGGTGATGTCCCAGGTCGAGTCGGAGATCCTTGTCCCCGTCGTGCACGCCCTGAAACGGGCCCGGCGGCCGTTCCGCGGCGTGCTGTACGCCGGGCTGATGCTCACCAACCAGGGGCCCAAGGTCCTCGAATTCAACGTCCGTTTCGGCGATCCCGAGTGCCAGGCCGTGTTGATGAGGCTGAAGAGCGACCTGTTCGAAGCGCTCGACGCCGTCGTGGACGAGCGGCTCGATCAGGTCCAGCTCGAGTGGGACCCCCGCCCAGCGGTGACGGTCGTCATGGCCTCCGAGGGCTATCCGGGTCATTACGAGCGAGGCCGGGTGATTAACAACCTCGAAGAGGCCGACGCGATGCCGGACGTGAAGGTCTTTCACGCCGGCACAACCCTGCGGACCGACCCCTCGCTCGGCCGCGACGACCGGGCCGTGACCGACGGGGGACGGGTGCTCGGCGTGACGGCCCTGGGCGGGACGTTCGCCGACGCCAAGGCCCGCGCCTACGATGCCGCCGCGGCGATCCGCTTCAACGGCGGCTGGTATCGCAAGGATATCGCCGATCGGGCGATCAAGGGGAAGAAGCTGGCCGCCCCCGCCTGAGGGGGACGGCCGCTCCGGAATCTTCGCGGATCGGTCCTCGCGGGGACTTCGCCCGCTCTCACGAGCTCGTCGTGCCGCTCTTGGCCGCCGCAAGCTTTGCCGCCCGGGTCCGGGCGTTGAACGCGTACGAATACGGGTGCGGGATGCCCGGCAGCGACTTGGGCGTCAGCGGGCCGGAGTACGGAGCCTCGGCGACGGTCGGCGGGACGACCGGGCCCTGCACGAGCCTGACCGCCTTGGCGTAGAAGGCCGCCGATGGCGATTGTGGCGTCGCCGTCGAGTTGTCGATCGTGCCCTGAACCCTGGCGCTGATGGAGCCGAGCGGCAGCCTCAGGTCATCGGCCGAGCCGAAGCCGCTGGAGCCCTGCGCGACGGACGATGCGAAGATCGAATTCGTCACGTTCCCCGCGACGTTAACCCGCATCTGACCGCCCGCCAGCGGCGTCGGGGTCGCCAGGAGATTCGTCACCACGGCGCCGAACGGACCGGAGAGGCCCTGCTCGTAGCCGGACTCGATGGTCGTCCCGACCACGTCCCCGCCGAACTCAATGTTGCCGATCTGCCGGGTCGCGATGAGCGTCGAATTGATGGCCCCGCGGTTCGCAAACAGACGCTCGACGGAATTCGTCTTGATGGTCGCGGTGTCCATCCCCTTGCCGAAGTAAAGGTTGCGCGTGCCGTCGGCCGCGAGAATGCCGATGTTATTCGTTTCGCCGCCGACGAAATACGTATTAATCGCGTTGTCCGTGAGGACGAAGAGATTCGTCGCGTTGCCGCCGACCCTGACGAAGCCGATCGGGGCCGTGATCCCCGAGGCGAGCTCGGGCTGTGCCTGAACGATGACGCCACCGGCCGTCGGCGGCTGATTGCCGTTCGGGAACGCCGCGGGCTGGTTCGTGGTGCTCCCGTCGATCTCGTTGGCCTGGAAGATCCCGATCCGTCCCGTGGCCTGGAAGGTCACGCCGTTCTGGAAGGCAGTCCCACCGGTGGTGCCTGGGGGCACTGAATTCGTGATGATCTTGTTGACGATGATCCGCGTCCCGGCGTACTGCGGGATACCGAGCGTGACGGTGAACTGGTTGTTCTGGCCGTTGGCGTTGAGGTTGTTCGCGACGTTCGTCCCGAAGAACGCCGTGGTATCGACGCCTCCGAAGTCAAGCGTGGCGACGCCGTCGGGGATCGAGATCGCCGGCTCGGTCCCGCCGTTTGTCGAGGTCGGGGCGGTCGCCGCGGTCAGTCCGAGGTAGAACTGGGGCATGTCGATCGCGAGAAGTCCCAGGCCGCCCGTGCCGTGCAAGTCCTGGTTTGTCACTTCGGTGAGGTTCTGGAAGAAGACCTCGCCGTTCCCCTTGCCCGAGGGGACCACGGTGCCGACGAGCCTGGATCGGAGGGGGTCGGTCCCGTAGACGGTGATCGTGTTGATCTCGCTCGGGTCGGTCAGGCCGGTGAAGTTGCCGTTGGAGTCGGGCTGCTTGGTCACCTTGATCTTGCCCGGCCCGAGCAGCGTCAACGTCCAGGCGTCCCCCTCGGTGTTGATCCCCGAGACGGTCCCAGAGAGGAGTTTCCGCTGCTCCAGGTCCTCCGCCGCGGGCCGGATCGCCCGGAACCGCGCTGGGTGTTTCCGCATCGCCATGGATCGAAGCTCCCCAAGCCCGACGTCGGCCCGTCGATCTCCACCGCGCCGCGAGCTGGCCGCGACGGTCGCTGCCCGGGATTTCGGCCCCGGGGGCGGGTTCGATGGGATCCGTCCGCCCGGCGCAACCCGGGCCGCGGGACGAGACCCCGTCGGACCATCCTTCTCAATCGGCCGGATTATCGGCACACTTGAGGGAATCGTCAGAATCCGCAAAGCCGGCACCGGAGGGGTCCGCGCCCCGCCCTCGGTAGGGAGCCTCCGTAGACGGCGTCACCAGGGAGGCCCCGATGAAACGCGCAACCGCCCGCCGACGCCCCGCGGGGCATATCAGCCTCGCACGGGCCTCGCGGCTCTACAAATTGGTTGCAATTCTGGGGGAAAGGCCGCTCGACCGCGAGTCGCTGCTGGCGAACCTGGGGGTCGGCCTCCGCACCTTCTACCGCGAGCTCGACCTGCTTCGTCGATGCGGCGTGAAGGTCCAGCGCCAGGAGCGGTCCTATAACCTCAAGGCTTCGACCGAGGAGGCCCAGGGACGACTCCCTTTCCCCGATCCGCAACTGAGCTTCGCCGAGATGATCGAGCTGGCGCGCCACGAGGGGGAGGCGGCCGGCCGCCTCGCCTCGCTGCTCGATTCCGTGATCAATCCGCCTCCGCCCAAACCTAAGCGTTCCAAGAAGAAAACACGCAAGTCGTAACGTCCGAGTGACCGGGGAGGGGCTCGAACCCTCGACCAACGGATTAACCTACCTCATCGGCTTTCGCCGACCGACCGGCCCGAGCGGGCTACCGACCTGACCGGACGTTGAAGTCTGGACTATCCCATCGCCGTCGCAGGCGTGCCGCGTCTAGTCTCTGGGGCCGGGGCCGGCGAGTCCGCCGGTCCCTTGCCTGCTGATTGCCCAATCCCGCGCCTTTTCGGACCGTCACGCTTGCCGTTACCGGCTCTCGTTGTGGTGGCGCGGGCTCTCAGGGTGTCCCAGCAAACTGCGGCATCCACTCGTCGCGGTTCGGTTTCTTTCCGCGCGAGGCTCCCGACCGAAAGTCCGTTGCTCTACCGACTGAGCTACCCGGTCCTGACGGAAGACCAGCTTAGACGAATCGCGCCACGCCGTCCAGTTCGACCCTGGGCAACAAGGTGCAATAAATTATTCAACAAGTGGATTGCCGGCCGATGAAGGGCTGGTTAAAGTCCATCGTAGAAGGTGGTGATTCCCCCGCGAGGCCCCGCTTCTAATCTCGCCGCAAGAGCACCCGATCGTCCAAGGCCCATGCACCGGGCCCCCTCCGGACTTCGGAGACCGCGCGATGCGAATCAGGTGGTCGTTGCCTCGGCGCCTGGCCCTCGGGCTGGCCCTCGCGATTGCCCCGTCGGGCATGGCGCGGGCGGCCGAGACGATCCGCGCGGTCCCCGACCACGCCGATTTGCTCGGTCCCGACTCGGTCCAGCAACTCGTCGTTGACGGGGTCGGCGATGGTGATGGGGCGGTCGACCGGACCCCGACCTCGACGTTCGCCTCGGCAGACACCTCCGTCGCGGACGTCGATTCGACCGGACTCGTCGTCGCCCGCGGAGATGGCACGACGGTCGTGACGATCCGCCACATGGACCACGAAGCAAAGGTGCCGGTGACCGTCCGGCGGTTCGCCGACCCTCCGGCGATCAGCTTCGCCAACCAGGTCGTGCCGGTCTTCACGAAGCTCGGATGCAACTCGGGCGGCTGCCATGGCAAGGCAAGCGGGCAGAACGGCTTTCGGCTGAGCCTCCTGGGTTTCGAGCCGGCGCTCGACTATGAGACCCTCGTCAAGGAAGACCGCGGCCGCCGGGTCTTCCCGGCCATTCCCGCGCGAAGCCTGCTGCTCGAGAAGGCGATCGCGAAGGTGCCGCACGGCGGCGGACGTCGAACCGAGCTGGGCACGCACGAATACCGGACGATGCTCCGCTGGATCGAGTCCGGCACGCCCGCCGGAGGCCCGAACGATCCGGTAGTCGATCGCATCAGCGTCTATCCCCCGTCTCGCCGACTCCAGCAGACGTCGAGCCAGCAGCTCGTTGTGACGGCGACGTATTCAGACGGCCGCGTCGAAGACGTTACGCGCTGGACCCAGTACCAATCGAACGACCTCGACGTGGCCGACGTCGCCGACGGCGGCCTCGTCCGCGCCCGGGTCCATTCGGGCCAGGCCGCCATTATGGCGCGTTACCAGGGAAAGGTCGCGGTCTTCCGCGCGACCGTCCCGCTGCCGCACCGGCCTTCAGCCGGACTCGCGTTTGTCCCCGTGAATGAGGTCGATCGGCTCGTCGCCAGGCAATGGAACGAGCTGGGCGTGGAGCCGTCCGGCGAGTGCACCGACGCCGAGTTCATCCGCCGCGCGAGCCTCGACGTGATCGGGACGCTCCCTTCTGCCGAGGAGACGCGCGAGTTCGTCGCGGACCGGTCCGCGGAGAAGCGTGCCAAGCTCATCGACCGCCTGCTCGAACGCCCCGAGTACGCGGCGAACTTCGCGATCAAGTGGGCCGACGTCCTCCGGAACAAGCGCGACGGCAAGTCTGAGTACGCTTCGAGCACCTTCCGGTTCCACGACTGGATCCGCGAGAGCCTCGAGCGAAACGTCCCCTACGACCAGTTCGTGCGGAGCATCCTCACCGCCAGCGGCACGCCCGAGTCGTCGCCGCCGGTGATGTGGTATCGAAAGAAGAAGAAGACGGACGAATACGTCGACGACTCGGCGCAGGTTTTCCTGGGCATGCGGCTCCAGTGCGCCAAGTGCCACCATCACCCGTTCGAGGTCTGGGGGCAGGACGACTATTACGGGTTCGCCGCGTTTTTCGGCCGGGTCAAGCGGAAGAATCGGGTCGATGCGCATAAAGACGGCCTGAAGGAAGAAGTCATCGTCGCGGCTCGGACCGGCTCGGTCGCGCATCCGAAAACCGGCAAGACCATGATGCCGCGAGGGCTCGGCGAGCGAGAGGCCGTTGCGTCTTCCGATGATCCTCGCGAGCGGCTTGTCGACTGGATGGCCTCGCCCAAGAACCCCTACTTCGCGCGGGCGCTGGTGAATCGGTACTGGGCCCACTTCTTCGGCCGCGGGATCGTCGAGCCGCTGGACGACCTCCGCCTGACGAACCCGCCGTCGAATCCGGAGCTGCTCGACGCGTTGGCCAATTCGTTCATCAAGTCGGGCTACGACCTCAAGGCCCTGGTCCGCCTGTTGACGACGAGCCGGGCCTACGGGCTTTCGAGCGTCCCGAACGCGTCGAACGTCGCCGACCGTCAGAGCTTCGCGAGGCACTACCCGCGGCGCCTGGGGGCCGAGGCGCTGCTCGACGCGATCTCGCAGGTGACGGCCTCGCCGACGTCGTTCGCCGGCATGCCGGCCGGGTCGCGGGCGATCGACCTGCCGGACGAAGGCGTGGCCTCGGCCTTCCTCGACGCCTTCGGCCGGCCCAAGCGCGACACGGCCTGCGAGTGTGAGCGGGTCAGCGACGCGAGTCTGGGCCAGAGCCTGATGCTTCTGAATTCGCCCGATATCCAGGCGAAGCTTGCTCGCGGCGGAGGCCGAGCCGAGCGGCTGGCGAAGGACCCCAGGCCCGATGCCGAGAAGGTGACCGAGCTGTTCTGGGACGCGTTCGCCCGCCCGCCCGACAGCGGCGAGTCGACGGCCGCGCTCGACCTCCTCTCGGCACAGCACGACGACGCCGCGAAACGGCTCGCCTACGAGGACATCCTCTGGGCCCTGGTCAACTCCAAGGAGTTCCAGTTCAACGACTGACCACCGGGGAGGCACCCGCGATGCTCGAGCTAGGACGCCGGCCGTTGCGCTGTGGCCAGGGGATGACTCGACGAGCCTTGCTCCGCGCGGGGGCGCTCGGGGCGTCGGGTCTGATGCTCCCCGACTTGCTCCGGGCCGAGGCATCGGCCAGGGAGACCGGCGTTCCGGCCAGGGATCGCTCGGTGATCCTTGTGTGGCTCGACGGCGGTCCGCCGCAGCATGAGACGTATGACCCAAAGCCGGACGCGCCGGCCGAGTATCGCGGGCCGCTCAAGGCGATCCCGACGGCGATCCCGGGCGTCCACCTGCCCGAGCTGATGCCGGGTCACGCCCGGCTACTCGACAAGATGTCGCTCGTCCGGTCGGTCTATCACAACAACGGCGACCACTTCGCCGCCGCCCACTGGATGCTGACCGGTTACAAGGGGTCGAACGCCGCCGATATCGGCGCCGCAGTACCCGTCGGCCGGGGCGGTCGTGACGAAGCTCTGCGGGTCGCGGAGGGAGGGCATGCCGGCGTACGTCGGTCTGCCGAACATCCATTCGGTCGGCCTTGCACCGGGATATCACGGCGGGGCCTACCTCGGCGTGGCGTGCAGCCCGTTCGGGGTGAAGGGCGACCCGTCTTCGAAGCAATACCGCGTGCCGAATCTGACGCTGCCGGACGGCCTGACGACGGCCCGGCTCGAGCGGCGGCAGGCGCTGCTCGCCGCCTTCGACCGTGCCCGCCGCGACGTCGACCAGTCGGGCCTGATGGACGGCCTCGACCGCTTCGCCCGCGAGGCGTTCGCGATGGTGAGCGGGCCCTCGGCCCGCGCGGCGTTCGACATTTCGGCCGAGGACCCCCGGCTCCGCGACCGATACGGCCGCAACCGCTGGGGCCAGAGCGCGGTGCTCGCCCGCCGCTTGATCGAAGCCGGGGTCCGCTTCGTCACGCTCAACTTCGACGGCTGGGACATGCATTCGAGCCTCGAGAAAGGTGTCCGCCGCAACGTGCCAATGCTCGACGCCGCCGTGGCGTCGCTGGTCGACGACCTCGACCAGCGCGGGCTGCTCGACTCGACGATGGTCGTCGTGATGGGCGAGTTCGGCCGCACTCCGCGGATCGGCAAGGGGCTGCCGCAGGACCCCGTCCCCGGGCGCGACCACTGGGGCGAGGTCATGAGCGTCCTGATGACCGGCGGCGGACTCGCGCGCGGCCGCGTCGTCGGCTCGTCGAACTCCAGGGGCGAGGTCCCCAAGGACCGGCCCACGCGGCCGATCGACGTCTGGGCGACCGTCTATCACCAGCTCGGGCTCGACCTCCAGACGAGCTTCCAGAACCCGTCGGGCCGGCCGATCGCGATCGCCGGCGACGGAAAGGTCATCGCGGAACTGATATAACCGGGCGGTCGTGCCAACCTCCCGGAGACATTTCCATGATCCGCACGCTCGCGCTCGCCCTCGTCCTCGGGTCAACCGCCCCGCTGTCCGCCGCCGAGGACGCCAAGGCCCAGGCCCAGGCGATCCTCGACAAGGGGTCGGCCCTCTTCGACAAGAAGGACGCGGCGGCGATGGCCGCGACCTACACGGCGGACGCCCAGCTCATCTGGTTCGAAGAAGGAGAAGGGAAACCGTCCGCGATCATCCTGAAAACCAAGAAGGGTCGGGCCGAGATCGAGGCGTTCTATCGTGACATCTTCAAGGACGAAAAGACGAGGTCGACCTCGAAGAACATCGTCGAGTTCGCGCGGCTCGTCACCCCCGACCTGATGGTCATCCACGGGACTTTCCAGCCCGATACGTCGAAGTCGCACATCGGTAGTCTCACCTTCGTCCAGGTCCGGGTCAAACAGGGCGACAGATGGCTCATCAAGAGCCTCCAATTCCTCGGCTCCGCCCAGGATTGAACGGCTTGCATCACCGGCTCGCGCAGGGTCCGCTATTGCGGATCGTCTTCCCGATGGTCCGCAATAGCGGACCCTACGAAAATGGCTATCACCCGCGAGGCCCGACCGATGCTCCGCCTCGGGACCGTCACCTACAACATCGCCAAGGACTGGGACCTACCGACGATCCTCAAGCGGCTCGATGCGCTCGGGTTCGAGGGCGTCGAGCTGAGGACCGGGCATGCGCACAAGGTCGAGGTCAACCTCTCGAAGACCGAGCGGGCCGAGATCAAGACGATGTTCGACGACTCGCCCGTCGAGCTCGCCGGCCTCGGCTCGCGCCTTCGAGTACCAGGCGGCCGACCCGGAGGTCGTGAAGCAGAACATCGCCGGGACGAAGCAGTACGTCCGCCTGGCCCACGACCTCGGCTCGCCCGGCGTGAACGTCCGGCCCAATGGCGTCCCTCGCGGGGCCGACCTCGACACCACGCTCCGCCAGATCGGCCGAGCCCTCCATGAGGTGGGCGACGACGCCCAGGGCTTCGGCGTCGAGATCCGCGTCGAGGTCCACGGCGGCACCACCCAGTTGCTGCCGAACCTCGCCAGGATCATCCAGTACGCCGACCATCCCAACGTCTTCGTCTGCTGGAACTCGAACCCGACCGACGTCGTCGACGGCTCGATCCGGCAGGGATTCGACCTCGTCGCCTCCAAGATCCGCGAGGTCCACCTCCGCGACCTGACCGATGAGCAGTACCCCTGGCGCGACCTCTTCGGCCTGCTCGGCGGACTGCGGGCTACCAGGGCTACACGCTCGCCGAGATCCCCGAGAGCGCCGACCCCGAGCGCGTGCTCCGCTACTTCCGGGCCCTCTGGCTGGCGTACCAGCCTCGACCGGTCTAGTGGTCTGACACTCGTCGATCGTCGGGTGGCATGCTACGCCGTCCACGATTATCGAGGGGTTCGTATCGCATGTCCTTTGATGAAGGGGAGTTACGACAGATCGACCGGATTTCGGGACCCGTCCTGGACGCATCCCCCGATCTTCGCCGGCGGCAACGAGTTGCGTCAATCGGGTGTTCGACACGGTCGAAAATCGGTCGAATGGACATAACCACGTCAGACGTCAGCAGTTACGACGGTAAAACCGGAAAACCGTGGACGGCGTAGGGTGGCATGGCCACGGCTTCGTGGCCATGTCTTCTGCGGGTGCCCCGGACATGGCCACGAAGCCGTGGCCATGCCACCCTACGCCTAAAGACGTCCGAGCGCTGACAGGAGCAATCCGATCAGGCTGCACACCAGCGGGCCGAAGAGCAGGACGAGGATCAGGCCCTTCATCACCGAGCGCCTGTGCTCGGATGGGTCGGGGCCGAGTCCCTCCCAGGGGTCGTCGGGGTCGTCGCCGTCCTTCGGGGGCGACCAGGTCTGCGAGAGCAGCACCCGCGCGTCGTGGGCGAACTCCTCGGGGACTTGCAGCTTCACGCCACCGGTCGCCACCTGGTAAATGGCGCCCATCCGCTGGCCCTGGAGGAAGGCCGGGATGCCCTCGGCCTCGAGTCGGAGCCGCGGCCCGTGGGCGTCGCCCGGAATCCCGTAGGTCGCGATCGTGACCAGCCGCGAACTCGACGCGTCGATCTCAGGACCCAGGGGCCGATCGCCCAGCTCGATCTCGTGCTTGGGGCAGTCGGCCCGGGCGGCGCCATCACCCAGTCCTCGCAGACCGGGCAATATCCCCTCTCTTGCAGGGCGTCGCCGCAAGCCGGGCACAGTCCGCGGGCCCGATTCCGACGGCCGGCGGCACCGGGCGCAGAAGCGAGGAGCCGCGGCCGATCTCCTCCCCTCGATCCCCATCGCGCCCCCCGTCTGCGGAATTGCTCGAACTCTCGGCCCGCGAGCCCGCGTCAAAGATCATGACCGCATGGGAAGCTGCTCGATATTCCTGCGTCCCAGATCCTCTCCTCCGCGAATCTCGGCGTATTCTACGCAATCCCGCCAGGCGCCATTTGACCGGGGTTCGGCCCGGCCCTTAGAATCGAACGATCCGAACCGTCCGGGAGACTCCGCGATCGCCCCCGCGATCGGCGCGATTTCCGGATGCCCTTCCTCGGCGGCCGCCGTCCCGTGTGACATATTAACAGGAAACCGCCGGACGCTTCGCGCCCTTACCGGGCGAGTCGGGCGGAGGGAGTGACCACCCATGGCCGCAGCCAACGACAACCAGGGGCTCAAGATCGCCGTCGCGGCGCTCGTCATGCTCGTGTTCATCCTGGGCGTGACCAACTACTTCGCCTTCTCGAGCATGTCGCAGCAGACCGCCCGCGCCGACAGCGAGTCGAAGAAGGCCTCCGAATCCGACGCCAAGGCCCGCGCGGCGCTGGAGCAGGCCAACTACTACCGGACCCTGATCGGCTACCCGAATATCGACCCCGCCGACTTCGACGCGGCCAAGGCCGCGATCACCAAGGACAACCAGCGGCTCAGCACCGAGGTCCAGCAGATCGGCAACGAGTTCATCGGCGCCATCAACGAGGTCCAGAAGGCCGGCGAGCCCGACCCGAAGCTCGACGAGCTCAAGGGGATCGGCCAGGGGATCATCGCCGCCTACGCCTCCGAGCCGAACGAGAACAAGGTCTACGTCAAGTCGCTCGACCGGATGAAGGAGATCCTGCTCAACCAGTCGCGGCTGATGCGCGAGCTGGCGCTGGACTACCGGAAGCTCCGCGCCGACCTGACCGGCGCCAACTCGGTCAATAACGTCGAGGTGGCCAAGACCACCGCGGCCCGCGACCAGGCGGTGAAGGAGAAGCAGGACGAGATCTCCAAGATCAAGACCGAGGTCCAGAGCCTCTACGACCAGATCACGGCCCTGCAGAACAGCGACAAGGAAAAGACGAACCAGATCACCGACCTGACGAACAAGAACAACGACACCCTGGCCGCAGTTCGGCGAACTACAAGCGCGACGCCCAGAAGGCCATCGCCGACTTCCGCGACCGGCTCTCGCTCAAGGAGACCGAGCTCGGCAAGGCGATCGGGCGGATCACGTTCGTCGACTACAACCGCGGCGAGGTCCGGGTGAGCGTCGAACAAGGCGATGGGCGCCAAGCCGATGATGACGTTCACCGTCTTCGACCGCGACGCCCGCGGCATCCCCACCGACAAGCCCAAGGGCGTCGTCGAGCTCGTCGACCGTCGGCGACCCGGCCAAGGGCCAGCCCGATAGCCTGGCGAAGATCGTCGAGACGAAGGTCCCGACCAACCCGACTCCGCTACAACGACCAGATCTACTCGCCGGCGTTCCTGCCCGACTACCCACAGCGGTTCGCGCTGATGGGCAAGATCGACGTCAACCGCGACGGCCGCGACGACCGGCTCGACCTGATCCGGCTGATCGAGCAGTCTGGCGGGATGATCGAGTACGACCTGCCGCCGCCGGGCGTCGACCGCACGCCGGGCCGGCTGGCCGTCGAGCGGACCTATCGCCCGCCTCGGCGAGCCGGTGCCCGCGCCGACGGGCCGGGCCTCGGGCCGGATCTCGCCGCTATGCCGGGCTTACATCCTCGACAATCGGATCCCGCTCAGCGGCGACGATCCAGAAGGAGTCGCTGACGCCGGAGTAGGAGGCGTTCTCGAAGGAAGTCGCCGAGGCGACCAAGGACGCCCGCGCCAACGGCGTGCCGCCGATGCCGATCGAGCGGCTCCTGAGCCAGCTCGGCTATACGCGCGCCCGTCGGCGGCACGACGCCGGCGGACGACCGAGATGAGGAACCGGCCGGCGATCAAGCAGCTCATCAAGCCCCGCTCGGCCCCCGCCGGCGCCACGCTCCGCCCACGCCGCCGGCCGCCACGCGCCAATCCCGCGCCGGCCGGCGACTCGCGCTGCCCAAGGAAGATCCCGAACGCCCCGAAGTGAGCGATCGGAGAGCTCGTGCCACGTAAAGCCAAGGCCGCGGCCCCTGCCGGGACGATCTCCGGACGGGGTCTCTGCCTTCGCGGGTGATGCTGGATACCGTCGCTTGACTCAACGCCGCTGTTCGATCGGCACGACCGTCCGCGTGGGCGGGCCGACGTAGCGGGCCCGCGGCCGCATCAGGCGGTTGTGGTCGAGCTGCTCGATGATGTGGGCGGCCCAGCCGGCGACGCGGGCCATGGCGAAGATCGGCGTGTAGACGTCGAGCTGGAGCCCCAGGTAGTGGTAGAGCCGGGCGCAGGGCCAGTCGACGTTCGGCGGCAGCTTCTTGCTCTCGGTCACGACCCGCTCGATCGGCTCGGCGACCCGCTCCCAGCGGTCGTCGCCCCGCTCGGCCGCGAGCTCGGCGCAGTATTCCTTGAGGATCCGCGCCCGCGGGTCGCCGGTCTTGTAGACGCGGTGGCCGAAGCCCATGATCCGCTCCTTGCGGGCCAGGGCGTCCTTGATCCACTGCTCGGCCTTCTCGGGCGCGCCGACGGCCTCGACGAGCTTCCACGCCTCCTCGTTGGCCCCGCCGTGGAGCGGGCCCTTGAGCGTGCCGATCGCCGCGACGACGCCCGAATAGATGTCCGAGAGCGTCGAGACGGTCACCCGGGCCGCGAACGTCGAGGCGTTCAGCTCGTGCTCGGTGTAGAGCACGAGCGAGACGTCGAACGCCTGCCGCTCGGTCTCGGTCGGCACCTTGCCGTTGATCATGTGGAGGAAGTTGGCCGGGTGGTCGAGGTCGTCGCGCGGCGCGATCGGCTCCTTGCCGTCGGCGATCCGCTCGCGGGCGGCGATCGCCGTGGGCATCTGCGCGAGCATCCGCTCGGCCTTGCGGACGTTCGCCGCGTGGTCGGCCGGCGGGGCGTTGACGTCCGGGTCGAAGTGCGACAGCACGCTCACCGAAGTCCGCAGCGCGTCCATCGGGTGGATCGACTTGGGGATCGTTCCGAGCAGGCTGAGCAGCGGCGCCGGGACGGCCCGCATCCCTCGGAGCCGGCCGCGGAATTCTTCGAGCTGGGCGCGATTGGGCAGGTCGCCGTGGAGCAGCAGGTACGCCGTCTCCTCGTACGAGACGTGCCCGGCGAGGTCCTCGATCTGGTAGCCGCGATATTCGAGCCCGCCCTGGCCCTCCTTGCCCCTCGACATTGGCGATCGCGGTCTCGTTGGAGATCACGCCCTCGAGCCCGGGATAGTACTGCTCCACCGACGCTGTGCTCATGGACGGACTCCGCTCGGATTCGAACTGGGAGATGCCCGGCTCGCGCGTCCTCGGCCGCGGCCGCCCGCGATCGTGCGGCTCGCCGGCTGCACCCTAGCCGACGACCGCGGTCGGGTCAAATCGACCCATGGCCCGAGCCCGATGGCCGGGTCGACGGCAAGGTGCGTCGACGAATCATTCTAGGCGAGCCGCAGACCGTCCCGCCACGCGTCAGGCCCGAGTTCCTGGACGGGGTGGTAACCGATGCCGGCCCGCCCTGAGAACCGACCTTCGGGGAAGTCGAGCGGGGCCGCGGCCCGCCCCGTCGCGGACCCGGCCCCCGTGAAGAACGGCCCCAACAGACTCCCATCCCCAAGATGAGTTGCCCCCGCCTTCCGCCCAGAGTGCGAAGGCAGCCTGCTGGGGCCGTACGCTCGTGGCTCGTCGAGGGTCGCTCGGACCCATGACGAAGTTTTAGGCCCCATGCCGGCCCGGAGTGAAGGGGTCGCGACGAAATTTTTTCCGATCAGACGTTAGACAGATGGGGCGACGTCGGCGTCGTGATCGGGCGAGACCAGCGCGACGAGGTCGCGAAGTTCCTCGCCGTCGAGGCTCAGCAGGCGGGTCGCCAGGGCGTTGATCAGGCCGAAGAACTCCTGGAGCTCGACGAGCCGGTCCCGCCGCGCACGGACGTTGGGGTCGTCCGGGATCTCGCGGACCGTCCGGCGGAGCACGGCGAGCGTCGGGTCGAGCTCGCGGCGTTTCCGCTCGGCCAGAATGCGGCGGAAGAGGGTCCAGACGTCGGCCTCGGCCCGGTAGAACTCCCTGCGTTCGCCCTGGCGGTGGACCTTGTGGACCACACCCCAGGCGATCAGCTCGCGGAGGTTCATGCTCACGTTGCCGCGGGAGACGCGGAGCTCCTCGCGGAGGTCCTCGGCCGTCCAGTCGGTGCCCGTGACATAGAGCAGGGCGAAGAGCTCGCCCATCGAGGCGTTGATGCCCCAGGCCCGGGCCATGACGCCCCAGTGCTCGACGAAGCGGCGGATCGGCTCGGCGTCGGCGACCGTCCGGGCCGCGATCGGGCCGGGGATCGTCGGGGACACCGGATGTCGGGATGGGCATATGCGGCGGATCCTCGCGGGCTCCATCCAAAATATCATCGTGCCGCGAGCTCGGGATAGGGTGGGATTCGCGAGGGCGGCGACGGAGGCGTCGGCTATTCTCGCGTCGGTGAGATTTGTGTCTGTGCCGGGAAAATGATAAGGTGCATGCGTCCGCGTCGGGTACACTCCACTGCAGACGCGCCCGCCGGCGCCGCGGGACGTCGACAGGCTGGCCCCGGGTGGTCCGTCGCCCGCTCTCCGTGCGCCGATCGGTACAGAGCCGAGGAGCATCGCCCATGCCAGAGACCGTCGTCCACTTCCAGATCCGGATGCCGCCAGTCCTCCACGAGCAGCTCGCGAGCTGGGCGAAGGAGGACAAGGCGTCGCTCAACGCGCTGATCGTGGGAATCCTCGAGAAGGCGATGGAGCAGCACGCGGCGAAGTCGGCCACGAAAGACTGACGCGAGCCCCGCCGGTCGTCCCGCTTCCCCCCGGGTCCCTTCCCCGGTCGCGGCCGGCGGTTGCATCGTGCCGATGCTCGGGGCCGACGCCGCCCCTCCTAGGAAATTCATCGCGGATCGACCTTGAGTCCGACCCGCCGTTCGTTGTATCTTCAGGCTTTCCATTCCCCGATAGCTCAATGGTAGAGCGAGCGGCTGTTAACCGCTAGGTTCTAGGTTCGAGTCCTAGTCGGGGAGCTATCGGCCAAGTCAGCCCAGCTCGGAGGTTTCTGGCGACCCCGCCGGGACCTCCGATTCGCGTTCCCGGGCCTTTCGAGTATCTGGCCGGCTCGTCGTGCCGGTTCCGAGGCGATGCCAGAGTGGTCAGGCACGCCGGCAACAGGAGCAGGTTGCCGACCGTGCTGCCGGCCGTGGCGATGCCGACCATCGTCCCGAAGTTCGCGAACGGGGCGAACTCGCTCAGGCGCAGCGCGAGGAACCCGATCGCGACGGCCGAGCTCGAGAGCAAGACGCCCGGCCCGGTCACCGAGTAGCTCGACTCCAGTGCTCGCCGAGAACGACATTCGCTTCCGTCGCCCTGCGGAACTGGAGCAGGCAATGGAAAGTGTCGTCGACCGAAAGGCCGAGCGCGACGCTCGCCACAAGTGCCGTGGCCATATCGAGCTTGATGCCGAGCCAGCCCATCAGGCCGACCACCAGGGCGACCGCGAGCAGCGTCGGTAAAAGCGCCAGCGCCGCCAGCAGCGGGCCTCGCAGGGCCAGCGTCAGCATCGTCAGGATGCCGACGACCGACCAGAGGAACGTGGTCCATTGGGTCACGATCACGCCCTGGACCGTCCGCGTCATCAGAAACGACAATCCGGTCAGGTACGCCGAGCCGAATTCGCGCGGCCCGGCCTCCTTGTGCCCGCTGGAAAATCGCGTTCTTGGCTTCGGTCGGCTGCTGTTCGATCAAGCCGGACCAGCACGCGGGCGGAATCGCGGTCGGGCTCGTGGTCGCGGTTCCAGAAGCCGCTGAGCAGCTCCGCCTGGGGTGACGAGCGGATCAGCTCGAGCTTGGTTGCGAGCATGCGCCGGGCCGAGTCGTCCGGCAGGGAGGCGCGATCCGTCCATCGGGGTCGAGCACCGTCGCCAGCGAGAGTGCATAAGTCTGCCGGCGGGCTCCCTGTCGTGATCGCGTTCGAGCCGTCGCAGCTTCGCGAGCGACTCCGGCGTCGCGTCCGTGCCGAACGGCACGACGAGCTGGACGACGCCGATCCCGCCCAGCCTCGACTCGACGGCCTGATAGTCGGTCACAACCCGAGACTGCGGCATGAAGGCGTTGATGTAGTTCGACTCGTACGACAGCCGAGTTATGCCAAGCGCGAGCGGTCCGACGACGGCGACGACGCCGAGCACGACCGCGGCCGGATACCGCTCGACCCACGCGGTCAGCCGGGTCATGTGGCGGAACAGCGGGAGCCTCGCTGCCGAGCTGGACGGGCAATTCAAGGCGAAAGGGCGGCAGCATCGCCGTGGGTGCCAGGGCCATCGTGAGCAGGGCGGCGACGAGCGTGCAGACGCCGAGGATCACGCCGAACTGCTGGACCGGGACGACCGAGCTGGTCACCAGGACTCCGTAGCCGATCGCCCCGGTGATCGCGGTCCACAGGATCGGGACGGAGACCGAGCGCAGGGTCGCAGCGCGCCGCGACGTAGGGGTCGCGGCTCCTTGCGTCGGTCGTCGCGAAAGTGGATGGCGAGGTGGCTCGCGGCCGGCATCGTCAGTACGATGATCTGCGCGACGAGCGGACCGCCGGAGAGCGACAGGCGTAGGTTGAACGTCGCCAGCAGCCACTCCGCCCCGAGCCAGACGAGCCAGCCAGCGAGGATCGGGATGATCGCCCACCAGAGCGACCGCGTGGCGGTGAGCGTGACCAGGCCGATCAGGGCCATGCCCACTGCGGCGAGCCGCCGGCCGTCCCGCTCGATGGCCATGAAGCCGTCGGCCAGCAGGACCGGAGGGCCGACCACGGCCGGCCGATCCAGGCCATGTGCCGAGGCGCGAAGGCGTCGGCCTTGGCCCGCGAGCGTCGCTGATCGTCGCCTTGACGTCGTGCTGGTCGGTCTTGACCAGGCGGACGACGACGGCAGTGGTCGTGCCCGTCGCGTCGACCAGCGTGCCCTTGAAGAGCGGATGCGCGACGACCCGTCGCCTCAAGTCGTCAATGCCCGCCGCGTCCGGCCCCGCGAACAGCCGCGCCGATCGTCAGCGGATTCGTCGATCCGGCGAGCTTGCCGACGTTTTCCTTCATCGCGCGAACCGCGGCTGTCCTGGCGAAGGCCGGGAGCTTGTCGAGCCCGATCAGCACGTCGTCGATCTTCCAGAACACGGGCATCGCATCGAGCGATTCGACGCGGGCCACGCCGTCGATCCGTCCCGGCGCGACTGCCTTGGCCAGCGCGGCGACGCGGTCCATTCCCGCCGGCGTGAACAGCTCGCGGATCGTCATAAGCGATGAAGACGAAGTTGTCGTCGCCGAATGCGGCCGAGGCGCGGCGATACGGGCCATCGCCGGGTCGTCGTCGGCGAAGAAGCTCTTGATCGACTGCTCGTAGCCGACCCGCTTGCCGTCCCAGACGAGCAGGCCGAGCAGCCCGACCGCCACGGCGAGCGTGACATACCGGGCGCGGATCAGGGCTTGGCTCACGTCCGTCTCGATCCTCTCTGCGGTCGATCGATCGATCACGGACGTGCCCGGGTCAGCCGGACCCCGTTATAGGCACCGAAGCCGCGTGCCGTCGACCCCGCGGCGTTACCGGCACGGGTCGCACATAGTGTCTTTTTGTTCTGGACGCGGGCTCGGATTCCGGTTATCCATGTCGCGAGATTCTCGTTAAACCGACTCTCCTGCTTCGAACGGAGCCAGTCCATGGGTCGGCCCGTCGTGCACTTCGAAATCGGCTGCCGCGATCGAGCGAAAACCGCCCAGTTCTTCGCGGATCTTTTCGGTTGGATCACCCAGGAGGCGGGCCCGGCGACGATGATCGACACAGGCGGGAAGGGCGGCATCACGGCGCACTTCAACGGCGCTCGGCCACGAGCCGATCCATTACGTCACGGTTTACGTCGACGTCGACGACGTCGCGGCCTATCTGGCCAAGGCGGAGTCGCTCGGCGGCAAAACGCTCGTGCCGCCCGTGGAGATCCCCACTGGGCACGTTCGCCTGGTTCGCCGATCCCGACGGCAATACATCGGTCTCTGGCACACCAAGCCGCCGGGCTGACGCGAGCCGTGCGTCCGGCCCGGCGGCCTCACCAGCCGAGTGACGGGCGGAGATAGGCCCTCAGCTCGTGATATCCAGAATAAATGCTGTATCCCGCCACGATCGAGATGGAGAAGAAGGCGAGCCAGCGAAGATGTCCGTCAGAAAGATGGGCTGCACGCGGCGGTCGGTGTCGCGATTTCGTAGGAAGAGCGTCGCCCCGGCGATCAGCGGGAGCATCAGCGCCCTGCGCGTAACCGCCGACCGTGACGAGCATCTTCGGGCTCGCGGACCGCGTAGAAGATGCCGAGCGACAGCAGCGGGTAGAAGATGCAGAACGCGTTGATGACGAAGCCGGCGACCGGCTCCCCTCGCCCGACCGCCAGATGCCAGTCAGGTCGAGGAAATCGGCCGTGAGTCGGCTGTTGGCGGCGGTGGCGACGTAGAGCGTCTTGAACAGCACGGCCCAGGCGCCGATCAGGAACACCTCGCGCGTCCACATGCCCCAGCGGCTTGACGTACATCTGCGCCAGCGTGGCGATCATTCCCGCCCCCTGCGGGTCGAGGCCCTGCGGGTGGAGCACCGCCGCGCCGAGCAGGTAGAACGCGACCGTGGCGACCGTGAACACGACCATGCTGAACCAGGCGTCGAGCTGCATGACCCCGCAGCCAACCGCGAGCTCGGCGTCCCCATTCCGGGTCGCTTCGATCGCGGGCCCGACCGATCGGGCGTAGCCCTTCTCGATGCACCAGTAAGGATAGGCGAACAGCTCACTCGCCCCGACGCCGGTGATCCCGAACGTCGAGAACGCCAGCGCGATGCCCGTCGCCGGCAGGGCGAACGTCAGGCCCGTCTTCATCTCGCTCCAGCGGACCGGGTACTCGGTGAACGGCAGGCCGGCAACGCACGCGACGGTGATCAGCGTCACCCCGGCGACGAGGGCCGTCGTCACGTGCTCCAGCCGCTTGTAGCCGCCCGAGAGCAAGAGCGCGATCGCGGCCAGGCCGGTCAGCGTGGCCCAGAAGTACTCGGGATGGCCTTCGAGGAAGGTGCCCCAGGCGGGTATCATCGTCCCGGCCGTCGCGGCGACCCACGCCGAGCCGCCGGGGAAGGCCATGTGGGCAGCCTGGCCGACGAGCCCCTCCATCGCCGCGATCTGCGCCTGCGTGGCGAGCATCATGATGAGCCAGAGCCAGCTCAGCCACGACGTGCCCAGCCGCGGGCCGGGCAGGGTGTCGAGAGCCGCCAGGGTCGTCTTGCCGTGCGTGATCGCGTACCGGCCCAGCTCGACCTGGACGAAGACCTTGATGACGCAGCTCAGCAGGATCAGCCAGAGCAGGATGTACCCCTGCTCGGCGCCGAGGCCGGTCGTGGCGATCAGCTCGCCCGTGCCGACGATCGAGCCGGCCAGGATCAGCCCCGGCCCGATCTGGCGGAGGGCCTGGAAGAACCGCGTGGGCGGCTCCTTGACGTCGGGGTCGGTGGAAGGGGCGAGGTCGACGGCCCCGGCGTGAGGTCGTCGGTGGTCGAGGCTTCGTTCATCGAGCGGGCAGGCCTCGGGAGGGATGGCTCGGGAAGAGGCCATCCTACGGGTAGCCCGAGGCCGATTCAACCGGCCGGCTTGATCGGTACCGAGGCGGGTCGGCCGCGGTCGTGACGTGGGGCGCGGGGATCGCACCGCGTCCGGCCGAGTGGCCTCGTCGATATACCGCGAGCAGCCGCGACCGGAAGACCGGGAACGCCAGCGCCTCGGCCCTGCGGCGGGCCTCGAGTCGCGTCGTGAGGCCGGCCCGCCGCCTCCCACGCCTCAATGGTCCGCGCCAGACCCTCGGCGGTCGACTCGGAGTAGGTGCGGCCCAACGCGATCATCGACGTTCTCGGCAACGCCCCCCGGCCTAATGCGATCACCGGGCAACCCGTCGCGAGCGCCTCGACCGGGACGATGCCGAAGTCTTCCTCGCCGGGGAATAGCAGGGCCCTGGCCCGGCGGTAATGCTCGCGAATGACCTCGTCCGGCTGCCAGCCCAGGAAGCGACGTTCCGCGGACCAGCGAGCCGTTCCAGCCGCAGCCGTTCGGGCCCTTCGCCGATGATCGTCAGCGGCTGGCCCGCCCGCTCGCAGGCGTCGATCGCCTGCTCGACCCGCTTGTAGGGGACGAGCGCCGAGACCACCAGGTAGCCGCCGTCGCGGATCGAGCCGTCGGGCGTGTAGAAGTCGGCATCGACCGGGGGTGGAATCACGCGGCTCTCGCGGCCGTAGCAGCGGCCGATCCGCTCGCGGAACGGTCTCCGAGATCGCGACGAAAGTGCGTGACGCCGGTCCGAGGTCCGCCGATCCCAGGCCCGGAGCCGAGTCGAGGAGGGCAACGGCGGCCGCTCGCCTGAGCGGGCGGTCGCGCCACGACTCGAGATACGCGTCGCGGCCGTCCCAGGCATAGCGCATCGGCGTGAAACAGTAGCACACGTGCGGCACGCCCGGGGGCACGCGCACTGCCTTGGCCACGCAATGGCTAAGGCTCACGACAACGTCCACCTCTCCGACACGCCAGCCGTTCGCCGCCAGGGGCATGATCGGCAGGAGCTTCCGATAGTGGCGGAAGACCCCCGGCACCCGCTGAAGCGGCGACGTCCGGATCGTCATTCGCTCGATCGTTGGCGAGAGACAGCCCCGCTTATGGATAAGCGTATGAAGCGTGGCGTCGGGGAAGGCCCGGCAGAGGACGTCGAGGCACTTCTCGCCGCCCCGCATCCCGGTGAGCCAGTCGTGCACCAACGCGACGCGCAGACGACGACTGGCCAGTTCGTCGCCGCGGCGTCTCGGCGCGGATGCTGGCGTCCATGCCGGCCCCTCTTCCGAAAAACTGGCTATCCTGACCTGAAGCCCGATCAGCCCCCGCGGCGTCCAGTGTCGCCGGGGCCGGCCAGGCTAAGTGAGCGAGGCGGATCGGGCAAGGCGGGTCGGCCTATTTGATTCCGACCAGCTCGACCTCGACGGCCACCGTAGCGTTGGGTGGGATCACACCCTTCTGGCCCTCGGCGCCGTAGGCCATGTGACCGGGGATGACGAGACGACGGCTTCTCGCCGACCTTCATGCCCGGAACTCCCTCGTCCAGCCCCTGGATATTTCGCCCCGCCCCCACGACGACGTCGACGGTCCCGCCGTGGTCGGCCGTGTCATAGAACTTCGTGCCCGCTCTCGAGCTTGCCGGAATACTTCAGCGTCACGGTCTGACCCGGCTTGGCCATCGGGCCGGTGCCCTCGCGCTGGGTCATGTAGGTCATGCCCGTGGCCGTCTTCTTTTCCTGACCGACCGGCGTCGGCTCGGAGATGAGCTTCGAGACCGTCGGCTCCGTGCTTCCTGCAACCGACGCCGACTCTCCGAGCGCCTGGGCCCCGCTGCCGGAGGTCGGCGGGGCCAGCTTCGGAGCGGAGACGCCGGGCGGCATCACGGGCGCGATCCGCGGATTGTCACATCCTCCGAACGCCGCAAGCACGACACAGGCCCCCGCCATTGCACTCCACGACTTCATCGACGACCCCCAGAGACCAGAATGATGAGATGAAACGGGCGAGGCGTCGGACGCAACCGACCCACTCCCGTCCCATTATGCCGTCCCGCCTGGGTCCGGGGGTAGCCCTCGCCCGTCGGGAGCGAATCGCTCGACCGAGGTCATGACATGCACGAGCGAGATCGACCCGCGGCCGCCCAGGCAAACCTCCACATCCCACCCGGGCCGCCGGGGGCGATCGGGATAGCTGCCGATGTACTCGGCACCGAGTCCGCCAACCCGATAGGACAGGGGCAGCGGCGACGGGTCGACGGGACAGAAGACGAATTCGATGTCCTCGACCTCAGGTCCCGGATGGGGCAGATTCACGTTCCAGAAGGTCTCGTCAGGGGTCGGTCGGTCAAGCAAGAGGGCGAGCACCTGCCTCGTCCGCCGCGCGGCCCGGTCCCAGTCGATCGTGCGTCCTCTCGCCATGAAATGCGAGACAGCGACGCCGCGGACGCCGTGGATGACCCCCTCGCGGACCGCGGCGACGGTGCCCGAGTGGTGGATATCGACGCCGAGATTGCCGCCGGCATTGATCCCCGCGAGGACCCAATCGACCGGACCCGCGAGATGGTGAAGCGCGAGACGGACGCAATCGGCCGGCGTCCCGTCGACCGCGAACCGGCGCGGCCCGCGCTCGTGGATCGGGACAGGGACATGAGTCGTGACCTTGTGGCTGGAACCGGACTGGGCTCCAAGGGGGGCCACGATCGTCGGGATGCCGAGCCCGGCCGTCGCCGCTTCGAGGGCGGCGAGGCCGGGGGCATCGATGCCGTCATCGTTGGTCAGCAGGAACCGTCTCTGAGCCGTCATGGCCCGACGTTACCAGGCTGAGGAACGCGGCGGAAGCGAGGCGCGAGCCGCAAGCTGGGGCGGTTGACACGGTGCGAGGCCGATGATAAATTGACCCTCGCACGGGGGATTAGCTCAGTTGGGAGAGCGCTTGCATGGCATGCAAGAGGTCAGGGGTTCAAGTCCCCTATCCTCCACTTGCTTCACCCGGGCCGAGCCGGGCCCGTCCTTGATCGTTCGGATCGTTCGATCCGCCCATCTCCGGTCGATTCTCGACCACTTTCGCCGGCTCAATCGCCCCCTCTAGCGACCGGCCGCGAATACTCACGTCCCGGTCAGGAGGCCGTGGCCCATGGCCGATAAATCGGTCGATTCCCCCGTACGGATCATCGGCAGCCGCGAGCTCCACCAGAACCTACCGGCCATCCTGCGAGAGTTGGAGAAGGCGGACGTCCGCTACGTCTTGACCGTCCACGGCAAGCCCAAGGCCGTGCTGGTCGGCGCCGAGCCCTATCTGAAGATGGTGCTGGACCGCAAGACGCCGAGCGAGGCGCTGGTCGGCTTGCAGCTCAGCGCGCTCCTAGGCGGGGGCCTCAAGGCCGACGACCTCGAGGAGCTGGAGCAGGTCCTCGACGGCAAGGCCTGATTCCTCGGCACTCCGCGAGCGATGGTGACCACCGGCGGCGCCGATCTTGCGGATCGGAGATGGCGCGTCCGCCCGTCACCCGTCCCGGAGACGCCCGCCATGTTCGCCCATCGCAAGAAGCCGCTCTTCCCGGTCAAGGTCGGCGAGACGAACCCGAAGTTCGCCCAGAAGCTGCTCGAACAGTTCGGCGGCCGGTCGGGCGAGTTCACGGCTATGACCGAGTACTTCGTCCAGAGCTTCGCCTGCACCAACAAGGGCATCCGCGACATGCTCCTCGACATCGCCACCGAGGAGATCAGCCACCTCGAGATGGTGGGCCTGATGATCGAGCAGCTGCTCCGCGGCGCCGAACGCGAGAAGGCGTACGAAGATACGCTCTTCTCGATGATGGGCCAGGGCCCGCAGTTCGTCGACTCGATGGGCAACGCCTGGACCAGCGATTGGGTTCGGTCGGCGGGCGACATCGTCGCCGACCTCAAGCACAACGTCTCGGCCGAGGCCGGCGCGAAGGTCGCCTACGACCGCCTGATCCGCCTGACGGACGACCCGGGCTGCAAGGAGACCCTCAACTACCTGATGTCCCGCGAGATCGCTCACCAGCGAATGTTCCTCAAGGCCCTCGACACCCTGGGCGGGATCACGGCGATGGAGGGCGAGGTCGAGCCCGAGGCGGAGGTGAACACGTACTACAACCTCTCGACCTCCGACAACGGCGACGCCGGAGTCGGCACCGACGAGCGCGGGCCGTGGAACGCCGACGGCGATTGGAACTTCGTCGACCACCCCGAGACCAAGCTCAAGAGCAAGGTCCAGGGGCCGATGTAAGTTCCCAATCGACACCTTCGCGGGGCCACGGCAGGCCCCGCGAATTCAATCGACGCTCGACACGGCGAGGCCGGCGTCGGCCTCGTCGTCAAGCTTCGGCCTGCGGCGGTTCTTGATCCAGTTCTTCGCGACCGGGATCGCCGCCGGCAGGACCGAGATGACGATGACCGCGACGATGATGTACTCGAGCTTCTTCGCAGGGACGATCTGGCCGAAGAAGTAGCCGATCAGCGTCATGCTCAGGACCCAGCCCAGGCCGCCGAGGACGTTGTAGGCGACGAAGTGCCGATAATTCATCCGGCCCAGCCCGGCGACGAGCGGCGCGAACGTCCGCACCACGGGCACGAACCGGGCAAGGACCATCGTCTTGGCACCATGCCGCTCGTAGAACTCGTGCGCCGCCTTCAAATGGTCGGGATTGAACAGAAGCGACTTTTTCCGATTGAAGATGTGCGGTCCCGTCTTGAGACCGATCCAGTAGCCCACCGTGTCTCCGATGATCGCCGCCGGGATGAGGAGCGCATTGAGCTTCCAGAGACTCAGATGCCCCAAAGCTGCGAAGAAGCCGGCCGTCACGAGCAAGGAGTCGCCCGGCAGGAAGAAGCCGATCAATAGGCCGGTCTCGGTGAAGACGACGATCGTCATCAGCACGTAGCCGGCCTGGATGATCGTCTCGGGCTTGAGGTAATTCAGGATCGGCTGGATCAGTTCCTGCACGGTGGGGCTCTCGGCGGTGTTGGGAGGGGTGGCCGGTCACGAGCCGGGCTTGGCCGGCGGGGCGGGCTCGTCGCGAGGACGGACGGGGAGGCGGACGTTGCGGATGCCCGCCGCATGGCAGGCCGAGAGGACGTCGGCAAGATCCTGATAGCCCAGCTTCGCGTCGCCGCGGATCAGGACTCCCTGGTCCGCATAACGGGAGTGGGCCGAGCGGAGCACGCCGGAGAGCCCGTCGAGGTCGAGCGTCTCCTCGCCCATCGCGACCCGTCCCGGGGCGACGATCGTCAGCGTCAGGTCGTCGGGCGCCGCCGTCAGGGCGCGGCGTCGGCGACCTCGGGCACGCTGACGTCGAACTCCTTCTCGTCCCAATCATACAGCCGGGTGGCCGCCATGAAGAAGATCAAGAGGCAGAGCACGACGTCGACCATCGGCGTCATGTTGATATGGGGCAACTCGTCAGCCCCGTGCGTCCGGGCGAGCATGCGGAGTCCTTCGGGCGTAAGGCGGGCCGCGGTCAGTGAATGCGCGTCTCGTGTCGCGTGTGATCGCCCGCGTAGCCGGTCGTACGTCTGTCGACCGCGGGCCGCACCGACTCGGCCGAGACGAGGTCGATCGCCTTGCGGGCCTGTTCGTCGATGTCGCGGACCAGCACGTCGACCCGGTTCAAGAGGTAGTAGTAAGCGCGACCGAGAGGATCGCGATCCCCAGGCCGAAGGCAGTCGATACGAGGGCCAGGCTGATCCCCCGCGCCAGCGCCTCGCTCTTGGCCCCCCCGGCCTTGGCCCCCAGGGCGTTGAACGCCTCGATCATGCCGATGACCGTCCCGAGCAGCCCAAGAAGCGGGGCGATCGTGGCCGTCGCGTTGAGGACGCGGACATTACGCTTGAGGTCGACGACCTCGCCGGCCGCATCGGCCTCGACGGCGCTGCGGATCGCCGACGCGGGCTGGCCCCAGTCAGCGCACGACGTGCGAGAACACTCGCGCCATGGCGCTCTCGTTGGCCTTGCAGAGCTCCAGCGCCCGGTCCCTGTCGAGCTTCCCGCCGGCCAGCCGCTCGTGGAACCTCGCGACGAAATCCTTGGGAATGACCCGTCCTCTGCGAAGCGCGACGACCCGCTCCAACCCGAAACCGAGCGTCACGATCGAGCAGATGCCCAGCATCCAGATCATCGGGTTCGTGCCCGTGATCAGCTTGACGATGCTCTGGTGATCGACCCCCGCCGGGCTGCTTGTGGCTGACGAAGCCTTCGGGGCCGGCTTTGCCTTCGAATCCTGGGCAGAGGCGGTTGCCGTCGCCGCCGCGACGATCAGCGCGATCGCGACGTGTCGAAGGATCGCGGGGCGTGGCATCGGGCAGACTCCTCCTGGTCAGGCCTTCCGGTTCTCGACGCCCGTCGCGGCCTGGCCGCCGGGGAACGGGATTCTGATTCTAAAGGCCAGGTCTCGATTGGGGAAGAGACGTAGGCTTGGCCGGGGACCGGTTCTACGGCGAGGACTCTCCTGCCTGATCCCCTAAGATGACCCGCCCCCCCGTCTCGAGGACGCCCGCCGGGCCGTCGAACTTCCATCCTCCGTCCTCGCGCACGAAGCGGTAGACCGGGCCGACCCGGTTGGTAGGGCAGAGGCAGACGCCGTCGCCGTCGCGCCAGGCCTGGTAATTCGTGTGGATGTTTCTCGGGAGACCGATCACCCCGCCCTCGCGAGCCGCCGCGATGCGGTGCGTCGTCAGGTATCGTTCCGAGCACTGGCGGCGAACGCCGTCAAGGTCTCCCGAATTACCCGCGGAGATCAGAGCGACGTACGAGGCGACCGCACCGTGCGTCGCGCGGAGGTCGCCCACCCACCTGGGCGCGACGACGGCGGCCGCGATCAGGACGAGCCCCACGGCCAACCATGCCCAGAGGGGAAACGTCCGCTTCGATCCACTCATCGAGGCCGTCTCGCCGGCTTCAGCCGGTCCTTGATTCGGGCGGCGAGGCCGCGGGTGATGGCGTTCCTGTCGGTCCGGGCGGCGATTCGCTCGAGCGCGGCGACGAGGCCGCCGTCGCCCCAATCGTGACCGTTCTCGAGATAGCCGACGAGGGCGCGGCCGAGGACGTGCGAAAGGTAGCCGGCCGAGGCTCCCTGCGTCAGCGCCCCGGCGACGTGACCGACGCCCGGCAGGATCTTCATCGCGCCGCCGACCACCACGGCCGCCGCCGAGCCCCAGAAGGCGGCCCTTCCTCCACGGACCAGGTCTCCCGCCAGCGATCGCGCGGCTTCGGCCGTGGGAGACTCGCCATAGACGGCCGAGACGCGTGTCACGAGGATCACGAGGCCACCGGGGCCGGTGAGAAAGTCGAGCAGTGGGACGGGATTGATCGCCAGCGCCAGGGCCAGGGCCGCTCCCGTCTCGTCGGCCACGCGCTCGGCCCGTTCGCGGCGGTCGGCCTTGGCACGGTCCCGGGCCGGGGCGTGCGCTTCAACCTGCTCGCGGACCGCGTTCAGCTCTTTCAGGTCCACACCCGACTCGGCGATGGCGACCAGCAGGCGACCGACCAGCGCGTCGACCCTCGGTTCACCCCTCCTGGCTTCGACCTTTGAGTCGGCCCCACGTTCGCGGACGATCGGCGCGGCGGCAATGGCGACGACGTCCTCCGGCGGGACGACGCCGTCGAGCCGCTGGCGGATCGCGGAGAGGATGTTCGTCTCGTCGTCGGGCCCCAGCAGGTCGACCTTGTTAAGGGCGACGACGATTGGCTTGCCGATCTCACGGAGCCTGACGAGCGCCCTGCGGGCCGTGGCGGTGAGGTCCTCCGCGGCGACGAAGATCACCAGGGCGGCATTCCGAGCGGCTTCGGTGGCGATTTCCGAGCGAGTCTCGTCGCCGACCTCCTCGAGCCCGGGTGTGTCGAGGAGCCGGACGTCGAACCCGCCGACCTCGGCGTTGACCTCGCGCCAGGCAACGTCGGCAACCTCGGTCGTCGTGCCGCCGATCGGACCGGTCGGGCGCGACGGCCCGGACAGGGCGTTGATCAGGCTCGACTTGCCCGCGTTGATCAAGCCGTAGACGGCGACGTCGAGCCGCGGACATTCGCTCATCCGCCGACCTTCGCCTTCAAGTCGTCGCGAAGCCGCTCGACGACCGAGTCGGCCTTCGCCTGCGCCAGGATCTCGGCGATGACCGTGCGGATGCCCTTCGGGCCCCACTGGCACCCCTGCTGCAGGTAGATCTTCGCGGCGCGGCCGAGCACGTAGGACGTCCCCGCGGCCGCCGAGCCCGAGCGCCAGGCTCAGGGCCCCGTAGCCGATCGCCGTCAGCGGCAGCGCGAGCGAGCCGCTCAGGACCGTGATTCCGCCCAGCGCGGCCCTGACGCCCGAGGCCAGGAGCCGCGTCGCGACCTCGGCCGCCCCGAGGGCGCCGAGGGCCTTGACCATGTCCTTCACCAGCCCGATCGCCGTCTTCCTCGTGAGCGGAATGCCGTAAACCCGGCTCAGCGCGACGATCATCCCCACGTCGACCGCGAGACCGCCCGCCATGTCCGCCACCGGGATCGGATTCAGTGCGACGGCCACCCCCTTGGCAATCGAGAAGTTCCAGATCAGCCGGTTCGCGGCGTCGTCGCGGATGCGGACCTTGTGCCTGACGATCGCCTCATGGAGGTCGCCCGCGTAGAGCAAAGTATTGAGGGCGACGAGGGCCTTACCCTCGGTTTCGAGGACCTCCAGGATGCGGCCCTTCAGCGTCTCGATGATCGGCGGCGGCGATTCCCAGCTCTCGGTCACCCTACCGTCGGCGTGCCTCGTCTTGACCCGGATCCGGTCCGGCTTCGCGGCCGTCATCACCACATCAGCCGGACGGACAAGATGCCGGACCCGCTCATTGCTGATCTTCGCGTAGACCTGATCCCGGTCGGCGTCGGGGTATTTGTCGATCTGGTTGAAGACGACGATGATCGGCTTCTTGGCCTCGCGCAGTTCGGCCAGGGCCTCGAACTCGCGGCGCTGCATGTCGGAGGAGACGACGAAGAGGATCAGGTCGGCCCGGCGGGCGACATCTCGGGCCAGCGCCTCGCGGACCTCGCCGCCGACCTCGTCGATGCCCGGTGTGTCGACGAGGACGAGCCTCGCTTCCTCGTACCCTCCGGGCAACGGCGCATTGCCCTCCCATCGGGTTGCTTCCTTCTTCACGGTCGTCCCGTGCGTCGCCCCCGCGCGGAAGACGTCCCTGCCGAGCAAGGCGTTCAACACCGAGGACTTGCCGCGGCTCACCATCCCGAACGCGGCGATCTCGACCGTGTTCTCGTCGAGTTTCCGCGCGAGGTCCCGAAGGTCGCGCACCTCGTCGGTGAGCGCCCGCTCCTCCTCGGGGGTGAGACGCAACCCGGCGAGCGTGGCGCCCAGCGTCTCGCGGGCACGACCGACGACGGCGTCGGACTCGTCGAGCTCGTCGAGGACGGTGTTGAGGTCGGCGTCGGCCATGGTTCAGTCGCCCTTCCGGCCATCGAGCCGATGGAGGATGCGTTCGCACCAGACCGCCGCCGGGAAGAGGCGCGTGGAGTCGTCAGGCGGACCCACAAACTGGGCAGCCAGGGGTAGACCTTCGGAAGACAGGCCGATCGGCGTGGAGAGCGTCTCGAGGTTGAGATAATTCCACGGCGCGTTGAACATTGGGTCGCCCGTCGTCTCGGCGCCGGGCGCCGGGCCGGTCGTCGCGGGGACGAGCAAGGCGTCGACCGACGAGTCGACCGTGTCCCCGAGCGCCGCGACCATTTCCGTGCGGAAATAGAGGGAGCGGACATAGTCGGTCGCCCTGATCGCCAGCCCTTCGCGGATCAGTTCGGAGAACCGGGGCGGATAGTCCTCGACGTCCTCCGCGAATCGCCGAGCGTGCAGCGTCGCGACCTCGGCGGCCAGGATCGTGCGAAGGCCCGTCAACGTCCGCTCGAAGTGACCGGGGCAGGGGAGGTCCACGATCACCGCCCCAGCGGCCCGCCAGGCCACAATCGCCCCGTCGAGGGCGGAGCGGATCGACGGATCGGCCCGTTCGTCGAAGAACCCGCGGAGCCTCGCCAGCCGCGGGGGACCGGCAGGTTCCTCGGCCTCGTCCTCCAACCAGGCCGCCTGGATCAGCGCCAGGTCACGGACGCTCCGCGCCATCGTGCCGATCGTATCAAGGCTTGGCGCCAGGGGGACGATCCCCTCGACCGGCTCGCGGGCCCACGACGCCGGCTTCCAGCTCGCGACGCCGCAGAACGACGCCGGCCTCGTCAGAGAGCCCGCCGTCTGCGAGCCGAGCGCCGCCAGGCACATCCCGGTTGCTACGGCCACGGCCGACCCGCTCGACGACCCGCCCGGCGTGCGGTCGAGAGCCCACGGATTCCGCGTCGGCGGCGGGTCGATGAAGGCGTAGGGTGTGGTCACCGTCTTGCCGAGGATCACCGCGCCCAGACGGCGAAACGTCGCAACGGGCTCCGCGTCTGCCACGGCCGGCACGAGCGACCAGCGTGCGGCGCCGGCCCGCGTCACAAAGCCCTCGACGTCGATGATGTCCTTGACACCGACCGGGATGCCGTGCAGAGGCCCGCGATCCTCGCCGGCGGATAACTCGGCGTCGAGTGCGCGCGTGCCTGCTCGATCGCGCCCCTGCGATCGACCACCACCCAGGCCCGGAGACTCGGCTCCCACTCGTCGACAACAGCCAGGCAGCGTTCGACCAGCCCGACGCACGTCATTCGGCCGGCGCGGAGGGCCTCTGCCGCTCCTTCGATCGTCTCTTCGTGCGTCGGGAACAGGCGGCGGCGTCATGCCTTCTTCTCCGCCTTGGGCCCGAAGACGCGAGAGGCGACTTTTTGCATCGCCTGCTTGGCGAACTCCGCGAGGAAGTCCGCGCGGCTCGTCAGGTCGAATTGCCGGACAAGTGCCGCCTGCATCCCTCCGTCGCCCCACTCCTGGCCGCGGCGGAAGTAGTCCATGAAGGCGCTGCCTGAGATGTGCGTCAGGTACGCCATCGACACGCCCTGAACCGCCCCGCCCGCCGCGTAGCCCACGAGGCTCGACTTGAAGAGTCCGGCCACCAGCGAGGTGGTCGCCTCGACCAGCCCGAGCTTGAGCAGGAGCTGGATCATCTGCGACCCGACCATCCGCGCGTGGGCCGCGTTCATCGTCACGCCGTAGGCCGACGCGATCTCCGAGATCATCTGGAATTGCACCGCGCCCGTCGCCATCAGGTCGAGCGCGGGGATCGGGTTGGTGAAGACCGTGCTCGCCGTGATCCACTGGAATCGGTCGATCACTGCCCGCGCCTTGGCGTCGCGTTCCATGCTCACCTCGTCTTGGGCCGACTTGCTCAGCAGGTGGGCCCGCAGGAGGAGATTGCCCGCACGGAGAGCGTCTCCCTCGCGTTCGAGGACCGAACCGATCCGTTGGCGAAGCGGGCCCAGATCAGGTGTCTCGGCCTCGTGTTCGACCTCGATCGTGCCGTCGGTCCGCACGACTCGCACGGCCACCGGCCTCGGCGCCGCGGCCACGGCGATCACATCGCTCGGGGCTCACAATCCCGTCCTAACCGCTCGCGGAGCTTGGTCAGGATCGCCTCCCGGTCGGCGTCGAGGAATCGGTCCCTCTTGTTCAGGACGACGATCGACCGTTTCCCCTGCTTGGCCAGCGCCAGCATCGGCTCGAACTCGGAGCGGATCAGGTCGTGATCGACCACGAACAGGAGCAAGTCGGCCCGTGCGGCCAGGTCGCGTGCTTCGGCCTCGCGTCCCGCGCCGGCGTCGCCGATCTCCGAGAGGCCAGGCGTGTCGGTCAGCACGACCGTGCCGTCGACGTCTTCGAGCTCGTACGAGTGGACCTCGCCCCGACGGGTGGTCCCCATCGTGACCGCGGTCTCGCCCGCGTCTCGGCCGAGCAGGGCGTTGATCAGCGATGTCTTGCCGGCCGATCCGGTGCCAAAGACGACGACGTGGAAGGTCCGTGCCCGGCGATCGGCGCGGATCTTTTCGAGCTCCTTGCGGAGCCGGTCCCGCGCCTCCTCGTTTGCGAGCTGGGCGATCACGCCCTCGGCCTTGTCGGCCTGTATGTCCGCCGCCTGGACAACGTCATCGGGTGCCCGGACTGGACGCGAGTCGCGGCCTCGTCCGACGCTCCACATCAGCCGTGCCGCGGCGATCCCGCACAGGCCCGCCGCGACGACCGCGAATGTCACCACTCCGACCGCCAGACTCGGCGAGACCTTCGCAAGCCGGTCGTGCAGCTCGCCGGCGCTCGCGATCAGCCAGGCCGTGGATCCGAACGCGACGCCGAGCGCCAGGCACGCCGCGATGCCGAGCCTAGCCTTGCGCATCCGCCGCACCCCTCGATGAGCCGGCCCGGTCCCCCTACTTCCTCATTCGGCCGCGGAGGCGGGATCTTGGGCCGCATTCATCGTATCCGACGCGACGGCGCCGCGTCACCCGCCGATCGAGTGCATCAGCCGCTCGGGCTTGATGAACCGCGCGGTATTGATCTCGTGGCCCTCCCACTTCTCGGCCACCGAATCCTTCAAGGCCCTCACCAGGGCCGCGTCGTCGGCCCCGCCGCGGATCAGGGCGCGGATGTCGGTCTCCTCGAGCGAGAACAGGCAGTTGCGGAGCTTCCCGTCGGCCGTCAGCCGGACCCGGTTGCAGCTCATGCAGAACGGCCGGCTCACCGAGGCGATCATGCCGACCCGGCCGCCGCCGTCGACGTACGCGTAATCCTGCGCCGGGGCCCGAGGGTCCTGGTTCTCCGCCGCGGCGAGCGGGCCGATGCCCTCGGCCAGCAGGTCGAGGATCTCGGCGGCGAACAGGACCTTCCCGCGCTCCCACTGGTCGCCCGCGTCGAGCGGCATGTACTCGATGAACCGCAATTCCAGCCCGTGCTCGCGGCAGAACCGGCCGAGCGGGCACGACGTCGCCCTCGGTCACGCCCTTGATCGCCACGGCATTAACCTTCACCGGGTCGAACCCGGCCGCCTTGGCCGCGAGGATCCCCTCGATGACCTGCTCGAATCCCGTCCGCCTCGTCAGCTCCAGGAACCGCGCCGGGTCCATCGTGTCGAGGCTGACGTTGATCCGCCGCAGGCCGGCGTCGTGCAGCTCCTTCGCCATCGAGCGCCAGCAGGATGCCGTTGGTCGTGAGCCCGACGTCCTTGATCCCCGGGATCGCGACGAGCTGCTCGACGAGCTTCGGCAAGTCGCGGCGCACCAGCGGCTCGCCGCCGGTCAGCCGGATCTTGTCGATCCCCACCGTGCTCGCCGCGCGGGCGAAGCGGGTGATCTCCTCGAAGCTCAACAGGCTCGCCCGCGGCAGGAATTCGACCGACTCGGGCATGCAGTAGACGCAGCGGATATTGCAGCGGTCGGTGACGCTGATCCGCAGGTTATTGTGGACCCGGCCAAAGCGGTCGATCAGGCGGTCGGGATTGGGCATGGATGGACTCGTCCGATTCCGTACCTGGTTGATGACCCCCATTCTAGTCGGACGACTCGCCAATCTCCATCGGCGTCACCTCCGCGCTTGCACCTCCGAGTTCGACATGGCACCTTGGGAATCCGCTGGCTCGATCGCCGGTGTAGACCCCGGAAGGGCCGAGGATCGAACTCATGGCCGCCCATCCCGCGCTCACGGTCCGGTCGTATCCCTCGTTCCGCCCGGCCCGCCTCTGGCGACGTCCTCGTCGGGCCCGATGCGTTCTATTTCATCCGAATGAAGGGCCTCGTCAGCCCGAGCGATGCTGGCGACCCGGCGGCGTGGACCCCGGAGCAGCGTATGACGGGCAAGGCGATTCTCTGGCTCGGACGAAAGACCCTCGCTTCGGGCCTGGCCGAGGTCGAGCGGCTCGATCCCGAGGAGGCCGTCCTGTCGAGCAAGGCGAACTTCAAGGTGAGGCTGGACGAGATCGAGTCCTCGCGCTCGACCCCCCGTCCGCCTTGGGGCAAGGAAACCAGCTCGCCCGCTGGACGCTCAAGGTTCGAGGTCGGAAACTGCCCACGTATCAGCTCGAGGACGAGGAGAGCCTGGCCACCATAAAGGCGCTGCTCCTGGAACGGCTCGGCCAAAAGCTGCAGGGAAAGCTCCTCGCTGGCTCCTGACGCCCCGATCACGATGGCCCCGGATGCACCCACTCCTCCGTCCCGTCCGCCCAGACCTCCTTCTTCCAGATCGGCACGACCTCCTTGAGCCGATCGATCAGCCACCGGCATGCCTCGAAGGCCTGTCCGCGATGCGGACAGCTCACGGCGACCACGACGCTGATCTCCCCCAGATCCAGATGTCCCACGCGATGCACCAGGGCCGCCTCGAGGATCGGCCACCGGCCCCGCGCCTCCTCCTCGAGCTCGGCCAGCGTCTTGAGGGCCATCTCGGGATACGCCTCGTAATCGAGCGAGGCCGTGCGGCGGTCGCCCGTCATCTCGCGGACCGTCCCCAGGAACGAGCACACGGCGCCGGCCCGATTCGAGCGGACGGACTCGGTGATGGCGGCGTGGTCCAGCGGGGCTTCGGTGATCGCGATCATGGGGTCAGGGTTCCCTCGAGCCGCCGCTGACGGGCGGGATCAGGGCCAGGTCGGCACCGGGCGGGATCGGGGTGAAGTCGTCGGCATACTCGGCGTCGACCGAGAACCGTGCGGACGACGTGATCGGCGCCAGCGCGGGGATGCGCTCGTTCGAGCGCCCATTTCAGGTCCATGATGGTCGCGTCGTCGGGCAGATCGACCTCGACCACCGACCGGCCGGCCCGCTCGCGGGCGATGGCGAACAGGTGAACGCGAACAAGCATGCGGGTCCGCTCCTCGACATGGGCACGCCGCGAGTTTCCGTTGTATCGCGATCGCCGCGTCTTGCCCAGGGTTGCGACCCGCGGCGGGCCGCCGGTAAGTTGGCCGGGGAGGGCGGAACGACCCCGAACCGAGGCGACCGAGGATGGACGAGCCGGCCGACCAGCCGAACGGCGAGGCGATCCGCGTCCGCGGCGCGCGGGTGCATAACCTCCGCGACGTCTCCGTCGACCTCCCGCGCGACAGGCTCGTCGTCCTGACCGGCGTCTCCGGCTCGGGCAAGAGCTCGCTCGCCTTCGACACGATCTATGCCGAGGGCCAGAGGCGTTATCTCGAAGGGCTCTCGACCTACGCACGCCAGTATCTCGACCAGCTCGAGCCGCCCGACGTCGACGCGATCGACGGCCTGCCGCCGACCGTCGCCATCGACCAGAAAGCCGGCGCGGCGAGCCCGCGGAGCACGGTCGGCGACGATCACGGAGATCAACGATTACCTCCGCCTCCTCTACGCTCGATGCGGCACGCCGCATTGCCCGTCGTGCGGCCTCGCGATCGAGCGGCGCACGCCCGAGCAGATCGTCGACGAGCGTGCTGGCGCTGGGCGAAGGGAGGAAGGTCATCGTCATGGCCCCGCTCGTCCGGGGCCGGAAGGGACAGCACAAGGAGGCGTTCGAGGCCATCCGCCGCGCGGGGCTCTTGAGGGCGCGCGTCGACGGCCAGGTCGTCGAGATCCGCGAGGAGCCGAAGCTCGCCAAGACCAGGCGGCATGATATCGAGGCCGTCGTCGACCGGCTGGTCATCCGCGAAGGGATACGCCCCCGCCTTGCCGAGAGCGTCGAGCTCGCCCTGCGGCTCGGCGAGGGCGCCGTCGTGCTCTCGGTCCAGGAAGGAGACGGCTGGGCGGATCGGCTCCTGAGCACACGCTATTCCTGCCCCTCGTGCGGTGCCGGGTTCGCGCCCATCGAGCCGAGGACGCTCAGCTTCAACAGCCCTTACGGCGCCTGCCCGACGTGCGACGGCCTCGGCGTGCTCCGGGCCTTCGACGCGGAACTGGTCATCCCCGATCCGGCAAAATCGCTCGACGAGGGCGCGGTCGTCGCGTGGGAGGCCTTGAAACCCGCGGCCCGGGCCGCCGTCCGCGCCGATCCGTCGCTGGGTGCCTTCCTGAAGTCGCGAAGGCTCGATCGTTCGAAGCCGCTGCGGTCGTGGTCGAAGGGGGATCGCGAGGCTTTCCTCCGAGGCGAGCCGTCGGTCGGATTCGCGGGCGTGATTCCCGACCTCGAACGCCTGCTGGCCGAAGCAAGGACCGACGCCGCGCGTTCCGCCATCGACGCTTTCCGGTCCGACTCGGACTGCCCCGCCTGCGGGGGGCGCGGCTCGGCCCGGAGCCGCGGTCGATCACGCTGGGCGGACGGGGCATGCACGATCTGTCGGCCCTGACCATCGGCGACGCGCGGTCCGCGCTCGCCTCGCTGCGATTCGAGCCGCCGCACGACCTCGTGGGCCCGCCGCTCGTCGCGGAGATCGACAAACGGCTCTCGTTCCTCGATCGCGTGGGCCTCGGCTACCTGACGCTCGACCGTCGGTCCGACTCGCTCTCCGGCGGCGAGCTCCAGCGCGTCCGGCTCGCCGCCCAGGTCGGGTCGGGGCTCGTGGGGGTCGGATTCGTCCTCGACGAGCCGACCGCGGGCCTCCACCCGAGCGACACCGACCGCCTGCTCGCCAGCCTCCGCGAGCTTCGCGACCGGGGCAACAGCGTGATCGTCGTCGAGCACGACGAGGCCACGATCCGCGGGGCCGACTGGCTCGTCGACCTCGGCCCGGCGCCGGTCCGGACGGCGGGCGGATCGTCGCGCAGGGGCGGCCTTCGGCACTGATCGAGTCCGGTGAGTCGGCGACGGCCCGTTACCTCCGCGGTGAGGTCGAGCCGCCGCGGTCGACGCCCGGCCGCCTGGCGCGTAGTCCCGGCAAGGTCGTCGTCCGCGGCGCGGCGGCGCGGAACCTCAAGGGGGTCGATGTCGAGATCCCGCTGGGCACGCTCACGTCCGTCACCGGCGTCAGCGGCTCGGGCAAGAGCACGCTGGTCAACGACGTCCTGGCGCGGGCCGTCCGCAGGCACCTCGACCGCTCGGGCCCGCGTCCCGGCGAGCACGCGGCGATCGAGGGCCTCGACGCGATCGACAAGCTCGTCGAGGTCGATCAATCTCCCATCGGCCGCGGCCCGCGCTCGACGCCGGCCACGTTCACGGGCGTGTTCGACGAGATCCGCCGCGTCTTCGCGTCCACGAAGGAGGCCAAGCTCCGCGGCTACGGCCCGAGCCGCTTCAGCTTCAACGTCAAGGGCGGCCGGTGCGAGGCGTGCCTGGGGCAGGGGGTGCGCAAGGTCGAGATGCAATTCCTCCCCGACCTGTTCGTCCGCTGCGAGGCCTGCGAGGGCATGCGGTTCAATCCCGCCACGCTCGACGTCAAGTACAAGGACAGGTCGATCGGCGACGTCCTGGCGATGCGCGTCAACGCGGCGCTCGACTTATTTCAGAACGTGCCGAAGGTCCGCCGCGGCCTGGAGTCGCTGCAACAATCGGGCCTGGGATACGTGGCCTTGGGCCAGTCGAGTACGACACTCTCCGGCGGGGAAGCCCAGCGCGTGAAGCTGGCGGCCGAGCTGGGCCGGGCCTCGAGCGGGCGAACGCTCTACATCCTCGACGAACCGACCACGGGCCTGCATTTTTCCGACGTGTCCCGGCTGCTCGGCGTACTCGATCGGCTCGCCGATCTCGGCAATACGCTCGTCGTGATCGAACACAACCTCGACGTGCTCCGGGCCTCGGATTGGGTCATCGACCTCGGGCCGGGTGCGGGCGAGGCCGGGGGCCACGTCGTCGCGATGGGACCGCTTGCGGCCGTCGCCGGGTCGAGCGGAAGCGAGACGGGGCGGTTCTTGTAGGCGCCGACCTACAGGAAGACGTTCGTCACGCGAACGCCCAGCTCGGTGTCGATCTGCACGAGTTCGCCCCGCGCCACGAGCTTGCCGTTCGAGGTCAATTCCACGGGCTCGCGCGAGTGGCGGCCAAGCTCGACGACATCGCCGGGTTTGAGGTCGGCGAGGCGTGACAGCGTGAGGCTCACGCGGCCGAGCTCGATGACGAGCGTCACGGGCAGGTCGGCCGGGGCGGCTGACGAGGGAAACGGGTTCACGGTCAGGGGCTCCCTGGGGGTGGGTTCGCGTCGGAGAGGTTTGGCGATGGTCAGGCGGGAGGCCGAGGTATTGTGCACGGGCGCGGCCTCGTACCAGGATCGCCCGTCAGCGTCCTTGCAAACGAGCTTCAGAGCGCCCGCCGGCGTCGCGACCGTGCCCTTGATCGCCATCCCGTCGACGGGGAGCACGCCGCCCGGCTTGAGTCGCGACTGACATCGCGCGATCGTGATCGTGCCCGCCTCACACGCCCACGTTGAGCTCAGGACGGCGTGCGAGGGGCCGGGCTCGGTAGGCGGTGCAGGCATCGCGGCGAGCCGGGAAAGTATCGATTCGGGCAGCCAGAGCCGGATCGACCCCGAGAAGCCGCCGAGCCGCGCGGGCCATCGCCAGGTCATCATCGGGCCGAGGTCGCTCGGGTCGAACGGATCGGGCCCGACGCGGTCGATCGTCAGGTCCCACGCGCCGAACGGGCCGGGGTGAGCGTCGAGCCGGTCGAGTGCGCGGGCGAAGACGAACGAGAGGATTCCCCATTCGACCGGAGTCACCTGGAGATGCCCCTGGGCGGCCAGCCGTGAGAATCCGAGCAGGTGGTCGGCGATCGCATGCGCCATCGGCGTTTCGACTCCCAGGGCGAGGCGCGCATCGAGCCGCGGCCAGGCGAGCTGGGCGATTACACCGGGCCGGTTCAATCCCGCGGCCCGCCAGATCGTCTCGCGACCGCCAAGGGTGATCGGCAAATCCGCGGCGATCCCTCTTGCGAGAGTGTCTCCCCCCCACAGTAGGCGGCGAATGATTCGTTCGATCGCGACCTGGCGCGACCCGAGGCGGGGAAGGCCGGCGAGCGGGTCGTCTTCGCGATCGAAGGACGTGTCGAGGATTGTCGACGGCAGCTCGGTGCTCACGCGAGGCGGCCCTCCTCGCGGAGCCGGTCCCACGCCGCTTCCAGCACCCGGGTCTCTAGCTCCTGGACCTCGCGGACGGACGCCTCGGGCCGACTCGCTGCGATCCGCAGACGCTTCGCGACCGGATACGCGACGTGCTGCAACGCCCAGCGCACGCGGTTGACCTCCGCCTTCGCCAGCAGCCGCCCGAGCGTCACCAGGCCTATCCCGGCCAAACGGTGGCGGCCCAGCGGCGCAGCGGCGATCCAGTCCCTCTCCGCGATCTGGGCGAGCCGCGCGTCGATCGGTCCAGTGAGTCGACATCGCAGGGCGACAAGGCGATCCGTCGTCACACGGCCAGTGCTGGCGATCGCGGCGTCGCCACCGACGATGCATTTCGCGAGGCCGCAGAGGCGGAGCAGCCGGTAGAGCCCGACGGGCCCGAGCGTCGTCAGGGCGCGAACGGCAGCAGCGTCGTCGTGCCGGGGCGAGACATCACCGACGAGTCGCTCGGTCCAAAGCGTCAGCGCGACTTCGTAAGCCCCGGGATCGGCCGGGTGGTCGGAAATGAGGTCGGCGTCGGCAAGGCCAAGCGCGCCGATCAGGGCCGTGCGGAGCGGTTCCTGGGCCGCGGACACCACGACCCGTCGCACGGCCGGCGACTCATCCTGGAGAGCGCGAATGTACCAGGATTTATGGATGCGGGCAGGGTCGGGCCGGCGCTGGGCGGCCGCCGAGTCACGAAGGGATTCGATGGGCGCGGTGGGAGGTGTCGGAACGAGTGCCCCGGCCAGCGTTCGTGCCCGCTGCGCCCCGAATCGCCGCAGCAACGGCAGGGCCTCGACGCCGCCCCAGGCCGCGAGGGCGGCAACGAGCGCCTCGTCGGTCGGCGAAAGGCGGGCCGTCGCGGGCACTTCGTGGCTCCGTGCGGGTGAGCGAGGATGCGTCGAATGTACCGCCGCGGGCAGACGATCGCCAGCGCGGCGCCGCGCTCAGGCAACCGGGAGCGCGCGAGAAAGCCAAAGGACTCGGCCCTCGCGCAACTCGACGTCGTCGAAGCCCGCCTCGTCGATCGCTCGTGCGAGGCCGTCGCGGCGGGGATCGTCGACGGCCAGCCAGCCCGATTCATCGTCCAAGGTCAGCGAGAACCGGCCGGGCTCGACGCGGAAGGAAAGCTCGGCAACACGACCTCGGCCGTGTGCGCGGCCCCAGTCGACGCCGCGCTGGAGGATTTCCGCCAACGCGCTCGCGAGCCGGTTGATCGCCACTGCGTCGAGCGAAGTCCGGTCGAGCAGGAGGCTCCGCAGATGATTCGCATGGCGGAAATGGGCCACGTCCTCGCGGGCATCCAGCGCGAGCGACTTGCGGTGGTCGAGCACGTCGACGCTACGGCGCCATAAATCGGCCTGGGCGAGGGCACCGAAGATCTGGTCCGGTGTGTAAGGCTTGGCGATGTATTCCGAGGCGCCGGCTCGGAAGCCCTGGATCCGATTCTCGCTCGCGACCCGGGCGGTGACCATGACGATGGGAATGTCCGTCGTCGACCGCCTCCCCTTGATCGCCTCGCAGACCTCGTAACCGTTAATGTCTGGAAGCATTAGGTCGAGGAACATGAGATCCGGATGCACGCCGTCGGCTTTCTCGATCGCCTCTCCGCCGCAGAAGGCCGAGTCGGTCTCATAGCCGCGGAGCTGCACGAGCATGGATAGGAGCTGATTCGCCGCGGGCTCGTCCTCGACGATCAGGGCGGTCGGCATCGCGGGTTCCTCGAGGCCTCGGGAGAGGGTCGCGACCGAGCGGCTCGCGGGATGCAAAGCAAGGCCGCGCTCGGGATTCGGAGTACGGAGCGACAAGTGCAGAGTGACGAGTCGATCAAGACACGCGGACGTCTCACAGATTTCCGCACTCGGCACTCACCGAGGCCAAGATCGCCTTTCGTCGAAGGGCACGACCCCGGTCGGCCCGCAGGATGGGCCGGACCGATCTATTCTACGCGGCGCTGCCGCTCAGGGAATGGACGACGGGGCAGTTGGATCGTGACGCGCGTGCCGCGTCCCCGCTCGCTCTCGGCCTCGATCCGGCCGCCGTGAAGCTCGACGAACTGACGGACGATGCACAGCCCCAGCCCGAGCCCGCGTTTCTCGAAGCCGAAATCGCCCGTAGAATGACGACTCGGGTCGAACTCGGTGAAGAACGGCTCGAACAGCCGCTTGACCGCCCGGTCCTCCATGCCAATCCCCTTGTCTTCCACGATGATCTCGGCCTCGTCCTCGCCCGCGAGTCTGGCCCTCAGCTCAATCTGGCCTCCGTCGGGGGTGAACTTGAGGGCGTTGGTCAGCAGGTTGAGCACCGCGTCGCGAACCTTCGGCGCGTCGACCTCGAACGTACCCAGATCGGCGCTCACGTCGACGTCGAACCGGACCCTCCGCCGCTCGACGAAGGGCATGAGCCGATCGGCCGCCTCGTGAAGCAGCAGGCCGAGGTCGATCCAGGAGCGATGCACGGTCGTCCCGAATGCGTTCGAACGCATCAGTGTAAGTGTGTCAGCGACGAGCTTCGCGAGTTGTTTTGCCGAGCGAGCGATCTGCTCGATCACCTTGCGGTCTTCGGCGTCCGCATCCGGCTGCTTCAGGAGCAGGAGTTCGCTCAGGCCCAGGACGAGCGTGATGGGCGTGTTGAACTCGTGGCTGGCGACCTCGATGAAGGCCGTCTTGAGCTGGCTGGCCTCGGCTAGGCTCGTGTTTAGCTCCGTCAGACGGGCGTTCGCGCCGCGCAGCTCGGCGATCAGTCGCTTTCGTTCGGCGAGCAGCTCGTACTGCTCGACTGCCTGACCGACGATGCTCTCCAGTTCGGAAGGATCCCAGGGCTTCACGATGTAGCGGTAGATGTGGCCTTCGTTGACTGCGCGGATCACGGCATCGAGGTCGGCGTAGCCGGTGAAGAGCATCCGGACCGCGTCGGGATAGAGCTTTTGGGCATGGCCGAGCAGCACGTCACCGCTCATCCCCGGCATCCTCTGGTCCGAGAGGATAACCTGGACCTCCTCGTCGCGGAGCATTTCGAGCGCGCGCGCGCCGCTCTCCGCGGTCAGTACTCGATACTTGCGATGGAAGAGGTAGCGCAGGCTGTCGAGGACGTCGACCTCGTCATCGACGATGAGGAGCGCGGGTCGCCGTTGCCGACCCAGGATCGGAGCCGCGTCCTGCTCCGCCAAGAGGTCGGAGTTGACGGCCCCGCCAGTCGTCCCAGGGGCCGCGCTCACCGGGGCTGCCCGCCGAGGCGTCGGACTTGGTCCTCCAGCAGCTCGACGCGGTGCTGCAGGTCGGCGATCTCGGCCCGCAGCCGCTCGGACTCCTCGCTATGCCCGACGATGCGGTCGTACTCGTCGGCCGCTTGCCGGACCGCCGCTTGCAACTCCTCCGGCTGCCAGGGTTTGCGGAGGAACTGATAGATATGCCCCTGGTTGATGGCAGCGATGATCGAGTCAAGGTCAGCGTATCCGGTGAAGAGCATCCGGATCGCTTTGGGATTCCGTGCCTTGACCTTCTTGAGGAGCTCGAGGCCCGTGATCAACGGCATCCGCTGGTCGGTCATGACGATGTGGACTTCCTCTTCCTGCATCGTCCGCATCCCCTCCTCCGCGCCGTGTGCCTTGAGGACCCGGAACTCTCTCCGAAGCAAGTCATGGACCGAATCGCAGACGTCCGGCTCGTCGTCCACAACGAGCAGGCAATGCTTCTCGACCGCCATTGTGTCATCCCCCATGATCGCCCCCCTTGAGCCGCTCGCCCGTCGGGATCGCAGCGGTCGTCAGGTCATTGGCGTGGGTCACCGAGCCGACCTGGGCGTGCACGGCCCGTCGGGGCAGGACGATGGTGAACGTCGACCCACGCCCCGGCTCGCTCGCGACGTCGATTCGCCCCCCGTGGCCGTTTACGATACCGTGGCTAATCGAGAGCCCGAGCCCCGTCCCCTCGCCGACGACCTTGGTTGTGAAGAAGGGGTCGAATAGTCGCGGGACGTCCTCCGGTGCAATTCCGCCGCCGTTGTCCGAGACGGCGATCGACACCGTGTCGTCGGTCTCGCGGGCCCGGACCATGACGCGGCCGCCCTCCGGTCGGTCGGCCGACTCGACGGCCTGGATGGCGTTGACCAGGAGGTTGAGGATCACCTGGCTGATCTGCGACGAGACGCAGGCTACACGGATCGTCGGTGGCACGTCGACACCAACCTCGATGTGTCCTCGTTTTCCGCGACCCTGGACCATCTCGAACGCTGGCCCGACGAGGTCTCGCACCAGGGCAGGCTCCAACTTTGGGGGAGCCGTGCGGGCGAGGCCGCGGAGATTCTGGACGATCGACGCGACGCGCTGGACGCCGTCGCGCGTCCGGGCAATCATCCGCTCGAGATTCTGCCGGACATACGGCCAATCGACATCCTGGCTGATCGTCTTGATCCGCTCCGACGCCTCGGGCAGGGCAGCCCTGACGGCAGGCGCGGCCGCCTCGTATTCATCCATCATGGCCAGCACGCCCTTGAGGTCGCGCTCCAGCACGGCCAGGTTGTTGCCGACGTAGGCCAACGGATTGTTGATCTCGTGCGCCACGCCCGCGCTCAGCAGCCCGATCGAGGCGAGTTTTTCAGACTGGACGAGCATCGCCCGCATCCGCTGCCGCTCGGTCTGGTCGCGGATCGAGCCGATGAACTGGAGCTCGCCCGAGACGTCGACCGCGCTGAGCGAGATCTCCATCGGGAAGACCTCGCCCGATTTGCGGACGCCGTTCATCTCGACCGTGCGCCCGACGTCGCGCGGGTCCTGACCGTCCGGAATGAGCAGCGAGATCGGCTTGCCCAAAACCTCCGCCGACCGGAAGCCGAAGGTCTGCTCGGCCGCGGGATTGAAGAGAGTGATCAGGCCCTGCCTGTCGGTGGCAACGATGGCGTCGAGACTCCCCTCGGCCAGCTTCCGGTACCGGGCCTCCGAGCGGGTAAGCTCGTGGTTCTTGGCCTCGATGTCCCTCGCGTGCGCGGCGCGTGCCTGCTCGATCTCGCGCTGGGCGTCCTCAAGTGCCTTGCGCTCGCTGATGTCGCGGACGACGGCCAGCACGGCGCGCTGATCCTCGAAGAGTATCGTCGACGTGTTGATATCGACCGGAAAGACGCGGCCATCTCGCGTGCGGAGCCGGCCCTCGCACGAGAGGCGCCCGCGCTCGAGCTGGAGTCGAGCCCGGTCTTCGAAACCGGCCGCGAAGTCGGGAGCGTCGATGTCCGCGTTCCTGAGCTTGAGAATCTCCTCGCGTGAGTAGCCGAGCCGTCGGCAGGCCGCGGGATTTGCGTCGAGGATCCGTCCCCCAAACTCGTGGACGATGACGATGTCCTCGATCCCTTCGAACAGTGCCCGGTTCCGCCGCTCCGACGCGACGAGGGCTGCCTCGGTCCGCTTCCGCTCCGTGACGTCATGGAGGGTGGACCGGATGCCCACGACGCGTCCTGCCTCGTCGAGCCTGTATCGCTCCTCGATGGAGACGACGATCCGCCTGCCGTCGCGGGTCACGTAAGGCCGCTCGATCGGACCGAGGGGGCGCCTACCCTCAACCTTCTCGCGCACGGCGGCCTCGGCCTGCGCGCGTTGCTCGGGCGCGACGAAGTCGAAGATCGGCCGGCCGAGCAACTCCTCGCGCGTGTAGCCGAGCATGTCGCACTCGGTCAGGTTCACGGCGACGACGGTGCCCTCGCGGTCGATTTCGTGATATCCGAACGGGGCCTCGTCGTAGAGCCTGCGGAACCGCTCCTCCGACTCGCGGAGCCGTTGCTCGACGGCCTTCCGCTGGCTGACATCGGTGATGAATGCGATGTACCCTCGCGGCTCGCCGCGGTCGTCGCGGTCGAGGTCGACGGTCACGTCCACGGCGACGATCGAGCCGTCCTTGTGGCGATACTCCTTCTCGTAGCGGACCGCCTCGCCCGTCGCGCGAAGGCGATCGAGAGCCTGCTTGCCCGCGGCATGCCACGTTTCGGGCGTAATGTCGGCCGGGACCATCGAGGATAGTTCCTCGGCCGAATAGCCCACGAGATCCTCGAAGGCCCGGTTCACGCGGATGAGCCGCCGGTCGAGGTCGAGGACCGCGCAGGGCTGGGCCGACCGGTCGAGCATCCGGCTCATCGGCATCAGTCGTCCGTCCGGTTTCGCCGCGGGGGCGTCCACGGAGAGTTTTGGCCTCCCGGGCCGGTCACACGCATTGATCCGGAGAAACCTGATCGAGTATAACGCGGAGGCCTGCGGCGTCTCGACCCGTCGCAAGGAAAATCCCGAACGACTGCCGCACGGACGCATTATGCCCGCTTTCACGCACCACGTCTTCATCTGTGGCAATCAGCGCCCCGAAAATCACCCACGCGGCTCGTGCGACCCGACGGCCACGGGCGAACTCCGAGAGGCCTTCAAGGCCGAGCTGAGACGCGCCGGTCTCGCCTCCATCGCCCGGGCCAATGCGGCCGGATGCCTCGACCAGTGCGAACACGGCCCAGTCGTCGTGATCTACCCCCGCGGAGTCTGGTACGGCCGCGTCCGGCCCGAAGACGCCGCCCGGATCGTCGATCGGACACTCGTCGGCGGCGAAATCCTTGAGGATCTCCGCATCGCCGACGAATGCCTGAACAACCCCTCGTGCCCTCATCGCGCCGGTTGATTTCGATGGCCGCGCATTCCATCCACATGCACAGAGTGTCATTCCCGCCGGGGCCGATCCGATGCCAGTCCGGATGGTCGAGACGATCGGGCAGGTGCGCGACCACGTCGCCCGTGCGCGACGGGCAGGCCGAGTGGTCGGTCTCGTGCCGACGATGGGTGCCCTCCACGAGGGACACGCACGGCTGATCGAGGCCTGCCGCGGCTCGTGCGATGAGGTCATCGTGTCGATCTTCGTGAACCCGACGCAGTTCGGGCCGAACGACGACTACTCGCGCTATCCCAGGACCCTCGAAGCCGACCTCGCCGTCTGCGAACGGGCGGGCGCGGATCTGGGGTTTATGCCTTCGGCCGCGGAGATTTATCCCCCTGATTCCACATCGACTTACGTTGAAGTTCCGGGCCTGTCTGACGTCCTGGAAGGGGCAAGCCGCCCGGGTCACTTCCGGGGCGTGGCGACGGTCGTCCTCAAGCTCTTCGGCATCGTCGGGCCGGATGTCGCGTACTTCGGACAGAAGGATTATCAGCAGCAGCTCGTGCTCCGCCGGATGGTCGCTGACCTGAACGTTCCAGTGCGGATCGAGACCGTACCGACCGTGCGCGAGCCCGACGGCCTGGCGATGAGCAGCCGGAATCGCTACCTGAACGCCGATGAGCGCAGGGCCGCGACCGTCCTTTCCCGTGCGCTCCGTGAGGCTGAGGACGTCGCGCGGGCCGGCGAGCGGTCGGTCGACCGGGTTCGACAGGTCTTGCATGCCACGCTAGAATCCGAGCGGCTCGCCTCGGTCGACTACGCCGAGCTTGCCGACGCCGACACGCTGGGACCGATCGCCACCCTTGGCGAAGGTCGGCGCGGCGTGGCCCTGCTGGCCGTCCGGGTCGGGCCGGCCCGGCTGATCGACAACGCGATCTTGCCCGCGTGATCCCCGCCCCGTTCTCCCCGAGCCCGACCGATGCAGCAGATCCTCTTCCGCCTGCCCTACTTGGGCGTGCCGGTGTTTGGCTTCGGCCTGATGCTCACGATCGCCCTATTCGCCTCGATGGCCCTGGCCGAGTGGCGCGCCCGCAAGGAAGGCCTTGACCCCGAGCTCGTCTCGTATCTGGCGATCTGGCTTCTCATCGGCGGCCTCGTCGGGGCCAGGGCGTTCTTCGTCGTCGAATACTGGGGGTCATTGAGGTCGGTCTGGGACGTCTTCAAGATCTGGGAAGGCGGGATCGTCTTCTACGGCTGCCTCGTCGGAGGCGCGGTGGGCGTCTTGCTCTTCCGCCGACTCCACCCGTTCCCGCTCCGGCCGATGCTCGACGTGATCGCCCCGGCGCTGGCGATCGGAATGGCACTTGGCCGCGTCGGGTGCTTCCTCAATGGCTGCTGTTACGGCGATGGCTGCTCACTGCCCTGGGCCGTCACGTTTCCGAGGGGATCGTCGCCCTGGTCCCATCAGGTGAATCTCGGCGTGATTTCTGAGTCCGCCGCCCGATCGCTGCCGGTCCACCCGACGCAGCTGTATTCGGCGCTGGACGGGTTGATCCTGCTCTTCCTGCTCACTGCCTATTACCCGCTCCGCCGGCGCGACGGGGAGGTGATGGCGCTGCTCATGGTGACGTACCCGATCACCCGTTTCCTCATCGAGCGGCTTCGCAACGACGAGCCCGGAATGTTTTTTGGGCTGACGGTCTCGCAGGCGATCAGCGTGATCGTCTTCGTCCTCGGCCTGGCCTACTGGGCCTATCTATCGCGACTGCCGAAGGGCCGCTATGCCGACACAGTCGCGACCCCGCCGCCCGCGTGACGCGCGTCACGGCACGGGAATCGTGTCCAGCACGCGCCCGATCAGATCGTCGGCCGAGAGCCCCTCTGCGTCGGCCTCATAGCTGACGACGAGCCGATGCCTGAGCACGTCACGGGCCAGGCTCTTGACGTCGTGTGGCGTTACGTAGTCGCGGCTGGAAAGCAACGCGTGACCTCTCGAAGCGGCCACCAGGGCCAGCGAGGCACGCGGGCTTGCTCCCAGCTCGAGATAGGGCGCGAGGTCCAGCCCATATGCCGCGGGGTCACGGGTGGCGCGGACGAGGTCGACCACATAGCCCTTGATCGCGTCCGCCACGCGGATCAAGCCAGCGACCCGGCGTATCTCGCGGACGTCCTGGGGGCCGAGCAGCGGAGGATCGAAGTCCCGCATGTTCCCCTGGGCCAGGTCGAGCATCTCGAGCTCGGCCGATCGGCCCGGATAGGTCACGGTCAGCTTCAGGAGGAAACGGTCGAGCTGGGCCTCGGGAAGGGGATACGTCCCTTCGTGCTCGACGGGATTCTGCGTCGCCAGGACCCAGAACGGGTCGGGCAGGACGACGGTCTCATCGCCGATCGTCACCTGCCCCTCCTGCATGGCCTCGAGCAGGGCACTCTGGACCTTAGCCGGCGCACGGTTGATCTCATCGGCGAGCAGGACACTGGTGATGATCGGCCCGGGCCTGACGTCGAACGTGCCCGTGGAGGGCCGGTAGACTTGCGTGCCCGTGAGGTCGGCGGGCAGGAGGTCCGGCGTGAACTGGATCCGCCGGAACGGGAGGTCGAGCGTCCGCGCGAGCGAGCGGATGGCCCGGGTCTTGGCCAGGCCGGGCACGCCCTCGAGCAGGACGTGGCCCGAGGCGAGCAATGCGATGACGAGCCGTTCGAGCAGGGCCCGCTGCCCGACCACGTCACACTCCAGCCGCTCGAGCAACTGGTTCAGAAGCCGGCCGGCGGATTGTAGCTCGAGCATGGGGGGAAGGCAGCGAGCCTCGGGAGACGAGTCAGGCCGCCCTCGGGCCGGATCTCGGGCGTCGGGTCAGGACCTCTGCTGCTTCTTCCGCTCCATCATCTTTCGGAGGATCTCAGTCGCGGCGTCGCTCGTGTCCTTGAACTGGGGCTTCGCGGGGCCGCCGGCCTCGTCGGGCTTCTTCTTCTTGACGTAGAAGGGGTTCGACTCGTCGATGAAGTCCTCGGGCATCTCGTCCGAGGGCTCGCTTTCCTCCTCGTCGCCTTCTTGCGCCTCGTCCTCGAGCCGTTCGTATTCCTCGTCGCTGTCCTCGGTGGTCTCGGGCTTCGCGGCGGGCTGGGGATTCGAAGCGTCCTTGAACGCGCTGATGGTGATCGTGTCGCCCGAGTAGACGCCCGACGGGGTCTCCGGCGCGGTCTTCTCGCGGTCGGCGACGAGCCATGAGTCAATCTCGTCATTACTGACGTCGTCGAGCGAGCCGGTCGCCTTGGCCGCGGCCGGGGCGCTGGGAATGGAGGCCTTGGGCTGGGGCGCACCCTCGATCGAGACGGCGAAAGTGAGGGGGCCGACTTGAACGAGGTCGCCATTCTTCAGGGTGTGCGCGGCGGTCAGGGCCCGGCCGTTCACCAGCGTCCCGTTGCGGCTGCCGAGGTCCGTCACCGAGACGCTATCGCCCTCGACGATGAACTCGGCGTGCTCGCGGCTCACTTGCTCGCTGTTGGGCCGGAGGTGACACGTCTCGCCGCGCCCGATCTTGAACCGGGGGACAAGCAGCGGGATCGTCTTCCCTTCCGGCTTCCCCTGGACGACGATCAGTTGAACTTTCATGTGTATCGTCCCGACCATGAAGGCCAACGGTGGAGGGGATGCAGACGTGCTGGCGGCAGTCCCTCGGGGCTCTCCCGGGGAGGGGCGGACGGTGGCCCTCACCGACGCGGGGAGAGCGAGCGGGCCTTGTCGCGCCTTCACCGGGGAGGAGCCGTCGCGCGTTCCTTGCATCATAGCCGGCCGGTCCGGCGACGAACAAGGACCGACCGAACGCAACAATTCGGACGTTCCGCGGAGTGCTCCGGCTTTTGGTCGCGGCACGACACTCTCGTCCTCATCATCGGCCGCCGTGGATCCGTCGATTCAGTCGATTCCTGTCAACGCCTCCTCGTCCACGCGGGATCCCGATAGACCTCCTTCCCCAGTCGCGACGCGTTCGCCCGCTCTTCGGGCGAGATTTCGCCCGGGAGGGCTGCGAGTCCGAGTGCCTGCGGGATCGACTCTGAGATTCGTCTCGCCCAGGACATTGGCTCGGTTTCGACACTCACGATGTCGGACACGCCGAGCAACTCGGGGGTCAGGCTCGATCGCGCCAGCAGGACCGAACCGTGCTGGAGGACGGCCCCCGCTCGCCTGCGCTGGGCACTCCCGATGAGCTTCACGCCGCCCGCCACCACGTCCTCGGCATTGCGGTCGGCGAAGCAGAGAAACGGCTTCCCGTCACGCTGACCCCCGCCCGCCCCGCGCCGTCGGGCCGGAACGCCGGCGTCGACGAGAAGTCCGGCTAGGCCGGCGTGAATCGCCCAATACAGGTCGGCACTCCTCCGCGCCAGCGGATGGCTCGCGGGGATGACGACGGCGTACGTCACTTCGCGATCGTGCCAGAGGGCTCCGCCCCCCGTCGGTCGGCGGACGATCGGAACATCCCGCCATCGCGGGTCGGACTCCGGCGCACGCGATCGGTTGGAAATAGCCCAGACTCAGCGTCGGGATTGGCCAGGAATACGTCCGGACCACGGCGGCCGACGGGTTTTCGGCCACCGAATTCAGCAAGGCCTCGTCCGAGGCCATGTTCTCGGCCCCGTCGCCCGACCCGTGCGAAAAGACCCGGCACGCTCCCATCGACCGTCCCCAGGATCTCGGTTCAGCCCGGCGCGTCGCTCGCCACGTCGTACCCGTCGAACGCCAGCGCGAGGAAGGGGACGAGCGATGCCGCGGCGAGCGACACGATCGCCAGCGCCACCAGATAGGCCGCGAGCAGTCCGCCTCCGACCAGATACTGCACGAGCCAGCCGAGCAGGAAGGCCAGGCCGATCGTCACGCCACCGAGCACGAGCTTCGCCAGGATTAGAAGGATCTGCCTACCCATCGTGGCAAAGTCGGCGGGTGTGGCCTGAATCGAACGTGTCGGAAAGACCAGGAATAGCAGGTTATCGAGCTCGATGAACAGCGCGGCGAGCGGCGCGAGGATCGTCATGAAGACGACGTCGGCCGCTCGCACCTCCGCGAACGAGGGCGATGCGACCGCAAACACAAGCCACGCGGGCAGGACGAAGACCAGGACCGGAGTCGCCAGCTGCCCGAGGACGAGCGGCACGGTCCGGATCGGCAGCGATTTCAGCTCTTCCATCCGGTCCACATCCGCGCGGAAGTCGAACGCCACGAACGTCGAGAACAGCCCCGAGGCGTAGAGGGTCGTCCCGGCGAGCATATAGCCGACCATTTGCGCTCGCCTCGGATCGTTCTGGCCGTTGGGAACGAACAAAATGATCAGAGCGGGGGTCACGAGGCCGACGGCGATCAGGAGCAGCCGCAGGCTTTCGCGGAGCGCCGTCGCGAGCTGGCGCCAGAGGACGGGCCCGACGCCGCCCCACCAGGGGAGCATCGTGAGCCGGGACTTCGGCCGCCTCGCCTTCGTCGATCCCCGGCCCGGCATCATCCCGCCGCCCTGCCGCGTCCGCTGGAGCTGAGCGTAGATGCGCGCGCTCGACGACGCCGAAGTCTCGAAGTACTGGGCGTCGATGGCGAACACGACCGCCAGCATGACCGCGACGACGCCCAAACTCACCGTCAGCCAGCACGCCGCGTCGGGCCAGAGACGGGGGGCCGTCCATGTGTAAATGAAGGGCTTGAACGGCAGCGTGGCAGCGCGAAGCGCGGGGGATGACTCGATCCTGGCCAACGCCTCGGGAAAGGCCAGGCTGAGGATCTCCGAGCTCGCCGACCACGCCGTCGCCAGCACGAGAATGAGCACGACCGCGAGCACGACCCGACGGCGGACCCCAATCGCAAACGCCGCGATCGTGTTCGACGCGAGCCCGACCGCCATGCCGAGGAACTGGAAGAAGAGCATCGTGAGCACGATGGCCAGGTAGGCCGCGAGTCCCGAGCGGGCCGACCGGACCGTTGCCAGCAGGAGAAACAGCGACGAAAACACGACGCCGAAAATTACGCCCGCGACTTTGTAAGCGAGGAGCGCCCGCCTCGAAAACGGCCCAGGAAACAGGAAGTCGATCTCGGCCGGCGTGAAGAAGAGCGCCCGCTCGCCGCTGGAGAAGAGCAGCGTCATGATCGCGAAGCCGAGCAGGCCCAGCGGCCCGAACCGGCGGAGCTTCTCCGGATCCCACGGCATCGCCGCCTGCGGCGTGAAGGCGATCGAGAGCAGCCACGGCACGAAGACGAAGAGGCCCATCAGCGTCAGGAGCATGCCCTTGGGCTTGCGAAGCGTCTTGCCGATCCGGCGAAAGAATGCCCGGAGCCTCAGTCTCCAGAGTAAACGGAGGGCGGGGTCCATCGCCGTCACGCCCCCGTTCCGGCGACCCGTCCGGCCGACGCGTCGCGCTTCGCCTCGGGCTCCGACTCAGTCAGGCGGAAGAACAGGTCCTCGAGCGTCTCGTGCCGGCCGCTCTCGTCGATCCCCCGCCGCAGCTCGTCCAGAGTGCCCTTCAGGAGCATCCGGCCCCGCGCCATGATAAGAAACGTCGTGCACATGTCCTCGACGAGGCTCAGCAGGTGCGAGCTGATCATCACCGCCGCGCCTGCATCGGCCCGACGGTGGATCGAGTCCTTCATCGTCCGGATGCCCCGCGGGTCGAGCCCCGTCAGCGGCTCGTCGAGCATCAGGGCCTTTGGCTCATGCAGGTAGCCGCACGAGATTGCGACTTTCTGCCGCATCCCCCGAGAGAGCGTCGCCGTCGTCTCGTCCCTTTTCTCCGTCAACTCGAATTGTTCGAGCAACTCGTCCGCCCGTGCTTTCCAGTCGTCGCCGATCCGGTACGCTGCCGCGACGAACTGGAAGTGCTCCCAGACCGTCAGGTTATCGAACAGGTGCGGGTCGTCGGGCACGTAGGCAAGGGCTCGCTTGGCGGGCACGGGATCGCGGACGACGTCGTGCCCGTCGATCGCGAGCCGTCCGCGCGTCGGCGCGAGGATGCCGGCCAGGGCCCGCATCGTTGTCGTCTTGCCCGCCCCGTTAGGCCCGACGAGGCCGAGGATCTCCCCCGGCTCAACGCGGAACGTCAGCCCGGCGACCGCCACGAGCTTGTCGTAGACCTTGTGAAAATCGTCGACGGCGATCGACACGAAGACCTCCGCTCTGCGGCGATCGCCCTTCAGGAGGCCGAACCCGCCGGCGCCCGGTCCGGCGACCACCTCAGGATCGGTGTCCGCGCTGCGGCGACCTCGTCCGGCCTCGATACGGGAGTCGTCAGCGGGGCCTCGTGCAGCGTCGCGGGGTCTTCCGCGGCGATCGCACGCAAAGCCTCGGCGAACGCCTCGAGTGTTTCGCGGCTTTCGGTCTCGGTCGGCTCGATCATCATCGCCTCGGGGACGATCAGTGGGAAGTATACGGTCGGGGCGTGATAATGATAATCGAGCAGTCGCTTGGCGATGTCCATCGCACGCACTCCGCGCTGCTCGCATCAGGCTCCGGGCCGACGCGACGAACTCGTGCATGCACCGGTCGCCCAGCGGCACGGGAAAGACGTCCTTCACCAGCGCGAGGAGGTAATTCGCATTGAGGACCGCGTGCTGGGCGACGGCCTTGAGCCCGTCGGGACCCTGGCTACGGATGTAGCAATAGGCTCGGAAAAGGACGCCGGTGTTGCCGAAGAACGCCCGGACCCGGCCAATCGACTTGGGGCGGTCGTAATCGAGCCCATAAGTCCCATCGGTATTCTTCTTCACGAGCGGAGCGGGCAGGTACGGCGCGAGGAAGTCTCTCACGGCGATCGGCCCCGCCCCCGGTCCTCCGCCGCCATGCGGCCCGGAAAACGTCTTGTGGGGATTGTAATGCATCAAGTCGGCCCCCATATCACCGGGCCGGACGACGCCCAGGATCGCGTTCATGTTCGCGCCGTCGAGGTAGAGAAGGGCCCCGCGATCGTGGAGCAGCTTCGCGATTGCGCCGACTTGCGGGTCGAACAGGCCGACCGTGTTCGGATTCGTAATCATGAACACGGCCGTCTCGTCGTCGAGATGGGCCTTGAAATCCTCGAGGTCGACCAGACCTCGCGGGTCGCTCTTGATCGTCACGGCCTGGAATCCGGCGAGGTTCGCCGAGGCCGGGTTTGTCCCATGGGCGCTGTCCGGGATCAGGATCTTCGTGCGTTTCTCCCGCTTGTCGCGGAAGTACGCGGACGCGACGAGCAGCGCCGTCAGCTCTCCGTGGGCCCCGGCCGCCGGCTGGAGGCTGACGGCGTGCAGCCCGGCGATCTCGGCGAGGATTCCCTGCAAATCGTGCAGGATGGCCAGCAGGCCCTGGAGCGTGGACTCGTCCTGGTAAGGGTGCTGCGCCGCCAGCCCGGGCATTCCCGCGAGCCGCTCATTCCGCTTCGGGTTGTACTTCATCGTACACGAGCCAAGCGGATAGAAATTCGCGTCGATCGACATATTCAACGTCGACAGGTTCGTGTAGTGCCGGACGACGTCGAGTTCCCCCAGCTCCGGCAGCGGGGGCGCGGACTCGGCGAGTGTCCCCGCCGGGATGAGCTCGCAAAGCGGCCGCTCGGGCACGTCCGACGCGGGAAAGATCGCCGTCGACCTGCCAGGTCGGCTCGACTCGAAGAGCAGGGGAGGCTGATTGAAATTCGGCATCATTATCGTTCGGCCCGGTTCAGGGCGGTTTGGTTCCGAGTTGTGCCGATTCGTCCGGACTCAAATCGGCCGAGCTGCTTCATCACGGTCACGCGCACACGGTTTTATACGATTTCACAAGTCCGTCGATCTCGGCCTTCGTCCTCTTCTCGGTTACGGCAACGAGGATCCCATCGGAGAGTTCGGGGAACCATGGCGCCAACGCGATCCCTCCGTGATAGCCCAGTTGGCCGATTTCGGCCAGCACGCGATCTGGATCCTTCTTCGATCGGACGACGAACTCCTTGAAAAAGGGCGTCTTGAACGCAAGCGAAAGCCCCGGGACACCGGCCAGCTGCTCCGCAGCGTAGTGAGCTTTGCGGGTCGAAAGCTCCGCGGCCTGACGCAATCCCGACGGGCCGACGACGGCCAGGTAGATGCTCGCCCTCAGCGCCAAGAGCCCTTGATTCGTGCAGATGTTCGAGGTGGCCTTCTCGCGGCGGATGTGCTGCTCGCGGGTCTGGAGCGTCAGGGTGAAGCAGCGCTTGCCGTGCCGGTCGGTCGTCTGGCCGACCACGCGGCCGGGCATCTTGCGGACGTATTCGTCGCGGCAGGCGAGGATGCCTAGGTACGGGCCGCCGTAACTCAGGTGATTGCCGAGTCCCTGCCCTTCGGCGATCACGATGTCCGCCCCGTAACTACCCGGCCGCTTGAGCAGTCCCAGGCTGATCGGATCGACGCTCACGATCGCCAGTGCGCCCTTCGCGTGGGCCGCCTGCACGAGCGCCTCGACGTCCTCCAGGCCCCCGAAGAAGTTCGGGTGCTGGATGATAACGGCGGACGTGTCGTCGGTGACCGTCGCGGCGATGTCGGCCGGGTCGACCTTGCCTCCCTTGGCAGGGACCGTGACCAGCTCGGGCTCGAGATTCGCCAGGTAGGTCCCGAGGATCTCCCGATATTCAGGATGGACGGTCCCAGCGACCACCACGCGGCCGAGGCGGCGGGTGATCGTCATGGCCATGAGCACTGCCTCGGCCGCCGCGGAGCCCCCGTCGTAGAGGCTCGCGTTCGAGACGTCCATGCCGGTCAGCTCGGCGATGAGCGTCTGGTATTCGAACGTCGCCTGCAGCGTCCCCTGGCTCGCCTCGGCCTGGTAGGGGGTGTACGTCGTATAGTATTCGCCCCGCGCGGCGAGCTGGTCGACGACGGCGGGCACGAAGTGGTCGTAGCTCCCGCCGCCGAGGAAGCACGGGCGACGGTCGGCCCCCTCGTTCCTCGCGATCAGAGAGGCGATCTCCGAGGTTAGCCCGAACTCCGTCGAGCGCCGGCGGGCACGTCGAGCGGCCGATCAAGTCGGAGCTCGGGCGGGACCATGTCGAAGAGCGCGTCGAGAGAGTCGATTCCGATCGTCGCCAGCATGGCCCGGACGTCGGCGTCGGTGTTGGCGATGTAGGCCATGAGGGGAGGGCCGTGAGGCCCGTCGCGGGGTCGTTCCGGCGGAATTGACGTGCACCTGGGGGCGCTCAGTGGGCCTGATCGGCGACCTGATTCTCGTACGCGGCGGCGTCGAGCAACTTGGTGACGGACGATGGGTCGTCGACCTTGATCTTGACGAGCCAACCGTTCGTGTAGGCGTCGGCGGCGAGCTTCTGGACGTCGGCCTTGATCGCGTCGTTCACCGCGATGACCTCGCCGCCCACCGGGGCATACAGGTCGCTCACCGCCTTGACGCTCTCGACCTCGCCGAACGGCTTGCCGGCCGTCAACTTGGCCCCGACGGCGGGGAGCTCGATCGTGATCAGGTCCGTAAGCTGCTCGACGGCGAACTTGCTGATGCCGACGGTCGCCACGTCGCCGTCGAGTTGGACCCACTCGTGGGTCGGACTGTACCGGAGGCTCTTCGGGTCGATCATGACGTTCGGTCCTGCGGAATCGATACGCGGGATGGGTCTCAGGATGTGCGGCGATAGAAGGGCAGGGGGACCACGACCGCGGGCTCGACCTGGCCTCGGACGTCGACGCAAAGCGCGTTTCCGGTCGACGCGGCTCCAGCTTCGACCAGCGCCATGGCCAGGCTGCGTCCCAGGGTCGGGCCAAATGTCCCCGACGTGACGGCGCCGACGGGCGTATCGTCCGAGAGCACGACCGAACCCTGGCGAGCGATCCGCCTGCCAGCCGAGAGCGAGCCCGATGCGCGTCCGGCCGCGGTGCGCCTTCAGATCACGCAGCGCCTCGTCGGCCGACGAACTCCCCCTTATCGAGCTTTACGGCCCAGCCGAGCCCGGCCTCGTAGGGGTTGATCGTCTCGTCCATCTCGTGCCCGTAGAGCGGCATCGCGGCCTCGAACCGCAGGGTGTCGCGCGCCCCGAGGCCGCTCGGAACGAGGCCGTACTCCTTGCCGGCGTCGAGCAGGCCCTCCCAGATCGTGACGGCCATCTCCTCGGCGAAGCTGATCTCGAAGCCGTCCTCGCCTGTGTACCCCGTCCGGCTCACCAGGCACTTGGCGGACATCACGTTCGCCGCGACGGCCCGATAGTATCCCAGGCCAGCGAGCGGAGTGTCGCACCGGCGCTGGAGGATCGTCAGGGCCCTCGGGCCCTGGACCGCGATCATCGTCGTGGCCATCGTCCAGTCGAGGAGCTGGGTCTTCGCGTCTCCGACCTTGTGCGTCTTGAGCTGCGCGACGACCTTCGACCGGTTCGAGGCGTTGCAGACGATCGAATAGCCATCATCGGGCGTCCGGTAAACGAGGATGTCGTCGAGGATCCCGCCATCCTCGCGGACAATCAGGCTGTACTGGACCTGCCCCTGGGCGAGCCTGGCGACGTGGTTGGTAGTCACCCGCTCGATCCAGGGCAAGACGTCGGGCCCCGAGAACAGGAGCCGGCCCATGTGGCTGATATCGAACAGCCCGGCGCGCTCGCGGACGGCCCGGTGTTCGTCGACGATCGACGAGTACTGGACGGGCATCGCCCAGCCGGCGAAGTCGACGAGCCGTGCCGCCGTGGGCTTTGTGCCAATCGTGAAGTGCGGTCTGGAGCGGGGCTTCGGCGCTCATCAAGATCCTCGGTCGCGCGGCCGGGCCGTTTCGGCCGTGATTGTATCCGCGGACCTCACCCGGCGACAACCACCGGATATGCCCGGCCGGACACTCCCGATGCATCCGCCCCCCGCGACCGATTACAATCCCCATCGTCGCTCTCCGCCGGCGCCGTCGAAAACCGGCCGGGTGCGGGGAAGGGGACCGGATGGGCCGCCATGGGATTCAGCGACGCCTGCATCATCGCCGGCCTGATCTTCGTCAACGGCTTCTTCGTCGCCGCCGAGTTCGCGCTGGTCAAGGTCCGCACCAGCCAGATCGACCAGCTCGCCGAGCAGGGGAACTGGGCCGCCAAGCTCACCAGCCGGGCGCTCGACCACCTCGACGCCTACCTCTCGGCCTCGCAGCTCGGGATCACCGTCGCGAGCCTGGCGCTCGGATACGAGATCGAGAAGATCGTCAAGCCGATCGAGCAACTCCTGACCGGCCTCGGCGTCGAGGCCCACTGGGTCGATCGGGGCGCTGCCGATCTCGGCCGGCGGGCTCTTCGCCTTCTCGCTCGTGACGTTCCTCCACATGGCGCTCGGCGAGCAGGCGCCGAAGAGCCTCGCGATCCGCTCGGCGAAGACCCTCGCCCTCTGGACCGCCCCGGTCCTGATCGCGTTCTATTGCCTTTTCTTCCCGCTCATCTGGCTGCTGAACAAGGCCAGCCTCCTGACCCTCTGGGTCCTCGGCCTGGGCAAGACCGACCACGACGAGGTCGCCCACACGGAAGAAGAGCTGCGGCACATCGTCGCCGAGAGCGCCGGCGGCGGCCATCTCTCGCGCCGCGAGCGGGTGATGATCGAGAACGTGCTCAACCTCGAGGAGAAGACGGCCCGACGGATCATGGTGCCCCGCCCGGATGTCGTCTACTTGAGTCTCGCGAGGCCCGTGGAGGACAACCTGCGCACGGTCCGTCAGGCAGGCCACACGCGATATCCGCTCTGCGAGGACGACCTGACGACGGTCATCGGTATCATCCACGTCAAGGACCTCTTCCGCGCGGCCATCGGGACGAACGGCCGGCCCGACCTCCGCAAGATCGCGCGGAAGGTGCCGTTCCTTCCCGAGACGCTGCACCTCGACCAGCTCCTGCTCGAGTTCCAGCGCGACCGAGTCCACCTCGCGATGCTGCTCGACGAGTTCGGCAGCGTCGTCGGCATGGTCACGCTGGAGAACGTCCTGGAGGAGCTTGTCGGCCCGATCCAGGACGAGTTCGACCGCGAGGCGCCGCAGGTGACGGATCTGGGCGACGGAGTCTTCGAGGTCGACGCCGCCTGCCCGCTCGACGTCCTGGCCGAGTCCTGCGGCGTGGCCGTGCCCGAGACCGAGGCCGAGACGGCCGGGGGGCTGGTGCTCGACATCCTCGGCCGCCTCGGCCGGCCCGGCGACTCCGTCGCCGTCGACGGCCACCGCCTCACGGTCATCCAGGCCGACCCGACCCGGATCCGGCGATTGCGCAGTCGAGCCACAGGGCGCGGAGCGGGCGGCTTCCAGGGTCGACGCTTAACCACCAAGCCGTGCTCCGGGGCGTCCGCAGCTCCGGGTCTCGGGTCGGCTCGCGACCCGAGCGAACCCAAGACCCGGCGCCGACCGAACCCGAGCGTACGCCTTTCGTTCGCCCTGGTTCGTCTTCGTGCGGGGAATAGACGGGGGCCGGGCCTCGAACGGGGCCCCGACCCGATCGGAGAGGCCTCATCATCCTCCGACGATCGCGCGAAGCTCCTCCAGCAGCCGATCGATTTCCGCATCCGTGCCGACCGTGATCCTCAGGCCGTCTTCGCGCCCGGGTAGCGCATCAGCCGGACCAGAACGCCCCGCGCCTTCAGCGCGGCGTAGACCTCGCTGGCTGGGGGGCCGCCCTCGCACCAGACGAAATTCGCGCGGCTCTCCGGCAGGCGGTATCCCAGCCCGCGCAACTCCCGCGTCAGCCGAGCCCGCGTCGCCAGGACCTTGCCCCGGGTCTGAGCCAGGTAGGCGCGATCCTCCAGGGCCGCCTGGCCACCGATCAGGCTGAGAGTGTCGCAGTTGTACGAGTCCTTGACCTTTTCCAGACCCGCGACGATCTCGGGCCGGGCCACGAGGTAGCCGAGCCGCAGGCCGGCCAGACCGTAGCCCTTGCTAAACGAGCGGGTGACGATCACGTTGGGATGATCCGCGATCAGGCACAGGCAATCAGTCTCCGCAAAATCGCCGTACGCCTCGTCCACGACGAGCGGGCAGGCCAGCCGCTTGGCGAGGTTCGCCACCTCCGCGGGGGGCAGGCACGTGCCGGAGGGGCTGTTCGGATTGGCGAGGAACGCCAGCTTGGCGTCAGCAAGGCCGAAACGGTCGGCGGAGAGGGTCCAGTCCGGCTCAAACGGGACTTCCACCGCGCCGCGCGCCCTCCAGCTCGGCGAGCGTTCGGTAGAGGACGTAGCTCGGCGTCGGGTAGACGACCGCGTCGCCCGGCCCGGCGAAGGCACGAGTGATGATCGTCAGCAAGTCGTCCGAGCCGTTTCCCGCCAGGATCATCGACGGGTCCACGCCGTGGGTACGGGCCGCCGACTCGCGGAACGAGATGGCCAGCGGGTCCGGATAGCGGCGGAGCCGGCCGTCGAGCAGGGCGAGCGAGATCGCCTCGGCGACGCGGGGTGAGGGGGGATACGGGTTCTCGTTCGTGTTCAGCTTGACGAACTCGAAGCCGCGCGGCTGCTCGCCCGGGACGTACCCCGACATGGCCCGGATGTGCGGACGGAAGTAGGACTCCAACGACTCGCTCACAGGACCACCGCCCGCGGACCCTCGCCCGTCGCGCTCGGCCAGGCTCGACAGCGGGCCGTCGGCCAGGCGGAAGACTGTCCAGTCGTCCATCGGCGAGGCGCCCAGCGAGCGATAGAACTGGATCGCCGGCTCGTTCCAGTCGAGGACCGCCCATTCCAGGCGCCCGCATCCCCGATCCAGGCGCAAGCTTCGCCAGGTGGGCCAGGAACGCGCGGCCAATCCCCCGTGCGCGGAACTCCGGGCGGACGAACAGATCTTCGAGATAGATCCCCGGCTGGCCGCGAAACGTCGAGAAATTGTGGAAGAAGAGCGCGAACCCCGCCGCCGCCCCCTGGACTTCGGCCACAAGCGCCTCGGCGTAGAGACGCGGGCCGAAGAGGTTCCGCCTCAGGTCCTCGGCAGTCGCCTTCGCCTGGTCCTCGAGCCGCTCGTACACCGCAAGCTCGCGGATCAGGGATGCGATCGTCCCGCAGTCGTCCGGCCGTGCCGGCCGGATCGAAAACGGTGGGTGGGGCGAGGTCATGTGCACGGTGGTCCCGGGTTCTTCGATGGACTCCGACTCGCGGATGACCTCGACGTCGGGCCGCTTCTGCTGGAAACGCGTGGCCCCTTTCCGGGTCACGCGCGTCTTCTCGACGCGGAGCGTCTTAAGTCCCTTGAGGCCGACCAGCGCATCGAGGCCGGCGTTGGTCACGAGCGTACCATCCAGGTCGAGCATTTCGAGGGCCTGGAGGTTCGCGAGCTTGGGCAGTCCGGCGTCGGTGATCCGGTCGCCCGCCAGTCCGAGGGTCTTCAGCCGAGTCATGGACGTCACATGGTCCAGGACCCTGTCGCCGAGCGGGACCAGGAGCGTTGTCGAGTCGGTGGCCGGCGCCTGCCGGCTGAGCTCAAGCTCCTCCAGTTCGCCGAGCCCCGCGATCGCCGACAGGTCTTCGTCCCGGAGCTGGTAGAGACCGGAGAGGTCCAGCGACTTGACGTGATTCAACCTTGTGACCGAATCGAGGTCCTCCGCGGTGACCGGCCTCATGTGCCACGAGTAGCTCGGATGGAACGCGACGTAGGTCCTGCCGCCGGACGACAGATTCTCGAGGCCGATGTCCCAGTCGACCATGAAACCGCGCGACTGGAGGTGCGCCATCGCCATGAGGTGTCGGTTGAACGCCGTCCAGTAGACTGCGAGCGCCGCGATCGTAAGCGACAGGAGCACGACGACCACGGCGGTCATCCTGCGGCGGAGCCGACGGCGCCGCTCGAGCCATGCAGCGAGGTCGGCGGCGGAGATGGCCGGCCTCGCCGGCATCGCTGCGGGACCGGGACGGGCAGAGCCCGGCAACGGGTTCATGGTCTGCCTCCATTTCGCGACACCGTGATGTCGGGCGGCCCTCCTTCGAGCCGGATGTCGACGCTGTAACGGTGGGCGCGTTAGCCCTTCCTTATCCGCGAGCAGCCTGACTTCGTCGGCAAGTGCCGAAAGGCCGACGCGATCGACGTAGATCAGGCTCGTCCGCCTCAGGAAATCGTTGGCGCAAAGGCCCGAGGCCCACCGCGCAGTCCCACCCGTCGGCAGGACGTGCGACGGGCCTGCCGCATAATCGCCCAGGGCAACGGGCGTGTCGTGTCCGAGGAAGATTGCCCCAGCATTCGTCAGCCGCTCGGCAAGCCGCGACGGGTCCGCGGTCGAGACATGTAGATGCTCCGGCGCGATCAGGTTCGTGAGCGAGACGGCCTCGTCCTCATCGCGGACCTCGATCAGGCGCCGAACCTTTCGAGGCTGTCGCGCGCAGGTCGCCGCGGCTCAGCCGGGACAGTTGATCATCGAGGGCGGCTTCCACGCGGCCGATCAGGTCGCCTTCCCAGGTGATCAGAATACTCGCGCCGGGGGAATGTTCGGCCTGACTGATGAGGTCGGCGGCGACGTAACGGGGGTCAGCCGTGGCGTCGGCGATCAGGACCACCTCGCTCGGACCCGCGATGCTGTCGATGTCGACCTCTCCGTAGACATGGCGTTTTGCCAGCGCGACGAAAAGGTTTCCGGGCCCAACGATCTTGTCGACCGGCTCGATCCCCTCCACGCCATAGGCAAGCGCCGCCACGGCTTGTGCGCCGCCGACGCGGTAGACCTCGGTGACGCCGAGCGCGTGGCAGGCGGCGAGCACATCAGCGTTGTATCCCCCGAACTTCGTCGGCGGAATCACGACGGCGATTTGCCCGACGCCAGCCGCCTGCGCGGCACGGCCGTCATCAGCAGCGACGAAGGATAGGCCGCCGCGCCGCCGGGGATGCAGATGCCGACCCTCCGGAGCGGCCGATACCGAAGCTGCAGCTCGCAACCCGCGCCGCGACGCATCGAGGCATCCCTGTTCAGGATGCCCGACTGGAACGAGAGGACATTCGAGCGGACGTGCCGCAGAGCCCGGAGATACGCGCGATCGGCCTTCTTGAAGGCCTCGCGCATCTCCTCGCGGGAAACGCGGACGTCTTCGGTCCGGAGCTGGACCCCGTCCAGTTTCGCCGTGTATTCGAGCACGGCGGCGAGCCCGCGCGATCGCACGTCGCCGCAGATCCGCTCGACAACCTGTTGAGGGGTCAGCGGCGCCCCGAAGACCGCGACGGTCCGGGCCGACCCCTGCGGGCTGACGACGTCGCCGCGGGGGCTGAGCCGAAGGCGCAGGTCCATGATCGCGCCGCGGGCGTCGTCGCAGGCCGTGACGATCCGGCGCATCCGCAGCTTTGTGAACATCGTCGACTCGTTTCCTTCGCCTTCTCGCCGAATGTCCCCCATTCTATTCCCTGGGGCAAGCAGGTGCCCACCTCTTGTCCTCTGATTTTTGTCAGAGGTTTGCGCTTGGGGCCCAAATGGGTGCCGACAGATGCCTCACAACGAACCCGCTCGTGCGCGGGAGGGCAGGGATCACCGCCGCGCCGGAGCGAGCCCCATGCTCGTTCTGCGCGAATGACCGGGGCCTGCGCTGACCGGCCCTAGGACGACGCGCCGAAATAGCCCTGATATAAGACGATCAAGGGATGGTCCCTTGCCCGGCGCGACGGCCCCGATTAACTTCGTATCATGCGCCGACGTCCCGACCCTACGTCGTGCCAGTGACGTCGGCTACGCTCGGAACGTCCGATCCGCAGACTTCGGCCGCGGGCGCGTCGAAGCGATTCCGCACCGGGAAACGCCGAATGTCATCGGATGGGAGAAGAAACCTCGCGTGAAGCCTGGCCCGACGGGCTTCAAGCCAGACGGTGCCGGCACACGTTACTCGCTCAGGCGGGGGTTACTCCATGATCCAGCATGTTGGGTGCATGGATCGATTGACGCGGATCGGATCTCGCCGGGCCGTTCATAACCAGCGAGGCGAGCCACGTCGATGACCATCCCAACGGAACCGATCGAGAGCATCCCACGCCTTCCATCGCTGATCGAGCCGGTCGCCGCGGTCGACGGCATGGCCCCGAGGCTCGACGCCCTCTATGTCGAGGCGGTCAGCGACACTGTCGGGCGCTTCGACGCCACTTGCTCGCCGGTGATCACGGACGGCGAGCAGCGGAAGTACCACGGTTTCTGGACGTACTGCGTGCAAGAGATGCCAAACACGGCGCCCGACGGCTTCACGATACCGTTCTCCGTGGGGCACACACGCCGGATGCCGAGGCTGACGGACGGCCCGTTCCGCTACGCGAGAGACGCGGACAGCGATCTCGACGTCGCCCTGAGGTTCGCCCGGGTCCCGGTGAAGCAGGCGGTCATCTCCCCGTCGGCCTCGAGCCTGCTCTACTCGGCCGACGAGATCCCGACCAATTCCCGCGACCAGTTCCTCAATGACCTGCTGAACGAGCAGGAGACCGAGGTCCGGGCCTGCCTGAGAAAGGGGGCGCATAATGAACAGATCGATGTCCCGGAGGGACGGTTCGCGATCAAGCGCGATCCCTCGGCCGATCTCCTCCACAGCTTCATCGACCTAAATAACCTGGCCTGTCGCGGTTTTCGGCGGAGGAGCGAGTGAAGATCGGAGTGCACACCTGCCCGGGCAGCGACCGCGACTCGACGCACAGTGGCGACGTCGACTACGCCGAGCTGCTGCCCGGTCGCTTTGAGCTGAAGGCGGGCAATTTCTACGTCGCGCTCGCAGGCGAGTCGGACCGCGTCCGGGTCCTCAAGATGATCCGCAGGCACAGGAAGCCGGATCAGAGGGTCTTCGTCGGCGTCGTCAACTCGAACGACCCCCGAGTCGAAACGCCTGAGGAGGTCCGCGACCGAGTGCTCGAGGCGGCGAGATACCTCCGCGTCGAGTGGCTGGGCACCACCGACGACTGCGGCTTCGCCCCGTTCTGCGACGGCACGACCACGACCCGCGACACGGCGTTCACGAAGATCCCGGCCCGCATCCTCGGCACGGCACTCGCAGCAGACATCCTCGGAGGTGGGTGATGCAGGCGAAGGACGACGAGGAGGACCTGCTGCAGACTGTCGCCATGCGGAACGCCGAGAGCATCCTCCACGCACGCCAGCGCGCCGAGGACGCCCTGCGCGAGCAGTCTCAGTGGCTGCGGACCACGCTGGGGAGCATCGGCGACGCCGTGATTAGCACTGACGCCAACGGCTCGGTGACGTTCCTCAACGGCGTGGCCGAGGCGTTGACCGGCTGGACCCAGGCCGAGGCCCAGGGTCGACCTCTGCCAGATGTTTTTCACATCGTCAACGACGCCACCCGCCGACCCGCGGAGAACCCCGCCGTGCGCGCCCTGAGCGAGGGCGCGATCGTCGGGCTGGCGAATCACTCGATCCTGATCGCCAGGGACGGCACGGAACGGCCCATCGACGACAGCGCGGCGCCGATCCGCGACGGGAACGCTGCGCCTGTCGGCGCGGTCATTGTGTTCCGGGACGCGACCGACCGCAAGCGGTCGGAAGAGGTGATGGCGCGGCTGGCGGCCATCGTCGAGTCGTCCGACGACGCGATCGTGAGCAAGACGCTCGACGGGGTCATCCGATCGTGGAACGCCGGCGCCGAGCGTCTCTTCGGCTACTCGTCTCACGAGGCCGTGGGCCGGCCGATCACCCTGATCATCCCGCCCGAGCGGCGCGACGAGGAACGAACGATCCTCGACCGGATCTGCCGCGGGGAGCGCGTCGAGCACTTCGAAACGGTCCGCGTCACCAAGGATGGCCGCCGGCTCGACATCTCCCTGACGGTCTCACCCGTCCGCGACAGCGAAGGTCTCGTCATCGGCGCGTCCAAGATCGCGCGATATCACCGAACGGAAGCGCGCCGAGGACGAGCGGCGACGGTTGCAGGACGAGGTCGAGGCCGAGCGCGCGCGGCTGGCCGAGGTCTTCCGCCGCTCCCCGTCCTTCATGGCGATCCTCCGAGGTTCCGAGCACGTCTTCGAACTCGCGAACGACCGGTATGACCAGCTCGTCGGCCATCGTGACATCCTCGGCAAACCGGTCCGCGAGGCCCTCCCGGAGATCGAAGGCCAGGGCATCTTCGAGCTGCTCGACGCCGTGTACCGCACGGGCGAGGCCTTCTCGGCCACCGATATGCGCGTCATGGTCCAGCGCGTAGCCGGCCGCCCGCCAGAGGAGCGATACCTCGAGTTTGTCTACCAGCCGCTCCGCGACGCCGACGGCTCGGTCTCGGGCATCCTGGTCCAGGGAATCGACTCAACCGATCGCAAGCGCGCCGAGGCCGACGTCCGCAATCGAGACGAGCGGCTTCAGCTCTTCCTCGGGAACGCCACCGACTACGCCATCATCATTACCGACGCCCGCGGGGATGTCATCGAATGGAAGGGCGGAGCCGAGACGATCACCGGCTGGCGGGAGGATGAGGTGCTCGGGACATCGGCCGAAATTCTCTTCACACCCGAGGACCGGGCCTCGGGGTCGCCCGCGGAGGAGATGAAGAGAGCCGTCGAGTTCGGCCGCGCCGAGGACAAGCGCTGGCATCAGCGCAAGGACGGCTCCCGCTTCTTCGCCGACGGCGTGCTGACCAGCCTCCGCGGGCCCGCGGGGGAGCTCAAGGGGTTCGGCAAGGTCCTCCGCGACGTTACCGAGCGGAAGCGGTCGGAGGAGGCGCTGGCCCGGGACGCGCTGCTGCTGGCGAACGTGCGAGACTCGGTCGTCGTGACCGACATGGAGGGCGTCGTCACCTACTGGAACGAGGGCGCGACACGGCTGTTCGGCTGGTCCGCCGAGGAGATGCTCGGCCGCCCCTACGCCGATCGCTACCCCGAGCCGACGCGGTCCGAGATCATTGAGGAGATCCAAACGCGGGTCGGCGGCGCGGAATGGTCTGGCGAGTACCTCGACTACCGCAAGGACGGCTCCCGCGTCTGGATCGACGCCCGTGTCAGCCGTGTTTCCGACGCCGCGGGCCGACCGGTCGGCATCCTCGGCCTGGCGCACGACATCACGGACAGGAAGAAGGCCGAGGAGGCTCTGAAGGAGGCCGACCGGCGCAAGGACGAGTTCCTCGCCATCCTCGCGCACGAGCTGCGCAACCCCCTCGCCCCCCTCCGGAATGGGTTGCAGGTCCTCCGGCTGGCGTCCGAGGACACTGCGGTGGTCGCCCAGTCCCGCGAAATGATGGATCGCCAACTCACGCACATGGTCCGGCTGATTGACGACCTTCTCGACATCTCCCGAATCAGCCGGAACAAGATCGAGCTCCGCCGCCAGCGCGTAATGCTCTCGGACATCGTGATCAATTCGATCGACACCGCACGCCCGCTCATCGAGGCGGCCGAGCACAAGCTGTCCGTCTCACTTCCGCCCGAGCCCCTCTTCCTCGATGCGGACCTCACCCGGCTCGCCCAGGTTCTCTCGAATCTGCTCACCAATAGCGCCAAGTATACCGAGCGCGGCGGGCACATCTGGCTTACCGCCGAACGGGATGAGAGCCAGGTCGTCGTCTCCCTCCGTGATACCGGGATCGGCATTCCCCCCGAGGCTGTCCCGCATCTTCGACATGTTCTCCCAGGTCGACCGCAGCATCGAGCGTACCACCGGCGGCCTCGGGATCGGACTGGCCCTCGTGAAAGCCCTTGTCGAGCTGCATGGCGGGACCATCGCGGCCGAGAGCGAGGGCATGGGCAAGGGCAGTACCTTCACGCTGCGTCTTCCGCTCGCCGAAGGCGTCGCGAACCACGAGACACCCCGCCGACCGCGAAATCCGAACGGGATCCGGAGAGCGAACGCCGGATCCTCGTCGTCGACGACAACGAGGATGCAGCCCGTTCGATGGCCAGGGTGCTCAAGCTCCTCGGCAAGGAGGTACACGTCGCGCACGACGGGCACGAGGCGCTGAGGGCGGCGGCGGAATTCCGGCCCGAGATCATTCTGATGGACCTGGGCATGCCCGGCCTGAACGGCTACGAGGCCACGCGACGCATCCGCGCCCTGCCCTGGGGAGAATCGGTCGCCATCATTGCCCTCACCGGCTGGGGACAGGAGGCGGACCGGCTCCTCTCGAAGCAGGCCGGCTGCGACGCACACCTCGTCAAGCCGGTCAACCTCCCCGACCTCGAGAGGATCCTGGACGAGCTCGCCGAGAGAAGTGTCCCTCGTCCGCCAAGCGTGTAGGTAGGGCACCCCGAAAGCGGAAGCACCCGACGCGTCCGAACGTCCGCTCCTCCTTCGCCGGCCCGATCTTCTTCGATCCATCGGCCGATCCAGACTCACGCCGCGCACCCTGACGGCGCCTAGCGCTGTCCATCGCTTTCGTCGCTGGCCGAGACAGCGGCGCATCGGCGACCAGCGCCGCGAGCAGGCCCGCGCCGACCGCAACCAGGACACGCGCGAGCAGGCGCACCGTCATCGACCACGCCAGCGGGGTGGTCGAGCCGGAATGCGGGAGGGCCGAGGCGCAAACGACCTCGTAAAGCGACGCGCCCAGGGCCGCGCCGGCGCCCCGCCGAGCGCCGCGCCCGCGATGCGGGGTAACCCGCCGGCACGTCCGATCCCGTAGGCAAGGCCCGCCGCCAGGCCCGCGGCCGACCAACAACCAGCGTGGACCAGGAGCGGGATCGTCATGTCCCTCGACAGATCGGCCTGGGATGCATCTTCGGCCCGGAAATAAACCGGGAGCAGCACGAACGCCGCCCCGAACGAGAGGAGGGCACCGACCACACCGCCCGTCGCCGCGGCGACGATGGCCCGTCGCGATGACCGCCCGGCCAATCCCCCCGCTGCGCCGAGCCCCATGCCCAGGACCATCCCGAGCACGGTGTACGCCAGCGTGGCGTTCTTCGCGTCGGCGGCCGCGCGGTCTTCGAAGGTCGCACGCTCAATCGCCTGGCCCATGACGTTCTGAATATGCGTCGGCGGTCGGAACGCCTTGACGATCAGTTCGCCGGCCGACCAGGCGACGAGGCCGGCGAGCAGCCCGGCGATCGTCGCGTAGCCCACGTGCCGGCTCACGGCAGCCGAACGGGGCGGGACCGCGCTCGTCTCGGCCCGCTGCGTCGGATTCATCGGCGAAGTCTCCCGGGAAAAATGCGATAAACTCCCGGCGCGACGACGGGCCGGTCGGCCCGCCCGGGGGGTGGGGGGCGACCGGCCCGTCGGGGAGGGCCCGTTTCAATACTGGTCGGAGCCAATGACCTCGCCGCCGTTGCGGGTGCCGAGCTGCATCCAGATCGTGCGGCTGACGGAGCTCTTGATGAACTTCACGCTGCCGTCGCAGAACAGCGTGTTCGCCCCGCCCGCGTGGTTGCTCGCCGCGCCGATCGACCAGGCGCCGTTGGGCCAGGCCTCGTTGCCCGAGCCGCTCTGGCAGCCGCCGACCTTGTAGGTGTTGTCGCTGGGCGTCTGGACCGTGTTGAACGACGCGAACCCCATGGCACCGAGCGACCAACGCCAGCCCTTGTAGTCGCTGACGGTGGCCGCCGAGGTGTTGGGCTCGGCCTGGAACTTCGTGGCGCACCCCTGCAGGGCGGTCGTGATGTTCGTCAGGTTCGTCAACGCGTTCGTCGACCACGTGTTGCTTGCGCCGTCGCTCATCTCGATGTTGCCGGCATAATGGCTGCCGCTACCGCCGCGGCCATCGCCGACGAGCCACTCGGCGTAGGCGACCGTCTGCGACGTGCCGTCGGTCGCGTCGCGGACGCCGTAGGCGACGCCCCAGCCGAACATCCCGACGCAGCCCAGGATACCCTGAGAATTGAACTGGTTGTTGTTCGCCCCCCAGTTGTAGTTGCCGCCCGTGGTGTCGGTCCCCATGGACGCGGCGTAGTTGTTCGTGCAGCCGCCGATCGAGACATCGCCGCCCCGACCGCCCGAGTTCGGGTCCGACGGGCATAGGAAAACGTTGAGGATCGCGTTGGCGCCCGTCAGGTTCACGTTCGACGGGGGTCCGGGGAACGGGCCCCAGGTGAAATTGATGCTGTTATAGATCGCCGACTGCTCGAGGTAGCCGAGCATCGCGCCCTGGGCGCTCCAGGAGTTCCAGTTGGCGTACTGACCGGGACTCTGGAGGTTGACCGAGATGCCGCAGGGGAATGTGTCGTTGGTCGAGTGATAGTTGTGCAGCCCGAGACCGATCTGCTTGAGGTTGTTCGTGCACTGGGCGCGGCGAGCCGCCTCGCGCGCGGCCTGGACGGCCGGCAGCAAGAGCGCGATCAGGACGGCGATGATGGCGATGACCACTAGCAGCTCGATCAGCGTGAAACCGCGAGGAACTCGGGATCCGGGTCGCATTCGCGTCTCCTTCGTTGGGACGATGGGATGGGGGGAAACACAGGTGAGGGCGACCCGGGCGGGCCGGCCCTGCAGAGAGGGTGCCGGCGACGGCATGGAGGATCGGATGACGGCCCGCCGCGGGCGGATCCGTTCGGCTCAGGGTCGCTTCTGCTGGGCCTTCGCCTTGGCATCGGCGGCGTGCTTGGCCGCCATGTCGTTCGGCATATTCTTGAGCATATCCTGGGTCTTCTTCTGCACGTCTTCGGGGATGGCGGCCTGCGACCCCTCGGTCGGCCCGCCGCAGCCCGAAATCGCGGTCGCCGCGCCGATCATGAGGGCCAGCGAGAGGCCCAGGACGGCGGTCCGATGGTCGAACTTCATGAATCAGTCCTCCTGCCAGAATTGATAAGGGGATGGGACGAAGTCGTCTGAGCCGACGGCGTCTGCTCGGGGCCGGCGAAGCCCCGGAGCGGACCGGGTAAAGGGTCTCCTTCGCGGAGCAAGTATCCTGTGCCGGCGGCCATCGGGCCGTGATGATCGACGCGGCCCGACGGCCAGGCCACCTCGACCGACTCGACACCCGACGCGCCGCCGAGGCCGAAATGGAGCCGGGGATCGCAGGCCGATTGAAAGCTCCCCCCGCCGACCCTCCAGGCCGTCTGACGCCGGCCGCCGGCCGTCACTGTCACCCGCGCGCCGATCGCCTCGCGATGCCCGGCGGTCGCCTCGAGCCCGAGCGTCAGCCAGGCCCCGCCGGCCGTGCGGTTGCGGAGAAAGGCCAGCGGTACGTCGTGCGAGAGGATCACAAGGTCGACCCGCCCGTCATTGTCGAGATCCCCCGCCACCAGGCCCCGGGCTACGCGCGGGACCTGCCAGGGCGCACCGGCACCCGCGGTCGCGTCGACCATCCGGCCGCCGCCCACGCCGAGCAGGAGCTGCGCCGGCATCTGGTAAGGCAGGGCCGGGCGGAAGTCGTCAACGTGCCCGTTGGCCGTCGCCAGGTCGAGGCGGCCGTCGTTGTTCACGTCAACCAGGGCCACGCCGAACCCGAGCCGATGCTTCGTCGGCCCGGCGATGCCGAAGGCGGAGGTCGCGTCGGTAAAGACGCCGCCACCCCGGTTCTGATAGAGCGTCGTGTATTCGTTGTAGAAGTTGGTCACCGCGAGGTCGGGACGCCCGTCGCCGTCGACGTCGCCGCAGGCGATCCCCATGCTGGCCTGGTACGTCCCGTCGCCGCCGCTGGCCACGCCCGCCGGCCCGCCGGCCTCCTCGAACTGCATTCCGCCCTTGTTGAGGAAGAGGAAATTCGCGGACTGGTCGTTGGCCACGTAGATGTCGAGCTTGCCGTCGCCGTCGAGGTCGACGACCAGGACGCCGAGCCCCCGGCCGTCCTTGTCGACGATGCCGGCCGCCTCCGTCACGTCAACGAAACGCCCGCCGTCGTTGCGGAACAGGTGGTCAGGCCGCGGGGGGACGTATTGGGGCGCGCAATAGGCGTACCGCTTGAGCGCCTTGTCCTCGCAGAGTTTCGCGTGCTCGGCGTCCCACACGCAGTAGTGTGCGACGTAGAGGTCGAGGTCGCCGTCGCCGTCGAGGTCGCCGAAGGCCGCCGACGTCGGCCAGTCGCGGTCACCGCCCAGGCCAAAGCGCACCGTCGCGTCCTCGAACGTCCCGTCGCCGCGGTTCCGGTAGAGGCCGTACGATCGGAACCGGGTGATAAACAGGTCGGGGTGCCCGTCGTTGTCGACGTCGCCGACTGCCACGCCATGCCCGTAGCCCTTCGCGAATGCCGCGAGGCCCGAGGAATCTGTCGCGTCCTCGAACGTGCCGTCGCCCTTGTTGCGGAAGAGACGATCGCCGGTTGTCCCCTTCGCGTCCGGAAAATGGCCGGCCTGGGTGACGTAGATATCGAGCCGGCCGTCGCCGTCGTAGTCGAGGACGCCGACGCCGCCGGCCGTCGTCTCAGGCATGTGGTGCTCGGGGCTCGCGCCGTTGGCGAAGGAGAAGACGAGCCCGGCCGCGCGGGCGTCGTCGACGAAGTCCGGGGCGAACCCGGCCGGGACCGTCGCGTCGCCGCGGTCCTTACGCGGGACCGCGTCGATCTCGGCCAGCAGTTCCGTCACCGTCGGCCCGCGCGGGACGGCAGCGATGGCGCGGTGGACTCGCTCGAGCGCCTCGCGAGGCCCAGCGTCGTCGGGCCTCGTCCGCGCGGCCTGCGACCAGAGGCTCTGCGCCTCGAGGTAGCGGCCGAGTCGCTCGGCATGGCCGGCCAGCGTCGGGACGTCCTCGGGCTTCATGGCGAAAAGCCGGTTCTCGTACTCGTACTTGATGCGATTCAGCTCGACCCGCCGCTCGCGGAGCTCCGCCGCGCGCCTCCGGCTGCCCTGAGGAGAGGGCAAGATCCGCAAGCCGCGCCAGCGCCGTGCAGGTCGCCGGGCTCGCGGGCGACCTCGGCCTCGTATGCCTTGCGCTCCGCGCCGAGTCGCCGGCCCGGGAGGCGAACCAGGCGGAGAGTGTAAGCACCTCGGACGGCCCGAGCCGCTCGGGGGCGAAGTGTCGCAAGGCCCGCTCGACCCCGGCCTCGTCCTGGACGGCGAACGCGCGGTCGAACATGGCCCGCCAGACGGCCGGGTCGTCGGGCCGGCGCGCCAGGCATTTCTCCAGCCAGTGTGCAGCCTCGTCAAACCGGCCCGAGCGGGTCGCGAGGTTCGCGAGGCCGAGCCAGACGCGATCGTCGTCCGGCGCAGTTCGCCGGGCGCGGTCGAGGGCCGCGCAGGCGCGTTCGAACGAGATGGGGTTGTTCGAGCCGAGCGTCTCGAGCTCGCGTAGCAGGGCCGCCTCGTCCGGATACTGGCCGCTCGCCTCCAGGACGACGAGGCGGGCGTCGGCGAAGCGACCTTCGATCTTGTAGACATTGACGAGGGTGTCGCGAGCCTCGACGGCCAGCGGCCCCGTGCCCCTCACCGCGACGAGCAGCAGCGGCTCGGCGTCGGCCAGGCGGTCTCGGCGGAGGACCAGCCGGGCGCGGAGCATCGCCGCGTGCGGGGCGAACGGCGATCCCGTGGGGACTCGCGACCACGCGGCGTCGGCCTTAGCGAGGTTGCCCAGCGCCTGCTCGCTGCGCCCAGGAGGAACTCGACCTCGTCGGCTCCGGGTCGACGCGCGGCCGCGTCGACGAGAAGGCGATGCGCCTCGGCCGTCCGACGCCTCGCGATCGCCCGCTTGGCCGCGTCGAGATCCGCGCCGACGCGCCACGAGTCATACGCCCGCACCGCGCCCCAGGCGGCGGCCACCGTGGCCGCCGCGGTCATGGCTGCGACAAATCTCCAACGGCGCAGCATCCACGGCCTCCCGCGGGACAACGCGCCGTCGGCGCATTCGCGACCGGAGTCGTCGACCCGAGGCTCTCGAAGCACGGACGTTGTCGGATGAGCGAAGAAAGGTGAGCCCTGGCGGACGACCCGTCCGCAATCGGGGCACGAGGTATATTGCCAACCGTGTCGCCGACCGCACACGATTCCCACTTTTTTTTGAAGGGCGCACCGAATGGGCAATGCGCCGACCGCTCGAGTCATCGCCGCGGCCCACGGCCGACGACAAATGTCATAGTTAGGACGAGCCGACGGAATCATGTACCGTTCGAGGAATGTGTTGAGCGTCGGGAGCGGTTCGGTTACCGTGCAATTACGATCTGCGGCCCCCGGGTCAGGGCGCCTTCTCAATGCAACGCACAGCGACCTTTGACGTCTTCATGGAGAAGGTCCGCGCGGGGGACCAGGACGCCGCGCGCGAGCTGGTCGGCCGATTCGAGGGCCTGATCCGCCGCGAGGTCCGGCTCCGGCTCGGGGACCATCGGCTGCTGCGCATCTTCGACTCAATGGACATCATGCAGTCGGTTTTGACGAGCTTCTTCGCCCGCGCCGGCACGGGCCAGTTCGAGCTGGAGACGCCCGAGCAACTTGCCAAGCTGCTGATCCGCATGACCCGGACGAAGCTGGCCTTCCAGGTGCGCTGCCAGCACGCGCAGCGGCGGGACGGCCGGATGAACGTCGGCATCCCCGTGGACGAGCTTTCGATCGCCGGCGCCGTGCCGGGTCCGAGCGAGCAGGCGACGCGCGACGACCTGCTCGGCGCCGTCCGGGCCCGGCTCGGAGTCGAGGAGAGGCAGCTCGCCGACCTCCGGTTCGAGGGGTGGGAGTGGTCCGAGATCGCAGGCCGGCTCGGCGGGCTCAGCCCAGGCGCGGCGGATGCAGCTCGCCCGGGCGGTCCTCCGGGTGTCCAAGGCCCTCAAGCTCGACGAGGCCGACCCTGCGTGACATCGCCCCCCCGACTCGCCCGGGTCTCGCCCCAGTCGACGCCGTGCGTCGCCTGCTCGCGGACCGCCGCAGGGACGGGAGGCCGGACGTCGTCGCGGTCCTGGGCGACGAGGACCATTTGGATACCCGCGGACGGGTTGACGTCATCTTGGCCGACCAGCGCGAGCGATGGCAGGCCGGCGAGCGCGTGTCGGCCGAGTGGTATCTCGAAGCGTTCCCCGACCTGGCCGAGGACGACGACCTGGCAGTCGACCTGGTCTTCTCCGAGTTCCTGCTCCGCGAAGAGGCGGGTGAGGCGCCCGACCTGGCCGAGTACGCGGCCCGATTCCCCCGCTTCGCGAGCGTCCTGGCCCTCCAGGCCGATTTCCACAAGGCGCTCGACGCCGCGGCGAGCCGGCCGGCCGCGCCGCGGACCGGGCCGAGGCCGCCGGGGCCGAGACGGGCTGGAGATTCCCGGCTACGAGGTTATCCGCGAGCTGGGCTGCCGGCGGGATGGGGGTCGTCTACGAGGCCTGCCAGGTCGGCCTGAACCGCCGGGTCGCCCTGAAGATGCTGCCTGCCGCGGCCGCGCGCCGACCCGGAGCAGCTCGCCCGGTTCCGCGCAGGAGGCCGAGGCCGCGGCCGGCCTGCACCACCCGAACATCGTCGAGATCCACGAGATCGGCGAGCTCGACGGCCGCCCGTACTTCTCGCTCGAGCTGGTCGAGGGGGGCAGCCTGGCGAAGCTGCTCGCCGCCGGGGCCGATGCCTCGCCGCCGCGCGGCCGGCAGCTCATCGAGACGCTCGCGCGGGCGATGCACTATGCCCACGAGCAGGGCATCATCCACCGCGACCTGAAGCCGGCCAACATCCTGCTCACGCCCGAGGGCGTGCCCAAGATCGCCGACTTCGGGCTGGCCAAGGACCTCGGGAAGCGAGGCGGACCAGACCCGCACCGGCACGATCCTGGGTTCGCCCTGCTACATGGCGCCCGAGCAGGCGGCCGGCGAAGGCCCACGGGGTCGGCCCGGCGGCCGACGTCTATTCGCTCGGGGCGATCCTCTACGAGCTGCTCGCCGGGGTCCCGCCGTTCCGCTCGGCGACGTCGCTGGAGACGCTCCGCAGGCTCGATCGAACGAGGAGCCCGTGCCGCCCTCGCGGCTGCCGCCCGAGCATCCCCCGCGACCTGGAGACGATCTGCCTGAAGTGCCTGGAGAAGTCGCCCCGGCGCCGGTATGGGTCGGCGCAGCGAACTGGCCGAGGACCTCGACCGGTTCCTCAATCACGAGCCGATCCGGGCCCGGCCCGTCGCCGGCCGCCGAGCGGCTCTGGCGATGGTGCCGGCGCAAGGCCGGCCTGGCCGTGGCGCTGGCGCCTGGCCTGGCGGCGATCCTGGCGACGATGGGGCTCTCGATCAGCTTGGCGGTCTACCACTACCAGGCCGCGCCAGCGGATCAAGTCGGCACTGACCGAGGTCGAGGCTCGGCAGCGGCAGATCGACCGGCTCGCGGCCGACCTGGCGTACGACCACGGCCAGCGCCTCTGCGAGCAGGGCGACGTCGGCCAGGGCCTGCTCTGGCTCGTCCGCGGGCTGCAGGGCGCCGGCCGGGCCGGGGATGCCGCGACTGGAGCGGGGCCCTGCCGGCGGAACATCGCCGGCTGGCGGGGCCGGCTCCACCCGCTCCAGCCGCGGTGGGAGCATCCCGAGTCCGATGAGGCGGTCGCCTTCAGCCCCGACGGTCGGCTCATCGCCAGCGTCGGGCGACGACGGCACGGCCGGATCTGGGACGCCGCCACCGGCGAGCCGACCGGCGTCGTGCTCGCAGCACTCACCGCGATGTCTCGGCCGTGGCCTTCAGCCCCGACGGCAAGACCCTCCTGACCGGCATGCGACGACTGTCACGGCCGGTTCTGGGACGTCGCGACGTCGGCCGCAGGCGGGCCGAGCTGCCGCCACGACGACATCCGTTTCGGCGTGGCCTTCAGCCCCGACGGCCGCACGGCGTGACCGGGAGCATCGACAAGACGGCGCGAGCTCTGGGACGCCGCGACCGGCCGGCCGATCGGCGCCGCCGCTGGTCCACGGCGGGTCGTCGAGTCGGTCGCCTTCAGCCCCGACGGCGCGCGATCCTGACCGGCAGCTGGGACAAGACGGCCCGATTCTGGGACGCCACGACGGGCAGCCCGATCGGGCCAGCCCCTGCCGCACGCCGACTGGGTCTCCTCGGTGCCGTTCAGCCCCGACGGCCGACGGTCGTGACCGGCTGCTACGACCGCGACGGCCCGGCTCTGGGACCGCGCCACGGGCGACGCCGATCGGCAGGCCCCTGCCGCACCAGCACTGCGTCGGGTCGGTCGCGTTCAGCCCCGACGGGTCCAAGATCGTCACCGGCTGCCACGACGGGACGGCGCGGATCTGGGACGTCGCACCGGCGCCGATGCTCGGCGGCTCGATCCTGCGGCACCAGCATCCGTGCTGTCGGCGTGCTTCAGCCCGGACGGGGCTACCGTCCTCACCGGCAGCTTCGACCGCTCGGTGCAGGTCTGGGAGGTCCGCCGACGGCCGCCGCGCTCGTTCCGGCACGACGGCTTCATCCGCAAGGTCCGTCTTCGGCCCCGACGGCCGACGCCTCCTCTCGGCCAGCAAGGACCACACGGCGCAGGCTCTGGGACGCCGACGACCGCCGCGCCGATCGGCCCGCCGCTGCGGCACGACGACTCGGTCGAGTCGATGGCCATCAGCCCGGACGGCGGGACCGTCCTGACCGGCAGCGTCGACAACACGGCGCGGCTCTGGGACGCCGCGACCGGCCGGACCAATCGGCCGCCGCTCCGCCACGCGGACCAGGTCGTCTCCGTCGCCTTCAGCCCCGACGGGGCGACCGTCCTGACCGGCAGCGACGACAGGACGGCGCGGCTCTGGGACGCCGCGACGGGCGAGCCGATCGGCGAGGCTCTTGCGCCACGGGGCGGCGGTCACGGGCCGTCGACTTCAGCCCCGACGGCCGGCTCGCCCTGACCGGCTGCATCGACAAGCACCGCCCGGCTCTGGGACGCCGCGACCGGCCGGTCCGTCGGTGAGCCGCTTCCGGCACCAAGGGCAAGGTGCTGGCCGCTCGCGTTCAGCCCCGACGGCAAGGCGATCCTGACCGGCGGCGACGACATGACGGCGCGGCTCTGGGACGACCGGCTCCGGCCCGGCTCCTGCTCGCTCCGCTCCGCCACGACGGCCCGGTCTCGCGTCGCCGCCTTCAGCGCCGGACGGCCGGACCGTGATCACCGGCGGGTGGGATCGCGTGGCCCGGCTCTGGGACGCCGCGACCGGCCGGCCGGTCGCGCCGCCGCTCCGCCACGACGGTCTGCTCCGCGCCGTGGCCATCAGCCCCGACGGCCGAACGATCCTGACCGGCAGCTACGACCGGACGGCCCAGCTCTGGGACAAGGCCACCGGCAAGCCGATCGGCCCCGCTTTCCGCCACGAGAGCCAGGTCTGGTTCGTCGGATTCAGCTCCGACGGCGGCACGGCATTCTCCGGCGGCCAGGAGAACGCCGCCTACCTGTGGGAAGTCCCCCGCTCGACCGAGGAGCCGATCGACCGGATCGACCTGGCGGTCGAGGTCGAGACCGGCCTGACCCTCGGACCCACGGCCAGCCTGAGCAAGCTCGACGTCTCCGCCTGGCGTATCCTGCGCGACCGCCTGACCGCCCCGCCCGCCTTGCGCACGGCGCGAACCATTCGTCGGTCGCCTCGCACTGATCCGCCTCGCGACCTGTCCTCGTGCCGGGACCGCCCCGCGGGCAAAACGCCCGGATCGATTCGCCTCCGAGCCCCCTCCGGTTGGCTGCCGTTCGAAATAATGCCCATCCGCCCTCGCTAATGCGGCATACGGCCGGCCATCGTGTCGACCCACGGTCGTCTCCTCCCGCCCGAACGCCGCCCACTCCGCATGGGCCTGCAACTCGTCGCCGAGCGCCCTGGCCCAACGGCGGCCGGCCTCGACCCCCTGACACTCGATGACTTCGGCGACGACCTCCTCGGCATGGGCTGCCTGCGCATCCCAGGGCTCGCCCAGGAACTTACCGTGCCGCTTCACGATGGCGCAGACCTTCGCCCGGATCGAAGTCTCTTCGCCATCGGACTGTGCGTCCGCCCGGCGGGAATCGGCCAACCGCTCGACCTTCGACCGACAGTCGAGGACATTCATTCTGAGTCAGCCCCTCCGGCCGGCACCTGGCGGAGCCGGGCCAACCGAAGCTCGGCTCATCACGTGTGCCTTCGAACGGAAACTGCAACTTACGTTCCGTACCGGCGAACGATCGTTTTGCCGCCGGTTTCAGCCGGACAAAGACCGACGCGGGACGAGGCGAGCAGACCTGGGCCTGGGCGACGCCATGATCGGATTCGGTAAACTCGTGGCGTACCGATCAAGAGCTGCGGATTCGGGGGGCGAATATGAAGTACCGCGTGTGGCTGGCTGCGGTGATTGGGACGGCCTCGGTCACGCAAGCTCAAGGGCCCGAGGCGAGTCTGCCGGCAGGGACGAAGGCGCTGAGAGACCTGGAATACGTCAAGGGCGGCCACGAACGCGACGTGCTGCACGTCTGGCACGTCGACTCCCACGGCCACGACGCCACGGAGTGGGGCAATAACCTGTACCTGTTCGCGCAACGGCTCTTCAAGTGACAGACAGGCGCAGTCAGTCGCGTCCAACGCGCTGGATCGCCCTGCGTAGCGGGAGCGCGCACGGCGCCCGGGTCGCCGGTCGGCGGGGGCGCATGGTCCGTCGGCGCGGGCGGCCCGAGGACCTCGGCGAAGATGGGCTTCAGCGCCGCGGCCCAGGCGTCGTAGCCCTTTTCTTCCAGATGCACGCCATCGCCCGAGACGCCGGGCAGCAGGTCGCCGCTGCCGTCCGTCAACCGATCGTTGATGTTGACGAAGCGAATCTTCTTCCCGTCGGCCAGCCCGGCGAGCTTGTTCGTTGATCCGCACGATGGCCGGGGCGAGCTCCTTGTTCTGCGGGCGCGGGAAGAGTGCGGTCAGCACGATCGTCGCCCCGGGAGCCCTCTCGCGGAACGTGGCGACGATCGCCTCGATTCCGCCGACGATATCGGCGACGGCCGCGTCATCGGCCGGGCCGCGCCAGGGTAGATTGTTCGTGCCGGCCTGCAGCACGATGACCTTCGGCGACACGCCGTCGAGCTCGCCGTTTTGGAGACGCCACAGGATGTTGTGCGTGGTGTCGCCCCCCCAGCCGAAATTGGCCGCGTTCCAGCCGTGGAACTGGCTCCGCCAGTGGTCCAGCAGCCTGGGGTAGTCGGTCGCCCCCCAGCGTCGTGTGATGGAGTCGCCCTCGAAGTAGATGTCGATCGTCCCCTGCTTCGTCTTCGCGACCAGCTGCTGGTGGGCAAGCCGGGACTTCGGATCGCGGCGTTCGACCGGAGCGTGGGCGGATCGCGGCGCCCGCAGCGTCGCGTACACCGCGTCGAAGGCCGGCTTCGGCCTGCGATCGCGATCGAAGAGCAGCGGGTGGTTGACGCGTCTCCAGGGGAAGTCATTGAGCCAGCTCTCGCCGTCGTGCAGGTTCCAGAAGGAAACCCGCAGCGATGACGTCGCTGTACTCGGCGAAGAGCCGGAACAGCGCCGCGTACTGCTCGGCCTGCTTCCGCTCAATCTCGTCGGGAAGGCCGTCCTTGTACGGGTCGTGCCTGGCCAGCTCATCGCGGTATTTGCCGTTCTCGGCCCACCAGCGGCTCCGCGGTACGACGTCGATATCCAGCTCGGAGACGACGACCTTGAGTCCCAGCTTTCGCAGGGCGTCCAGGGTCTCCCGAAGCTGCGGGATCACGTCCTCGCCGAGCTCGAAGTGGCCCTGCATCCCGTAGGCGTCCACCGGGGCACCCTTCTGCTTCAGCTCCGTCAGCAGCGCGATCACCTTCTTGCGCTTGTCCGGCTTGTGGTCGTTGTAGTCGTTGTAGATCGAGCAGCGCATCGGGGTCCTTGGCCCGCGCGGCCTTGAAGGCCGTGACGATGAAGTCGATGCCCGTGGTCCGAGAGTAGACCGAATCGCGAAGCAGGCCGTCGCCGCTGTCGGCGACCGCCTCATTCACCACGTCCCACATCGTCGCGACGTCCGCGTACCGCCCGACGACGGTTTGCACGTGCGTCTCGATGCGGCGAAGCAGCGTCTCGCGTGACACCGGCCGGCCGTCCTCCCGCTTCATCCATTCGTCGGTGCGGTCGTCCTTGGCCCACACGAGGCAGTGGCCGACGACCTCGAGCCCGTTGGCGCGGGCGAATTCGGCGAAGCGATCGGCGCCTCGAAGTTCCACCGGTCTTCGGCCGGATGGATGCTCTGCGGCTTCATGCAGTTCTCGGGCGTGAGGATCTGGAAGTGTTGGCGGATCAACGCCGCGTCTTCCGGCTGCTCCAGCACCCGCTGGCCGACGCCGACGCCGATCTTGAACCGGCCGCCCAGCGGCGTCCTTCAACGATCGGCGATCGGGCCCCGGCCTCGCGGGATCGTCCCGCTTCCTGCCCTCGCGCCACCGGGCCTCCGCCCAGCGGATGAAGTGCGTCGACGTTGGGGCCGTCGGTGTGGCCGCCGTCGTGCTGGCGCCAGGCGAGCGCGCCGTCGAGCATGTCCACGTTGACGCCCGGCATCTTCTCGTTCGGGTAGTCGTCGCTCCGGCCGAGGTCTCGGACTCCCAGCAGTCGGAAGACCGGCTGCGCGGCGATCGCCGCCATGAAGCTGCCCTGGTGGTCCAGCCAGTGCGCATCGCCGCGTTCCGGGATGCCGTGGCTGATGAAGGTCAGGCGCAGGGCGCACAGGGCCAGCGTCATGTGCGAATCGACGGGCAGGTCGTCGGCGGTCCTGCGGCCGAAGGACGATTCCTCCGCCGAGTATTTCAGGTAGTTCCCGGCCATCCAGTGATAACCGCCGGTCGTCGGCGAGGTTCTCGAGCGCTCTCGCCGAAATCGCGGCGGTACAGCACGGTCCCGCCCTTGCCGGACGAGGCGATGAGCCCCATGGCGAAACGCCGGTCGAAGGCCATCGTCACGAGCGCGGCCTTGCCGTAGCGGGAGACGCCGGCGATGCCGACGCGCTTCGCGTCCACCTCGGGCACGGTCTCGAGGTAGTCGAGCCCCCTCGACGCCCCCCACGCCCAGGCCCGCAGCGCCCCCCACTGGTCGGGCTTGCGCGGCCGGCCGCGGTTGGTCAGTCCGATGATCCCGCGAGTCAGGCCGGCACCGGTCGGCTTCGCGTTCGGATCGGCCCCGGGGCCGAACCGCCGCGGCTGCCACCCGCCCGAGTCGTCCTGGACGGTCGACGGGTTCAGCGTCGCGCAGCCCCACCCGGCCGCGATGAGGGTGTCCTCCTTGGACGGAGGCCGCGGACCGCCTCCCTGTCCCCTGGGGCCGAACGGCGATGGCTCGAACGGTGTCCACCCGAAGCTCATCATCACCGGCACCGGTCCGGCGGTTTCTTTCGGCAGCATCAGCGACATGGAGATGTTGACCTTGATCTCCGGACAGGCCGAGTTGTCGACCACGCCGACGATGTGCTTCTGGATGGCCGGCTTGCCGCCGGCCTGGACGTCCCGTGTCTCGCGGACTTCCCAGCGGACCTTCGGGACGTTCTCGGGAATCCGGCCATAGATCTCGCGTTCCAGCAGCTCGACGATCTCCGGCCGCCGCTCGTTCCACCATTGTTCGGGGGTCGTGACCTTCTTCCCGCCCTTCGTCTCGAGAATCTCCGGCAGCTTCGGGATAGGGGTTGGCCTTCGCCTGGTCGTAGTTCGCCGGATTCGGTCCGATTTCGCATTGCTGTTCCGGCCCGGGCGAAGCTTGGTGATGCCCAGTTGATCGAGCATGTTCTGGCGATCTTGAGCCGTCGTGAAACACGACCGGGTCGTCGATTCCTTGGTGCTCCGGGCGGATTCGACACGATCCTGCGCCGAACAGGCGTTCGAGGCGACCGATGCGATCCCCAGGACGACCGCCGGGACGGAAAGCGCTCGGATCATGAACGACCTCGCTTTGCATCGGAGAGAATGCAGCCGGGGGGCGTACGAAGCCCCTCGTGGACGGGGAGACCGGCTCCCAGAGCGTAATGCCCCGTCCGGCGGTCATCCAGGCCATGCCCTCCCGGATCGCACGTCGCAGCGCAACCTCAGCGCCCTGCGCCTCGTCGACTGGACGGATCCGCGGCGGGTCGTGATAAGATCCCGGCGGACGCGGCGACGCTTCTCGTGTTCGAGGACTGGAAGGCCCGCGCCATCGGCGGCCGGACCGACGGCGAGCCCGCCTGGTTCACCCTCGCCGAGACGCTCGGCGCCGCGATGGCGGGCCTGGTCGGGGCGGAATGCCCTCGAGCCGGGAGCGACGGTCTCGGCCCGACGACGCGAGCCGCGAGGCGATCGAGTCCGGTTTGACCCCGCCCCGAGTCGTGGTCATCATGCGGAAGCGGGAATAGGAGCGATTCCCGGGCTGACGCGACCGACCGGCCTAGCGATGACGCGGTTGCGTGGTCGGTCATCCCTCGGCACCTCGCCTCTCGAATCGGCACGCTCCCTCCCACCTGTGCTATCCCGGCCGGAGCGAAACTTGGCACCGCGAGCATCGCTGGACGACAAGCTCGCAGCGCTCCGCCGGCTCCGCGGACGGGCGCTCGCGGCCGAAGAGAAGGCCGAGCTGCGGAAGCGCATCGCCGACCGGTCGAACCTCGTGGTCGCGTCGGCGGCCACCATCGCGGGCGACAACGGGCTCGTCGAGCTGACCGGGGACATGGAGGCGGCCTTCGACCGCTTCCTCGTCAACCCGCTCAAGGACGACAAGCTCTGCCGGGCCAAGATCGCGATCGTCCAGGCCCTCGACAAGATGGAGCATCAGCGCACGGATGTCTTCCGGAGGGCGGCGCGGCACGTGCAGCTCGAGCCGGCCTGGGGAGGGACAGAGGACTCCGCCCCTCCGCTGCGCACGGCCGCGATCGTCGCGGTGGCGCGGGCGGAAGGCCCGGGTTCCCTGCCCCTACTGGTCGACGCGATGGCCGATCCCGCGAAGGACGTGCGGATCGCCGCGGCCGTGGCGCTCGGCGCCGTCGGGACCGAGGCGGCGGGCCTGGTCCTCCGGCTCAAGGTCCGTGTGGGCGACAGGGACCCCGACGTCCTCTCCGAGTGCCTGGGCGGCCTGCTCGCGGTCGACCCCGGGGAGAACCTGCCGCTCGTCGCCGGATTCCTCGAGCCGGGCGACCCCGCTGCATGCGAGGCCGCGGCGCTGGCGCTGGGCAGGTCGCGCCTGCCCGAGGCACTCGACCCGCTCAAGGGGTGCTGGCCGCGGTGCCATTCGCCCGACCTGAGGCAGCAGGTCCTCCTATCCATCGCTATCCTCCGCCGGCCCGGCGCGATCGAATACCTCATGGAGATCGTCGCATCCGAGACGGAACCGACCGCGTGCGCCGCCCTGTCGGCACTGCGGATCTTCAAGAGCGACCCGCGCCTGCGCGAGCGGATCGCGAAGATCGTCGACGAGCGAGGCAGCCCGGAGCTTCGGGCCCGCCTTGATCGCGAGTTCGGGCCGGGCGCGGCATGACCGAGTCGCGGCCCCTTGCCCGCCGGGGGTCCGGGCACGGCTCTGCCCGGGGCCGGGCCGTGGGAGTTCGGCGCCTGCGCCGTGGGCCGAGGAGCGGACGCCAACCCGCCACTCCTAGCCCCCGCGCTTGAAGAATTGGACCGCGCGTCATGCTGCTCCGCCTGTTCACGCGAGTCGAACGTCCCGAGGTTCCTGCGCCGGCCGGTCTTCGGGTTGACCTTCCTCGAGTAGAGCCGGTATTTGCCCGACTTGAGCTTGCGGATCATTGCGGAGTTCCTCCCGAATTCGGTTGCACCCGGCCGGCGCCGCCGCGCGGACGACGTGGGCCGCTCGCCGTCATGACATTGACGCACTTCGCGCGCCGATCCCGTCTCCCGACCGACGCTGTGCCGGAGCCCCGAGTCCGCGCCATGCGCGGGACCAGGGCAATGACTCGGAGCTGAACACGACCCTCATCATCGAGTTCGCGGCACTGCCGTCGGAACAGGCTCCGGGACCGATCCCTGCGCCCATGGAAGGCGGAAAGCGACGCGCCCCCGATCGCGCCCTGAATGCGACGAAGGGACCACGCGCGGTAGGTCGACCAGTTTTCGAGACCGAACATCAAGACGCGAAAGCCGTTTGGAAGCAGTCGCTTCCACCGGGAGGACCGGGCCGATCGGGTTACCGCTCGCAGAAGAGAATGGGGTTCGCCGGTCGAACACGGTAGAGGTTCTGGAGGACATTTTCCCGATGTTCATGCGTCTTTTTCCGGAAATATGACAGGGTGACTTAAATCGCCGCAGTGGGCACGGTACATTAGGGATGATAGGCGACTGCGACCTACCCCTCTCTCGGCGGTCTCCGGCCCACGGTGCGCGATGAACGAGGTCCTTCGGGAGTTCCTGCTCGAGACCTTGGATAGTCTGGCGCAGCTGGACCTCGACCTGGTGACGCTCGAGAAGGATCCCAAGGAGGAAGACACACTCGCCCGGGCCTTTCGCACGCTGCACACGGTCAAGGGCACGAGCGGTTTCCTCGGGTTCTCCAACCTCCAGGCGGTCGGCCATGCCGCCGAGAGCCTGCTGAGCCTTTTGCGGTCCGGCGAACTGGCCTTCAACGCCGAGATCGCCAGCACTCTTCTGGCGGTGGTCGACGCCATCCGGACAATGCTCGCGTCGATCGAGCAGACGGAAAAAGAGGGCAACGGCGACTATTCCGCCCTGATCAGAGACCTGGAGCGTCTAAGGAATTCGGAGAGCCTCCGGCCGCCCCAGGACGTCAGAGCATCGCCGACGGTCGCGATTTCAACGCCGCGACTCTCGGCCGCCGGAGCGGGCTCGGGCGAACACGGGCGGCGGGGCAACGGGGGCCATGCCGTCGTCGAATCGCAGGCGCGCCCGGCGACCGACGACGAGCCCGTAGGCAAAATTCCGGCTGCCTCGCCTTCCGCCACCGTGGCCGTCACTGCGGATCTCGCACCGCCTCAGGCGCCTCCGACCGTCCCCGTCGCCGAGCCAACGGAACCCCGGGCCCCCGCCGTCTCCGATAGCGCCATCCGCGTGGACGTCGGCCTGCTCGACAAGCTGATGACCCTCGTCGGCGAGCTGGTCCTGGCGCGGAACCAGATCATGCAGTTCAGCAGCTCCCAGGAGGACGGCGTCGTTCCTGGGCACGGTGCAGCGGCTGAACCTGCTGACCACCGAGCTGCAGGCGAACGTCATGAAGACGCGCATGCAGCCGATCGGCAACATCTGGAACAAGTTTCCCCGCGTGGTCCGCGACCTGGCGGTCGCCTGCGGCAAGCAGGTGCGGATCGAGCTGGAGGGCCAGGAGACCGAGCTGGACAAGACGATCATCGAGGCGATCCGCGACCCGCTGACCCACCTGCTGCGCAATGCCATCGACCACGGCATGGAGACTCCGGACGAACGCCTCGCCCTGGGCAAGCCCGCCGAGGGCCGGCTGTCGCTGCACGCCTTCCACGAGGGGGGCAAGGTCATCATCGAGATCGCCGACGACGGCAAGGGCATCGACCCCCGCCGCATCCGCGAGAAGGCGATCCAGGCCAAGCTCATCACGCCCGAGCAGGCCGACCGCCTCGGCGACCGCGAGCTGGTCAACCTGGTCTTCTTGCCGGGCTTCTCGACGGCGGACCGGGTGACCCACTTCTCCGGCCGCGGCGTCGGCATGGACGTGGTGCGGACCAACGTCGAGAAGATCGGCGGCACGGTCGACATCGAGAGCCGCCTCGGCCTGGGCACGACCGTGAAGATGAAGATCCCGCTGACCCTGGCCATCATCCCGGCCCTGACCGTCACCGGCGGCGGCGACCGCTATGCGATCCCGCAGGTCAGCCTGCTGGAGCTGGTCCGGCTCGAGGGGGAGCAGGCCCGCGGCGGCATCGAGCTGATCCACGGCGCCCCGGTCTACCGGCTGCGCGGCAACCTGCTGCCGCTGGTCTACCTCGACCGCGAGCTCCAGGTCCCGTCGTCCCGCCCGGACGGCGGCGAGATCAACATCGTCGTGCTCCAGGCCGACGACCGCCAGTTCGGCCTGGTCGTGGACGACATCCACGACACCGAGGAGATCGTCGTCAAGCCGCTCCAGAAGCAGCTCAAGGGGATCAGCGCCTTCGCCGGCGCCACCATCATGGGCGACGGCAGGGTGGCCCTGATCCTCGACGTCCTGGGCATCGCCCAGAAGGCGCAACGTCGTCTCGGCGTCGCGCGAGCGGCGCTGTCGCGAGAAGGCGGCCAGCGCGCCGGGCCGCCGGGCGATCGCCAGACGGTGCTGCTGTTCGCCACGCGCGACGGCGGCCGCATGGCCATCCCGCTGTCGCTCGTGGCCCGGCTGGAGGAGATTCCCGCGGTCGGCGCTCGAGCGGGCAGGCCTGCAGGACGTGGTGCAGTATCGCGACGAGATCCTGCCGCTGATCGACGTTTCTCGCGTGCTCCGCCGAGCATCGCCGTCACTCGCAGAACGGGAAGGCGGCCCGCCCGCGGATCGCGCCGCCGGCCCATCGGGCCGAGCGATGACGAGACCGTCCAGGTCGTCGTCTACTCGCGCGACGGCCGGCGAGTCGGCCTGGTCGTCGGCCAGATCCTCGACATCGTCGAGGAGACGCTCGTCTCCCGATCGCGGTCGAACCGGCCGGGCGTGCTGTTCACGGCGGTCGTCCAGGGCCGGGTCACCGAGTTCCTGGACGTCGAGGGGATCATCCGTCGGCCGACCCGGACTTCTTCGAGCAGCCCGCGTCCGTCACCGCGGAGGCATGAGTCATGGCCGACACCCACCAGTTCTGCACCTTCTTCGTCGACGGCCACTACTTCGGCCTGGACGTGCTGAAGGTGCAGGAGATCATCCGCTACCAGGAGATGACGCGGCGTCCCGCTCGCGCCGCCGGTGGTGCGCGGGCTGATCAACCTCCGCGGCCAGATCGTGACCGCCATCGACCTTCGCCGCCGGCTCGAGCTGCAGGACCGGCCGCGCCGACGAGCTGCCCGTGAACGTCGTCGTCCACACCGACGACGGCGCGGTCAGCCTGCTGGTCGATGAGATCGGCGACGTCCTGGAAGTGCCCGAGAAGGCCTTCGAACGGCCCGCCCGAGACCCTCGAAGGGACGGCGCGGGAGCTGATCCGCGGCGCCTACAAGCTGGAGGATCGGCTTGCTCCTGATCCTCGACACCGAGCGGACCGTCAGCGTGTCGCCCGGCGGTCGGGGCCTGGAACGTACCGACTAGCCGGGCTGCGAGCGACGCGGATTCAGCCATTCGGCCCACATCATCCATCCCCAACTTCCTCGGCCGCGCCACGAAGCTCCGGAGCACTCGCGATGAATGACGCCCACGAAACCACCTTCGGACCCGCGCCGAGCACGAACGGGCAGATGAGCTCGCTCGACTTCCTGCGGGCCAGCCTCTCCGGCGTCCAGGCCAACCTCTTCCTCGCCGACTCCGAGTTCGACGATCATCTACGCCAACGACCGTGCCATGGAGACCCTGCGCGGCATCGAGGACGAGATCCGCAAGGCCTTCGACGTCGAGGTCGACGACATCGTCGGCGCGTCGATCCACCGCTTCCACAAGGACAAGCGGCGCGTCGAGCGCATCCTCCGGAACCCGGCCGCGTTGCCGCACCAGGCGGAGTTCAGCTTCGGCACGGTCACGCTTCAGGCCAAGATCAACGGCGTCTTCGGGCCGGGCAACGAGATCCTCGGCTACATCGTCAACTGGGAGGACGTCAGCCAGCGCCAGCGCGTCGAGGCCGAGCAGTCGCGGCTCCAGTCGATGCTCGAGAACGCCCCGACGAACGTGCTGCTGGCCGACCGCGACCTGAAGATCATCTACGTCAACCCGCCTCGCTGGCGACGCTTCGGAAGCTCGAGCGGCACCTGCCGGTCAAGCCCGAGAACGCCCTGGGCTCGAGCATCGACATCTTCCACAAGAACCCCGCCTACCAGCGGAAGATCCTCTCGAACGACAAGAACCTGCCGGTGCGGGCCAACATCCAGATCGGCCCCGAGACGGCCGACCTGCTGGTCACGGCGATCTACGACCAGAACAAGAAATACCTCGGCCCGATGGTGACCTGGGAGCTGATCACCGAGAAGCTGGAGACCGAGCGCAAGATCCTGGAGGCCGGCGAGCGCGAGCGGCGGCAGGCGGAGGACCTGCGGACCAAGGTCGAGAGCATCCTCGAAGTGGTCAACGCCGCCAGCCGCGGCGACCTGACCCGGGAGATCGACGATCAAGGGGGCCGACTCCGTCGGCCAGATGGGCGAGGGGCTGGCGAAGTTCCTCGCGAACCTGCGGCAGCAACGTCTCGCAGCATCGCGCGAGATGGCCCAGACCCTCGCCAGCTCGTCGCGGCAACTGACGGCCGTGAGCCAGCAGATGGCGTCCAACGCCGAGGAGACCGCGGCGCAGGCCAACGTCGCCTCGGCGGCGGCCGAGCAGGTGAGCAAGAACGTCACCACCGTGGCCACCGGCGGCCGAGGAGATGGGCGCCAGCATCCGCGAGATCGCCAAGAACGCCAACGAGGCCGCCAAGGTGGCGACGCTCCGCCGTCAAGGTGGCCGAGAAGACCAACGACCACCGTCGCCAAGCTCGGCGAGTCGAGCGCCGAGATCGGCAACGTCATCAAGGTCATCACCTCGCATCGCCCAGCAGACGAACCTGCTCGCCCTCAACGCCACGATCGAGGCCGCGCGCGCCGGCGAGGCGGGCAAGGGCTTCGCCGTGGTCGCCAACGAGGTCAAGGAACTCGCCAAGCAGACCGCCAAGGCCACCGAGGACATCAGCCGCAAGATCGAGGCGATCCAGACGGACACGAAGGGCGCGGTCGAGGCCATCGGCCAGATCGGCAAGATCATCAACCAGATCAACGACATCCAGAACACGATCGCCAGCGCCGTCGAGGAGCAGACGGCCACGACCGGCGAGATCAGCCGCAACGTGGCCGAGGCCGCCAAGGGCAGCAACGAGATCGCCCAGAACATCACCGGCGTCGCCCAGGCCGCGCGAAGCACCACCGAGGGCGCCAGCAACACCAAGGATTCGGCCGACGGGCTCTCCCGGATGGCGCTGGAGCTCCAGGACCTTGTCGGCCAGTTCAAGTATTGAGCCTGACCGTCAACGCGTCGCGCCGCGATCGTCCTCGAGAGCGAACGAGATCGAGTGCCAACGCCAATCAAACGCCTCTGGAAGGTGAGCCTCCTCACCGGGGACCTGACGGCTGCGCGCTCGCGGCGCAACATCGCCCGGCGCGGACGATGCCCGTCGCCGGCTGGTTGAGCGGCTGGGGACGCTCCACGGTCTGCCCCAGAAGATCGGCCAGCTTCTCGCCCTTGCCGGGCCAGGCGGCCCGTCGTCCTTTGCACGCCTGACGGAGTCGCACTCCCCGTTGCCCGTCCGCACGGCCCTCGACCTGCTGGAGGAATCGCTCGGCCGCCCGTGGACCGACGGCTTCCGCTCCATCGACGCCGAAGGTATCGGCGCGTCGCTGGGGCAGGTCCACCGCGCCGTCCTCCGCGACGGACGACGCGCGGCCGTGAAGATCCAGTACCCCGACAGCGCGTCCAACGCCCGGGCCGATCTCCTCGCTCTCGACTGGCTGTCACTCCCCTTCGGCGGCCTGCGCAGGGGCTTCGACCGGGGCGCCTACCGTCGTGAGATCGGCAGCGTTCTCGCCCAGGAGCTCGACTACCGGCGCGAGGCCGATGCCCTCCGCAGTTTCGGCGCTTTCTGCGCGGCCGCGCGGAGGTCGTCGTGCCCGCCGTCATCGATGAGCTGAGCACCGACCGAGTGCTGACCATGAGCTGGGTCGACGGGGAGCCGTTCGAGGCGGTACGCGCCTGGACTGAGCCAGAGCGGCGCCAGGTTGCTCTTATCCTGGTGCGGCTATTCCTCGAGAGCGGATTCGCCTGGCGGACCCTCCACGCGGATCCCCATCCCGGCAACTACCGCTTCGTTCGCGACGGCGCGGGCATCCGCGTGGGCCTGCTCGACTTCGGCTGTGTCGCGACGTTGGGGGAGGACCGAGCCCAGGCCATGGCCCGGCTGATCCGAGGCGCCTCCTCGTCGTCCGTTGATCAGATTCTCGAGGACTACCTGGCGCTGGGATTCAACCCGGACCTGCTGGAGCCGATGGCGCACCTGCTGCCCGCCCTCAACCGGACCGTCTTCGAGCCGTTCATCACGGAGGGGCCGTTCTGGCTCTCGGCGTGGCGTCTCAACGAGCGGATCGAGAGCCTTCTCGGGCCGTTACGATGGAACTTCCGTTTCGCCGGGCCGGCCGACCTGATCCTCGTCTTGCGAGCGTATCTGGGGTTGATCCGCTACGTTCGTGCCCTGGGGGTCGACGTCGACTGGTCGGAGGTCTGGCGCTCAACGGTCGAGCTCGCGTCTTCCAGACTCCATACCGCTCTGCTTGCGAGAAGCCGGTGCCCGATCCCTGCGATCTGCAGTCGCGCCACCTGCGGGTCGCCGTCTGGGAGGATGGCGGGGCTCGCGTCAACCTGACGTTCAAGGCCGTGCTCGCCGCGAGCCTCCCGGACCTGATACCCGACGAGCTGGCGGAAAAGCTTCGTGCCCGCCAGATCGATGTCCGGCGGATCGCCGACGCGGCGGTCACGAGCCGATTCGCACCGGGGGAGTTGTTCCGGCTCGCCGAAGGGAGCAGACTGGTCCGCGTATGGCTCGAGTGATCGCACCCGGCCTCGGTTGTCCCACGGGCACGGAGACGCTTATGCGTGCGCTGGTCGTCGACGACTCCCGGGCCGTCCGGCTCATCATCGGCAACATCCTTCGCGAGATGGGTACGGAGGTGATCGAGGCCGGCGACGGACGCGAGGCCCTGGAGCAGCTCGGGCAAAACCCGGACGTCGAGCTGGTCCTGGTCGACTGGAACATGCCGGTGATGAACGGGCTCGATTTCATCGTCGCGGCGCGATCGCAACGTGCGTACGACGAGGTGCGGATCGTCATGGTGACGACGGAGACCGAGAGCGAACAGGTAACCCGCGCGCTGAATGCCGGCGCCAACGAGTACATCATGAAGCCGTTCACCAAGGAGATCCTGGTGGCGAAGCTCAATCTGCTCGACGTGTTCGGGGAGTGACGCATGCCGAAGATCCGGATCCTCGTCGTCGATGATTCCGTCGTCTTTCGGCGCCTGGTATCCGAGGAGCTCGCGCGCGACCCCGAGCTGGAAGTGGCCGGCACCGCCTCCAACGGCCGGATCGCGCTGGCCAGGCTGGCCCAGTTGAGCCCGGACCTCGTCATCCTCGACCTCGCGATGCCCGAGATGGACGGTCTGCAGGCGCTCAAGGAGCTGCGCAAGACCTACAAAAAGCTGCCGGTGATCATTTTCAGCTCCCTGACGCAGCAGGGTGCGGAGGCGACCTTCGATGCCCTGGCGCTCGGGGCGACCGACTACTTCGCCAAGCCCTCCGACGTGGGCGGTCTTGACGGCTCGCTGCGTGTCCTCCGGGAGGAGATGATCCCCGTGATCAAGACCCTCTGCGCCGCCGCGGACTCGAAGCCGGTAGAGGCTGTCGCCCTCGCCGGCGGCCCGTCGGCGCGGAAGACCGCCGCCGGGTCCGGCACGGCCCGCGTGCTGGCCATCGGGGCGTCGACCGGCGGCCCGAACGCGCTGGCGGAGATCTTCACTCACCTGCCGGCAAACTTCCCTGTTCCTATACTGATCGTCCAGCACATGCCTCCCATGTTCACGCGGCTGCTGGCCGAGCGACTGTCGGCCCAGTCTCCGATCCGCGTCCGGGAGGCGAGTTCGGGCTCCGTGCTCAAGCCGGGAGAAGCCTGGGTCGCGCCCGGGGATTACCACATGATCGTCGTCCCGGACGGCCTGCAGCATCGACTCCTCATCCATAAGGATCCTCCGGAAAACTCCTGTCGGCCGGCGGTGGACGTGCTTCTGCGCTCGGTCGCACGGGCCTTCGGCGCGGACTCTCTGACGGTGATCTTGACCGGCATGGGTCGCGACGGTCTGCGGGGCTGCGAAGCGCTCCGCGAGGCCGGTGCCCAGATAATCGCCCAGGACCAGGTCACGTCGGTGGTCTGGGGAATGCCGGGCTACGTCGCCCAGGCCGGGCTCGCGGACCGGGTGCTCCCCCTGTCGATGATCCAGGGCGAGATCGTCGACAGGGTCCGGCCCCAGTGGCACAAGGATTGAGTCCCCCTACTCCTTAGAAACGGTTCGAGTTCATGAAGGACCAGGATTTTGACTTCGTCCGCGAGCTGGTCCGCGAGCGCAGCGCGATCGTACTCGAGGACGGGAAGCAATACCTGGTCGAGTCCCGGTTGGCCCCGATCGTGCGCGAGCTGAAGCTGAACACGATCGAAGAGCTGGTCGACCGTCTGCGCGAGCCCTACGCAAGCGACCTGCATCAGCGGGTCGTCGAGGCGATGGTGACGACCGAGACGACGTTCTTTCGCGACCATGCACCCCTTCGAGACGATACGAAAGGCCGTGCTCCCGGAGCTCATGCAGAAGCGTCAGAACGAGCGCCGGCTGAACGTCTGGTGCGCGGCCTGCTCTACCGGACAGGAGCCCTACAGCCTGGCGATCTTGATACGCGAACACTTCCCCGAGCTGGCGGGATGGAGCGTGAGTATCCTGGCGACCGACATCTCGCGGGAAGTCCTGGCCCGCGGCGGGAGGGGCGTTACAGCCAGATCGAGGTCAACCGCGGCCTGCCCGCAGCGCTGCTCGTGAAGCACTTTCGGCAGCACGGGACCTCCTGGCAGCTCCGCGACGAGGTGCGCTCGATGGTCGATTTCCAGGAGTTCAACCTCGTGCGGGCATGGCCCCCGTTGCCACGAATGGATCTGGTCTTCTTGCGGAACGTCATGATCTATTTCGACGTCGAGACGAAGAAAGCCATCCTCGACCGCATGGCCCGCGTGATGCAGACGGACGGCTATATTCTCCTGGGCGGGGCGGAAACGACGTTCAATATCAACGAATCTTATCAGCGTATCGAACAGCTCAAGTCCGGGTTCTATCAATTGATCGGCTGAGTCGCCCGTTGGCGGCTGGTACCCCGGCGACGGGGCGGGAGGGTGGTCTTGAACATCCCGGAATGCCACGAAAGACGCCCGGTCTCGCCCGAGGATCGCGAAACGCTTCTGGATCCGTTCATCGCGGCCGCGAGCATGACGCTATCGGAGCTCGCGCAGACTGAGCTGATCGTCCGATCGACCTGGCGGACGGCGCTGCCCAGAACATTCGGCGACATCTCCGCCGTGCTCGGAGTGATGCCCGCAAGCGGCGGGGTGCTCGTCCTCAGCTTCCCCGAGTCGACGGCGGCGGCGCTCGCAGGGCGGATCCTCGCCGAGGTCCACCAGACGCCGGACGCTGGCCTCGTCCGCGACTGCATGGGGGAAGTCGCCAACGTCATCGCCGGCCAGGCCAAGACCCTGCTGGCCGAGACGCCCTACCAGCTGGTCCTCGATACCCCGTCGATCCTGTCGGGTGCCGGCTGCGAGGTCGGGTCGCGGCCGGGCACCGAAGGCCTGGCGGTCGAGTTCGGCAGCGACGCGGGAGAATTCATGCTCCAGCTCTGCCTCGGCAGTCCCGGCGGGTGACGTTCCCCATCTCGGTCCCGTGGATTCGAGTGAGTCGCGTTCTCCGCAGAAACGCCGGACAAACTTCTCGGTGTGGGAATACGCAACGAAGCCGGATATGATCGATGCGGGCGCCGAAGCGGCCTCATCGACCTGGGCCGTCCGACCATACCGCCTCCGGGCCGGTCCGCTAGAGTGGATCGTGCCGACATGGAACCCGATGGGGCCGATCCCCGGCGGGATTGCCCGTCGGAAGCCCGGGCGCGACAGGCTGCCGAACACGTCGAGGACCAGGCGCGTGCCAGAGGCCGTCTCTTGCGAGGAATTCGTCCGGTCCGTGAGCGAGAGCGGAATCCTCTCGGAGGCCGAGGTACTGCGCCACGATGAACGAGCTGGGAGGCGAGGCCAGGATTTCGAACTCCGGTGAGCTCGTTCGCGGGCTGGTCGACTCTGGACAGTTGACGATTTATCAGGCCCGCACCATCCTGACCGGTCAGTTGCCCAACCTGTCGATCGGCAATTATGTCGTGCTCGATCGGCTTGGGGCCGGCGGCATGGGAACGGTCTTCAAGGCTCGCCACCGCCGTATGAAGCGTGTCGTGGCGCTCAAGCTCCTTTGCGCGAGGCGGCCGGGCAGGGCTCATTCGCCCGGCGCTTCCAGCGAGAGGTCGAAACGATCGCCAAGTTCAACCACCCCAACATCGTGATGGCCTACGACGCCGACGAGGCCGAGAGCGGGCTCTTCCTGGCGATGGAGCTCGTCGACGGACACGACCTCGGCAGGGAAGTCTCGGAACGAGGGCCGCTTTCCACGGCCGATGCCGCGGATTGCGTCCTGCAGGCTGCCCGGGGTCTTTCCTACGCCCACGACCGCGGTGTCGTCCATCGCGATATCAAGCCGGCCAACTTGCTCCGCGATTCGTCCGGCGTGGTCAAGGTCGCCGACCTCGGGATCGCCCGCCTCAGCGCCGATTCGGACGACGCGAATGCCTCGCTGACGCAGGCCGGAGGAATTCTCGGTACCGCCGACTACATGGCGCCCGAGCAGGCCCTGGATTCGACCACCGTCGATCATCGGGCCGACATCTATAGCCTCGGATGCACGCTCTTTTTTCTGCTCGCAGGACGGGCGCCGTACTCGGCAACGTCGCTCATGGCCCTGCTGCTGAAGCACCGCGATGCGCCGATACCATCGCTTAGCGAAGCCCGGCCGGATGTGCCCGCGGCATTGGATCAGATCTACCGGCGCATGGCGGCCAAGAGGCCCGGGGACCGCTTCTCGACCTTGTCCGATCTGATTCGTGACCTCGAGCAATGTTGTCGGTCCGGCTCCCTCTCCAGCGCTCGGCCCGGCCGCAAGCCCGAGCCCTCGGGCCCTGCTCGAAGCGATCTCACGGTCGCAGTCGCGCCGACAGAACCTGTGGGGGTCGTTAAGGCCGCGGAGCGCGCCACGCTTACTGGCACAGGACACTCGACCCCTCCGGCGGATCTGCCGAATCTGGCCGGTCTGAGGGTCGTCCTTGTCGAGCCGTCGCGCGCGCAGGCGAAGATCGTGCGTGACTACCTGGCTCAACTGGGTATCGAGAATCCCCTGACGACGACGTCCGGCGTCGAGGCGCTCGAACTGGCCAGGCGCGAGAAGGCCCAGGTGATCCTCTGCTCGATGGAGCTCGCCGACATGACCGGGTTGCAAATGGCCCGATCCGTGCAAGACGACCCGGCGCTGGTCGGAGTCGGCTTTGTGCTCGCCTCGAGCGAATCCGAAGGCACGGCGACGGGGGAGTCCTGCCACTCGTCATCGACGGTCTGGCTCCCCAAGCCGTTCGACGTCCGCGGGCTCGCTCAGGCACTCACTCGGGCCGCCGCCCGGTTCGTCGCGGCGGCCTCTCGCTCGGCCGATCGTCACGCGACGAATGCGAGGATATAGAAGGCCCACCCGCTGACCGCGGTGAGGATCATGTCCAGCGCCGCGATCATGCCCCAGCGCGCGTGAAAATCGCTGTATGCGTTGGGGCGGGGCGGCGTGGGGAACCGCCTGAATGCGCCAGGATCGTCAAGATCCACAGGCCAAGCGTTGTGATTGCGAAAAACAGATGAATCCAAAGCGTATAGACGACGAGCCCGCGACCGGTGGCCGTGTCGTAGTAAGGTGAAGGTTTGGCGCACTCCCTCCAGTTCTCGAAGTACTGGATGTCGATCTCGAAGACGACCAGCAGCACCAGCAGCCCGGCGGCGAGGAAGAGCTGGATCGACTTGTGCCGCTGATACTTCTGCCGGCGTTTTACGGAGAAGAGACTCCAGCCGAGTCCGATCAGGACGAGGACCATGGCGACGGCGATGACATCGATCATGAGCGGCCCCCGCCAGGGCAAGAATCCGGTGAGGTGATTGCGGGGGTCCATCGATTTGCCCGGTTGCTGCGGCCGCCCGGCTGTCGCCCGATTCGAGCGCCCGGTATCGCACCGAGGTCCGTCCTTCGCAGCAGCGGCCCGTTACCGGTTCTCCCTCTCATCCGGGCCGTGCCGGCCCCGGTGGCGGTCCCTGCCGGCGATGCGGACGATGGCGACGTCCTTGGGCCGAACGCGGCGGTAGCCTGGGATGCGCGGCGAGTTGCTGGGCATGGAGCCGGAGCACCCTGCGGTCCCGAAGTAGTAACGACACTACTTCTTCCGGACCTCCAGGCCGCTCCGCGCCACGCGGGGCAAGTATCCTATATTCAGGATTCGCCGGGATGGACTGCTAGTCGGGGCGACTCTATTTGCACCTTTGTGATCGAAGTCGCGGGATCGAGGCTCGTCCGGCAGGTCTTCCCCAAAACCCTTGCGTTCCAAGGGGATGAGGTCCTGCAGTTCGTCCGCGCGGGGCTCTACCGAAAGCACCGCAAGCGGTCGGATCGGGGCTGACGCCCCCGGATCGGCCTGTCCCATCCTCTCGCCGGCGCGAATGGTGGCCACGCCCCGCGAGGTCCGCGACGATGATGAGGACGGATGTCATCTATACCCGCTACTCCAGCGACATGCAACGTGAGGAGAGCTGCGAGGACCAGGAGCGTGAGGTTCGCGCCGGCCTCGAGCGACGCGGCCTGGACCACTCGGACGCGTTCGTCATGCACGACCGGGCCGAGTCGGGCACGAAAAACTATCGCTCCGTGTTCGAGCAGCTGACCGACATGGTCCGGCGCGGCGAGGTGCGTATCCTCGCCGTCGATGACCAGGCCCGGTTCAGCCGCGCCGACAACGCCTTCGCCTTCATCAAGGACGTGGTCTTTCACGGGGGGCGATTCATCTCCACGGGCGAGGGGATCGACACCGAGCAGGAGGGCTGGGAGCTCCGCGTCAAGGTCATGGAATTGCACAACTCGACCACGATCCGCGAGCTCGGCCGCCGCGTCCGCCGCGGCCAGAAGGGGCGGGTCCTCGACGACGGCGCCGCGGGCGATCACCCCTATGGCTATGAGTCGTACTATCTGGACCCCGCCGCGGCCGCAGCGCCGCGCCGGGGCCCCAAGCCCAAGAAGGGCCTGCGCGTCCTCGAGTCGGAGGCGCGGTGGGTCCGGCAGGTCTTCGACTGGTTCGCCAACGAGGGGACGGCGATCTCCGAGATCGCCCGCGAGCTGACCCGGCTCGGCGTCGACAAGGGAAGCAAGTCCACCAAGCCCGGCTGGCACCACCAGCAGGTGCACCGCATGCTGGAGAACGAGAAGTACGTCGGTCGTTGGCCCTGGGGCAAGACGAAGGTGCTCCGCGACAGCACGGGCAGGAAGAAGCAGGTGCCGGTCGCCGAGGGGCAGGAGGTCGTCCGCGACCGGCCCGAGCTGCGGATCGTCGACGAGGTGACCTGGGAGACGGCGCGGAGGCGGCTCGCCGAGCTCAAGGACCAGTTCGGGCTGAAGCCCGGGGACAGGCCCGCGGCCCGAAGGTCCACCACACGAGCGTCTATCCCAGCAGCCTTCTCGGGGGCCTGGTCTTCTGCCGGGCCTGCGGGTCGCGGCTCTGGAGCCGAGGGAGCGGAGGGCGGGCCCACCTCGGGTGCCCGAACCACAGCAAGGGCACCTGCACGATGGCCACGCAGGTTCCGCTCGACCGGGCCGAGGCCGCCATCCTGGGATTCGTCGCCGACCTGCTGAACTCGTGGCCGGACTGGCTCGAGTCATCCTGCGCCGCGCTGCGTCGGGCGGTCGCCGAGATGGCGGCGGGGCTGCCGGAGGCGATCGCCGCCGACCAGACACGGCTGGCGGAGCTGGACCGGCAGATCGACAACCTGGTCGGCCAACTCGCCGGCGGGGCAGGGGAGAGCCCTGCCATCCGGCGGGCGCTCGACAGGCTCGAGCGCGAGGCCGAGGAACTCCGCGCCCGGGTCGATGAGGCGATCCGAGCCCGGGGCTCCGCCATCGAGATGCCCGACGACGATTGGATCAGGGCGCAGATGGCCGACCTCCCGGCACTGCTGGTCGACGAGCCGCGCCGGGCTGCGCCGCTCTTGCGGCGACTGCTGGTTCGCATCGAGGCCGAGGGTGTCGTGGCGCCCGGGAAGGTGCGCGGCTTTGCGCGGCTGCACCTCCGCGTCGACCCCGCGCACTTGATCGAGGAATCCCTGGGCGGCCGGCTCGCCGCCGCGGCCCCGGGGCGAGCGGCGCCGTCACCGGCCGGCGCGAGGGAATTCGCCGTCGACCTCGGCGGCCCGACCCGGCGCGACGCGTTGGCGCCGCAGATCGCCGAGATGCGTGCCCGAGGCGTGACGTGGCCCGAGATCGGCCGCGTGACGGGGCTGGGCACTGGGAACGCCTACAACGTGTGGAAGCGGTGGTGCGACGCCCGGCCGGAGGACCGTCATGGGGTCGCATGAGCCGGATCGCGACGCGCCGGGCCCGCGCGGCCTCCGACGGACATGGAGAGATGTCGCCCCCTGTCGCTCGATCCGAGCGGAAGGGGCCGCGTCGATCACGACCGCGATCGGGATCACAATAAGAAGCTCTGCAGTTTCTCATAATATGTCCTACATGATATTATAGCAAATTATTGACCTGGCCGTCACGGGCCGGCCAGAAGTCGATCAGGGCACGGGCCGGTCCTATTGACGGTTCGACGGAGGGGCAAAGGGGACGCGTCGTGTGCTCTGTCGCAGGGGAGCCCGCCGGGCGCGCCTGAGGAACTGGGCCCGGACGACTCCGGCTCCCAGAACGCCACGGGTCGTTCACCGCGAGCCTGCCGGCGCGGAAATCAGACGGACGCGGACACCGCCCGGTCTGCCGATCAGGACCCGCCCGCCGCCTCGAAACGAGGAGTGCCGGCGGTCCTGGTCCCCGAATCCCACCCGCTGCACCGTCGAGGTCGTCGGTCGATGGACGAGCGGTTCCCACGGCAGCGGGCCCCGAGGCCGACCATCCCGTTGGAGCCGACGCCGGCCAGACGCTCCGTTGTCGATTGAGGCTGCGTGGATGACAGGATCGCCGCGGCCGGGACGAGTCGCCGGTCCGGCCCCGGGCATCTGCTTTCGGGCTCGAGGCGTGGAAGAGCCCGTGCCGCGCCGGGGATGCACACGCGTCAAAGACGTCTTTACCGGGCTGTCCGAGTGCGCCCGAGCCCAGCAGACGACTTCGCAACCGTACGAACCGTTCGAACCAATCGCGGGCCCGATCGCGCGATGATCCCGCGCTTCGCCGCCGCTTGTCGATTCCTCGACGATGATGCGCACGGCGCGCCGCTGCGGCCAGGCGCCCCGGACTGACGCTCGAAGCCGGGCAGGGCGGAAAGTAGCGGTTCGGGGCACTCCGTCCGAGCCATGACGATCGGTCCGAACGCGCCGACGAGGCCCCGCCGCGGCGGGCGCCCGGCGGTATCGATGTCGTCCCCTCGACCGGCCAGTGCGCCGGCCGGCCCGGCGAAATGCTCGCGGAATTCGTACGTTGTCCCTCCGGGGCCGGTCACGCCGACCGTCCCCGCGCCGGGGGCGGCCGGCCTTCTCAACGGGAGGTCGCAGTCATGATCGCCGCCAGCCCAACCGAATCGTCTCCGACGAGTGCCCACCTGACCTTTGTCGCCGAGCTGCCCAGGATCGACAGAGTGCTTCGCTTCGCGTTCCGCCGCCTGCCTCGGCACCGCCGCGACGAGGCGGTCGCCGACGGCCGCGCCGCCGCCTGGCACGCCTGGGCCGGCCTGGCTCGCCGCGGCCGCGACCCGCTCGAGGTCGGCCCCACGGGGATCGCCGCCAACGCCGCGCGGTATGTCCGACGCGGCCGCAGGCTCGGCACCGGCTGCCGCGGCACCGACGTCTACGAGAAGCTGGCCCAGGAGAGACACGGCTTCCGGCTCCATAGCCTTAATTCGACGCGCGGGGCGGGGGCGGGCGAGTCCGGCGAGTCTTGGCGAGTCTGGTCTTCCGACGGCGTCCGCTGTACTCCGGCGGACGAGGCATGCTTCCGGCTCGACTTCGTCGCCTGGATCGGCCGCCTGCCGGAGAGGAAACGAATCGCGGCGGAGCTGCTGGCTGCGGGGCATGCCACGGGCGAGGTGGCCCGGCAGCTGGGGGTGACGCCCGGAGCGGTCAGCCAGGCGCGGGCGTGGCTGTGCGCCAGCTGGCGGGCATTCCAGGGCGAGGATGGCCGTCCGGGTCGCCGTGCGCGGAAGGCGGGGGCCCGGGCTTAATATCGACACGCGGATCGACGTCCCTTTGAAGTCGCCGTGCCCGCCGGGCCGCGCCGCGGCCGCGGCGGGCCGACCCGCCCGCGCGCCGCGGCCCCAGGTTGGGCTCCTGGGCCCGCGCGGGGCCGTCGGCGCGCGGGCCTCAGATGCACGCTGACCGCTGCGCCGGGACCGGTCTAGTCATCGGGCGCGACCGGGCGGCGACTTGAAAACGCGGCACGCCGGCTCGGCTGCAGCCCGGCAGGCCGCACGGGCCGGGCCGTCAGATATTGACCTCGTCCCCGACGACCCGCTCCGCGGCCGTTCCATCGCCCGTCCCGGGCCAGCGAAGCCCAGCGGGCCGGCATCGGCCGAGTGTGGGGGAAAGGCGTACACTGGCTTCCCGCTGTGAAAGCGATCAAAACGGGGGGCCCTCGGGGCCACGGTGGTCCCTTTTAGCTATCAGGTATTGAGTATTTGAGGGCTGGTGAGTTCCGTCGCTGGGTTAACCACGCCTTCAACGAAAGCGACGCCGTCGGGCGTCAGGGCCGTAGGGGCCTGCGGCACGCTCTTCCTAGACTCACAGCACATGCCAAACTGTTAGCCCACTAGACCGGAGCTGCGGCTTGGGTCATCGCGATTGGCAACACCCGGGAGCGTCGGTATCGCGGACGAATGGCACTTAGATTTGCGCAAACCGCTATAGCCAAAAACGTTTGCGGCGGAGACCAGCCCGTCGCCCGGGGAGCCTCGGAACGTGTCGCCCGTCCACGCTCAACTGCGAATCAAGGGCGCATCGTGACGACCGACGCGTGCTCATCTTAGCAGCCGAGTTTCTGGCAGCTCACAGAATCGGCCGAAGCGAGATCCACGTAATGGTTTGCAGAAATCCAAGTGCCATTCGGATCGCGGACCGACGCGCGCGAGGAAGCAACTCGCACGCCCGTCGCGCCACGGGGTTTCTATCGCGGATCGCATCCCTCGCGAGCGATGCTCGGCGTGCCCACGCGGGCCGAGGCCCCGATATCGGGGCCGTCGCCGCGCCGGACGACTGGCCGACCGGGACCGGATGGCATAGCCTGGGCGGGGGCGAGCCGGCGCCATGGGCGCCGCGACCGGGAGGAGGCCCCGTGCCCGACCCGCCTGCCGTCCCGCCCCCCGGGGCCCCGTTCCCCACGACCCGCTGGAGCCGCGTCGCCGCCGCCGGCGGGCCCGGCGACCGCGAGGCCCTGGCCGAGCTCTGCGCCGCCTACTGGTTCCCCGTCTACGCCTTCGTCCGGCGCAAGGGGTATGACGCCGAGCGGGCGCTCGACCTGACGCAGGGCTACTTCGCCTGTGCTCTCTCCCGAAATTCTTGCCTGAAGAAATCGAAGATTGACCGGAGTAATAGCCGTCTCCTCCCTTCCGCGGCGAGGCCGCAGAGGCGAGGAATCGATGGCAGAGAATTGGAGTCACGGGCAAGCGGGATGGCCGGACGGTGGGCACGCTCCGTCTGAGCGATCACAGGAGGCGTGCTCGCCCAGATCGGAGAATCCGCTCGATCCGCAGGGCGGCGCCGAAGCTGAGGAATTGGAGACTTGGTCCGTCGCCGCCGACATGGCGAGCGGCTCGGAATTCGAGACTCGCCGCCGCGGCGATGCCGCCCTCCGAGATCGTTCCGACGATCATCTTCCCGATACCCCAGGCGGCGCGCTCGATTTGCCCGACTTCGTGACACCGCGGCTGGCCGGCCGCGGGCGCGGGCCCATTCTGGCTCGGCCCGACGAGGTTAAGTCCCCAACTTACAACCCGGAGCAACGCCTCCTCATCCTCGACTGCTGGATCCGGAGCGGCCTGCCCGCCGGCGACTTCGCCCCGCTGGTCGGCCTCTCCAAGCCCACTCTCTTCGCCTGGAAGAAGAGGTTCGAGGAACTCGGGCCGGCGGGTTTGCTCGAGCCCCACAAGGGCGCCCGCTCCGGCAGCCGCCTGCCGGAGCTCACCAGGCGCACGATCCTGCTGCTCAAGCAGAGTCATCCCGACTGGGGCTGCGAGCGGATCAGCCAGATGCTCCTCCGCGGCCCGGCGCTGCCGGCGAGCCCTTCGGCCGTCGCCCGCGCCCTGCGCGGCCGGCTACGAGCTGCACGAGACCCCCACGCGGCCGCATCCCGACAAGGTCCGCCACTTCGAGCGGGCCCGGCCCAATCAGCTCTGGCAGACCGACCTGTTCACCTTCATCCTCAAGCGGCAGAACCGCCGCGTCTACCTGGTCGCGTTCCTCGACGATCACAGCCGGTTTCTCGTCAGCTTCGGCCTCCACGCCAGTCAGTCGACGGCGCTTGTGCTCGAGGTCTTCCGAGCCGCCGTCGCGGCCTACGGCTCCCCGGAGGAGGTGCTCACCGACAACGGCGCGCAGTACGTCACCTGGCGGGGCGAGAGCGCCTTCCATAAGGAGCTCAAGCGGCGCGGCATCCGCCAGATCGTCGCGGCGTCGCGACATCCGCAGACCCTGGGAAAGATCGAGCGGTTCTGGGGCACGCTCTGGCGTGAATGCCTGGAAACCGCGGTGTTCCTCGACCTGGCCGATGCCCGCGCGGATCGGGCACTTCATCGACTGGTACAATTTCCAGCGCACGCACAGCGGCATCGACGGCCTGGCCCCGGCCGACCGCTACTTCGGGGCGGCCCCCGACATGTTGCGCGCCTTGAAGGAGCGGGCGGCCAAGAATGCGCTGGAGCTGGCGCGGAACGGCCTCCCCAGGCCGCCGTTCTATGTGGCGGGCCAGGTCGGCGGCCGGGCCTTCAGCCTGCACGCCGAGGGTGAGCGGGTCTTCCTCATGGGTGAAGGCGGCACGCGGCAGGAGGTCGACCTGGTGCCGCCCGCCGGCCCAGCGAGTACCCCTTCCATGCCCGTGGCGATCTGCCCCGACGGCTCACCCGCTGGGGTTGCACCACCGGATGCGGCCGACTTGCAAGACGTCCTCGACACTCGGGCCGAGTCCGACGCGATGACGCCGGCGCGGCAGGAAGGGGGGCAGCCATGAGCACCGGAAACACAACCCCTCCCTCGCGGCGACGCGGGTCGACGGGCGCGGAGACGACGAGGCGGCCTCGCGGGCCCTACCGCCGACAGCTCACGGCCACTCCTTCGGGCGCCGGCGTCGAGGCACGCCGCTCCGCGGCCGTGATCCTCGAGGTGCTGGCCGGTATGCGCACGCCAGCCGGCGCCGCCTGTGCGCTGGGGATTCGGCCCCAGCGTTATTACCTTCTCGAACAGCGAGCCGTGCAGGGGCTGGTCGCGGCGTGCGAGCCACGTCCTCGAGGGCGGTCGAAGGGCGCCGATCGCCGCCTCGCCGAGTTGGAGCGCGAGCTGGCCACCGCGCGGCGCGACCTGACTCGTCAGCAGGCGCTGGCGCGAACAGCTCAGCGCGCCTTGGGCCTGACGTCTGCATCGCTAGCCAACAGGGGGCAGGCCGCGTCACCCGCGCCGAAGCGACGGCAGCGGAAGTCGGTCAAGCGTGGGCTGCGTGCCGCGCGGCTGTTGCGAGAGGGGCTCCCCCCTGGAGCCGTTGCGGGCCAGGAGGTAGAAGTGGCCCAGAGCGGCCTCGGCGCCGCGGGGCCCACCGCCGGTAGGAGCCGACCGGCGAGGATGGAGTCGACTCGCCCCCCGACGGGGGGCGGTCACGGAGGTGCGAGCCATGGCTGGCCGAAAGCCGTTGAGCATCCCTGATCAAGTCGAGCGGCTGCCGGGATCGCCCCTGGCCAAGCAGCGGCTGCGGGCGATCCTGGCCAATCTCGCGGGCGGGCTCACGCCGAGCGAGGCGTGCGCCGGGCTGGGGATCGAGGAATCGTGGTACTTCGAGCTCAGGCACCGCGCCCTGGGACGCTGGGTCGAGGCGTTGGAGCCCGAGCCGCCCGGCCGGCGGCCAGGAACGGCGCCGGGGCCCGAGCATGAGCGGATCGCCGACCTCGAACAGCAGGTCGAGAGGCTCGAGCTGGAATTGAAGGCCTCGCGGCTGCGCGAGGAATTGGCGCTCGTCGGCGTTCCGGGGCCCGCCAACGCGGCAAAAAAAGCTCGTGGGTGAGGCACCAGCCACACCGTCGGGAGGCTGGTCCTCACCACAACCGACAAGGCGCAGGCGAGGTGGCCGAGCGAGCGGCCGTGGCCGTCGAATGCGCGGGCGGTCTCGCGTCCGAGGGTGCGCCGCGGCCGGTCGCAAAGCGTATCGCTCATGCAGACGGGGACCGAGCCGAACTCGTCCCGGCGTCGGCATGTGACCGGGCCCCCGCGGCCTCTTGGCGCTCGCACGGCCAGGCTGAGCGGCGGCGTACAGAACAGGAGCTTCGTCGCCGCGCGGTGGCTTTCCGCCAAGAGCATTGTCGCCTCGGCTGGTCACCCCGCGACGTTGCCGAGGCCCTCGCGCTGCCACCGCGGACGCTGGCGCACTGGTGCCGGCACGTCGCATTCGATGACCTCGAGATCACGCCCCGCGGCCGGCCACCACAAAGCACCACGGAGGCGCGACGCGTGGATGTAACGGACTTCCTCACGACGCACGGGCCGGCCATCAGCGTCGCGACGCTCAAGGCCGAGTTTTCGGACGTGGCGCAGGGGAGAGCTCGAGGCCCTCCGGGGCGACTTTCGTAAGGCGTGGCGCACCGAACACGCGCCGACCCGATGTGATCTCACGTGGCTCGTTCCCGGGAGTGTCTGGGCGAGGGACTTCAGCCACCCGCCGCACCTGATCGATGGCTGCTTCCCGGCGATCTTGAACGTGCGCGACCTGGCGAGCCATCAGCAGTTGCTCTGGCTCCCGGTGCTGCGCGAGGACGCCGCCACAGTCGTGGGCGCGCTCGACGACCTCTTCGCGGCGCACGGGGCGCCATTGGTCTTGAAGTGCGACAACGGCCCGGCATTCCGTGCGCAGGCGACGAAGGAGCTGGCGCGAGACCGGTCGATCTTCACGTTGTACTCGCCGCCATACTGTGCGCGGTACAACGGCGCGTGTGAACGAGCCAATCGCACGCTCAAGGAATGGACCGAGCACATCGCCAACCGGGCGGGTCGGCCCGGCTTCTGGACGAGCGACGACCTCTTAACAGCGCGGCTGCGGGCGAATCGATTGAGCCGGCCCTGGGGACCATCGGAGGCCACGCCCGAAGAGAAGTGGGCAAGTCGGCGCCGAATGTCGCTGGACGATCGCGCGATCGTGTGGCAAGAGTTGTGCAGCAGGATCGCCGCCGTCTGTCGCCGAGCGTGGCTTGGAGTCGACGACCGGACTCCTGCATTACACGCAAGCTGAGATCGAGCGAATCGCGGCGCAACCCGTCCTCGAAGCGCTCGGTCTCCTTCACGTCACGAGGAGGCGCATTACTCCGGTGAATTGATCCCCGATCGACGGCAAGGATTACGATAGGGGCACAATCAGCCTGGTCAATGCGAACCTCAACGGGCGCGTCTTCGGTGGTGACAGCAGCGACATGCAGATCGTTTCCGGGGACACCATCAACGTCCCGCTCACGACGGGATCGCTGCCCAACACGGCGACGGTGAGCGCCACCGGGGTGACGCCGCAATCGGCCTCGGCCACGATCACGATCACGAGTCAGCCCGCCACCGTCACGCACTCCTCCCCCCCCCGCTCGCCTCGAATGAGACGGCCACGATCGGCTACTGGCACAATAAAAACGGCCAGGCGTTGATCGACAGCTTCAACGGTAGCAGCAGCTCGACGGCGCTGGGCAACTGGCTGGCCCAGCTCATGCCGAACACGTTCGGGGCGAACGCGGGGTCCGCGAACAACTTGACCGGGAAGACCAATTCCCAGGTCGCGGCGTACTATATGACCCTCTTCGGCCAGTCCGGCCTCCAGAAGACCTACGCCCAGGTCCTCGCCGTCGCGCTCGCCGTCTATGCGACCGAGCCGTCGCTCGGCAGGGCGCAGGGGGCAGGCCAGGGGTTCATCCAGTCCACGGCCGGCACCGGCGGAGCGACATTCAATGTCGGATCCGCCGGCGCCGCCATCCACGTGGCCAACGGGACCACCCTGACCGTCCTGCAGATTCTGGAGGACCAGGACGCGGTCGACTCCGGGGGAATCATTCCCGACCTGACGGATACCAACACGATCTTCAACGGCATCAACTCGGATGGCGACCTCACGGGCTGATCGAGGCCGTCGGGTCAACCGCATCGTTCCGGGCCCATCCGACGGAAGCGGAGCCGGATGGGCCCTTCTTTTTCGTCGACTCGACCCGGGTTCGTCTGTAAGCGCCGCTGAACCCGTCTGGAATGCGGCCTCAGCGTCTGCGAGGAGTCTCGCGGCGGGATATCCGCCCCGCCCGGCTCCCTGCAAGCTGGCCCGATATCGTTCGCGGTCAACCTGCCCCAGGGCGAGCAGCCCCGACCTGGATCTCGGCACCGGAGATGACCGACCCCGTGACGGATGCCGTGGACGACGTGATCAACCAGGCTGGGAACGATTCCGAAGCCGCGCTGGAGGAGCTCGCGCGGGCGGAGAGCGAGGAGACGAACGCCGCGGCCGTCCTCATGGGCGTTGTCGCCCTGCCCTGGCGCTGGCGGAGCGACCTCGCACGGCGAGGCAACGACCGCGAGCGCGAGAGTCGGCGCCAGCGCCCCGATCCGCAACGTCGGCTCCCAGGACACGGCCTCGGCATCAATCAGTGAACGGCGGGGGGAGAGTGGATCTCCCGCGGGGTTCGTGATGAGGATCCGTTAGGATGACCCGGGGGCGGCATGGCTGCCCCAGGTCATCCAGGATTCGACATCATGGACGTTCACGACCTCCTCCCGCCCGGCTCCGCGCACGCGAGCTCGCCTTCACTCCGGGCATTGCCGTCATCGTCGCCGGGCCCACGTCGTCGGTCGCCGAAAGCCCCGGATGCGGGGCGCCGTCCGAGCATGTCCACGGGCGCTAGACTTACACCCTCGCCGACCCGCCCTGGCAGGGTCGGCGGGTGGTCCTGCGCCTCGCCCTCCATCGGTCCCAGTGCCGCGATACGGCGTGCACCAAGCGGGCCTTCGCCGAGTGGGTCCCGGTCGCCGCGGGCCAGCGCCCCGAGCCGCCCGGGCGGACTCGCCGTCGGTGCGGATCGCCTCGTGCAGGTCGCGCACGGCCTCGAAGAGGTCGACAAACCCGAGGCCCTGCAGCCGCTGCTCGACCTTCTGGGGGACGGTGGCATCGGCTTTGATCCGGTTCGGCTTGCCCGAGGCGCGGAGCTTCCCCAACGCCTTCGGGAACTCGGTCCGCGAGAGCTCCTCGGCGACGGGGAGGATCGTGGCCAAGATGCCGACCTCCTGCTCGCCCCGGATCGGCTCGCGCCCATCTTCTTGGCGATGGTCGTACCTCCCCGTCCGGCCAGCCGGTCGACGCACGTGCGGACCAGGAAATCGGTCCCCGCCTCGTGGGCGGCGCAGAACAGCTCGAAGATGTCGCCCTCGCGGTCGCCGATGTGGACGCACCCGGACGGGTCGCCATCAACTTCAGGCCCTGCGCCAGCGGGACCGACGACCTGACAGCCGGCTTCCTTCCACTCAATGACTGGCGGCTCCTCGCCTTCGGCTACAGGCTCGTGGACGACCGCCGCGGCGGGCTCCGAAAGCGGGCCCCGCTGGCAATCTACCGTCCCAGGCCCGATTTCCCGGGCACGGGCAGGATCGGATTCGCCTGCTCGGCCGTCTTCGACCTGGCCGCGTCATGCCACGAAAGTGTGCCGGTCCTGAGGCTCCATTCCGGGCGTCATCTCGGCGCCGCCCGCGCCGCCGTCGCCATGCACCAGGCCGTCGAGGATACGTCGACCGCACACGCGGCGATCATGCCGGTCTTGCCACGCTTCTATTGGGCTTATCATCCGGAGCATCCCCCGGTCTTCGAGACGACCTTCACGGCCGAGGAGTGGGCCGCCGCCGAGCTCAGGATTGGGGACCTCAGGGCGTCGCCGGCCGAGATGCTCGCGCGGCGGCCGGGCTGGTATTACGCCGTGCACCCCGTGGACGGCAGCGACAATCCTTCGGAGGCCCACGTCGCGGTGGCGACGCCAGCGGGGAACCGCGTCGGCTGGCTCCGGCGCGGCAATGCCTGGATCCCGCGGCCCCAGGAGCCTTTGGCGATCTTCGCCGCGCCGGAGCATCTCCGCGGCCGCTCCGTCCGCAACCCTGTATACGACGCACTTCGGCGCGTCGGGCTCGTTCCCGACGACCGGAGATATCACCAGTGGCTTTACGAGACGGGCCTGTACCGTCGAGGTCCGTCAGATGTGCCGCGAGCCGCGGACGAGTTCCGCGAGTGGGTTGCCACTGCCCTGGCGAGCCGCGAGGGCGCCGAGGCGGCCCTCCTGGCCGAGACCCGCGCCGGCTGCGAAGCGGCCGGGGCCCCGCTTCCCGACGACGCGGAGGGTTCGCTCCAGGCCCTCGCGAGCCTGGTCATGAGCCCGTGGCAACCACTTCATGTTCCTTCGGCCGGTGCCGTCCAGGTGCTCCGGGCTGACGACCCGTCCGGCGCGCGGCGGTCAAAGCACCATGGCGACGTCGCCGACTTCGATCTCGACGACCTGGGCGATGACGCTGGCTTCTACGATCCGATCGCGGCCCAACGCTATTGACGTGGCCCTCCGGAAGATCAGGTCAAGAGGATCTCGCCTCTCCCCCGTGCCGTCGTACGCTAAGTCCACACGGCGCTAATCGCGCCGAAGGGGGCGGGCCCGGGGGCGAGCCCCGGGCCCGTCGCCTTCCCTTTAGCCATCAGGACATGAAAGCGACCTCACCTTCGGCGAGGGCAGTCCGGTCCCCAGGGTCTCAGGCGTTCGAATTGCTGACCACGGCTCAATCTTCGAGCGCCGTTCGAGACCTGTAGACGGTCGATCTGCCGCATCCGACCTCCGTCGCCACCTCTTCCACCGTCTTGCCTTCGCCGAGCAGCCGGACGATGCGCGCATGGACCGCGGCGCCGAGCCGGGAGTTGCGGCCTCGCCGATAGGTCCTGCCTTCGGCCGCTGCGGCCTCGACTTCATCACGGTGGGCCCAGTCATAGGCCCGGCGGACCGTCGGCTCGGACTGCCCGAGCTGGGCGGAGATCTGCACGAACGAAACCAGCCCCTCGTCCCGCAGGCGCACGACTTCCGGCGCGATGCGGATGTAGGGGGGCGGCGCGGCCGCGATCCGCGTCGTCCTCGTCGTCGTCGGGATCGGGCCCCCAGCCCGGGCGTATTCCAGCGCAGCCTTCGCCGTCGCCTGGGGAATGCCCACGGCGCTCGACGCGGCGAGTATGCTCGCACCGCCCTGGACGAGCTCGGAGATCTTGGCCGCGTGGTGCGCGTAGGAGGGCGTCGCCTCCCGTCTCGCCACGACCTCTCGCCGCATTGTCCAACCACGTGTCGCGAGGTACTCCCAAGTCCCCCTCGTTGGATAATCCCGCGAGGCCGCGAGATTTGCCAGCACCGGCGTGGCGTCGACGGTGAACCTGGCGACCCACGTCGGCCGCTTCTTCCCCGGCTCGACGACCTGCTCCACCACGATCGGCCCGGTCAGCGACCTCAACACCGGCGCCGCTGCCGCGAGGTCCTGGCCGAGCAGCCCGCCGAGGTCGGACAGGATCGTTTCGAGGTCGGCGACCGCCATCGGCGCCGGAGTCGGCGAGTTCCGCGCCTTCAGCTCGCCGAGCCGCGCACGCAGCTCCTTCAGCCGCCGCTCATGCTCGCGGATCCAGTCGGCGATGGCGCGAAGGTCCTGCTCACCTTCCTTTTCGAGTAGCTTGACCAGGCGGTCGCGCTTGTCCTTGACGGACCTGATCTCGGCCTCCAGCGGCCTGGCGTCCTCGACCGGACGGCCCGCGCCGGCCGCCAGGAAGCGGTTGGCCTCCTCGAGCACTGCTCCGAGGAATTCGGGGGTCAGGATGCGGCGGCGGAGCTCGCCGAGGATCGCGCCCTCGACGATTCGGAGCGCCCTTGTATCCCTTGAAGGTGCACCCGCGCTTGCCCTGGATGCCATTGAGGCAGCAAAAGCTGGCGTACTTGCCCGAGCGGCCAAGCATCAGCTCCGTCCCGCAGCAGCCACAGCGCGGCCGGATGAGGACCTTCGGATAGAGTTCGCATCGCGACGCCCCGCCCTCGGTCTTCCGCTCGTTGTACGCCTTCCCGGACGCCTCGAGCCGTCGCCGGACCTCCTTCCACAACGCCCAGGGGATGATCTGGAGATGTCTGGCCCGCCTGACCTTCCATTCCCTCCGGGGCCTCTCCTTGACGGTCACGACCCCCGTCTCGGGGTCGCGGACCTGGTAGGTCTTCCTGTAGATCTCGATGCCGGCATACGTCCGCCGACGGAGCATCTGCGCGATCCCGGATGAGTCCCAGGACCGCTTCCCGCGGACGGCTCTCTCGTTGAAGAGTTTCGCGATTTTGCCGGTCGACCAGCCCTGCCGCGCGAAGCCCTGAAACACCTCGAGGACGATCCCGGCTTCCCCGTCGTCGATGGCCTTCATCTTGAGCCGCTCTCCGTCCTTGCCGTAGAGCGGGCGACCGCTCGCATCCGAGGCCGGGTCCAACCTGTAGCCGAGCGAAGGCGGGTGGATGTTCGTACCCCGGCCAAACGCGTCATCCATCCCCCGATGGACCTTGCTTCGGAGCTGGTCGATGAACCACTCCTGGAGCGTGGCGAACATCGCCAGCATCAGCTTCGAGGTCGGCGAGGCCGAGTCGAAGCCGTCGGAGACTCCCATGAGCCGCTTGCCGCGGCGCTCGACGAGCCGTCCGAGGCGGAGGGCCTCGATGGCGTCGCGGCTGGCCTGGCCGATCTCGTCGATGTAGAGGACGTCGAGGGCCTCGACCGTCAGCGCCAGCTTGGCCATCTCGTAGCCGCGGCGGTCGGCCGTCGTGCCCGTGACGGCCGCGTCGGCGAAGACCCAGGCCCAGGGGATGAAGCGGCCGTCCCGGCGGGCCCGCTCCAACTGGAGGCGCAGCTGCTGGTCGAGCGACCGGGGGTTCGAGTTGTCGCACGAATAGCGGAGATACGAGCAGGCCAGGCCGACCCACGCGGCCTTCCCGACGGGCGAGGCGAATGGCTCGACGACCCCGCTGAGGAACCTGTCGCGGAACTGCTCGGCCATGGCCGAGATGACGCCAGCGTCGGGGCAGGGGAGTCTGCCGTCGCTGGCCAGCTCGGGCCACAGCGATCGCTGGGATTGGAGGTAGGTGCTGGCAAGGTCACGCAACGCCTCGTCGCTGGGCAGGCCGCGACCGGGGCGGCGCTTGCGGCCCGGCGATTTCCTCGGCCGCGGAAGCTGGCCCGCGGGGAGGATAAGGGAATCGATCTCGAACGGGATCGTCTGGGCCATCGCGGCACCTCCGGTTCGGAGGTGCCGGGGTGACTTTCCGATTGGCACAGTGTGACAATCGGGCTGATCATTCCTGAGAGTCCGTGACCAGCGATGAGTCGAGGCGATCGATCACAAGTCGCGGCTGTCGCGGGAGATTTCGCCGGAAACCGTTCAGGAGCAAGCCCCTGCACGAAGCCCTTTCGAGAATCCCCCCTCTCCGCTTGCCTGACTGCCCGCGTGCCATAAGCCCTTGGCACGCGGGCTCTTGCTTTCCCGGGACCGTCCCGGAATCCCCCATTTGTGGCGCCGTTTGTGGCGTTTTGTGGCGGGGGGATTCTCCGAGGCCCCGATGTCAGCCAGGTCCAATTCGTTCCGCGTCGGCCGCGTCCAGGCCTACCTCCGCGGCCGGGTCTGGTACCTCTGCTACCTCCAGGACGGCAAGCGCAGGCGCCCCGCGTCGGCGCCGACCGCGAGGCCGCCCGCCTGCTGGCCGCCCAGACCAACGCCCAGCTCGAGTCCGGCGCGCCCGCCGTGCTGAGCTTCGAGCCGATCTGCATCGACGAGCTCCGCGATCGGTGGCTCCAGCACCATGAGCACGTGCTCCGATCGTCCGTCGCCACCATCAATCGCTACCGCACCGCGACCGACCACCTACTGGCCTTCGTTGGCGAGAGATCGGTCCGGCTCGCGTCGAATTTCCACGCCCGCCACGCCGAGGAGTTCGTCCGGCACCTCCGGTCGATCCGCGTCGCGCCGAACGGCCATCCTCATACTGCCAAGCGACCCCTGCTCGACAAGGGCATCAAGTACATCCTCGAATCCTGCCGGGCCCTGTTCGGCTACGCCCTGAGGAGGCGCCACCTCTCGCCCTACGCCGAGAACCCGTTCTCGGCCCTGCAGATCGAGCGGATTCCTATCGAGGATGCGCGGCCCATCATCCTGCTTACGCCCGACCAGGAGCGCGCGTTCCTCGAGGCGTGCGACGACTGGCAGTTCCCTCTCTTCCTGACGCTCATGATGACCGGACTCCGGCCCGGCGAACTGACCCACCTGCTCCTGCCCGACGACCTCGACCTCGACGCCGGTGTCCTGTGGGTGCGGAACAAGCCGAAGTTGGGCTGGCAGGTCAAGACGCGGAGCGAGCGCGAGGTCCCTCTCGTCTCATCGCTCCTCGGGGTACTCCGACACCACCTCGGCGGCCGATCCTCAGGGCCTGTGTTCCGGCTCCGGCGATACGCCGGTTCCGACACACCGCTGCTCTCGGGGATGATACTCGCAAAGCTCGAGACCGTGCTGTCCCAGCGAATCGCTCGAATCGAGTCAGAATCCGGCGGGTCGCTGGGACGGGCCAGCAGGCTTGCGGTCGCTCGGCGCATCTGGCGCGATGTTGGAGCGATCAAGGAGGAGCAGGTCCGTCTTGAGTTCGGCCGCGTTACTCAGACGATCGGCCTGCCCGACGCGACGGCGCCGAAGCTCCTTCGCCACCAGTTCGCCACGACCCTCCAAGAGGGCAAGGTCGATCCGATGCTGAGGAACGAGCTCATGGGACATTCGACGACGTCCGCGAAGGGAGGCGGACTGGGTATGACGGCCGTCTACACGCATACCCGGCCGGAGACGCGAAGGGATCAGCTCGAGTCGGCCCTCCGGTATGGTCCTGCGGCTGCCGCGGCCGTCCGATGGCTTTCGAGCAAGATCGAGTAGGATCACATGACGATGAGACCGACATCGCCCACGTCGCGTCGGCACTGAAATCCGCTCGGTCCCTGTCAGAACCACGGGGACCTAAATCCTGTGCGACTTCCCTAGTTGTGGCATGGCGGTGGTGTTGAGGTGATGTCTAAAGGTTTATCGCCATAGCAACTGCACTTTCCGGGATTCTATGTACCGGATCGTTCGGGCTTCAGCCCTGCGGTCCAAGTCGCGTACCAGTGAGCGACGATAGACAGGGGAGCACGCCCCTTGGTCCGGGGCTCGCTGCAGCCCGAGGCTAGGCGGGCTTTCCTCGCCCCAATCGCATGAAGCGCTTCCACAGCGCCTGCGGCCAGCGCCTCTGCCGCTCCAAAGCCGCGTTCAGCTCGTCGGACTTCCGCTGCAACTCGGCGGGCAAGTCGACACAGGCCGGGCCCTCGCCCGCTTCGACCAGACGCTGCTGGACTGCACGCTCCCGGCCGCGATATCGGATGCACCCCGCTTCGGCACGTCGGATCGCCAGAAACATCCGATCCTGCTCGTCGGCCGTCTCCGGTTGCTTCTTGACGAAGCAGTGGGGACAACCCGTCGGGTCGAGGCTGACCCCGAACAGGTCGGGTGCCGCTGAGAACGGCACCTCGCACATCATGCAGCAACCATCCTCGACGAAGTAGTCTCCCGGCACGTTTGAGGGATGCGGCTTAGCCTCCTCCATCGCAACCCCCCGCCGCTTGACAGCCGTCGAGTAGACGAAGGCCGGCCCCGACCGGGACGATGGCGGTTACCAAGCCAGCCGATCATCCCGGACGGAGCCAGCCATGACATCCTCGCATCCGCTCCCCGCACCGTGCCAGTGGTTCGCCCGACTCGCCTCCGCCCTCGACCGGCGGTCCGCACCCCGGCTCGCCCTCCTGTTCCTCGGCGCGGTCCTCGCCCGCGGACGGCGGACCGTCACCAGTTGGATTCGGGCGGCCGGGCTGAGCGACCAGTTCCGGCCTTGCTACACCGCCGTCGCGGCGGCCGGGAAGAAGGCCGGGACCATCGCCGCGCACCTCGTGCTGACGGTGGTCAGGCCGCTGCTGGGCGGGGCCGAGCGGTTGACGCTCGCTCTGGACGACACCCCGACGAAGCGGTACGGGCCGCACGTCCAGGGGGCCGGCATCCACCACAACCCGACCCCCGGGCCGGCCGGCTCGCCGTACGTCTACGGGCACGTCTTCGTCGTCCTGGCCCTGCTCGTGGCCCACCCGGCCTGGGGGGGCGTCGCCCTGCCGCTGTTGGCCCGGCTCTACGTCCGCGACAAGGACCTGCCGAAGATCGACCCGAAGCACCGGCCGCCGTTCCGCACCAAGCTGGAGCTGGCCGTCGAGCTGCTGCGGTGGGCCGAGCCCTGGCTGGGGCTGCTGAACTTGCCGATCTGGGTGGTGGCCGACGGTGCCTATGCCAAGAAGGATTTCCTCAAGCCGGCAATGTCGTCGGGAATGACGGTCGTCAGCCGGCTCCGCAAGGATGCGGCCCTGCGGACGGTTCCCGGCCCTCGGCCGGCCGGCAAGCGAGGCCGGCCGAGGACCTATGGCCCGGACGTGATCGACCTGGCCAAGCGGTCCGGCCAGAAACGAGGCTGGTCCTCCGAGACGGTCACCCTGTACGGGGTCGCCACGATCAAGAAGTACAAGACGTTCCTGGCGACCTGGCGGCCGGCCGGTGGGGTGATCCGGGTGGTGCTGGTGGACGAGCCAACCGGCTGGCGGGCGTATTTCTGCACCGACATCTCGGCGAGCGTCGCCGACATCCTGGGGGCGGTGGCCGACCGCTTTAGCCTTGAGATCACCTTTCGCGAGTGCAAGCAGGTCGTGGGTGCCGGGCAGCAGCAGGTGAGGTTCATCTGGGCGAACATCGGGGCGTTTCACATCTGCCTGTGGACATTCACGCTGACCGAGGCGTGGGCCTGGGGTCGCAAGGCGGAGGATCTGGTGGACCGCTCGGCCTCGCCATGGGACTCAACGCTGCGCCGTCCGAGTCACGCGGACAAGCGGCGGGCGTGGCGTCGTGAATTGCTGGGTGAGGAGATTCGTGTGTCTCTACGCCCGGGGGCTACCGAGGCGGAAATTCAGGCCACGGCCGAAAGGCTGCTCAGCTTGGCCGCATGACATATACATTCACCCGGAAAGTACAGATAGCAAGTTAGGCCTCAGATATGCTCGGGCTTCACTGCTGCGGCATTGGCCTGGCATGGCCAGTATTCTTACCAAATCCTTACCAAACGGCAGGGCTCGCCGGACGAGATGGACGAGCCGTTGGGCCCCATTGGGGCTAACGACCGATCGCTTTCGTGCCGCGTGTAGGAATTTTCCGGGCCAAGGGCGATGGGGTTGCGACCCGCTGATTAAGAGTCAGCTGCACGGTTCGCCCAAGGCAATCCGGGCCAAAGACTTGCGGATCGATGGACCGAGTCTTGCCCCTCATCTGCCCACCGACACACGTCAGAGCGACCCTGGCTTGGCCCTCGTCGTCGAGGGGTGGCCGATGCTTCCCAAGGCCGTCCGCGCCGGGATCGTGGCAATGGTTAGCGCGGCGACGGGCAGTGCGGGTGATTGAATCCGACGCTACGTGGTTACGCGGAAAACGCGGAAAGTCGTCGATGGTAGCCTGACGCAGAGACCCCAGTAATCGTATCCCCGAAGGCGTCCACGACCCGAAAGCGACGGTAGTACAGCCGCGTCGAGGCTGAGGCCCGCGTCGCGACGCCGCACCGTCTCCTGGTTACCTCGGTCGATCAGACGAATGGCACTTAGTTTTTGATAACTCGCTTGAGCATTTGACGTCTGATCTCGCGTCGTGGCTTCGTCAGGCGGTAGTATCTAATGGTCCTGCGTTTCGCCAGGCGAGGCTCGATGCGGTCGGGGCGGTCCGCCACGCGGTGGACAGCGATTGCCCGGAGAACTTGCTGATACAGCGCCGCCCGGTGGACCGTGCCGCGGTGGGCTTGGTAGGCGATCTAAGATTGGAAGACCTCCAGGACCTGGAGCGTCGCCTTGAAGCTGATCGACCGCGGCGGGACCTCCTCGCGGATGGCCGCCTGGGCCATCACTGTACGGATCAGGTTGTAGCCCAGCACGTGGGTCCAGACGCGCCGTCACTGACGAAGGGATGACCTCCGGCCGCACCGCCAACCAGGCCCACGAGCACCTTCGTGCCATCTTCCCGTGGGCGTTGGAGCATGTGACGGCCGGCCCCACCGCCGACTCCGCGGAGGTCGGGGCCGTCGAGAGCCTCACCGACCGCCGCGGGAAGGGTATGAAGGTTCCCCCTTGCAACGCCGCGAGGCCGCGTCATACTGACCACCGGGCGGCCATACCGCCGACGAGGCCCGACTCTGCGTGCCTGATCGATCGCCAGGGTCCATCGCGACGGTGCGAGGCTCACGACGGCGGGGGCGGAGACTCCGCCGCGTCGGCCATTCCCCCCATCGATCATGCGACCCACGAGGAGGCAACCCATGTCCGCGACACCGGAGATTCACCGGCGAGAGTTCCTCGCGCCGCCGGGGCGGTCGGCTGCGGCGTCGGCGGCTTGGTGCTGGCCTCGGCCGCGACGGGCGACGGGGCGTCCGCCGGCGCGAGACGGAGATCGACCGCTACGCCGGGGCCGTCGGCACCCGCTTCCGGCTCCGGGCGACGTCGGACGTAGAGTGTGAGATCGTCCTGGATCGCGTGGTCGAGCGGCCCGCGATGCCCGGCGCTCCCAACGGACGCGTCCCGTTCACGCTGACCTTCTTCGGCCCGACCGGCCGGGCCATCTCGCAGGACGTCTACCGGCTCGACCACGCCAGGCTCGGCCGGACCCACCTGCTGCTCGTCCCGGTCGGTCCGCCCCGCCATCGGGCGGTGCTCGAGGCCGTCTTCGGCTGACCCGCGCCAGAGGCAACGCCCATGCGACGCGAGATCGCGGGAGGGGCCGCGCGCCGGTCGCGTCTCAGTGTCTTCGCGACGATCGGTCTGATGGCCAGCGCGATGTCGTTCGCCCGCGCGGCGCCCGGCAGGACGCCGCGGATGTCCCCTCGGCAGACGACCGCGCGAGGGCGATCGCGGAGAAGGGGATCGAGGCTCGTTCGGGGAAGGTCGAGCGGGCCGAGGGGCCCGACGGCCGGCCCGTCGTCCGCGTCCTCATGGGTCATCCGAAAACGAACGACGCCGACCTTGCGCCGGTCGCCCGATTGCCCGGGGTGACATTCCTCTCAATCGCCCGGTGCGCCGTGACCGACCGGGGATACGCGTCGCTTGGGGGTATGACGGACCTCGAATATCTCTACCTCTGCCGGACGAAGATCGGCGACGAGGCGCTCGCCCACGTCGGCCGGCTCCCGAAGCTCGGATGGCTCGACCTCACCGGCACGCGCCTGACCGAGACGGGACTCGGCGAGCTCGCGCCGCTGGAGTCACTCCGGACCCTGATCCTCGACGACACGGGGCTGACGAACGCCGCTCTGGCGCGGCTGCCGAGTCTCCGCGGCCTCCGGTCGCTCGGCCTCGCACGGACGCTCGTGACCAGTGAGGGGCTCGCGCCGATCGGCCGGCTCGAAGGCCTCGAATCGCTCGACCTCGCGGGGACTAAGGTCGGAGACCTCGGGCTTGACCACGTGCAGGTCTGCGGGCGGCTCCGGCGGCTCGACCTCTCCGGGACCAAGGTCACGGACGCCGGGCTCGCCGGGCTGGCGGGGCTTTCCGACCTGGAGACGCTCCGCCTGGCTGGCGACCGCGTTTCGGGCTCGGGACTCTCGCGCCTGGCGGTGCTCGACCGCCTCGCGACCCTGGACCTGTCCGGCACGAGGGTGGGCGACGCGGTATTGGCGAACCTCAAGAAGCTCCCGGGCCTCAAGGTCGTCGAGCTCTCGGGGACCCCCGTGAGCGATAAGGGCCTCGCCAGGCTCCGCAAGGCCTTGCCGGACTTGAAGGTGATCTGCAATCGGCCCCGGCCGCAGGCGGACGAATTGGAGTGAGCTGCGGGTCGCGGGTCCGCTCGAGGCCCGGCCTGCCGGCGCCGGGGACGCCCGGGCGGTGAGGCGGTTGGCTACCCCGCCGCGGATTCGGAGAACGAGGGGGCGTCGATCTCCGATTATGAAGGGTGCCCTTTGACAAGTCGGATCGCGGGCGGCTCGAGGTCCGGCACCCCGGCCTCGTCCCGCGCGAGGCCGTACCAAGGCGAACGAAAGGCGGTCGCTCGGGTTCGCTCGGCGCAGGCGCCTTGGATCCGCCCGGCGCCGGAGTCCGTGTCCGCCCGGTGCGGTGCGCCGGGTTCGCTCGGCGCTGCAGCTCGACGCCGTGCACATCCTCCCAAGGCCCAAAATAACCCACGACCGAGCCGCGAGCCCTCCCGTGCGGAGGCTTCGTGCGAGGGCTCATCCGGTCACGACGATCGCTCGGGCGGCGGGGTCCTCTCCATGTGGACGTAGATCCCACGCTCGCCGATCGGCAGGAAGCCGAGCCTCTGATAGAGGCGGAAGGCGGGGTTGAATTGCTCGACGTAGAGCCGGACGGGGAGCCGGCGCGGGCTGCCTCGTCGAGGACGCCGCGCATCAGGGTGCCGCCGATCCCCTGGTTGCGGTACTCGGGCAGCAGGCCGATATCGGCGACGGAGACCTCCGACTCGGTCCGGTTCACGAGGACCCGCCCTGCGTCGCGGCCGTCGACGGCGATCACGTCGTACCACGCCTTCAGGTTCGCACGATACGATGCGGATTGGGCCCGGTACTGCATCTCGAGGAACGCGAGCTTCTGCGCCTCGTTCCAGCCGGTGACCGCGAGCTCCTCCTCGCGGCCCGAGGCGTAGACGCGGAACAGGAACGGCTCGTCATCTGGGCCCGCCGCGCGGAGGGCAACGCGCGATAATTCAATCATAATTATACCACATGATCCAACCGCGGCTGCCCGAATCCGGAAATAGTTCCTTGACAGTGGATTTCGGGCTTGGTCAACTCCAACCGGTCCGGGACAACGAGGCCGCGTCCAGGATGACAGCCGGTCCGATCGCGGGGCACGAGGTCGGGAATCCGACGGGAGGCCGCGTGCTGGACAAGCTGACCGTATCCCACTTCCAGCCGCATATCGAGGCCGTGTTCCCGGCCGAATTGCCCGACGACGGCCCGGTCCAGCTGAGGCTGATCGCCGCGCGAGCCCTCGGCGAGCCGATCGACGGGGGTCGCCGCGCGCCGTTCTCGCTGATCTTCCTCGGCCCCGACGAGCCGATGCTCGACCAGCGGATCCATCCCATCGGGCACCCGACGCTGGGTCGGCTGGAGGTGTTCCTCGTCCCGATCGGCCCCGCGAAGGACCGGCCCGGGCTCCGCTACGAGGCGATCTTCACCTGACCGGGCACGCTCGCCCGGCCCAAGAGCCCGGGGGGGTTTGCCCGTCGGGCGGAGACGGTGTTCAACGGAGGTTGTCATCATGGGCACGCCATATCTCGGCGAGATGCGGCTGGTTCTCGTTCGGTTTCGCCCCGAAAGGCTGGGCGCTCGCCAATGGGCAGCTCATGCCGATCAATCAGAATCAGGCGCTGTTCGCCTTGCTAGGCACGATGTACGGCGGCGACGGCATCAGGACCTTCGCCCTGCCCAACATGCAGGGGAGCGTCGCGCTCCACTTCGGCGGCGGATTAATCCAGGGCCAGAGGGGCGGCGAGCAGAACCACACCCTGACCCTCGGCGAGATGGCGAGCCATTCGCACGCGGCAAAGGCCGTCGGCTCGGCAGGCACGTCGGCCACCCCGGCGGGGGCATATTGGGCCGGGAGCGCGATGGGCGACCTTATGTACACGACCGCCGCGCCGGGCCAGGCGATGATCGCCGGGACTCTTGGCAACGCCGGAGGGGGCCAGCCCCACTCGAACCAGCAGCCCTACCTCGTCCTCAACTTCTGCATCGCGCTGCAGGGTATCTTCCCCTCGAGGAATTGAGGCCAAGATCGTGCCGGCCGGCGCGGCGAAATCCAAGACCAGCCGGAGAAAGGATGAACGATGTCACAACCTTATATCGGTGAGATTCGCCTTGCGGGGTTCAACTTCGCCCCGGAGGGCTGGCACTTCTGCGACGGGAGCACGCTCTCGATCGGCGAATTCGCCGCCCTCTTCAACCTTATTGGCACGACCTACGGGGGCGACGGCCAGTCGACCTTCAGCCTGCCCGACCTGAGGGGCCGCGTCCCGGTCCACCAGGGCTCCGGCATGGTGATCGGCCAGCGGGCGGGGACGGAGTCGGTTTCGCTCAACTCGCAGCAGATCCCGACTCACAATCACTCCTCGACGCTCTGTTCGAGCGGTGCGGGCACGTCGGGGACTCCGTCGGCCGGCGCGATCTGGTCGGTTTCGACGCTGGGCAGTCTCTACAACAACGTCGCCCCGTCTGTGGCCATGGGAAGTAATGCGATCGCGCAGATCGGCGGGAACCAGCCCCACGAGAACCGCCAGCCCTCGCTGGCGATCAACTACATCATCTCCCTCTTCGGGATCTACCCCTCGCAGAGCTGACCGCGAACCCTACGGAGATCGTACGATGGCCGATCAATTCGTCGGCGAGATCCGCCCCGTCGCCTTCAACTTCCCTCCGGTCGGCTGGGCGTTCTGCAACGGCCAGCTCCTGTCGATTTCCCAGAACACGGCGCTGTTCTCGCTGCTCGGCACGCAGTTCGGCGGGGACGGCAGGTCGACCTTCGCGCTGCCCAACCTCCAGGGCAACGTGGCGCTCGGCATGGGCGGGGGGCCCGGCCTGTCGTTCTACAACATGGGCGACATAGTCGGCGCGGCGGCGGTGACGCTCAGCGGCGGGCAACTGCCGGCGCATAATCATCCGGTGCTCGCCGAAGCCGGGCGGGCCAATGCCACGCTCAACACTCCCGTGGGCAACGCCTGGGGGAAGTCGGGGACGGGCGACACCCCGTATTCGACCTCGCCGCCCAACGTCACGATGTCGGGCAACGCGACCGCGGCGGCCGGCGGCGGGCAACCGCACAACAACATGATGCCCTACGTGACGATCAATTTCGTGATCGCGATGGTGGGCATCTTCCCGGCCCGGAGCTGAGCCCGCGTCATGGGAGGCCCCGCGCCGGGCGTCGACGGCGGAACGGCCGGCGAGGTGATCCGCTGCGACCTCGCCGGCGACTTCGCGGCCTGGATGGCCCGCGCCGGTGGTTCCGTCGCGCTGACGACCTACCAGGCAGGCAAGGTCGTCCTTGTCGGCTGGGACGGCCGGCAGGTGACGGCCCTCCCGCGCAATTTCGACCGGGCGATGGGCCTGGCGGTCGCTGGCGGGCGGATGCTCCTGGCGACCCGGCACGAGCTCTGGCTCCTGGCCGATTCGCCGGTCCTTGCCGCCGACTTCGACGAGGCCCACCCCGGCCGGTACGACGCCCTCTACCTGCCGCGCACCACGTTCTATATCGGCGAGATCAACGCCCACGACGTCGACTTCGGCGCCGATGGCCCCTGGGTCGTCAACACGCGGTTCTCCTGCCTGGCCGCCCCGGGGTTGGACTGCAGCTTTTTGCCCCGCTGGCAGCCCCCGTTCATCACCCGGCTCCTGCCCGAGGACCGCTGCCACCTCAACGGCCTGTGCATGGAGGGGGGACGGCCGCGCTACGTCACCGCCCTCGGCCAGTCGGACGAGCCGGGCGGCTGGCGCGAGCGGCGGCTCGACGGCGGGATCGTCATTGACGTGCCGAGTGGTGAGACCGTCGCGCGCGGCCTATGCATGCCCCATTCGCCCCGGCTTCACGACGGCGCCCTGTGGGTCCTCGCCTCGGGCACGGGGGAGCTGCTGCGGCTCGACCGGACGGATTACCGGGCGGAGGTCGTGTGCGGCCTCCCCGGATTCGTCCGCGGCCTCGACTTCGTCGGCCCGTATGCCCTGATAGGCCTCGGGACGGTCCGCTCCAAGCACGTCTTCTCCGGCCTCCCGGTGCAGGCGCGCCACCCCGACCTGATCTGCGGCGTCGCGGTGGTCGACACCCGGTCGGGCCAGGTCGTCGGCCGCATGGACTTCGCGGAGGGATGCACGGAGATGTACGACGTCCGCTTCCTGCCGGGGGTCGCCAGGCCGATGATCCTCAACGGCGAGCGGCCGGAGACCCGGCATGCCGTCATCGCGCCCGACGGGGCGTACTGGATCCGCCCGACGGATCGGAGTTGACCGCGATGTTGCATTCCGGCAACACGCCCGGCTTTTCCGCGGCACGTCCGGGGAAGTACTGGTATCAGGCCGGGCTGATCGTTTAGACTTCGCGCGGGTCGAGACAATCGCCAATGCATCGACGCATCTGGCGCCGGTCCCGGCGAGCGGGACTTTTGCCTGTCGACGGGCCCTAGAATCAGGAGCTCTCCCATGCGTCGGTCACGGAAGCGCCGCCGGATCGCGCGTCGGGTCGATTTCCGCCCGGCTCTCGAAGTAGCCGAGAACCGGGTGCTGCTCTCGATCACGCCGCGGGGCCCGGCCGCGATCGTCGACACGACCACGACCGGCTCCGAGACCTCCCCCGCGGTGGCGACGGACGCGAACGGCGACTCGATCGTTGTCTGGGTCGACAACGACCTGAACCTGGCCTCGACCAACTACGAGGCGGCCATCCGGGCCCAGCGCGTACAGCCCGACCGGCAGCCAAGTCCACCAGAACGGGACGACGGCCGGGGCCGGGCAGTTCACCGTCGAGGCCGCGGCCGACAGCGCGGACATCGAGCGCGAGAGCCCCTCAGTGGCGATGGACCCCAACGGCGATTTCGTCGTCGCGTGGAAGCTGGATAACACGACCGTCTCCGGCCACTACACGTACGAGATCCAGGCCCGCGTCTTCAACGCAGCCGGCGTGCCCCAGACCGGCGACATCACCGTCTCGGCCGACAATGGCAAGCTGCGGAGCCAGCCGTCGGTAACAATGGACAGCAGCGGCAACTGGGTGGTTGCCTGGGCCGACCAAGGCACGCGGGCGGCAGGCAACGACATCTTCGCCGAGAAATACAACCTGAGCGGCACACAGATCGCGCTCAATGGCTCGATGAAATGCGCCTCCAGGTCGACACGGGCGCCGGGGCGACCGGCAACCAGTTCTCGGCGTCGGTGTCGGCGGACCCGGCCGGGGCTTTCGTCGTTACCTGGACGACCTTCCTGTCGACCAACAACCTCGGCCAGGAGGTGTACGCGCAGCCGTTCAGTTCCTCGGGTGTGTCGCAGCCGGGGAGCCTGATCCACGTCAACACCACGACCGCCGGAAATCAGGGCGAGTCGCGGGTGGCGATGGCCACCGGCGGCGATTTCATCATCGCGTGGGCCAATGACGATCTCAGCAGCAACGCCAACCGCGGTAACATCGAGTACAAGCGATATAACGCCGACGGCTCGCTCCGGAACAACTCGGGCAACGTCGACCTCCAGGCCAACAAGGCGATCACCGGCGACAATCAGGCCCCCGACGTCGCGATGGATGCCAACGGCAACGCCACGATCTCCTGGAATACGATCAACGAAAGCAACGGCAACGACGAGGGCGTCTTCCTCCGCCAGTTCGACTCCCAGGGCAATCCGATCGAGGCTACGGACATCCAGGTGGGCACGATCACCGGCATCAGCCAGGACATGACGGGCGTCGCCGTCGACAGCCAGGGGGACGTCGCGGCCATCTATCGCCAGGACACCGCCAACAAGCTCGACATCTACGCCGAGTTCTTCCAAAACGTCGCGCCGCCCATCGCCAACGCCCAATCGGTGAACGTCCCGCACAACAGCGCGGGCACCGGGATTACGTTGACGGGCTCCGACCCGAACACCCCGCCGCACAGCCTGACCTACTCCATCGTGGCCAACCCAACCCACGGCACGCTCTCCGGGTTCAACGCCAGCACCGGCGCCGTGACCTACAAACCGAACGCCGGCTACTACGGCCCGGACAGCTTCACGTTCAAGGACAATAACGGGACCGCCGACAGCAATACCGCCTCGGTTTCGTTGACCGTCGCCGCCGCGACCCCGACGGCCAACGCCCAGTCGGTCTCCGTGGCGCACAACACCGCGACTGCCGTCACGCTGACTGGCACCGACGGTGACGACAACCCGGCCTTGTCGCTGACCTTCAACCACGGCAACGCCGCGCATGGGACGCTCAGCGGCACCGGCGCCAACCTCACTTACACCCCCAGCGCCGGCTTCCACGGCGCCGACAGCTTCACCTTCACGACATCCAACGGCCAGAACACGAGCAGCACCGCGACGGTGACGCTGAACGTGGCCGTGGGCACGCCGACGGCCAACGCGCAGTCGGTGAACGTCGCGCACGATAGCGCGGGCACCGCGATCACGGTAACGTCGACCGACGACGACACGCCGGCGCTGACGCAGACCTTCGCCTTTACGCAGCCGTCGCACGGGACGGTGACGGTCTCCGGCCCCGCCGGCTCGCCCACTGTCACCTACAAGCCGACCACCGGCTATCACGGTTCCGACAGCTTCACCTTCACCGACAGCAACGGGACGAACATCAGCGCCGCGGCGACGGTGACGCTGAACGTGGCCGTGGGCACGCCGATGGCCAACGCCCAGACGGTCTCGACCCCCGAGAACACGGCTCTCGGCATTGCCCTGACTAGCACAGATGACGACGCACCCCCGCTGACCTTGACCTACACGCTCGTCACCGGCCAGGGCCCGACCAACGGGATGATCAGCAACTTCAACCCGAGCACCGGGACCCTCACCTACACGCCCAACGCGGGATTCCACGGCTCGGACACCTTCGAGTTCACCGTCGGCAACGGGACCAACGTCAGCAGCCCGGCCGTCGTGACGATCAATACCAGCGCGGTCGCCCAGGCCGGCATCACGGCGGTGTCGGCCGACTGGGGCACGAGCGGGACGATCGCGCTGCAGACCGCCGCGGACGGGCTCCGGCTGCTTCCCGCCGGGCGGAACACCGACCTCCCCTGGTACGGCATCAAGAAGCTCGAGATCACGCTCAGTCAGCCGGAGACGCTGTCCCCGAGCGACGTCAACGTGACGGGCATCAACGTCGCGAATTACGGTCCGGTGACGATCTCCGGCTCCGGGACGAATTACACGATTACGTTCGCCCAGGGGATCACGACCGCGGACCGGGTGACGGTGACGATCGGCAACGCGGGGATCGCGACGTTCACCCGGCGGCTCGACGTCCTCCCCGGCGACGTCAATGACGACGGCACGGTTAACGCGCAGGACTTGGTGCTCGTCCGCAACGACTTCACCGCGCTCGGCGCCGTCTATAACGTCTTCGACGACGTCAACGGCGACGGCACCATCGACATCAACGACTACAACCTCGTGGGCCGCTTCGTCGGCAAGAAGCTGCCAGTGATGGTGCTGGTGTGATCCGCGAGAGGCCAGAAGGTTTCCCTCCCTCCCCGAGACAAGGCGACGACCATGGAAAGCCGATCGAGCGCATCTGACCCTTCCCGCCGCCGGGCCGCCCTGGCCCTGACGCTCGGGCTCGCCGCCGCGTCCTGGGCCGCTCCCCCGTGCCGGGCCGACCTGGTGATCGAGGCCCCGGCCATCGCGGCCGCGCCGGGCTCCAGCGGCTCGTTCGACGTGCTAATCACCAGCACGGGCGGGACCTTCGACGTCGCGAGCGACACGATCGAGCTCACCCTCACCGGGCCTGCCGGCGTGACGTTCACCGGCGTCCTGCCCCAGGCGAACCCACCGAACAGCTACATCTACGTGGTCTCGGCGACGACTATGGGCGGGATGTTCTCCTTCGACTCGTTCCCGACGAATCAGTTCGATGTGTTCGATACCGAGTTCGGCCCGCTCGGCAGCCGGGCGATCAATTCCGGCGACGTCTTCGGCGTGGTGAACGTCGCGTATTCTGTCGACCCCGGCGCGACCCCGGCGCCTCTGGCACCCTCGCGCTCGGCCCGGATACTTCGCTCTCGGACGCCTTCGGCGCGAACATCCCGTTCACGGTGCAGAATGGGTCGTTCACCATCGCCGCCGTACCCGAGCCGACGTCCGCGATCCTGCTATTCATCGGCTTCGCGGCCGTCACGCTCCGCTCGGCAAAGAGGCGGCCCTGATGTAATCGTCGGTCACCGAACGGCTCTTCTGCAGCGTTGGTGACTCTGGAAGAAGCCGCTGGAATTGATCTTCTTGCGGCGAAAAAGCTTCTGGCTCACCGAGGCGGTCGAGGTCTCCCCGTGGCCCATTAGGCCCAACTCAAGGGGCTTATTCGCGTTCCGGCTTTGGTGTCACCAAGGCTGCGGAAGAGCCACTTTTCCCCCGCCGTTCACAGATAGCCGCTCTTCAGGCTTGGTTCGGACAAGACGAGGCCTACGCCGTGACCCGGAAGCGTTTCCTCGCGTTCAACAAGGGAACCAACGACTCGGTCACAGCACGAGGCGCGGCACAAGCCGGTGCCTTGCGACCCTCGAACGACCCGGCGGAGCTCGAAGCCGTCCTGACCCTCGGACGCAAGGCCGTGGAGCTCAACAAGGGGGAGTGGGAGCTGCTGGCCCTCGGCATGGCTGAATTTCGCAGCGGCCACTTCGCCGGCGCCGCCGAGGCCCTCGTCGCCGCCTCGAAGGCCGGGAAGGATGTCAACTCGGCGGGGATCGCGGCGTTCTATCGCGCCATGAGCCTGTTTCAGCAAGGCAAGAAGGACGAGGCACGCAAGCTGGCGACCGAGGCCGCGGCCAAGATGAAGCCGCTTCCCAAGGACGAACAGAGCCCGCTGCTCGATGGAGCGACCTCCGACCACCTGGTTCTTTGGCTGGCATACAAGGAAGCCAAAGTAATGATCGGTTTCGACCCGCCCCCCGCGCCGGCTACGGCCGACGGGAAATGACTGCGACAGCGAGCTGCGATTCGCTCCGCGCGTCAGGTCGTCATCGCCAGCTCATGAAGGACCGAGCTGCGGTCGGGCGATGCGGGCAACCCCGAAAAAGCGGCTTTCGATAGACGCTTACCGCAAGACGATGTGCGGCTGGATGGCGCAAGCGACCTGGCTGCTGGAGCCGATCTGGAGGGCGATGAAGGCCGAGGTGCTCAAGTCGCGAGCGATCCAGACCGACGACACCACCGTACCTGTCCTCGATCGTCGCCTCGATCGGGCCCGGATCGCCCGGCTATGGGTCTACCTCGGCGATCGCGAGCATCCTTACATCATCTAATGACTACACGGCCGACCGCAGCCGCGACGGGCCGAAGCGGTCCCTGGGCGACTACCGCGGCTATCTCCAGGCGGATGCCTACAGCGGCTACGACCGGATCTACTCCCGCGGCGTGGTCGAGGTCGGATGCTTCGCCCATGCGAGGCGCAAGTTCTACGACGCCCGCACGAGCGACCCCGAGCGGGCGCACGAGGCGTTGGCGCGGATCCGCGCCCTCTACGCGGTCGAGGGCAAGGGATTGGACGATGCCGGACGGCTCGCCCTGCGCCGCGAACGGTCCGCCCCGCCACTGGAGCGACTCGGGACCTGGCTGGACGAGCAGGCCCGGGTCGTGTTGCCGAAGAGCCCGATCGGCGGCGCGATCGGCTACGCCCTATCCAACTGGGCGGCTTTGAACCGATTCAGTGAGGCCGGATACCTCACGATCGACAATAACGCCAGCGAGCGGGCCGTGAAGCCGGTCGCCCTCGGGCGGAAGAACTGGCTGTTCGCCGGGAGTGAGGGCGGCGGGCGGACCGCCGCGATCCTGTTCATCCTCGCGACGACCTGCAAGGCCCTGGAGATCGACCCCTTCAGCTACCTCCGCGACGTCCTGGATCGCGTCTGCACCCACCCGGCGCGGCGGGTCGCCGACTTGCTGCCCGACCGCCGGCGGGCCCACCAGCCCGTTCCGGGATCAGCCCTGGCGGTAGGATCCGGGCCGCCACCGATGGCGGGCGTGGCGTAAGCGTCCATCGAAAGCCACTGACCCGAGGACGAGCGCATCACCCAACCGTAGCTCGTTTCCTCATGAGCCGGCGATGACGACTCGACGCGGGGGGGAAGCACGTCCCGGCGACGCGATCATTTCCCGTCGGGCTTCGCCGGGGCGGCGGCGGGCGCGTCGAAACCGATCAGGGCCTTCGCCTCCTTGCAGGCCAGCCAGAGGATCAGGTCGTCTTCGCCGATCCCGCCGGCCGGCGAATCCACTCCTCCGGCGGGCAGCGGCTTCATCGTCGCCGTCGCGGCGACCGCCAGCGTGCGGGCCTCGTCGGGCTTGCCCTGCCGGAAGAGGCTCATGGCGCGGTAGAACGACGCGGTCTCGGGGATGTCAGAGTGCCCGGCGATCGCGGCCTGGATGGACGCGAGCGTGGCGGCGTCGGCCTCGGCGAAGTGGCCGGCGCGGTATTCGGCCATGCCGAGGGCCAGCAGGAAGTAGTCCCGGAACGGGTCTTCTTTCCCCAGGTCCGCCACGCGGCGGGCGAGGGCGACCGCCGCGTCGAGCGCCTCCCGATCGGCGGAGGGGATGAGGCTGACCGCCCTGACCGTCTGCTCGGCGGGATGCAGGGGGATGTCGCCCTTCACCGTGCCGAGCTCGAGGAGCCGGCGGCGGTTGGCGGCCAGCCCGTCCCGGCGACCGGACCAGGCCTGCAAGGCGGCAAGCTGCGGGGCGGGCATCGCGAACCGCGGATCGGCGGCGGCCTCCGTCTCCAGGAGCGTCCTCGCCTCGGGCGTGCGACCGGCCGCCAGGTAGCTGTCGGCCAGGCTGCTCATGCTGTCGAGCGTCTTGGGCTGGTCGGGCCCGAGCTTGGCCTTCCGCAGCGCCAGCGTCTCCTCGCGGAGCTTGACGGCCTCGGCCGGCCGGCCGTCGCCGTGGTAGCTGGAGGCCAGGTTGTGCATGAACGCGAGCGTGTCGGGGTGGTCGGGCCCGAGCCTGGCCTTCCGGAGGGCCAGCGCCCCCTCGCGGAGCTTGAGGGCCTCGGCGTGCCGGCCCAGGGTGTAGTAGCTGCTGGCCAGGTTGTTCATGCTTGCGAGCGTGTGGGGGTGGTCGGGCCCGAGCTTGGCCTTCCGGAGGGCCAGTGTCTCCTCGCTGAGCTTGAGGGCCTCGGCGTGCCGGCCCAGGGCGGAGTAGCAAAGGGCCACGCCGCTCATGCTCCAGAGCGTGTCGGGGTGGTCGGGCCCGAGCCCGGCCTTCTGGAGGGCCAGCGCCCCCTCGTGGAGCTTGAGGGCCTCGGCGTAGCGGCCCAGGGCATAGTAGCTGCTGGCCAGGTTGTTCATGCTCGTGAGCGTGTCGGGGTGGTCGGGCCCGAGCCTGGCCTTCTGGAGGACCAGCTCCCCCTCGCGGAGCTTGCGGACCTCGGCCTGCCTGCCCAGGGCGACGTAGATAAAGGCCAGGTTGCTCATGCTCGCGAGCGTGTCGGGGTGGTCGGGCCCGAGCTTGGCCTTCTGGAGGGCCAGCACCTCCTCGCTGAGCTTGAGGGCCTCGGCGTGCCGGCCCCGGGCGGCGTAGCTGCTGGCCAGGTTGCTCATGCTCGCGAGCGTGTCGGGGTGGTCGGGCCCGAGCCTGGCCTTCTGGAGGACCAGCACCTCCTCCTGGAGCTTGAGGGCCTCGGCGTGCCGGCCCAGGGCGGCGTAGCTGTCGGCCAGGTTGTTCATGTCCCCGAGCGTGTGGGGGTGGTCGGGGCCGAACTTGGCCTTGTGGAGGGCCAGCACCTCCTCGCGGAGCTTCAGGGCCTCGGCGTGCCGGTCCCAGTCGGCGTAGCAGCCGGCCAGGTTGCTCATGCTCGCGAGCGTGTCGGGGTGGTCGGGCCCGAGCTTGGCCTTCCGGAGGGCCAGCGTCTCCTCCTGGAGCTTGAGGGCCTCGGCGTAGCGGCCCAGGGCATAGTAGCTGCTGGCCAGGCTGCCAATGCTCGTCAGCGTGTCGACATGGTCGGGGCCGAGCACCCGTCGACGGATCGACACGGCCGCCTCGTATTGCTCCCGCGCGACCTCCGGCTTGCCCAGGTCGTCCGCTCGCCCGGGGACGCGGCGAAGGGACGATCAACGTTCGAGTTCAGTTCGTCGCGGTCAAGCGGTACACCTTCGCCAGGATCCTCTTCTTTAGGTCCTCGTCCTTCACGTCCTTGGCCAGTGCGTAGAAGCTGTACGGGTACTTGACCATGTGGCTGCCGACGATCCCGCCGACGTGGCGCTTCACTCGATCGGCCCAGTACTCGCGGGTGAGCGGGGTCGGTGCCTGGGGTGGGGCCGGAGCGCCCTCGCCCTCGCCCTCATTCGCGCGTGCCCCCCTGACCCACTCCCAGTAGGCTGGGACACCCTTGCGAGCCAGGTCCTTGTATCCCATGCGGTGTAGCTCGACCAGGGCGTGACCGATCGTCACCACGTGCCCGTCGAACCCGTCGCCCGCCGCCTTCAGGAACTCCTCGAAAATGAAGTGGATGAACTTCCGCTCGTCGTCGAGGCCCACGAGCGGTTCGGGGTCCTCCTCGACTGCGTGCTTCGTCTTCCCGAAGCTCTGGACCATTTTCCTCAGGCCGCCAATTCGCTCGGGTGTCGCGGCCTCGGGCACTTCGCGGAGGGCCTTCAAACAGGTGACCGCGAAGATGATGTTGTGGCCTTTCCCACGCAGCGTGGCGATACCGGCGTCGAGGTCCTCGACCAACCCTTCGACAAGCTTCGGCTCGGCGGTCTCCTTCGGCCGGGCCGCCGCGTAGATCGGGCTCTTCAACAGGCCGCCGTCGAGGAAGGCCAGAATCTCCTTCTGCGTGTCGGCGTCGAGCTTCTGCTCACGGCAGAAGAACGCGGACGCCATGACGGCGGCTGCGTTGTGCCCGAGGCCGAATGTGTTCCCCGTCTCGGCGACCCGGCTCATGCCGTCGAGCCCTTTGACGATCTCGCGCCGCCCGATCGGGGCGTCAGGCATCTCGCCATCCGCGGCGGCGCGCCGGTCGAACAGGGCTTCCGGACAGAACGGCACCCCGGCGAGGATGAGCCCGGCCTTGATGAGTCGCCGTCTGGTGATCGCGTCTGAACGTGTCATGGAACCAGCTCCGTTGGAGCGTGCGTGACGCGGTTCGGTGAACGGCCGTTGCAGCGGACGAACCAAGCCCGCAAGAAAAAACGCTGGCGCGTTACACGATCCAAAAACCGCATTCCAACCCTCGTTCGTATGTCGATCATCTTACACAGACGTCGCCACTTGCCGCGAGTAGGCTCCAACTCCTGCAGTGTTCCGATGATGTAGCAGGCCAGCGCTCCCATCTTGCCGCCGCACGCCAGGGCGCACAGCCCCCTCGACGTGTGGATGGAGTTGAGTGGCCTGTTAACTGACCGCCGAAACGGTGGCAGGATTTGAACCGGTCTGCGCCCGTCCATTCCCACCGTTTCTCCGCTCGCCTTGCTCACAGTTCGCGTGCTTCGGTCCGCGCTACGAATGGCACTTAGATTTGCGCAATCCGCTATAGCCAAAACGTTTGCGGCGGAGGCCAGCCCGTCGCCCTGAGGAGCCTCCGAACGTGCGCCCGTCCACGCTCGGCTGCGAATCAAGGGCGCATCGTGACGACCGAGGCGTGCTCATTTTAGCAACCGAGTTTCTGGCGGCTCTCAGAATCGGCCGAAGCGAAATCCACGTAATAGTTTGCAGAAATCTACGTGCCATTCGTCCGCGCTACCGACGCTCTGCCGGGCGTCGTCAAGCGCCAGGGCCGGTTGACCGTCGGTCGAGGCGGTCGAGCGTAGCCCGACGGTTTTTTGGTCGGAATTCCGCCCAGTGCAGGCCTGCCGGTTGACCTTCGCGAGCAGGGTCAACCGCCGTCAACCCCCTGGTCGCAAAGGGCTTGCGACGAGATAACGACGAAAGGTTGACCGTCGGCGCGGGAAGGAGCCCTCATGTGCGTGAAGTCCACGGCTCCGTCTGTTGGCCCGATCTAGCCTCCCACTCGGCAAGGAATGGCTACACTGCAGATCTGGGTCAACTATCAACCGAGGCGATCTAAGTGTCTCGGGACCAGCAACTTAACCCGGTTGGCTGTGCGCTCGACAGGGTCGACCAGGGTCAACCGGCTCGACCCGGCGTACGAGGAGATGCCCGAGCAGCTATTCGATCGCAACCGGTCCACGGGCCTCCCACATGGAGTGTTCGCAGGGCCCCGCCTCGAGTGCATAGCGGCTGGGAGCCGCCCTCGAAGTCGTCCTGACCAGCAGGCCAGACCCCGCGACACAGGCGGAGTCGGGCGCCTCGACCTCTGCCTGCTCCACAAGAGGTATCGCGAGGCGATCCGCGTGGCGATCGCAGGACGGTGGCCGACGAGGGCGAGGTCGAGGACGAGCTGGGGACCCTCTTCGTGGCCCTCGAGGCCTGACGCGAGAATCCGGGAATAATCTCCACGACCCTGTATGGTCCGGCTCGATTTCCGGTGAAGGTGGGCGTATCCGATCGCTCGCGAACCGGAGGGACGTCGATGGCCGACGCGCGCACCTGCCCCGACTGTGGCTCCGAGCTGCCCCCCCGCGCCCCCGAGGGCCTCTGCCCACGCTGCCTGCTCGGCGTGGGCCTGAATAGCGACGCCCTGAGCGTCGGCCGTGCCGGCGAGGTCGGCGCGACGATGTCGCTCGGCTCCGGCGGCGTGCTGGAGACGATCACAGCGACCCTCGGCGCCGTGCCGCGAGTCCTACTCCGCGACACCGACGCCGGGCTCGAGCCGCCGCTGGTTCGGCTGGATCGCGAGGCGGGAGACGGCTCGACCCGCTACCGGATCGACGGCGAGATTGCCCGCGGCGGCATGGGTGCGGTGCTCAAGGGCCGCGACCCCGACCTCGGCCGCGACGTCGCGATCAAGGTCCTCCGCGAGGACCTGCTCCCGAACCCCGACATGGTCCGCCGGTTCGTCGAGGAGGCCCAGATCGGTGGCCAGCTCCAGCACCCGGGGATCGTGCCGATCTACGAGCTTGGCGCGTTCGCCGACCGCCGGCCCTTCTTCTCGATGAAGCTGGTCAAGGGCCACACGCTCGCCGCCCTGCTCGACGCGAGGAGGGACCCGGCCACGGACCTCCCGAGGCTGCTCAACATCGTCGAGGCCGTCGCCCAGACGGTGGCCTATGCGCATGCCCGGGGGGTGATCCATCGGGACCTGAAGCCGTCGAACGTGATGGTGGGCAGCTTCGGCGAGGTCCAGGTGATGGACTGGGGGCTGGCGAAGGTCCTGCCGCGCGGCGGGGTGGTCGACGATGCCTCGGCCGGCAAGCCGGATCGGGATGAGACGGTGATCGCGACGGCGCGGAGCGGATCCGACTCGGATCAGTCGCGCGCCGGCTCAGTCCTGGGGACGCCGAGTTACATGGCACCGGAGCAGGCGCGGGGCGAGATCGAGCGGGTCGACGAGCGGGCCGACGTCTTCGCGCTGGGGTCGATCCTCTGCGAGGTCCTCACGGGTCAGCCGGCCTTTACCGGGCGGTCGTCCGGGGAGATCCAGCGCAAGGCGGCGCTGGGGGACACGTCGGATGCCCTGGCGAGGCTCGACGGCTGCGGGGCCGACCCCGAGCTGGTGGCGCTGGCGAGGGACTGCCTGGCCCGCGAGCCGGAGGACCGTCCGCGCGAGGCCGGGGCCGTGGCCGAGCGGATCTCGGCGCACCTGGCGGGCGTGCAGGACCGCCTCCGCGCCGCCGAGCTGGCAGAGGTCGAGGCCAGGGCCCATGCCGAGGAGGAGCGGAAGCGGCGGAAGCTGACGGTGGCCCTGGCGGCCTCGCTGATCGGCACGGCCGTCCTCGTCGGCGGCGGCTGGGCCTGGACCGCAGAGCAGAAGGCAGAGCGCGCCGCCGTGACGGGGCGCGAGGTCAACCAGGCCCTGGCCGAGGCCGCCGAGCTCCGGGGCCGCGCCAGGGCGACCGGCGGCGGCGACCTCGCCCTCCTGGAGCTGTCGCTGGCCGAGGCGAAGCGCAGCACCTCGCTGCTCGCCCGGGGCGAGGGCGACCCCGAGCTGCGCGACCGCGCCCGGTCGTTCCTCGCCGACGTGACCCGGGAGCGGGACGAGGCCAAGACCCGGGCCGCCGAGGCGGAGCGGGACCGCCGGATGGCCCACCGGCTCGCCGAGATCAAGGTCGAATTCTCAAGCCATAACGACCGCTCGAAGATGGACGCGGACTACGCGGCGGCCTTCCACGAGTACGGCCTCGATCTCGACGCACTCCCCGCCGCCGAGGCGGGGGCGGGGATCGTCGCGAGGCGGATCGCGGATGACCTGGTGTCCGCCATCGACCAGTGGACCTTCTGCCGGAGGCACATCACGCCCCCTGACCTGGCGGCCATTGGGCGGCTGATCGCCGTCGCCAATGCGGCGGATTCGGACCCGTGGCGCAGACGCCTGCGCGACGCTCTGGGGCGAGATGACCGGGAGGCGCTCCGGCAGCTCGCCGCCACGGCCGACATCGATCACCTGAGCCCGGAGAGCACCTCGCGCCTCGCCCAGGCGTTGACGGATCGCGGCGACGCCGAGACTTCGGTCGTGGTGATGCGGGCGGTCCTGCGGCGCCACCGCGATGACTTCTGGCTCAACTACGACCTCGCCGAGGGCCTGATCTCGATGAAGCCGCCCCAGCTCGACGAGGCCCTGCAATACGCCACGGTCGAGGCGGCACTGCGCCCCCGGAGCTGCTGGGCCCTGAATCATCTCGGGCTCGTGCTCGCCATGCATGGGAGGCCCGACGACGCGGTCGCCGCCTATCGCGAGGCGATCCGGCTCGACCCCCGTTGGTTCATGCCCCGCGGGAACCTCGGCAAGGTCCTCGAAACCCAGGGGAAGCCCGACGAGGCCATCGCCGCGTACCGCGAAGCGACCCTGGCCCGGCCCGACCTCCCCGAGACCTTCGACGGACTCGCTTTTGCCCTGCTGAACCGGGGGAAGATCGAGGAGGCGATCGTCGCCTGGCGCGGCGGTCCGCCTCAACCCCGACTACGACTGGGCCCACAAGGGCCTCGGCGACTGCTTGCAGAAGCAGGGGAAGTACGACGAGGCCGTCGCCGAATACCGCGAGGCGATCCGGTGCCGACCCGGCTTCGACGAGGCCCTCAAGAATCTCGCCGCCACGCGGCGGGCCCAGGGGCAGCCCGACGAGGCCATCGCCGATTACGGCCAGGCGATCCGCCTCAACCCCGAGAACGCCGGGGCCCGCGCCGCACTCGGCGTCGCACTCTTCGACAAGGGGGACAGGGACGGCTCGATCGCCGCGTTCGGCGAGGCGACCCGACTGAGGCCGATCTTCTCCGACCGGCTCTTCTGGCTTGCCATGGAACGACCGAAGGAGACGATCGCCCTGTTCCGCACGGTGCCCCGGGACGTCCCCTCCAATGCGGACGCCCTGGCGGCCCTCGCGCACGCCCTGAAGCAAACGGGCCAGCTGGAGGAGGCGGTCGCGGCGGCCCGCGCCTCGATCCGCCTCAAGCCGGAATACAGCCGGGCCCACCAGGTCCTCGGCTGGGCCCTCCTGGCGCAGGAGGATTGGGACGGCGCGATCTCCGCCTACCGCGAGGCGATCCGCCTCAAGCCCTTCTACGTCAAGACCGAGATCGCGGCGCACCTCGAGCTCGCCGAGGCCCTGAAGCGGAAGGGGCAGTTCGATGAGGCGATAAGCGAATACCGCAGAGCCAAGGCCCTGGGCCCCGTCGCCGCTCCCGACGCCTCGGATCGCTGGATCGCCGAAACCCAGCCGCGTATCCGCGCTGATGGCCCGAGTGCCCGCGCTCTTGAAGGGGGCGGATCGGCCCGCGAATCTCGCCGAGGGCGATGTCTTCGGTCATCTCTGTCACGACCAGGGCCTCCACGTCGCCGCCGCCAACATCTGGGCCTCCTGCATCTCCGCCGGCGCCGCTTTTGGCCACCGCTACAACGCCGCGTGCTCGGCCGCCCTGGCGGGCACTGGCGCGGGCAAGGACGAGCCGAGGCCCGACGACGCAGCGAAGGCCCAGCTCCGCCGGCAGGCGCTCGAATGGCTGACGGCCGAGCTGACGGCCTGGTCCGCCCGGCTGACGTCCTACGCGAACACGGGCCCGGAGGTCGTGGCCCAACTCCGGCACTGGACGACCGACTCCGACCTGGCCGGCGTCCGCGACCCCGACGCGCTGGCGAAGCTCCCCGAGGCCGAGCGCAAGGTCTGGCAGGCCCTGTGGGACGACGTCGAGCGGCTCAGGCGGCGGGCCTTGGTCGACCCCCGGTTCGAGGTGAAGCCCGAGTGAGGCGGCGCCCCGCGACGCACCCGGCTCAGTCCGCCTTCCACGGGCCATAGCTTCCGGAGGACACCGAGGACCGGGCCTTTCGCCTGCTCGCGCTGCGGGCGGCCTCATCCTCCGAGGGATCGATCCGCAAGGCGGCCGATGACCTGCTCGCGACCCGTCACGACGACGGCGGGTGGTCTCAACTCGACGGCGGAACTTCCGACGCCCACGCGACGGGCTCGGCGCTCGTCGCCCTCCGATGGGCGGGGGGGGCGGCTGGCGACGGCCAGCCCGGCGTATCGGGGCAGCCTGAGGTTCCTCATCGCCGATCGGCGCGAGGACGAGTCGTGGTTCGTCGCCTCGCGGAGCAAGCCGTTCCAGCCCGACTTCGAGAGCGGGTTTCCTCACGGCAAGAACCAGTTCATCTCGATGGCGGCTTCGTCGTGGGCGGTCGTGGCGTTGTCTCTGGCGTGCCGAAGAAATGACTGGCCCGGCCGCTCCGTGGGCTCTCGCGGATTTTCGACGGCCCACCGTCTCAACGTCGCCGCCGAAGGGCAGCGAGTCGGCGGCCCTCGACTCCCCTCATCGATGGCCACGAAGGCTGCGCCGCCGCTCCCGGCGCGGCCGCCCTGCGACTCAGTCTCCGCCGATCTTCCGCTCGCGGACGTCGCCCCAGTGCTGCTCCTCGCCGGGGTTGATCGTCCACCAGGTCCGGTCGAGGTACCCGCCGGCCGCGTTCCCCTTGGCCGAGACCCCGAGCTCGTAGCGGACCCCGGGCGTCAGCAGGCCGACGCGGAAGCGGCCCTCGCGGTCGGCGGCGACGCGTCGGACCAGGTGCTCTCCGCCGATGTTCTCGCCTCGGTGCTTGCGGAGGAAGTGGACTTGGAGCTCGACCCCCGGCCTCGGCAGGCCGTCGCTGTCGACGACCCGGCCGGAGACGGAACCCGTCGGCCGCAAGGCGACGCGGAGCGGGCCTTCTTCGTCGCCCTTGATGTCGATCGCGCCTCCGAGCCCCGCCCGCTCGTCGATGAAGGTGAGCGTCTCGACCCGCCCCGGGTTCGGGTGGATGTAGGTGAACTCCGACCCCACCAACGGGTCGACCTGGAAGCTGGAGACCTCGAGCCCGAATACCTTGGCCCCGACGACCGGCCGGCCGTCGGGGCCGACGATCGTCCCGCGCAGCTCCCGGCCGGGCGTGAGGACGATATCCCGGACAACCGAGGCCGCGCCCGCGGCGACCTCCACCGGGACGAGGCCCTGGTACGCCCCCATCTGGTACTGGAAGTTCGCCGCGTGGAGCACGTTGCCCGCGGCCGCCGGGTCGAGCGGCGCGGCGGTCCGGTAGCCCTTGGCCCGCACGGTCAGCAGGCCCCGGCCGGGCAGCGCCACGGCGCGGTAGTGTCCGTCGGCGTCGGTGCGGAATTGGGCCTCGTCGGAGACGTTGTTGTTCAGGCCCGTGAAGTCCGCGGCCTCGGCGACGGCGGGATTATCCCGGCTCGGGAAGTATTCCAGCGTTGCTCCTGCCACCGGGCGCCCCGTCGTGGCCTCGGTGACGCGGCCCTCGACCCAGGCCCCGCGCTTGAGAGCGATATCGAGCGTGATCGGGCCCAGGCCGGGACTGTCGCGGACCTCGCGGATCGTCTTGAGGTAGGGCTGGCCCGGCGTCTCGGTCGCGATCGAGCCGCCGAAGCGGCCCGACTTGGGCAGGCCGCTCAGTCGGTAGCGGCCCTGGGCGTCGCTGACGGCCTCGATGTACGGATTCGCCGTCAGCCTCACGCCCGCGATCGGCCGGCCGGAATCGCGATCGCGGACGACGCCGACGATCGGCCGCGTCGGCGCGGCGGTGATGGTGAGGTCCGGGCCCGCGAGCCTGCCGTCGGACCCCGGCTCGGCGGGCAGCCGCAGCGGCGGCCCGCCCGCGTCGCTCCGCGTGGTGCCCACGGCGAAGTCGGCGGCCACCGACTCGCCCCGCAGGTCCATCACGGCGATCCGGTCGCGGCCGATCCCCGCCAGGCGGAACCGGCCGTCGGCGCCGGTCGTCGCGGCCGGCAAGGTGCCGGGACCGCCGAAGTTGAGCGAGAGGCGATGGGCCTCGGGCCAGAACTCGTTGGTCGATTTCCCCTCGGCGCCCTTCAGCCACGCGATGAGGTCACCGCGGGGCGGCGCCATCACGGCGACGACGCGGACCGCGACTCCCGCGACCGGGCGCCCCTGGAGGTCGAGCACGCGGCCGGTCAACGGGACGTCATCGCGGGCCAGGGTCAGCGTCGGCTCGCGGGTGGCCCCCGCGGCGTCTACGTCGAGCCAGCCCGGCCCGTAGCCCTCGGCCAGCGCGGCGACGGAGCGGGCACCGGCGAGGGCCTGCTTATCGACCGAGAACCGGAACGATCCGTCGGGGCCGCTCGTCGCCAGGGCGGCGGGTGGCGGGAGGACCGCGTCGATCGGCGAGGGCGGGCCGAAGTAGACCTTCGCCCCGCCGACTGCCTTGCCGCCAGGGTCGACGACCCGCCCGCGGACCTCGATCGTCCCGTCGCGCGGCGCGCCCTCGCGGCCGGCTGCGTCCGGCGTCTTCGTCGCGGCGTCCGGCGGCCGCGGCGTCCGGCCCATCCCGTCGTCGGCGAAAGCGAACACGGCGCCGACGGTCGCCGCGATGGCCAGCCATCCGCCCGCGACCCGGGTCGCGCGCTCCATCAACATCCTCCTCGCGACGTCCCCGGCCAGTCCCGAGGCGACTGCCGAGGCCGCCCCGGCGCCCTTCGCTGCGGCCATCGCGGCCTCGGTGGTCGCCCCTGCCCACGCGGCCGGCACGGCCGCCGTCGCCCGGTCCGCGAGCCAGGCGCCGGCCAGCGCACCCGAGAGCGAGACACCCCTCCGGGTCAGCCGTCCCCTGAGCAGCTCTCGGGCGCGGGACAGCCGGCCCGAGACCGTGCCGACGGGCCAGCGGAGCTGCTCGGCGGCCTGTTCGCGTGTCAGGCCCTCCAGGTCGCAGAGCACGATCGGCCCGCGATACCGCTCCGGCAGGCGGCGGAGCTCCTCGTGGATCACCGGCCCGAGGTCTGCGTCCGGTTCGCGACGGCGGTCCTCCACGGCATCCATCTCGACCCCCCGCGCCTCGCGCCGGCGCCGCCGCACGGACCGCGCGTTGGCCTCGAGCGCGACGCGGTAGGCCACGCGGTAGAGCCACGCCCCCAGGGACCTCACGCCCGCCAGCGAGCCGGCCTTCCTGGCCAGGACGAGGAACGTCGCCTGGAAGGCGTCCTCGGCGTCGTGCGGGTCCCTGAGCACGCCGCGGCAGACGCCCAGGACCATCGGCCCGTGCCGCGCCACCAGCGACGCGAACGCCGGGCCGTCGCCTCGCGCGGCGAACCGCTCCAGGAGCTCGACATCGCCCAGGCCGGCGACGGTCCCCCCGTCGAAGAGCCGCCGGATGTCCCCAGCGGCGAAGGCCGCTACCCCGATGGCCATGAGTCGGTCTCCGCGGGCGGGCGAGAGAAACGCGCCCTTGCACCCACTATGAGGGTGGTTGTCGGCGCCCTGATACGGATTTTTTCCGGGATATCCTCCCGACAAAGCACCTGCCGTGCTCGACGGGGGCCGCCGGGACGCGAGACGGCTGGACGGGAGCCGGCGTCTCGCCGATCCGGTCACTTCGGCCGGTGGCGCCGACGGGCCCATTGCCCCGGAACCCCCCCGCGACCCACGCGGGCTCGATGGGCGATCCGCATCGCGATCGGGGACGGCGCCTGCCTCGGCATCGGGATGACTGGGGAGCTCCCCGCCCTCGCCACGGGCCGGTCGACCGGGTTGCGCAACCCGGTCGGGTCGCCGAACGAGGCCCGGAGGTGGCGGCCAGAGCGGGCCTCGAAATACTCGACCACGCTGCGGCGGTCGCCGCGAAGTATCAGCCCCGCGAGCTGGCGGCAGGCATCCGCGACCTCGGCCGCGATCTCGCCGCGGGTATGGTCGGCGACGGACTTCACGCGGGCAGCCGGCCGGACAACGGAGCCGGCGCCCGATCGGCGCCCCGGGCCGCGGCGAACGGGGGGCGCACGACCCGCCCGTCGCACGCGGTCCAGACCGAGGGGAGCGAGGTGAACTGACCTTGCCCCCTTCAACGAGTCCAGCCGCAATGAGAGGATTGCGGCGACACCTGGAGGGGCCTCATCATGGCGAAGAAACCGCGACACACGTCTGAGCAGGTCATCGGCAAGCTCAGAGAAGCCGAGGTCAAGCTGGCCAAGGGGACTGCGATCGCCCAGGTCTGCAAGGACCTGGCGGTCACCGAGAATACGTATTACCGATGGCGCCGCGAGTACGGCGGCATGAAGCTCGACCAGGCGAAGCGGCTCAAGGAGCTGGAGAAGGAGAACGCCCGCCTGAAGCGGCTGCTGGCCGACGCCGAGCTGGACAAGGCGATCCTCAAGGAGGCCGCCTCGGGAAAATACTGAGCCCGGCGAAGCGGCGCAAGGCGGTCGAGCACGTCCGCGAGGTGCTCGGCCCCGACCGCGTCTCGCAGCGCCGGGCGTGCAAGGCCCTGGGACAGTGCCGCTCGACGCAGCGGCGGGCGCCCGCCGTGCCTGACGACGAGCCGAGGCTGTCGGCGCGGATGGTCGAGCTGGCGAGCGAGTACGGCCGCTACGGCTACCGGAGGGTCACGGCCCTGCTGCGGGCCGAGGGCTTCCAGGTCAACCACAAGAGGGTGGAGCGGCTCTGGCGGCGCGAGGGCCTGAAGGTCCCGCAGAAGCAGCCGAAGCGGGGCCGGCTCTGGCTGGGCGACGGGTCGTGCGTGCGGTTGCGCCCCGAGCGGAGGGATCACGTCTGGAGCTATGACTTCGTCCAGGCCCGCACCCGCGACGGCCGGGCCTTCCGGATGCTCACGATGATCGACGAGTTCACGAGGGAATGCCTGGCCATCGACGTGGCGAGGAGGCTGACGTCGGATGACGTGCTGGAGCGGCTGTCGGACCTGTTCGTGCGGCGGGGCGTGCCCGGGCACATCCGCTCGGACAACGGCCCCGAGTTCACGGCGAAGGCCGTGCGCGAGTGGCTGGGCCGGGTCGGTGTGACGACGCTCTATATCGAGCCGGGGAGCCCGTGGGAGAACGGGTACATCGAATCCTTCAACGGGAAGCTCTCGGACGAGCTGCTGGATTGCGAAATCTTCGACACCCTGCTGGAGGCGAAGGTCCTGATCGAGCGGTACCGGGTCCGGTACAACACCGTCCGTCCGCACAGCAGCCTCGGGTATCGACCGCCGGCGCCGGAAGCGGTCGTGCCGTGGACGACGGAGTTCGGGGCCGCGCTACTCGGCCCGATGGCTATGGCCGCGTCGACAGCCGCACTATCATAGAGGTTGGTAGCATCGCCGGGGGCAGGTCAATCATCGGCAAGGACATCCCGATCAAGAAGCCCGAGATCGTGGAGTCGAAGTCGAGGATCGAGGATCGCATCGCCGGCACGACGACCGGTGCTGACGCCACTGCCACTCCGGCCACGCAGAAGGCCCTCTTCGACACGCCCGAGGAGAAGATGGCGGCCACGAAGACGCTGGAGATCATCAAGCAGTACGAGCGTCTACGGCGGTCGTCCGACCTCAAAGACCCTGAAGTCCAGAAGGAGATCGTCGCCAAGGTCAAGGAGGCACTCCAGCCGGCCCAAGGCGTCCTGACGGGCATCGCCGACCAGGTGGACGTGGCGAAGGTCGTCAAGGAGACCACCTATGCGTTCGTCGAGCTGTCGATCGACATCCCCAGGATCATCGTCCTGCCGACCGGCGACGTGACCAGCGGCTACGAGGACTTCGACCTCGACGTGAGGGCCATCCGCTACCAACCCGTCTCGAACGAGATTCTCGTCCAGAACCTCCACGACCACGCCCGCTACCGGCTCCGCAGCGGGGGCAACCTCGCCACCGAGGCCCGCCTGGAGGACTACCTCGTCTTCGGCCTGGTCGATCACGACGACATCAGCTACGACGACCACGCCGAATTGCTCTACAAGCTATCCGGGCAGTGTGTTCAGCACCTCCGGTCCTACCTCAAGGACGACGACGAGGTGCTGAACGTCCTGAAGGCCCACCAGAAGGATCTGGTCCGCTCGATCTACACCCAGATGGACGCCCGCTTCGATCCAGGCAAGACCGAGCTGACGGCGAAGATCACCAAGGGCTTCCAGACGATCCGCTCGCCGCTCTACACTCAGGAGTCGGGGCAGAGGGCCCGGCCCTATCGAGTCCCGGTCGAGGAGAAGCAGCTCATCCGGGGGATGCTCTTCGAGGGGTTCCGCAAGGCCCTGTTCTCGCCCGTGAAGTTCGACTCCGACTCGGAACGGCGGTTCTCGGTCGTCCTGGAGAACGACGGCGAGGTCCTCAAGTGGTTCAAGTCCGCCAAGGGCGTCTTCCAGATCCGCTACAACCGCAACGACGAGGAATATGTGCCGGACTTCGCCGTCGAGACGAAGGCCGCCAAGTTCCTCTGCGAGCCCAAGCGGGCGGACGACGTGGACGACGACGTGGTTCTCGCCAAGGCTAAGGCCGCCGCCCTCTGGTGCAAGCACGCCACCGAGCACGGCGACAAGCCGTGGTCCTACCTGCTAATCCCGCACAACGTCATCGACGAGTCCAAGACCCTGGCGTGGTTCGCCGCCTCGTTCATGTATGGCGACTTCGCCGTTTAGAGCCGAGCGGTTTGCTCGTTAGCGAGAGATCAGTCCATGTCTGAGGGCAGATCGTTGAGCGAGTTGCTACCTGTCACCGGGCACTTCAAAACCAGCCACTCATGGGCATTTCAAAACCAGCCACAACTCTTGGGGGTTCTCGTCCACATCTCGACTGTATCCGGCCCGACATGCTGTGTGTCCTTTCGGCAGGCGTGTAAAATCCGTCCGCCTCGTGCCGGGCTGGGCAGGAGGCGGACGGGCGTTCGGGTGGCGAGCGGACCTGCCCGCGGCGGTGGATACAGCTCGCTCGCGGGGCGAAGCGGGGCCCGTTGGCCGCTGGTGAGACGTGTCTTTCTGTTCATCCAGCAAAGCCTGGGATGACCGGCGACAAGTCTTCTCACTCTCGCCGAGCGAGCGGCACACTCTTCCCCGAGAGCAGGGCGGATCCGCAAACGAGCCGTGGCTCCTTGCCCCTCCGGTCGGCGTGGTGCGATGGTTCTCGCCTTTCATACAATGACAGTCAGACGAGGAATCCTCATCCGGCCAAGAGAACCGCACGGTGCTGTCAGCGAACTTGGCATCTCTCGTTTCGAAGAGGACACGCGAGCGCGGCCGCGATTACTTCGCTTCGCGGAGGGTGACGGTCGTCAAGGGCGATGCGTGGCACGTGGACGCGACCGTCCAGGGGAGCCGGTTGTACGATGTGAAGCTCGTCCGAGAGCATGATGCGATCGAGGCCTGGTGTTCGTGCCCGTACTGCGAGGACCAGTACGAGCCCTGCAAGCACATCTGGGCCACCCTCCTCGCCGCGGAAGCCGAGGGTTATCTCCAGGGAGACGGCAGGCGAACGGTGCGGCAACTGAAGCTGGTGCGCCCCGGACGACGAGGATGACCTCGAAGACGAGGAGATGGTACGAGACTCCTCGACCGTTCCCGCCGTCCCGCCCGCGCGAACGACATCGCCATGAACAGGCCCCGGCCCCGTCAACCTCGGCAGACGACCCGGGCGTGGAAGGAGACCTTATCGCGCCTGCACTCGACGACGGAGCAGACACCGGCGATCCGCTCCGCGACGCCTACCGCCCTGGGCACGAGATCGTTTATGTCGTGGATATGACCCGGCCTCCCTGGCGGGCAATGGGCTCGTGCTCGAGGTGGCGACACGCAATCGCAAGAGGGACGGCGAGTGGAGCAAACCCAAGGGCCGGCGCTTCGCCCTGAGTGAGATCGCTCACCTGCCGGAACCCGCCGATCGCCAGGCGATGGCCATCCTGGCCGGCGGGCGCGAGCAGGTGAGCGACTATTACTCTGGCCATGCAGCTACTACGACGAGCGCCCCGGCTCGCTTCCGCCTCGCGCACGCGCTCGAGCGAGGCCCTGCTGCCGATGATCTGCGCAACGGGCCGGTGCCTGCTGCGGGAATCGGAGCCGGACGATGCATGCGGCCACTCCGCTGGGATGATGCCGGCCCCTGGGAGTTCTGGCTGAAGGTGACGCCGGACGAGGCCGGCAAGACGTACGCGATCACCGGCGAGCTCCGCCGCGGCGAGGAGCGGCTGGCGCTGGAGACTCCCCTGCTGTTGCTCAGCGGCGGGCTCGTCTTCTGGGAGGATCGCGTCGCCCCGCTCCTTGACTTCGACGCCTTCCAGTGGATCGCGCTGCTGCGACAGCAGGGTGAAGTGCCCGTCCCCGCCAAGCAGAAAGCAGGAGTTCCTCGCGGAATTGCTCCGGCTGCCGGACCTGCCCCGGCTCGACCTGCCGGAGGACCTGCGGTACGAGGAGGTCGCGCCGGCGCCGCGGCCTTACCTGAAGGTCAAGCGTCGCGACGACCCGTGCGCTGGATGTCCGACCGGGATCAGAACTGGCTCATCGGCGACCTCTCCTTCGAGTACGACGGCCACGTCGTGCCCGCGCGGAGCCCGGCCCGGAGCGTCTTCGAGGCCGACAAGCGACGGCTGCTGCTGCGCGACCCGGCGGCCGAGCGGACCTTCGAGGGCCGACTCGAGGAGGTCGGCTTCCACCGCAGGGCCGAGTACCGCCAGGGCGAGATCCTGGAGCTGCTCGCACGCAACCTGCCGAAGGCCGCGCGGGCCCTGCTCCAGGAGGGCTGGCGCGTCGAGGCCGAGGGGAAGCTGTACCGCCAGGCGGGCGACTTCCGGATCGAGGTCGACGTCCGGGATCGACTGGTTCGACCTGCACGGCGGCGTGACCTTCGGCGATCAGGAGGTGCCGCTGCCCGACCCTGCTCGCGGCCCTGAGGCGCGGCGAGAACCTCGTGCCGCTGGGCGACGGCAGCTTCGGCCTGTTGCCCGAGGAGTGGCTGAAGAAGTACGTGACCCTGGCCGGGGTGGGCACGCCGGAGGGGGACCACCTTCGGTTCCAGCGGACGCAGGTCGGCCTGCTCGACGTCCTGCTGGCCGAGCAGCCCGAGGCGCGATTCGACAGGCAATTCGAGCGGGCGCGCGAGCGGCTGCGCCAGTTCCAGGGCATCGAGCCGGCCGACCCGCCGGCCGGGTTCCAGGGTCAGCTCCGCGGCTATCAGCGCGACGGCCTCGGCTGGCTCCACTTCCTCCGCGAGTTCGGTTTCGGCGGCTGCCTGGCCGACGACATGGGCCTGGGCAAGACCGTCCAGGTGCTCGCCCTGCTGGATGGCCGCCGCGAGCTGCGGGCCGCGCCCAGGAAACGCCGCCGGCCTCCGCCGTCGCTGGTCGTGGTGCCGCGGTCGCTCGTCTTCAACTGGAAGCAGGAGGCCGCTCGCTTCACGCCGGAGCTCCGCGTCCTCGACCATACCGGCATCGGCCGCGGGAAGCCCGGGGAGCAGTTCGACGACTACGACGTCATCCTGACCACCTACGGCACGCTGCGGAGAGACATCGTCGACCTCAAGGACTACCCCTTCGATTACGCGATCCTCGACGAGGCCCAGGCGATCAAGAACGCGAGCAGCCAGTCGGCGAAGGCGGCCCGGCTGATCCGGGCGGACCACCGCCTGGCCCTCAGCGGCACGCCGGTCGAGAACCACCTGGGCGAGCTGTGGAGCCTGTTCGAGTTCCTCAACCCGGGCATGCTCGGCAAGGCCGAGGCGATCGGCAATGGCCGACTTCGGCCTCCGCAACGCCGGCGAGGAGACCCGGTCGCTGCTGGCGAAAGCCCTGCGGCCGTTCCTCCTCCGGCGCACCAAGGAGCAGGTTGCGAAGGACCTGCCCGAGAAGTCCGAACAGACGATCTACTGCGACCTGGAGCCCGCCCAGCGCAAGCTCTACGACGAGCTGCGCGAGCACTACCGGAACTCGCTGCTCGGGCGCGTCGTGCGCGACGGGATCAAGAAGGCGAAGATCCAGATCCTCGAGGCGCTGCTGCGCCTGCGGCAGGCGGCCTGCCACCCCGGTTTGATCGACAAGGCCAAGCGGTCGGGCGAATCGAGCGCCAAGCTCGACGTGCTCCTGCCGCAGCTCGCGCGAGGTCTTCGACGAGGGGCACAAGACCCTGGTGTTCTCCCAGTTCACGAGCATGCTGGCGATCGTCAAGCAGCGGCTGGACGACGAGGGGATCCCCTACGACTACCTCGACGGCCGCACGCGCGACCGGCAGGCGCGGGTGCAGCGGTTCCAGGACGACCCGGACTGCAAGGTGTTCCTGATCAGCCTGAAGGCCGGCGGCCTCGGCTTGAACCTGACGGCGGCGGACTACATCTTCCTGCTCGACCCGTGGTGGAATCCCGCGGTGGAGAGCCAGGCGATCGACCGCGCCCACCGGATCGGCCAGACTCGCCCGGTGTTCGCCTACCGGCTCATCGCGCGGGACACGGTCGAGGAAAAGGTGCTCGAACTCCAGGCGCAAAAACGCGCCCTGGCCGACGCCATCATCACCGCGGACAACAGCCTCATCCGAGACCTGGGCCGCGAAGAGCTGGAGCTGCTCCTCTCGTGAACTCCGCGGCCCACAAGAGCCGTGCGCGACCGGACGACTGCCCCTCCTTCGGAACTCAGGCCGGTGCGTCGCGGTAGTTCCACGGCATCCAGAGCCGGGGCCCGTTCGCGAGCGTGTCGGCGCGCCGCTGCAGCTGGGTCAGGTAGTCGAACGGGTTGGCCTGGTTCAGCTGGCAGGTGTGGATCAGGCTCATGAACAGGTCGCCGACGCGAGGCGCCGTTCCGGGTCTTGTAGAACAGGGCGTTCTTGCGGTGCAGGATCGCCTTCTTCAGCGCCCGCTCGCACAGGTTGTTGTCCAGCGGCGCACCGGCCTGACGTAGAAACAGCGTCAACTGGTCCCAGTACTTGAGCATGTAACCGATCGCGCCGCCGAGAGCCGAGTTGGGCTCGGCCCGCTTCCCGGCCAGTTGTCCCGTCAGCCAGTCGTGCAGGTCCTGCATCGTCGGCCCGCTCGCCTCCTGGTGAAACCGCAGACGCGCCTCGGGCGACAACCGGCGCTCCCGCGCCTCGGCGTCGTTGCGATAGACCACCGCCAGCGACTCGAGGAGGTGGCGACACTGCTCGGGGAAGCGGTCGTAGACGTCGACGAACCGCCGCCGGGCATGGGCCAGGCAATGCGCCAGGATCGTCCGCAGCTCGCCCGGCAGGTTCCGCGCCAGGGCGTCGCACATCTGGATCGGCGGCGGTAGCCGCTCGGCGCGGTGCTCGAGGACCTGCGCCAGGTTCTCGCCCGCGTGCCGGCGGCCGCTGAAGAACAGCGCGACCCGGTGGCCGTCGCGGAGCGCGACCACGCCCGAGGTGTACAGGCCCCGGCGCCCGTCGAGGCCATCCCCGTCCTCCGCGGCATCGGCCCGGGCCTCGTGTTGGCCTCGTTGCCCCATCAGCTCCAGGATCTTGACGGTGGTGTCGTCGTTGTAAAGCACCTCGCCCTGCGCCGCCTGCCGGATCAGTTCGTCGAACGCCGGGGCGAGGTCCGCCGCGACGGCCCGCACGATGTCCCACCGGGTCGAGGCCGGCAGCGGGATGCCGAGGTCCCCCTGCAGGCCATCGAGGCGGTTGAACGGCAGTCCGCTGCCGTACTTCAAGAGTCCGATCATGCTGCCGGCCGTGGCGTCATACTTCGTCTGGCCGGCCTCTGCGGGCGCATCCGCGGTGAAGACCTGGCCGCACAGATGACAGCGCAGCTTCTGCAACTGATAAATCTTCGCCGGCAGCGGCGGCTGCCCGGTGATCCGCACCAGCACGCCCGGGGCCTTGTCGTAGACGGTCCCCTCGCCGCAGGCGGGGCAGGTATCGCCCGCATGGAGTGACGGGTGCGGGACGTCGATACGCTCGGCACCCCGATAGGCCGCGGCGCCGTTGCGGCCGTGACCCTTCGACACCGCTGCCGTGTCGGAAACGCCGGCAGTCTCCTCGACGGTAGCCGGCTCCATCTCCGCCGCGGCGTCAGGCGACGCAGTAACCCTGGACGTCTCGGTCTTCGGCCCGATCACGGCCTCGGTCTTCTCCGTTCGCGAACCGAAGAACAGCTGGCGGAGCCGGCGGATCGTGGTGTTCTTGTCCTCCACCAGATCGGTCACGTAGGCGTACGACTCGAAGACCGCGCGGATCAGCTCGGCATCCTTCTCATCGAGCGAATGCTCGGCGCGGCGGAGGACTTCCTCCAGTCGTTCGCTATCCACGTCGACGAGCACCAGCGCGTTTCGCATCCTGCCGCCACTGGCTGACCGAGGAGAGGCTTCCCCGGCCATCCCCCTGGGCCGGCGTGGCATCCCATCCGGACTCCAGTGGAGCAATCCGGCGGCACTGCTGCAAGGGCCCGTCAGGGCGAGGTCAAGCCGGCGGCCCCACAGGCCGCCAGTCGGCCGCCGCGCCCGTCCGCGTCGGGTCGCCCGCTGAGAGCAGGACCGCTAGCTGATGTGCGGCCACGCGCTGTGACCCACCGTCGGCGACCGAAGGCCACCACGGGAGGCGGCCCTGGGAAAGCCGCTTGTGGCAGAGCCAGAATCCTTGGCCGTCATACATGAGAAGCTTCAGCGCCGTCGCCTTGCGATTGCGGAAGACGAAGACGGCCCCGGTGAAAGGGTCGTGCTGGAGCGCCTACTGGCAGAGCCGGGCCAGGCCATCGATCCCCCGGCGAAAATCGGCCGGCTCGACGGCGACCAGGATCTTCATCTGGGGGGTGATCTGGAGCATCAAAGGGCGTCCCAGAAGCTGCGCGACAAGGCTTCGACGTCGGCCGCGTCGTAGCCGACAAGTTGCACGCGCATGGTGGCGCCGGAGCCGTTGTCGAACTCGAGCCGACATTGCTTGGCGGCAAGGGCCGGCGCCGGTAGCTCGACGAACGCGGGACCACTCACACGCGGATCGCCAGCGGCGACCGAGGCCCGCTTCTTCAGGCGGTAGTAATCGAGGCCGAGCGCCGCGGCGGAGCGACTGACCCCGTGCGCGTTCGCCAGCCGGGTGGCCATCGCCCACAGCGCCTCTGGAATCCGCCCGCCTGCCTTCCGCTGGCCCCGCCACTTCTGAAACTGGCTCCGCCCGCGCACAAGATCGGGCGGCAACTGCTCACGCTTGCTCGTGTCCATCGCGGTCCTCCAGGTCGAGGACCGCCAGCCTAGCGGATCAAGCAAACGGATTCAGGCAGCCTTGCCGGAAGGACACCATGCTGTCCAAAGGGTCAGGAGCGGAGCGGCGTTCTTCTTCCTACCGCGAGGGTGTCCTCTCGGCCAGCGGCGTGGCCCGGTTCACGACCCCTGCGGAGGTGTCCGGCGCTCACCAGGACTGGCTCAGAGATCCTCCTCTCGTGCGCCCCCGGAGCCGGGGGGCGCTTTGGTGTGAACGGCGGGGGAAAAGTGGATCTCCCGCAGGGTTCGTGATGCGAGTCCGTTAGGATGGCCGGAAGGCTACCTGGCTGCCCCGGGCCATCCAGGATCCGCGATCATGGACGTTCCCGATCTCCTCCCGCCCGGCTCCGGGCTCCGCGCTCGAGAGCTCGCCATCGCCCCGGGCGTCGTCGCCGTCGTCGCCGAGCCTATCTCGTCGGTCGCGCAATGCCCCGGGTGCGGGGCGCCGTCCGAGCACATCCACGGCCGCTACACTCGCACCGTCGCCGACCTGCCCTGGCAGGGCCGACGGGTCGTGCTCCGCCTCGCCGTCCGCCGGTTCCAGTGCCGCAACGGCGCGTGCCCCAGGCGGACCTTCACCGAGCGGATCCCGGCCGTCGCCCCGTACGCGCAGACCACGACACGGCTGACGACAGCGCACCGGTCGATCGGCCTCGCCCTCGGCGGCGAGGCCGGGGCGCGGCTCGCCGATCGGCTGACCATGCCCACCAGTCCGGATACCTTGCTCCGAAGGGTCCGCGAGGCCGCCCCCGGCTCGGCCCCGTCGCCGCGGGTCCTTGGCGTCGACGATTTCGCCTTCCGCAGGGGCCGGACCTACGGCACGATCTTGGTCGACCTGGAGCGCCGCCGCGTCGTCGACCTGCTCCCGGACCGCGAGGCGGCCACGCTGGCGGCCTGGCTGCGGGCCCACCCCGGCGTCGAGGTCATCACGCGGGACCGAGCGACGGCCTACGCCCAGGCGGCGAGCGAGGCGGCGCCCGTCGCCGTGCAGATCGCCGATCGCTGGCACCTGCTCAGCAACATGCGCGACGTCCTCGAGCGGGCCCTCCAGCAGCGGTCGAAGGTGATCCGCGACCTCCTGGCGCCGCGCGCGGGGGCGATACGGCCGGCCCGGCGGCCGGGGGTTTATCGGACCGTCCGAACGATTCCCGCGAATCAGCGGCCCGGGCCCGGCGACAGGAGCGGTTCGACGAAGTCAGGCGGATGCACGGCGAGGGGCACTCGCTCCGCGGCATCGCCGCCGCGCTGGGCCTACACTACCGGACCGTCGAGCGCTACGTCCGGTCGGACGCCTGCCCGGACTGGTGCCAAGGGCGTCGCGGGCCGAGCGCCCTGGACCGATTCGAGGCGTACATCCGACGGCGGCTCTCGGAGGGATGCCGGAAGCGCTGCCAGATCCGCCGCGAGCTCGAGGCGCTGGGCTATCACGGTGGGAAGACCGCGGTCCGCGACTATGTCCGACGTCTGGAGGACGAGATGGGCATGCCGTCGTCTACGGCCCCGCCCGCCCCTCCCCCGCGAGTTGAGGTCCCGTCGGCCCGCCGCCTGGCGGTCTCGGTCGTCTCACGGCCCGCCGACCGATCGGCTGAGGATCGAGGCCACCTAGAGGCTCTGGGGACGGGCGATGCCACGATCTGGTCTGCGATCGAGCTGGCCGAGCAATTCGCCGCCCTGATCCGTGGCCGGGATCCAAGGGGGCTGGCCGACTGGCTCACTCGCGCCGAGAGCTCATCGGCCGCCGGGCTGCGCTCGTTCGCCCGGCGGTTGCGGCAGGACGAAGCGGCGGTGCGGGCGGGGTTGACGGTCGAGTGGAGCAATGGCCCGGTCGAGGGTCATGTGAACCGATTGAAATTCGTCAAGCGCGCCATGTACGGCCGGGCCTGCTTCGAGCTGCTGAGGGCTCGCGTCCTGCAGGCGGGCTGAAACTCGGCGCCGGGCGCGACCGCCAACGCGAGGACGGGGCGCGGCCGTCACGCAAGTTGCGGGAGAACCGGTTTCTCGCCGACGGTCACACACGAGGGCGACGATCGAGTCGCGGATCGGTGCCGGGAGAGCGGACCAGGCCTCGACGACCAGGGCCAGGTCCGCGGGCATTCCGGCGCCGGAGTAGGGCAGGGGAAGGGATGACGCGCTTCGATGGGACTTGTAATCGTTGGCGCGTCAGAGTTTACGAGCTTCCCGGACGAGGACTTAAAATCCTCAGTGTCAACCAACGGAGAGAATGAGGCCGAGCCATCGATTTTCTCTGGAAGGGGATTGCTTTCCCACAAGCGGGGATCGCCCTGCGAAAACTCATGTCACGAACGACTCGGTTCGATCAAGCGCACGTAAATTCGCGCCGAAATCGCGCCATGATTAGGTGTAGGGACAGAGGCTCCCAAAGGAAGCGCCTCTGACGGCTCGGCGAGCGGGCCCGGCCACGAAGGGTACGTCGAGAGTGGCCTGTTCGTCTCTCGCGGCCGGGCTCGGCCCAGCCGAGCCGACCGATCCGTATCGCGCCATCTTCCGAGGTCGGCCGCGTGACGGTTCGTTCCGAGCGGTCAGGTCCCCGCCTCGTCCACGCCGGCCGGCCGCGCATCAACCCCGCGACGCGATAGTCGCTTGCCGCGCCGTCGTGGTCGAACGTCGAGAATCCTGCAGTCGGCGGACGTGTGCGGAGCCCGTCCCCACTCCTGAAATCGACCGGGAAACGCGTCAGGTTCTCTCGGAAAGGCACGCCGATCTCAGCGGCCGCCGCTCGGAAACGGTCGCCCGCCCGATGGGCCGGCCTCGCCACTCGGTAACGCCGGTCGTGCAATTGCCGCCCTCGCCCCAATTCGCGCCTCGCCCCGGAATTAACCCGTCGGCCGACCGGTCGATCCATCGTCGTCCCTCGGGAGCAGCACGCCCATAACACCGGGACGCTCTGTCCTCCAATCCGCCGCCGGCGGCAGTACGGCGGGACCCGCCACAAATCGCTAGATCGATCCGCCTAGCGCCGTCTCAGCACCCGCCGAGGCGCCGCGACCGAACGGACAAAGATGGCCGAACGGCGCGAACGACCACCGCCGTCTCATCGCCCTCGAAAACGCCAGCAGACGGACTGGCCGCCGCGGTTCGGTGGCCTCCCCGGACTGCAACGGCCGCGGTCTGCCGACCGCCGATCGGCCGCGGCCTCTCGATGACAGGTCGACCGGCCGCTCTCCGGCCGTCAATCGCCGCGCCGAGCGCTGCTGGCCGCGGCTAGCGGGGGCGCGTACCCGGCCCCGGCCGATCCAGCTCGAGCCTGGCACTTTGATAGCGATCGCCCGAAGCCGGGAGTCGCCGGCCCTCTCTCGGGCCTGGCCCCGGTGCCGCTTCGATCGAGATCGTTTCGGCCCTCCGGCGAGGAGGTCGCCGCGCCCATTTCTTTTTCACCCCTTCGAGAAACCCGCAACCCCGGCCCGGCACCCGCCAGGGCCTTCTATTGCGAGGGAGGGCGAGATGCCGATCGGGGAGCTGATCAACGAGTTTGCCGAGCTGGTGGGCCGCACGATGGCGAGACGTTGGATCGGCCGGGCCAAAGTGGCCGAGAACAGGCCATCCGCGCAGCCGATCCTCGCTCCACGGGAAATCACACTGGCCGGTCCCCTCTCGACCAACGGTCCGGCAGAATCCGCCCGTACCGATCGGCGGCAAGGAATATGACGACGGTGAGCCGTGAGCTGAGCGCACGTTGGCCGCGACCGCGGGGGTGGTGCCGGGCCCGGTCGAGCATCGGCGTGCCCCCCGAATTTCGAGACCTGGCATCGGACGACCAGCTATCGCTGTTTAAGTCGATCGACTCAACGCGCAGAAAGTAACCATTCGCCCGGCCCCGGCGAGTCGTGATCTCCCCGGCGCGGCTGTGGTGCCGTCGTGACTGAACGGGGACGACATGGCGGCCGGACTCCGCCTCGATGACCGGTGAAGTCGGCCGTGGGAATGATCCGTGGTGCGCGCGTTCCGAGCCGAATGCCGATAGCTGCTTGTCGATAACGGCCTTATGCGTCATAGTTATGCTGTGCGGATCGCACCAGATTCTACTTGACAGCGGACCCCAGCCTCGGGCACAATTGATCGGGGTATTGTGTTCAGGGGCAGGGAGACGGAGTCTCCGCCCGTCCGCCGCTGAGCCCGGCGGACCACCCAAGGAAGGGGACCGGGCCGTGTGCCAACCCGCACATCTGGGCGAGTCCGACAGGAGACTGGGCCTCGCCGTGATCGAGGCTACGGTCCGCGAAGCCCATCTCATGGCCGAACTCGTCGGCGAATTCCTCGAGGCGATCGGGCTGGCGCCGCCGGCCTCCGAGCGCAAGAAGAAGCCTGCTGAGTTCCCCCGCCAGTTCCTCTGGGAGCTCGGGTTCGTCCTCCGCCTCTGCACCTGGGAGCGCGCCGGGATCCGCGAGCTCTTGCGCCCGATCTGCCGACGGCCCGCCGGGCATGGGGGACTTCTTCGTGCGCCATGGGCTCGTCCCCGGGCCGCCCGGCGACCCGGAGGCCGGGGAAAGGCTCTCATTCCGCATGATGCAGGTCGCGGTCGGCCGCCTCGCGCTGGCCGGGCGGGAGGAGCTCGCCGCCGACGTCGTCGTCGATCCGCCCGACGACGCCCTCTTGCTCGAGACGCTGGCCGACTTCGCCTCGGCGCATCGCCGGGCGGGTCGCGCCGGGGGGTGAAACTTCATGGCGACGCGCAGAAAGGGCAGGGGCCTGTCCTACCTCCGGCGGAGTACCGGCCGGCAAGAGCTCAGCCTGCCCAACCAGCTCGAGTGGGCGACCGGCCAGGCCGTCCGCCACGGCGTCACGCTCGACGCCTGCCCGGCCGACCTCGCCCGGATGATGGCCGGGCGGATGACGTCGCTCAAGGGACTTCGGATCGACGACGGCGTCACCGGCGCCGACATGACCCGGCCGGGCTTCCGCTCCCTGATCGAGGACGCCAAGGCCGACCGGTCGATCTCGCACCTGTTCATCTACCGCCGCGACCGCCTGGCGCACCCGCAGGACGCGTTCGAGATGGCGCAGGATCGAGAAGGGCCTGCGATGGTCCGGGCTGACGATCGTCTTCGCCGACGAGGTCGCCGGGCCCATGGACCCCGGCCAGGACGACCTCGCGGCCGACCTGGCGATGTTCCTCGCCTACCACGAATCGGGCCAGTTCATCGTCAAGCACGCCGACCGGATCGTCCAGGCCCAGCGCGCAACTGGCGCAGGGGGGCTACCGCACGGGGGGCAACGCCCCGTACGGCTTCGGGCGGGCGCTCGTGGACGCCGCCGGCACCGTGGTCCAGGAACTGCCCGCCGGCATGACGGCGCGGCAGCCCGGCTGTCACGTCCGGCTGATCCTCAAGGACCCACAGAAAATCGGCGTCTGGCTCCTAATTTTGGAGCAGCGGGAGCGGGGCTGGGGCTACAAGCGGATCGCCCAGCACCTCAACGCCCTCGGCATCCCCAGCCCCGGTGCCGGCTCGCTCCGCACCGATCATGGCGTGAAGCATGCCGTGACAGGCAGGTGGTGCGCCAACACGATTAAGGAACTCTGCAACAATAAGGCCATCCTCGGGGTCCAGGACTATGGGCGGCGCTCCGAGGGGACGTACCGCCGGCTGGGCGACGCCGGGCCGCGCCCGTTGACCGACGCCGACCGCGACGCCGACGAGAGGCCGAAGGTCGTGATGAACGACCCGTCCCTGCGGATCGCCAGGCCGCTGGGGATTGAGCCGCTCTGGGAAGAGGCCCGATGGCGGCGCGGCCAGGAGCTCGCCGAGAGCCGCGGCGCGAGCCAGCGGGGGGTGCCGCGCCGAAGATCCGGCGCGGTATCCGCTCGCGACGCGCCTGGTCGACCTGACCGACGGCTGCGGCTCGATCCTCTACGGCATGACCAACGGCGGGCGGGCCCTCTACAAGTGCGGGCGATACATGCGGACCGAGGGCGCCGAGTGCCAGAGCAACGCCGTCGACGGCGAAGCGATGCTCCGCTTGACGCTCAAGAACTTGGCCCATCAAATCGACCTGAACGGCAACCGGGACCGTCTGCGCGCCTCATCGAGGAACGCGCCCGGCGCGAGCGCGTCGAGCCCGCGTCAGGGCCGATCGACCGGGAGGCGGCCCTCGTCGCCACGCTCGCGCGACGGGAAGCCGACCTCGAGGTCATCGGCCGCCGGATGGCGACGGAGGCGGACGACGGACGATACGAGGCGATCGCGCACGAGTACGACCGGGTCCGCGACGAGGTCGGCGCGACGAAGGACGCGCTCGCCGCGGTCCGGTCTTCGATGGCGGCGGCGCCGACGACGACGATCGAGGAAGAGGTCGAGTCCGCGATGACGCTGCTGGATGACGTCGCCCGGATCGCCGGCGACGAGGCGGCACGCGCGGACATCAACCGGGTGCTGGGCATGCTCGGCCTGAGGATCGGCCTGACCTTCGGTGACGCCGTGAAGGGGAAGAAGCGGCGGGTGCGCCGGCTGTTGGGCGGCGTGATGGCGTTCGGGGATTCCCCGCTGCCGGTCCCGATGCACGGGGCCGCCAACGCCGCCCAGATTGTCTACACCCCGGATCGGGCCGTCCCCGGGGTCGCCGAAGGGCAGGACGGCGATATGGCGGCGTGGGATCGGGCCATGATGGCCGCTCACCGCGTCGCGACGAGCGAGGGCTGGGGGCCAGTCCAGGCGGGCCCCGCGGGGGATCGTGTCCCCCTCGGGGCGGCCACCCGGCCGGTGGATCGTCGGCTTGAGGAGACTTCGATCACAAAGGAGAGTCGGGGCGAGAGGATTTGAACCTCCGACCTCACGGACCCGAACCGTGCGCTCTAGCCAAGCTGAGCTACGCCCCGTGCAAGTGGCAAGTTGAATTCTACCCGCAGGGTGCCCGCTGTCAATCGCGCACGGGCCGGATTCGCGGGCCCTCGGGAGTGGCGGCGGCCTCGAGTGGCGTCGAGACTGTCCGCAGATAGCGGTGCCACTCAACCTCCAACGAGGACAGGTCGCCGCCCAGCGAGGATCGGAAAAGCTCGAAGGAACGCCGATCGGCGGCCGCGTCGGCGGTGGGAGACCGGAGGAGGTCGAGGTAGCGAGCGAAGTCGGACGGGTGCTGCTTGCGGAGGAAGAAGACGAGCGACCATGCCCCGGCGTAGAGGTCGCGTCGGTAGCCGTGGCCGAACCCCTCGCCGCGGGCGAGGGGGGCGAGCGGCGGGGCGGGCCTGAGGGCACGCCAGTCGGGAAGACGAAGGTCGTTGGCCCGGCCGACGCCGGCCCATCGGCCGCCGCGGACGACCTCGAACTGCGCGGCGAGCCCCTCGTGGAGCCACGCCGGGAAGGCGTCGCGACGCGGGGCGAGCCCCGAGACGGCCACGAGGTGGTGCACCGCCTCGTGCGCGGCCGTGCCGAGGTCGATCGCCCGCTGCTCCAGGTCGAGCTGCAGGAGCAGACGCGGCGCCTCGCGGCCGGGACGGATCGCCGCGGCGCGCTGGCGGAGCGCGGGCATGTCGCGCGGGTCGAAGGAGATGACGGCCTTCCGCGTGGGATGATAGTAGCCCTGGGTCGTCGCGAACGCATCGGCGCCTTCGCGGTTGAGGAAGCTCAAGTAGCCGGCCTGCCTCCCGAAGACGGCCGCGGCCAGCTTCCGCCCCGGAGGCCGCAGCGCGATCCCCTGGCCCGCGAAGATCAGGTAGAAGGAAACATACACGCGTTCGAGCACCTCAAGCCGCGCCAAGGCTTCGGCCTCGCCGCCCTGGTGTAGCAGGATGAAGTGGGGGCTTACCTTCGTCTGGAATCGGCTGCCGAGGGCCGACGCCAGCGGCGCGAGGTCGGGGGCGGGCAGGGGGGTCATGATCTCGTCGAGCGTGCGAATCAGGCTCGCGGTGGGCTCGTGCGTCGGCTCGGCGGCGTGAAGGTCGCGGAGGGCCGCGGTCGCCTCGGGCGTGAGGCCATTCTCGAGCGCCACCAGGCCGCCGCCAGCACCGCGTCGCCGCCCTTCGGTCGCGCGGAGGCGAGCCGCGCGGGCCACTCCGCGAGCGGGTCGCCGCCGGGAACGATCCGCCGAAAGTCCTCCGCCTCGAACTCGATCGGGCCCTGCGGCGCCTCGACGATGACCCTGGTCCCCGCACGTCGGCACGGCAGCTGGACAGCGCCGCCCCGCTTGAAATAGAGCAGGTCGGCGCGGAGCGGCTGGGTCGCGACGAGGGTCGCGACGACGGCCATGCGCAGGACTTTCCGCGAGTCGACCAACGCCCACGGCCTCCGTGCCGGTCCGACCTCGCTCGCGGAGCCAGTCCGCGGCGGGGTCGGAGTTCGGATCATAGCGGCGGAGGACTCGGCGACCAAGGTCAAGCCCATGTCGCCGAGTCCCGCAGTTCGGCCATGCTACTTCGCCGCCGGGATGATCTTCTGGACCCGCATCCAGTCGGCACAGCGCTGGGGCCACGTCGAGCACGGGTTGTCCGAGGGACGCATGCCGAAGCCGTGTCCGCCGGTCGAGTAGATGTGCAGCTCGGCCGGCACGCCGGCGTGCTTCAGGGCGAGGTAGAGGGCGACGCTGTTCTCCACGCTCACGGGGTCGTTGCCGGCGTGGGCCAGGAAGGTCGGCGGCGTCTGCGAGGTGATGCGGATCTCGGGCCTCAGCTCGGCCGTGTCCCGCTTGACGACGCCCCCCGGATAGATCGCCACGGTGAAGTCGGGCCGGCAGTCGACCTTGTCGGCGGCATCCACAGGCTCATACGTGCGATCGTCGAAATGTGTGCTGGCCCAGGCGGCGAGATGGCCGCCGGCGGAGAAGCCGAGGACGCCGATCCGTTTGGGATCGCCGCCCCATTCGGCGGCCTTCGAGCGGACGAGGCTCACGGCGCGCTGGGCGTCCATTAGGGCCTGCGGCGGCGGCTCGCCCTTGGGCGTGCCCTCGCGGCGCGGGACGCGATACTTGAGGATCACGCCCGTCACGCCGATCGAGTTCAGCCAGTCGGCGACCTGCTCGCCCTCGTGGTCCCACGCCAGGATGTTGTAGCCGCCGCCGGGGCAGATCACGACGACCGCGCCGTTGTCCTTCCACCGCTCGGGCCGGCGGACGGTCAGCGTCGGCTTGCTGACGTTCGTGAGGCTCGTGACGACGCCCTGCTTGTCCTTCTTCGCCGTCTCCTCGCCGACCTTGCCGGATTCGCCGGGTGGCGTGGAGGGCCAGAGGTCGATGACCTCGGCCCTGGGCTCGTCGGCCGTCCGGCCGAGCGAGGCGAGGCCGAGGACCAGGGCAACACCGAGACAAGTCGCGGTCCGCTTCATGGTGCGTTCGCTCCCGGGTCGAGGATGAGGTTCGCCGGCCGGACGACGGATCGACATCATAAGGGATCGGGTGCGAGACTGCTCTTCAGTTGCCCGGGGTCGAGCCGAAGGCGAGGCCCCGGTCCTCCGGGCCCCGGACCGTCCCGGGGACGGACCACGCCACCCAGGCGCGCACCCCGGGCCTGGCCCCCTCGGGAGAGGCGCGTTAATTATCCACGAATCCTGATCTCAGGACGCCGAGCGGCCCCCGCCGGGCCGCCTCGGCGACCGCGACCGCCGCCGCCGGCCCCGTCGGACCCCTCCCGGACGCCCCGCAACGCCCACAGGCTCGGGTTCGCTCGGCGCCGCGGGAGAAGCCGGCTCGGACCCGGCTTCGGGCTCGGCATCTTTCGCTTTAATCTCTTTGATATCAACGACTTGCGGCTCAATCTCCTTCACCGATCCCCCGCCCATCCCCGCCTTCCGCAGGGCCGCCAGGTCCTTGATCGTCGCCCGGAGCTGACGCTCGATGCCCATCTCGTAGCGGTGCAGGAGCATCAGTCCGGGCGTGACGCCGGCGAAGGTCGCCTCGGGCTCGGGGGAGGGCGTGTCGTCGAGGTCGGGCCGGGCGGCCGCCAGCTCGCGGCGGAGGGCCCGCAGCGCGGCCCGTTCGTCGGCGACCCCCCGGCCGAGTCGCGCGGTCGCCTGCCGCTCCTCGTCGTCGGTCAGCAGGTCGTCGCCCCTCCGCGTGTACCGGCAGTGGCGGTCGAGGACCAGGCGGTGCGAGTCCTCGGCCAGCGGCCCGGCCGCGACGGCGTCGGCGTCGGGCCGGTGGCCCAGCAGCGGCATCAGCGCCTCGTGGGCCTCGTCGTCCCATTCGCGCTGGAGGGCCTCGGCGATGTGGTCCCAGAGCCCGAGCAGCCGGTCGACCCCCTCGGGCGTCGACCTCAGCTCCGCGAGGGCCCCGGCGGGGTCGGTGTCGAACGCATCCTCGGCCCCGTCGAGCTTCTCACGCAGCTCGTCGTCGACGCCGTCGTCGTCGTTGTTGTCGGGCCGCTCGACCTCGCGCTTGGCGGCGAGCTCGAGCAGCATGCCGGCCTCGGCGCGGACGCACCTCCGCAATCGCCACGAGGCGACGGCGGCGCGCTCGACGAGGACGGCGGCGGTGTGGCCGGACGGCTTCCAGTCGTCGGCCCAGCCCTTCAACTCGGCGTTGAACTCGGCCGCGCTCTCGCCCGGCAGCACGACCTGACTGGACCGCAGGCCGTGCTTGAGGCCGTTGAATTTGGATGTGTTCTTGCCCTCGGGCGTAATCGGGCCCTTTGACTTCTTGCCGTTGATTCGGCTGGCCTGGCGCTGGGCTTCGGTACGCATCGGTGTCGACCCCCTGGTGATCGCGGACCCTGGCCGCGCGCGACGTTGCGCGCGGACTTCATACAGGTAGGATCGTAAGTAGGGGGGCGGGCGTTCTCCGAATCCGCCGCAGGTGCGCCGTCGAGGCGCGCGTCTCGAGCCCTTGGGGTGGCAGGGGTTCGCTTGCGAACCCCGGTCGGGAGGCCGTGGAAGACCGGGGTTCGCAAGCGAACCCCTGCCACCCGGCGCGGCCACAGGCCCTGCGTCATACCCAGGCTCGGGCGGAGCCTCGCCCTCCCGAGTTACGGTCCGTCGGCCAACGGCGGCGTTCCCGGGTCGGGCGTCAGGCTAGGGCTCGGGCGGAGCCTGGCCATCGCGGGGCGAGGCATCTCGATTTGACGGACTCGGCCCGAATCCGGTACGATAGGCCACTGCGCCCGGGGTCGGGCGTCAGATGATCACGTAAACCCCTGGGAAGGCCGCCCGGAGCAGTTCGCACCGGGGCCGCGGCCGGAATCGGCTCGGAGAGATCGGGAGGTCGTCCACGTGTCCATCGCGGTCAAAGACTTGATCGACGCCGGGGTCCACTTCGGCCACCGGGCCAGCCGGTGGAATCCGAAGATGAAGCCGTACATTTACGGCAAGCGGAACCTGATCCACATCATCGATTTGAAGGAGACCGTCCGTGGGCTGCTCCGCGCGACCAAGTACTTCCACCGCGTGGCCGCGAACAACGGCCTGATCCTCTTCGTCGGCACCAAGCGCCAGGCGGCCGAGACGATCGTCGAGGAGTGCGACCGGTGCGGGATGCCCTACGTCACCGAGCGCTGGCTCGGCGGCACGCTGACCAACTTCCGGACGATCCGCAGCCGGCTCGAGCGGCTCGAGGAGCTGGAGGAGACCCTCGACGGCGAGCAGGCGCTCTCGCTACTCCAAGAAGATGATCTCGACGCTGACCCGCGAGCGGAAGAAGATCGACCGCAACCTCTCGGGCATCCGCCACATGACCCGGCTGCCCGAGGCGCTGCTTGGTCGTCGACCCGCACCGCGAGCACATCGCGGTGAAGGAGGCGCGGAAGCTGGGCATCAAGGTCGTCGCCCTGCTCGACACCGACTGCGACCCCGACGACGTCGACCTGCCGATCCCGGGCAACGACGACAGCATGCGGTCGATCGAGCTGGTCTTGAAGCGGCTGATGGACGCGATCATCGAGGGCCGCGCCGCGGCCCCGGCCGAGCCCCCGCCCCGCGAGGACGAGGGTCCGCGCCGCAGGGCCAGGGCCGCGGCGACCGTCGGCGGCGGCGGAGACGGCCGCGGCCGCGGCGGTCCGGGCGGAGGCCAGCCGAGTCGAGGCCCGCGCGATCAGCCGCTCGGGCCGGCCGCCATGCCCCGGCCCAGGCCCAGGCTCCGGCTGCCGAGCCGGCACTGCCCGCGCCGCCCGAGGAGGAGGCCCTGCCCGGCACCGCCGCGAGGAGCAGGCCCTGCCCGCGCCGGCCGAGTCCGACCGAGTCGCCCGCACCGGCCGAGTGACCATCGGTCGGCCCGATCACCGAACGAACCAACCCCCGCGGCGCGGCGTCCGAACCCGACGGGGTGACGGCCCCGCGCCTCGTCGTCCACGAGACCACGCGACGCGGCCCAAGGAGACCCAGCGATGGCCGAGATCACGGCCCAGACGGTGAATGAGTTCCGCAAGGAGACCGGCCTCGGCCTGATGGAGTGCAAGGCCCTCCTGAAAGAGGCCGACGGCGACCCGAACAAGGCCAAGGCGCTGGCCAAGGCGAAGCACGGCAAGAACGCCGAGAACCGCGCCGGCCGGGCCACCAAGGCCGGCCGCGATCGAGGTCTACATCCACCACGACGGCAAGCAGGGGGCGATGGTCGAGGTCAACTGCGAGACCGACTTCGTCGCCCGCAACGACGCGTTCCGCCAGCTCTGCCAAGGACCTGGCCGTCCACGTCCTCGGCGCCAACCCGAAGTTCATCCGCCGCGAGGACATGCCGGCCGATCAGCTCGAGGCGCAGAAGCAGGCTCTTCGAGGCCGAGGTCGGCGAACAAGCCCGAGGCCATCCGCGAGAAGATCGTCGAGGGCAAGCTCTCGCCTGGGCCGGCGAGAACGCCGTCCTGCTCGATCAGCCGTTCGTCAAGGACGACGCCAAGACGATCCGCCAGCTCGTCCAGGAGGTCAACGCCCGGACCGGCGAGAACATCACGGTCGGCCGGTTCGCCCGGTTCATCGTGGGCGAGGACGCGGCGCCGGCCGAGGCGAAGGACTGACGGGCAGGCTGCTGGGAGGGCGAGGCTCCGTCCGAGCCCGGGCATACACCCCGGCCGGGCGTCATACCCGGGCTCGGACGGAGCCTCGCCCTCCCGGTAATCGAGCGACCGACAAAGAGGGCCCGAGCCGCCGGCCCGCCCGTCGTGGTAGGATTCCCGCCGGAAATGCCCCTCCGACACCCGGGAGACGCCCCGCTCATGGAACCCGCGCCGCCGACGGGCCCGCCGATCTTCCGCCGCGTCCTGCTGAAGCTCTCGGGCGAGAGCTTCTGCCGGCCGGGCGAGGGGGGCATCAACGTCGAGGAGACCAGCCGGATCGCCCGCCAGGCCGCGCGGGTCGCCCAAGAGCGGCGTCCAGGTCGCGATCGTCGTCGGCGGGGGCAACATCCTCCGCGGCGCGTCGCTCCGCGGCTCGCAGGTCGTGAAGGAGGCGACGGCCCACTACATGGGCATGACGGCGACCGTCATCAACGGCCTGGCGCTGCAGGACGCGCTCGAATCGGTCGGCTGCGAGACCCGGCTGATGACCACGATCCACATGGACGAGGTCGCCGAGCCGTTCATCCGCCGCCGGGCCCTCGCGCACCTGGATCACGGCCGGGTGATCATCCTCGCGACGGGACCGGCAGCCCGTTCGTGACGACCGACACGGCCGCCGCGCTTGCGCGGCAAGGAGCTGGGCGTCGAGGTCATCCTCAAGGCCACCCGCGTCGACGGCGTCTACTCGGCCGACCCCGAGAAGGACCCGCACGCGACGCGGTTCGAGGACCTGAACTACGACCAGGTCCTCCGCGACGACCTGAAGGTCATGGACATGACGGCGATCGGCATGTGCCTGGATAACGCCCTGCCGATCCTCGTCTTCAACTTCAAGAAGGAGGGGAACATCGAGCGCGCCATCGCCGGCGAGCCGATCGGCACCTGGGTCGCGAACGCCCCGAGACCGGGGCCCGGGTCGGGCGTGTAAAGCCGGCGGGAAGAACGGTAGAATCGGGCGGATCGTCCCGCACCTTGCGAGGTGAGCCATGAGCATCGAAGAGATCGTGCTGGAAGCCGAAGAGCGGATGGAGAAGAGCATCGCCCTCCTGACCGACCAGCTCCGCGGCGTGCGGACCGGGCCGGGCGAACGTCGGGCTCGTCGACTCGATCCGCGTCGAATACTACGGCTCGCCGACGCCGCTCAAGCAGCTCGCGAACCTGAGCACGCCCGAGCCGCAGCAGATCCTGATCCGCCCGTTCGACCAGACGGCCCTCGGCGACATCGTCAAGGCGATCCAGGCGAGCGACCTCGGGCTGACGCCGAACTCGGACAACAAGGTCATCCGCCTCAACGTCCCCTCGCTCTCGGTCGAACAGCGCAAGAAGCTCGTCGCCCGCGTCGAAGGACCTGGCCGAGGAGGCCCGCGTCTCGATCCGCAACATCCGCCGCGACGCCAACAAGTCGGCCGACAAGGAGCTGACGGACAAGGTCCTGACCGAGGACGACCTCGAGACGCTGCAAGGAAGAGATCCAGTCGCTGACCAAGCGGTTCGAGGGGAAGGTCAACGACATGGCGGAGAAGAAGTCGGCGGAGATCCTCGAGGTCTGAAGGGACGTCAGCGGAACGGCAGATGGGTGGCCGGGGCAGAGCGAAGCGGTGCCCCGGATGACGCGAGCCGAGGCCATCCCTTCCGGGGCACCGCTTCGCTCTGCCCCGGCCACCCGGCCATGCAGATGCCGGGCTCGGACGGAGCCTCGCCCTCCCGGGTCAAAGAACGAGGTCGGCCACGCCCGCGATCAGCAGCCCCATGCTGATGACGACGTTGACCTGGAAGAAGGCCACGTTGACCCGCGTCAGGTCGTCGGGCCGGACGATCGCGTGCTCATAGACGAGCAGGGCCGCGACGAGCGCGACTGCGGCGAACCAGATCGGCCCCATCGGGTAGACGATCCCCAGGCCGATCAGGAAGAGCACCGTCATCGCGTGGCACGCCGCGGCGAAGCGGAGAGCGCCGCGGACGCCCAACCGCGCGGGGACGCTCCGCAGGCCCTGCTCACGGTCGAAGTCGACGTCCTGGCACGCGTAGATGACGTCGAAGCCCGTGACCCACGTCAGCACGGCCAGCCCGAGCAGCACCGGCGGCCAGGCGATCGACGCCCGCAGAGCCACCCATGCGCAGACCGGCGCAGCGCCAGGGCCAGGCCGAGCCAGGCGTGGGCGAGGCTCGTGAACCGCTTCGCGAACGAATAGCCCAGCAGCCAGAGCAGGACCGGAATGGAAAGCGCGATCGGCCACGGGTTCGGCAGGAAGAGCAAGGTCGACGCGACGAACGCCAGCGAGGAGACGGCCGTAAACAGCGCGACCGATCCGACCGAGAGCCGGCCGCTCGGCAGGTGCCGCATGCTCGTACGCGGGTTGAGGGCGTCGAACCGGCGGTCGCCCAGGCGGTTGAAGGCCATCGCGGCCGTGCGGGCGGTGGCCATGCACAGGAGGATGCCGAGCCAGTCGCGGGCGCGACCGTGCCAGCCGTCGGGATAATGAGCAGCCAGCGCCGCGCCGAGCAGGGCGAACGGCAGGGCGAACAGCGTGTGGCTGAACCGGACAAGGCCGAGGTATTCGCGGGCCTGGGCGAGCGGCGAGAGGCGTGTGTCGGTGGTCATGAGACGAACTCTAGAGCGGCTTTCGATCGGGGGTGGCGGTCTGCGTAGGGTCCGCCATGCGGACCGTCTTCGGCAATGGCCTCGACCCGCGGATGGTCCGGATGGCGGACCCTACGCAGACCGCCAGGCTCATCGGAAAATCGCTCCAGAGCAATTTACGCAGGGTCCTCCGCCCCGGCGAGTGGACATCCCGCCCCCCCGCGCTTAGAACAATAGAGGATTCCTCCCGACCCGCGAAAGGCCCCGTCACGTGAACCTCGTCGCCGAACCGGAAAAGCCGAAGGTCGACAAGTCGGGCCGCCGCGTCCGGGCGATGTTCGCGTCGATCGCGGGCAAGTACGACCTGCTCAACCACCTGCTCAGCCTGAATATCGATAAATCCTGGCGCAAATTCACCGCCCGGACCGTCCCGCCCGAGCCGGGTGTGCCTGTCCTGGATTGCTGCACCGGCACGGCCGACCTCGCCCTCGAATATGACAGGGCAGGGCGAGGCACGTCGCCCATCGTGGCGACCGATTTCTGCCGGCCCATGCTCGTGATCGGGCGAGAAAAGTCCGTTCGCGCCAGGTCCGAAGGCCGGATCATCCTCGTCGAGGGCGACGCCCAGGCCCTGCCGGTCCCGAGCGACACGTTCGGCGTGGTCACGGTCGCCTTCGGCCTCCGCAACGTCGCCGACACGGTCCTGGGCATCGACGAGATGGTCCGGGCCGCGCGTCCGGGCGGGAAGGTGGCCATCCTCGAATTCTCCCGGCCGCGGGGCAAGATCCTGGGCGGGTTCTACCTCTTCTTCTTCCGGCGAGTCTTGCCGAGGCTCGGCCAGGCGATCGCGCCGAATCGCCACGACGCCTACGGCTATCTGCCGGCGAGCGTGATGCAGTTCCCGGACGGGCCGGCGATGGTCGAGCTGCTCGCTTCGCGCGGCCTGGACGATGTGGTGGCCCACCCGCTAACATTCGGAGTCGCGACCCTGTACGTCGGCACCAAGCCGGGCCGGCCGCGATGATCGGCGAACCCGGCTTCGTCCTGGCAATCACCGGGGCCAGCGGCGCCCCTTATGCCGTGCGGTTGCTTCACGTCCTCGCGCGAGCGGGTCGGACTGTCTACCTGACGATCAGCCCGAGCGGCGCCGTGGTCTTGCGACAAGAGACGGGCATCATCGTCGACCCGGACCATTTCGACCTCGGCGCTATCGGGGCGCTGGGCCCAGGAAAAGTGGTGTATCATCACCACGCCGACTTCTCGGCGGGCATCGCCAGCGGCTCATTCCCGACGGCCGGCATGGTCGTCTCGCCATGCAGCATGAGCACGCTGGCGTCGGTCGCGCACGGGATCACGACGAACCTGATCGCCCGCGCGGCGGACGTCCATCTCAAGGAGCGCCGCAAGCTCATCCTCGTCCCGCGCGAGACGCCGCTGAGCCTGGTCCACCTCGAGAACATGGCGGCCGTGACGAGGGCCGGCGCGATCGTCCTGCCGGCGATGCCGGGCTGGTATCATCGGCCCGACTCGCTGGGCGACCTCGTCGACTTCGTCGTCGCGCGGATTTGCGACAGCCTGGGTGTCGCCCACGGCCTGTCGCGGCGGTGGGGCGCGAAGGATGCGTGAGAAGGCTGTCCTGATCACGGGCGCCTCGAGCGGCATCGGCGCCGCGCTGGCCCGCGAGCTGGCGAGGCGGGGATATCGCCTCGCGCTCACGGCCCGCCGTGCTGATCGGCTCGAAGCCCTCGCCGAGGAGTGCCGTCGATCGGGTGCAAACGTGATCGTGCTGCCCGCCGACCTGGGCGACACCGAGGTCGCGGCCAAGCTCATTAGCGACACGGTCGCCGCGTTCGGCCGGCTCGACGTGCTCGTCAACAACGCGGGCTACGGCCTCCCGTCTCCGTTCGCCGACGCCGAGCCCGCTGACATCGTCCGCCAGCTCGACGTGAACCTCGTCACGCCGATCCTGCTCGCGAAATATGCGTTGCCTCACCTGGTCGCGAGCCGGGGAACGGTCATCAACGTCGGCTCGTCGCTCACGGCGATCGCGGTCCCGACCTATGGCGTCTACGGGACGACGAAGATGGGCATGGCCTACTGGAACGACGCCCTCCGGCGCGAGCTCCGGCCGCGGGGCGTCCACGTCTGTCTGGTCGAGCCGGGGCCGGTGGCGACCGACTTCTTCGACGCCGCCGCGGGTGCGGGCGATGCCGAACCAAGCCCCTGGCAGGTGGTCCCGCCCCCGTTCGCGACGGCGAATCCCGACGACGTGGCGCGGCGGATCGCGCGACTCATCGACCGGCCGCGGCGGAGGCTCTCGGTCCTCCGCCGCGTCGTCTGGCCGATGCGGCTGATGGGGGCCTTGTTCCGCGTCGTCCCCGCGCTGGGCGATGGAGCGATCGGGGGGTTGATGAGGCTTCGCGGGCGGAAGGGCCGGTAGAGGGTCCGTTGCCCTGTCGAAAGCCCCGCGATCTCCGGGAGGGCGAGGCTCGGTCCGAGCCCGGGTATCACGCTCGGCCCGCGGGGTATCGCCTCATCCCGACAGATCGGCCGGAGACCCGGGCTCGGACGGAGCCTCGCCCTCCCGGGACAGGGGGAGCCCGCTCACTTGAAGAAGGTCTGCGCCTCTTCGTAATACTTCAGGTCGAGCGTCTTCGTGGCGGCGACGCCCGCGGCGAGGGTCGTCTCGATGATCCGCGTCCCGCTCAGCGCGACCATCGTCCCGAACCGGCGCTGGACGACGAGATGGCCGGCGGCGAGGCCAAGCCGCGTCGCGAGCACGCGGTCGTAGGCGCTCGGCGGCCCGCCGCGCTGGAGGTGGCCCAGGACGACGCAGCGGGTCTCGTAGCCGGTGGCGTCCTCGATGAGCTTGGCCACGGCGTTGCCCACGCCGCCGAGGCGGACGTGGCCGAAGGCGTCGGTCTCGGCGTTGAGGGTCGACATCCCCTTGTCGGGGAACTCGGCCCCTTCGGAGACCACGACGATGCCGTAGTTCTTCCCCTCCGCCCGCCGCCGCTTGAGCACCTGGACGACGTGGTCGATGTTGATCGGCACCTCGGGCACGAGGATGTAGTCGGCCGCGACCGAGATGCCCGAGAAGCAGGCGATCCACCCGGCGTGCCGGCCCATCGTCTCGATGACCATCACGCGGCGGTGGCTCTCGGTGGTCGTGCGGATGCGGTCGACGGCCTCGGTGACGATGTTGATGGCGGTGTCGAAGCCGAAGGTGAAGTCGGTGACCATCAGGTCGTTGTCGATCGTCTTGGGGATGCCGACCATGGGCATGCCGTGCTCCTTGTAGAGCCGGTGCGCCACGCCGAGCGTGTCGTCGCCGCCGATCGCGACGAGGGCGTCGAGGCCGAGCTTCTTGAAGTTCTCCTGGAGCGCGGGGATGTCGGTCGCCGCGTTCTTGAACGGGTTGGTGCGCGACGAGCCGAGGATCGTGCCGCCCTTGGCGATGATCCCGTCGGTCTCCTTGACGTCGAGGTCGCACGTCATGCCGCGGATCAGCCCGCGCCAGCCTTCGATGATCCCGACGCAGGTGCCGCCCTCGTTCGCGACCCGCTGGACCACCGCCCGAATCACCGCATTCAGACCGGGGCAGTCGCCACCGCCCGTCAGCAGACCGACTTTCATTGGGTTCGATTCCAGTTTCGGAGCAAAACACCCGGCCGCGCGGTCCTGCGCGATCCGGGACGGGGAATCCCCGGAGGCCCCTCCGGGGGGAGAATCCACTAGGGTAACGCGGGGTGGTGCGGATGAACAGAGGCCGTCGAACGCCTCGGGGGGCCGTCTCGATCTCCGGGCCTGGCGCCCGGCCGATGGACGGCGGCCGATCCCGATGGGGGGCGGGACCCGGGCTCCCGGGAGGGCGAGGCTCCGCCCGAGCCCGGGTATCCCGCCTGGCCCGCGAGGAATCGCCTCCTCCCGGCAGATCGGCCGGCGACCCGGACTCGGACGGAGCCTCGCCCTCACGGGACTGGGCCTGGCACGCCGGCCGGGGCGGATGCCCGGGCTCGGACGGAGCCTCGCCCTCCCGGAGCCGGCCCCGTCGGGCTTGCCGGCCCCGCCGGACTCGGCAACGATGGCGCCACAAACCGACCCGCGTCACGCAATCCGAGACCGCGCCATGCGCTTCGACTCGCGACGTCAGCGCCTCCGCCAGTCGCTGCAGACGGCCGAGATCGACGGCCTGATCGTCTCGTCGCCGACGAACGTCGGCTACCTCACCGGCTTCACCGGCGACGACTCGGTCCTCTTGATCTCCCACGAGCGCGCCGTCGTCGTCTCCGACGGCCGGTTCGCGGTCCAGATCGGCCAGGAGTGCCCCGACCTCGAGGCTGAGATCCGCGCTATCGGCAAGCCGCTGCCCGAGGCGGTCGGCGAGCTGGCGAAGGCGCTCGGCGTCCGGCGCTGGGGGTTTGAGAGCCAGGCGACGACGGTCGCCGAGTTCGACACGCTCCGCGAGGCGGCCGGCGAGGTCAAGCTGGTGCCGAAGCACGGGCTCGTCGAGCGGCTGCGGATGATCAAGGATGGGGGCGAGATCGCCGCGATTCGCGAGGCCGTGGCCATCGCCGAGCGGGCCTTCCTCGACCTCCGCGCGTGGCTCAAACCCGGCGTGACCGAGAAGGTCGCGGCCGACTTCCTCGAAAATGCCCTCCGTTCCCAGGGGGCGACGGCCGCCAGCTTCACCCCGATCGTCGCCGTCGGCCCCCGCGCGGCCTTGCCGCACGCTCGACCGACGCCGGACACGAAACTCGGTCCAAACGACTTGGTCCTCATCGATTGGGGCGCGCGGGGCGACGGCTACGTGAGCGACTTGACGCGAGTTCTGACGACGGGTAAGGTCACGCCCGAGTTCGAGGCGGTCTACCGCGCCGTGCTCGAGGCCCGGGACCGGGCCGTCGCCGCGATCCGGCCGGGCGTCGAGGCCCGTTCGGTCGACCTGGCGGCGCGATCCGTGCTCGAAGCATCGGGCTTCGGCCCGCACTTCAACCACTCGGTCGGCCACGGCATCGGCCGCGACGTCCACGAAGCCCCGATGCTCCGGCACGTCTCGGAGGTCGTCCTCGAGCCCGGTATGGTCGTCACGATCGAGCCGGGGGCCTACTTCGCCGAGTGGGGCGGGGTTCGGATCGAGGACGACGTGCTGGTCACGACCGACGGGGCTGACGTGCTGTCGAACTTGCCGAGGTCGTTCGACACGACCGGAATCTAGGGCCGATTTCTTTCCGCTCCCGGTGGGGCGGGCCTCCGTGCCCGCCATCGGGGCCTTCGACGGGCGGGCACGGAGGCCCACCCCACCCGGAGACCGCCGGGAAGCTCCGGACAAAACTCACCCGCTCCCTTCCACCGGCCGGTGACACCCGGCGCGGCATCCCGTAAGATGGTCGTCCCCCTCCAGGATCACAGATCACGACACGCCGCCGCGGGCGGACGAGCGGAGCGCTGGACATGCCGGAGAACCCGTCGGAATCGCCCGAGGCCGAGAACGTCCGCGCGATCCGCCAGCTCGTCCGCCTGATGAAGCGATACGATTTGACAGCGATCGACTTTGTCGAGGGCTCGACCCAGATCCGGCTCCGCCGCCGAGGCCCCGAGGTCTCGTATGCAGCCCCCGTGATCGCGAGCCCGGCCCCGCATCCCGTGGCCGCCCCGGCGCCGCAGCCGGCCCTCGCCGCCGCGCCCGCGGCCCCCGCCGCGACGGGCGGGGTGACGATCGAGAGCCCGATGGTCGGGACCTATTACGCGTCGAGCTCGCCCGATGCGCCCGCCTTCGTCTCCGTCGGCAGCCCGGTCCGGCCCGAGACCACCGTCTGCGTGATCGAGGCGATGAAGGTCTTCACCGACATCCCGGCCGGCGTCAGCGGCACGATCACCGAGGTCCTCGTCAAGAACGGCCAGCCCGTCGAGTACGGCCAGCCCCTCTTCCGGGTCAACCCCGCCTGACCCGTCCCCATACACCGCCCCGCATTCCGAACGAGCTTCGCCGATGTTTCAGCGCATCCTGGTGGCCAACCGCGGCGAGATCGCCCTGCGGGTGATCCGCGCCTGCAAGGAGCTGGGCGTGGAGGTCGTCGCGGTCTACTCGCAGGCCGACCGCGACGCGCCCTACCTCAAGCTCGCCGACCGGGCGATCTGCATCGGCAAGGCGCCGAGCGTCGACAGCTATCTGAACACCGCGCGGATCATCGCCGCGGCCGAGGTCGCCGACGTCCAGGCGATCCACCCGGGCTATGGTTTTTTGAGCGAGAACCCCGACTTCGCCGAGATCTGCCGCGACTGCAACTTCGAGTTCATCGGCCCGCCCCACGACGCGATCCGGCGGATGGGACTCAAGACCGAGGCCAAGGCCGTCGCCCAGGCCGCGAAGGTGCCCTGCGTGCCCGGCTCCGACGGGCCTGTCTCGTCCGACGCCGAGGCGTTGCGATTGGCCCGATCAATGGGCTTCCCCATCCTCATCAAGGCCGCGGCCGGCGGCGGAGGGAAGGGGATGCGGGTCGTCCGCGAGGAGGGGGCGTTCCTGTCGTCGCTCCAGTCGGCGAGGAACGAGGCCGAGGCGGCGTTCAAGAATCCGAGCGTCTACCTCGAGAAGTTTATCGACCGGCCGCGTCACGTCGAGGTGCAGATTCTCGCCGACAACCATGGGCACGTCGTCCACTGCTGGGACCGCGACTGCTCGCTCCAGCGGAGGCACCAGAAGCTCGTCGAGGAATCGCCCGCGCCGACCTTGCCGATGAAGGTCCGCAAGCAGCTCGGCGAGGCCGCCGTCCGGCTCGCCAAGGCGGTCGGCTACACGAACGCCGGCACGTGCGAGTTCCTCGTCGACGCCGACAATCGCTTTTACTTTATCGAGGTGAATGCGCGGATCCAGGTCGAGCATCCCGTCACCGAGATGACGACCGGGATCGACCTGGTGAAGGAGCAGATTCGGATCGCCTCGGGCGAGCCGCTGACGGTCTCGCAGGACCAGATCGTCACCCGCGGCCACGCCTTCGAATGCCGGATCAATTCGGAGGACCCGGACCACGACTTCCGCCCGTCGGCCGGGCGGATCATCGGCCTGCGGATTCCCGGCGGGCCGGGCGTGCGGTGGGACTCGCACGCGGAGGTCGGGTACGCGATCCCGCCGAACTACGACTCGCTGATCGGCAAGCTGATCGTCCACGCCGCGACTCGTGACGAGGCCGCCGCGCGGATGCGCCGGGCGCTCGATGAGCTGGTCGTCGAGGGGATCAAGACGACCATCCCGCTCCATCGCCGTTTCTTCCGCGATCCGGACTTCCTCGCGGGGAACGTCGACACGACGTGGGTCGAACGCGAATTCATGGCCCGGCGGGTGCGCGATGGCGGTCAGGTCTGAAAGATTCGTGCGTGTTCCGCCTGACCGCAGCGTCCGAGCGGTCCCTGGTGGGGCGGGCCTCCGTGCCCGCCATTGGGGCCGTCGTCGGGCGGGCACGGAGGCCCGCCCCACCAGGAATCGACCGCTCCACTCAAAAAAGGAACTCGCGGATCCTCCGCATCCATCGCAGGTCCGCGCGTTTGCACAACCCGCAGCCTTGCCAGTGTTATCCTAAGCTCACAATCAGGCGCTTGCGCGAACAAAATTGCGCGTAATCGTTGACTTGACGACTTGGCCGTCTTATTTTTGGCCGGACGTCCCGACGTCGGGGCGTCGCGCCTGTTAAGGCGTCCGATGTTGCTCAAGGTCGATGAGGAGACTCAAGGATGCGACACCGTTTCGTCCCCGATCTCGGGGGCCTGGAGCACCGTTTTCTCCTGGTGAAGGCGTTCCCGACCGGCTCGGGCTCGACCTCGCCGCCCGTGTTGCCCGCCGACCCGGCCCCGACGACCCCGCCGCCGTCCGACCCGGCGCCGACCGACCCCGGCGACACCACCGACCCGACCTCGAACTGATTCGAGGCCGCCCGAATCAACCCCCGCGGGGCGGCCTGCGCCGCCCCGCCAGCGACCCGGGGTCAGAGGCTCTTGAGGTAGGCGATCAGGTCGTCCATCTCGGACGGTTCGAGCGGCTCGCCGCCCAGGTCGGCGGGGTTGTGCGGGCCGGTCAGCGCCTCGCGGAGCGTCTTCGACCGGCCGTCGTGCAGGTACGGGTCCTTGTCGTACGTGCCGCGGAGCGACGGCGGGTTGTACCCTTCGAAGACGTCGCCCCGCTCCTCGAGGCCGACGACGTGGATCTTGCCGTCGGTCAGCTCGGCCCCGCCGTGGCACTTCGCACACGCGGCCTTCGCCGAGCGATAGACCGTCTCGCCCCGCCGGGCCGCGGGGTTCAGGCCGCCGTCGTGGTCGCGGTTGGGGTTGGGCGGATAGTCGAGCGTGCCGAGATACGCGACGATGGCCTTGACGTCGTCGCCGGTCGGCCGCTTGCCTTGCATGCTCTTGGTGAACGACTCGACCATCGAATCGTCGAGTCCCTTCTGCCAGCCGTGCCAGGTCCACGGGCCGGTCTTCGCGACGCGGCGGAGCGTCGGCACCTTCTTCCGGCTCCGCAGGTGGGTGGTGCTCAGGTCCTGCCAGCCGTCGTTGAGTGTGTCGAAGTCGAGGCCGTTCGTGTGGCCGTCGCTGTGGCAGGTGTTGCAGCTATACCACTGGTTCGACGACCGGGATGCGTCATGAAAGATCGCCTCGCCCTTGCGAGCGAGGCTCATCTCCTTCGGCCCGCCGAGCGCGATCGTCTTCGAGATCCGACCCGAGTTGAAGTCGATGGCCTGGACGGAATCCGTCAGATAGTTCGCCGCATAGACCGTCTTGCCGTCGGGCGAGAAGGCCAGCTCGGTCGGCCGGCCGCCGACGGCGAAGCGGCGGAACCGGCCGTCCTTGCCGAGGAGCTCGCCCGGGATCAGGTTCGCGCGAGCGGTTCGACTGCCAGGGCAGGGGCTTCGGCTCGTCGCGGAGCGCGATCAGCTCATGGGTGCCGCCCGAGGAGATCGCGATCGCCTTTCCGTCGGGCCGGAGCGCCAGGCCGTGGACGTCGGCGAAGGCCTGCCCCTTCACGTCGAGCGTGATCGTCTCGAACGGCGACTTGCCGTCGAGCGCGACGCGAGAAAGTCGCTGGCCCAGGACCCAGCCTAGGTCGATGTTGTTCTGCGTCGTCGCCATCCCGCGGTTCCGCATGTGGACGACGTAGGCATATTTCCCGGTCGGGTCGATCGCCACCTGCCTCAGGTTCGCCGCGCCCGGCTCCAGCGGCTGCGTCCGCTCGACCTTCCAGGCGGCGACGTCGACGATCGAGAGGTCGCCCGAGCGCGCATTCGCGACGACCAGCGTCTTGCCGTCGGGCGTGATGGCGAGGGCCCGGGGCTCACGGCCGACGGGCAGCCGTCCCGATACGGAACCGCTCTTCAAGTCGACGCGGACGACCTCGTTGCTCGCGCCGACGGCGACATAGGCCTTCGAGCCGTCGGCCGAGAGAACGACGCCCCTCGGCTCGGGCCCAACATCGACCCGGCCGACGACCTTCAGGCCGTCGGGCCGGACATCCAGGATGGCGAGGTCGTAGCCGTACCAGTGCGTGACGGCGGCTCGCTTACCGTCCTTTGAGAGGGCGACGCCGGCCGGCTTGTCGCCGGTCGCGACCTCGGCGATGGCCTTGCCGGCTTTGGTATCAACTAGAGAGACCGTGCCCGTGCCCTGGTTAGCAATGAGCAGGCGCGCGCCGTCGGCCGAGAGGGCCAGGGCGATCGGCGAGGGGTAGGCGTCGAGCGTCGCCTTCGAGTCGGCGCCGATCGCCAGCGTCACGAGGAACAACGATCCGGCGAGGCAGGCCAGTCGGGGTCGCGTCACAGGGCGCACTCCATCGGGGCGGTCTCGGCGGGCCCGTTTATCTTATTTCCAACAAGTCGCGGACGGCAAGGCGTCCCGTAGGGTCCGCCATGCGGACCATCCGGCGGTAGCGGCCACCGAACGAAGGAAGATGGTCCGCATGGCGGACACTACATCACATCCGGTCGACGACATCGATGCCCAGCAGGTCTAGCCCAAAACGGAGGGTCCGGGCGGTGAGCTCGGCGAGGGCGAGGCGGCTGTCGCGGAGGGTTTTCGTCTCGGCCTTGAGCACGGGGCACGCTTCGTAGAAGGCACTATACGCATTGGCTAGCGCAAACAGATAGTCGGTCAGGATGTTCGGCTTCAGCTCGGCCGCGGCCAGCTCCAGCGACTCGGGCAGCCGCAGCAAGGCCACGCCCAGCCCGCGCTCGGCCGGACTGCCCAGCACGATCGCAGGCCGCGCCGACCGAACCCAATCGGGGTCGACGTCGCCCTTGCGGAAGATCGACCGGATCCGGGCGTAGGCGTACTGGAGATAAGCGCCCGTGTTGCCCGTCATGGCCATCATTTTCTTCCAGTCGAACACGTAGTCGCTCAGCCGGTTCTGCGAGAGGTCGGCGTACTTGATCGCCCCGAGGCCGACGATCTCGGCGACCTTCGACCGTTCGTCGGGCGTCAGATCGGGGCTATTCTCGTCGACGACCTTGCGCGCCTCCGACACGGCCTCGTCGAGCAGCGACTCGAGCCCGACGACGTCGCCGTCACGCGTCTTGAACGGCCGCTTGTCCTTGCCGAGGATCGTCCCGAAGGCGACGTGCTCCATGCGGAGTCGTCGTAGCCCCAGCGCTTCGCGACGTCGAACAGCGCCTTGAAGTGGTCACCTTGGCGGTGGTCGACCACATACAGCAATAAATCAGGGTTCCAAGTCGCCTTGCGATACTGGATCGTTGCCAGGTCGGTCGTGGCGTAGTTGTAGGCGCCGTCGCGCTTGCGGACGATGAACGGGGCCTTCGCGGCCTCGGTGAAGACGACCGTGGCGCCCTCGCTGGGAACGGCGAGGGCTTTCGCTTCGAGATCCGTCACGACGCCGGCGAGCATCGGGTCGTAGAAGCTCTCGCCGAGATGCACATCGAACGTCACGCCGAGCCGGTCATAGATCGCGTCGAGCGCCCGCAGGGCATGGGGCATGAATTGCTCCCACAGAGCCCGGTTTTCGGCGTCGCCCGCGTGGAGCTTCGCGGTCTCGGCGCGGGCGGCGTCGGCCACCGCGCGCGACTCAGCGACGGTCCTCTTGACCGATTCGAGCGCGTGCCCTTTCCCCTCGGAGAGCTTGGCGAAGAGCGTCTCGGCCTCGGCGTGCTTGCCGTCGGCCTCGAGCGCCAGGACCTTTTTGTACGACTCTGCGAGCGTCTCGCCCACCTTGATCGCGAATTGGGCCAGGCGATACAGCCGTGACAGCTCCGCTACGGGATTCGCAGCGTAAGCCGCCTCATCCCGCTGGTTCTTCCAGCCCCAGAGGATCATCCCGAACTGCGAGCCCCAGTCCCCCAGGTGATTGTCGCGGATCACCTTGTGGCCGAGCGCCGAGTACATCCGTGCCAGCGACTCGCCGATCACCGTCGAGCGGACGTGGCCGACGTGCATCGGCTTGGCGACGTTGGGTGAGGAGTAGTCGATCACGACGGTCTGCGGATTCGAGGCGGGCACGACGCCGAGCCGGTCGTCGTCGATCAGGCGGCCGAGCTGATCGGCGACCCATTCGTCGTTCAACCGGACGTTGAGGAATCCGGGTCCGGCGACCTCGGGCTTGCCCGCAAGCGGCGAGAGATCAACCGCGTCGGCAACGGCCTGGGCAACCTCGCGCGGGTTCTTGCCCTGCGACTTGGCGATGGCCATGGAGCCGTTGGCCTGGTAATCGCCGAACTTGGGGTCGGTGCCGGGCCGGACGGCCGCGGCGAAGGCGAGCGGGTCGCCGCCCTCGGGGGTGGCGGCGGCGAAGGCGGAGCGGAGGTGGGCGAGGACGTTCATGGGTGGGACGAAGGCGTGTCGTGAGTCGAAGAACCCCTCACCCTAACCCTCTCCCACAAGGGGAGAGGGAACCAAACAAAACCTTCCCCCCTGGTGGGGGAGGGTAGGGTGAGGGGGTGGGGAAAGCCAAGGCCAATCTCAATCGCCGGTCGCCGGCGCCGGCCGGCTCGGGTCGCGCCACTCCAGATGAGGGGCGTCGCCCCAGATCTCTTCGAGCGAGTAGTAGACGCGCGCCTCGGGCGTGAACAGGTGGACGACGAAGTCGCCGTAGTCGATGAGGATCCAGCTCCCCTCCTCGACGCCCTCCATGCCGAGCTTGTGCTCGTGCACCTTCTTCATCTCGGCGTCGATCTCGAAGGCGATCGAGTGCGCCTGCCTGCGGGTGGCGGCGGTGGCGATGACGAAGAAGTCGAGCAGGGGGGTCGCCTCGCGGAGGTCGAGCAGCAGGACGTCCTTCGCGCGGTTGTCGTCGGCGATCCGCGCGCAGACGGCGGCCCGCTCCATCGCCTTGGCCACGCGCTCCGGCAGGGTCCGGGAGGCGGCGTGGTGGGGGACGTCGTCCTGCATCTCGAGGTCGCGGCGGGCGACACGCTTGCGAGGGGTGGCGTGGACCTGCGTCGCGGTGGCGGGGTGGTCGGGCGGGGTGGGGTCTTCGTGGTGATCCATATCGGCCATGGAGAGTGGATTCCGCCGGCGGCCGGGTCGTCGGGCCCGGCCCAGGAGGATGACACGGGGCTGGCCCGCGACGTTCGTGCAAGACGACCAGTCTAGCCGCGGGCAAACGTCATGCCTACGGGGGCCGTGCGGATTGGGAGAACGCGGATGCCTTTTCTCACGATAGTGTCTTTAGAAATTCGCGACGCGCGGGTCGGTTCCCGCCGCCGCAGCGGGCGACGAGTGACGCATCTGGGACACCCTCCGAGGCACGCACATGGCCTTCCGGGCAAAGCGAACGAAGCGGGACGAGCAGGCGGTCGAGCTGATGAATTCCCTGCTGGACGAGGTCGACGAGGAGCGGGCGCGGCGGCTCCGGCACGAGCTGGGCCAGCGCCGGTGGATCGTGAGCTGGTCGACGACCGACGATGGCCCGTGGCTGGCCCGGGTCTCCGGCCCCGGCCACGCCGAGACGATCGAGCGGACGGGCCTGACCCGGATCCACGCGATCGAGCTGGCCGCCGAGGCGCTCGGGCGCTGCCTCAAGAAGACTTGACCGTCCCGGAGCGTCATCCTGTCCCCCATCTGGTCCAACTTTTTCCCCGAACTCCTGGTGAGACCGAACGATGTTGAACCCCTTAAGTGAGATCGTCGAGCGGCTGGGCCGCCGCTCGCAGGAACGGCCCTCGCTGTTCCGGTCCGAGGCCGAGTTGATGCTCGAAGCCTTCCGCGCCGAGCGGCGCGGGATCGAGCAGAAGGTGAAGCACGGCGACCTGACCACGAAGGTCGCCCGCCAGCAAGCCGCGGCGCTGGCCGAGGGCCTGGAGAAGGCGCTGAAGCAGCGGGCTGGCGAGTATTCGACCGCGTCGCGGGCGTTCCTCGACCGCCTGGTCGAGGCCTGCGATCGGCGCAAGCTCGCCGCCGAGCGGACGTCGCTCGAGGGCCTTCAGCGCGAGACGAACCGGCTGCTGCGGTCGGTCCTGGTCGAGCAGCAGATCCAGGTCCGGCAGCCCGAGTTCGAGTCGCGGGCGTACCTGCGCCCGTGGCGGGCGGCCAGCCGGCGCCGACGCTCGAGACGCTGCTCGCGTTCCATTCGCACGCGACGGTCGCGGGCGACGACTCCGCGGCCGAGTGGGGCCGGCGCCAGCTCGAGGCGTTCCGGCCGCTGGTGCAGAACCCCGAGGACCAGCGGCGGATCGACCTCGCGACCGACCGCACCGACCGGGTCAACCCACGGCTGGTCGCGGCCTACGTTGACGCGATGCAGGAGCAGCCGCCCGAGGAGATGGAACGGTTCGTGGCCGAGTCGGTCGCCTCGAAGGACGCCAACGCCTGCATGGCGGCGTTTGTCATGGCCCGGGAGGTCGCCGACGGCATCCGGCTCCGCTGGGTCCGCCAGGTCCTGGAGGGGATCGAGGAGTTCCCCGACTCGGCCCTGACCACGCTCCGCGCCCTCGAGGCCACGGCGCGTGACGAGGACCGCGAGGCGGCGCTGGCGCAGGCCGAGTTCGCGATCGCCCAGGCCGCCGCCGAGGCGAAGCTGCCCGGCGTCGAGGCCCCCAGCGAGGCCGAGCGCGCTCGCCGCGACGCGGTCGCCGCCAAGCCGGCCGCCCGGCCCGGCGAGCCGATCGGCCTGGCGCTCGACCGCCGCGGCGCGTACGAGGGCGAGGCGATCCCCGAGAGTCCCGAAGGCCCGGCCGCGGATTGAAAACCGGCCCAAGATGCGGGCCAGACCCGCGGGAGTCACGTCCGATGTTTGACCTCTCAGAAACCTGCCTCCGCCTGCTGCGGGCCCTGACGGCGGCGCCCGTCGCGTGGCAGACGCCGGCCCAGCTCGCCTCGAAAATCGGCGGCCCGAGGGAGCGGGCCCTCGACGCCCTGGCCGACCTGGACGCCTCGGGCTGGCTCGACCCGTGGGAGACCGACGGCGAGTTCTTCGTCACGCTCACGCCGCACGCCGCCGAGCGGCTCCGGGTCCGGCTCACCCCGGCCGGGCGTTCCGACACCCTCCGGTGGGTCTCCGTCGACGACCCCCAGCCCTGCCCCCGCGCCCCGGGCGCGGGCAGGGCGACGTCAATGCGCTCAACCTGATCCCCGACCCCGCCCCGGCCCGGAGGCCGAGGTCGAGGCGGCCGAGCGGGCCGAGCGGATGATCCGCAGGAATCCTCGCGGCGAGCCGAGCCCGTCGGAATCGTCCTTTCCCCGCCCGGCGATCCTGCTCGGCTCCGCCCTGACGCCCTGGCCCGGCCCGCTTGCGGCGAAAGGTCGGATTTGCCCGGGTTGCCGTTCGAAGCCGATCTCCGAGCGGGCGTACTGCCTCGTCTGCGACCGCTGGGGGCTCGACCACTTGCTCGCCGGCCCAGGGAGCCAGTCCGCGTCGACGCCCCGCGCTCGTCGCGTCACGCCCAACGCCCCCTCCGACGCCGCCCTGGCCGCCGCCAAGGCGGCGCGAAAGGAGACGCATCGCCGCAAGCTTGCCGAGCGGGAGGCCCTGGAACGGGCGAGGGCGAAGTCAATCTGAAAAGCCAGCCCGCCGCAGCGCAGCGCGATACTCCGCGGGCGTATTGACGTTGCTCAAGGTCGCCAGGTCGGGGTCGACGGCGTGAAGCTCGTCGGCCCCGACCTCGCGCCCGCACGGCCTCGGCAAGATCGAGCAGGCGTGATCGTCCTCGATCACGCAGCGAGCGGACGACCGGCCCGATCGTCTCCCTCCGATAGAGCGCCGCGAGGGGGTAGAGCTGGCCCTGGATGCTTGGGATCACGAGATCCGCGTCACCGATCAGCGCCGCGAGTCCGGCGATCCAACCGGGCGCGAGAAACGGGGCGTCCGTGGCCGTGACGTAGACGAGGGTCGCGGCCGTGTCGATCGCGTCCAGGCCGGCATCGAGACCGGCGAGCGGGCCAATGCCCTCGCGTTGGTCGCGTACAAGGAGTGTGCCGGCGGGCAGTTCGGGCAATTCTTCCTTCGGGCCCGCGACGACGACGAGCGGGCCGACCGCCTCCCCGACGAGACGTACGACCCTCGGCAGGAGCCGCTCCGGTCCGAAGGGGAGCCATGCCTTGGACCGGCCCATCCGCCGGCTCCGTCCGCCGCAAAGGACGATTGCGCCGGGTTTCACGGCTTGCGGAATCGACCGGGTCGGACGGACAGGATCACGCATGGATTTTGATGGACAGTGTCCAACGTCACGGCGTCAGAGTCGTCGTTGCGGTGGGCGAAGATCAGAGATCTTAAGGCAAGGGCACGTATCGACAAAGGCCGCGGCGCTCGCCTTGTGATCGGGGGCAGACGCCCTTCGCGCTCGCCGCGATGATTTATTGCGTCGATCCTAACTGTCGTCGCGGCCACACGTTTCGAATTCGCCAGGCTTCCGCGGAAAAAGCTGTATCCGCGTCGGGTCGCAGGTGACTATTAGGGTGACGACCCGCAGTGAAGTGGGTGGACCGGACCAACCCGCCCGCTCGGATCGACACCTTCGGCGCGGAGCGAGGCGGGGGATGACCGACGGGGAGCTGCTCGAACGCTTCGTGAACGGCCGCGACGAGACCGCCTTCGAAAGTCTCGTCCGCCGCCATGGATCGATGGTCCTGGGCCTGTGCCGTCGCGCCCTCGGCGACGACCACGAGGCGGAGGACGCGTTCCAGGCGACGTTCCTCGTCCTCGTCCGCAACGCACGCAGTATCCGGAAGCGCGAATCGCTCGCGAGCTGGCTCTATGGCGTCGCGCAACGTGTCGCGAGGAGGCGCAGGCGCGGGCGAAACAGCGGTCTCTGGTCCTTCACGGCGAGGCGACGGTGGCCACCGGACCCGACTCCGATCACGAGCGATCCGAGCTCAAGCCGATCGTCCACGACGAGGTGGGCCGGCTGCCCGAGAAGTATCGGGCCCCGATCGTCCTCTGCTACTTCGAGGGCCGGTCGCACGAGGAGGCCGCGCGGCAGCTCGAGTGGCCCGTCGGCACGGTCAAGGGCCGGCTCTCGCGGGCCCGGGGCATCCTCCAGTCGAGGCTGATGCGCCGCGGCGTGGCCCTCTCGCTCGGCCTCGTCGTGCTCCTCGAGGATGAGGCGGGCGCGGCCGTCCCCGAGTCGCTGATCGAGGCGACGGTCCAGTCCGCCGTGCGGGCCGAGATGGTCGAGGCCGCGGCGACTTCAAATGACGCGACGGGGCCCGACGCGGTCCCGCGGGCCAAGCCCCGGGCCAGCCGCCGGCTCCTGCTCATGGTCGGCCTCCTGGCCGCCGTCTCGGCGCTCCTGGGCCGGGGCCGGCTCCTCCAGGCGATCGAGGGTTCCCCGACGGCCCGAGCCGGCAATTCCACCGTCCTTTCGTTCCCCTGGCCGCTGGCGCCGCTCGATCCGCATGCCGGCGGCGCGGCCTGCCACACCGACCGATAGACGTTCGTTCGATCGCGGGGTGAGCTTCACCTGTCCGGCCCGCCCGGAGCGGGTCGTGTCGTCTTCACTTCCTCGTCCGTCCGAGGCCGGCGGGATGGACCCGCGCGGCTTCGTAGGAGGACTGCGCCCATGCGTCCGACCGCCCGCCGCCTTTCCTGGATCGTCCTCGGCCTCCTGGCCTCGGCGGTCCCGGTCCGCGGTCAATATCAACAGTCGATCCTCGTCGTCGACCCCACCCAGGCCGGGAATCCGGGCGTGACGGCGCATACGCTGATGGACCCGAATCTCAAGGACCCCTGGGGATTCTCATTCACGAAGACCAGCCCGTTCTGGATCTCCGACCAGGCGAGCAACGTCCTGAACGCCGACGGCACGACGCGTTCGGGGGTCTCGACCCTCGTCGGCGTCAACCAGTCGGGAGTTCCCTCGCCCAACGGGTTGATCGTCAACGTCCCGAACCTGGGCAACGCGCCGCCCAGCGGCGACGTCACGAACGGCCCCACGGGCCAGGTCTCCCCGGGTGCGGTCGGGATCACGGCCGGGGCGAACGACTTCAAGGTCGGCACGACGGGCCCGGCCAACTTCATCTTCGCGAATCTCGACGGCTCGATCTCGGCCTGGAAGGGCGGCGTGAGCGGGACGCTCGCCAGCACCGAGACGTCGGTCCAGGGCGCCTCGTTCACGGGCCTGGCGATCGGCAACGCCGCCGCCACTTCGTTCGGCAACGCGTCGGGCTCGGGCGTTTTCCTCTATGCCGCCGACCAGAACAGCAGCAGCCTCGACGTCTTCAATAATCAATGGTCTCTGGTCGGGCAGCTGACTCACTCCGGCGCCGTCGCCCTGCCGGCGGGTTTCACCGCGTTCAACGTCCAGAACATCGGCGGCATCCTCTACGTCACCTTCGCCGACTCCGGCGGGGGCGTGGGCGGAATCGTCGATGAGTTCAGTACCGACGGGACGTTCATCAAGACGCTGATCAACGACCCGACCGGCAAGTGGCTCGACCAGCCCTGGGGCGTCGCGCTCGCGCCGGGGAACTTCGGGGCGCTGAGCAATGACCTGCTGGTCGGCAATAACGACGACGCCGGCTGGATCAACGCCTTCAACGCGACGACCGGGACGTTCGTCAGCACGCTCATGATCGGCAATACGCCGTTCAGCGCGAGCGGCCTGTGGGGCCTGGAATTCGGCAACGGGGGCACGGGCAACAACGGGCCGGCGAGCACGCTCTTCTTCACCGCGGGCCCGGACGATTCCGGGGGTATCTTCGGATCCATCTCCGCCGTCCCCGAGCCGACGAGCCTCGCGCTCATCGGCCTCGGCGGAGTCGCGGCGCTCAGCCTCCGTCGCCGACTCGGGCGGCGGGGTTGATCGGGCGGCGTCCGGGTCAGACCGGGCGTCGTCGAGGGGCCGCCGTGAGGGCCGGCGGCCCCTTTTCTATTTCGAAAGGCGGCCCGGTCTCGCGACCCGCAAGGACCTCGGTCCGCGACTGCTCGACCTCCTCGAACGGCCGCGCCGGGGTCCGATCGCGATAACGCGGCAGGGTCACCCAGGCCGGGCCGCCGCGGGCCATCGCCTCCGCGACGTCCGCGCTGAGCGCGAGCCCGCCCTTCCCCGTAAGGTGGATCGGGTCGACGAAGCGGGTGTGGTCGTAGCCCGAGGGTCGTGCGTCGAGGACGACGACCCCGGGATGCCTCGCGGCGATGGCGCGGGCGAATCGGCTGTATTTCTCGTCGGCGCCGCTCTCGTCGCGCCGGCGCTGGATCTCGGGCGTGACGGGCGGAAGGAGCCAGTAGACCCGGATGCCCCGCGACCCGGCGAGGTCGAGGAACTTGTGGACGTATCGCCTGTTCAGCGGATGGCACCAGAACCGCGTCGACAGGTGGCGGTCGTGCTCGGCCTCGGTGGGGATGCCGTTCCAGGCGGCGTTGTCTTGCGTGAACTGCCCGCCGCGGTGGATCCGCCAGTTCCGCCGGAGCATCAGGTTGTTCTCGAGCGTCCTCGTGGTCTTCCCGCCGAGGGCCGCGGCGATCAACGCGCGGATCTCGTGGCGGGTCTGATACGAAGGGAACAACCAGTGCGCGAGCAGCTCGGCGACGAAGTCGCGCGCGGGCCACGACCATGCCAGCTCGGCGACGTCGCGCGGGCCGACGATGCCGGCCCAGTACGGGATGCCGAAGGGCGGCGTGCCGGTGAGCAGGCCGGGCATGAAGTCGACGACGATCGCCCGCGGCTTCGCCCCCGCGCTCAGGGCCCGACGGAGCATGAAGTAATGCGCCGGGGCGGTCGAGGCCGGCAGGGCCAGGCTGTAGGCCGGCTCGCCGAGCCGTTCTTCGAGGACTTCCGGCAAGATCCCGTGCTTGGCCAGGCTGTCGCCGAAGCAGAGGATGCGGGCGTCCTTCGCCTCGCGAACGGCCGCCGCGCGGGCGAGGGGCCAGGCCAGCGCCGAGGGTTCGGTGAAGCTGATCCAGTTCGCCGCGACGACGGCCTCGACCGTGGCGATGAGGGCGAGCGCGCCCAGCAGCCCGGCCGGGCAGCCCGGCAGTCCGGAATGACGCCGCACCCAGAGCGGAATCGCAGCAGGCTTCGCCATTCAGGCCGTCCTCGCAAACGAGCCGCCGCGGCGCCCGGCGATGGCACGCTCGACGCGTGCCGCGAGGCTCCGGTATCGCTCATCCCACGTGTATCCCGTGCGGACCAGCGCCCGTCCCGCGTCGCCCAGTCGTCTCGCGAACCCCGCATCGTCGACCACGCGCGCCACCGAATCGGCCAGCGCAGCCACGTCGCCGAAGCTCACGAGTAACCCCGTCTCGCCGTGCGTCACCACCTCCGGCACGCCTCCCGCCGACGCCGCGACCACGGGCTTGCCGTTGGCCCACGCTTCGAGGTAGACGATCCCGAACGAGTCGGTGCGCGAGGGCATGGCGAAGACGTCGAGCGCGTCGTAGAAATCGGGGACGTCTTCGGGCGTGATCGGCCCGAGGAGGCGGAGCCACTGCGTCTCGCGCCAACCTTCGTCGAGGAACCTGTCAAACTCGGGCGTGGCTGAACCGGCGAGCAGGAGCGTGACTGGCGCCTCTCGCACTTCGTTCAATCGCTCGACCGCCCGCACGAGGTCACACGTCCCCTTGTTGGGATCGAGCGCCTCCCAGCTGGCCGACAACGGGTCCCGAACTCAATCCGAGCCTCGATCGATACCGCTCGCCATCCCCGCCCGTGACGTCCTCGTGCTCGATCGCCATCGCCAGGGTCATCAACCGCTGGCGCGGGATGCCCCAGCCGGCGACGGCCTCTGTGGCCAGCGGCGTCGGCGAGACGACGACGTCGGCCTCGGCGAGCAATCGCACCTGGTGCGGTCGCGTGTACGTCCGGTTCACCGGGTCGCCGGGAGTCGAGAGATGCAGGAAGGGCGTCAGAACGAGCGGGGCGGCCGCGGCCCGGGCGGTCTGCAACGCGGCGTACGAGAATGTCGTGAACGGGAAGCCGACGCCGAACACAGCGTCGTAGTCGCCGCGGACCCTGCCCAATCCCGGGATGATCGGCATGTACGACGCGACCCGGCACTGCGTGGGCCAGTGCGGCGCGTAGCTCATGATCCGGCCGACATACCGCTGCATGGGTAGGTGCTTCACGGCCAGGCGATGCACGCGGGCGCCGTCGACGATCGAAAGCGCGGGCGCGTCGACCTTTCGCCGACGCGGGTCGGTGTAATAGCGGAGGTCATGGGCGTCGCTGGTGAAGACGTCGACCGCATGCCCGTCCGCGACGTAGCGGCGGACCATGGCCCGACCGTACGCCTCGGCGCCGCCGATGCACGGGTGGTAGCGGTGGGTGAACCAGGCGATCCGCATGGAAGACCTCCGAGCGCTCATCGCGCGGGGGCCTTGACGCCCTTCGCAACGACCGCCGGCCGTTCGAAGACGAAGACTCGAGCCTGACGCGCCCTCGGATTCGCCGGATAGATCGCCACCGGCTCGAGATCGCCGACCACGGCGCGGATCTGCTCGCAATAGGGCCAGGGCCCCTTCAGGTGCGCTTCACGCGCCACGACGTAACGCAGGCCCGGGTCGTTCGGCGCATCGATGATGTTCGCGAAGGTGTAGCCGGGCCGCTCACCGTAGAAGAGCGACAGCCCGGTCACGTCAGCCACCTTTTCCCCTGGGTCGGTATGCTCCAGGAGCCACCGCCCCGCGTCGCGATAACCCGCCATCGGCTCGTTGATCGGCGCGAACGTCTCGCGTCCCGAGAAGGCGAGCAGCCCGCCGATCACGGCGATCCAGATCGCCGGCCCGGGCCGGTACGCGGCATCATCCAGGCCGACCCAGCGCCCCGGGATCGTCAGCCGGCCGACGAGCCCGTGAAGCCCCGCGGCGGCCGCGGGGATGAGCAGGTAGGCGATGACCATCGCATGCCTGGGCGTGCAATAGCCGCCCGTCGCGTGCAGACGGATCAAGGCCAGCGCCGTCGCCACGAGGACGATCGACGCCATGAGCCAGCCCCGCGCCCTCACGCCCGGCGGCCACGACAGGACGAAGCCGACGACGGCGAGTGGCAGCACCGGGATCGTCACCGCATCGCGGACCGCCTCGGCCATCGCCTTCGTCGCGAGCAAATAGGTCGTGCTCGTCGACTGATTCGGGTCGAGCGGCCGCGCGCTCGACGGCCGTCGCCGCCGACTTCGGCGCCGTGCCGAGCAGGCGCGCGATCGCGGGCTTTGTGCCGAGTCCGCCCTTCATCGCGACATAGGGCCCGACCAGCAGCGCCGGGCCGATCACGAGGAACCCGACCGCAGCCCACCAGCGGGGCCAGAGCATCCGCGTCGATCGCAGGATGGGCATCGCCGCGAGGCAGGCCACTAGTGCCATCGGCAGCAGCAGTCCTTCAGGCCGGGCCAGATAGGCCAGCGCCGCGAAGCCAATCGTCGGCGGGAGCCACGCGAATGATCCCTCGCGGAGGAATCGCAGGGCCGCGTAGAGGCCCCAGGTCCAGAACAGGAGGAATGTTCCTTCACTCAACACGTCGGGCAGCACGTGCCCGGTGAGCGGCACGACGAAGCTGAGGACGACCGCCAGCCACGCGCTCGCGCCGCCGAAGAGCTCGAGCGCGACAAGATAGAGCGGGATCACCCAGAGCACGCCCGAGATGACCGACGCGCCCTGGGCGGCGCGTTGCCAGCCGTCGGGCGTGTCGGGGATGCCGAGGGTCCGATGGACCAGGGCTATACCCAGCGGATACGCCGGGTGATCGACGGACCGGAGGATCGCGTCCTTCCACGAGCCCGCGTCGATCCGCTTCGCCTGTGCGATGTAGCGGAGGCCGTCGTTGAAGATGACGGCCGTGCGCCCGGCCATCGTGCCGAGCAGGCCCGCCGCGCATCCCATCAGGAGCACGATGCGGGCCGCGTGCTGACGTCCTGTCACGTGCGAGGTCCTTTCGCTGCGGCTTCGTCCCGGCGGGGCGTCCGTTCGCCCGCCTCACCCCGTCGCCTCCTCGGCTAGGGCCAGCACGGCCCGGCCGCCGAGGTCCTCTCCCGCGCGGAGGCGACGCGCGACCCCGTCGATCGCCCGCCACGCCCGCACGTCCTCACTCCGCCCGAGGGCCCTCGCCCACGCGCCGCGGGCCGCGGCCTCCGTCCGGACAATTCCGACCAGGGCCAGGAACTGTCCGCGAGGCAGGTGCTTCCGGAAGTAGAGGAGCTTGCTGTGCCGGGTGATGACGCGCATCTTGGGGGAAATCGCCCGATTTTGCAAGGGACGTAAGTGGACCACCGACACCGACGGGTCGTACTCGACGCGCCAGCCCGCGTCGCGCGCCGAGCGGCAGAGGGCGACCTCCTCGTAATAGAGGAAGAAATCCTCGTCCATGCCTCGCAGGTCGTCGAGCATCCGAGGATTCAGCAGGACGCACGCCCCGGTGACCCACGGCACGGGCCCCGGTCGCACGCGCCAATCGGGCTGGTATTTCCGCCGCGAACGGGGTATCAACTGCTCCCAGACGGTCCGGAGCAGGGTGGGAAACGACCCGACCGACGGCTGCGGTGACCCATCGGGGTTCCTCAGGCCGAAGCCGACGATGCCCGGCGGGTCGGCCCCTTCCACTTCGAACCGTTCGACCCGACGCATCACGTCGGCGACGAGGCCGGAGTCCGCCACGACGTCCGGATTGAGCACCAGGACCCAGCACCCCCTCGCGGCGAGCCACCCGGCGTTGACGCCGACGGCGAAGCCCCCGTTCTCGACCCGGGCGACCAGCGCGACGCCCCTCGGCAGAGAGCGGAGCCCTTCGGGCATCGGGTCCGGTGACGCATTATCGACCACGATGACCTGCGCCCGTCCGTCGCGGACCTCGGCCGCGGCGCCGAGCGCGGCGACGAGCCGCTCGACGTCGGGCCAACTGTTGTAATTGACGATCACGACGGCCAGGCAAGGCCGGGGCTCGGGAGCAATCGGCGGGGGCACGGACGATGGCACGCGGTCGACCTGTGCGGAGGCTCGGGAGGCCCGCGAGCGAGGCGGGAATCATTGGAATACTCGGTCGGATCGGCCGATGGAAGAGTTTAAGGGAAAACCCGGAGAGGTCGCCAAGGATGGTCAGACCGCTCGCAACCGCCCGGGAGTCTGCGCCGGGCCATCGCTCGGGGCAAGGCCCGGCGACACCGACGGAACGGTGGACGCTCGCCATGCGCATGCCCCCCGCGAAACCCGGCGACGGATCGCCCGCGCGTGAACCGGCCGGCCGGGTCCTGATCGTGGGCGGCTGCCGCGACAGCCGGCGGATCGCCCGCACGCTTCGCCTGGGCACCTGGCCCGACTTGCCGGTCGTCGGCTTCATCGACGCCGGCCACTCGCGGCTCTCGGGCCCACTCTCGCGAGGCCGGCAGCTCGCCGTGCATCCCCAGGCCGAGCCCGTCCCCGTCGTCGGCCGGATCGACCGGCTCCAGGAGTGGGTCGACCGCTTCAAGGCAACCCACCTCGTCGTCGCGCTTTCGAACCGCTCGGCGCACCGGATCAGGCGGCAGATCGAGATCGTCTCGAAGTCGAACATCCGCGTTCACTGGATCAGCCCCGACGCCCGCCGCGATGCGCTCGTTGCCGCACCGGCGGCGCTCGCGGGCATCAGCACGGCGCACGCCTGGCGGTGGGATCGCGCGGCCAAGCGTGCGGTCGACTTCCTCGCGGCGCTGGCCGGGCTGGTCGTGCTCGCGCCGCTGTTCCTGGCCGTCTCGATCGCGATCCTGATCACGACCGGCCGGCCGATCTTCTACATGCAGGAGCGCGTCGGGCAGGGGGGCCGGTTGTTCCGCATGCTCAAGTTCCGGAGCATGCGCGTCGACGCCGAGGGGCAGACCGGGCCCATCTGGGCCTCGACCGGCGACGACCGCTGCACCCGGATCGGCCGCTGGCTTCGGCGGACGAACGTCGACGAACTGCCCCAGCTCTTCAACGTCCTCCGCGGCGACATGAGCCTCGTCGGCCCTCGGCCCGAGCGGCCCGTCTTCGTCGAGCAGTTCCGCGAGACCGTTCCCGACTACGACCTCCGCCACGCTGTCCCCGGTGGAATGACCGGCTGGGCCCAGGTTCACGGCTGGCGTGGGCGGACCTCGCTCCGCAAGCGGGTCCAGTACGACCTCGACTACATCCAGCGCTGGTCGTTCTGGCTCGATTTCCGGGTCCTCTTCATGACGTCCAGCACGTCGCCTTCAACAAGATCCGCTGGCAGCCCCCGAGGGCCCGACGGAGGCCCGCCGCGTGACCGCGACCCGTCCGGCCCTCTCGGTCGTCATCCCCAGCTACAACGGCCGCGCCCTGCTCGAGACCTGCCTCGCAAGCATCGCGCGCTGTCGTCCGGGCGATCTGGACGTGGAAGTCATCGTTGCCGACGACGCCTCGACCGACGACTCGCTGGTCTGGCTCGAGACCGCGCATCCGGAGGTCCGCGTCGTCCGCCTGGAGACGAACCGCGGATTCGTCGGCGCCGCGAATGCGGGCATCGCCGCGGCCCGGGGTGAGGTCGTCCAGCTCTTGAACAACGACACCGAGGTGACGCCCGGGTGGGTCGAGGCGGGATTGGCCCCGTTCGCCGATCCCGACCGTCGGCTCGGTCGCGCCGCTGGTGCTCGTCCGGTCTGATCCTCGCGCATCGATTCGGCCGGCGATTCCTATTCGTTCGTCGGCTGGCCCTACAAGCGGGGTCACGGGCAGGCGACCGTCCACTGGGAAAATCACGCCCCCGACCGCGTCTTCGGCGCCAGCGGGTCGAGCGCGTTCTACCGGGCCTCGGCCCTCGATCGCGTGGGCGCCTACGACGCCGCCTTCGGCTCGTATTACGAGGACGTCGACCTCGCCTTCCGGCTCCGCTGGGCCGGGATACTCGTGCGTCTTCGCGCCGGACTGCAGGATCCTCCACGAGGTCTCGGCCAGCTACGACCACGGCAAGCCCGCGCTCGCAGCGGCGGATGTCGCGGAATGCCGAGATCCTCTTCTGGTCGAACTTGCCGCCGCTCTGGCTCGGCGGCCGCCGTGATCCCGCATCTGATCTTCACGTCGGTCCAGGGGCTGTGGCGGTTGGTCCGAGGGCGTGCCCGGCCCTTCGTCCAGGGCAAGCTCGACGCCCTCCGCGAAATCCCGAGCTTCCGCGCCCGCCGTCGCCTCCGAGCCGACCTGGCCCGCGGCGCCGTCGCCCGGCCCCACTTCCCGATGACGCTGGCGAGCTTCGGGGACTGGCGGAACCATCTCCGCCGGCCCCGGGAAAGCTCCGCTCGCCGGGCTGGTTGAGCCGCCCCCCAGCTCGGTGATCGACCCGCGGGCCGAACCTCGACGATCCAAATGGGCGCGGCCCGGCCGAGGCGATTCGGTTCGTTTCGTCCGGGCCCGAGCCCGGGTCGCCGCCGCCGACCGAACCCGAGCGTGCAAGCTTGGAGTGGCTGCGTGCGGCTTCGTAAAGCGTCGCGGTGGGCGAGGCCGCCCGGCCGGCCGAGCTCGGCCAATCGAGACAACACGGGGCGCGGGGGAGACCGACGCTCGAAATCCCGCCAGGCGGGCCGGGTGCGCCATTGGAAACCCGTCCTACATTTCCTATATTCCCGATTCGGCAGACTCCACGCGGCCCAAGATTTGATACATCTCTTGCCGCGACGGCCACTGTCGACCGAGTTGACCAGGCTTACCGGGAGATGAACAACGATGCGAATCCGAGTGGGTGGGCTTCTGACGGCGGTCGCGTTGGTCGCGTCGCCGGGGACGGCCGAGGCGTGCCACAGGTGCCATCAGAACCCCTGCGTGCTGCCGCCGGCTCCGGCCATGCAGTGCGTCACCGAGATGGTCCCGTACACCGTCAACCGCGTCGTGACGCGGACGGCGTTCCGCGAGGTCACGGAGACGGTGATGGCCCCCGTCTTCGACGTGACGTACGTCGAGCGGCAGCGGACGGTCTGCAAACCCGTCTGGGACACGACCACCGTCCAGAAGACCGTGACCGTCTGCCGCCCCGAGACCACGACGACGCAGGTGACCGAGTATTGCCTCCAGCCGACCACGCAGTACGTGACCGTGCCCGTCGCCGCGCACAAGTGCGGCCATTGCGGCAAGGTCGCCCCGGCCTGCGGCTGCGCGACCGTGGCCCAGACCTGCTACACCCGCGTCCCGGTCGTCCGCGACGTCCAGGTGACGCGGATGGTCCCCGAGACGAAGACGATCGACGTCCCCATCGTGAACTGCCGGATGGTCAGCGAGGTCGTGACCGAGCGGATCCCGATCACCAACGTCCGCTGCGTCCCGAAGCAGGTCACGCGGCAGATCCCGTATCCGGTCTGCGAGACCGTCACGGAGACGTGCTACCGGCCAGTGACGCGAATGGTGCCCTGCGCCCGGCGGCCTATGCGGCGCCGCAGGTGGCGCCGACGTCGCAGGCGGCGCGCTCGGCCCAGGGCTGAGGCAATTCGGCCCGTCACGACCGAATCATACCCTCCGCGAGCCTGCCCTCCAGCACCAGCTCGCGGAGGGTCTGCCTTGCGCGGCGCCGCCGCAGCGCCCGGCGGATGGGGCCGACGGGCGGGAGGCGGCCCCAGGCGTTCCAAAACGCCGCCTTCCACGTCGGGCGGAAGACGCCGCGGGACTCGTCCCGCTCGGTGAAGCGAATCGCCAGCGGCCAGGCCCGGTTCTTCTCGATCGTCGCCTGAACGTGCTCGACCAGCCGCTCGTCCGAGGGCGGCAGCTCGCGCACCGGCCTCCCGCCGTGCTTGGCGACGATGGCCCGATGGACCTCGTAGAGATCTTTCGTCGAGTGGATCTCAGGGAAGGGGATGCCCAGCACACCCTCGCGCCGCGGCCAGGGGGGCAGTTCCGCGGTGTCGGACGTGACCATCTCGGTCCCGTCGGCGAACGTCGTCTGGAACATGAGCGTGGTGCGCGGCCCCAGCCGGGTCAGATTGACCATCAGCTTGGCGACCTCCCAGGTCGCGGGCCGCTCGAAGAGGCCGTGATAGGGGACGATCCCGTGTGAGGCCGCGTTGTGCCGATAGCAGCCGCGGCGTACGAAGCCGAGCGCCTCCAGGTCGGCCGTCGCAGAGCGGAGCAGCGCCGCGGCCTCATCCGGAGCCTCGGGCCCCGACGGGTCGAACGGGTGGTAGCCGAAATCGATCGGATTCCAGTTGTTCCGGCGTATGCCGAGCGGCACCGTGATCCAGAGCGAGAGCCACGGGAGCCCGATCAGCGCGACCCAGAACAGCGGCTCCTCGACATAGTGGAGCGCACGGAGAAGGATCGCCACGACCACCGTTGCGATCATGATCCCCCCGATCGTCCCCTGTCGCCGCCCCACGGCCATGCGCGATTCTCCCCGGCCAGCCCCTATTTCTTGAGCAAGGTCGCCCGCCACTCCTCGTCCAGCTCCGCCAGCGTCTTGCCGGTCAGGTCGGTGAACAGCTCGTCCTTGTACGTGCCCTCGCGCATCGCCTTGTTCAGCTTGAGGACGAGCTGTTTGTCATATTTCTTGGTCGCATAGTCGAGGAACCGGGCCGTGATGCGGTAGTTGCCGTCGTAGTGGGCGCGCTGGGCGTTGATCGGTCCGATCTTGCCGGGCTCGAACTTGAAGAAGCGGACGTAGTCGGCCACGCCCTCGACGAGCCAGCCGGGGTTGTTCCGGCTCCGGTACCGCTGGACGATGTGGCAGGTCTCGTGGATCATCGCGCCGACGTCGTCGGGGTGCTCCTTGAACCATTCGACCTTGCCCGTGATCTGCCGGCCGCTGGCGAAGGCCGGCGGGCCGATCCCCTTCTTGAGGCTCATCCGAACGATGTGAATCGGCCTGTAGCCGTCGCTCCTGAGCTCCTCGTTGATCCGCCCGTACCAGTCCTCGCACGTCCTCGCGGCCTTCTCGGCCCAGTCCCGCATTTCGGGTGCCTCCGAGACGTCCACGGTGAACTCGACCGGGTACCTGAAGACCTCGACCTTCGGCTCGGAGTCGACCGCGATCTCGCGGACGACCAGCGGATGGGTCGCGCCGGTCGCCGGCTTGATGCGGAGGACCTTGAGCGGCCCCCTCGGCTCGGCCTTCGCCTCGCCGTCCTTGAAGGTCGCCAGCTCCTGGAACGTCGTGCCGAACCTCGACCCTTCGAGCGTCCCCGCCTCGAGCCGGTCCGACCCGTCGGGCTTCCCCGTTCGAACGGCGACCGACTTCACGGTCACTGGTGCGGCGAAGGTCAGCGTGAACGCGTCCTTGTCGCCGGGTTTGTTCTCCGAGGCGTAGTAGGTCGCGTCGTCGCCGTCGAAGGCGAACTGGCGGATCTTATCCGACTTTGTGGACAGGGTGGATTCGACGGTCGCCGCCACCGGCTTGCCCGGCTTCTCGGCGGGCCTGTCGGCGCCGAGGACGAGCAGGGTCGCGGGGAGGATCCAGGCGAGGGGGTGCATCGGTGGGTTCTCGCGGGCGGGATCGATCGGAGCGCGGAGTCTGAGGATAGCCCGGGGAACGCGCGGGGGGAAGTGTGGCGGCGCTCTTCCCATCGTCTCCGGCCCTCTTCACCCTCCCCCCCGAGGGGGAGGGCAGGGTGGTGGGTGGCCGGCGCACCCTTGAGCAAGCCCGGCGGCTGTCGTCCGCTCTCCAAGTCGAGTATGCTCGCCCTGCCGGCTCCGCATCGCGGCACGCATGTCGAGTCGTGAGTTCGGCCACACCTACCCCCACCCTGCCCTCCGCCTCAAGGGGGAGGGTGAAAAAATGAAACCCTGATACTAGATTCACGGGACCATCGCATGCGCCCGCCCCTCCCCACGCCGCCCAGCATCCTGGCCGCGCTCCTCTTTCTCATCGCGCAATCGGCCGAGGCCGGCGAGCCCCGCCTCGCCGCGGCACTTCAACCCTTCGTTGACCAGGGCAAGCTCGCCGGCGCCGTCGTTCTCGTCGCGTCGCCCGAGCGGACGCTCGACGTCGAGGCCGTTGGCTATTCCGACGTCGCCGCCAAGACGCCCATGAAGACCGGCGACCTGTTCTGGATCGCCTCGATGTCGAAGCCGATGACGGCCTCGGCGCTGATGATGCTCGTCGACGAGGGTAAGGTCCGGCTCGACGACCCGGTCGAGAAATTCCTGCCCGAGTTCCGCGGCCAGATGGTCGTCGTCGAGAGGGGGGCGGATCGGGTCGTCCTCAAGAAGCCCGCGCACCCGATCACCGTGCGCAACGTCCTCTCGCACACGAGCGGCCTGGTCGGCCGGTCGCCGCTGGAGGGCAAGCTCGACTCGCTGCCGCTGGAGATCGGCGCGATCACCTACGGCCTCTCGCCGCTCGAGTTCGAGCCGGATTCCAAATATGAATACTGCAACCCCGGCATCAACACGGCCGGGCGGATCATCGAGGTCGTCTCGGGCATGCCCTACGAGGACTTCATGCAGAAGCGGCTCTTCGACCCGCTCGGCATGAAGGACACGACGTTCTGGCCGACCGAGTCGCAGGCGAAGCGGATCGCGAAGTCGTACACGCCCAACGTGAATCAAGACGGCTTCGAGGAGACCCCCGTCATCCAGCTCACCTATCCGCTGACCGACCGTTCCAACCGCCATCCGTACCCGGCCGGCGGCCTCTACTCGACGGCGGCCGACGTCGCCGCATTCGGCCGGATGATCCTCAATGGCGGGGTCCTCGACGGCAAGCGGCTCCTCTCCGAGAACGCCGTCCGACAGATGACCTCGACGCAGACCGGCGACCTCATCAACAAGGGCAAGGCTGAGCGCGGCTACGGCCTCGGCTTCTCGACCTCACGGAAGTCCCCCGGCGACTCCGGCCCGGCCGTCCCCGGCCCCTGCGGCCACGGCGGCGCCTACGCCACCAACCTCGAGATCGACCCCGGCCGCAAGCTCGTCCTCGTCTACATGGTCCAGCGCGAGGGCTACAAGGGTGAGGAGAACGGCGCGATCTACTCCGCGTTCAAGAAGGCCGCGGAGACGGGCTTCGGCAAGTGACATCCGACTTTTGTCGTTGCCGCGAGCCGCGGCGCGTGGTACTCTGCCCTCGGCGTCGGTCGACCCCGACGCCTGGCGCGGGGGCCTCGATCATGCTCCGACCATGGCTGACAAGCGTCGCCGTGCTGCTGACGATCGCGACGTCCAGCCCGGCCGACGAGGTCGACACGCCCTTCGGCTCGTGGGGCTACGACCGCTGGCTCTTCTCGCCGAAGACGGGCCAATCCGGCGGGAAGTGGAAGACGGCCGACGACGGCCTGCACGCGATCATCCCGCGCGGGTCGGACAAGCGGACTCCCATGTGGTTCGTCGCCGAGGCGAAGCTCGAGGGCGACTTCGAGATCGTCGCCGAGTACGACGCCCGGGCCCTGCCCAAGCCCCGCGAGCGCCCGGGGATGCCCGACTATGCGGTGAGCAACGGCGTCGAGCTCGGCTTCCGCGTCGGCCAGACGTGGGTCTCCGTTTTCGACACCCGGCGCCCGAGCGGCGAGGCCGTCGGCTACTTCATCCGCCCGCCCGACGGCAAGAACGCCTATGCCCAGGTCCCCGGCAGCCGCCCGCTCGGCCGGCTGGCGGCCCGGCGCGTCGGCTCGACGCTCACCCTCCTCCACGGCGAGCCCTCGGGCGACCTCGTCGAGTTGGGAAAGTTCGAGATCGGTACCGAGCCGGCCGAGGAAGTGGCGCTCGTCCCCAAGCCGATCAACACGACCGAGGCTATCGAGGTCGTCTTCCCCCGTCTCGGCCTGAAGGCCGACCGCGTGGTCCGGCTCAAGCAGCCGCCGAGGGACTGGACGCCCTGGATCGGCGCGGCGATCGGCCTGGCCGCCGCGGTGGCGCTCGGCGTCTTCGGCTGGCGCCGGTGGTCGTCGCGCCGCGAGGAGGAGCCCCGGGCCGCCTATGGCCGCGGGTTCACGCTGATCGAGGTGCTCGTCGTCATCGCCATCATCGGGATCCTGGTCGCCCTGCTGATCCCGGCGGTGCAGGGCGCACGCGAGTCGGCACGGCGGGCCGCGTGCACGAACAACCTCAAGCAGATCGGGGCCGCGCTGGCCAATTACGAGACGTCTCTCCTGGTCTTTCCCTTCGGGGTCGGCGGCGGCGGCCCTCCTGGCTCGACCGGGCGATGGTCGGCGCATTCGCAGATCCTGCCGTTCTTCGACTCGTCGGTCCTCTACTCGTCCCTGAACTTCTCGGGCGTGCCCTGGGTGGAGGACGGGATCGCGCTGAGCAAGATGAACCTCACGCCGCTCGCGACGACCGTGGCGACCTTCCTCTGCCCGTCCGACACGCCGATGCCGACGGCCGACCCGTACGTCCTCGCGCCCGAACAACTACCGCGCCTGTGCCGGGACGCAGCCGGTGAACCTGCCCGGCGACTCGCCCGACGGCAGCGGAAAGAATGACGGGGCGTTCTCGTATCAGAGCTCCGTCCGCCCGTCGGCGGTCCGCGACGGACTTTCCAACACGGCCTTCTTCAGCGAGCGCTGCATCCACAAGCCGGGGCCCGCCGACCCGAAGGCCGATTACCTGCTGACGGCCGACACGGTCGGCTCGTGCACGGCGGCCGACCCGCTGACGTCGCCGACCCTCGACGTCGTGCTACAGCGCCCCGGATATCGCTGGGGCGACGGCAACATCGTCTACACCCGCTACACGAGTCTCCTGCCGCCCAATAGCGTCTCGTGCATCCTTGGCGGGTCGAGCGACTTCGAGAGCCCGATCGTCTCGACGGCCTCAAGCCGGCACGCCGGCGGCGGCGTGAACGTCCTGCTCGGCGACGGCTCGGTCCGCTTCGTCAAGGCGACGGTCGCGCCCGCGACCTGGAAGGCCCTCGGCACCATCGCGGGCGGCGAGACGATCGCGCAGGACAGCTACTGAGCGGGTTGCCCGCCCCCGCGCCGGGCGTTATCGTCGAGGCATGATCGAGCTGAAGGGCGTCTCGAAGCGGTACGGCGGCGCGATCGTCCTCCACCCGCTCGACCTGACGATCGCGCCAGGCCGAACCACGATCCTCATCGGGCCGAGCGGCTGCGGGAAGTCGACGCTGCTGCGACTGATGATCGGCCTTGTGCTGCCGGACTCGGGGGCGGTCGCCGTCGGGGGGATCGTGCTGACGCCGGAGACGGTCCGCGAGGTGCGGCGGGGGATCGGCTACGTCATCCAGGACGGCGGCCTCTTCCCCCACCTCAGCGCCCGCGACAACGTCGCCCTCATGGCCCGCTACCTCGGCTGGGATTCGGGTCGGGTCGAGAATCAGATCGTCGAACTGGCCAAGCTGACGCGGTTCCCGACCGACGGCCTCGACCGTTTCCCCGCCCAGCTCTCCGGCGGCCAGCGCCAGCGAGTCAGCCTGATGCGTGCCCTGATGCTCGACCCGCGGGTCGTCTTGCTCGATGAACCTCTCGGCGCCCTCGATCCGATGGTCCGCGCGGAGCTTCAGACCGACCTCCGCGCCGCCTTCCGCGCCCTGAAGAAGACCGTCGTCATGGTCACCCACGACCTGGCCGAGGCCGCCTGGTTCGGCGACGAGATCCTGCTCATGCGCGACGGGCGGATCGTCCAGCGTGGGACGCTCCGGGACTTCCTGGACAGGCCGGCCGATACGTTCGTGACGCAGTTCGTCGGGGCGCAGCGGCGGGCGTATGAGTTTGAGGGGGAGGCGGACGCGTGACGAGGAGGCCGGGAGATGCGAATTCCCCGAGTGCGGTTCACGGTGCGGCGGCTGATGGTGGCGGTGGCGGTCGTGGCCTGCATCTTCTGGGTCATTGAACGCAGAAGGCGATTTCTCATCATCGTTGACTCTCACAGGACGCCGGACGCGAGGTTTCTCCGGCACCGCGGCGCCAATTACGAGTTGAGACTCATCCGCTGGCACGATGAAATGCAGGTGAAGTACGAATTTGCGGCGGCTCACCCCTTCCTCCCCGTCGCCCCCGACCCACCCGAGCCCGAGTGAGCCGCCGGGTGCCTGGGGTCGAGCGGAGCGAGCCCCCAGCGCGATGGCCCTCGCCGCCGGGGGCTCGCTCCGCTCGACCCCAGGCACCCTTCGGAACCATCGAGAGCCTGCCGAATGACATCCTTCGCCCTGGTCCTTTCCCTGGCCACGCTCGCCGCCGATCCCGCGCCGACGGTCCGCATCGGCTCGAAGACCTTCACCGAGTCGGTCATCCTCGGCGAGATGGCCGCGCGGTTGATCCGCGAGACGGGCACACCCGTCCTGCACCGCCGCGAGCTGGGCGGGACCCAGGTCCTCTTCCACGGCCTCGAATCGGGCGAGATCGACGCCTATCCCGAATACACGGGCACGATCGCGGGCGAGATCCTCTCGGGGAAGGGCATCAAGGACGAGGCGTCGATGCGGGCCGCGCTGGCCGAGCGGGGCGTGGGGATGAGCCGGTCGCTCGGGTTCAACGACGGCTATGCGATCGGGATGCGCGAGGACGTGGCCGACGCGGCTGGGCATCCGCGACTTCAGCGACCTCAAGAAGCATCCCGACCTGAAATTCGGATTCAGCAACGAGTTCATGGAGCGCGGCGACGGCTGGCCCGGCCTCCGCGACCGCTACGGCCTCCCCCAGCGCGACGTCCGCGGGCTCGACCACGAGCTCGCCTATCGCGCCTGGCGGCCGACGAGATCCAGGCCACCGACCTCTACTCGACCGACGCCGAGGTCAGGGCAAAAGGCCTCCGCGTCCTCCGCGACGACCTGCAATACTTCCCGCCCTACCTGTGCGTCTGGCTCTACCGCGCCGACTTGCCGAACAGGGCTCCCGCGGCCTTCGCGGCGCTGGGTCGGCTCGAAGGTCGGATCGATGCGTCCGAAATGGCCGCCATGAACGCGCGGGCCAAGTTCGACCATGTGCCCGAGGACCGGATCGCGGGCGACTTCCTCCAGCAATCGCTCGGACTGACCCCCGAGGTGACTTCGGAGGGCTTCGTCGCGAGGCTCCTGCGAAGGCTCGGCGAGCACCTCGCGCTGGTGTCGATCTCGCTCGCGGCGGCGATCGCCGTGGCGGTCCCGCTCGGAATCCTCGCGGCGAGGCTCCCGAGGCTCGGGTCGTTCATCCTCGCCACGACGGGCGTGATCCAGACGATCCCCTCGCTGGCCCTGCTCGTGTTCATGATTCCCTGGCTGGGCATCGGCGCGAAGCCGGCGCTCGTCGCCCTCTTCCTCTACAGCCTGCTGCCGATCGTCCGCAACACGGCGACGGGCCTGCGCGACATCCCGCCGTCGCTCCGTGAGTCGGCCGAGGCGCTGGGCCTGCCGCCGGTGGCGAGGCTCCGGCTCGTCGAATTACCCCTGGCCTCGCGGGCGATCCTGGCGGGGATCAAGACCGCGGCGGTCATCAACGTCGGCACCGCGACGATCGGCGCCCTGATCGGCGCCGGCGGCTTCGGCCAGCCGATCCTGACGGGCATCCGCCGCGACGACGTGGCGATGATCCTCTACGAAGGCGCCATCCCGGCCGCCGTGCTGGCGCTGGCCGTGCAGGGGGCGTTCGACGTGGCGGAGCGGTGGCTCGTGCCGAGGGGGTTGAGGGTGTGATCGGGGGTTTTCCCCGGCCACCCTACCCTCCCCCGCAAGGGGGGAGGGTTTTGATTTCTTATCCGGACATAATATCTTCACCCTCCCCCCTGGCGGGGGAGGGTAGGGTGGGGGGTATGAGGACCTCATTCACGGGACGACCAGATACTGCACCGAGAAATACCCCTCCGCATCGGTCCAGCCCCGCGTCATCTCGAACCCGGCCCGCGCCGCCAGCCTCGCGAAATGCTCGGGCGTGTACTTGTGCGACGACTCCGTGTGGATCGTCTCCCCCTCCGCCAAGTCGAACGACTCGCCCCCGACATGCACGGCCTGTCGCCGCAGGCTGACGAGGTGCATCTCGACGCGCTCGCGGTCGCGGAGATAGACCGCGCGGTGCGGCGAACGACTTCAAATCGAAGTCGCCCCCCAGCTCGCGATTGATCCGCACCAGCAAATTCAAGTTGAACGCCGCCGTCACGCCCCGGGCGTCGTTGTAGGCGGGGACGACGATGGATTCGTCCTTGTCGAGGTCGAACCCGATCAGGAGCCCCCCTCCCGGCGCCGACGTGCCGAGCGATCGACCGCAGGAGCGCCGAGGGCCTCGGCGGGCCCGAAGTTGCCGATTGTCGAGCCCGGGAAGTAGACGACCCGCCGCGCCCTCGGGTCGCCCGTGTCGGGCAGGGCGAACGGCAGGGTGAAGTCGGCGTGCACCGGCTCGACCCGGAGCCCCGGGAACCGCCGCGCCAGCGATCGCGCCGATCGCTCGAGGTGCTCTCCCGAGATGTCGACGGGAAGATAGGCCCGCGGCGACCGCAGCCGCTCGATCAGGAGCCGCGTCTTGAGGCTGCTGCCGCTGCCCAGCTCGATCAGGTCGACGTCCTCGCCGACCTCGGCGGCCATGTCGCCGGCGTGGGCGCGGAGGATGTCCGTCTCGGTCCGCGTCAGGTAGTACTCGTCGAGGTCGCAGATCGCGTCGAAGAGGTGCGAGCCCGCCTCATCGTAGAAATATTTACATGGGACGGATTTCCGCGTTTTTCTCAATCCGAGGAGGACGTCGCGGAGGAACCGGTCGCGCCCGGTGGCCGGCTCGTGCTGCCCGCGAGGGGCGGCGATGCTGATGGTCATGAGTCGCTCGCCAGTCGGATGCCGCTGAATTGCCAGCGTGCTTCGGGCGGGAAGAAATTCCGGTAGGTCGCCCGGATGTGGGAGGCCGGCGTCGCACACGAGCCGCCGCGGAGCACGAGCTGATTGCACATGAACTTCGCGTTGTACTCGCCCAGCGCACCCTCCGCGGGCCGCGAGCCCGGATAGGGCGTGTACGGGCTCTGCGTCCACTCCCAGACGTCGCCGAAAGCCTGAACCAGGCCTTGACGCCGTGTCCGCGGGCCGGGGATGCAGGTGGCCCGATTCGACCAGGTTGCCCGTCACCTCCTGGCCGACTGCCGCCACCTCCCACTCGGCCTCGGTCGCCAACCGCGCCCCGGACCAGCGGGCGAAGGCGTCAGCTTCATAGTAGCTGACATGGCAAGCTGGCTCGGTCTTGTCGAGGCGCCGGAGGCCGCCCAGCGTGAATATCCGCCATTCGCCGTCGACCCGCTCCCAGTAGAGCGGCGCCTCCCAGTGCTGCGATTGGACGACGGCCCAGCCGTCCGAGAGCCAGAGCTCCGGCCTCGCGTAGCCGCCGTCGTCCATGAACGCGAGGTATTCGCCGATGGTCGCCGCGCGCGAGGCGATCCGGAACGGCTCGAGGTAGACGCGATGCTGCGGCCCCTCGTTGTCGAAGGCGAATCCGCTCCCGTCGTGCCCGATCCAGTGCAAACCGCCCGGGAATGCGAGCCAGCCGCAGCGATGCACCTCCGCCCGCGGACGTCGCCAGGTCATCGCGACAGGCCGGACGGAGGGGGTTGAGGGAAAAGGCGTGCTTGATATCGGTCAGGATCAATTCCTGATGCTGCTGCTCATGATTGATCCCGAGCGTGATGACATCGGCGACGCCGGCCGGGAGGGACTCGCCCGCCGATTCGAGGTAGCTCGCCATCCTGCGATCGACGGCCGCGCGGTAGGCGAGAGTCTCGTCGAGCGTCGGCCGCGTCATCAGGCCGCGCCGGGGCCGCGCCAGGCGGTCGCCGACGGCGTTGTAATACGAGTTGAAGAGGTATCCGAACGCCGGGTGGAATGGCTCGTAGCCCGGTGCGTGCGGAATGAGCACGAACGTCTCGAAGAACCAGGTCGTGTGCGCGAGGTGCCACTTGACGGGGCTGGCGTCGGGCATCGACTGGACCTGGCAATCCTCCGCGCTCAGGGGGGAAGCAAGTCGCTCGGTCGCACTTCGGACCGCGCGATAATGTGCACCCAGGCGATTCACCTCGCCCGGCGTCCCACGCCGGCGCGCGCTTCTTCCCATTGGACTTGCGGCGACATCGCGAGTGACAGCCTCGGGGTTGGGGCGTCGAGGAATGTCGAGATGGTGGCAAAAACCGCGCCGGAATTCCAGCACGTCCCCTTTTCCCCCGAGGGTCGACGTGGCGGCCGTGGCCTCGGACCGAGACCTCCGGCCGCCCGGAGTAAGTGCCTTAGCGGACCCGATCCTTGACCTTCACCGTCCCGTTCGGCTTGACCTTCTCCTTTTCCTGGATGACCGGCCCGCCGACGACGCCCGGGACCGTGCCCTCGACCGGCCGCAGGGCCGCGCGGTTCACGACGCCGTAGTTCGGGAAGACCTGGTTCATCCGGTTCGCGTACACCTGGTCGTTCATGTTCGGCCACGCGTTTGGCGCGAAGAAGAGCGGCTGGATCGCCTGCGGCGTGACATTGTAGTTGATCGCCCGCTGGGCGTAATTGAAGTTGCCCGCGTTCCAGGGCAGCATCGCGTACCGGCCGCCGTTGCCGACGACCACGTGGCTGATCGCGCCGTTGGGGCCGACCACCACGTCCTCGACCCGGCCGAAGTTCGGGTTCCCTTGCAGCGCGACGTTCGACCCGAGGATCTGGCTGATCCGCCGCGACTCGCCGACCGGCAGCCCCGGGGCCGCGGTCGTGGTCTGGGTAATCGCCCCGTCGGGCGCCTGGACCGTCCGCGATTCCTGCACGACCTGCGCCCCGCCATGCCCGAGGCGGCAACCGCCAGCCCGAACGCCAGCAAACTGGACCGCGTCATGAGGTTGCTCCTTTTTTTGATGGAAATGGACCCGGCCTCGCACGCCCTGTCCCGGTGAAATGAGAAAAGCAAATGGAGTGCCAGCATGTCGATGCGTGGAGCGACGCGGCGGTCGCTTGACGTCGGAAAGTGCCGCCCGTAGCGTGGTCGACTGGCCGAGGGTCCATCGGGTTACGCTGGGGAAAGTGGGCGGATGCATCGCGAGTTCCACCCCAACGACCTCCATCACCTCCGCGCGCACGCCTTCGGCGACGACGGGCACCATCACGATCACCACGATCACCATCACGACGACCACCGCTCGCTGTACGCCCTGACGGCGACGCTCGGCGTCCTGCTCGCGGCCGACCTGGTCTTCGGCTGGATGGGATGGACGACACTCCGTGCCCCGTTCGGGCTGTCGCTTGCGATGGTCGCGGCGCTGATCGGCGCGGCGCGGATCGTCTACGGGGCGATCGAGGCGCTGGCCGCCGGGCGTATCGGCGCCGACATCGCGCTGGCCCAGGCGTGCCTGGCGGCGCTGATCATCGGCGAGCCGTTCGTCGCGGCCGAGGTCGTCTTCATCGCGCTCGTGGGCGAGGTCCTCGAAGCCCTCACGTTCGCGAGGACGCAGAAGGAGATCCATCGCCTGCTCGAGCACGCGCCGAAGCTCGCGCGGGTCCGCCGCGACGGCGAGGAGATCAAGATCCCGGCGGGGCAGGTCGTCGTCGGCGACCTGGTCATCGTCGCCGAGGGGGAGCAGATCCCCGTCGACGGGCCCGTGGTCGTCGGCCGGTCGTCGGTCGACCAGTCGGCCCTGACGGGCGAGGCGATCCCGATCGACAAGGGCCCCGGCGACTCCGTCTTCGCGGGGACGCTCAACCAGTTCGGCCGGATCGAGGTCCAGGCCGAGCGGGTCGGCCACGAGTCGACGATCGGCCAGGTCCTCCGCCTCGTCGCCGACGCCCAGCGCAGGAAGGCCCCGCTCGAGCGCACGGCCGACAAATATGCCCGCTACTTCCTGCCGATCGTCGAGATCGTCGCGGCCGCGACCGTCGCCATGGGCCTGGTCCTGGGCTGGCCCGACGTCTGGTTCCGCGCCGTGGCCGTGCTCGTCGTCGCGTGCCCGTGCGCCCTCGTGCTGGCGACGCCCGCGACGGTCCTCGCCGCGATGGCCTGGCTGGCGCGGCATGGCGTGCTCATCAAGGGCGGCGTCGCGCTCGAACGGCTGGCCGGGTGCGATACGTTCGCCTTCGACAAGACCGGCACGCTCACCTTGGGCCGGCCCGAATTGGCCTCCGTCGTTGCGATGGCCGGCTGGACCGAAGCGGACGTCATCCGTCTCGGCGCGACGGCGGAGCAGGGGAGCAAGCACCCGCTCGCGGCCGTCGTCCGCAAGGCGGCGAGCGAGCGCGGGATCGAGCCCCACGCCGCGACCGAGTCCACCGCATTGCCGGGCGCGGGCGTGTCGGTCCGCTGGGACGAGAGGCCCGGGCGCGACGCGCGCGATCCTCGTCGGCAATCGCCGCCTTATGGAAGAGCACGGCGTCGCGATCGGCGAAGAGGTCGCGTCGGCACTCGAGGCCGTCGACGCGCGGGGCGAGACGCCGCTGATTATCGCCGTCGACCAATCCGTCGTCGGCCTGATCTCGGCCCGCGACGCCGTCCGGCCCGAGGCGCACGACGTCGTCCACGACCTCAGACATCTGAAGATCAGCGAGGTCGCCATCCTCACCGGCGACCGCGCCCGGCCGCGCGGGCCATCGCGAAGCGGGTGCATATCAAAACGGTCGAGTCGGAGTTGCTGCCCGCCGGCAAGGCCGCGTGGATCGAGGAGAAACAGGCCTCGGGCCGCCGGGTGGCGATGGTCGGCGACGGGATTAACGATGCTCCCGCGTTCGCGCGAGCCCAGGTCGGCATCGCCTTGGGCGGCATCGGCGCCGACCTCGCGACCGAGGCGGGAGACATCGTCGTCCTCGGGCGAGCCGCTGCGGGTCCTGCCTGATCTGGTCAAGCTCTCGCGGGCGACGGTGCGGATCATCCGCCAGAACATCATCGTCTTCGCCTTCGGGCTGAACGCGCTGGCGATGGGCTCGGCGTTCCTGGGCATCCTCGGGCCGATCGCCGCGGCCGTGCTGCACCAGGGCGGGTCCTTCCTGGTGCTCGTCAACGCGATGCGCCTCCTCTGGTTCGGCGACGACTGGCGGCTCACCGGCCCTGGCCGCGGGCTCGTCGCCGCGGGCCGGGCGATCGGGCGGTGGGACGAGCGCAGTCGATCTCGAAGCCATGGGGACGGGAGTGCTTCGGCGCTGGAAGGCGCATCGCGGCATTCGGGATTCTCGCGCCGATGGTCGCCTATGTGACGTCGGGCTGGACGGCGATCGGGCCGGATGAGGTCGGCCTGCTGCAACGCCACGGCCGTTTCCTCGGCACCCTGGAGCCGGGTTTGCATCTGCGATGGCCACCGCCGTTTGAGAAGGTGACGCGGCTTGCTCCAGGACGATTACGAGGCGTCGACGTCGGCTTCCGATCCTCGCGCGACGGGCGACGGTATCGGGGACTCGCTGGGAGGGCTCGCGCGGGCGTGACCCGCTGGCGAGGGCCGACGGACGAGGCGCTGGTCATGACGGGCGACGGCCAGCTCGTCGAGCTCGCCGCGTCGGCTCAGTATCACCTCGACGCCCGCTCTGAATCGCTCCACCGACACGCCTTCCTCACGAGCGACGCCGACGGGGCGATCCGGCCGCTGGTCGAGTCGTCGATCCGCTCGGTCGTCGGCCGTCGCCCGATGGAGGGCCTGCTCGCCGGCCGCCGCCGCGAGGCCGAGCGGGCGACACTCCTGGAGATCCAGCACCGCGCCGACGCCTGCGGCCTCGGCCTCGTCATCGACGCCGTCGCTTATCAAGATGTCCACCCTCCCTTACTCGTCGCCGACGCTTACCACGACGTCTCCCGCGCCGGCAGCGATCGCGCGAGACGGGCGAACGAGGGGACGACCTATCGCCTCGAACAGGTCAAGGCCGCAGAGGGTCGCGCCGCGATTTCGCGGAACGCCGCGGAGGCCGATCGTCTGTCACGCTCGACCCGCGCTTCGGGCGATGCCGACGCCTTCGTCGCCCTCGTCCTCGCCCGCGCGGCGTTCCCCGCGCTGACCGACCATCGCCTCTACTGGGAGGCTCTTGCGGTCGTCTTGTCGAACAAGCCCAAGCTCATCCTCGACCCCGACAAGGCCCGCCGTCGCCATCTGATCTTGCCCGATTTCCCGCTCGGCGGCGACCCGGCAATGCTCAAGGCAGCCGTGGCCCCGCCGCCCGAATCCGCGCCGCCATGATCCGTAGTCTACTATTGCGGACCAACCTCGCTCCGCCGCTCCCGTCGCGATCCGAGGGCCGCGGAGCGGCTGAAGGGCCACTCTGCCGCGGGAGCGGCGAACGAGGGACGTCGCGAGTGCTCGGATTCGAGAGCGGCACCGGCGGACGGTCCGGAATGGCGGACCCTACGGGGAGCCGCTACGATGAGGGCCACCGAAGACCGCGAGATCCCCTGCCCATGCGTCGCCTCCGCCGGTCTGTCATCGTTCGTCGCCGCTCTCGGTCTGCTCGCCGGGCTCGCCCTCCGTTCGGCCGTGATCGTCGACGAGACGGAATACGTCCTTGTCACCGAGTTCGGCCGCCCCGTTGCGCTCTACGGCAACGCATCCGACGAGGCTGGCTTCCACTGGAAATGGCCCTGGCAGTCGTCGCGGTCAATCGACCGCCGGCTCCGGGTGTTCGACCCGCCGCCGAGGGAGTTGATCACGGGCGACAAGCGGAACCTCGAGGTCGCGAGCTACGTCGCGTGGCGGGTCGTCGATCCCGAGAGGTTCCTTCGCTCGGCCGGGACGCTCGACGCTGCCGAGGCCCGCCTTAACGAGCGCGTCTCCGCGGCGCTTGAGCCACGCCTTCGGCTCGCGAGAGCTGGCGTCGATCGCGTCGAACGATTCCAAGGTCTGGTCGCTCGACGGGCTGACCGAGGACCTGGTCAAGGCCGTCGCGCCGGCGCGAAGGACGAGCTCGGCGTCGAGGTCGTCGACATCCGCCTGCGGCGGTTCAATCATCCGCTCGAGGTCCGCCCGGCGGTGTTCGAGCTGATCCGCAGCGAGCGCGCAGCAGGTCGCAGCATCGCTCCGGGCCGAGGGCGAGGCGCAGTACCAGGTGCTCACCAGCCAAGCCGACCGCGAGCGCGACGCGATCCTCGCGAAGGCCGACGCCGACGCCGAGCGGATCAGGGGCCAGGCCGAGGCCGAGGCGATGCGCATCCTGAACGAAGCGCCATGCCCGCGACCCGAAAGTTTTATGAATTCGTGAGGACACTCGATACGTATCGCTCCGTTCTCGACGACCGCGCGACGCTGATCCTCTCGTCGGCCAGCCCGCTGCTGCGGCTGCTGACGCAGGGCCCGTCCGACGACCTGCTCCGCGACACGCCGCCCATTCTGCCCGCGCCCGAGGGGTCGCCCGGCGAGAAGGTGGCCTCGCCCGCGGAGAGGAAGCCATGAGGCGCGCTGGCGCTCATCCTCATCGCGATCATCACAATACTCACCACCGGCCTCGTCTCGGTCGCCCCGGGCGAGTCGGCGGTCGTCCGGCGGCTCGGCCGCCTCCTTCCCGTGCCCTACGGCCCCGGGCTGCACCTGGGCCTGCCGCTCGGGCTGGACCGGGTCGAGCGGGTCGAGACGGAGCGGGTCAGGCGGGTCGAGATCGGGCTGGCCGAGACGCCAGGGCCAGGCGACGATCCCGGCGCGGGCGAGTACCTGACGGGCGACCTTAACCTGATCCACGCCCGCGCCGTGGTCCAGTACCGCGTGGCGGACCCGGCGCGGTTCGTCCTGGCCGCGGACGACGGCGAGGGGACGCTCCGCCGCCTGGCCGAGTCGTGCCTGGCGAGCTCGCTGTCGCGCCGAGGGATCGAGGGAGCCCTCAGAGACGGCCGCGCGGCGATCGCCGCCGATGTCCAGTCCGAGCTCGATCACTCGGTCCGCCGCTATGGGCTGGGCCTTGCCGTGCTGGGCGTGAGTCTCACCGACGCCCAGCCGCCGGCCGAGGTCCAGCCCGACTTCGCGGCCGCGCAGTCGGCCCGAAGCGATCTCGACCGCAAGCGGAACGAGGCGAACGCCGCGGGCCGAGTCGGTCCGGATCGCGGCGAGGGCGAAGGCGCGGGCCACCGAGGAGGTCGCCCGCGCCGGGGCCGACCGCACGGTTGCGCTCGCGAGGGGCCGGGCCGACCGGTTCGTCGCCCTGCTGGCCGAGGCCGAGCGGTCGCGGCGATTGACCGTCCGTCGGCTCTATCTCGACGGTCTCCGCGACGGCCTGGCGCGTCCGCCGCAAGGTCCTGCTCACGCCCGACGAGCCGATCGACCTGAGCCTGTTCGGCGCCGGACAAATGAGGCCCGGTCGGGTTCACGCGAGCGCTAAGGCCTCCTCCTCCTTCCACGCTTCCAGGGCCGCGTCGAAGACGCGGAGGGGCGTTCTGGAGCGGGAGCGGGACTGAGGGGTCGGCCGCGACGAGCGACGGCAAGGCGTTTCGGCCGGTCGCGGCGGGTAAGCTTCGGAAGCACTGCGCCGAAGGCCATTGGTCCCGACAGCACAGGGGCTTGCGGGTCCGGCGCGGAGGCACGGGCGACCGGCAACGGGCCCGTGGGGACATCGGCGGTCAGGACCGATTGACCGCCGGACGCGGAGCTGCTGGCGGGCGAGACGGGTGCTCCCGGGGAACCCACCGCGGTCGCTGCATCGAGAACGGCGGCGATCCACACGAGCGGCGAGGAGCCGCCGGATCGGCCGGTGCTGGCGGGCCCCACGACCGGCGTTCCGCCGCCCTGGCCCGGGCCCGACGGGCGTGGCGGGCGTCACGACCGTCGGCACGACGACCAGCGCCGCCGAGGTCGACCCGGCCGTCGATGCCGAGCCCGAGGCGGATGCCGCGGGCGTGACGACGGCCTGCGCCGCCCGCGACGCCGATGCGCCGTTGAAGACGAGCACGCTGTAGCCGAGCATGCTCTCGAGGAACGTCACTCCCTCGGGCGTGCCCAGGCCCGTGGCCGTCAGCGTCGAGATCGGGCCGAGCCGGCGGACCGGCGCGGCGGTCACGGTGTGGAAGATGCTCGACGGAGAATGGCCGTAGAGGATCGGCAGGGTCAAGCTCCCGCCGTCCATGCTCGGCAGGATACGGGCCAGCGCGTAGCCCTCATCAATGATCGAGACGATCCCCGCCCACGCGGGGGCGCCCAGGCTCGTCCCGCCGAAGACCGACCACGTCCCCTGACCGGTCGAGGGGTCGGTCGCGTAGATCGACAGCCCGGTGTTCGGGTTGGCGTCGAAGGCGACGTCGGGCACGCTCCGCCGGCCCGTGGACTGGACGCCGTACTGGTAGGACGGCTCGGCCTCGTACTGGCTGTAGCCACCGCCGCTGCTTGTCCAGGCGGTTTCGCCGAGGTATCCGCCGGTGGAGGTCGTGTTCAGCGTCGTCCCGCCCACGCCGATGACGTCGGGCGAGGAGGCCGGCCACTCGACACCCGGGCTGTCGCCGCTGGCGGCGACGAACGTGATGCCGACATGCCCCGGCGGCGTCGTGAAGTAGGCAGTCGTAGGCAGCCTCGTTGGGGAACTCGCTCTGCGCCCCAGCTCATCGACACGACCCCGACGCCCGGCGTGTGCGCGGGCGAACTCGATCGCGTAGAGCAGGTCATTGAAGTTGTCCGACGCCGCCTCGATCACCAGGATGTTCGCCCCGGTCGCCACCGAGTGGGCCGTCTCGACGTCCAGCGCCTCTTCCTCGGCCCAACCGTCGTTCGTCGCGCTGCCGGCGAGGTTGACGACGTTGAACCAGGGCGTCCCGGCCGCGTTCTGACCCGCAAGGCCCGGCGTGGGCAGGCCAAAGGTGGCGTCGTACTTCGCCAGGTCCGAGTAGATGTACGGATCGTGATCGACGTCGATGATCGCGATCGTTTCGCCCGCGCCGTTGGCCGGGAACGGCGACGCCGAGGTGGCGAAGATCAGATTGTTCAGCCCGTAGGCCGTCACCAGCTGCTGCGGCGAGAGGCCCTGCGGGGTCGCCGAGAGCAGGCAGCGATCGTCCAGCCGGTCGAGGCTCGGCCGCAGGCGCGCGAGGACGCTTCGAACGCATGGGGAGTGGCCCCGGTGTCGTGCGACGGGCGCGGAGCGGAAATCGGAGAGGTTTTGACGACGTCGTTCGCCGCGTCCGTGCGACCGGGGACTCTCACCGCCTCGGGAGCATCCGCCCGGCAGCGTGAGGGAGGCCCGCGGGATCGAGCCGTGATCCCGGCGTATCCGCCGGACCTCCCTTTTGAAGATACAACGCCGGGGACGGCTCGTCCAAAACTGATAACGCACAGGGTCGCATGATTGGAGACAGGCCCCGCCCCTCGAACCGCAGCCGTCAGTCGCCCCGGGCGTCGATCGCGTCGAGGTCGCACCACGGCCCGCGGCTCCGGAAGTCCGGCGGCGGCAGGGACTTGGCCAGGGCGAGTGCCTCGCCGCCGGTCGAGGTCTGCTCGCGCCTGGCCGACGCCCCGGAAGATCGCAAGTCCCCGACTCCTCGCGAGGATCTCCCGTCGCGACCGCCCGTCGGGCGCATCCGGCCACGGCCCCGATTGCTCTTCGAAGGCAAAGAAGACCGGCAGGACCTTCGTCATGTAGGCCCAGTAGTCGGGGTTATCGGTCTGGACGACGAACAGCCCCCCGGGAGTGAGCCCGCGGTGGACGTCGGCGAGGAACCGCGGCGTCACGAGCCGCCGGTGGGCCTGCCGCGGGTCGTGATAGGGCTGGGGATGGTACAGGTGGACCTCGGCGACGACTCCCTTCGGCGACGTAGTGCGCCATGAACGTCTCCGCATCCCGCACGGCGAACCGGACGTTGTGCAGGCCCCGTTGGTTGGCCCTGCGGGTCGCGTAGCGGATGACGACGGGCAGGATGTCCGTTGCGAAGTGGTCGAGCGAGGGGCGATTCAGGGCGCTTAGAAGCGTGAACCTCCCGTTACCGCAGCCCAGTTCCAGCACGACCGGGCGCGGTCCGGCCGAAGATCTCGGCCCAGTCGAGCGGGCTCGGCGGCGGCAGGCGCTTGATGCCGGTTTTCGCCCACTCGGCCTCGGGGCAGGATGCGGCCGGGGATGGGGACGCCGAATTCGGATTCGATCTCGGCCATCCGGTCACCATACTCAACGATCACTCGGCGCGATAGAGTTGCGGATCGACGGGCGGCCCGGGGCAGAGCGCAGCGGTGCTCCGAAGGGAGAAGCCTCGGCCGTACCCGTCCGGGGCAGCCTGCGCTCTGCTCCGGCCGCCCCACGCTAACGCGCGGATCTCTCCCAGGAGCGGTTGATCCAATGCCCGAGCCCTCGATCCTCCACGCCCTCGAATCCGTCATCGCCGACCGCAAGGCGAACCCGCCCGCGAAGCGTTCCTACGTGGTGACGCTCCTCGAGGGCGGCGTTCCGGCGATCGGGGCGAAGGTCATCGAGGAGGCGGCCGAGGTCGTCGAGGCGGCCGATGAGCGAGGGGACGAAGGGCGAGCGCACCTTGTACGCGAGGTCGCCGACCTGTTCTTCCACACGCTCGTCCTGCTCGGCCGCCGCGACGTCCCGCTGGCCGAGGTCGAGGCCGAGCTGGCGCGGCGGTTCGGCATCGGCGGGATCGAGGAGAAGGAGTCGCGCGGGCGGCCGTGAGCCGGCGGCGTCACTCCCGGTCGTGCATCGCCTCGGTGGCCAGCTTCCGCCAGGAGAACGGCCCATCAGTTCTCGCGAGGACGCGGCCGCCGCCGTACTCGTCCTGGAACCTGGCGACGAGGACGAGCCGGGGCCACGACTCCTCCCAGTTCTCCAACTCCGACGCCGTCAGCAGGACGAACTTCGGACTGGCCCCGGGCAGGTCCGGCAGGAGGATCGGGCTGGGGATTTGCCGCACGGGCTTGCCGATCGCGAAAACCAGGTCGGGCGGCCACGCGTCGAGGACGTACAGGTTCGTCCGCGGCGGGACCCACTGACCGATCGCGCGGCCCCAGGGGCCCTGGCCGTGGCGATAGTTCCACTCAGGCACGTGATGCCCCCAGTGGGCGAGCTTGAGCGAGATCGCCACGAGCACGAGCGCCGCGAGCGTCCCGTTGCGGTCGCCGAGCAACGACGCCGACGCGGCCACGATGATGGCCGCGATGGCCAGGACCATGAGCAAGATCGCCGTCGCTCGGTAATAGCCGACGGCCACGGAGAGGTACCCGGCCCAGATCAGGAGGCCCGCGGACCAGCCGAGTGTGACGGTCAGGCTCGACGTGTGGAACCAGCGACGGGCTGCGGTCGTCATCGGCCCCGAGAGGACAGCCTCCCAGCACGCGGCCGCGACCACGGCGATACCGGTCAGTGCCGTCATCCGCGCCGCGGGTGCCAGGACGGGGATGACCGTCCCCGCGACGAGGCTCGCCAGCGCGACCTGCGCCCAGCCGATCACGTAAGGCTTGCCCTGCGGGACCCACGCGTCGCGGACCCGCTTCGACAGCGCCAGCGCCGCGAGCGGCGACCAGGGGAGGCCGAGCCCGATCACGCCGAGGGCCATCGTCCACGCCGACCCCTGCGTGAGCGGCAGGCTCAGCGCGGCGGCCCAGACCTGGGCCTTCGTCGTCATTAACGCCCAGGCCGACCAGGCCGACGATCGTCGCGACGACGGGGATCGCCGTCTTGATCGAGAACGTCGCCCCGTGGCGACCGAGGACGATCGTCGCCAGCACGATCATGGCCAGCGGCGGCCAGCCCCCGGCGAGGAACGCCCATGACGCACACAGACCTGCAACCCAGCCCGACCCTTTGGTGAGCATCCGGTTCAGCGCGAGGATCGGGCCCAGTCCCGCGATCAGGTCGACGCCCGCGTCGGCGGACCGGTCGATCAGCGCGAGCTGGCCGAACCAGGCCAGCGCCAGCAGTCCCGCGGCCCTCGCGCCGATCGCCCGCTTCATGGCGCGGCAGAGCAGGAGCCCGACGACGAGCCCCGCGACCGCCGACGGCCAGCGGACGATCCCATCGCCTGCGACCCCGCCGACGACCGACCAGATCCGGCTCGGCAGCACCGACCCGATCCAGACGGCCGGTTCCCATCCGCCGAGCGACTGGCCGAACGGGCCGATCGGCTCGACGGCGGATAGCCCGACCTTCGCCTCGGTCGGCCCGAGCTCCAGGCTCCCGCCGCCGATCAGGACGAACCCGACGGCCGCGAGCAGGAAGACGAGCTCCATGCCGAGGAGCCGCCCGGGCGATTCTTCCTCCTCGACCTCGAGCTCCCCCGGATCGGCGCGAAACCGGCGGAGCGAGGCGCGCGAGGCCGACGACATCGGGTCAGCGGACATGCGTCGGCTCCTCGACGATGGGCAGCCCATCAACGTCCGGGATGATCTCGCGCGGCTTCGGCGGCGGAGGCGGCGGGGGCAGGTTGGCGTCGTGGACGATCGCCGGGTCGAACAGGTCGCGCGTCGGCTTGTTCTTCGCCATCTGGTACACGTATCCCGGCAAGTATCCGTGAACATACGACTGCCGGCGCATCTCCGCGTCGACGTCCTCGACCGTCCAGCCGTCGCGCTCGTAGCGATAGAGCGCCACGGCCGATCCGGTCCGGCACGTCCCGCGGGCACAGTGGATGAGCACGGGCCGGCGGTGCGGGTCGTCGCACGCGGCGAGGACCTCGCGGAACTGGTCCTCGCGGCCGAAACCGTCGCCGGGCATGGGTAGGTTCAGGAAGTCGATGCCCAGGCTTCGGCAGATCGCCCGCTCGTGCTCGACGCCCTGGCCGGGGACTTGGAAGCTGACAACGGTGCGGATGCCATACGTCTGGATCGCCTGACTCAACTGCTCGCCGCGGAGCTGTCCGCTCCGGTAGAGGATGCCGTGCTTGACGACGTCGAAATGATCCCACACGAGCCGGTTGTGCCGGCTCTCATTGATCAGCCAGGCGCCGACGACCCCCGACAACACAACGGCGGCCACGATCGCGTAGCGCATGGGGTGCGTTCCACCCGGAGGACGAAAGATTCGGACGCGCCAGAATCGGCACGTCGGCAGCGGCCCGGGGCGGGATCGTAGGGGAGAATTGCGGGGGGGTCAACCCGAGTTGCCGCATGCTAAAATGACCTTCGGTCCTCATCACGACCGGGAGCCCGCCCCATCATGGCCACCGCCACCACGCCCCGCCGCCGCTCTCCCCAAGCTTCGCCCCCGTCTGACCCGCCCGAGACGGTCGCCGACCTCCTGCGCCGCCTGGGCAACATCCCGGCCCGACGCGTCCGACTCCACCCGACGCCGGGCACGGCCACGGAGAGTGACCTGATCAAGGAAAACGAGAATAAGCTCAGGACGGGCCTCTACGAACTCGTCGACGCGACGCTGGTGGAGAAGGGGATGGGCTACGAAGAGTCGGCGATCGCCATGCTCATCGCGATCCACCTGGGGAACTTCATCGTCCCTCGCAAGCTCGGCATCCTCACCGGCGAGGCCGGCACGATGCGGACCACGGGTTCGCAGGTCCGCGCCCGACGTCGCCTTCCTCTCCCGCGCCCGCTTCCCCGGCGGCAAGCGGCCCAAGGGCCCGATCGCCCCGATCGCACCCGACCTGGCCGTCGAGGTCCTGAGCAAGTCGAACACCAAGGCCGAGATCGCCCGCAAGCTCCGCGAGTATTTTGCCTCGGGGACGCGGCTCGCCTGGATCGTCGACCTGAAGACGAAGAGCGTCCGCGTCCACACGGCGCCGACCGACTCGACCCAACTCGACCTCGCCTCGGGCGGCGTGCTCGACGGCGGCGACGTGCTGCCGGGCTTCCGCCTCCCGCTGGCCGATCTGTTCGCGACCCGGGCCGAGTGAGCCCGGACCGCCTCCCCGGCTTGTCCCCGATCCGCGATCCGCATACCATCAAAGGAACTCGCCGCGACGGGACGTCACCGGTCCGCGCGGCGTTCGCCTCGCTCTCCACGGGACACGTGCTCATGCGTACCCTCATCACGGCGCGGCGGATCGCGCCCCTCTTCATCGCCCTGGCCGCCATCGTTCATCCGGCCGCCCGGGCCGCCGAGCCGACGCCCGCCAAGAAGGACAGCAAGGTCCCAAGGCCGCCGCAGGCGACCCTCTCCGCCAAGGTCGTCCCCGCCGAGGCCAGGCCGGGCGATACGGTCAAGCTGACGGTTACCGCCGACGTCGCCCCGGCTGGCATATCTACGCCTACAACAAGAGCCAGCCCGACGACGGCCCGACGGTCACCCAGTTCGACCTGTTCGACCCCGCCGGGCTGACGCCCAAGGGCGACTGGACCGCGGCCCCGCCGCCAATCGAGAAGAAGGAGCCGGCGTTCCCGTCGCTGCCGTTCGTCTCGTACCACGACGGCGACGTCACCTGGTCGATCCCCATCCTCGTCCCCGCCGACGCCGCGCCGGGAAAGAAGGCGGTCCGGGTCCAGGCCAGCTACATGATCTGCTCCGACCAGAATTGCAGCGTCCCGGGCCGGTGGACTCTACCGCCGGCCGAGCTGACGATCCTCCCGGCCGACCCGGCGCGAAGCCGAAGTCGGACGAGAAGGTGACCAAGACCACCATAGAAACGGCCAAGGCGGAGTCGCCGCCGCAGGCAGCCCGCGAAGAAGGACAGCTCCCCGCGGGCCAAGCCCAAGGGCGTCGAGCTGACCACGAGCCTCGAGTCGAAACAGGCCAAGGCGGGCGACATCGTGACGTTCAACGTCACGGCCAAGCTCGGCCCGAAGTACCATATTTACAAATATGAGAAGAAGCCCGATGGGCCCGGCCCGACCTGGTTCGATTTCTTCGACGACGGCGGCCTGGGCCCGCAGAGCGACTGGACGGCTTCGAAGGAAGCGCACAAGCACGATCCGAGCTCCAAGGTCGCCCCGCCGCTCGATTACTACGAGGACGAGGTGACCTGGTCGATCCCGCTGGGCGTCCCGCCCGGTATCGAGCCGGGCAAGAAGACGCTCCGTGTCCAGGCCGGGTATCAGGTCTGCAACGACACGAATTGCAGCGTCCCGGGCCAGTGGACGCTGCCCGAAGCCGAGATCGAGATCCTCCCGGGCGGCCTTGCCGATGTGACCACGCCGTGCGACACGCCGGCCTACAAGGCCGCGATGGCCGAGATGAAGGCCAGGAGCGAGGCCGCGACGGCCGCCGCCGGGGACGACTCCGGACGCGAGACCGAGCGCGGGCTCATCCCCTTCCTGCTCTGGTGCGCGGCCGGCGGCCTCGGTGCCCTGGTCATGCCGTGCGTCTGGCCGATGGTGCCGATCACCGTCAACTTCTTCGTCAAGCAGGGCCACGCCCGCTCGGGCAAGACGACCGGGCTGGCGATCACGTACTGCCTGGCGATCATGGGCATCTTCACGGCGCGTCGGGCTGCTCTTCGCGGTCTTCCTCGGCGCCGGGTCGCTCTCGAAGCTGGCGAACAACCCGTGGCTGAACTTCGCGGTGGCCGGGATGTTCCTCGCGTTCGGCCTGAGCCTGCTCGGCCTGTTCGAGATCCGCCTGCCGAGCTTCCTGCTCAACGCCTCGGCCCAGCGCGAGGGCAAGGGCGGGCTCGTCGGCGTCATGTTCATGGCCCTGACGCTGACGATCACGTCGTTCACCTGCACCTTCCCGGTCGTCGGCCTCCTGCTGGTGATGGCGGCCAAGGGGAATTACCTCTATCCGATCCTGGGGATGCTCACGTTCTCCGCCGTGCTGGCCTTGCCGTTCTTCGTCCTGGCGCTCTCGCCCGGCATGCTCTCGAAGTTACCCAAGAGCGGCGACTGGATGAACGCGGTCAAGGTCGTGGGCGGCCTTGTCGAGATCGGCGCGGCGTTCAAGTTCCTCAACACGGCCGAGACGGCGTTCGTCGTCCCCGAGGACGCGATCACCAACGCCTACACCGTCCTGGCGATCTGGGTCGTGCTGGCGCTCGTCTGCGGCATCTACCTGCTCGGCCTCTTCCGCACCGATCACGACCACGACGCGGTGAAGGTCGGCCCGGGGCGGATCGTCGCGGGCTGCGCTGTTCCTGTTCCTCTCGCTCTACCTGACGCCCGGCCTCTTCGGCCGTCCGCCGCACGGGTGGCTCTGGACGCAGGTGGTCGGGCTCCTCCCACCTGACGCGGGCGACCTGAAGGCTCCCGAGGCCTCGGCGACGGCCGTCGCGCAACACGCCGCCAAGGACGCGACCTCGAAGGATCCGAAGCAGGCCGAGCGCGAGCAGACGAGCGTCCACGGCGTCGCGTGGGGCCTGAGCTACGAGCGCGGCCGTCGAGCGGGCGAAGGCCGAGAACAAGCCGATCTTGATCGACTTCACGGGCGTCAACTGCGCCAACTGCCGCCAGATGGAGCAGTCGGTCTTCCCGCGGCCCGAGGTCGTGGCGATGCTCCAGAGGTTCGTCCCGGTCCAGCTCTACACCGACCGGGTGCCGATCAACTCGATCCCGCCCGAGGCCCGCGAGAAGCTCGCCGAGGACAACCTCCAGCTCGAGCTCAAGGTCGCCAGCGAGATCACGAACCCGAACTACGTCGTCCTCAGCCCCGACGGCACCGTCCTCGGCTCGCGGGGCGGGGCGATGCCGCCGCTGGAGTTCGTCAAGCTTCTGCGGGACGCGCTGACGAAGTATGAGAAGGTGGGGAAGGTGGCCCAGGCGGGGGGGATGTGACCGGATTGCCGGTTTCGCCTTCCACCCCGAGCGCTCGCGTCAACTCCTCGCTCCGCGGCCCCCCGGCAACCTGACCGGCGATGGCCAGGTCCGACTCCGGCCTCGTCGCCATCGACGAGGCCGCCGAGGCCGCCCCCCCCCGCCGAATCCGGGGCCGAAAAACCGAATATAAATCTCTATCTAAAAACGATTTGCGGAGAATTGGCTTCGGTCGGTAATTCCTCGTCGTCGCCGACCGAGCCGCGGCCCCCGATGCGACCATCGCCCGCCGCTCCGCGACGATGCGAGTCATCGGGAAGGGCTCCCGATCGGCGGAACGAGGGCGGTCGCCCGCGCCAGAATCGGGAGGTACACCCCCGATCCGCGGTTCGGGTTGATTTCCCCGCCGCGACTCCGCACAATGGTCCCTTTCGCGACTGATCGGACCGACCGGACGGATATCGCCTGCCATGAAGACGAAGACGAAGCACCGCAAGGGCCACAAATGGCGCAAGAAGGCCGACAGCTCGCCCGTGGCCAAGGGGCGGCGTCCCAAGCGGCACGGCCGGAACCCCAAGAAGCGCAAGCACCTGGGCGGCCGGGGCCTCTGAGGCCCTTGGGGCTGACCGCGCGTGATGCCCTCCGGAGTGCCCTCCGATCAGCGGCGAGCCCCTCGATCACCTGGCCGCGGCCTCGCCCGAAGCGCGGCGCGAGTGGCTCCTCGGGCGGGTCGATCGGGCCGCGGGGGCGAAGCTCGACCTCTCGGCCGACGACCGCTCCGGCGCCATCCTCGATGAGATCGACCTGACCGGCGCGGGGATCAGGCTTCAGCATGCCGACCTCCGCGGCGTCCGGCTCCGCCGCGCAAGCTCGCGCGGCTGGATCTGCACGGGGCCGATCTCCGCGGCGCGTCGCTCGGCCAGGCCGACCTGCGGCGGGCGAAGCTCGACGAGGCCGACCTCCGCGACGCCGACCTCGCCGGCGCCGACCTCCGGCGCCGCCCACGTCGAACAGGCCGACCTCCGCGGGGCCCTGCTCGAGGACGCCGTGCTCCGCGGCACGGTCTTCCGGTTCGCGAAGCTCGATGGCGCCGCGTTGGAGGGTGCCGACCTCCGCCGCGCCGACCTCTGGGGCGCCACCGCCCCGGGTCTGGTCGCGCCAGGCGCCGACCTCCGCCGCGCCACGCTCCGCGAGGCCGACCTCCGCGACGCGGACCTCGCCGGCGCCGACCTCCGCGGGGCCGCGCTCGGGCAGGCGGTCCTGGCGGGGGCGAATCTCCGCGGGGCCGACCTGAGGCGTGCCGTGCCCGCCGGCGCCGACCTCTCCGGCCGCCGACCTCACCGACGCCAGGCTCCAGGGCCTCGACCTCTCCGGCTGCCGGCTCGCCGGCGCCCGGCTGCGGGGGGCGTGGCTGGACAAGACGCGGATCAACCGCGACCAGCTGGGCGAGGCCCTGGGCGAGGAGCTCGCGGGCGAGTTCGACGCGGCCCGGCTGGCGTACCTCGGCCTCGAGCGCCACTTCCAGCGCGGCGGGCGAGCCGGGGGCGGAGAGCTGGGCCTATCGCCGGCGCCGGCGGATGCAGAAGTTCGACGCCCTCCGCGCGCGGCCGCGCCGCGAGGCGGGCGGGCGACATGCGAGGCGCCCTCGGCGGCTACGGCAATTACGCGAGCGACCTCGTCGTCGAGTGGGTCTGCGACTACGGCGAGAGCATCACCCGGATCCTCCGGACGATGGTCCTGGTCTTCGTCGCCTTCACAGTCCTGTACGGCGTGGCCGGCAGCGTGGTGGACTCGGACACGGGCCAGGTCACGCGCGACCCCGGTGACCTCGCGATCTTCAGCCTGCTGGCGATGACCACGCCCGGCAACCCGCCGATCGGGTCTGGCGCCGCGGAATGTCTCGGTGCATATCCTGACGGGGTTGCAGGCGCTGGTCGGGGTGGGGCTGGCGGGGCTGCTGGGGTTCGTGACGGGGAACATGGTGAGGCGGTAGTGATCGAAGTGGAAAGCAGAAAGCAGAAAGCACAAAGCACAAAGCAGAGGACGGACTGGAGAAGGCAAGGCCCAGATCAAGCCGGCGCTGTGCCTCTCCTCACCCGGCTTTCCGCGCGCCGCTTTCTGTCTTGTGCCTTGTGCTCTCTGCCCTTCCCCAATCGGCCCCGGTCCGCACGGCGGACCCTACGGCTTCCGTCCCGCGAGCAGGGCCTCGATCTGCGCGAGCAGGGCCGTCAGGTCGACGGGCTTGGTGTGATGGTCGTCGCAGCCGACCTCGAGCGAGCGGGCCTTGTCGGCGGGCATGCCGTGGGCGGTCAGGGCGATGATCGGGATCGCCTTCGTCGCGGCCGCGGCGCGGATCTGCTTGGTCGCCTCCCAGCCGTCGAGCACGGGCAGGTTCATGTCCATCAGGATCAGGTCGGGCCCTCGGAGCGCGCCATCGCCACGCCCTGCAACGCCGTCGGGCGCGAGCACCACCTCGAAGCCCCGGCGCTTGAGGCGGCGGGAGAGCATGTCCCAGTTCTCGGGGTTGTCCTCGACGATCAGGATCTTGGGCATCGGCGGCGTTCGTCCGTGGCGCGGGGAAAGGGGTGCGGTCTCAGGTCCGGCGGCGCGTCCTTGGCGGCGAGGCGGGCCACGATCTTGCCGAGCAGGCGGTCGAACTCGACGGGCTTGCTGTCGTAGTCGTCGCAGCCGGCGGCCAGGGCCTTCTCGCGGTCGCCCGGCATGGCGTGGGCGGTCAGGGCGATGATCGGGATCGATGCGCCCCGGGGGTCGGAGCGGATCTGCTTGGTCGCCTCCCAGCCGTCGAGCACGGGCAGCGACATGTCCATCAAGACGAGGTCGAACCCGCCCGCCAGGGCCTGCTCGAGCCCCGCGCGGCCGTCGACGGCGACCTCGACCTCATATCCCTTTCGCCCGAGCCGCCGCGAGAGCATGTCGCGGTTCATCTCATTATCTTCGACGAGCAGGATTTTGGCCATCGCGGTCCTCGGATGCTGCGGGGCGGGGCGGGCGTGGGAGGTGAGGAGTGAAGAACAGAAGGCAGAGGCCAGAAAGCACAAGGCACAAGGCAGAATGAGGGAAGGCAGAAAAGCAGCAGGGAGGGGAAAGGTCGGGGTGGGCAGGCGGGCCGGTCGATCTGGTTTGTCGTTCGATCTCCGCGCTCTGCACTCCTCGTCTCTACGCTCCCCGAGGTCAAATCGATCGCCCCCTTTACGCTCCCGCCGCCTTCGCCGGCTTGCGGCTCAGGTGGTGCTGGATCTCCCGGCGGATCTCGTCCAGGAGGGCCTCCCGCGAATAGCTGCCCTTCTGGAGGATGCCCAGGACGTGCCCGTTGAGCCGGAGCCGGTCCTCGGCCGAGACGTCCATCGCCGTCATGACCAGGATCGGCACGTCGCGCCAGCGGTCGAGCCGGCGGAGGGCCGCGGCGAAGTCGAAGCCGTCCATCTCGGGCATCATCAGGTCGAGCAGGATCAGGTCGGGCTTCGCCTCGTCCATCCGCTCGAGCGCCACTCGCCCGTTCTCGGCCTCGACGACCGTCCAGCCGTCCTCGCTGAGCGTCGTCCGGACCATCTCGCGCGTGACCTCGTCGTCCTCGACGACGAGGATCGTCCCGCCCACCTGGGTCCGGCGGTACTTATCCAGCGTCGTCAGCAGCCGCGAACGGTCGATCGGCTTCGTCAGGTAGTCGGCCGCGCCGAGCGAGTAGCCGATCCGCTTCTCGTCGATCATCGTCACCATCACGACCGGGATCTCCGCCAGCGCTGGGTCCGACTTCAAGGCCCCGAGCACCGACCAGCCGTCCATCCCGGGCATCATCACGTCGAGGGTGATCGCGTCGGGATGGAGCCGCTTCGCCATCTCGAGCGCCTCGCGGCCGTCGTGGGCCCAGGCCACGCGGTAGGCGTCCTTCTCGAGGGTCCGGCGGATCAGCTCGCAGACCGTCGGGTCGTCGTCGACGACCAGCACCAGGCTGCCCCCGCCGTCGTCGGCCTCGGCGCGGGCGCGTCCTTGACGACGTGGAACTCGCCCGGCCGCTCGGCGACCTCGGCCGGCAGGCGGATCGTGAACGTCGAGCCCTCGCCGGGCTTGCTGTCGACCGTCACGTCGCCGCCGAGCATCTGGCAGAACCGCCGCGTGATCGTCAGGCCCAGCCCCGTCCCGCCGTATTTCCGCGTCGTCGACGCGTCGGCCTGCGTGAACGGCTGGAACAGCCGGGCGACCTGCTCCTCCGTCATCCCGATCCCCGTGTCCTTCACCCGGAACTCGAACCAGTCGGCCCCGTCGACCGTCTCGCGGGCGACCGAGAGGGAGATCTTCCCGTTCTCGGTGAACTTGCTCGCGTTGCTCAGGAGGTTGAACAGCGCCTGGCGGACCTTCGTCAGGTCGCCGCGCATCGCGCCGACGTCCTCGGGCACGTCGACCTCGAGCCGGTTCCCGTTCTTCTCGACGATCGGCTTGATCGTGTCGACGACCTCGCCGACGGTCTTCGCCAGGTCGAACGTCTCGATGTAGAGGTCCATCTTGCCCGCCTCGATCTTCGACAGGTCGAGGATGTCGTTGATCAGGCCGAGCAGGTGCTTGCCGGCGCCGTGGATCTTCTTGAGGTCGGCGACGGACTCGGCCGTGCCGGCGTCCTCGGCCTCCTCCTGGAGCATCTCGGCGTAGCCGATGATCGCGTTGAGCGGCGTCCGCAGCTCGTGGCTCATGTTCGCCAGGAACGTGCTCTTGGACCGGCTCGCCGCCTCCGCCGCCTCCTTGGCCTGCTGGAGCTCGGCCTCGCCGAGCTTCTGCTCCGTGACGTCGGTGTTCGTGCCGAACCACTGGACGATCCGCCCCCGCCGGTCGCGGACCGGGAGTGCTCGCGAGAGGTGCCAGCGCATCACCCCGTCGTGCCGGCGGAGCGGGAACGTGTCCTCCCACGCCTGGCCGCTGGCGAAGGCCGCGTTGTACTTCTCCAGCACGCGCGGCAGGTCGGACGGGTCGGCGACCTTCTGCCAGCCCTGGCCGTCGATCTGCTCGGGGGTGGTGCCCGTGTATTCGTACCGGCGCTGGTTGTACCAGAAGATCGAGCCGTCGGGCCGGGCCATCCAGGCGAGCTGCGGGATGGAGTCGGCCATGAAGCGGAACCGGACCTCGCTCTCGCGGAGCGCCTCGACGGCCCGCTTCCGCTCGATGCCCAGCGCGATGCCGCTGGCGATCGGCGCCATCGCCTGGAGCGACGCCTCGTTCAGCTCGTGCCGGGCGAACATCCCGATGACCCCGACGAGCCGGCCCTCGACCATCAGCGGGTAGCCCGCGAACGCGACCATCCCCTCGCGCTCGGCCCACTCGCGGTCCCCGACCTGGGGGTCGTGGATCGCGTCGTTCGTGAGGTGCGGCTTCCGGTCCTGGGCGATTCGGCCGATCTTGAACTCGCCGACCTTGATCCGCCCGTGGGGCCCGTCGAGGTGGGTATACAGGCCCGCGCTGGCGCGAAGGACGAGCGTGTCGTCGCCGTCGTCGAGCGTCCAGATCCCGCGAAGGCGCCGTCGAGGTGACGGACCAGCAGCTCGCAGCAGGCCTGGAGCATCTCCGCCAGGCCCCCTTCGCCGTTGAGCGCGACGCCGACCTCGGCCGCGAGGGTCGCCAGCCGCGTCCGCTCCTCGGTCGCCGCCTCCGCGCGCTTGCGGTCGGTGACGTCGGTCATCACGCCGACGAAGTGCGCGACCTTGCCCGTCGTGTCCTCGACCGGCGAGATCGACACCGAGGCCCAGAACGGCGCGCCGTCCTTGCGGTAGAGCTGGAGCTCGACCGAGCACTCCTTCCCGTCGCGGTAGGCCTCGGCGATCCGGTCGATCGTGGCGCGATCGGTCCCGTCGCCGGCGAGGAAGCGGATGTCCCGCCCGGTCGCCTCGGCCAGCGTGTAGCCGGTCATCCGCTCGAACGCGGCGTTGACGTAGAAGAGCGGCTCGGTGGCCCGCCTCGGGTCGGTGATGAAGATCCCCTGCGCGATCGACCGCAGCGCGCGGTCGCGGAGCCGCATCGTCTCCTCGGCCCGCTGGCGCGAGCTGACGTCGACGAAGGTCAGGACGGCCCCGATCCGTTCGCCGCCGCGGACGATCGGGTGGGTCCAGAATTCGACGGGCAGGAACGACCCGTCGGCGCGGCGGAAGGTCGCGACCTCGGCGTGCTCGGCCTCGCCCGAAGTTAGCGACTCGGCGATCCGCGTCGCCGCCGAGCCCTCGCCCACGAGCTCCAGGAGCGACTTGCCCATCATACCGGCGAAGCCCGAATCGTCGTCCGGGCCCGCGCGGCCGAGCATCCGCCGGCTCGCCGAGTTGCTGAAGACGCACCGGCCGGCCGGGTCGAGCCCCACGAGCCCCTCGCCGGTCGACTCGAGGATCAGCCGGACCTGCTCCTCGCCCTCGCGGCGGATCGCGTCGGCCCGGTTCCGCATGTCCAGGGCCCGCCGGATCTGCATGTAGCCGAGGACGATCGAGCGCCATGGCCAGGGCCGTCGCGATCGTGAACGTCCCCACCGACCGGAGGATGCTCCTCCGCCAGTCGGTCGACCGCCGCGCGAGCTGTGAATTCTCCTCGTCGTTCATCTCTTTCTCGATCCGGAGGACCGGCCCGAGCGGCCGGTCGGCTTCCGTGCCGCGGCCGATCACCGCGACGGGTTCGGCGAGCGGCCCGGCCTTCCTCGCCTCGTTCGCGTGGGCCAGGATCGCCATGCGATCCTTTAGCATCGCCTCGAGCCGCCCCACCAGCTCCTGCTGCCGCGGGTTGTCGGCCGTCATCGCCCGCAGCGCCTGAACCTGGGGAGCGATCGTCCGCATGCCCTCGCTCGCGAGGGCGTTCCAGCCCTCGGAACCGGTCAGCAGGTAGCTCCGGTGCGAGAGCTCGGCGTCGCGGATCGTCGAGTCCAGGTCGCTGATCGCCACCTGGACCTTCCGCGTGTGGTCGACCCGCTCGCCCTTGCGGTTCAGGTCCAGCAGGTTCCAGTACGACACCGCCGCGTTGGCGACGAGCACCATCAGCGCGGCGAGGAACCCGATCGTCAGCTTGCGCTCGGTGGACAAGGTCGCGAGATTCCCCTCGTTTTGTCGATCGCGGACGCCGGCGCAGCCGTCGCCGCCGGTTGAGTCTCTACCAGCGTAGCAATTTCCGTGACAAAGGACCGTTGCGGGCGGATTTTTCGAGGATGGGACGTCCTCCCTGCGCCGCGCCGCACGATCCGCCGACCATTCCCCCTCCCCCGGCCGTTGTGTAATCTGAGGGTCGGCGGCGCCTTCCTCAGAGTTGCTGAGACCAACCGGCCATGACCCCTCACCACGACTACCAGTCCTACCGAGGCCTCCCCACCCTGGCCGGCCTGGCCACGCTCGAAGAGGCGGCGCGGCCCGGCCTCGGCATCGAGGCGTGCGTCGCCCGGCTCAAGCGGTATCACTACTGCTTCAAGCGGCTCCACGAGATCTTGACCGCGAGGATCACCTCCGAGCCGATCTACGAGCTGAAGACCGCCTTCGCCCACCACGCCTACCTCTGCGCCGAGGCCGTGGAGGCCCTCCGGACCCGCGTCGGCGAGATGCGCGAGCCGCCGCTGGGATTGGAGGCCGTCCCCCACCCGGCGCTGGAGATCTACTTCGACGAGATCCTCGCCGCCCCGACGACCGAGGAATTGCTCGTCGGGATCTACGAGGCCGCGGTCTGGCGCCTCGACCACGCCCTCGGCCACCACGTGATGGAGACGAACCCGATCGCCGATGCCCCGTCGGTCCGGCTCATCCGCCACCTCCGCCTCGACCTCTCCGACATGATCGCCTTCGGCCGGAAGGCCATCGCCTGCCTCGTCGACGACGCGGCGAGGGAGAAGATGGGGCCCTGGCTCAGGCTGTTCAACCACGCAAGCTCGGCGGCCGGCAATTTCGACGGGACGAGCGAGCCCGTCTTCCCCGGACTCGTCGAGCGGATGTACTCGAAGACATCCTACGTCTACGACCCCATCCCGAAGCGCGACGAACGCTTCCGCGACCTGCACAACCAGGGCGTGAACCCCGAGGCGTTCCTGTACAGCCCCGACTACTCGCCCCGCGACAAGACGCTGATGATGCTCTTCAAGCGGCTCCGCGAGATCGACGTGCCCGAGATGATGGCCTCGATCATCGTCGAGACGAAGGGCAAGCCCTGGGGCTACTACCGCGACATGTCGCGCCAGCTCTGGGACGAGGCCCGGCACGCGATGATGGGCGAGGTCGGCTTCGTCGCCAACGGCGTCGACTGGACCCAGGCCCGGATCACCCACAACTGGTCGCTCCGCCTGAACACCGAGTGCTCACCGATCGAGCGGCATGCCGTCCTCTATTTCATCGAACAGGGCCTGATGAACAAGACGGGCAAGAAGTACGAGTGGGAGGTCGGCGTCGCCTCGGGCGACCCCCTGATGGCGACGATCCAGGACTACGACTGGGCCGACGAGGTCCTCCACGCCGCGCTCGGCCGCCAGTGGTACATCCCCGAGATCGGCAACTGGAAGGAAGCGTTGGACTATGGAGACAAGTGCTGGTCCAAGATCCTGAGCAACTGGTCCTCGGTCAAGGAGCAGGGCCTGACCGAGCACGCCAACTGGTGGCCCTCGATCTACCGCCAGGCCTGCGCCCACTGGGGCGTGGCGCCCGACCCGCCGGCCCTGGCGTTCGCCGAGAGCTACGAGGCGCAGCGGGCCGACCTGAAGGCCGTCAGCGGCAGCGCGTGATCCAGCAGCCTTCGATCCCGCTCTTCGTAGGGTCCGCCATGCGGACCGTCCCCGGTCGAAGGCCGCCGGCGAGGATGGTCCGCACAGCGGACCCTACGAGGATCGCCAGGGCCGGGCGGAAATGGTCCTAAGAGGCCCCGGGGTGCATCGTTGACGGGAAGGGTCGAGACCTTCAACTCGGCCGATCAGGGAGACACCGCCATGCCTCGCGCCACGAAGCCCCTCGCCCTCGCCGGCCTGTTCCTCGCGCTCTCGCTCGCGGCCCACGCGGCGCCGCCGGGGCAGATCAGCCTCATGCAGACCCTCGCCGCCTGGAAGTACCCCGACAGCCAGATGCCGAACGGCGCCTCGATGAGCGACGGGGGCAGCCCCGGGATCCAAGCCGTCAAGTGCGCGGCCGTCCTGACCACGCCCGACCCCATCGACAAGGTCATCGCCTTCTACGCCGAGAAGCTCGGCCCGGGCGAGGCGAGGTCGGTCGCCGTCCAGGACGACTCGAAGGGCCGTCCGGTCACGCTCCGCATCTTCGTCGTGAACAGGGCCGACACCTCGACCACCCTGGCCATCAGCCGGGCCGAGGGCGAGAAGGAGACGCACATCGCCTGGTCGCATTACATCCGGATCGGCGGCGAGAAATAGGCGACCGTCCCCCCCTACCGGCCGTCCGTCACGGCTTCTCGGGCAGCGTGTAATCGAACTCGTAGAAGTGCTTCTTTTCCTCGATCTTGATCGTCAACTTGCCCGCGAGCCCCGTCAATTCGCCCGTTCCCGAGTCGGGCACGACCGTGATCGAGAGCGTCGGCTCCCCGCGAGTCATCGTGCCGCTGTGCTGGAGCGCAAACGTGCCGGCGCGGCCGTTCAGCTTGCCGTCGACGCGCTCGATCGCAACATAGCCGGCCGAGCCCTTGACGGCCGTCATGGCCGTGAGCATCTCGCCCTTGCTCGTCGCCTCGAGGTCGCCGTGGAACGTCTTGTCGATAGACATCCGCCCGAGGCCGGAGTTCGCAGCCTTCTCGTTGACCGCCAGCGGGACGATGTCGACCTCGAACGATCCCTTAGCGTGTGCCGTCATCACGCCTCCTTGTTTCTTGCCCGCACCGGGGGCCTGCGGCCCCGCCGCGACTCCGACCCCCAGGGCCAGGCAGCAGCCGGCCACGACCGCCACAATCGCACGTCTCATCGATCCCTCTCCTCCGGGCGAGTGCGACCTTCCGTCTCGATGCCGAGCAGGCGGAGCGTCCCTCCGTCGGGCCCGGCCGGGAAGTACGCCTGCAAGAGCCGCGCAAAACCGACCCCGCGGGCGACACGCGAGCGAACAGCGTCGCACACGATCGGAGCTTCATGTCATCCGGCGAGCCGAAGACCTCGTACGCCGACTTTCCTTCGAGATGGAGGACCGCCTCGGCGCACTCCACGAGCCACGGCCCGAGCACGGGATGTCGCACGTAGGCCTCGGCCTCCGCGACGCTCCTGATCGCGTACCGCCGCGAGGTCGCGCTGAACCCGAGCCCCTCAAATTGAGGGAAGACGTACCACATCCAGTGCGACCGCTTCCGACCGGCCCGGATCTCGGCGAGGGCCCGGTCGTAGATGTCCCGCTGGGCCTCGACGAAGCGGGCGAGGTCGTGCGGGTCGTCCGCCGTGCCTGGACCGATCGTGCTTCCCATCCCACCCCCTCCGCCTCCCGTTCCGCTTGACGTCTGGCCCGGGTCAGACGATGGGCTGCGCGCGGTGTCTTGCGTGCGGATCTGCTCGCGGACGGCCGCCATCAGCTCCTCGTCCTCGACATTCCACACCGCCCCCTCCTGATCGCCCCGGGCCCAGAAGGCCAGGTTGGCGATCAATTGCCCGAGGCGGAATTCCGGATAAGCCTCGCCCATCTCCTCGATGAGCCGGAGTAATTCTTGACGTTCCGTGTGGATCATACGCAACTGAGCACTGGCCCGAGTGTAAACATACTTGCCGGCTATCGTCAGCCCGATCCGGGATCTGGGAACCAGAATCGGAGTTCCCCGTCTGTGTGGTGGACGATGATATGGCTGGGTTGACAGTGACGGCAATGTTCCTGCGCGGCCCGTTCCGCCTCCTCTCTCGTCATATGACAGGATACCTGCCTGCCATTCGCGAGTTGCACCGCCCATCCCCTTGGCGGCGGAAGGATGCAATCCTCGCATTTTGCGTCCGAATACTCCGGGGGCTTCGCAGCCACGGGCTGATCGTAGTGCCCTCCCAGTGGCTTATGGCAGACCTGACAGACGAGGGGATAGCGCACCATCCCCGTTGGCGCCCCTGGAATTGGCGCTTGGGCACTCTGCGGCAGGGGCAATCGATCGCGATGTTGAACTACATGAATTGCGGGCTGGGTGAGTTCGCGAGAGAGTTGGTCAATTTTTCCGGCCTTGCCTAAACTCAACAAGCGATCGCCTGGATAGGGCGTCATCATTACTCCACCGCGAATCTGCTTTTCGGATTCATTTAATACGATAGGGCCGTCCGCAACCATGCAATGGTCACGCTGGAGATCTACTCGATTGCCTGCGTCCCAACCGATTCTGACGTTGCCGGACTCGTCGCTACAAATCCATTTGTTGTTCAGCGAGACATTTATACGACGCACGTATATTGTCCGGGGCGGGTGCAGCGTGGCTTCGAAGGCGACTTCCCCTTTGCTGCTCCAGACCTTGACCTGGGAGCCAACTACGGTCGCATCCCAACTGTCGGCACGGAACCGAAGCTCGCTGTCCCTCACATCAACGACCATTTTGCCCGAATCATCGAAGAAACGGGCAGAAAGTAGAATTTCAGCATTATTTAATGTTAAACTGAACAATTCCTCGTTATCTATAACAATAAATGGACCCGATGGATTATCTATGATGATGGAACCGAGAATTAGCCGGATCGGAGGCGAAAGATCCAATAAATGATGGGGCGCCTGCCGCAGTGCGAAGGGACCGGAATTATGACGGCGCACTGATTCTGGCGATAATAGGCCGCGGGTGGCTTCGTCATGATGTCGGCCGCAGAGCAGAGTGATTCCTTCCGGGTTGTGTTCCTTGGCGTCCGCAAACGGTGGATCGAAGTGATGGTATTGGATGATGGCGGAGCCGCAGACTACGCAACCGTATCCACACCTCCTCCGAACGCACCTGCGAACCTCCTCTCTGAGAGTTCGACTTAGGCCGTGCCGATTGTCAGACTGTGTGTTCGGTCGAGGCATGGCGATTCTTGACCAAGTTGTCCATCTTCCTGGCCGCGGTCAAGTGGCAATAGTTGACCGATCATATGAACTGGCTGGGTGGTATGGTCACGTTCTCGGAGCCGTGTCCGAGGTTAGAGAAGACATAGGCCCGAGAACGTGACCATGCCACCCAGACTATCACCACGGCCCATCCCCCATCAGCTCCTGGTCATACTTCTTCTGCAGCGCCTTGATCGCCGCCGCATCCCGGCTGGGTACCTCGAGCAGCCTCGCCAGCTCGCGGAAATACTCGGCCTGGTCCGTCGCGGGCGTGAACAGGACGAGCACCCGCGCCCGCCCCGGCCCGCGGTTGCGGAAGCCGTGGTGCAGGCCGCGGGGGATGAGGACGGTCGAGCCCTCGGGGCGGAGGTACGTCTTGCCGACGATGGCGAACTCGATCTCGCCCTCCAGCACGGTGATCGTCTCGTCCATCGTCCGGTGGACGTGATAATCCACCGTCGCGACGCCTAGGCCGATCTCGTAATACTCGAACGCGCCGCCGGACTGCTCGCGCGAGACGCGGCTCCGGATCGACAGCGGACCGACCGCGAACTGTTCGCCCTCGCCCGGCGATTGCACGACCGGCGTCATGGCGGAGACTCCCTCGACCGATGGATCGGCGCGACACCCCTGATAAAATAGACGGGACGACGGCCCGGCGCACGTGAAATCCAGTCGCATTGCGAGGATCAGCCCATGAGCGACCTCCCGAAGACCGAGGACGAGTGGCGCGACCGGCTCACGCCCGAGCAGTTCCGCGTCCTCCGCCAGAAGGGCACCGAGCGAGCCTTCACGGGGGCCTACTGGGACACGAAGACGCCCGGCATCTACCGCTGCGCCGGGTGCGATGAGCCGCTGTTCGACGCCTCGAGCAAGTTCAACGCGCACTGCGGCTGGCCGAGCTTCTCGATCCCGCTCGACCCGGAGAAGGTCGAGGAGCACCGCGACACGACTCACGGGATGATCCGCACCGAGGTCACCTGCAGGTACTGCGGCGGCCACCTCGGCCACGTCTTCGACGACGGCCCCGCCCCCACCGGCCTGCGCTACTGCATCAATTCCGCCTCGATCCGCCACGAGCCCCCGTCCGAGTAGGCCGCCTGGACCAATTCTTCCTGTCCTCTTCACTCCGCACTCTGTACTCTGCACTCCGTATTCCGCTCTCCGCGTTCCCCCCCAAAGGGAGGCCTGTCGATGTCCGACGTCCCCCTCGCGCAGATCCGCGCCGAGCTCGTCGAAGGCGTCGCGATCATCGACATCTTGCCGCGCGAGCTGACCGAGCCCTCCGAGGCCGAGCGGCTCGGCGCGGCGCTTCGGTCGGTCGCCGACGCGAACATCTCCGACCGTCTGCTCCTGAACATGAAGGCGACTCGCTACGTCTCGAGCACCGCCTTCGCCGTCCTGTACAACTTCGCCCTCCGCACCCGGGCCGCCGGCACGCGCGTGGCGATCTGCAACATGGACCCCCAGGTCCGTTTCGGCGCCAACATCATCCGGCTCGGATCTGTCGTCCCGATGTACGACGACGAGCCGACCGCCCTGGCGTCGCTGATCGTCTGAGCCGCGCGGGGTCCGCAACGCGGACCGTCCGACGTCGAGCGCCATCGCCAGAGACGGTCCGCATGGCGGAACCCACGGTACCGCGTCGATTGAAGACCCGTCTCCGATCAGAGCGAGTTCAGGAACGCCAGGAGCTGCGACCTCTGGGCCGCCGACAGTCCCGCGAAGGCGTTGCGCGAGCCCCTGGCCTGGCCGTCGTGGGCCAGGATGGCGGCCTGGACCGTCGGCGCGCGGCCGTCGTGGAGGTAGCTCGGCTCGAATCGGAGGCCCCAGAGCGGGGCCGTCCGCATCTGGGTCGCGCCGGCCGAGCCCTGGACGATCCCATCGCCGAGCGGCCCCATGTCGTGGAGCAGGAAGTCGGAATAGGGCGCGAATGCCACGTTGCTCAGCGCGGCGACCGGGCCAAGCCCAGTCTGGAGGACCGGCGTGTGGCAGCTCGCGCAGCCGAGCGCAGTGAATAAGACCTGGCCGGCGCGCTCGTTGGCCCCGACGGGTCCGGGCGGCGGCGAGGCGAGGAACGTCGCGAAATCAGCAAGCGCCTGGATGTCGTCGTTGTCCGGCTCATTAGGCTCCGTCCGCGCCGGGTCTGCGTGCAGCAGGGCGCAATTGCCCTGGGGGCAGTTCTCATCGGGGAACAGGGGCGTCGTCACGCCGAGCTCGTTGACGTACGCGTCGCCCGCGAAGGCCAGCAGGGTCGGCTCCTGCGCCTTCCACCCGAACCGGCCGACGCGGGCGTGACCCGTGGCGGGATCGGTCGCGACGCGCACCACGCCGGCCGTGGCAGGGCTCGTGGCGTGCTCGTGCTCGGCCAGCGCGATGAGGGCCGCGTCGGGCACGGCGTCGACCAGCCCGAGGCCGAACAGGGGGATTGTCCGCCGATGCGCGACGATCGTCGCCTGGGGTGGCACGACCTCGCCGACGAAGTTCACGCCGTTGAACCGGCCGATCCCCCGGTCCTGGATCGCCGGGCCGCCGAAGGCGACCAGCGGGTCGAACTGTCCGTTGACCACGCGGCCGATCCGCGTAACCAGCCGCGTGCCCGCCCCGCCCGTCGCGGCGGCGTCGTGGCATTTCACGCAGGCGTTCTCGGTGAACACGGGCCCAAGTCCGCCGGAGACGGTCTCCACGTTGAGGAACTGCTGAAGCCCCGCGTTCCAGCGGATCAGGGGGGCAGTCGGCAGCCCGGCGAATGGCCGGCCCGGCGCTGGCGGCGGTGGAGGAGGCGGACCTCCCGGCGGCGGCCCGGCCCCCACCACGAGCAGCGCCGCGCCCGCCAGGGCCATGCCGATCACGCCCATCGCACCGAGGGACCTCGACCATCGCATCGAATCACCCCCCTCCGGTCTGTCGTACGAGTTGAAGACGGACCGCGAACGCCCCGAACGCCGCCGGCGGCCGGACCTCACGCCTCGCGCCCTCGCCGAGTCCTCTCTAATCCCGCGGCCCGCTCCCGGGGCCGCCGGGCATCCCCGGCCTCGGCCTGCGTCCGCCCGGCGGCCCGGGCGGTCGGAGCTCGTCCCGATCGAGCATGCCATCGCCGTCCCGGTCCAGCGCCTTGAGCGCCTTCGGTGCATCGGCGATCTCGGCCGCAGAGAGCCGGCCGTCCCGGTCCTTATCGAGGGCCATCATCAACGGGTGCGGCGGCGGCCCGCCCCCCGGCCCCGGCCCGTCGAAGCCGACCGGCCCGTTGCGGCCCGGGAACAGCGGCCGGTCGATGTTCCGCGCGTCGGGCGTCCCCCGGTAGGCGCCGATGAGGTACGGATACGTCGCCGACGCGTGGTAGTGGTAACCGCGCGCCGCGTCCTCGTGGCCGTTGCATTCGTCGAGGTCGGTCGGCGGCTTCCGGTCCGCGCCCTTCGGGCCGTAGAGGGCGAAGCCGTCGAACATGTAGCCGACCAGCGGCGAGTGGCCGTCGGCCGACTCCTTAAACGGCGACTTCACGCACACGGGGAACTTGTGATAGTGATACCGGCCCATCGGGTCCGGGTGGCCGCAGCACGAGTCAAAGACCTCGGCGAACGGACCCATCACCGCGTCCCGCCCCTCGGCGTTATAGGGGTTGTAGAACGGGATGCCGTTGACCGCGACGCCGATCGGCCCGAACGGCGCGGGCGTCGTCCGCTCGGCCCTCTTCGGGTGGCGGGGGATCGTGAACCGGTAGCTCTGCTTGAGGATCCGGTTGGGATTGGTCGCGTTGGGGAACGTGGCCGTCTTGTGCGTCGGGATGCCGTCGCTTTCGACGAGCCAGGCGTCGTCGGTGACGGTCACCTTGACGTTCGCGTCGAACGGATGGGACTTCGGCGCGATATCGTCCGGACCGGCCACGGCCGCCGCCGACCCGAGCGCCGTCGCGGCGATCAGCAGCCAGGCGAACCTGGCGCGGGGACTCCTCATCGAACCCTCCCTCGGGTCGGCGGCTGCGGGATCAGCCCGGGCATCCTCGCGTGCCTGATCGCACGCACGCCTCGGGTTGTCTCCCTCGGAAACGCAGAGCCTCACCGCCAGTCGACCGGCGTCCTCGAAAATCGACGGGAGATCGTCCGGGACCTGGAACAAAGCGAGCCCCCGGCACGAGGGCCGAGGCCTTCCGCCGGGGGCTCGTCCGCCGCCCAGGACCGAGGTCGTGAGGCGGGAAGGGGGTTTAGTCCCTCGGCCCGCGGGGGGGCGGAGGGTCGTCTTCCTCCCCGCCGCGGGGGGGCGGTGGCGGCCCGCCGGGACGTCCGGGCGCGGGGGTCTGCCGTCGCGTGTTGGGCGTTCGTCTCGGGCCGTGCGGGCGCGTTGGACGGAGCTCCTCGTGCGAGAGGATCCCGTCGCCGTTCTTGTCGAGCGTCTTCAAGGCCTTGGGGGCGTCGGCGATCTCGTCGCGGGAGAGTTCGCCGTCGCGGTCCTTGTCGAGCGCGACCATGAGAGAGGGTGGACCGAACGGCGGCGGGGGCGGGGGCGGCGGAGGCGGGGGCGGGGGCGGACCGCCCGGGCCTTCTTCGTCGCGAGCCCGATCGCGCGGGGGTCGGCCCGGACGTGGCGGGGGATCGTCGCGGGGATCGTCGGCGTCGACGTCAGCCCGAGCTCCGGGCTCGGGCGGGACGGGCGGCCGGGGCGGGCCGTCGTTGTCGGATCGGCCCATCGTCAGCCCGAGCGCCATCGAGGCGGCGAGCATCCAGGCCGGGCGAAGCAGGCGGAGAGCGGTCATCGCGTCGTCCTTTCGGGTCGTCGCGGCCCGTCCCGCGGGCCTCTCCGCGTCGGACGAGTCGTCGTCTCCCCTGGAAACGCGGCCTGGCCACGTCGGTCGACTGAGGAGGCGGGGTTTTCGCGGCTCATTCCGGCCAGGGTCGAGGACGCCCGTCCTTGCGCGGCGGCGGCGGCCGGTTGAACCGAGGCGGAGGAGGTGGCTGCGGCGGGGCACCGGGCTCGGGAGGCCCGTCGAAGCCGGGCACGGGCGCCCGGCGGAGGCGGCGGCAAGCCGGCCGCGCGCGGCGGCGGCGGCTGGGCCGGGCGATGCGGCGCCATAAGGAACAGGACGAAGAAATAGCCTCCGAACAGGCCCAGCACGATCGAGAGCGCGGCCAGCGCCGAGACGACCGGGTTCCGCCTCCGCCACCGCCCTAGCCGCTCCCACCGCGACGCCCGTCGCGCGAGGATCGGCCGGCCGTCGAGGAACCGGGCAAGGTCCTCGGCCAGCTCGGCGGCCGACGCATCGCGCAGGCCCGGGTCCTGGGCCGACGCCTTGAGGATGATCGTCTCCAGGTCGCGCGGGACGTCGGGCACGGACTCGCGCAGCGGCTCGACCGGCTGCCACTGGATCTGGTGGAGCAGCCGGACCCGGTCGGTCTCGCCGAACGCCGGGCGGCCGGCCAGCAGCTCATACAGGGTCAGCCCCAGGCTGTAGACGTCGCTCCGCACGTCGGGCTCGGCCGTGAGGCACTCGGGCGCGAGGTAGCGGAGCGTCCCGGGCAGCTCGCCCGTGCCCGTCAGCGCCAGGTCGTCGGCGAGCTTCGCCAGGCCGAAGTCGGCGAGCCAGAGCGTCCCGGCCGAGTCGAGCAGCAGGTTCGCCGGCTTGATGTCGCGGTGGAGGATGCCCTGTCCGTGGGCGTGCGCCAGCGCCTCGGCCGCCTGCCGGCCCAGCCCGGCGACCCAGCGCGCGCGGTCGGTCGGGACGTCGGCCGACGGATCGGCCAGGACGCGGTCGAGCCCGGCGCCGTCCATCAGGGGCATCACGTAATAGGGCGTCCCGTCGTGCTCGCCCAGGGCGTGGATCGGGACGATGTGCGGGTGCGTGAGCCGCGCGATCGCCTTCGCCTCGCGAAGGAACCGCTCGCGGCCCTTTCCGTCGGACGAGGCCCGGCCCGGCAGGACCTTAACCGCGACGCGGCGTCCCAGCGGCTCCTGGATCGCCTCGTACACCACGCCCATGCCCCCGTGGCCGATCTCGCGGACGACCCGGTTGTCGCCCAGCCGCTCGAAGGGGAGCGCGGCCGCCCCGGCGATCTCGCCCGAACCCGAGCCGGGCCCGCCCGCCTTGCGCCGGCCCGCCTCGAGGAACGCGACCGTCGGCAGGAGCCGGCGCAGCTCCTCGGCCATCTCCGGATACCGCCCGGCATACTCCTCGGCCGAGGGCTTCTCGCCGCGGCGGCAGCGCTCGGCGAACTCCTCGGCCAGAGCGTCGAGCGGGTCGCGGGAGGAGGTAGCGTCGGTCTCGTGGATCGGGCTCATCGCGGGCTCACGAAGGTTCATCCAGCAGCCCCGGCACCTGCTCCAGAATGGCCCGCAGCCGCCCCAGCGCCCGGACGTAACGCTTGCTGGCCGTGCCCTTCGGGATGCCGAGCAGGGCGGCGACCTCGTCGTTGCCCAGCTCGTCGAAGTGGCGGAGCGAGAGGACCTCGCGGTCGAGACTGTCCATCGCCTCGATGGCGCGGGCGAGGATCTCGTGGACCTCTTGGCGGGCCGCGGCCTGGCTCGGAGACGTCAGCCCGCCCGCGAGCCTCGCGGCGAGGTCGGCGGCTGACGAGCCGGGGCCAACCCGTCCCATCCCGACCTCGCGGCCTGCGTCGCGTGCCTCGGCGCCTAGGTGGCGGCGGTGGGCATCAATCAGCCGCTGGTCGGCCAGCAGCCGGACCCAGACGGCGAACGGCATCTCCGGCCGCTCGCCGAAGTGATCCAGCCGCGCCTCGGCCGCGATGTAGATGTCCTGCACGACGTCCGACGGCGACAGCCTCCCGCGAAGCCTCGGGTCGAGCCGCCGGTCGACCCAGCGCCTTAGCCGCCCCTCGTGCTCGGCGAACAGCGACGCCAGCGCCTCGCGGTCGCCCGAGCGGACGCGGACCTCGCGGGATGAAGAATCAGGTCCTGGACTCAGCATCGCTCTCCTCTGTCTGGGTGGCAGGGGTCTCGTCTTCGAGACCCCGGTCTGCTGGCCTCCGGACCGGGGTTCGCAAGCGAACCCCTGCCACCCGGCGCCCGATTTCAGTCGACCAAGACCGGGTCTCCCCTGCGGACCCGCCCGCCGCGGACGACCGTCGCATAGACCCCGACGTTCCCCTCGTGGTTCTTGACCGCCGCGCGGAGTACGGCCGGGTCCTTGGGCAGGTCGCCCTGGGGGAGCGTCGTCATGACGCACCGGGCGGTCGGCCCGGTGACGGCGAGCCGGACCTCGTCGCCGATCGCCACCGTCCGCCCGATCCAGCCGTCCTCGACGAAGCCCTCGGAACCCTCGCCCGCATCGACCACGAGGTTCGGCCGGAACCGTTTGGCCTCGAAGCGGGCCTCGGGTACGAGCTCGCGGAGCCGGTCGAGCGTGGCCGTCGTGAGGAGGTGGACCGGGCCGAGGTCGAAGAACGTCCCCTCGGGCAGGCTGTGCAGGAAGGTCGTGTCGCCGCGCGCCGACAGGAAGTCATAATCGGGCCAGTAGCCGTCGATGTGGGCCCCTTCGGGCGACGTCGAGGCCAGGCGGACCGGGCGGCCGACGGCCTCGGAGAGCAGCCGATCGGCGTCGGGGCTGTCCGTGCCGAGCCGCGAACCGTCCGGCCGGGTAATCGCGGCCGGGGGAAGCGCCTTGCCCTCGCGGGGCGGGTCGGGATACGTGGCGCGGAAGTCGAACAGGCCCGGCCACGCCTTCGGGTTCTTGGCGCTGGCGACCTTGCCGGTCTCGGCGTCGAGCAACGCATAGGCCCGGTCGCCGACCAGCCCGTTCCCGCCGACATCGGCCGCGACGAGCTCCTCGCCCATCATCGACTTCACCGGATATCGCCAGATCGCGACCAGCTTCGCCGTTGTCGTCATCGGTCCCTCCTTGATCCGACCAAGCTGAGCACCTCGTCCAGGCAGTCGACGAGGAAGTCGGCGTCGTCGACCGTCAGGCACATCGGCGGCTTGATCCGCAGGACGTTGCCGTAGAGCCCCCCCTTGCCGACCAGCAGGCCGCGGTCCTTGCACAGCTCGTGGACGTCGGCCGTCTCGGTCGTCGCGGGCTCTTTCGACTGCCGATCCCTGACCAGTTCCACGCCCAGCATCAGCCCCATCCCGCGGACGTCGCCGATCAGCGGCTGCCGGTCCTGGAGGTCGAGCAGGCGGGACTTCAAATGGCTCCCGACCTTCAAGGCATTGGCCTGGATGCCCTCGGCGTCGATCACTTCGAGCGTCGCCAGGCCCTGGGTCATCGAGACGGGGTTGCCGCCGAAGGTGTTGAAGTGGACCCGGTTCTTGAGCGTCCGCGCGACCTCCGGCCGCGTGACACAGGCACCCAGCGGCACGCCGTTGCCGATGCCCTTGGCCATCGTCACCAGGTCGGGCGTGACACCCCAGTTCTCGAAGCCCCAGAACGCCGTGCCCGTCCGCCCGAAGCCGGTCTGGACCTCGTCGGCGATGCAGAGGCCGCCGTGCTTGCGGACGATGTCGTAGACGATCCCGAAATACTCCGGCGGCGGCACGACCGTCCCGCCCACGCCCTGGATCGGCTCGCCGATGAACGCCGCGACCTCGCCCGAGGTCTCGTAGCGGATCATGTCTTCGGTATCGGTCGCGCACTTGATATTACAGCTTGGATATGTCAGCCCGAGCGGGCAGCGGTAGCAGTAGCCGGGCACGGCGTACTTGTTGCCGGCGGACGGGCTCGACTTGAACTTCCACGTCCCGACGGCCGTCAGCCCCATCGTCGCCTGCGTGCCGCCGTGGTAGCCGTTGCGGAGGCTGATGACGTCGTGGTTGCCCGTCGATTCGCGGGCCATCAGGACGGCGAGCTCGTTGGCCTCGCTGCCCGAGTTGGTGAAGTAGGTGACGGACAGGTCGCTCCCCTCGGGCATGTGCTCGGCGAGCTTCCGGGCGAACAGCGGGCCCGTCGGGTGGAGGTAGATCGTGGTCGTGTGTTGGAGCCGCCCGACCTGTTCCTTGACCTTCTCGATGACCTTCGGGTGACAGTGCCCGACGGAAACCGTGACGATCCCCGCGAAGGCGTCGAGGTACTGCTTGCCCGTCTCGTCCCAGAGGTACTGCATGTGCCCTTCGACGACCATCAAGGGCTCGCAGTAGTAGGTGACGAGGCCGGGCGTGAGGTACTCCTTGCGGAGCGCCAGGACCTCGTCGCGCGAGGGGCCGTCGTAGAGGGCGGGGGTGTGGTTGGTCGCGGGGGGCCCGAGGCTGGTTGGGGAGGAGGGGGTCATGGAGGTGGTCCTTCGCGACGGTTCGTCCGGGGCCACTCTAATGCCTCAATGTCACCCCGGCCAGCCTGTGCACCGTCACACTCTCCCCTCGCGGGAGAGGGTCGGGCGAGGGCGGCCCCGGGTCCCCCGGCCCACCCGCCTTGCGCCGAACGAACCCGGCGCGGCGGCCGGCCGGGCTCGGCCCGGAACCCGGCCGCTGGCGCCGAGCGAACCCGAAAATGCAAGAAACGTCCGGCTTCGGGTGGCTATGTGCGGCCCCGGACCGTCGATGGAGCGCCCGCGGCGCGAAACGAAGCCAATTCCGCGCGGGAGGGCTCGGTGGTCCTCTTGCGAAACGAACCCAATTCCGAGCCCCGCCACGGCGCCGTTTTCCACCTCCTGAGGGGGGCTCAACAGCCCACTTCGATGGCTCACTTCCACGCCGATCTCATCTCCCAGACGCTCAAGGTCCGCACCGACGCCCCCGACGTCTTCAACGAGAGCGGCCGCCCCCGATCTCCCCCCGACAGCCCGTGCGAGATCGCGACCCGCCCCTCCTCGCCGAAGACCTCGACCGACCCCCGGTCGACCAGGACGTGCAGCCGAAGCACGCCATCCGTCAACCCCAGCGGCGACGCGACCTTGCCGACCGAGAGTGTCCCCTTCGCGGCGTCATAGACGATCGGGACATCGCGAACGTCGAGCGTGACCGTCCCGCTCGACCCGACCTCGGCCTCCGCGCGGATCTCCCAAATGTCACCCTGTAGATCCTTCAAGGGGTCGTCGCCTGGCTTCAGGTCGCGCCAGGCGTGCTCCCTCGATCGGAGCCCTTTCAGCTCCTTGACCGGCCGGGCGAACATCCGGGGACCATCGTGCGACTCCCGCAACGTCAGCTCGACACGGGACGGTCATCTGCTGGTTGAACGGCATCCCGGGGAACGCAATCCCCTGCGCCCAGCCGACCTGGATCCGCCGGCCGTCCGGGGCGTCGCTGTAGGTCTGGGCCGCGTAGAAGTTGCCGTGCCAGAGCCGGTGCTTGCCCGCCCTCGGGATGGAACGCCTTGCCGTCGAACCGGCCGAGCACGATACTGGCCGTCGGCCGCGTAGAGGACCCAGAGCTTGCGGTCGGGATGGCCGTCGACGGGCAAGCTCGAACAGGTCGGGGCACTCGAAGAAGCCGTCGATCCTGCTCGCGAACGTCCACGCCTTCAGGTCGGGCGAGGTGTGGAACGCGATCGCGCTGCTGCCCGCCGGTCTCGTCGTAGACGGCCATCACCCAGCGCTTCGTCGGCGCGTGCCAGAGCAGCCGCGGGTCGCGGCCCTCGTGCTTGACGACCGGGTTGCCTTCGTACTCGGTCCACGTCCGGCCGCGGTCGTGGCTGAAGGCGATGCACTCGCCGCGGCCGGTGCTCGTGTAGGCCAGGACGAGCGGGCGGCTGTTCCGGCCGCGCCGAACCCTGACGTGTTGTCGCGGTCGACCACCGCGCTGCCGGAGAAAGCCCAGTCGCCGTAGGCCCGCGGCGTGAGGGCCTCGGGCAGCTCGGTCCAGTGGACGAGGTCGGGGCTGACGGCGTGGCCCCAGTGCATGTTGCCCCAGTCCCAGCCGTAGGGGTTGTGCTGGTAGAAGAGGTGATATTCGCCGTCGAAGATAGACCAGGCCGTTCGGGTCGTTGAGCCAGCCGCGCCGGGAGGTGAAGTGGAACTGCGGGCGGTCGCGTCTCGCGATACAGGTCCGCGGCGTCGGGGAGGTCGTCGGCGACGTCGATCCGCGTCGAGCGCCTTCGAACCGACTCGGCAGCGACGTCTCGACCCGGAGCCGCTGGCCGCGCTGAAGGGGTCCACGTCGCGGAAGACCCGGAAGTCGGGGCGGCCCTCGGCCAGCTTGATGTCGAACTCGTCGACCGTGCGGCCCGTCGGCCGTGAGCCGGACCCGGCGGGTCGGGGCGTCGTTCGCGCACGGGCAGGTGGAGGTAACGCGCACTCGACGACGAAGTCTCGCGGCGCGCCGGCACGACCCCGCGGCGGCGATCGCTCTGGACGATCTGGTCGACGTTGATGTGTCCCCAGCCGCCCTTGCGGGCATCGGTGATCCGGAGCACGGCCTCCTTGCCCTCGAACTCGGCGACGTCCCACGACGCCCAGTCGAGCCGCTCCGAGCCGCCCGGCCTGTCGTTCGGCCCGGTGGCCGTGCGGACGACCGAGCCGGCGACGAGCAGGTCGAGGCACGTCTCGCCGGGGTACTTGCCGCCGCCGATCAGGAAGTTGAGATGTCGCCTCTCGATCCGGAACGGCGGCGAGGTGAGCGTGCCCGTGGCGTCGTCGCCGCCGTTGAACGAGTTGACGAGACCATGGCCTTCGAAGCCCTCGACGTGCATCTGACCGGGCAGCGTGCCCCGCGCAGGGCCCTTGCCGAAGGCGGTGCCGGTGGCGGTCCAGCCGGCGTAGTCGTCGGCCTCGAAGTCGGCGACGACGAGGTCGGGGCGGTCGGCGGCGCCCAGGGCCGTGCAAGGCAGGAGGAGAAAGATCAGCCGTCTCATGGATCGCTCGATGGTTGGGATTTCCTCGTTCCCACGCTCTGCGTGGGAACGCGTCTGCGGCCGCTCTGCGGCCATTTCGGGGGGACGACGCAGAGCGTCGAGGGAGGGCGTTCCCACGCAGAGCGTGGGAACGAGGATATCCGGGATCAGATCGCCTAATAGCTGCGGCTCCGCCCCGCCCGCTTCCACTCGTCGAGCAGCGCCACGCACTCCTCGCGAAGTATCCCGCCCTCAACGACCACGCGACTGCCGCCCATCTTACCCAACTCGGCGGCCGGGACGGCCAGCTCGTTGAACCCAACGGCGGCCGAGTCGGCGATGCTCGCCCCGAAGACCGCGCGGTCGACCCGAGCCCAGTGGATCGCCCCCAGGCACATCGGGCAGGGCTCCAGGGTCGCATAGATCGTCGTGCCCGACAGGTCGACCGTCCTGAGCAGAGAGGCCGCGCGGCGGAGGGCGTTCATCTCGGCGTGGGCCGTCGGGTCGGTGTCGAGCCAGACCGTGTTGTGCGCCTCGGCGACGATCGCCCCGTCTCGCGCCAGGACGGCCGCCACGGGCATCTGGCCGGCGGCGATCGCCTCGCGGGCGAGGGCGATCGCCCGGCCCATCATGGCCTCCTCCGACTCGTCCCGACCCCCCGTCATGACTTCACCGGCGGCCCGTCGACCCCCGTCTTCGGCAGGTCGTTCTCGAACTGGTCCGTGTCCTTCAGCTCGGCCTTGAGCCGGTACAGCTCGGCCTTGAGCGCCTTGACCGTCTCCGCCTGGGCCGGGTCGCTGTAAATGTTGTTCAAGCTCGTGCGGGTCGACCTTGAGGTCGAAGAGCTCCCACTGCTTGATCTTGTTGAAGTAGATCAGCTTGTAGCGATCGCGTGCGGACGCCGTAATGCGGCTGGACCTTGTGGTCCTGCGGATAGTGGTAGTAGCGATAATACATCGACGTCCGCCAGTCCTTCGGCGACTCGCCGCGGAGCAGGGGGAGGAAGCTCCGGCCCTGCATGTCGGCCGGGCACCTTCACGCCCGCGGCGTCGAGGAGGGTCGGGGCGAAGTCGACGTTGAGGACCATCGCGTCGCAGGTCGAGCCCGGCTTCACCACGCCCGGCCAGCGGACGAGCAAGGGCATTCGTAGCGACTCCTCGTACATGAACCGCTTGTCGAACCAGCCGTGGTCGCCGAGGAAGAAGCCCTGGTCCGACGTGTAGACGACGATCGTGTTCCCGGGCAGGCCCTGCTTGTCGAGGTAGTCGAGGACGCGGCCGACGTTGTCGTCCAGCGAGGCGATGCAGGCCAGGTAATCCTGCATGTACCGCTGGTACTTCCAGCGCTTCAGCTCGTCGGGCAGCAGGCCCTCCGGCGGAGTCGACTTGGAGTCGGTCGGCCTCAGGTCGCGGTCGATCCGCATCGTCGCCTCGCGGGCGGCGTCGGAGCGGGTCGCGTAGTCGTCGTCGAATGTCTCGGGCACGGGGATCGGCTGCGACGCCATCTCCGTGCCTGCGCAGCTCGGCCGGGCTCCCAGGGGCGGTGCGGGGCCTTGTGGTGGCACATCAGGAAGAACGGCCTGTCCTTCGGGCGGTCCTCGAGGAACTTCAGGCCGAGGTCGGTGATGACGTTCGTGCAGTAGCCGGTGCGCTGCTTCCTGCCCTCCGACTTCGAGAAGAACACCGGATCGCGATAGGCCCCCTGGCCGGGCAGGATGGTCCAGTCGTCGAAACCGGTCGGCTCGCTGCCGAGGTGCCACTTGCCGACCATGCCCGTGTGATAGCCCGCCGCCTGGAGGTACTTGGCCACGTGCGGCTGGCTGCCGTCGAACCGGTTGAAGACGGGGACGCCGTTGATGTGGCCGTACTTGCCCGTCAGGATCGCCGCGCGGCTGGGCGTGCAGATCGAGTTGGTGACGAAGCAGTTGGTGAACCGCATCCCGTCGGCCGGCGATCCGGTCGAAGTACGGCGTGGTGTTGACCTTGCTGCCGTAGCAGGAGATGGCGTGGGCCGCGTGGTCGTCGGCCATGATGTAGAGGATGTTCGGCCGCGGGTCGGCGGCCGGCGCCGCGGCCGGAAGGGCGAGCGTCAGGATCATCAGCAGGCAGGCACGTCGCATCGCGGGTTCCTCCGCGGGGGCACGCCCGGCGCCTCGGCGGCCGGGCTCGGCCCGATCATCTCGGGGCCGGCGCGCCGCTTCAAGGCCTCGGGGCGGGAACGGGAATTGCGATAAGCGACCGGGGCCGCCCGCGTGGCCACGAACCGCCCCGACACCCGGAGGACGACCCATGAAGAAGCTCGAGACGCTCAAGGACCTGTTTATCGAAGAGCTGCGCGACCTCTACAGCGCAGAGAAGCAGATCATCAAGGCCCTGCCCAAGATGCGCAAGGCGGCCAACTCCGATCAGCTCAAGACCGCGTTCGAGGAGCACCTCGAGCAGACCAAGGGGCACGTCGCCCGGCTCGAGCAGATCTTCGAGGCCCTCGGCGAGAAGCCGACCGGCAAGACGTGCAAGGCGATGGAGGGCCTGGTCGAGGAGGGTTCGGAGATGATCGCTGAGAAGGCCGAGCCCGCTGTCAAGGACGCCGGACTGATCGCGGCGGCCCAACGCGTCGAGCATTACGAGATGGCCGGCTACGGCACGGCCCGGACCTTCGCCGAGCACCTCAAGTTGAATGACGCGGCCAAGCTCCTCCAGAAGACGCTCGGCGAGGAAGAGGCCACCGACAAGAAGCTGACCGACCTGGCCGAGACCAACATCAACCTCCAGGCCGTCTGAGAGCCGACCGCACGCGACACCGCCGGCCTCGGCCGAGGGAAAGTTACCGGACTCCGACCCTCCCCCGCCCGGGGGAGGGCCCGCTCCTGCCGCGCCGGCAGTCGTCAGCGTTCCCTTCGGTCACGGCCCGACGCTCGCCCGCCGGCTATCAGGGTGGGCTAGTGGATAGCCTTGTCCGGAGTAGTGTTGCAAAAATTCAACGTTGCGCATGAAGAATTTAAATTGGTTTGGCTGGTCCATTCTTGCTTTGCTACTGTGAGTAAGTCCGGGCAATTTGCCGCAGTGGGACCGGCCGGGAAACGTCCATCAACGCGCACGTCCTCGAAGGGGAGGTCTTTGTCATGCATCGGTCGATAGGACGAGCGGGGCTCCTGAGCGTGCTCGGCGTCTGTGCTCTCGCCCTGGTATCACCCGGCGGCGTCGAGGCCTCGACGAAGGTCGGCGTCGTCGCCGACCCGCCGCCCACCGTCATGCCGATTCCGGATCCTCATTACGAATACACCATCCCGTTGAAGTTGCGCCCGACACGACGATCGGCGAGTACCTGGCTCCTAACCCCGCATTCCCCGCCCCGCCGACGGACTACTTCACGATCACCGGATTCGGCTCGTTGATCGGAGTCGACTCGCTCTCTCTCAACAAGTTCTCGGAATCCGGAGCCGTGGGGACGGACACCTTGGTGTTCGAGTACATCGGAACGACCAACGTCTCCACGCCGTTCATCATCGGGCAGATTGTCTTCGACGCGACGGGCCAGATGCCGCCGCCGGCGACGCCGCCAGGTGATATTACGATCACGTACTACGACCACAAGACCGGCGGCACGAACACAGGGATGAATGTCTACACGCCTACCGTCGTTCCCGAGCCGTCATCGGTCGCACTCCTCGCACTCGGCGCGGTGAGCGGTCTTTACCTGCGGAAGAGGCTGGCGCGGCGGGCCGCCTGAGGTCCGACGGTGGGTTTGAGCGGAAGCTCGGAGCCCGCGTCGCAAATCCCCTCGAGGCCGACCGAAGCTGGTCGGCCTCGCCCTTTCGAAGGCCTTCCCCGACGTAAGGACCGCAAGCGCGGCCGGACTCCGACGCTCGACCGCATGGGCCAGGAAACGTCGCGCGATCGGTCGGTCGGTGCCGGACCGGGAGGTGAACGCGCGACGCATCGAGTCGCGGGCTGGATTCGCCGACCTCGCCGATTTCACCCGCGAGGATGACGGCGCGGGGCGGTCGGCCTGCCGCACGACATCCGGCAGGTCCCGGCAGGCCTTCGAGCCTCAGTCGACCTCAAGGCCCGTCCGCTCGCTCGCGGCCGTGAACGACGCCCCGGCGACCATCATGCCGGGGTACTTGGCCGACGGGCCGGCCTCGAACCGGCCGACGACCGGCTGACCGGCCGTCATCGCCCCGCGGATCAGGCCGACGGCGCCGGCCGACGTAGCCCCGGGCCGCCTCGTGGCGACGATCCGTCGTCAGGGCCGGGTCGGACTCGGCCTTGGCGGCGCAGCGGGCGAGCAGGCTCAGGGCGTCGAGGCCGGCCCGCGTCGGCCCGTCGGCGAGCGGGATCAACTCGGCGGCCAGCCGGGCCGCCTCGGCGTGAGCGCCGAGGGCGAGGTTCGTCCGGGCCAGCGACTCCGTCCCGTCGTAGAGGTAGACCCGCCGCTCGGAATCCTTGGGACTGGCGTCGAAGGCGGTCCGCTGGAGGGCCACGCCCCGGTCGAGCAGGGCCTTCGCCTCCGACGGGGACTTCTGCGCCAGCCGCAGGTTGCCCCGATCGGCCAGCGTGCGCCCCAGATAGAATTTCAGGTCGAGATCGGTCGGGCTCTTTTCGAGGAGGGGCTCGAGCGCCGCGGTCGATTTCAGGTACGACTTCTCAGCCTCGTCCCACCGCCCTGCCGCTTGCTGCACCTCGCCGAGGTTGGCGGCGACCACGCCGATCCTCTTGGGATGATCGACGACGTCAGGTTGGTCGACCGCCAGGGCCTCGAACGCCGCGAGGGCACGTCGGTTGAGCGCCTCGGCGTCGGCCGGGTCGGCCAGGGCCAGGTTGATCAGGCAGGTGCCGAGGTTCGCCCGATAATCGAGGTTCTTCGGGAACTGGCCGACTAGGCCCTCGTCGAGGGCCATCGCCTGGCGATAGCAGCGCCGCGGCCTGCCGGCGGAGGAGGGCCGCTCCGAGGCGGTCCGCGAGCTGGCCGGCGGCCCAGGCCACGCGCTCGGCCCGGTCGGCGAGGACCGGCGGCGCTTCGGCCGTCCGCGAGACTCGGGCGTCCCGCTGGATCGCGCTCTTGAGCCGCCAATTGGCACGTCCCAGCAAGGCCTTGGCGAGGTCCTCGCGGTGCCCGGGCACGTCGGGGAACTGGGCGACGAGCCGCTCGTGACCGGCCTCCGAGAGGCGGAAGAGCTCTTCCGCCCGCTCGAACTGCGCCAGGTTCTCGAGCATGACTCCCAGGTTCATCTGGCCCTGGGCCAGGGCCTGGCGGTACTCCGGCACGTCCGGGCGCGCGCCGTGAGGTCGGAGTAGATCTCGACGGACCGCTCGCAGAACCTCCCGGCCTCCTCGGGCTTTCCGACGAGCCGAAGGACCAGGCCCAGATTGTTACAGGCTCGGGCGAGGTCGTGGCGGTACTGGAGGACGTCCGGCACCTCGGCGATCAGTCGCTCGTAATGCGACACCGCGTCGCGATACTCGGGCTCGGCGGCGGGTAGATCGCCGCGGAAGTAGAGGATCTGGCCTAGGTTGTTGTGGCACTTGGCCGCGTCGCGGCGGTAATCCGGCCGGAGCGGGAAGTCCTTCGTCAGCCGATCGGCCATCTCGGACGCCCGGCGGAGCGACGCCAGTGCCGCGTCGCCCTGGCCTTCGAGCCTCTGCTGGACCAGGCCCTGGCTCCGCAGGGCGTTCGCCAGCGCCTGGCGGGGACCGGGCATCGTCGGGAACTCGTCGACGACCGCCCCCATCGCCGCCGCCTCCGCGTTGAACGACTCGGCGGCGAGGTCGAACTTCCCCGTCTCCTTGTAGATCAGGCCGAGGCGATCGCGGGCGTCGGCCACCACCTTGCGGGCGGGGAGGAGCTCGTCCTTGAAGTCCGAAGCCGGCTCGAGGACCGAGCAGGCTTCCTTGAACAGGAGCACGGCCTCGGAGTTCTCGGCCCGCTTGCGGTGGACCTCGGCCAGGCCCTTATCGGCACGGGCGAGGAAGAGCCGGTCGCGCGGGGTGGCCTGGCCGGCGGCGACGAGCGGGTTCTGGATCGAGCGGGCGTCCTCGAACAGCGGCATGGCCCCGGCGAAATCGCCCCGGTCGGCCAGAAGCACACCCAGGCTCGCCCTGGCGTTGGCCAGGTGATGCTTGGGCTCGGTCTCGCTGGGGAAGTCGGCCGCGACGGCGCCGATCAGCTCGGCGGCCTTGCGATAGGACTTCTCGGCCTCGTCGCGGCGGCCCAGCTTGAGCAGGATGTCGCCCATCCGCTGGTAGGCCCGGCCCCGCTCCAGCCGGACGGGCATGTCGGCCCCATTCTGGCTCGCGAAGGTCTCGTAATAGGCCAGGGCCTTCTCGAGAAACTGCTTCTGGACCGGGTCGAGCCGGTCCTCGAGCCACTTCTCGGCGACCTCGGTGTACATGTCGTCGACGGCGTTCCGCGCCTGGCCGCGCTGGACGCGGGCCTCGTTGCGCTGGAATTGGGCCTCGTTCCGCTCGCGGCGGATCAGGACGGTGCTGACCGACAGGGCCACGGTCGCCGTCACCAGGAGCGCCGCGGCGGCCGCGACGGCCGTCTTGTGCTTCTTCGCCCAGCGGCCGGCGCGGACCATCAAGGGCTCGGGGTAGGCCTCGACCGGCTCGTCGGCCAGGTAGCGGCGGACGTCGTCGGCCAGCGCGGCGGCCGAGGTATAGCGGTCGGTCTGCTTCTTCGCCGTCGCCTTGAGGCAGACGGCCTCGAGCGCCGGGGTGGTCGCCGGGACGACAGCCCGCGGGCGGGGCGGCGCCTCCTCGATGACCTTGCGGAGGATGTCGGCCGTCTTCGTCCCCTCGAACGGGGGCCGGCCGGTGATGATCTCGTAGAGGATCGCCCCGAGGCCGTAGACGTCGCTCAGCCGGTCGACCACGTCGAGCCGGCCCGAGGCCTGCTCGGGCGGCATGTAGGCCGGCGTGCCCAGGGCCCGGCCGGCGAGCGTCTGGAACCGGGCGTTGCCGTCGTCGGGCAGGGTCGCCAGGTCCTCGCCCGCGACGTCGGGGCTGTCGACCAGCTTGGCCAGGCCCCAATCGAGGACGATCACCTCGCCGAAGTCGCCCAGGACGACGTTCTGCCCCTTCAGGTCGCGGTGGATCACCCCGCGCGAGTGGCGCGTAGGCCACGGCGTTGCAGACGCCGACGAAGGCGTTGAGCAGGGCCGCCAGGTCGAGCGGCGTGGCCTTCCCCTCGGCCCGCGCCTTGTGGTAGTCGTGGGCGGCCTCGTTGAGGGTCCGGCCCTTGACGAAGCGCATCGTGTAGAACGGATGCTGCCCGTCGCCGCCGGCGCCGAGCTCGTAGACCGGCACGATCCCGGGGTGCTCGAGCTGGCCGGTGATCCGCGCCTCCTCGAGGAAGCGGGACCAGACGACGTCGTTCCCCTCGCGCTCGGGGCGGATCTCCTTCAGCGCGACCTCGCGGCCGAAACTGGCGTCGCGCGCGAGCCAGACTCGGCCGATGCCGCCGGTGGCGTGCAGGCGGGTGCGGGTGTACCGCTCCGTGGTCGTCGGGTTGACGCTGATTGCCGAGAGGACGACGTGCCCGGCCCGGTCGGGGCGCCATCGACATCGTCTTCTGGATCGCCTCGTCCGCGACCTGAGTCAGCGCCTGCCGCGTCGGCCCGTCGATCGTCGCGGCCAGCGTGCCGGCGACGTCGCCGCCGTGCTTCTTGAGCTTCCGCTCGACCATCCGCTCGATCTCGGCGCGGTCGCCCTGGGTGATCAGGCCGCGGTCGACCATCACGTCGGCCAGCGTCTCGGCCTCGCCGGCCGCCCAGGCCGTGCAGGCCTGCGTCAACTGGCCGTCGTCGACGAGGTCGGCATTGACCGTCATCGCGCCGAAGAGGAGGTTACGATCGGTGTCCAAGGTGGCCTCCGCGTAGGGGGGACGGGACCAGCTTTCCGGGCGAACCGGCCCTGGCTCGCGCAACCTTGCGCCCGGGGCCTCGGCGGGTCCTTATCGCTTCCTCGCAACCATGCGAGGCGATCGGTCATAATCGCCGGGCTGGCCTGCCCGGTCTCGATGGCTCGACTGGCCGACGGCGGCCCATCACCAAGGCAATATCGTCGGATCATGCCCAACGGCTGACATCATCTTGATGTCTCGTGGTGCGGTCCGTCAAGCGCCAATCCTCGTAATTGGGCCGGCCGCGCGTGCTTGTCCACGGCCTGCGGTCCCGGTCTTCGTAGGGTCCGCCACGCGGACCGTCCCAGGAGGCGTCCTCGGCGAAGATGGTCCGCATGGCGGACCCTACTAAGAACGGCGACACGCGAGCGGGAACCGCCGGCGGCCCCCAGGATCTCGGGTCGTCAGCCCGCCGGGGATTTGCTAAAGTTCGGGCCCTCGCCGACCGACGGGCCATAAGGACCTGGCCCGATCGGTCCGCGCGACGACCGTCCCCACCGGAAACGATCAGGGAGGACCGCAGAGCATGGAGGCTCGTCGTTGCCCCGAGGGCCCGACCGCGCGTCGCGCGGCGGCCGTTCTCGCGTTCGTCCTCGCCCCGATCCTCGGGGGCGCGTCGCACCGGACGACCAACTTCACCGTCGAGGCGCCGACGCCCGAGATTGCGCGGCAGGTCGCCGACCGCGCCGAGGCGTGCCGGGTCTCGGTCGCGAAGGCGTGGCTGGGCGAGGAGCTGCCGCCGTGGCCCGTGCCGTGTCCGGTCCGCGTGACGATCACCCGCGGCGAGGCGGGCGGGGTCACCGACTTCGGCTTCGCCGGGGGCCGGGTGACCGACCAGGAGATCCGCGTCGAGGGCCGGCTCGACCGCATCCTCGCCTCGGGCCTGCCGCACGAGGTCACGCACACGGTCTTCGCCGCCTACTTCGGCGGCCCGATGCCCCGCTGGGCCGACGAGGGGGCGTCGCTCCTCAGCGAGGACAGCCTCGAGCATCGCCGGCACGACCGGATCGTCGACGACGTCCTCGCCCGCCGCGGCGAGCTGCCGCTGGGGCGGCTCTTCAAGGTCGAGGACTATCCCCGCGACCTGATGGGCTTCTACGGCCAGGGCTACTCGGTCTCGCGGTTCCTCGTCGAGATGGGCGGCCGGCCGCGGTTCCTGAAGTTCGTCCGCGACGGCATGGGCCGCGGCTGGGACGTGGCCTCGAAGGACCATTACGGCCTCGACGACTGCCGCGAGCTCGACCGGGCCTGGCGCGCCTGGCACAGGGTCAACGCCGAGGCGGTCGCCTCGCGTGAGGAAGCCGGTGCGGTGGTCGCGAGGGCGGAGGGGGGCGGGCGGTGACGTTGGGGACGGGAGTGAAGAGTGCGGAGTGCGGAGTGAAGAGCATAAGTGAACGCCGACGAACGAGATCGGGCACCGAAGGAGGGGTCACCAATGTCCGCATCGCCGCGAGGGCTGGCTGCCTGGTTCGTCTGTCTGTTCGTCGCGGGCGGCCTGATCGGGATCGTCCAGGCGCAGGATCCCGCCGACACGCCTCCGCCTCCGCCGCAGCCGGCGGGGCAGGAGATCCAGACGCGCGGGCCGGTCCACGAGTCGTTCGCGCAGCCGGTCGTCTTCGACCCGAAGCCGGGGCCGGTCATCCCCAAGGAGCCGCCGAAGCCGATCGAGGAGATGCCGCCGGACCAGAAGCCCGAGGGGGCCAACGTCCGCTGGATCCCCGGATACTGGGCCTGGGACGACACGCGCGAGGACTACCTCTGGGTCAGCGGCGTCTGGCGGAACATGCCGCCCGGCCGGCAGTGGAACCCCGGCTACTGGCACGACGTGCCACGGCGGCTACCAGTGGGCCCCCGGCTCCTGGACTCCCGCCGGCGGCGAGCCGGCCCAGTACTACCCGACCCCGCCTGTGAGCATCGAGACCGGGCCGAACTCGCCGATGCCCGCCGAGGGCTCGGTCTGGTCGCCCGGCTGCTGGGTCTGGAGGACACGCCGCTACGTCTGGCAGCCCGGGTTCTGGGTCCCGCCCCAGCCGAACTGGGTCTGGGTCCCGGCGCAGTACGTCTGGTCGCCCGGCGGCTACATGTTCGTCCCGGGCTACTGGGACCGGCCGCTCGCGACCCGCGGCGTGCTGTTCGCGCCGGTCTATTACAGCCAGCCGGTTTACCTCCAGCCGGCGTACGTGTACCAGCCGACGATCACCATCGGCGTGGGCGGCCTGATGGCCAGCCTGTTCGTGCGGCCGAGCTTCGGCGTCTACTACTTCGGCGACTACTACGCGGGCGGCTACGTCGGCCTGGGCTTCTATCCCTGGTTCGCGTTCCACCAGAACCGGCTCGGGTACGACCCAATGTTCGCCTACTACTCGGTGACGTAATGCCCGGACCAACCCGAACTGGGTCGTCCAGCAGCGCGAGGCGTACTTCTATCGCCGCGATCACGTCGAGGCCCGGCCGCCGCACACCTACGCCGAGATGGCCCGCGTGGCCGACGTCCGCCAGCTGCTTCGCGACGCCGCTGGATCGGCTCGCCGCGGAGCACCCCGCGGCCTTCGCGCGGGTCGAGGCAAACGAGCAGCGCCGGCTCGTCGAGCACGCGGCCCAGGTCCAGCGGTTCGGACAGGAGCGGCAACGTCGCGAGGTCGCGATCCGCGACCGCGTCGAGGCCGACCCAGGACCGCCCGAGGCCGGCGGAGCTCGCCCGCTCGCCCGTCGCCGCCGAGCATCATCCCAACCCCGTCCGCGCCGATCTCGTCGCCCCGCACCACACCCCGCCCGCCACGCCGGCCCACCCGGCCCTCGACCACGCGGCCCAGCCCATGCGCGAGGCGGCGCGGCCGTCGGCCAACCCCGAGCCGGCCCGCGAGGAGCGGAGGCGGCGCTGAGCCGCCCGTCCGCGCTCGGCGCTGGACGGTCACGCGCATGAACGTCGCGGTGATGCTCGTGCCACCATCCGCGGCCTGGTTCTGCGCCTCGGCGAGCTCGACGAGTTGGCGGTGGAGATCCTCCACCTTGCCGGCCTTCTCGGCGGCCTCGTACGCGTGCATGGTCGGGCCGTAGAACCGCCGGAACGACTCGATGAGTTCGCCGGGCGGCGCGGGCGAGAAGAAGGTGTACGTGTCCTTGACCATCGCGATCTGATCGCGGGGAACCCCGGCCTCGCCGAAGCGCTCGACGATGTGGGACTCCACGCCCCAGGTCATCGGGCTTACGAAGCCGTCGGGGGGCGGGGGAGTGAACGACGAGCTGATCCTGAGCAGCTGCGACACGAACGACGTGGGGTCGTTGGGGATCCAGTTGCCCATCACGATCCGGCCGCCCGGCCTGGTGACGCGGACCATCTCCCGGGCCACGTCGAAGGGCCGGGGCGCGAACATGGCGCCGAAGATCGAGAGGGTCAGGTCGAACGAGGCGTCGGCGACGCCCTGCAGATCCGAGGCGTCGCCCTCCCGGAATGTCAGCCGGCTCAGGCCCAGCTCCGTCGCCCGCCGGTTGCCGGCCTCGACGAGATTCCTGGCGACGTCGATCCCGACCACCTCCGCGCCCATTCTCGCGAGCGGGACCGCCGTCGTGCCGTCCCCGCAGCCCAGGTCCAGGACCCGCAAGGGCGGCTCGACCCCGAGCGACGCGGCGATCGCTTCCCCCGACTCCCGCATGAAGGCGGCGATCTGCGTGAAATCGCCCTTTTCCCATAACATTTTGTTCGGATTCATCATTAAACTCATGTCCATTCATCTGAATCCGGCGTCCACGACCGCCGCGGGCCGATTCTACAGCAGGCACGTCCCACCCCGCGCCATTCGTTTTCGAAGCGATTCCCCGCCGCCGATTTGCGACAATCCGTGAAAGGTCCGGCCGTCTCGGCTGTGTATCTCCGGCGGAGGACCCCGGATGGACGAGTCGCCCGCGACGCGGCCGAGCCTGCTGGTCCGCATCCGCGACCCGCGGGACGAGCGCGCCTGGGCGGAGTTCCTCGAGATCTACGGGCCGCTCGTGCATCGCCTGGCCCGGCTCAAGGGATTGCAGGACGCCGACGCGGCCGACCTGACGCAGGACGTTTTCCGCGCCGTGGCGTCGGCGATCGACCGGTGGGACCCCGACCCGGCGCTCGGCTCGTTCCGCGGCTGGCTCTTCCGGATCAGCCGGAACCTGATCGTGAACGTCCTCATCGCCCGCGATCGCCACCCCCGGGGCAGCGGAGACACCGACATGCGGGTCCTCCTCGAATCCCAGCCCGCCCCCGCCGGCCCCGAGTCGGCCCTTTTCGACGAGGAGTATCGCCGCCGGGTCTTCCGCTGGGCCGCCGAGCACGTCCGCCCCGAGTTCCGCGAGCCGACCTGGCAGGCCTTCTGGCGGACCGCCGTCGACGGTCGGCCTCCGAAGGAAGTGGCCGAGTCGCTCGGCCAGTCGGTGGGTACCGTGTACATCGCCCGGAGCCGCGTCCTGGCGAGGCTACGGGCCGCGATCGAGGACGTCGAGGGTCGCGACCCCTCCTGACAGTCTGCCTTGTGCTATCCGCTTTTCGCCGCGAGGCCAAACCCATGCGTCCGAGCCCCCGCGACTGCAACCCCGACCGCCTCCGCCGCCTGCTCGACGACCGGCTCGACGACGCGGAGGGGGCGGCGATGGCCGAGCACCTCGCCTCGTGCGATGGCTGTCGGCACACGCTTGACCGCATGGCCGCCGGCACCCGCTGGTGGCGCGAGGCCCGGGCCTTCCTCGGGTCGGATCAGGACCCGGAACACGACGCGACGTCGCCCTGTCCGAACCCGCCGGAGTCCGACGATCCCCTCGACTTCCTCGCTCCCTCCGACGACCCCGCCCATCTCGGCAGGATCGGCCCGTATGAGGTCGTCGACGTCATCGGCCGCGGCGGGATGGGTGTGGTCCTCAAGGCGCTCGACCCGTCGCTGAATCGGTTCGTGGCGATCAAGGTCCTCGCCCCCGAGCTGGCCACGAGCGCCTCGGCCCGCCGCCGGTTCGCCCGCGAGGGCCAGGCCGCCGCGGCGATCTGTCACGACCACGTCGTCGCCATCCACGCCGTCGACGCCTCGGGCGGGCTGCCGTACCTCGTCATGCAGTACGTCGCCGGCAAGTCGCTCCAGGACCGGATCGACGGGACCGGCCCGCTGCCCGTCGAGGAGATCGTCCGGATCGGCATGCAGGCGGCCCGGGGGCTCGAGGCGGCGCACGCGGTCGGGCTGATCCACCGCGACATCAAGCCGTCGAACATCCTGCTGGAGAACGGCGTCGAGCGCGTCAAGCTCGTCGACTTCGGCCTCGCCCGCGCCGCCGACGACGCGAGTCTGACCCAGTCCGGCGTCGTCGCCGGCACGCCGCAATACATGTCGCCCGAGCAGGCCGGCGGCGAGCCCGTCGACCATCGCGCCGATCTCTTCAGCCTGGGCAGCGTCCTCTACGCCCTCTGCACGGGCCGCCCGCCCTTCCGCCGAGTCGACGATGGCCGTCCTCCGCCGCGTGAGCGACGACACGCCCCGGCCCATCCGCGAGCTGAACCCGGACGTGCTCGACTGGCTCGAGGCCATCATCGCCCGGCTCCACGCCAAGGACCCGGCCGCCCGTTTCCAGACGTCCGCCGAGGTCGCCCACCTGCTCGGCCGCTGCCTCGCCTATCTCCGCGAGCCGAAACGCGGCGAGCCCCCGTATCCCGTCGATCGCCCGAAGCGTCCTCGCAAGCGCCGACTTGCCATCGCCGCCGTCGGCCTGCTCGCCCTGATCGCCCTCGGTGCCGCGGGCTCCGACTTCGTCGCGACCGTGCTTCGAATCCGGACGCCCGACGGGACGATGGTCATCAAGGTGAGCGACCCGGACGTGAAGGTGAAGGTCGACGGCGCCGACGTCGTCATCACCGGCGCAGGGCCGCAGGAATTGCGAGTCAAGCCCGGGATGCACACCGTCGAGGCGGCCAAGGGAAGAAAGATCAAGACGGAGATCGTGACCGTCGAGCGCGGGGGAAGCAGGTCATCGAGGTCGGGTTCGAGCCGGACGCGGCCGTTGCCATGCCGGGTGGAGGTCGAAATCCTCGGCTCGACCCGTCGCCACCGCCCCCGATCCCCACGCTGGCCCCGTCTCACGACGTCAAGCTCGGACTCGGTGGCGCAGGCACGCCCGAGTCCCGTGCCGCCTGGCGGGAGTCGATCCCGACGATCGCCTTCGCCCCTCGCGGCCATCGCCTGGCCGTGATTGCCGATCTCGTGCCGACCGATGCCGCGAAAGATCGGCTGGAAGAATGGTGGCTGCTCGGGATCTGGGAGGACGACACGGACTCCGTGAGCAACCGCGTCAAGCAGCTCTTGCCGATCCGCTCCGTCGCCTTCTCGCCCGACGGCAAGACGCTCGTGACGGGCGAGGACGTCGACCCGTCGAAGGACGTCGGCGACGGCCGGACGCGAATCTACGAGGAGGCGGCCCGGCTTCGCGATGCCGTCACGGGCGCCCCCATCCGCGGCTTCCGTCACCACGCCGGCGTCCGCGCCGTCGCCTTCTCGCCCGACGGCAAGTTCCTGACGACCGGCGCCGAGGACGGCACGGTCAACGTCTTTGAAATCGCCACCGGACGCTCCGTCGGCTCGGGTACGCCGGGCGGCCAGCCCAGCGGGCCGACCGCCCCGGTCGCGGGCGTCGCCTTCACACCCGACGGACGCAGGGTCTTCGCCTGGACCCGCGGCGGTGCCGCCGGCTTCTGGGCATTCTCCTGGGAGCAGGGGGTACGCCTCGACGCCCGGCTGAGCATCCCGACGCCCATCGAGACCATCGCGCTCTCGCCCGACGGTGAGACCCTCGCCCTCGGCTCGCCCGAGGGGTCGCTCACGCTCTGGGACGCCCGCGCCGGCCGGCCGACGGCCGCCCTCCACGCCCGAAGGTCTCCGGCGATCACCGCCGTGGCCTTCTCGCCGGACGGACGATGGCTCGCCTCGGCGAGCTCGGCCGGAGCGGCCGCATCGCCTGGGCGTGGGCTATTCGCGATCAAGCTCTGGGACGTCGCCTCGCACGCCGTCGTCGCCAGCCTGGAAGGGCCAACCCATCGGATCACCTCGATCGCCTTCGCCCCCGACGGCAGGTCGCTCGCCGCCGCGAGCCGGGATGGGACGATCAGCGTCTGGCAGGTGCCGTCGCCCGCCGGCCGGGCGGTGGCGCTCGACCCCTTCGCACCATCCCCCCTCGTGCCCCGGACCGGTCGCGAATCGGCCCGCAACGCCGAGCCCGTCGAGTTCCCGGGGTTACCCCGCATCGTCCGTCGGCCCGGTGAGCCGGTCCGGCCCTCGTTCGACGGACCCGGTGCCGACCCATTCGCGAGGCCGGAGGTGGCCGCTCGGCCGGCACCCCGCCCCGTCTCTCCCCGCCGCGCCCCCGCTCCCGACGCCCGGCCCGACCCCTTCGATCCAACCCCGCGCCGGGAGGATGCGGGCGGCCTGGCCGTCGACCGCCGCGCGTTGCCCGACGGCGCCCGGCCCGAGGGCGAGGCCGAGGGGTCGGCCGTGCTCGCGCTGGCGGCCTCGCCCGACGGCAAGACGTTCGCCACCGGCTCGGAGGACGGTGTCGTCCGCATCCTCGACGTCGGCTCGCGGCGGGTCATCCGCGAATTGAAGGGGCACACGGAGCCGGTCCGGTCCGTCGCCTATTCGCTCGATGGCAAGGTTCTCGCGTCGGCCGCGAGCGATCAGGCGAAGGAGTGGGCGGGCGAGGTCATCGTCTGGCGGGTCGCCGATGGGCGACTGACCGTCCAGTTCGGCGTCAAGGTCCGCTTCCCACTCGCGCTGGCCTTCGCGCCCGACAGCCAGGCCTTCGCGGTCGGCGGCTGGGACGGCTCGATCCACCTCCGGCGCGTGTGGGACGAGCCGATCAGGAGGCTCCTCCACCGCGGTGGCAAGCCCGTCCGCGCCGTGGCCTTCGCACCGGACGGCAAATCGCTCGCGTCGGGAGCAGACGACGGCACGATCGAGGTCTGGAACCCCGAGGGGTCCCGGCTCCGGGTCCTGCCCGGCAACGGCCAGCCGATCGCCGCGCTGGCCTTCGCACCCGACGGCAAGACCTTGGCCGCCGGCGCCGGCCGGTCGGTCATCGTCCTTGACCCGAATCAGGCGGCGGAGAGCGGTCGCACGATCCTCACGCTCCGCAAGTGCGAGGTCCTCGCCGTCGCGTTCTCGCCCGACGGCAAGTCGCTCGCCGCCGCGGGGGGGAACGTCGCGGCCAGAGACGGGCTGACGGAGGTCGAGCGGAAGATCAAGATGCTCGAGGAGGCGGAGGTCGCCAAGAGAAAGGACGTCGCGGAGAAGCGGAATGCGATCAAGCTTCAGCAGGCACAGGGCGGCATCGACGTGGCAGGGGCGAAGGACCGCAATTCGGTAACCATGGAGGAGTACCGCCAACTCAGCAACGAGCTGTTGCACATCCAGATCGAGATCGTCAAGGCCGAGGCGCAGCTCGCCCAGCTCCAGGCCGACCAGCCCGCGGCAGACGCGCGGGGGGTGACCGAGGCCGACCTGACCCGGCTCTTCTACAGCGACAAGCGAGTCGCCGAGGCCCACGCGCGGCTCGACGCCGCCGAGGACAAGTTCAAGGTCGCGAAGGAGAAACGCCGCAACATGGCCGATCCGGCGGTCCAGCGACCCATGAACGACATGAGGGAGGCCAAGGCCGAACTCGACGCCCTGTGGAAGCAGATGAAGCCGCAGCTCGAGGCGTCGGCCCGGCGGGGGATCACCCAGGTCGGCGGCGCGGAGAACCCGATGCGGGCCGCCGAGGCGACGCTCGTGGCGCTCAAGACCCAGGAGCTGGGCCTGACCGACAAGCTCAACACGCTCGACATCCGCAAGCGCCAGGAGGGCATCCTGGCCGTCTCGCTCGAGTTCGACCGGATGGACCTGAACCGCGCCGAGCAGTACCTCGACACGATCAGCCGGAACCTGGCCGACCTGAGGTTCGGCCTCGCCGCCGAGGTCAAGCCGGCCGCGGACTATCAGAGCCTGTCCGAATTGCGCGTCTGGGAGTTCCCCTCCGCCCGCCAGTCGCGCGGGCTGATCGAGGCGGGCGGCTGGATCAACGCGCTGGCCTTCACCCGCGACGGCGCCACGGTCATCGCCGGCGGCGGCACGCCCGGCACGCCCGGGTTCGCCACCCTCTTCGACCTCGGCACCCCCGCGGCCGACCCCGTCTTGCCCGATGAAGTCCCTGCGCCGTTCTGAATCGTCATTGCTCTGTTTGAAGAGCCTGGCGCGAGCAATTCCGGGTGGCAGGGGTTCGCTTGCGAATCCCGGTCCGGGAAGCCTCAAAGACCGGGGTTCGCAAGCGAACCCCTGCCGCCCGACACAACCGTCCGGGGTCTTCAACAGCGGAGATCGGTCAGCCGAAGGCCCGCATCGCCGCCGTGGCCGTCTCGGTCGTCCTGGCGTCGTCGTTGTGCGACAGGTCGTGCAGAGCGCGGTCGAACTTGCGTCCGGCCGTGCGGAGGTAGAGGTCGGCCGAGGCCGTGTCGAGGTCCGTGGCGCTGCCGTTCGATAAGGCCCGGTCGATCCTCGCCAGGGTGCAGGCCGAGGTCACCAAAGCAATCGCGGCGTCGGCGATCCGCTCCTGGACGTACTGCATCTCCAGGATCGCCTCGCGGTGCCTCATCAACGACCGCTCGATCGCCCACGCGAACGAGCGGACCCGCCTGCCCAGCGCATACGCGTGCGGCCGGAGCGAATCCGAGACGACCGGGACGTGCGGCGTCGTCATCGCCCGGTGCACGCGAGTCGAGCCGAATCGCCAGAGCGTCGGCAGGGTCTTGAGCGGATTCTTCAGGCCGCCCAGCGTCGCCTTGAACCCCTCTCCGACGTCGCGCATGCCGACCAGGGCGATGAACGCCTTGAGGACCTCGTTCGCGCCCTCGCCCACCGTGTTGAGCCGGGCGTCGCGCATCATCCGCTCGAGCGGCCTGTCGAGGAAGAAGCTCGAGCCGCCGAAGATCTGCATGGTCTCGTAGACCCCCTGCCAGAGCTCCTCGGTGGCGAAGACCTTGAGGATCGCCGTCTCGAGCATGTACTCGTCGGCCCCGCGGTCGATCAGGGCGGCGGTCTCGTAGGTCGTCGCCTCCATCGCGTAGGCCGAGGCGGCGAGGAAGGCGAGCTTCTTCTTCACGAGCTCCAGGTCGGCCAGCGGCCGGCCGAACTGGCGGCGGCGCAGGGCGTGCTCGGTCGCCAGGCGTAGGCACTCCTTGGCGACGCCCGTGCAGCTCGCGCCGAAGGTCGTCCGGCCGAAGTCGAGCACGGTCAAGGCGACGCGGAGTCCCTTGCCGAGCGGACCCAGGATGTTCTCGGCCGGGACGGGCATGTCGTGGAACGCGAGCCGGCCGGTGGCGGTGCCGCGGATGCTCGCCTTCTCCATCCGCCGCTCGACGACCTCAAACCCCGGCATGTCGGGCGTGACGAGGAACGCCGTGATCTTCGACTCGCCGCCCTTCGGATCGGGCGTCCGGGCCATCACGGTGAGGACGCCGGCGATCCCGCCGTTTGTGATCCAGCGCTTCGTGCCGTTGAGGACATACGTCTTGCCGTCGGCGCTGGGTGTCGCGGTCGTCTGGACGTTCGAGGCGTCGGAGCCGGCCTCGGCTTCCGTCAGCGCGAACGCGGCGAGGGTGCGTCCGCTGGTCAATTCCGGCAGCCATCGCGCCTTTTGCTCGGTCGTCCCGAACAGCAACAGGGCCCGGATGCCGATCGAGTGGTGCGCGTTGACGAACACACCCGTGCTGGCGCAGTGGGCGCCGATGACCTCCATGATTCGGCAGTAGCCCGACTGCGTGAATCCGCGTCCTCCGTACTCGACCGGCGCGGTCATGCCGAGGACGCCGAGCCGGCCGAGGCCGTCGACGACCAACTGGGGGATCTCGGCGTCGCGGTCGATGGCCGCGGCGTCGATGCTCGAGTCGGCGAAGTCGCGGACCTCGGCGACGGCGCGGTCGACGACGGCGCGCTCGGCCTCGGGCAGCTCGGAATAGGGGAAGAGCGACTCGGCGTGGAACTCGCCCCGGAAGAGGGCCTTGGCGAATCCCTCCTTGCTCGGCCCCGAGAACAGGAGCTCCTCGGCCTGGCGGACCTGCCGCGCGCGCTCGGCCTTGCTCATGCCGCCGTGAGCCGGGGGACGCTCCGGTGCCGCGATGCCCATGCCGACCTCCGTTCCGGGTGCCTGGATCGGTCCTCGCACTTCCCAAGGAATTCTAGGACGACTCCGGCCCGAGGAATAGGTCGAGCCCCGCCGCCCCTGTATCATGGCGGCGATTCGCCCCGATCGATCCGCGCGAGGCCCGACCATGTCCGACGAACGCTTCGGCGATGCCTGGCGGCTCGAGCGAAAGGAGCACGGCGTCCGCGTCCTCTGGCTCGACCGGCCCGGGACGGCGGAGAACAGCCTCGACCGCCGCGCGATCGTCGAGCTGGGCGAGGCCGTCGCCACCGTCGCGAAGGACGAGGAGGCGCAGCTCCTGGCCATCCGCAGCACCAAGCCGAAGGGCTTCTGCGTGGGGGCGGACCTGCATCCCCTGCGGAAGGGCCTCTCGCCCGTCGAATTGAAGGGCCTCGGCCGGATCGGCCTGGAGACCTTCGACCGGCTCGAGGCGATGGCGATCCCGACGGTCGCCGTGATCCACGGCGCGTGCCTGGGCGGCGGCATCGAGCTGGCGCTGGCCTGCCGCGACCGGCTGGTGGTGGAGGGATCGGCGGCGATGCTCGGCATCCCCGCCGTGAAGCTCAACCTCGTCGCCGCGTGGGGCGGGCTCGAGCGGCTGCCGAGGCTCGTCGGGATGACCAAGGCCCTCGACCTGCTCGTCTCCGGCCGCTCGATCGACGAGGCCGAGGCGAACCGGATCGGCCTGATCGACGCGATCGTGGCTGAGCCCCGTCTCGACATCGAGCTCTCCCACCTCGCGACGCGCCCCGGCCGGATCGAGCCGGCGCCGTGGCCGCCCGAGGGCGCGCGAAACGAGGTCATCGCGCTCCGGAAGCGCGTCCGAGCCGGAAACGACGAGCACCGCCGCGCCCGTGAGACCATGCTCGACGCGATCGAGGCCGATCTCACCAAGGGCCGCGAGGCCGCCCGGGAGGTGGCCGTCGCCGGGCTTGCGAGCCTGGCGCGGACTCGCGAGGCGCGCGAGGCGATCGAGCATTTCTTCACCCGGCCGGGTCGGACGGGGTGACGGATCCGCTGTCGGGATCGCGCCTCGGGGATTATGCTGGGGACGTCAACCCGATGCCTTCCCGGAGCGTCCTCGCCATGCCCGACCGCCCCGCCGGTAACAAAGGTCCGCGGAACAAGCCGAAGCCGAAGGGCGGGCTCCGGATCCAGCGGCTCGACGATCGCGCGTTCGCGCTCGACCACCCCAAGTGCGTCCACGAGATGGAGCTCGACTACGCCGAGGGGGTCGAGCTCCGCCGCGAGGGCGACCCCGAGGGCGCCCGCGACGCCCTCCGTTATGCCTTGCAGGGGTGCGGCGACAACATGTGGGTCCACATCGCGCTCGGTTTGATCGCGCTCGAGGACTTCAACGACCCGTCGCTCGCCCGCGGCCACTTCGGCTACGCCTTCGAGCTGGCCGAGCGGGCGATCCCGCGCGACTTCACGGGCGTCCTGCCCCGCGAGCACCCGGCGAACCAGCCCCTCTATGATGCGATCGACGGCCTGATCCGCTGTCACGAGGCCCTGGGCCAGCCGGCGCTGGCGGACGAGCTGCGCGAACCGCGAGGCGATGGCTTGGCCGATGAATCGGATTGTAAATTTTTCGCAACTCCCGTCGCCCGTCCGACTTGGTTTCCGACTTGAGCGTTTTTCGGGTTGCGGGAGAAATTCGCGAGGGGATACAAGGTCGTCCGCACGGGACTCGGGGCGAAGGGAATCGCAACCGTCCCCGCGGGCAAGCGACCGCGACGGGCGGCGAACGTCTCAGGGATGACACCACGATGAGCTTCTGGCGTGCGGGCGAGACCGACTTCCCGAGACCCGGCACGAACGGGCCGGCGGGCGCGCGCTGGGCGATCGTCCAATGATCGTCCGACCGGCCGCCGGTGGCGCGGTGGAAGCACTCGCCCCGGCGAAGCTCAACCTCTTCCTGGAGATCCACGGCCGGCGCGATGACGGCTATCACGACCTCGAGTCGCTGATGGTCGCCGTCGACCTGCACGACACGCTCACCTTCGCCGACGACCCGTCGGGGCGGATCACCCTCCGCTGCGACGACCCGACCTTGCCGACCGGACGTGACAACCTGGTCGTGAAGGCGTCGGAGGCGTTGAAGGCGGCGTCGGGCACGGATCGCGGCGTCAACGATCGAGCTGCAGGAAGGCGATCCCGGCGCAGGCCGGGTTGGCCGGCGGCTCGAGCGACGCGGCGAGCACGCTGGCGGCACTCGACCTGCTGTGGGACTTGCGGATGCCTCCCGACCAACTGGACGCCCTGGCCGGGACGATCGGCAGCGACGTGGCGTTCTTCCGGCACGGCCCCGCGGCCGTGTGCCGGGGCAAGGGGGATGTGGTGGAGCCGCGTGCCCTCCCCGGCGACCTGACGTTCGTGCTCGTCTGCCCCCCGCTCGGCGTCGGCACCGCCGACGTCTACCGCCGCCTGTCTCCGCCCGAGAGGCCCCGGCCGATCGGGCCGTTCCTGGAGGCCCTGGCGAGCGGATCGACCCGGGCGATCGGGGCGAGCCTGTTCAACCGGCTCCAGCCGGTCGCCGAAACCCTGTGCCCGGCCCTCGCTCGGGTCCGGGATGCCTTGGCCACCGTGGGGGACGACCTCCTCGACGGGCACCTGATGAGCGGGAGCGGCTCGGCCTACTTCGGCCTGGCCCGCGACCCCGACGCGGCGCGGATCGCCGCGGCGCGGCTCGCCGCGCTCGACCTAGGACGGGTCCGGGTCGTCACCTGCCGTCCTTGAGCCGTGAACGATTCGCAACACGCATCGTAAAGGAGTACGACCGTGGAGATCACCGAAGTCCGCATCAAGCTCATGGAGGACAACTCGGGCAGCAACGAGCGGCTGCAGGCGTTCTGCAGCATCACGTTCGACGACATGTTCGTCATCCGCGACCTGAAGATCATCGAGGGGGCCAAGGGCTTCTTCGTGGCCATGCCGTCGCGGAAGCTGACCGATCGCTGCGGACATTGCGGCACCAAGAACCACCTGCGGAGCCGGTTCTGCTCCCAGTGCGGCTGCCGCCTCGACGAGAACCGCGCCATCCGCGACGCCGACGGCCGCGCCAAGCTGCACGCCGACATCGCGCCACCCGATCAACTCGATGTGCCGGGAGAAGATCCAGGGCGCCGTGCTCGCGTCGTACGCCGACGAGCTCGAGCGCTCCAAGCTCCCGGGCTACGTCTCGCGCTACGACGACCTCGACGGCGGCGAGTACGACACGGCGGTCGAGACGTCGGCGGCATCGGCCTCGGGCCACGCCGAGCCGCCCGCTGCGCCGCGGCCCGCTCCGCGGCCACACCCAGCACAACCGCAACGGCGGCTCGGTCCTCCGCGGCCCGCACGTCGCGGCCCGGCGGGAACCGACCCCGAGGGCATCGCCTCCGAGCCGCACCGGGGCGAGGCGGGGTTCGGCAACGGGCTCTGATCCCCGAGCAATCGCAGCGACCGAGATGCGACCCTCTCCCGTGCTTCGGGGGAGGGTCGCTTCATTGCCGGGCCGGCGCGGGCCGTCCCTCCTCATTCCCGGGAGGGCGAGGCTCCGTCCGAGCCCGGGCATGACGCCCAGCGCAAGGGGCGTTGCGGACCGCCGCGAGGCCATGCGTCATGCCCGGGCTCGGACGGGGCCTCGCCCTCCCGATGTGATCAGACGCCCAGGAGCCTCCGCGCGTCGGCCACGCCCGGCGCCGGGTGCCCGTGCTCGCTCGCGGTCACGCGGGCCAGGCCGGCCAGGTGCCGCCAGCGGAAGGCCGGGCGAGATCGAGGCGAACTCCTCGGTGACCGTCCGGTAATACTTCTCGGCGTGCAGGGCGCCGTCCTCGCTGATCGCGTACCCGAGCAGCAGGTCGAACGCAGGCCGCTCGGCGCCGCCGACTTCGCCGTGGCGATGGATCAGGGCGCAGGCGCGGGCCTGGTCGTTGGCCTCGATCGCCTTCTTCGCCTCGGCGAGCAGGGCGCCCGGGAGCGACGTCGCGGACCGACTCGCGGTGCTCGGCGAGCGGATACGGCTGCGGGTTCAGCCCGCCCGCCTGGCCGGCCGTGTGGTAGGCGCCGACGATCAGGCTCGCCACGGCGTTGCGGCGGTTGCTGACGCGGGCGATATTCCGCCACGCGTTGGCCGCGTCGGAGGCGTGGACGCCCACCGAGGCACCGTGGACGCTGCCCTTCGGCTTCCCGGGCTCGTCCTTCTTGCGGCCCGGGTCGTGGAGGACGAGCTGGTTGGCGGCGAGCGAGATCGCCTCGCCCACGGCCTCGGGCGCGATCCCCTCGGCCAGCGCCGCCGCGACGGCGTCGGCCGCACCCGACCGGGTCGGTGCCGTAGATCAGCATCGCCAGCCGGTCGACCCACGCGTCGTCGGGCCGGCGGTCGCCCGCGGCGCGATCGGCGAGCTTGTACTGGTCGAAGAGCAACGGCAGGAGCGGCCGGAGGGCGTCGCCCGTCTTGTTCTTGCGGACCCACTGCTCCTCGTCGACGCAGTACCGGACCGACTGGCGGAGCAGGGTGTGGGCGTGCTCCTTGCCCGTCAGGTCGAGCAGCGCCCAGGAGCGCCAGGCGAGGACGACGCGATGGACGTTCACGTTGTCCTGGACGAGATACTGCAAATCGTTATAAGCCTCGTCGAGCGGCCCGCGCGCCAGCGAGGCGAAGGCCCGCTCGGCCCCGGCCATGTCCTGGCGGCGGGCCAGGTCGCGGAGGGCCTCGGGGCTCGGCCGATTGCCCGCGGAAGCGTCGGCGTCGATCGGATGGAGCGTCTCGTGATCGCAGCCGCCCGACTGCTGCATGTGGCTCGTGTTCCGGTAGAGGACCTTCAGGACCGGCAGGGCCCGCCGATCCTCGGGCAGCTCCTTCGACATGTGGTAGGCGGGGGCCAGGGCCATGAGCGCGTGATAGCCGTCGTAGTCCTGCCCACCGAAGGCCCGGGCGTTGGCCAGGGCGGCGGCGGCGACGAGCTCGCGGAGGTCGGTCCCGGACCGCATCCGCGCCCAGCACGGCCGGCAGGAGCTTGTCGGCGGGCGTGTCCTGCATCAGGTCGACGAGCGGCTCCATGGCCCCGAATGTCAGGTGCCCTTTCGACTCGTCGGCCAGGGCGGCCGGCGCCAGGCCCAGGTCCTGGGCGAGGGTCGACCCCACGCTGGCCACGAGCATGCCCCGGCCCACGTCCACGAGGAACTCGCGACGACCGTAGCGATCCATGACCCGTCTCCCCGGCGCGCTCGCGCCCGTTGAAGCCGACCCGCCTGTTCTGGACCACCCGCGGAGATTGCCTCCGCTTGCCTCACGCCCGACGATACGCTCACCGTCCGGAAAGTTCACCAATTTTTTGATATTTTTCCGCGGACCCCGTCGTCGGCCCGGGGTGCCCCGATTCCGCACCGGGCCGCACGAACGCGAACGGAACTTGGACGCTCGGGTTCGGTCGGCGCGAGGTCTCGGGTTCGGTCGGCCCAGGAAGGGGGTCCGCCGGGTTCGCTCGGGGCATGAACACGCCGGCCCGAGACCTGCCCAGTGATCGGAATCCCGGGGGGACACCCGCGGCGGCTTGCCCGGGTCGAGTTGTTGTCCTAGGGTTCCGGCGACCCCGCCCCGCCACTGATGCCGAGGGGCGGCCAGTCTCGCGGCACCGGACGACGCCATGCCCATCCCGATCCGACTGGTCTGCGCCTACTGCCTGGCGAGCGTCGATGCGTCGGCCGACGGGGACTCGCGGTCGCCGGCGAAATGCCCGTCGTGCGGGTCGCCGATCGAGTATCGCCCCGGCATGGGCATGAGCGGCTCGTCCGGGCCCGGGTCGTGGTCCGCGACGACTGACCATACGCCGCAGGCTTCCTCGGCCCCTCCTCCGGCCACGGTCGGCCGGTTCGTGCTGGGCGAGTGGCTCGGCGGCGGCGGCTACGGCGACGTCTTCCGCGCCTTCGACCCGAGGCTCGAGCGCGACGTGGCGATGAAGGTGCTCAAGGGTGTCAAGCCGGACGGCAAGGCGGCCGAGCGATTTCTCCGCGAGGCCCGCGCCGCCGCGAAGCTCCATCACGACAACATCGTCGGCCTCTACGACGCCGGGCCAGGAGGGAGGCCGGCTCTGGATCGCCTACCGGCTGATCGAGGGGCGGACGCTCTCGCAGCTCCGCGACGAGAAGGCTCTGGGCATCCGCGAGGTCGTCTCCCTGGTCCGCGACCTGGCCCTCGCGCTGGATCATGCGCATCGGAAGGGGATCACCCACCGCGATCTGAAGCCGGCCAACGTGCTCGTCGACGGCCAGGGCCGGCCGCACCTGACCGACTTCGGCCTGGCCCGGCGGCTCGACCTCGACAGTGAGCTGACGGCCGAGGGCGCCGTGCTGGGTACTCCCGCCTACATGAGCCCCGAGCAGGCCGCCGGCCGTGCCCACAAGGCCGACGGGCGCAGCGACATCTATAGCCTGGGCGTGATCCTCTATGAGCTTCTCTGCGGCCGGCGCCCTGCCGACGTGCCGAGCGGCACGCCCCTCTGGAAGCTCGACCACGACACGCCTCCGCCGACCCCACACTCGATCGACCGGGCCATCCCGCGGGAGCTCGACCGGGTCTGCATGAAGGCCCTGGCGACGAACCCGTCCGGCCGCTATCAGGACGCCGCGGCCTTCGCCCGCGCCCTCGACGAATGGCTCTGCCGCGACGGCTCGGGCTGGACTGCCCGCCTCGCCCTCGCAGGCCTCGCTGGCGTGGCCCTGGTCGCAACGCTCGCGATGGTCCTCGTGGGCCTTCCGAGGCAAGACGGAGCGGCCAAGTTAGCCCAGCGGGGCGAGGTGCCCATCCTGGCCCCGATCCGCGGGATGGCGGAGCAGATCCACACCGTGCTCAAGCCTCCTGTCGAGGAGAAGCCGGCCCCGCCGCCCGAGCCTCGCGTCGATCCGGACCCGGCGAAGGCCGATTCGTCACCCGCCGCGGCCATCTCGCCTCCCGTGACCGCGCCGCCCGAGCCTGAGCCAACCTCGGACGAAGAACCGGCCCTCGTCCCTCCCGATGCCTCGGTCCAGAGGTCGACGGATGCCATCGCCAGGGCGCCGCGTTACGTCGTCTTCAAACATCTCCCCTACGAGGAAATCCACGTCGAAGGCTGCCCGCGCCTGCCCGACCAGAAGGATCCGACGTACCGCGCGGTTGTCCGGGAATTCACCGAGATCGAGCAGGCGAGAAAGGCCCCGCACGTCCGCGAATTCTGCCAGCACTGCCCGGTCGACCGATCGGGCGGCACCCCACGCGCGGGGATCACGCCGGCTCGCGCCTCGAGGCCGCGCGGAAAAAGTGACCTCTCGAGACCCCAACTTGACCGTCCGCAAGCGGAGCCGACATACTGATCGCGATCGTTCGGGGCGATCGGCGCGTTCGGGGGGGTCTGATGCCGGGCTGGGTCGGCTGGGTCGTCGGCGCGGTGGCGCTCGGTGCCGTCGGGCTGGCGTCGGCGCGCTGTCTCACGATCATCGCGGCGCTCAGGCGGCGGCTCGACGACCTGGATTCCGGGCGGCGTGTCCGCCCGATCCGGACTCGCGGCTTCGGGCCGCTCGGGCGGCTGGCGCGGCGGTTCAACGAGGTCGCGCCCGGCGCTGGAGACGCGGATCGGCCGGCTCGAGCGCGACGGACTGCAGCTCCGCGTCGTGCTCGGCGGGATGGTCGAGGGCGTGCTCGCGGTCGACCCCCGACGGCGGCTCCTGTTCGCCAATGCCAGCGCCGACGCGCTGTTCGGCCTCGATTCGCGATCGGTCGGCCGGTTCCTGCCCGAGCTGATCCGCAGCCCCCAGATCCAGGAGGCGATCGAGGCGGCCCTGTCCGGCCCTGGCGTCTACACGGGCGAGGTGACGCTCACCGGCCGCGAGCCGTACCCCAAGCCCCACGCCCGGATGCTCGCCGTCCACGGCGCCCGCCTGCCGGGGCCGCCGCCGGCTGGGGCCGTGCTCGTCTTCCACGACGTCAGCGAACTTCGCCGGCTCGAGCGAATGCGCCAGGACTTCGTCGCGAACGTCTCGCACGAGCTGAAGACGCCGCTCGCCTCGATCAAGGCGTATACCGAGACCCTGCTCGACTGGGCCCTGCACGACGACGAGGTCAACGCCCGCTTCCTCCACCGGATCGAGGAGCAGGCCGAGCGGCTCGAGCGGCTGATCCTCGACCTGCTCGACCTCGCCCGCCTGGACGCGGGGATGGGGGCCCTCGAGCCGGCGCCGATCGCGGTCGGCCCGGCGGTCCGCCGGTGCGTCGAGTCGGTCCGAGGCCGCGCCGAGGCAAAAGGCCAGGCGCTGGCGCTGGACCTCGGCTCGCTGGACGACGCCACGACGGTCGTCGCCGACGAGGAGGCCATTCGCCAGATCCTCGACAACCTGCTCGATAACGCCGTGAAGTACACGCCGGAAGGGGGCTGGGTGCGCGTGGCCTGCTCCGTGAGTTCGGAGCAGATCTCGATCGAGGTGGCCGACTCGGGCATCGGCATCCCCCGGGCCGACCTGCCGCGGATCTTCGAGCGGTTCTACCGCGTCGACAAGGCGAGGAGCCGCGAGCTGGGCGGGACCGGGCTCGGCCTGGCGATCGTCAAGCACCTGGTCCAGGCGATCGGCGGGACGATCACCGTCTCCAGCCGGCTGGGCGAGGGGACGCAGTTCACGATTCATATGCTCCGCGAACGAGTCGGCACTCCGGCGCATGTGTCGTTCGGTGTCCTAGAAGTCGACGGAGGCCGCAGGCCTTCATACAATCCTCATGGTGCCGTGATACCATCGTGCGGGCTCGGGAGTTAGGTCGGGGCGACGTCGTGGTCGCCCGGCCTCCTCAGCCGTGCCCGCGGGAGTGACGGGGTCTAGCCATGACCGTGCTTACCACCGATCTCGCCGCGTCTCGGCGCGCCCGGGTCGCTGCCCCGGGCTGTGCTGTTTGTCGCCCTGCTGATGCCCCGGGCTTCGAGCCGCGGGCGATCCGCCCAAGCCCGAAGTCCCGACCAAGCCCTTCGCCCGGGCCGAAGAGTTCGCCCCGCCCGAGGAGTTCGTCGACGCCGGCGGCATCAAGACTCATTTCGTCGCCCGGGGAACGTCCGGCCGGGCGATTGTGTTCGTCCATGGCTTCGGCTCGTGCACCTATTCGTGGCGGAAGAACCTGGAACCGCTCGCCGCGAAGGGTTTCCGCACGTATGCGATCGACGTCAAGGGGTTCGGCCTCACGGCCAAGCCCCGGGACGGCCAGTATCATCTCGCGGCCTTCACCGAGCATCTGCTCGCCTTCCTGGATGCGAAGGGGATCGAGCGGCCGGTGCTCGTGGGCAACTCGATGGGCGGCGCCGTGATCGCCCGGCTGGCGCTCTTGCATCCGGATCGGGTCGCGGGGATCGTCCTGGTCGACGCCGCACCACCCGACGTGGCCCTGAAACCGCGCGACATGGCCAGGGGCGGCGGCGTCGACTCCGCCGGCCCCGATCGTCAGCCTGGGAGCCGCGTTCGCGCCGGCGCCTGGCGCGGGCGATGGTGACTCGCGGGCTCGTCGAGAGGGGGCTGAGGACGGCGTACTACGACCCCAAGTTCGTGACCGACGAGGAGGTCGCCATCCAGCTCCGCCCGATGGCGATCGACGGCGCGGCCGAGGCCCTGACGGCCCTGACCGCCTCGCCGGCCGGCGCCGATCGTGCCGAATCCACCCCTGTCCGGCCTCAAGCCTCCGGCCCTGATCGTCTGGGGCCGACACGACCGGATCATCCCTGTGGGTATGGCCGACTACTTCACCCGCGAGCTTCCCAAGGCTCGCAAGGTCATCTTCGAGAAGTCGGGGCACATGCCCCACGTCGAGGAGGCCGATGCCTTCAACGCCCTGATGCTCGAATTTCTCGAGACGACCGCCCCTAACCCGAGATGAGCCGCCCCATGATCGCGACCTCCCTCTCCCAGGCCGGCACCCGCCGCATCGCCCTCGCCGCCATCGGCCTGCTGGCCACGCTGCTGCCCCTAGGTTGCGGCGGTGGCGACGAGGAGACGACCTCCAACGGCCCGGCTGGCGGGACCGCGTCGAAGTCCCCGGCCGGAAGCGTCGAGAACACCGTCGACGTCGACGGCTCGAGCACCGTCTTCCGGATCAGCGACCGGGCCCGCGAGGCGTTCTCCGAGGTCGATCCGAAGGTCAACGTCATCGTCGGCAACCACGGCACCGGCGGCGGCTTCGGCCGCTACCTGAAGGGCGAGGTCGACGTCGTCGACGCCTCCCGCGCCGCCAGCCGACGAGGAGGAGCTGAAGGCCAAGACCCAGGGCCTCGACTGGACCCGCTTCCTCGTCGGCTACGACGGGATCACCGTCGTCGTCAACCCGGAGAACGACTTCGTCAAGGAGCTGACCGTCGCGCAGCTCAAGAAGCTCTTCGAGCCCGACAGCAAGGTCAAGACCTGGAAGGACCTGGACCCCGCCTGGCCCGACCGGAAGATCATCTTCTACACGCCCGACAAGGACTCGGGCACGTTCGAGTACTTCACCGAGGCGATCACCGGCAAGGGCAAGCAGCGCGGCGACGTCCAGGCCAGCTCCGACGACAACTTCCTGGTCAAGGGCGTCGGCGGGCGACGCCGACGGCCTCGGCTACTTCGGCTACGCCTACTACGCGGCGAACAAGGCGACGCTCCGGGCCGTCCCGATCAAGGCGAAGGACGACGCGCCGGCCGTCGAGCCGAACCTGGAGACGATCCTCAAGAAGACGTACACGCCGCTCTCCCGGCCGCTGTACATCTACGTGAAGAAGTCGTCGCTGAAGCGGCCGGCGGTGGCGGCGTTCGTGAAGTACTACCTCGACAACATCGAGGAGCTGGCGAAGAAGGCCGGCTACGTGCCGCCGACCGAGGAGGACCGGGCGGCGAACCAGAAGGCGCTCGCCGCCGACGGGCGGCCGCGAGCCGAGCCTGATCCCGAGACGATCCCGAGAGCCCTCCGAGACCCTCCCGTGGCCGCGACGCTCCCCGATACCGAAGCCGACCCCGGCGCCCGCTGGGCCGGGCCACTCGCGCCTGGCGACGCTCCAGGAGCCGGTCGTCGCGGTCTTCCTCTTCGCCTGCGCGGCGGTGACGGTGCTGACGACGGTCGGCATCGTCGTCGTGCTCGGCGTCGAGGCGGCGCGGTTCTTCGCCAAGCCGGGCGTCTCGGCCGCTCGACTTCTTCCTCGGCACGAAGCTCGACCCCGACGGCACGCCCGCCGCGGTTCGGCCTCCTGCCGCTGCTCTGGGGGACGTTCGTCATCGCCGTCGGCTCGTCGCTCATCGCCCTGCCGATCGGCCTGCTGAGCGCCATCTACCTGAGCGAGTACGCCCCGCGGCGCGTCCGCGCCGTCCTCAAGCCGGCGCTGGAGCTGCTCGCGGGCGTGCCGACGATCGTCTACGGCTACCTGGCCCTGCTGCTCGTGACGCCCGCACTGAAGGCGGTGCTCGAGCCGCTGCGGCCTGCGGGTCGAGACGTTCAACGCGCTCAGCGCCTGCATCGTCGTCGGGGTGATGGTCATCCCGATGGTCTCGTCGCTGAGCGAGGACGTGCTCTCGGCCGTCCCCCGCGGGCTCCGCGAGGCGGCGTACGGCCTGGGGGCGACGAAGTTCGAGGTCTCGACGCGGATCGTCCTGCCCGCGGCGCTCTCGGGGGTCGTGGCGTCGTTCATCCTGGCGATCAGCCGGGCGATCGGCGAGACGATGGCCGTCGTGCTCGCGGCCGGGATGCGGCCGCAGATCACGCTCAACCCGCTGACGTCGATCGAGACGATGACGGCCTACATCGTCGCCGTCACCGGCGGCGAGGCGTCGGACGGGTCGGCCGAGTACCTCTCGCTCTTCGCCGTCGGGCTGGCGCTGTTCGCGATCACGCTGGTCCTGAACCTCCTGTCGGGGCTGGTCCTCCGCCGCTACCGGGAGGTCTACCAATGACGGCTCCGCGGCCGAGCTCCGACTTCGTCCCGACGCCGTCGCGGCGCGTGGCTCGGCCCGCTCTTCGGGGCGGTCTGCCTGCTGGCGACCTGACGGCGTGGTCGTCCTGTCGCGTGCTCCTCGGTTCGCGATCCTCGCCGGCGGCCGACGCGGGGCGAGGACGGGCGAACGGCGCTCTGGCGCGTTGCTCGCCCGGCTGGTCCACTCGCTGCAAGTCGATCGACCCCGACACGGCGGGGTTCCGCGGCGGGATCGTCGGCAGCCTCTGGCTGCTCGGGCTGGTCTTCGCGATGGCGATCCCGGTCGGCATCGGCGCGGCGGTCTTCCTCGAGGAGTACGCCCCGCCGGGCCGGCTCCGCCGGGCATCCAGGACGAACATCGCCAACCTGGCGGGCGTGCCGTCGATCGTCTACGGCATCCTCGGCCTGGCGGTGTTCGTCCGGCTCGGCATGGGGACTGACAGGGCCGACGCTCTGGGCCGGCGGCCTGACGCTCGGCCTGCTCGTCCTGCCGGTCATCGTGATCGCCACGCAGGAGGCGCTGCGGACCGTGCCGAGCTCGCTCCGCCAGGCGGCGCTGGCGCTGGGCGCGACGAGCTGGCAGGTGGTCCGCGACCACGTCCTGCCCTCGGCCCTGCCGGGCATCCTGACCGGGACGATCCTCGCCCTGTCGCGGGCGATCGGCGAGACGGCGCCCCTGCTGATGGTCGGCGCCGCGGCGGGCGATCTCCGGCTGCCCGAAGGGCGTCTTCGAGCCGTTACACCGCGCTGCCGGTCGAGATCTACAACTACGCCAAGGAGCCCGACCCGAAGTTCCAGATCGTCGCCGCGGGCGGCATCCTGATCCTGCTGGTGCTCCTGCTGACGATGAACGCCACGGCCATCATCATCCGGAACCGGTACGGCCGCTCCGCCCGAGGCTGAGACGCCATGAGCCCGATCGTCCCCGAGGCCCAGGCCGCCCCGGCGCCCCGCCGATGCCCCGAGGCCGACGCCCCCGCCCCGTCCCCGGCCGACGTCGGCGCCGGCAAGGCCGTGCTCGCGACGAAGGGCCTCTCGGTCTGGTACGGCCCGTCGCTCGCGCCTCGCGACATCACGATCGAGATCCCCCGCAACCAGATCACGGCCCTGATCGGCCCCTCGGGCTGCGGCAAGAGCACCCTCCTCCGCTGCTTCAACCGGATGAACGACCTGATCCCCGGCTCGCGGATGGAGGGCGAGATCACCGTTCGACGGCGAGCGGATCGACGGGCCCGACATCGACGCCGTGCGCGCTCCGCCGCCGGATCGGCATGGTCTTCCAGAAGCCGAACCCGTTCCCCAAGAGCATCTACCAGAACGTCGCCTGGGGCGCACGGATCAACGGCTACCGGGGCGACATGGACGAGCTGGTCGAGCGCTCGCTCCGCCGCGCGGCGCTCTGGGACGAGGTCAAGGACAAGCTCCACCGGTCGGGCCTGGACCTCTCCGGCGGCCAGCAGCAGCGGCTCTGCATCGCGCGGACGCTGGCCGTCGAGCCCGAGGTGATCCTGATGGACGAGCCCTGCTCGGCGCTCGACCCGATCTCGACGGCGCGGGTCGAGGACCTGATGGACGACCTCAAGGCCGACTACACGATCGTCATCGTCACCCACAACATGCAGCAGGCCCGCCGCATCAGCGACATGACCGCCTGCCTGATGCTCGACGAGGGCTCGGTCAACGGCCACCGGACCGGCATCATCGCCGAGTTCAGCCCGACCGACCGCCTCTTCACCAACCCCACGGACCCCCGCACCGAGGCCTACATCACCGGGCGGATCGGATGACGACCCGAATCGGCCGAACTCCGCGAATCTGACCGCCGCCGGACCCTACACGCACGGAGCGATCCCGACGATGCCCAAGCCCAAGATCCTGGTGATCGAGGACGAGCGGCCGCTGGTCGAGGTCCTGGCCTACAACCTGGAGCGCGAGGGCTTCGAGGTCCTGACGGCCTACGACGGCCAGGACGGCCTCCGCCAGGCGCAGTTGAAGCTGCCCGACCTGGTGGTGCTCGACCTGATGCTCCCGGTCAAGCCGGGCCTGGAGGTCTGCCGCGAGCTGCGGACGCGGCACGCGGACGCGCGAGATCCCGATCATCATGGTCACGGCCAAGGCCGAGGAGTCGGACCAGCTCGTCGGCTTCGCGACCGGGGCCGACGATTACGTGACCAAGCCGTACAGCATGAAGGTGCTGGTCCAGCGGATCAAGAAGGAGCTGCGCCGCCGCCAGGGCGCCAGGACGAGCCGGCGGCCGGGTCGGTCTATCGAGAGCCAGGGCGTGGTCGATCGACCGCCACCGCCACCGGGCCCTCTGCAACGACGAGGAGCTGCCGCTGACGCCGACCGAGTTCCGCCTGCTGGAGACGCTGCTCCGCCAGGCCGGGCCGGGCGTTCACCCGCCACGAGCTGATGGACGCCGCGATCGGCGAGGACGCCGTCGTCCTGGAGCGGACGATCGACGTCCACATCAAGAGCCTGCGCAAGAAGCTGGGCGAGGCCGCCGACCTCATCGAGACGGTCCGCGGCGTCGGATACCGATTCCGCGAGCCGCGGCTGGTCGAGTCGTGACCGCGGCGTCGGCGACCGCGAGCCGGCGCCGCCTCGGCCGCATCGGCGGCGTGGCCGGGCCGGTCCGCGCGCTGCTCGAGCAGCTCGGCGCGGACCACCGCGATCTCGCGCGGGGCCTCGATCCCGAGCCGGACCTGCCCGCCCTCCAGCCGGACGACCGTCACGCAGATCGTCGTCGCCGATGAAGAGCTTCTCCATCAGCTTCCGCGTCAACACCAGCATGGCGTTCGTCCTCGATGCCGAGCGGATCGAGCCCCGCCGCCTCGCCGCCGACGTCCGCGGCGCGCGCGGGGTTCCCATACGGTGACTCTAGGTTACGTCTCGGCGCATCCGGGCAGTTCGGCCGGATCGCATCGGATTGAGCACTTCGTCGCGGGATCGGCGACGTCTCCACGCGCCGCGCTCCAGGGCACGATCGGAACAATGTCCGTGCGGCCGGTCGTAGGACGTGGACGATCGCCCGGACGCCGCTTGACCCTTGGACCGACGCCCCGAGATTATGGGAGCATGCGGTCGCGGTGCCGCGTTCGGTCGGTCTCGGCCGCGCGATTCGTTCGAGGAAGACGATGTCGCACTCCGCCGTGATCGTGATCGGATCGGGGTCCGCCGGCCTGACCGCCGCGCTCTACGCGGCCCGGGCCAACCTGGCGCCCGTCGTCTTCGAGGGCAAGGAGCCCGGCGGCCAGCTCACCTGGACGACCGTCGTCGAGAACTTCCCCGGCTTCCCCGACGGCGTCGACGGCCCCGAGCTGATGGAGCAGATGCGGGCGCAGGCCCAGAAGTTCGGCGCCGACTGCCGGTACGAGACCGTCGTCGAGGTCGACCTGTCGCAGGCGGCCGTTCCGCGTCGTCACCTCGACCGACCCGAACGACCCCGACGCGCCGAGGGCCGAGTACACGGCCGACGCCCTGATCATCGCCACCGGCGCCTCGGCCAGGACGCTCGGGCTCGACGACGAGATGCACTACATGGGCTACGGCCTGGGCACCTGCGCCACCTGCGACGGGGCCCTCTACCGGGGCAAGCAGGTCGCCGTCGTCGGCGGGGGCGACACGGCCGTCGAGGAGGCGACGCTTCCTGACCCGGTACGCCAGCAAGGTCACGCTGATCCACCGCCGCGACACGCTCCGCGCCTCGAAGATCATGCAGGACCGGCTCTTCGCCAACCCGAAGATCGACTACGTCTGGAACGCCGCGGTCGACGGCTACCTCGGCGAGACGCGAGCCCCATCCGCTTCCTGACCGGCGTCCGGCTCCGCTCGACCAAGGACGGCTCGACCCGCGACGTCCCCTTCGACGGCGTCTTCCTGGCGATCGGCCACTCGCCGAACACCGACGTCTTCAAGGGCCAGCTCGCGATGACGCCCGAGGGCTACCTCCTGACCCGGACCGCCCTGGCCTGGGACGGCGTCGAGGCCCCGAGGGCCTGCTCGACTCGGACTGCCCAACTACGGCACGGCCACGAGCGTCGAGGGCGTCTTCGCCGCCGGCGACGTCGTCGACACCCACTACCGCCAGGCGATCACCGCCGCCGGCTCGGGCTGCGCCGCGGCGATCGACTGCGAGAAGTGGCTCGAAGCTGGTCAAGCCGGCGCATTGAGTCGACGTCGCGGCGCGGAGCCCGCCGCCGGTGCCAAGGCCCGTTCGCCTGCGTCCGGCCTTCCGCTGACTTTTCCGGCGGCTTCGGTCTACAATGCCAATTGCCGACGTCATTAAGATCGCGACGAATCCGTGCCGCGCGGGCCGCTCGACCCGGTCGTGATCCCGATGGGAATTGAGACGTTATGGAGAGTCGACCGCCCCAAGAGTCCCCGCGCCGGCCCGCCCGACGGGCGCAAGCCCAACGGCGTCCGGCGGGTCGCCGACCCCCCCCTGGCTCTGGCTCTTCCTGATCGCCGTCTTCGCGCTGATCTTCTGGCTGATCAAGCCGCAAGAACGAGGTGACGGTCAACTACAGCCCCTGGTTCCTCGACCAGGTCAAGGCCGACAACATCGAGAGCCTGACGATCCAGGGGACGAGGCCCAGGGCAAGCTCCGCAAGGAGACCGACTACGAGACCGCCGGGCACGCAGACCAAGGTCACGGTCACGAAGTTCGTCACCTACTTCCCGTCAGACCGAGGAGGCGGTCATCGACACGGTCAAGGCGCCTGAACGACCGCAAGGGCAAGACCGCCGGCGCAGCCGCAGGATCGAGTCCTGCCCGCCCGAGGGCGGCCAGCGGCCTGGTCTGGATCACGTTCCTGCTGCCGACGTCCGTGTTCGTCGGCCTGATCTACTTCATGATGCGGCGGGCCCGCGACCAGTTCGACGGCGGCATCCTCGGCAGCTTCGTCAAGAGCCCGGCGAAGCGGCACGACAAGTCCAAGCAGCGCACCACCTTCGACGAGGTCGCCGGCCTGGAGAACGCCAAGAGCGAGCTCCAGGAGATCGTCGAGTTCCTCAAGAACCCCGAGAAGTTCCAGCGGCTCGGCGGCCGGATCCCCAAGGGCGTCCTGCTCGATCGGCCCGCCGGGCACGGGCAAGACGCTGCTGGCCCGCGCCGTCGCGGGCGAGGCGGGGGTGCCGTTCTTCTCGATCTCGGGCTCGGAGTTCATCCAGATGTTCGTCGGCGTCGGCGCCAGCCGCGTCCGCGACATGTTCAAGACGGCCAAGGAGAACAGCCCCTGCATCCTGTTCATCGACGAGATCGACGCCGTCGGCCGCGTCCGCGGCGCGGGGCTCGGCGGCGGCCACGACGAGCGCGAGCAGACGCTGAACCAGATCCTCACCGAGATGGACGGCTTCTCGCCGAACGAGAGCGTGATCGTCCTGGCCGCGACCAACCGCCCCGACGTGCTCGACCCCGCCCTGCTCCGCCCCGGCCGGTTCGACCGCCACGTCACCGTCGACCGGCCGACGAAGAAGGGCCGGCTCGAGATCCTCAAGGTCCACACCCGCAACATCCCGCTGGCCGACGACGTCGACCTCGACGGCATCGCCCGGGGCACCGTCGGGATGAGCGGCGCCGACCTGGCCAACCTCGTCAACGAGGCGGCCCTGCTCGCCACCCGCGAGGACAAGGACAAGGTCGACATGGCCGACTTCGACGCCGCCCGCGACAAGGTCATCATGGGGGCCAAGCGCGAGGAGATCATCACCGAGAAGGACAAGCGGCTGACCGCCTACCACGAGGTCGGCCACGCCCTGGTCGCCTGGCTGACGCCCGAGCGCCGACCCGGTCCACAAGGTCACGATCATCCCCCGCGGCCGGGCCCTGGGCGTGACCCAGTTCCTGCCCGAGGAGGACCAGCTCAGCATCACCGAGAGCCGAGGCTCATGGCCCAGCTCTGCCGTCGCTCCTCGGCGGCCGGGCGGCCGAGCGGCTGATCTACGACGACCTGACCGCCGGCGCCGCCGACGACCTCAAGCGCGCCACCCGGCTGGCCCGGATGATGGTCACCCAGTGGGGCATGAGCGAGCGGATCGGCCCGGTCTTCTTCCGCGACCTCCGAGGAGCACCCGTTCCTCGGCCGCGAGATGAGCGAGGCCCGCGACCACTCCGAGCACACCGCCCAGGTCATCGACGAGGAGGTCGCCCGGATCCTCCGCGAGGCCGACGAGCGCGCCTTCCGCCTCCTCGAAGAGCACCGCGACGAGCTCGAGCGGCTGACCGAGGCCCTGATCGAGCGCGAGGTCCTCACCGTCCCGAGATCGAGGAGCTGATCGGCAAGCGGACCGGCGCGCCCGGCCGAGACGCCGGTCGAGGCGGTCGGCCGTCTCGATGAACGAGCCCGAGTCGGAAGATCCCCTGACCCGATCGCATCGCCCGGAGCGTCGCCGCCCGTGCCGACCGCGACGCCCGAACCGTCGTCGAGCCCGCCCGTCGTCTGCGCGGGCGTGGTCGTGGCCGACCACCTTGGCACGCCGATCGACCACCTGCCCGCGGCCGGCGAGCTGGTGGCGGCCGACGAGCTGGTGCTGAACATCGGCGGCTGCGCCGCGAACGCCGCGATGGCCCTGGCCAGGCTGGGCGTCGGCGTCGCGATCTGCGGCAAGGTCGGCGACGACGTCTTCGGCCGGTTCGTGGCCGAGACGCTCGCGCGAGGCCGGCGTCGACGTCCGCGGCCTGGCCGTCGACCCGAGCCACGCGACGAGCCAGACCCTGATCGTCAACGTCAAGGGCCAGGACCGCCGCTTCATCCACTCCTTCGGCGCCAACAAGGGCCTGACGGCCGCCGACCTCGACCCGCTGCTCGACCTCGCCGCCGAGGGTCGTCTACGTCGGCGGCTACCTGATCCTCCCCGGCCTCGACGCCCGACGCGCTGGCCGAGCGGTTCGCCCGTGCCCGAGCGGCAGGGGGCCGTCACGCGTCCTCGACGTCTGCACGCCCGGGCCCGGCGACTACCTGAAGCACCTGCTCGCCCGGTCCTGCCCGAGACCGACGTCTTCCTGCCCAACACCGACGAGGCGGCGCTGATCCTCGGCGAGTCCGACCCGGTCCGCCAGGCCGAGGCGTTCCAGGCGACTGGGTGCCCGCCGGGTCGTCATCACCTGCGGCGAGCGCGGGGTCGGTGGCCGTCTCCGAGGCGCTGCGGGCCCGGCTCGGCACCTATCCCGTCGACTTCGTCGACGGCACCGGCGGCGGCGACTCCTTCGACGCCGGCTACATCGCCGGCCTGCTCGTCGGGGCTGGACGAGATCGGGCTGCCTGAAGCTCGCCAGCGCCGTCGGCGCGAGCTGCGTCCGCGCCGTCGGCGCCACGGCCGGCGTCTTCACCCGGCCCGAGGCCGATGCGTTCATCGCCCGGCATCCGCTGGCGGTCGAGCGCCTGTAGGGTCCGCCATGCGGACCATCCCCGGTCGTTGGCCTTCATGCGAAGATGGTCCGCATGGCGGACCCTACAGCCACTGGAAGAGCTGGATCGGGTGTCCCATCGGGTCGGCGAAGTGGACCACGCGGTATCCTTCCGGGCTGTCCTTCGGCTCCGAGACGATCACACCCCGCCCAACGATCCTTGCCCGGGCCGTCGCCAGATCCTCCACCTGGAACGCCAGCCCGATCGAACCGGAGCCCATCGCGGCGCGTCCCCCCTTGATGGCCAGCCGCGCCGGTCCCGCGGCGAGCAGCGAGAAGTCGCCCGCAGGGTCGTCGAGCACGACGGTCAGCCCGATCATCTCGACGTACCAGGCCACCAGCCCGGCGCGATCCGAGGTGCGGATCTCGACGAAGAACAAGGTGGGCACAGCCGTTGGCGTTGTGCTCAAGCCGAGCCTCCCCCTAGGATATCGGGTCGAATGCCCATGTCGCGGAGCCTGCGAGGAGCGGAGATGGCCGACGAGACGCTGGACCCCCTGGAAGCCGCGCGACGGGAGAAGCTCCACAAGATCGAGGCCCTGGGCCTCGACCCCTGGGGACATCGCTTCGACGATCACAAGGCCATCGCCGACGTCCGCCAGCTCCCCCTCCCCGACGACCCCGAGGCGCCCGGCCCCCGCGTCCGCGTCGCCGGCCGGATCATGCTCCGGCGCGGGCAGGGGAAGGTCAACTTCCTCCAGCTCCGCGACTGGACCGAGCAAATCCAGATCTTCATCGGCAAGAATCAGGTCGGCGAGCGCCGGCTGGGCCCTCGCCGCCGAGCTGGACCTGGGGGATTTGCTCGGCGTCGACGGCACCCTCGGCCGCACCAAGACCGGCGAGCTGACCGTCTTCGCCGACGAGCCTGACCTTCCTCGGCAAGTGCCTCTTGCCGCCGCCCGAGAAGTGGCACGGGCTGACCGACATCGAGAAGCGATCCCGCCAGCGCTACGTCGACCTGTTCTCGAACCCCGAGAGCCTCCAGGCGTTCGTCGCGCGGACGAAGGTCCTCGCGGCGTTCCGCAAGGTCCTCGCCGAGCGCGGATTCGTCGAGGTCGAGACCCCCACGATGCAGCCGATCGCCGGCGGCGCGGCGGCGCGGCCGTTCGTCACGCATCACAACGCGCTCGACCTCGAGCTCTACCTGCGGATCGCGCTCGAGCTCCATCTCAAGCGGCTGCTCGTCGGCGGCATGGAGCGCGTCTTCGAGATCGGCCGCGTCTTCCGCAACGAGGGGATCAGCCCCAAGCACAACCCCGAGTTCACCATGCTCGAGGCCTACCAGGCCTACAGCGACTACCGAGGGCATGATGGACCTCACCGAGGCCCTGATCTGCGGCGCCATCGACGCGATCGACGGCAACTACCAGCCGCCCCTGGGGCGAGTCGGTCGTCGACTTCACGCCCCCCTGGCCGCGCAGGACCTATGCGGAGTTATTCCAGGAACATGCCGGCGTCGCCATGTCCGACCACGACGCCGTCCGGGCCAGGGCCGAGTCGATCGGCCTGGCGACGACGGGCAAGGACCACGACGTCATCGTCAGCGAGGTCTTCGAGGAGCTGGTCGAGGACGCCCTGACCGGCCCGATCTTCGTCATCGACTACCCCGCGGCGATCTGCCCGCTCACGAAGCGAAAGGCCGGCGACCCGTCCGTCGCCGAGCGGTTCGAGCTGTTCGTCCACGGCATGGAGCTGGCCAACGCCTACACCGAGCTGAACGACCCGATCCTCCAGGAAGACCTCTTCCGCTGCCAGCTCGCCGGCCAGAAGGCCGAGGACTCGATGGCGACGATGGACGACGACTTCGTCCGCGCGCTGAAGTACGCCATGCCCCCCGCCGGCGGCCTGGGCGTCGGGCTCGACCGGCTCTGCATGCTGCTGCTGAACAAGGCGAGCATCCGGGACGTGATCCTGTTCCCGCTGTTGAGGCCGCAGGCGGGGGATTAGGGAGTCTCGGATGTCGGCCTAGCACGCCTTCGCCCTTTCTGATACACGGGGGATCATCGGACCGCCGTCGTCGGCCGTCGCCCCGACCCGTCGGACGCAAGGAGGCGTTCTCGGTGTACAAGTACCTCCTCTGCTGGCGGTATCTCCGCCACCGCTACATCGCGCTGGCGAGCGTGCTGAGCGTGATGCTCGGCGTGGCGACGATGATCGTCGTCAACTCGGTGATGGCCGGGTTCGCGGACAAGATGCGCGAGCGGCTCAAGGGCGTCCTGTCCGACGTCGTGGTCGAGTCGTACGACCTCGACGGGTTCTGGAACTCCGAGGAGGTGATGGCCCGGATCAAGCAGGTGGCCGGCGACGACGTCGTGGCCATGGCGCGGACGATGGAGACGTTCGGCCTGATGAAGTGGACCGTTCAACGGGCAGCCGATCACCCGCCAGGTCCAGATCATCGGCATCGACCCGAGGAGCGGGCGCAGACGGGCGACTTCTCCGAGTTCCTCTTCGCCGACCAGGACGCGGTCGAGGCGAAGCCGCCGGTCCGGATGGAGCCGTCGTTCGCCATCAGCGAGAAGGTCAAGCGGAACCGCCCGATCGGCCGGCTCCTCGACGAGGAGCCCCAGGGCGGCCCGATGGACGGGCTGATCAGGAAGCAGCATCGAGGAGGACGTCCCCGACTTCGGCGCGATCATCGGCTTCGCCGTCGGCCACATCCACGCCCGGCGCAATGGCAAGGGGGCCGACATCGCCATCGCCCCGCCCGGGACGCGGGTCGGCCTGGTCTTCCCCGCCGGCGGGGACCAAGCCCAAGCCGGGGTACGACGACTTCACGGTCGTCGGCTACTTCAAGAGCGGCATGAGCGAGTACGACTCGAACTTCGTCTTCGTCCCGCTCGAGCGGCTCCAGGAGATGCGGCTGCTCCGCGACCCCAAGCGGCCGGGGCGCGGTCAATCAGGTCCAGGTGAAGGCCCGCAAGGGGGCCGACCTCGACAAGCTCGCCGCGGCGATCCAGACGGGCGCTCGACGAGCTCCACCCGACGGCGTTCAAGGTCTCGACCTGGGAGCAGAAGCAGGGCCCGCTCCTGGCGGCGGTGGCGGTCGAGCAGAGCATCCTCAACATCCTGCTCTTCTTCATCATCGCCGTGGCCGGCTTCGGCATCCTGGCGATCTTCTCGATGATCGTCGTCGAGAAGACGCGGGACATCGGCGTGCTGAAGGCGCTCGGGGCCTCGACGTCGGGCATCCGGCAGATCTTCCTCGGCTACGGGCTGTCGCTGGGGCTGGTCGGCAGCGGGGTGGGGATGCTCGGGGGGCTCTTGTTCGTCTGGAAGATCAACGAGATCGAGAAGTGGCTCAGCGACCTCACGGGCCGGAAGGTCTTCGACGACACGATCTACTATTTCGACAAGATCCCCACGCTGGTCGAGCCGGCGACGGTCGCCTGGATCGTCGGCGGGGCGCTGGTGATCGCGGTCGCCGCGAGCATCTGGCCCGCGCACCGGGCCTCGAAGCTCCGGCCGGTGCAGGCGCTGCGGTTTGAGTGAAGGTCGTTCGGAGGCGAAGAGCGGAAGGCGGAAAGCAGAGGCAGAGTGCGGAGAAGACGACCGGGGCCATCGACTCTCGCACTTTCCCGCTCTGCGCCTTTCGCTCTTCACGTTTTCACTCCGCATCTTGCATGTCCCCCAAGGAGACGAGGCCCGATGGCATTCCACCTGGCCGCGAGCGGCCTGGAGAAGGCGTACCGCAAGGGGCGGAACGAGGTGCCGGTGCTCCGCGGGGTCGACCTGAAGGTCGAGCGCGGCGAGTTCGTCGCGGTCGTCGGGGCGAGCGGGATCGGGCAAGAGCACGCTCCTGCACCTGCTCGGCCTGCTCGACACGCCCGACGCCGGCTCCGTCGAGCTCGATGGCCAGCGGATCGACAACCTGCCCGACCGCAAGCGCGACGGCCTCCGCAACCGCACGTTCGGCTTCATCTTCCAGTTCTACCACCTGCTGCCCGAGCTGACGCGCGGTCGAGAACGTGATGCTCCCGCACCTGATCCGCGACTCGCCCGGCGACCTTCTGGCCGAAGCGGAAGAAGGTCCGCGCCGAGGCGACCGCGCTGCTCGAGCGGGTCGGGCTCGGCCACCGGCTGACGCATCGCCCCAACGAGCTATCCGGCGGCGAGATGCAGCGCGCCGCCATCGCCCGCGCGCTGGCCGGCGGGCCGGAGATCCTGCTGGCCGACGAGCCGACCGGAAACCTCGACTCGGCGCAGCGGCCAGGGGGTGGTCGAGCTGCTCCGCGACTTGAACCGCGAGCGCGGGCTCACTATGATGATGGTCACGCATGATCTGACCATCGCCCAGGGGGCCGACCGGGTCGTTCGGCTCGCCGAAGGTCGGATCGAGGAGTGGGTCGCCGCCCTCGCCTGAAGGGGAATCGCCCCCGCGTCGGGTGGCGTCGCCCGCGCCGGGAGCCCGCGACGGATGAGCAGCCCCAAGGTCTACATCGGCGGCCGGCTCTACGAGAAGGCCGACGCCAAGATCAGCGTCTTCGACCACGGCCTGCTCTACGGCGACGGCGTCTTCGAGGGCATCCGCTCGTACTCCGGCCGCGTCTTCCGCCTGGCCGATCACGTCGACCGGCTCTACGACTCGGCCCGCGGCATCCACCTGGTCATCCCCATGACCAAGGCCGTCGATGGCCGAGGCGGTCGTCAGCACGCTCAAGGCGAACGGCCTCCGCGACGCCTACATCCGCCTGATCGTCACCCGGGGCGCCGGCAGCCTCGGCCTCGACCCGAGGAAGACGACCGACCCGCAGGTCATCATCATCACCGACTCGATCAGCCTCTACCCCGAGGAGCTGTACGAGCACGGCCTGAAGATCATCACCGCCGGGACGATGCGGAACCACCCCGCCGCGCTCAACCCGCGGATCAAGTCGCTGAATTACCTCAACAGCATCCTCGCCAAGATCGAGGGCACCAACGCCGGCTGCCTCGAGGCCCTGATGCTCAACCACAAGGGCGAGGTCGTCCGAGTGCACCGGCGATAACATCTTCGTCGTCCGCAAGGGCGAGCTGCACACCCCGTCGATCGACGCCGGCATCCTCGAAGGGATCACCCGCGACGCCGTGATCGAGCTCGCCCGCGACGGCGGGCATCAAGGTCGTCGAGCGGACGATGGACCGGCACGACATCTACACGGCCGACGAGTGCTTCCTGACCGGCACGGCGGCCGAGGTGATCCCCGTCGTCGAGCTCGACGGCCGCCCGATCGGCAGCGGCAAGCCCGGCCCGATCACGCACGACCTCCGCGAGCGGTTCCACGCCCTCGTCCGCGGCGAGGGGTGAGCGGAGAGGACGTCGAATGCTCGGAGATCCGCTCGATCCTGGCCCCGACGGACTTCGCCGAGCACGCCGCCACGGCCCTCCGCTACGCCGCGGGCCTGGCCGAGCGGATGCGGGCGCGACGCTGCACCTGCTCCACGTCCTGCCCGACGTCGTGCCGATGGCCCCCGACTTCGTCGCCGGCGCACCCGACCTGGTCATCGCCCCGGCGCTGCCGCCCGACTATTATCGCGAGACCGAGGCCGAGTCGCTCGAGGCCCTCGGCCGCGTGCTCGACCCGTCCTGGGGCACCGTGCCTGCGGTCGAGACGGCCGTCCGCCGCGGCGACCCGGTCGAGGAGATCGTCGACTACGCGACCGAGCAGCGGATCGACCTGATCGTCATCGCGACCCACGGCCGGACCGGCCTCGGCCACGTCCTGCTCGGCTCGGTCGCCGAGCCGATCATCCGCCACGCGCCGTGCCCGGTCCTGACGATCCGCGACCGGACGACCTGACGCCGAGGACCCAACGTGCGATTCGCCCCCGCCGCCTCGGTCGCCCCGTCGCAGATCCGGGCCATCGCCGACTTCGCCGAGGATTATCCCGGCACCCTTCGCCTCTTCTACGGCGAGGACACGCTGCCGACGCCCGACTTCATCAAGGACGCCGGCCGCCGCGGGATCGCCGAGAACCTCACCTACTACGCCCCGAACGCCGGCTATCCCGAGCTGCGCCGGACGATCGCCGAGCAGGTCCATCGGCTCCACGGCATCGACGTCGACCCGATGGGCGAGGTGGTCGTCACGGCGAGCGGGATGGCCGCGATCAACCTCGCGTGCCAGGCGACCGTCGGCCCCGGGACCTCGGCGCTGGTGCTGACGCCCCTCTGGCCGAACATCGCCGCGGCGATCCGCGTCACGGGCGCCGAGGTCATCGAGGTCCCGTTCGCCCTGGCCGGATCGGGCGACGGCCTGCACTTCGCGCTCGACTTCGACCGCCTCGAGTCGGCCGTCCGGCCCGACACTCGCCTGCTCGCCCTGGCCAGCCCGAGCAACCCGACCGCCTGGACCGCGACGCGCGGACGACTGGGCCCGGCTCGTCGCCTTCTGCGAGCGGCACGACCTCTGGCTCCTCGCCGACGGCGTCTACGAGCGGATCGTCTTCGACGCGCCCGTCGCCCCGACGCCCGCTGACGATCCCCGGCGCCCGCGAGCGGACGATCGCCGTGCAGAGCTTCTCGAAGGCGTACCGGATGACCGGCTGGCGGATCGGCTACGCGGTCGCCCCGCCCGAGCTGGCCGCGAGGATGACGTTCCTCCAGGAGTTCGTCGTCAGCCACGCCTTCGGCGCCACGCAGGAGGCCGCGCGGGTCGCCCTGCTCGAAGGCGAGCCGTTCATCCGCGAGGCCCAGGCCCGCTACGCGAGGCACGCCGCGATCGCCGTCGATCGGCTCCGCCGGCTCGACGGGATCGACGTCCCGCGGCCGACGGGCGCCTTCTACGTCTTCCCGCGCCTGGCCGGCCTCCGCGACTCGTTCGCCCTCTGCGAGCGGCTGGTCCGCGAGCATCGGCCTCGGCCTCGCCCCCGGCTCGGCCTTCGGGCTCGGCGGCGAGGGGCATATCCGCCTCTGCTTCGCCGTCGACGAGGCGACGCTTGTCGAGGCCCTCGACCGGTTCGAAGCCGCGTGGGCCGAAGGTATTCTCCCGTAGGGTACCGCCGTGCGGACGTCATCGACCCGACGGCCTCCCAGCGAAGACGTCCGGACGGCGGACCCTGCGAGGACCGGAATCGACACGATGGTCGACCCCCCGAACGCCGCGTCATCTACCAGCGGCCGCAAGATCGACCTCGCCCTGCAATCCGTGCGGCTCGCCGACGGCTCGACGGCCGAGCGCGAGGTCGTCGTCCACCGCGGCGCCGTCGCCCTGCTGCCGATGGTCGACCGCGATCACGTCTGCCTGCTCAAGAACTATCGTTACACGGTCGGCCGGACGCTCTGGGAGGTCCCCGCCGGCACGATCGACGCGGGCGAATCCCCCGACGAGACGGCCCCGCGCGAGCTGACCGAGGAGACCGGCTACGTCGCCGGCCAGATCACGCGCCTGGCCGACTGGCTCGTCTCACCCGGCGTGATGACCGAGCGGATGTACCTGTACGTGTGCGAGGACCTCACGCCCGGCCCGACGGCGCACCAGCCCGACGAGCGGCTCGAGCCGGTGGTCGTCCGTTGGGACGAGGCCGTGGCGATGGTCGACGACGGCCGGATCGAGGACGCCAAGTCGATGCTCGCCATCCTGCTCTGGGACCGCAGCAACAAAACGGGGTCAGGAGCCTTACGAATCTCAGGGCTCCTGACCCCGTTTTGCGAGGCCTCTGCGGTGGATCACCGCGAGTTGACCCGGAGCGATGCCGGCATCAGGACCGAATCCTCGGGGCCGAGGCCGTAGGCGGGTCGATCGGCCTCGTTGAGGTAGAGGTCCTTGTCGGCCGGGCTGACCCAGCGCAGAGCCGAGCCAGCCGGCGTGGCCGTCGGCGTAGAGGACGTTCTGGCCCTGGCCGCCGTGGTTGGGGCTGTTGCCGGCGTGGATCGAGCCCGAGCTGTGGTCGAAGGCGGGGCGGTCGCCGGCGATCGGGATCGCCTGGTGCGCGGCGTCGGGCTTGAGCGGGCCCGCCTTGGCCGCCGCCGACCGGCGACGCGTAGTGGCCGATATGGAAAGCGTAGTCGTTCTCGAGCAGCCGGCAGCCCTCGTTAGGGTCAACCTTCATCCGCTCGGCAACCTCGGCGTACTGGGGGACCCGGTCGATCTTCGCGCCCGTACTCGCTGCACGGGCACCGCAGGTCGCGGGGGTCGATCGGGAAGCCCGGCCTCCTTGAGCCGGCAGAGGATCGCGCCGGCGTGCGGGACCTGCTCTTCCGAGTCGACGAACGGGTAGGCGTGGTTCAGCGCCGCGTACTGATGGAGCCGGACGCCGACCTTCTGCAGGTTGTTCAGGCAGGCCGCACGGCCCCAGCGCTCCTTGCCGCGGAGGACGGCCGGGGCCAGGGCCAGCAGGCTGGCGAGGAAGATGGTGGCGGCCATGGCGAAGTCGCCGAACCCGAAACGTCGCGGCGCAGGCGCGAGCTCGAGCACCGCCGGGCGCTCCCGCGCGGCGAGCTCGACGTATTCCAGGGTCCGCCGCGCCAGGCCGGGAGGCGGGGCGTAGGCCGACCTCGCCGTCGTCCAGGAGCAGGTCGAGCGAAAAGGCGAGCCGCTCCACCCGGTCGCGCGTCGCGGGGTCGGACTCGACCTCGCGGGCCGCCCGCTCGGCGTCGTCGCCCTCGAGCTGGCCGAGGACGTAGTCGAGCATCTCGGATGCATTCATCGGACTAACCATCCCCGTCGCGACGCGACGCCTTGGCCATCTCACCGAGCTTGGCCAGCGCGGCGTGCAGCCGCGACTTCACGGTACCCACGGGAATCTTGAGGATCTCGGCGATCTCGCGGTACTTCAGGTCCTGGTAATAGGCCAGGATCAGGGTCTGCTTGAGCGTCTCCGGCAGCCGCTCGATGCTTTGCCTCACCCACTCCTGCCGCTCCTTCTCCTGCAGCTCGCCCAGCGGGCCGGGCCCGTCGTTGACCAGCAGGTCGATCAGGGCCCCGGGGTCGGAGTCGTTCGCGCTGCTCCCCGACCGCTGGTCGAGGCTGACCGTGGGGTGCCGTCCCACCTTTCGGAGGGTGTCGACGGCCTGGTGTGTTGCGATCGCGTAGAGCCAGGGACGGAAGGGTCGCCCGTCCTCATAGAGCCCGCGCTTCAGGTGGACCTGGAGGAACGTGTTCTGGAACACGTCCTCGGCCTGTGCGGCGTCTCCGAGATAGCGGGCGAGATAGCGGTACAGCTCGCGCTCGTCAGCGCCGGATCAGCTCGTTGAAGTCCGCCGTCTGCCCCGACTCGCGATAACGACTCATCAACGCCTCGTCCGAGGGCGGTGCGAGGTCGTTCGCGGGTTCGGAACCCAGGGCCTTCATCATCGGGTACGTTCCGCCGCGGCCGGGGGTTCGTCGAAGACGGGAAAAAATTGGGGTGGTCCCGGGGGAGAAACCTGGTCCCCGCGGACAACGGAGGGTCCGTCCCAGTGTAAACTTACGATTCGTCCAGTCAAGCTGCGGCGAGCAACACATCAGGGTCGATCATTGTTTCAAGATACCGAGTTCCTTGAGTAGGTCAGGGACTCGGGCCGCGTTCCTCCGCAGGGCGGCGGCGATGTTGTCGACACCACGCTCTCGGAGCCAGCCGATCGCGGCGTTGCGGATCGCGGCGAGGACCTGCGGCGCCGACCCCGTCCGGATCCGGCTGGCGTCCTCGCCCATCGTCACGTCGCGCACGTAGTGCGACCGGTTCTCGATCCCCCAGTGCCCGCGCCACCATCGCAGCAGGGTCGCCGCGCCGGCCTGGTCCCGCGGGACGCTGGTGATCGCGTAGGCGACCTCACGGCTCGGCGCGGCCCCGCCGCTTGACCTCCCGCTCGACCTGACACACCTGCGCGACGCCCGGCCAGTCGAGGTAGTCATTCAGCAGGTCGGTCGCCCGCAGCCGGCGGGACTCGACCCGGCCGCCGTGCTTGTCCGTGGTGCGGTGCTCGGTGAATTGCCGCTCGGTCCGCGCCCGCTGGCGAGGGGGAAAAGGCCGCGGCCGCGGCCCGGGTGAAGGCGTCGCTGATGTCCCGCAGCAACTCGGGCTGGTTCTCCTTGACCACGACGAAATAGTGGCCGCCGTCGCCGACGACCTGGCGGCAGAGGTCGCGCTGGCAGAAGGCCGCGTCACCGGTAACGACGCGGCCCTCCAGGACCAGGCCGCGGAGCAGCCCCAGGGCCGCCTTGTGCTCATTGGTCTTGTCGCCGACCTCGGCCTGCCGGAGCGTCAGGCCGCGCGCTGGGCCAGGACCGAGAGCAGGTGGACGGCCCCCTCATGGCGGCCGATGCTGCCGCGGATGGCCTTGCCGTCGAGGGCGAGCGGCTCCGGGCCGCCGGCCCGCGGCTCGGTCGCGAGCCGCCGCGAGACGGCCTCGGCCCAGCCGGCGATGGCCTCTTCGAAGCTCGCCGGGTCGAGGGCAATCAGGAGCTTGCGGAACGCCCCCCACTTCGGTGGGCGGCGCGTGAATCCCAGGGCATGCACGAGGGCGAGGTCCTGGTCGTGGACCCACTGGGCGATGGGCTTGAACCCGCGGGCCCCGCAGAGGATGGCACTACAGACCGCCGCGAGCATCGCCGTCAAGGGATGGCGCCGGCCGTGGGCGGAGCCCGGGTCGGGCACGAGGGCGAGGGAGCTCAGAAGCGACGAGGAGGGGAGGGTCGGCATGGTGCGCTCCATCGCGGGGTTGATCCTTCCGGCGACGAGGCTACCATCCCCACCCACCTTGGAACAATGATCGACCCTGGAGCAACACATTGCTCGCAGCTCACCGCCGATCAATGAAGAGGCCATGCGCGAGGCCGACGATGGCCCCGATCGCGGCTCCGGTAAGGAGCAACGCCGTGAAACCCAGGGCCGGCCCCATGTAATCGACAGTGTTCGGCACGGGGAAGAGATACGCGCAGGCCTACATGACGTTCCCGAACACGCCGTATGACGCGACCCCCCCCACGATTCCCCCGGAGATCCCCCTTCCTCCTCTCGCCGTGGCCGCAACGGCGCCGACGAGGGGCCCGAAAACAATCAACGCGACGTTACCTCGCCTGTCGAGCGCCCAGGCGACGAGAAGGATGAAGACGGCGGAAGCCGCGATGGAGTAGGGGCATGGCCGGCACGGCCGGCCCTTTCCGGTGGGGACGAACTCCGGGTCGAGTTCGGAAGCGCCCACACGGGCGACTACGACGGGGAACTGCTGCGGGCTCACGACCTCGCCGGCGGCGCCGGGATGGCCGCGAGGTCGGGCCCCGCGCCGCGCGCTCGGCGGGGCCGTCGGGGCGGAGCCGGAGGTCGTCGGGACGGGCATCCCACGCAGGCCGGCGCGTCGGCCACTCGGCGGCGAAGATGGCATCGCCGTGGATCGGAGCCGACTCGCGGCGGCCGACGGCGATCTCCCACGACTCGCGGTCGAAGGTCGTCGGCAGGGCACCGGGGCGGAGCGTCTGGTCGCGGCGGTAGTTGACGATCCTTTGGTAGGCGACGCCGTGGCCGTCCCAGCGGACCCGGTCGCGCAAGGCCTCCGGGTCGTCGCCGCCCTCGACCTGGATCAGCGGCGTGTCCTTGCCATCGGTCGTGAAGACGGAGTCGCGCGCCACGACTTCCGTGAGCGGCAGCTCGGGGTCGTCGGCCGTCCCCTCGAGCAGGACGAGGCCCCCCTCCGTCCGCGCGACGAGGCGGCGGAGCGTCGCCTTGAGCGGCTCGGCCGGCAGGCCTCGGGAACGGCCGTGCGGCGTGGAGCAGGCTCTTGGTCGTGGCAATCACCGCGTCGTCGACCTGGAGGTCGATCCGCCGGTCGCCCGCGACGTCCACCAGGTCGCCGCCGCCGCGGAAGAGGCTCTCCTTGAGCCGTAAGGTCGTCGTGGGCGCCTCGGGCTCGACGTCGTCGAAGCCGCGGCCTTCGGATGGAGGGGCGACGACGACGGCGGACTTCGCCTCCGAGCCCTCGATTGTCACCGTGCAGTTGCTCACGCTCAGGTCGGTCCCCGAGCCGACGGCGAACGCCGCCCAACCGCCGGTCCGCGGGGCGTCGTCGCGCGGGCAGGATCAGGTCGATCCCCTCGACGTGGAGGCTGCCCGAGAGCAGCGTCAGCCACGCGAGCCACGAGCCCGACGCGCGGGCCTCGCCGAGCCGGGGCCGGAACCGGATCCGCGGGCGGGACTTGCCCGGCTCGGCGCGGAGGGTCCATGAGCCCATCCCCTTGAGCTGGCACGACGACATCTCCAGATCGGCGTCGGAGGCCAGCCGCAGCGTCTCTCCGCCTCGACCGCCGGCCTGCGCCAGTGCACCGATGAGCTCCGCCGCAGTGCGGATGCAGCGGCGCGTCGGCCTCGCGCGGGCAGGCGGCCGCGGTTGTTTGTCACCGCCGGACGCGGGGCCTGGCTGCCGCGGCGCGGGCTCGGGCTCGGCCGTCGGCATGATCGGCATCTCGGGGAACGGGTCCTCGGCGTCGGCCGGCGGTTTGACCGGCATCGGCATCGGAGACGTCTCGGTCCCATCGGCCGTCGCCCGGGCCGGCTCGCTGGACGCGCCGCGTCGGCGAGGGGGCGACCGTCGTCGCGGGGACGTCGGCCCTCGCCAGCGGGCCGACGGACGAGGCCTTCTGACGGGGCGGTCCAGCGGGCTCCGGCGCGGCCATCGAGGCCGGCGCCGACGGCGGGCCGGCCGGGCCGGTGCCGTCGCGACCAGGACGCCGAGCGGCCCCCGCCGCGCACCGACCCGACCGATTCCCGTCCGTACGTTCGCCAGGCGGAAGGCCAGAGAGGGATTGTTCGAAGTCCCGGCGAGCATCCCCGGGTCGGGCTCCGCCCAGAGCCGCGCGGCGGTGGCCGTCGAATTCGCCTCGCGGACGCTCGCCGGGTCGTCGGCCCACGCCTCGAACGACCGGACGGGGGCGATCCCGGCCGCCCCGCGCACGGGCCTGAAGATACGTGCCAACCCGACCATACAAGTTATCGCGACCCCGCCAGTCGAGCCGTCCGGGCTCGTCGGCGACGACGAGCACGCCTTCCCCCTGCGCCAGCCGGCGCGAGCGCCGCGCTGGCGAGGCGGATCGCCGGGGGTACGCCCGTCGCGCGGAGGAACGGCCCCGCGCCGAGCAGGACGCTCGCGTGCTCGACCCGGATCGTCGCCGGTCGGCCCGAGGGCGCGCGGTTCTCTGTCGCGATCGCGGCGATGCCGGCCGGGCCGAACGTGGCGTCGCGGATCGTGAGGTCGACCGGCCCGTCGGCAACGATCGCGAACTGGCCGGCATCGAAATGACACGAATCGACAACGACCTCGGCCGCCCCCCGGGCCCCGGGCTCCTCGGCGCCGGCGCGGACATGGAGTCCCGAGGTCTGGCCCCGGCCGGTCTTGGTGCCGACCCGGCGGAACGAGCAGCGGGCCAGCGTCAGCTCGGTCCCCTCAGCGCGGACGGCGGCCAGCGGGGCGTCGCGATCGTCGGAGTCGACCCGGAACTCCACGCCGTCGACGGCGAGCCGTCCGCCGCGGAGGTCGAGCACGGCGGGTGCGAGACGGACCGCCTCTGCGTCTCGGGCCAGCCGGACGACCGGCTGAACGCCCACGCCGGCCCGGAGTGTCAGGTCGCGGGGCAGGAGCGGGGCCGCGCCAGGGCGAAGGTCGTACGACCCGTCGTCGGCCAGCAGCAGGGTGCTCCCCGGGGGGGCCTCCGCGAGCAGGCGGCCCAGGTCGTCGGTCGAGCGGACAATGATGTCCCGCGGCGCGGCCTGATCGGGCGGGACCACCCTGGCGGAGGTCGTCTCATCGGACCGGGTTGCGACGGCGGCGGGCGGGCTGGCCGATTTCGCCCCGCGCGGCGGCGGCGGCTGGGCCGTCTCGGCCGCGTACGACGCCTGCGGCGTCGGCTCGGACCCGGCGCCGCCCCAGGCGAGGAACGCCGCGATCGCCGCGAACGCCAGCGCCGGGCACGGCCCAGACGAGATGCCGCTCCCAAGCCGGCGGCGGTGCGGCGTCGGACCAGACGAGCCCCTCGGCGGCTCACCGAGCGGATGTTGTGCGCCCGGCCACGAGCAGAAGGTCGCGGACCAGCGCCTCCGGCGACTGGTACCGGCGGTCGCGGTCCTTGGCCATCAGCTTCAGGACCGTCGACGCGAGGTCGGCCGGCACCGCCGGGTTCGCCGCACGGACATCCGGCGGCGGCTCCTCCTGGTGCTGGATCAGCTTCTGGAGCACCGTGCCGTCGGGGAACGGGGGCCGACCGGCCAGCATGTAATAGAGCGTGCAACCCAGCGAGTAGAGGTCGCTCCGGACGTCGACATCGCGGGGGTCGCGGGCCTGCTCAGGGCTGATATAGTCAAACGTGCCGAGGGTCATCCCCGTCTGCGTCAGCCCGGCGTCACCCCCGCGCTCGAAGCGGCGGGCTAGGCCCATGTCGACGAGCTTCGCCCGCCCCTGGGGCGTCACGATGATGTTCGACGGCTTGACGTCGCGATGCACGACGCCACGCTCGGCCGCGTGGACCAGGGCCGTGGCGATCTGGAGCGTGTAGTTGATCGCGTCGGCCACCGGCAGGACGCCGCCCGCCTCCACCCGCTGGCGGAGCGTCATCCCCTCGATGAACTCGAAGGCGATGTAGTGATGCGGGCCGGCCTGGCCGATCGTGTAGACGCGCGCGATGTTCTCGTGATCGAGCCGCGCTGCGGCGCGGCCTTCCTGATAGAACCGGCTCACGGCCTCGGTGTCGCGCGCGTGCTCGGGCGGGAGGATCTTCAGCGCCACGGCGCGGTCGAGCTGGTCGTCGTGGGCGCGGAACACCGCCCCCATGCCGCCGGCGCCGATCGCGTCCTGAAGCGCGAAGACGCCGAGGCGGTCGCCCGGTCGGGGCATCGGCTCGACGTCGCCGAGCGGCCCGCGGCTGTAGCTGCTGCCGACCGGCGCGGCCGGCCCGGAGCCGGTCGAGCCGACGCCCGTCCGGACCGTCGGCGGGTCGCTCCCGGCCGGGACGGACGCTGCCGCGGGCGACAAGGGCCCTATCGCCGACGGGCGCTCGGGGGACGTCCTCGGGTCGGGGTCGGCCATCGCCATCTCGCTCGGGTCGGGCCCGTCGGGCGTATCGAGGCCGGGGACCGGCTTCGCCTCCCCGGATCAGTCACGCGGCCGGACGGCCACTCGATTCGGTCGGGGGCGTAAGCCCCGGCAGCGTCACGTCCTTGAGGCTCATCTCGACGTCGGGATGACGCTTGGAGAAGGGTGCATGCAATCGCGTCGACTCCCTAGTCGAACTATAAGGCCCGAGGCCTCGAGTGTCAACGACGAAGGGGTCTTCGCCGACGCCCTGGCCTTATTTCCAACGCGCGATGTAGCGGTCGGGCAGCGGACTCACCTCGGCCGCAGGACAGCGGACGAGATGGCGCGACGGCACATCGCCGACGACGACCGCATTCGCCCCAATCATGACGTTATCGCCCACCACGACCGGCCCGACCACGACGGCCCCGGCATAGATCCGCGCATCCCGCCCGATCCGGGGCATGCCGGCACGGCCGGGGACCCCGCCGATCGTCACATTCTGGAAGACATAGGACGCCGGGCCGACGACGGCCCTCGGGCCAACGACGATATTCTGCGGATGCGGCAGGATTAGGCCGCCGTGGATCCGCGCCGTGCTCGCGATCGAGCAGCCGTACGCGTGGCGGATCAACCAGAAGATCAAGGCGGCGAGCGCCTTGCCAGGGAGGCCGAGGCGGTAATAGCACTGGTGCGCCACGCGATACAGAAACGTGACGTGGAAGCCCGAGGAACGCGCCGCGACCACCACACGACGCCAGATCCGGATCGCTAGCGAGCCGCCGCGAGCTTCCGGCGGGAAATGGACCAGGAAGTCCAGCCCGACCGACTCGCGGAACGGCACGGGCCGATCTGGCGCCGGATCGAGCCAGTCCGGCGGCTGGTCTCGGAGGTCGACGTCCGAAGACGCAGCAGCCTGCTCGTCTTCCTCGGTCCGGGGGTCGCCCACCATCCGAATCTCTCCCCGCGTCGGCCCGCTTCCCCGCGCATGCGGCACGCGTCAATCATGCGGTCGTCCGCCCTCGCGCGGCAAGCGGACATCCCGGCCCGTCTCGCGATTGCGACGCCCCCGCGCCCTCGGTTACGATCGCCGCGATGAGGGACCATCCAGGCGCCCGACCGATCCGGCTCCGCGGGGTCCGCGTCCACAACCTCAAGGGCGTCGACCTCGACCTGCCGACCCGCCGGCTCGTCGTCCTGACGGGCGTCAGCGGCTCGGGCAAGAGCTCGCTCGCCTTCGACACCCTCTACGCCGAAGGCCAGCGCCGGTACATCGAGACGTTCTCGGCCTACACCCGCCAGTTCCTCGAGCGGCTCGACAAGCCCGAGGCCGACTCGATCGACGACATCCCGCCGGCCATCGCCGTTGGCCAGCGGCAGGGCAAGCGCTCGGCGCGGAGCACCGTCGGCACCGTCACCGAGGTCCACGACGGCCTCGGGCTGCTCTTCGCCCGCGCCGGGCGGGTCGTTTGCCGGAACTGCGGCACCCCCGTCGACCCGGCCGACCCCGGCCAGGTCGTCCGCCGGCTCGACGAGCTGCCCGAGGGGGCCCGCTACTTCATCGCCTTCCCGGTCGAGATCGGCCCCGAGACGGACGTGCTCGGGCTGTATGAATCATTCCTGACGGACGGATTCGCGCGGGTCCGGATCGAAGGCGAGGTCGTCCGGCTCGATGCAGCCGATTCGCGGCGCCCGTCTGACGGGACGGTCGAGGTCGTCGTCGACCGCCTGACCCGCGGCTCCGAGGCCCCGGAGCGTCGCGCTCGACTCGATCGAGACGGCCTTCGCCAAGGGCCTCGGCCGGTGCCGCGTGATCGTCGAGGGGGGCGAAACGCTGACCTTCTATCGAGGCCGTCGTTGCCCGAATTGCGGCCTCGACGCGCCCGACCCCGACCCCCGCCTCTTCCACTACAACAGCCCCCTCGGCGCCTGCCTCGAGTGCGAGGGCTTCGGCCGCGTCGCCTCGATCGACCTGACGCGGATCGTTCCCGACCCGTCGAGGACGCTCACCGAGGGCGCCATCGTCCCCTGGACCACGCCCGCCTACGTCGGCTACGGCCAGCAGATGATCCAGTCCGCCCCCGCCTCGGCCTGCCGACCGACGTGCCCTTCGAGCAACTGACGCCCGAGCAGGTGGCGATCATCGTCGAGGGCCGGCCCCGCCTGGGCTTCCCGGGCCTCCGCGGCTTCTTCCGCAAGCTTGAATCGAAGCAGTACAAGATGCACATCCGCGTCTTCCTCAGCCGCTGGCGTGGCTACAGCCCGTGCCCGACCTGCGGCGGCACGCGGCTCCGGCCCGAGGCGCGGTCGATCCGGCTCGGCGGGCGCGACATCACCGAAGTCGCGGCGATGACCGTCGCCGACGCCCTTTCTTATCTCGATTCGTTGCCCGTCGCCGACAACCCGGTCGCCCGCCGCGCGATCGCCCCGGTCCGCGCGAGGCTCGACTACCTGTCGCGGATCGGCCTCGATTACCTGACGCTCGACCGGCCCGCTCGGACACTCTCCGCGGGCGAGTCGCGGCGGGTCGCGCTGACGTCGGCGCTGGGATCGGGGCTGGTCAACACGCTGTACGTCCTGGATGAGCCCTCGATCGGCCTCCATCCTCGCGACGTCGGCCGGCTGATCGAGGTCGTGCGCGGGCTCGTCGACGCCGGCAATTCGCTGGTCGTCGTCGAGCACGACGAGGACATCATCCGCGCCGCCGACCACCTCGTCGACATCGGCCCCGGCGCGGGGCAGGAGGGGGACGCGTCGTCTTCGAGGGGACGCCGGCCGCGATCGTGGAAGCGCCGGAGTCCGTGACAGGTTCATTCCTCGCGGGCCGCCTCAAGGTCGACGTCCCCAGGACGCGGCGGCACGCAAAACGGCGAGATTCGCCTCACAGGCGCGAGCGGTCACAACCTCAAGGACATCGACGTCACGATCCCCCTGGGCGTCCTCTGCGTCGTGACCGGCGTCAGCGGCTCGGGCAAGAGCACGCTCGTCGAGGAGACGCTTTATCCGGCCCTCCGCCGCCGCGTCGCCAACGAGCCGCTCCCCTCGCTCCCGTTCCGCGAGCTGACGATCGACGGCAAGCTCGACGACGCCGTCCTCGTCGACCAGTCCCCGATCGGCCGCTCCCCGCGCTCGAATCCGGTCACGTACCTCGGCGCGTTCGACGAGATCCGCAAGACGTTCGCCGCATCGCACGAGGCGAAGGTCCGCAAGTACACCGCGAGCACCTTCAGCTTCAACGTCGATGGCGGCCGGTGCTCGAACTGCCAGGGCAGCGGCGAGCTGGTCGTCGACATGCAATTTCTCGCCGACGTGACGATGCGTTGCCCCGACTGCCAGGGCCGCCGCTACCGCCCCGAGGTCCTCGAGGTCGAATACCGCGGCAAGTCGATCGCCGACGTCCTCGACCTGACGGCCCGCGAGGCGATGGGTTTCTTCCGACATCGGCCGAAGGTCCAGGCCCGCTTGCGGCCACTGCTCGACGTCGGCCTTGACTACCTTCGTTTAGGGCAACCCGCTTCCACGCTCTCCGGCGGCGAGGCCCAGCGGCTCAAGCTCGCGTCCTATCTCTCCTCCACCCCGAGCGCCATGGCCCGCGCCTCGGCCGGGCCGAAGACGCTGTTCCTCCTCGACGAGCCGACGACCGGTCTTCATCCCGCCGACACGCTCAAGCTGATCGAGGCTCTCGAATCGCTGCTCGTTCTCGGCCATTCGCTGCTCGTCGTCGAGCACGACCCGGCAATCATGGCCCGGGCCGACTGGTTGATCGACCTTGGCCCCGAGGGCGGAGGGCAGGGGGGGCAGATCGTCGCCGAGGGGCCGCCGGAGCAGGTCGCGAAGTCGGGGACGGCGACGGGCACGGTGGTTGCGAAGGCCCTGGCTGGACGAACCTCCTAAACTCCCGTAGGGTCCGCTGTGCGGACCATGTTCGACCAGGGCGTCCGCGCCCGGATGGTCCGCACAGCGGACCCTACCACGGATCGGGACGACTCGATGAGCGTTGCGGACACGATCGACAAGAAATCCACCCACTTCGACCGCACGATGGTCACGGCCGCGATGCTCCTGGCGATGGCCGTGACGGCCCTGGAGCAGACCGTCGTCTCGACGGCCATGCCCAGCATCATCGCCGCGCTGAAGGGCCTGGACATCTACCCGTGGGTCTTCTCCGCCTACCTTCTCGCGGCGACCGTCTCGACGCCGATTTACGGCAAGCTCGCCGATATCTGGGGCCGCAAGAAGGTCCTCCTCTTCGGCCTCGGCCTGTTCTCGGTCGGCTCGATCCTCTCGGGCCAATCGAACTCGATGGGGATGCTCATCGCCATGCGAGTCGTCCAGGGCCTGGGAGCCGGGGCGATCGGGCCGATCGTGCTGACGATGATCGGTGATATGTTCACCCTGAAGGAACGAGCCGTCGTCCAGTCGCTCTTCAGCACCGTCTGGGGGGTTGCCAGCCTCGCCGGGCCGGCGCTGGGAGGCGTGCTGACGGATCGGCTCTCGTGGCGCTGGGTGTTCTATGTCACCGTCCCGTTCGGGATCGTCTCGGCCTGGGTCCTGGTCCGCCACGTCGATGAGAAGATCGACCACAAACGCACCGCGCCGATCGACTGGCCCGGCGCGATCCTCCTGGCGCTCGGCTCGACGTCGCTCCTGCTGGCCGTGCTCCAGGGCCATGACGCCTCGGCGATCCGCGTGGGCCTCTGCCTGGCGATCGCGGCGGTCATCCTCGTCGCGTTCGTGATCCGCGAGCACCACGCGGCCGACCCGATGCTGCCGCTCGACCTCATCGGCCACCGCGTGATCGGCGCGTCCATCGTTGGCAGCTTCGAGGTCGGCGTGCTGCTGTTCGGGCTCGACACGTTCATCCCGCTCTATGTGCAGGGCGTGCGCGGCGGGTCGGCGACGGAGGCGGGGTGGACGATGACGCCGATGCTCTCGGCCTGGGCGGTGAGCGTCTTCGTCTCGGTCTGGGTCGTGATCGCGATGGGCTTCCGCACGACGGCCATGGTGGGCGGCACGATCATCACGCTGGGCGTCGCCTGCGTGGCGGCGGGAGTCCAGTGGCCCGAGTGGAGTCGGCTGCTCTTCCTCGTCGGCATGATCGTCATCGGCCTCGGATTCGGGCCGACGAGCCTGAGCTTCATCCTCTGCACGCAGCACTCGGTCGACTGGGGCCGCCGGGGCGTCGCGACCGGCGCCGTTACCTTCTTCCGGACGATGGGCGGCGCGCTGGGTGTCGGCGTTCTCGGCGCCGTGCTCGGCTATGAGCTTTCGAACCGCCTCGCCTCGGGGGGTGCGCAAGGTGTCGACGTCGCCGCGGCGCTCCGCCCCGAGACGCACGCGAACCTGCCGCCCGACGTGCTCGCGCTCGTCCAGCAGACCCTGGGACGCTCGCTCCGCGACGTCTTCGTGCTGATGACCGCCGTCGCGCTGACAACGATCTTCGCCGCGGCGTTCCTGACGGACGGGCACCCGACGCCGCCGGGGGATGCGAAGCCGGGCGAACCCGCTGAGGACTTCGCGCTCGCGGCCGTTGTCGAGTGACGGCCGCCTCGAAAGGTCCGTCGACCTGTCCTACTCCTCGAACGTCGTCACCCGCGGCTCGCCGTCCGGCCCGCCGCGGACGACGGCGACGATCCGCGGCCCGAGCAGGACGACCAGGTCCTTCGACTCGTAGCCCGTCCCGCCCGTGCCGCGGAAGTGCTTGCAGAGCCGGGCCGAGACGGTTGCCAGGGTGGCGTTATCGGGAGGGCCGATCGCGAACGACGAGGCGAAGCCGTCCTCGTCGTAGACCCGATAGTGCGTGCGCCGGAACTCGACCGACTCCGGCGTCCCCCCGAACACGCGCTCCGGGGGGATCGCGGCGTCGTCCATCAGTGCGGCCCCGCCTATTGTCCGAGCTTCATGACCTGATCGAAGATCGGCTCGCCGCCGGCCCGGGTCGTCATGCCGTACCAAAGCGCCTTGTCGACCGTCGGCTTCACGTGCTTCACCGAGCCATCGGCGAAGGCGATGTTCAACCCCTCGGGGTGATACGACCCCGTGAAGACGCGGCGGAGCTTGGCGTCGTCACCATCGTAGGCGATAGTCGCGTTGACGTCGAACTCCGTGCCGTCCCAGCCGCCGACGGCCCAGCCGAAACTATCGCGCTTCTCGGCGAAGCCGATCGTCGTGGCCGTCCCGTCGGTGATGTCTCGAATCTTGATATTCGTCGTCGGCTTCGCCGCGTCCGGGTCGACGACCGTGAGGATCACGCCGAGGTGCGAGGCCGGTTGCTTGGGGTCGGGATATGCCTTCACCAGCCCTTCGCCCGACGCCTCGCGCACTCCGCCCCAGTTCGCTCCGTAATGGCCCGGGGCGAAGGTCGACTTGCCCGGATACGGCTTCCCCTTGTGCGTCTGGATGTCGGCCGCGGCCCGCGGCTCGGCCACCGTGTTCGACGGGCAAAGGAACGCCGCGACCTTCACGCCGACGGTCGTCTTGTTGGCGGGGTGCCAGTTCTCCAGGCTGAAGTTGTAGCTGTTGTAGAGCGGCGACTGCTCCATGAACGGCAGCACGATCGTGAAGCACCCGTGCCCGTTGCCGTGCCCCGGGCCGACGACGTCGCTCATCGGGAACGCGTCGGTGACGCTGATGTAATTATGCGTCGCCAGCGCGATCAGCTTGAGGTTGTTCACGCAGTGCGCCCGCCGGGCCGCCTCGCGCGCCTTGTTGAGCGCCGGAAGTTGCAGCGCGACCAGCAGCAGGATGGCCCCGATCCCCGCCACCAGCTCCACCAGCGCGAGCCCGCGACGTCCGTTCATGGCATCCTCCTGTCGCCGAGCCTCGACTCCGCCGGGATTCACGCGGCCCGACAACCGTCGGCCCTCGGCAACGCACAGCATGCTCCGCCCCGCCGCCCGAAACAAGCGGCGTCCCCGCCCTCCCGAGACGATCGGGCTCGGTTGCGGGGACGCCCTCGATCACCACGCCTCACCGACGACGACGGGCCCGCCTTTGCAGGAAACCCCAGCCCCCGCAGGCCGTCAGGCCCAGCGCCCCCTGGAGCAGCGACGACGGCTCGGGGACCGCGGTCACCTGAAAGTTGGCGCTGTCGCCCTGGAACGGCTGCCCCTGATAGACGAACGCCGTCAGCTCCGGCACACCGGCGTAGAACGGCGAGACTCCCCCGATCTGGGCCGGCGTCTCGGGGCTCGTGAACGAGAAATCCAGCGTCCCCCCCGGCGCGAGCGGGGCCGTGGACGTCTTGAACTGGATCGCATAGCCGTCCGTCGGCCCGCCGTGCGTGATCAGGTCCGCCCACCCCGTCGGTGGCGTGACGGACACGGGGCTCACCCCCATGAAGTCCTTGCCGGGCACCCACGAGAACCAGAAGGTCTCGAGAGAATCGGTGCTCACGGCGGAATTCGTCAGCGCGATCGTGTAGTCGAAATTGGCCCCATCCGGCGTGCCGGAAATGACCGCGCTGACGTCGAGGACACCGGCCCGCACGGGCGCCGCGAGGATTCCCGCGGCGATGACGCCTGTCAGCAGAATGACCCTGTTCATCTCGCCTCCTGAAACCATTTCCAGGGCGCAACAGGGCCCGCGCCCGAGAAATCCTCGGGACGATGAAGCGGGCCCGAATTCAGCGCACGAACGGGCTCGCGCGTCGATCCGCGCATCACCCCGGCCGTCAGCTCGCACGATCGGGGGCGTCCAGTCCTAAATCAGTAGTGCGCGGGCGCGGGGCGGGGGATACACCTTTGATTGAATGGCGGATCGATGAATCAGCCTCCCCGGCGACGGAGCGGGGCGGCGATACGGATCGCGCACCGCAGTTCCGCAGCCACCTTGACGCGCGACCGACTCCCGATACATTGGAACCTCCCGCCGACCATCTCATTGGGCGCGACGAGGATGTCGATGGATGCCCATGCCTTCTGCGAATACTGGTCGAGGCCGACGCGGACGGAGCGGTCGGCGGCGCGGGAATCGGAGATGCTGCCTCCAGCGGAAGCCTCTGGCAGGCAACTGCAAAATACGGAGCGCTTGTAAATGAAAGCGAATGAAACGACATTCCAGCACGTTATCGAAGGCACAAAACAATATATAGTGCCCTTGTTTCAGCGGCCTTACTGTTGGGACAAATCTCAATGGGAGACACTTTGGAACGACCTCATCGAGATGCAAAACGTCGCAACCCCCCGGTCGCATTTCATCGGATCGATCGTCACGCTTCAAACCCAATCCGTGCCTGAGGGTGTCCCGAAATTCCTATTGATTGATGGGCAGCAAAGGCTGACGACAACGTTCATTCTGTTGACCTTGCTCCGCGATACCGCGCGACGCGAAGGTCGGGCAGAGCTCGCCGATGAGATCGACCAGACCCTGCTCGTAAATCGATTCAAGAAGGGCGATGACCACGTCAAACTGCTTCCAACGCAGATCGACCGCCCGGCCTTCCTGCAGCTTGTGCAAGCCCCGGGGTCGGTGCCACAGGGACGGATTGGCGCGGCTTATTCATTTCTCGACCGCAAGCTTCGGGCTGAGGGGATCGACGTCGAGGTGCTGAAGTCCATCGTGGTCGAACGGCTCGCCGTCGTAAGCATCACCCTCGGTTCCGACGACAACCCTTATCTGGTCTTCGAAAGTCTCAACGCGAAGGGGGAAAGGCTCACCCAGGCCGATCTCATCCGGAACTTCTTTTTCCTGAAGATCCATACAGATAATCAGGATGATATGCATAGTCGATATTGGTTGCCGATGCAGGAGGCCTTGGGTTCCCAGCTGACAGAGTTCATCCGTCACTTCCTGATCGGCCAAGACGGGAGCTTTCTTCGAAGCGACTCGGTCTACTTCCGCTTGAAGGAGCGCCTCGGCGGCGGAGACGCCATCGAACTACTCCAGACCCTCCACGGCCGCCGCGTCCTCTACGCGCGTCTCCTGAACCCTCGTCTCGAGCCCGAGCGCGAACTCTCCGAGTCTCTCGAGGCCTTGGAACGGCTTGACGTCACGACCGCGTACCCTTTCCTCCTCCGTTGCTACGATGAACTCGAATCAGGCCGGATCTCCTCGGCTGAGTTCGCATCAATTGTAAAAATCATTGAAAACTATGTAGTAAGGCGGTTCGTCTGTTTTATTCCGACGAACCAGTTCAACAAGATTTTCCCCGGGCTCTACAACCAGATCCGGCGAGAGGCCCACCCGAGTATTCTAGCCGGGGTAAGGGCCATCCTGGCCGGCCGCGGCTATCCCAAAGACGTCGAATTCCGGAAGGCCCTCGTGGAAAACAGCCTCTACGGCTCTGGAGACCGTCAGGCGAAGATTCGCTTCATCTTGGAGAGGGTCGAGCGACATCTCGCAGGCAAGGAACCGCCGAAGTTGGAAACCGTAAGCATCGAACATGTCATGCCCCAGACTCTGACGGACGACTGGCGTTCCCATCTTGGAGAGGATTGGGAGACTTCCCACGCGCTCTGGCTTCACACGCTCGGCAATCTCACGCTGACTGGCTACAACTCGGAGATGTCGAATGACGATTTCGCAGCAAAGCGTAAGCGCCTCGCCGGAGGGACTCTCCATTTAAACAGGCTCTTCGCCGGATTCGAGTCGTGGCGAGCGGGCGAAATCAAGGCCCGCGCCGAGATCCTAATCGAGCCCATCGTCTCGATTTGGCCATATTTCGGGGGCGACCAGCCAGAAGAGCAGTCCTCGCCGCCGAGCGGGCGTCGACCGACTGAATTGAAGATCCTCGGGAAGTCGGTGCAGGTCTCGACTTGGCGGGATGTTCTCGAAAACACAGTCAATGAACTGATTGAGATCGATCCGGATGCCTATGGCATCCTTTGCCGAGAGTTGTCGAGCCACATCGGCACTGATCGAACGAGGTTTCGTGAGTCGCGGCAACTCCGCTGTGGCGGATACGTGAACGTTAATCTATCGGCTGAGGGCATCGACCGGCTCTGTCGGAGGATCGTGGATGCCGCAGGGGTCTCGGACATCGAGTGGGAAGTGGTGCTGAGGTAGAGAAAGTTTTTTGCCCGCCAGTTGGTCAATCCTCAAACCCGCCGCGGAAGACCCGGACGCCTGCGCGGCCCGCCGGGGACCGTCCGACCGTCTCGGATTCGGAGAACGCGAGCCGGCCGAATTGCGATAATACCTCCCGGCTCTTTGATATCACGAACCAGCGGCAGCCATGCGGTCGGGTCGACGCGACCGGGCGGCGATCGCGCCGACCGAACCCAATCGCCCTCGCGCCGAGCAAACCCAATCGGGGAAGCCCGCCCGTAGGCAGCGCGCCGAGCGAAGCCAATTTCGACGACCCGCGCCGGCGCCGACCGAAGCCAATTTCGGGGGGTACTCCCGGCGCCGACCGAAGCCAATTCCGGGTGGCTTGTTCGTCGCAACCGCCCGGTTACACTGGCCGGCAGGCCCGACCGACCGCACCCGAAGGGGCGACCAGACCGATGGCCTACTGGCTGTTCAAATCCGAGCCCGATTGCTTCTCTTTCGCCGACCTGGCCTCGGCACCGGACCGGACGGCCGGATGGGATGGCGTGCGTAATTTTCAGGCACGCAACATGTTGCGTGATGAGATCAAGGTCGGCGACCTCGTTCTCTTCTACCACTCCAGCGTCGACCCGAAAGCGCTGGCGGGGGTCGCTGAGGTGGTTCGCGAGGGGCATCCGGACCCGACGGCCTTCGACCCCAAGGCCGACCACTTCGACCCCAAGAGCGACCCGGTCAACCCGACCTGGTATCAGGTGTCAATCCGCGCCGTGACGCCGATTGACCCGCCGATCCCACTCCCGAAACTGCGGGAAGTCAAGGAGTTAAGCGGGATGGTCCTGCTCCAGAAGGGGAGCCGGCTCTCGATCCAGCCGGTGACCGCGGCCGAGTGGAAGGCGGTCATGAAGCTGGCCCGACTCCCAATCAAACCGAAGTCGTGAGGTCGACCGATGGCACGGATGGAACACTTCGCGATCTTCGCCGCCGATCCCAAGGCCTTGAAGGACTTCTACATCCAGGCGATGGGACTCCGTCTGGCCGTGGACAACGGCGCGGCGTCGCCGCCGGGGTACTTCCTCGTGGACGACACCGGGATGGCCCTGGAGATCATCGGCCGGCACTCGGAGGTCGAGGCGTGCGACACGCGGTATGTCTGCCACGTCGCCTTCACGGTCGACGACGTGACAGACGCCCGGCACCGGCTGGCGAGCCTCGGCCGGTGCTTCGAGGCCGACACCGCGGTCGACACGCCCGCGATGAAGACGGCCTTCTTCCGCGACCCGGAGGGGAATCGCCTCCAGGTCGTCTGGCGCGCCAGGCCGCTTGGCGTCTAAGCCTTATCGATGTTGGACTTGCGCCTCGTCAAAGACTTCGAGGAAGCCGTCCAGCTCCCGCTTGGCCCGGCTGTCGCCGACGACCCGGCAGGCCCAGAGGATCGTCATGGCCGCGATCACGATGCCCGGGCCGGCGGTCCAGGTGGCCGCCGCGAGGCCGAGCAGGATGGTCGCCATGAGGGCCCGCACGGGACGGCCGATCATGGCCAGGGCAAGGGGAGGACAGAGCAAGGCGATCAGGTAAGTCATGGTCCACCTCCTTCGGTGGGCGCTAGTGTGTTCGCGGGGCGATTCGCGGCATTGGATCGATTCCGCGCGATAATCCTTATCGCTTTTCCAGCCAGCGACTTAAGCTCAAGACTGCCCGTGCGACTTCGCCGTGCTCGACTGCGTCCCGGATCATCCGGAGCCGGCGAACGTGTCGGGCCCGGAACGGGATCGCCGAGCCGGCCGCGGGTGGCTCGGGCACGAGCCGATGCCCGATCGTGGTCGCGAGCCGCTCGACCCTGTCGCCCCGCGCGGCGGAGACCACCAGGGCCTCGGAATCCCAGGCGGCCGGCAGGTCGGCCTTGTTCGCAACGACCAGGGCGTCCGGGTGCTGCGCCATGAGCCGATGGTCCTCAGGCCTCAGGGGTTCCGACCGGTCCAGAACAAGCAGGACGAGGTCGGCCGCCTGGTGGTGGGCCCGAGCCCTTGCCACGCCCTCGGCCTCGATCGGGTCGTCCGAGTCGCGGAGGCCGGCAGTATCGCCCAGCTCGACGGGCCAGCCGCCGAAGGCCGTCGCCGTCGAGACGACGTCGCGGGTCGTCCCCGGCGTCGGATCGACGATCGCCCGGCCGTAGCCGAGCAAGGCGTTGAGCAGGCGACTCTTGCCCACGTTGGGGCGACCCGCCAGCGCCACCCGCCATCCCGACAGGAGGCGGAGACCGATATGCGAACGCGCGATCACCGCGTCAAGGCGCTTGATCGATGTACTTTGCTTGAATTCCATTTCCTGACATATCGAGGAAAGCTCTTCATCGAGGGCCCCGTTCGCCTGGTCGAGCATGTGGGCGGCCGCCCGAAGCGTGGCGGCGCGGGGGAGGTCGAGGATCGCCTCGGCGCGGAGCCGGGACCCGCTCGCGTGGCGGACCCAGGCCGACGGCCGCGCCGGCTCGGCCCCGGCTGCGACCAGTGCGTCGAGGACCATCGTGATCGCCGCGGGTCCGCCGTGGCCCTGGATCTCGACCTCGGGCGGCGAGCCGGACAGGACGATGGCGACAACTTCGTCTCCGACCCCCGACCCGACGCGGCCGACACGCGGCCGACCGGCCGGCGTCGCCGCCAGGCCGCCCCCGCGATGCGGGCGGAAGGCGGCATCGGCAACGGCGAGTGCGCCCTCGCCCCAGACCCGGACGACTCCCACGGCGCCCGGTCCTTCGCCCGTCAGGACGGCCACCCTCGGCGGTCGCATGGCTCAGGCCTCGCAAGCGACGCGGAGGCCCTCGAGGACCAGCGACGGCGCGAGCCGCGCGTCCGGTAGATCGAGGTCAGCCGGACCCATGAGCAGTTCGGCGTCTCCGCCCGACCAGACGACCCACGGCCTGGGTGAGAGCCCCGCAGACTGGCCCTCGACCAAGGTGCGAATCGCTCCGACGGTCGTCCAGAAGACCCCGGCCTCGAGCGCGGGGACCGTCGCCCGGCCCCAGGCCGCGGGCGGCCGATCGGGATGGACCAGCGGGAGCTGGGTCGACAGGCCGTGGAGCGCCTCGGCCGCGAGCCGCAGGCCGGGGGCGATCGCCCCGCCTTGCCAGACGCCGTCGGCCGAGATCCTCTCGACGGTGATCGCCGAGCCGCACGAGACCACGATTCCCGGGCCTCCTCCGGGTCGGCCCGCCAGCGCTCCCAGAACGGCGAACGCCCGGTCGGTCCCGGCGGTGTGCGGGCTTACCAACTCGTGGCGGACCGGGACGTCGGCCGCCGAGCGGAACCAGTGGGCCGAGACACCGGGCTGGGCGTCGAGGAAGCGGCTGAGCCTGGCCGCGACCGGCGGGTTGACCGTCGAGACAGCCCACGTCGACGGGCTCCCGGCCGAGTTCCACGTCGTCCAGGCGGCTTGCCAGGCGGTCGCATCGTCGAGGGGCAGAGAGACGACGTCCAGCGTGCCATCGGCCCGCAGCCGGCCCCATTTGAGGCGCGAGTTGCCGAGGTCGGCGAACACCCGGACCACCTTCACGGCTCCCCGACGGGCACGTCGACCTGGGCCGACGACGGCACCGCGGGCAAGGCCGGGGGCGAGGGATCGTCGGCCGCAGGGAGCTCGTCCAGCAGACCGGCGATCCGACCGATCAGAGCGGGCAGGCCCTTGCCGGTGACGGCCGAAATCGGCAGGACCTCGCGGCAGAGCTCCGCGGCCAGCCGGTCGCGGGCTTCCTCTGCGCCGGTCAGGTCGAGCTTGGTCACGACCAGGACCTCGGGCCGGGCCGCCAGGGCTGGGCTGTACTTCTCCAGCTCCGAGCGGATGGTTCGGTAGTTATGCACCGGGTCCGAGCCGTCGGCGGGCATCGCGTCGACCAGGTGGACCAGCAGCCTCGTTCGCTCGACGTGGCGGAGGAACTCGTGCCCGAGGCCGTGGCCCTCGTGGGCCCCCTCGATCAGCCCGGGGATGTCGGCGACGACGAACGAGCGGCCGTCGGATTGAACCGTTCCCAGATTCGGATATTTCGTCGTGAACGGATAATCGGCGATCTCCGGGTGGGCCCGCGAGATCCGCGAGAGCAGGGTCGACTTGCCGGCGTTCGGCAGGCCGACGAGGCCGACGTCGGCGATTACCTTCAGCTCGAGGGTGATCCACCGCTCCTCGCCGGGATGGCCGGCCTCGACCTGCCGGGGGGCGCGGTTGGTCGAGGACTTGAAGTGCTTGTTGCCGTGCCCGCCCCGGCCGCCGCGCGCGACGATCACCTCTTCGCCCACCTCGGTGAGGTCGCGCAGGACGTGCCCCCGGTCGCGGTCGCGGACGATCGTGCCGACGGGGACGTCAATGACGAGGTCCTCGGCGCCGCGGCCGTGGCAGTCGGACCCGAGGCCGTGCCCGCCTCGGTCGGCCTTCCAGTGCCGCTGGAACGAGAGGTTGGCGAGGTTCGTCAGGCCCTCGACCGCGCGGACGATGACGTGCCCGCCCGAGCCGCCGTCGCCGCCGCTGGGGCCGCCGCGCGGGACGTACTTCTCGCGGCGGAAGGCCACGCAGCCGTTGCCGCCGTCGCCCGCCTTGACGTGGATCGCCACCCGGTCAACGAACATCGCGATGCCGTCCCAGGCGGCGGGTCACGTTGGAGTTCAAGCCTCGAGCGGGAGGACGTTGATCCGCCGGCCGCCCTGGTCGAACTTCACCACGCCCTCGGACAGGGCGAACAGGGTCCAGTCGCGGCCGATGCCGACGTTCCGGCCCGCGTGCCACCGGGTGCCGACCTGGCGGCAGAGGATGGCTCCCGGCTTGGCGTGCTGGCCGCCGTAGAGCTTGATGCCCCGCATCTTCGGGTTCGAGTCGCGGCCGTTGCGGCTCGACCCCTGACCTTTCTTGTGAGCCATGGCGAATCGGATCCTTGCGAGCGTCCCGTCCGTCGATCCCGGTTCCCGACCTGCGCCGGGAAAACTGAAGTGTATCCCGCCGAGACGCCGAGTCGCAAGGGCGGTTTCGGGTCCGCTTGCGGACGGAGGCCCGTCGCTCGATCCGACGGTGTTGTTTTGAACATTGTCCCGCCTATCCGATCATGGTAAAGTCATCTTCATTCCGCGCCGCAGCATCGGGTCGATGGCCCGCACGGACCGTCCGCCCCGAACCGCCAGATCGGAACGCGCCTCCATCTCCCTCGGAAGCAGGCTAGATTTTTCGGGGCGACTTTGTTACTTTTTTCACAATGTCACGTCGACGAGAATAACTGAGGGCCCTGCGGCGAACATCTCGGGGGCTCGATCGAGCACGACGAGGGGGCTGGGCGATGTCGACGCTCCGCGATGACCTGGCGTCGTTGAAGATCGACCGCGGCGGCCGGGCGGCCAAGGAGTCGGCCCGGCCCGCGAAGCCGTCCCCGCGTCCCCCGAGGCGGCGCGAGGGTGGGGCGGGGTTCGTCGCGCTCGTGCTCTGGCTCGTGCCGCTCTCGCTACTCGGGGCGGGGGGGTACTACGGCTACACGCGCTGGCAGGAGATCCGCGCCAAGCCCGAGGTGGCGACGGCCGTCGTCCAGGCGATGACGACCGGCGAGGCCGAGAAGCTGCTGAGCGCCAAGGGCTACCTCAAGTCGCGGAACCAGACCGATATCGGCGTCAAGGTGCCGGGTCGGATGGAGCAGATCCTCGTCGAGGAGGGGTCGCACGTCCGCAAGGGTGACCTGATCGCCGTCCTCGAGCACATCGACATCGACGCCCAGCTCGCCTCGGGCCGCGCCTCCATCGAGCGGGCCAAGGCCGACCTGCTCGAGGCCGCAGGCCGACCTTGACGAGAAGACCCGCAAGCAGGCGCGGACCGAGAAGCTCGCCGAGCGGCAGATGGTCTCGAACGAGGAGCGCGAGCAGACCTACGCCGCCCTCCGCAAGTCCAAGGCGCACCTCGTGAGCCTCAAGGCGCAGATCGAGTACCAGCAGCAGACGCTCAAGCAGAGCGAAGTGATGCTGGAGAACATGTTTATCAAGTCTCCCTTCGAGGGGACCGTCGTCAAGAAGGAGGCCGAGGTCGGCGAGATGATCACCGGCAGCGGGATCATCGGCCGGTCGAAGATCGTCACGCTCGCCAACCTCGCGCGGATGGACGTCGAGACCGACGTGACCGAGTCGCTGCTTGCCCGCCTGGCGATCGGCCAGCCGGCGGAGATCTCGGTCTCGGCCGTGCCCGAGAAGCGCGTATCGCGGCCGGCTCCGCCAGGTGATCCCGATGAGCGACCGCGCCCGCGGGACGGTCAAGGTGATGGTCGAGTTCCTCGAGCCCGACGAGCACCTGTTCCCCGAGCTCGTCGCGACGGTCCACTTCCTCCCCGACAAGGCCCTCAAGTCGCCCGACGCGGGCAAGGCGTACCTGTTCGTCCGCAAGTCGGCGATCGTCGAGGAGGGGGGGCACTCGTTCGCGTACCGGGTCGAGTCGGGGAAGTCGGTCCGGAAGGTCGCCGTCGAGACGGTCGTCACCAACGACGATCTGGCGCGGGTCGAGAGCGGGCTGAAGGCGGGGGATGCGGTGGTCTTGAATCCGCCGAAGACGCTGAAGGACGGGGAGACGGTGAAGGTGGCGGACTGACACTTTGACGCCCCGTCCGGCCCTCTATCTGCGGTCTAAGGAGGCCCGATGTCCGCGAATCACGCGATCTCCCTCGAAAACGTCAGCAAACAATACAAGCGCGACGAGTTCATCATCCCCGTCCTCGAGGACCTCGACCTCTTCGTCGACGAGGGCGAATTCCTCGCCCTGATGGGGCCGTCGGGCTCGGGGAAGACGACGCTGCTGAACCTGATCGCCGGGCTCGACCGGGCGACGTCGGGGACGGTGACCGTTCACGGCGAGGACCTCGGCGCGATGTCAGAGGGCCGGGTCACGCGGTGGCGGGCCGACAATGTCGGGTTCATCTTCCAGCTTTATAATTTGATCCCAGTGCTCACGGCGTTCGAGAACGTCGAGCTGCCGCTCCTGCTCACCCACCTGTCGAAGCGGCGGCGGCGGGAGAACGTGCGGACGGCGCTGCGGGCCGTCGGGCTCGAGGGGCGCGAGGACCACTATCCGCGGCAGCTCTCGGGCGGCCAGGAACAGCGGGTGGCGATCGCGCGGGCCATCGTGACCGACCCCTACCTGCTCGTCGCCGACGAGCCGACGGGCGACCTCGACCGCAAGAGCGCCGGGGAGATTCTCGAGTTGCTCCAGCAGCTCAATCGCGAGTTCCAGAAGACGATCGTGATGGTCACCCACGACCCGCAGGCCGCGCAGCGGGCCAGCCGCGTGCTCCACCTCGACAAGGGCAAGCTCGTCCGCGACGAGATGCAGCGCGAGGCTGCGATCGGAGCCGCGTCATGAGATTCCTCAGCTACGTCCTCCGCAACGCCCTCCGCAGCCCCGTCCGGTCGCTGCTGACGATCGGGTCGACGGCGATGTGCCTGTTCCTGATGATGATGCTCATGTCGTTCATCTCGTCGATGGAGGCCGCCGGCACGTCGCTCCGCGAGTACAACCGCCTGGTCGTCATGAGCTCGCAGGGCTTCGCCCAGCCCGTGCCCGTCGCGCGGCTGAACGAGCTGAAGGCGATGGACGGCGTGGCGGCGGTCACGGCCTTCTCGTGGTACGGCGGCAAATACAAGAACGAGGTCATGCCCTTCGCGCAGTTCGCCATCACCGCCGACACGATCTTCGACATCTACGACGAGCTGACGATCCCGCCGAACCAACTGGCCGACTTCAAGGCCGACCGTGCGGGGTGCGTGATCGGCCGGAAGCTCGCCGACGAGCGGAAGATCAAGCTCGGCGACCCGCTGCCGCTCCAGGCCGACACGTATCCGTTCGACATGGACCTGGTTGTCAAGGGGATTTACGACGGGCCGAACAACCGCGACCTGCGGATGTGCATGTTCCACTGGGAGTACATGAACGAGGGGCTGAAGAAGGTCGCCCCGACGAGCCGGATGATCGACAACGCGGGGATCGCCGTCCTCAAGTGCAAGAGCTCGGGCATCATGCCCGAGCTGGCGAAGAAGATCGACGCCGAGTACGTCAACAGCGACACGCCGACGCGGTCGCAGAGCGAGGAGGCGTTCAACCAGATGTTCCTCGGCATGTTCGGCGACCTCCGCGGGCTGATCAAGAACATCGGCCTGGCGGTCGTCTGCTCGCTGATCTTCGTCGCCGGCAACGCGATGGCGATGGCGCTGCGCGAGCGGACGACGGAGATCGCCGTGCTCAAGGCGATCGGCTTCCGCCGCCGGCTGGTGGTCAACCTCGTGCTGGCCGAGTCGATCCTGGTGACGACCGTCGGAGGCGCCATCGGGGCGCTCGGGGCGAAGGCCCTGTTCGACGTCGTCGACGTCTCGCGATACACCGCCGGCAGGCTCCCCTTCTTCTTCGTCCCGTGGCCGACGGCGCTCGTGGGCCTGGCCGCGGCGCTGGGCATCGGCTTCGTCAGCGGGATCATCCCGGCGGTCAACGCGGCGCGGATGTCGGTGGTCAACGGGCTCAGGAAGGTGGTCTGATCCGCTTCAGGTCTTCTCTGCCTTGTGCCTTCTGCTTTCTGCTCTCGCCGAAGACAGAAGGCAGAAAGCACAAAGCAGAGTGCGGAGAACGGGAACAATTCTCGGAAGGGTCCGAACTAATGATCCCGCTCAAATATAATGTCCGGAACCTCCGGGTCCGCTGGGTGACGACGCTGCTGACGATCCTCGGCACCGGCGCGATCGTCTGGTCGTCGTGCATCCTCTTCGGGCTGGTCGAGGGGCTGGAGCACAGCCTGAAGGTCTCGGGCGAGCCGCTCGACCTGATCGTGCTTCGCAAGGGGTCGTCGAACGAGACCAACGGCGGCTTCGACCTGACGAAGGCCGAGAAGATCGCGACGATTCCGGGCATCGCCCGCGACGAGCAGGGGCGGCCGCTCGCGGCGCTCGAGCTGCTGAACATCCCGATCATCGAGCGCATCGGCGGCGGCTCGACGAACCTGATCATCCGCGGCGTCGACGCCGTCTCGCCGGCCCTGCGGCCCGACTTCAAGATCCTCGAGGGGAGGATGCTCGTCCCCGGCAAGGGCGAATGCGTCGTCAGCAAGAACCTCGCGAAGCGGTTCAAGGGCGCGGGGCTGGGCGAGGAACTGGTCTGCGGCGCCAAGGAGAAATACCGGGTCGTCGGCATCTTCTCGGCGGGCGGCAGCGCGGCCGAGAGCGAGGTCTGGGTCGACCGCAAGGACCTCGAGCAGAACACGGGCCGCGAGTCGTCGGTGTCGAGCGTCCAGGTCCGCGCGGCGTCGTCGGCCGACCTGAGGAAGGTCAAGGACACGCTCGACAACGACACCCAGTTCAAGCTGGCGGCGACCCCCGAGGCGGAGTACTTCGCCGAGCCAGTCCGAGTCGAGCAACTTCCTCAAGGTCGGCGGGACGATCATCGCGATCCTCCTGACGATCGGCGCGATGTTCGCCGCGGCCAACACGATGTACGCCGCCGTCCGGTCGCGGACCCGCGAGATCGGCACGATGCGGGCGCTGGGATTCTCACGGTTCGATATCCTCATCTCCTTCCTGGGCGAGTCGCTCCTGCTCTGCACCCTCGGCGGCCTGGCCGGCCTGCTCGCGACGCTGCCCCTCGGCGCCCTGACCTTCGGCGGCGCCTTCGGGACGTTCACCGAGGTCACGATGAACTTCCGCTTCGGCCCGATCGTGATGGCCGTCGCCTTCGCGATGACGCTGGCCATGGGCGTCTTCGGCGGCCTGTTCCCCGCCATCCGGGCCGTGAGGATGGACGTGATCTCGGCGCTGCGGGAGGTCTGATTCGTAGGGTCCGCCATGCGGACCATCTTCGGCCAGGGCCCGATCGAAGATGGTCCGCATGGCGGACCCTACACGATCATCGTGCCGGCCGAAGGCAGACGATCGTCGGCAGCTTCGGCAGCGTCGCGGACGTGACCTCGAACGAGCTGCCGTCGAGGGCCACGACCGGCCAGCCCGGCGTCGCCCGCAGGAACCCCGACACCGGCCGGATCGCCAGGTTGATCTTCCCCTCGATCTTGTAGTGCATCGGCACCACGACGCGCGGGCCGATCTCCTCGAGCAAGGGGACCAACTCGTCATACTCGATCGTCGGCGGCCCGCCCGCGGCGGCGAGGACGACGTCGGCCCCGCGGATCGGCGCGAGCTCCTCGTCACTCAAGCGATGGCCCAGGTCGCCGAGCGAAACGACGTGCAGCCCCTCGGCCCGGAAGTGGACGATGGTCACCTCGTCGCCCGCGGCACGCTCGGGCGTCTCGAAGACGGGGATGGCCTCGAAGCGGATGCCAAGGACGACCGTGCCGCCGGCCGGCATCTCCAGGGCCCGCACGACCTCGAAGGGCGCGACGATCTGGCCGAGATGGCTGTGGTATTTGTCGTTCTCGTGGCTCACGACGACGACGTCGGCCGGCTCGGCGATCGGCAGGTAGCCGCCGGACTCGGGCGAGCGGTAGGGGTCGAGGATGACTCGCGTGCCGCCCGTCTCGATGAGGAAGGCCGCGTGGCCGTACCAGGTGATCCGCATCGGTCGGGGCTCCACGGGGCGGGGGGATTGTGTTACCGTTGTTCAACGCGGGAAGGCGATGACTATCAAACCATCCGCCCATCGAGGAGATCGAGACCGATGTCCCACGACGCGACCCAGAACACCGACCGGCGCACGTTCCTCCAGGCCGGTGCGGCGGCCGCCTCGGCCCTGGCCCTCTCCGGCGGCGCGACGGCCCAGGCCGCCGACCCGAAGGTGCTGCCCAAGCGGAAGCTGGGCAAGACCGGGTATGAGATCACGATGCTCGAGATGGGCTCCGGCGCCCTGCGCGACCGGAGCGTGCTCGACCGCCTGCTCCGCCTCTCGTTCGCCGCGGGCGTCCGGACGTTCGACACGGCCAATCTCTACGGGACCGAGCCCGGCATCAAGGCGTGGCTCGAGGCGGCGCCCGAGGTCCGCAAGCAGATCACCCTCATCACCAAGGACGAGGTCCGTTCGCCCAAGGAGATGCTCAAGCGAATTGATGAGCGTCTGGCCGCGCTGGGCACCGACTACGTCGACGGCTACTTCCTCCACGGCCTCGGCGACAAGATGGACCTCGACACGGCCATCGACTTCGCCAAGGGCCAGGAGATGAAGGAGGTCGCCGAGGCGATCAAGAAGTCGGGCAAGACGAAGTTCATCGGCTTCTCGACCCACCACCGCGACCGCGCGGCCATCATCCAGGCGGCGGCCGAGGGCGGCTTCATCGACGCGATCATGCTCCAGTACACCCCCTGGCTGGCCAAGGACGAGCCGCTGAACAAGGCCCTCGACGCCTGCCACGAGAAGGGCATCGGCCTGATCTCGATGAAGCAGGTCGCCGGCCAGTTCCCGAGCCGGCCGAAGATCAACGTCCTCGAGGAGGTCGTCAAGCGCGCCCCGTGGCTCAAGGAGAAGGGCCTCTCGCCGTACCAGGGCCTGCTCCAGGCGATCTGGACCGACGAGCGGATCAGCGGCTCGTGCGTCTCGATCAAGACGACCGAGCAGCTCCGCGAGGACGCCGACGCCGCCCGCCGCTACGAGCCGCTGAAGACGGCCGAGATCATGCAGCTCCGCGACGCCGCCCTGGCCGCCAACCCGACCATGTGCGCCGACTGCGACGGCCGCTGCTCGATGGCCGCCGGCACGAAGGCCGAGCTGGGCAACCTGACGCGGTTCCTCACCTACCACGAGCATCACGGCATCCGCGCCGAGGCCCGCCGCCAGTACGCCGCGATGGACCCCGCGGCCCGCGACTGGACCGGCGCCGACCTCGAGGCCGCCCGCGCGGCCTGCCCGAACGGGCTCGACTTCGCCAGCCTCCTGCCCGAGGTCGAGCGGCATCTGGCCTGAGGCGCACACCCCGGACGCGGCCCCCGCGGGGCAGGTGCGTTAATTATCCACGAATCCTGATCTCAGGACGCCGTCCGGCCCCCGCCGGGCCGCCTCGGCGACCGCGACCGCCGCCGCCGGCCCCGTCGGACCCCTCCCGGACGCCCCGCAACGCCCACAGGCTCGGGTTCGCTCGGCGCCGCGGGGGAGCCCGGCTCGGACCCGGATTCGGGCCCGGCATTTTTCTCTTTAATCTCTTTGATATCAACGGCTTCCGTCACAACCGCGACCGCCGGCCCCCCGCCAATCCCCGCCTTCCGGAGGGCCACCAGGTCCTTGATCGCCGCCCGCATCGACCGCTCGTGGGCCATCTCATAGCGATGCATGAGCATCAGTCCCGGCGTGACGCCGGCGAAGGTCGCCTCGGGCTCGGGGGAGGGCGTGTCGTCGAGGTCGGGCCGGGCGGCCGCCAGCTCGCGGCGGAGGGCCCGCAGCGCGGCCCGTTCGTCGGCGACCCCTCGGCCGAGCCGCGCGGTCGCCTGCCGCTCCTCGTCGTCGGTCAGCAGGTCGTCGCCCCTCCGCGTGTACCGGCAGTGGCGGTCGAGGACCAGGCGGTGCGAGTCCTCGGCCAGCGGCCCGGCCGCGACGGCGTCGGCGTCGGGCCGGTGGCCCAGCAGCGGCATCAGCGCCTCGTGGGCCTCGTCGTCCCATTCGCGCTGGAGGGCCTCGGCGATGTGGTCCCAGAGCCGGAGCAGCCGGTCGACCCCCTCGGGCGTCGACCTCAGCTCCGCGAGGGCCCCGGCGGGGTCGGTGTCGAGCGCGTCCTCGGCCACGTCGAGCGTCTCACGCAACTCGTCGTCGACGCCGTCGTCGTCGTTGTTGTCGGGCCGCTCGACCTCGCGCTTGGCGGCGAGCTCGAGCAGCATGCCGGCCTCGGCGCGGACGCATCTCCGCAATCGCCACGAGGCGACGGCGGCGCGCTCGACGAGGACGGCGGCCGTGTGGCCGGTCGGCTTCCAGTCGTCGGCCCAGCCCTTCAATTCGGCGTTGAACTCGGCCGCGCTCTCGCCCGGCAGCACGACCTGATTCGAACGCAGGCCGTGCTTCAGGCCGTTGAATTTGACCTTGTCCTTGCCCTCTCTCGTCGTCGGGCCCTTCGACTTCTTGCCGTTGTTTCGGCTGGCCTGGCGCTGGGATTCGGAACGCATTGGTGTTGCCCCCTGGTGATCGCGGACCTTGGCCGCGCGACGTCGTCGCGCGGACTTCATTCAGGTAGGATCGTATTTGGGGCGGCTGGCGTTCTCGGAATCCATCGCGAGGGCTTTCCGGCCCTCCGGCAACGGGCGGGCGAAGAGGCAGTGGCAGGCGCAAGGGGCGACGGAGCGCCGGGTCATGTTTATTCTATGTTTTGGTCTGATCGATGGGTATCATGCCGGGGTGCCTGATCGCCGTCGCAAGCGCCGTCCCCGACGACGATGTCCGGGATCGTCCCTGAGGCATCGATCCTATCGAACGTGACTCACCGCCTCGGCCGGATGAATGGTCCGGGCATGACCGCCGGGCGGACCGGGTCATCCGGACCAGGAATCCCGCGATGAGAGCCCCCCGGAGACCCCGACTATGAGAACGAATCGGCCCTGCCTGCTCGCCGCCTTGATGATCGCCGGTATTGCGGCGCCGGCCGTCGCCCAGGCGACGCGGCACAATTTCGACGAGCTGCTCAAGCGCCTGCCCGACCAGGCCAATGCGCTCGTCCTCGTGGACGTCGACGCCCTCTTCGACAGCCCGCTCGGCCGGAGCGAGAAGTGGCGGGAACGGTCCGCGGAGCGGCCGACGGGGGTCCTCGGCGTCTCGGCCGACGCGGCGCGTTTCGTCGTGGCGGCCGGGGTCGACCTCTCCACGGCCGAGGAGCGGTGGAAGGTCGCCATGCTCGCGACCCACGCCAACCCGCCCTCGCTCAAGTCGCTGTCGGCCCGCGAGGGGGGATACGTCGAGCAGATCGAGAAGCAGGACGTCGCCTGGACGCCGCGCAATTTCTACCTGATGTCCTTCCCGGAGCGGATCGTCGGCTTCGCCGTCCCGACCGACCGCCAGCTCCTGTCCGGCTGGATGAAGAACCTCTTCACGAAACCGCGGACCTTCCCCCCGGGCTGGGCCGACCGGGCCTTCTATCGCGCCAACGGGGGCGTGCCGATCGTGCTCGCCCTGAACCTGGAGAAGTCGATCTCCGCCAAGGCGGCCGAGTCGTGGCTGCGGGAGTTCGAGAGCGAGAACGTCCAGAGGAGTCGGTTCAACTTCGACCTTCTGGCCTCGAGGCTCGCCGACGCCAAGTCGGTCCTCGTCCAGATCGATGTGAAGAACACGATCGAGGGCACCATCCGGATCGAATTCGCCTACTCGGTCGAGCTCCTCAGGCCGATCGCCAAGGAGTTACTCCTGGACGTCCTCAGCTCGTACGGGGCCGACGTCGAGGACATCCGGCACTGGGGGGTCGAGGTCAAGGACACGGCGATCACGCTCTCGGGCAGGATGAGCGAGGCCAGCGTCCGCCGATTCCTCAGCTTCGCCGCCGTCCCGCAGCTTTCCTCCGGGTTCGAATCGCCGGCGCCGTGGCCGCCGCCCTTCCCGATACCGGCAAGCCGGCCCAGCCGGACCAGCCGCCGGGAGAACCGACGCCGGCGGTCATCCTCAAGGCGACCCAGCAGTACTTCCACGCGACGACCGACATCGTGCATTCGCTCAAGACCCAGAAGGCGAACAACCAGAAGGGCCTGAAGCTCTGGTACGACCGCTCGGCCCGCCAGATCGAGGAGCTCCCCATCCTGTACGTCGACAACGAGGCGCTGGACTGGGGCGGGAAGGTGGCCCGCACGCTCCGCGAAATGGCGTTCGGCATCAACTACACGGCCAAGGACACCCAGCATCGGGTCGCCGGGACGGCCGGCAACGCCTACGGCGGCTACGGCTACGGCTACGGCGGCAATAACGTCGCCCTCTCGGCCGAAGTGATCAACAAGCAGAGCAACGCGGTCCTGAGCGTCAGCCTGGACGGCACCTGGCAGGGCCTGGAGACGTCGATCGCGGACATGAGGCGCAAGCTGGTCGGGAAGTACAAGGTGGAATTCTGAGGACGTGTGTGAGGGGCCTCGATCGTCGGCGGGGACTGGCTCCGATCGTCCGCGATCGGTGCCCGTCCCCATCGGCGCAGGCTTCCGGCATGGTGGGAAGACCCACCCGTGCCACCCGGCGCCGACGGCGTCAGCGCGAGCGGGACGACGACGATGTCGCGGGCCGGGTGAAGGAGAAACGGGGTCAGGAGCCGTTTCTCCAGCCTACTGGCGTGCCAGGGGGGACGTCGCGGCGTGCGCCGAGGGACTTCGACCGAGCCGTTCGGGAACGGATGTAGTTGTAAGGAATTCTCAAGCTCGACGCACCCCCGGCCGAAGGATATCGCGAGCAGCGCCCCGCGCCGACGTTGGTCGCGGGCCCCCCCGCGTGTCTCGGAAAGGATTCCCCCCCGATGAGACCCTCCCTGCGCAGCGTTCCGCGCCGCGGTGTCCGAGCTCGAGAGGCGAGCCCTGCTGGCGAGGTTCGTCCTCCCGCTCCCTCCCCCTCTTCACCCAACTCTCCCGACCGACACCGTGAGCTTCGGCGGGCCCGGGGGATCGGGCGTGCACACTCAGGAGTTCAGCCAGCAAGGCGGAGTCGCGGTCGTGACCCTGTCGCGATACAGCTTGAATGGCGTCGAAGATCACCCCTTGCAGGTCCGGGTGACGACCGACGCGTCGTCGCCGTACGTCGGGGTGAACGTGGGGGCGGTGGACCAGGTCGTCACGTTCGCCCCCAACCAGTACGACGCGGCGCTCACGGTCCCGATCATCGCCGGTGCGGCGAACCCGGGCGAGGTGGACGTCGAGCTGACGATGACGCCCGTCGATCCGCCCCCGGGTCTGGCTGTCACCATGCAGGTGCCGGTCGACGAGTTAAGGATAATGGCTGCCGATGCCACGAGCCCGCCCGCGATCGTCGCCATGAACGGCACGCCCCAGGGGCTCCAGCTGATCTTCAACAAGCCGATGGACCCGGCGCAGGCTTCCAACGTGACGAATTATGCCGTCTACGCGAACTCGTTCCACTCGAGTAGCCACGACGAGTTCCTCGGGGTCGTTATCAACTTCTCGACGGTGCGGACGCCCGTGCCCCTGAAGGCTGCCGTCTACGACGCCGCCACGAACACGGTGACCCTCATCCCCAGGCGGCCCATTCTTTCCTACGGCATGGGTTTCACCGTGACCCAGGGAGCACCGTCGCGTGCCGCGCGCCGCACGAATGCTGTTGCCGCTGCGGCGCACGGGCTCATGGATCTGGACGGACACCCCATCGAGCAAACCCGAACCCCGGGAAAGTTCGCCGTCACCGGGGCTAATAGTGGGTACACCCTGATCTCCCCGACGGCGTGACGCCGCGAGTGCCCGCCGTCGCATCGTCGCGGGTGGCGCTGGTGGCTCTTGCGACCCGTTGGGGCATCGGCCCTGGACACGGGTGGGAAGACCCACCAGTGGCACCCGGCGCGGTTTAGGGCGTGGTCGATCAGGCCCCCCTCGGCGGCCCGCCGCGGTCGGCTCCTGAACCCCTTTTCCAATCTGTGAAAACCACCGGAGCTTCGCGGACCTCAAGGCCGTATCTTCTTCGCCTCGCTCTGCTTCAACTTATGCTTAACGATCCGCGCGATCAACTCGTACGGGATCGGCCGGTCCAGCGGGAATCGCAGGTTGCCCTTCTCGCCGGCGTAGGGCGCAACGGCCGCCTCCAGCTTCGGGTCCCCGGAGACCGGCGGGTAGAGCCCGATGTGATTCTTGAACGCCGCGTAGTGGACCAGCACACGGCCCTGCATGAAGGTCGGCATCCGGTAGCTGATCACCTCCTTCGCGTCGGGCGCGGCGGCCCGGATCGTGGCCCGGATCTTCTCCAGAATCGCGCGCTTCTCGGGCGGGAATCCGGCGTTGTAGGCGTCGATCGTCTCGGGTTTTTCGGCGTTCATGCCGCCTCCTCCGCCGTCGCTCAGAACGTCGGGATCACGACCTTCTCCCCGTTCTTCATCGCCGACTCGTGGGCGCAGATCCCGACCATCGTCCAGTTGGCCGAGGTCGCGGCGTCGGGCAGGGCGGGCCGCTCTCCGCGGATCGCGCTCAGCCAGGCGTGGACCAGGTGCGGGTGCGAGCCGCCGTGGCCGCCGCCCTGGGTGAAGCGACAGGTGCTGCTCCTCGTCCGAGCTGTAGACGCCCTTGGTCGTGAACCGGCGGATCGGCTCGGGGAGGAGCTTGGCGTAGTCGGGAACGGGCACGCGCCTGGGGATCTCGGGCTCGGGCAGGCTGATGGTGTGGATGACGGGCTCCTCGCCGTCGACCTGCTGCCACTCGAAGCTCTTCTTGCTCCCGTAGGCGTCGAAGCTCTCGCGATACTGGCGGGCCACGTTGAACAGGCTCCGCGTCACCTCGGCGCAGACGTCGGAGTCCTTGAACTTGAACGTCGCCGTCTCGATGGCGAACGGGCTGCCGTACTTGGGGATCAGGTTCTCGTCGATCCGGCCCGAGCCGTGGCAGACGACGTGCTCGGCGTGCTTGCCGAGGATCGCCAGGCAGGGGCTGACGCAGTGGGTCGCGTAGTGCATCGGCGGCAGGCCCTCCCAGTAGCCGGGCCAGCCGGCCATGTCCTGCTGGTGGCTGCCGCGGAGGAACTGGATCCGGCCCAGCTCGCCGTTGTCGTACAGCTCCTTGACGAAGAGATATTCACGGCTGTAGACGACCGTCTCCATCATCATGTAGACCTTGCCCGACTTCCGCTGGGCCTCGACGACCTTGCGGCACTCGTCGACCGAGGTCGCCCATCGGCACGGTGCAGGCGACGTGCTTGCCGGCCTCGAGCGCGGCGGCCGATTGCCGGGCGTGGTCCTGGATCGGCGAGTTGATGTGGACGGCGTCGACGTCCGGGTCCTTGAGGACGTCGTCGAACTCGGTGTACCGCTTGGCGATCTTCCAGCGGTCGCCGCACTCGTCGAGGTCCTTCCTCGACCGCCGGCAGATCGCGTACATCTCGGCGCCGGGGTAGGCCTGATAGATCGGGATGAACTCGGCCCCGAAGCCCAGGCCGATGATGGCCACGCGGATCGGCTTGTCGGTCGCCATGGGGAGATGCTCCGGTCGGATCGTGATGTGGGGAATGCAGGCAGGATAGTGGCGGCGCCGGGGCGTTGCAAGCGGCCGGGCATGATCCGCGGCCTTCCCACCGCGGGAGGGGGAGGCTCCGTCCGAACCCGGGTCTGGCGCCGGACCGGGGTGGAGGACCGGTATCGGGGCCATCCCGCCCCAATTTCGCGACGGGCGCGACGAATAGACTCCGACCGGGCGGCCCTCGCCGGCGGATTCGCGCCCCTTGAACGGCGCGTCCGAGGCCGGTAAGGTCGCCCGATCCGACGACGACGTCACACGTCCGCGAGGCACTCCGATGGACGCCTTCCTCCACTTCCTGGAAAGCCCGACCGCCGAGCGGATCTTCGCCTCGCTGGCCCTGGTCATCATCGGCGGCATGCTGGGCTGGGTCGGCCACAGGTGGCGCATGTTCCGCCAGCAGCGGCAGATCGAGCAGGGGGATGCGCGCGACGTCGCGACGATCGAGAAGATCGTCATCGACCGCGACGAATCGGGCCGCGAGACGCTGCGCATCCGCACGTGCGGGCGCGACCCGCTCGAGCAGATCTTCCCCAACCCCGCGGCGCGCGAGGCCTTCCAGGAGCGGACCGTCGCCACGACCCCGGCGAATCGGCTGATCTCGATGGAAGGCAAGATGGGCTCGTATCTGCTCCAGGAGCTGGCGATCTGGGTGTGCAGCCAGGTCGGCGAGCGGAGCTTCCCGCACGACGTCTGGGTCATGGCCCTGGTCTGCGAGCCCGCGTCGTTCGGCGGCCACCAGTCGTCGACCGTCCTCCTGATCCGCCGGTCCGACCTCGCCCGGTTCCGCGAGTGGCCCGAGTGCCGCGGCCTCCACGTCGAGCACGGCAGCCACGGCGAGCGGATCCTGACCCTGCTGAGCGTCGCCGACGAGTTCGACCGTCAATCGGCCGTGATCGCCAAACGCCAGGCGGAGGGGCGACGGCCAAATTTCGAGGAGACGATGTACCTGCTCGACCTCGCGCCTCGACCCGAACGTGGTTGACCTGCCGAGCAAGGAAGTGCCCTGGTCGCGGTTCGAGGAGTCGCTCAAGGCGCGGGGGCTGGAATGACCCGCCCGGTGGCCGAGGGCGGCCGGGGCCGTTAAATTGGGGGCGTCGGGTGGCAGGGGTTGGCTTGCCGACCCCGGTCCGGGGCCGGGTCGAAGACCGGGGTTGGCAAGCCAACCCCTGCCACCCGGATGCGCCTCGCCACGTATTTCCGCATCGAGAGGTCTCAGGACGATGTCCAAGCCCAAGGTCCGCATCGGCATCATCGGCGCCGGGGCGGTGAGCGACTACCACCACGTCCCCGGCATCCGGCTCGACCCGCGCGCGCAGCTCGTCGCGGTCGCCGACACCGATCCGAACCTCCTGGAGCGCCGTAAGGGCGAGTGGGGCGTCTCGATCGCGAGCACCGACCCGATCGCCGTGGCGACGCATCCCGACGTCGACGCCGTCGTCATCGCCACGCCCAACTTCACCCACAGGCCGATCGCCGTGGCCGCCGCGAGGGCCGGCAAGCACATCATGGCCGAGAAGCCGCTCGGCCTGAACAAGGGCGAGGTCCGTGAGATGTACGTCGCCGCGCGCGACGCGGGCGTCGTCCACATGACGGCGTTTACTTATCGCTTTGCGCCGTCAATGAAATACTTGAGGCACCTGTTGAAGTCGGGTGACCTCGGCACGCCGCGGCATTTCCGCTCGCAGCGGTTCCTCGACTGGCCCGAGACGAGCTGGGGCTGGCGGCAATACAAGGACAAGGCCGGCGCAGGCGACCTCTACGACATGACGATCCACCGCCTGGATTTCGCCCTGGACTTGCTCGGCCCGCTCGATCGCGTCTGCGGCGCCGTCGCCCGCTTCGCCCCCCGCACGACGACCCCCGACGGCAGGACCGTGCCGCCGTCGGACGTCGACGACTGGTCGAGCCTGATCGGCGAATTCGCCAGCGGCGCGACGGGCGTCTGGGAGGGCACGACCCTGGCCAAGGGCTATCATCGCGACGGCTTCGGCCACGAGTGGGCCGAGGTCAACGGCTCCGAGGCGTCGGCCGTCTATCGCCTCCACGAGCCGAACACGATCCTCCTCGGCAAGACCGGCCACGACCTCGCGCCGGTGCCCGTGCCAGACGAGTTCCTCAAGCCCAAGGGCAGCCCGCGCAACCCGCACGACGGCAAGCCGGCGACGCGTCTTCCGCTACGACCTGATTTGGGAGTTCGTCTCGGCGATCGTCGAGGGCCGCCAGGCCGTGCCGAGTTTTTATGACGGGCTGAACGCGCAGATCATCGCCGACGCGGTGCTCGAGTCGCACGCGAAGCGGAGGTGGATCGACACGCCCCTGGCGCCGGTCTGACGAGGGCAACGCCATGCCGACGGCGCCCCGCCGGTTCACGCTGCTCGACGCGATGATCGGCGTGAGTGCCGTGGCCCTGGCGATGGCCGCGACGCGGTGGAAGTACGTCGGATACGCCTGGTTCTGGAACCTCGACCGCGAAGGATGGACACCGGGCGCGACCGCCCGCCGACTGGTCACCGCGGCGGCCTTCGCGCTGCCGACGCTCTTCGCGGCGACGCTCGCCCTCGGCCTCGCGAGACTGACGCCGCCGCGCCCGCCGCTCCGACGGATCGCCCTCCAGCCGGGGGCGGCTGCGTGCGGGATGGTCTCGCTGGCGGTCGCGATCGAGGGCGTCGACTACTTCGTCCGGCAGGCCGCCCATAGTCTCCGCATGGGCCACACCCGGGCGAACTTCGGCCGATCGGTCGCCTCGCAGGGCTTCCTCGACCTGCTCACGACCCACGTCCTCATCCGGTCGGCCTACGCCGCCAGTTATGCCATTCTCACGACCTGGTTCGTCCTCGCCCTGAGCCGCCGCGGCCGTCCCGATCCGGGCTGGATCGACCGGACGGGCCGCGCGTTGGGCGTGGCCTGGATCGCGACGGCCTTCCTCTTCTGGCTCGCCCGAAACGTCCTGGGAGGGGGCATCCCCGGCTCGCTCGGGACCCCCTATTGAGACGCTCGTCCGATCATCGTCCCAGGCCCAGCCTCTCTCGGTGATAGGCCAGGCGCTGGGCGACGTCCATCCGGGCGAAGTCGGGATGGCCGTTGGACAGGGTCGGGAAGCCGTTCTTCGAGGGTTTGACCAGGGCCGAGGTCGTGACGACCGCGGCCTTCGCCTCCGGCTCGTCGTGGCACTTGCAGGCGTGGGCTTCGGCCTTCGCTGGGGCGTGGCAGGCGCAGGCGTGCCCGTCCGATGAGGGCTTCGCGGGCACGGTCACGCTCGTGGATGTGCCGCCGTAGCTCATGTTCATGGCCTGAAGCTTCAGGTCGTCTTCGAGCGGCCGATGCGGCTTGATCCCGAGCTTGCCGAGAACGGCGTGATACGCCTTCACGGCCTCGACGGGGTCGATGACGCCGTCGACGATCAGGCGGAGGAACTGGACGAAGGCGAGCTGGTTCTCGGCCGAGTTGATCTTCCGGCCGAACAGGGCGACCCTGGCGCCGTGCTTCTGGGCGTCGGCCAGGAGCTGGAAGGCGTCGAGCGTCGTGCCGGCCGAGCCGCCGAGGATGCCGATGACGAGGTGCGGGTCGTAGCGGAACAGCTCCTCCATCGCCCTTGGGCCGTGATAGACCATCTTCAGGAAGAGCGGCCGGCCGGCCGGCGCGACGCCCGCGAGCATCCGGGCGATCATGTCGTTGATGTACGGGCCGAGCTTTTCCGGGGCGATCACGCCGGGCATGTTCGGGTCGAAGACCTCGAGGAAGTAGTGGAAGCCCTTGCGCTCGGCCTCCTCGCGGAAATCGTGGAAGGCCTCGAGCGTGGCGAGGTCGTGCGCGAAGTCGTTGTTGAACGTCACGCTATACAGGCCGACGTTCGCGCCGAGATGCCGCTCATCGGCTCGGCAATCGAGGTGGCCGCACATGGCGTGGTCGAGGCTGGCCGAGCGGAACGGGTGCGAGGGGTGCTCGGCGTAATGCGAGCCGCGGGCGATGTGGACGTCGGTCGTGTCGTTGGCGCGGATCGCGGGGGTCACGTGCGAGTCGTCGAAGAGCCGCTCCTCGAACGTCAGCGCATAATTCGTGCTCGCCGACATGAGCATGATATCGACGATGCCCTGCTTGCTGATGGCGCGGATCTGGTCGCGATATTCGGCAAGGGTTTTGAAGCGTACTTCGCCCGAGTGTGCCTCGGGCGACTGGCCGGCGCGCCGATGCCGAAGGCCATGTCGGCGTCCTTGGCGTCGGCGAGGATGAACTCGCGCGAGTTCGGGTCGGCGTGGATCGCGGCGAGCTTGCGGTCGAGCGACTTTTCCATCATCGCCCCTTGCCGCCCTGGCCGGAGATCGTGACTCGCGAGCTTCCGCCGCCGTTGCCCTGTCCGCCGGAGCCCATCGTCACGCGGACTCCGTTGGTCTTCGGCGTTGCCGGAGCAGGGGCCGGTCCACTGGATTTCGTGGCGCCCGGATTGGTCTTCAACACCTGGTCGATGGTCTCACGGAGCACCTGGGCCGAGTGCTGCAGCGCCGAGACCTCCTTCGGCCAGAGGGCGATTTCCAGTTGCGACTCGACGCCCTTGCGGCCGACGACCGTCGGGATCGAGATGCAGACGTCGCGGATGCCGTAGGGACCATTGACGAGCGAGGCGACGGGCAGGATGCGCTTCTGATCGAGCGCGATCGCGTGGATCACGTCGCGGATCGCGATCCCCACCGCGAACCCCGCTCCGCCTTTGAGCTTGATGACCTCGGCGCCGCTGCCGCGGGTCTTGGCGAACAGGGCGTCGGCCGTGTTCGCCGTCCAGCCGGGGTACTTCTCCAGCGGCAGGCCCGCGGCCTGGGCGACCGACCAGAGCGGGACCATGCTGTCGCCGTGCTCGCCGAGGATCGTCGCCGTCACCTGCGTCGGCGGCAGGCCGAGGGCGTCGGCGATCAGGCTGCGGAATCGCGCCGAATCGAGCTGCGTGCCAAGGCCGATCACCTGCGTCGACGGTAGGCCGAGCTGCTTCGTCGCCAGATAGGTCAGCACGTCGACGGGATTGGAGACGACCAGGACGATCGCGTCCTTCCTCGGGCCGGCGGCCTTCACTTGCGCCAGGATATTCAGGAATAGTTCGACGTTCCGATTGATCAGATCCAGGCGCGATTCGTCGGGCTTGCGGCGCAATCCGGCCGTGATGCAGATGAGGTCGCTCTCGGGGATCGCCTGGTAGGTGACGGCCCTGATCCGCTGGTCGGCGGTGAGGCTCGACCCGTGGAGCAGGTCGAGGGCCTGGCCTCGGTTGAGGTCGGCGTTGACGTCGAGCAAGTCGATCCCGCTGACCACGCCGCCGCACTGGAGGGCATAGGCCGTGCACGAGCCGACGAGCCCGCCGGCGCCGATGATGCTGACCTTCATGGGATCAAGCTCCCCCCGAGATGCCGGACGCGTAGCCGCCGTCCTTCACCACCGACGTGTTCCGCCCGTTCGAAAGTGCCGCCGATCTGCATCGCCTTCATCACCTGGTCGGTGATGAGCTGCACGAGGCTGTCCATGTCGTTGCCGTTCTTCGACGGAGCCGGCTTCGGCTGCTGCCCCTGGAGCTTGGGCGGGATGAACGCCTTGGGCTCGGGGACGAAGTCGCTGTAGCCCTCGCGGAAGAGGCTGTTGCCGCAGAGGTCGCAGTTCTCGAGGCCCCGGGCGAGCCTGGGGTCGGGGATGCCCAGATTCGGCTTGATCTTGATCAGCTCGGCGGCCTTCTCGTCGGTGTAGTAGTTGATCGTGCCGAGCTGCTTCGAGAGCAGCAAGATCCGGCAGTAGGCGTCGATGATTTCGGTCTTGAAGTAGGCATCCTCGAGGTCGCTGCCGTACGTGATCGTGCCGTGGTTGGCCAGGAGGATCGTGTCGGTGTCCTTGACGTAGGGCAGCACCGTGTCGGCGAACGCCTGCGTGCCGGGCGTCTCGTACGGCGCGATGGCGACCTCGCCGAGGAAGACCTCGAACTCGGGGAGGATGCATTTCGGGATCGGCTCATGGGCGACGGCGAAGGCCGTGGCGTGCGGCGGGTGGCAGTGGACGCAGGACTTCACGTCGGGCCGGGCCTTCATCACCGAGAGGTGGAGGAGGATCTCGCTCGACCGCTTGCGGTTGCCGGCGAGCTGCTTGCCCTCGAGGTCGACGATGCAGAGGTCGTCCGGCTTCATGAAGCCCTTCGAGACCCGCGTCGGCGTGCAGAGGACCCTGTTCTCGTCGAGCCGCATGCTGATGTTGCCGTCGTTGGCGGCGGCGAAGCCCTTCGCGTAGACGCGACGGCCGATCTCGCACATCTGCTCGCGGAGCTTCCACTCGCTCATGAGGTTGTTCTGGGCCATGGTCGCCGCGTCCTTCGGGATTCTGGTCTTCGTAGGGTCCGCCATGCGGACCGTCCGGTGATCGTGGTATGGACCGAAGATGGTCCGCATGGCGGACCCTACATGGACATTTGATCAATCATCAGGGCGCAATAGGCGTCGATGGGAACCTTGGTCTTTCCGAACGGGTTGGCCGCCTCGCGGCCCTCGCTCAGGCCGATCAGCGCGCCGGGGCCGGCGCCGAGAGAATCGAAGACGATGACCTCCTCGCCGCGATTCGCCGAGCCGTCGACCAGGGCTTCCTCCGGCATCGGCAGGGCGATGACGAACCGACCGCCCTTGAGGCTCGGGTGCTGCCGCGACATCGTGACCCGGCCGATGACCTCGGCGATCCTCATCGCTGCCCCTCCGGCATCCTCGGTGCGCCGCCGCGGCGGAAAGTTTCGGCCATCGCCTTCATGGACGGGATGGAATGGGCCGCGGGCTCGATCACGAGCAGGTTCAGGCCGAGGTGCCGGATGGCCCGCGTCACCGCATCGCCGTCGCACGCCGAGGCGGCCCTGATCCCCTCGCTTTGATTCGCCCGCCAGACCGCGACCGAGGCCTCGGGCGTGAGCCAGAGCGCCCCGCGATCGGGCGCGGCGACGATCCACGGGGCCGCGTCGCTCGCCGCGAGCTCGGCCCATCCGTCGAGCAGCGCGCGGCGGATCGCCTCCGCCTTGCCCGACCTCGGCCCGTCGATCGCGAATGCCCATTCGCCCGTCCCTTTGTCAGCCGCCGATTCCCGGCCAGACACGACTTTGAGTGAAATACCCCGCCGCTTCATCAGGTCGACGGCGAGCGGAGTGACGACCGTCCCCGCGGCGACCTTGATCTCCTTCACCCCATCGAGCGCCTCGACCTGCGACTGCCCGAGCAACCGACCCGCGAAGATTTGACCTTCGCGGTCCGGGTGGCAGGGGTTTGCTTGCGAACCCCGGTCTTCTCGCGACCGGACCGGGGTTGGCAAGCCAACCCCTGCCACCCCATTTCCTCCCGCTCGCCGGCGTAGTTCGTCGAGCACGGCCCGCACGACGGCGTCAACATCGATGGCTCCATTCGTGGTCATGCGTCGGGCAGCCCCATCACGCTCCAGCGGCCGGGCGTGTCGGGCCCGAGCATCTCCTGAAGGGCTGCGCCGTCGTTGGTCACGAGCACCACGTCTCCCTTCCCCGCGCCGAGCCGGTCGAAGGCCAGGACCGGCTCGCCCTCGGCACCACCCGACTTCGACTCGAGCTGGACGACGAGCAGCCGCTCCCCGTGGAACGTGGGGTGCTTGACCGTCGAGGTCACCGTGCCGAGCACGCGGCCGAGCTGCATGATGGCTCCCAGTAGGGTCCGCTGTGCGGACCATCTTTTCCATTCAAGCCTCCGCGAAGAGGTCCGCACAGCGGACCCTACGAGAGGCCCTGCGACCGCTAGACGAACCGCATCCCGCCCGCGATCGCCGTACGGCGCTGGCGGGTGAAGGTGAGCGGGGTGGTGACGCCCTCGCCGGTCGGGCCGGCGATCGAGAACGACAGGTAGCCCTCGCCGCCGAGGCCGAGGCCGGCGACGCTCGGGCCATTCACGACGAAGATCGTGCAATCCATCGCCTTGCCCATCCTGGTCATCACCGACGTGTCGCGCGAGTGGAGCACGGCCGTGTGGCCGAAGCCGTGCTCGGTGAGCTTCGCCAGCTCGATCCCGCGGTTCACGTCGGGCACGCGGACGAACGGGACGAACGGCATCATCTGCTCGTGGTCGACGAACGGGTGCTCGGCCCCCGTCTCGCCGAAGAGGAGCTGGGTGCCGTCGGGGACATTCACGCCCGCCGCCCTGCCGAGCACGGCCGGGTCCTTGCCGATATAGTCCTTGTCGACGTGGAGCTTGCCGTCCTGGCCGGTCTTGAACGCGGCCTTCGTCAGGGCGTCGATCTGCTGCGGATTGAGCCGGAATCCACCGTGGCGGGACATCTGCTCCATGAGCTTGTCGAAGATCTCGGCGACGGCGAAGACCTGCTTCTCGCCGATGCAGAGCAGGTTGTTGTCGAATGCGCCGCCCTCGATGATGGACTTGGCGGCATTGACGAGGCAGGCCGTCGCGTCGACGACGACCGGCGGGTTCCCCGGCCCGGCGACGATCGCCCGCCGCTTGCTCTCCAGCGCCGCGCGGGCCACGGCCGGGCCGCCCGTCACGACCAGGAGCTTCACGCCCCGGTGGTCGAACAGCGCGGCGGCCGATTCGAGGGTCGGCGGGTCGATGATCGTCAGGACATCATCGATGCCGATGGCTTTTTTGATGGCGCGATTGAACCTTCGGACGCCTTCGGCCGCGACCTTGGCGCCCGAGGGGTGGGCGTTGAAGACGACCGTGTTGCCCGAGGCGAGCATGCTGATCGCGTTGCCCGCGAGCGTGGGCAGGCTGTGCGTGACGGGCGTGATCGCGCCGATGACGCCGAACGGGGCGTAGTCGCCGAGGGTCAGGCCATCGTCACCCGAGTACGTCTCGGTGCGGAGGAACTCGACGCCGGGGGCGAGGGGGATGGCGTCGCGGAGCTTGGCGATCTTGTGATCGAGCCGGCCGATCTGGGTCTCGTCCAGCTCCATCCGGCCGAGCTCCTCGGCCTGGTCGACGCAGATCGCCTTGATCGCGTCGACGGCCTTCGCCCGGTCGGCGAGCGGGCGGGTCTTGAACGATTCGAAGGCCTTGGTCGCGGCCTGAACGGCGGCGTCGGCCGTGGGGTAGACGCCGTCCTTGCCGGAGGGGCCGGTGCCGTTCGAGCCGACCTGGCCGCCCATCTGGGCGAGGATCTGCTCGACGACGTTGCGGATCAGGTCTTCGGTCATCGTGGCCATCGGGTTCAACCTCGATCGCGATCCGAGAAGATGACTTTGCCCTCGACGTCGACCGTGCTGACCAGGCCGATCACCACGGCGTCGATCGGAAGTTTTTCGGTTTCAGGCGTGAGCCGGGCGCTCGAGCCCTGGCAGACGAGGACGAGCTCGCCAAGCCCCGCGCCGAGGGTGTCGACGACGACGAACGACCGCCCGGTCGGCACGAGCCGGTCGCGGGATTTCTCGTCCACGCGGTACGGCTCGACCATGAGCAGCTTGTGCCCGGTCATGCTCGCCACCTTCTGGGTGGCCACCAGGCTGCCGGTCACTCGGGCGACGAACATCGGGGACGGTCCTCCGCGGGATTGGGCATGCCTTGCTGGCGTCGGGTGTCTGGGGTATCGTCCGCTAGACCCGGTGGCCTCGGCCGTCGCGCCGGAGTCTCGCGGACGAGGCCCCAGACTCCCGGCGCGATGCTGCGGCTTCCCAGAAAATCTCGTGCTACCTCGCTCGGGGACGCTTCTTCTCGGCCCTGGCCCGGGTTCGAGCCCGCGACAGCCGAGAGGGTAAAAACACATGTCTCTGTTGCGGATCGTACATCACGAGTTCATGATCTTTCGCGTATTGGCCGAGGGTCGGCCAGAGATCCCAGAGGCGAGACGGCACCAGGCAGATGATCAGGTGGGCCTCGGAGACTTCGAGGGGCGCCGCCAGGGCCCATTCGTCCTCACGACCGCGATCGGGAGGGGGCCAGCGCGATCGGATGGCTTCGGCCAGGATGCGTATCTTGTCGGACGGCTTGGCCTTCTCGCTCGCCCCCTTCCGGCTGAGATTCGCGTAGATCGCCTCCGCCTCCTCATCTTCGAGCGGCTCGTCGCTGTCCCAGAACGCGAAGTCGTGGCTCATCGGACGAAGCTCCCCGCAGCGACTCGGCCACCCGACTGCATTACGAAGCCTTGCCGTTGAGCAGGTCCCGCGCCTGGCGGGCGACGACGATCTCTTCATTGGTCGGGACGGTCCAGACCTGCACCCGCGACCCCTCGGCCGAGACGAGCGCCTCGCCCGAGGCGTGGGCGTTCTTGTCCATATCGAGCTTGATCCCGAACCAGTCGAGGTTGCGGCAGACGTCCAGCCTCATGCGGACGGAGTTCTCGCCGATCCCGCCGGTGAAGACGATGGCGTCGGCACCGTTCAGCTCGACGAGATAGGCCCCCAGGTATTGGCGGACCGAGGCGACGAAGACCTCCAGGGCCAGGGTCGCCTGCGGGTTGCCGGCGTTGGCCTCGAACTCGATGTCGCGGAGGTCGCGCCCGCGCCGCTCAGTCCTTCGAGGCCCGAGTTGTTCGCGAGCGTGCTCAGGATCTCCTCGAGCGACTGGCCCGACTCGCGGAGCAGCGTGGGCAGGGCGAAGACGTCGAAGTCGCCGACGCGGTTGTTGTGCGGCAGGCCCGACTGCGGGCTCATGCCGAGGCTGCACGCCTGCGACTGGCCGTCCTTGATCGCGCAGAGCGACGACGAGCCGCCGAGGTGGCAGGAGATGATTTTCAAATCATCACGCCTGAGGATTTCGGCCATGCGGCCGGCGATGTAGCGGTGGCTCGCGCCGTGGAATCCCCAGCGGCGGATGCCGTAGACGGTGGCCCAGTGCTCGGGGATCGCGTACCGCTGGTTGGCCTCGGGGATCGTCCGGTGGAAGCCGGTCTCGAACGCGGCGACGAGGGGCAGCGAGGGAAATCGCTCGCCCAGCGTCCGCATCGCCTTGACGTAGGGCGGATTGTGCGCGGGGCAAACGTCGGCGAAGTCCTCCATCGCCTCCAGCACGTCCTCGGTGACGAGCTGGACGCCGGTGACGTTCTTGGCGTGGACGGCCTTGAAGCCGATCGCGGCGACGTCGCCGTCGCCCTTCGCGAGGACGCCGACCTGGGGGTCGGTGAGCTGGTCGAGGCAGATCTTCGAGCGCGACGCCGTGGTCGGCGATCGGCTCGGTCATCTCGAACTCGCCCTTGTCCGACTTGAGGACGACCTTGGCGTTGTCCGAGCCGACGCGTTCGACCGACCCACGTGCGAGTAACGTCTCGGCCCCGCCGTCGGCGAGGTCGTAGAGGCGGTACTTGAAGCTGGTGGTGCCGAGATTGGCGACGAGGATCTTCATGACCGGGCGTCTCGCTCGACCCTTTGTTACTTCGCGCCGAAGGCCGCGACGACCGCAGTTCCGGGGCGGGGGATGACGTGGGCGGCCTTGAGCTCGCCGAGCCGGCTCGCGGCCTCGGCGCCGGCCTCGACGGCGGCGCGGACGCTCGAGACGTCGCCGCGGATCATGACGCTCACCAGGCCGCCGTCGAGCTTGATGACCGGGCTGGCCAGCTCGACGCTCGCCGCCTTGAGCATCGCGTCGACCGCGCCGATCAGGCCGACGAGGCCCTGGGTCTCGATCAAGCCCAGGGCGGTGCCGTTGCCGTTCATTTCAAAGGGTTCCCATCGCTAAGGGTGTTCGGGGTTCAGCCGAGGTACGCGCGGAGGACCGCGGCGTCGGGCCGGGGGATGACGTGGGCGCTGACGAGCTCGCCGACGCGGCTGGCGCGTCTCGGCGCCCGCTTCGACCGCAGCGCGGACGCTGCCGACGTCGCCGCGGACCATCGTCGTCACGTACGCGGCGCCGATGCCGACGCGGCCGGCGAGCGTGACGTTCGCCGCCTTGAGCATGGAGTCCGTCGCCTCGATCATCCCGACGAGGCCCTTGGTCTCGACGAGGCCGAGGGCGTCGCTGCCGTTCGGGCTGCCGTTGGTGCTGGCCATGGAATTGTGCTCCTCGTCGCGGGTTAGGAGTTGGCGCCGGCCTTGGCCTTGGCGGGGGCCGCGGCCTTGGTGAAGGTGAGGACGCCCGAGAGGTCCTCATGCGGCCGCGGGATGACCTGGACGCTGACGACCTCGCCGATCCGGCTCGCGGCCGCGGCGCCCGCGTCGACGGCGGCCTTGACCGCCGCGACGTCGCCCGCGACGAAGGCCGTCACCAGCCCGCTGCCGATCTTGTCCCAGCCGACGAGCTCCACGTTCGCGGCCTTCAGCATCGCGTCGCTGGCCTCGACCAGCGCGACGAAGCCCTTGCACTCGATCATCCCCAATGCCTCGATCGTCGCAGCGGCCATGCGGCCCTCCCTCGGGTTCGGTTCGGAGTTGTCGGATCGGGTCGTTCTTGAATTTGCCCTGGCCTATCCCTCAGACCCCCTCACCCTAACCCTCCCCCACGAGGGGGGAGGGGACCAGATCTGAAACCCTCTCCCCTTGTGGGAGAGGGTAGGGTGAGGGGTGGTTTTCCATCATGCCTTCACCAGCTCAACCTTCGTCGCGTGCGGCAGGTCGAGGCAGTTGGCCTCATCCGTGTCGATGTGGACTTCGAGCTTCCAGTCCTTGTGCGTGCGGACGAGCAGCCCCTCGAGCGTGCCGGGGCAGGGCCCCTCGACGCGGAGGTTCATCCGGTCGAGGTGCTTCACGCCGTAGTACTCGGCGTCCCTCGGCCCCATGTGGACGTGCCGCTCGGCGCGGATGACGCCGTTGGGCAGGACGATCGAGCCCTTCGGCCCGATCACCAGGCAGCCGGGCGTCCCCTCGATGTCGCCCGAGAGCCGGACGGGGATGTCGATGCCCAGGCTGATCGCGTCGGTGAAGGCCAGCTCGACCTGGCTGAACGGCCGGCTCGGGCCGAGGATGCGAATGCCCGGGATCATCCGCTGCCGGGGGCCGACGACGGCGATCGTCTCGTTCGAGGCGAAGTCGGTCGCCTGGTAGAGCGTCTTCATCGGCGTGAGCTTGTAGCCCTCGCCGAAGAGGACGTCGACGTCCTCCTGCTTCAGGTGCGCGTGCCGCGCCGAGATGTTCACGACGAGATTGGGGCGGTAGCCGCCGTCCGACGGCCGGCCGTTCGATCCCACCTTCTGCTCGAGGATCGACCGGACGAGCCGCTCGATCGATGCGCGATCGGGGAGGGTGGCGAGGCTCATGATTCGCTGGTCCTGGCGGCTCCGTTGAGGCGAGTCTGGCCGGACGGGTCGTCGTCGACGGGCGCGACGTGCAGTGCCACGCGCGACTGATCCAGGAGCGTGCGGAACTCGTCGGGGATGGCCGGGTCGGCGACGATCGCGTCGATCGCGCCCAGGTCGCAGAGCTTCGAGAGCGAGAGGCGGCCGAACTTGGTGTGGTCGGCGACGATCATGACCTCCTGGGCGCAGGCCATCATCTGCCGCTCGGTCTCGACCAGGAGGACGTTCGAGTTGTAGACCCCCTCGGCCACGATCCCGCCGGCGCCCATGATCGTCCGGCGGACCCGGATGCCCCGCATCATCTCGATCGCGAGCGGGCCCATCGCCACGCCGGTCCTCGGCGAGACGTAGCCGCCGATCAGGATCACGTCGGCCTGCTTGCCCGAGGAGAAGAGGTTCGCGATCGGCAGGCTGTTGGTGACGACCTGCACCGGCCGGCCGAGCAGGGCGCGGGCGACCTCGAAGGTCGTCGTGCCGCCGTCGAGCAGGACCGTGTCGCCGTCGTCGATCAGGTTCGCGGTCGTCCGGCCGATCGCCCGCTTCTCGGCGGCGGCCGACGTCATCCGGTCCTCGAGCGCGGGCATCGACCGCACCTCGCCCGACATCACGGCGCCGCCGTGCGTCCGCTTGATCGCACCTGTACGCGTCGAGCGCTTCGAGGTCGCGGCGGACCGTGCTCTCCGACACCCCGAGCTGGCGCACCAGCTCCTCCAGGGTGGCGAAACCCCGGCTCGGCGATCAGCTCCAGGAGCAATCGTCGGCGCGGCTCGGCGAGCATGGCGGGGCTTTCTGACGGAGATCGGGCACGACCTTCCGCACAAGTATTCACGATCCGTCACAAACTGTCAATAACCTTCACAAAATCTTCCGGAATCGATGACATTTTCTGAAAGCAACCCGTGCCGGCGGTCGTCCGGTAGGGTCCGCCGGTCGAGGCCGATCCGCCCGGATGGTCCGCGTGGCGGAACCTACGAAAATCGAGACGGCGACGGAGAGACGGCATACAATCGGGCACGAGGCGAAACGAGGTGGAGCGATGCCCGAGCTGCCGGAAGTCGAGACGATGGTGCGGGGCCTGCGGCCGGCCCTGGTGGGGCGGACGATGGCTCGGCTGAAGGTCCACGACCCGTTCCTGCTCCAGGGGTGCACGGCCAGGGGGATCGAGCGCCGGGGGCGGGGTGCGGGCGTCGAGGGGGTGACGAGGCGCGGCAAGTGGGTCGCGATCGCCCTGGGGGGCGACAGGGGGATGATCGTCATCCAACCCCGGATGACGGGAGGGTTTTGGCTCGTCCCGCCCGACCGCCCGGAACACGTGCGCGTGACGTTCGAACTGGAGCGGCCGGGCGAGACGGTCTGGTTTTGCGACGCCCGTCGCCTGGGCAAGGTCGCCTGGTATCCCGACCCCGGCGCGGCGGAGGCGGCGTTCGCCCGCTCGCACGGGCCGGATGCCCTCCTGATCACCCGCGACGAGCTGGCCACAGGGCTCTCGCGGACGGCACGCGGGATCAAACCGACCCTGATGGATCAGAAGGTGCTGGCCGGCGTCGGGAACATCTACGCGGACGAATCGCTCTTCCAGGCCCGGATCCATCCCGAGCGGCCGGCGTCATCGCTGACGGGAGCCGAGGTCGACCGGCTTCATGCGGCGATCGGCGACGTCCTGGCGCGGGCGATCGATGGCGGAGGGGTCGAGCTTCGACGCGGGGTATCGCACGGTGCTCGGGCTCGAAGGCGGCTTCCTCGCCGTCAACGCAATGTATGGGCGCGGCGGCAGCCTTGCCCGGGGTGCGGCGGGGCGATTCTCAAGACGAAGATCGTCGGGCTGGTCGGCCGGCCGACGCATTATTGCCCGGGATGCCAGCCGAGGGGATGAACAGCGTCCGCGGGCCCATGGCCGTTTCGTTCTTGCCGGCGGCGGCCCCTCCCATTCCCTCCCCCGCAAGGGGGGAGGGGACAGAGAAGCCAGGACCACAGGAGCAAACGGCCCGGGCCGGGGCGCGAACTCCGTCTGGCCCGATCGGGCGGGTTGGGGTATCGTGGCGCGGAGTGGTGTCGTCGCGCGACGAGCCGACCCGGAGGGGGCGTATCCCGATGTCGTACCGGACCTTCAAGCACCTGCTGGGCGAGACCAGCCTGGAGCGGAAGTGCCGGTTCATCTTCGGTGGCGGGCTGTTCGTCCTCATCTCGTTCAGCTTCTCGTGGTACGGCCACAAGACCGAGACGCTCGTCGCCGGGCAGACCGTCGGCAACGCCCGCAGCCTGGCGCCGGAGATCTTGTACAAGATCCACGCCCAGGGCGAGTCGGCCGTGAACCGCGACGCGTCCCGCATTCTCGACGAGGTCGACCGCTCTCTGAAGCGGAGGGACGACCTCGAGAACTATGAAGGGCGGATCATCAAGCTGTCGGACATGAGCTCGCCCGACCTCGATCCGTTCGTGCGCGAGGCGCTGGGTCGATTCACCGCGTCGGCGCTGAAGGGCGGGGTGCGCGCCGGCCGGGCCGGCGCCGAAGAAGCCCGTACACGTTTCCCGATGGCTCGTCGATGGAAGCCAGCCGGATCCTCGCCGGCCGTGAATATGAATATATCCAGGCCGTTCCGTTCAAGCCGAGCTGCACGTCCTGCCACGACCACAAGTATCGCGAGGCTTCGAACGGCCAGTTCGTCGAGATCAAGCCCTACGACCCGGAGAAAGGGCAGGGGCCCTTCGACCTCGCATGTGCCGTGGCGATCAAGATTCCGATGGCCCAGACAAACCGGGACATCCACAACAACCGCGCGATCCTGATAAGCGTCGCGCTGGTGACGGCGCTGGTAGCGATGTTCGCCTCGTATGTCATGGTCCGCTACGTGATCGTCAAGCCGGTCAAGCACCTGCGGGACGTCTCCGACGCGATCGCCGCCGGCAAGCTGACGATCCGCAGCCAGATCCAGACCGGCGACGAGTTCGAGGACCTGTCGCACGCGTTCAACCGGATGCTCCACAACCTCGTGGCGATGCAGCACGAGCTTCGCGACGTGAACCACGACCTCGACAAGAAGGTCGACGAGCTGGCGCAGGCCAACATGGCGCTGTTCGAGATGAACCGGCTCAAGAGCGACTTCCTCGCCACCATGAGCCACGAGCTGCGGACGCCCCTGAACTCGATCATCGGCTTCTCCGAGGTCCTCGCCGGCAACGAGGGCCTCTCCGAGCGGCAGCGGCGGTACGCGTCGAACATCCAGACCTCGGGCAAGATGCTGCTCGGGATGATCAACGACATCCTCGACCTCGCCAAGATCGAGAGCGGCAAGATGGAGGTCCGGCCGGAGGACTTCTCGATCCGCGACGTCTGCGAGTCGCTCGCCACCCTCGCCCGGCCGATCGCCGAGCGGAAGGAGATCGACCTCGTCTGCCGGCTCGACGAGGCGATCCCGCTGCTGCGGCAGGACCCCGGCAAGGTCCGGCAGATCCTCTACAACCTGCTCTCGAACGCGGTCAAGTTCACGCCCGAGGGGGGCAAGGTCACGATCAACGCGCGGGTCGAGGGGCGTTACGTGGTGATCGCCGTGGCCGACACGGGCATCGGGATCGCCGAGGAGGACCGCGACAAGATCTTCGAGAAGTTCCGCCAGGCCGGCCAGCCCGGGCAGGCCGGCAATGTGCTGACCCGCGAGCATCAGGGCACGGGCCTGGGGCTGTCGATCGTCCGCGAGCTGGCGAAGCTGCTCGGCGGCGACGTGACGCTCGAAAGTCGGCTGGGTCAGGGGAGCACCTTCACCGTCCGCCTGCCGATGCAATTGCCGGGCAACCGCCGGTTCGAGGTGAACCTCTCCGACGAGCGGATCGACCTGACCAAGGCCCGGCGAGTCGAGGCCCGCGCCGCCATGGCCCACCTGGGCCTCGCCGGCCCCGAGTTCGCCAACCCGCGGCGAGCCGCGGGGGAGCCGCCGCAGGCGGAGCCGGTCGGTTAGGAGCGATCCGTGCGACTCGCGCTGCGGATGGCGGTCGTCGTGCTGGCGCTCGCGGTGGCCGCCCTCTTCTACGCAAGATACACGGTCAAGCGGATGTTCCCGCCCGCGGACCGGGCCCGCATCGAAGCCTTGAAGTCATCCGGGCGTCCGATCGTCGAGGCCATCGAGGCCCATCGTCGCACTCACGGCCGTTTTCCCGATGAACTGAAGTCGGTCGGCAAGGCCGGGTCGTCGGCCTCGATTGCGGGGTGGAGATACCACACGCACGAGGACGGGAAAGGCTATCACCTCACCATCGGCGATTATGCGGCCGATCACTTCGTCCTGATCTGGGACAGCGACAATCCGCAATGGACGACCGACGAATGAGCCCGGCGGCCGGGTGGCATGGCCACGTCCGCGTGGTCATGAGGCTGATGTCTCGTCCCGCCGGCTCACCGACGCCGCAGGCGGAGCCGGTGGGATAGCTCAAACGAACATTGATGTGATGTTTCCATGTCGGCGGGACGCCAGTGTCGAGACGCAATGTTGTTTTATCGAAACAACTTCGAATTTCGCTGGTCTTCTCAGCCCTCTCCGGTCAGAATCCCCGGGTCCCGTGACTTTGCCGGGTGTCGTCGCCAGGCGGTGTGCGGAGCTCGGACTTCGAGAGGGGCAACTCGATGAAGCGCACGGCAACCTTTTTCCTTGCCATCCTCGCCGGCCTCGCCTCGGCGGCGGGAAGCGCAAGGGCTGACATCTTTGCCTATGCCGTCGACGTACTCGACAATCTCAATTTGGTCGACCTGACGACCCACACGGCGAGCGTGATCGGGCCGACCAATGCCCCCCTGGAGGGTCTGGCGCTCTCGCCCGGCGGGGCCCTCTACGGCTCCGGTGCCAATGGTTTACTCTACAGCATGGACAGGACCACCGGCGCAGCCACGCCGATCGGGAACACCGGCCTGTTCGACGTCGAGGGGCTGGTCTTCAACGGCAGCACCCTACTCGCCACGAACACCAATAATCCGACGAGTGTCTACACGATAGACCCGACCACCGCGGCTTCGACCCTCCTGGTGACCACGAATCCGGGCGAGGGCAAGGCACGCGCCTTGGCGCTGATGAACGACACGACGGCGCTGATTGTGTCGGACAGTCCCGTCACACAATCCTTGGTCTCGATCGACCTGACGACCGGGATGACGGCCGTGATCGGGACGATCGGGGATGAGGTCTCGGTCTTCGCGATGGCGTTCGGTCCGGGCGGTGTCCTCTACGGGCTCGACAAAGCCGGCAACGAAATCATCATTAGCACCACGGATGGGTCGACCACGACCGTCGGCAACACCGGGGGGCAGTTCTGGCTCGACATGACGATCATCCCCCCCGCGGCCGTGCCCGAGCCCTCGTCGCTGCGCTGCTGGGCGTCGCGAGCGCGGTCGGATTGGGGGCGAGACTCCAGCGCCGGGCGCGGGGCTGATCGTCGCGGGGGAGCGGCGGGAGGGGCAGCCGGCGTTGACGGACATCCGGTCTCATCGTTAGACTCGGATCGTTCGATTTCTGCCCACCCCTTCGCGCCTCTGAACGCGGCCCCGGGACGCCGACGTCCCGCGATCTCCCCTCGCCGCGACGCCGGCGCGTCCACGCCCGGACCATCGACGAATGGACACTTCGACCCCGCGCCGATCGGACCGCCCGTCCTCGTCGTTTCCCGTTCAAGCCCGACTGGAAGCTCAGCCTGGCGTTCGGCCTGGCGGTCGGGCGCGGTCCTGGGTGGCCTCTACCTCGCGAAGCAGGCCCCCGTCCGCGACCTCGGCTACGGGGCCTTCAAGAAGGCCCTGGTGCAGCGGCGAGATCAGGACGGTCCGCGTCGGGACGTCCGAGCTCACCGGCGAGCTGAAGGCCGCGGATTCCAAGGGGGAGCCGGCCGGTTCCGCGCGTCGCGGATTGGCATGGAGAACGACGCCGAGCTGCCCGGCCTGCTCGACAAGCACGTCGAGGGCGCCGCGTACGAGGCCGAGCCGGGGCCGTCACTGGTGCAGGCGATGGGCATCCCGCTGGTGATGCTCGGCGTGGCCGTGTGCTCTGATCTGGATGCTCCTGCACCGCGGCGGCGGGCTCGGGTCGGCCATGGCGTTCGCCAAGAGCCGGCACCGCGAGTACGGCAAGGCCGAGGTCCGCGTCACGTTCGACGACGTCGCCGGCAACGACGAGGCCGTCGAGGAGCTGGGCGAGGTCGCCGCGTTCCTCCGGACTCCCGAGAAGTACCGGGCGCTCGGCGGGCGGATTCCCAGGGGCGTCTGCTCGTCGGCCCGCCGGGAACGGGCAAGACGCTGCTGGCCCGGGCGGTGGCGGGCGAGGCGGGGTGCCGTTCTTCTCGCTCTCGGGCTCGGACTTCGTCGAGATGTTCGTCGGCGTCGGCGCGGCCCGGGTCCGCAACCTGTTCGCCGCAGGCCGAGGCCGAAGGCCCCGTGCCTGATCTTCATCGACGAGCTCGACGCCCTGGGCAAGGCCCGCGGCAACGGCACGGCCGGCGGCAGCCACGACGAGCGCGACCAGACCCTGAATCAGCTCCTCGTCGCGATGGACGGGTTCACCGCGAACTCGGGCGTGATCGTCATGGCGGCCACGAACCGCCCCGAGACGCTCGACCCCGCCCTGGTGCGGCCCGGTCGATTCGACCGCCACGTCACCGTCGACCGGCCCGACATCTCGGGCCGCGAGGAGATCCTCAAGGTCCACGCGAAGAAGGTCGCGCTCGAGGACCAGATCAACCTCCGGCACATCGCCGCGATGACGGCCGGGTTCGTCGGGGCCGACCTGGAGAACCTCGTCAACGAGGCGGCCCTGCTCGCGGCCCGCAAGGGCAAGGAGAAGGTCGGCCGGCTCGAGTTCGAGGAGGGGGTCGAGCGGCGTGATCGCCGGCCCCGAGAAGAAGCAGCGCGTCCTCCGGCCCGACGAGCGGCTGCGGATCGCCTACCACGAGGCCGGCCACGCCCTCGTCGCCCGGAGCCTGCCGCATACCGACCCCGTCCACAAGGTCTCGATCCTCGGCCGCGCCTCGGGGACGCTCGGCTACACGATGTACCGGCCCGAGGACGACCGCTTCCTCCACACCCAGGGCTGGCTCGAGAACACGATCCGCGACCCTGCTCGGCGGGACGATCGCCGAGGAACTGGTCTACGGCGAGGTGTCCGACGGCTGCACCAGCGACCTCCAGCGCGCCTCGGGAATCGCCCGCAAGATGGTCGCCGAGTTCGGCATGAGCCGGGCCATCGGCCGCGTGAGCTACCAGAACGAGGGCCGCAGCCCCTTCATGAGCGGCGGCGGGGCGAATAGCGATGCCTGGAGCCAGCAGACCGCCCGCGAGATCGACCTCGAGGTCCGCCGCGTCATGGACGAGGCCGAGCGCGCCACGCGGGCGATCTTGGAGCGGAGGCGGATGGCGCTCGAAGACGTCGCGTGCCTCTTGATCGAGCAGGAATCGATCGATGCGGCCGAACTCCAGGCGGCGCTGGATCGGCATCCGTTCGACCTGGCGAGCCTGGGGCTGGCGGAGCCGTCGAGGCCGACGTTGTTGCCGCCGCCGCGCGAGGATGTGCCGCCGTTTCGGGCGGGGCATGCGCAGGGTTGATCTTGTAGGGTGGGCACCGCCCGCCATCTTCCATTTCGGATGGTGGGCGGTGCTCACCCTACGAGGCTGCTCCCGATGGATAAGGCTTACATCCTCCAAGAGATTAGGCGAACCGCCGAGTCTAACGGCGGCGTCCCGCTCGGATGGAGGCGATTCATCGCCGAGACCGGTATTCGGCAAGGCGACTTCGAACGGTTTTGGGCTCGATGGAGTGACGCCGTTGTCGAAGCTGGATTAGCGCCGAACAAACTCCAAGAAGCGTTCCCCGCAGACGAGCTTCTCGAACTCTATGCCAAGCTCGCCTCGGAATTGAGACGTCTGCCCACCGACGGTGACCTGCGATTCAAGGCTCGCAACGATCCCACCTTCCCGAATTCCAAAGCATTTAATCGGTTCGGCAACAAGCCTCAATTGATCGAGACAGTTACCGAGTTCTGCCAGGGGCGTCCCGAATACGGCGATGTTATCCCTTTGTGTCAGGACTACTCTCCTCGCGGACATCAAGCCTCGGAGGGCGATGGCCTCGAAGGCCCCGAGATCGGCTTCGTTTACCTCATCAGGTCCGGGCGTTTCTACAAGATTGGCCGCTCGAACCATGCCGGCGCAGGGCTTACGAGTTGGCCATCAAACTCCCCGACGAGGCAGTCACCGTCCACATCATCAGGACGGACGATCCGGTTGGTATCGAAACCTATTGGCACAAGCGATTTGAGAAGAAGCACCGAAACGGCGAGTGGTTTGACCTTGATGCATCGGATGTTAAGGCGTTCAAGCGTCGGAGGTTCATGTAGGGCGGCCACGACGGGCACATCCTTAAATTCCCTGGGGGACGGCGCAAGCTGGGAAGTCCCGGCCACCCACCAGGGAAGGGCTTCAGGCGGCGTATCCGACCGGGTAGAATCCAGGGCGGTTCGGACGGCCGGGCTCAACCACAATGAACGACTTGACCTTGGAATCCCTCGCCGCGCGGGTCGAAGCGCTGGAAGAAGTCGTCGCATCGGAGCGTCTCGAGCCGCCCCGCAAGGATTGGCGCAAAGTGGTCGGCATGTTCCGGGACAGCGAGTTCATGCGCGAGGTCGACGAGGAGTGCCTGCGCTCGCGCGAATCCGAGCGGGAGGCGGCGGGGCGGGAGACGTCGTCGGGATGATCCTGCTCGACACGGATCATACGACCTTCCTGAAATACCCGGAGAGCGAGCGGGGCCGGCGCCTGATCGGGAGGATGGAGGCCGCCTCGACCGAGGTCTTCGGCGTGGCGATCGTCACGGTCGAGGAACGCATGCGGGGCTGGCTCGCCGTGATCGCCAGGGAGAAATCGCCGTCGCGGCAGGTCGTCGGCTACCGGGAACTCGTCCTGCTAATCGAGTTCTACCGGGAGTTCGAGATCGCGCCGTTCGATGACGCGGCGGCCCGGCGATCCGAAGAGCTCGGCCGCCAGAAGCTCCGCCTCGGAACGATGGATCGGAAGATCGCGGCGACGGCGTTGGTCAATGACGCGCTGCTCCTGTCCGCCAATCGCACCGACTTCCAGAAGGTGCCGGGTCTGCGGGTCGAGAATTGGCTGGACTGATCGACTTCCGCGATCAGGGCGTGCGGAAGCTTGATGGCGCCGTCGCGGCTTGCGCGGGAGATCCGCGGGTGGTTGGAGTTCGCGAGCGAGCCGCGTTTCGAAACAAAGACGCCCCGCAACTCGCGTCGCGGGGCGTCCTCGTTTGAGAATCAGAGCCTGTCGATCACTTCGTCACGGCCTGCGGCGATCCGGCGATGGCCTGCGGGCTCGGGGCGATGAACTGCGCCGAGGGCAGGACGGGCGTCGGGCAGACGACCATCACCGGGACCTTGACGCAGACCTCGACCGGGACCTGCTTGCAGATCGTCCGAGGGACGCAGACCATCTTGGTCTCGACGACCTTCCTGGCCACCGTCACCGGGCAGTGGATCGTCGTGGTGACCGGCTCCTGGTGGGAGACCTGTTCGCAGACCTTCTTGACGCAATTGATGGTCTGGATCTCGCAGGTCGTCACCGGCACGCAGCGGGTGCGGGTCTCGGTGACGGTCTCGCAGACCTTCTCGCAGACCTTCTTGACGCACGTCTCGGAGACCATCCGGCAGGTCGTCACCGGCACCGGGCAGTGCTTGACCTCGGAGACCATCCGGCAGGTCGTCACCGGCACCTGCCGGTAGCAGGTCTCGCTGACGATCCGGCAGGTCGTCACCGGCACGCGCTTGACGGCCGTCTCCTTGACCATGCGGGTGACGGTGCAGGGCACCTGCTTGACGGCGGACTCCTTGACCATGCGGGTGACGGTGCAGGGGACCGTCTTGAAGGCCCGCTCGGCGACCTGGACGGTCACGGTGTAGGCCTCCTGGCGGTGGCACGTCTTGGCGCACATCTTGGTGACGGTCGTCGGGACCATCTTCGTGCAGGTCTTGGGGACCATCGTGCAGACGGTGTAGGGGACGGTCTTGGTGCACGTCTCCTGGACCATCCGGCAGGTCGTCACCGGCACCATTTTGACCTGCTCCGAGCGGACCATCTCGCAGATCGTCTCGGGGACTTCGCGGGTCATGGTCTCGTTGACGTAGCGGGTGACGGTCGTCGGGATCTGCTTGACGCACTCCTGGGCGACCATCCGGCAGGTGGTGACGGGGATCTGCTTGGTGATGGTCTCCGGCACCTGGCGGCAGACCGTCACCGGGCACTGCTTCCTGACGACCTGGCGCTCGTAGACGGTGCAGGTGACGTTCTCCGTCACCGTCTGCGGGACCCAGACCTTCTTGCAGACGTAGGTTCCGGGGCACTGGTAGACGCAGCCGTCCTTGCAGATCGTCTTGCCGGGCACGTAGACCTGCTCGGTGGCCCAGCAGCCGGTCTCGCGGCAGACCTGCTTGGTATAGGTCCGCGGCACGCAGACCTCCTCGCACGTCTCCTTCATCACCGTCTCGGTGACGGTCCGGCAGACGGTCTCGTTCACGGTCTTGATGCAGGTCTCCTGCACCGGCCGGCAGACCGTGTAGCGGCACTCCTTCATCACCGTCTCGCAGACCGGCTTGCAGACGTTGTACGTGCACGTCCGCATCACCGTCCGCTTGACCGGAGTGCAGACCGTGTAGCGGCACTCCTTCATCACGGTCTCTTTGACGGGCCGGCAGACGGTGTAGGCCACCTGCTTGTAGGCGCACGTCTTGACCGGGACGTTGACCGTGTACTGCGTCGGGGTGCATCACGCAGGTCTGCACGGGCACCTGGACCGTGTAGGGCACGCTCCGGTAGCACGTCTTGGGGACCGGCCGGCAGACGGTGTAGGCGACCTGCTTGTAGATCGTCTCCTAGACCGGCCGGCAGACGGTGTAGGGGACGCTCTTGAGGATCGTCTCCTGGACCGGGCGGCAGACGGTGTAGACGCAGTCCTTGTACGTGGTCTCGCGGACCGGCCGGCTGACGGTGTAGGGGACCGTCTTGATGTAGGTCTCCTTCACCGGCCGGCTGACCGTGTACGACCGCGTCTCGGTATGCGTCTCCTTCACGGGCCGCTGGACCGTGTAGGTGACGTCCTTCCAGACCGTCCGCATGACGGGGACGTTGACGGTGTACGGCTGCTGGGTCATCACCGTCCGGTAGCACGGCTTCTGGACGGTGTAAGGGACCTCCCGGATGCACGTTCTCGACGACCGTGCGCATCGAGGTCACGGTCTTGGGGACCATGACCGTCTCGCAGACGGTGCGCTCGGTCGTGACCGGCTGCTGCTCGTAGACCGTCTCGGCGACGTTCTTCAGGCAGACCTGGCGCTGGAGCACATATTCGACGTGCCCGCCGCACTCCTGCGGGCGCGGGGCAGCATCGCTTCGAGGCGCCGCCGCCGTAGCTGGCCGACGCATGCTCGGCCACCCACAGCCCCCCGACCAGGGCCACGAGCGCGACCGACAGAAACTTACGCATCGCTGGATGCTCCTCGGGAGTCATCCCGTCCATGGAACGGGCCCGCGGCCTCCGTGGTGAAGAACCTCCGCTTCCTCACGGAGACGCCAATTCACCGTAAGACTTCGTCCGCCGCTCGCACGCGTCTTCAGGGTCTTTGTCCAGATTTCCCAGAGCCTCAGAGTCGCCAGAACGCAAGGTTTACCCAGTCGTTACGCAAGTTATGCATGGCACCTGGACAACCATTAGGACGCGAAGGCTCGCCAGCAATCGTCAAGACCTTGCCAGTCGGCAAGGTGGGCCTCCTCGGCAAGGTCGGCGGATTGTGTGCGGCTGGCCCCCGGCCACGTCCCGCACGGGGCCGCTCGAAGGTGAACGAGAGGCGGACGGTCGGGTTCGCCGGTGCCGGGGCTTGGGTTCGCTCGGCGGCTCGGTTACGATCGCCGGCGTGGTTGGCGAAGTGGAGGGGGATTGGTGCATGGGCGTCCTGGATCGGTTCCGACTCGACGGCAAGGTGGCGATCGTCACGGGCGGCTCGCGAGGGCTGGGCCGGGTGATGGCCTCGGCCCTGGCCGAGGCGGGGGCGTCGGTGGCGCTGACGGCCCGGTCGGCCGAGTCGGCCGAGGCCGCCGCGGAGGGGATCCCCGGGGCGTTGGGCCTCGCCGTCGACGTGACGAGGCCGGCCGACGTCGAGGCGATGGTCGGGCGAACCCTGGAGGCCTTCGGGCGTGTCGACATCCTCGTGAACAACGCCGGGATCAACATCCGCGGGCCGATCGAGGAGTTGCCCGAGTCGGCCTGGGACGACGTGATCGACACCAACCTCAAGGGCCCCTGGCTCTGCTGCCGGGCGCTCGCGCCCATTTCAAGAAGCAGAAGTCGGGGCGGGTGATCAACGTGTCGAGCATGCTCGGCGAGGTCAGCCTGCCCGACCGCACTCCCTACGCGTCGAGCAAGGGCGGGCCTCACGCTGATGACGAAGACCCTCGCGCTGGAATGGGCGCCGTACGGTATCAACGTCAACGCCCTCTGCCCCGGCCCGTTCAGGACCGAGATCAACACCGTGCTCCTGAACGACCCGGCCGTCCGCGCCGTCTGGGAGGCGAGGATTCCCCTCGGCCGCTGGGGCGAGCCGGACGAGCTCGGGCCGGCGGTCGTGTTCCTCGCGTCGGAGGCGTCGAGCTTCATGACGGGGGCGACGTTGTTCATCGATGGTGGATACACGGCCCAGTAGCGTCCGCCACGCGGACCATCTTCGGTCGAGGCCCGTGACGGCGGATGGTCCGCATGGCGGACCCTACGGAGATCGCCCGTGAGCCCGCAGCCCCTATTCGTCCCGAAGGGTTTCCGTGCCTCGGCCGTGAAGGCCGGGATCAAGCCGTCGGGGAACCTCGACCTGGCTATCCTCGCGGCCGACGGGCCGTGTGCCGCGGCCGGGACGTTCACGACGAACCGGATCGCCGCGGCGCCCGGTGCAGTGGGATCGGAAGCTCGTGCCTTCGGATCAGATCCGCGCGATCGTCGTCAACGCCGGCAACGCCAACGCCGCGACCGGCGCGCGAGGGCCTGGCCAACGCCCGAGCCACGGCCGAGGCCGTCGCGAAGGGGCTCGGCTGCGAGCCCGAGGCGGTGCTCGTCGCCTCGACGGGCGTGATCGGCCATCAACTGCCGATGGACAGGGTCCGCGCCGGCGTGGCGAAGGCCCTCGCCGACCTCTCGCACGCCGAGTCGAGCTTCCGCGCCGCCTCCGACGCGATCCTGACGACCGACACCCATCCCAAGGTCGTCTCGCGGAAGGAGGAGATCGGCGGGACGGACACTCGCCTCCTGGGGATCTGCAAGGGGGCGGCGATGATCGGGCCGAGGATGGCGACGATGCTCGCCTTCCTGCTGACCGACGCCGCGATTGCTCCCGACGATCTTGAAGCGTATCCTGCTCCACGCCGTCGAGGGCTCGTTCAACTGCATCTCCGTCGAGGGGCACGAGAGCACCAACGACACGGTGCTCCTGCTCGCCAACGGCGCGGCCGGCGGCCCGACTCTGAGAGGGGCCGACCTCGACGCCTTCGCGGAGATGGTCAAGTCCGCCTGCGACGACCTGGCGAAGATGATCCCCGGCGACGGCGAGGGGGCGACCCATCGGATCACGATCGACGTCGAGGGGACGCTGACGCGCGACGAGGCGCTGGCGATCGCCCGGGCCGTCGCCGACAGTCCGCTCGTGAAGACCGCGATCCACGGCGCCGACCCGAACTGGGGCCGGATCGTCTCGGCCGCCGGATACAGCGGGGTCGAATTCGAAGAGACAGACCTGTCACTCTGGCTCAACGGCGTCCTGCTCTACAAGGATGGCGTCCCGCAGCCGTTCGATGCCGGGGCGGTTTCCGCCAACCTGCGGGCAAACCGAGAGACGGCCATCCGGCTCGCGCTGAAGCACGGCACGGCCGGCGTCCGGTTCTGGACAAGCGACCTGACGGCCGAATACGTCCGGCTCAACGCCGATTACACGACGTAAGTCAGGCCCGGGACGGACCCATCATTCGGCATCGGACTTGCTCAAGTGAGAGCCGTGTGTCCCCGCCCGTGTGGGGTGGGCCGGGCCGGGTGGAGAGCCCGCGCCGTTGCACGTCTCCCGGAGGCCATCCGATGCCGCCGATCCTGAGCAAGCCCTCGTCGGCCGCCCCGACCGCCCTGGTCTACATTACCCTGGGCGCCGTGATGACGGTCTGGAGCGGGCTCTGGTACTTCTATCTGCACAACAACCCGCCGTCGCACCAGTTCGTGTACTATGTCGACGCCGGGTTCTTCCTGACCGGGCATCGCCTTCCTGCTGATCGGCTTCGGCCTCGGCCCGATGGCCCGCTTCGCCCGCCAGGCCGAGCTGCCGCCGCAGGAGGTCACGCCGACCGTCGCCCAGACCAACGTCGAGGCGGTCCGGAATTCCTGAGAACCGCAATCACGCGGGTGGCAGGGGTTCCTTGCGAATCCCGGTCCGGGTGCTCGAAGACCGGGTTCGCAAGCGAACCCCTGCCACCGGGAGGTCAGGCGTTCTCGGCCTTCTTCTGGGCCGCGGCCAGCGGCCGGAGCACGGCGAGCATCGTGTTCAGGTGCGCCAGGCGGGGGCCGAAGCGGTCGACGAAGTCGCTGAGCGAGAAGTCGCCCTCGACCAGGTTCTCGTGGTTCTCGTCGACGTAGCGGGCGAGGTCGGCCATCAGGGCCGAGTGGACCGTTTCGAGCTGGCCGAGCGCCTCGCGGCAGTTATCGATCACGCCCTCGTGGCTGCTCTGCCACCGCTCGAGCTCGGCGACCTGGCGCGACCGCTGGTCGCGGGCGATCTGGGCGGCCTCGCGCGCCAGCTCGAGCTGCTGCCGCTGATTCTCGAGGATTTGCCGCTGGACATCGAGCGTTTGCGACTGGATCGAGACCAACGCGTGCAGGAGCACGACCGGGTCGGTCGTCCCGGGCGTCACCGGCGCCGGCGCCTGGCCGGTCGGCGACACTTCCATGCGGTAGGTCCAGGACGACGGCGGGTTCTCGTGCGACGGTGACGGCACCCCGACCTCCTCGCGGCTGGCGGAACGGCGGATTCACATCCCTGGCGAAGTTCCTACCACTATACTGAGCCGGCCCGCGCGGGGACAGATCAACGTGAGGATTCGGTGATGTCCGTTCAGGGATGCAGGTTTCCCCAAGGCCGCCCGACAGAGTACCGGCGGAGTCAAAGGGAAACCGCACGCGGGAAGGGCCGGCTCACCTGCGCCGGCCATGCGCACGAATAAGGCGGCGATCACGACGAAGACGATGAGCGCGAAGACGGACGCCAGCGACAGGGCGACCATCACGGCCAAGGCAAAGAGGGTCGTGCCAGCGGCCACCGCGGCTCCGACCGCTTGCATGAATACGACAGGGCTGAGGATCAGGTCGATCACCCACACGACGGTGACGACCAAGTGTGCGAGTTCGAGCATCGGATCGCCCCGACGGATCGGTCGCGCGGTCGGAACGTCTCGCCCGATCCTATCCGATCCGAAACTTGCTCGCATTATGTCCGGAGGTTCACTATCTCGGGAGAATGGGCCGCGCCACCGGTCACTCGCCTCAGCTATCCAGGTGGCTGAAGGTGTCGGCCAGGGCGTCGACGATGTCGCCGGCGATCATGCCGACCTCGCCGTTCTGGTCGCGGGCGATGTCGCCGGCCAGGCCGTGGGCGTAGGTCGCCAGGCAGGCGGCCTCGAACGGCGGCAGCCCCTGGGCGAGCATCGCGGCCGTGACGCCCGTCAGCACGTCGCCCGAGCCGCCCTTCGCCATGCCCGGGTTGCCGGACGTGTTGACGTAAACCCGCTCGCCGTCGGTGACGATCGTCCCGCTGCCCTTGAGCACGACGACGACCTTGTGCTCGCGGGCGAAGCCCGCGGCCAGCGCCTCGCGGTCGGCCTGAACCTCGGCCGTCGGTCTGTTGATGAGACGGCCGAACTCGCCCGGATGCGGCGTGATGACCAGCGTCCGCTTCGACCGGGAGACGTCGAAACTCCCCGCCATCGCGTTCAGGGCGTCGGCGTCGAGCACGGTCGGGACCTCGACCGAGTCGACGACCCAGCGCACCAGCGCCTTGATCCCCTCCGCCTGCCCCAGCCCCGGGCCCACGGCGAGGACCGTGGCCGCCTTCGCCAGGCGTTCCAGGGTCGGGCGCGCTTTTCCGAAGTCGACGAGGCCCTCGTCGTCCTGGGCCAGGGGATAGGTCATGTACGACGGCTCATACTGCGCGACCGTCGGCTGGACCTCGCCCGGCGACGCGATCCGCACGAGCCCCGCCCCCGACCGCAGCGCCGATGCCCCGACCATCGCCGCGGCCCCGGCCATGCCTCGGCCTCCGGCGATGACGAGCACGTGCCCGTACATGCCCTTGTGGCTATCGGCGGGCCGCTTGGGGAGGCGCGGGGGCATCTCGATGCGACGCAAGGCCATGGGGGACGACTCCGAAGGCGGGAGAGCAGAAAGCAGAGGGCAGAATACACAAGGCACAAGGTGGGACGGAAGATGCAGGCTCGATCTCAGACCTCTCCCGCCTTCTGCCTTCTGCCCTCTGCCTTGTGGCTCTCCGACTCGGCTCCCGCTGCACGCGCCTGACCGGCGCGGCGGGCGATCAGGCCAGCAACGTGGCCGCCGTTGAAACCGGCGTCGATGTTCACGACGACCACGTTCGACGAGCAGCTATTGAGCATCCCCAATAGCGCCGCCAGCCCGCCGAAGTTGGCCCCGTAGCCGATGCTCGTCGGCACGGCGATCACCGGGCAATCGACCAGCCCGCCGACGACGCTGGGCAACGCCCCCTCCATGCCGGCGACGACGACGATGGCATCGGCCCCGGAGAAGGAGTTGAGCCGGTTGAACAGCCGATGGATGCCCGCGACGCCGACGTCGGCCACGAGCGAGACGTCGCACCCCCACGCCTCGGCCGTCACCCGCGCCTCCTCGGCCACGGGCAGGTCGCTCGTGCCCGCCGTGACGACGGCGACGCGGCCGAGCTTCTCCTCAGTGTCCTCGGGGCCGCGGAGGCGGAACGTCCGGGCGACGAGGTTGTGCTCCCCTTCGGGAAACGCGGACTTCAGGGCGGCGCCGGTCTCGGGGGAGATCCGCGTGGCGAGACCGCCCAGCTCGTGACGGGCCATGGTCCCGAGGATCGCGACGACCTGCTCGGTCGTCTTGCCCTGGCCGAAGATGACCTCGGGGAACCCGCAGCGGACGCGGCGATGGAGGTCGACCGTGGCGAACCCGCCGGTCTCCTCGAGGGCCGGGGTCCGGAGCCGGTGGGCGGCGTCGGCGATGGGGATCGTCCCGAGGCGGACGGCCTCGAGCAGCCGCGTGAGTTCGTGCGAATCCATGAGACGTCTCGGCGGCCGTCGACCGGGTGCAGTTCAACAACCTTTGTAACCGGGATCGACGACCGTCCGCAACCGCCCGACCGGAGGGAGGCGGGGCCGTTTCAGAAAGTCGCACGCTTGATTTCTGCCCAGGACACCGAGCGGGAGCGTCAGAAGCGGTGGCCGCTCGTCGCCAACTCCTGCCGCTCGTCGTGAGACGAAGTGAGCAGGCCCCCGAGGACCTCGGTCGCAAGCGGGATGGTGCTGACGACGCCGATCGCCACGAGCGTCCAACCGACGGCCCGGCGCTGCTCGACGGACAGGTGATCCGCCAACAGTAGACCAAGGCCGGCGCCCAGCGCGGCGCGCGTGCCCGCCAGCAGGCCGAGCTCCGCGAACGTGAGGTGAACGTCTCTCATGATGGCCGATTCCTCGGGGCGCGATGGTGTGACCCCGGGTCGCCCGCCAGCCCGCCGCCGCGCCCATACGGCCGGGCCGTGCTACCCGCCATAACCGGCGGGGTGGCCACTCCTCACACGGGCTAATTGCGCCGCAAATGGGGTGCCCCGAGACCCTCTGTCCCGCCCGCCTCGATCGGCCGCCGGGCCTTCCGCGAGGCGGGACGGCCGTGCTATGGTGAATGCATCGGCCGCGCTCGGCGTCTTCTTTCGGGGACGTACGCCGTTCGACGAGGAGCATTGCCGCGATGTCCGCGAAGCCTGGCGTCACCGGCAAGTCGGCGATCCCCATGGCCAGGCCCGCACCGCCTCGGGTCCAGGTCGAGGGGCACGACAACGAGCCGGCCGAGGAGGCCGTCCTCCTTACCCCGGCCGGCATCAAGGGCTGGGCCATCTCGGCCGGGTTGCACGCGCTGCTGCTGGTCATCCTGGCCCTTTGGGTCTTCAGCCCGCCCAAAAAGGGCCCGCCGACGATCGACACCCGGCTGGCCGGCAGCGAGTTCGGCGTGCCCGAGGGGCTGAACACCCTGGGCGGCGTCGACACCCCGATCACGATCCCCGACCCCCCGCGCCGACGGCATCGCCCGACAAGGCGTTCACCTCGCTCAAGTCCGACGACCTCGCCCTGACGAACCCCGCCGCCGGTTTCGCGGGCCGCGAGGCCAGGAACCCCGGCGCGGGCCTGGGCGACGGCTTCGGCCTGGCGAAGTTCGGCCAGGGCGGCGAGGCGATCCGCGGCGTCGAGGTGAAGGTCGGCGACCCCCAGTTCACGCTGCTCTGGGACAGCAAGGCCGACCTCGACCTCCACGTCGTCGAGCCCGGCGGCAAGGAGATCTACTGGCTCGACACCAAGGGCAACCACAACGGCGAGCTCGACGTCGACAACCGCGACGGCTTCGGCCCCGAGAACATCTACTGGCTCCAGCCCAAGAGCGACGGCGGCAAGGACCTCGGCCTCGGCCCCGCGGGCGAGTACCGCTGGTGGGTCCACTACTACCGCGGCTTCGACGGCGCCAATATCCCCACGCGCTGGAAGGTCCGGATCAAGCACAACGGCAAGGTCGACGTCGTCCAGGGCCGGCTCGCCGTCAAGGACGCGCGGAGCAAGGAATACACGCTCAAGGTCGACCCGGCGCCGGGGCGGGAGACGATCAAGGGGAGGTGACCGCCCGCGGCCGGAGGCGGCGCGCCGCGATCGCGAGAGCGCCGACCACCATCAGGGCGAGCGTGCTCGGCTCGGGCACCGTCGAGGGCGTGAGTAGGTATTCGTGGGTCGCCCCCGAGGTCGTCGTCCCGTACGCGACGATTTGGCCGGAGGCGTCGATGCCGACGCCGTCGGTGAGCACGAAGCTCGATGTGGCGGGGATCATGTTGTTCAAGTCCTTCGTGATCCCCTGGGCCGCGTCGTAGACGTAGGCATGATTCGCACCGCTGGCCGTAGCGGCCCAGCCGACGATCTGATTGGAGTCGTCGAGCGCGTTGGCTCCGCTTCTCGCGGCGCCGTTGGCCGTCTGGGCGAGGAAGCCGGGCGACCAATTGTAGGTATTATTTTTTGTGTCATAGATGAAGGCAGATCCGAAATCTCCAGGCCATGTTCCTATAATTAGCCCATTGTCGTTGATTCCCGTCACATTGCCGAAGAAGCCATTCGGATAGGGCGAGGGAAAATCATACATGTGACCCGGACTGCTCATCGTGAGAAGCGGGCCGTCGGAGGACGTCGGCAGGTAGGAGACCGTGTGCGGGTCCGACGCGAAGGTAACGATCTGCGGCGCGTCGCCGTAGTCATTCTGCATGCTGTTCACGACCCCTGTTCCCGCGCTTACTCCTTGATTATTTGACGTTACGAATGACAGATCCGAGAAAAAGGCGGTATGTGTGAGATTTGCTGACGGTGTCGCCACGTCGCCGGTCCCTAAGAAGATCGGCAGCGTGCCGCCCGTGTAGGGGTGAGCATGGACGTCGAACGAACCGGCCTGGAACGACGCCCGGACGGACGGCGGCAAGAGGGCAAGGTAATCCGAGTTCTGGCTCGGGTTGGCCGCGCCGAGGTCCGTGACCGTGTACATCGAGCCGCCCTCGGCGCTCGGAGCCGCCAGGAGCCAGAGTGCCGCGACAAGCACAGACCGGGCCGAAAAGCGACCGTACCATGGGTATTCACCGCCGACCCTCCCTGGTCCAGTGAGCCTGTCCGTTGCTCGACGTCACTCGCTCGACTGCGTTTCTTGTTGTTTATCGGCGATCCTCAGCCGAATCTTCCGATTCGGCCGGGTTTTCCAAATGTATCGATCGCGCCGGTTCCGTCAATCCACGATCATCGCGCCCCCGTGCGGGATGGCTCCGCCTCGTAAGCGACCTCCCCATCCACGATCGTCTCCGTCACCACCGCATGCAGCAGCTCGATCGGCTTGACCGCGAACAGGTCGCGATCGACGACCGTGACATCCCCCCGCATCCCCACCTTCAAGACGCCGACCTTGTTCTCCTCGAACGCCGCATAGGCCGAGCCGGCAGTGAAGGCATGGAGGGCCTCGTCGAGCGTCAACTTCTGGTCGGGGTGCCAGCCCTCGGGCGGGAGCCCTGCTCGTCCTGTCGGGTGATGGCGGCATAGAGGCCGTAGAACGGGTTCACGATCTCGACCGGGAAATCGCTGCCGAAGGCGAGCGGGACGCCCGCGTCGAGGAACCAGCGCCAGGCGTAGGCGCCCTGGACGCGGTCGGGGCCGAGGCGGGCGTCGGCCCAGCGCATGTCGTCGCTCGCGTGCGAGGGCTGCATCGAGGCGATCACGCCGAGCGACTTGAACCGGGCGACGTCCGACTTGCGGACGACCTGGGCGTGCTCGATCCGTAAGCGCGGGTCGCGGGCCTCGGGGACGGCCTGGAGGGCCGCGGCGTAGGCGTCGAGGACCAGGGCGTTGCCCTTGTCGCCGATCGCGTGGGTGTTCACCTGCCAGCCGTGCTTCGAGCGCGGCGATCGTCGTCTCGCGGAGCGTGTCCGCGTCGATGAGCTGGAGGCCCGAGTTGCCCGGGTCGTCGCTGTAGGGCTCGAAGAGCAGCGCCGCCCGCGAGCCCATCGCGCCGTCGATGAAGAGCTTGATCGAGCGAACATCGAATCGCTTCCCCTGCCATCCCTGGGGCGACCGGCCGGCTGACGAACTCGACCTGCTTGCCCGGCGGGCGGGCTCGCCATCGCCGTAGACGCGGAGCTTGAGCCGGCCGTCGCGGTCGAGCATCTGGTAGGCGTCGATCTCCGCCTTCGAGACGCCCGCGTCGTGGACGCCGGTCAGGCCCCACTTCAGGCATTCGGCCTGGCCGGCGAGGAGGTGGCGGGCGAGCTCGGCCGTCGAGTCGGGGGGCACGGCGGCGTAGATCAGGCGCCATGGCGCCGTCGAGGAAGATGCCGGTCGGGTTGCCGTCCTTGTCGCGGAAGATCTGGCCGCCGGGCGGGGATTTGGCGTCTCCTGCGTGACGCCCGCACGCCGCATCGCCTCGCTGTTGACCCAGATGGCGTGGCCGTCGAGCCGACGCAGCAGCACGGGCCGTTTCGGCGCGACGAGGTCGAGCGTGCTCGCGTCGGGGAAGGCGCCGCCGGGGTAGCGGGACTGGTCGAAGCTGTTGCCGACGATCCAGCCGTCGCCGGGCTCGGCGTCGATCCGCGCCTTCACCCGCCGGGCGACCTCGTCGAGGCTGGTGACGCCCCGCAGGTCGACCTCCTCGACGCGCGGCGCCGAGGTTCTCCAGATGGCCGTGGGCGTCGATCAGGCCCGGCATGGCGAAGCCGGACGGATGGTCGATGACGCGCGTCTTCGGGCCGCGGAACCGCTCGGCCTCGGCGGCCGAGCCGACCGCGACGAGCACGCCCGTCGCGGATCGCCAGCGCCTCGGCGCGGGGATTCGCCGGGTCGCCGGTCCAGATCCGGCCGACCTTGAGGATCGTCTGCGCGGGGCCGTCCCTGTCGAGCCGCAGGGCGCGGCCGGGGCGGGCCTTCTCGGGCTTGCCCTCGGAGACGGCGGCGACTCCATTGATGAAGAGGTATTTGACGCCCGTCGCGTAGCGCGTCGGCTCGTCCCACGTGGCGGCGTCGCGGAAGGTCTTCGGGTCGAAGACGACGAGGTCGGCGACGTTGCCGGCCCTGATCGTGCCGCGGTCGGGCAGGCCGAGGATCTCGGCGGGCAGGCCCGAGCAGGAGCGGACGGCCTGCTCCAGCGGCATCAGGCCGTCGTCGAGCGCGTAGCGGAACTTGCGGGGGAACGTGCCGTAGGCCCGCGGGTGCGGCTTGTCGCCGCCGCCGGGTCGGTGGGCCGAGCCGTCGGAGGCGGTCGCGACGTAGGGATGCGTCATGACGTCGCGGACGTCGTCCTCGCCCATGCCGAAGCTGATGGCCTGGCGCCGCCCTGGCGCTGGATGTCGAGCACGACGTCGAGCGACGGTCGTCCCCCTGCGCCTGCGCGATCTCGGCGAGGTCGAGGCCGACGATCGACTGGTCCTTGGCGAAGCGGGCGATCCGCAGCGAGGCGCCGCCGTCGCGGTCGGCCAGCTCTTCCTCGATCGCGGCGCGGAGCTTCGGTCCCTGGACCGGGTCGGCGGCGATCCGCGCGAAGTCGGCGGCATTACCCTGCGCCGCCCAGTGGGGGACGACCATCGCCGAGAGGCTCGTGCTCGACGCGACGTAGGGGTACTGGTCGGCCGTGACCTTCAGCCCCGACGCCCGTGCCGCCTCGATCGCGGCACAGGCCTCCTTGGTCAGGCCCCAGTTCTTCTTGCCGGTTACCTTGAGGTGCGAGATGTGCACGGGGAGCCCGGCGCCCTTGCCGACGTCGATCGCCTCGCGGATCGAGCCGAGCAGACCCGGGCCTTCGTCCCGGATGTGGCTGGCGTAGATCCCGCCGTGGGCGGCGACGACCTTCGAGAGCTCGACGAGCTCGTGCGTGTCGGCGTAGCGGCTGGGGACGTAGATCAGGCCCGACGACATGCCCCACGCCCCGGCCCGCATCCCTTTTTCCACGAGTTGTTTCATGGCCCGCATCTGGGTGGCGTCGGCCTTGCGCTCGGTCGTGCCCAGGACGGCCTCGCGGACGTCGCCCTGGGGGATCAGGTGGATGACGTTCGTGCCGGCGCCGTGCTTGTTGATGTTTTCAAAGTACTTGTCGACGTCGAGCGCCCCGCGCCGCAGTTGCCGGTGACGACCGTGGTGACGCCCTGCGCCTGGTAGTTGCGGTTATCGCGCGTGGCCTCGGCGACAATCGGATTGTCCGAGTGGTTGTGCAGATCGATGAAGCCGGGCGCGACGACCAGGCCGGTAACGTCGATGACCTTGTCGCCCGGCTTGGGCTCGATGTCGCCGACGGCGACGATCCGCTCTCCCCTGAAGGCGAGGTCAGCCTTCTTGCGTGGGGCGCCGGTGCCGTCGACGACGGTGCCGCCCTTGAGGATGGTCGTGACCTCGGCCGGTTTGGGGGCGTCGGCCGCGAAAGATAAGAGGGCGACCGTCGGGGCGATCGCGAGGGCGGAGAACCAGGCTCTTCGGCGCACGTCTATTCCCTCGACGCGCCGCCCCGTCTCGGCTCCCTGTCCCGGCCTGGGGCGACGACCTCGCCATCATCGCAATGTGGCGGGGCCGTCGCAACGGAGCGGATGGACGGCCGCCGCGTTGACCCGGGGCGATGGCGCGGTAGGATGAGCCGCGGGTCGGACCGAATCCTGGTCGAGCGAGGAGCGAACAACATGCGCGGGATCAAGCCGAGCCTTGCCCTGGCGACCGTCGGCACGATCGGCCTCGCCCTGGCGGCGAGCGGGTTCGTCGACCGGTCGGGGAGCCTGATGGCCACGGCCGCCGACCGGTTCCTCGCCTCGCTCGACGACGACGCGCGGGCGCGGGCCAGCTTCCCGTTCGACAGCCCCGAGCGGCTGAACTGGCACTTCATCCCCCGCGAGCGCAAGGGGCTTCCGTTCAAGGCGATGAACCAGGCCTCCCGCGAGCTGGCCTTCGGCCTGATCCAGACCGGACTCAGCCACGACGGATTCCTCAAGGCCACCACGATCATGAGCCTCGAGCAGATCCTCCTCGAACTCGAGAAGGGATCCGGCCCGGTCCGCGACCCCGAGAACTACTTCGTCACGGTCTTTGGCGACCCTGACGGTCGCGGCAAGTGGGGCTGGCGAGTCGAGGGGCACCACCTCTCGCTTAACTTCGTCGTCCAGGACGGGAAGATCGTCTCGGCGACGCCCGCGTTCTTCGGCTCGAACCCGGCGGAGGTGACGACGGGCTCGCGGAAGGGGCTGCGGAACCTCGCCGACCTCGAGGATCGCGCCCTCCGGCTCTTGCAGGCGCTCGACGACTCGCAGAAGAAGGTCGCGATCATCGCCGAGAAGGCCCCGGGCGACGTCCGCGCGGCCAACAAACCGCAGCCGCCGACCGACTCGGCCGAGGGGATCGCCTTCGGCCAGCTCAGCGACGCCCAGCGGCCGATGCTCAGGGCCCTGGTCGAGTCGTATGCCTCGGAAATGCCGTCCGAGGTCGGCCAGGCGTGGCTCGACGAGATCGAGCGGGCGGGGGTCGAGAACGTCAAGTTCGCCTGGGCGGGTGCTCTCGAGAGGCATCAGCCGCACCACTACAAGGTCCAGGGACCGACCTTCCTCGTCGAGTTCAACAACACCCAGAACGGCGGCGATAAGGTCCCGGCCAACCACATCCACAGCGTCTGGCGGAACATGCTCGGCGACTTCGGGGTCCCGATGGGGTCGAAGTGAGCCCATGCCTGACGCACACCGTCACGTCGGCCACGTCACGCCCGAGGCCCTGAATTCCCGGATGGCCTCGGGCGATGCCGTCGCGATCCTCGACGTCCGCGAGCCGTTCGAGCGCGACCTGGCGACAATTCCGAAGCATTCCGGCGTCGTGGAGCTGGCAATCCCGATGGGCGAGATCCCGGCGCGGATGGACGAGGTCGCTCACGTCGCGGAGGATCGGCATGTGATCGTCTATTGCCATCACGGCCAGCGGTCGATGGTCGTGGCCCGCTGGCTCGCCGCGCGGGGCATCGGCGGCCTGCTCAATCTCGACGGCGGGATCGACGCGTGGTCGACGACGGTCGACCCGTCCACGCCGCGGTATTGATCCGATGAGACTTGCGAACCCGGATTCTGGAGCCGCGATGAAGCCCTTCCTGATCGTCCTCGGATTTCTCGCCGCGCTGCTGATCGTCGGCCAGCTCGTGCTCGGCCAGCTCATCCTCAGCGGCCGTGCCGACCTGGTGAAGGCGCACCAGCATTCGGGGTACACGGCGGTGGTCGTCGCGCTGGTCTACATCGGCCTTTCACTGCCGAGGATCATTTCGGAGCCGCGGGCCCCGAAGGCTTGAAGGGGCAGAGGACCCGGCCCGTTCATTCGAGGGTGAGCAGGGGCTCGACGTCCCCCTCGGCCGTGAATCGTCCGATCAGGAAGCGGGCCCGGGTCTGGTGGCCGAGGAACGCCCGGAGCGTGGGGCGGCCGAGGCTCCGGTAGATGAGCAGGCCTTCGCGGCCGGTGCCCCAGGAGACCCGGGCCGCGAAGGCGACCTCGGCCGGGCAGATCTGCGACTTCTCGGTGACGGTCAAGGTCCGCCACCCGGTCGGCGGCCGGCCCCACGAGAAGACCAGAGGGAGCCAGCGGCGACGAGGCGCCGAGGGCTGGCGGAGCACGACGTCGTTGCCTTCGACCGCGAATGAGCCCCGGTCGGTCGCATAGGGCAGAACGGGTAGCGACAGGGGGATGAGGCGGGCCGTCGAGCGCGGTCGCTCCAGCGCGATCGAGCGAAGGTCCGCCACGGGCACGCCGGAGACGCCGTCCGCCAGGGGGATGCGGAGCACTGACGTGGAGACTGGTCCCGGGCCGTCTTCCTGCTGGGCGAGCAGCGCGACCTGCGGGTCGGGCAGCAAGACGAGAGTGCGCGTGACCTTCATCGGGCCCGCGCGGAGCGTCCATTCGAGGACCTCGGCGTCCGGGCCTGTCTCCCACCTGATCGGTCGGGCCGGAGAGTCGAGCTCGCCTGAGCCTTCGAGGCGCCAGGGGCCGAGCAGCCAGGGCCGCCCCTCGGTGGCAAGCTCGAACCGGCCAGCCGGAGCCTGACTTCGGTGGTCGACGGCCGCCCAGACGCCGCGGGGCTCCCAGTCGGGGCGAAGCATGGCCAGGACGCGGTCGTTGTCCGAGATCGCCGCTGGCGGTAGGGGCGCCCGCCTCCTGCGAGCGGGAAACGTCACGGGAAACCAGCGGGCGAGGACCGACGTCAGGCCGGGTTCGGTCGCGAGGGCCGCGGCCTCGGAGAGGTCGCGGACCCGAGCGGGGTCTTTCCCCGCGATGCCAAAGATCAACGAGCCGTCGGACCTCGACCCATGCACTTGCCACTGGAAGAGGCCCCCGGCACGCGTGCGGACCCAGGTCGACCAGCCCGACCGAACCCGCGAGGCCTGGACCAATCGATCGACGCAAGTGCCCCATTCCTCGACCGTCAGACGTCGAGGACTCCCGTCGTAGTCGAGTTCGGCCCCGAGCCAGAAACGCAGGGGCGCCTCATCGCCGGCCGTCTCCCAGGCTCGGCAACCCTCGTCGAGTCCTGGCGCACACGTCGCACCTGGGGGCGCAGTCGAACCCGCAGTCGGTGAATCACGACGTTGCATAGCAGATAAGCCGGGATGCCTTGGTTTTCGCCAAACGTCCAGTAAATCAACCCGTCGATCGCAGGTCCATTTTGTACTGGGACGGAATTGTGACAACCAAAACGGGAAAAGTAAATGCCTTGGAGATAATCTTTTAGAGAAAGCCGTCGGCTGGAGCTCCGGTGCGTCCAGGGCGAGGTGGCATACCCTTTGCCTTAGATCCTTCCGTCGAGACGATAAGCGAGTAAAGCTGGCGGCTCGGATCGACTAGAGCGTCGCAGCGAGATGTCTTGAGTCCCTCGACGCCAATTTCCAAGGAGCCACCCCACCTGGCGACGGCCCCCGGGCAACCGGGAGGCTTACCGCCAAAGGGCGAGCGGGTTGCCTCGCACGACCCCCCCGCTCGCCCTTCTCACACCGCGGCGTCGCCGGCCCGATCGCGGGCCGGTCGCCCCGCCTGAGCCGGGCCGGTCGGTCAGATAAACCAGGGCGACCATGGGAGAGGTGGTTGGCCCAGGTGGACTCTGACCGACCGGCTTTTTTGCTTGCGCCCCGCCCCGATTATCCCATCTTCCCGCGCACCCCGCATCTCGCGGCAGTCCGTCAATTCCGCGCCTACCATTCAATCCGGCACGAATCCGATCCGATAAAAGAGGTCGATCGTCCCGCGCATTGACCTGCCGGAGCGCCCAGGCGTCCGCGGGCTATGGTCGCGCTCTCAGGCACGGTCGAACCGTGTTTCCACCGGAATTGAAGCGGATATATGAGGAGGATCTGAGGATGAGATCCCAGCAGGCCCCCCGTCGGGCTTTTTTTGCAAGGATTGCCTGCCTGGCGGCTGTTCTCGCCGGCGGCGTTGCCCGCGCACAGGCGCCGGCCGGCGGCCAGATCCCGGCCCCGCCGCCCCCGCCCCCCGTGCCGAATGTCACGCCGACGCAGCCGTCGGCCCCGACGCCAGTGCCGCCGACCATCACCGACCCCGGCGCCCCGGGCGTCGTACCGTCGGCGCCCGTTAATTCGTCCGCGCCACCGGTCGGTGAAGGCAATTTGGAAGACCTCGCCCGCCCTCGCGCCGAGAGCGCGGCCGGCGGCGGCGAACCGACCGAGGCCACGGCCGCCGAGGAGACCGCCGCCGAGAAGCCCGAGCCCACGCTCCTGATGAAATGGCTCGGCATGGAGGAGTCGCAGGTCAAGGTCTACGGCTGGCTCGAGAATACCATCACCGGCAACGCCAACGGCCGGGGCAACGGCATCAACTTCGGCGTTACGCCCAATACCCTGGCCGACACCTGGATGGGGAACCAGTACTACCTGATCTTCGAGAAGCCGCTCGAGCAGAACGACACGATCAACTTCGGCTTCCGCAGCGACAACCTCTTCGGCAACGACTGGTCGTTCAATCACGCCCGCGGCTATGGGGACACCATTACCAAGTCCGAGGGCTTCGGCGGCTACGACCCCGCGCAGTACTACGGCGAGGTCCACCTGCCGTTCATCACCGAGGGCGGCATCGACGTCAAGGCGGGCCGCTGGTACACGATCCTGGGCTACGAGCAGGTGCCCGCGACCTCTCGACCGTTGATCTCGGTGCCTTACATGTTCAACTACGGCCAGCCGTTCACCCATCTGGGCGTCATGACGACGACCCACGTGACGGACAAGTTGAACTGGTACAACGGCACGATCAACGGCTGGGACCGCGGCTGGGACCAGCGGTATGAGCTCGGCTACATCGGCGGCATCAACTACACGTTCAACGAGGACAAGACCAACCTGGCCGTGTCCTACGTGTGGGGCCCCGACCAGTTCCCCAGCTTCATCCCGCCCGGTCAGAACATCCAGCCGACCGGTACGCCCGTCACGCCGCCCCAGTTCGCCGGCGTGCGGAACACGTACTACAGCCACGCTTATCGCAACATGTTCACCTCGGTCCTGACCCACAAGTGGAGCGACAAGCTCACCGAGGTCATGGAGACCGACCAGGGCTGGGAGCAGAACGTCCCGTTCGTCAACGGCAAGCTCCGGCGGCAGGACGTCGGCTGGTACTCGTTCGGCAACTGGTTCCTCTACCAGCTCACCGAGAAGCTCACCGGCGTCTGGCGGGCGGAAGTCTTCTGGGACCAGTCAGGCGTCCGCACCGGGACCTCCGGCGGCCGGTTCTACGAGCAGACGCTCGGCCTGATTTACAAACCCAAGAGCTGGCTCTGGATCAGGAGCGAAGCCCGCTACGACTGGGCCCAGTTCGTCTCGCCGTACACCAACGGCACCAGGAACAGCCAGTTCACGTATGGCCTCGACGTCATCTTCCTATTCTGACGCCGCGGTCGCACCCGATTTCGTCCATCGCTCCTCTCCAGGCCGCCTAGCCCTCGATTCGTCGGGGAAGGGCGGCCATTCCTTTTCGAAGGCACGACAATCAGGCCGTGTTGACAAGGTCCTCGATCGCAAGTGCCTCGTGGGGCGCCGCGGGCAGCGAGAACATTTTCAGCAGGGGAGGCGTGATGAATGTCGTGAGCATCATCACCGTCGTGACGGACGTGAACAGCCCGGCATCGAAGATTCCCGAGGTCAGTCCCATCTGGGCGAAGATCAGGCCGACCTCGCCCCGGGGGATCATCCCCACGCCGATCAGCGGCTTGCTCGCCTTCATCCAGAACGGGGAATAGCCGGCGACGAACTTGCCGACGACCGCGGCGACCGCCAGCAAGCCCGCGACGAGCAGGGCCCGATGATTCGCCGCGTCGAGCGGGTTCATCGATCGCAGGTCGACCGCCGCGCCGACCACGACGAAGAAGAGCGGGACGAAGAAGTGGCCCAGGCGGGCGACCCCCTGTTCGATCTCCGCCTTCTCGTCCGAGCCCACCAGCAGCACACCCGCCGCGAAGGCGCCGAGGATCGGCGCCAAGCCGGCCTGGTGGGCGAGCCAGCCGAGCCCGAAGGCGAGCATCAGGGCGAAGATCGTCGGCGTGCCCGGGTGCTGGATCCGCGAGACGAGCCGGACGAGCGGCGGCAGGATGATCCGCCCGATGACGATCGTCGCGATGAGGAAGCCGAAGGCGATACCGGTCACCTTCGCCACCCCGCCGGCTGAGACGCCCCCGTCCGTGACGAGGCCCGAGACGACTGTGAGGATGACCAGCCCCAGGACGTCGTCGAGGATCGCCGCCCCGAGGACGACGCGGCTCTCGGGCGCGTGGAGCTGGCCGAGATCGGCGAAGACCCGCGCCGTGATCCCCACACTCGTCGCCGTCAGCGCCGCGCCGACGACGATCGCGACGATCTGGGTGTGCCCCATCCAGAGGCAGACGACATATCCCAGGGCGAACGGCACGATCACGCCTACGATTGCGACGACGGTGGACGCGGCCCCAACCTTGATCAGGGCCGCCAGGTCCGTCTCCAGGCCGATCGAGAACAGGAGGATGATCACGCCCAACTCAGAGAGCAGGCGAAAGACCTCGATCGAGGGGTCGATTAGGCCGAGCATCGACCTGCCGACGACGACCCCGGCGATCAGCTCGCCCAGGACCGCGGGCTGCCCGATCTTTTGCGCGAGGAAGCCGAACAGCTTGGCCGCGCCGAGCATGACGATGAGGAGCTTGAGAAACTCGGCCAGATCCAACGGATGTGTCATGACGAACCCGATCGATGATGATATTGAGACAGGCGATGCGCTGGCCCCGCCTCGTCGTCCTACGGGCGGGGACCCCGCGCGAACCAAGGCGCTGAAAAAGGGCCAGATCCGAGCCGCGTCATCCTCACCCCTCGTCCGGGATCGCCGCTCAGCGAGAGCACCCGGCCCGCGCTCCGCGCTGTTCGTCGGGGGGTCGATCGTCGACGCGAAGTTCGGTCCATTATGCATCTGCCGTTCCCGACAGAACGACGGGAACCCACGCCGCCCCAAATCCGGTCGGGTCGGCCAGTTCATCGGAAAACACAGCGCATCGCGTCTAAACCGACGCCGACGAGCCGCATTGCCGGCTGCCCGATTTCAGAGATTCGACGCCTTTTTGTTGAGCAATCGCGCAATACGCAAGGTCGGCCGAAGCGAGTGAGGTGGTTACGCAAGTCGAGAATTCCACGCCCATTCAGGCGAGTCGCGGGGTGCGGGCGGAGCTTCTCGACCGTGCGGCATGCGAGTTTCTTTGGTTAAGGATGATTCCTTGACCTGTCCGCGCTCGTCGCGATAGTCCGGGCCCTTTGGCTCGACTCAGGCGCCGTCGTTTCCCGTCGCCCTTTCCCGGCGGGCCCGATGAGGGTTCGTCCTCTCACTAGTGTCGTTCCGAGGAGCGTCCGCATGCTGGTCAGCGTTTTGAGTTGGACGGGATGTCGAATGGCCGCGGCCGTGGCCGTGATGCTTTCGATGATGAACGGGCCATTGCCCGACGAGCCGGCCGCAAAGGCCGAAGCACCGGCCGCGAAGGCCGAGGAGAAGCCGGCCGCCCCCCCGGCCGCCGAGGCTTCGGCCCCCGACATGACGGCCACTCCGAAGGAACCCGATCCGACGGGCGCCAATTACACCAAGGCCGTGACGACGGGCCAGCTCACCAAGGACGGTGACAAGATCACTCAGGGGACGCTGAGCCAGGACGTCAAGCTCCTGAAGATCTCCATCAACGTCCTCTGGACGCTGATTGCAGGCTTCCTGGTCATGTTCATGCAGGCGGGGTTCGCCCTGGTCGAGACCGGGCTGACGCGCTACAAGAACGTCGGCCACACGATGGCGATGAACTTCGTCGTGTACGCCGTCGGCATGATCGGCTTCTGGATCTGCGGCTTCGCGTTCGGATTCGGCAACTACGGCGGCATCGCCTACTACGATGGCCCGCCGATCCTGACGCAGGCCTACAGCTTCGAGCTCTTCGGCAAGCCGTTCGAGATCCTCGGCCTGAAGGGCTTCTTCCTGTCCGGAAGCGCCAACGACGCGTCGGTGCTGACGCTCTTCCTCTTCCAGATGGTGTTCATGGACACCGCCGCCACGATCCCGACCGGGGCGATGGCCGAGCGCTGGAAGTTCTCGGCGTTCGTCGTCTTCGGCTTCTTCCTGTCGATGGTGATCTATCCCGTCTTCGCCTGCTGGGTCTGGGGCGGCGGCTGGCTCGCCGACCTTGGCGCCAACTTCGGGATCGGCAATGGCCACCTCGACTTCGCCGGCTCGAGCGTCGTCCATATGACCGGCGGCGTGACGGCCCTGGCCGGGGCGATCATCCTCGGACCCGCGCATCGGCAAGTTCAACAAGGACGGCTCGGCCAACGCGATCCCGGCGCACAACATCCCGATGGTCGTGCTCGGCACGCTGATCCTGGCCTTCGGCTGGTTCGGCTTCAACGCCGGCAGCACCCTGGCCGCGACCGACCTGCGGCTCGCCGGGCATCGCCGTCAATACGATGCTCGCTTCGGCCGCCGGCTGCCTTGCGTCGATGTTCTACATGTGGCTCGTCTTCGGCAAGCCCGATCCGACGATGGCCTGCAACGGCCTGCTCGCCGGCCTGGTCGCGATCACCGCCTCGTGCGCCTTCGTCAACCCGATCGGCGCCGTGATCATCGGCGGCATCGCCGGCGTGCTGGTGATCTGGAGCGTCCTGTTCGTCGAGAAGGTGCTCAAGGTTGATGACCCCGTCGGCGCCATCAGCGTCCACGGCGTCAACGGCGCCTGGGGCTGCCTGTCGATCGGCCTGCTCGCCGACGGCAACTACGGCGCGCGGCCTCAACGGCGTCGCGACCGCTCCGCTCGGCATCTTCTACGGCGGCGGCATCAGCCAGCTCGTCGCCGAGATGATCGGCGTCGGCGCCAATCTCCTCTGGGTCTTCCCTGTCGCGTTGCTGTTCTTCTTCATCGTCGAGAAGACGATGGGCAACCGGACCCCGGCGTCGGTCGAGATCGACGGCCTGGATATCCCCGAGATGGGCGTCCTCGGCTACGTCGAGGAGGACGTCCCGGCCGTTCAGAACGCCGGCCAGGAAATCCTCGGGTCGGCCTCGATGAAGGCGAAGCACGTCTCGGTCCAGGAGGGCGTGACCGCCGGCAAGCATTGAGCGGCGGCCGTCGGTGACGGTTCGGAGGGTGCCCGGGGGCGGGTCATGCCGGCCCCGGGCACCGGATCCGTTCAAACGCCCTGCCCAGGGCATCGCTGGACCCCGACCGCGGAGCCGAGCGGGACACCACGACGAGGCTCTGTCCGATGAATTCGAACGCCCTGGAAACCATGATCGTCCCCGCCGTCCGGGGGGTCTTCCTGATCCTGATGCTCGGCGCCGCGGCCCACGGCCTGGTGCGGATGATCGGGATCATCGCGGCCAGCGCTCGTCACCCGGAGGGGGCGGTCGTCGACCTACCGCCGACGGCCCTCGCCTCGCAGTCGGTCGCACCGCCGGAGCGCGATCGCATCGCGGACGAGAACCTGGCGGCGGGCATGGTCGCCTGAGCGTCCGTCCGCCTAGCCTTCGGGCGAGATGACCCTGACCCCGGCCACCAGGGCATCGATCGTCACCGGCTCGCGGGCCGGGAAGATGCAGCAAGCTGGGCAAGGGTCGGTGCCGTCGATGATCAACTGGCGATCGTTCGCCCGACGGTAGCCGTCGTCGCAGGGCTGGTGCCCGGTGACAAAATGATCGACGTCGACAAGCTCGGCGAACCGCGTGGTGTCCTCGGGGCTGGAGTCGCGGCCCCAGGTGATCGCGTAGACCGGTCCCCGACGAGCCATCCACTCGGCGGGCCACGTCTCGGCGTCGAAGATGGCCGGGTCGAAAGTCTCGACGTCGCGCGCGTCGGGCAGCGTGTGGACGACCATGACGCGGTTGGGCGTCCGACAGGCCAGGGGCAAGGTGGCGAACAGGTCGAGATAGGCGCAGTAGATCGCGTGGCCCAGATCGCCGTAGGCAGTCTCAATCCCCTGGCGGAACAGGACGTTGAGCGCGACGCCCCCCTTGGCGATCGGTCGATCGGTCAGTTCCGACAGCTCATGGTTGCCCAGGATCAGGTGGACTCGATCCGGGTACTGGCACTTCAGGGCGCAGACCACGTCGACGAGCTGGTGCGACTTGTCACCCGCGTCGTCCGGATACATCCGCGTGCCGTGCACCAGTTCCTGGAGAACCAGGTGACGTTTCGGGTGGTCGTCGAGCCCGGCGAGGGCCAGGAACCGGCGGAACGCCGGAACGTTGCCGTGAAGGTCGCCGACGACCATGACGTCGTCCGCGTCGTCGAGCCGGACGAGTCCGCCCTTGCGGCCCGGCGTCGCTCGGAAGAGTTCGGTGGCACGCTCGACGGTGGCGAGGACCTTGCGAGGCTCGGGCATGGACGTCAGTTTCCGTCGGGCTTGCGTGTCACCTCCCAATTATACGGCGAGGATTCACCGCGCGGGGATTTTCTCCCCCCTGGTCCCCGGGGGACCGGGCGATCGAAAGGTCATGCGTTGAGCTCGAGCGCCTCCTCCCAATGCTCATAGAGCTTCGGCAGGGCGGCGTGGAGGTCTTCGAGCCGCTGCTGGAGCCCCTTCGCCTTGATCGGATCCCGCCAGGTGGCCGGCATCCCGAGCTTATCTTCCAGCTCGGCGACCTCGCCCTCGGTCCGGCCGATCTCGGCCTCGATGTCCTCGGGCTTGCGATACGAGAACTTTCGCTTGCGGCGCTCGCACTTCGAGGAGGACGTGTCCTCTGCCGGCTCCGGCTCCTTCGCCCGCGCCGCCTTCGCCGCGAGGGCCTCGGCCTCCTGCGCGGCGAGCCGCTGGTATGTCTCGTAGTCGCCCTCGATGACGCGGGCGCGGCCGTCGGAGACGACGATGATCCGATCGGCCACGCGGTTGAGGAAGTAGCGGTCGTGGGTGACGACGAGGACCGTTCCCTCGAACGCCTGGATCGACTCCTCCAATGCATCACACGACCAGATGTCGAGGTGGTTGGTCGGCTCGTCCATCACGAGCAGGTTGGCCGATGTTGCGGCCAGCCGGGCCAGCGCCGCCTTGCCCTTCTCGCCGCCGGAGAGCTGGCCGACGGTCTGGAAGGCTTGCTCGCCGGTCAGCCCGAAGCGAGCGAGCAGGGCGCGGACGTCTCCCTCGACCCAGTCGGGATCGTCCGCGGGCCAGACGGCGCGGACGACGGTGGTCTCGGGCGGCAGGGATTGCAGACCCTGGTCGTGATAGCCGACGAGGACCTTGTGGCCGAGCTTCGCCTCGCCGGCATCGGGCTTCTCCCGGCCGATGAGCGTCTTGATGAGCGTCGTCTTGCCGGCCCCGTTCGGCCCCATCACGCCGACGCACTGGCCGCGGAGGAGGGTGAAGTTGAAGTCCTGGAAAAGTTGCTTGTCGTACGCCTTCGATAACTTTCGCGCCTCGATGACGAGGTCGCCCGAGCGATCGACCTCGCCGAAGCCCATGGGCGGGCCCTCGATGTCGCGCATCGTCTCGATGCGCTCGATCCTCGCGAGCTTCTTCTCGCGGTCGTGGGCCTGCTTGGCCCTCTGGCCGGCGCCGTACTTCCGGATGTAGGCCTCGAGGTCGGCGATCTTTTCGTCCTGCCGCTCGGCCTGGCGGCGGAGGACCTTGGCCTTCTCGCCGCGGAGCCGCCAGAAGTGCGAGTAATTGCCCGGATACGAATCGAGCTTGCCGTCGAGCAGCTCCCAGATCTTGGTGACGGTCTTGTCCAGGAAATAGCGGTCGTGGCTGACGATGACCATGCCGACCGACTGCCGCGACAGGTAGCTCTCGAGCCAGGCGGTCGTCTCGATGTCGAGGTGGTTCGACGGCTCGTCGAGCAGCATCAGGTCGGGCGACTGGAGCAAGAGCTTCGCGAGCATCAGCCGCGACTGCTGTCCGCCTGAGAACGTCGACGCCGCGCGGCCGAAATCGGCGGTTCTGAACCCGAGCCCGCCGAGGATCTCCTCGACGCGGTGTTCGATCGAATATGCGTCCTGGTGCTCGATACGGTCGTGCAGCTCGGTATAGCGCCGGGTGGCCCGCTCGCGATCGTGCTCGTCGTCGGCCTCGGCAATCTCCCGCGCCGCCTCCTCCATCTCCCGCTGCAACTCGACGAGCGACGCCAGCCCCGACCGGGCCACGCTCATCAGCGTCTGATCACCGGCGAAATCCGGCTCCTGGACGAGCAGGCTGACCCGGATGCCCGGCCGGACGTAGAGGTTGCCGTACTCCGGCTCGTCGACCCCGGCGAGGACGCGCATCAGGGTCGTCTTCCCCGCCCCGTTCGGCCCGACGAGTCCGATCCGCTCCCCGGCGCGGATTTCGAACGCGAGGTCGGTGAAGATCGGGTCGCCGGAATACTGGCGGCCGAGGCTGTGGGCGGAGACGAGGATCATGGGGCAGGCTCGGCGGTCGCGAAAGGAATCACTCAAGAGACAGGACATTTCACCGACACATCACAGGCTTGCCGCGAGATCACCCGCGGCGCTGAGCCGCGCCCAGAGGGGTTCCCAACGGACTCGTTCCGACTCGGGTATCTGTTTGAGGTAACACGGGCGTTCGATCGTCCAGTAGAACGCGAGAAGATCGGGCGAGTAATGCGCGATCAGATTCGGCAGGTTGTGGATGTGGTCCGCCTCGACCGCACACAGATCGGCTCGCCCCGACCAGCCATGGAGCCGGATGCGGAGCAAACCTGTGGTACTCATCCGTGCGAGAACCTCAGCGAGTTCCGGAGGGCACGCCATCTCATCGTTCTCCGGGCGCTGCGACGTCCCACCTCTCCTCGTTACGCCCCATCCTCACCCAGCGTCCGCTTCTTCCGCAACATGTGATGGTAATGCTGCGCGAACCGATGCGCCTCATCGCGGACGTATTGCAAGAGCCTCAGGGCGAACGACCGGCGCGACAGGACGATCGGGTCCGACCGGCCCGGCACGTAGATCTCTTCCTCTCGCTTCGCAAGGGAAATCAACGTCGGGGGCTGAACGCCCAGCGCCTCGAAGGCGGCCAGCGCGGCGCCGAGCTGGCCCTTACCCCCGTCGATCATGAAGATGTCGGGGAACGGCTCATCGCGCTCCTGGAGGCTCTGGATCCGGCGGCTCACGACCTCGCGGATCGAGGCGAAGTCATCCACGCCCGCCACGCTCTTGATCTTGTAACGGCGATAGCCAGGCTTGAACGGCAGGCCGTCGATGAACGTCACGAGCGAGCCGACCGTCTCGGAGCCCCCGAGGTGGGCGATGTCGACGCCGTGGATCGTCCGCGGCGTGGATTCGAGGCCGAGGATCTTCTTCAACCCCTTGAGGCCCTTACGCGGGTCGACGTAGAAAACCTCGGGCTGGGCGTGCTTGCTCAGGTCGCCGCGGAGATTCAGGGTCTGAAGGGCCTTCAATTCGTCGCGGAGTCGGCCGGCCTTTTCGAACTGGAGCTCCTTGCTCGCCTCCTTCATCTCCTCCTCGATCTCGCGGAGGACCTGGTCCTTCTTGCCGTCGAGGAAGAGCCGGAGCCGGTGGATGTCCTTGCGGTAGGTCTCGCGGTCGACCCGGAGGTTGCACGGGGCGGTGCACTGGTTGATCGAGTGGAGCAGACACGGGCGGAACCAGCGCCAGCGGGGGTCGTCCTCCTCGATGTCGAGGGAGCAGGTCCGGAACTTGAACACCTTCTGGAGGACCTGAATCGCCCCGCGCAGGCTCTTCGCCCGGGCAAATGGCCCGTAGAGCTTCACGCCGCGCTCGAGGGGGGTACGCGTGAAGTTGACCCGCGGGAAGTCCTCGCTCGTGGTGATCTGGAGGTAGGGGAAGGTCTTGTCGTCCTTGAGCTCGGCGTTGTGCTTCGGCTGGATGTCCTTGATGAGCCGGGCCTCGAGCAGGAGGGCGTCGACCTCGCTGTCGGTCTCGAGGAAGTCAACCTCGGCGACCTCGCCGATCCAGTCCCTGATTCGTTTGTCGCCCTCGGCCGTCTTGAGGAAGTAGGACGAGGCCCGGGCGCGGAGGTTCTTCGCCTTGCCGATGTAGATCACCCGTCCCTGGGCGTCCTTGAAGAGGTAGACGCCCGACCTGGTCGGGAACGTACGGACCTTCTCGGCAGGGCCGACCGTCGCGGTCGTCGCCGGTGTCTCGGGGCTCGGGATGTCGGGCATTGCGGGGTCCTTCCCCGGGGCGTCTGGCTCAGGCCGGCGGCTTCAATCCGACCGCCTTCTGAATGTATTGTTCGATGTCCGTGGACATTCGGTCAAGTCGGTGCTGCGCCGCCTCCATCGCGTCGTCCAGGCCGTCGTCGCCGACTTCCGATCGGGCAAACAGATAGAACTTGATCTTCGGCTCCGTCCCCGAGGGCCGCGCGGCGAACCGCGTGCCCGGCTCGTCGAGGTGGAAGATCAACAGGTCGCCCGAGGGCTTCGGCAGCGGCGATTTCGAGCCGTCGGCCTTGCGGACCTCGTGCGTCTTGTAGTCGTAGGTTTCGACGATCTTCAGGCCGCCGACGGTCTGGGGCGGATGTTCGCGGAAGGCGGCCATCAGCGCTTTGATCTGCGCGACGCCCTCGCGGCCGGCCATCACCTTGTTGACCTGCCGTTCGGCGTAGTAGCCGGCCTGGCGGTACAGGGTGTCCAGGTACTGGAGGACGGTCTTCCCCCGCGCCTTGAGGTCGGCGGTCAGCTCGGCGAAGATCATCGAGGCGACCGCGGCGTCCTTGTCGCGGGCGTGGGTGCCCTTGAGGTAGCCGTGGGACTCCTCGAAGCCGAAGAGGAAGTCCTCGGGGCCGAACTCGTCGATCGCCACGCCGATCCATTTGAAACCGACGAGCAAATTGTCCTCGACCCGGACGTCGTATTCCCTCGCGAGCGCGTGCGTCATCTGCGTCGAGACGAGCGTGGTGACGAGGAAGTCCTGCGGGCGGAGCCGGCCGGCCTCCTTCATCTTTTCCATGATGAACGCGGCCATCAGGACGCCGATCTGATTGCCGTCGAGCGTCGTCCACTTTCCGGAAGGGTCGCCCGTGACGGGCAGGCCAACGCCGAGCCGGTCGGCGTCGGGGTCGCTCGCCAGCACGAGGTCGGCGCCGATCTCCCTGGCGCGGGCGATCGCCAGGTCGAGCGTTGCGGGAATCTCGGGGTTGGCGAAGTGGTTGGGCACGTTGGCGAAGTCGCCGTCGGGCGTCCGCTGCGACGCCAGGATGTCGAGCCTCGTGAAGCCGTCGGCCAGCATCGCCGCGGCGCAGTTCGTCTCACCGACTCCATGCAGAGGCGTGTAGACGATCCCGATGTCGCGCGCCTTCGCGACCGACTCGCCGACGACGGCCTTGATGTAGGCGTCGTCCACCTCCTTGCCGACCAGCACGATCGAGCCGTCCTTGATCCCGGCGTCGATGTCCGTCTCGGGGATCTCCCGATCGGACGCGGCCTTGACGCATTCGATGATGCCTGTGTCGTCGGGCGGGACGACCTGGCCGCCGGTCGAGGCGTAGCACTTGAAGCCGTTATCCGCGGGCGGGTTGTGCGACGCGGTGATCATGATCCCGGCGTCGCACTTCAGATCACGAACGGCGAACGAGAGCAGGGGGGTCGAGCGGAAGTCGGGGAAGAGGTAGACCTTGAACCCGGCCGCGGCGAGGACCCGGGCACAGCGGGCGGCGAACTCGGGCGAGTTGTGCCGGGTATCGCGGGCGATGACGCAGGACTTCGGGGCGTCGGCGCCCTTCTTCTTGATGATGTAGTCGGCCAGCCCGCGGGCGCTCTCGCCGATCGTCCGTTCGTTGAGGACGTTCGTGCCGACCGGGTACATCTTGCCGCGACGGCCGCCGGTTCCGAATTCGAGTACCGTGTAGAAGGCCTCGTCGAGGACCTTCCACTTGCCGGCCTCGATGTCCTGGACCAGGCGATCGCGGTAGGCGGCGAAGGGTGGCTCGGTCAGCCAGCGCTTGATGTTGACGGCGGCGGGGTGCGAGAGCTCGCCCGCCGCCTCGGCCTTCGCCACCCGCGCCACCGCATCGTCAACCGATAGCATCGCCGCCCCCCGGAGTCTCGCGTCTGGTCTCTTGGTCGGGTCGCACGGCCGCGTCCGCGCGGCCATCTCGAGAGACGTCCCGCCCTAAAAGAAGCGGGCCGCGCGGACTCGCCCCTGCCACCCGACAGGCTAGCGAGCCAGACGAGGGTCTGACAAGGGCCCCGGCCTGGCCGCCAGGGTCTCCGGGACCGATCCGCCGGGTACGACCGTCGCACGCCGTCCGGAAGATCTAACCCCAAACTTTAGTGGAAGATCGGGACGGTTATTCCCAGCCTGCCGGTTGTAAAAACCGCCCGTTTGTAACTTCCCCCCCGTGCCGAGAATGCCCGCGGGGTCAAGCCCTAATGGGCGATTTCCGCGACGCGCGAACCGGAGCACAAAATCATCGCGCCGCAAGTCGCGTGATCGCGACCAGTTGGCGAACGCCGCGACCCGATGTGCGCGGTCGTGCGAACGCGACGGCACGCCCCTTGCTTTTCGAGGGGCCATCACGCCGGCCGAGACGAGGAAGTCGCAAGAATAATTCCTCAAGTCGGAAGGCCTTACGGACGAGGCGCCCCGAGGATTGGGGCCCTACAAGGACCGCAGGATACTCGCCCTCGGGCGCTAGCCATACAGGGAGGTCGCATGACCCGGCCATCCTTCCGACGAGCGATGACGCTGGAGAGCCTGGAACGCCGCGAGGTGCTGTCGGCCGCCCCCTCGGCGTCGGCCCAGTACGCCCTCTCGCTGATGAACCTGGCGCGGACCAACCCCCAGGCCGCGGCGAACTGGCTGAGCCAGGAGGTCGCCAACGACCCCAACGTTCAGGCGACGCTGAACTACTACAACGTGAACCTCCAGCAGAAGCTCGCCCAGCTCTCCTCGGCCACCGCCCAGCCGCCGCTGGCCTGGAGCGACGCCCTCGGCAACGCCGCCCAGGGCCATAGCCAGGACATGGCCAACAACAACTTCCAGAGCCACACCGGCTCGGACGGCTCGTCGCCGAGCGACCGGATCTCGAACGCCGGCTACGGCGCAGCCGCGTCCGAGGGCGAGGACGCGTTCGCGTACGCCTCGTCGGTCAAGAACTCGATCGAGGCGTTCCTGCTCGATTGGGGCGTCTCCGACGACGGCCACTACAAGAACATCATGCAGCCCGGCACGTCGGCCCAGAACGCCTACGGCGACGCCGGCATCGGCATCGTCTCCTCCTCCGACTCCGCGGGGAACCCGCTGTCGGTCGTCACGGTCGACTTCGCCAAGGGCCAGAACTCCCAGCCGCAGCTCGTCGGCGTCGTCTACAACGACTCCAACTCCAACGGCGTCTACGACCCGGGCGAGGGCCAGGGCGGGATCGCGATCAAGGCGATCAACCTCTCCAACGGCCAGGTGAGCTCGACGACCTCGGCGGGCCCCGGCGGCTACCAGATGCCGCTGGCCCCCGGAAGCTACGACGTCGAGGCCATCGGCGCCAACGGCCAGACGCTCGGCAGCCAGGACGTGACGATCGGCTCGACGAACGTCGAGGCCGACTTCAACCTGCTGAGCCCGACGACCGCCGGGAGCCAGTACTCCCCGCCGCCGCCGGCCCCGGCCGTGGTGAACTTCTCCGCCCGGGCCGTCGTGGCGGTCTCCGGCCCCGACGCCGCCCCGGCCGCACCCGCCCCGGTGAACCCGCTCTCCTTCATCACCTCCTGGACCGCCTACAAGGCCAACGTCCAGAGCTGACTCGAGCGACCGTACCGCCAGCCTGCTCCGCGACGGCCTCGCTCAAGGCGGGGCCGTCGTCGTTTGACTCGCAAGGCACTCCGCGGGATCAAACGTCGAGGCCAACCGCCCGCATCAAGGCGAGCGCGTTGCTGTGCTCGACGACACCGGGCCGCATCTTGTAATCGAAGACGAGCCGGCCGTCCTCAAACCGGTCCGAGAAGTGGACATTGGCCGCGCGGGGGGCGAGGCGGTCGGCGATGGCGGCCAGGGCCAGGTCGTGGGTCGTGACCATCCCGATCGCGCCGCGGTCGATCAGGCCGCGGACGACTCCCTCGGCGCCGACGCGGCGGTCGTCCGAGTTCGTCCCGTGGAAGATCTCGTCGAGCAGGAAGAGCAGCGGCGGCTCGCCGCCGGCCAGGCCAACGACCTGGCGGAGCCTCGTCAGCTCGGCGTAGAACCGCGACGACCCGGCCTGGAGCGAGTCCTGCACGCGGAGCGTCGCCCCCAGATAGAGCGGCGAAAGCCGCAACCGCGCGGCCCGCGCCGGGGCACCGACCATCGCGAGCACGGCGTTGACGCCGACGGTCCGCAGCATCGTGCTCTTGCCCGACATGTTCGACCCACTGACGACGAGCACGCGGAGCTCGTCGCCGAGCCGGAGCGAATTCCGGACGACCCTGGCCGCCGGGATCAACGGGTGCCCGACCGCGTCCGCGTCGAGCAGGGCGCCCTCCGTGACGAATTCGGGAGTACGCATCGTCCGGGATTCTCGAAGGTGTAAGCCCCGAGCGACGCGAAGGCTTCGACCTGTCCGACCGCGTCGATCCAACCAGCGATCGCGGGGCCTGAGTCGAGCCGCCACCGCTCGACGGCGAACGCCAGCCGTGTCCCCGCGAGGATGATCGCGGCGAACGGACCGACGAGCGGGTTGTGCAGCGAGTCGACCCGGCGGACGAGCCGCGCCAGCCGCGCGATCCGATGCGAGGGCGGCTCGCCGCCGGCCGTTAGGCCGTCGCGGACCTGCGCGGAGCATCGGGGCGGCGGAGTCCTCGCGCTCGATCCTGCGGAGCAGCTCCGCGAGCCGCTCCAAATCGGCCGCGCGGCTGTCGACGGGGCCAAGCACGCGGTCGACCCGCTTACGGACGAACAGCCAGAACCCGATCTCGAGCGTGGCGACGGCGAAGAACGGCGACGGCCCCAGCCCGGCGAAGACCCGGGCACCCGCGACAATCGGCGGCACGACTCCCGATTCGACGCACAGTTGGAACACCCAGCCCGCGAACAGCCGGTGCGGCGAGCACGGCGAGCACGATCGCCGCCGCCCGGAGCCGCCGCTCAGCGAGATGGGCGGGGCCCTCGCCCCAGGAGACGAGCGCCTCCGCGTGCAGACCGTCGCGGACATCTTCGCCCAGGCCGTCTAGCTCCTCACGGAGGTCGAGACGGTGCGCGAGGTCGCCGACGGCCTCCTGCCGCCCGCGAATCGTCTCGACCGGGGCTTGCGGGGCTTTGAGCCAGGCGGCGAGCGTGGCCTCACCCGCGAGCGTCCGCGCCGTGTTGATCCGCTGGAAGAGCGAGCCGCGGCCGAACAGGTCGAGGTCCGCGGCGAACGGATGGTTCTCGTCGGCAAAACGGGCTCCGTCCTCGCCGCGGCCGGGCCAGCGGTCCTCGACTCGGTCGAGCCCGCGCTCGTAATAGGCCGCGGCCCGCTCGGCCCGGTGGATCCGCCGCTTCAGCCTCGCGTGGACGATGACCAGGGCGACGAAGCCGGCGACTGGGATGACGACCCATCCCCACCCGGCCCGCCCGATGGCCGCGAGCCAGCCGAGGGCGGCCGCCGCGGCGAAGAGCGCCACGCGGACGTTCGCGACCGTCCCCTCGTGACCGCCCAGCCGGCCTCTCTCGCTTCGACGGGCGTCCAGCCGCGAGTGATAGACTTCCCGCGGATCGGCCCGTCCGACCGCGCCGGTCGCTTCGATGGTCACCAACGCCCCGGCCTCCGCCCGCCCCGGTCCCTCGCGAAACGACCGAGTCTATCCAATCCAACCCGCGACTGCCCGGGTCTGGCCCAGGGAGGGGTCCACGGTGGCGGAGCCCGCGCCGAGCGAACCCGAGCTCCGGCTCCGGGCGAACCCGACAGTCGACTTTCGTTCGCCTTCGTGCGGCCTCGTGCGGGATGAAGCCCGGAGGCCGGGCCTCTGACGGGCGTGCCACCGCCGTTGCGATCGGTCGAGCGATCTGGGATGGTTGGGCGGGGTCGCGTCGCCGCCAGGGGAGATCGCCGTTGAGCATGCCCGAGACGGTCGCCGAGGACGTGCCGCCGCGGGCGAAATCCGCACCGCGATGGGCCTGGGGCCTATGCTGGCTGCTGTTCGCCTCGACCGCCCTGAGCTACATGGACCGTCAGGCCGTGGCGATCGTCGGCGAGCGGCTCAAGGCCGAGTTCGGCACGGACAACGAGGGGTATGGCTGGATCGTGGCGGCGTTCCTGCTGCCATATGCCCTCTTCCAGGTGCCGGCGGGGTTCCTGGCCGACCGGGGCGACGTGCGCCGGACTTACGCCCTGGCGGTCGTCGGCTGGTCGATTGCAGCGATGGCCGTGGCGTGGTCGCCGACCCTGGGCGCCCTGATGGCCTTCCGGGCGATCCTGGGCGTGGGCGAGTCGTTCAACTGGCCGTGCGCGCTGCGGGTGACGGCCATGGTCCTCCCGCCGGCCGACCGAGGGTTGGGCAACGGGATCTTCAACTCGGGCGCGGCCGTCGGAGCCGTGCTCACGCCGCTGATCGTCGCGCCGCTGACCGCCTGGCTCGGCTGGCGCGCCGCGTTCGCCTTGATCGGATCGCTCGGGTTCGCCTGGGCCGTCGTCTGGTGGGTCTCGGCCTACGGGCCTGCGAGCGGCTTATTCCTCCGGGCCGACCGGCGACCCCAGTCGGGACGCATCCTGGCCCCGGCGTGGGCGGCGCTCGCCGGGCTGGTGGTCGCGGCCGTCGTCGGGGGCGCGGTCGGGTTCCGCTCGTACGGTGCTCCGGCCCTCTGGTGGGCGATCGCGGGGCTGATCGCCGGTCTGCTCGTCGTGTCGCGCCTGATGCCGGCCGCGTGCCTCGGCCGCGACAACCCGGCCGCCGACCTCGGCGCCGTCGTCCGGCTTCGGCGCTTCTGGGTCCTGGCAGCGGTCTCGGTGTCGATCAACGTCTGCTGGCATTCCCTGGTGTACTGGCTGCCGCCCTACTTGAAGGAGGACCGCGGCACTGGGAGTTCCTCGCTGGCTCCTTGCTCAGCGCCCTGCCGTTCCTGGCGGCCGACGCGGGGAACCTCGGCGGCGGAGTTGTGTCGCGATGGCTCGCCAGGCGGGGCTTCGGGGCGTCGCGGCGCGGGCCGTCGTGATGGCCGTTTGCACCCTGCTGATTGCCCCGGGCGCGGCGGTCGGCTCGATCCGGAATGACTCGGTGGTCCTCGTCGTGCTCGCCGTCATGGCCCTGGGGACGGCGGCGTTCATGGCGAACTACTTCGCCTATTGCCAGGAGGTCTCACCGTCGCGAACGGGGCTGGTCGTCGGCATACTCGGGGCGCTGGGGAACCTGTTCGCGGCCGGGTTCACGCCGATCGCCGGCCGGATCAAGGACACCACCGGGGGGCTTGCTCCCGTCTTCCTCATCGTCGGCCTGCTCCCGCTCATCGGCCTGGCGGCGCTGACTCTGGGCTGGGGGCGCGATGAGGAGGCGGAAGCCGCCTAGACGATCCCGCCGGCTTCTGGCAAGATCCGCGTGTCCCACATTCGCGAGGGCGGTCGCCCCCGCACGCACCTGGGAGCTTCGTGTCGCGGGCCGGACGGACCCGGCTCGCCCTGGATCTGACACGGATGAAATCCCGACTGTCTCGGCTCGGCGTTCTGACCGCCGCCGCGTGCCTCGGCCTGCTCGGCTGCGAGCACTGGCGCAGCGGGCTCCGCAAGGACGATTCGGACGCGGTCTGCGCAGAAGCCGAACGACCTTGAGGCGGGCCTCCGCACCGAGCATGCGCCCGGCGCGAAGACCGGGGCCTGGAGCGGTCAGGCCCGGGAGATCGAGAGCCATTTCAACGTCGGACAGTGACGATCCCCACTCCAACTCGCCCCGCCCGCCGCAGCTCCTCCACCTCTGGAGGCGCTGGCTCGGCGATCGGGGCGAGCGCAGCGGCCGAGCGTTTCCTCAAGCGTGCGGGGATGCGGATCATCGCCCGGAACTATCGGACGGCCCAGGGAGAGGTCGACCTGATCGCCCGCGACGGCGACACGATCGTGTTCGTCGAGGTGAAGGCCCGCCGCCGGGGCGAGCCGGCCGAGGCCGTCACCCCCGAGAAGCAGCGGCGGCTCACCCTCGCGGCGCTGCACTTCCTCAAGCGCCACCGCCTGCTGGAATACGCCGGCCGTTTCGATGTCGTGGCCGTCGTCTGGCCCGAGTCGGGCCGCGCGCCCGGCATCGAGCACTTTCGCGACGCCTTCCCGGCCGTCGGCCGCGGCCAGATGTTCCGCTGATGCACGCGCCCGGAAATGGGCTGCGCAACGCCCGTCGGCGCTCCGGTGGCGGCGTGCGCCCGCATCGCCCAGATCCGCCGATTACGTAAACAAATCGAGAACCATTAGTAAGCTAGGCAATCTGCGCAAGCCCCGGGACGGCTCCCTCTGCGCGCCGCGAACGACTGGCATCGGCCTTGCATCCGAGGCGCGGCGACTTCTCGGGGCGTGACGGCCACGCGGAACGGCCGATCCCACCGCCTCGACCCGGATGCGGCCCCGACGCGGGCCGACAGAGGAGGAGTAACGTCCATGAAGGCGAACTGGTTGCGCACGATGGCACTGACGGGCCTGGGCCTGCTCGCCACGGCCTCGCTCGGCCGGGCCGGCGGCCCCGGCGACATTCCCGGGCCGATCGACAGTTTGTCCGACCTGCAGGACACCGGCCGGATGCTCTTCAAGATGGCCGACGAGAACAACGACGGCCAGATCTCGCAGAAGGAGGCGGTCGACGCCGGCAACCTGCTGGTCGGCGGCTTCTTCTTCCGGGCCGACGCCAACGGCGACGGCGTCCTCTCGAGGGACGAGGTCCGGCAGGCCCGCGACTCGTTCCTGGCGGATCACCCGTCTGATGCGGATCCTCGTCCAGAAGAACCAGGGCGCCGTCGCCGCGACCCCGGGCTCGCCTGCGGCCAACGCCGAGCAGATGTTCGAGCAGCTCGTCGACACGAACCATGACGGCAATCTCCAGGCGAGCGAGGTCCGGCAGATCGTCCAGACGGGCGTCTCGGCCATGTTCGCGTCGGCCGACACCAACCGCGACGGCCAGCTCAGCCCGACCGAGGTCAACGCCGCGCTGATCGGCATGGCCAACGCCGCGGCGCAGGCGGCCTTCAACGCCGCCGACACCGACCACAACGGCCAGATCAGCCAGGCCGAGTTCGACAAGGCAATCGTCGAGCCCGCCAACGCGATCTTCCGCAGCCTGGACGCCAACAACGACGGGCAGATCTCGCCGCAGGAGGCGCAGGCGGCACGCCAGACGGTCCTGAACCAGGTGCGGAAGCTCCGCGTTCCCGAGCCGGCCAACTCGGCCCGCAACCTGCTCAACACCGGCGCCAACCCGTCGCAGGTCGCCCCGATCCCGAACTTCCCGCAGCCGGGCCAGCCGGGCTCGGTCATCCCGGCGGGCACCCAGCCCCGCTGACCCCCTCGGGGCCGCGCGGCGGAATCGCTGCCACGATGGCCCGCTCGGTCGCGCACCGGGCGGGCCTCGTCGCGCGCCCCTGCAGCCGTCTTCCCTCGGGTCGACGGTCCTCGTAGGGTCCGCTGTGCGGACCATCTTCGGGCCACGGCCCCCATCGAAGACGTCCGCACAGCGGACCCTACGAGGACCGCCGGAACCAAAAAAGGAAACGGCTTTAGCTCGACCGCGCCGAGGCGAGGACGGCGTCCAGGCGCGACCATCTGCCCGAGCCCATCCTCGCCCGGCTCGCCGCCTGCGCCGCCCGTCGCGACGGCCTCGGCGAAGGCGTCGACCATGCAGGCATACTGATTCCTGCCGTCGAACGTCCATTCCTCCGCCTCGCCCGGCGCGAAGCCGCTCGGCCCGAAGTAGCGGGCCACCGGCCGGTCGGGCGGCAAATACGCATCGGGGACCTCGATCCGCCCCTCGGTGCCGACCAGCTCGTAGGAGCAGCGGAACGGCTGCTCGAAGCTGCAATCGATCGCGGCGAGCACCCCGCCCGGAAATCTCAAGGCCGCGACGAGCGACAGGTCGACGCCCGTCGTCCCGAAGCGCGCGCGTGGCGTGGATCGCCTCCGGCTCGGCCCCGGCATAGAGCCGCGCGGTGTTGACGCCATACGTGCCGACGTCCCACAGGGCTCCGCCGCCCCGGGCCGGGTCGAGGCGCCAGTCGTCCATGTCGATCGGGAACGAAAATGACGAGCGGACAGCCGGAGCTGGCCGATGGCCCCGTCAGCAATCCTGCGGCGGATCTCGGTTACGCGGGGCTGGTGCCTCCACATGAACGCCTCGCGGAGCACGACGCCGCGCTTCCGGCAGTGCTCGACCATCGCGCGGGCCTCGGCCGCGACGAGGGCCAGCGGCTTCTCGCAGAGCACGTGCTTGCCCGCGTCGGCGGCGCGCTCGGTCCAGCGCGGTGCAGCTCGTTGGGAAGGGGGATGTAGATCGCGTCGACGTCGGGGTCGGCGATGACCTGCTCGTACGAGCCGTAGGCCTTCGGCACGGCGAACTCCCCGGCCCAGGCCGTGGCCGTCGTGCCGTCGCGACTGGCGATGGCCAGCAGCGCGCTGCTCGTCGAGCCGAGGATGCCCGGGATCAGGCCCCGGCGGGTGATCCGGGCGCAGCCGAGGATGCCCCAGCGGAGGGGCCGGTCGGACGGGGTCATGGCGCGAATGGCTCCATCGGGTCGCGTGTCGCTCACCGCGCCACGATGGCCGAGTCGCCCTCCGCGGGCAAGGGGTCGCCGGCATCGCCGAGCAAGTGGCGGAGGGGCACGTCCAGCCGCCAGACCCGGTAATGTTCGACCTCGGCGATGAGCCGGGCCCGGTCGGGGCGGCTCGCGACGAACTGCGCGGACGAGCTCGCCGGGCTCGTCGCCGGTGGGGCTCGACTTCGCCGCGTCGACGACGCAGACGACCGGCCCGGCCGGGTCGAACCGGTCGGCATAGCGCGAGCCGAGCCGGGGCCAGTACGAACGGAACTCGATCCCGCCGACCCGACCGTGCGAGAGGTCGGCGACGACCTGCACGACCGCCCCGCTGGCGACGATCCCGCGCGCGCCCTCAGCCTCGAGCCGGTCGGCGAGCCGGCGCTCGACGACGGGCCGTCCCATCTCGGCGACGAGGCCCGCCTGCCCGATCGTCCAGACCGCCACGAGCAGCCCCGCTGCCCCGGCCCGCGCGGCCTCGGCCAGGCGAGCAGGGCCGAGGCGAGCAGGCCCGGCAGGAAGAGCCAGGCCGGCAGGAGGTAGCGGATCGACGAGCCGTCGAGGCTCGTCGCCTGGAGCAGGTACAGGCCGACGCACGATCCAAGGCCGATCGTCGCCAGCACTGTCGGACGCGTCGGCGAGGCTCCCCACAGGCCGAAGAGCCACCGCCACGCCGCGCGGTCACGGCGGACCGCGGTGATCAGCAGCGCGAGCAGTAGGATCGCCACGGCGGGCGTCAGCATTTCCATCATTTCGGCGACGCCCGGCCAGGCGATCTCGGGCAGCCGGAATAGCGGGAGGCAGAGATACGGCACATTTCCGCCGCGGACCTGGCCAGCGAACAGCGGGCCCACCGCGGCGAGGCCGTCGACCACGTTCGGGCCGACCGCCCACGGCGGCCGGACCCAGACCGGCAGCGAGCGCTCGAGCGGCGAGAGGCCCAGCTTCACGCGCACCGCGTAGATCAGGAACGGCCCGACACCGATCAGGGCCCCGAGCATGAACGCCGGGTGCCTCGCCAGCAGCGAGACCACCCGCCGCGCCAGTCCGGTCCACCAGCCGGCCAGGGCGAATGTCCCGAGCACGACCGCAATGCCCGCCGCGGCTCCGAGCTTGCCCGGCACGAGGTCGAGCAGGAACACGTAGCGCGGCTTGATGTTCGTCTCCGGGATCACATGGCAGCCGATCGCGACCAGGGCGACCGCGATGGCCAGCAGCGCCATCCACGCAAGCCCGGCCCACGGCCGGTCGAGCCAGCGCCAACGCGGCCCCCGCTCGCGACGGATGTCGACGCCATGTCTCCCCAACGTCCAGTCGATCGCCAGCGCGACGTAGACGACCAGCGAGAGCGGGTTCAGGAAGTAACCGAAGGTGAACAGCGCCCCCCACCCGAGCTGGGCGAGCGGGCCGAGCGGAGGTCGATCGGGGCGGGTCACGCCGCGATAGACGGCCATCGTGGCCAGGCCCCAGGCGAGCACCTCGGTGTAGCCTCCGCGGGGGATCACGCTCCAGATTGCCATCATCGGCGAGCAGGCCAGCGTGAACAGCGCCGCGAGATGTCCGCACGCCCGGCCCTTCCACGACCGCCAGGCGGCGAACTGGCCGGCGACGAGCGCGGCGAAGTACACGGTCGGCGCCATCGCCACCGAGGACGGCGAGTGGCCGAACAGCCGGACGAAGACCGCGGCCGTATAGGCTTCAAGTGCCCCCATGTACGCGCTGGCCGTCGAAAAAAATCGGCCAGCGACGGCCCTCGGCGATGTCCAGCGCCATCAGGCCGACGATCGCCTGGTCGTGCTCGATCACGCCCTCGACGCGGCTGACCATCACCGATCGCGCAACGAGCGCGAGGGCGAACCAGCCGAGGGCCGCGATGGTGTCGCGGGCGGTCCAGGCGTCGGGCGATCCGGTCGTTTCCATGGCGCGGGCCCTCTCGCGGGGCCTCGGCTCCAGGAGAGGCCCTCTCGAGCAAGCCTAGTTCGCGGATCGGGATCAGGCCGGGCCGGTGCGCCGGGGTCGCTTGTCGATGTCGGGCCTGGGGCGTGCCACGGGCAGGGCCCGCTTGCGGGGCGGCTCGATCTGCGGCGGCGACTTACGCGCCGGCGACGGCTTCGCTGCCGACGCCTTCGGTCGCACGGTCGGGAACAGGTGTTCCACCACATCGTCGAGCGTGTCGATCGGGTAGAAGCTCACGTCCGACCGGACCTCGGCCGGCAGCTCGATCAGGTCCTTCTCGTTGTGCCGGGGCAGGAGGATCTTCGTGATGCCCGCCCGCCGCGCGGCCAGGACCTTCTCGCGAACGCCGCCGACGGGCAGCACCCGGCCGGTGAGCGTGACCTCGCCGGTCATCGCCAGATCCTGGTGGATCGCCTTGTTCCGGAAGAGGCTCATCAGCGCGGCGGAGATGGCCACGCCCGCCGACGGCCCGTCCTTCGGCACGGCGCCGGCGGGGACGTGGATGTGCAGGTCGGTCTTGCTGATCCGCGACGAGTCGAGCCCCATCGGCTTGGCGTGGCTCCGCAGGAAGGTGAGCGCCGCCTGGGCGCTCTCGCGCATCGACTCGCCGAGCAGGCCGGTGAGCGTCAGCGAGCCCTTGCCCGGCATGCCGCTGGCCTCGATGAAGAGGATCTCGCCGCCGGTCGGCGTCCAGGCCAGGCCCGTGGCGACGCCCGGCGTGCCCGTGCGGTCGGCGACCTCGCGGAAGAACTTGGCCGGGCCGAGCGACTCGGAGATCCGCTTGTCGTCGACCGACGTGGCGCGGCGGTCCCCCTCGGCGTGCCGCCGGGCGGCCTTGCGGCAGATCGTGGCGACCTCGCGCTCGAGGTTCCGCAGGCCGGCCTCGCGGGTGTAGTCGGCGATGATCCGCCGGACGGCGTCGTCGTCGAAGGTCACCTGTCCCTCGCGGAGCCCGTGCGCCTCGAGCTGCTTGGGGATGATGTACTTGTGGGCGATGAGGATCTTCTCCTCCTCGCGTAGCCCGGAAGCTGCAGGACCTCCATGCGGTCCAGGAGCGGCGGGGGGATCGTCTCGAGCATGTTGGCGGTGGCGATGAACATCACCTTCGACAGGTCGAAGTCGACGTCGAGGTAATGGTCGCGGAACGTCGAGTTCTGCTCGGGGTCGAGCACTTCCAGCAGCGCGGCCGAGGGGTCGCCGCGGAAGTCGTTGCCGAGCTTGTCGACCTCGTCGAGCATGAAGACCGGGTTGTTGGTGCTGGCCTTGCGGATGCCCTGGATGATCCGCCCGGGCATGGCGGCGACGTAGGTCCGGCGGTGCCCGCGGATCTCGGCCTCATCGTGGACGCCGCCCAGGCTGATCCGGACGAACTCGCGTCCCAGCGCCTTGGCGATGCTCTTGCCCAGCGAGGTCTTGCCGGTCCCCGGCGGCCCGGCGAAGCAGAGGATCGGGCCCTTCATATCCTTCTTGAGCTTGCGGACGGCCAGGTACTCGATGATCCGTTCCTTGATCTTCTCCAGGTCGTAGTGGTCGGCGTCGAGCGTCTTGCCGGCGCGGCTTGAGGTCGAGCCGGTCGCGGCTCGACTTCTTCCAGGGCAGGACGGCGAGCCAGTCGAGATACGTCCGGACGATCGAGTACTCGGCCGAGCTGGGGTGCATGCCCGCGAGCCGCTCGATCTCGCGCTCGGCCTCGGCGAGCACCTCATCGGGCGGCTTGGCCTTCTCCAGCTTGGTCCAGAGCTCGTCGAGCTCGGGATTATCCGGCTCGCCCTCGCCCAGCTCCTCCTGGATCGCCTTGATCTGCTGGCGGAGGAAGTGGTCGCGCTGGGCCTTGGTGATCTCGGAGCCGACCTGGGCCTGGATCTTGCTCGCGAGCTCAAGGACGGTCAACTGCCGCGTCAGCAGCGTGCCCAACGTCTCCAGTCGGGCCTTGACGTCGACCTCGTCGAGCAGCGACTGCTTCTCCTCGATCGAGAACGGCAGGCTCGAGCCGAGCAGGTCGGCGAGCCTCGCCGGCTCGCGGGTGTTCATCGCGGCGACCTGGAGCTCTTCGGGGACCTGCTGACTCTGGTCGACCATCCTCTGGAAGAGGCGGTTGACGCGATGCGCATGTGCCTCGAGCTCGACGCCCTCCTCGACAACGTCCTCCAGCGGCTCGAAGCGGCCGACGAGGTAGGGCTCGGTCTGGACGACCTCAACGAGCCGGGCGCGGAACATGCCCTGGCAGACGATCCGCGTCGATCCGTCGGGAAACTTGAGCATCTTCAGGACGGTGCCGACGCAGACGATCGGGTACAGGTCCTCGGCCGCCGGGTCGTCGACGTCGGGCTGGCGCTGGGTGGCCAGGGCGAGGGTCTTGTCGCCGAGGTTGATCTCGTCGATCAGCCGGATGCCCGCCCCGCGGTTGACCACCAGCGGGACGACCGTCTGCGGGAAGACCACGTCCGACCGCAGGGGGAGGATCGGCAGCAGGTCGGGCAGGGGGGGCACGACCTCGGGCCGCTCCGGGAGCACGAGGGCCGCGGCCGGTCGAGGCCGCCACCTCGGCGACGCCGTCCGGCACGTCCGAACCAGGTCGGCGGGCGGGGACTGTCGGCTTGCGGCGGCGCGGTTTGCGGGGTTGGCTCATGATCTGAGTCGGGTCGCTCGAAGGGGGTCGATCGGACGGGACGTCCCGTGGAATTCTAGGGCGCGGGACGGCAATTCCACGATTGTTCAGCCTGGGGCCACCGAAGGGAAGGGTCCAGGCCCGGCGCCGGGGTGACTTTGATGCAAATCGTTCCTATTTGAAGAGTTCAACCAGCACGTTCCGCACCCGCTGGCGATCGGCTTCGCCGATGTCGCCGGCCCACCGGAAACGGATCGCTCGGCCCCGGCCGAACGTCCCGGCGACGGCGAACGGGCCGACCCCGGCGAGGTCGCGGCGGACGAACTCCTTCAGGGCCGGAACCTTCGCCCTCGCAACCCGCCCGCGGACCGTCGCCGAGTCGCCGATCCGGACGATCTGGAAGTCGGTCCCGAGGCCCAGGCCGATTCCCAGCCAGAGCCCCCAGCGGGACATTCCTATCGCTTCCACCAGTCGACCTCGTCCTCGTACCCGCTCCCGAAGCGGGACTGGTAGTGCAGGGCCTGGAGGTTCTGGTAGCTCATCATCCCCAGGTAGCCGAAGAGGAGGGCGTTGATAGTATTGCTCGGTCCTGATGAAATAGATCGCCACCAGCCCGGCGGCGACGAGCGAGACGATGTACGCCCGCCGCAGGCCCTCGCGTCCGTTGTGCATCGACAGGAGAACCATGGCGATCTGCCCGCCGTCGAGCGGCATGATCGGCAGGAGATTGAGAATGCCCCAGTACAGGTTGATCTCGATCAGGAAGACGGTCGCGAGGGCGGCGAGGGGCGTGGTGCCCGCGGGAAAGTGATAGTGCCACACATCCAGGGGCGACGCCTTGAACGCCACGCTGGCCACGAGGATCGTCGCCCCCATCAGCAGGAACCCGGCGCCGGGGCCCATGATGAGCACGAGGAGCCTTCTTCGAAGGTCCTCCTGCGGGTTCCGATAGACGGCAGAGACCTCCGAACGTGTAGAGCAGCGACGCTCGGCTCGGCCCCGAACAGCTTCGCCGTCAGGGCGTGACCGAACTCGTGGACCAGGATCGAGAAGAAGACGCAGCCGACCCAGACGAGCAGGAACTTCCCGCTCCCCTCGGTCAGCGTTCCAGCCCAGCATCGCCGCCATCGCCCAGAAGAGCGGGTGGACCCGCACCGGGACGCCGAACAGGCGGAAACGGACGTCGAACTCGGTCGGGCCGGGAAGTCCGAACATGCAATCACCTGGCGGAATCTGTCTTGTGGTCGAACGCGGCCCGCTCCAAACCCTTACGGTAGGACCCGCGGGCCGCGGCGACAAGCCCAGCGCCCTCGGGTTGCAGCCGGGACGGGGGCGGCGATAGCCTGGTATGTCGTCGATCCGCGACCCCTGGAGTCGGCCATGAAGTTCACGAAGATGCACGGGATCGGCAACGACTACGTCTACGTCAGCACCTTCGATCAGAAGGCGCCGACCGACCCCTCGGCGCTGGCCGTCAAGCTCAGCGACCGCCATTTCGGCATCGGCTCCGACGGCCTGATCCTCATCGGCCCGAGTGAACGTGCCGACGCCCGGATGCGGCATGTTCAACGCCGACGGCTCCGAATCCGAGATGTGCGGCAACGGCATCCGCTGCGTGGCGAAGTACGTCTACGACCGCGGCATCGCGCGAAGGTCGCGGGTCCGGATCGAGACGGGGCGGGGCATCCTCACGCTCGATATCGAGGCCGAGGACGAGAAGGCGCGGCGCGTGAAGGTCGACATGGGCGCGCCGATCCTCCAGGGCTCCGACATCCCCACGACCCTCCCCGGCGACCCGCCGATCGAGGTGCCGGTCACCGTCAATGGTTATTCGCTCCGGGTCACGGCCGTCTCGGTGGGCAATCCGCACGCGGTCGTCTTCGTTGACGACGTCGTGGGCTACCCGGTCGAGTCCGTCGGCGCGGCGCTCGAGCGGCACCCGTCGTTCCCAAGGCGGGTCAACGCCCACTTCGTCCAGGTCCTCGACCCGGGCGAGGTCCGCATGCGGACCTGGGAGCGCGGGACCGGAATCACCCTGGCGTGCGGGACCGGGGCGTGCGCCGTCTGCGTCGCGGGCGTGCTGACGGGCAAGGCGGACCGCAAGATCCTCGCCCATCTGCCCGGCGGGGACCTGACGCTCGAATGGCCGGCTGACGATGCCTCGGTCTTCATGACGGGGCCGGCGACGGAGGTTTTCTCGGGCGAGTGGCCGTCCTCGTAGGGTCCGCCATGCGGACCATCCGGGGCTGGAATCCTCGGTCGAAGACGGTCCGCGTGGCGGACCCTACCTCAACCTATCGCCATAGATCAGGTAGAGGACCCACAGCCCGGTCGCCGCCCAGAGGGCTCCGAGGACAAGGCCGAATCGCTCGCGCCAGGAAAGCAGGCGCCGTCGCCTCCGGCCCCGGCGGCGAATCCAGCCGCCGCAGAGCAGGGCCGAGGTGACGTAGACGGCCATCAGAGGCGTCCCGTAGACGAAGCAGGGCGCGGCCATGCCCGCGGCGCCTCCGGGCGGGGGCTGGGCCGGCGGGCGCAGCTTGACCGCGACGATGGGCGGCCAGAGCAGCCAGGCCGAGATCCCGGACGAGAACCAGAGCAACTCGCCCGGCCCCCATCTCCCCCTCCTCCTCCGACGCTCCCAGAGCAGGATGGGCGGACCGACGATCGACATCCCGCCGAGGACTCCGGCGACCTGGCCGAACCACGGAGTCAGGCCCGGGCCATCGATCTCCATCCCGAACAGCCAGAAGCCGACGGCGATCCCGGCCACCAGGAGGCACATCTCCCAGATCGCAAGCCGTCGCGGGCCCGGCCGGGTCGCGGATGGGTCCATCGGGGAAACTCCGCGAACAGGAATCGCTCTAGGAGAGAACTCCAGCCTCGGCTATGACACCCTCGGGCCACCCTCGACGGCCCGTCCAAGCATACCACCCGCCACGGAGGGCCCTCATCCGATGAAGATCCAGCACCCGGCCCTGATCCGGGCCGTCGGCGTGGGCGGCTCGTGGCTCGTCCGGCGGCTCGTGGGGACGAATCATTTCCACTTCCGCTACGCCGACCCGATGGTGAACCCCGAGGTCGCCCGCCGGACAGGCCAACGGTACATCTACGCCTTCTTCCACGAGGTGATGCTCTTCCCGGCCTACTTCTGGGCCTGGCCCGAGATGCAGATCCTGATCAGCGACCACCGCGACGGCGAGCTGATCACCCAGGTCGTCCAGCGGCTCGGCTTCGGTGTGGTCCGCGGCTCGACGACCCGCGGCGGCGCGCGGGCCCTGCGCGAGATGACCACCCGCGTCGACCGCGGCCACCTCTGCGTGACCCCCGACGGCCCCCGCGGCCCCCGCCGGCACGTCCACCAGGGGCTGGCCTATCTCGCGAGCCGGACCGGCCTGCCGATCGTCGGCGCGGGCATGGCCTTCAAACGCCCCTGGCGCGCGAGGAGCTGGGACCGCTTCGCCGTTCCCCGGCCTTTCTCCGCGGCCGCCTGCGTCGTCCCGCCGCCGGTGGTCGTCCCCCCCGACGCCGACCGCGACGCGCTCGACGCGGCCCGCCTCGAAGTCGAGACGAGGATGAACCGGGCGACGGAGGAGGCGGAGGCCTGGGTCGAAGCGCTCTGAGGAAGTTCAGGAACGGTTTGCCCGGTCCCGCCCCGGGAAGTTCCGGGGTTGCGATTTCCCATTAGGTCGGGTACAAGGCCCGCACTCCTCGGAGACACATCCGGCCGCGCCCAAGGATGGGCGAGGTCCACTCGTCGAGTCGGGGCATCTCCTCCCGGCGGCGGCGGGCCCTCTGTGTTCGAGATATCAAGGCCGTCGAGCCGCAAGGCCCGGCCCCGCGCCCCTCGAGCGCGCGGGGACGGTGCCGTCTCGCGCCCGCGGCGGCCGTCTTCGGGACCGAATCACGATCATGACACGCGGCCCCATGGAGAGGCCGCCCGGAACCAGGACGGACCGGGCGACCCGACCGAGCGCGACCGCCGCCGCGATCACCCCGCGGCCCGGCGCCCCGGCGCGGACCGGCCTCGCCGCCCTGGCGATCGGCCTGGTCGCGCTCCTGGTGCTGGCCGGGGCCGCCGCCGCGGCCGAGCAGGTCGAGGGGCAGACTGTCCGCGAGATCAGGATCGTCGGCAACTCCACGGTCAAGACCGAGGACATCCGCGCCAAGATCTTCAGCCGCAAGGACCGGCCCCTCAGCCGCGACCGCGCCGACGCCGATACCGAGGCCCTCCGCCAGACCAAGCTCTTCGACGACGTCGGCTACGAGGTCACCCACGCCCCCGACGGCAAGGGCGTGATCCTGACCTTCAAGGTCGCCGAGATGCCGGTGCTGACAAAGGTCGAGTTCATCGGCCTCTCCAAGGGGCCCTTCGCGCGATCCGGCAGAAAACCATCGAGGAGACGACGGGCCTGAAGGTCGGCGCGCGGACCAACTACACCCACGCCCAGCTCGCGGTCAAGCAGATCAAGAACCTGTACGAGGAGAAGGGCTTCGAGAAGGCCGAGGTCAAGCTGCTCAAGGGCGGGCACCCCGACGACCGCGAGGTCATCATCAGCATCTTCGAGGGGCCCCGGTTCCGGACGGGGAACATCGATTTCGTCGGCAATACGTTCGTCTCCGACGCCGTGCTCCAGACGAAGCTCAAGAGCCGCCAGCCGCTCTTCGGCCTGGTGTACGCCGCGGGCCACTACGAGAAGGACGGCTTCGACCAGGACGCGGAGGTTTTGGCCCAGTATTACCAGGCCAACGGCTATCTCTACGTCAAGGTCGTCCCCACGATCCGCTCGGGCGACGACGTGGGACGCCGCGACGTGACCTTCGTGATCGACGAGGGCCCGAGGTTCAAGGTCCGCAAGGTCGTCCTGGAAGGCAACCAGGTCCTGAAGTCCGAGGAGCTCAAGGCGGGGCTGAAGCTCCACTCGGGCGCGTTCTTCAACGACCAGATGGTCGAAGCCGACAGGAAGATGATCCTCGAGCGTTACCAGTCGCGCGGCCACATCAAGTGCCAGGTCAGACCGGCGCCGAAGGTGACGGAAGAGAACGACGTGGTCGATCTCGTGTACGCGATCGAGGAGGGAGACGAGTACGTCCTCGGCCAGCTCTACTGGACCGGAAACCAGCGGACGCAGGACCGCGTGCTCCGCCGCGAGGCGAACATGGCCGGGTTGATGCCGGGCGAGCGGCTGAGCCAGTTCAAGATCGACAAGTTCAAGCAACGGTTGGGGAACACAGGCTACTTCGGCGCCGCGGGGCAGCCGAACCAAAAGCCGATCGAGGTGAAAATCGTCAACGAGCGGCCGGCGAACATGCCGTTCGGCAACGACGTGCTGATGCCCACCGTCGGCGACATGGGTGGGGCGAGGATGCAGAACCCGGACGACCCGGCGCCTCCGGGGCCGCCGCCGCTGGGCGACACGCTGCCGCCGATCGACGTGCCCCCACCCTCAGCGATGCCCGGCGGTGGGACCGCGCCACTGGCCCCGTTCGGCGGCGACCCGACCCGGCCCTTTGTCCCCGCGCCCGACACGCTCCCGCCCGCGCTCGAAGGGCCGCCGCAGAGGCGAGCCACGCCGCCCGGTCAGGTCGACCGCCCAGGGTTCATCGGGCCGTTCCGCAACGGCGGGATGAACTTCGAGGACCGCCGTCCGTCCCCCGGCCCGGCCGGCTCGATCTACGACCCCAGCAACCCGACCGGCTCGGCCCCGGGATTCCCCAACAACAACATCAACGGCGAGATCGGCCCCGACCGTCAGGAGCCGTTCACCGCCAACAAGGCCTACGCCGACGTCATGGCCGCCGTCGACGAGGCACCGACGTCGCGCCTGATGCTCGGTGTTGGCGCCAGCAGCTACGGCGGCCTCTACGGCAACATCAATTTCACTGAGAACAACTTCAACATCCTCGGCTTCCCGCGCGGCTGGGACGATATCCGCCAGCAGCGTGCCTTCCGCGGCGCGGGGCAGCAGTTCAGCATCGACCTCTCGCCGGGCACGCTGATCAACTTCTATAACATCAGCTTCCGCGACCCCTACCTGTTCGAGCTGCCGATCGGCCTGACCGTCAACGGCTACCAGTGGAATCGCGTCTATTACGACTGGCACGAGCAGCGCTCCGGCGGCCGGTTCGGCCTCGGCAAGCAATTCGGCACGCAGCAGTACGCCGATCTCGCCTTCCGCATCGAGGACGTCGACATCTACGGCTTCAAGTACCCGGCCCCCGCGGCCCTGCTGGACGTCGCCGGCCATACCACGCTCTCCACGTTCCGGTCGAGCTACCGGATCGACACGCGCGACAATCCCTTCCTGCCCTCCGGCGGCGGCTACTTCGAGACGGCCGTGGAGCAGGCGGTCGGCACGTACATCTTCACCAAGGGCACGGTCGAGGGCCGCAAGTACTTCACCACCGGCACCCGCGCCGACGGCTCGGGCAAGCGAGTGCTGACCCTCCGCGGCTTCTTCGGCGCCACGAGCCAGAACACGCCGATCTACGAGCGGTTCTACGCCGGTAACCTGAACAGCCTCCGCGGCTTCCAGTTCCGCGGCGTCGGCCCGTACGTGATGACGGTCAACACCGGAGGCGTCATGGAGGCCCTCACCTCGGTCGAGTACCGCTTCCCCTGGACGGCCAACGACAACTTCCAGCAGGTCTTCTTCGTCGACACCGGCACGGTCGAGCAGGACTACCGCTTCACCAACTACCGCGTCAGCATCGGCACCGGGGCGCGGATCATGATCCCGCAGATCTTCAAGCAGATCCCGATCGCACTCGACCTCGCATTCCCCGTCGAGAAGGGGCCACAGGATCGCGTCCAGTACTTCAACTTCTCGATCGGCGCGATCTGGTGATCGAACGCACCGCGAGCGCGCGCACCCGGGAGGGCGAGGCTCCGCCCGAGCCCGGGCATGACCGCGGCGGGACGTCGGCCCCCACCCCACGGAGGCGAATACCCGGGCTCGGACGGAGCCTCGCCCTCCCGAGGCCCGGTAAGGCGCGGTCCGAGGTCATGCCCGGGGAGCCGGCGGATCAGTACCGGATCAGGCTGAAGACCTCGGCGTCGCCCAGCCCTTCGCGGCCGTTGAGGAACGACAGCTCAATGAGGAAGGCCAGGGCAACGACCTCGCCCCCCGCGAGCCCGACGAGGTCGCGGCAGGCACGCATCGTCCCGCCCGTGGCGAGGACGTCGTCGAGCAGCAGGACCCGCCGGCCGGCGGCGATGACGCCCTCGTGGACGTGCAGGGCGTCGCGGCCGTATTCGAGGTCGTACTCGCGCGAGATCGTCCGGTAGGGCAGCTTCCCCGGCTTGCGGATCGGCACGAAGCCGGCCCCCAGCTCCAGGGCCAGGGCGCCGCGAAGATGAAGCCCCGCGCCTCGGCGCCGCGACAACGTCGATGCCCCGCCCGCGGAACGGCGCCGCGAGGCCCTCGACCGCCGCGCGGAATGCGCCGACGTCGGCCAGGAGCGGGGTGATGTCCTTGAACAGGATGCCGGGCTTGGGGAAGTCGGGCACGTCGCGGATGTACGGCCGGAAGTCGATCGGGGACGAGCTCATGACGGTGCGCGCTCCGTTCGGCCCGCGTGCGCCGCGGGTGATGATGATCGCGACGTTATAACCTATCGGACGCGCACGGCGTAGGGCCGCGCGGCCTCGTCAGGGCTTGATCGAGTCGAGGTCCGACTTCGCGGCCATCGGGGCGTCGTCGGCGCCCTCGTCGCCCGACGATTCGGACGCAGCCGCGGTGCCCGTCTTCTTGCGCCAGGGCCAGACCCAGCGGCGGCGCGGCTTGCCCGACTCGTCCTCCGAGCTCAGCGGCATCTTGATGCCCACAACCTGCGTGCCGCCCCGGATCGTGCCCGACTGGATCGGGCCGACGCTGCCCAGGTACATGTCCTTGGCCGTCGCGGTGTCGAGCTGCGTGCCCGAGGTCCACACGACCTTGCCGCTCGCCTTGTCGTAGGCGAACAGCGCGAGCTTGGCCACGCCGACCTGGTCGGTCTTCTTCGCCAGCGCGATCTCGGGGATCGTCCCCGCGGGCATGCCGGCGATCGTCTGCGGGATCGTCGTCTGCGGGACGCCGACCATCCAGTTGTAGGCGTCCGTCCCGTAGGCGCCGACCCGGGCCTCGACGATGAACTGGGCCTGCTCCGCCTTCGGCCGCAGCAGCACACCCTGCGTCAACAGCGCCTGGCGGAGGCTCGAGACGGCATAGCCCTGGTCGACCGCGTTGACGTTGGTCGTATCAAGGAACACAGGCACGCCGGTCAGCGGGCGGAAGTCGACCTTGGCCAGCGCGCGGTCGTAGGCGTTGGTCAGCAGGAGCTGCTCGGTGCCCGTCCGGGCCGTCCCGCTCTGCTTGACCGTGCCGCAGCCGACGGCGGCAAAGAGCAGCAGGGTCCAGACGGGTCGTCGTCCGAGGGAAGCCGGCATCGGGCGCAGTTCCTCGCTCGTCGGGCGCGGGCCCGATCTATCGGAGATATTTCTCGCGGAACACGCGGCCCACTTCCTCGAGGCGCGCCTTCTCCTCGTCCTTCAGGCTCCGCCGGCCGCCCATCACGTCGACCGAGCCGGCGAAGACCTCGGGCGAGTCGAGCGTCCCGGTGACCCGCAGATGGGCGAGCTCGCCGAGGTCGCGCCTCAGCTCGCCGAAGAACTTCCGCGCCTCGGCCGGCAGCCGCGCGTCGGTCTTGTCCGGCCTCACCTCGTACTCGATCCGCCCGTCGAAGTCGGTCCACCCGGCGAGGACCGTCGGCAGACGGGCGACGGTGATCGTCAGGTCGTCGGTCACGATCCGGCGGTCCTTGATCGCGAAGTGCGACTCGACCGAGCCGATCCGCGTCATGTTCCGCGCCCGGCCGGCCCCCTTGAAGGCCGCGTAGACCTTCGAGCCCGAGAGGTCGATCGGGTCGATCTTGAGCTGGCCGTGTCCGACGAGGTTGTTCCGCAGTGCCTCGGCCGTCGAGCCGTGATCGTTGACGACCAGCATGAAGTCGCACCGTCCGTCGAGCGCGTCGGCCGCCTCGGCCACGACCATCGGCGCGAACATCCCGAGCGGCCTGATCCCGCCCGCCCCGAGCGAAACGCCGCGCGCCCGCAACTCGGCGTGGAACGCCGGCTCGAAGCCGGAGCGGTCAAAGTGCATCGCGAATGTGAACGAGCCGCCGTTGATCCGGCCGTGCAGAAGCGGGACCTCCGCGACGCGGCCGTCCCAGGTCGCCGTCCCCTCCGCGTCCGTCAGCGCGACGCTGGTCCCGCCAGGGTCGTCGAGCAGGTGGACCCGGGCGCCAGTGAGCCGGATCGTGGCCTTGCGTCCGTCGGATTCCGAGCTGCCGGACGGGCGATGGTCGAGAGTCTTCGGCTTCGCCAGCAGGTCGGCGAACTCGAGCGAGCCGTCGGGCCGGCGGTGGACGCGGAGGTCGAGGCCGTCGACGTCGATCTCGCTCGGCCGGCAGCAGCCGAAGAGCATGCGGACCAGGTGGACGTCGAGCCGGGCTTCGGCGACCTTGAGCCACGGGTCGGCCGGCGTCGCCGGCTCGGCGACCGAGATCCCGCGGACGCGCAGGTTGCCGAGCGGGCCGAGCCGGATCGACTCGATCGCCACCTTCCGCCCCGTCGCCTCCTCGAGCTCGCGCGCGACGCGCTCGCGGGCCCAGCCCGTCGGCGCGACGACCAGCAGGGCCGCCCAGAGCAGCGTCGGCACCGCCGCGATCGCCGCGAACAGCCGGCAGAGCCGGAGGCGACGCAGACGACAATGAGGGGACACCATCCGGAGACCTCCTTGCCTCCCCGCGACCCGCACTCACCACGGGCCCGAACGCGCATGCCGCCCCGGGCCGAGTCGGCGCGATCGCCGGGCGGATTCGTAGCAGATCGCCCGGAATCGGGCAACCGCAGTCCGAGGGCCTTCGGCGGCGTCCCGGCCCGTTGCCCGACACCGACCGCTGGTTTACGCTCGGGCGGCTCGCTGCTCGTCGCCCTCCCACCCGAGGCACACCATGAATGCATCCCGGCCGACGATGGCCCTCATTGCCGCGCTGACGCTGCTTGCCGTGGGCGCCGACACGCCGACACTCAAGGACGCCGAGGCCGAGGCCGACCGCCTCGACCCGGGCTGGCGGACCGCCGAGCTGAAGGCGAAGTGCGCGAAGCTGCTGCCCGCCAAGGACGCGGCGCCGCACGTCCTGGAGATCCTGCGGCTCATGCCCGCGGAGTGGAAGGACCTCCGGCCCGACGGCAAGGGGCCCGACACCGCCGCCGGCACCTACGACGCCGTGATCAAGTTCTCCAACGACGATCCCACGAAGCCCGTCTCGCCTGAGCTGATCGCCTCGCTCCGGGCCGTGCAGGCGAAGTATCGCCCGCTGATCGCCAAGGCGCGCGAGCTGGAGAAGTACCCGTCGGGCAACCTCCCGGTCACATATACGGCCAACCCGCTGTTGACGTTGCTCCCGCACACCCAGGACGCGCGGTCGATCGCCCGGATGCTCCAGTTCGACGCCCTGACGCGGGCCGCCTCGGGCGACCTCGACGGGGCGCTCGGGCTCGGCCCGCGCGATCCTCGCCGTGTCGCGGTCGATCGGCGAGGAGCCGTTCGCGATCTCGCAGCTCGTCCGGATGGCGATCGACACGGTCGCCGTCGTCGTGGTCGAGAATATCCTCGCCCGCGGCGGCGCCGTCACCGACACCGCCCTGGCCGCCACTCAGGCGGCGCTCGGCGACGCGGCGGCCCAGCCGCTCCTGGTTCACGCCATGCGCGGCGAGCGGGCGGTCAATTACGACGTGATGGAGAAGGTCGCCTCCGGCAAGCTCAAGATCGCGGACCTGAGCGGCCCGGATTTCAAGCTCCCGCCGGGCCTCGACCGGGCGATCCAGGGCGACCGGGCGCTCGCCCTGCACCAGTTCAATCTCGCCGTCGAGATCGCCAGGAAGCCGCTGCCCGAGCAGCCGGCGCTCTGGGACAAGTGGGAGGCCGACGTGAAGGCCGTGCCGGCGGCCGAGCGGGACCGGCACGCCCTGGTCTATATGCTGCTGCCGGCGGTTAGCCCGGCGGCCCAGGCCCACATGCGGTCCCGCGCGATGCTCCGCGCGGCCGAGACGGCGGTCGGCCTCGAGCGGTTCCGCCGGGCGAAGGGCCACTGGCCCAAGTCGGGCGAGCCGCTCGCCCCGGCCTTCAAGGAGGCCCCGCCCGACCCGTTCACCGGCAAGCCGATGCTCTGGAAGGCGACCCCGACGGGCCTGGTCGTCTACTCGGTCAGCTACGACCGCGCCGACAACGGCGGCAAGCTGGAGGTCCGCGACGTCAGGAAACCCGGCACGGATATCGGCGTCCGCCTGTGGGACGCCGACCGCCGGGCCAGGGCCGCCCAGGGCCAGGTGAGGCGGAGGTTGCCATGACGAGACGAGTGGGCACGGCTTCCCCGGCGATCCCGACCACCCCCCACCCTACCCTCCCCCTCAAGGGGGGAGGGGAAGAGTCGGGCCGGCTGGCGATCCAAACCCCTCCCCCCTTGCGGGGGAGGGTAGGGTGGGGGGTGGACCCGTGGAGAGACCGGGGCCGGGCGGTTTGTCCCCCAATGGCGTTCGTACTGGCTCTCGTCGCTTTCATCCGCCCGGCCCTCGCCGACGCCCCGCCCTTCGCCGACCTGTTGATCGTCAACGCGAAGGTCGTCACGCTCGACGCGAAGGATTCGATCGCGGAGTCCGTCGCGGTCAAGGACGGCCGGATCGCCGAGGTCGGCACGTCGCAGGGCCTCGCCCCGTGGATCGGCCCGCGGACCGAGCGGATCGACGCGGCCGGCGCGACGCTCCTTCCCGGTCTCTACGACAGCCACGTCCACCCCCTCGGCGCCGCCACGAGCGAGAAGGACCACGCGATCCCGTCCTATCGCTCGCTCGCCGATATCAAGAATTACATCGCCGAGCGCGCGAAGGTTCAGCCGAAGGGGACGTGGATCGTCGTCCGCTACGCCTTCCCGACCCGGCTCGACGAGAGCCGGTTCCCGACGCGTGCCGAGCTGGACGCGATCGCGCCCGACCACCCCGTGCTCCACCAGGCCGGGCCGGCGGGGATGGTCAACTCGAAGGCGCTGGAGGTCTCCGGCGTGACGAAGCAGACGCCCGATCCGCCCGCGGGGAAGGTCGTCCGCGACCCGTCGACGGGCGAGGCGACAGGGATGATCCGCAACGCCTACTCGGTCCTCAAAGGCCTGCCCGACTACACCTCGGCCGACGACGGCGAGGCCGACGTCGAGCGGGTCAAGAGATTGTTCGGGCTCTACAACGGCAAGGGCATCACCAGCGTGGCCGACCGCGCGGCGAGCACCTCGGCCTTGCGGATCTATCGCGGCCTCCGCGACCGCGGCGAGCTGACGGTCCGCGTCAACGCAACGCGCAGTCCTGGAGAACCCGCCCGGCGAGAGGGCGGCGATCGTCGAATCCCTCAAGACGCTGGCGGCCTACGATTCGCCCGAGCCTTACGGTCCGACGGGCGTGGGCGACCACTGGGTCCGGGTCGGGCCGATGAAGCTCTTCCTCGACGGGGGCATGCTCAATGGCACCGCCTACATGCGCACGCCCTGGGGCGTCGGGCCCGCGTATCAGATCACCGAGCCCGATTACCGCGGCCTGCTCTTCGTCGAGCCGGGCCCACTGGCGACAATCGCCGAAGAGGCGGCCCGGCGGGGCTGGAGCATGACGGCCCATTGCGCGGGCGAGGCGGCGATGGACGAGCTGCTCACGGCCTATCTCCATGCCGACCGCGTCGTCGGCATCCGCGGGAAGCGCTGGATGATCACCCACGCCAACTTCACGTCGCCGAGGAACCTCCAGATTTGCCGTGAGCTGGGTGTCGGCGCCGACCTCCAGCCGGCGTGGCTCTGGAAGGATACCCGGACCTTGATGAAATTGCTCGGCCCCGAGCGGATGGCGTGGTTCCACCCGTATCGCAAGTGGCTCGACGCCGGCGTCGTCATCGGCGGCGGCTCGGACCACATGATCCGCCTCGATGCGCTCGAGGCCACGAACCCATGGGATCCCTGGCTCGGCATCTACGTCGCCGTGACAAGGCAGACCGAGGGCGCGGGAGTCCTCAACTCGGACCAGCGGCTCACGCGCCTCGAAGCGTTGCGCTTCTACACGATCAACAATGCCCGGCTGCACGGCGAGGAAGGTGAGAAGGGGACGATCGAACGTGGCAAGCTGGCCGACCTGGTTCTCGTGACACCCGATCCGCTGACGTGCCCCGAGGAAGGACTACGCGGCATTCGTGCGCTGCGGACGATCGTCGGCGGTCGGACGGTCCATCGGGCCCCGTAGGGTCCGCCATGCGGACCATCTTCGGCGATAGCCTCCCATCGAAGATAGTCCGCACGGCGGACCCTACAGGACCCCGTGCAACGGCCCCCCCGGCGCGGCCAGGGCATCCACGCGGCGCTCGATCTCCGGGTCGTCGACCAGCGGCGGCGCGTGGTGCGGCTTTATCCGCGCGTCGATCACGAGGGGGCCGGTGCATCCCCAGTGCTTGCGGTCGACGAATGCGCCGATCCCGTCGACGTCCGCCGCCGGGTTCGAGCGGGCGAACGTCACCCAGAGCCAGTTTCGAAGGGATTGCGAAGCGAAGTCGCTGTCATCGACAATCACAATCAAAGAAAACCTGCCGATCGGATCATCCGGCCGGAACGCCGCCACGAACTCGGCCGCGCCGAGCGACGCACCGACGACCAGCACGCCCGGCAGCGCCACCCTTGGCGAGGAGAACCCGTCGGGCAGCCGCAATCCCTCGGGAATCGCCGTCGGCAATTCCCTCCGCTTCGGCCCGGCGACGGCCACGACGAGCTTGGAACCCTGATTCAACCCGTGGCCCGAATAGTCGAGCGTGTCGATCGTCGTCCGCGTCTGGAAATGGAGGTCATTCGCCCAGTCGGCGCGCTCGAGGACATGGCGGAAGAAGGCGGCGACGTCGTGGATGTCGAGGTCGGGGGCGTCTTCCTTCGCAATAATGAACAGGTATTTCGCCAGAGACATCTGCCCCTGGCCGAGGATCGCGTTGGCCTGCGTCAGCAGCTCCAGTGGTCGACGTCCCGTCGCGTAGGGAACGTATCTTTCGCTGCCGATCGCCAGCAGCAGCGGATGGACTCCGGCCGCGTCGACCGCGTGGACGGCTGAGACGCCCGGCAGGACGGTCGGCACGAGCGGGCCGGTCAGCTCGTGAATCAGCTCGCCGAACGACGTGTCCTCCTGCGGCGGCCGGCCGACCGAGGTGAACGGCCAGATCGCGCCGGGGCGATGGTAGACGGCCTCGACACGCATGACGGGGAAATCATGCGTGAGGCTGTAATAGCCCAGATGGTCGCCGAATGGCCCCTCGGGCTTGGTCTGCGACGGGTCGACGGTGCCGACGATCGCGAAGTCGGCCTCGGCCGGCATCGGCAGCCCGTTCTCGGGGGCCGTCACCATCCGGACGCGGTGTCCCGCCAGGGCGCCGGCGAATGACAGCTCCGGCAGCCCTTCGGGCAGCGGCATCACGGCGGCAACCGTCAGCGCGGGCGGCCCTCCCACGAACACGTTGACCCGGAGCGGCTCCCCCCGGCGGATCGCCGCCGCGTGATGGACGCCGATCCCGCGGTGGATCTGATAGTGGAGCCCGACCTCGCGGTTGGACTCGTAGTCGTTGCCCGCCAGTTGGACGCGGTACATGCCCAGGTTCGACCTCGCCAGGCCGGGCCGGTCGGGGTCCTCGGTGTAGACCTGCGGGAGGGTGACGAACGGCCCGCCGTCGGCCGGCCACGACACGATCGGGGGCAGCTTGTCGATCCTGGTCCTGTGGGCCAGGATCGGACCGCGGCGGACGCGACTCGGCAGCAGGTTCAGGGCCGCCAGGGGGACGCCCGCGTACCGGAGCGGCCGCCGGAGCGCGGCGGGCGGCCTCACCTTCAGCTCGACCAGGCGGCGGACGGTATCGAGGGTGTCGCGGAAGAGGAAATGCGTCCGGTCCCTCGTCCCGAACAGGTTGCAGACCGCCGGGAACGCGGTCCCCTTGAGCCTCCGGAACAGGACCGCCGGCCCGCCCGCCTGGTACACCCGGCGCTGGATGGCGGCGGCCTCGAGGTGGGGGTCGATTTCGACCTCGATGACCCGGAGTCGGCCCGACGCCTCCAGGTCGCGGACGGCAGCGGCGAGCGTGCGGTATCCCATCCGGAGAGCGTACTCGCGGCGACGACCGACGGCCACCGGGGCCCGGGGTCGGTGTGCGATCGCCCGCCGAATTGGGTTCGTTTGCCGCACTGACGTCCGCCGGTTTCGGGCCGACTCATTATCTTTAAAGTCCATAAGAAAAAAGGGTTCCGTCATGTTTTCGCCGGGTCTTCCCAGTGCCAAATTGGGTTCGTTTCGCGAAAAGCCCCCCGCCGCTCGGGTTCGGTCGGCGCACGCACCAGGACCTGGGACCCAACACGTCGGGGACCACGGGGGGCCGCCGCGATCTGGGCTTGATCGGTTCGTCCGGGTGGGGTAGGGTGCCGGCGGCACGTCACCATGGACCTTCCCCAGAGTCAGGATCGCTCCCTCGGAATCACTGCCGGGGGCGGGATTGACCGTCGGGCGGGGGAGGGCTCCCCCAGGCCGGGCGCGATCGCTCGCGTCGGCCTGCTCGCCCTGGCGGCCATCCTGATCGGGCTGATCGCGACGGCCGGGCGGCTCGAGCCCGACCCGCGCGGATTCGGCACGCACGAGCAACTGGGACTGTCTCCCTGCGCGATCCTGAGGCTGACGGGGAGGCCGTGCCCGACGTGCGGCATGACAACGTCGTTCGCCTGGCTGGTCCGGGGCGAGCCCGGCCGAGCCTGGCGGGCGAACCCGGCCGGGCTGGTCGCCGCCGTTGTCTGTGCGGGCCTCGTGCCCTGGCTCCTGCTCGTCGCCACGACGGGCCGGGCGCCGGGGCGGCGGCCGGTCGGGGCGACCATGATGGCCCTGGCCGTCCTGGTCGCGGCGCTGGCCGCGGCTGCGTGGCTCGTCCGCCGGGCCCTGTCGCTGATCTGAACGAATCGAACCCGACTCGGAGGGCGTTACGGATGACACCCCAGCCTCGCGCAAGGACGCGCCGGGCGGCCTTCGGCCTGATGGGCCTCGCCGCCGCCGGGGCGCTCACCCTCGCCGGGTGCGACCCGCGGACCCTCGCCTACTTCTTCGGCGACGGCGCCAAGCAGGTCCCCGGCCAGGCCCCGTCGATGGAGGGCAAGAAGGTCGTCATCCTCACGACGGCCGCCCCCACCGCGCTGGCCGACTTCCAGTCGATCGACCGCGACCTCAATCGCGAGCTGACCGCGATCTTCCGCACCGGACACAAGAAGATCGAGATCGTCGACTCAAAGAAGGTCTACGACTGGGTCGAGGCGCACCCAACCTGGTCCGACGCCGGCGAGATCGCCAAGGCGTTCGAGGCCGACTACGTCGTCTATTTCGAGGTCCAGGGCTTCTCGATCCGCGACCCTCGCAGCCCGCAGATGCTCGAGGGGAACGCCGAGGTCAACTTCCGCGTCACCGAGTACGCCCACCCCAAGAAGGAGAACGGCAAGCCCAACACCGCCGCGCCCAAGGAGGCGAACCAGGTGTACGAGGACGCCGTCAAGACGACCTTCCCCAAGAACAACCCGGTCCTGATCGAGACGGGCGTCTCGCCGCTCTCGTTCAAGGCGAAGTTCCTCAAGCTCGTGGCCAACGAGATCTCCTGGAACTTCCTCGGCCGCAATCCCGGCGACGACATCGCGCCGGATCAGCGGTTCTGACCCTTGCATTTGCGTCTTCCGTAGGGTCCGCTGTGCGGACCTCTTCTCGCGGGGTCGATGCCCCGGGGGGAGGTCCGCACAGCGGACCCTACGGAGACACGCGATGGCCGAATCAGACCCCGACCTCGACGCCCTCCTCGCCGCCGCGCGCGACGCCGCGCGGTCGGCCTATTGCCCGTACTCGAACTTCCACGTCGGCGCCGCGGTTCTAGCCGGCGGGCGGGTCTTCACGGGGGCGAACGTCGAGAACGCGTCGTATGGCTTGACCATCTGCGCCGAGCGGACGGCCGCGTTCGCCGCGGTGCTCGCGGGGGCGGGGAAGCTCGACGCAATCGCCGTCGCGTGCGTCGATGCGCCAGAAGGCTCGGGTCCCGAGGGCCTGATGCCGTGCGGGGCCTGCCGGCAGGTGCTCGCCGAGTTCGCAGGGCCTGAGACGCCGGTCGTCGTCGACCGCGTCGGCCGGCTGACGCTGGCCGACCTCTTGCCTCACGCCTTCCGGCTTCGCTGAATGTCAGGCCTTCCCGGATCGAATCGATAGGTGCTTGCACGCGGTGGGCATCGGTGTCTATGATGAGAAGTCGATCCGCAGACCCTCCCCGATCGATCCCACCCGCCAGTGCGACCGTCGCCCCCCGCGACGAACAAACCAACGATGACCACCCTCCCCGCACCGCCCCTCGCGGACTCGATCGATCGTCGAACCTTCGTGCGCCGCGCGGCCGGCCTGGCCGCGGGTGCGGCCTTGATCGGCCTCGGCGACTCGGCCCGCGCCGACGCCGGGAAGCCGATCCGCGTCCGCGTCTGGTCCGAGGGGACCGCGCCCAAGGCCGTCTACCCGCACGACATCGACGGCGCCCTGGGCGATTTCCTGGCCAGGCAAGCCGGCTTCAGGGTCGCGCGGTCCCGGCTCGGTCAGCCGCATGCAGGACTCTCCGACGCCGACCTCGACGCGACCGACGCGCTCGTCTGGTGGGGCCGGCTCCGCCACGGCGACCTGCCCGATGAACGCGCTCGTGCGATCGCGGCGCGGGTTCGCGACGGCCGGCTCGGGTTCGTGGCGCTCCACGCGTCGTGCCTGAGCAAGCCGTTCGTCGAGCTGATGGGCGCCCCGTGCGAGCTGGGCGGGTTCCGCGAGGACGGCAGGCCCGAGCGGGTCGAGGTGAAGGCCCCCAGCCACCCGCTGGCCCGCGGCGTCAGGCCGTTCACGATCCCCCGGACCTCGATGTTCGCCGAGCCGTTCCGCGTGCCCGAGCCCGAGTCGGTCGTCCTGGTCTCGACCTTCGACCGCGGCGAGACGTTCCGCAGCGGGATGACGTGGAACGTCGGCAAGGGCCGCGTCGCCTACTTCCGGCCCGGCCACGACGGCTTCCCCGTCTTCTTCCACCCGGCCGTCCGGCAGGTCGTGGCCAACGCGGCGAGCTGGGCCGCGCGACGGGCGTGAGTCGATTCGCCCGACACGGGACGGTCCGCTACAACAGTTTGCGAAACTCCTCGTTGGTCAGGCCCGCGCCCCGCACGATCGTGCCCATGGTGAACGCATTGACCGGGTTGTGGCGTGGGATCGTGACGATCCGCACACCGTCGGTCATGACGATGTGTTGGCTCTGGCGCCTGATCTGAAAGCCGGCCTTCTCCAGGGCGCGAACCGCGTCGAGGTGGTTGACGCCGGAGAGCTTGGGCATGACTAGACGGCAACCTCGACCTCGCGGGCCTCGGCCTCCGCGGCCAATTCCGCGGCCACCTCGAGATACTCCCGGATGGCATCCGCGACGTTCACCAGCGCCTCCGCCTCGGTAGCCCCCTGCGAGCAGCAGCCCGGCAGGCCAGGCACGGTGACGCTGTAGCCTTCCTCCGATCGGTGGAGGGCAACCTTGTAGATCATGCGGACCTCCTCGCCCGAGTCTATCGCCATGCCGCTCGACGGAACAGTGCGGCATGCCGAGCTTCGAAGGAGCCGCCGGCCGCCGCTCTCGCGGGCGGACGGTTGACGGGCCGCTTCCCCCGTTTATAATCGCGAGCAAGCTCAAGGACGCGGAATCTCGGCCCCGACCCTCGGGCCGCGACGCTATGTCTCTATGCGAGGCTCCCGCTCGATCCGGGAGCCGAACGGCCCACGATAGCATGCTCGGACGCAGGTGGGATGGCCCGCGACCGTGTCAGGTTTTCTTCGGCCGGACGACAGATCGTCATTGAGAAAGCCGTCATCGTCCCCAGCACCAGGAGACCGATCCGATGCGGAAGTCGCTTCTGAGCCTGGCCATCGTGGCCCTCATGGCCGCCCCGACCTTTGCTGGCGTGAAAATCGGCGACAAGGCCCCAAGCTTCGACGGCCTGCCCGCCGTCGTCAACGGCCAGGACGCCTCGCTGACCCTCAGCGACATCAAGGAAGACGTCGTGGTCGTCGTCTTCATCGCCAACCACTGCCCGGCCGTCGTCGCCAACGAGGACCGGATCATCGACCTGGCCAACAGCCTCAAGGACAAGAACGTCAAGGTCGTCGGTATCTCCTGCACCGGCGCCCCGGCATGAAGGCCCAGGACGACATCCCGGCGATCAAGAGCCGCGTCAAGGAGAAGGGTTACAACTACGCCTACGCGTATGACGAGCCCGGCACCGTCGGCAAGGCCTTCGGCGCGACCCGCACGCCCGAGTTCTTCGTGCTCGACAAGGAGCGCAAGGTCCGCTACCACGGCGCGCTCGACGACAGCGTCATGAACGAGACGAAGGTCAGCAAGAACTACGTCAAGTCCGCCGTCGAGGCCCTGCTCGCCGGCAAGGAAGTCGAGACCCCCGAGACCAAGGCTCAGGGCTGCGGCATCGCCTACGGCAAGTCGAAGTAAAGTCGACCCGGTCCCCGGACCGAGCCGATCCGATCCCCGAGCCGCCGCCGACCCATCCCTCGGCGGCGGCGTCATTTCCCGACGGCCCGATTCCCGCCCCCGCACAGGAGGACGACCGTGCCCCGACTCGCCCGCGCCGCCCTGTTCGCCGTGCTCGCCTTCGGACCCTTCGCCGCGAGAGGGGCCGACGAGGACGTCAAGCTGGTCAAGGTCCCCTACGCCGAGTTCATCGCGAAGATCGCCGGGAACAAGGGGCCGAAGCTGACCATGGTCGACCTCTGGGCGACCTGGTGCGTCCCGTGCAAGGAGAACTTCCCGCACGTCGTCGAGATGCACAAGAAGTACGCCGACAAGGGCCTGGCCGTCGTCTCGCTCTGCCTCGACGACCCCGATCAGCCCAAGAAGATCGCCGCGGCCGAGGCGTTCCTCAAGGAGAAGGGGGCGACCTTCCCCAACTACTATCTCGCCGAGGCGGCCGAGGCCGCCTTCGACAAGCTGAACATCGGCGTCATCCCCGCCGTATTCCTCTATGGTCCCGATGGCAAGGAGATCAAGCGATTCACGCTCGAGGACGCCGACCACCCGTTCACGTACGACCAGGTCGAGGCGTTCCTCAAGGAGAAGCTGGGCGTGAAGTGAAGCGGGCAGCGGGGCTGTTCGACGGGGCTGAAATCGGGTACAGTGGCCCTTCCCACTCGACACATTAGCGGACGATCGCTTAACGAAGGCGAGGCGACGATGAAGGACGGAATCCACCCCAAGTACCAGGACTGCACGGTCACCTGCGGCTGCGGCAACTCGTTCGCGACGCGGAGCACGAAGCCGAAGATCGCCGTCGAGGTCTGCGCCAAGTGCCACCCGTTCTACACGGGGAACCAGAAACTGGTCGACGCCGCGGGCCGCGTCGACAAGTTCAACAAGAAGTTCCAGGGCAAGTACGGCAAGGCCAAGGCCGCGGCCACGCAGGCCTAGCGCGACGGATCGGCAATAAGGACGCGGCCCGTCGGCAGGGGAGAGACCCTCGGCCGGCCGGGCCGCGGGTCGTTTCCGGGACTTAGCCCGGCATCCGGAAGGCCGGCACAGAGGCCGCCCCGCCATGAAATCCCGGATTTCTCCAGTGGGGCGGGCCTCCGTGCCCGCCGCTCCTCGTGTTCGAGAAGCTCCAGGCCGATTACCAGCGGTTCCGCGAGGTCGAGTCCGCCCTGCTCGACCCGAGCGTGGCCGTCGACCCGTCGCGACTCGCCGCCCTGGCCAAGGAGCGCGGGACGCTCGCCAAGCTCGCGCTGCCCTACGGCCGCTATCTGGAGCTCGGCCGCGAGATCGCCGAGGCCGAGGCGATGGCGGGCGCCGAATCCGACCACGAGCTGAAGCAGTATTACCTCGACGAGGCCGCGGTCTTAAAGGCCCAGGAAGCCGACGTCGGCGACGCGCTCCGCAATGCCCTCTACGACCGCGTGGCCGGCGCCGACCACGCCGCGATGATCTTCGAGATCCGCGCCGGCACCGGCGGCGACGAGGCCGCGCTGTTCGCCCGCGACCTCTACGAGATGTACCGCCGCTACGCCGAGACGAAGCGCTGGTCGTTCGAGCCGATCGACATGGTCCCGACCGAGCTGGGCGGGTTCCGCGAGGTCTCGTTCGGCATCAAGGGGGACGGGGCCTTCCGCCACCTCCAGTTCGAGAGCGGCGGCCACCGCGTCCAGCGCGTGCCGGAGACCGAGACCCAGGGCCGTATCCACACCTCGGCCGCGACGGTCGCCGTGATGCCCGAGCCCGAGGAAGTCGACATCACGATCCGCGCCGAGGACATCGAGACCGACGTCATGCGCGCCGGCGGCCCCGGCGGGCAGCACCAGAACAAGACCGAGAGCGCCGTCCGGCTCACCCACGTCCCGTCTGGCATCGTCGTCGTCTGCCGCGACGAGCGGAGCCAGCACAAGAACCGCGCGAAGGCGATGCGGCTGCTCCGTTCTCGACTGTATGAGCAGAAGCAGGAAGAGACCCGGGCCGAGCGCGCCGAGCAGCGGCGGACCCTGATCGGCTCGGGCGACCGCTCGCAGCGGATCCGGACCTACAATTTCCCGCAGAACCGCGTCACGGACCACAGGATCGGCCTGACGCTGTACAATCTCGACCGGGTGATCCTGGGCGACCTCGACCCGCTGACCGCAGCCCTGATCGACCACGACCGACGCGAGCAACTCGGCGAGGCCTGACGCATGATGCACTCCGAAGTCGCGGAACGATGGAGCGTCGGCCGGCTGATCGGCTGGACCACCGATTTCCTCAAGCGCAAGGGCTCGGACAGCCCCCGGCTCGACGCCGAGGTCCTGCTCTCCGAGGTCCTCGGCTGGAGCCGCGTCCAGCTCTACACCCGGTTCGAGGAAGAGATCGCCGACGCCGAGCGGGCCCGGTTCCGCGACCTCGTCCGGAACCGGTCCGAGGGCTGCCCGGTCGCCTACCTCGTCGGCCGCAAGGAGTTCTTCTCGCTCCCGCTGACCGTCACGCCCGCGGTGCTCATCCCGCGCCCGGATTCGGAGTTCGTCGTCGTCGAGTTCCTCGCGGCCTTCAAGGGCGTGGAGAATCCGAGGGTCGTCGACGTCGGCACCGGCTCGGGGAACCTCGCTCTCGCCTGCGCCCAGCGCACAAGACGGCCCGGGTCGTCGCGATCGACCTGAGTCCCGATGCCCTGGACGTGGCGAGGCGGAACGCCGAGGCCCTGGGCCTGGCGGATCGCGTCGAGTTCCGACTCGGAGACCTGTTGAAGCCTGTCGCCTCGGACGGCCCGTTCGACGCGATCGTCTCCAATCCGCCTTATATCAGGACCGATGTCGTGGCGATGCTCGAGCCCGGCGTCCGCGACTACGAGCCCCATCTCGCCCTCGACGGCGGCGAGGACGGCCTCCGCGTCGTCGCCCCGCTGATCGAGCAGGCGATGGCGCTCCTCAGGCCCGGCGGGCAGCTCTTCCTGGAGATCGGGTCGGACCAGGAGGCCGACGTGCGGGCCCTGCTCGAGGCGCAGCCCTCGTTCACCGTGGCGCCGACCGTGCGGGATCATGCCCTGCACCCGCGGGTCCTGCGGGCGACGAGAGAAAGGCGCTAGACGAAACCTCGCCTTGGGGTGCGATGATGCATCTGGTTTATATCGACGAATCCGGAAATACGGGGGCAAACCTCGAAGACAAGCAGCAGCCTGTTTTCGTCCTCGCCGCCTTGATCGTCCCGGAAGGGTGTTGGCAAGGGCTTGAGAACGATCTCGAGGCTTCACTCCACGCCGCTTTACCCGCGCTCGCCGAGAAGGAAGCCGTGGTCCATGCGGGTGATCTTCGGGCCGGACGCGCCGCATTCAAGGGAATAGAGACCACGGAACGATACGCCTTGCGCGAGTCCTGGTTGAGAGCGGCTCATAAGCATCAGCTGAAGCTCATCGTGCGAGCAATAGAGAAGGTTCGCTTCAAGAGCTGGGTCCACGCGACCTTCGGCTCCGGCGTTGCAATCGACCCGCACAAGGTCGCCTACCCTCTCGTGGCCAAGGTTATCGACGAGTATCTTAGCGGCCTCGCCGAGCCGGCGTTGGGAATCCTGATCTCCGATGAGCGGAAGGAAATCGTTCGCGATCTCGAGAAGTCGCTTAAGCTCCTGCGAAGCCTCGCAGGGCCGCTTCGCCTCTCGCGGATTGTGGAGAAAGGCTTCTTCATAGACTCTTCGAAGAGCCGTATCCTTCAGCTCTGCGACTTGTGCGCGCTCAGCTTCCGCAAGGCCGAAGAAGAAAGACTGGGATGCAAGTTTACGGAGGCGGACCGGGAAGCGGCCTCGCTTATCGAACCGCTGATCCATCGCGGAAATGAACGCCTGATGGACATGCTGGCTTGGCTGACGGATCAAGAGAATCAGCAAAACAAAAGAAGCGGCCAGGGACCGTGAGGTCCAGGGTCGACTGACGCCGGCCCATGCTGGTCGCTAGAGAGTATTCTAGCACGTGCTGTACCTACGTCAATTGGCGTATCTCATTGAGATCGGTTGCCCGATCTCCGGGCCTCATCCTTCGCCCACCAACTCGCGCTTGGGCGGCACCTCGGCCAGCCTCCGCGCCAGCTCGGCCATCGACGGCCGGTCCTCCTTGCGCTTCGCCAGGGCCCGGCGGAGCAGGGAGCAGAGCTCGTCGGACAGCTTCGGGCAGGCGACGGCCGGGTCGAGCGGATCCTTGTTGATCCGCTCGCGAATCATCGCCATCGAGTCGCCGCCGCCGCCGTAGGGGAGCTTGTTCGTGAGGAACTCGAAGGCCACCGCGCCGAAGGCGAAGACGTCGAGCTTCTCGTCGGTCGACTCGCGGCGGATCAGCTCGGGGGCCATGTAGGGCAGGGCACCCGTGCGGTTGCCGGGCTTGTGGAACGCCGGCGGTGTTCGGCACGGCGAGGCCGAAGTCGATGATTTTGACCTGATTCTTCTTGTTGATCAGGATATTACACGGGTTGATGTCGTGGTGGATGAACCCCGCGGCGTGGATGGCCGCGAAGCCCTCGGCGGCCTGGACGAGCAGCTTCATCTTGCCGCGGGTGCCGAGCTTGATCGCGCCGCGGACGTACTCGAGGCTCACGCCGTCGACGTACTCCATGACGATGAACTGCTCGTTCTCATAAGTATAGCCCCAGTCGAGCGTGCGGGCGACATGCGGGTGGACGATGCGCATCCCGATCTCGCCCTCGCCCGGCTTCTCATCGGACGAGCGGGCCGCGGCGGCCTCGCACTTGTCGCGGATCTGGATCTTGAGGCCGACGGTCTGATCCGTCTCGCGGTCGAGCGCGCGGTAGACCTTCGACATCGAGCCCTGCGACGTCTTCTCGGCCAGGATGAACCGGCGCTCGAGGTCAATCCGACCCCCGCGGGTCAGACGGGCCGCGCCGTCCTTCGGCTTGAAGAGGTTGAGCATTAGGCCTCCGCGACTCGCCGTGGGGGGAGCCCCCGAAGAGATGCCAGTTCGGGGGCGCAGTATCCCTACCGCACGTCCATAGTACGACAATCGTGGGGGCTGTGACGGTTTATTCGCCGAATGGTGGCATCCGCCATCCTAGGCGATTTCAGTGAACGGCCGATGCCTCGGTCGCGGCCCGGGCCATTGCGGCGCGGCGGGGGAGGACGCGCTCCTCGTAGAATTCGGCCATCAGCCGGTAATCGGGGCCGTGGCTGACCTCGCGCAGGCCGAACGTCCGCGAGATCTCATCGTTGGCCTGCTCGAGCGTCCAGCCGCAGTGGAGGGTCCGGTAGGCGATCTGGACCATCGACGCCCGGTTCACGCCGTGATGGCAGTGGAAATAGACCGGCTGGTTGGCCGGGTCGGCGATCGCCGCGGCCGCGCGTTCGATCGGGTCGAAGATGCCCTTCACGTCGCCGGTGCGCCGCTCGTCGACGATCGGGACGTGGAGCCAGCGGACGCCCATCGACTCGGCCAGGGCCTTCTCCTGGACCGACAGGGCATGCTCGGGCGGGTGGGCCAGGGCGACGATCGTCCTGATGTGCTCGGACCGGATCAGCCGCCGCATCGGCCACGACTTCTGCCAGGCTCCTCGATAGACCCTGCCGGCGTCGACGACGGCGAACTGGTCGGCAAAGATGTAGTCGTGCCCGTGCCGCCACGCCTGCTCGCAGCCGACGGCGACGAGAACCGCGATCAATCCTCGACGCAACCAGGGCTTCGGGTTCGACATCGGCGTGCGGCTCCTTCCGCGGAGGCTTGGAGGGCGCGGATGGTATCAGGGCATGCCCGACCCGACAAGGTCGGCCGCAAGTTGATGTCGTCACAATCCCGCGAGTCGCTAGACTGTGGTCCCCCGAACATTCCTCCAGTCGTCGGGGTCTTGCCGAAGGGGTCAGGGATGACCGCACGCCGCGCGTTGCTGTGCCTGATCGTCGTCTCGGGCGCCCTGCGCCTCGGCTGGGCCGCTGCCGTTGGGCTGGGGCACGACGAGGCGTATCACTACCTGTTCACCGTCCACCGCGACTGGAGCTACTTCGACCACCCGCCGATGCTCGCCCTGGTCGAGTCGATCGGTCCAGCCGTCTTCGGCACGGCAGCGCCGGGAGCGCTGCGGCTCGGGTTCGTGGTCCTGTTCGCGGGATCGACCTGGCTACTCTTCCGGCTCACGGCCCGGTCGTTCGGCGAGTGGGCCGGGTTCTGGGCCGCGCTGGCGATGAACGCCTCGGCCTACCACACGGCGGCCGCCGGCGCGTTCGCCTTGCCGGACGGACCGCTTCTCTTCTTCTGGCTCCTGACCCTCGACCGGCTCAGCCTCGCCCTTGAGACGCCCGAGCGCCTCGGCCGGTGGCTCCTCGTTGGCGTCGCCTGGGGCGGTGCCCTCCTGAGTAAGTATCACGCCGTGTTCCTGCCGATGGGTGCGCTCACTCTACCTGGTACTGACGCCCCCGGCCCGCCGGGTCCTGAAGACGCCCGGCCCGTACCTCGCGGCACTTGTCGGCGTCGCGATATTCGCCCCCGTCCTCGCGTGGAATGCGGCCCACCACTGGGCTTCGTTCGCCTTCCAGGGCGGCCGCGCGGTGGGCGGGATCGGGTTCCGGCCGCTCTCGCTGCTCGCGGCGATCGGCAGGCCAGGCGGCCTACCTGCTGCCGTGGGTCTGGGTGATGCTCGTGGTCGGCCTCGTCGCCGCGCTCCGGCGGCTGATCCGCCGCGAGGCGAGCGACGCGGAGCGGTTCTTCCTCAGCCAGTCGATCACGCCCCTGGCCCTGTTCACGGCCGTCTCGGCCGTCCGGCCGGTCCTGCCGCACTGGGCGCTCGTCGGTTATCTTTCGGCCTATCCGCTCCTCGGTCGGCTCTGGGCGGCGCGGGCTGTGGCCGAAGCCGGTGCGGATGCGGCGGGTCGTTGTCTTCCTCGCGGCGATGCCGGCGCTCATCGCGCTCGCCATCGTCCTTCAATACCGGTTCGGGATCTTCCCGATCGAACGGTTCGCGCTCGAAGACGCTGTCGCTGGCCCAGGTCGACCCCACGGCCGACCTCTACGGCTGGGACGAGCTCGGCGAGGAGATCGAACGTCGGGGACTGCTCGAGCCGGGCACATTCGTCTTCACCAGCATGTGGTATCACAGCGGCCACATCGGCTACGCGACGCGGGGCAGCGGCGTGCCGGTCGTCTGCTACAGTCCCGGCGACGCCCGGAGCTTCGCCTACTGGAGCGACCCCGCCGAGTGGGTCGGGCGCGACGGGTTGCTCGTGGCCCTGGGGCCTACGGACGTCGAGCCTTGGTGCTACAGGAAGTGGTTCGAGCGGATCGAGCCGGCGGGCGAAGTGCCGATCGTCCGACGTGGGCGCGTCGTCCGGACCGTCCGGCTTTTCCGATGCAGGAATCAACTCAAGCCGTTCCCGTTCGATTATGAGCACGCCCCCCGGCAACGCGGCGCGGCCCAGGTCGCGGCGAGGCCGAGCGGCGTCGGCGCGGCGTTGCCGGCCGCGGTACGATAGAGAGAGATGCGGGCCATGGGATGCGCTTTCCTGACTGCCCGGCCACCGGAGGCGGTGCCCGATGCCGGACCAGACCGTCCCCGCATCCGAGCGGCCGACGACCTTCTCCAAGGTGATCGGCCTCTATCAGGTCCTGCTCCGCCGCCATGTCGAGCACTTCTTCCCCGACGCCGTCCTCGACACCGGCGGCGATCGCAGCGTGATCCACGCCGAGGGGCTGACACATAAGCCCAACTATCGGCTCATCGACGACACGAACGGCGTGGGCGTCGAGATCGAGTGGTTCCAGACCCGCTACCTGCTCCAGCCGGGCAGCCCGACGCCGTTACTTCCGGCCGAGAAGCGGCTCGTCGAGACGATCCTCCGCCTCCTCGATGCGCGGTTCCGGACGATGTTCGACCCGAAGGCCGGGCCGCGGGTCGAGACGTTCTACTTCGCGATCGAGGACTTCATCGTCACCGACTTCCTCGACCCGCCCGGCCCGCTCCGGGTGCCCGCGGCGCTCGAGGCACTGCGGGTCGCCGCGCTCTCGACGTACGAGAACCGACGCGTCTCGACCGGCGCCCTCCTCCTCGGCACACCTCACGACCCGGCTCGGCCCGGCTGGAGGAACCCCGAGGGCGCCCCGCGATACAATATCCGGCTCACGGCGATCAAGGGCTTCCACCGGCTCTGCGACGGCGTGAAGACGGTCCACCTCGTCGACCACCAGGGCGACCTCGCCCGCGCCGTCGACATCAATCGCTGGGCCGACCTCGTCCAGGGCCCCGACCCGCCCGAGACACCCTGCCCACGCCCCTTCGGCGGTCACGCCCGGGCCACGCGATCAGGTCGGCATCTCTGCATGGTGCTCACGCCCTCGCAGGAGATCAAGCTCTTCGCCGGCGGCCACCTGACGTTCGCGTTCAGCGACGCCCGTTGGCGGCTGCTCGACATCCCGACCAAGTTCGCGATCTGGCGCCGGGCCGTCGGCGAGACCCGCGGCGGCGACCTCGCGTCCCTGATCTTCCAGGTGGCGCTGAACCTCGCCGAGGCGCGAAAGGGCGCGCTCTTCGTCGTGATCCGCGACCCGTCCACTTCGATCTCTCAGCTCATCGCGCCGGCCGACCGGATCGTCGAGGACGTCGTCGCGGACGACCCCGAGGACCCCGACAACCTCTCGCCGCGCCTGGCCAAGCGGTCGCTGCACCACGTCGTCCGCAACCAGGGTCTCTTCGATCTCGACCCGGCCGTGCTCGAGTCGATCGCCGGCATCGACGGCGCCGTCGTCGTCGACCGAGACGGCCGCTTATTGACCTTCGGTGCGATCCTGCGGATCGACCCGGAGGCCCTTCGCGTGGCCCGCGCCGTGGAGGGCGCACGGACCCTGGCCGCCCTGTCGGCCTCGTTTCACGGGCCGACGCTCAAGGTGAGCGAGGACGGCCTGATCACCATGTTCCTCGGCGGGCGACGCGTCTGGGAGCTCTGAGCCCCTTCGTACGGGCCGCGCAAACGAAAGCCCGCCGCGGGAACGGTCGTCCCGCGGCGGGCGTGTCACCCGCGTCACGTCGGCTCGAGGTCGGATCAGAACTCGTCGCTACCCAGCGGCAACTGACGATAGGCCGTCGACAGCTTGCTGCCGGCCGGCGTGATCAGCTTCGAGTAGACGGTGCCGTCGACGGAATCCTGGAGGAGCCGGACGCTACCGTCGCAGTACAGCACATTGACGGCGCCCGAATGGTTGCTCGACGCGAACGGCGAGCCGCCCTCGGTCGAGACGTTCGAGCCGAAATTGATGTATTCGTAGTACTGGGTCCCGCTGATCGGCCCCTTGAAATTCGAATACGCCCAGCCGGTGGCATCCTGGCCCGCCGCGACATAGGTCAGCGTGCCCAGGCCGACCTTGTCGGAGGCGATAAACATCATCGCGTTGGGGTGCGGACAGGCCCAGTTCGTCGGCTGGGAGTTCGTGCTGTTGGGGCTGCCGCCGGTGCCCGTATAGCCGCCCGAATAGCCGGCCAGCAGGTTCTCGCTCCCGAGGATCGTCTGGCTCGTCCCGTCGATGATCCCGGTGACGGTCGTCCGCTTGTCCCAGGCGAACCGGCCCAGGTCGGTCCCCAGGAACATCACGCCGGTCTTGTTGGCGTCGTTCGTCCAGGGGAGGGTATTGGTAGTGTCCGCCCCGCCGGTCGTGGTGCTGGTCCAGCCCACCGTCGGAACGAAGACCCAGCGTGCGAAGCCACCGTTGACGACGTACGAGAGGTTCCCCTGGCCAGGCTGGACGGTCAGGTCGTCCGGGCAGGTGAGGACGCCGATCGCCTTCGAAGCGAGGACCTGATTCGGCGGGTTGACGCCGTCGGAAGAGGGCGAGTTGTAGAAGCGATCCTTGTTCCAGCCGTTGGCCAGGTCATTGGCGTCGATGTACGGCAGGATGTCGACGACCCAGCTATAGAGCGGGCCGGCGTCCTGGGTCCCGGCCTGGTTGCCGAGAAGCGCGCATCGACGACCCCTGCCAGAAGGTGCCGCCGCTAAAGCAGCCGGCGATCACCGACGTGGTGGGCCCGGCGGCGGAGTAGATCTCGCGGAACGTGCCGGCGTTGGGGTAGTACTGCTTGGTGTTCAGGTAGCCCTGGAGGCCCAACCCGACGTTCTTCATGTTGCTCGAGCACTGCATCCGCCGCGCGGCGCGGCGGGCGGCCTGGACCGCGGGGAGCAAGAGGCCGATCAGGACGCCGATGATGCTGATGACGACCAGCAGCTCGATCAGCGTGAAACCGCGACGACGACGAGACCGCATGGCGTGATCCTTTCGGGTAAGGCGGGGCGTGGGTGACACCTAGATTCTAATTCGGCACCGTCCGGGTGAACAAGCGAATTCCTTCGTCTTCACGGGTCGCGCCGCCGCGGCGGCCCTGGATTTATTCGATCCGGCGACGGTACGTCACCACGTCGCGGAAGTCGCCCGGCTCGTACGGGTCGAACCCGACGGCCCTTGTCCGGTCGAGCAGGAAGAACGAGCGGTAGCGGACGTTCGTCCCCTTCGGCAACCCGATCTCGCCGCCGAGGAAGTCCGGCGTGCCCGTCACCACCGACCCCTGCTGGAGCACCTCGAAGAACCCGATCGTGATCCAGACCGCGAACTGGTGCGTCCGCACCGTCGTCAGGTTCATCACCTTCTGAAGCAGCTCGCTGCGGAAGTAGGGATGCTGGCGGTTGTCGATGTTCGTGGCGTTGTTACCGCTCGTCCAGTCGCTCGTACCGGCTCCCAGGTAGGTGTTGACGGTGTATGGGAGCATGGTCGTCGGGTTGATCGTCGGGAACGTCGGCGACCCCGGGGGGTTGACCGCCCGGTTCCGCGCGATCAGGTTGGCCGTCGAATTGGCGAGCTGCTCGTGATAGATCGGCTGGTTCGGCAAGTAGTCGTACGGAGAGGCTGTTGCGGTGTTCGTGGGGCTGAACGCATACTCGGCGGCACCGCTGAGGTGATTGCGGTTGACGCCGGTGGGCGCATTGGCCCCGTTGCTGTTGTCCGGGATCGAGAACAGGCGGCGGGGCGGGATCAGCGGCGGGAGCTTCGAGTAGTTCGCGTAGGCGTTGGGGATGTTATTGCCGTTCTGGGCCGGGTCGTAGAGCAGCGACTCGCCGAAGAACGGGTTGCGGATGCCCGGGTCCATCACGAACAGCGTCTGGTACATGGGCGGGTTCGGGGTCGCCGGGTTGCTCGGCGTCACCTGCGTAGGCACGGTCGCCCCAGTGTAGGGCGCAGGCGCCGTTGTAGGCCGGGTTGCCGAAGGAGTCGTAGAACTGATACGGCGGCAAGAAGCTGTAGACCGCCATGCCGGCGGTCGTGGCCTGGATCGCCGCCGTCGCCTGCGCATTGCCCGGGAACGTCAGGAGCGACGGCGGCAGGGTCGCCGGGCGAAGGATCGTGTCGTTGATGTCCCGGGCCGAGAACGAGCGGAACGGCCGCTCGCGGGCCACGGGCGTGCCGACGTTGACCCAGCCCGAGGTGGCGTTGAGCGACACCAGGCCAGGCTGCGGGTTCGTGACGGGGGCCGTGCTCATCCAGCCCGGGAGGTTATTGAACCCCGAGACGGTGTTGTACTGCTGCACCGGCCCCGAGCCGGTCGCGCCCGAGCCCCAGGCAAAGAGGAAGCCCGATCCGCCGGCGCGGAGCTTGAGGAAGTCGGAGAAGGCGGCCTTGATCCCGTGGTTCTCGACGCCGGCCGCATCGAAATAGGTATAGCCTCGGCCCTGCAAGAGCCCGACGAGCCCGCGGGCGGGTTGAGCGGTCACGACGTCCGAGATCCGGTGGAAACCGTTGTACCCCATGCTCGCCGACTGGAAGGTCGGCCCGGTCGTGCTCATGACGGGGTAGCCGTACTGGTCGATCTGCGTCGACCACGTACGGGATCTGGTTCAGCGGAGTGGCGATCGTCGTGTTCAGTGTGTCATTGAGCCGGAGCTCGTCCATCAGCCCGAAGAAGACCTCCTCGTCGATGATCAGGTTGAGGTTGAGCAGGCCGGGCTTGAGGTCCTGGCGGAGCCAGTCGAAGTTGTCGCCGCGGGCGACCGGGCCGATGGCGCCGTTGGCCGAGCTGGGGACCTCGACGAACTCGAGCAGCTTGTGCCAGCCGTCGCCCGTCCAGCCGCCGACGAGGTTCGGGTACGGCGCAGTTGGTCGTGGGGTTGAGCGGCGGCAGCCGACCGACGCGGCCGAGTAGAAGAACTTGTCGATCAGGTAGGGATACGTCTGCGACTCGGCCGGTGGGAAGGTCGAGGCGTCAAAGGTCGGCGAGGTCGCGGACGTGGCCGGCGTGGTCGAGGCCACCCCGCTCGACGGCTGGAGTGCGCCGCTGTAGGCCTGGCTCTGGCCGTTGACGGTGATGGTGCCGCCGGTGAAGGTGTTCGAGTCCCACGGGTCGTTGTTCTCGACGAACTGCTTGGTGAACAGCCCCGGCGGGCAGCCCGGCACGAGCGTCAGCTCGGCCGCGCTCACGAAGTCGCGGTCGTTGAAGACGAAGTAGTCCCGGGCGACGTCCCACTTCGTGTTCGTGCCGTTCTTCACGGTGGACGGGGTGCCGCTGGCCGCGTTGCCAGCGCCGGGCACGGCGAAGGTGTGGGGGATGTAGAACGAGCTGTTGCCGCCCACCGGGGTGGCCTGGACGTACAGGCCATAGGCATTGCTCCCGCCCAGGGTGTTATTGCTCTGGGTCTGGTTCGGTCCGGGGCCGTTGCTCGGGTAGCTGCCGTTGACCGTCTGCTCCGAATAGCCCCAGCAGGTGGCGGGCACCGGGTTGTTCGCCCCGGCGCCCATGCCGTCCGTGCCCGGCAGGATGGGCACGAGCTGCCCGCCGCGGTACGGCTGGAGCCGCTGGACCGAGTAGACGGTCGGCGGGGCGGTGGTGTTCGGGCCAGACACCGCGGCGCCCGGGAGCGGGACGGCGGTGCCCGCGACCGGGGCGGCGTAGGTGAACGGGATCCGGATCGCGTCGACCGTGATCATCTCGCGATACGCGTACGGCCGCGTGTCGAACGGGTTGGCCGGCCGGCGGAGGTAGACCCAGATCCAGACAGTCTGGCCCGACATGAAGGTGCCCGGGACGGTGTCGGCGGCGGGAACCGGCAGCCCGAAGACCGGAGGGAACGTGGCGTCGTTGATCGGGAACGCCGCGACCCCACCAGACTCGCCGGGCAAGCACGGCGGAGCCCCAGGAGGCGGGGGGGGCGTCAGGGCCGGAGAGGTCCAGCCGACCTGGAAGAAGCTCCCGCCGCCCTTGATGCCGGCGGTGTTGTTGTTCGACTGGACGGCGGCACCCTCGCGGAGGGCGTTGATGACCCGCTCCTGCGTCGTGCCGTCGGTGAACACCTGCTGGAGAGCGAAGACGTTCGTCGGCCAGGTCGTCGCCGGGGTGTTCTGGCCGAGCTGCGAGGTTGAGATGATCGCCTGAAACGTCGTCGGCGGCGACGTGAGATTGGGATTCGTGATGGTCGTGCTCGACGGGTACGCGGCGGTCGACGGCATGTTGTTGACCGTCGGATAGATGCTGCCGGCGTTGAGCAGGCCCGCAGGGGGCAGCTCGCCGGTGACCGGGTCGGGCCGGCCGTAGCCGTAGCCGTCGTACATCACGACGAAGTCCCAGCCGTCGAGCATCGAGGTGGTCAGGTCGCTCTCGCTGTTGTCGGTCGTGCCGCCGGCAATTGGCGCGGCAGTCCCGTCGTCGGTGAGCATGTTGGCCACCTCGACGGCGAGCCGGGCGACCGGGTTGCCGGCGTTGGCGCCGGCGGGCGGCATGTACTGGTAGGCTAGCGCCTCGTTCAGCGCCAGCGGGCTGTATTCCATCCCGTGCTGGACGAGGAACTCGGCCGTCGTCGTCGGGTTGGTCTGCGGATATTGCATGCCCAGCGTGCGGCCATCCGCACCCTGCCAGTCGGTCTGCAACCCGATGACGAACGGATTGCCGTTCATGTCCGTGCCCGGCGCAGCGGGTTGCCGTAGCGCGGCTGGTAGGCCCGCATCTGCTCGTCGTAGATCGTCGGGTCGAACGGGGAGTGGATGAACTGGTTGTTGGCCGAGGTCGGCACCGGCCGGTCGGCGAAGATCGAGCTGCGAGTGCGCTGCGCGGTCGCCGGGATGACCATCAGGTCGGTGTTGACGAACCGGGTCGACGAGCAGTCCGGGTCGCGGAAGTCGATGATGTTGACGACGAACTGGCTGAGCTGCGCCAGCTCCTGCGGCGTGTCGATCGCCTGCGGGGGCAGGACGGCCTTGAAGTACTGATACGTCTCGCGGATCCACTTCTGCCGGACCGGCTCGGCCGGGTCGTTCGAGACCGGCAGCGGGTAGTTCAGGTTGATCTTCCGGTCCCGCGAGCCGACGGCCGGCTGCCAGATCGGCGGGAGCTGGTAGGTGTTGCTGTTCGGGTCCTGCTGCGCGGTGTAGGTGGTGGCCCGTTGCCGTAGGCGGGGCCCGTGATCATCCCCTGCGAGAGCGGGTAGCTCACCGGGTTGGGGTAGAGGGTGATCGCGTTCGAGTTCTGGAAGTTGGGGCTGCGACGTCGCCGGTCCGAGATGTAGTTGATCGCCGTCAGCGAGGCGCTCGGCGCCGGTCGTGAACCGGCTGTTGTAGGGGACGGGCCGGTGAAGACGTTGTACGCGGCCGACGATGCGCCGTTGACGTAGTCGTAGGCCAGCGGCGGCTGGTTGTCGGGGGCGAAGGCCGGGGCGATCGTCTCGGGGACGTCGACCGAGAACATCCGCCGCCGGGTCAGGCCGTCCTGCGGGTTGATGAAGCTGATCGGCGCCAGGCTGCTCAGCCGGCTCGTGAGCTGGGCGCCGTCGACGTCGTGGAGCCGGTAGAGCCACTCGAGGTCGGCCGGGCCGTACGGCATGTCGAACGGCGTCGTGCCGTACTGCGGCGGGACCATCTCGTCGGCCTCGTCCTTGTTCAGCGACGCCGCGGGCATCGCCGACCGTGCCGCGGAACGGACGGATAGGTCGGATAGCCGTTGACGACCGTCGCGATCCCGCTCGCGGTCGGGCCCTGCGGGTTGTTGACCAGGTCGGGCACGACCAGGACCGGGCCCTGGCCCGAGTTCACGCCCAGCGACATCGTCGCCGGGCTGCGGTCGTCCGGAGTGTTCGTGTTGGCGGGGTTCGTGGTCGAGATGAACGGATACGTCGGCGTCCAGTTGTTGGTCTGCCAGTTCGCGGGCACCGTCGGCGGGTTCTGGGTGCTCGACGCGTAGGCGTAGCCCAGGGGCGTGCCGTAGACCGGGTTGCCTCCGCCCGGGGGCGTGTAATAGGCCAGGTCGTACGGCATCGCCGAGGCGATGGCCACCATCGCGTCGCCGTTGTTGTCGGCGTTGCTGCCGGTGCTGATGGTGATGATCGGCGCCAGGGCCGACATGAAGCCGTGATAGACGTTCGTCGTGTTGTCCCGACTGTCCGCTGGGAGAGGGCAGCGACGAGTTGGGCACGGGACCATCCGCCACCGGCTGGTTCAGTGGCTGGTTGTCGAGGATCTGTTGCGACATCGACTGCATGTTGGCGCCGGCCGTGTTGGGGAACATGGCCTGGTAGCTGGCCGTGAGGTTCGCCGCGGCGGGGTACTGGATCCTCTTGGGCAGGCCGGCCGGGCGGAAGTGGCGGAAGTACATCACGCGGCCGAAGTAGTCGAACCCGTTGCCGTAATCGTAGGCGTTCCGCGGCGGGGAAGTCCTCGTACGACACGACCCGGCCAACGCCCATCGCGTCGATCGGCGTGAAGAACCGCCTGATCCGCTCGACCGGCATCATGAGCCCCGCGGCGCCGTCGTAGATGTCGCCCGTCGTCTGGGTGATGTTCCCGTTGGCGTCGAACGTCGTCGTCCCCTCGGCCACCGAGAGCGCGTAGGGCGGCGCAGACGGTCGGCGTCTGGGTCAGGAAGGGCGGGAACGGAAGTCGAGCGCGTCGTAGTCGTCGTCGCCCGCATCGCCGATGCCGACCGGGAAGCCGAACGTGGACGTCGAGTAGGCCGACTTGCCGGCGCGGACCGGGTTGTCGTAGACCGGGTAGGTGCTGCTTAGGATCGGGTAGGCCGGGCTCGGCGGGTTATTCGCCGGCGTCGTCGTCTGCTTAACCACCGGCATGCGGTTGCCACCGGTCGCCGAGTACGTTGCCGCCGTTGTTCTGTCGAGCATCGTCGGGATCGCGTTCGGCTCGCCCCACCGCCCCGGCACCGCCGTGATCCCGGTCCGATGCACCACGCCGTTCGCCACCGCCCCGACGTCGCTCGCCTCGAACATCCCGTCGGGCACGTACACGGGCACGCCCCCGACCAGCCAGTAGTTCGAGTCCTGGTTGTTCGCACCCGCGGGGATCGTGCCGGCCAGCAGGTTGCGGAGCTGGACGACGTCGATGCCGATTCCGGGATTCACCGGCGGCCGGCGCCGTGAGATTGGCCGCATCGCTTATAGATATAAGGTGCACTGCCAAGGACGCGGCTATTCTGCGGGTTACCGACCCCGCCATTGGCCGTCACGTCGCCCATCGTTCCGAGCTGAGTGGTCGGGACGTCGAACTGCGTGAAGTTCGACGTCGTCCCGTACGTGCCCGTCTTGCCGTAGACCAGGTTCGGCGCGTTCTGCAGCGCGAACATCGGGTTGACTCGTTGACCGAGTACCCGAGGTGCGAGGCGTGGCTCCAGGTCGGGCCGTCGAGGAAGTTCTGCGGGTAGTAGTCGTACTGGAACGGCGTGGGGGTCGGCAGGTTGTTGGGATTGGGGGTGGGGTTCGGCGGCGCGGCGGTGGCGCTGCTCGTGACCCGCTGGAAGTCGCGCAACTGGAGGTTGCCCGCGGTGTTCAGCGGCAGGCGGCCGTTGAGGCCCAGGACCATGAAGGCGAAGAGCGGCTTGTACGCCTGGCCGCGCGAGTCGCGGAGGATGGGGTAGTCCGAGGTCGAGCCAGACCGAGTCGGTGATGCCGTCGCCGTCGTTGTCGATGTCGTACGTCAGCCGGCCGTTCTTGTCGGGCAGGCTCGGGTCGGGCGGGAACGACGCGGCGTAGTTGTCGATGGCCCGCGGGCGGAGGATCTTCGCCTGCGACATCGTGATCGCCGCCGCCTGCGCCGCCGGGGCAGCCGACAGGAGCGGGTGGTTCGTCCAGTCGTTGGCCGTGAGGATGCCCGGGCGGTGGAACGACGGGATCATCACCGAGCCGTCGGCCGACTGCAGGGCCAGGAACCAGTTCTCCAGGTCGCAGGCGTCGTAGTCCTCGTCCATGCCGAAGGTGGTCGGGTCACCATAGCCGGCGTCAGGTTGGCCGCGGCCGGCGGGTTGGCCGGGTTCGTCCCGTTGGAAGCCTGGACGAGCAGGTTGCCGTTGACGCGGAAGTTCCCATACCCCGCATTGTTGTACGGGTGCCCGGCGCCGTCGAAGCCGGAATACGTCGGCGTGGACCCGGTGTCGAACCCGGACGGATTGAACGCCGACATCCCCGGCCCGTTGAACGCCCGCATGTAGCGGCCGTCGAGGTAGAAGTTGCACCGCCCCGCCCCGCTCGCCAGCGGGTGGGCCAGCGTGACCACGTTCGGCGACGGCACGGTCGGGGTGCCGACGATCGGCGACTGCGGGTTGTTGTAGACCCGCGTCGCCAGCGAGCTCGTCGAGTCGATCGGGTCGGCCGGCGCCAGGGTGAAGATGTGCGACGCGCCCGAGTAGTCGTCCTCGAGCACCTCGTACGTCGCGTTGACCGCGCCGGCGTTCGGCGCCACGGCGCCGCCGGTGCCGGGGATGCGGACGATCCACCGCGTGAAGTCGAGCCCGTAGAACGCCGGGTTCGTGTTCGCCGTCGGGATGTTGGTCGTGTACTGCACCAGGCCCGTCGGTGCGGCGGTCGAGTACGACGCGACCCACGACATGTCGAACGGCTTCCACGAGGCCGACGCCCGACGCCTGGAGGAACGTCATCGTCAAGCGGGAACCCGTTGGGCAGCGCCGGTGAGGAAGCAGCCGATGCTCGCCGCGCTGCCCGTCGCCAGGACCGTGCCGTTGGCCTGGAACTGGTCGAACCGCCGGCCCATCATCGAGTCGTTGCCGTACATGTCCCGCAGCAGGCTGTGGCCGCGGATCGCCGAGAGCGGGTTGTTCGTGTCGTTGATGAGCTGCGACAGCGCGTAGTCCATCAACTGCTCGGAGTTCGGCGCGTTCGACGCCGGCGGCGAAGTTCCGCGTGTTGACCAGCGACTGGCCGGCGAACGTCGCGAAGGTGACGCCGATCAGGGCCATCAAGGCCGAGCATGCCGAGGATCAGGATCAGCACGACCCCGCGGCGCCGGGCCCGGGACATCTCGCGATTTCCGAAGAACATGGGCGTCTCCTCCCCGTCTCTCTCGTGCCGGCCGTCTCGCTCTCGCCTCGCCCTCGGCCCGCGCCGGCCCCCCGGGTCATGACGCGGGGCGGGACGGGCTGTGACCCGGGGCCGTCGGTTTATCCCTTGCTCAGAGCTTGTCGCTGAAGTCCTGGCGGATCGTCAGCACCTTGACCTTCTCGTTCTTGGGGTCCACGACCCGGATCTGGATCTGGATGCCGCGCAGCGCCTGCGGGTACGGCGGCGGGTACGACGGGTAGACCGGCCGGTCGGCGGGCGACGCGTTGAGCGGCGAGCCCATCAGGTTGATGTCGACCGCCGGCGCGTTGGTGTAGTCGGTCGACCACGAGTCCCACACCCGCCTGATCCGGGTCAGGCCCGTGCTGTTGTCGCCGACGTTGTTGGGCTGACGCCGCAGTTGAGGATCGGCCGCTGCGGGTCGACCCGGAAGTCGGTCGACAGAGCGGCGGCATCCGGCCCTCGTGGCCGAAGCCCATGCGGGTTCTGGTTGAAGTCGAAGAGCGGGTTGCCATTGGGCAGCAGCGGGATGCCGTTGGTCAGCGTGCCGTTGCCCGCCATCAAGGGGTTCGTTGGCGCCGAACGACGCCGTGTAGTCGGTCGACGCGTAGCCGAGGTCGTAGTAGTCGGCGCCGTAGAGCAGGTTCTTGGCCGGCCAGACTGTAGAGCGGCGCGTTGTAGTCGAACGCCTTGACGTCGAAGCTCCGGACGCCGGTCATGATCAGGTCGTCGTCCCAGACGTAGCTGAGCTGCTCCTGGGACGCCTGGCGAGATCGGGAGCTGGCCGCCGCCCGTCAGCGTGATGAACGGTGGTGACGAACGGGTTGCTCGTCTGGGTCCGGTGTTGCCCGCCCCGTCGGAGCCGAACGGCGTGGCCGGCGCGCCGGGCGTGCCCAGCGGCGGCATCGAGCCGAGCGCCGGCAGGAAATTGGCGTTGGACGGCCCCGGCGTCGAGCCCGTGGCGAACGATTGCAGGCCGTGGACCTGCTGGCCGGTCGCGCTGCCTCCGCCGCTGCCGATGGATGCGGGGAAGTACACCGGGTCGACCCACTAGATCGACGCGGTCTCGCGGAACGTCGGGAAGCCGAACCAGGTCTGGAACTGGTTGGCGTTGCCGGCCGTCGGCACCGGCAGGCTGTCGCCGATCTCGACCGGGGCGTGGTTGAAGATGCTGCCCTGCGGCCGGCGACGCCGTTGATCGTCTTCGTGTCGAGCGCGTGCAGCCAGCCGATCGCGCCGTAGCCGCCGCCGTCGAGCGAGGCCGCCTCGGGCTTCGAGTACATCCCGGGGAAGATGAACGGGAAGGCGTACAGGTCGCTGCGGGTACGCGGTGCCGGCGTAGCGCCGGCATCGCGCCGAACGGCGCGTCGTTGATCAGGCGTGGGTGTGCCCATCCCGCCGTCGGTCGGCGTTTCCCGCGGTCGCGACGCCGCCACCTGGGTCGAGGTGAGCGTCGGGTAATAGTCGGGGACGAGGTTGGCGTTGCAGGTCGTCGAGATCCCGTCACGATGGCCCGCGCCTGCCGTCGACGGCAGTCGAAGAGATCCCGGCCGCACCGCTGGCGGGCGAAGCGGTTCTCGCGATTGGTCAGGTCGCCGAGGTCGTTGGGAATGGGAGTGGCGCTGCGTGCCGGCTCCATCGTTCGGCCGGGCGGAGACGTCGTTGACGCCATACCAGCCGACCTGCACGGTGCCGCCCACCGAGGTGTTGAGGTTGTTGCCGAAGATGTTCGCCTGGAATACGACCGTTCGCCGCGGTGTTGGAAACCGCGATCGTCCCGCGTCCGCTCGGGGACGACCAGCAGGACGCGGCGATAGAGGTTGCCGTTGCGGAGGAAGTAGATGACCTCGGCGGTGTCGCTCGTGATCGTCACCGGCTGGACGTTGGTGTTCTGCGCCGGCGGTGTGTTGGCGATGCCCGGGATGCCGATGTTCCCCGAGACCCAGAACCGCCCGGTGAAGACGCGGCCCTGCTGGCGCCTGGGTGGTGAAGGCGAGGTAGTCGTCGGTGTCCTCGCCCTGGGCGTCGGCGGGGGCGTTCTCGCCGTATTCGAAGTAGCCGCTCTTCCAGTTCCGGGTTGTTCGGCGGGGTCATCACCGCCGTGGTGCCGACGAGGTCGGCGCGGATCGTCGTGTCGAGCAGGCGGAGGTTGTCGTCGAGCTCCTGGTAGGTCCGCATCGCCGTCATGGCGCCGGTGGCCGCCTGGAAGATCGAGGCGAGGATCAGCATCATCAGGACGACCAGCGCCACGACGACGAGCATCTCGAGCAGCGTGACGCCCCGGCGTCCGTTCGGTCGGCGTGCGGTTCGCGGTCGCATGACGGACGTCTCCCCCTCGGATCGGCTGTCAGTTGCGGATCGTTGACCGTGCGCTGGAAGACGTTGATGACGCTCGGCATGAACAGCGCGACGTTGACGAAGACCGGCGTGCCGCCGCTGTTGAGCAGCGTCCGGTTCTTCACGGGCGTGGTCGTGGTGACGATGATCCGCCGGTAGCCCGCCACGTCGGTGTCGGCCTGGACCTCGCCCTTCTTCGCCACCTGGTACCAGTGGCACCGCTGGAACGACGGGCCCGTAGTTGGCCAGCCCCGGGGGTGCGCTGGTAGGTGACGTCGGCGATCCAGCTCCCGACCTTGATCTCGGGGTCGGGCATCGCCGTGGGCCAGCGGAGCAGGACGCTCCGGTCGGCCGCGATTCCGAAGCCCTGCCCGTTGTTGCCGGGGCTAAAGACGTTCGCGCTGTAGCCGAAGACCCCCTCCATGACGATCTCGCCGGCCGCCGTCGGCGAATTCCCGCCCCCGGTCGGCGACGTGACCTGGTCGAGCGCGAACGGCCGGCTGTCCATCACCACGATGTTGCCGAAGAAGTTCGTCGCGTTGGTCGGGTCGACCTGGTAGCCGGTGAAGAGCCAGGTGTAGCGGAGGTCGTTGCGGAACCCGGCCGTCGCGACGCCGCCCGCCGGGAACCACTGCGGCACGACCCCGCTGAGCGAGCTCTGGCCGTTGCCCGCCACCGGGCCGGTGAGCACCTGAGGCGCCGCGTCGCTGTTCTGCATGACCTGGTCGTCGGGCGAGACGAACGTGTTCTCGGGGTTATAAAGCGGCCAGCCGGCGACCTGACGGTAGTTCGTGATCCGCTGGAGCCCGTGCCCGGCCGGGTTGCTGTTGTCGGACGCGGTGCTCCGGATGAACAGGTTGCTCGTCGGCTTGAGGAACACGGCCTGGCCGAACCGCACCTCGCCCGTCGTCCCGACCGCGGCGAAGGGCGTGTAGCCGGGCCTCGTACCACCAGAGCGGGTCGTAGCAGATCGGCAGCCCGGTGTTGACCGCCGAGAGCCCCCGTCGCGCCCGTCGGCAGCGGGTCGTTGATGAACGGGTCTAGCCAGCCAGTCAGTACCCCGACGCCAGGAAGTAGGGGGCCGAGAGCAGCCCCCGCGTGGTGATGTCGGACAGGGCGGTCTCGGCCAGCAGGGCCGAGCGGTGCTGCTGGTTGGCGGCGCGGAGGCGGACCATCCCCAGCGGGAACAGCGTGGCCAGCGAGATCAGGCCGATGCCCATGATCAGGATCGAGATCAGGATCTCGGTCAGGGTGATGCCCCGCCGAGCCGCCGCGGGTCGCCGGGTCATTTCGCCTCCCTTATGCCGAACTGCGCCTGCATATAGGGCTGGTTGATGTCGGTCGGGTCGAAGTCCGACAGCCCGAGGTCATAAGTGATCACCTGCCCCGTCTTAACGAACAGCGTCACCAGCCGCATGTCCCCCTTGAGGTAGGGGCCGTTGGCGGTGGCGTCAGCCCGCTGGGGACGTAGGGCACCGTGGTCGTGGCCCCGTTCGTCGGCGAGAACCAGGTCCCGACGGCCCCCTGGGGCATCGGCAGCAGGTTGACCTGCGGCGGGGTGATGACGCCGTTGTTCTTGGGGTTGCTATTGGGCACTTGCGCCTGGGGGACGTTCGCCAGGGACGCTGGGGCGTCGTCAGCCCGAACATCGGGTCGTAGACGTCCTCACGCTCGCAGATCCAGAAGTGATAGAATGGCATGTTCGACGTCGGGAAATTGTTCGTGCTGCCGCTGGAGCCCGCCCCGGCCGACTGCCCGGCTGAGGCCGTCTGAACCTGGCCGTCGGGGCCGATCATCACGTCGACGTAGAACGAGTACGGGTCGATCGGCACCCGCGACCGCTCGGGCAGCGTCCCCTGGGGCTTGGCCGAGAGGGCGTTCCAGGTCGTCAGGTCGATCACCACGCCCTCGGGCAGCATCACCTCGCGGGCGCCCTCCGTCACCACGGGGCGGCGCAGGATCGTGTAGACCTTGTCCGTCTGGCTGCCGCTGATGTTCAGCGAGTTGAACTCGTTCCCCACGAACTGTCTCGGGCTCGTACTCGCCGCCGGTAGTAGCTGCTGGCCAGTTGCTGCTCAGAGCAATTCGGCCGGCTCGTCGATGATGCCGTCGCTGTCGTCGTCGATGCCCGTTGAAGCCCGGGTCGATGACGCCGTCGCCGTCGTTGTCGATCCCGTCGAAGCCCTCGTCGACCCAGCCGTCGCCGTCGTCGTCCTGGCCGTTGACGACGATGGAGGAACTCGGAGAAGTGATAGGCGCCCGTCGCCGGAGTAGGCCGCGGTGAACGGCGGCAGTTCGATCGGGTTGGGGTCGTAGGTGCCCAAGGGGGTTGCCGGCTCCGAGATACCGGTGGCATGAGTACCACTCCCCTGCTTGCCGTTGTTGACGTACCGATCGAGATTGGCGGGCACGGGCGCCGCCTGCGTGCCGCCCATCTGGCTCGAGTTGTCGTAGGCGCCGACGACGGTCGGCCCGGCGATCGTGTAGTAGCGGCCCGAGTCGCCGAAGCGGATCTTGTCCCCCTGGCGGATGTTCCAGTACCACGCGGTCGGCTCGTTGGGGATCGCGTGTGCCGCGCCGACCCCACATTGGTGGCGACGGCCTCCGTGACGTTCAGGAAGCCGGTGGCGGACGTCTGCGTCCCGTTGGGGAGGGTGATGAACGCCGGGCTGGCCCGCGACGCTGGCCATGTCCCGAGTTGTAGTCGGGCGCGGCGCCGATCGAGATCATCCGGTTGGCGGCCAGGGCGCGCGCCGTTGAGGCCGTTGAACATGGGGTCGGGCAGGAGGCGGATGCCGCGGGGGGCGTTGGCCCGGAAGGCGGCGTCGCGGGCGCCGACGATCGAGGCCTGGAGCATCCGCGCCGCCTCGCTGACCCGCCGGCCGCCCTGGTCGAAGATCGCCACCTTGATCGTCGCCGCGCCGACGATGACGACGATCAGCACGACGACCAGCAGCTCGATCAGCGTGAACCCCCGCGGTTTCGCTCGTCTCGATCGGCGCGTTCGCATGTCACTGGACTCCCGCGGAGGGCGAGGCCATGCCCTGGTTCGAGATGTCGTCGCCCCCGGCCGTGAGCAGGCCGATCGTGTTCGCGTTGTAGTTCGCCGGCTTGGGCACCTGCGAGAAGAGCGGCGTGCCCCGGTCCAAGAGGTCGAACGGCCCGGCCTGGTTCTCGACCTGGACCAGGCTCTGGGCGATGGCACGCTGGCGGTGCCCAGGGTGCTCAGGGGGTCGTTGAAGAGGTACACGCCCGGCGTCTCGTCCGGCCCGCCCGAGAGGATCAGGAACCGCGAGTAGAACGACCGCCGTGGATACGCCCCGCTCCGGTCCCACATCGAGCCCGCGCCGAGGGCGCTGGCTGTCGCGTTCGGATCGATCAACGAATGGAAGTGCGTCATGAAGATGGCGGCGCTGCCGCTGTAAAGCGAGCCGGACGGCGAGGTCGCGGGGACCGTGTTCACCGACGACGACCACCAGTTGGGCGCCATGAGCGTCTGGCTCGGGTCGAGCGGGTCGGTCTGCCGCGCCTCCTGCCGGGCCACCGTGGCCGTGCTGTCCCACGTGCCGCTGTACGGGTCGGCGCCCTTCTGGACGTACCCAGGCTGGGGCGGATCTCGCCCGAAGTTGGTCAAGCTGGCGGTCGTGCTGCTCAGGTTGTTGTAGTAGATGGGCCAGCGGAAGAACTGGAGCGGCTGGCCCCAGGCGTCGACGAACTCGGGCAGGCCATCTCCGTCGGTGTCCTGGACCTCGCGGTTCGTGAAGTCGTCGCGGTTGAAGACGCTGCCCAGCGGACCGCCGCCCTCGACGAGCAGGGCGTAGAGCATCTCCGACCGGGCCGTGACGTGCTTGTGCGCCAGCAGGCGCCGCGTGATCAGGGCCGAGAGCGTGGATCTGGCTCGCGGGGCTGTCAGGGTCGGCGACGATCGGGTCGGAGCCGATGCCCTCAGCGAGGTCGTCGACGAAGCCGTCGACCGTTGGGATTCCCCGGCGTCGGGTTGTCGGCCCCGTCGTAGCCCTGCGGCAGATAGCCGAGGTTCTTGTAGATCCCGGCCGCCGCCTGGAACGACGCGCCGAAGATGCCGGTGGCCTTGTTCGGATCGGTCGACGTCAGGGTGAAGTTCGCGGGCTGGCCCGGGGAGCTGCCCGGTAACCATGGCCGCCCCAATCGGCACGAGGTAGTTGCCCGAGCCGGACGGGTACTCGGACCCGGCGAAGTTCATCGGGTACTGGCCCTGGTACGGCGAGGCCGGGGCGAGCTGGATGAAGAACACGTCCGGCAGCTCGGTCCGGACCAGGTCGTACTGGGCGATGATCTGGGCCCGCGAGGGGCTGATGAGCACCTGGCTCGAGGAGGTAAGGCTGCTCGTGGGCAAGTAGCCGAGGGTGAAAAGGGTCTGGATCAGGGTGTTGTTGGGGTCAAGTGAGTTAGTGGTGAGAGCCGGGAAGCTCGTGCTCGAGACGGCCCCGACCGCGTAGTGGCCAACGGTGATGTCGGCGCGGCGCAGCAGGATCGCCTCGAGCCGCTCGGCGACGCCCGACTCAAGCTTCGTGATCAACGTCTGCGTCGCTCGCTCCTGGGCGCGACGGATCCCGTCCTGGGCCGCGACGAGGATGAACGCGACCAGGATGCCGATAATCGTGATCACGATGAGCAGCTCGACGAGCGTGAACCCACGCGGCGGTCGGATGGTGGTCGATGCGTCTCGCATTGCCTGTTCCGCTCCCGATGGCACCTCGCCGGTCGGTTCGATCCACGGGCCCGCGCTGCGGCGGGATGTCCTCGGACGATTGACGTAGGTCATTCGATCGGCCGCCGGCTCAGTCGAGCCGGCCGCCGGAGAAGTTGGTGATGTTGTCCCGCTCGTTCTTGCGGACGATGGCCGCGTCAGAAGGGTCGCTCGCGAAGCCGACGGGCAACTTGTTCGAGGATGAGCTGCCGTCGTAAGCCCCGCCCAGGCCCCACAGGCCGTCACGCCCCGCCGAGATGATCTGGCACGTCTGGGGATTCACCCACTGCGTGTTCGCTCCCGAGGTCGCGGCGGGATCGCCGATGGTGTAGGGATTCGGCGCCGTCGATGTGGCATATCTCGACGCGGTGCCGCTACTGTTGACGGAAAAGCTCAGGTAGAATTGCCGGCTAACAGTCGCGCCGTTGTCATCGACTTCGTGCTGCACGGTCGGATTCGTCCCATCGCCCTGGTTGACGTCATTCGGGTCGTAGCCGTTATTTCCGTAGGCGCTGAAGTAGGCGTAGGAACGCTGGTCGGACGGGACGTTGTTGGCCGAGAGCGGGTCGACGTAGCTGGGGTAGCCGTCGCCGTCCAAGTCGACGAGCCGCTGGGGCGAGAACTCGAAGAGGGGTACCGTCCGCTGGCCGTTTGGTACGTAGCCGAACGGGTTCGCGGGGTCCCGGTTGAATCCGGTCATGCCCCATCCGCTCCCGGAGCCGGTGGAAAGCTTCTGCGGCATCCCCCCCAGGAAGAAGACGAGGCACTCGTCGCCCTCGAGGATGACATAGCCGTTCGAGTTATTCGTCCAGGTGGAGGCCAGGCCCGGGCCGGTGACATTGAAGTAGCCGGAGGCCCGGGGGAAGTACTTCCTCATCGCCCGCGCCGTCCGCTGGAACAGATCATTGAAGGTGACGTCGTTCGTACCGCCCCCGACGACATTCGTAGCGGTCGGGGCCGTGTTCGAGGGGGAATAGTTGCCGCTGTTAACAAGGATGATCCGGCTCGGCGGGTACTCGCCGTACTTGTTCTTGAAGTCGGCCAGGGCCGTCTGGAGGTTGTTCTCCTCGGCCGCCACCTGCGCGTTCTTGGCGGCGATGACCGCCGCGTTGATCGCCGGCAGCAGCAGCGCCATCAGGATCGCGATGATCAGGATGACGACCAGGAGCTCGACCATCGTGAAGCCGGTCCGTCGTCGCGTCGGGCTCTGGGGCGGGCGTCGCATCGGGCGGGTCTCCCTGTCGTTCGGTTCCGGCTCCGGCGGCGCTGCGCCCGCTTTTGATCCTGGTCGAATCGGCGGGCGGCGGCCGGTGCCGCGCCGCCCCGGGCGATTGTCAACCGGCCAGCTTGCTGATCAGCGTGATGAGCGGCAGGAACAGCGCGATGACGATGAACCCGATGATGCCGCCGAGCACGACGATCATGATCGGCTCGAGCAGGCTCACGAGGCTCTCGACCGCGGTCTCCACCTCTTCGTCGTAGTTGTCGGCGATCTTGTTGAGCATCGTGTCGAGGTCGCCGGTCTCCTCGCCGACGTCGATCATGTTCACGACGATGTCGTCGACAATCCGCGACTCCCGCAGGGGCTGGGCGATCGTCTCGCCCTCGCGAATCGACTCGTAGATTCGCGTGAACGCCCGCTCGAACACGGCGTTGCCGGCCGTCTCCTTGACGATCGAGAGCGACTCGAGGATCGGCACGCCCGACTGGACGAGCGTCCCCAGGGTCCGCATCGTCCGCGCCACCGTCGACTTCTCGACGATCATCCCCATGACCGGGATCATGAGCAGGATCTTGTCGCAGATGTACGCCCCCGTCTTGTTGCGGTACAGGAGCTTGATGATGATCCAGACGAAAAGCGGCGTGAGCAGGACGACGTAGAAGTACTTGACGATGAAGTGGCTCGCCCCGATCAGGAAGATCGTCATGCCCGGCAGGTCGACGCCGAAGTCCTTGAAGATGGCTTCGAACTTGGGGATGATGAAGTAGAGGATGAACCCGACGATCGCCACCGCGACGGTGATGACGACGCACGGGTAGACCATCGCCGACTTGACCCGGCGCTTGAGCGACTGGGCCTTCTCCTTGAAGTCGGCCAGGCGCTGGAGGATGGCCTCGAGCGCACCGCCGGCCTCGCCGGCCTTGATCATGTTGCAGTAGAGGCGGTCGAAGGCCTTGGGGTGCTTGCTGAAGGCCTCCGAGAGGGTCTGGCCGCTCTCGATGTCCTCGACGACGTCGCCCAGCGAGTTCTTGAGCACGCCCGGCTTGCACTGGCCCTCGAGGATCTTCAGGCTCCGGAGGATCGGCAGGCCGGCGTCCTGGAGCGTCGAGAGCTGGCGGGTGAAGGTGCAGAGTTGCTTGGTCGAGATCTTGCCGATCGTGAACGACTTCTTCTTCCGCCCGCGCTTGCCCTTGGCGGCCGACTTCTTCTTAGTCCCGCCGCCCTTGGTGCGCTCGGAGATCTTCGTGACGAAGTAGCCCTTCTGGCGGATGAGCTGCTGGGCCTCTTCCTGGGTCGAGGCGTCGATGGTGTCCTTGACCTCGCGCCCGGTCTGGTCCATCGCCTCATACTGATAGGTCGGCATCGCTGGTCCCTCGCTCCCTTCGGCTCCCCGCCGCGGTGTCCCCGGGTCACGACTCGTCGGTGATGGTCTCGCGGACGACGTCCTCGATGGAGGTCAGCCCCTCGTGGATCGACTTCAGCCCCGCCTCGCGGAGGGTCCGCATGCCGAACCGGCGGCAGGCGCTGCGGAACTCGTCGAGCGAGGTCTCCGCGATGACCATCTCGCGGAGCGTGTCGTTGAGGATCAGGAGCTCGTAGATCCCCAGCCGGCCCTTGTAGCCAGTGTTGTTGCACCGCTCGCACCCCTTGCCGTAGAAGAACGGCTTGGTCGCGGCGTCCTCGGGCGTCATCCCGAGCTCCATCACGACCTCGGGGCTGGGGGTGAACTGGGTCCGGCAGTTGACGCAGAGCCGCCGCACGAGCCGCTGGGCGAGCACCCCCTCGACCGTCGCCGTGATGAGGAACGTCGGCAGCCCCATGTCGCGGAGCCGGGTGATCGCCGACGGGGCGTCGTTGGTGTGCAGGGTCGTGAAGACGATGTGCCCGGTCAGCGACGCCTGGATCGAGATCTCGGCCGTCTCGAGGTCGCGGGTCTCGCCGACGAGGATCTTGTCCGGGTCCTGGCGGAGGATCGCCCGCAGGCACGCGGCGAACGTCACGCCGATGTCGGGGTTGATCGGCACCTGGATCAGCCCGTCGATCTCATACTCGACCGGCTCCTCCGTGGTGATGATCTTGTCCTCGATCTTGTTCAGCTCGTTGAGCGTGGCGTAGAGCGTCGTCGTCTTGCCCGAGGACGTGGGGCCGGTGACGAGGATGATCCCGTTGGGCTTCTGCACCAGCTCGCGCCACTGGATCAGCGTGTCGGGCGGCATGCCGATCTTGTTCAGGTCGAGTTGGACGACCGTCCGGTCGAGAATCCGCAAGACGACGCTCTCGCCGAAGAGGGTCGGCAGGGTCGAGACGCGGATGTCGACGTTCGCGCCGCCGATGGCGAGCTGGATTCGCCCGTCCTGCGGCAGCCGCCGCTCGGCGATGTCGAGGTTCGACATGACCTTGATCCGCGACGAGATCGCCGGCGCCAGATGCCGGGGCGGCGGGACGAGCTCGTAGAGCACGCCGTCGACCCGGTACCGCATCTTGTACTCTTCCTCGAACGGCTCGAAGTGGATGTCCGACGCCTTGTCGCGGATCGCCAGCAGGAGCACCATGTTCAGGAGCTTCCGCACCGGCGCGGCCTCGGCCATCTCCTCGATCGCCTCGAGGTCGATCGTGTTCTCGTTGCGGTTCTGGAACGCCTGCAGGCCCTTGTCCGACTCGATCGCCTTGACGACGTCGCCGATCGACTCCTGCTTGCCCGCATACAGCCGCGTGATCGCCGCCAGCACCTCCGACTCGGCCGCGATCATCGGCTTGATGTCGACGCCGAGGAACGACTTGAGGCTGTCGAGCGTCAGCGGGTTCTGCGGCTCGGCCATCGCGACCGTGATGCTCTTGTCCTTCTTGTTCTGCGCCATCGGGACGATCTTGAACGAGGTCGCCATCGTCTCGTTGACGGCGTCGGTCAGCTCCGAGGGCAGGGTCATCTCGCCGAGCTTGACGACCTTCATCCCGAGCTGCTCGCCCAGGGCTTTGAGCACCTGCTCCTCGTTGACGAGCCCGAGGCGCACGGCCGTCTTGCCGATCAGCTCGCTGTCGGTCTTCTTCTGCTCCTCGAGGATCTTCCAGAGCGCATCCTCATCGAGGTAGCCCATGTCCATCAGGATTTGACCGAGCCGCCTCGCCATGGATGGATCATCCTCGCCGGGATTGGCCGGCCGGGGGGCTCCCGGGTCGCGACCGCCGCGTCCTGTTGGACGCGGGCCGATGGGCTGACGTCGCAGAGGTCAGGTTCGAGATTCGGGACGGGTGGACGGCCCCAGGGGGGCGAGAGTCGGGGGCGGCACGACGCGAGCGACACGGCCGGGAGGGCAGGACGCCCGTAGAGGTCCCGACCGTCTAACTCGCTGGTCTCTTCTCGGTTACGTCGCGGGGACGGTGCTCGTGACGGCCGGCCGGGCGACTCCGAACGAATTCACGGGACTTACTTCTCGTCTTCCTCCTCCTCGTCGGGCTCGTCCTCGAAGATCCCCTTCTTGGCCAGCTCGATCCGCTCGCGGAGGTCCTGAGGCTTGTGCGACTTCTCCAGGACGTCGACCTCCTCGACGAGGCCCTCGCGCCAGAGGCTGAAGAGATTGTCGTCGAGCAGGATCATCCCGTGCTTGCGGCCCGTCTGGATGGACGAGTTGATCCGGTACGTCTTGTTCTCGCGGATCAGGTTCGCGATCGCCGGCGTGACGACCAGCATCTCGTACGCGGCCACCAGCCCCTTGGGCTTCCGGGGCAAGAGCGCCTGAGCGAGGATGCCGATGATCGCCACCGAGAGCTGCGTGCGGATCTGGTCCTGCTGCTCCTGCGGGAAGACGTCGATGATCCGGTTGACCGTGCCCTCCGCCGAGTTCGTGTGCAGGGTGCCGAAGACGATGTGCCCGGTCTCGGCCGCGGTGACCGCCGCCTGGATCGTCGCCAGGTCGCGCATCTCACCGACCAGGATGATGTCCGGGTCCATACGCAGGGCGCGGCGGATCGCCTCGGGGAAGTCGGGGACGTCGATGCCGATCTCGCGCTGGTTGATCAGCGACTTGTTGTGCTTGTGGAAGTACTCGATCGGGTCTTCGATGGTGATGATGTGGCGGTCTTTGGTGTTGTTGATGAAGTTGATCATCGACGCCAGGCTGGTCGTCTTGCCCGAACCGGTCGGGCCGGTCACCAGGATCAGCCCGCGGGGCGCTGGATGAGCTGCTCCATCACCGGCGGCAGGCCGAGCTGCTCGAAGGTGAGGAACTCGTTCGGGATCCGCCGCAACACCAGCCCGACATTACCGCGCTGCTTGAAGACGGCGACCCGGAACCGGGCCATGTCGCCGAATGCGAACCCGAAGTCCGTCCCGCCGACCTCCTGCAGCTCCTGCTGGCAACGCTCGGGCGTGATGCTCTTCATCAGGGAGTTCGTGTCCGCCGGCTCGAGCACCTTCGTGGCCAGCGGCCGAAGGTGCCCGTGCAGTCGGAGCATCGGCTGGGTGCCGACGGCCAGATGGAGGTCGCTCGCCTTCTGCGAGACAACCGTCTGGAGCAACTTGTCGATGAGCAACGTTCCCATGGCCGGCTCAACCCTCCCGCCGCGACCCGGTTCGGTTCCCAACCCGACCTGCGGCCCGTCGACCGCCGGGGGTTGACTTTGTCTCGTCGACCAAGTGTCCACCGAAACGAGATTGGGGCGGTTGGCTTTGAGTTGCCAGGCCGAGGCCCGTGACTCGATGGATTATCTCGGTGGTCGGGCGACCAATCAAGCGTGGCGCCCTGAGTTTGATCTGACCGGACGGCGCCGGAGCGAACCGGTCAGCCCGCCCGTCCCGCCTAGCTCCGTCGTCGGACGACCTCCCATCCGCGCCGCTGCTGGCGGCCTGAACCGCGGTGCTGTCTCCGAATCTAAGACCCTGGCGGTTCAACGGACTGGTTCTCCCGCAACCTCGCGGTTGGTGATCCGCATCACCTCCTCCAGTGTCGTCTGGCCCTTGAGCGCCTTGATCATCCCGTCCTCGAACAGCGTATGCATCCCCTGCTTGCGGGCGATCTTACGGATGGCCTGGGTCGACTCGCCCTTGAACGTCATCTCGCGGACCTGGCTCGTCATCCCCATGAGCTCATAGATCCCCATCCTGCCCCGATATCCCGTCTTGTTGCAATAGTTGCAACCCTTCCCCTTGGCGAAATTGGCCTTCTTCGCCAGTTCGGGTTTGAGGCCGAGGCCCGACAGGATGTGGAGCGGGGGTTCGAACCGCTGCTTGCACTTGGGACAGATCTTCCTCACAAGACGCTGCGCCATGATCGCCATGACCGAGGAGGCCACCAGGAACGGTTGCACCCCAATATCGACCAGACGTGTAATAGCACTGGGCGCATCGTTCGTGTGCAGCGTACTGAAAACCAGGTGTCCGGTCAGTGAAGCCTGAATCGCGGTGTTGGCCGTCTCCTCGTCGCGGATTTCGCCGACCAGGAGGATGTTCGGGTTCTGCCGGAGCATCGCGCGGATGATTCGGGCGAATGTCATTCCGATCTTCGCCCGGACCTCGCACTGGTTCACGCCGGGCAGGTAGTATTCGACCGGGTCCTCGGCCGTGATGATCTTCACGTCGGGCCGGTTCAGCTCGTTCAGGGCGGCGTAGAGCGTGGTCGTCTTCCCGGACCCGGTCGGGCCGGTGACGAGCAGGATCCCGTTCGGCCGCTTGATGAGCTGGCTGAAGCGCTTCCAGTCGTCGTCGCCGAAGCCGAGGTCGCGGAGCCCGACCTTGATGTTGTCCCGGTCGAGGATCCGCATGACGACCGACTGGCCATGCGATGTTGGGAGAATGCTGACACGCAGGTCGATGTCCTTGCCGGCGACCGTGATCTTGATCCGGCCGTCCTGGGGACGCCGCTTCTCGGCAATGTCGATCGACCCCATGATCTTGATACGCGAGACGATCGATGCAAGCAGGCGCCGGGGCGGCGAGTCGCGTTCCATGAGCACGCCGTCGATCCGGTAGCGGATCCTGACGCGGTCGGCGAACGGCTCGATGTGGATGTCGGAGGCGCGGGCGGTGACGGCTTCCTGGATGACGAGGTGGACGAGCTTGATGATCGGCGCGTCCCCTTCCTCGAGGATGTTGGCCTTGCCCATCCCCAGCGCGCCACCGCCGCCGCCCTCGTCGATGTCGTCGAGTGCGGTGTCGGTCCACTCCTGGAGCATCGAGTCGACCGACTCCGTCTCCTTCGAGGAGCTGCCGTAGTACATGTTGATCGCCTCGACGATCGCCTGCTTGGGCGCGAGGACGACCTCGATGTCGCGATTCAGCACGAAGCGGAGCTTGTCCACCGTCTCAAAGTCGTTGGGGTCGTGCATGATGACCTTGATCATCCCGTTCTCCTGGGACAAGGGCATCACGACGTTCTCGCGGCGAGCGACTCGGGCACGAGTCCGACGACCGTGTCGGGGATCTGGATCTCGTCGAGCTGGACGTACTCCATCCCGTACTGCTCGGCCTTCGCCTTGGCGATGTCGCCGGTGTCGGCGTAGCCGAGCTTCGATGAGGGCGTCCTCGATCGCGACGCCGTTCATCCGCTTCGCCTCGGCCAGCTGGTCGGGGCCGATGACGCCGCGCTTGATCAGGATGTCGGTCCAGTCTCGGGTGAGCTTGGCCATCGTCCAGGGGGCTCCGGAATGGTTCGCCGACGCGGCGAAGGCGACGCCAGGCGCCGCGGCAACCGGCGCGGACCCGACCTCGATCCGACCGATGAGGTTATCGCGGGGCTGGGAGAGGACCGCAAGAAAAATATATAAAAGGACGAGCCCAGGGCACGGGGCCGGGTCGATCGCGCGACGTGCAGTCCTAATCTGTTCCTTAGACTACCACGGCCCGGCGCGCGTCGGCAAGCAACGGCCGGGAAATCCGCGTGGCGTAACCCGACCCGCGCAGGCGCAGAGGAACGAGGCCGGCACCCGAATGGGTGACGGCCTCGCCGTGGGTTCGTGACGGTCGAATCGCGCGATCAGCGGTCGCGGCTGATGGTCTTGCCGTCGGCCAGGGCGGCCTGGGCCGCGGCGAGCCGGGCGATCGGCACGCGGAACGGGGAGCAGGAGACGTAGTCCATGCCCGCCTTGTGGCAGAAGGCGACGCTGTCCGGGTCGCCGCCGTGCTCGCCGCAGATGCCGACCTTCAGGTGCTCGCCCGCCTTCTCCTGGCGGGCCTTGCGGCCCTTGGCAATGCCCATCTCGATGAGCTGGCCGACCCCGCTGACGTCGAGCGACTGGAACGGGTCGATCGGCAGGATCTTCTCCTTGAGGTACGTCGGCATGAACCCGCGGATGTCGTCGCGGCTGTAGCCGAAGGTCAGCTGGGTCAGGTCGTTCGTGCCGAACGAGAAGAACTCGGCCTCCTCGGCGATCTTGTCGGCGACCAGGGCCGCGCGGGGGACCTCGATCATCGTGCCGACGAGGTACTCGACCTTCATGCCGGCCGCCTTCATGCACCTCCTCGGCCACGGCGATGAGTCCGCTTCTTGAGCAGGACGAGCTCCTCGACCGTGCCGACCAGCGGGATCATGATCTCGGGCAGGACGCTCTTGCCCTGCTTCTTGACCTCGCAGGCGGCCTCGATGATGGCGCGGACCTGCATGTCGCCGATCTCGGGGAAGACGATCGGCAGCCGGCAGCCGCGGAAGCCCATCATCGGGTTGAACTCGTGGAGCTCCTCGACCCGGTGCTTGACCTTCTCGGCGGGCACGCCCAGCTGCTTGGCGACCTCGGCCTGGCCCTTGTCGTCGTGCGGGAGGAACTCGTGCAGCGGCGGGTCGAGCAGGCGGATGGTGACGGGCAGGCCGTCCATCGCCTCGAAGATGCCGACGAAGTCTGCTCGCTGGAACGGCTCGAGCTGGTCGAGGGCGGCCTTGCGGCCCTCGGCGTCGTCGGCGAGGATCATCTTCCGCATCGGCACGATCCGGTCCTCGCCGAAGAACATGTGCTCGGTCCGGCAGAGGCCGATCCCCTCGGCGCCGAACTCGCGGGCCTTGGCGGCGTCCTCGGGGGCGTCGGCGTTGGTGCGGACCTTGAGCGTCCTGCGCGGCTTGTCGGCCCAGCTCATGAGCTCGCGAAGTCGCCCGAGATCGTCGGCGCGACCGTCGGCACCTTGCCGAGCATGACGTCGCCCGTCGTGCCGTCGATCGTCAGGTACTCGCCCGCCTTGACGTCTGGCCGGCGACGGTGATCGTGCCGGCCTTCTCGTCGATCTTCATCGCCTCGCAGCCGACGACGCACGGCTTGCCCCAGCCGCGGCGACGACCGCCGCGTGGCTCGCCTTGCCGCCGGTCGAGGTGAGGATGCCCTTGGCCAGGTGCATGCCGGCGACGTCCTCGGGGCTGGTCTCCTTGCGGACGAGCAGGATCGGCTCGTCGGGGTGGCGCCTCGGCGTGTGCGACGGCCTCCTCGGCCGAGAGGACGACCTTGCCGCTGGCCGCGCCGGGGCTGGCGGCGATGCCCGTGGCGACCGGCTTGACCTTGGCCTTCGGGTCGAGCTGCGGCAGCAGCAGGTGGTTCAGGCTGTCGGCGGTTGACCCGCTTGATGGCGGTCTTCTCGTCGATCAGCCCTTCCTTCACCATCTCGACGGCGATCCGCACGGCCGCCGTGCCCGGTCCGCTTGCCGGTCCGGGTCTGGAGCATGTAGAGCGTGCCGTCCTGGACGGTGAACTCGATGTCCTGCATCTCCTTGTAGTGCTTCTCGAGCTTCTGGCGGATGCCCATGAGCTGCTCGTAGACCTTGGGCATCTCCTCGCTGGAGCCGGGCGATCGGCTCGGGCGTGCGGATGCCGGCGACGACGTCCTCGCCCTGGGCGTTGATCAGGTAGTCGCCGTAGAAGACGTTCTCGCCGGTGTTCGGGTCGCGGGTGAAGGCGACGCCGGTGCCCGAGCTCTCGCCCATGTTGCCGAAGACCATCGCCTGGACGTTGACGGCGGTGCCCTTCAGGCCGGTGATCCGCTCGATCCGCCGGTACTCGATCGGCCTTGTTGCCGTTCCAGCGAGTTGAAGACGGCGTTGATCGCCAGCCATGAGCTGCTCCTTCGGGTCCTGCGGGAAATCGCTTGCCGACGTGCTTCTTGTAGACGGCCTTGTACCGCTTGACCAGTTCCTTGAGGTCGTCGGCCGAGAGGTCGGTGTCGAGCTTGACGCCCTTCTCCTCCTTCGAGGCCTGGAGCTCGTGCTCGAAGTCCTCGTGCTCGACGCCCATCGCCGTCGAGCCGAACATGTCGATGACGCGGCGGTAGCCGTCGTAGGCGAAGCGGGGGTTGCCGGTCTTCTTGGCCAGGCCCTCGACCGACGCGTCGGTGAGGCCGAGGTTGAGGATCGTGTTCATCATGCCCGGCATCGACAGCGCGGCACCGGAGCGGACGGAGACGAGCAGGGGGTTGGCCGGGTCGCCGAACTTCGCGCCGTACTGCTCCTCCATCTGCTTGACGGCGGCCTGGATCTGCGGGAGGGCCGCCTCGGGGAGCTTCTTGCCGTTCTCGTAGTACGCGGCGCAGACCTCGGTGGTGATCGTGAATCCAGGGGGGACGGGGATGCCGATGACGCTCATCTCGGCCAGGTTGGCCCCCTTGCCGCCGAGCAGGGCCTTCATGTCGGCCTTGCCGTCGGCCTTGCCGCCGCCGAACGAATAGACGTATTTCTGCGGATCGGACATCGTTCGCCTGCACTCCGGGACGCCCTGGCGCCCGACCAAAGGGAGATGTCCGGGCCCGCCGCGACACCGCGCACGGCGACCCCGGGACATTGACGTAAGTCCATGAAAGGGAACAGGGTAATGTCCCTCGAATCCCCCGCGTCAAGTGGCCGCAAGCGAACGTGCCCGACGGACGTCCTCGACGTAACCCTTCCCGGCCGCGGTGTTTGGGGGCGGCGTCAGAGGTCCGGCCGCGGCTTCTTCCGGTCGGCGCCGACGACGAGCCGGCTCTCGGGGTAGCGCGACCGCCAGTCGGACCAGGCAAGGGTCTCGATCCCGTCGACGGCCGGGAGCGTCACCCCCTTGAGCGAGCCGGCGACGGCGAGCAGGGCGCCTCGCGCTCGTGCCAGAGGCTCCGCGTGCCCCGGTCGTAGAGGATCGGCGTCTTGTCGAGCAGGTAGCCGCTGAGGCCCATCGTGATCCGCCGGCCGTCGACGATCGGGCGCGTAGGCCCCGACCGCCTCGCTTGGCCGCGCGAACGGCCGGAAGACGACCAGCAGGGGCTGCTCGCCGATCATGTCGTTGATGACCTCGACCTTCGCCAGCATCACGATCGGGTACGCGGCGCGGACGCCGTGCGCGGTGGAGCCCGGCGACGAGCGCGGCGGAGGGGATCTTGCCCCAGTGCTGGCCGCCGGCCTTCTCGACGATCGGGTGGTCGATGGCGCGGATCACGTCGCGGCCCATGGGCTCGGAGATCTGCTCGGTCGCGAAGTCGCCCCGCGGCGAACCGGAACCAGTCGTGCTTCCCGTCCCGCCAGCCGGCCCAGAGCAGGGTGTCGCCCCCCTCGTCGTGGCACCAGTCGTCGGGCGCCGTGCGTGGTTCGGCACGGCGTGGATGTCGATGTACCCGACCACGGCGCTGAGGTCCGTCACGCTGCCTGGTCCTGCTGGAGCTGGCGAAATTCGCCGACGATGGCCCGGCCCTGGCCCGCGATGAACCCGAGCAGGCTCACGATCGCGACGGCCGACCAGGCTCTGGACGGCGATATGCGCCCCCGAGAGGCGCGGACGGACGGCGGGGATGTCGGCTTGGGCCATGACCCTGACTCCTCCCGGATTGTCGCGGCGGGTGCGTCCGATCGTCACGCGAGAGAGGGCGGGATGATCTCTGCTTATCGCGCGCGCCGGCCGACGCCGCCAGCACATTTCGCCAAAGCGATGCGGGAGCGGGCGTGCTGGTGGGATGAGGTGCGGCAGGGCTGGGAGTGCGGAGTGCGAACGATCAGCGGGTCACTGACCCGGCACTCCGACACTCCACGGCCACCAAGCGGAACGGCCCGGCCATCCCGGAAGAGATGGCCGGGCCGTTAAGAACATCGACGCGATCAGGCCGGCTCAGGCGTTGGCCTTCTCGAGCTGCGCCTTCTTGACGACCTCTTCCTGGAGCGAGCCGGGCAGGCGCTGGTACTTGAGGAACTCCATGCTGAACGAGCCCTTGCCCTGGGTCATGCTCCGCAGGTCGTTCGAGTAGCCGAACATCTCCGCGAGCGGGACCTCGGCCAGGATCACCGCGAAGCCCGAGCGCTCCTCGGTGCCGAGGATCACGCCCCGCTTCTTCGAGACCGAGCCGGTGACCGGGCCCTGGAACTCGGTCGGCACCTCGACCTCGACCTTCATGATCGGCTCGAGCAGGACCGGGTCGGCCTTGCGGAACGTCTCGCGGAAGCAGTCGCGGGCACAGATCTGGAAGGCCATGTCCGACGAGTCGACGTCGTGATACGAGCCGTCCTCGAGGACCATCTTGACGCCGAGCACCTCGTAGCCGGCCACCGGGCCCTTGGCCAGCGAGTCGCGGAAGCCCTTCTCGACCGAGGGGATGTACTCGGTGGGGATGCGGCCGCCGGTGACCTCGTTCTCGAAGACGAACGGCTCGGGGCTGTCCTCGGGCAGCGGCTCCATCTGGCCGACGATGTGGGCGTACTGGCCCGAGCCGCCGGTCTGCTTCTTGTGCTTGTAGTTGAACGGCGTGACCTTCGTCGGCGCCTCGCGATAGCTGACCTTCGGCGCACCGACGGTGCACTCGACCTTGTACTCGCGCTTGATCCGCTCGACGTAGATCTCGAGGTGCAGCTCGCCCATGCCGGAGATGATCGTCTCGCTCGTCTCCTTGTCGACGTGCACGCGGAACGTCGGGTCCTCGCGCATGAACCGGTTCAGGGCCTTCGAGAGCTTGTCCTGGTCGGCCCGCTTCAGCGGCGAGATGGCGAGGTCGATGACCGGCTCGGCCGCGTAGATCGATTCGAGCGAGTAGTTCGTCCCCTCGTCGCAGTACGTGTCGCCCGTGGCGCACTCGATGCCCATCACCGCGACGATGTCGCCGGCGCCGGCCGAGTCGATGTCCTCCTTCTCGTCGGCGTGGACGCGGAGGATGCGGCTGATCCGCTCCTTCTTCCGCTTCCGCGAGTTGAAGTAGAACGTGCCCTTCTTGAGCGTGCCCTGGTAGATCCGCATGTACGTGACCTGGCCGAACTGCTCCTCGACGAGCTTGAACGCCATCGCCACGAGCGGCGAATCCGGGTCGGCGGCGAGCGGGACCTCGGCCATCCCGTTGTCGTTGTCCTTGGCGAAGATGGCGCGGTCGAGCGGGCTGGGCAGGTAGTTCGACACGGCGTCGAGCAGGGGCTGCACGCCCTTGTTCTTGTACGCCGAGCCCATCAGGACCGGGCAGATCTGGCTGGCGACGGTCGCCTCGCGGATCGTCTGGTGGATCAGGTCGACGGGGACGTCCTGCTCCTCGAGCAGCAGCTCCATGATCGGGTCGGAGAACGAGCGAGAGCTGCTCGAGCATCACGTGCCGGGCGGCCTCGGCGGCCTCGGTGAGCTCGGCGGGGATCGGCTCGGTGCGGACGTCCTCGCCCTTGTCGCCGTCGAAGTAGACGGCCTGACTGGTTGATCAGGTCGACGACGCCCTCGAAGCTCGACTCGGCCCCGATCGGGATCTGCAGCGGCACGGTCGTCAGCCCGAGCTTGCTTGTCGAGCTGCTGGATCACGTTCACGGGATTGGCGCCCGGTGCGGTCCATCTTGTTGATGAACGCGAGCCGCGGGACGTTGTACCGCTTCATCTGCCGGTCGACGGTGATCGACTGCGACTGCACGCCCGCCACCGAGCAGAGGACCAGCACCGCCCCGTCGAGCACGCGGAGCGACCGTTCGACCTCGACGGTGAAGTCGACGTGGCCCGGCGTGTCGATGATGTTGATCTTCTTATCGTCCCACTCGACCGTGGTCGCGGCGGAGGTGATGGTGATCCCCCGCTCCTTCTCCAGCTCCATGTGGTCCATCTTGGCGCCTTCGCCCTTGACCTCCTTGATGACGTGGCTCTTCCCCGAGTAGAAGAGGACGCGCTCGGTGAGCGTCGTCTTCCCCGAGTCGATGTGCGCCGAGATGCCGATGTTGCGGACGTTGCGGAGGTCTTCCATTGGCGGTATCGTCGTCTCAGAGGGCTTCATCCCTCTGTCCCGTTGGGGGAGCCGTGACTGGACCGGGCCGGGGAAAGATCAGCCCGCCGTCACGGGGCGGGCTGGGGACAATCGGGCGGGGGCACGCGGGGCGAGGGCCGTCGGGCAGTCTACCGGATCACCATGAGCGTCATGCGTAGGACCGGTGACGGTCGCGTGTTTCGGAGACCGTCCATCCTAGCAATCCCCGCGCGGGTCAAGCCCGGTTGCGCTGGCCGTATCCTCATGATACGAACCGGCGACAACCCCGGTTCGCGGCATTCCGCCGGATTCCGCGGCCCATTCCGATGGCTCCCGCCGCCGAATACTTCCGAATGTTCGGACGTCTCCGTAGAATAACTCTCCGTAGGGCCTCACGATTCCCCGCCTCGGTCTTTGACAGCGCCCGCACCGCCCGGATAGTCTCTCCAGGACAAATGTCGGAAGATAATCGCGCCGCGAATCTCCTCACGGCCGGATGGTCCGGCCCGTGTCCGGTCCATCCCGCGTCGAGCGAGGGTGAAAGCCGATGCCGACATCCCGGGGGGTCGTGGCAGCTCGCTGTGAGCCCGTCGGTCACGCCCGGCGGTGGCCGGGTCTGGCGATGCTCGTGCCCGGCGCCCCCAGTGGCTCTGGCATCAGCGCGAGCGGGCGATCCTGCTCGGCGGCTCGTACGCGGCGGCGCTCGGCGGTGGGGGCCTTCGCCTGGGGGACCGCCGTCGGGCGTGGTGCTCGTGGCCTTCGCCTACGCCGTCCACGTCGTCTCGGCGGCCGATGCGATCGGCGCAGTGGGCCTTCCCCGGCTTCGGCCGCCGGGTGCCCGCCGTCGCGGCCGCTCTGGCGCTGGGCGGCGGGGATCTACGGCCCGCTGGCCGTGCTCGGGGCCCTGGTCGCCTGGCCGCGGCTCCGAGTCGCACGGGCCGCGGTCGGGGTTCGCCGTCGACCGGCTGGCCTACCGGGGCGAGGGCCGCGCTCCTGGCCGGGGCGACCACGTCTGGCTCGCCCCGGGCCGAGCCGAGCGCGGGGGCCGGCTCGCACGACGTCCTGGCGAGGCCGGGGGACGAGGTCGCCTGGGCCGCGCGGCCGGCTCGAGGTCGCCGGCCGCCGGTTCCCCCTCTCCCCGTTCCGCGCCGGGCCAGGAGCCGCGTGCCCTCGACTTCGCGGTTCCCGACGGCCACCTGCTCGTCGCCTACCGGACCGACGACTCGCTCGCGCCCCGCGGCTGGGAGCTCGTGCCCGCCGGCCGCGTCGAGGGCCGGGCCTGGGCCAAGCTCTACCCCGTCTGGGAGCGGCAGCTCCTTAATTAGTCGGCCGGCCGGGGACGATCGGCCGGGAAAATGGACTTGGCTCGCGACAAGTCCCTCCCGGTCCTGTTAAGATCCAGGTGACCCCCGAGGTACCCGACCGACCGGCGCCGGGGTCGTGGCCGGTCCGGGCGGGCCACGTCTCCCCCTCCGAGACGCCCATGGACCGACTCTGGGCCCCCTGGCGGGCGCAGTACATCCTCGATTCGTCGGCCCGTTCGGAGCCCGAGGGCGGTTGCTTCCTCTGCCGGGGCCTGGCGAGCCGTCGAGGACCGGGAGAACCTCGTCGCCTGGCGCGGCGAGCACGCGGCGATCTTCCTCAATCGATTCCCATACAATAATGGACATTTGCTCGTCGCCCCGAACGTGCATAAGGGGCGGCTCGACGAGCTGGAGGGACCGGAGCTGACCGCCCCGGTCGAGGCGCTGCGATGGGTCGTGGGCGTGCTCGACCGGATGATGAGGCCCCAGGGTTACAACATCGGCCTGAACCTCGGCAAGTCGGCCGGCGCCGGCCTGCCCGGACATCTCCACTGGCACGTCGTCCCCCGCTGGGACGGCGACACGAACTTCATGCCCGTCCTCGGACCAGACCAAGGTCATCGTCGAGAGCCTGAACGAATTCTATGACCGGCTCGTCCGCCGAGCTCGCGGCGGCCGTGCCCGACTCCCCGACCGGACCGCGTGAAAGGTTAACGCTATGTTGCTGTGGATCATCAGGGCCGTGTTCCTCCTCGTCGTCGCGGGCCTCGACGCGCCGGCTGGCCAAGGCCGTCGGCGGCACGCGCCTCGTGGATCTTCCTCTTCGGCGGCGTCTTCGCTCTGGCCATTGCCGTCGTGATCGTCGACCTGGTCACCCCGCGTAAGAAGATCCAGACGATCTCCGGCGTCTACCTCGGCCTGATGGTCGGCCTCTTCCTCAGCGTCCTGCTCCAGAGCGCCATCGAGCCCTCTCTCGCCCTCCTGACGACCGACGAGGGCCTGCAGAAGGCCGTCACGGGCCTGATGACGATCATCATCTGCTACGTCTGCGTCAGCACGATCCTCCAGACCAAGGACGACTTCCGGTTCATCATCCCCTACATGGAATTCTCCAAGGAAGTGAAGGGGACGCGCCCGCTGGTGCTCGACACCTCGGTCGTCATCGACGGCCGGATCGCCGACGTCGCCGAGACCCGCGTGATCGACCAGCCGATGGTCGTCCCGCGCTTCGTGCTCCAGGAGCTCCAGGGGATCGCCGACAGCTCCGACAAGCTCCGCCGCAACCGCGGCCGCCGCGGGCTGGACATCCTCAACAAGCTCCAGAAGCTCGCCGGCGTCGACGTCAAGATCCACGACGCCGAGATCCCCGAGCTCGCCGGCATCAAGGAGGTCGACCAGCGGCTCGTCGTCCTCGCCAAGCACCTCGGCGGCCGGGTCGTCACGAACGACTACAACCTGAACAAGATCGCGCGGATCCAGGGCGTCGAGGTGATCAACCTCAACGACCTGGCCAACGCCATGAAGCCGATCGTCCTGCCCGGCGAGGGACTCACGGTGAAGCTCATCAAGCGCGGCGAGGAGCCGGGGCAGGGGGTCGGCTACCTCGACGACGGCACGATGGTCGTCGCCGAGGGCGGCGGCCAGCACCTGGGCGAGACGATCCGCCTGACCGTCACGAGCGTGCTCCAGACCTCGGCCGGCCGGATGATCTTCGGCCGGATGGACGGGGCACTCGGGCCGGGGGGGCCGTCGCGGTCGGTGAATACGCATGCTCATGATAATCCGGGAAGGCATGGGCCTTGAGCAGGGTCCTCCCGAACATTCCGCATCGACGGCACCCTGAAGAGCAGGGGCAGCAATGAAACTCGAGACATATGAAGCCGTCGTCGAGAACGGCCAGATCAAGCTCACGGACGATGTCCACCTTCCCGAGCACGCGAAGGTCTACGTGGTGGTCACCGGGGTCGAGGCGGGGAAGCGTATCCACATTGGAAGCCCACGCCTGGCCCAGCCGGCGCGTGCGGCCGACTTCGTGAAGGAAGTCGTCGAGGAGCCCCAGCGGACCTGGTCTTTCTCCGCGCGCATTCCGCGGGCGCTGACCTCCTGATCGACGCGGAGACCGGGATCATCGGGCGCGACCTCTGAACCACGTCCGGTTGCTGCTCGATGGACCGGCGCGGAGCTGGGAAGAACAGCCTTCGAAGACCGGCTAGGTCAGCGTGGCCGACCGGCCATGCCGCCCGGGCGCGCAGCGGGGCGCGGCCCGACCTCGGGTGACCCTGTTGATACTCACGAATGTGGATGTCAGCGGGGCGATCGGCCCCCGCCGGCCGGCGGCGGCGCCATGACCGGGGCCTCCGGGCCGCCGATTGGGGCCTCGGGCCGGGTCGGGATTGACCCGGGCTCCGTCCCGCCGACCGAACCCGGCGCCGGCCGCCGGGGCCTCGGCCGAGGCCGGATCTTCAGACGTATCCTCTTGTGCATCATCGGGATGCGACTCGGCCCCCGCCAGGTCCGCCCCCGACTTCTCCAGCATCATCAACTGCCCGATCGTCGCCCGCAGCGACCGGTCGATCGCCATTTCGTACCGATGCCGCAGCTTCCCCTCCTCCGACCCGTCACAGTACGCCGCCGCCACCGCGGGCCCTCAGCTCGGCCGGGTCGGGCTTCTGGCCCCGGAGCTCGCGGAGCCGCGCGACCTGCTCGGCCAACGTCTTGCGCAGGAGCTCCACCGCCGCCTGGCGCTCGCCCTCGGGCAGCGGGAAGATGACCACGCAGTGGCCGTAGTCGAAGCACGGCCGATCGGCGAAGTCGGCGTTGTTCGCGGCCAGCAGCCGCGCGGAGGTCCTGGGGATCGGCCCGGCGTGGTGCGGGTACTCGTCGAGCCGGTGGCCCGTCACCATCATCAGCGTCTGGTGGTAGCGCGGCTGGTCCCAGCCGGAGGGCCCCGCCTCCAGGGGCGCTCGAGCTCGCCGCAGGAGGCGATCACGCGGTCGATGCCCGTGGCGTCCAGTTCGAGGAGCGTCTGGGCGCCGCCTGGGTCGGTGTCGGCGCGGGCCACGGCGCGGTCGACGCGGTTGAACCGCTCGAAGTCGAACGTGTCGCCGGCCATCTCGGCGCGCCTCCCGAGCCAGGCGCACTCGGCCTTCACGGCCCTGGTCAGCCGCCACGAGGCGACCGCGGCCCGCTGGACGAGCACGGCGCGGGTGTGGCTTTGGGGTTTCCAGTCGTCGAACCAGGCCTGGGCTCGGCCTCGAATTGGGCGGGGTCCTCGCCGGGGAGGATGACGTGCTCGGCGCGGAGGCCGTGCTTGAGGCCGTTGAACTTGGAGACGGCCTTGCCCTCGGGCGGAGGTGGGGCCCCTGGATTTCTTGCCGTTGATTCGGCTCGCCTCGCGCTGCTTCTCGGAACGCATGGGTGTTCGCCTCTGGGTGATCGCGGACGCTGTGGGCGCGCGACGTCGCGCGCGTTCTATCGCATATCATCGTGATCGGGGCGGGGATCGTTCTCGGAATCGGCGCGACGGCGGTATCCGGGAGGGCGGCATCCGGGAGGGCGAGGCTCCGTCCGAGCCCGGGCATGACGCATCGCCCGGCGGCGGCCGCCGGCAACCCCGGGCCGGGCGTCATGCCCGGGCTCGGACGGAGCCTCGCCCTCCCGGGGTACGGTCCGACGGCCAACGGCGGCGCCCCGCGGGCCGGGCGTCATGCCCGGGCTCGGACGGAGCCTCGCCCGCCCGGGTTACGGTCGGCCGGCCAACGGCGGCTCTTGCCACCCGTGGGATCTCGGCTGCGGACACCAGGCGGACGACCCACCCGCGTCACCCGGCGCCTACCCTTCGGCGTCCTCGCCGCCCATCCCGTCATACGGCGTCTTGCACCAGTGGCAGACGAGGATCTCGCCGCATTCCCCGCAGGTCAGCGGGACCTCGGGGCGGGACAGGGCGTCGTAGTGGGCCTGGCTCGGGGGTAAGTACGGGGTCCGGCAGGCGGCGCATTCGAGCGGGCGGTCGCAGTAGGAGCAGAGCATCGGCGTCGCCCTCATTCGAGGTCGGCGATGAGCGTGAAGGGGATGATCCCGGCGCGGATCTTGATCTCCTTCGTCTCGCCGTCGCGGCGGACGCGGAAGGTGAGCGTCTCGCCAGGCTTCGCGCGGACCGCCGCGATGGCGGACTTGAGGTTGGCGACGGCGGCCCCGTCGATCGCGAGCACGACGTCCCCCTTCTTCAGGCCCGACTTCGCCGCGGGACCGTCCTCGAGAAGACCCTCGACGACGATCGCCTTCGCCGGATCGGCCCCGAGCGCCACGCCAACGAAGCCGGTCGCCCCCTCGTCGAGCTCGCCGTCGGCGACGCGGCGGAAGACGAGCAGCCGCCAGCCGTCCCGGCCGCGGGTCGAGAAGACGTGGGGACGCTCCTTCACCCCGTCGGTCCGCCGGTTCAGGCAGACCTTCAGCGTCTCCTTTTCGCGGGCGTAGACGCCTTCGTAGGTCCGCTCGGTCGCCGGGAATCGGAGGTCGATCGAGTTCGGCGAGGCCGACGGGTCGGCCGCCAGCGCGGCCAGGTCGGCGCCGCCGTAGCGGAGCCGGTCGCCGACGATCTGGCAGCGGGCGGGCGTCTCGACGGGATAGGCCTTGCCGTCGGACTCGACGGAGACCAGCGCCCAGCGGCCTTGCAGGTCGGTGGGGCCGTCGGCGGCGTGGGCGACTCCGACGAGCGAGACGACGGCGAGGGAGAGCGAGGCGACCACGGCGGTTCTCAGCCGGTCCTCGCGGCCCCCTCCGGGTGGGGCGGGCGTCCCTGCCCGCCCGACGAAGGCCGTCGCTGGGCGGGCAGGGACGCCCGCCCCACCCGGAATCACGCCACGTCCAGACGGGAAACGCCCTGGGGCTCGCATGGAGCGACCTCCGATCGCCGATTCGAACGGTTCAGGACAGGGCCTTCTCCGGCTTGAGGCACCGACCGATCTGGCGGACGGCCTGCCGCAGCCGCTGTTCGTTCTCGACGAGCGCCAGCCGGAGGAAGCCCTCGCCCGTCTCGCCGAACCCGCGGCCGGGACTGACGGCGACGTTGGCCTCCTCCAGGAGCTTCATGGCGAAGTCGATCGAGCCCATCTTCGACCGCCATGGCTCGGGGATCTCAGCCCAGGCGAACATGCCGGCCTTCGGCGTCTCGACGTTCCAGCCGAGGCGGCGGAGGCTCTCGACCAGCACGTCCCGGCGCTGCTGATACTCGGCCACCTGCGCGACTCGCCCGGGCTCGCCGTGACGCAGGGCGACGATGGCCGCGACCTGCACGGCCTGGAAGAGGCCGTAGTCGTAGTAGCCCTTGATCGCCTTCGAGCGCCCCGAGCATCTCCCGGTTGCCGGCGGCGAACCCGACCCGCCAGCCGGCCATGTTGTAGCCCTTCGACATCGTGGTGAACTCGCACCCGACGTCGATCGCGCCTTCGGCTGACAGGAAGCTCGGGACCTCGACGCCGTCGAACACGATGTCGCCGTAGGCGAAGTCGCTGATCACGAAGAAGTGGTACTTCTTTGCCAGTTTGACCACTTCCTCATAGAACGCCCGGTCGACGATCGTCCCCGTCGGGTTGTGGGGGAAGTTGAGGATCAGGATCTTGGGCCGGGGGAAGAGGCTCTCGCAGACCCTCGCGACATTCGCCAGGAACGCTTGCGGGTCGCGGACGTCGAGGGTGATGACGTTCGCCGAGGCGAGGGCGACGGCGTGCATGTGGATCGGGAAGCTCGGCGCCGGGGCGAGCGCCGTGTCGCCAGGGCCCAGGAGGGCCAGGCACATGTGGCTGAAGCCTTCCTTCGAGCCGATCGTGGCGACGACCTCGTGGTCGGGGTCGAGGGTCACGCCGAAGCGGTTGGCGTACTTGGCCGCGACCTCGCGGCGGAGGTTGTACACGCCCGCGGCGACGCTGTAGCGGTGGTTCTTGAGGTCGTGCGCGGCCTCGCAGAGCTTGTCGATGACCCACGGCTCGGGCGGGCCGGTCGGGTTGCCCATGCCGAGGTCGATGACGTCGATGCCGTCGCGGCGCTTGCGGTACTTGACGTCGTTGATCTTGCCGAACAGGTAGGGCGGCAGCCCCCGGACGCGGGGTGCGACCTCGAGGTCGAAGCCCTCGGCGGTGTCCGGGTTGGCGGTGTGGTCGATCATCGCGGCGGCGATCCTGTCCGTCGTGTTCGCGGGAGGGGGGAAGGGCCGATCTGCCCTCAATGATAACGAGCGTCGCCCGCGGCCGCACGCGCTTCCGCGAGTCGCGGCGGGTTCGTTCCATTCTCTGGCTTGGGTCGGATATCCGGTTCTGAAACCCTCCCCCCTTGAGGGGGAGGGTAGGGTGGGGGGTAGGCGTGGCACAAACGCAAGCGAATGCTGGCGGTCGATCTCCGGCCACCCCCCACCCTACCCTCCCCCACAAGGGGGGAGGGGACAGACAGGAATCGCGGACGCGGAGAACGGAACAGCATCGGCGGCGCGGCGCCCTTGGCGATTTTTCCCGCACGTTCCGGTCGGCGAACGTCGATAGAATGGAAGCCCCGGCACGACCTGACGACGCGAGTCAGCACCCCGAACCAACCCCAGCGCCTCGGGTCCCGACCGGTTCTCCATAAACAACGCGACCGGCGCAAGGCGTGATGCCGGGCGCCGGTCGCGTTCGTTACATTAGCGGTCGAAACCGCCGGCCGTCACTGCGGCCGCGGGGCGATCGGCTGGCTGAGCCGCCTGGCCTGCTCGGCGACTTCGGCGGGCACGCCGGTGGGGGTCGACGGTCGCCGCGGCCGACCGGGGCCCCGGCGGGTCGGGTGGACGCCTTGGTCTCAGCGGGCTGGCCGGCCATGAGCTTGACGTTCGCGTCCATCCCCTCGCGGTAGGCGGGGTGCTCCTTCTCGCGGGCCTCCTTGAACGTGCCCGTCAGCCGCGTTGTCGATCTTGGCGGCCTCGGTCAGCTCCTCGAAGACCTTGGTCATCGCCTCCTTGGTCTTCACGTCCTCGAGCTGGCGATAGAGCCCGTCGCGGACCATCTTGTCGTTGGGGTCGACGTTCTTGGGCGGGTCGATCGTCTCGCGCTTGATGAGGATCCACGCCATCTCGTTGACCTGGATCGGGCCGGTGATGTCGCCGTCCTTGGGGGCGCGGTCGGGGTTCTTGTCCTTGGGGTCGCCGTCGACGAGCTGCTCGAACGCGGGGTCGGAGACGCTTCGCGGATGGGCGTGGCGGGCGATCGGCTCGGACAAATAGCCGCCCAGGGCCCGCGTCGACTGGTCGGTCGAGTGCGTCTTCGCCAGGTTGTGGAAGGCGCCGGGGTTCTTCTTCAGCTCCTCCCAGAGCTGGATCGCCTGCTGCTGCTTGTCGACGGTGATGATCCGGCAGTGCAGCTTGGCGCCGAAGTTCGCCTCGAAGGCGTCCTTCATGTCCCGCTCAGTCACCTGGACTCGGCCCGCGGCGAGCTTGCGCAGGGCGATGGTCGGGTAGATGATGTCGCGGGCGTATTGCGCCGGGCTGATCCCGCGCTCCTTGTCGAGGGTGCGGAGCCAGGCCTCGCGGCTCAGCCCGCCGCCGAGCTTCATGGCGACGTCCTCGATCTCGCGGTCGACCTCGGCCTGGGTGACGTCGAGCTTCCGGCGGCGGAGTTCCTGCTCGATGAGCTTGCGGGCGATGAGGGTGTCGAGGATCTCCTGCCCCTTGCGGACGATGCACTCGTCGGCGAGCTGGGCGCGGGTGATCGGCTCGCCGTTGACCAGGGCGATCGCATCGGTCGGGTTCACCGGGACCGCCGTCGGGACGAGCCTGGGCGGCTCGCCTTGCGGGAGCCGGACCTTCGGGTCGGCCGCGGGCTGCTGGGCCTGCACCTGGGCCGCCCCGCGACCCCCGGCCTGCGGCTGCTGCGCCAGCACGAGGGACGAGCCCCCGAGCGCCGCCGCGACGATGAGCATCCGACGCCATCCGCGCCCATAATCCCTGGCGATCATCGCCTGGTCCCTCCGTGAGCCGTCGCGTATGCCGGGAAAAACGCTCAAGTCCCGGCGGCAATCGGCCGAGACGATAGGCCGGGGGGGGGATTCGGTCAATGGCAAGATGCCGACGCGGCCGACGAAACGGGGCCAGGCACCCTGAATCCAAGCTGCCTGACCCCGTTTCGTCGGCCGCGTCAGACGAGCCAGCGCCGCCCGTCCCGGCGATGCTCGACCTCGATCCGCGGCGTCTCCGCCCCCGCGACGAGCCGGAACGCCAGCGGCACGACCTCGCTCGCGACCGGCTGCGAATCCTCGAGCGTCGACTTGCCGACGAGCTTTAACTCCCCGTCGGCCAGCCGATACAGCTCGACCGCCCAGGGGTTGCGGTCGACGACCATCATCTCGCGGACGCCGATCTTCGCGTAGAACGGCCGCTTCTTTCGCGAGCGGTCGCCGCGGCTGACGACCTCGATGAGGAAGTCGGGGCCGCCGAGCCAGTAATCGCCGCGGTCCTGCGCGACGCCACCTGGCAGGCGGACCACGACGTCGGGGACGCGAAAGTTCTTCTCCCACTCCTCGTCGCGATCACTGACATTGACACCGGTGCGAGCCTCGACGGGACTATCGAGTCCGAACGCTTCCTGGAGCACGTAATAGAGACGAGCGACCAGACGCTGATGGTCGTTATTGGCCAGCGGCGACATGACGTAGACCCCGTTCCACACCTCATCCCAGCGGTCACCGCCACAGGCTCGCCGCTGCCGCAGCAGCTTGCGTTTCAGCTCCTGTTCGGTCACGAGGATGTCCATACCGTGATCCTCCGGGGCCGTCTCGGTCGTTCGCCGCCGTCACCTATTCTAATGCAGCCGCGGGTCCGTCGCCGCGATGATCGTGCTGACGGCCTGCTTGTTGAACCCCTTGTAGCCCTCGGTGTCGCTGGAGGTTCTCCAGGTGGCTGCCGATCGCCCCCTCGGCGAGGAACTTCGCGTGCTGGTCGGTGTCGATCCAGCCGAGGGAAAGCAAGCGATCGGCGCGATGCTTCGAGACGGCCCAGCGCTGGCCGGCGGTGAAGGCCTGGCGGAGGAATGGGAAGTCGGAGAACGGCTTCATCGTCTCGACGTCGGCCTCGGCCTTGAGGCTGTCGCGGAGGCGGTCGAAGTCGAACTGGCCCTCGAGGTGGTGCATCCCCGCCTCCAGGATCGACTCGCCGTGCAGGCCGACCCAGAGGCCGACGGTGTTCGGCCTCGGCAGGTCGGGCAGGGCGTCGTGCGCGAAGTCCCGATCGGCCTCCTCGGGCGCGAGGTCGAGGTCGGCGAAGATCACGACCCCGGTCGTCGGATGCTCGACGATCTGCGCGCGCCCATCCCGCGTTCTCGCCGGCGTGGTATCGCTCGCGGAGCGTGAACCCGAGTCGCTCGAACATCGCGATCAGCCGGGGGAAGAAGCGCCGGGAGGAGCGAAACGTGTGATGGTCATGGTTGGCCCAACCGAGACCGAGCCGATCTTGCCGGGCCCGCTGCACCTGCGCGGCGCGGTTGCGCGAGCTCCAGTAGTCGCGCTCGACCTCGAAGATGAGATGGCAGGCGAGGTCGGGGCTTCCCGCCAGCTCGATCGTCCGCTCGAGCGCCGTCTCGGCCGCGGCGAAGCCCTCGGCGTCGTCGTCGAACCGCCGTCGGCGGGTCTGCCAGACCTCGCGCGCCGCGATGGCGTCGCGCGCCGCGTGGGGGACCATCCGGCCGAGCCGGGCCATGTCGCCCGAGAACGGGTCGAACCCGAGATACCCGCGCCGCTCGACGGCCGCGAACGACGTGGGCGTGCCGCACGACCGGGCGACCCGGTAGGGGCCGAGCGGGTAGCCATAGATCTGCAGCCCGAGGTCGTGCGCCTCGGCGAAGTCGGCGATCGACTCGACCTTGATCGCGACCTCCAGGACCTCGTCATCGCCCCCGGGCACGACGGCGATCATCGGGAACATCCCGCCCTCGTGGCCGAAGACGGGGGCGCTGACGGCGTACGTCTCCGGCCGCCTCGCATAGCCGAGCCCCGCGAGCCTCCGCGCCAGGCCGGGCCGCTCAGCGACGACCAGGTGGTCGACCCAGTCCTTGAACCGGGTGCTCGTCTCGCTGGCCATGCGCTCGGCGAGCTTCGCGGCGAAGCCGTTCCCTTCAAGTGCCCTGGCGATCAGGCCGTCGACGAAGACCTCGGTCTCGGGATAGCGCCGCCAGTTGAAGGCGGGGGCGGGGGGGGATTCGAGGGTTGCGGACATTTGCCAAGCTCCACGACGAATTCGGGCTCAAATTCCAGATGGTCGACGTAGCCATCCAGGGACTGGTTCATTCCATAAACGCGCTTTGCCATGGTACAGAATCGCCACCCGAGCTTCTTCAGCCACGATTCCCGATCTCAGTCCTGATCGAGTCGAGCCACACCATTCCCCGGCTTCGGGAACCGGACGAACACCTCCGGGTCGTGTCCCGGGATGATCAATCGAGGGTTGGTCGCGAGCTGCTTCATCCGGTCCTGCGCGGCCAGGTTTGCCTTGGCGTCGAGCGTGGCCGTGATCGGCACGTGCTTGTCGAGGTTCTCGTACAGATACACGTTGTCCGACGCCACCACCATGCGGCCCGACTTCGTATTCACGACCACGTACTGCGACGCGAACGTGTGCTTCCCTCCGGTGTAAACCGTCACTCCCGGCATGATCTCCTTGGCGTCGCCATCGACCAGACGAACACGGCCCTCGGTGTTCAGCTTCACCAGGGCCGCGACGTCATCCAGCTCGACCGGCGCGGCCTTGGCGGACGGCGGCTTGACGTCGCGCGTGTAATGATTGAACTCCTCTTTCTGAATCCAGACCGTTGCCTTGGGAAATAAATCGACACCATCGAAGTGATCGGAGTGCATGTGTGTGATGATGACGTCGGTGACCTCTTCCGGCTTGATCCCGAATCGCCCGACCGCCCGGTCGGGTCGCGTGTAGTCGACGATCCCTTCGTACTCCTTGAGGACCTGCGGCCGGTAGAACCCGGCATCGACCAGGACCGTCCGCCCGTCCGGACCTTTGAGTATCCAGAAAATAAAGGCGAGGTCGATCTTCCGCTGCGCTCGGCCCCCTGCACGAGGAAAGAGACCGGACAGCCGGGCGCCGTGCCATAGCGGACAGCATACACCTCGTAGCGCGGCGGCTCGTCGGCCCGCGCGTCGAGCCCATGAAGACCGCTGACTCCCGTCATGACGATGAGGGCGAGGAATTGTCGATGTGGCATGACAAGCTCGCAAAACAGAACGGGGATAGGCCGAGTCGTCGGACACAGGCTCGACGACGACGCCGCGCCATCGTATAGATCCGAGGTCGATTCGAGAAGCAGGGGCGGTCTCCGACCCGCCTTGATCGGCCTGGTCAGCCGTCGGTGCTTTCCCGGCCCTGCTTCGCGCGGCCCTTGAGATCGAGGTCGACCGACTCCCGGAACGCCCGCATCGCCTCGGCAGCCGAGGCGCCTTCGAACGTGAGCATGTCGGACGTCCCGATCACCTCGCCGAAGATCAGCTCGGACTCGGCGTCGACCTCCGTCCGGGCCAGGTAGCCCTTGTATTTCATCACGGCGTCACCCGCACGCTCGCAAGGAACTTGCTCCGGGTGGCTGGGGTCTCGTCGGCGAGACCCAGCCACTCCGCCGATAGGAGCCTGTCCGGCGGACTTCATACGGAAGCGGCATTGCCAACGCCGGCCGTCTCGTCCAACTCCACTTCATTCATCACCCGCCCCAGAATCCCCAGCGCCATCCCCACCTGCCTTGACGTCAGGCACAGCGGCGGGCAGAACCGGACGGTGCTCGCCCCGCAGGGCAGCAGGAGCAGGCCGTGGTGATAGGCCCGGTCGACGATCGCGTCGCGGAGTTCGGGGTCGGGTGAGCCGTCGCGCTGGACCTCCATGCCGAGCATCAAGCCCAGTCCGCGGACCTCCTTGACCATGGACGGATGCTGCTCCGCCAGCCCTTCCAGCCCCGCGCAAGCTGGGCGCCGCGGACCTCGGCATTGTGGCGGTACTTCGTTTCCACAAGCGAAATCGTCGCCAGCGAGGCCGCGCAGGCGACCGGGTTGCCGCCGAAGGTCGAGGCGTGGCTGCCGCTGGGCCAGTCCATCACCTTCGCGTCGGCGACGATCGCGCCGAGGGGCAGGCCGTTGGCGATGCCTTTGGCCAGACACAGAATATCGGGCGCGACGCCCCAGTGCTCGCAGGCGAACATCTTGCCGGTCCGGCCGAAGCCGGTCTGGACCTCGTCGAAGACGAGCAGGATGCCGTGCTCGTCGCACAGGGCGCGGAGGCCCGGCAGAAAGTCGGGCGGCGGGACGATGTAGCCGCCCTCGCCCTGGATCGGCTCGACGAAGATCGCCGCCAGCTCGTCGGGCGGGCAGGTCGAGCGGAGGAGCGTCTTCACCGATTCGAGGTCGCCGTATCGCGCGTGCTCGATCTCCGGGACCATCGGCGCGAACCCGCGGCGCTGCATCGGCTTCGAGCCGCTCAGGGACATCGCGCCGTAGGTCCGACCGTGGAACGCGCCGAGGAACGACAGGGCCCGCATCCGCCCCGTGTGCCGGCGGGCGAGCTTCAGGGCCGCCTCGTTCGACTCGGCCCCGCTGTTCGTGAAAAAGACCCGCTTGGGGTTCGGGCCGGGGGCGATCCGGGCCAGAACCTCGGCCAGGCGGATCTGGGGCGTGTAGTAGAAGTCGGTGCCCGACATGTGGATCAGGCGAGACGCCTGGCGGCGGATCGCCCGCACGACCCGGGGATGGCTGTGGCCGACGGCCGTGACGGCGATCCCGGCGGTGAGGTCGAGGAAGCGGTTGCCGTCGAGGTCCTCGATCATGCAGCCCTTCGCCCGCCGCACGACGAGCGGATATACGCGTGTGTACGACGGCGACATCACGGCGTCGTCGCGCTTGAGCCACGAGGCGGCCTTCGGGCCGGGCAGGGGGCCGAGGATCCGGGGCTCGTCGCGGTGGAGCGGCATCATGGGCGGACCCTCCGGCGATCGGGGGACGGGGCGTGCGTCGCGGGCCGACGGCGGCCGCGCGTCGATCGAGTCGAGATCGGGCGGGACGGGACCGAAGGACCGGCGCGTCCCGGGGGCGGCGTCGATGAGCCGGCGCGAGTGGAGAGCCGGGCCGGCTCGGCCGCCATCCTGATTATCGCGGGGATTTGCGGATAGGTCAAACCGACGCGGATCGGTCGTTCACTGCGTGCGACATGGCCTTCGGACGCCCGGCCGGCAATTTCGACCTTGCCAATTCGGCAGGAATCGACCATGACTTTCCCCCTCATGGCCGACCGGCGCCGGACGCCGACCGACCCTCGTGTGGAGACCCTCTCGCCCATGTTCCGCCGGCGCGTGACGTCGTTCGATGGACGCCCGCAGCACGCGCGTCCCGACAGCCCCGACTACGATCGATGGGGATCGGTGCCGCTCATGAGCTTCGACCCGGGCGACGGCTTCGTCCCGGCCTTCAACCTGCCCGAGTACGTGCCGCTGGGCGTCGGCCAACGCGATCGACATCCATCTCCTGATGATCCATAACGCGCGGGCCAAGCTCATCGGGACGTACCTCCCCGAGGCGAAGGTGATCGTCGACCTCGGCGCCGCGGCCGGCTCGATCGACCGGATGGGCTATCCGTATCGGTTCGAAAAGCTGATCGCCGTTGACCTTCCTCCCGACGACCGCCACGACCTGTACCGCGAGAAGGCCATGGTCGACGTCGAGACGCCCCACGGCACGGTCACGTCGCTCTACAGCAGCATGGACGACCTGAGCGCGATCGCGACGGGTTCCGTCGACCTCGTCTGGTCGGGCCAGAGCCTGGAGCACATCACCGAGGAGCAGGGCGACCGCGTCTGCGCCGAGGTCCACCGCATCCTCAGGCCCGGCGGCCAGTTCTGCCTCGACACGCCGAACCGCCTGATGACCGAGATCCACCTGGCCGGCCACTTCCCGTTCAGCCACCCCGAGCACAAGGTCGAGTACTACCCCGACGATCTCCAGAAGAAGCTCATCGCTGGCGGCTTCACGATCGTCGAGGCGCTCGGCCTCTGCGAGATGATCCGGACCCGGCGCAAGGGCGCGATTGACTACCGTGACTTCTACGCCAGCTCCGGCGTCAACTCGAACGTCAACGGCTCATATATCCAATATTATCGATGCGTACGGACGTGCGACCTGCCGCGGCAGGCCGACGGGTCGCCGGCGCCGGGGATCGCGCTGGAGCCCGTGGAGCGGAAATACCGCGTGCCCCGCGGCCGGTGGCAGAAGCTTGTGGACCTGTTCGTCAAGGACTGACCGGCGGCGGGTCCTCTTAGGGTCCGCTGTGCGGACGTCTTCGATGACGTCCCCGGCCCGAAGACGTCCGCACAGCGGACCCTACGTGGTCATCCCGCCCGGCTCGTCTCCTCCCCCTCGCGGTTCTTCTCGTCGGGCGGGACCCAGTCGGCCTTGAGCCCGGCCTTGGCCCGCAGCGCTTCGAGCCGGCCCTTCTGCTCGGCCTGGCTGGCGTCGCGGACGGCCTCGCTGAAGTAGGGCATCGAGAGCCCGAGCGGGCCATACAGCCCGGCGAACGTCGCGGGCTCGCGGCGGTCGAGGGTGACGACGTAGTAGCTCGACTTCGGCCCGTCGGGCTGTACGGTTACGTCGCCCGGCTTGAGGTCGAAGATCGCCGAGCGGAGCGCGTCGCCGGCGTCGGGGATCTGCGGCAGCTCGGCCGGCGTCGCCTGGCCGAACTGCATGCCGGGGCCGGGGATCGGCAGGCCGGAACGGAGCTTCGACACCGCCTCGATCGCCCGGACGGGACGGCCCTCGATGATGTCGCCCTTGAACTTGCCGCCGTCCTTCTTCACCGTCTCGGCGAGCGCCTTCGCCGCGGCCTCGGCGAGCCCCCGGGCCCTGTCGAGCCGCCACGCGGCAACGACCTCGGGCCGGACCTCATCCAGCGGCGCGACATGCGCGGCCGACGTCGTCGAGCTTGCGGGCCAGGAACCGCCGGCCATCGGGGTCGACGAACTCGAGCGCCTCATACAGCGGCGACTTGGCCGCGAAGACGACGTCGGCGAACTTGCCATCGCCCCGCGCGTTGGGGTTGCTGCCCTGCGACGCAGCCGCGATCTGGCCGTAATGCTTCGCCTGCTCGGAGGAGAGCAAGGGGGTGACGTCGTGGCCCAGCCCGCTCTCCTTCGCCAGGCCGTCGAGCGGAGGCGGCACGGGGACGGCCACAGTCCGTGCGGAGCCCTCCTTCTTCAGCTCGTCGTTCTCCTCGACCGCGCGGTGATAGGCGTCGGCCGCGTCGTCGACCTTGCGGCTGATCTTGTCGAAGGTCTCGGTGATCTGCTCCTGCGCCCGTTCCCGGGCGAGCGAGCCGGCGAGCGAGTCCTTAACGGCCGAGAACGCTGTGTATCGCTTCGGGGTGAGCTTTGCCTCCGGGTCACCCTTGAAGAGGTCGGCCGGGAGGTCGCTGTGGATCTCGAAGTCGTCCTTGTGGGCGTCGTAGTACGCCTTCAGGTCGGCCTCGGTGAGCTTGGCCTGGATCTGCTTGGCCAGGGCCGGGCCGTCGGCGGTGAGGACCTCGAGCTTGACCTTGCGCGGGACCTTGAAGCCCGGGGTCTCCTTCGCGGGGTCGGGCAGGACGTCCTTGTATTTCTCGTACAGGTCCTTGATGTCGGCGTCGGTCGGCTCGCCGACCTTGTCGAGGAAGTTGGCGGCGGGGAACGAGACGAAGCGGAAGCTCGACCGCTCGTTCTGGTCGCGGTAGGCGTGGTAGACGTCGAGCGGGGTAACGAGCGGGCCGCCGCCGAGCCGCGCGGCCTCCTGGAGCCGGACCTGCGAGGCGAGGCTCGACGAGGACCTGCGTGCCGCCGACGTCGGGGCCGACCTGGGCCATGGCCATGTCGAAGAGCTGCTTGTTCATCGGCAGGCCAAGGTCAGCGCCCGGTCATCTGCTTGAGCCACGACTGGGCGAACTCGGGCGTATCCGGGATTCCCAGCCGGTCGGCCTCGCGCTTCAGCAGCAGGGCGTCGACCAGCTCGCGCGTCGAGTAGCCGCCGAACGGCATCGGGCCGAAGCCCAGGCCGCTCAGGAAGCGATTGGCGAGCGACCCGCTGCTCGTAGAGCGCGTTCAGGTCCGAGCGATAGACCGGCTTGTCGTTGAGGTCGACGATGACCACGTTGCCGTCGCCGGGCCGCCGCGGTTCGAGAGGCGGTAGAGGCTATCGGACAGGACGAAGCCGGACATCGCCAGGATCGCGATGATGGCCAGCATCTTCTTCTGGTGTTGGCGAAAGACCGCGAACGGCATGGCAGCCTCGATGGGTGCTCGTGGTGTCTCGGATTCGTATGGGCCTGGGCGCGGATGGGGGCGAGGGAGCGTACTAGGAGAAGAGTGCGGAGGATGCGGAGATGCGGAACGTGCGAAACGGGAACAGACGGCGGCGCGTCGCAAGGTCAGTTCGACGACGATGCGTTGCTCCGGTCGGGCGACGCTTCACTCCGCACTCTTCACTCCGCTTTCCGTACTACGCTTTTGTCGCTTCCGCGTTCGTGCCCATTTCGCCCCGTCCCCCTCAAGGGGGACGAAGCCCGACCCCTTGACAGCCCCGGATACGCTAGCTTATTGAAAGGCGCGGCCTCCGGTCACCGGCCCAATCCGTAGTGTACCAGGAAAGGTCGCGAGAACAACGCCAAACGTCTACGCCCGTTTCACCCGACGGATCGACCGAACCGAGCGGGGGCGAGCAGGATAGGATGACAACGTGGCGCGCAAGTCAGCCCAGTCCGCCGACCGCAAGACGACGAAGTCCCCCGCGAAGAAGGCCGCACCCGAAGGCGTCGGCCGCCCGGCTCAAGGCCAGCTCGGCCGACGCGCCGTCCGCGCCGGTCGCGGATCGGGCCGGAGCCTCGTGATCGTCGAGAGCCCGAAGAAGGCCGGGCAATCAACAAGTTCCTCGGCTCGGGCTACGTCGTGAAGGCCAGCATGGGCCACGTCCGCGACCTGCCCAAGCGCACCCTCGGCCTCGACGTGGCCAAGGGCTACCGTCCGTCGTACGAGGTCATGCCCGCCAAGAAGTCGACGATCGACGAGCTCAAGCGCGAGGCCGCCAAGGCCGCGCATGGTCTACCTCGCGACCGACCCCGACCGCGAGGGCGAGGCGATCGCCTGGCACCTCAAGGAGGCGCTCGGCATCGCCGAGGACCGCGCCCGCCGCGTCCTCTTCTTCGAGATCACCGAACGCGCCGTCAAGGAGGCGTTCAATCACGTCGGCCCGATCGACATGCACAAGGTCGACGCCCAGCAGGCCCGTCGATTCCTGGACCGGTTCGTCGGCTATGAATTGTCTCGCCCTTCTCTGGAAGAAGGTCGCCCGCCACCTGAGTGCCGGCCGCGTCCAGTCGGTCGCCGTCCGCCTGATCGCCGAGCGGGAGAAGGAGATCAAGGCGTTCGTCTCCGAGGAATACTGGAAGATCACCGCCGAGCTCTCGCCCCTGCGGCAAGAAAGAGGAAGCCGACCGCTTCTCCGCCGAGCTCGCCGAGTGGAAGGGCGCCAAGTTCTCGGCGAAGAACGAGACCGACGCCCGCGGCCATCCGCGACGCGCTGGCCTCGTCGACCTTCAAGGTCAAGTCGGTCGAGGAGTCGGAGAAGCTCGACAAGGCCGACGCCCCGTTCAAGACCTCGACGCTTCAGCAGCAGGCCGCGATCCGCCTGCGGTTCTCCGGCAAGCGGACGATGAAGGTCGCGCAGGAGCTGTACGAGGGCATCGACGTCGGCGGCGACGGACCCGGTCGGCCTCATCACCTACATGCGAACCGACAGCCTCCGCGTCTCCGACGAGGCCCTTTCGGGCGTCCGCGAGCTGATCGGCCGCGAGTACGGCGACCGGTACCTGCCCGCCAAGCCGAACCGCTACGCCGCCGGCAAGATGGCCCAGGAGGCCCACGAGGCGATCCGCCCGACCGACCTGGCGCTCTGCCCCGAGGCCGTCAAGGGCAAGCTGTCGATCGACCAGCTACAAGCTCTATCAGTTGATCTACCGCCGATTCGTCGCCAGCCAGATGACGCCGGCCGTCTTCGCGGTGACGAACCTGGTCGTCGAGGCGGGCGAGGGCCTGTTCAAGACCCAGGGCAAGATCATGAAGTTCGACGGCTACCGCCGCGCGCTGCCCCCGGCCGGCAAGCAGGAGGACCAGCTCCTGCCGCACGTGGCCGTCGGCGAGACGCTCGACCTCCACTCGCTCGACCCGACCCAGCACTTCACCCAGCCCCCGCCCCGCTACACCGAGGCGACGCTGATCAAGGCGCTCGAAAAGGAGCACATCGGCCGGCCGAGCACGTACGCGCCGATCATCCAGACGATCCAGGACCGGCTCTACGTCGAGCAGAAGGAGCGGCGGTTCCACGCGACCGACCTGGGGATGATCGTCACCGACCTGCTCGTCGAGCACTTCCCCAAGATCATGGACCTGAAGTTCACCGGCCACATGGAGGACGAGCTCGACGACATCGTCACGGGCAAGGAGGACATGATCAAGGTCCTCGACGAGTTCTACCACCCGTTCAAGGAGTCGCTGGCGCTGGCCGAGACGCGGATGCAGCGGGTGACCGTGCCGTCGTCGGAGGTCTGCCACGAGTGCGGCGCACCGATGGTGGTGAAGTTCTCGAAGACCGGCCAGTTCCTCGGCTGCTCGAAGTACCCCGAATGCAAGGCCACCCGCCCGATGGAAGGCGGACCCCGCGCCGCGGCCGTCGAGACCGAGCACAAGTGCCCGAAGTGCGGCAAGCCGCTGATGCTCCGCGAGAGCAAGCGCGGGCCGTTCCTCTCGTGCTCGGGCTATCCCGGCTGCAAGGAGTCGTTCAACATCGACGCCGAGGGCAACCCCGTCCCCTCCGTCGTCGAGACCGACCACGTCTGCGACAAGTGCGGCAAGCCCGATGGCCCTGCGCCAGGGGTCCCGCGGCGCGTTCCTCGGCTGCACCGGCTATCCGAAGTGCCGGAACACAATGCCGGTCAACGACAAGGGCCAGCCCGTCAAGCCAGTCACGGTCGACGTGAAGTGCGAGAAGTGCGGCGGCCCGATGGGCGTGAAGCAGGGCCGCCGCGGCGCGTTCCTCGGCTGCCTGAACTACCCGAAGTGCCGCAGCACCGCGCCGATCCCCGAGGACCTGAAGGCCCAGCTCGGCGACCTCGCCGGCCCGGCCACGGCCGAGTCGAACGGCGTCGACCTGAAGGCGATCGAGGTCGCCGAGACCTGCGAGAACTGCGGCGGGCCGATGCTCGTCCGCAAGGGCAAGCGCGGGTTCTTCCTCGGCTGCGCCAAGTACCCGAAGTGCAAGGGGACCAAGGAGCCGGGGGAGGCGACGCTGGAGAAGATCATGGCCGTGACGGGGGCGTGAGGCCCTAGCTCCCGACCAGTGTGGCCCATGCCGGCCTTCCTGAGCCCGAAATTTCGCGACGCCGGCGCCATCACCGTGGCGTCTCACGCAGGTCGGCATAAATTCTCATGAAGCGACCATGTTCGTACCGCGTCGGTCCTGGGGCCGGCGGGCCGGCCCTTGCGAAGATTCCGTGAACCAATGCTGCCTTTGTATCCGGTACACGGTGTTTCCCGGCAACACAGTGGGGTGCGCTCCGGCCTTCGGTTAGACTCCGCGCCGCATTCTGTGCTGCACGACGCCTAATGACGGAGACCTGAGTCATGCGCACCCTTCTCAGTCTTGTCGCTGGCCGTCGCAGTCTTGGTCCTGGGACCTTCGGGCCGCGCCAGCGCGGACATGCTGACGGTCATCTTCGACGCGCCGGGCCCCACCGGGGGAAGCGCCCTGACGGGCGGCCGGACGGTCAATGACACGTTTTCGACGGGGGCCGGCGACACCATCCAGGCGCTGGTGGCCGATACCGGGGGCCCTCAGACCAACGTCGTCTTGATCGACTATTCGAGCAGCCCCCACGGGAATGGGGACATGGGTGGCTTCCTGTTCGCCAACTATTATCCGGTCGCGCCGCTCGTCGTCGGTTCCTATCCGAACGCGGTGCGGCTCGGCGCCTCGGGGCAGCCCGCCGAGGATATCACGTTCGACGGGGTGGGCTTCAACACCTCGACGGGGAGCTTCGACATCACGCAGAATCGACCTCTACCGCGATTCGACGAACACGCTTCGGCTCGCCGACTTCTCCGCGACGTTCACGCTCCAGGGCGACAACCTGCCCGCCATCCTGACCGGCTCGGTCACCTACACAGCGGCAGTGCCCGAGCCGATCTCAGCCGTCATGCTCGGCGGCGGCGCCGTTTCGGTCGCCGCCTTCGCCGCCGCACGGAAGCGGTCGGGCGCACGAGGACGCGCATGACCACGTCGTCGTGGGCCTGCCTCGGGGGTCACGTCATTTCGATTGCCGGCCGCCGATCAGCGTCCCGACGGCGGCTGCAGCCACGGCTTCGACAGCTTGTCGTCGCGCCCGGTCGACCAGTCGGAGTGGCCGGAGCGGGGTGTCTTGCTGCTGTGGAGGAACTTGTGGAACCAGTTCCGGATCGGCCCACGCTCGGGCTCCGACGCGGCGGGCGGGGGCGTGGCGCCCATACCGGGGGCCTGGCGGCCGACGGGCGGGTCCTGGGCGTGCGACGACGGGGCGGCCAGCGCGAGGCCGGCGGCCACGACGGCCGTGCTGAGGATCGACGTGCGGAATCGGGTCATGGGATCTCCTCCTGAGACCGGGGACGAAAGCCCGTCCCCATGGAGATTCCTTCGGACCGCCCGCCGTGCGAACTTGACCAATCGCCACGACCGCAACGATCGGAGCGACCGGTCGATCAGCCGAGCACGGGGTTCAGCCCCATGTTCTTCCGCATCTCGGCCCGCTGCTTCTCGTAGTTCATCAGCAGCTTGCGGTCGCGGAAGTGCTGCCGTTCCTTCTTCGCCTGGGCGACTAGGACGAGCCGGCGCAGGCGTTGCTGGTCAGCTCGCCGCGGTCGCGATACCGCTTGCGGAGCCGGATCGCGGGCTTCTCGCCGTAGGCCTCGATGATCTCGTCCTGGACCGAGACGAAGAACTGGCAGTAGCCCGGGTCGCCCTGGCGGGCGCAGCGGCCGGCGAGCTGGCGGTCGATCCGCCGCGACTCGTGCCGCTCGGTGCCGATGACGTGCAGGCCGCCCAGCTCGGCGACGCCCGGCGCCGAGCTTGATGTCGGTGCCGCGGCCGGCCATGTTCGTCGCGACCGTCACCTTTCCCGGCTGACCGGCCTGGGCGACGATCTGGGCCTCGATCTCATGGTTCTTGGCGTTGAGGATCTGGTGCTCGATCCCCGCCTCGTTCAGCAGGCCTGCTGAGCTTCTCCGACTTCTCGATCGACCGCGTGCCGATCAGGACCGGCACCTGCGACTGCGTGCCAGTCGACGATCTGCTCTGCCACGGCGCTGGAACTTCTCGTCCTCGGTCGAGAAGACGCGGTCGGTGACCCAGACCCGCTTGCCCGGGCCGATTGGTCGGGACCTTGAAGACGCTGACCTTGTAGATCCGCCGCAGCTCGGCCGCGTCGCTCGACGCCGTGCCGGTCATGCCGGCGAGCTTCTTGTAGCGCTGGAAGAAGTCCTGAACCGTGACCCGCGCCGCGGTGATCGTCTCCAGCGTCACCTCCAGCCGCTCCTTGGCCTGGATCGCCTGGTGCAGCCCGTCCTGCCACTGCCGGCCGGGCATCATCCGGCCGGTGAACTCGTCGACGATGACGATCTCGCCGTTGACCGGGACGTAGTCGCGGTCCTTGAGATAGGCGATCTGCGCCGCAGGGCGCGCTCGACATACTCATAGAGGCCGTCGACCGTCAGCGTGGTGAACGACGAGTGCCCGGCGACGGCCTGGACCTTGCGCCGGCCCGCGGCGTTGAGCTCGGCCTTGCGCTCGGCGGGATCATACTTGAAATCCTTGCCGCGGACGAGCGTGGCGGCGAGCTGGTCGGCCCCGTAGTAGGCGGCGGCCTCTTCCTGCGTGGGCTGGTTGTTGGCGCCGATGATCAGCGGCGTCCTCGCCTCGTCGATCAGGATGCTGTCGGCCTCGTCGACGATCGCGTAGTGGTGCGTCCGCTGCACGGGCATCTGGGCCCGGTTGCGCCGCCCTTGCCGAGGAAGGCCTCCTCGAACGACTTGCGCTCGCCGTCGTTGCCCAGCTGCGAGCCGCTTCAATTCATCGCGGAGGAAGTCGAAGCCGAACTCCTTGCTCGTCCCGTAGGTGATGTCGCACGCATACGCCGCGCGGCGGTCGGGGTCCTGCATGCCGGTCTCGATGCAGCCGACGGTCATGCCGAGCAGCTCGTAGACCGGCTTCATCCACTCGGCGTCGCGGTGGGCGAGGTAGTCGTTGACGGTGACGACGTGCACCCCCTTGCCCTGCAAGCGCGTTCAGATAGGCCGGCAGCGTCGCGACGAGGGTCTTGCCCTCGCCCGTCTCCATCTCGGCGATGCACTGGTTGTGGATCGCCGCGCCGCCGATGAGCTGGACGTCGTAATGCCGCTGCTTGATCGTCCGCTTGGCCGCCTCGCGGACCAGGGCGAACGCCTCGACGAGCACCGAGTTGAGCGAGTCGCCCTGGCGGACCTTGAGCCGGAGCGCATGGCTCCGCGCGCCGAGCTGCGGCGTCGGTCTCCTTCTCGAGCTCCGGCTCCAGGGCATTGACCTGGTCGGCCAGGACCGCGTACCGGCTCAGCCGCCCCGCATGCGTGGGCCCGGCGACGCTTTTGACCTGATTCAACCACGTCGGGCCGAGTCGGCTGGCCATGTCCCTGGGCTCCCCGTCGCGAGTGGCAAGGTTGTCGTATCGCTGGATTTACGTCAAGCACTGGCCTACGCGGAGCGCAGCGCTCACCGCCGCGCCTTGCGGGCCCGTCATCTTAATGGGACAGGGAATCGGGCGATTGTCCCGGCGACCGGGATTTCAGGCCGGCTCGGTTGCGTCGACGAGGAGGAGTTCAATATCTCCGCGTCCTCCGTAGAGGACGCGAACGACCTCGATTCGATCCTCTCGCGTCAGATAAAAGATCAGGTATGACTTGAAGCGTGACACGGGGCAGACGCGAAGGTCGATGAGGTTGAGATTGTCGTAGTCCACCGCTGTCCCAGTCCCGGGATGGGCGGCGAGGCGGGCGAAGGTCTGTCGAGCGGATTGAATAAAGCGTCGTCCCGATTGCTCACTGTCGCGCGCGATGTACAAGGCGATGTTCGCGACATCGCGGCGGGCGGCGGGCTGTTGAGCGACTCGTCGTTTCACAACCCGCGCCGTTCGGCATCGAGTTGCTCGAAGACTTCCCGTTCGATGTCTTTCCAGGTCTCAGGCGTCACCAACTCGGCCGGCCCGCTCTCGAGCCCTTCGATCAGCAGCGCTTCGAGCCGCTTCTTGGCCGCGCGCCTCTGGGCCTCGCGGGCCAGGCCGTCGATATAGGCATCGACCGAAGAACCTTGCGACTCCGCCTCCTTGCGAAGGAACGCGACACGGTCCTCGGGCAGCGTGATCGTCAGCGTCTCCATCGGCGGGCCCTCCTCGATCTCAACAGCTTACCAGCACCGTGCGCGGCGGCCAATCAGGCGACCGAGCGCTCACCGGATCGTATGGACCCGCATCCCATCCCGCCCGTCGAGGTACTCGTCGCTCCCGAGCGTTGGCAGGCCGCCTCCGCCTCGCGCGACCGAGACCAGGCCGCGCCATTTCTCATCGTCCGAGGGCTCGCCTGGCCCGCCAAGCGTGGCATAACGGCCCCAGAGGACGAGCGTCCTATCGAACTCGACCCAGAGGCCGACATTCGGCTCGTGGACGAGGATGCGGACCGATCCGGGCGACCACTCGCCCGGCTTGATCGCCTGCAGATAAGCCTTCAGATGGCCTGCGAGCCTCGCGGCGCGGAGGACACGGGCCTGGGGGCCGGGCTTGTCGGGGCCCTCGTCGCCGGGGCCAGGCCACGCCAGTCCCGGTGTCGCTGACGTTGTCGGCGGCTGCGGCTTCGATCGTCACCAGGCGGCCGGCCTTCGCCATGTCGAGCCCTTCGGCGGGCAAGGCAACGCCCTCGCGATCGATCGGGATGGCGCGGCCCGGACCCGGATTGAACAAGGGCGACGGGCTCGCGATAGGCCAGCGCGACCGTGATCCGTCGGGATACGACTTGGCCGCCCGATCGGCCCGGGCGACCCAGGGGTTGCGGCGGACGTCGGTCAGGAGCCGGTCGAGATCGAGGTCGAGGATCGAGAACGTTTCGAGAGGCTTGCGATCGTCGCGGATCGCGTCGAGCAGCGCCGCGCGTCCGCCCTTGATCCAGGGAGGAGGAGCGGGTTCGAGGCCGATGTCGTCGAAGCGCACCCGGTATTCGGGCCGGCGATGGAGCCAGGCGACGACCGTCCGCGAGACGCTCGACCCGCCCGCGACCGCGAGCCCGACAAAGACGAGCGACACGAGCAGCGCCCGGCCCAGCCGATCGAATGCGAGCCTCCGCGGCGCCCCGGGATCACCCGCTCGGACGAACCGCCGCGACGGGTGCGCGGAGGCTCTACCTGGCCGAGACCGAGACTCGGGCCATCCTCCGGGCCGATCCGCGGGGGTTCGTGGTGCTCCATCACCTCCGAATGGCTCCGGTCTTTTGTGTTCGGGTGCCGAAAGGCAGAGGGCACAAGGCACAAGGCAGACGGAGAAAGAGCGGAGAATGCAAATCCGCCGCAGCCGCCCCCTTCACTCCGATCTGCTTTTTGCTTTCTGCTTCGTGCTTTGTGCTTTCCGCCTTCCCCGCCGCCTACCAAATCTGTATCTGCAACTCCAGCTCATACCCCGACTGGTCCGCCACTCTCCGCCGGATCAGCTCGATCAGCTCGAGCACCTCCGACGCCCTGGCCCCGGGATGAGCCACGATGAAATTCGCGTGCCGGTCCGACACCTCCGCTCCGCCGACCCGCGTCCCCTTCAATCCCGCACCCTCGACGAGGGCCCCAGCGGAGATCTCGGGCGAAGGGTTCTTGAAGATGCACCCCGACGACTGGTAGCCGTACGGCTGGTTCTCCTTCTTGATGATCCAGACCCGCCGCATTCGCTTGACGACCGACTCGGGGTCCTCGGGCGTGAGCTCGAAGCTGGCCGAGAGGATCACGGGCTCGTCGAGGTCGGTCGAGCGGTAGCCGAAGGTGATCTCGTCGCGCGACCTGGTGCGCACGGTGCCGTTCTCGTCAAGGACGGTCACGCTCTGGACGAAGTTGCCGATCGCCGCCTGCCTCCCTCCCGCGTTACCACGGAGGGCCCCGCCGACGGTGCCGGGGATGCCGGTGAGCAGCTCCAGCCCCGCCAGCCCCGCACGGGCGGTCTGGGAGATCAAGGCGGTCAGCGGCACGGCGGCGCCGGCCTCGATCCGGTTGCCGTCGATCGTCACGTCGGAGAAGACCGGGCTCTCGAGGTGGAGCACCAGCCCCGGGAAGCCCTCGTCGCGGACGAGCACGTTCGAGCCGCCGCTGAGCACGCGGGTCGGCAGCCGCGCCTCGCGGGCCCGGCGGAGCAGGCCGGCGGCCTCGTCGGCGTTGCCGGGGCGGGCGACCACCGCGGCCGGGCCGCCGAGCCGGAACCAGGTCAGCGGGGCCAGCGGCTCATCGGCCTTGACGATCGCGCGGAAGTCGTCGAAGGAATGCATCGGCTATCGTTCCCACGTCGCCGGACCCGAGCGTCAGCAGGACGTCGCCGGGTTCGAGGTGCCGGTCCAGGTCGGAGAGGGCCTCGTCGAGGTCGGCGGCACCCCTGGCCGCGATCCCCGCCCCCCCTAGCATACTCGACCAGGCGTCCGCGTCGACGGCACCTCCCAGGACGAGCACGCGATCGGCCCAGGCCAGCGCATCGGCCATCGCCGCACGGGGCGGTCCCGAGGCTCCGACTACGGCCCAGAGCCGCCGCCGCCCGTGGACCGTCCGGGCCAGCGCCAGCGCGTCGGCCACGTCGTGCGGATCGGCCGCGTCGTCGTCCACTAGCGTAACACCCCGATAGCTCCCGCGTGACTCGAATCCTCCCGAAACCCCCGCAAAGTCTTCCAGGGCCTGCTTGATCTGCCGCGTCGGCACCTCGGCCCGGTCGCAAGCCGCCATCGCCGCCAGGGCCCCGAGCACGTTCGCCCTCCCCGGCACCTGCAGCCGGATCTCCGCGGCGAACCGGCCCCGGTGGAACACCCGGAACCGATACCGCCCGCGCTCCTCGCGCAGGTCGGCCCCCCACCACGTGCTCCCCCGCTCGAGCGAGACCGACGCAACTCGCCCGCCGGTTCGTAAGCGACGGCGGTGGCATACCGGGCCCGGCCAGTACATAACCTGCCCGCCCGACGCAATCGATCGCGCTCGCCAGAACTCCCTCGTCCACCAGGCCCACGTCGTCGAGCAGGACGACCACCGCCGGCCCCGGCGGCTCGTCGAGGACGAACCCGGGCGACTCAATCAGGTCGACCACGGCGTGCCGGCCCAGCCCCGCCTTGGCGGGGACGCCGAGGCCCGCGATCGAGCCCGCGGAGCAGGAAGGTCGGGTCGAGGCCGGCCTGTTCGAGCGTCCAGCCGATCATCGCCGCGGCCACCCGCCCGAGCCTCCGGCCCGCCACGGCGATGCCGACCCCGCGGCGGAGCGATGCCGCGGATCACGGCCGCGTATTCCGCCTGCTCGACCCCGTCGCGGAGCGCCGCGAGGCGGTCGGGATGCTCGCGGGGCACGCCCGGCGCGTAGACGAGCCACCGGGCGCCGCGGGGCCGCGCGATCGCGGCGTGCCCGCGATCGATCCGCGCCCGGCGTGACCTCGACCCCGCGCCCGGCGAGCCACCGGGCCAGCCCGAGCATCCTCTGGTCGTCGCCGACGAGGTGGGCCAGGATGGGCACCCCCGAATCGACGGCTGCGGCGATCCCTCGGTCCGACCGATCCATTCGCGCTGGTCCCCCGCCGCAGAGGTTGTTGGCCAGGTCCGACGGGCCAGCCCGAACGGGCCGCCCGACCGGTCCAACCCCTACTATCGGACCCGCGAGCCGCCGGAATCGCAGTCTTTCCGCGCGGCCGGGCCGGGTCGGGAACTCGCGTGAGCGAACGGGTTAGGTCTTGAGGAAAAACCGCCGTCGGAACGAAAAAGAACGACCTCCCCCGGGGGCCCGGAGGAGGGTCGAATCCGATCGATCGCGCACCCGGATCACTCCGAGCCGTGGACCTTCACCAACTTGTTGTAGAGGCCCAGGATCAGGATCGTCGGCACCCACTGGCCGACGAACTCGGCGGCGTGCTTCTGGCCGAGCAGCCGGAGCGTGAGCGACAGGCCGATCGACCCGACGGCCAGGCTGAGGTACGTCCCCGAGGGGACCTGGCTCGTGTAGTGCTCGATCGCCTTCGTGACCGCCCCCTCGTCGTGCTCGTGCGGGGCGACGCCGCGGCCCGCGTGGCTGAGCGTGTCGCTGATGGCCATGGATCTCGCTCCTCATGATGCGTCGTCGGGCGGATGGTGTGCGCGGTTCGTGGAGCAAGTGGCGCAGCCGGCGGTCTTCCCAATCACGGTCGCGGATCCGGGGGGCGACCGTGAGCACCTCAACTCATCCCCGAAGGATCGCGTTGAACAGCAGCCGGAACGTCCCGTGCGTCTGGCCGCGATGCTGGGGCGGGAAGCCGAAGAGGATCACGCGGCCCCGCCGACCCGCACCCTCGCCAGCGCCGCCTTGCCCTGGATCTTCCCGGCGCCGTGCAGCCAGCCGCTCTCCAGCGGTGTTGGTCGGCGGCGTAGCGGAGCCAGCGGCGTCACGTCGCCGTGTGGGCGACTCGAAGGCGAGCGAGCGGTCGAAATAGACCGAGAGCCGCTCCGGCACGCCCCCGAGGATCGGCTCGGGATTCCAGTCCTCGCGCGGCACCGACGGCCCGACTCCGTCATCTCGGCCCCGACGATCGACCCCGGCCCGTAGAACTCCGAGGTCTTCAGGCCCGCCAGCACGTTCTTCACGGGCAGGCTCAGCTCGTGGATCAGGTAATTGCACGAGTCTTCCAGCCCGATGATCGTCCCGCCCGCGTCGGACGAACTCGCGGAGCGCCGCCGCCCCTTCACGCCCAGCCCGCCCGACATAGGCCGGCGCCGTCGCGTCGCGGCGTAGCCCTGCGCAGGACGTTCTCCGGGATCGACGGGATCAGGATCACGTCGAACCGCTCGCGGAGCCTGCCGGGGCGGATCTCGGCGTTGTGCAGGGTCGTGTACGGGAAGCCGAACTCCTCGAGGACGAGCCGGGTCCAGCCCTCGTCCATGCTCGGGATCCACGGCTGATAGAGGCCGAGCGCTCGGCGCGAGATGTCGCGGACAATCAGCCCCTTCGGCAGCGCCTCCTTCCGCGGTCGACCAGGTCGAGACGTGGCTCCTCGCCAGCGCCCGGTCGAGGACGCCCCAGGCCTTCGGCGACGCTCGGACGGCGACCCGGCCGTCGATCTCGTGCCGAGGGTCGATCCGGCGTCGAGGTCGAGCAGGAGGCGAATGGCGCTCGCGTCGGACGGACCGTCGAGCGCGTCCGAACCCCTCGCGGAACAGGTCGTTGATGCACGCGATAGATCGTCGTCGGACCGTTGCGGATCGCAGGAGATACTCGGCCGCGTCCTTGTCGCCCGACGATCAGCCCCCGCGGCGGCTCGACGCGATCGACGTGCTCGGTCTCGGCTCGCGAACGACTCGTCGACGGCCACGGCCCGCACGCCCATCTGGAGCGGCAGCGTCCAGCCGGCCACGTCGTAGGGCGGCTCGGCCGAGCCGTCGGCGGCGAAGCGGGGCGGGTAGACCTGCCGCTCCATCATGTCCTTCAGATGGGCGCGATACGGCTGCGCCGCGGGCAAGATCCAGCTCCCGGCCGGGTATGTCGCGCCCGCGGCCGTGAACGGGGACTTCGCCCGCTGCACCTCGACGCCCGTCGTCGCGGAGGATGCCGACCATCTTCGCGGCCCGCGCCGGGATCGCGCTGGTCGGCCGGGACGATCCAGGCGAACGGCGGCTCGGCCTTGCCCGCGCTGGATGGCGTCGCGGGCCATGGCGCGATAGTTCGACTGGAACTGGCGGCGATAGCGCGCGGCCAGGGTCAGGACGGACCGCGCGGCGATCAGCTCGTAGTCGACGATGTCGCGGAGCCGCCACCAGCCGCCGGGCCAGGGGTCGACGAAGTTGACGGCCGGGCGGTGGTTGGCGAAGCCGCGGGTCGCGCCGCCGAGCTCGGACGGGTCGAGGAAGATCGGCGAGGCCATCCGCACGCTCGCGGCCTCGGTCAGCACGCCGACGATGTTGTGCCGCTGGGGCGTCGTCCGGTTGCCGCCGTTCCACCAGTTGTCGTACATCGCATTCGTCAGCACGCCCTTCTTCCCCGCCGCCGCGAGGTCGGCCGCCATGTGGGCGCCGATGAGGAAGATCCCCTGGCTGACCCGCGGGTCGAGGTTCGGGTTGATCGGGTCGAAGAACGGCGGCACGAACAGCCGGGCACCCTTCGGGCCCATCTGGTGAACATCATAGGTGATCGTCGGGAACCACTCGTGATAGAGCAACTTCGTGAGAATCTGCGTCTCGACGAGGTTGAGCATGAACCAGTCGCGGTTCGTGTCGTGCCCGGCATACTTGTGGTAGAGCCAGGGCATGCCCTCGCCCTCCCAGGGGTGGCCCTTCGACTGCTCGTACCATTCCGCGACCTTGTCGACGCCGTCGGGGTTGGCCGAGGGGACGAGCAGGAGGATCGTGTTGTCGAGGATCTCGCGCGTCGCCGGGTCGTCGCGAGTGGCGAGGCCGTGGAGCAGCTCGGTCGCCATCAGGGTCGAGGCGGTCTCGGTCGAGTGGATCGAGCAGGTGATCAGGACGACCGGCTTCGACTCGCTCGACCGGGTCGGGCCCCGGCCACGTCGCGGGTCGGCCACGCGATGCTGGAGGTCGCGGTAATGGTCGAGCCGCGCGATCGTGTCGGCGCTGGAGACGATCGCGACGAGGTAGGGCCGATCCTCGGTCGTCCGTCCCAGCTCGCGGACGACGACGCGGTCCGAGGCGGCGTCGACCCGCTTGAAGTAGTCGACGACCTGCGGCCAGGCGGCGAGGCGGAAGTCGTCGCCGGGGCGGAAGCCGAGGACCTTGGCGGGCGGGGGGACGTCGGCGGCGGACGAGGCCTGCCGCCAGGAGGATCGTGGCGAGGAGCAGGGAGGTGCCTCGTTGCCAGGCCTCCGGCTGGGCAAGCCCCCTCACCCTGACCCTCCCCCTCAAGGGGAGAGGGGGATAGTGTCGGAGCGGCCCACAGAGGCCCTCCCCCCCGTCGAGGGGGAGGGTAGGGTGAGGGGGCGGCTCGGGCGAGCGCGCGACTCGGGGGGGTCGTTCACAGGATCACTCCTTCGGAGGTCGACGCGGTCACTGTCCCTTCGGGATTGCTGCATACCGTCGCAGATGCTTGTCGAGCGCATCGAGGTCCCCGAGGTGCGCACGGGCGTCCTCGAGCCGATGCGACGGGTCGCGCCTGGGCCTGATCGCCGCGAGATAGGCGCGGAGCTTCGGCGTCCGGGCCGGCTCCTTCATGAAGCAATGGATCAGGGCCCAGCTCTGGGCATACGCCGCGTCGCGCGTCGCCTCGTCGTCGAGCAGATTGTCCTCGGTGAGCAGTTGCTCCAGGCGGATCCAGGGGGTCTGTCCCGCCAGGCCCTTGAGCCTCGGCCCGTTCACCTGGCCGATCGAGTCCTTCGCCTTCGGCCGCCAGGTCTCGCCGTACGCCGCGAGCCCCTCGCTGACGCACAGCGGCACGTCGCCCGCGCGGTCGAGCAGGCCGGTGTTGAAGTCGAGCTGATGGTTCGTCTCGTGGCTCAGCGTGAACGAGTTGATCCGCTCGGCGTTCGCGGCGAGCTCGCCGCGCGACGAGCGATAGTCGAAGATCACGAGCCGGTTCGTGCCGGGCTCGTAATGCCCGCCGACGGCGAGGCCCGCGTCCTCACCCGCGAACTTGGCGTAGGAGGCCGCGTCGGCGAGGACGACGACCGTCATCCGGCCCGGCGGCAGCTCCACCGGCTTGAATCCCTTCTCGCGGAAGTGCTTCGACGAACTCCGCGGCCATCGACTCGCACGCGGCGACGACATCGTCGCGGAAGCCCTCGGGCGCATTGCCGATCGCGAGGTAATGCTCCGACCCCGACCGCCCGAGCTTCCCCAGATCCGACCGACCGGGCCTTGGCCTCGACGTCCGCGGCCTCGTCCCCCGCGCGGGCGAACGCGGGCCACGCCAGGCCCGCCGCCGCGAGCCGGAGCCAGGCCCGGCGATCGATCGGATGGTCCATCGCGCGAATCCTCCTCGGTCCCGGTTCCTCGCGGCCCGTGTCCCCATTCTATCCGACCTCACCGGCCGGTTGACGGGGGTCGGGCCGGACATTATTGAGGGTAACAGCACGATCGCATCGCCACCCGGAGGACGACCGCCATGACTCGCCTCCGCCCCGCCCTGATCGCCTGCCTGCTCGCCGCGGGCCCCGCCCTCGGGCAGGAGGTGAAGAAGCCGGAGCCGATCACCGACCTGATCGCCGACGGCCGCGAGGGGATCGAGAAGACGTTCACCCCGCTCTTCGACGGCGGCGACCTCGCGAAGTGGATCGTCCCGCCCGGCGACAACGGCCACTGGAAGGTCGTCGATGGCGTGATCGACTACGACGCCCGCAGCGAGGCCCCGGGCCGCAAGGACCTCGTCTCGCGCGAGGCGTTCGGCGACTTCGTCCTCAAGCTCGACTGGCGGATCAAGGAAACGCCGTATATGAACCCGAACATCCCGTACATCCTCCCCGACGGCACCCACGCCCGGGGCGTCGACGGCAAGCCGCTGAAGTTCGCGCTGCCCGACAGCGACTCGGGCGTCTTCATCCGCGACAACGGCACGGGCCGCGCCAGGTGAATATCTGGTGCTGGCCGATCGGCTCGGGCGAGGTCTACGGCTACCGGATGGACGAGAAGATGCCGGCCTCGGTGCGGGCGGGAGTGACGCCGAAGCATCAGGCCGATAAGCCCGTCGGCGAGTGGAATTCGTTCGAGATCACCGTCAAGAAGGATCGGCTCACCGTGGTCTTGAACGGTGTGACGGTGCTGGAGAATGCCGAGCTGCCGGGATTGCCCGAGCGCGGGCCGATCGCGCTTCAGCACCACGGCGGCTATCGCGACGGGAAGTATCTCGGGCCGCCGAGTTTGGTGCAGTTTCGGAATATTCGGATCAAGCGGCTGGATTGAGCGCGGGCTGGCCCGCAGAACCCCCCACCCTACCCTCCCCGGCAAGGGGGGAGGGATTTTTATTTCTTCGTCCGATACAAATCAAATCCCTCCCCCCTTGCGGGGAGGGTAGGGTGGGGGGTGGCAGAGGGGCCAGCCTCGGTCAATCCCCGAGACGGCGATCGGCGCCCAGCATCGTCCGCCCGTCCGAGCTCTTCCAGCCCCGTCATCAGGAGCAGATCGAGGATCGACAGCTCCTCACCCTCGCCGAAGACGACGCACGTGTGGCTCGCGTTGCCGCAGGCGATGAAGTCCGGGTTGCGTACGTCGTGGTTCGAACCGTCGGCCATCCCGATCCGGAAGGGGCGGAAGGGCTTGGCCTGCATCCAGCCCCGCAAAACGGACGCCGCCATGGCCGGCCCCGCTCAGAACTGCTTCCTCTGCCGGCTCGACGGAATCCGCAGCGCCTTCCGATACTTCGTCACCGTCCGCCGCGCCACCGGGAAGCCGCCCTTGCTCAGCTCCTCGACGATCTCCTCGTCGCGAGAGCGGGTTCTGCTTGTCTTCCTTGGCGATGATCTCGAGCAGCTTCTGCTTGATCGTGTCCCACGCGACTTCCTCGCCGTCGGTCGTGGTGGTGCCGCCGCCGAAGAACCGCTTGAGGGGAAGATGCCCCGGGGGGTCTGGACCCACTTGTCGTCGACGGCCCGGCTGACGGTCGTGACGTGGACGCTCGACGCGGTCGGCGATCTGCTGCATCTTCAGCGGCTCGATCGACTCGGGGCCCTTGTCGAGGAAGTCCTTCTGGTGCTCGATGATCGCCCGGGCGACCTTCAGCAGGGTGTTCCGCCGCTGCTCGATCGACTCGATCAGCCACCGGGCCGACTGGATCTTCTTCTGGATGAACTCGCGGGTCGGCGGGATCGGCCGGTTTGTTCTTGAGCATCCGCTGATACTGCCGCGAGATCGCGAGTTGCGGCGTGTGGTCGTCGGCGAGGCGGACCTCGTACTCGCCGTGCTCGTTGGCCTCGACGATCAGGTCGGGCAGGACGTACTGCGACGAGTCTCGGCCGCGACTGCGAGCGCCGGGCGCGGGTTGAGCTGGCGGAGGTGCTCGATCGCCTCCTTGATCTCGTCGATCGGGATGCCCGTCTTCTTCTCGATCGCCGGCAGGCGGTTCTGGCTGGATGTCGTCGAGGTGGTTCGAGATCAGCGATCTGGAGGATCTCGCGGCAGCGGCACGTCGGGCGTGAGCTGCAGCAGCAGGCATTCGCGCAGGTTGCGGCCGCGATGCCGGGCGGGTCGAGCTTCTGGACCAGGGCGAGGGCCTCGCTCGGCCTGCGTCGAGCGTGACGTCGCCCGCCGTAGTCGCGGACGAGGTCGTGGAGCGTCGGGCTTGAGGAAGCCGTTCTCGTCGAGGTTGTAGATGATGTACTCGGCCAGGGCGCGGACCGTCGGCGTCGCAGTCGAGGAAGCCGAGCTGGTCGGCCAGGTCGTCGTGGAGCGACTCGGGCCGCGAGGCCATGTTCTGCATCGCGTCGTGCTTGCGGTCGGCCTCCTCGCTGAGCGCGGCGCGGCTCAGGCGGTGGCCCTCGCCGTAGATCCCAGTCGTCGTCCAGTCCGTCGAACTCGGGCGTCGGCGACTCTTCGGCTCGACCGTCGTCGGCGCGGCCTCGGCCTCAGCCTCGGCGCTCGGTCTCGGCCTCGGACTCGGCGTGGTCGATCTCGCGGAGGTCGACCAGGATCGGGTTCTCGATCAGCTCCTGGTCGATCCGCTCCTGCAACGCCATCAGCGGCAGTTGCAGGATCTCCATCGACTGGATCATGCGAGGCGCCATGCGGAGCCGCATGTCCGTCCGCATCTGCTGGGAGGTATCGAGACGCATGGTCCTGTTTTCCGCCGCGGAATGAGGATGATCAGGCGTCGAGCATCGGGCCATCGGAGCCGCCGGGAGTCGCCGGAGACGCGGCCCAGTGCTGCAGATAGATACCACTCGTCCGTGTCGGCTGGCGAGGGGCGATGTCGGAGATCGTCCACGACCACATCCGACGGCGGTCTCCAACAGGCCGTCGTTCCCACTCGCACATGTGGTACCGAGGATACGGGGACGCGACCAGCAAGGTCCGGCGTTGCGGATTCAGAACCGTCTGCCGGCCGTTGAGCGCGTCGGCGAGCATCTCCTTGTTGGCGAATTCCAGACGCTGCCCGAGGCGAGGCCGCGGGCCAGCCGGGTGATCGGCACGCCGGTGTCGGCCAGGCGGTTGGCGACGAGCAGCGCGGTGCCGTCGCCTTCGAGGTTGGGGTTGGTGGCCATGATCACCTCGCGGACCCCGCCCGCGCGGACGCGGGCCTCGAGGGCGTCGAGCGTGAACTGGTCGGGCCCGATCCCCTGCAAGGGCGCGAGCCGGCCGAGCAGGACGTGATAGACGCCCCGGTACGTCCCCGCACGTCTCCAGGGCCATCAGGTCGCGCGGCTGCTCGACGACGCAGACGAGGCCGGCGTCGCGGCGGGGGTCGCGGCAGATGGAGCAGAGCGGCTCGTCGGCCTCGGTCAGGTGGAAGCAGGTCTCGGCAGTGGCGGACCCGCTCCTTGACGTCGCGGATCGCCTCGGCCAGGGCGAGGGCCTCCTCGGGCGGGGCCTTGAGGAGGTGGTGGGCCAGCCGCTCGGCCGACTTGGCCCCGACCCCGGGCAGGCGGCCGAGCGCCGTCGATCAGGCGGTCGAGCGCGTCCGAGTCGGCCCGCCGCCATCTCAGGCCCCCCCGCCGCCGAGCCCGGCCCGAGCAGGCCCGAGAGCCCCGGGATCGGCAGGCCGCCGGCCAGGCTCGCCGATCGACTTCGCCGCCGCCTCCCGCGCCTTGGTCAGCCCCTGGTTCACGGCGGCCGTCACCAGGTCTTCGAGCAGCTCGGCGTCGCCGTCGGCCAGGAGCTTGGGGTCGATCCGGACCGAGAGCAGCTCGAGCCGGCCGTTGACCTTCGCCGTCACCACCCCGCCGCCGGCCGACCCCTCGACCTCGAGCTGCCCGAGCGCCTCGGTCGCCTTCTCGACGCTCTCGCGGATCTTGCCGGCGTTCCGCATCAGGTCGGCGAGGTTGCCCAGGTTGTTGAACACGGCGATCCCTTCTGTCCGTGGGATCCGCGGTGAGGACATCCTGAAGCGTCGGCGAACGCCCGAGATCGCGATCGTCACGGCGAGAGCCTCGAGGACTCGATCCCGTCCTCGACCTCGACCCGGACCGGCCGGGCCTCGAAGAGCTCGACGACCTGCTGGACCATCGGGTCGTCCGGACCGCCTCGTCCCGGGCGAAGCGACGAGGGCGTTCCGCGGCGGGCGGGCCCGAGTCGGCGAGGCCGGGCGGTCGAAGCGGATCGAGACCGACCGTTGCAACCACTGCGGCCAGCTTCGACTCGATCTTGCGCCCGCGTCTCGGGCGCCTCGCACGCGTCGGCGACCCAATTGTAGCGCGCGGTCGACCTCGACCGCCAGATTGGTTGGGCCCGAGGATCGCCGCCGGGCGCAGATCCGCATGAGCTTCGATCGCCAGGTCGGCGCTCGAGCCCCTCGGCCCACTGCGGCCAGCCTGCCGCGATCGCCTCGATCTCCCACGGCACGCCGCCCGTCGGGCCCGGCCGCGACCGGATCGGCAGGCGGCGGGCGCGGGGCGGCTCGTCGCGGATCGGCGCTGCGGCCAGGATCGACTCAGCGGCTACCGGCTTTTTTTTTTCGAGGGACGTGCCGGCGGGCGCATCGGCCTCCATCGCGGCGAGCCGGGCGATCAGCTCGCTCAGCTCGATCATCGACTCGAGCCGGGCGACGCGGACCAGGGCCATCTCGACGAGCAGCCGGCCGTGCGGGCTGCCGCGGAGCCGCCCCCGGGCCTCGGCCAGGATCTGCAGCGCCGCCAGGATCGTGTCGAGCGGCCAGCGGTCGACGATCGCCTGGAGCCTCGGCCGCTGCCGGGGCGTCGCGGCGAGCAGCGGCGGCGTCGGCGCCGGCGGCCAGGACCATCACGTCGCGGAGGAAATCGAGCAGCCCCGCCGAGCAAGTCGGCCGGCTGCACGCCCGACGCCGACCGCCTGGTCGACCAGCGCAAGCGACCGCGGCGGCGTCGCGGTCGGCCAGGGCGCTCGAGCAGGTCGAGCGTCCGCTCGTCGCTGGCGATGCCGAGCTGCTGGTGGACCAGCTCGACCGTCAGCCGGTCGTCGCCGACCGAGAGGAGCTGTTCCAGGAGCGACTGCGCGTCCCGCATCGACCCCGCCGCCCGCCGGGCGATGGCCCGCAGCGCCTCGGGGTCGGCCGCGACGCCCTCGCGCTGGCAGATCTCGGCCAGCGACTCGACGATCTGGTCGGGCGTGATCCCGGCGAAGTCGTACCGCTGGCAGCGCGAGAGGACGGTGATCGGGATCTTGTTCGGCTCGGTCGTCGCGAAGAGGAACTTGACGTGCTCGGGCGGCTCCTCGAGCGTCTTCAAGCAGGGCGTTGAAGGCGCCCGGTCGAGAGCATGTGGACTTCGTCGATGTAGTAGATCTTGAACCGGGCGCGGCTGGGCCGGAGGCCGGCGTTCTGCCGGAGCTCGCGGACCGCCTCGACGCCGTTGTTGCTGGCCCCGTCGATCTCGATGACGTCGACGTCCTGGCCGACCGCGATCGCCTGGCAGATGTCGCAGGCGTTGCACGGCTCCTCGGTCGGCCCCTTGCACGCAGTTCAGGCACTTGGCGAAGATCCGGGCGATCGACGTCTTGCCGACGCCCCGGGTGCCGCTGAACAGGTAGGCGTGGGTGACGCGATTCAGCCGGATCGCGTTGCGGAGGGCCTGGACGACGTGGTCCTGCCCGACGACGTCCTCGAACCGCTGGGGCCGGTAGCGGCGGGCGACGACCGTGTAGCCGCCCGGTCAGCGTCGGGCTGTCGGGCTGCGGCCGGCTCGGCTCGGGCCACGAGGCACGCTCCATCGGGCCTTGGACGGTCGGCGCGACTCCGTCGGGCCGATTCGGCCGGTCCGACCGGTCGGCGAGGGGCCGGGGAGAGCCGGGGAGGTTCTCCCGGGCACATGGAGGCGATGCTTATGGCTGCTGCGTTCCCGCCCTGACCAGGTTCGCAAGCCCCCATTGCCCGGGTCCCCCCCGGCTCACCCCGGACCCCGCGAAGGGTCGGAAGGGTTATTGTCGGGGATGGCATGGGCGCATCGCAAGATCAATCGGACCACAACTTTCCCCTCGGCTCGGATTCTCGACTCACTCGACGGGTCGCCGCGCGGTAGACTTATCGTGCTCCTCCTCGTCCTTCCCTTACGACAAGGTCTGTTCATCGATGAGCCCCGCGACGGAACAGCTCCTCCGGGCGGCGATGGCCCTGCCCGGGGACCAGCGGTGGGAGCTGGTCGAAGCCCTGCTGGCCGGAGAGACGCCGTCGGGTACCGAGGACGGTGACATCGAGGCAGCCTGGGACGCCGAGGCCGAGCGACGGCTCGATGAGATCCGCGCCGGGCGCGCGGCGGGCCGGCCGCTCGAGGAATTCCTCGCGGAGCTGCGCGGACGCCGTTCGTGACGCCCTGGACGATCCACGCGCAGGCCCAGGCGGAAGTCCGCGACGCCGTCGCCTATTACGACGGCCAGCGGGACGGCCTCGGGGATCGTTTTTCTCGCCGAGTTCGCCGCCGCGATCGGCCGCATCCGCAAGATGCCCGAGGCCCCTGCGCCGGCCGGTCGCCTCAGCCTGCGGAAGCAACGGCTTCGTCGCTTCCCCTATACGATCCATTACGCCGTCCTTCCCGACTCGGTCTGGATCGCCGCGGTCGCCCACCAGAAGCGCCGACCCGGTTATTGGTCACGTCGTCGTCCTGTGGATGGTCCTGAAGTGCCTGGGTAAAGCCGGGTCAGGTTCGCGCTCGGATCTCCCGCCCGGGACCGCCAACCGTGTGTCACCTAACGCCTGCGTCGCCCGCGCAAGTTCTGGCGCGCGCGAGCAGGAACTCCCGCTCGCGTGCATTCCGCGTGAGCGCCGCCGCCCGCTCGAATTCCGACCGCGCCTCCTCGGGTCGGCCGAGCTTCACGAGCAGGTCGCCGCGGACGCCCGGCAGGAGGTGATAGCCCTTCAGAGACGGCTCTGAGGTCAGCGCATCGATGAGGTCGAGCCCGGCCTGGGGGCCGTCGGCCATCGAGACGGCGACGGCCCGGTTCAGCTCCACGACGGGCGACGGCATCAGCCGGGCGAGCTCGGCGTAGAGGCCGGCGATCCGCGACCAATCGGTCTCGGAGGCCGCCACGGCCCGCGCATGGCACGCGGCGATCGCGGCTTGCAAGGCATAACGGCCCGGCTCGCCGCCCAGGGCCTCGGCCCGGTCGAGGGCGGCCAGCCCGCGGCGGATCAGGAGCTGGTCCCAGCGGGATCGGTCCTGGTCGAGCAGCAGGATCGGCTCGCCCGAGGGTCCCACCCGCGCCCGCGAGCGCGACGCCTGGATCTCCAGCAGCGCGACGAGGCCGTGCGCCTCGGGCTCGCCGGGAACGAGTTCGACGAGGATGCGACCGAGCCGCAGGGCTTCCTCGCAGAGCGCGGGTCGCATCCAGTCGTCGCCGGCAGTCGCCGTGTATCCCTCGTTGAAGACGAGGTAGATCACCTCGAAGACCGACGACAGCCGCCCGGCCAGCTCGGGGCCGCGGGGGACCTCGAAAGGGACATCGGCCTCGGCGAGCGTCCGCTTGGCGCGGACGATTCGCTGAGCCACGGTCGGCTCCGAGACGAGGAACGCCCGGGCAATCTCCCCGGTCGTCAGGCCGCCGAGCAGGCGGAGCGTCAGCGCCACCCGCGCCTCGGTGGAGAGGACCGGGTGGCAGGCCGTAAAGATGAGGCGAAGGAGGTCGTCGCCCACGTCGTCGTCGAGATCCGGGGCGTCCGGGCTCTGTTCATACTTCCGCTCCCGGCCGATCTCCTCGTGTTTGCGCTCGAGCCGCTTGCTCCGGCGGACGAAGTCGATGGCGCGGTGCTTGGCCGTGGCCATGAGCCAGGCGCCGGGGTTGTCCGGGACCCCCGACGCCGGCCATTGCTCGAGGGCCGCGACCAGGGCGTCCTGGGCCAGTTCCTCGGCCACGCCGACGTCGCGGACGATCCGCGCCAGGCCGGCGATGAGCCGGGCCGACTCGATCCTCCAGACCGCGTCGATCGTCCGATGGGCATCGGTGGCTGACATGGCCAACGATCACACCATCTCCCCTCGGCCCGTGCAAGGCGGCGCGCGGTCAGCCGGCGGCGGTCGGCGCCGGCGTGCCCTCGGCGACCGTCTTGAGCGCCGCCAGGCCCTCGTCGAACTGGCCGCCGATCATCTTGTCCATGCTCAGGACGAGCGTGAAAGCTTTCATCATGAAGTTCCGCTCGCCGTCCAGCGACCACGTCGCCTTCGTCCCTTCGGCCGTGGGCGTGAAGGTGAAGGTCGCGGCGTGTGTGGCCGCGAACGGCTTGCGGAATTCGAGCTTGATACCGACGAGCGAGGACGGCTCGCTCCGCTCGATCGTCATCCGGCCCTCGCCCGCCTTGTCGTTGCCGGCCCACTCGTAAATGGCGCCCGAGCCCGAGGGCGGCCCGCTGAACGTCTTCTTCATGTTCGGGTCGAGCTTCTCGAACGGCGACCACGCGGCCCACGCGTGCAGGTCGTCCACCTGCGCGAACGCGCTCTTGGGCGGCGCGGCGATCGCGATCGATCGCTCGATGTGGAAGGCCGCGGGCCGCGTCGCGACGAGGAGCACGAACGCGGCGACCAGGACAATGACGCCGATCAGGACGTAGAGGCCCATGACTGTTCCCTCTGTGTCACTGACGACTTGATTCTCGTCGACGACGCGTGCGAACAATCAGATCACATTCCCTCCGCCGGGACAACCCGCGGCGCGCCGGCTACCTCCGCAGTGGGGTGAGCGCGGAGCTGTGCGTCGCGGAACCAGATCCCGAGCCACACCAGCGTGCCGAACACGACCGGAAAGAGGACCTGACCGAGGCCGTCGCCGTGCCGCACGTGAGTCGCGACGGCGCCGCCGAGGTAGCCCGTCAGCAAGGTCGCCCCGAGGATGGAGGTGGCGCGGGAACAGGTAGAGGGCCAGCGAGGCGAGCACGACGACCCCCAGGACGGGGAGGAGGCCCTCGGAGTATCCGTACTCGACCGTCCCCTTCACGACCGACGGAGGTTTCAGGAGATCCATGACTCCGACCATGAGCATCAGCAGCGTGACGAGCGCGGTGATGATCCGCCCGGCCCACAGCATCGCGCTGGAGCCCGGAGCCGCCTGGGTCGCCGATCCCATGGATTTACCCTCCTGTCTTTCGTTGAAGTTGCCGGATCGATCGCGTCGAGGATTCTCTCCCCGCGGCCCGCGCCCTATTGCCCCGCCGGCTTCTTCGCGTCGGGCATGGGCGAATCGAGGAACGCGGCGACCGTCGGGAACAGCTTCTCGGGGTGCTGATGGATCAGGAAATGGTCGGCGCTCGGGAAGATCGCGAGCTGGGCGTTCGGGATCAGCCGGAACATCTCCACGACGTGCTCCGGCCGAATCATGTCGTGATCTCCGTGCGTGATCAGGACGGGCACCTTGATCGCCTTAAGATCTTCGGCGCAAATCCCTTGAACGCCGCGCCGCTCGCCTTGATCTTGGCGACGAGCGTCGGCCATCGCTTCGGGTCGAACCCGACACTGTCGTAGGCGGCCTTCAACGGCGGCGGCAACGCGAAGTCGGCGGGCAGGCTCTTGAATTGCCGGGCCGCCTCGGGCTCGAACGAATCGTCCAGGCTGCCGAAGTAGGACCCGTTGATGACCAGCTTGCGCACGACCTCCGGATGGCGGATCGCCACCCCCAGGGCGACAAGGCCGCCCATGCTGTAGCCGAAGACGTCGGCTTGGTCGATCTTCAGCTCCTTGAGCAGGGCGGCGACGTCATCCGCCATCTGCTCGGCGGAGAGCGGGCGGTCGATGTCCAAGGTGCGGCCGTGCCCCTGGAGCTCGACGGCGATCATCTGCCGATCCTTGGCCAGCCCCGGATAGACCTGCGCAAGCCCGAAGGCGCCGTGGAGCAGAACCAGCGGCCGGCCCGTACCGTGGATCTCGTAATACATCCTGAGGCCGTTCACGGCGGCGTATCGGCCCTGGGCGTCCTTGTTCACTTCATCTCCTTTGCGTGACGCCGGCCCGTCGTCGTTCTTCGTGGCTTCGTCCCGATCGCGGTGGACGGGCCTACCGCGAGCTTCGAAGCCCACGGCGAGGGCCGTAGCGATGAGCGCGAGCGCTGGCAGGTTGAGGGCTTTCATCGATGCTCCTTTCGCTTGGGATGGGGGTGGAGGGGCCGGGCGGCGGCCGCCCGGGCTCACGCTTTGCGGACGCCCCGAACGGGGCGTGGCGAGATCGGCAGGACAACTCTATGCGAGGGCGAGACGACTCGCGACAGCCTCACGACCCGGCGACTGCCGCGGCCTTCCACGCCCGCAATTCGGGGAAGTTGGTCGCGGCCGCCTTGACGTCGTCGGGGAACTCGGAGAACTCCCCGACCTGGCGGACCTCGATGGTCGCGTTCTCCGTGGCGGGACAGCGCTTCGCCCACTCGATGGCCTCGTCCCGCGACTTGACCTGGATCACCCAGTAGCCGCCCAGGACCTCCTTCGCCTCGGCGAAGGGCCCGTCGGTCACCTTCGCGTTCCCGCCGGCGAACGAGATGCGGGCGCCGGTGGCGGGCGGGTGCAAGCCTTCGAGCGCCAGCAGGACGCCGGCCTTGCGAAGCGACTCGTTGTACTTGAACATCGCCGCGAACATCTCGGCCGTCGGCTTGGCGCCCGTCTCGGCCGTCGGCTTGGCGCCCGTCTCGGCCGTCGGCTTGGCGCCCGTCTCGGCCGTCTCGTATCCCTTGGAGATCATCAGCATCATGAATCGCATCGGCGTACCTCGTTTCGGGTTGGATTCTGCGAGTGGATGACCGGGCTCGTTTGCCGCGATCACTTCGACAGGCGGTACTCGTCCGACCCCTCCATGATCTGCCGGAGCTCGCACTGGCCGTCGCCGCCCACCGCGAAGAACTTCCGGCACAGCTCGATCGCGTGCTCCTTCGACTTCGCCTCCAAGATCGCCCAGCCGGCGATCATCTCCTTCGACTCGGTGAACGGCCCGTCGGTGACGGTGATCTTGCCTGCCGAGGAGGTGACGCGCATGCCCCCCTGCGACAGTGGCAGCATCGCGCCCGTCGCGATCAGGTCGCCGGCCTTCAGCGACTCCTCGACCAGCTTCTCCATCGCGGCCATCTTCTCGGGGGTGGGGGGGACGTTGGCCTGGCTCGGGTCGGGCGTGGAGATCGAGAAGTATCGCATCGTCGCATCGTCCTTTTCTTGGTTCGGTCCCGACCCCGGCTCCCGGTCGGTTTCGACCGGCCGATCCCGGGGCTCTACCAAGGCGTCGAACGAGGGGGCGCGAGATCGACAGCGACTGCGATTGTTTTCATGATCTCCGTAAATTGTTTCAGCGATTCGATTTAAGAAGTTTCCTCCGCCGCTCGAATGGCTCGTTCGTCCCGCGCCGAGCCATCCGCTCGTGCCCGCCGGGCTTCGACCCGGGCGGGCCCGGATGCGCGCAATCTTGAAGCGTCACGAACGGAGCCGCTCGCGACCGGCTTCCGCAATGATCTTGCGTCCAGCCCCCCCCTCGGGGACGATAAGACCCAGCAGGCGGACGGCCCTCCCTGGGCTAGCCCGCCGCCCACGTCTCGACATGCCGAAAGGGGGGCGACCATGGCCCGACGACTGACCGCACGCCCCTCCTCCCCCTGGGCCGGCGACCTGCCGGTCGACCAGCGGGTCCTGGCCAACGGCCTCAAGGCGCTGGTGCTTCCCCGCAAGCACGCGCCGGTCGTGGTCTGCGACATTTATTATCCCGTCGGCTCGTTCAACGAGCCCGCGGGCCGGTCGGGCCTGGCGCACTTCGTCGAGCACATGCTCTTCAAGGGGACCGAGCGGCTGCCGAAGGGGCAGATCGACCGGATCGCCTTCGCCGCGGCCGGCCAGGCCAACGCCGAGACGGGCGAGGACTCGACCCACTACTGGTTCGCCTTCCCGCGCGACCGCTGGGAGCTGGCCCTCCAGGTCGAGTCGGACCGGATGCTCGCCGCGACGTTCGAGCCCGACGAGGTCGAGGCCGAGCGCCGGGTCATCATCGAGGAGCGGGCACGCGACCAGGAGTCGCCCTTCGGCCGGCTCGACCAGGCCCACCTGCTCGCCAGCTACGCCCGCCATCCCTATCGCAACCCGATCCTCGGCTGGCCCGACGACCTGGAGCGGATCGGCCTCGACGATCTGGCGGGATTCTATCGGACACACTACCGGCCCGACGGCGCCGTGCTGGTCGTCGTCGGCGACGTCGATCCCGCCCGGGCGCTCGACCGGATCGAGGGGCATTTCGCGAGCCTGCCGAAGGGTAAAACCGCCCGCGACGAGCCGACGGTCGACGAGCCCCGCCAGACTCGGCCGGCGGTCGTTCGAGCTGATCGAGCCCGAGTCGATCGCCCGCGGCCTGCTGGGATGGCACACGGTCGCCGATGGGACATCGCGACGTGCCCGGCGCTCGACGTCCTGGCCGACCTGCTCACCTGCGGCCGGCGGTCGCGGCTCTGGGACCGGCTCGTCGAGCGCGGAAAGGTCGCGACCTGGGTCGATGCCTCGCAGGAGGACGCCCGCCGCGGCGGGCAACTGCTGATCCAGGTCGAGGCGACCCCGGGCGTGTGCCGTCGAGCGGGTCGAGGACGAGATCCTCGACGCGATCCTCGAGCTCGCCCACGACGGCCCGACCGAGGAGGAACTCGCCCGCTCGCGGCAACCGGCTCGAAGCCGCCTGGCGGTGGGAGCAGGGGGACGTCGGCGGCCTGGCCGCGGGCTCGGCGACGTCGCGCTCTGGGGCGACTGGGCCGAGTGGCAGGCCATGCACCGCGCGGCGCTCGCCGTCGACGCCGACGACATCCGCCGCGTCGCCTCGACGTATCTTGACGAGAACGGCCTGACCGTCGGCTGGAGCCTGCCCAGGCCCGCGCGGTCGATGACGGTCCTCCTGCCGCACGAGGTTCGGCCGAAACCGGCCACGCGCGTGGCGACGGTCGGCATCGATCGGCCACTCGCGCTCGAAATCCCCGCCGCCGTCACGACCCTGGCCGACTACCATCCCCGGCAGACCACCCTGCCCAACGGCTTTCGCCTCCTCACCGAGCGCAAGGCCGGCGAGGGCGTCGTCGCGCTGGAGCTGTTCGTGGACGCCGGCCAGGAGCGCGAGGCGAAGCCCGGCCTGGCGTACCTGACCGGCCGGCTGCTCGAAGAGGGCACGCTGAACCGCACGGCCGACGAGCTGGCCGCGGAGGTCGAGGACGCGGGCGGCTCGCTCGAGGTCGGCCCGACGGGCGCGACGCTCCGCGTCCGGGCCGAGGACCTGGAGCGGGCCGTCGAGTGGCTCGCCGACCTGGCGATCCGGCCGAGCTTCCCCGGGGAATCGGTCGCGTGGCTCAAGCGGAAGATCGCGGCCGAATATCAGTCCGACCGCGACGACCCGGCGTTCCAGGCCGAGGCCCTGTTCCGCTCGCTCGTCTACGGCCAGCACCCGACCGGCCGCGACCCGCGCGGGTCGGCCCGGGACGTCGGGCGGCTGACGCGCGACGACGTCGTCGCGCACCACGCCGGCCACTTCGCCCCCGGCAATAGCTTCCTCGTCGTCGTGGGCGACTTCGAGCCGAAGGCCCTTGAGCGGTCGGTGAAGCGACACTTCGGCGCCTGGTCGGCGACGCGCCAGCCGCGCCGCGCCTTACCGAAGCTCGTCCGCTCGGCCCGGCCCGAGGGTCCGGCGCGTGCCAAGGGCGGGCGAGCAGGTCCACCTGCTGCATCGGCCACCTTGGCGTGGCGCGGACGCACCGGGACTTCGACGCGCTGGCGATCCTCGACCACATCCTCGGCACCGGCCCGGGCTTCACCGACCGGCTCAGCCGGGTGATCCGCGACGAGCTGGGCCTGGCCTACTCGGTCGGCGGCGGGATGACCGACTCGGCCGACCGGCTGCCGGGCCTGTTCCGGCATCTACGTCGGCACCGGCCCCGACGAGGCCGACCGCGCGACCGAGGCCGTCCAGCGAGCAGGTCCGCGCCATGCACGCGGGCGACTTCTCCGACGACGAGGTCGAATCCGCCCGCCGCTACCTGGCCGGCGTCGTGGGTCTTCGACTTCCAGACCGTCGAGCAGCGGGCGCGACGATTGCTGGAGCTCGAGCACTGGGGCCTGCCCCTGGACGAGCCCCTGGCCTGGGCCGATCGGATCGCCTCGGTCACGCCGCGGGCCGTCCGCAAGGCCGCGAAGCAGCACGTCGACCCCTCGGCGCTGGTCCGCGTGGAATACGGCCCGATCCGCCGCAAGGCCGACGCGGAGTGTGCGTGACGGACGGTATTAACCGCAGAGGACGCAGAGGAACACAGAAGGAAAGATTGATCAACCGCCGATGACGCCGATGGCCGCCGATGAAGAGAAATTCCAATGTTTCTCTCTTCATCGGCGGCCATCGGCGTCATCGGCGGTTGATTCCACCCCAACGAAAAAGCCCCGCGCCGGAGGACCGGCGCGGGGCTATCGAGTATCGGCCCTGGTCGCGATCCGGACCCGAAACGTTTAGTTGGAGAGGGCCTCCTCGTACGCCTCGGACGAGCCCTGGGCGATCGTCTGGACCTTGCGGATCGCCTCTGCATATCCCAGACCAACCTGCTCGGCATCCCAGTCGACCATCCGGCCGGGGAAGTCCTGCAGCTTGGCCCAGCTATTGAGGTACTTCAGCAATCCGACCTCGTGCCGCTGCTCCTGCTCCTTCGTCCAGGCGAACAGCGCCCGCCCGGTCTTGGGGGCCTGGTCGCGCGGGTCGACGGCCGGGGCCGCTCGGTGTTGGATGCGGGTGCCGGCTCGTAGGTTCCGTTCGTCGACCCGTTCGTCGTAACGAGAGCGGTCGTCCCGGCTCGCGCTCGCGGACGAACGCGGGGACGCCGTCGCGGTAGAGATAGCGGGCCACGCCGAACTTGTTCGCCGCGCGCTTGAAGGCGTCGGAGAACCCGCTCTTGTCGTCGTCGCCCGAGTCGGGCATGCCGGCATAGCCGCCGGCGTCGGCCTTGGTGATCGTCTGGCCGTCCGGCAGGCGGAGCGTGAGCCGGCAGATCACCGAGTTCTCGCCCGGCGTGTACTCGTCCCACCAGTTCTCCGGGCCCAGCACGTCGTCGAGGCGGTTCATCGCCGTCCTTGCGGTGATGTAGTGGAGCTGCCGCCCGGCCTGCGACCGGACGCGGACTTCCTGGGGATCGAAGGGGGCGGCAAGGGCGGCGAACAGGTCGGGAAACTGCGTCATGGTGTACCCCCCCGAGGCATTGGACGTGCGAATCGTGGCGCCCTCCGCGCTCGGTCTGCTGTCCATCCGAAGGTGTTCATTTCCGGGAGGATTTCTACGACCCGGGCCCACTCCCTGTTCGCCGGGAATCGCCGACTCTCCCACGCCAGTCGGCGCCGGGAAAAGGACGCCGCCGCCCGCCCATTCCTCGGGGGCCTAGGTCCCCGATCCGGGCGGATGAGCTGAGTCTATCAGGATGTCCAGTAAGTTACAAGTGTACAGTATCATTTTGCGGCGGGTGGCCGGGGCAGAGCGAGCGGTGCCCCGGAATCCGGGGCCGACGCTCCGGGGCACCGCTGCGCTCTGCCCCGGCCACCCGGCCGCTCGACCCCAGGCACCCATCCGAGCCCCAAGGCTTCTCGACAGAGCATGGGGAAAGCACAAGGCACAAGGCAAACGAAGAAGGCGGCCTTCCCGCCCTCCTGCTCTGTGCCTTGTGCCTTGTGCTTTCCGTACGGGGGACGCACCCCGACGCGCTTCAAGCCATGCTGACCGTACTCGCCGCCGGCACCGCGGTGGCCTTCACCTTGAAGTCATACCGGGCGAGGATCAGCACCAGGAGGATCGACCCGAGGAACATCGCGCCCAGGGCGATTCCCAGCATGGTCACATAAATATCACTCTTGGGCGTCTGGACGAACACCCCGGGCCGGCCGCCGGCGGTGCGGCTGCCTGCGGTGCGCTGGCTGCCCGTGCGGGCGACGGGGGTGGCGCTGAGTGCGACCGGAGCGTGGACGAGACATTGTCGCCCTCCATAATCTTCTTGCCGTGGACCGTGTTGCCGATGACGTTGGCGACCGCCTGGTCGGGCTCGACCAGGCCGACCTTCACCTTGCCCAGGTACTCGGGCTGCGGGCTCGTCCGGAAGAGGAACAGCTCCATGCCCGTGTAGATGCCGTCGTCCGAGCCGATCGAGATCTCGATCGAGCGGTTCCGCGGCGTCGACCTTGAGCACCTTGCCCTCGACGTCGGTCGGGATGTCGCCGGTCGAGGCGATCCGGCTCAGGTCGGTCGAGTCGCCAAGCTGGCGGAGCCGGGTCAGGGCCCGGGCGAAGTTCTCGCGCATCGACTTCGCCGACCGCTCCGACGCGTCAAGCTGGCGCTGGAGCGTCTGAATCTGCGTGTTCTTCTCGGTCTGCTCGATCTTCAGCTTGTTCCCCACCTCGACCGACCGCGCTGAGCTGGTCGCGGAGCTTGGTCATCTCGGCCGTCCTCGCCTGCGACTCGGACGTGGCCAGGCTCGAGTTCGTGTTCGCGTCCGTCAGCGCCGTCTGGAACTGGGTCCGCTCGGCCTGGGCCCTCTCGGCCTCGGCCCGCAGGTTGGCGAGCTGATCCTCGTACTTCTTGCTCGTGGCGGCCATGTCGGTCTGGGCCGTCAGGAGCTTCGCCTCGGCGTCCTTCTTGCCGGATTCGCTCGTGGCGAGCTGGCCCTGCACCTTCTTGAGCTCGGCGTCCTTCTTGGCGGTCGCTTCCTTCCAGTTGGTCGCGGTGACGAAGGCCGTGACCGAGACGCCGAGGAAGACCAGCGACATCGCCATGATCAGCAGCACGAGGATCTTGCCGACATATGTCATGGTCCCATCCCACTGTCGAGGGTTGCCGGTCGATCGGTCCGTGTTGTCGTCCGGGAGGAGCGGGCTGTGGGCCCGGTGGCGTGCGGAGAGGCCGCGGAAGTACCACCGAGTCCAGCGTATCGGGGACGGGAGCCCGTCGGCAAGCCTCCACGCCGATCGTTCGCGCCGCCCCTGCGATCCGTCTGTCAGGCCGGCCGGCTTACCCGCAAAAAAAGGCTTTGCAAACTTACCCCATCAAAGGGCGATGGGCAAGCGTGGTGTTCTAGTGGGACCGGGTGATCTGCGACGAATTCGTCTTCGCCGCGTCGAGCATCCGCCGCAGGTTCGTGATCTCGGCGTCGATCTCCTCCTGCCGGGTCTTGAACTTCCCGGCCTGGGCCTCGACGGCGGCGACCTCGGAACGGAGCTGGACGATGTCCTTGGTCTTGTTGCTGGCGTCCTCCAGCGCGGTCTTGGTCTCCGTCTGGTGCTGGAGCAGCGTGTCCTGGGCTTTCTTGACCGCGTCGCGGCCCTGCTTATCCTCGGCCTTCAAGGCGACGATCTGGTTCTCGATCGGCTTGGCGGCGGCCGCGTGCTCCTTCTGGGCGGTGTCGAGCTTGCCCTTGAAGGCGTCGCGCTCGGCGACGGCCTTCTGGAGCTGGGCGTCGATCTCCTGATTCGCCTTGTTCTGGTCGCCGATGGCCCGTTTCCAGTCGGTCGCGGTGGTCAGCGCCACCGTCGAGATGCCGAGGAAGACGAGCGACATCGCCATGATGACGATCACGAGGATCTTGCCGGCGAAGGTCATGGTCACATCCCCGCAGGATCAGGTTCATCGGCCCGGTGCGTGCCACGGGCCGCTGAATGAGTGGTCGGTTCGAGGGGCCCGGACGTGAGATGAGGCCCTCCAGGATCCTTCGACGAGCCCGCGCGGCCGGGAGTTCCACGCATCTCGGCATGGACCCCGCGCGCGGACCTTCTCCCCGGGCCTTTGTCGCGTGTGCTGCAAATCTACCCTATCCCCGGGCCAGGGGCAAGCTGCGCGCTATTTAGAGGCAATAGCGGCATGGGGGAACTGTCTCGATTTCGTAGGGTCCGCCATGCGGACCATCCGGTCTCGAGCGCCATCGTCGAAACGGTCCGCATGGCGGACCCTACGAGATCGAAGCTCGTCGCGGCCCAGCCTGTCCGCACAAACTCGCACAAAGGTGAACGAAAGGCGTACGCTCGGGTTCGGTCGGCGCGGGGCGCCGGGTCCGCTCAGGACCCGACCCCGAGCTACAAGATCTTCATCGCCATCGTCTTCCGGCGCCAGAACCCGAGGGGGACTAGCCCGATCGTCACCGCCAGGCACGCCAGGCCGAGCCAGTCCCCCACGGTCGTGTACAGGCCGGTCCTCGGGTCGAGCGGGACCTGGGCGACGAGCACGTCTTCCTTGCCCGCGGGCAGGCTCGCGACGACCTGGCCGTTGCCGTCGACCACCGAGGAGATCCCCGTGTTCGCCGCCCTCGCCAGCGGCACCCGGTGCTCCACGGCCCGGAACACGCTCGCCGCCAGGTGCATGGCGTGCTCCGACGTCCCGTGGACGACCTTGTCCTCATCCATCGTGGCGAACCAGCCGTCGTTCGAGAGGTTCAGGAGGACGTCGGGCGACCGCCCATCCCTGACCTCGGCGAAGAGCCGGCGGGTGACCTGGGGCACGGTGTCCTCGAAGCAGATGGCCGTGGCATAGCGGTACTTGCCCTCGTCGAACCAGTCGGGCCGGCCGCCGAAGGCGAGGCTGGGGATGTGGCCGTCGCGGTAGGGGGTCAGCGCGACGAGCCAGGGGAACGTGGCGATCAGCGGCACGTACTCGCCGAATGGGACGAGGTGGAGCTTGTGGTAGCTCTGCACGGTCGCCTTGCCGGGCTCGAAGAGGATCGCCGAGTTGTATCGATTCAGGCCGCCCGGGCGGAAGTCGTAGGTCAGCGAGCCGAGGACCATGGGGATGCCCAACGAATCCGTCCACCCGTGGAGCTGGGCGTCGACGCCGTCTCGCTTGGTCAGCCAGTCGCTGACGGTCGACTTCTCGTCGTAGCCCCGGGTCTGCTTCGCCAGCTCGTCGGCCGAGATGGCGCGGTCGATCGCCACGAAGCCATAGGGGTACGACGTCTCGGGCCAGACGATCAGGTCGGGCTTCTGGCCGGCCTTGATGGCGCGGTCGATCAGGTTGAGATAGACCCGTGTGATCTGATCGGACTCCATGCCCATCTTGAGCCGTTGCATCAGGCTCGACTGGAGCAGCGCCACCCTGGGGCCGGGCTGGAAGTCGGCGGTCGTGATCCGGATCAAGCCGTAGGTAACCGTCACCACGATCCCCACCGCCAGCGCCCCGGCCCGCAACGCCATCGGGCGGGTCAATCGCGGCCCCTTCGGACTCGGGTGGAGCAGGGGGAGGGTCAAGGCGTCGGCGATGAAGGCGCTCGCCGCGGCCATCAGGAGGCTCAGGCCGAGCGAGCCGGTGATGTCGGCGACCTGGATCAGCGGGATCTGCTGCCACTGGCTGTGCGCCAGGTAGTACCAGGGAAAGCCGGTGAACATGTAGGCGCGGGCGTACTCGGTGGCGACCCAGACGATCGGCGCGGCGACCATCAGCGGCAGGCCGAGCCGGAGCACCCCGACGCGGGTGATGGCCAGGGCGATGGGCCAGACGAGCGAGAGGACGAGGCCCATCACCCCCCACCCGAGCGCGGCGGACGGATCAATGCACAGGATCCAGTTCAGCGCGAGCAGCCAGAACGCCAGCCCGCCGAGCCAGGCCCCGAGGTAGACCGCCCACCGCGGCCGCTTGCTGACGACCAGCAGGAAGAACGGCGTCAGCGCGACCCAGCCCAGCCAGCTCGCGCCGGCCGGCGGGAAGGCGAGCCAGAGGGCGACGCCCGAGCCGATGCCCAGCACGACCGGGTGCGTACCGGCACGCCCGGGCGTTCCGGTCGCCGCGGGCTTCGGCTCCTCCAGGGCTTGCGACGACATGGCTCGTCCTTTCCGGATGTTGGCTGGGATCAAGATCGGGAGGGCGAGGCTCCCGCCGAGCCGGGTCTCACGCGGCGGTCGGGCGTCAGGCCCGGCTCGGCGGGAGCCTCGCCCTCCCAGGACGAAAGGACGAGGGCCCGGCGCCGGGGGTCACTGATTAATACGGCAACCCGGCCCCATGCCGCCAGGGATCGAGCGGCACGAAGCCGACCGGCTCCCCCTCCCGGTACATTCGCTCGCCGGCCGGAAAGATCGCGAAGCCATCGCCCGCCGCCGCCCCGCGGAGGTCGGACGACCCCGCCCACAGCAGGGGCTCGACCCTCGTCCCGTCCTCGACCAGCCGGGCTGGCCGGTAGACGTCGCGGTCGTCGGCGTGGCGATAGTTGGCGGCCAGCGGGAGGGTGATGGTCGGCTCCTCGGCCTCGCGACCGGACAGGATCGCCAGGGCCGGGCGGACGAACAGGAGGAAGCTGACGAGCCCGCTGACCGGGTTGCCGGGAAGTCCGAAGACGAGGGCGGGGGGCCGATCCGCACGGTCGGGCCCGACGCCGAACCAGAGCGGCTTGCCGGGCTTGACGCGGACCTTGTGGAAGACCGGGCGGACGCCGGTCTCCTCCAGCGCCGCGGGCACGAGGTCCTTCTGCCCGGCCGACACGCCCCCGCTGACGAGGAGGACGTCGCACGAGCCGATGATGACCTGGAAGGCGGCGCGAAGGTCGTCGGGGCGGTCGCGCGACGATCGGCCACTCGTAGGCGATGGCGTCGGACTGGCGGGTCAATGCGGTGAGCAGGGGGGTATTCGAGTTGCGGATCTGGCCCGGCCCGGGGGTTCGGTTGTAATCGACGACCTCGTCGCCTGTCGCCATGATCCACACGGAGGGCTTCGGCCAGGCGGTCACGCCGGCCGCGCCCACCGACGCGAGCACGCCGACCCGGGGAGCGTTGAGGATCGAGCCGGCCGCGACGACGACCTCGCCGGCCCGCATCTCCTTGCCGCGTACCAGCCGGTTCTGCCCGGGCGTGACCGGACCGGGGACGATGACATGCCCGTCGTCCGGTCGCGAGGTCCTCTCGACCATCACGACGGCGTCGGCCCCCTCCGGCAGCGGGGCGCCGGTCATGATCTCCGTCGCGTCGCCGGGGCCGAGCGGCTTCGTCGGCGACTGGCCGGCGAAGACCGTCTCGACCACTCGCAACTTCACGGCCTCAGTGCCGGTAAGGTCGGGCGAACGGACCGCGAATCCATCCACCAGGGCCTTGTCGAACGGGGGGAGATCCAGGTCGGCCGAGACGTCCTGTGCCAGGCGGAGGCCGAGGGCGTCACGGAGCGGCACCGGCCTCGGCGGCAGCCTGCGGGCGTGCGAGCGGACGGCATCCAGGGCCTCGGCGACCGTCAGCATCCGACGCCTCTCCCCCGGGAGGGCGAGGCTCCGTCCGAGCCCGGGGATACCGCCCCGATGCCGGGCTCGAGACCCGGCTCGGACGGAGCCTCGCCCTCCCGGGACGACGTCCTCATCGGCTTTCCCCTCATCGCCCCACGAAGTTCCTCAGCAGCTTCGTCCCCTCGAGCGTCAGGAAGCTCTCGGGGTGATACTGGACCCCTTCCAGCGGAAACGAGACGTGCCGGACGCCCATGATCTCGCCCTGGTTGGTCTGGGCGACGACCTTGAACTCGTCGGGCAGCGTGCCGGGCTGGATGACCAGGCTGTGGTAGCGGGTGGCCTCGAAGGGGTTGGAGAGTCCTCGGTAGACGCCCTGACCGTCGTGGTGGATCAACGAGGTCTTGCCGTGCATGATCCGGTCGGCGCGGACGACCTTGGCGCCGAAGGTGTGGCCGATGCACTGGTGGCCCAGGCAGACGCCCAGGAGCGGGATCGTCGGGGCGAAGCGGCGGATGACCTCGTTGGAGATGCCCGCCTCGTTCGGGGTGCAGGGGCCGGGGGAGATGATGATGTGGCTCGGGCGCTTCGCCTCGATCTCGTCGAGGGTGACCTGGTCGTTGCGGATGACGAGCAGGTCGAGGCCCGGGTCGATCTCGCCGAGGCGCTGGACGAGGTTGTAGGTGAACGAGTCGTAGTTGTCGATCAGGAGGATCATGGCGGGCCCGATTCGATGGCGCAGTCCGGCCGGCGCGCGCGGCACGACCGCGTCAATGGGATCGTAACCGCTTTCCGGCAGGACCGGAAGGGCGGCCGGCGTGCGAATCGCCCCGCGAGGCCGCGGGCGCGGTTAGACTCGACTTCATGGCGGGAGTGCGGGCCGAGCGTGCCCGCGCGGACCCGCCGCGCAACGGGCGGACAGGGAGGTGGGGCATGGTGACCGCAGTCGTCGTGATCCTCGTGATGGCGTCGTTTTCCGGCAACGACGGGCCGATTTCCAGCATGTTTCATCCCGGCGGGCGGATCATGCTCGACGGCCCCGGATACGGCTGGGGCTTCCGCAACGGCGACCCCGACGGCTACGGCTGGGTCGACTACAGCCAGGGCCTGCCGCTGGGCGACAACCGGACGCCGGACTACTACTTCCCCCGCTATCACGCCTCGCCGGCGGACCAGATGTTCTTCCCGACGTATTACAACCCGTACCTCACCCGCGGCCAGCGGTTCATCCCGAACGCCAACTGCGGGGGCCAGCACTCGGCGGGCGGGCTGCCGAGGGGATCGGCGGAGATGCCGCTGCACCCGTACAACGAGACGATCGGCACGCGGGTCCTCCGGCCGCTGCCGCGGTTCGACGGCCGCGTTGAGGCGCCGCCGATCAACCCGGGCACGTCGGGGCTGAGGCCGTGATGTGAGCCGTCCTGGTCTTCGATGATCATCCGTACCCCCTTGCGGGGGGGGTCAGAGACGACCTCCGCGAACGTAAGGAAGCGGCCGCGCCGGCCAGCCCGCGCTGCTTGCGTTCCCGGGGGTCATCCCGTAAGCTTGGACGTGCCAACACGGCATCATCCCTCGGGGCCGCGGCCCCCGGAACTCCTCCCTTCCCACCATGGATGGTCCCGACGTCGGAGAAATGCCCGGTCCGGGCGTTTTTTCTCCGAACCGTCGGCGGGGGGTGTTCGTAGGGAGCGCACCGCCGGCCGGCGCCCGGCTCGTCCTCTGTCCCGTATTCTCATCCCGGTCCGGCCTCATCCGTCCTCATCTTCAAATCCCGGGCCGGACGTCCCGCCGATCCGACCCCGAACGCGGCATCCTCCTTCAAAGGCCATCCCTGATGAGCGCAGACGTCATCATCGAGACCCGGAACCTGAGCAAGGTCTACCGCGACTTCTGGGGCCGACCCAAGGTCCAGGCGCTCAAGGCCCTCGACCTGAAGGTGAACCGGGGCGAGATCTTCGGCGTCCTCGGCCCCAACGGGTCGGGCAAGACGACCACCATCAAGCTGCTCCTGGGCCTGCTCTTCCCGACCGAGGGCGACGCCCTGATCTTCGGCGAGCCGACGACCAACGTCTCGAAGAACGAGCGGATCGGCTACCTGCCGGAGGAGTCGTATCTCTACAAGTTCCTCAACGCCGAGGAGACGCTCCACTTCTACGGCCGCCTATTCAAGATCTCGGCCGCCGAGCGGACCAAGCGGGTCAAGCGGCTGATCGAGATGGTCGGTCTGAACGCGGCCAAGCACCGGCAGCTCCGCGAGTACTCGAAGGGCATGCAGCGGCGGATCGGGCTGGCCCAGGCGCTGATCAACAATCCCGAGCTGATCCTGCTCGACGAGCCGACCTCGGGCCTCGACCCGATCGGCACGGCCGAGATCAAGGACCTGATCCGCGAGCTGAAGAACCAGGGCAAGACGGTCGTGCTCTCGGGCCACCTGCTGGCCGACATGCAGGACATCTGCGACCGGATCGCGATCCTCCACCGCGGCGAGCTCAAGGAGCTCGGCAGGGTCGACGAGCTGCTGACGGTGCAGGACGTGACCCAGATCAAGACCCGCGACCTTTCCGAGGCGGCGCTGGGCGAGATCCGCGAGGTGATCGCGCGGCACGGCGGAGAGCTCGTGGCGGTCGACCACCCGACGACCACGCTCGAGGAGCTGTTCCTGCGGATCGTCCGCGAGAGCGACCTGCACCCGGGCCGCCGCCGCGTCGGCGACCGCCACCCCGACGGCGCCCCCAAGCCGGCCGCCCCCGCGGCCGACGAGTTCGCGGGCACGCCGCGGGCGTCCTGAGCCGCTTTCGCCCTGCCCCGCGCGGCCGGGGCGGGAAGGTCGAAGGCAGAGAGCAAAGAGCAGAAAGCACAAGGCACAAGGCAGATGAGGCCTTCCCGTCGGCTCTGATCCGCGTCTGCTCTCTGCTCTTGCCTGCTCTGCTTTCTTCTCGCTGCTTTGTGCCTTGTGCTTTCCGCCTTCCGCTCTGCTCCGATCGACCCGAAGCCATCATCCTGAGTCCTGAATCCCGATCCTAGCCCTCCATCCGAGATCCGGCGCAGGAGCCATCATCCGCCATGTTCGCGCTTCCGACCGCCTCGCTCCTTTGGGCCCAGGCGGGGGCGTCCGGCCCGCCGGCCTGGCTGCTCCCGACGATCCGCTGGCTCGGCGTCTGGGGCGACCCCAGCTTCACGATCGAGGGGCCGTTCGGCCCGGTGATCACCTTCATCAAGATCGTCGGCCTGTTCTCGCTGCTCGGCTGGATCTTCGCCTGGGCCATGGGCGCCCGCCGCGACCGTAACGTGCCGAAGGCCCCCTGGCTGGACGTCGTCGGCCTCGTGTCGGTCATCGGCCTGCTCCTGGCCGTCACGCTCGGCGTGCTCCAGTCGACCAAGCGGATCCCGATGGTCGACCTCGGCATCGGCCTTTCGCTGCCCGCGATCGTCGGCCTGCCGTTCGCCATCGGCCTCCTGGTCTGGGTCGAGCGGGCCCTCTGGGTGACGATCGGCCGACTCGGCAAGCGTGGGCGACCAGGTCGTCCTCGGGCCTAATGCACCTGGCGATCATCCTCGGCTTCGTGGTCGGCGTCCTGTCGATCTGGGCCGGCTACAACCAGATCATCTGGCCGGTGGCGATCGTCTACGGCGTCCGTCTGGCCGCGACCTACATGGGCCTCGTCGTGCTGGCGAGGCTGCTGTTGCTCGTCCTGATCGAGGTCGCAGCCCTCCGGCCCAGGCGGCTCTACGCGATTGCCAAGCTCAGCGTCGTCGAGGCCAACCGGCGGATGTGGGCGCCCTGGGTCGTGCTGACGGTCTTCGGCGTGATCCTCGCCTTCACCCACTGGTTCCTCCAGCCGCCCGAGCAGCGCCCGGCCGAGATGGGGCGGCTCTACATCAGCACGCTGATGCTCCTCTGCTCGCTGCTGATCACCGTCATGGTCGCCGTCCTCTCTCCGATCAGCCTGCCGCAGGACATCCAGTCGCAGACGATCTTCACCGTCGTCTCCAAGCCCGTCCGCCGGCTCGAGCTTGTCTGGGGGCGGATGCTCGGCTTCATGGCGATGGTGACGGTCCTCATCGCGATCTTCGGCGCGATCAGCCTGCTGTACCTGTACCGGAACGTCCGCGGCACGATCATCGAGACGCGGCGGCAGGCGGATGAGGTCGAGGGCCGCGACCCGCTGCGGGCCGCGCAGCTCCGCGAGCAGGCCGAGCAGCTCCGGACCCGGATGTCGGCCCGCGAGCCGATCAAGGGCTCGCTCACGTTCATCGACTCGAGGGGCAACCCCCAGATCAAGGGCATCGACGTCGGCCAGGACCTCAGCGAGGACATCGAGCCGCGGAGCCACATCGAGGGGGCGACGCCCGCCACCGCGATCTGGAGCTACGGCGTCATCCCCGACCCGTACGAGCCCGGCGCGCTGATCGACCGCCGGATCCCCGTCGACAAGCTGCTCAAGCCCGACACGATCGAGTACCTGGAGAACCAGGCGCTGCTGCTGGAATACGGGGTCGACGCGGCGAACCAGGCGCTGAGGCAAGGCGAGCGACGCCGACAAGTCCCGGGTCACGGCCGAGTTGCCCAAGATCACGGCCCAGGCCGAACGGTTCCGGGCCGAGTCGCAAAGGCTCCAGCGCCAGGCGGCCGAGTACGAGACGAAGGCCGACGCCGCCGAGAAGGCCGGCAAGCCCGACGAGGCCGACGCGCTCCGCGGCAAGGCCGCCGACCTGCACTCGCCGCCGCTGCAGCTCGAGATGACCTTCACGATCTACCGGACGACCAAGGGCCGCGTCGGCGAGCCGGTCTACGCCGAGATCGAGGTGACCAACCCCAACCCGCGGATCGTCCAGGCCCCCTGGCGCGACGTCTTCCCGATCCGCGAGTATTACACGAACAAGAAGCTCGTCCCGGCCTCGTACCTCGTCGGCTCCAACGGCTGCGCTCAAGGTCGAGATCCGCTGCATCAGCCCGACGCAGTATCTGGGCATGGGCGAGAGCGACCTGTTCATCCTCAAGGACAAGGGCAACTTCGGCCTGAACTTCGCCATGGGCCTGGCCGGCATCTGGCTCCAGGCGATGGTCCTGACGGCCATCGGCGTCTTCGCCGGCACGTTCCTGAGCTGGCCGATGGCGCTCCTGACGACCCTGGCCTTCTACGTCGCCGGCCAGGTGGCGTTCTCGTTCTTCCGCGACATCGCCTTCCAGAGCCTCCTGGGCGGCGGCCCGGCCGAGTCGCTGATCCGGCTCGTCACGCACGACAACCAGATGAGCGACCTGACACCCACGCTCTCAGTGGTCGTCGCCAAGACGTTCGACGCGCTGACGATGCCCGTGCTGACGCGGCTCGCCTACATCGTGCCCAACTTCGGCGCGCTCGACGTCTCGAACACCGTGGCTGAGGGCTTCGCGGTGACGTGGCCGACGATGCTCGGCAACGTCCTGCTGGCCCTGGCCTATGCCTTGCCCTTCTCCATCGCCGGATATTTCATCCTGAAGAATCGCGAGGTGGCGGCGTGAGCAACCTGACGAACATGCAGCGCAAGATCGTCTTCGCGCTGGGCATTTTGTTCCTGTTCGTGGCGATGTACCCCTACAAGGAGTTTCCTCCAGCGCGAAGCCAAGGCCCGCGACCTGGGCGAGGCCACGATGGGCGAGGTCGACACCGGCAGCTTCATGCTCAAGCTCGCCTTGCTCGGCGGCGCCCGGGGGATCGCGGCGAACGTACTCTGGATGCGGGCGCAGGACCTCCAGAAGGCCCAGGACTGGGACAAGATGGAGGCCACGGTGAACATGATCACCAAGCTCCAGCCCCACTTCCTCCAGATCTGGACCTTCCAGGGCTGGAACCTCGCCTACAACGTCTCGGTCGAGTGGGACGCCCCCGACGACAAGTACGAGTGGATCAAGAAGGGCATCAAGTTCCTCCGCGACGGCGTCGCCAAGAACCAGAAGTCGCCCGACCTGCTCTGGGACACGGCCTGGACGTACTATCACAAGCTCGGCTTCGCGGACGAGACGATCATCCTCCGCAAGCTCTTCCGCGACGACGCCGACGAGTCGTTCAAGCGCGACCCGGTAGACAACCAGGTCTACAACGACAACTTCCAGCTCGCCCGCGGCTGGTTCGCCCGGGCGATCCAGAAGGTCGACGCGGGCGAGCAGCGGCTCGTCGAGGGCGTCCGCGAGGACGAGGTCGACCACGTCGACGCCCCGGTCCAGCGCAAGGGCCGGCCCGACGACCTGGCCTTCCGCGCCATGCCGGCTCACGCCCAGACCCGCTACGCCATCGACCTCGAGAAGCAGAGCATGGTCGGCGTCGAGCCCCAGTTCGGCGACGTCGCCCAGAACGAGTGGCAGAAGGGCGCTGAATGAGTGGGTCGATTTCGGCGGCCACGTCTTCTACCAGCCCAACGACATCGTCGTCGACGGCAAGAGCATCAAGCAGGACATCCGGGTCGACGACGCGACCGACGCCAAGAAGATGGCCACGCTCCACCCCAACGTCCAGCACTGGGCCGAACCGCTGGTCCGACCAGATGAACTACCGATACTGGAAGGACCGCTGCGCCGCCGAGATGGAGCAGGACGGCGTCAACGCGCGGCGTCACTTCTACGAGGGGACCAAGGCCTACAAGGCCGCCGACTTCCCCAAGGCCGTGCAGGAATTCCAGGACGGGCTGAAGGTCTGGGAAGGCCTGCTCAAGCGGCACCAGGCCTACCGCGACGACCAGCTCAACCAGAAGGACACGGGCCTGATCGTCAAGCGCTACGCCCGCGCCTGCCAGCAGCTCGGCATCCCCGTGCCCAAGGACACGCCGTTCCTCTCGTACATGGCATATCGTCGAGCAGGACATCGTCGGTCGACCCGTTCGACGCGCTCGAGATGACCTCGCGTGCCTCTGCGACCCCCGGCGCCCCGCAGGGCCAGGGCAAGCCAGCGGGTGCACAGCCGAAGTGACCGCCGTCGCGTGTCCCATCGCGCGGCCGCGTTAACATCCCCTCCCCTCTTGCGGGGGAGGGTAGGGTGTGGGGTTCTTCGGGATGGCCTAGGCATCCACCCCCCAGCCTACCCTCCCCCGCAAGGGGGGAGGGCTTTCCTTGGGGAGCGCCATTCGATGACCAACGCCAACCGCACGATCCGCGTCGGCCACAGCCCCGACTCCGACGACGCCTTCATGTTCTACGCCCTGACCCACGACAAGCTCGACAACCCCCTGGGCCTCCGCTTCGTCCACCAGCTCGAGGACATCGAGACCCTCAATCGCCGGGCGTTGAAGCGGCGAGCTCGAGGTCTCCGCCGTCAGCATCCACGCCTTCGCCCACCTCGCCGACAAGTACGCCCTGCTCGCCTCCGGCAGCAGCATGGGCGACAAGTACGGCCCGATGCTCGTCACCCGCGAGCCGGCCACGCTCGACGACGTGAAGGGCAAGACGATCGCGATCCCCGGCACCCTGACGACGGCCTACCTGGCCCTGCGGCTCTGCCTGGGCAAGGACGTCAAGACGACGGTCATGCCGTTCGACCAGATCCTTCCCGCCGTCGCGGAGGGCAGGGTCGACGTCGGCCTGATCATCCACGAGGGGCAGCTCTACTACGAGGCGAAGGGCCTGCACAAGGTCGTCGACCTCGGCCAGTGGTGGTTCGAGCAGACGGGCTTGCCCTTGCCTCTCGGGCGGCAACGTGGTCCGCAAGGACCTGGGCGACGAGCTGGTCGTCGAGATCGCCCGCCTGCTCAAGGCGAGCATCCAGTACGCGCTCGACCATCGCCAGGAGGCGCTGGACTACGCCCTGAAATATGCCCGCGACCTCGACCCGAAGCTCGCCGACCGGTTCGTGGGGATGTACGTCAACGAGTGGACGGTCGACTACGGGCCGCGGGGCCGGGAGGCGGTGCGGACGCTGCTCGATCGGGCGGCGGGGGCGGGGTTGATCCCGGGGCGGGTGGATGTGCAGTTTGTTGGATGACGCCTTCCCGCCCGGTCGTGGGAGTTTGTAGGGTCCGCCATGCGGACCATCGTCGCCCGCCGGCCTGGAACCGGTGATGGTCCGCATGGCGGACCCTACGAAGGACTGAACGGCCTCGCGGCTTGCATCCGCGCCCGGCTCGCCTAGACTGGGACCCCAACGACGCTTTTCCCGTTGGGAGGCACCCGTGAGCCTGCGCCTGATCTTCGTCGCCTCGATGGTCCTCGCCTGGGCCGCGGCCGTCTCGGCCGGGGCGCCCTCGGACTTCTCGCGGTTCGTGGACGACTACTTCGCCGCCCGGTTCCAGGCCCACCCGAGCGAGGGGACCGCGGCCGGGCTGCATCATTACGACCCCGACCTCGACGACGTGTCGAGGCCGGCCGTCGAGAAGCGAATCGCCGAGCTGAAGGAGCAGCTCGCCCGGCTCGGGGCGATGGACCGGGCATCACTCTCGGCCGATGACGCCATCGACGCCCGCATGCTCGACGGATTGATCCGCGCGGAGCTATTGGACCTCGAGACGCTCCGGGTCTGGGAGACGAACCCGATGGGTTACGTCATGCTCCCGGGCGGGGCGATCGACGGACTCATCAAGCGCGACTTCGCGCCGGCCGCCGAGCGGCTCCGCGCGGTCATCGCCCGCGAGCGGGCCGTCCCGGCGGCGTTCGCGGCGGCGCGGGCGAACGTGAAGAATCCGCCGAAGGAGTTCACCGACCTGGCGATCCGCATGGCGAAGGGGTCGATCGGCTTCTTCAAGGGCTCAGTCGCCGAGTGGGCCAAGGGCGCGGCGGCGGGTGACGCGGGCCTGTGGAACGAGTTCGAGACGGCCAACAACGCCGCGATCGCGGCCGTTGAGAGTTTCGCCGCGTGGCTCGAATCCGACCTCAAGCCGCGGTCGAACGGCCGCTATGCCATCGGGGCGGACAACTTCCTCGCCAAGCTCCGCTACGAGGAGCTCATCGAATATCCCCTGCCCGAGCTGCTCGCCAAGGGCGAGGCCCAGCTCGCGAAGGACTACGCCGCGTTCGTCGCCACGGCGAAGCACATCGACCCGAACAGGACGCCGGCCGAGGTGATGAAGGCCCTCTCCGACGACCACCCGACGGCCGACGACCTGATCCCGTCGGTCCGCCGCTCGGTCGAGGCGTCGCGGCGGTATCTGGTCGACAAGGGGATCGTCACGCTTCCCTCCGAGGTCCGGCCCAAGATCGAGGAGACGCCGCCGTACGCCCGCTCGGGGAGCTTTGCGTCGATGGATATCCCCGGTCCGTATGAGACGAAGGCGACCGAGGCGTTCTACTACGTCACGCCCGTCGAGAAGGACTGGACCCGCGAGCACGCCGAGGAGCACCTGCGGCTCTACAACCCGCCCGTCGTCGCCATGATCAACGTCCACGAGGCCTATCCCGGTCACTACCTCCAGTTCCTCTACGCCCCACGGTTCCCGACCAAGACCCGCAAGCTCGCCTTCTGCGCCAGCAATGCCGAGGGATGGGCCCACTACTGCGAGCAGATGATGGTCGACGAGGGCTTCGGCGGCGGCGACCCGAAGATCCGCCTGGCGCAGCTTCAGGAGGCGTTGCTTCGCGATTGCCGCTACGTCGTCGGGATCAAGCTCCACACCGAGGGCTGGACGGTGGAGCAGGGGGCCAAGCTGTTCGTCGAGAAGGGGTTTCAGGAGCCGGCGAACGCGCTTTGAGGAGTCGCGCCGGGGTGCCTACAATCCGACGTATCTTTATTACACGCTGGGCAAGATTTTGATCCAGGGCCTGCGGGACGAGTATCTCGCGAAGAAGTCGGGGGCGACGTTGCGGCAGTTCCATGACGCCTTCGTGGCGCAGGGGGCGCTGCCGATTCCGCTGATGCGGGAGGTGTTGTTCCGCTAGGGCCGTTCCCTTTCTTGTGTCTGTTGGTGTTCGTAGGGTCCGCCATGCGGACCATCTTCGATCGCGGCCGTTGGACGGGATGGTCCGCATGGCGGACCCTACGGGGCATAGCGCCCGATCCTGGGCGCTGGGGAGGAGATCCCTCGTTAGGCCGCTGAAACGTTCCCCTCGCCGAATCCGGAGCCGAAAAACCGTATACAAAACTTTACGCACCAGGAACTTGCGCTGAATTGGCTTCGGTCGGTAATTCCTCGTCGTCGCCGACCGAGCCGCGCCCCAATGCCCCGATCGCGCACCGCTCCCGGCGATCCGAGCCATCGGAAAGGGCCGCGGAGCGGCGGAACGAGAGCTGTCGCCCGCGCTAGGAATCGAGACGTACACCCGACCCTACGGGAGCCGAGGGCGGCCGGTACCGAGGGGCCGAGGCGCGGGTTATAATCCTCTCTTTCCACCCGCCGCGACGACGGCCCGCGCCCCCAGGGCAAGAGCTTCCCGAAGGTCCCACCATGCCCAACAGTTACGACGCCCTCTCGACCCTCAAAGTGGACGACCGCACCTTCCGCTATTACCGCCTCGGCGTGCTGACCGACCACGGGATCGACCTGAGTCGGCTGCCCTACTCGCTGAAGATCCTCCTGGAAAACCTGCTCCGCAACGAGGATGGGACGACCGTCACGGCCGACGACATCACGGGCCTGGCCAAGTGGGACGCCAAGGCGATCCCCAGCCGCGAGATCGCCTTCCGACCGAGCCGCGTGCTCCTGCAGGACTTCACGGGCGTCCCCGCCGTCGTCGACCTCGCCGCCATGCGCGACGCGATGAAGGCGATGGGCGGCGACCCGACGAGGATCAACCCGCTCCAGCCGGTCGAGCTGGTGATCGACCACTCGGTTCAGGTGGACGAGGCAGGGACGTCGATCGCGTTCGTCACCAATGCCGAGCTCGAGTTCGCCCGGAACAAGGAGCGGTACGCGTTCCTTCGCTGGGGCCAGGACGGCCTTCCGGAACTTCCGCGTCGTGCCGCCGGACACGGGGATCGTCCACCAGGTCAACCTCGAGTACCTGGCCCGGGTCGTCTTCACCTCGACCGACATCGCGGGACAGGAGAACGACCCGGAGCCGCTCGCCTATCCCGACACGCTCGTGGGCACCGACTCGCATACGACGATGATCAACGGTCTCGGCGTCCTCGGCTGGGGCGTCGGCGGGATCGAAGCCGAGGCCGCGATGCTCGGGCAGCCGGTCTCGATGCTCGTGCCGCAGGTCGTCGGTTTCAAGCTCAGCGGCACGCTCCGCGAGGGGGCGACGGCGACCGACCTCGTGCTGACCGTCACCGAGATGCTCCGCCGCAAGGGAGTCGTCGGCAAGTTCGTCGAGTTCTACGGCGCCCGGCCTGGCGAACCTGCCCCTGGCCGACCGGGCGACGATCGCCAACATGGCCCCCGAGTACGGCGCAACCTGCGGGATCTTCCCGATCGACGCCGAGACCCTGCGCTACCTCCGCCTGTCGGGCCGGCCTGAGCCGCTGATCCGGCTCGTCGAGCAGTACGCCAAGGCCCAGGGCTTCTTCCACACGCCCGACGCCCCCGAGGCCGAGTATTCCGACACGCTGGAGCTGGACCTCGCCGAGGTCGAGCCGAGCCTGGCCGGCCCCAAGCGTCCGCAGGACCGGGTGCCGCTCGACGAGGCGAAGGACTCGTGGCGCAAGGCGCTCAAGGTCATGCTCGACGCCAAGCCGAAGGTCTCGCCCAAGGTGGCCACGGCGACCGTCGCGGCGACGACCGACGTCAAGAGCGAGATCCGTCTCGAAGGCGAGGGCGGCGGCGGTACGGCCGTCGGCGCCGAGGACCCCGAGGCCCCGGCCGCGGCCTACCGGCCGCTCCGCCAGGGGTTCATCGAGAACGGCTCGGTCGTCATCGCCGCGATCACGAGCTGCACGAACACGTCGAACCCCTCGGTGATGATCGCCGCGGGCCTGGTCGCCAAGAAGGCGGTCGAGAAGGGACTCACGACCAAGCCGTGGGTCAAGGCGAGCCTGGCGCCGGGGTCGAAGGTCGTCACCGACTACCTCAACGACGCCGGCCTGACCGAGGCGCTCGACGCGCTCCGGTTCAACCTCGTCGGCTACGGCTGCACGACCTGCATCGGCAACTCCGGCCCGCTCTCGGCCGAGATCTCCAAGGCGATCCACGACGAAGACCTCGTCACCGTCGCCGTCCTCTCGGGCAACCGCAACTTCGAGGGGCGGATCAACTCCGACGTCCGGGCCAATTACCTCGCCTCGCCCCCGCTGGTCGTCGCCTACGCCCTGGCCGGGACGATGGACATCGACCTGCACACCGAGCCGCTCGGCAACGACAAGGACGGCAATCCCGTCTTCCTGAAGGACATCTGGCCGACCCAGCGCGAGGTCCAGGACGCGATCCGCAAGTCCGTCCGCGCGGAGATGTTCCAGAAGGAATACGCCGAGGTCTTCCAGGGCGACGAGCGGTGGAACTCGCTGCGAAGTGCCGCTGGGCGACCTGTTCGCGTGGGACGACCGCTCGACCTACGTTAAGAACCCGCCCTACTTCGTCGGCATGCCAAGCCAGCCGCCGCCGGTCGAGGAGATCCAGGGCGCCCGGGTGCTCGCCGTGCTCGGCGACAGCATCACGACCGACCACATCTCGCCGGCCGGCTCGATCAAGGTCCAGAGCCCCGCGGGCCGCTACCTCATCGACCACGGGGTCGCCGTCGCCGACTTCAACTCCTACGGCTCCCGGCGCGGCAATCACGAGGTGATGGTCCGCGGCACGTTCGCCAATATCCGGCTCCGCAACAAGCTCGCCCCCGGGACCGAGGGCGGCGTCACGCGACACCTTCCCGACGGCGAGGGGATGTCGATCTTCGACGCCTCCGAGACGTACCGCGCCGAGGGCGTGCCGCTGATCATCCTGGCGGGCAAGGAGTACGGCTCGGGCTCGTCGCGCGACTGGGCGGCGAAGGGACCGAAGCTCCTGGGCATCCGCGCGGTGATCGCCGAGAGCTACGAGCGGATCCATCGCTCGAACCTGGTCGGCATGGGCATCCTCCCGCTCCAGTTCGGCGCGGGCGACAACGCCGAGAGCCTCGGCCTGACCGGCGAGGAAACCTACGCAATCGAAGGGCTGGCGGACGTGCTGGCCGACGAGTTCAAGTCGGGCCGGGAGGTGACGGTCGTCGCCACCAACGACGACGGCGTCCGAGCATCGCTTCACGGCCACGGTGCGGATCGACACGCCCCAGGAGATCCGCTACTATGAGCACGGCGGGATCTTGCCTTACGTGCTGAGGCAACTGCTCGCCGCGAAGGGCTGATCGCCCCGCATGGCTCTCCGGCGGCCCCCTCCCGACGCCCGTCCGAAATCGCGCGGACCCGCCTGGATTGAAATCACGCCTCTTCGGTAAGATAGATCACTTCCTCAGGAACCTCTCCCGTGGGCGGCGGGCCCCGGCCGTGCCGCCGCGGGCCAGCGAAGACCCGCCCCGCGCCTCCCTCGCCCCGCGGGCGTATCCCTCAAACGCCGCGCCGGGAATCGACCCGACCCAGCCTCGCGGGTCGACCGGCCCCAGGAACGATCAGGAGTTGGCGTTCATGGCCCAGACGACGGAAGTCAAGCCCGCGGTCACGCGCAACCAGGCGGTCGGCTGGCTCCGGCAGATGCTCCTCATCCGCCGATTCGAGGAGCAGTCGGCCAAGCTCTACCAGCAGCAGAAGATCTGGGGCTTCTGCCACCTCTACAGCGGACAGGAAGCCTGCGCCGTGGGCTCGATCGGCGTCTTGCGGGAGGACGACTACGTCATCACCGCCTACCGCGACCACGGCCATGCGATCGCCCGGGGCATGGACCCCAAGCAGGGGATGGCCGAGATGCTCGGCAAGGCCCCCGGCTGCTCGAAGGGCAAGGGCGGCTCGATGCACTTCTTCGACGCCGAGAAGGGCTTCATGGGCGGCCACGCCATCGTCGGCAGCCACATCCCGCTGGCCGCCGGCATCGCGTTCGCGATCAAGTACAAGGGCGGCGACCAGGTCTGCCTCTGCTACTTCGGCGACGGCGCCATGGACCAGGGGGCCCTGCACGAGGCGTTCAACCTCGCCAGCCTCTGGAAGCTGCCGGTCATCTACATCGTCGAGAACAACCTGATGTCGATGGGGACCCAGCTCCATCGCCACTCGTGGACAACCGACCTGACCATCCGCGGCGGGACGGCCTACGGGATGCCGGGCGTCCTGGTCGACGCCAACGACATCGAGGAGATGGCCCGCGTCACCCGCGAGGCGATCAGGCGGGCCCGCACGGGCGAGGGGCCGACGTTCATCGAGGCCAAGACCTACCGCTTCCGCGGCCACTCGATGAGCGACCCGATGAAGTACCGACTCGAAGGAAGAGGCCGACAAGGCCAAGGAGCGCGACCCAATCGTGCTCTACGAGAGCCTCCTCAAGGACCGCGGCTGGATCGACGAGGCCGCGCTCGAGGAGATGCACGAGAAGGTCAAGGCCGAGGTCGAGGAGGCGATCAAGTTCGCCGAGGAGGCCCCCGAGCCCTCGCTCGACTCGCTCTACCAGGACATCACCGTCGCCCCGTATATCCCGCAGGAGTGAGCCGCGAACTATGGCCGAGCTGAATTACCGCGAGGCGCTCCGCGCGGCGATGACCGAGGAGATGCGCCGCGACGACCGCGTCTTCCTGATGGGCGAGGAGGTCGCCGAATACAACGGCGCCTACAAGGTCAGCCAGGGGATGCTCGACGAGTTCGGGCCGAAGCGGGTCATCGACACGCCGATCTCCGAGAATGGCTTCTCCGGCATCGGCATCGGCGCCGCGATGGTCGGCCTGCGGCCGATCGTCGAGTTCATGACCTTCAGCTTCAGCTACGTCGCGTTCGACCAGCTCGTGAACAACGCCGCCAACATGCGCTACATGTCGGGCGGCCAGTTCGCGGTGCCGATCGTCTTCCGGGGCAACTCGGGGATCGCCGGCTCGCTCGGCGCGACCCACTCGCACCGGCCCGAGGCGCTCTACGCCCATATCCCTGGCCTGACCGTCGTCATGCCCTCGACCCCGGCCGACGCCAAGGGGCTGCTCAAGAGCGCCATCCGCAGCGACGACCCGGTCATCTTCATCGAGCACGAGAACCTGCTCGGCGACAAGGGCGAGGTGCCCGACGACCCGGAGTTCCTCATCCCGATCGGCAAGGCCAACCTGGCCCGTCCCGGCCAGCGACGTGACCCTCATCACCTACTCGCGGATGCTCAAGGTCACGCTCGCCGCAGCCGAGAAGCTCGCCGAGGAGGGGATCGACGCCGAGGTGATCGACCTCCGTTCGATCCGCCCGCTCGACCTCGACACGCTGGTCGAGTCGATCAGGAAGACCCACCGCGCGGTGATCATCGAGGAGGACTGGCCCTACTGCGGCGTCGGCGCCGGCATCTCCGACCGGATCATGCAGGTGGCCTTCGACGAGCTCGATGCCCCGATCCGCCGGGTCGACGTCCCGCGACGTCCCGATCCCGTACACGAAGGTCCTCGAGGCCGCCGTCCTGCCCGACGTGCGCGAAGGTCGTCGCGCAGGTCAAGGACGTCTGCTACCGCTGACCCGGGTATAATGTCCTTGTCGGGTGGCTGGGCCGCGTCTTCGTGGCCATGTTCTGCGACCGCCCCTCTGGAGACGAGACCCGTGCCGATCCTGGTGAAAATGGGCGCGGTCAGCCCGACGATGTCGAGCGGCCACGTCGTCGAGTGGAAGGTCAAGGTCGGCGACCGAGTCAAGGAAGGGGACACGATCGCCGACGTCCAGACCGACAAGGCGGTCATGCCGCTCGAGTCGTTCGACGAGGGCACGGTCGCCCAGCTCCTGGTCGAGCCTGGCCAGGAGGTGGCGGTGGGAGCGGACGTCCTCCTGCTCGCGGCCAAGGGCGAGGATCCGAAGATCGATCGCGGCGTCGCCGGCAAGCCCGCCGCGAAGAGGGACGAGTCGGCCAAGGCCGCGTCCGCCGCGACCAACGGCGAGCCCGCCGACCACGCCCGCGAGGAGCCGGTCTCCCACGAGCTCGCGGCCCATGGCGCCAGGGCGGACGGGTGAAGTCGAGCCCGCTGGCCCGCAAGGTCGCGGCCGGGCGAGGGGGTCGACATCAGCCAGGTCCAGGGCTCCGGCCCAGGCGGCCGAGTCGTCCGCAGCGACGTCGAGGGCTACCTTAAGACCAGGGGGCCGGCCCCCGCCAGGTCTCCGGCCGGCAAGCCCGCGGCCGCGTCCCGCGCAGGCCGTGGCCGACACGCCACCAAGCTCAACCGCGTCCAGACGACGATCGCCGCCCGGATGACCGAGGCCAAGCGCGTCGCCCCCGACATCCACGTCACGGTCGACATCCGGATCGACGGCGTCGTCGCCGCCCGCGAGCGGCTGAACAAGACGCTCGAGAAGGAGAAGATCAAGCTCTCCGTCGGCGACTTCGTCACAAAGGCCGTCGCCCTGGCCCTCCGCAGGCACCCGGCCGTGAACGCGACGTTCGACGGCGAGACCCTGACTCGCCGCGGCGAGGTCAACGTCGGCATCGCCGTCGCCCTGCCCGACGGCCTGATCGTCCCCGTCCTCAAGCACGCCGACGCCCTGGGCCTCCGCGAGATCCGCACCGGCAGCGAGGCGCTCTACGAGGCCGCCCGCGCCATGAAGCTGACGAGCGACCAGATGACCGGCGGGACGTTCACGATCTCGAACCTCGGCATGTACGGCGTCCGCGAGTTCGACGCGATCCTGAACCTGCCCCAGGTCGGCATCCTCGCCGTCGGCGCCGCCGAGAAGCGGCCGGTGGTCGAGGGAGACAAGCTCGTCGTCGGCACGGTGATGACAGTCACGCTCACGGTCGACCATCGCGTGGTCAACGGCGCCGACGCCGCCGAGTTCCTGCGGACCTTGAAGGGCCTGCTCGAAGAGCCGGCATCGATGCTGCTCTGAGACGGCTCGCGCTGCGAAACCAATACGCCCCCCACCCTACCCTCCCCCGCAAGGGGGGACGGTTTTCAAATCCCCTCCCCCCTTGCGGGGGAGGGTAGGGTGGGGGGTAAAACATTGGCCTCGATCAACTTCAAACGTCCTCGCCCTAATCGGTAGGATTCAATGGCTTACGACTACGACATCGTCGTCATCGGCGGAGGCCCCGCAGGCTACGCCGGGGCGATCCGCGCGGCCCAGTTGAAGAAGCGAGTCCTCTGCGTCGAGCGCGACAAGCTCGGCGGCATCTGCCTCAACTGGGGCTGCATCCCCACCAAGGCCCTGCTCACCAACGCCCACCTCGTCGAGCTGATCGGCCGCCACGGCAAGGCGTTCGGCTACAGCGGCGACGCCAAGTGGGACTTCGGCCAGATGATCGGTCGGAGCCGCTCGGTCGCAGGCAATCTGAACAAGGGGATCGAAGGCCTGTTCAAGAAGTACAAGGTCGATTCCCTCCTCGGCACCGCGAAGGTCGACCGACCCGCACACGGTCCAGGTCGGCGACAAGAAGGTGACGGCCGAGTCGATCGTGATCGCCACGGGCGTCCGGCCCCGCCCGCTGCCGGGCGCGGAGTTCGACGGGCAGACGATCCTCTCGTACAAGGAAGCGATGAGCCTGCCGAACCAGCCCAAGTCGATGGTCATCATCGGCGGCGGACCGATCGGCCTGGAGTTCGGCTACTTCTACAACGCCATCGGCACCAAGGTCACGCTCATCGAGCTGATGGACCGCATCCTCCCGGGCGAGGACGAGGAGGTCAGCAAGGCCTTATTGAATAGCCTCACCAAGCGCGGACTGCAGATCTTCACCAGCTCCAAGACCGGCAAGATCACGAAGACGAATGGTGGCGTGAAGGTCGAGGTCGAGACGCCGCAGGGCCCTAAGGTGTTCGAGGCCGAGAAGCTGCTCGTCTCGATCGGCGTGCTGGGCAACGTCGAGGGCCTGTTCGACGACAAGGTGAAGGTCGAGCTGGTCAAGAATCACATCAAGGCCGACCCGAAGAAGGGGTACGTGACGAGCGTCCCGAGCATCTACGCCGTCGGCGACGTGATCGGCCCTCCCTGGCTCGCCCACGTCGCGCATCACGAGGCGGTCTGCTGCGTCGAGCGCCTGGCGAAGTTCGCCGACCGGACCGTCGACTATTCGAACATCCCCGGCTGCACCTACACCGACCCGGGCGTCGCCAGCGTCGGCCTCACGGAAAAGGCCGCTCGCGAGGCGGGCCACGAGGTTCGCGTCGGCAAGTTCCCGTTCATCGCCAGCGGCCGGGCCCAGGCCGCCGACGAGACCGAGGGGTTCGTCAAGCTCGTCTTCGACGCCAAGTACGGCGAGCTCCTGGGCGCCCACCTGATCGGCTCGCAGGCGACCGAGCTGATCGCCGAGCTCGTCATGGCCAAGAAGCTCGAGGCGACCGAGGAAGACATCGTCCACGCCATGCACCCGCACCCGACCTTCTCCGAGTCGGTCATGGAGGCGGCGGGGCAGGGGCTGGGGGAGTCGGTGCATATCTGAACCCAGATCTTCGGCAGGCCCGCTGCGCGGGCCGTCTCCTCTTAGGCGACGGAAATGCATCCTGGACGACGCCTCCTCAATTGGCTACCAGGGTACGACTTCGCCCTGCTTGCGCACGGGTTCCTGAAGTGCGGTCGCGACTACTATTGGCACATACAGGATTGCCTCGGATCAGATCCGGGTGAACACGAAATCGTCTTCTCGCATTGCGTACAGGTCGATTGCCAAACGCGGGTGCTTGACGACGTCTGGTTGAAATCCTGGGATGACGTTTTCACCGATTACGAGCGATGAGAATCTTCGGGGGGGCCGGATGGATACGTCTGGGGTACGAATTGGTCGAACGCTTATCCCGGGATGACCTTGGTCGAGGATTCCACGCTCGCGAAATCGTGGTCGGAGCGGATCGGCAGGCAGTTCCACGAACTCACTTTGGAGACCGACCGCTTTTTGATAAGGCTGATCTTCCACGATATTCGCCACCGCAAACTGTCCGAATCGACCCGGACGATCTCGGACGTCACCATCCCGCTCCCCGCCGAGGACGCCTAACCTCGGGCCGTGCCGGGTCCCCCCGCCCCGCCGGATTTCCTGCGATCATGTGCTTGCCCGGCGGGCCGGTCCGCAGGGCTTGCCTGTTCGAGGCTATCGACCAGAGATGGTCCGCACGCCAGACCCTACGGTTCGACGTGGCATCGCCGGGCCCATTCGTCCCAGAGCTTCGCCATCGCCGCGACCCGGCCGGGCTGTTCACGGGCCAGGTCGTGCAGCTCGGAGCGGTCGGCGTCGATGTCGTAGAGCTCCCACGGCCGGCCCTTCCGCGCGACGAGCTTCCACTTGCCGTCGCGGACGGCCCGATTCCCCTCGTGCTCCCAGAAGAGCCGACGAGGCTCGGCCGGCTCGCCACGGAAGGCGGGCACAAGGCTGCGTCCCTCGGGCCGGGGGATGTCATGCCCTCTCGACCGAGCGGGATGTGTCGCGCCGGCGACCTCGACGAGCGTCGGCATGATGTCGACGATATGCGCGACGCGGCCATCGATCTCGCCTTTCCGCGACACGACAGCCGGCCAGTGGGCGATGAACGGTGTGCTGATGCCGCCCTCGTGCGTGTAATGCTTGTAAAGTCGCCAGGGTGTCGTGCCGGTATTCGCCCAGCCCGAGCCGTAGCTCAGGTACGACGAGGGGCCGCCCATCGCCGCCAGTGCAGGCCCTTCGTGGAGGACGTTGTCCGGCCCGGACTTGCCGTCGAACCCGTTGGGGTCCCACTCAGCACAGGCTCCGTTGTCGGAAAAGAAGAGGATCAGAGTATTGTCGAGCTCGCCGTTCTTGCGGAGGTCGTCGACGACGCGGCCGATGTTCTGATCCATCCGGTCGACCATCGCGGCGAAGATTGCCATCCGCCGGGCCAGATCGGCGCGGCGAGGCTCGGGGAGGGAGTCCCACGCCGGGTTGATCCCGTGCGGCCCTTCCTCGTGATATCCGTCGTACCCCGACCGCGGCGTCAGCGGCGAGCCCGGCCCGAGCAGGCCCAGCTTCGTCATCCGCTCGTGACGCTCGGACCGGATCGCGTCCCATCCGGCCTTGTATCGCTCGGCATACTTCGCGATCTCCCCCTCGGGTGCCTGAAGCGGGAAGTGGGGGGCGTTGTACGCGAGGTAGAGGAAATACGGGTTGCCAGCCTGACGAGACTCCGCAAGGAAATCGAGGGCCTGGTCGGTAATGGCGTCCGTGGCGTAGAACTGGCCCGGCGGATACGAGCGGGCCTTCCGGCCCGCGGGTAGGCGGAAATACTGCGCCGGGTCCCAGAAGCTCGTCATCCCGCCGCGGAACGTGAACGCCTCGTCGAACCCCCGCGCGATCGGACCGGGCTGGCCGAGGTGCCACTTGCCGGCCAGATACGTTCGATACCCCGCCGGGCGGAGCACCTCGGCGAGGGTGACGCACTCGTCGACGAGGTGCCCGCGATAGCCGGGCCGGCCGGTGTCGTCGTTCATGTTTCCGACGCCCGCCTGATGGGCGTAGAGACCCGTCAGCAGGCTGGCCCGGGTCGGGCAGCACCGGGCGCCGTTGTAGAACTGCGTGAGCCGGAGGCCGCCCGTGGCGAGCCGGTCGAGGTTCGGCGTGCGGATCTCGCCGCCGAAGGGGCCGATGTCGCTGAAGCCGAGGTCGTCGGCCAGGATGAGCACGATGTTCGGCCGCGTCGCCCGTCCCTGACCTGCCGCCGTCCCCGCCACGGAAAGCCACGCCGCGAGGGCGACGACTCCAACTCGCTCGACTCGCATGACGAATCCCCGCCCTCCGATCGTCGATCGACCCAGGCAGGATTCTATCAGGCGGCCGGAAGCGAATCACCCGGTTCGCCGCGACTGATCCCGGACGTCCCGCGTCGCCCCGCGACCGAAATGCGGGGCCGGTGGCGACGGTCGTGAGGCGATCGCAATGACCCGCTCGGCCGCGCGCTCGCACGCGCCGGGCTCCGCGACGCGATCGCGCAGGCCGACGATCGACCGCACGGCCTCCTCGCGCAGCTCGGGACGTGAGAGCCACCGCTCGGCCCAGCCGGCCAGTTCCTCGGAGACGTCGACGGGCGTCAGGTACTCGGGGAAGACCTCGGCGTCGGCCAGCAGGTTGACCAGGCTGATGAACTTCGCCTTGATGAACCAGCGGGCGACCCAGAGGTCGAAGCGGTTGACCTTGTAGAGCACCACCGTCGGCAGGGCCGCGAGCATCAGCTCCAGCCCAACCGAGCCGGAAACTGCCCAGGCGGCCGTCGCCGAGCGGATCAGCTCGGGCGTCTTGCCGGCATGAAGCGTCACGTCGAGCCCGGCGATGTCCGAGTAGGTGACGATCCCCTCGGCCAGCTTGCGGTGCCGCTCGTGGAGGCAAGCCACGGCGAAGCGGACGTCGGGCACGACGCAAGCGAGCCGCTCGGCCGCCCGGAGCATGACCGGCAGGTTCCGTGCCACCTCCTGCGTCCGTGAGCCCGGCAGGATCGCGACCAGGGGCCGGTCGTCATCGCGCTGTTCCGCGACGAACGTCTCGTCGATCGCGCGCTCGCCCTGTTCGTCGAAGAACGGGTGGCCGACATAGGAAGCGTGCTCGTAGCCTCGCGCCTTGTACCACTCGGGCTCGAACGGCAGGCTGCACAGGACCTCGTCGACCGTCCGCTTGACCTTCTTGATCCGCCACCCCGCCCACGCCCAGAGCTGAGGGGGCACGTAGTAGATCACGGGGATGCCCGCCGCCCTGGCCCGCTTTGCGATGTGCCAGTGGAAGCCGGGGTAGTCGATCAGGACGACGGCGTCGGGCTTCTCGGTGACGAAGTAGTCGCGGGCCTGGCCGGCGAGCCTGTAGAACGTGCGGATGTTCAGCAGGACGCGGAGGAACCACATGACCGCGAGGTCGACGAGCGCGTAGAGCAGACGTGCCCCGGCCTCGGTCATGTGCGGGCCGCCGAAGCCGACGACCTCGACGTCGGGGCGTCGCGCGCGGATGGCCCGGATCAGATTGGCCGCGTGGACGTCGCCGCTCGGCTCGCCGGCGGAGATGAAGAGGCGCATCGGTGGGAAATCCTCGTCCGTGAAGGGGGGCCGGTCCGTCGCGCCGAAGCCTACCCGATCGCCCCGATCACGAAAAGCCGGACCGGTCGCGCGCGTCGGACGGGCCTGGATTCGTCTATACGCATGGGCGGAGTTCCGATAACTCATCTCCGGAACCGAGCACCGAACGCCGCCCGCACCGAGTCTCTCAGGCAGCGGGGCGGCCGGGGCTCTCGGGTCCCTGGCTCGGGCGGTCGTCCCCACCTTCTCACGGCCCGGGCCGAGAGCCCGAGGGATTCTCCGATGATCCGACGCCGCAAGGGTGCGCGCCCGGTCCTCGAATCGCTGGAGTCCAAGTTCCTGCTCTCGGCGCAGGGCGTCGCCGCGGCGGCCGTCATGGTCGCACGCCCGATGCTGGTCCTTGGCGGCTCGGTGCATGGCCATTACGACGAGTCGAGCGTCGTCCCCGACGCCGGCAAGACCGTCACCTTCTCGGGCGTCGGTCGCGTCAGTGGCCTGGGCCAGATCCAGTTCACGGGCCATTTCGGCACGCCCGGTTTCATCGCCTCGGGCCACGCGACCGGCACGCTGGTGCTCTCGAACGCCAGAGGGACCGTCACCCTCACCCTCGCGGGCCCGACCCAGCCCGGGTTCTCCGCGCCACCCGCGACGTTCGCATACACCATCGTGGTTGGAACGGGGGCCTATGCCGCGCGTCACGGGCACGGCACGCTGACCATGGGCCTCGTCCCCGGGCATTCCGGCGGCCCGATCACGCTCCAGCATCTCGGCTCGGGCGGGGTCACGATCCGTTTCGGCTGACGCCCGCCGGGACGCCGGGCCTCGGATGCCGTTGTCGAGCCGGCGTCCTCCGTGTTGCAATGGGTCGATGTCCACGCTGTTGCTGGCGATCGAGACGACTTGCGACGAGACCGGCGCCGCCGTGCTCGAAGGCCCCGACCCGCCGACGGTCGGAGTGCCCACGATCCGCTCCAGCGTCGTCGCCTCGCAGATCGATCTTCACGAGCGGTTCGGCGGCGTCGTCCCCGAGATCGCCGCCCGGGCGCACGTCCGCCAGATCCTCCCGGTCATCGACGAGGCCCTCCGACGCGCCGGCGTGGGCTTGAAGGAGATCGGCGCCGTTGCCGTCGCGACGCGCCCCGGGCTTGTCGGGCGCTCGTCGTCGGTCTGACGGCCGCGAAGTCCTTATCGCTGGCCCTCGACATCCCGCTCATCGCCGTCGATCACCTCGAAGGCCACCTCTACGCCTGCCAGCTCGTGTATCCCGACCGCGACGTCTATCCCTGCGTCGGACTGGTCGTCTCGGGCGGTCACACGAGCCTGTTCGAATGCCGCGGGCCGCTCGCGAACGAGATGCTCGGCGGGACGATCGACGACGCGGCGGGCGAGGCGTTCGATAAGATCGCCAGCCTCCTTGGGTTAGGATATCCGGGTGGCCCGGGGATCGAGCGGGCAGCGAAGTCAGGCAACCCGAGGGCATTCGCTTTCCCCCGCTCGTTCCTCCGCGACGACCGCCTCGCCTTCAGCTTCTCCGGTCTGAAGACGGCGTTGCTGTATGCGCTGAAGGGTCAGGACGCTCGCACCGAGGCCGGTCCCCCCTCGCCCCAGCTCACGTCCGACCTCGCCGCGAGCTTCCAGGAGGCCGTGGTCGACATCCTCGTCGCCAAGGCCCGGCAGGCCCTGTGCAAGACGGGCCTGAAGCGGCTCGGCATCGGCGGCGGCGTGGCCGCGAACGGGCGGTTTCGCGAGCGGGTCGCAGCGATGTCAGCGGAGGAGGGCGTCGAGCTCTTCATCCCGCCGCTCTCGCTCTGCACCGACAACGCCGCGATGGCCGGCATCGCCTTCTACAAGCTGGCCGCGGGCGATATTGCCGACCTGGAGATCGACGTCACGCCGGGCCTCGTCCGCCCGAGTCGAGGCCCTGGATGATGGCGATCGGGAAGGAGATCGAGGGATTGATCCTCGACGCCGTCGGCACGCTGATCGAGCCGTCGCCGCCTGTGCCTTCGGTCTATGTCGAGGCAGCTCGACGTCAGGGGCTTGAGCTCGACGCGGGTGAAGTGAAGCGGCGGTTCGAACGGTCGTTCCGCGTCGACGAGTCCGACGAGCGGGGCGGTTCGCTCGCGACGGACGAGGCGGCCGAGCACCGCCGCTGGCGGCGGATTGTCGCCGACGTCCTGCCCGACCTGCCCGACCCCGACCGGGCCTTCTCCGAGCTCTGGGACCACTTCGGCTCCCCCTCGGCGTGGCGGACCTTCAGCGACGTCGGCCCCGCCATCGTCAAGTTGCGGGAGGCCGGCGCGAAGCTCGTCATCGCGTCGAACTTCGACGGCCGTCTCCGCGCCGTCGTCCGCGGGCTGCCCGTCTTAGCCGGAGAGGAACCCGGCCTGGTGATCTCGTCGGAGGTCGGTTTCCGCAAGCCGCACCCCGGCTTCTATCGCGCGGCCTGCGTGCGGCTCGGCCTGCCGCCGGGACGCGTGCTCTGCGTGGGCGACGACCCGGACAACGACGTCCTCGGCCCGCGCCGCGCTGGGCTGCGGGCGATCCTGCTCGATCGCAAGGCCCGGAGGCCCGAGAGCATCGATTGTGTCAGCGGGCTTGAGGCCCTGGCGCGTGACATCCTCGACGTGGGCCGATCTTCGTAGGGTCCGCTGTGCGGACCTCTACGGATCGAGGGCATTCCCCTCAAGAGGTCCGCACAGCGGACCCTACGGGGACCGGTGGCGCCCGTACTCGCCGAGGATCACCCGGCCATCATCGATGTAAACATTGAATCGATTGGCGCCAACAAAGCCGAGCAGCGTGATCCCTCGCTCCCGCGCCAGCTCGACCGCCAGGCTCGACGGCGCCCCGACGGCCGCCAGGATCGGGATGCCCGCGACGGCCGCCTTCTGCACGAGCTCGAAACTCGCCCGGCCGCTGACCAGGAGCAAGGCGTCCCGGAGTGGCGTCCGCCCGGCGAGGAACTCGGCGCCGATGAGCTTGTCGAGCGCATTGTGCCGGCCCACGTCCTCGCGGAGCGCGTGCAGATGGCCCGCCGCGTCGAACAGCCCCGAGGCATGAAGTCCGCCCGTGCGGTTGAACGCAGACTGCGACGAGCGGAGCCGTCCGGGAAGCCGGCGGATAACGGCGGCGTCGACGGCCGGTTGCCCAGCGACCGGTCGCTCCCCGCACGTGACTCGGACCGCCTCCAGCGATGCCTTGCCGCAGACCCCGCAGCTCGACGAGGCGAAGAAGTGCCGCTCCAGCCGCGACAGGTCCACGGCAACCCCCGGCCGCAGGTCGACCCGGACGGCATTCTCCGAGCCGCACGGTCGGACGCCAGCCACCTGGGCGGGATCGGTGAGGATTCCCTCGGTGAACAGGAAGCCGACGGCCAGTTCCATGTCGTGGCCGGGCGTGCGCATCGTGATCGATACGCTCTGGCGAACGCGGCGCCCGCCTTCATCGAGACCGACGCGGATCTCCAGCGGCTCCTCGACGGCGAGGACGTCCGGCCGTTCGGAAAGCCCGTCGTCGTCCACGCGGACGACGCGCACCTCGGCCAGCGCCGGGTCAGGCCGGACATCGATGTCCTCGGCGTCTCGCACGGGGCGGGGACCTCCCGTCAGTGGATGTGCTTCTGGCCGCCGAGCGGGCCGCCCGGCGGGGCGATGAAGACCCTCTCCTTCGGAAACTTCGCGAACAGGGATTGCGGCTTGCTGAAGTTGGTCGCGAGCACGTCGAGCGGGTTGCCGGCAATCCACATCGAGAGGTCGATCGCCTCATAGTGGCCGGTGTTGAAGCCGATCAGGATCCGGCCCGGTTTGTCGCCGAGGTTTTCGATCGAGTGGCCGTAACCCTGCGGAATGTACCCGACGTCGCCCTTCTCGAGCGTCTCGACCCGGTAGCGGCCGTGCGACCCGAAGAGCGTGACGCTGACGCTGCCCTCGATCACGTACTGCCACTCGTCGGAGGTCGGATGCCAGTGCAGCTCGCGGAGCCCGCCCGGCTCGAGGTCGAGGATCACGCCGGTGACGGTCTTCGAGATCGGGAACCGATCGGCGCCGACGCGCCACTCGCGCCCGCCCGTGTGTACCGAGTGCGGCTCCTGGGCGAGCATCCGGAACTTGTGCGTCTCCGGCGGCGACTTCATCGGACCCTGCAGGTTGGGCGGCGTGGCCGCAGGCGCGACGGGGCCGCGGGCAAAGTAGACCTCCTCCTTGGGGAAGCCGTCGAAGGCCGACTCGGGCAGGCCGAAGTTCTTCGCGAGGAGCGCGGGCGAGGTGTGGCCGACCCAGTCGCTGATGCTGAATGTGCCGAATTCGGAGAAGTAGCCGTTGTCGAAGATCAGGATGAAGTGGCACGGCTCGTTGCCGAGGCACTGGAGCATGTGGCCGTGCCCCCGCGGGAAGTACCAGATGTCGCCCGGCTCGAACTCGTTCGTCTCCGAGTTGCCCTGCGGGTCGATGACCGTCGTGCGGACGTGCCCCTCGATCACGAACGCCCACTCGGCGGCCGTGGCGTGCCAGTGGAGCTCGCGGATCGCGCCCGGCTCCAGCTTCATCGAGACGCCCGCGATCCCCTTCGAGATCGGCAGTTGCTCGACCGTCGCCTCCTTGCCGTAGCTGCCGCCGATGACCTTGCCCTGCGACTTCTCCAGCGCGAACTTGAAGGTCGGCAGCTCGTGCCCCGAGAGCAGAGGGTCGGGCACGTTGTTCTGGAAGCTGGGGTCGCCCATCTCCGCCTCCGCCCTACGATTCATGCCGACGATCCCCGCGGTTGCAGCCGCGGTGCCGAGGAAGCCCCGGCGCGTCCAGTCCGTCATGGCCATCACTCCGCCCGCCAAGGGGAACACTTCGGCCGGGTTCCCACTCCCGGCCCGTGCGCCATGCTAGCCTCCCGGCCTGAAACGGGCATGAACCGTGCCTAAGATCCCCCTCATGCGCCGTCCGACCGCCGCGTTACGGCTCGATCCGGATCGCGTGGTTCGACAGGGTCTCGAAGCCCTCGGCCGTGATGAGGTAATTCCGCTCGAACCGCATTCCGCCCTCGCCCGGGATGTAGAGCCCCGGCTCGATCGCGACGACATCGCCGGCGACGATGGTCTCATCGCTCTCGGGGACGAAATACGGCGGTTCGGGATGGCCCAGGCCGAGGCCGTGGCCCGAGTGGCTGGTGAAGGCGTGCTCCAGACCCCGCTCGCGGAAGGCCGCGCGGACGGCCTCGTCGACGCCCCGGCCCGGCGCGCCGGGCTTCAGGGCCGACTCGCCCGCCTCCAGGGCCGCCACGCAGGCCTCGAACATCTCGCGCAGACGCGCCGTCGGAGGGCCGCCGACGGCGAACGTGTTGGTGAAGTCGCCGCGGTAGCCGTCGACGACCACGGAGAAGTCAAGCAGGAGAAGGTCGCCCGGCTCGATCTTCCGCGAGGTCGGCGGCCCGCCCTTGTCGGTCGCCGTGCGCGGCCCGGAGGCAAAGTCGCCGTAGACGATCGCCGCCTCGCCCAGCGTCCCGATCGCGGCGTTCTGGACGATCAGGTAGGCATCAAGCTCGGTCATCCCCGACTTCATGTTGAGCATCGCCGCGGCGTGGGCCATCTCGCCCGCGCGGATGGATCGGCGGATCGTCGCGATCTCATCGGGGTCTTTCGACCGCCGCATCGGCCGGATGATCGGCCCGAGGTCGGTGATATCGAGTCCCGGTCGCGCACTTCGAAGGCCTTCAACCACGCCCGCCGGGATGGCCGCCAGCTCGACCCCGACCCGTTTGCCGGGGATCTTCGCCAGGCGGTCGAGCGTCGACGCGACGAGCTTCCCCCGCCGGTAGGGAGCGGCGTGCTTGCCGTCGTACCAGGTCGGTGCGACGACCTCGTCGGCGAACGACTTCTCGAGGTACGGTCCGAGCATGTCGTCGGCGACGAGGGTCGCCCGTCCCGGCTCCAGGACGAGCAGGGCCGACGACTCGACCGTCCGGAAGACGAACGGCGAGGGTGCGTAGTTGGCGAAGTAGATCAGGTGCGACGGGTCGCCCACGAGCAGGAGATCGCACGGCGAGGGCAGGGCCCCCCAGAGCCGGTCGCGACGCGCGGCGCACCCTTCGGCGGTCAGCATCGGATGGTCTCCCCGCGATCATCGCTGGACGCGGGCCGAGCCGCCCTTGGCCAATGCCTCGACCTCGGGCAGCTTGGCCATCGTCACGTCCCCCGGGAAGGTCGTCAGCAACGCCCCGTGCGCCCAGCCGAGTCGCAATGACTCCTCGGGCGAACGTCCCGACAGAAGCCCGTAAAACAGGCCAGCGGCGAAGCCGTCGCCGCCACCGATCCGGTCGATGACGTCGAGCGAGATCGTCGGGCTGACATATTCCTTGCCGTCGAGCCAGAGCACGGCCGCCCAGTCGTGGCGGTTCGTCGAGTGGACCTCGCGCAAGGTGGTGGCGACGGCCTTGATGTTCGGGTGCTGGGCGACGACCCGTTCGATCAGTCTGAAGAACGTGCCCGGGTCGAGCTTGCCCTTCGACTCGACCTCAGGGCCGGTGATGCCGAGGCCTTTCTGGAGGTCCTCCTCGTTGCCGACGAGCACGTCGACCTGGTCGACGATCCCGCGAAGCGTCTCCTGCTCCCTTCTTCTCGCCGCCGACCGAGGCCCAGAGCTTGGCCCGGTAGTTCAGGTCGAACGAGGTGATCGCCGCCGGCGGCCTTCGCGGCCTTCATGCCCTCGAGAATCAGCGGGGCCGTCGTCGTCGGAGATCGAGGCGAAGATCCCGCCGGAGTGGAACCAGCGGACGCCCTTCGCAAAGGTCGCCGACCAGTCGAAGTCGCCCGGCTTGAGCATCGCGCCGGCCTCGTTCGAGCGGTTGTAGAAGACGACCGGCGGGCGGACACCCTGGCCGCGATCGCTGTAGACCGTCGCGATATTCGGGCCGCGGACGCCGTCGTGCGCGAACCGCTTGTAGAAGGGCCTCACGCCCATCTCGCGGACCTTGGCCTCGACGAGCTCGCCGATCGGGTAGTCGACCATCGCCGTCGCCACGGCGGTCTTTAGGCCGAAGCAGTCGGAGAGGTTCGCGGCGACGTTGTACTCGCCGCCCGAGACGTGGATGTCGACCGACCGCGCCTTGCGGAACGGGATCACGCCCGGATCGAGCCGGTGGACGAGCGCACCCAAGGGCCAGGAAATCGAGCTCGGACGGGTCCTTGCGGACGTTCAAACCGCTCATGGGCGCTCCGGAGGATGAAGTTCTCAGGATAAGGCCAACCGGCCCTCATTCGGCGATGTTGACGAAGACCTTCAGCGCGTCCTTGTCCTCGAGCAGTTGCATCATTTCCTTGTACCTGTCGAGCCCCGCGACCGGGTGCGTGAGGATGCGTTCCGTGATCCCCGGGTACGTGTGCTCGCCGAGCGAGAGCGCCTGGATGCCCATCTCGAAGTGGTGGCGGTTGCCGTTGACGCTCGAGACGAGCAGCTTGTTGCCGAGGACCCATTCGAGGTTGATCTTCGCCCCGTCGACGGTGACCTCGTGCTTGCCGCCGGTGATGCTCGTCCAGATCGAGGGCCCCGTTCAGGCCGAGGACCTCCATGGCGCGGAAGCAGACCTCGGCGTTGCCGGTCGCCTCGAAGATGATGTCGGGCCGGCCGACCTGCTTGACAAGGTCGGCCATCGTCGTTTTCTTGGTACTGATATACGTCGCGCCGTAGGCCTCGACGATCTCCGACTTGCGGTGCGGCGCCGGCTTCGTCGCCAGCGTGTGGACCTCCAGCCCGCGGAGCCGGAGCATCATCGTCGCGAGCAGGCCGATCTGCCCCGCGCCGAGGACGAACGCCCGCTTCGGCTTCCAGACCTGCAGCCGCTGCTGCGCCAGATAGGCCTGGTCGATCGCCTTGGCGCAGACGCTCGCCGGCTCGGAGAGGACGCCCAGGTGCTTGAGCTCGACCGGGACCTTGACGATATACTCGGCGTCGTCGACGAACGTCTCGGTCATGAACCCGTGGCAGAGGTTGATCCCGCGCTCGTAGTAGACCTCTTCGCTCGTGATGTCGTTCCGCCCGATCTTGTCGAAGAGCGACCCGCCGGGGCGGCGGCACGGTGCACGAGACGTAATCGCCCGGGACGACTTCCGTGACCTTCGCCCCGACCTCCAGCACCTGGCCGAAGCTCTCGTGGCCGATGACCAGGTGCTGGCCGCCCGGCGGGGCGTTGCCGTAGAGGGCCTCGTTGATCTCGCGATCGGTGGCGTCGACGCCGACCTGGAGCGTCCGGACCAGCACGGCCCGGCCCTCGGGGATCTTCGTCACGTGCGGGTGCGGCTGGTCGGTCAGCCTCGGGGCGGGGACGTCGCGCTGGTGGACGCTGTTCGGCTTGCCGGGGAGGACGGCGATGGCTTTCATCGGGGGCACGATCCGTCTGGATGGAGCAGGGGGTGGCGCGGGCTCCCTCGCCGGTGAGCCGCGGAGATCCGACGATTCTAGCCAGATGCGCCGGCCAGTGCCACGGACCCGACGCCCCGGCCACGAGTCGGGCTGGGCCGGGGGACGGGATGCGGGCGGGATAGGTCGGGGCACCGACCGAACCCAACACCCGGCGCCGACCGAACCCGAGCGTACGCCCTTTGTCCGCACATGTGCGGCATCGTGCGGAATCATTGGGGTGGGACAGCTCGGACGAGCGGCCGACCTCGGTGCTGCTCGACGACGATCCGGCACCGAGCGAACCCGAGACCGGGCGCCGGACGAACCTGAGCGTCCGCGCCGAGCGAACCCGAGCATCCAACTTTTGTTCGCCAGGGTGGGGTCCCGCGGAATAGGGCGCCCCGGCCGCGATGCCTGGTCTCGGACTGATCTATCGCCGACTTGCCAAGGAACGCCTTTACGATCGAGAGAACGGTCCCCGTCGTTCTGCGAATCCGCTCGCCGAGAACCGCCTCGCAGTCGACGCCAGACGCTTCAATCCGGAGCCAGGCTCTGGTACAACCGGGGCCTTGCGGCTGCAATGGCCGCCCCTGCGGGAGTCGTGCGATGGATCTCCAGATCGCCGGGGACGTGGCCGTCGTGGTCGGCGGGGCGCGGGGGCTTGGCCTCGGCATCGCCGCGGCGTTCGCGGCGGAAGGGGCTCGCGTGGCGATCGTCGATCGCGATGTGGATGGGCCGGGGCCTGTCGAGGGCGCCTCGTCCTTCGTCGCTGATGTGACCGACTACGCCGCGGTCCGCCGCGCGGCCGAGGAGATCGGGCCGGTCGACCACGTCGTCTTCGCCGCGGGCATCGGCTCGGGCCAGTTCGGCTTCCCGTTCTGGAAGGTCGACCCGGCGACGTGGGATCGCGTCCTCCGGGTGAACCTGACCGGCGCGGCGCACGTCGCGCACGCCTTCGCGCCGAGGATGGCCGAGGCCCGCAAGGGGACAATGCTCTTCATCGCCTCCGTGGCCGGCCAGATCGGCTCGCAGACCGACCCGCCGTACAGCGCCTCGAAGGCCGGCGTGATCAACTTCGCCCAGTGCGCGGCCAAGGACCTCGCCCCGTACGGCGTCCGCGTGAACACGCTCTGCCCGGGGATGATCAAGACGGCCCTGAACCGCTCGGTCTACGAGGCGTGGGCCGCCCGTCAGCCTGAGAGCGAGCGGCCTGGGTACGAGGAATGGGCGGGGGCGAAGGTCAAGTCGATCGTGCCGCTCGGTCGCTGGCAGACGCCCGAGGATATCGCCGCGATGGCCGTCTTCCTCGCCTCGCCGCGAGCCGGGAACGTCACCGGGCAGACGATCAACGTCGACGGCGGGTACGTGATGCACTGGTAAGGGGAACCGATGGCGAGGCAATTGGAAGGCAAGGTCGCACTCATCACCGGCGCGGCGTCGGGCATCGGCCTGGCGACGGTCGAGCGGTTCCTCCGCGACGGCGCGGCGGTCGTCATGGCCGACAACCAGACAGGCGCTCCTGGAGAAGGAGACGGCCCGGCTCAAGGGCCAGGGTCAGCGCGTGCTGGCCGCGCCGATGGACGTGACGAAATCGGCGGAGATCCGCAAGGGCGTCGAGGCGGCCGTGGCCGAGTTCGGCAAGCTCGACATCCTCTTCGCCAACGCGGGGATTGCCTACACCGGCGAGCTGGTCGACACGACCGACGAGGACTGGGACCGCGTCAACGACGTCAACGCCAAGGGCGTCTTCCTCTGCGCCCGCGAGGCGGTGCGGCAAATGCTCAGGCAGTCGCCGGTCAACGGCTCGGTGATCCTCAATGCCTCGATCTCGGGCCTGGCGGGCATCCCAAAGCAGGCGCCCTATGCGCCGGGCAAGGGGGCGGTCGTCGAGATGACGCGGCAGCTCGCCGTCGACTACTCGGCCCGGGGCGTGCGGGTCAACTGCGTCTGCCCCGGCACGATCGAGACACCGCTGCTGGCCGAGGGGCTCCGGCAGTCGGGCGACCCCGAGGCGTTCAAGGCGATGCTCGTCGCCGGCCACCCGATCGGCCGCGTCGGCCGGCCCGAGGAGATTGCGGCGGCGGTCGCCTTCCTCGCCTCCGACGACGCCAGCTTCATCACCGGCGCCATCCTGCCCGTCGACGGCGGCTACACGGCCCGATAGCGAGAAGACCCATGACAGCCGTCCTGCTCGCGCTCGCAGTCGTCGGCGCCGGCGACGATTCCTCGATCAAGGTCGACGCCGCGAAGGTCGTCAACCGGATCACGCCGTGGATGTACGGCTCTTGCATCGAGGACGTGAACCACGAGGTCTACGGCGGCCTATACGCCCAGATGATCTTCGGCGAGAGCTTCGAGGAGCCGCCGAAGTCGCCGCCGGTGCTCGGCTGGTCGACGTTCGGCGGCTCGTGGGGGGTCGGCGAGGGGGCGCTCCGGGTCAAGCCCGACTTCGGCGCGAAGGCCGTCCACGACACTGCCACGATCACCGACGGCGCCGTCTCCTGCGCCTGCGGTTCGAGAGCGACACGACGGGCAACGGCGGCCTGATCGTCCGCGTGCAGGACCCGCACGTCGGCGCCGACGACTGGATCGGCTACGAGGTCGCACTCTATCCCGGCCAGGACCGCCTCATGCTCGGCCGGCATCGCAATAATTTCCAGATGCTCAAGTCGGTGCCCGTCCCGGTCGAGCCGGGCAAGTGGCACAAGCTCCGGGTCGAGCTGGAGGGGCCGACGCTCCGCATCCTCGTCGACGACGCCAAGGAGCCGGCCATCCTCTATGACGACGCCGACGCCTCGATCCGCGAGGGGAAGGTCGGCGTCCGCACCTGGGGTTCGGACGTCGCGTTCCGCGACGTCGTCGTCGAGCGGATCGAGGGGACGACTCCGCTCAAGATCGAGCCCGATCCGAGGGCGGATGCCGAGCGTGGCCTGAGCGGGATGTGGGACGCCGTGCACACCGGCGACGCCGTCCCTCGATTCAGCTGGGACGCCGACCGCCCGTTCAACACCGCGCGGTCGCAGCGGATCGAGCGCGCGAGCGGGAGCGGCTCCGTGGGCATCGCCAACCGCGGACTGAACCGCTGGGGCCTGACCGTCCGCGAGGGCCATACGTACGCCGGGCGCGCCTATCTCCGACAGGAAGGGTATGGCGGTGCCGTGACGGTCGCGCTCCAGAGCGCCGACGGCTCGCGGACGTATGCGGCGGAGCGGTTGGCCGGGGCCGGGAGCGACTGGACGAGATTCGAGTTCGCCCTGGCCGCGAACGCCACCGACACGAATGCCCGCTTCGCCCTGACGATCGACGGGCCTGGGAGGGTTTGGGTGGACCAGGTATATTTGTCCGGCACGGGGGATGATCTGTTCAAGGGATTGCCCTTCCGCGGCGACGTCGCCCGCGGCTTGCAGGCCGAGGGGCTGACGCTGCTCCGCTACGGCGGGTGCATGGTCAACGCGCCCGGCTACCGCTGGAAGGAGATGGTCGGCGATCGCGATCGGCGGCCGCAGTACAAGGGGTGGTGGTACCCCTGCACGTCGAACGGCTTCGGCGTCGAGGAATTCCTCCAGTTCTGCCGCGCCGCCGGGTTCGTGCCGGTGGTTTCGATCCACCTCGAGGAGTCGCCCCAGGACATTGCCGACCTGGTCGACTACCTGAACGGCCCGACCACAACGGAGTGGGGCCGGCGCCGGGCCGAGAACGGCCATCCCGAGCCCTATGGTCTCCGCTTCCTCCAGATCGGCAACGAGGAGAAGACGGACGCCCATTACATCGAACGATTCAAGCTGCTGCACGACGCGATCCGGCCGCGCGACCCGAGGATCGAGCTCATCATCGCGGCGTGGTGGGAGCCCGACAACCCGGTCTCGAAGCGGATCGTCCAGGAGCTCAACGGCAAGGCCGCGCTCTGGGACGTCCACATCGGCGGCGACGACCCGCGCGAGAGTGCGAAGGTCGACGCCACGTTTGTCCGGATGCGGAAGCTGGTCGAGGAGTGGGCGCCGGGGACGGCGCTCAAGGCATGCGTTCTCGAGGAGAACGGCGGCAAGCACGACCTGGCCCGCGCCCTCGGCCACGCGGGGATCCTCAACGCGACCCAGCGGCACGGCGACTTCGTTTTGATCGACTGCCCGGCCAACTGCCTCCAGCCCTGGAAGCAGAACGACAACGGCTGGGACCAGGGCCAGCTCTTCTTCACGAGCGGGCAGGTCTGGGGCATGCCGCCGTACTACGCCCAGCAAATGGCCGCGGCGGTGCACCAGCCGCTGCGAGTCGACTCGGAAGTCGAGAGCCCAGGCCGCGATCTCGACCTGACGGCGACCCGGGACGAGACGGGCTCGTCCGTCGTCCTCAAGGTCGTCAACGCCGGCGACTCGGCCCATCGCACGTCGATCGCAATCAATGGATTCGGCCCGGTCGACCCGAAGGCCGAGGCGGCGAGCCTCTCGGGCAACCTGACCGACCGTAATCTCCCCGAGGCGCCCGACCGCGTCCGTCCGTCGCGCAGGACGTTCGAAGGGGCCGGCGAGCGGTTCTCTTACGAGTTCCCCGCGCGGTCGTACACGATCCTCCGGCTCAGGCGAGCAGCTCCTTGACGACCTTGCCGTGGACGTCGGTCAGGCGGAAATCCCGGCCGGCGTAGCGGTAGGTGAGCTTCTCATGGTCGAAGCCGAGCAGGTGCAGGATCGTCGCGTGCAGGTCGTGGACGTGGACCTTGTTCTCGATCGCGGCGAAGCCGAAGTCGTCGGTCTTGCCGTGGACGTACCCGCGCTTCACGCCACCGCCGGCGAGCCACATCGTGAAGCCGTAGTGGTTGTGGTCGCGGCCGTTAACCTTGCCCTGGTTCGAGCCGGGGGTCGGCAGCTCGACGGTCGGTGTGCGGCCGAACTCGCCGCCCCAGATCACGAGCGTGTCGTCGAGCATCCCGCGCTGCTTGAGGTCCTTCAGCAGAGCGGCGATCGGCTGGTCGCACTGGCCGGCGAGCTTGCGGTGCTCGACCTCGAGGTCGTCGTGCGAATCCCACGGCTGCCCCGCGCCGTGCCAGGCCTGAATGTAACGAACGCCGCGCTCGAGCAGCCGTCGCGCGATCAGGAGTTGCCGCGCATGGGCGCCGGGGCCGTACATCTCGCGGATGTGCTTCGGCTCGCGCGAGATGTCGAAGGCGTCCTCGGCCTCGGATTGCATCCGGTAGGCCAATTCAAACGACTGGATGCGGGCTTCGAGATCGGCCTCGCCGGGGCGTTGTGCCTGGTGGTCGCGATTCAGCTCGCGGAGCAGGTCGAGCTGGTCGCGGCGGGCCCTCGGGCCGAGCGAACGGTCGCGGATGTGCGGCAGGAGCTTCTCGAACTCCTGCTTCGACGTGTCGATATACGTCGCCTGGAACGCGCCCGGCAGGAAGGCCGACTGCCAGTTCTGCGTCTCGGCCGTCGGGTAGCCGCCGGGGACCATGACGATGAAGCCGGGCAGGTTCTGATTCTCGGTGCCCAGCCCGTACAGGACCCACGAGCCCATGCACGGCCGGGCCTGGCGGGCCTCGCCGCAGTTCATCAGCATGAACGACGGCTCGTGGTTCGGCACGTCGGCCGTCATCGAGCGGATCACGCACAGGTCGTCGGTGCACTCGCCGACGTTCTTGAAGATCTCGCTGACGTCCAGACCGCTCTGCCCGTACTTCCTGAACGAGTACGGCGACTTGAACGCCGTGCCCGTCTTCCGCTCGGTCGGCTTGCTGACCGGCACGGGCTTGCCGTGCTGCTTGGTCAGCTCGGGCTTGGGGTCGAACGTGTCGACCTGCGACGGCCCGCCGTTCATGAACAGGTGGATGACCCGCTTCGCCTTCGGCGCGAAGTGCGGCGCCTTCGGGACGAGCGGGTTCGACGACTCGGCCGCGCCCAGCATCCCCGCGTCGGCGAGCAGCCCGCCGAGAGCCAGCGAGCCAAACCCCATGCCCGAGCGGCGGAGCATCTCGCGACGGCTGAGGAAGTCCTGCGGATTGACGTGCATCGGCGGGCCTCGCTCAATCGACGTAGAGGAATTCGTTCGTCAGCAGGAGGGCCTGCGCGTAGCTCTCCCACGGTGAAAGCGGAGGCGTCTCGGGGCCGTGAAAGTCGGCACGTGCATCCCACGAGGCTTTATGGAGGCCGGCGGGCGGGTTCCCGACGACGCGGATCGCCGGCGACCACTCGAACGAGTCGAAGCCATCGTTCGAGCGACAGTCGAGGACGAAGTCGATGGTCTCGCCTCGCTTGACATCAACCCGCCCCACGCTCATCTCGACCTTGACCTGATGAGCATCCCACGAGCCGAGAATCTGGCCGCCGGCGAGCACGCGGCGCTCGGACGCCGTCGCCCTGCTTCTCGGGGTGGTGGAGCGTTCCCGAGAGCGCGACGACCATGTCGGCCGGGGCGATCCAGCGAAGGATGAGCGGTCGCTTTCCGTCGCCCCCGGGATGGCCACCGTTCTTCGAGAGATTCGTGTAGGCGGCCTTCGGGTCGGGGAGCTTGGGACCGACCTGCCAGGCCTGGCCCGTCCAGTGGAGCAGGGGCTGGAAGTCGATGCGATTCGGTGCGTTGAGTCCGCCGTAGCCGTACTGCCACGGGGAATAGAAGTCGTCCGACTTCGAGGACGATTGGACCTCCAGGAACTTCCGGCCCAGGTCGACCTCGCGCGGCTCGGCGTCACGGCCGAAGAGGAGGTGATAGTAGCCTCGGATACGATCCTCCGCCGAGCCCGAGACGACCTCTGGACGCGCCGCCAGATGACGTGCCTGCTCGGAGACGAACGGGCTATTCAGAAGGTAGAGAGACTGCTGGGGGACGATCGTCGTCGATCGCTTCGGGCTCGAGGCGTCGGGCGTGGGGAAGTCGAAGGTCCGGTAGGTCGGATCGAGGTTGTAGCGATCGATAAAGCCGTAGAGGGCGCGACGGGTCGGGAACGGCTGCGATTCGAGGACGACCGGCTTGCCGCCGACGGCCGGCTCGAGCCGCCCGGCCGAGGCGAGCAGCGAGTCGCGCATCGACTCGAAGTCGAGTCGGCGGCGGTTCTGCCGGGCCAGCCAGGTGTTCGTCGGGTCGACTCGCAACTGGTCAGAAGTCGCCGCGCTCGACCTGGCGTAGGCGTCGGTGAGCATCATCAGCCGGTGCATCGCCTTGATCGACCAGCCCTTCTCGACGAAGGTCGCCGCGAGCCAGTCGAGCAATTCGGGGTGCGTGGGCGGGTCGCCTCGGAGGCCGAAGTCGCTGGGCGTGCCGACGATCCCCCGGCCGAAGTGGTACATCCAGATCCGGTTGACCATGACCCGGGCCGTGAGGGGATTGTCCTTGCGGACGATCGCCTCGGCCAGCTCGAGCCGGCCGCTGCCCTGCTTGAAGGGCTTCCGCTCGACCGTCGAGACGAGCTTGAGGAACTGCCGGGGCACGGCCTTGCCGGGATGGCCGGGGTCGCCGCGGAGGAAGACGTGCGGCTCGACCGGGCTCGGCCTGTCGACCATCACCATCGCGCGGGCTGGGGCGCCGGGGTGAGTCGCTTCGAGCTGGACGACCTGCTTTTCCAGGTTCGCCAGCCGCTGGCGATCGCGCGTCTCCAGCGTCCGGCGGAGGTCGCGATCGGCGGGCGGGAGGATCGGCGAATCGGCCCCATCGAGCCAGCGGCGGAGGTCGTCGAGCGTCTTGTCGTGGGGATCGGTGAGGGCTCGTACGAGGACGTCGCCGTAGATCTTCGCGGCGTCGCGGCGCGATTCCACCGGCTTCGCCGCCAGCGCCGCGATCAGGGGCTCGGGGGCTTTCCCCTTCCCCTTCGCTAGGGCCGCCGGTGCCTTGGCCTTGAATTCGGCTGCAGGCAGGCCCGCCAGGTCCTTCCAGGGCATCAGCCTCGGGTCGTCGGCGTTCGTCCGCTCGCGCCAGCGGACGATCAGCCGCCGCAGGACCTCGGGCCGTAGCTTCGCTGCCTTCACGACCTCATCGAACTTGGGCGACCGCGCGTTGAAGTCGACCGCCTCGGCCGCGACCAGGTAATCGGCGAGCCGCCCGCGCAGCTCCTTCTGGATCGCCTCCTTCTTCGAGCTCACGAACGACTCGACCGCCTTCTTCCGCTCGGCGAGCTTGGCCTCGTAGTCCTTTGCGTCCTTGGCCGCGACGTTGGCGTGGAGCAGGGGCAGGTCCTTCGGCTCCTCGGAGCTGGCGAAGACGCCGTAGAGCGAGTAGTAATCCTCGCTCGGGATCGGGTCGAACTTGTGGTCGTGGCACCGCGCACACGTCACCGAGAGCCCCAGGAGCCCGCGGGTCACGACGTCGATCCGGTCGTCGATGATCTCGTTCTGGTCCTGGAGGAACCGCCGGCCGACCGTAAGGAAGCCCATCGCAGCGAGTTGGCGGTTGTCGTCCGTCTTCGGCAGGCGGTCGGCCGCGACCTGCTGCGTGATGAACCGGTCGTACGGCAGGTCGTCGTTGAACGCCTCGATGACCCAGTCGCGATAGGTGTACGAATAGGGATATTTCGTCTCCTCCTGGAAGACATATCCCTTCGTGTCAGCATAGCGGGCGACGTCGAGCCAGAGCCGTCCCCAGCGCTCGCCGTAGTGGGGGCTCGCCAGCAGCCGGTCGACCACGGCGGCCAAGGCCTCGCGGTCGGGCCGGGTGTCGGCGAGGAAGGCGTCGACCTCCTCGCTCGATGGAGGCAGGCCGGTCAGGTCAAACGTGGCGCGGCGGATCAGGGTGCGGCGGTCGGCCCTCGGTGCGGCGACCATGCCATGCGAAGCGATCGCGGCATTGAGGAAGGCGTCGATCGGGGAATCACCAGTCGCCGACTTCGGAGGGGCGACCTTCTTGACCGGCCGAAACGACCAGTGCACCTCGGCCGCCTTGGCCACGGCCGCGGCGGTCGGCACCGACCCCTCGGGCCACGGGGCGCCGGCCGTCACCCAGTCGGTCAGATCGCGAACGGCCGCCTCGGGCAGCCGGGGTTTGGGCGTGGGGGGCATCTTCAGATCGCCTGCGTGCCGGACGGCCCGGATGAGCGGGCTGGCGTCGGGATCGCCGGGTTTGAGTGCGGCGCCCTCGGCCTCGCCGCCCTTGAGCATGGCCTCGCGCGAGTCGAGCCGCAGGCCCGACGACTGCTTCTCCGCGCCGTGACACTTGACGCAGTGCTCGGCGAGGATCGGCCGGATCCTTTGCTCGAACCGCTCATCCGCAGGATCCGCCGCGGAGACAGTTGTCGCGAGGAAGAGGAGTCCGGCGATGCAGGATATCGATGTTCGCATCGGGCGGGGCCTTGCGGGCGGTTGGTCGGGGCGGGCGAGGCGGGCGGGCGGCGGGGCATGCACTGTCTATTATCCTACGTCGTTCGGCCGTTGGGAAGACGGACGGTCCTCCCACGAGCCATCGCAATCTCCCAGCGCGGCGGCGCGGAAACACCGACGGTAAGTGCCGAGGAAGCCGTGAGGGGGGTAACCCTGATCTGGACCGAAGTCCGTGCGCGACAACCTACAATGGCCCGACCCCGTGTGGTATCCTTGTCCGATCTCGGCACCCGACGACCGTAGCGGTCCGGGAAGGTCGCCGAGCCCTGAGATCCGGAGCGAAGACCTCGCCGTCAATGCGCCGAGCGTGCGGATCGCGGGAGAGGGGACGATGTCCGGCATGCGCGGCGACGAGAGCCAATGCCTCTCTCCGGACCAGCTCATCGCCTACCACGAAGGGCGGCTCGAGGGGCTCCTTCGCGCGTTGCTCGAGCGGCACCTCGCCGGTTGCCCCGAGTGCTCGTCGAAGATCGAGAGCTTTTCTCATCTGGGCCCGCCGTCCGGGCTGGCGAGGGCTGAAGCGGGCTCGGGAGTCGAATTCGAGCTCACCATGGCCATCGACGCAGCGAAGGCTGAGCGACCACCTGCGGGCGACGACGCGACGCTCGGGGTCACCGGGGCGAGGGGCGGCCAACTCGGCGAGTCGGCCTTGATCCCGCACGAAGGGACCGTGGCAGCCTCGCCCGGAGCAAAGGCGGGCGTGGGCCAGGCGCGTGACGAGGTGCCGGGGCCCGTGGCCGGGAGCCGGCTGGGACCATACCTCCTGCTCGGGCCCCTCGGCGCGGGCGGCATGGGGATCGTGTATGAGGCCTTCGACGAGGAGCGCAATGCCCGCGTTGCGCTGAAGATCCTTCCGCGGACCGACGCAAAGACGCTCTACCTGTTCAAGCGCGAATTCCGTGCGCTCTCCGACCTATTCCATCCCAACCTCGTTACCCTATATGAGTTCGGCTGCGAATCCGGCCGCTGGTTCTTCACGATGGAGCGGATCGACGGCGCCGACTTCCTCGCGCACGTCCGTCCCCGGCTCCCGCAGGCCGGAGAAGAGTCGACCGTCGAGAATCAGCCGGCCTCCACGGTCCGGGATGAACCCTCGGCCCCTGAGCCTGACCCGGAGCGGACGGAGCAAATCGAACTGCCCGCAAATCCGGCGGATCCGCTTCCGTCGACCAGGCGGGCCCCGCACGAGGGGGCCGAGGAAACGGACCGCGACCCGGCACTGGCCGGCAGGGGAACCGCCGATCGCAAGCCGCCGCGAGTGCTCGACGTCGAACGGCTCCGCCCGGCGATCCGGCAACTGGCCGAGGGCGTCGAGGCGCTCCATGCCGCCGGCAAGCTCCACCGCGACCTCAAGCCGTCGAATGTGATGGTGACGCGGGAGGGCCGCGTCGTCCTTCTCGACTTCGGTTTGATCGCCGAGCTCGCCGCCCCTTCCTTCGTCGACGCACCTTACCCCGACGCCGACGAGACGCCGTCGCACTACGGATCCGAGTCGTACGCGGGCGAGGTCGCCGGCACGCTCAGCTACATGGCGCCCGAGCAGGCGCTCGGTGAGACCTTGACCGAGGCGGCCGACTGGTACGCCGTGGGGGTGATGCTCTACGAGTCGCTGACGGGCCGGAGGCCGTTCGTCGGGTCGTCGCTGCGGCAGATCCGCCAGAAGCTCTCGACGGACCCGGCGCCGCCGCGGCAGCTTAACCCGGAGGCGCCCGAGGATCTTGGCTCGCTCTGCATGGACCTGCTCCGCCGCCATCCCGGGGAGCGGCCGACCGGGTCCGAGGTGCTCCGTCGGCTCGGGACGAGCCCGTCCGCATGCCCGTCCCGCGGCGAGCGCGCGCCGTGCGCTCCGGCGCACGCCGTTCATAGGACGAGAGCCGCAGATGGCGGTGCTCAAGGACGCCTACCACTCGGTCAAGTCGGGTCGCGACGTGACCGTCCTGGCCCACGGCGTTTCCGGGGCCGGCAAGAGCGCGCTGTTCCAGCGATTCGTCGAGATGCTGCCCGCCGACGACGGCGCGGTCGTGCTCGCGGGCCGGTGCTACGAGCAGGAGTCGGTCCCCTACAAGGCGCTCGACAGCCTCGTCGACGCCCTGGCGCGCTACCTCCGCCGGCTGCCGCCGGACGAGGCCGCTGCGCTGATGCCGCGCGACGCGGCGGCCCTGGCGCGGGTCTTCCCCGTCTTCAACTTCGTCGCCGTGGCGTCCGGCGAGAAGACTGCCCTGGACGCGCAGGAGCTCCGCCGCCGCGCCTTCGCCGCCCTCCGAGTCCTCCTGACGCGGATCGCGGTTCAGCGGCCGCTCATCCTGGCGATCGACGACCTCCAGTGGGGCGACGTCGACAGCGCGCTGTTGCTCGTCGACCTGCTGCAGCCGCCGAACTCGCCGCCGCTCTTGCTCCTGGCGGCCTATCGAAGCGAGTACGCGACGACGAGCCCGTGCCTGCGCACGTTGCTGGGAGCCTGGTCCGACCGAGGCGACGGCGCCGACCGCCGCGAGCTGATCGTCGAGCCGATGCGCCCGGCCGAGTCGACGGAGCTGGCCCTGCGCCTCCTCGGCCGCGACGACGCCGAGGCCCGCGAGCTCGCCGAGACCGCCGCGCGCGAGTCGGGGGGCAACCCCTATTTCATCCTCGAGCTGGTCGAGCAGGCCGCGGTGCCCGCCGACGTCGGCGGCCTGGCCGGGGCGTCGGGTCGGATCGACTTCGACGAGATCCTCTGGCGGCGGATCGAGCGGCTGCCCGAGGCGTCACGCCGGCTGCTCGAGGCGATCGCCGTCGCGGGGCGTCCGATCACGCTGCGGTGCGCCTCGCGGGCCGCGGCCGAGGGCGGGGCCGAGCGCGTGCCGACGCCGCGCTCCGCTCGGGCAACCTGATCCGCGGGGCCGGACCCCGGCTCGACGACGAGGTCGAGACCTACCACGACAGGATCCGCGAGACGGTGGTCGGCGCACCTCGGGGCCGAGGCGCTGAGGGGATGGCACGGGCGGCTCGCCTCGACGCTGGAGGAGGCCGGGCAGGCCGACGTCGAGACCCTCGCCTCGCACCTCGAAGGGGCCGGGGATACCGCCAGAGCCGGATGCCTACTTCGCACGCGCCGCCGACCAGGCGGCCGAGGCCCTCGCCTTCGACCGCGCCGCGGAACTCTACCGCCGCTCGATCCTGCTGCGCCCCCCGGTCGGCGCCGAGGCCCGCGAGATCCGGACCCGGCTGGCCGACGCCCTCGCCAACGCCGGTCGCGGACCCGAGGCCGCCGAGCAGTACCTCGCCGCCTCAGAGGGCGCGGAGCGGCGTGAGTCGATCAACCTCCAGCGCAAGGCGGCATTCCAGTACTACATGAGCGGGCACCTCGACGAGGGGCAGGCCATCCTCCGCGGGGTCCTGGAACAGGTCGGCATGTCCCTGCCGCGGACCCGATTCGGCGGGCTCGTGTCGCTGATCGCGCACCGGCTCCGGATCCGGCTCCGCGGCCTGGGCTACCGCGAGCGGCGGGCGGGGGAGGTGCCAGAGTCGCTGCTGGAGAAGATCGACGTCTCGTGGTCCGTGGCGGCCGGCCTGGCCACGAAGGACCCGATCATCGCCCCGGCGTTCCAGTCGCGCAACCTCCTCCTGGCGCTCCGGGCCGGCGAGCCGTTGCGGTTGGTGCGGGCGCTGGCCTGGGAGGCCGCGCACGACGCCAACGGCGGGATCGCCACCCGCGAGCCGGACCGTCGCGCTCCACCAGGCCGCGAAGGATGTTGCCCAGCGCTGCGACGAGCCGTACGTCCGCGGCTTCATCGAGCTGTCCGGCAGCGTCCTCGCCTTCCACGCGCACCGCTGGAAGGAAGGGGCCGAGCGCGGCGAGCGGGCCGCGACGATCTTCCGCGAGCAATGCACCGGCGCCGCCTGGGAGCTCGGCCAGGCCAACACGTTCATGCTCTGGTGCATGTCGTGGATGGGCGAATATGCCGCGATGACCCGCCGCGCGGCCCTCATCCTCGAGGAGGCCGAGAAGAAGGGCGACCTCTTCACCGGGGCCAACCTCGGCGGCTATATCCAGCCGCTCGGCCTGCTCGCGGGTGGCGAGCGCCAACGAGCCGCTTCGCCTGATCGCGCGGAACGTCAGCCCCTGGTCGAAGACGTTCTACCACGTCCAGCACTTCACGAGCCTGATGGCGTCGACCCCCGTGCATCTCTACCGCGGCGAGGCCGATGTCGCGTACCGCGAGCAGATCGAGCACGAGCCGGCGATCCGAAGCAACATGATCCTGCATGTCCAACTCTGCCGGATCGTCGCGGCCGAGATGCTGGCGCGGGCCGCGCTCGCTCTGGCGGGCGCCTCGCCCGCGGCCGATCGCCCGCGCCTGCTCGGCGACGTCGAGCGTCAGGCACGCCGCCTCGAGCGCGAGGCGGTGCCCGCTGGCCCAGGCCTTCGCCCGGCTGGCCCGCGCCGGACTCGCCGCGTTTCGGGGCAGCCCCGACTCGGCAATCGACGGCGCTCGGGTCGGTCGCCACCGCGTTCGACTCGCTCGACATGGGCCACTATGCCGCGGCCGCCCGATGGCGGCGCGGAGAGCTCGTCGCCGGCGATGAGGGGCGGTCGATCATCGAGAATGCCGCGGCCTGGATGGCCGGCCGCCAGATCAAGGAACCGGCCCGGATGGCCGACGCCCTCGTGCCGCGGATGACGGTCTGATTCCCAGCCTCAGCCGCCAGCGACGAGCTTCCCGATCTCCATCTGGAAGTCGAAGTCGAGATAAGCCGCGGCGACGACCGGCGGCTTGCCGCTGCCCAGCCCCAGGTCGGCGACGACCGGGTGGCTGGCATACGACTCGATCGAGACCTCGTAGCTCCCCGGCAGCCATCCCGCCGACCGGAAGGTGCCCACGCGAACCAGGGCCTCGACCACCGCTTGATAGCAGGCAAGTTTGCCGTCGGCGTGGTCGCGGAATTCCTTGAGGAAGATCAGCGGGTACTCGCGGTGCTCGAAGAACTCGAACATCTCGTGGGCGATTCCCAGCCCTGGTAGCATCACCCGGTCGCCGCCCGCGAGGATGCCGAGGAACTCGCGGGCGGCCTCCTCGAGCGTCTCCCACGTGCTGCGCGGCCGCCCCGGGCGGGGCACCCGTCCGGCGGATCTCGACGACCGGCTGGAACGACGGCACGGCCTCGGGACCATATTCCTTGACCGCGAGCGTCTCGACCTTGAGCCGCTCCAGGAATGTCGACGCCGGGCCGCTCGACCCTACTGGCGGCTCCTGCTCGAAGTTCCCCAGCTCCTTGGGGAAGCCGTACACCTCGCGGCCCATGGCGACGGCCCACGAGTCGTCGACGATCACATAAGACATGTACCAGACGAGCCGCGTCGCGACCTCGACCGGCCCGAGCTTGTGGACGCTGACGACCGGGATCCAGAAGGCGAGGTCACGCTCGGGAATCGAGAACAGCCGCTTTTCGGGAGGGCCCGCCCAGATCCGTGTCGACTCCATCAGCCCGAGCATCACGCGACCGACCAGCGGTTTGTACACGACCGCGCCGCCGGCCGGTCCGGTCAGGACGCGGTCGATGTAGGCTTCGAGCGCGGCGTAGTCGGCATCGAGGACAAAGCTGTAGAACCGCACGCCCTCGATGTCGTAGGGCTGCGGGTACGTCTGCTGACCCCCGCGCTCGACGTAGGGCCTCGCTTGCTCGGACATCACGAGTCCCCCGTCGCTGCCTGATCAGGGATGGGCATACAGCTCACTGCCGAACGAGTCCTCACCGAAGATCACTTCGGGATAGCCGCAGATCGCCCTCGTCGACATCAAGGCCGACATGGCCGCCGCCTCGACACAACCGAGGTTGATGTCATTGTGTGTCCAGTCCCCGGCGAGGAACAGGTTCTCGAAGCCGGTGTCGTACGGCCGGAACCGGTACTGCGTTGTCCCCTTGAGCGAGAGGACATAGCGCTCGGTCGGGTCGGTATTCGCCCGCCAGAACTGGTAGTCGAACCGCGTCTCGCCTTTCGCGGTCTCGGGCGCGATCAGCACGGACCAGTCGAGCCCCGGCGGGTTGGCCGGATCGGCTGCCCGGGGCCAGAGGACGCTCGCGTCGTTGCGGAGGAAGTCGATCGCGTTCGCCTTGACCTGATCCTCCTGTTTTCGCGGATAGGCCGGGTCATCCAGCGGCGGCTCGCCGGCACACGGGATGACGGCGCATAGGTAGGAGACGTTCTTAACGTCGTCTCCGGCGGGCCAGTCCTCCTTGTCGAGGACCTGGGTCATGTCGGCCCAGGTGTCGATCGGCTCGACGTAGGCACCGACCACGGCTCGCTCGCGTGCCTCCCAGCCCAGCTCCTCCGCGTCCTTCGACATCCAGAGCTGGAACGCCTGCGTCTCGACCGTCTTGACGTTCTCGACGAGGTCCCGCCAAGCCGGGCTCGCGGCGAGCAGCTCGGGAGCCACGAATTTAACCGCGCCCAGCGAGATCCCCAGGATGACCAGGTCGAAATCCCGTCCCCGCTGGAGGACCTTCTTCTCGGCGACGTGCCGGCACCAGCCCGATTCGAGGTCGGTGTGCGCGGCCTCCAGCTCCTTCTGGAGCGCTGCGCCGTTTTCGAGCAGGTCGTAAAGCGGCGTGCTCGGCCAGCACGGGAGGCCTTTCACCGTCACGATCGGGTTGTATTCGCCCTTGGGCTTCGCCTGGACGTCAATCGCGATCGCGTCGACCGCCGTCTTGTCGGCCGAGAGCCCAAGGTTTGTGACCTTGTGGAAGTACTCAAACTTCACCCCGCGATTCTTGAGCATCAGGTAAAGCGGGCTGAAGATCGTGTCGCCCATGCCGGCCTGCATCTTGTAGGTAATCGACCCCTTGTAGTCGAACAGGATCCGGAGCGTCGCGCGGACCGCGGTGCCGGCGGCGAAGTTGGCCTTCTTAATGTCGCCCTGCTCGTAGGCGAAGACCAGGTCGTACATCCCGCGGACCATCGACGAGTTATAGGACTGGGCGTGGCAGCCGTGTTTGCAGAGCCACTCGCGACCGTCGTAGATGTCGATGGCGTCGAAGCCCTGGCTGAGCACGTCGTCGGCGAGCAGCCCGCGGACCGCGGCAGTGGCCATGTCGAAGAGGATCCACTCGCGGCGGCAGCGGTCGGCCTCAGACGACTTCTCCCAGTGGTCGTGGAGGCGGCCGTGGAACGAGCGGACCAGCTCGCGGAGTGCCTCGCGATGCTCGGGGCTCTGGTCGTCGGGGTCCTCGTGCATTCGCTGGGCCAGGGCATTCGCCGCGTGCAGGTCGGGCGCGGGCCGCGGGCCGACCTGCGGGAACGACGCCTCGACGACGACCTCCGTGCTCTCGAACCAGGTGCCCGCGCTGCTGATGATCGTGCGGACCTCCTCGGTCACCAGGTGGATGCCGTCGCCCACCGCATTGAAGAAGCCGCGGATCGGGTGGTGCTCCTGGTCGACCTTGTCCTTCATCCAGCCCAGCATCAGCTTCACGTAATCCCACGGGCCGAGCGTCGCCTCGCCCTCGCCCGGCTGGCCGGGCAGGATCATGAAGTCCAGGTCCCAGCGCTTCCACTCGTCGTCGACCCACTCCATGGCCGTCAGCAGATTCTGGCCCTTGAACGCGTCGGTCCAGGACGAAAAAGGCGAGCCCGGCGAAAGCTTAAGATCGAGGCATTCCTTGTAGGTCTTCTGCATCATGCCGAAGGCGTTGTGATAGAAGCCGAACCAGATGTGGAGCCCGTGCTCGAGGATCCGCTGGCCGTTCGCTGCGTCGCGTCCGCTCGCGCCCTTGCCGCCGAGCCGCCAGCCGAGCTGGTAGACGGTGATTTCGTACTTGTCGTTCCAGCCCGGCGACTCCGTCAGCGCGTAGGCCGCCGTCATCGCGCCAACGCCGCCGCCGAGGATCGCAATTTTCTGCTTGGTCGACGTCGACGTGTCCATGGGGGGCTCCGGTCGCGACGTGGAGTCGGCGGAAGGACCGACTCCTTATCGCGAGGCCCGCAGCGCCCGTCAAGCGGCAATCACGGAATTCGGAGGACAGATCGCACGACCTGTCGAATTGAGCGATGGGGAGATATGGCGAGGGGCGGGATCGCCCGGACTCAGACGATCCCGAGGTGGTGCATCAGGTCGCGGAAATCGTGCCAGGTGCCCCGGCGATGCACCCGCACCCGCAGGAAGTTGGCGACCCGCGCCGGCGCATGGTAACGACCGCCCGACCAGGTCACCAGGCCGGCGCGGCGCAGCCGGGCCAGCGACCGCCGCAGCTCGCGTTCGCTCCGAGGGCGACCCCGGCGAAGGATCCGGCACAGCCTCGCAACCGACCCCAGATCCACTCCGCGCCCATCCGCGCTGAGATAGGCCACGGCGAGAAGAGTCCAGACGTCCTCACGGGCGATCGGCCGGTCTCCGACGCTCATGGGAAGCCCCCCCGGCGACTGCCGATCTCGCGGCGTCGGCAGCAGGCCGACGGCCTCGCCATCCCGGCGACGATGTGCACTCATGGCGGCTCCTCCCCCCGGGCCCGCGTCGTCGTCCTCCCAACTCGAAAAGACGCGACAACAGACCTGCCGTAAGTATACTAATGAACAGTATAGGGTCAAGAAAAAAAGGTCGCGATCCAAGTCGTCTCGGCGTGTATAGTTCGGGCGCGAAATTGCACGCTGCGGGGAGGTTCGATCCATGGGAAATGCCGGGCCGTTGCTGCGGTCGGTCGCACTGTTCGTGCTCGCGGGCGTCTGCGAGATCGGTGGCGGGTGGCTTGTCTGGAAGTGGCTCAGGGATGGTCGCCCGGGCTGGTGGGGGCTGGCAGGGGGCGTCGTGTTGATCCTCTACGGAATCATCCCGACGCTGCAGACGAGCCATTTCGCGAGGGTCTACGCGGCGTACGGCGGGTTCTTCATCGTGCTCTCGCTGCTCTGGGGCTGGGCCCTGGACGGCGACCGGCCCGATCGGTTCGAGGTGATCGGCGCGGCGATTGCGCTGCTAGGCGTCTGTGTGATGTACTATGCGCCGCGACGCTAGACGGACGCCGCGAGGCCCGCCAGGGTTCACGCCACGGCGTCGGCCTCGCCGGAGGCGGCGAGGATCTCGCGGAGCGTCTCGGGCTCGACCGGCTTCACAAGGTGGTGGTCGATCCCGGCCAGGCGCGATTTCTGGCGGTCCGACTCCTGACCCCATCCGGTCAGCGCGACGAGGGTCGCGCCCGACGAGTCGGGCCGGCCGCGGAGGTGGCGTGCGACCTCGTAGCCGTCCATGCCGGGCATGCCGATGTCGAGCAGGACGATCTCGGGCCGGAACTCCTCGGCGCTGCGCAGGGCCGACGGGCCGTCGTGTGCTACGCACACGTCCTGTCCGTAGATCCTCGTCAGGACCCGGCCCAGGCTCACGGCCGCGTCGACGTTGTCGTCGACCACGAGGACGCGCCGCCTCGGCGGCCGGCCTCCCGTCGCGAGGCCGTCATGGTCCCGCGCGGCCAGACGCTCGGCCGCCGGCGCGACCGGCAACCGGACCGTGAAGGCCGAGCCCTTGCCCGGCCCTGCGCTCGAAGCGTCGACGCGTCCTCCATGCAGCTCGACCAGCGACTTGACCAGGCTGAGGCCCAGCCCCAGGCCACCCTGCGTCCGGTCGGCGAGATCGTCGGCCTGGACGAACATCTCGAAGACCCGCGGCAGCATCGCGGCGTCGATGCCGATCCCCGTGTCCGCGACGCGGAGGATCGCGTCCCCGCAATCGCGGGCGGCCGATAGCCGGATCGTCCCGCCCGGGTCGGAATACTTGGCGGCGTTGGACAGCAGGTTCCAGAGCACCTGCTCGAGCCGGGTTGGGTCCGCCTCGACGACGACCATTTCGGCGGGGATCGCGAGCTCGAGCTTAAGGCCCCGTCCATCAATCGACGACCGGGCTGCCTCGACCGCCCGCCGCACCACCGTCCCGAGGTCGATCCTCTGTCTGCGGAGTTCAATCTTGCCGGTGGCGATCCGGGAGACGTCCATCAGGTCCTCAACCAGCCGCGACAGGTGCACCACCTGCCGCTCGGCCATGGCCCGGTCGGGCTCGTCGCCGTCGGGGTGCCGCATCAGGTGCAGCGCGTTGCGGATTGGGGCGAGTGGATTGCGCAGCTCGTGGGCGAGCACGGCGAGGAAGCGGTCCTTCCGGCGGTCGGCCTCGCGGAGGGCCTCGCCGGCGCGCTTGAGGTCGTCGATGTCGGTCGCCGTCCCGAACCGGCGTGCGAGCGATCCCGACTCGTCGTGCACTGGGACCGAGCGGAGCAGGTGCCATCGATGACCTCCGGCCCGGTCGCGGAGCCGGACCTCGGCCTCGAAGACCTCGCCCTTCCCGACCGCCTCATCGCGCAGGGTAGAGAGGCGTGCCAGGTCGTCGGCATGGATGACCGCGTGCCAGCCCTCGGGCGCGAGTGCCTCTTCGGCGGTGAGGCCCGTATATTGATGGAACCGCGCGTTGAAGTAGTCGACCGAGCCGTCGGGCACGGCCGTCCAGACGATCTGCGGCATGGTGTCGGCGAGCTGGCGGAGCCGCTGCTGGCTCGCCCGGAGGGCCTCCTCGACCCGCGCCCGGACCTCGGCCTCGCGCTCGAGCCGGGCCCGGCGCGGCGTCCGGCCTCGGCGAAGCCGACGATGGCCGAGCTGACCGCCGCGAACATCCCGATCCAGGCGAGGTCCGCGATCGAGTCGGGGTGGAATCGGCCGCCCGGCGGCACGAGCAGGACGGCCGCTGCGATCGAGAGCACCAGCGCCGCAATCGACGGCCCGGGCCCGGCGAACCCCGAGACGACCAGGACCGCGAAATAATAGGGCGTCAGCGGCTGGCGCCCGCCCATGTACGGGTCGAGCGCCCAGCGCACGGCCGTGGCCGCCGCCACGGCGGCCACGGCGCCGCAGTAGCGCAGGAACCGAGCTGGCGCCGAAATCGGCATCGTGGTCCACTCGAAATGTCCGCCGCGCCCGCCCCTCCGTCCGGGCGGTCGGCGATTCCCCGGATCATACCAGAGCCGTGAGACCGCAACATCGCGAGGACCGTCCCGACCGCGCCACCCCCGAGCTTCTTCGAACCCTCGCAAGAATCCCGCTTGAACTGTCCCCTTGTACATACTAAACTTCCGTCCATGAAGACCCGGATGTGGGTGGGACACCTGGATGCCGACTGCTTCTACGTGTCGGCCGAACGTGCGCGCGACCCCTTCCTGAACGGCAAGCCCGTCGGCGTCCTGGGGAACCAGGGCGCGTGCGTGATCGCCCGGAGCTACGAGATGAAGGCCGCGGGGGTCCCCGTCGCGATGCCGATCTGGGACGCGGTGAAGAGGTGTCCCGACGGCATCTACATCAAACGCGACTTCAAATGGTATGAGACGCTAAGCCGGCGGATGCTCGAGGTCGTCGGCGACCTGGCGCGGTCGAGAGACCGGACGCGGAAGGTCGAGTATTACTCGATCGACGAGTTCTTCTTCGACGTCGAGCCTCTCGACGGGAGGACTCTGGAGGGGACGGCCGCGCTCTTTCGCGAGCGGGTGCTGGAGGAGGTCGGCGTGTCGGTCACGGTCGGGATCGGCCGGAGTCGGACGCTGGCCAAGATCATCGGCAAGTCGGTCAAGCCGGCCGGGCGCGCGCGGTTGTCGACCAGGAGGGCGAGGCAGAGCTGCTGGCCAGCCTGCCCGTGAAGACAATCACCGGCATCGCCGGCCGCCGCGCCGAGCGGCTTGAAACGCAGGGCATCAGGACGTGCCTCGAATTCGCCCGCGCCAGGCGGGGCGAGATCCGCAAGCTGCTGACGGCCTCGGGCGAGCTGCTCTGGCACGAGCTGAACGGCGACCCCGCGGCGCCGATCCACGCGACCCGACCAATGCACAAGAGCCTCTCGCGCGGCGGCAGCCTGAGCGTGGCGACCGCCCGGCCATCGCTGCTGTTCGCCTGGCTGGTCCGGAACCTCGAACGGCTGGTCGAGGAGCTGGACTTCCACGCGGTGCTCGCTGGCCGGCTGACGGTCATGCTCATGTACAAGGACGGCCGGACCGGCGTCGGCCAGGTCAACCTCGCGGTGCCGACCGACCGGTTTGACCTGCTGCTCGACGCGGCCCGGTCGTGCATCCGCCGGGCCTGGCTCCCGTACGTTCGGGCCTCGCACATGCAGGTCATCGCCGAGGGGCTGGCCCGCCGTTGCGAGCGCCCGCTCTCGCTGTTCGACCGGCCCGAGACGGCGACCCGCGCTGAGGTGCTCGCCCGGCTCAAGCGAGACGTCAACATCCGGCACGGCCGGTTCAAGCTCCGCAGCGGCGCGACGCTGCCGCTCGTCGACGTCTACGGAGATGAGGTCAACGAGTACGACATTTGCGACATCCGCGGCAAGGCGTGCTTCTGACAACTCGATGACGTGGAGACCCGGGCGATCGCCGACGGCCCATGTGCGACGGGATATCCCTGGCACGGAGCGAATTGCCCACGGAGCTGATCGGGCAGCACGGCCTCGACCGCCTCAGCCACGAGCGCGGAGGTGAGGCCGAGATCCGTTTCTTCTATCGCCACCGCGAACCCCGGCTCCCGGTCTGGTACGACGGCCAGCTCCAGGTCGTGCGCTGGGGCAATGGTCTCGGCCAGAGCCGGTTCCTCCCGCGGGTCGGCTGGACCTGGAAATCCTCCATCGACGACGGCGACTGGCGCCAGCTCGACGCCGTCCTCGTCGACATCCCGGCGATGCTGGCCCTCGACCAGGGCGTCTGGTACCGGGTCCGCCAGGGCATCCGCGGGCTGCTCGTCGCCGACGAGCGCGGGATCGCCGTCGCGTACATGATCTGCGAGCCGTCCACGCATTATTACAGCATCATGACCCGAAACTCGCGGATGCCGGTCTTCATCAGCGAGACAATCTGACCGCGCTCAGACGATCTTCGACAGCCGGCTTGCCAGCCTCTCCAGCGCCGGGCTGCGGTCGAACGGGTCGAGGTGGACGTTCAGAAGGCTGAAGCTGCCGATGTTGGCCAGGGCCTCGCCGAGCGCGGAGTCGAGGTCGGCCTCGGTGTGGACCTCGAAGCCCCGGCCGGCGCGGAGGACCTCGGGGATCTTGTGGAAGGCCCAGTCGTGGATGTCGTTGAACGAGCCGTCGAGCAGGAACCGCTCGGTCGTGTAGCCCTTGTTGTTCATCACGACGACGATCGGGTTGAGCCCGTGCCGGGCGACGGTCGAGAGCTCCATGCCGGTCATCTGGAACGCGCCGTCGCCGACGACCACCAGCGGGCGCGACTCCGGGCTCGCGATCCCCGCGCCGACGGCCGCGGGGACGGCGAAGCCCATCGACGTGTAATAGGCCGGGCTGATGAACTCCGTCCGCCGGCTCATCGTCAGGTCGGCCGATCCGAACAGCGCGTCGCCGATGTCGGCGATCACGATCGTCCTGTCGTCGAGCATCCGGTCGAGCCGCGCGAAGAGGCGGGCCGAGGTCACGGCAGCGTCGGGCCGCGGCACCCACGGCTCGCGCGACCGCGGCGGCTTGGCCGGGATCGGCGGGTGCGAGAGCTTCAGCCCGCGGTCGTGGAGGCCGCGGAGGAAGTCGTCGAGCCGGACGTCGCGGTAGTGGTGGTGGCGGATGCGGAGGTCCTCGCTCGTCGCGTCGATGCACCTCGACGGGTCGAGCTTGGCCGTGAAGATGCCGAGGTTGATGTCGGTCAGGAAGCAGCCGAGCATCAGCAGGCAGTCGGACGCCTCGACGTACTCCGTCACCTCGTCGCGGCCCATCGCCCCCTCGTAGACGCCGACGAACAGGGGATGCCCCTCGGAGATCGACGCTCTTGCCCAGGATCGTCGTCGCGATCGGCAGGTTGGCCGACTCGGCCAGCTCGATCAGGTCGTCCTGCAGGCCGAAGCGGTGGACCTCGACGTCGGCGAGGATCATCGGCCGCTTCGCCTTCGACAGCAGCTCGACGGCTTCGTCGAGGGCTTCGCGGAGCGCATCGGGGTCGCTCGGGGGCAGGCCGGCGGGCGGGCGGTGCGGGGCCGTCCAGTGGGCCTGGACCATGTCGCGGGGGATCTCGAGATAGACCGGCCGCTTGTACCGGAGCGCCGCGGCGAGCACGCGGTCGATCTCGGCGAAGGCGCGCGGCCGGGTCGTCGAGCACGGCCGAGGCGACGGTGATCTTCTCGAAGACCTCGAGCTGTGTCGAGAACTCGCGGACCTTGTGGTGCAGCAGGGGGTTGCGCTCGCGCTCGCGAAGGCCCGGCGAGCCCGAGACGACGATCACCGGCGACTTCTCGGCATAGGCCCCGGCGATGCTGTTGCACGCGCTCAGGCCGCCCACGCAGTAGGTCACGCAGACGCACCCGAGCCCGCGGAGCCGCGCGTAGGCGTCGGCGGCGAAGCCCGCGTTGTCCTCGCGGGTCATGCCGACGAGCCGGATCGGGCTCTCTTCGAGCATCTTGTAGAGCGTCAGGATGTAGTCGCCGGGAATGCCGAAGACGTCCTCGACCCCCAGCGCCTGGAGCCGCTCGATCAGGTAGCCGCCGATGGTCGTCTCGGCCAGGGTGCGGCCCTCACGGACGGGGACCGTCGCGGAAGTCATGGTCATCGTTCCCCCTCCAGCGTCCGATCGGCCCGCGGGCGGTCGCGGGCAGCGGTCGGGCGTAAGTATAAACCCAGGCGAGCCGGCCCGCCCGTGTGATTGTCATGTCGCGTCGATACAGGCCCTCGTCGACACCCTCGTACGGGTCGAGGCGGTTGATCAGCTCCGCGTCCGAGACCATCCGCACATACCCTTCGACCCAGGGCGAGCCCGGGTCCTCAAGGTCGACGAGGCCGGGATAGGGACCGAGGTCGTAGAGGCGGCCGCGGACCGCGTCGGGGCACCATCCTCCGCGATTCAGGGAAGTCGGATCGTGCGGGACGAGCGTCCCGTAAGCGAAGAGGACTCGGGCTGTTGCGCAGGGCCCGGCCATGGATTCTCCGTACCTTGACCCGGCCGGCGCCCGCCGACCCTGGGGGAATTGTAGCCCGCGGCCCGGGGATGGGAACCCGAACGGCCCGCTCATCGCTTCCGCATCTCGCTGACGATCTCCCGGTAATCGTCGCTGGCGATCCAGTCGGCGCCGGCGTCGGCCGCGGCGTTCCAGCGGGTCCGGGCGGCGTTGGGGCTTGCGAAGCGATAGTTGACCGACAGGACCGGGCCCCGGGCGTTCAGGCAGTAGAAGCGGACGCGGTAGCCCCTGGCGTGGGCACTCTTGACGATCGCCTCAAGCCGCGCGGCTTCCTCACGCGTCCAGTCGCGGGCGAAGGGCGGTCCGCCGGCCTCCACGGCGCTCCAATCGAAGGTGAGGAACCGGTGATACGCCGAGGCCGGCCCCTTGGCGTACGCGGTGGGGTCTTCGAGGTACGAGCCGCGGCTGTGGACGACGTCGGCAAAGGCCCGGTAGGTGCCGCCCTTCGGGATCAGATCGTCGTAGGCCGCCTTCGCCTTGGCGTTGCCCGTGAAGCAGGCGGTCAGCTTGCGGGCGGTCAGCGGGCTCTTGTCGGCCTTCGGGGCCGAGCTGAACAGGTCGGCGTGGTCGTCGAGGAAGGCCTTGAGCTTCGCGACGGCCTCGGGCTTATCCGTCTTCCAGTCGAGGGTGAGCACGGACGGGGCACCATCGGGACGTGCGGAGCATTCTAGCACCGGCCGGATGAAGTCCTCGAACGTCGGATAGTCGATGCCGGGCTTGGACTCGGCGTCGTGGCTGACGATCAGCCGCTTCTTTGCGTCGTCCCAGCCGAGGTCGATCTCAATGTTGTCGATGCCCAGCGCCAGGGCCTCGGCGAGGCGGTTCTTGCCGATCTCGTCCACCGGGTAGCAGTTGTGGGCCGAGATCGGCAGGGGCTTCGAGCGGGGCTCGTCGGCCGGGGCGAGCGTCCACCAGACGAGCAGGCACGCGACCAGGGCGGTTCCTCTCACAGGCGGCCTCCGTGAATGTCAGGCCCGAGCCGGGGCGTTGATGAGCTTCGCGAGGTCGTGCATCAGCGCGTCGAGGATCAAGGGCATGTAGACCTTCCTGCCGACATGATAATCGGCCTCGAGGCAGCGGTCGGCCATGACGAGCACGTCCTCGGGATCGACACGCGCGGCCAGGGCCTCGACCGCCCGGCGGTCGGCCGGGTCGGGCGCGGGGGGGATGACGCCGGCCGTCTGCCAGAGCAGGCCGCGGAAGAACCGGGCGAGCTCCCCGATCAATAGTCTCGCGCGCTCGCGTTGCGATGCACTTTCCTTGCCGGCATCCTTGATAAACGCCTCCATCCGCCGCGAAAGGGCTGGGGCGTCGAAGCCGCGGGGATCGGCCAGGTCGTCGATCAGGTCGCGGCGGAAGACGTTCAGCGACTGGTCGGCGAGGCCCCGGGCCCGGGCGACGCTGCCGTCGGCGAGGTGCGCGAGCCTCGCGGCCTCGGCCGGGTTATCGGTGACCTGATGGTCGAGCAGGACCTGGGCGAGGTCGGCCTCGGGCAGGGGGTCGAAGCGGAGCACCCGGCAGCGGGAGACGATCGTGTCGAGCTGCAATTCCTGCGACGTGCCGGCCAGGATCAGGACCGAGCCGGGCGGCGGCTCTTCCAGTGTCTTCAGGAAGGCGTTGGCGGCCTCGTCGTTCAGGTCGTCGGCGTCGTCGACGATCGCGACCTTGCGCCGGCCCGCGGCGGGCTTGAGGCCGAGGTCGAGGCAGAGGTCGCGGATCTGCTTGATCGAGAGGTCGTGCTTGTCCTCGAGCCGGGCCACGCGGTGGACGTCGGGGTGCGTTCCCACAGCGACCTGGAGGCAGCTCGGGCAGTTGCCGCAGGGATTCAGTTCCGTCTCGGGCACGCGCTCGCAGAGCAGGGCCTGGGCGAAGGTCTCGGCGAACGACCGCTTGCCGATGCCCTCGGGCCCGACGAAGAGGAAGGCGTGGGGCAGCCGGCCATGAGCGATGGTCCGGCGGAGGGTCTCGACGGCCCGGTCATGGCCTCGGATCGATCGCCAGGGCATGAGCCACCTCGTCCTGGATCCGGCGGGCCACCGCGTCGGGGTCGCCCGAGGCGTCGATGACCGTGATCGGGGCGGGATACGCCGGGACCGCCTCGAGGAACCCCGCGCGGATGCGGTCGCCGTCGGTCCGATCCTCCATCCGGTCGCGGGCCCCGCCGACCCTGGCCCGCGCGACCTCGGCCGGGACGTCGAGCACGAGCGTGAGGTCCGGCATCAGGCCGCCGGTTGCGGCCCGGCCGACCTCCCAGAGCGATTCGACGGGCAAGCCTCCTGCATACCCTTGATAGACGACGTTCGCCAGCAGGTACCGGTCGGAGACGACGACCTTGCCGGCCTCGAGCGCGGGGCGGATGACCTCCTCGACGAGCTGGGCCCGGCTCGCCATGAACAGGAGCATCTCGGCCCGGAGAACCGGCTCGACGGCCGAGCGGTCGAGCAGGATCGAGCGGACGCGCTCGCCCAGGGCCGTGCCGCCGGGGTCGCGGCAGGACACTACGTCGTGGCCTTTCCCTTTCAGCCACTCGACGAGCCGCGCAGCCTGGGTGGTCTTGCCGCCGCCGTCGGGGCCGTCGAGGCTGAGGAAGGTTCCTCGGGTCGCGGAGGACGTGGCCATCGTCATTCCCCCGTCCCCAGGAGGTTGGAGCCATCGCCCGGGAGGGCGAGGCTCCGTCCGAGCCGGGTATTGAGGCCGTCCGTCGGGATGTCGGGCGTCCGTACGGAACGCGCGTCATACCCCGGCTCGGACGGAGCCTCGCCCTCCCGGCATGGCGCGACGGGCGGCTTGCTCGTCATTCGGCGGGGCCCTCCTGCGCCTGCCCCCTGAGCCACGCATCCGCCTCGGCAAACACTTGGCGGATCTTGGCATGGTAGAGCAGCCGGCTGATCTGCTCGAAGGTGCCCCAGTGGAACCAGAAGCCGGCGACGTCCTCGACGTGCTCGGCCGACCGGGCGATCGGGCGGTCGTCCTTCACCTCGACGAGGAAGTAGGTGACCGTCTTTAGGACCTTCCGGCCCCGGCGCAGGTACGTGTAGGACAGGCTCCGCTCGAAGCCCTCGCAGAACGACCAGGCGGTGAGGCTGGTCTCCTCGGTGAACTCGCGTGCCGCGGTGTCGCGCGGGGACTCGCCGGTCTCCATGCCGCCCTTGGGGAACTCCCACTTGGCGCGGGGATTCCTCACGGTCGCGGAGTGGAGGACCAGGTAGAGCGGGCCCCCCTCCTCAACGACCCGGTAGGGGATCACGCCGGCGGATCGCTCGTGGATGGCGGTCATGATGAGGGCCGGCCCGGCGACGCGTCGTCGCCGTCCTCCTCCACCACGGCCACGAGGCCGAGCACGGCCCCGGGGCTCACCCGGTCGTCCTCGAGGCCATGAATGGCCGCGAGGCGACCCGTCGACGGGGACGGGACGTCGAACGTCGCGGGACCGACCAGCACCTCGACCAGCCGGTCCCCCTCCCAGACCCGATCCCCCCGCGCGGCGTACCAGTGACTCACGACGATCGGCTCGGCCGGACCGGTCCCCAGCTCGGGCAGGATCACTGCCTCCAGACGCATGGCAACCCCGTCGCGTTATGCCAAGTCCGGGGCGTTCGGCCGGCGATTCCGCCGGCCCCCGCCCTCATTAATGTAAGCTTACCCCTGGGCCCTGAATTTGGCCAGACCGATGTCGGATCGCCTGTGGGTCCGTCCGGGCCCTTGGGTCGGACCGATGCGGCGACCGAACCCGAGACACACGCCCGCCGGACCCGAGCGCCCGCGCCGACCGAACCCGAGCGTCGGGCTTCGTTCACCTTCGCGCGGCTTGGTGCGGTTCTCGGCCCGGACCAGCCCACGACCGCTCGATCGACGGGCGACCGTGAAGCTTCCGGGAATTCTGAAACCCGCTGGTCAGTTTCGGTACAATCCCGTGTAAGTTATCGTTTCGGGACAGGGGCGACGTTGCCGGGCTTACCAGGAGGCGAGGGATGACGACGCGGATCATGCGGCGGGTCGTGCTGTGCCTGGGCATCGCGGCGATGGCGGCGGCCGACGCCCCGCCGGTCGACAGGAACGTCGGGCAGCGGATGCCAAACTTCACGCTCAAGTCGAATACGGGCGAGACGATCCGGCTCTACGCCTACGCCGCCCAGAAGAAGAAGGCGGTCGTCCTCGTCTTCACGGGCAACGCCTGCCCCGTCAGCGATGTCTACGCGCCCCGGCTCGCCGAGCTGGCCGGCAAGTATGAGCCCGAGGGCGTCGTGTTCCTGGCGATCAACGCCAACGCTCACGAGTCGCCCGAGGATGCCGCGAAGCACGCCAGGGAGCTCGGGATCACGTTCCCGGTGCTCAAGGACCCCGAGGGCCTTGTCGCCGACCTCGCGCTGGCGATGAAGACTCCCGAGGTGGTCGTCGTCGACGGCCGAGGGACCATCCGCTACCGGGGGGCGATCGACGACCAGTACGTCGTCGGCAAGCGGAAGACCCGCGCCGAGAAGCACTACCTGGCCGACGCCCTCGACGCGATCGTGGCCGGCAAGCCGGTGGCCGTCGCGGCGACGGAGGTCTCGGGCTGCCCGATCGAGCGGGAGGAGGTCAAGGTCGCCACGCCGAACGTCGCGCGGGTCCGGGCGCCGAAGGCCGAGGTCGCTTCGGCGCGGGCCGAGATCGAGAAGAAGGAGGGCCCGGTCGAGGTCGGCAAGGTGACGTACGCCGAGGACGTGGCGGCGATCCTCCAGGCCAAGTGCCAGAACTGCCACCGCCCGGGCCAGTCGGCCCCGTTCCCGCTCCTGAGCTACGACGACGCCCGGGGCAAGGCCGCCTCGATCGCCCTGGTCGTCGACGAGCGGCGGATGCCCCCGTGGCACGCCGACCCGCGGCACGGCCAGTTCGCCAACGACCGGAGCCTCAGCCCGAAGCAGCGAGCCACGCTGCTCGCCTGGGTCGAGCAGGGCACGCCCCCGGGCGACGCCAGCAAGATGCCGCCGCCGGCGAAGTTCGTCGACGGCTGGTCGATCGGCGTCCCGGACCTGGTTATCGAGATGCCCAAGCCCTACACCGTGCCGGCGCAGGGTGTGGTCGACTACGTCTTCATCCGCGTGCCGACGAACTTCAAGGAAGACCGCTGGATCCAGGCCGCCGAGGCCGTGCCGGGCGACCGCTCGGTGGTCCACCACATCGTCGCTTATGTCCTGACGAAGGACTCGCGGCGGCCGGACGAGAACCACCTGTGCGGCTACGCGCCGGGCGACATGCCGTCGATCTATCCGCCGGGGATCGCCAAGAAGATTCCCGCGGGGGCCGAGATCCTGCTCCAGCTCCACTACACGCCCAACGGCAAGATCCGGACCGACCGCTCGAAGGTCGGCCTCGTCTTCGCCAAGGCGCCGGTCGAGCACGAGGCCCACACGATGGGAATCATCAACCCCAAGTTCTCTCCCCGCCGCGGCCGGTTCGCCGGCGAGCCGGAGCGGATCGAGATCCCGGCGGGCGACCCGAACTTCGAGATCGACGCCACGTTCACATTCCCGAAGGACGTCGTGCTGCTCGCGTTCATGCCGCACATGCACCTGCGGGGGAAGGACTTCAAATACACGATCGTCCCCGAGGGCGGCACGGCTGAGGTGGGGCTCTCGGTCCCGGCGTATGACTTCGGCTGGCAGAGCTATTACCACCTCGCGAAGCCCCGCCTGCTGCGGGCCGGCTCGCGGATCGACTGCGTGGCCCACTACGACAACTCGAAGGACAACCCCGCCAACCCCGACCCGACCAAGGCCGTGAGCTGGGGCGACCAGACCTTCGAGGAAATGATGATCGGCTACATCGATTACTACGACGCCGCGCCGATCCGGCCCGCGCCCTCGGCGAGCCGCGACTCGAAGCCCGGCGTCGGCGAGGGCGGGCACTGACGGTCGTATCCCGTCCCCGGCGGGCCGGGGTAATGCCCGGGCTCGGACGGAGCCTCGCCCTCCCGGGGATGGCTCGTCTCCCCCGCCTCCCCGTGCTACGATGAGCCCATTCGTGCGATCACACGGCACTCGGCGCGGAGGTGGGCGATGGGGCGCGTCCTGGCCTGCGGCTTGACTCTGATCATACTCGCGGCCGCGACCGTCGCGGCCGACGACGAGATCCCTGCGCCGTTCGCCCGGTTCGAGCCGATGGTCGGCGCGTGGAAGGGGACGGCCGTACCGGCCGCGAATCGCCTCAAGGGCTGGCCCGAGAAGCACGCCTGGGCCTGGAAGTTCGCCAAGGGCACGCCCGTCGGGATGACCCTGACCGTCGAGGGCGGCAAGGTCTTCACCCGGGGCGAGCTCACGTTCGACCCGAAGACCTCGCGCTACACCCTCGCCGCCACCGACCCGGCCCGCAAGCCGGTCGTCTTCAGCGGCGGCCCGACCGCGGACAACAAGTCGTTCGTCCTCGAACGGACCACCCCCGAGGGTAAGGAGCGGCTCTCGATCCAGTCCGCCGGCGGGGGCATCCGTTACGTGATGAAGCTCGACCGCCAGGCCGTGGGCGCCCCGCAGTTCAAGAACGCCATCGAGGTCGGCCTGACCAAGGAGGGTGAATCGTTCGCGGCCGGCGGCGAGGCGGCGAACCTGCCCAAGTGCATCCTCACCGGCGGCGCGGCGACCCTGACCGTGACGTTCAACGGCAAGTCGTATCCGGTTTGCTGCACCGGCTGCCGGGACGAGTTCAACGAGAACCCCGAGAAGTACGTCGCCCGCGCTGAGGCCCGGGCCGCGGCCGGCACTGACAAGCCGGCCACGGCCGCCAGGCCCGCCGCCCCGTCGCGAGGCGCGAGCGAGTTCGAAGGGCTCGTCGACGAGCCCAAGGCCATGCCCAAATCCTCTGCCAAGAAGGCCGAGCCGCCGGCCGTCGAGAAGACCAAGGCCGCGACCCCGAAGACCGGCTCCGCCGAGGCAAAGGCCGCGAGCGACCTCCGCCTCGGCCAGGCCTTCGAACGCGCGGGCAAGCCCGACCGAGCGCTCGACACCTACAAGGCGCTCGTCAAGAAGTATCCCGACACCGACGCGGCCAGGACGGCGGCGGACCGGATCAAGGCGCTGGAGAAATAGGAGAATCCACCACAGAGGACACAGAGGGACACAGAAGGGGAAAGGATCAGATTAACGATTCCGTCTTCTTCTCCCTTCTGTGTCCCTCTGTGTCCTCTGTCGTGGATTCATCCGGGTTTCTTGCCCCTCGGCGCAATCTTGATATTGAGCCCGATGGCCGTCGTCCAGATGTCCCAGTCGTCGCGGTCCCAGCCCGTGATGATGCCCGAGCCTTCCAGCCGGTCGAACATCTGCTCGACGTAGGCGGGGACGCGGTCCTCGAACTCGGAGACGAGGTCGAGCTTGCGGCCGAGCAGGTTGAGGATGCCCCGGATCGACGCCGGGCCGTGCTCCTTGAACCGCTGCTGGCCCTCCGGCGAGGCCGGGTCGGGCCCTTCGAAGGTCAGGCTCAGCGAGCGCAGCAGCATGCCCAGCTGGCCGAACCAGGTGTCGCGGAAGCCGAAGTATTCCTTGTGGACGATCACCACCTCGCCGTTGCGGACGATCGCCGCCTGGTAGACGGATTCGAGGTAGTTCTCGCCGTAGTCGGTCTGGAACGCGATGTTCACGGCCTTGGCCAGGTGCTGGAGGGCACCGACGACGCCGATGGTGTCGGGGTCGACCTCTAGCGCCATGTCGCGGAGGCCGCCCGCCTTCCGGGCCGTGACCGTCCCGCCCGACTCGCCCCCGGCGACCGCGACGCCCAGGCTCACGTCGTTCGAGGCCGAGGGCAGGGGGCCGATCGGCGGCAGGCCCGGTGCCGGGGCGAGCGCAGGGCGCTTCGGGGCGGGCTTTGGCGAGTCGGGCTTCTTCCCGGGGGGCTTGGACGGCATGGCGACTCCTATAGGGTCCGCTGTGCAGACGTCCGGCAGGCGATTGCCCCGAATCAGAAGACGTCCGCACAGCGGACCCTACGAAGACGGAGCCGCGCTTTCCAGGGGGACTTCGTGATATTCGAGCGCCCATTCCTTCATGTACCGGACCCGCTCGGGACGCACCTTGTAGACGACAAGCGCCGGGTTCTCGATCGAGCCCAGGTAGTTGCGGAGCAAGGGATTGGCGTCCCAGATCTCCTGGAGGACCGCGCGATCGTTCACGACCTCGGCGACGCCCTCGATCCGGACCTGGTCGTGCGAGTCGGACAGGTAGCACAGCTCCACGTGGGGATTCGCCGCGATCTCGACGGTCTTGTGATAGGACTTCAGGTTGGCGACGTAGACCGTGAACCCCTCGGTCTTCACCGGCGAGACCGGGCGGACGCGGGGCCGGTCGCCGTCGATGGTGGCGAGGTGGGGGAAGCGGTCGGCTGCGACGACCTCGCGGGCGAGCCGGGGGACGTCTTCGGCCTTGATGGGCTCGGGCTCGGGCTTACTCATGGGACGTCTCCGGGGCCCGGGCGATGATCTTGCCCGGTCCTGGCCTTCTGTTAAGATAGGAGAGCTACCCGCCCGTCTCGGCCGGGCTCGGGGGCAGGACGCGGTTCCGCGGAATGTCGCCCGGAGTCGCTCCATCGATGTGATAAACTGGTTGGGAACGGGGACCTCGTCGGGGGTGAACGTCCGCACGTCGCGGCCGGCAGTCCCGAAGGATGCGTGGTCGGCCGGGGCGTGACACGGAGGTTGTGGACATGGCACGCGCGGACTGGCGGAGGGTTTTGAGTTACGGCGGTCCCGGAGTGGTCGTCGGGCTGGCACTGGCCTGGTGGGCCGGGGGCCGCGACGTGACGGCCCAGGCGAGCGGCCCGGTCGGCGAGGCCAACGGGACGATCGCCTTCACCTCGCCCGCGGGCTCGGCGCAGCTGCTCTACCTGATCGACACGAGGGACAAGTCGTTCGCCATCTACCGCGTCGACACCCAGTCGACCCGGGCCGGCTCGGTGAAGCTCGAGGCCGCCCGCCAGTATCGTTATGACCTGAAGCTCTCGGAATACAACAACCTTCCCCCGGAAGTCACCTCGGTCGAGGCGATGATCCGGAACGTCCCGGCGAAGAAGTAGACCCAGGGTCGGCGGGCAAAGCGTCGCGGCCCTTGGTTTCCGACTAGATCACCCTCGAATCGGACCGAACGGCCGATCCGCCGCAGACCTCGGGCCCGGGGGCGACGGCGGATGACCACGCGAGGAGCACGTCGACCATGGCCCAGTTCTACACGCTTGAAGAGGCCGCGCGGGTCCTCGGGATGGGCCCCGAGGAGCTCAAGGCGAAGGCCCAGCATCGCGAGATCCGCGCCTTCATGGACAGCGGCTCGTGGCGGTTCCGCGTCGCCGACGTCGACGAGCTGGCCCGCCGCCGCGGGCTCGGCAGCGACCCGGACTTCTCCCTCTCCGACCCCGAGCTCTCGCTCTCGAAGCTCGACCTGGAGACCTCCGGCCCGGTCTCCGAGAGCGAGGAGCTGAACCTCTCCGAGTTCCAGCTCGGCACCGCCAAGCCCGACCTCGGTCAGCCCTCCATGGACGTCGCCGCCCACGGTTCCGACCCGGAGAAGGACGTCGTGGTCGACGACATGTCGCTTCCGGGCCCGACCAGCTCGAGCTCGACGATCCTTGGCATGAAGGGGGGCGGCAAGCTGCCGAGCGACTCCGACGTCCGACTCGCGCCGCAGGGCGAGAAGGATGCCAGCGACTCGGACGTCCGGCTCGCCCCGCACGAGAAGGCGCCGAGCGACTCGGACGTGACGCTGGTCAGCGACGACGAGTCGGTGTCCGGCTTCCCGGCGGCCAAGGCGGGCGACACCGCCGTCCGCCAGAGCCCGATGGTCGGCTCGTCGGCCGAGGTCGCCGCCGGGCCGAAGCCGCCGGGCGACTCGGACAGCGACTTCGAGCTGACCCCCTCGAGCGTCATCGACGCGCTACAGCCCGAGAGCGGCAGCGACTTCGAGCTCTCGGCCATCGACGCCAGCGACGAGTTCGACTCGACCCCGCTCCGCTCGCCGAGCGACTCGGACGTCACGGCCTCGACCCCGGCCGACTCGGGCATCAACCTCGGCCGGCCGAGCGACTCGGGCATCAACCTCGGCGGCATCGAGGGAATGAACCTCTCGGCCGACTCGATCGAGCTGGCGCCGCTCTCGGGCTCGAACATCAAGGCCTCGCCGAAGCCCGCGGCCAAGGCGAAGCCGTCCGACACGGTGAAGCCCGGCGCGCAAGAGCCCGCTCTCCGCCACGCCGCCGCCCAAGGTCGGCAAGGGCGAGAAGGACATCTTCGAGGACACCGACTTCGAGGTCGACGCCCTGGGCTCGGATGAGTCGGACGACCGCACGATGCAGATCGAGGCGACCAGCGACTTCGACCTCGATGAGTCGGACAGCGCCAGCGAGGTGTTCGCGATCGACGAGGAGGACGTGGATGAGAGCGCCGCCACGGCCATGGGACCGGCGGTGCTGGACGAGGAGGACTCGGGCGAGTTCGGGGCGGACGAGGAAAGCGGGATCGCCTCGAGCGGCTGGGACGTCGACAGCGAGCCCGTCTCGGCCGTGGCCCCGGTGGCGGCCTCGGGCGGCACGATGATCTCGGCCCGCGGCGAGTCGGCCGAGTGGGGCGGCCTCTGGGTCGGCTTCCTGGGCGTCGGCACGATCCTCACACTCCTCGCCGCCTTCGTCTCGATCGACCTGATGCGGAACCTCTACGACTACCACGGCAACGGGCCGGCCTCGGGCATCATCAATACCCTGGCCGGGCTCTTCCCGAAGTGATCTCCGAATACCGTGGGGAAGGGGTACGGAACGCAGGAAAGCACAAGGCACAAGGCAAAGAGGAGGGGAATCGAGACGGCCGGGTTTTAAGGGAATGATCTCGGCCTGAGCACAGATTGACCCTTTCGCGCCCGACTCCCGCGCCCTCTGCTTTGCGCTTTCCGCTTCTTGCCTTGTGCTTTGTGCCTTCTACCGTCTCTCGTCCGCACGCGACCGCCCGTCCCGAATGGAGTCGGAACGCATGGTCAGTCCGATTCGACGTCCGCTCCCGATGGCCCGGGTCGCCGTGCTCGTGGCAGCCCTCGCGTCGGGATCGCGGTCGTCCCGAAGTCGCGGCTCGATGACGCGACCAAAATCACCCAGGCCCTCCGCGCCGAGAACGCTCAGCTCCGCGACCAGACTCTGACCCTACGCAGCGAGAACCGCGACCTCTCCGAGCGGGCACTTGGCGACGCCCGGAAGATCGCCGCGCTGGAACAGGGCAACGAGCGGCTTGAGGCGAGCGTTCAGGGCTACATCGATGAGCGCGAAGACCTCGTCGACAAGTTCCAGCGGTTCCGTCACCTGGCCCAGGCCTCGGCCGGCGCCGACCTCTCGGCGGGCCTGTCGGCGCGGCTCCGCGCGTTCGCCTCGTCCCACCCCGGGACCACCTTCGACGAGGCTTCGGCGCCCTCTCGACCGCCTCCGACACGCTGTTCCCGCCCGGCGGTGACCGGCTCAGCTCCGCCGGCTCGCGCTGGGTCGATGACGTCGCCGCGCTGCTGGCCGGGCCTGACGCGAAGGCCGTGCCTCTCGCCATCAAGGGCCGCGCGTCCGACCCGGCCGTCCGCCGCGTCTCGACGGCCTCGCCCCCCGGCGACCTGAGCCTGGCTCGTGCCCTCCGGGTCCGCGACGCCCTGGCCGAGCGCGCTGGCCGCGACCCCTGGCGAATCGAGGTCGCCGGCCTCGGGGCCTCGCCGGACCACGGCGGCGGTCGGATCGAGATCGCCTTCGGTGCGGTCGGACGTTAGGGCGGGCGGTGGCCCGTTCCCCCGGATCTCGCGTCGTGGCCCGATCGGAGCCCCGGGAACCTGGCCCCGTGCCGTACGGGACCGCACGAACGCGTACGAAAGGCGAGCGTTGGCTTTGTTCGGCGCGGGGCGCCGGGTTCGCTCGGCGCCTCGGTCCGCCGGCCGGCACCGCTTGCCGGGGCCCAGGCCGACCCACGACCCGATCTCGTCCGCCATTGACTTCGCCCACGCCCCACTCGGATAATCCAGGGAGTCGCCGGGGCGGCCGAGGCCGGGCCCGGTCCCGCCATCCAATGGAGGCGGCGATGGTCGGATCGTGGCGCAGACCACCGCAAGCCCGGCCGATGCCCGCTCACTCCACCGACCCGATCCGATCCCACCGGCCCGTTTCGTACGGAAGAGGAGTCCCACGCGATGTTCAAGACATGGGCGGCGCTCTGCGGGGCCCTGATGCTTGCCGCCGGCACGGCCGACGCGGCGGGCCTCCGGGGCGAGTATGTCGAGGCCAGGACCAACGACGTCTTCACCGGGCCGTGCTTCTCCAACGCCGAGGTCTACCTGACCGGCCACCAGGCCGTCATCGCCTGGAAGGTCACCGAGGGCTCGTTCCAGGGCGTCGACCTCGCCGGCTTGACCATCGCCGCGGCCGTCCGCGGGACGTCGACCTTTGACGCCGACCAGCCCGACCAGGCCCAGTCCGTGCTGATCGTCGACAAGAAGGCGACCCCCGCCCAGCGCAAGGCGCTGGTAGCGATGGCCAAGTCGCTCGGCGGAGATCGCCTGAAGAACGTGGTCGCGGTCCGGGATTCGGTCATCGCGATGACCGTCGGGCAGCACGAACCCGAGTCGGCGAGCCAGGAGCACGGCCTGCACGCCATGCCCCAGGCCCCCCGCGCCTTCTTCTGGGCTCCGGGACTGGCCGAGATCGTCACCCGGCCACTCAACGAGGACGACCACAAGTGCGGCAACGAGATTCTCGCCTACCCGCCGCTGTCGAAGGGCGTGGACGTCAAGCCGGCGTACACCGTGAACAACTCGTTCCGCGGGCAGGAGCTCAACACGCGCTGGGATGACCAGAACGCGCGGAGCAGCATGGTGGGGAGCTTCGCGCTCTGAGGCCGGGAAGCCACCCTCCCGGGAGGGCGAGGTTCCCGCCGAGCCGGGGTGGATGCCCGGCTCGGCGGGAACCTCGCCCTCCCAAGATCATCGTGCATCCCCGAGCCGGCACCCAGGATCAACCAGGCGCATGCACCACCGCTATCTGCTGCTCGCTTCGCTCTCGCTCGCCATTCCCGCCTCGCCCGCGAGCGCCGAGGGGCCGTACAAGGCGGAGGTGCTCAAGGAGGCGCCGCCCGTCGGCTCTGGCGCCGGCGATAAAGGGCGAGCTTAGTCCGACCGCCTACAGGATCATCGACTCGTCGGGCAAGCCTTATGCGGACCTGTGGCTCCGGAAGGCGACGCCGGCCTCGGGAAAGCCGAACGGGCCGAGCGGGACGATTCAGTTCCCGGTGCTCGCCGAGGGGACGCTGGTCGGGGCGATTCGCTACGGGTCGGACGGGCAGGATTTCCGCGACCAGGCGATACCGCCGGGTATCTATACCGTCCGCTTCGGCCTCCAGCCCCAGAACGGGGCGCACCTGGGCAAGAGCCCGTTCCGGGATTACTTCCTGCTGTTGCCGGCGGCCAAGGACGCGTCGCCCGACATCCTGGCCAAGAAGCCGCTCGACGAGCGGAGCGCCGAGGCCGCGGGGACGACCCACCCGGCCTGCCTCGAGCTCCTCGCCGCGACCGAGCCCGCCAAGGCCGACGACCCGAAGATGGTGAACGACCAGGAGAAGAACACCTGGGCGCTCGTCGTGCCCGTCCCACTCGCCGTCAAGGGCGACGCCGCCCCAGCGAACCTGGATGTGCAGGTGATCGTCTCGGGCGCGTCGGCCGAGCCGTGAGACGTCTTCGGGGATCGAAGAGGAGCATCCGCAGCTGACGAAGGCCCCCAGACCTATGCTGATCCCCGCCGCGCCGCTCCTGATCGCCCTGTTCGTCGCGTTCGCGGCGGATTCGATCGTTCCGCCCGTTCGGGCCGAGGACCTGGCGAGCTGCCTGACCGAGACGCTCGTCGCGCTGGGCCTGGCGGCGAGCGTGGCGATGGGATTGGGGCTCGGATTGACCGCGGCGGTCCGGCGGAGGGGGTATCCGACGGCATCGTCTCGCCGCGGGCTGGCGTGGGCGTCGTACCTCGTGCAGGCGATGAACCTCGTCGTGTTCACCTGGCTGATCCACGGCCTCGGCTGGCCGGATTTCGTCCGCAACGGGATGGGGCTGAAGGGCGTCTTCGTCGTCGACGAGCTGACGATCCTCTCGCCGTTCCTGGTGGCCGAGGTCCTCGGCTGGTGGGGCCTCTATCCGGCGGCGCGGGCCTCGCGGACGATCGGGGCGGGCTCCGGCCCGGGCTCGTATCTGCTCCGCAAGGCGAGGATGGCGTTCGGGATGATCCTGCCGGCCGTGGTCCTCTTCTGGGCCGGTGCCGACCTCGCCAAAAGGGCACTGGGCGACTCGGCCGCGACGCCGGTCGTGCAGCTCGGCGTGATGGCCGCGATGGCGACGATTCTCCTCGTGATCTCCCCCGCGTTCGTCCGCCTCACCTGGCCCGCCCGACCGCTCCCCGCAGGCCCGCTCCGCGACCGGCTCGAGCGGCTCGCAGACCGGTTCGGGTTCCGTTTCACCGACATTCTCGTGTGGGACACGGAGGGCTCCGTGTTCAATGCCGTGGTGACCGGCGCGCTGCCGCGATTCCGGTACGTCCTGCTGAGCGACGCGCTGGTCGACGCGCTCGACGAACACGAGGTCGCCGCCGTTTTCGGTCACGAGATGGGACACGTTCGCCATCGGCATCTCGCGTCCTTCGGCCTGTTCTTCCTGGGCAGCCTGGGGGTGATGGCCCTGGCCGGCCAGCTCGTCGATCTCGCCTCGACGACGCTCGGGGTGGGTGTTGGCACGGGCAACCCGGCCGTCGAGCTCGCGAAGTCGATGTCGGTGCTCACGGTGGTCGGGCTCTACTACTGGCTCGCGTTCGGCGTGCTCTCGCGGCGGTTCGAACGCCAGGCGGACGTCTTCGGCTGCCGGGCCATCTCGTGCGGGCGGGACGACTGCGAGCGGTGCCACTACGAAGGCCCGCGTGCCCTGGTTCCGCCGGATCTCGTCCCCCTCTGCCCCGTCGGTATCCGGATCTGCGTCAACGCGCTCGAAACGGTCGCGGTCGAGAACGGGATCGAGCCCGACGCGCGCTCCTGGCGCCACGGCAGCATCGCCCGGCGGGTCGCCTTCTTGCGAGGCCTGCAAGGTCACCCCGAGGCCGAGCGGCGATTCCAGGGCCGCGTCGTCGGCGCTCCGGCTGCTGTTCGCGCTCTTGCTCGTCGGAGCCTGCGCGCTGGCATTCGCGAGCGGCGCGTTCGAAAGCCTGCGGAGCGGATAAACGCGTATCGGGTTCGCTCGGCCTCATGCCCCGAACTTGCGGGCCAGGCGGTCGAGGCAGCCGGCCCAGCCCTTGGCGTGACCGTTCCTGTGCGGCACGTCGTGGAAACGTTCGTGCGTTAGCACGAGGTCGGTGCCGTCTCCTTTCGGGCGGAACTCCAGGGTCAACTGCGTCTCTTGCACGTCAGGGACGGGCGTTTCCCACGCCCAGGTGAAGCTCAAGGTTCGCGGCTCGTCCACGCGGCAATACTGCCCCGTGACCACCCTGGGCTCGGTCTTCCCGGGCTCGAGCATGCCGACGCGATACCAGCCTCCGACCTTCGGGTCGACCTCCGCGACGGTCGGGCCGAAGTCGTCGGTCGGCGCATACCAGTCGGACATCCGGCCCGGGTCGAGCCACGTGGCGAACACTTCGTCGGGCGGGGCGGGGATGTGCTTTTCGAGCCGGATCGTCGACTCGGGCGTGCGCGACAGGTTCGTAATGTCGCGATGCATCAACCGAGCCTCCTGGTAGCGACGCTCACGCTCGCGCTCCAGGGCGCGGAGGACGATGGGGTCGATCCGCGGATCGGTGGCGGCCTTCTGCGACGGGGGAATGCGGTCGGATTTGGGGAGCTCGTGCACGAGCGTCTCGTAGAACACGACGCCCGCCGAGTAAATGTCGGCCCGATGGTCGACGGCCTCGGGCATCGTGAGCTGTTCAGGGGCCATGTAGGCGAGCGTGCCGGCCACGCGATCGTCGCCGCGCGATGGCGTGCCGGAGCCGAAGAGCTTGGCGAGGCCGAAGTCGACGAGACGGACCCGGCCGCGCGGGTCGATCAGCACGTTCTCGGGCTTGACATCGCGGTGGACGACCCCGGACTCGTGGGCGTGCTGGAGGGCCTCCGTGATCTGGGGCATGACGTCGAGGACGTCGCGCTGGTCCATCGGGCCCGAGGCCAGCCGCTGCCGGAGGGTCGCACCTTCCACGTACTCCATCACGAGGTAGCAGAGCCCGTCGGCCATGCCGGCGTCGAAGACCGTCACGATGTAAGGGTGTCTCAGCCTCGCCAGCGTGCCGCGCTTCCGCGAGGAACCGGACCTGGAAGGCGTCGTCGGCCTGGAGGTCGGGCCGGATGACCTTGATGGCGACCGGCCGGTCCAGGAACGGTTGGCGCCCCTTGTAGACCAACCCCATCCCGCCCTGCCCAAGCAGGTCGGTCACTTCCACACCTGGGAGACGCGCGGTCAGCTCTGCGGGCGTCGGGGGTGCGAATCCCGAAGGGGCGAGTCCGACCGTCGCTTCGTCCTCGATGGTCGTGGCGTCCGGGTCGGAATCGGGCATGGCATCGGCCCCCGTGGTCGGGTACACGTGCCTCGCGCTGGGCTCCCTAAGAGTCTGTTTCCCCCGCGCCGGTGTCAACGAATCATTTCGTCAACGCGAGGAGGCTGACGTCCGACGGATGCTGGTCGAACTATGCCAACCGGGCGACGGACACCTTGGAAGATCGGTCGGAAGTGCCGGAGACGGCACTGGGGACTGGCTCCCATCGAGGCGTCTCACACACGTTCTCACGTGGCGCGTAGCGAGGCCCGCGCCGTGAAGGCGGCCGTGGCGGTCAGCCCGATCAGCAGGAAGGCCAGCGCCATGGCGCGGCCCCGTGGACCGGTGCGCTGGGTCTCGGCCGGGAAGTAATCCTGGGCCAGGTCGGGGACGCTGGCCGCGCGTGCGTCGGACTCGAGCAGGAGCAGCCCCTCGAAGGCCCAGCGCGACGGCAGCGCATTGGCCACCACGCGGGCCGCCGGATTCATCTGTGGCAGCGCCTGCCGCTCGCCGCCGAAGAGCCAGAGCCCTAGCATGATCGGCCCCAGTGCGGCCCAGGCGACCGCGGGCCGGGGCGCCAGGACCGTGACCAGGAGGCCTGCCGTCAGTCCTACCAGCGCGGCCAGGGCGAGCAATCCGACTGACGACAGCCCCGGCCCCCTTAGCCCCGCGAGGCCCGAGGCAATTGCCCAGCACAGGGCGCACTGCACGAAGCAAAGGCCCGCGAGCCCGCCGAGCCTCGCGAGCAGCCCCGCCGCGCCGCCAGGGCCCCAGACCTCGCGGAGTCGCCTCCCGTCGAGAATGCCCCCGACGACCGCGTCCGAGAGCCCAAACCAGACGGCCGCGAGACTGAGCCAGGCGAGGAGCGACGCCGGTGACTTTATGCCCAGCCCGAGCACGAGCCCGATCAGCGGGGCCTGAGCGAGCACGATGAGCGGCCTTGCCAGTCCAGTCCACACCGGCGCGGGACGGGCCTCGCGAGCGGCCGGAGCGGGCTCTTCCGTCGCCGAAGTGGCCGGGCCCCCGCCCGAGTCGACGGCGAGCAGGACCGTGTGGCTCCCCAGGCCGATCAGGTCGCCGGCCCGGACGTCGGTGGGCCCGTCGATCCGCCGGCCGTTGACGAACGTCCCGTTCGAGGAGCCCAGGTCCTCGATCACGATCCGATCGCCCTCGCGCTTCAGCTTTGCGTGCCGCCCAGAGACCATCAGGACGTGGAAGACGCGGTCGCAGCTCGCGTTGCGCCCGACCACGACCTCGTCGCTGCCGAAGGCCAGCGACGGCACGAGCGACGGGTCAGTCCTCGCCAGCACGTAGGCCGCGGGCAGCGGGTGCGTGCCTAGGTAGATCGTGTCCTCGACCGTGAACGGTGCCCGCGTGACCTTCCGCTCGGGCGTGCCGACGCTCGTCCCGTTCGACGAGCCGAGGTCCTCGATCACCGCCTCGCCCGGCACGCCCGCCCAGAGGACCCGCGCGTGGTGGCCCGAGACCATCGGCAGGTCGATCACAACGTCATTGTCCGGCTCGCGGCCGATCCGGATGACCGTCGCGCGGTCGTCCCCAGACGGCCACGGCATCGGCGTCGTCAGGCCGAGCGTGATGGCATCGCCGGGCGCAACGGATACTTTCCCCGTGAGCCGCACGCCCTTCAGAAACGTCCCGTTCGTGGAGCCCAGGTCCTCGAGCACATACCCGCCCGCCTCGCGAGTCAGCCGGCAGTGGTGGCCCGAGACCTTGGGCTCCGTGACCACGATATCGCAATCCGGCGCGGAGCCGATCGTCCAGGACGTGGGCATGGTCGGTGCTGCCTCGGGATTCACGAGCTCGGATCGGCGTCGATGGAGCGAAAGTCCCCGCGGCTCAAAGTCTAAGCCCGCGGATGAGGTTTTCCCACACGATGTCCCGCGGCCACACCCGGAGACGACCGCGACGACCGACCGGGGATCGCCCTATCGCATCCCCGCCAGAGTACCGCGGATGTAGCCGATGCTCTCGGCCGCGCCGGGGACCGGGTCCTTCAGGTCTTTCTCATATTCGAGCCCAACGTGGTAGGCATACCCGATGTCGAGCAGGGCCCGCAGCATCGCGCGAACGTCCAAGACGCCGCGGCCGACCTCGACGGGGGCGACTTTCCTTCCATGCTGGCGATGTCCTTGATGTGCAGGTCGTAGAGCCTCGGCGCAGTCGCGGATCGCCTTCGTCGGGTCGAGCCCGGTCCGCGCGGTATGGCCGACGTCAATGCAGACGCCGATCCGCTCGTCGAACGGCTGCACGTGCGCGACGCGTCCATGGGCGACGGCCAGACCTTGTCCTCGGGGCCGTGGTTGTGGATCGCGACGCGGATGCCGAATTCCTTGACCATCTTGTCGATCGTCGGCAGCGAAATGGCCGTGGGTTTGCAGACGATCGTGGGGATGCTCGCGTCGCGGGCGTACTCGAAGACGTCGCGGATGTCGACCTCGTTGTCGTTCATCGTGATGACACCGCAGCTCAGCGGCATGATCCCGGCGTCGCGGAACCGATTGGCGACCGCCTTGCGCTCCTCGGCCGTGCTCTTGAGCGGCAGGTGGGCGTCCTTGATCGAGACGTAATTCACGCCCACGCTCACCACGCCGGCAATGCACGCGTCGAGCGGCAGCCGGCTGTAGGTGTAGGAGGCTATGCCGACCTTGAGGCCGAGCCAGGGGTCGCCGCTCGACACGGGCTGCTGGGCGTGGGCGGTGTGCGCGAGGCCGGTGAGCGCGACGGCGGCCGGGCCGGCGGCGAGGAATCCGCGGCGGGACAGGGTCCGTGAGGCGGCCATGTTCGGCTCCATGGGGTGAGAGATCCGACCGGGATACCCGGTATCATCCCTCGCCCGAGGCGCTTCCGACAAGGCTCAGAGCAGCTTGGCGAGAGTGATCGGCAGGTCGCGCACCCGCCGGCCCGTCGCGTGGAAGACGGCGTTGGCGATCGCCGCGGCCACGCCCACGACGCCGATCTCGCCCAGGCCCTTCGCGCCGAGCGGGTTCACGACCGTGTCGTGCTCCTCGACGAAGATCACGTCGATGTCGTGGACGTCGGCGTTGACGGGGACGTGGTAGTCGGCCAGGTTGTGCGTCATGAACCGGCCGAACGCGTGGTCGACGACGGTCTCCTCCTCCAGCGCCATTCCCAGGCCCCAGACGACCCCGCCGAGGACCTGGCTCCGCGCCGTCTTCGGATTCAGGATCCGCCCGGCCGCGACTGCGACGACGACCCGCGAGACGCGGACCTTGCCCAGCGGCTCGTCGACCTTCACCTCGGCGAAGATCGCCGAATGAGAATAGGTGCCGAACTTCTTCCGCTTGCCGGGCGGCTTGACGGTCGCCTGCTCCTCGATGACGGTGACCTTGCCGCGCTTCATCGCCTCAGCGATCGGCACGAACTTGCGCGGCGGGCGCGAGACGATTCGACGGTCGACGAACTGCACGTCCTCGAAGTCGAGCCCGGCCAGCGGCGAGTCCTTCCCCTTCCGCGCCGCCTTGAACAGCGTCTCGGCGACCTTTTCGCACGCCGCCTTCACCGCCGAGCCGACCGACGCCGCCGTGAACGAGCCGCCCTCGACAGGTGCATCGGGCAGCGTGGAGTCGCCGAGGGTAAACGTCACGTCCTCGATCGGCAGGCCAAGCCTCGGCGGCGATCTGCGTCATGATCGTGTACGTGCCGGTGCCGATGTCGGACGTCGCGCGGCGCGACGGCAAGCTTGCCGTCGACCGTAAGCACGGCCCGCGCCGCGGCCTGCAACTGCATCGCGCCCCAGACGCCGGTGGCCATGCCCCATCCGAGCAGCGCGTCGCCGTCGCGCATCGACCGCGGCTCGCCTTTGCGCTGTGACCAGCCAAACCGCTCGGCTCGCCTCGCGGTAGCACTCGCGGAGCTTCTTGCTCGAGAATGGCCGGCCTTCGTTCTGGTCCTCCTCGGCGTAGTTTTTCAGGCGAAGCTCGAGCGGGTCGACGCCGAGATCTGGTGCGAGCTCATCCATCGCCCGACCGCGCGCCAGACCCCCATACGGCCCCCGGGTCGCGCATGTCGCAAGGGGTTGGGAAGGTCGAGGCCGACGACCTTCTGCGTCAGCGTGACGTTCCCGAAGTGGTAGAGCAGGCCCGACCAGTTAACGACCTCCTGGGTGTAGTCCTCGCGCCGACGCTCGGCGACCGCCTCGTGGACCACGGCCTCGAGCGTGCCGTCGGTCGACTCGCTGAGCGCGATGCGCTGCCAGGTGGCCGGCCGATGGCCGAAGGTGAACATCTGCTGGCGTGTGAGGACGACGCGGACCGATCGCTTCAGCTCCCGAGCCGCCAGGACGGCCAGGAACGCCTGGTATCGCGGCCGGAGCCCCGAACCGAACGCGCCGCCGACAATAGGGCGATACGACGCGCACCTCGTCGTCCGCGAGGGCTGAACACTCTTGCCGATATACCCTCTGCACGTTCTGCACGCCCTGGGTCTTGTCGAAGACCGTGAGCGTGCCGTTGTTCTCGGAGACTGCCGTGGTGGCGAACGGCTCCATTGGGTTGTGATGCTCGACGGGGCAGCGGTACTCGGCACCGACCTTCACGGCAGCCCGGGCGAGGGCCCCGTCCGCGTCCGCCGCGGGCTTCGGGCGGCGGGTCGATGCCCTCGCGCTCTCGCGAGACGTACTGGTCTTCGAGGACGGCGTACAGGTCGGTCTCGTGCGGCTTGATCTGGTACTCGACGCGACGAATGCCGCGGCGTACCGGGCCGCTTCCGAACGACTCCGCGACGACCAGCGCCACGGGCTGGCCGTTGTACCTGATTTCGTCATCGAAGAGCGGTCGGAACGGCTTGCCTTGCGGGGCGATATCGTCGCCATAGCTTTTGCGCGACTTCGGGCGCGGGCTGGTCGTCGCGCGAGAAGACACGGATCACGCCCGGCACCGCGAGGGCGGCGGAGGCGTCGAGCGTCTTGATTCTCCCGCGCGCCATCGCGCTCGAGACGACGAAGCCGAAGGCGAGGCCGTTGACGTTGTAGCAATGCGAACGAACCAGTAGAGGACACA